>CP016211.1:772500-3360500 GCA_001931535.1 Minicystis rosea
GAGCCGAATCGAGCAGGTGATCGAGATCCTGGCGCGCGATCCGCTCCGCCTTTCGTGCCTTCGGGCCGTCCGTGATCTCGGGCTCCCGGATGCATGGATTGGCGCCGGCTTCGTGCGCAACGTGGTTTGGGACGTGCTCACGGGCCGCAGCCACGATGTGCGCGAGAGCGACGTCGACGTGGTGTTCTTCGATGCCGCGCTCGTGGAAGAGCCACGGGTGATCGAAGCGGAGCACGCGCTCGAGCGGGCGCTGTCGGCGGCGGTGCCCGGGCTCGATTGGTCCGTCACCAACCAAGCGCGCATGGCGCGGAGGAATGGGGACGGGCGCTATCGCGACACGGAAGAGGCCATTGCCCATTGGCCCGAGACGGCCACGGCGATCGCCGCGCAGATCGACGGCGCGGGGACGATTCGAATCTTGGCCCCGCATGGGCTCGAAGATCTGTTTGCCATCGTCGTTCGCCCGACTCCCACGTTCGCCGTGAAGACCGACGCCTGGGAGAAGCGACGGCGTGACAAAGCATGGGAGTCGCGGTGGCCCGAGGTGCGTGTCGAGGATGCGCTCCCGCGCTGAAGAGCGCGACGAAGGGCCTATGCGGCGACTCGTGACGATCCGGTGAGGATGCCGAGGTCGGGCGGAAGGCAGCCCTTTCGCGTCCCCGGCGCTCGTCGTATACACGAGCGTCGAGGGAGCACCGGATCATGCCTGCCCGCCACCCGCCCATCGAGCCGCACGCCCAGGGGATGCTCGATGTCGGCGATGGTCACCACGTTTACTGGGAAGAATGTGGCAATCCGGCGGGCAAACCGGCGCTGGTCGTGCACGGCGGGCCGGGGGCCGGGTGCAGCGCGGGGCCGCGGCGGGCCTTCGATCCGGCGCGGTATCGCATCATCCTCTTCGATCAGCGCGGCTGTGGCCGCAGCACGCCGCACGCGAGCGATCCGAGCGTGGACATGGCGCATAACACCACTCCGCATCTGCTGCGGGACATGAAGCTTTTGCGCCGGCATCTCGGTGTCTCGCGCTGGCTGCTGTTCGGTGGCTCGTGGGGCGCGACGCTGACCCTCGCGTATGCCGAGCGCCATCCGGAGCATGTTTCGGAGATCGTGATGCCCAGCGTCACGATGACGCGGCGATCGGAGATCGATTGGCTCTATCGGGGGTGGCGCGGTTCTTCCCGGAGGCATGGGAGCGGTTTCGCGCGGGGCTTCCGGTCGAGGAGCGCGAAGGTGATTTGGTCTCGGCCTATGCGCGGTTGACGGGGAATCCCGATCTCGCGGTGCGCGAGAAGGCGGCCATCGACTGGTGTGCTTGGGAGGACGCGGTGCTGTCGCTGGAGCCGAATGGCAGCGCCAATCCCTATGGGGGCAGGCCTTCGGCGGCGCGGCTCGCGTTCGTGCGGATTTGTGCGCATTACTTCGCGCATGGGGCATGGCTGGAAGAGGGGGCGTTGCTGCGTGACGCGGGGCGGCTCGCGGGCATTCCAGGGGTGTTGATCCATGGGCGTCACGACATGAGCTGTCCGATTCAGACCGCGTGGGAGCTCGCCCGCGCGTGGCCCGATGCGGAGCTCGTCATCATCGACGATGCCGGGCACAAGGGCAGTGAGGCGATGAGCACGGCGCTTTACGATGCGCTCGATCGATTCGCGGGGCAGTGAACGTCGGAGCGTGCCGGCGCGAAGCGCTCGCCTGGCCGCGCGGGATGGTGTTCCATCGGGAGACGCCATGCGCACGTTCGTCGCGGAGCACTTCGCACCTTGGTCCGAGAAAGCGCGTTGGGCGCTCGATCATCATCGTCTCACGTATGCCTATCGCGAGCATGTGCCGCTCATCGGCGAACCGCTCCTGCGCATCCGGGCTCGAAAGCTCCGGGGGCGGGTGAGCACGCCGCTGTTGATCACACCGCACGAGGTGCTGGCCGATTCGTTCGCCATCGCGCGCCATGCGGATCGGATCGGGAGCGGGGCGACGCTGTTTCCGCAGGGCGCCGACATCGAAGGATGGAATGCGCGCAGCGAGGCGGCGCTCGCGGCGGGAAGGGTGCTTTACCTCGATCGCTTCGCGGGTGATCCCGCGGCCAAGGTCGAGATGTTGCCGCCGTTCTTGCCGGAAAAGGCGCGGCGCGCGGCGATGCCGATGGCGGATGTGGCGATTGCGTTTCTCCGGCGGAAATACGGGATCGACGCGGCTTCGTGCGCCGAGGCAGAGGCGACGCTCGTGCGCGAGCTCGAGGGGCTGCGGGCGGCGCTCGGTGGCCGACCCTGGGTGCTGCGAGAGTGCTTCTCGTATGCCGATGTGGCGATGGCGGTGACACTCCAATTCGTCGCGCCGGTCGATGCGCGGTACATCGCGCTCGGTCCGGCCACGCGGGCATCGTGGAGCCATCCGGGGTTGGCAGAGCGATTTGCGGATCTCGTGGCTTGGCGGGACGCGTTGTACGAGCGGCATCGGAGGGGGTGAGAGGCTGTTGCGCGCAGTGCGCTCGACCCTCCCATGTGGCGAATTCATCTTCTGAGGACGCCGACCGGGAACGTGATTGTGGCGATACCGTCTCTGGGCGCGGTGTCCGCGGGCGGGCTTCCGCGGAGGACGCCGTAGCGGCGTGGGCCGCAGTCGATGCAGTCGGTGCCGACGTGGAAGCGAGGGAGTGAGGCGCGCTCCAGGTGGGCGGCGAGGCAGGCGTCGATGGCGGCGTCGGGGGTGGTGCTGCGGGCGCTGATGTCGCCGTGATCGGGGGTCGTGCGTACCATGAGCCAGGTGGTTTCCGTGCGCGGCGGGCAGGCGCATACGGCTGCGCGCAAGGTGCTCTCCATGCCGGTGAAGGCCTTTGCATAGACCTCGTGCGCGAGGACGCCGTGCGTTTCGGGCAAGGCGAGGTGGAGCGCGCTGCATGCGGCGGCGGAGAGCGGTGCTGGGGCCGGCGGTGGTTCCGCCATCGACGGTGCCGGTGGGGCCGCGGGGGTGATGAGCGGGAGGCCTTGATCCTCGAGGGGTGTTTGGGGCGGCGCGCCGGCGCAGCCGAGGGTGAGCGCGAGGCTGCCGAGGAGGCCGAGAGAAAGAGGGGATTCGAGGCGGGGGATGCGCGTCACCCGCACGGTGACAGTCGGTGCGAGCCGGTGTTCCCGGCGGCGAGATTCGCGGTCAGAATGTGCCGCTCCAGGTGATCCACGTGGGGGACGCGCCGGGGGCGCTCGGGAGCGTGGTGGTGCTCGCGGCGGCGAGGTGGAGGCGGGGGACGAGGGTGCCAATGGCGGCGCCGGCGGCGGCGCCCACGAGGACGTCGGTGAGCCAATGGCGATCGGCGGCGATGCGCAGATAGCCCGTCGCGCTCGCGAAGAAGAGGCCGCCGGCCCACACCGCGGGGGAGCCGCGATAACCACGCAGCGACGCGACGGTGCCTGCGGCGACGGCGGAGGTGAATGTCAGTGCCGTATGACCCGAATAGAAAGAGAGGTTGTCTTCATCGTTGCCGGGGGCGACGACGCCGTGATGGACGTCGGGGCGCTGCCGGCCGACCTCGAGCTTCACGATTTGGTTGAGGGCGGCGGAGATGGCCACCGGCTCGGCGACCAAGAGCACATCGATGGATGTGTTGCGGGCCGTGGCCCGATGATCGAAGGCGCTCGCGCCGATCAAGGAGCCGATCGACCAGACGTAGGTGGACGCGAAGGTGACGTTGCTCAGGGTGTTGGCGAGCTTGCGGCGCGGCGTCGCGCTTCCCGGAGGGGATTGCCAATGGAGCGCGGCGCGGGTCGCCTCGTCGAGGGCGGGTGGATCGCACCAGCGACAACGGGCGAGGTGCTTGGTGATGTGATCGTGCTGTCCCGCACGCAGGCCGATGGCGACGCCGGCCGCGAGCGCGGTGATCCCGATGGCCGGCGCGACTGCGCGATCGGTCGGTGCGGGGTCGGAGGTCAGCGCGAGCACGAGCGGGACGGGCAGCGGCATGGCCGACATGGTGGCCGATCTCGCGGCTGCATCAATCCACCCGAGATCGAAAGTGGGGCGCGAAGGCGGCGGGCATTGACGTCCGTCCGTGGTTCCCAACAGACTGCGGGGGAACAACGCGAGGAGTCGCTCATGCGCTTTGCGCCCGTGATCTTCGGATCGATCATCGTTTCCTCCACCCTCGTGGCCTGCTCCAGCAGCTATCCCGTCGTCGGCATGGGCGGGAACATCGGCGGAGGCAATGGCACCGGCGGCGCGCTCGCGGCCAACGAGACGCTCTGTGAGGGGCGCAAGCTGCTCACCGTGCCCGAGGATCCGGCGAAGACGGGACCTTGGGCGGTGGGCGCGCGGACCATCACGGTCGCCGGCTACAAGACCGAGGTGTGGTATCCGGCCGAGGTGGGGAGCGAGGCTGGCAAGGAGAAGATTCGATACGACATTCGCGAGCAGCTCCCGGACGCGGACAAAAACAAGATCCCCGACGCCGACAATCCTTGGCAGGTGTGCAATTGCTATCGTGATCTGCCACTCGATGGAGCGCACGGGCCTTATCCGCCGGTGCTCTTCATTCATGGCACGGCGGGCTTTCGCACGCAGAGCCTCACCTTCATGACGCATTGGGCGAGCCGCGGATTCGTGGTGGTGGCGGCCGATCACCCGGGGATGATGCTCAAAGACGTCCTCTCCGGTGCCATCTCGTTCCATCAGGCCGATCAGGCGGGCGAGATCCTCGATACGCTGGCCACGCTCGCGGGCGAGACGGCCTTTCTCGAGAAACACGTGATCATCGATCACCTGGCCATGAGCGGGCACAGCGCGGGCGGCGGCGCGATCAAGGGCTTCGGCGGGCGCGCGCGGGTGCTCATCCCCATGGCCGCCGGCGGCACGGAGCCGGGGACGGCGCTGACGTCGACGCTGGTGCTGGGCGGGATGGATGATGGAATCGCCCAGTACACGGGGCAGCAGACGGGATACGAGAGCTCGCCGAAGAAGAAGCGGCTCGTGGGGTTGAGCACGGCGGGGCACCTCGCGTTCAGCGACATCTGCGAGATGGGCAAGGACCAAGGAGGTCTGTTGCAAGTGGCCATCGATCACGGGGTCACGGTGCCCGATCTCGTCGCCATGCTCGGCAAGGACGGGTGCAATCCGGGGCAGCTCACGACGGACAAGGCGTGGCCGATCGTGCAATATGCCTCGGCGGCCGTGCTGGAAGAGACGCTCGCGTGCGGGGCGGCGTCGGCGGCCAAGATCGCGGGGATTCAGGCGGCGTTCGCGGACGTGGGCGAGGTCAAGGAAGACCTCTGAGCGAGAGTGCGCTAGAGAGGCGCGCGAACACGAGAGGAGATTCACGCATGGCCAGCATCAAGCTTCGGGGCAACTCCATCCACACGACCGGCGAGCTGCCCGCGGTTGGCAGCAAGGCGCCTGATTTCGTGCTCACGGGCGGCGATCTGAAGGACGTGTCGCTCAAGGATTTCGCGGGGAAGAAGAAGATCCTCAACATCGTGCCGAGCCTCGACACGCCGGTGTGCGCGATCTCGACGCGCAAGTTCAACGAGGAGGCGTCGAAGCTTCCCAACACGGTGGTGCTCGCGGTCTCGAACGATCTGCCCTTCGCGCAGAAGCGGTTCTGCACGACGGAGGGGATCCAGAACGTGGTGCCGCTCTCGGAGCTCCGCACCCGTGACTTCGGCGCGGCCTACGGCGTGCGCATCACCGACGGGCCGATGGCCGGGCTCCTGAGCCGCGCGGTGGTCGTGATCGACGAGAACGACAACGTGGCTTACACGCAGCAGGTGCCGGAGATCGCTGAGGAGCCCGATTACGAGAAGGCCCTCGCGGCCACGCGCTGAGCGCTTCTTCCGAGCGAGCTCGTTCGAGCTCGATACCCACAGCACCTGCCATCGATGTGCGCGGCGCGGGGCTCGGTCATGATGCCGAGCCCGGCCGCGCCGGCGCGATCGTCGAGCCCTATTGCTGCACGGTCGGGCAGGCCGCGGCGTGCTTCTGGATGTCTTTCTTGGCCGTCTCGGAGAGCACGCTGGTCGCGAGATCGATGGTGTGCCGCGCGGTGATCACGGCGGCGCGGTCCTCGTCGAGCATCTTCATCAGCGTGTCGATCTTCGAGGGCGCGCAGGTGTTCATGGTGAAGGCGCAGCCGACGAGATCGCGCTCGTTCGCTTGGGCGCGCTTGGCGGTGGTGGCGCACGACTTGGCGGCGTCGACGGCGTTGCTCTTGAGATCGCGCGCGTCGCCCGTGGACATCGGCTTGCGCTTCGCCTGCGTCGCGAGATCGTCGAGCGCGGCGGTGTAGGCCGCCATGGCTTTGGGGAAGAGAGACGCGCCGTCGAGGCGCGAGGCCGCGGAGGGAGCGCCGATCGCGACGGCGCCGTTGTCGTTCAGATCGGCGAAGGGACGCGTGGGGGCGCGCGCGGCGAGGCCGGCGAGCTCGGCTGCGAGCGCGCGCTTCGCGGCGGTGAGCTTGGCTTTGCCGATCTCGGCGAGCGCGGGCGCGAGCGCTTCGTCGACGGCGGCGAACGCGGAGCGCACGGAGGCGGATCGCTCGAGCGCGGCGCCGTGTTGATTGGCGAGCTGCACGAGGGCGCGCGCCGCGTCGGCGGCTTTCGTGCGCTCCTTGGCGAGCTCCGCGATCTTCGGCAGCTCGGCGGCGAGCGCTTGCTTGGCGGCGTCGTCGCGGGCTTCGAGCTCGCCGACCGCGCGCAACGATGGGAAGCGCCGCGAGAAGGTCTCGTCGTCGGGAGAGTCGAGCGTCCCGCCGCGGACCTCGAAGTCCTTCGAGGCGTTCACGAAGTAACGCACGATCACGACCTTGCCGTTTTCGCACGCGCGCCGGGCGGCGACGAAGCTCTTCATGTCCGCGGGGCGCTCGCCGCAGACCGACGCGTAGATCCCCCAACGATCGTGCAGCATCGCCGGCATGTTGTCGGCGGGCGTGAGCTTGGGCGGGTTGGGACGAATGAGCGTGGGCGCGACGGTTTGGCCGGAGGCGGCGTTGATGGCGGCTTCGGCCAGCGCGTCGGCGGGCTCGGGCAGCTCGCTCGAGCCGCCGCAGCGCGAGCGATAAGCCTGCGCCGTCTTGAGCGCAGCGGGGCACGCGGCGCGCGCGCAGGTGACGCCGCGGCGCATGTCGGCGCGCAGATCGTCGCAGCTCCGCGCGTCGATGGTGAAGTCGGAGAGCGCTGCGCGCTTCGCGACGGTGCGCCCGAGCAGACCGAGGATGAGCGGCGAGCCATCGGACTTCGCGCAGCGCGCGGCCCAACGTGAGGCGGTGATCTCGCACGTCGCGTCGTTGGGGCAGCCCTTGTCGAGGACGGCCTGGGCCTTCGCGCCGCACTCCGAGGGGGCTTTCTGCGCGCGCTCGGCGAGCTGCGAGGCGAGGGCTCCGTCCTCTTCACCGCAGTACTTCGACCACTCCTTCGCCAAGGACGCGCCGTGCGCGCAGAGCGATCCCACGCAGGATTTCTCGGCTTGAAGCGCCTTGCCCGCGGCGGCGCACTGCGCGGTTTTTCCGTCGGCGCCCTTCACGGCCACTTCCCACTCGGGGGTGCTCGGTGGCTCGGGCGCCGGTGGCGCGGCTTGCGCGACCTCCTGCGGGGGCGGGACAGGCGTAGAGCCTCCGCATGCGCACAGCACGAGGACCAACGAGGCGAGCGGGACCGAGAGCAATCGCATCGAACCCCACCATATCAGGGGGCGCTACCGGCGCGCGACAGCGGCGCGCCTCGAGCCCCTGATAGATGGATGCTCCACCCCGAGATTCACGACATGCGCACCGAAGGGGACGATGCGCTCACATCATGCGCGTGCGGGGCCCTCGGCGCGGAGCGAGCTCACCGTCACGTAGATGACGGCGAGCAACCCACCAAACGAGAGCGTCACGCCCCACGCATGCGCGGACTGGAGCGGATGCGCGAGCACGGCGAAGGCGTCGTCGGCGACGCGGAGCGGGTGCAGCGCGGCGTCCCACGAGTTCCAGCGCTGGACGCGACCGAGCCAAATGCCGAACCCTGCCGAGAGGCAGGTGAACGTGGCGAAGGCCCACCCGAGCAGCACACCGCCGCGCGCGCGCACGATGGCGTGCATGGTCGCGAGCGAGGCGAGCGCGAGCAGCGTGCCCGACCACGCGAAGGCCGCGAGGAGCGCGACGTCGTACCAATGCGGCACGTCGGGGCGGATGCGGAAGTGGACGAGATCGGTGACCAGATAAAAGGCGTTGGGGAAGAAGAGCCACCACGCGACGGCGCTGGGGAGAGACCAGCGCGACCCTTGGCGGGCCAAGCGGCGCGTGAGCGTGGAGAGGCCGAGTGGGATCCACGCGAGGGCCAGGTTGTAGGCGAGGAAGCAGAACACGATGCTGCCCGTGCGCTGCACGCGGGCGGCGAGGAGCGCGCACGAGAGGGTCGTGGAGGCGAGGAGCGAGAGCGTGAGGGAAGGACGAGGCATGGCAGGACAGGATTGTGCCCGCACGTGTGGGGAGCGGGAGCGATGCTGAGGAGGAGAGATGGGGGCAGGAATGTGGCGGAGATGTGGCGGCGGAGATGAGGGCACCAGCGCGGGCATCGGCAGTCGTGAATGCCGCCGGCGGATCGCGGTCGTGCGGGGAGATGCAGAGGGGATGTCGGGGCCGGTAGGGCGCGATGGGGAGCGTCGCGGACGATGACCCGGTGACGAGAGCGCTGTATCGGCGTAGCCTCGGAGCATGCTTAGGGGACTTCGGGACAAGCTTCTTTCCGGGGCCGTGGGCGCGGCGCTCTTGCTCGCGGCCGCGCCGGCGCGCGCCGATGGGCCGTCGCGGTTCATCGCGTCGCTGCCGTTCGGTGCCGGGCAATTCCAAAATGGGAACACGGAGCTCGGGGTGTTCTTCCTCGCGAGCGAAGCCATGTTCGGGGCTGCGTCGATCGCGTCGGTGCTTTGGGTCAACCATCTCGCCTCCACCGATCGATCGGGCGCGCACGGGCTGTATCCCGATGGCGCGGCGCTGAACCGCTCGATCGAGGCGGCCACGGTGCTGAACCGTGTCTCGTTCATCGGGTGGGCCGCGCTGACGAGCGCCGGTGTGATCGAGGCGCACGTTCGGTTCGCGCCGCGGCGCGCCGATGTCGAGGCACGACCGAAGATCACGGCGCTCGCGGCGCCGCTCCCCGGTGGATGCGTGCTCGGCATTCAGGGCGCATTCTGAGCCCATTCCGAGCCTCGGAGAGGCACGCTGGGCGCGGCCTTCGGCGCGTGACGTGATGAAGAGACTTGGGCCCGCTGGCGGCGACGCTGGTACAGTCGCTTCATGCTTTCTCTTCGTATGGCTTGTTCGATCGTGCTTTCGTTCTCGCTAGCCTTGCTCGTCGCCGCCGGGTGTGGTGGCTCCGAGAGCCCCGGTGGCTCGGGAGGATCGGGAGGCGGCACCGGCGGTCATGGTGGAACCGCGGGCGCCGGTGGCGCCGGTGTGCCGTGCGGTGATGAGACTTGTGCACCGGGCCGGCTCTGCGTCGTTCAAGTGGACACCGTCATCAAACGCTTCTGCGTCGACGACCCCTGCGCGCCGGAGCCTCTCTCGTGCAACTGCGGCTCTCACACCATCTCCAGCAACGAGTGCGGGAGCGCCTTCTACTGCGTGAGCGCGACGAACGGCCAGATTTCGTGCATGCCTTATCCGGACGCCGGAACGAACTAGAGAGCCTTCGTTCGGGCTCCGGTTGCGGCGGTGATCACGATGGTAGAGCACGTCTCGCGTTGCGCGGGCGTGCTCGATCAGGCGGCGACTTTGGCGCGGGCGGTGAAGTCGGCGTCGAGCACGATCCGATAATGGGCCTTGCCGGCGCGCAGGTGGTCGAGGGCGTCGTTCACGCGCTTCATCGGGAAACGCTCGATTTCAGGGGCGATGCGGTGGCGCGCGGCGAAGTCGAGCATGGTGGCGATCGTCACCGGAGAGCCCGTGGGCGATCCGGACATGCTCCGTTGGGCCATGATGAGGTTCATGGCCGCGACGGGGATGGGATGCGGGACCACACCAACGACGTGCAAGCGACCTCGCGGTGAGAGGGCGCCGAAGATGGCGTCCCAATCGAGGGGGCATTGGCAGTGACGATGATGAGATCGAGCGAGCCTTGCAGGGCGCGCAGCGATTCGGGATCGGTGCTGGAGACGACGTTCGTTGCACCGAAGGTCTTGGCGTCTTGGCCCTTTGCCGGGTTCGAGGTCATGGCGGTGACCTCCGCGCCCCAAGCCGCAGCGAATTTGATGGCGAGGTGACCGAGGCCGCCGATGCCGATGACGCCGATGCGGCTCGTCGGCGGGATGTCGAAGACGGAGAGCGGCGCGAACACGGTCACGCCCGCGCAGAGGAGCGGGGCCGCCGCGGCGTCGTCGAGCGCGTCGGGGATGGGGATGGCCCAGGCCCAATGCGCGCGCACGGTCTCGGCGAAGCCGCCGTGATGCCCGATGATCGTGGGGACGGCCTGGGCGCAGAGATGTTGATTGCCGGACAGGCATTGCGGGCAATGCATGCAGCTCGAGGCGGTCCAGCCGATGCCGACGCGCTGGCCGACGCTGAGACCCTTCGCCTGCGGGCCGAGGGCCACGATGCGTCCCACGATTTCATGGCCGGGGACGACCGGATACTTCGTGTTGTTCCACTCGTTGTCGGCCACCGACAGATCGGAGTGGCAGAGGCCGCAGCGATCGACCTTCACCTCGACCTCTTCGGCGCCGAGTGGCCCGGGATCGTACGTGAGGGGCGCGAGCGGCTGTTTGGCTCCGTAGGCTGCCCATGCTCGGACGTCTGCCATGCTGAACCTCCGGGTCGATGCGCGCGATCGGGGGATCGCGCTCGCGCCCCGGCTCATGGGACCGCGTGCGAGCACCGTCAAATCAAGGGCCGCAGCGCGGGTGAGCGCGCTCGCTCGCCGAAGGGTGATGGGCCGGCTGCCCTCGCCCGATGAGGCGCGCTATGGTCGGCTGGCTCATGCGTGCGCTCTTCCGTCTTCGCCCGGCGTCGATCGGGCTCGGTGTCGCCGTCATCGCCGTCGGAGGTCTCGGCTTCGTGCCGCTCTTCGGCGGGCCTGGATACGAGATCGCGCTCGGCGCGGGGCTGATCCTTCCGTTCGTGGTGGCTATCACCGCGGCTTTGGATCTGTCCAAAGGCCCAGCGCCGCGGCCGATCGATGCGCTCGCCCGCGCGATCGGGATGGGCGCCGTCTTCGCGTTTGCGGCGTGGGTGACGACCCTCGCACATGGGCTGCGGGTGGGCTTCTGCGATGCGCTCGCCGGGACGCTGCACTTCGCGTTGGGGCCGGCGGCGGGCGCGGTGCTGGCTGGGATCTGGGGAGCCGTCGTGGCCGAGATCGCGCGCGGACGGCGCTTTCGCCGGCTCGTCGCCGTGCTCGCGGCCATCGCGTTGCCCATCGCGACCATCGTCTTCTCGTTGGGCCGTTTCTACTCGAGCCCGATGATCTTCGGATATGACCCGTTCGTCGGATATTTCAGCGGGACGCTCTACGACACGGTGATCGATACGTCGGGGCTGCTCACGTACCGAGCCGGATCGCTCGCGACGTTGATCGCAGTCGTCGTGACGGCGACTCATCTCGATCGACGCGAGAACGGGCGTCTTCGCTTCGTGTGGGCGGGGCAGCCGGCGCTCGCGGGTGCGGGGTTGATGGCGCTCGTCGCGAGCGTGACGGCGAACGTGCTCGGCGATCGCTTGGGGCATTGGCAGACGGCGGGCACCATCGCGGCGGCGCTCGGCGGACGCACGGCCGGGCGGCGGTGCGACGTGATCCATCCGCGCACGGCCAAGCGCGCCGACATCGAGCGGTTCACGCAGGACTGCGATGCGCACGTCGACGCGGCCGAGCGTTGGTTCGGCGCGCCCGGGCCGGCGCGCATCACGGCGTACGTCTTCGAGAGCGCCGCGCAGAAGGGCGCGCTCATGGGCGCGGCCGACACGTACATCGCCAAGCCGTGGCGGCGCGAGGTGTACGTGCAAGCGTCGGCCTATCCGCATCCGGTGATCGGTCACGAGCTGATTCACGTGATCGCGGGCACCTTCGGGCGCGGGCCGTTCCGCGTGGCCGGGAGCGGGGGCGGGCTCTTGCCGAACCCCGGGCTCATCGAGGGCGTGGCGGTCGCGGCCGAGCCGCGCGACGGTGATCGCGCGCCCTACGAGTGGGCCAAGGCGATGCGGGATTTGAAGATCCTCCCGCCGCTCGATCGGCTCTTCGCGCTCGGGTTCCTCGGGGAGAACGCGGGTGTGGCGTACACGGTGAGCGGCGCGTTCGTGGGGTGGGTGCACGAGCGTTGGGGCGCGGCCGCGATCCGCGATTGGTACGGCGGGCGCGCGCTGCCGGAGATCACCGGGAAATCATGGGCCGACCTCGAGCACCTCTGGCACGAGGAGCTCGATCGCGTGACGTTGCCGGAGGCGGCGCGCGCGCAGGCCAAGGCGCGCTTCGATCGGCCGGCGATCTTCGGGCGGCGGTGCCCACACGTGGTCGATGCTTGTCGCGGGCGCGCCGATCGGCTGCGCAACGCAGGCGACTACGAGGGCGCGCTGGCCGCGTACGAAGAGGTGTTGGCGCTCGATCCTCGCGACAGCGGCGTGCGCGTGTCGATGGCGGTGACGCGGCTCCGCGATGGCAAGGTCGAGGAGGGGAGGGAAGCGCTCGCGCGCCTCGCCGACGGCAAGGACGTGCCCCGGCACGTGCGCGATCGCGCGGTGGAGGAGCTCGCCGATCTCGCGATGCTGAGCGGTCGCGGCGACGAGGCGATCGCGCGGTACCGCGATCTGATGAGCCGCACCACGGACGAGGATCAGCTCCGCCAATACGAGGTCAAGATCACCGCGGCCGCCGACGCGCGGCTCCGGCCCGCGCTCGCGGCGCTCTTGGTCGGGACGATCGAGCCCGGATCGCAGCCCGCGGTGCCGCGTGGTCCCGATCGATCGATGGCGCTCGAGCTCTTGGGCGGCATCACGGTGTCGGCGCCCGAAGAGGGGCTGCCTTGGTACCTGCTCGCCCGGCAGTACGCGAACGCGGGGCAGTATGAGGATGCCGCACCTCGGCTCGATCGTGCGCTCTCGGGGAACATCGCGAGCGCGCGGGTGCGGGTCGAGGCCGAGCGCCTGCGCCTGCTCGTGGCGTGCGCCCTCGGTGACGGCGCGGGGGCCGCGCAGATGTTGGCCCGCTACGTCGCGCACGCGGAGGTGAGCGATGCTCGGCGCGATGCGGCCCGCGCGCTCGTCGAACGATGCACCAACGCGAAAAGTACGGTGGTGGTATCCAAAGTGAGCAGCGCGACATCTGCGCCGAGCGGGCGAGCCGAGGCGCCCCTGGCCGGAAGCGGAAGCGCGATCCCAAGCACTGGAGGAAGCTCGCACCCGCCCGGATCAGCAGAGTACGATGGCGGCCCTCCGAAGGCGGAGAGGTAAATCGATGGCTGCTGGCTCCGAACCATCCGCGCCCCGCATAGCGGCTCCCGTCGAGCCGGACTTGAACGCGTTGCATCGGGTCGTCGCCGCGCACCCGAACATTCTCGATCCCGAGGCCTTCGACGAGCTCAATGCGGAGATCGCGAGCTTGATCCGCTTCGATCGGCTCGGCCTCTTGGTGCCCGACGGGCCGCTGTCGCTGCGCCTCTTCGCGCAGTCGAACGTGCCGGACAGCGCCATACCCTTCGGGACGCGGCTCGGCGGCGTGCCCGAGGTGTGGCAGCGGCTCTTTCACGATCAGCTCCCGCACTTCGCGTTCGACATGACGCGCGGGCCGGAGGTGGAGCGACAGGCCGCGCGTGATGGCCTGCGCGCGTACGCCGCGTTTCCCATCCGCGTGTCCGCGGGGCCGCCGCCTTCGCGCGCGCGTCCCTCGATGTTGGCGCCGACGATGCGCACCATCGGCGTGCTCTCGCTCTCGTTCTTCGCCGAGGAGGGAGTTCGCGCGCTGCCGGTTTCGCTCGTGCAGGAGATCGCCGACGCCATCGGGCCGAGCGTCGAGCGCGCGCTGGTGCTGGCGCGCGCGCACCGGCTGGCGATGATCCTGGAGACGTCCGGCGACGCCATGCTCGCGTGGGATCGCGAGGGCGTGATCACCGACGCGAACCGCGCGGCCGTCGTGCTCACGGGCCGCGGGCAGGACGAGCTCATCGGTGTGCGCATCACCGATCTCCTCGTTCCGCCGCCGGTCCCCGGTGATCCGACGGCCGCCGACGGCGTGCGCCTCTCGCTCCTCGCGCGCGGTCCGTACGGCCCGCGCCGCATCCCCGTCGCGGCCACCGTCACCGCGGTGCACGGCGACGCGCTCGTCGCGGCCCACGCGTTGCTGCGCGATCTGTCGCTCGTCGTGGTCGCCGAAGAGCAGGCCGCGCTGCGCCTCGCCCGCATCCGCGAGCTCGAAGAGGCGCACCGCACGCTCCTCGACAACGCGCCCTTCATCATCTTCCGCCTCGATCCAGCGACCGGGCGGCTCGTGTTCTTGAGCCGCCACGCCGAGCGTCTCCTCGGCGTGCCCACCGCCGAAGCGCTGAGCGCGCCGGGCTTCCTCCGCAACGCGCACGCCGATGCGCACGGCGTGGCCGCGTTCGACGCCGCGGTGGCGCGGGCGCGCGCGGGCTCGGTGGCCCTGCCGTACGAAGCGCGCCTCCGCCGTCGTGACGGCGTGGAGATCAACGTGCGCGGCACCGTCTATCCGCTTCTCGCCGAGGGCGCCTCCGTGGCCGCGATCGAGGGCGTGCTCGCCGACGTGAGCGCCGAGCACGAGGCCCGCACGCGCCTCGTGCAAGCCGATCGGCTCTCCACCTTGGGCACGCTCGCGGCCGGCGTGGCGCACGAGATCAACAACCCTGCGGCCTTCATCCTCCTCGGCCTCGACATGCTCGGCCGCATGCTCTCCGGCGCCGGCGTGCAGATGGAGGAGAGCGTCGCCGAGAGCGCCGGCGAGACCTTGCGCGAGCTCCGCGACTCGATCCGGCGCATCGTCGACATCGCCCGCGATCTCCGCCTCTTCACCAGCCCGCCCGGCAACGAAGGCGGCCAGCGCACCATCGTCGACGTGAACCGCACCGTGGAGTCGGCCTTGAGCCTCACGCGCGGCCAGATCCTGGAGCGCGCCCAAATCGAGCGGCGCCTCGACGAAGTGCCGCCCGTGGTGATGGACGACGGCCGCCTCGGTCAGGTGGTGGTGAACCTGCTCGTGAACGCGGCGCAGGCCATCCCCAAGACGTATGCCGGCGATCAACGCATCACCGTGGCCACGCGCAGCGACGGCCGCACCGTGGTGCTCGAGGTGACCGACACCGGCACCGGCATCGCGCCCGAGGATCTGTCGCGCATCTGGCAGCCCTTCTTCACCACCAAGGGCCCCGCCGTGGGCACTGGCCTCGGCCTCTCGATCAGCCGTGAGATCGTGGAGCGCGCCGGTGGCACCATCCATGTCGACAGCCCCGTCCCCGGCTCCGATCCGCCCTGCGGCGCCCGCTTCATGATCACCTTGCCGGCCGCCGGCGACGACGAGCCGGTGACCCCGCGCGCCTCCCCCGTGCCCGATCCCAGCCCCGAGCCCGTGCGCGTGCTCATCGTCGAGGACGAAGCCGCCTTGGCGCGCGCGCTCTCCGAGGAGATCGGTCGCTATCACGAGGTCACGCTGGCGCCCGGCGGCGAGGCCGGCTTGCAGCGCCTCTCCATCGAGGCCTTCGACGTGGTGCTCTGCGATCTGCGCATGCCCGATCTGAGCGGCGAGGCCCTTTATGCCAAGGTCCTCGAGCACGACGAAGCCCAAGCCGGCGCCTTCGTCTTCATGACGGGCGTGGGCTTCGGCGCCGACGTGGAGCGCTTCCTCATGGAATCGGGCCGCCCGGTGCTGGAAAAGCCCTTCTCCGCCGAGGCGGCGCTCGACGCCATCGCCAAGGTGGTCAAACGCAGATCGGTTGTTTGAGGCAGCCCGAAAATACGATATCATCGCCGACATGACATCGAGAGATTCGTTGCCCGACCTCGAATCGGTTCGGCGCCGACCGGCCATGTACATGGGCGACGTGTACGAGGGCAGCGGCCTCCTGCACATGGTTTGGGAGCTTGTGGCCAATGCCCTGGACGAGCACCTCGCCGGCCGCTGTCATTCGATATCGGTGGAGATTCATCCCGATGGATCCGTCACCGTGGAGGATGATGGGCGCGGCATTCCGGTCCACCCCATCAACGGCGTCCCTTTCGCGCAGGTCGCGCTCACCTCATTCCACACGACGCCCACGCTCGACGGGCACGCTCCCCACGAGCACCTCGGCCTTCGTGGCGTGGGGATGATGCCGGTGAACGCGCTCTCGTCTTGGCTCCAACTCGACAGCTATCACGGCGGCCGGCACTACACGCAACGATACGCGCGCGGCGTCCCCACGTCGCCGCTCACCGATGTTGGGCCCACCCCGCGGACGGGCACGAGGATCCGATTCCTCCCCGACTCGACCATCTTCACCAGCATCGATATCAACGCTGGCACCGTGGCGCGCCGGCTCCGGGAGCTTTCGTATTTGCTCTCACCGCTCAGACTGTCGTTCGCCGATCGTCGCGAGCTTCGATATCACGAGCCGCGCGGTCTGCGTGCGTTCCTCCAGAGCACCCGCAGAGAGGCCGTGGACCGCGAGGTCTTCGCGGCGCAAGGGCGGAGCGGTGACATCAACGTGGAGGCCGCCATGACTTGGGGGCACCACTATAGGACATCCATCGAGAGCTTCGCCAACATCGAACGTACGACCGAGGGCGGGACGCACGTGAAAGGGCTCGTCGAAGGTCTGGTCGACGGCCTCCGCGCTTTCTTGCCAGACGAGCGCCTGGGCAAGGACAACGCGAGGGTACGCAATGCCGTTCGGGAGAGGCTCGAAGCCGTGGTCTGCGTTCGCCTCCAGGATCCCAATTACGGCGCGCCCACGAAAGATGAGCTCGTAACCCCCAGAGCCGTGGACGCCGTGCGCACGGTGGTGGCGCCGGCCTTCACGGCGTTTCTCCAAAGCACACCGGCGGTCGCCGAGCGGATGCTGAGCCTCTTGGCTGAGCACGATTGAACGTATCGAACGTGTGGCGCGGCTGCTGGGTCCCGAGGCCCAGCAGCCTTCGTCAGGAGATGACGCGAGAGAGCCTGTCGCTCACTCCGGATCGCAGACGTTGTCGCAATACTGCTTGATGACGCCCGTGCGGAAGAACTCGTCTTCCTGGTTCACCGCGGCCGTGAGAGAGCGCACCTTGCCGTGCGGATCGTCGTCGTTGCCGCCGGTGTTGGGGATGTCGGTGATGGGGGCCGGCGGGAGGCCGAAGTCGAACTCGACCATGCCCGAGCCCGTGTAGGGCGCGGCGGCCTCCTCGATTCCCCAGATGGAGCGGGCTGCGGGCTTGATGCTCTTGGCGCCGACGGTGCGCGCGATGAGGTGGGCGCCGAGCGGCGTGACCTGGAAATCGCCGATGCCGACGTGGAGCAGGACCTGATGGGCCGGCGTGCCGGGCAGCATGTTCTCGGTGATGTAGGGGGCGTAGCCGTTGGGCTCGGTGCGGTCCCAGGTCATCTGCACCACGCCGAGCACGAGCTGGATGTTGCGGCCCGTCTGGTAGGCGTTGCGGAGCAGCAGGAAGTAGACGCCGAAGTCCGCGCTGCGGTTGAGCAGCAGGCTATAGTTCATCCCCGGCACGCTCAAGAGGCCGCGGGTCACGTCGGTGGTCACGGCCATGTACGACGTGCCGAAGATGCCGCCTTGGCTGTCGCCGCGATAATGACGCTCGTTGGGATCGATGGCGCTCTTGCCGTCGAATTGCACCTGGGGCTCGTTCACGAAGCGGCCTCGCATCATGCGCATCGCCAAGAGGCTGTTGAGGAGGCCTTGGTGTTGGCGATCGACTGCGCCCTTGAAGCCGCCGAGATCACCCACGATGGAGTCGGAGACGGTGGAGAAATCCTCGTTGGCCATGCCCACGAAATCGACCGCGAACGCGACGTAGTTCTTCGTGTCGGCGATCATCGCGAGGTAACCGTTTTCGCCCTCGTTCTTCGAGCCGAGGAGGCCATGCCCATTCTGGAGCAGCGCGCCCGGCGTACCCGTGGTCGCCGAGTTGGGGACGTGCACCACGAACTCGTATTCGGCGGTGCCGTTCTGGGTGGGGAGCCCGTTCGCGTCGAGCACGAGCTTGCCGCCCGGGCCGGGCTTGTCGAGGTAGAGAGGCACCGTCATCTTCCCCGTGATCCGGCGGCGGATGTGCTCGTTCGGGTTCTCCTCGACGTTGGTGATGGTGTACTCGGGGCCGAGATCACCGACCTTGGCGAGCGCGTCGTCGCGCATGTGGAGGAAGCGCGCGGTGTTGTTGTCGCGGCTCGACGTGCTGTAGTCCCAAGCGATTTGGAGATTGTCCCGGCCGACGCCCGCCTTCTCGAGGCGAGAGAAGATGTCGGCGTAGAGATCGCGCCGCGCGAGGACCGAGGCATCGCACGAGTCGCTCTTGTCGCGGAGCGCCTCGAACGCGGGCGTCGCCGGCACGGGCTTGTCGTTCTCGTCGACGACGTTGCGAATGGCCACGATGTACCGCGTCGCGTCCTTGAGCCGGACGGCGGGGCGGATGATGAACGTGTGATCGCTCGGATCTTCCCCGGGGAGGCTGACGTCGAGCTCGGCGAAGTGCGGGATGCGCTCGCCCGTCTCGGCGTCGATCATCACCGTGGGCGAGTCCGCGTCGAGCGAATGCGCGATGGTGTCCGGGGACGGCAGGCCCTTGGTCGAGGCGCCGGGGAGATGGGTGATGGCCGGTTGCCCCGTGGAGAAGCCGTCGCTGTCCTCCCAAAGCGTCCGATCGATGTGCTCGCCGGTGGACGAGTATCGCGGCAGCGTGGTGTCGCCGAAGCGCACGCGCTTGCCCGTCTTCGTGGTCGAATCGTCGCGCAGGTAGACGCTCGACGGAAACGGGAACCCGCATTGCGTCGGCACCAGCGGATCGCAATCGGCGCCGCCCAGGAGCGATGGGCCGCTTCCCATCGTCGTGGTCTCCGGACACTGCGGCGGCGGGTTCTGCATGTTGTTCGTCTCGTCCTTGGAGCAGGCGGCCGAGACGAGCGACATCGTCGTGAGGAGCGCGACGCGGAACAGCTTGGAAGAACAGGGCATATCGGGAATCGCACGGTAACACGACCGGCGCGACGGGCGGAGAGCGTCGCCTCGCTCCATGCGTTTTCGACGAGAGCCGATGACGCGGAGCGGCTTCCGATGCGAGCGCCCGCCGGCTACGCTTCCGTCGCGTCATGAGCAACAAGACTCTCCTCAACGCGGCGAAGCAGAAGAAATGCG
This sequence comes from Minicystis rosea, assembly GCA_001931535.1. Lineage (GTDB taxonomy): Bacteria > Myxococcota_A > Polyangia > Polyangiales > Polyangiaceae > Minicystis > Minicystis rosea. The sequence goes on from CP016211.1 coordinate 791,773, forward strand.
CAGAATGGCTCGCGTCCAATGGCATCACGGCCTGCGCGGCGTGCCGTGCCGAGGGCTTCGAGATTCGCGACGTCGTGCTGGCGCCGGTCTACGACAGCGAGGCGCAGGTCCCCGCGGCACATGGCCTACCGATGCTCGCCGTCGAGTGCCGGCGCTGCCTGCACGTGATGTTGTTCGACGCGATTCGCATGGGGCTGATGGGCCGGGGCGAGTGAGCGCGTCGCGCGGGCCATCGTGTCGATGATTCGCGACGACCCGCGGCCATCAGGTTTGCTGATACCCGAGCACGCCTGTGCGTGAGGGCGAATCGCATTCGGGCAAAGCGGGAACCGAAGAACGCGGAGTCGGAAGAGCGGCTCGCGAGAGGTCGCCGGCTCGTCGATTGGACATCATCGCTCGGGTGATGACGACACGCGACATCGTGGAAATCACGTGTCGGGCGCTTCGTCTTCGAGGTGGTAGGGATTCGAGCTTCACCCGTGGGGCGAGGCGTCAGCTGGCCAACGTCGCCCCGCCTTGGTGTAAGCTGGCCCTCGGCCAAGGAGAGGATGATGATCGATCGTCGGCGTTGGATCGTGGGGGTGCTGGGCCTCATGGGGCTCGGTGCGATCGGGCTCGGCTGCAATGGTGGAAACAAGAATGATACGGGCCCAGCCGGATCGAGCACCAACGGGGCCTCTGCGGCCGAGTGGCGCGTGGGCGCGTTCTTCAGCTTGTCGGGCGCGGACACGCAGTTCGGCGTCGACACGAAGGAAGGCATCGAGCTCGCCGTCGACGAAGTGAACAAGGCCGGCGGCGTGAAGAAGAAGCCGATCAAGGTCATCTTCGAGGACGACAAATCGAACCCGCAGGAGGCGACCAACAAAGTCCTCCAGCTCATCGATCGCGACAAGGTGGTGGCCATCCTCGGCGAGGTGGCCTCTTCGCGATCGAAGGCGGGCGGCATCGTGGCCAACAAGCGGCACGTGCCGATGATCTCGCCGTCGTCCACGAACCCCGATGTCACCAAGGTCGGTCCCTTCGTGTTCCGCGTGTGCTTCACCGACGACGCGCAGGGCCAGGCAGGCGCGCGCTTCGTGGCCAAGACGCTGGGCAAGAAGAAGGTCGGGATCCTCTTCGCGTCGGACGATCTCTATTCGTCGGGCCTCGCCAAGGAGTTCCGCGAAGAGGCCAAGAAGCTCGGCCTCGACATCGTGGCGGAGAAGCAGTTTCTCAAGACCGAGACCAACTTCACCACGTACATCACCGAGCTCCGCGACGCGAAGCCGGAGATCATCTACGCGCCCATCTACTACAACGCGATGGTGCCCATCGCCCGACAAGCGAAGGCCGCGGGCGTGAAGGGCGACATGTTCGTGGGCGGCGATGGTTGGGATTCGGTGGTGCTCCTCGACAGCGCGGCCGACGAGATGAACGGCGCCTACTTCACCAACCACATCGCGCCCGACGTGCCTTGGGCGAGCGCGCAGACGTTCGCGAAGGCCTATCGCGATCGGTACAAGCGCGATCCGTCGGCGCTCGCCACCATGGGGTACGACGCGGCCAAGCTGCTCGCGGACGCGATCGGCCGGGCCAAGGGCGACACGCCCGAGGCCATTCGCGATTCCATCGCCGAGACCAAGGGTTTCCAAGGCGCTTCGGGGCAAATCACCATCAACCCCGATCGCAACGCGGACAAGCCCATCGTGGTCGTGCAGGTCAAAGACAAGAAGTTCACGTATCACTCCACCATCGACGCGAAGGCCGCGCCTTGAGCCGGTGACCGGCCTCGCGCCGCGAGGCAGATGGGTCGGTCACTGCGCGAGCCCGAGGATCCGCGAGCGGGCGTCGCGGGTGCTCAATCGATGGATTCGCGCTGCCGCCGTCGATACGCTCGCGATCGCGTGAGCACCCCCGAACCGAATCCCTACGCACCCACCGCCGAGCACGCGCCGCTTGCTCCTGCTCCTGTGCCGACGCCGCTCGAAGCGACGACCGGCCAGCGGATAGCGGGCGGGCTCCTCATCGCCAATGCGACGCTGACGTTGATTTGGGCCGTGTCGAGCTCGGGCTCGTCGGCCGCGGGGTTGATCTCGCCGGGCGCGTCCGTGGTCCCGGCGGGGATCGATCTTCTCATCGGCGTCTCGCTGGTGCGCGGCCGGCGCGCGCTCGTCCCTTGGGCGACGGTGCGCCTCGCGCTCGGCCTCGTGGTCTTCACGGCCATGCAATTCAAGGATCCGTTCGCGGCCGTGGCGCAGGCCATGGTGTGCGGTGGGATCCTGCTCCTGCTCGTCGGCAATGCGAGCAAGGTGCGCATCGCGCTGGGATCGACGCTCTTCGGGCTCTATGCGCTCGTGGCGGTCTTGGGCTTCGTCGGCCAAGCGTTGGGCGAGAACTTCCTTCGCGAGGCCATGCTCCGCGGCTCGGGTGAGATCGAGCGCGAGCCGGTGCATCTCGTGACCGGCGTCGCGTACCCGTACACGCTGGAGCTGCCCGGCAAATCGTGGCACCTGCGCAAGGAGGCGATCGCGAAGCGCGACCAACCGCTCGCCGACCGCTGGATCCTCCGCCCCGACAAGGACGCGCACCTCATCACCATCGTCGAGCATCTACCCGGCCAAGTGCTCTCGGTGGAGGCGTACACGAACGCCGTCCTCGAGGGACAGAAGAAGGCCTCGAAGGGCGTCGAGCTGATCGAGAAGAGCCCGCTCCGCACGGATCCCGAAGGGGCGCGCCTGCTCCACACGCGCTTCACGTCCCAGGGCATGACGCTCGAGCGCTACATCGGCGTGGTCTCCTCGGGCGAGCGCGGGTTCCAGATCATCGTCACCGTCGAGCAGAAGCGCTTCGCGGAGCTCGCGCCGGAGCTCCGGCAAATCGTGGAGTCGTTCAAGCTCCCGGCCGAAGCGGCCGAGCTCTCGCCGACGTCGACGCTCGAGCCTTCTCCCGCCGGTGAGATCCTCGGCCTGTCGTTCCCGTACCACCTGACGGTGCCGAGCAACCGCCGCTGGTACCTCCGCAAGGACGAGGTCGCGAAGAAGGATCAACCGCTCGCCGATCGCTGGCTCACGCGCCCGGACATGGACGCGCACGTGATGGTCATCGCGGAGCACGTTCCCGGGCTCAAGATGCAGATCGATCCCTACGCCGATGCCGTGCTCGACGGCGCCAAATCGCGCGCGTCGGCCTTCGCGGTGGTGAAGCGCGAGCCGCTCCCCGGAGAGCCGGTGCGCGGTCGCTTGATTCACACCACCGCGACCATGGAGGGCGGGCTCGAGCTCGATTTCCTCTACGGCGTGGTGTCCACCGGCGACCGCGGTTTCCAAGTGATTTGCTTCACGCCGCACGCGTCGTTTCCCGCGATCGAGGCGGAGCTCCGGCAGATCATCGCTTCGTTCAAGCTGCCGCCGGGGTGAAGCGCGCGGTGCGGACGGCGCTCGACCAACGAGGGCGAGCGCTGGGTGGGCCTTCGCCATCGCCGGCTTTGCACGGCGAGGACCTCTGTTAGGATGACCGTCCGTGGGATTCGCGGGCCGGAGCCAAGCTCCGGTGGCAATGGCGTGTAAGTTCGGGCGCGGAACTTTCGTTGGGCTCGTACGTCTCTCCGTGGCTCGGAGAAGGAGTGCCGCCGATGATGAGTCGCTCTCTTGCGTTTTTGCTGGCCCTCGGGGCCGCCGGCTGTACGGCCGGCGCCGATGGGTCGGAGGCCGTCGGGTACGTTCTGCTCGACCCTGAAGCGCGATCGGTTGGGCAGCTTTCTCAGGACAAATGGTCGGGGGCGCCGGTGCTGCCGGTGGCGCTCGAGGTCACGGAGCCGGTGGCCTTCAGCTCGCCGGCGGGGCGCACGGTGTTCGATCTGCGCGCGGGCTCGCTCGCGTACGTGCACGGGGCCGGCGGCTCGATCGAATGGCTGCGCGTCGGTGACGACATCGGCGACGACAAGCTGCGGGTCTACGGGACGAAGGCCGCCGCCGAGCAGCTCGCGCAGCGGCTCGCGGGCCGCGTCGAGGGCGGCGGGGACGGGCGCTTCACGATCGTGGCGACCGATGTCTTCGAGCGGGCCTCGTTCATGAAGGTGCCGGAGGGCATCAAAGAGATCGCGCCGGAGCGGGCGCTCGGCGTGCACGCGATCGACACGAGCGCCGTCGAGAAGCTCTCGGTGCTCACGACGACGTCGTTCGCGGACCTCGGGACCGAGGGCATGCGGCAAGCGGTTCTCGTCGGCGTCTACCGCGCGGGACCGAGCGCGATCGTGCTCGATGCCGAGGGCGGTTACACGATGGAGGACGCGTGCTCGGGGAACGTGACCCTCCGTGGTCGTTACCGCACCGAAGGCGAACGCGTGATGCTCGAGAGCGACTCGCTCTCGCTGCCCTTCACCTGGGAAGGTGGCTCGCTCTTGGACGCGGGCGGGATGCGCTACGCGCCGCTGATCGTGCCCGACGTGGCGGCCGAAGCGACCGAGGCGACGGGAGGTGAGCTGTGAAGCGCCGGCAAGCACTGGGGGCAGCGGGGCTCGGTTTGGCGGCGGCGCTGTGGCCGTCGTGGTTGCGCGAGGCGTTCGCCGATGAGGGCGCGTGCGAAGGGCAGGGCGGGGCGCTCGCGCGGCTCGCGGTGCTGTCGGGCGCGTTCCGGCGCGCGCGTGACGCCGGCAAGCCGCTGCTCGTGCTGGTGATCCCCGACAACGACATGGACAAGTGGCAGCGGGGCCGCGCGTTCGGCGAGCTGCTCAATCACGGCAGCGACGTGCAGCTCGCGCCTCTTTCGCGCGTGGAGGTGACGTGCGCGACGATGGCCGAGCTCAAGAAGCTCGTGCCCTCGGCCGGCATGGGGGAGCCGCTCATGGTGCTCGTGAGCACCGATCGCGTGCCCGTGACCGCGCGGCACCTCGACGCGAAGCTCCTGGACTATCCTTCGCCGTGGGGCGACGGGACCGAGTCGTGGGAGGAGCGCGGGAAGAAGGAAGACGCCATCGGCGACAAGCGCATCGCCGTCATGGCCGGCCTCCTGCGCGACACGCTCGGCGCCGACGACAAGAACGCGGCCGCGCTCGCCCTCGAGGTGCGCAAGCGGCTTACGAAGCAGCCGCCGAACGGCGCCAAGTGGGCGACCAGCTACGGCTGCGGGACCGAGATCGAAGGCGAGAAGCAGACGATGATGGTCGCGTGCGGGATGGGCCACGTGCCCAAGAAGAGCGCGCGTTTCCTCTACTTCTTCACGCGACGCGTGCTCTGAGCTTCCATCTCGATCGTGATCTCGGTCGGCCTCACCCTCCAGCCCGACGATGCGTTTCTCGATCTGCTCGGCGCGGTGATCCGCGACGAAGCAGAGCACTTCGAGGTCGCGCCCGAGACGCTATGGCGCCTCGACGGCGGCGGCGTGCTGCAGGAAAACGGCTTCTTCCGTCGCTTCGCGGCGCTGCGCGCGGAGACGAAGAAGCCCTTCGTCGCCCACGGCGTGGGGTTCTCCGTCGGCACCGCGGCGCGCGCCGACGGCGCTCGAAAGAGGCGCTGGATCGAGCGCTTGAAGCGCGATCACGCGGAGCTCGGCTACCTCTGGTACACCGATCATCTGGGCGCTTCGTCGCTCGCGGGGCAGGCGGTGACGCTGCCGATCGCGTTGCCGATGACGGCGCATGCAGCTTCGGTCGTGCGGCGATCGCTCCGCGCGATGGCCGAGGTGGTGCCGGACGTCGGTTTGGAGAACACGGTCGCGTATTTCATGCTCGGCGATCCGCTGGAGGAGCCTGATTTCCTGCGGCGGGTGCTCTCCGGGCCGCGCACGCATCTGCTGCTCGACGTGCACAACGTCTACACGATGGCGCAGAACTTCGGCTTCGATGCGGCGGCCTACATGGCGCGGTTGGATCTCGATCGGGTCATCGAGATTCACCTCTCCGGCGGCGCGGAGAGCGATCCGGCGTGGTTGCCTTCGGGGCGCGTGCTGCGGCTCGACGCGCACGACAGCGCGGTCCCCGAGCCGGTCTGGAAGCTCTTCGAAGACGTGGCGCCGCGCTGCCCGAACCTGCGCGCTGTGACGGTGGAGCGGATGGAGGGCACCGTCGGGCCGGAGGACGTGACCGTGATCCGAGACGAGCTGCGGCGCGCGCGGCAGATGTTGCGGAGGTGCGCGTGACGCCGGCGGCTGCGCACGCGCGCTTCGAGGCCATCGTGGCGCGCGCGCTCACCGCGCCGGATCCGGTGGCGGCGCTTGCAAAGGCGGCTCGCGATCGGCGGCTCCCAGCCGAGCTGCGACGCGCGCTCGGTGCCGCGACGGGCGATGGAGTGCGTGTGGCCGCGCTCCTCGTGGCGCGGCTGCGCTTCGAGCGGCTTCTGCACGGATCGGCCGAGGCCGAGGCGTGGTTCGAGAACAATCCCGAGGGCTTCGCCGACGCGTTCCGTCGCTATCACGCGGAGGTGCCCGCCACCGCGTTCTTTCCGCCGGAGGAGGCGCAGCTCTTCCAGCGTTGGGCACGCAGCGCACGTTGAAGCGGCGCGCGGGTCGAACTAGCGTGATCCGTCATGCGAAACGCGTTGCTCGCCGCCGCCCTCTTCCTCGCTGCCTGCGCGGCGAACAAGACCACGCCCCTCGCCGAGATTCCGAGCCTGACCAAGCTCGACGACGTGATGGATAACCAGGCGACGGCGGCCGATCCGCAGTTCAAGAAGATCGGTCACGACAAGTTCGACGACGCCGAGCTCGCGGCCCTCGTGCAGGCTGCGGAGCGCATCCAGGCGACGAGCTTGAAGACGAAGGACTTCGCCAAGACGAGCAAGGATCCCGCCGCGTTCGAGGCGCTGGCGATGAAGGTGAACGAGAAGGCCAAGGCCCTCGGCACCGCCGCCGCCGCGAAGGACGCGAAGGGCATCAGCGCGGCGCTCGAAGGGATGCGCGGCGCTTGCCGCGAGTGCCACTCGAAGCTCCGCTGAGCGCTGGCCGCAATCTCCCACACGCTTGCCACGAGCTCGGACGGCGCGATGACGAACCCGACCCTGCGGCCTCTCTCCGAAGCGCGGATCGCCGAGACCGCGGCGCTCCTCGGCCGCGCTTTCGCGGACGACCCCGGTTACGTGTACGCGCTGCCTTCGGCGCCGCGACGGCCCACGCAGCTCCGCTGGCTGTACGAGCGCATCGTGCGTGTCTCGATGCCGTTCGAGCACGTGTATGGCGCCGGCGACGATCGATCCGAGCTCGCCGCGGTGACGGTGTGGATGCCGCCGGGGCGAGGGCCGGGGCCGGTGGACATGATCCGGCACGGTTTGCTGCTGTTTCCGCTCCACGTGGGCCCGTCGGCGACCGTGCGGCTGATGCGCTGTCTCGTGCACATGGAGCGGGTGAAGGCGGAGATCTTCCGCAAGCGGCCGCATTGGTATCTGGATCAGCTCGCGGTCGATCCGGCGCGTCAGGGGCAGGGGCTCGGTCGCTTCGCGCTCCAGCAGGGGATCGAGGATCTGCTCGCGCGGGAGCGGGCGCCGTTGATGCTCTTCACGTCGAAAGAGAAGAACGTCGCGTTCTATCAGGCGAGCGGCTTCGCGGTGACGCGGAACGATTGGATCGGCGAGCCCCAGGACGGCTTCCGGCTCTGGACGATGCAGCGCGAGGCATGACGAGCGGATAGGCGCGCCGGCAAGCGCGCCGTTCCTCGGTGCGTGGACGGGGCCGCGCGGCGCTGCGTTCTTCGCGACCAGTGGAACGTGCGGCACGACGAGGTGGGTGTCATTCCGCGCCGGGGCAACCCGCGCTCCAGCGCTTCGGCGCCTGTTCCGCGGTGGAGTAACGCGCGCTCCGGCGCTGCGGTACCCGGCTCCGTTGCGGAGCAACGTGCGCTCCAGCGGTTTGCCGGGCGTTGCGCTCCGGAGCAACGGGCGTCCGAACGCCTGCGCGCCCGGCTCCGCGCCGGGGCAACACGCGGCCCGACGTCTTCCCGCTCGTTTCCTCGGCGCGGAATCGGGCGCGGCGCGGTGCGCCGCCCGTTCCGCCGGCGGAGAGCGCCCATGACGCCGGCGCGTCCTCGTGGCCGGCGGCGGTGGCTGCGGTCGAATCGACCGCAACCGTGCTCCTCCGGGGTCGAATCGACCGCGGCGCATCCGTTCCGGCTTCGCGTCGAAGCGCGCGCCGATCGCGATTCGCCGCTTCTGTGCCGATTGGAAACGGCAGGCACATCGGTTGCTGTGCCGCGACCCACCGAGGACGACGACATGAGCGACGACGGAGCGCAGGGCGGCGAGCAGCACTTGCTTTCGGTGGTGGAGGAGGCGCGCGGGCGTCTCGCGCGGATTGCGGGGCGCGAGCATCTCCAGCGAAAGGGATGGTGGGTGCTCGGCGCGGGCGCGGCGGCGGCGGCGCTGCGTCCATTGGTCTGGAGGCTCTCCGAAGACGCGCCGCTGTGGTGGGGAATCGCGCGCGCGGCCGGCCTGTTCGCGGCCGGCTCGGCGATGGCGGCGGGGGCGTTGATCCTGATCGGCAGGCGGCGTGGTCCGTCGGTGATCGGCGCGGCGCGCGCGCTCGACGAAGCGCTCGGCGGCGCCGAGGTGATCGCGAGCGGCTTCGCGTTCCAGCGCGACGCGCGCACGGAGCCGGTGGTGATGCTCGCGCGGCGGCGGGCGGCGGAGACGGCGAAAACGGCGCGGGTGAAGGAGCACTTTCCGCTGCCGAGATTGCGTCTGTCGTCGCGGGCGGTGGGGGCTCTCGCGCTCGTGTTGATCGCGGCGCTCGGCGTCGGCGGTTACGAGCGAGGGCTGGTCACGGCGCTGTTGGCGCCGCCCACGGCGATCGAGAACGAGGCCGCGGCGGAGCTCGAGGAGGCGGCCGCCGAGATGGCGGCGCAACCGCCCAAAGAGGTGAAGGCGCCGGCGCCGGAGCACGAGGCGCCGAAGCGGGAGAAGAGCGACGAGAAGCTCTCCTCCGCGGGGAACGCGCTCGCCGACAAGGCGAAGGACGCGGCGCGCGCCGCGCGGCGTGGGGATCGGCGTGGCGCGCTGGAGAAGCTCGAAGCGCTGCGCGCCGAAGGAAAGCAACGATCGGCGCGCGCAGGCGATCTGGGCAAGACGCTGCGCAAGGTGGCCGAGGCGCTCGCGCCGCCGAGCGACGAGAAGCGCGGTCGCGACGGCGCTTCGGCGGCGGCGGCGACGCCGAGCCAAGACGCGGCCGAGTCGATGCGCTTGCTGGCGCAGAAGATGAAGTCTCCCGAGGGCGGCGCGGCGGGCGGCGGCGGTGAGTCGAAGGAGCGCGTCCTCGAGCGATTGGAGCGGGCCGCGGAGGAAGCGCGTCGGGGCGCCGCCGAAGGCAAAGGGCAGGATGCGAGCGAGACGGCGCGGGCCTTGTCGCGGGCCGCGGAGTCGCTGAAGCGCGGTGATCGCGAGGCCGCATCGCAGGCGCTCGCGCAGGCGGCCGAGCGCGCCGCGGCGATGGAGCAGGCGCGCGCCGCGGCCATGGCCGAGGCGATGGCCATCGTCGACATGCTGGAGAAATCCGGCGCGCTCGAGCGCGCCATCCAGATGGCGATGCTCGGGCAGGACGGCGAGAACGGCGGCGAGAAGGGCGAAGGCATGGCCATGCTCGGCGACGGCAAAGACGGCGAGGGCAAGGACGGCAGCGGCCAAGGCAAGGGCGGCAAGGGCGGGAGCGGCAAGGGCGGCAAAGACGGAAACGGCAGCGGCGGCGAAGGGGGCAAGCAAGGCGGCGGGGGCGCGTCGGCGCTGCGCAAAGCGATCATGGCGCGCCTCATGGCGATGGGTGTCGCGGGCGCGCCGCAGGAGGGCGGCGACGCCTCGAATGGGAGCGGTCCGCACATGCCCGATCGACATCGCAGCAAGCGCGCGGCGCTCACGGTGCAGGGCTCGGTCCGCGCGCCGTCGCAGGTCGGCGAGGGGCCGCGCGCCATCCAGGCGATCAACGGTCTCGGGCGCGGAACGGAGCCGCCCGCTGCGTATCGCGAGGTCTTCCCGACCTACGACGCGGCGGCCGAAGAGGGGCTCGCCGACGAGCGCATCCCCGCGCAGCGCCGCGCGGCGGTGAGGCGCTACTTCCAGTCGATTCGGCCGGAACAACACGAATAGCAACGCGGGATCGCGACAGCTGCGCGGGCGCGCGGCGCGCGATCTCATCGATGTCCGATCACCATCCCGATCAGGAGGGAACGACGATGATGACGAATGGAGCCGTGGTGCGTCCCGCGCATGGGACCGAGGTGGACGACGCGGAGCGCGCGCTGGAGCGGGCGAGGGCGGTGGGGCTGCGGCTCGTGGAGAGCTTGGGCGCGGTGATCTACGGGCAGGACGAGGTGGTGCGCGGCGTCGTGTGCGCGCTGCTCGCGGGCGGGCACGTGCTGCTCGAGGGCGCTCCCGGTCTGGGCAAGACGCAGATCGTGCGGACCATGTCACGGCTCGTGGGCGGCTCGTTCGCGCGCATCCAGTTCACGCCGGATCTCATGCCCAGCGATGTCGTGGGCACGAGCCTCGTGGTCACCACGGCGCAGGGCGGGAAGGATCTCGCGTATCGGCCGGGCCCGATCTTCGCGAACCTGGTTCTGGCCGACGAGATCAACCGGGCGACGCCGAAGACGCAGAGCGCGCTGCTCGAAGCGATGGCCGAGCGCACCGTCTCCGTCGAGGGGCAGCCGCGCGATCTGCCGTCCCCGTTCTTCGTGCTCGCGACGGAGAACCCGATCGAGATGGAGGGCGTCTTCCCGCTGCCGGAGGCGCAGCTCGATCGCTTCCTCATGAAGCTCGTCGTGAAGATGCCGGATCTCGAGACGCTGGCGCGGATCGGCGCGCGCGCGGAGGAGCCGAAGCCGCCGTCGCCGGTGACGTTTCCCGAGGAGCTCTTGGAGGTGCAGGCGGCGGTGCGATCCATCCCGTCGGCGCAACACGTCGATCGCTTCGCGGCGCGGCTCGTGCTGGCGACGCACGCGCACAAGGGCGTGCGCTACGGCGCCGGGCCGCGTGCGGTGCAGGCGTTGATGGGCTGCGGGCGGGCGAAGGCGCTGCTCGATGGACGCGCGGCGCTGGCCATCGACGACGTGAAGGCCGTGGCGCCTTCGGTGCTGCGGCACCGCATCGGGCTGCGCTTCGAGGCCGAAGCGCAGGGGCTCGACGCGGACAAGATCGTCGCGCAGGCCATCACCTCCACGACGGCGGAGTGATCATGGAAGCCGCCTCCGCTGCCCTCGATTTCGCCGTCGCCGACGACGCGCCGCTCGCGCCCGATGCGTCGCTGCTCTCGCCGGAGATGGCCGCGCGCCTCGGGCGATTGTCGCTCCTCGCCCGCCGCGTGGCCGAGGCGCGTCGGCGCGGGCGGCGGCGGACGCGTCGCGCGGGCGGCGGCTCCGAGATGATCGACACGCGCCCCTACGTGCTCGGCGACGATCCGCGCCGCGTCGCGTGGGCCGCCTATGCGCGCTTGGAGCGGCTGCTCGTGCGCCTCACCGCCGACGAAGCGCCGCTCCGGCTCGCGCTCATCGTCGACACCAGCGCGTCGATGCGCTTCGGCGTGCCCTCGAAGCTGCGCCAGGCGGTGCGGATCGCGGCGGGGCTCGGCGCCGTGGCGCTGTCGGGCGAGGATCGCTTCGCGGCCGTGGGCACATCGGGGACGCGCGTTGCTGTCGAGCGCGCCTCGGGCGGCCGGCTCGGGATGGCGCGGCTGCTCGCCTTTCTCGATGGCCTCGAAGCGGGCGGCGAGACCGATGTCGCGCGCGCCGCGGCGTCGGTGGCCGGCGCAGTGGGAGGGCGCGCGCTCTGCGTGATCCTCGGTGACATGCTCGATCCTGCGGGGGCGCTGGCCGGCGCGCGCGCGCTGCGCTCGCGCGGGCACGAGGTGGCGTTGGTGGAGGTGCTCGATCCGATCGAGATCGATCCGCCCGATCTCACCGACGTGGATCTCGAAGACGAAGAGACGGGGGAGATCGTGGCGCTGCCGCCGGGCGGCGTGCGCGAGGCGTATCGCGCGGCGCTCGCGCGTCATCGCGCCGAGATCGACGAAGGCGTGATCGAGCTGGGCGCGACCGTGCTGCGGGTGACGACCGCGGAGCCCTTCGATGATGTCGTCGGCGCGGCGCTTCGGGCTGGCTTGTTGCGTGGAGGAGACGTTCGATGAGCTTCGCCGCTCCCTTCCTGCTCGCGGGCTTCGCGCTGCTGTTGCCTGTGCTTCTTGCGTTTCTGGTGCGCCGCCGCCGGCACGTGATGCGCGTGCCGTCGACGTTGCTCTACCGGCTCGCGGGTGCGTCCACCGCGCAGAACCGGCGCTTCCGGCGGGTGAAGCAGCTCGCTTCGCTGCTCGCCTGTCTGGTCGCGGTCGCGGCGCTGGTGACGGCCGCGGCGCGGCCGCAGGGCGGGACGCGCGGCGAGATGGTGGCCTACGTGGTCGACGTCTCCGCGTCGATGGGCGCCGGGGGTCGCGATGCGCCCATCGAGCGGGCACGCGGCTTCGTGCGGCGCGCCGTCATGAGCGGGGGCAGCGGGGATCGCTATGCGATCATCGCGGCCGGCGCATCGCCCATGCGACTCGCAGGCCCCGCGGCGCCGGGGCCGCTGCTCGACGAGGCCATCGAGAAGCTCGCTCCGCAGCGCGGCACGCCCGACATCGATGCGGCGCTCGAGCTCGCGGCCTCGCTCGTGGCGAGCACCGCCGGCGCGCGCGTGGTGCTGGTCTCGGACGGCGGCGCGTCGTCCGCGGGGATGCTGTCGATTCGTGACGTGCCCATCTCGCGGCGCACGTTCGCGCCGTCGTCGCACGACAACCTCGGCATCGTCGCGTTCGCCACGCGCCCCGTGGCCGAGGCGCGCGACGACGAGCGCGAGGCTTTGATCACGGTGGCGACGTCCTCGGAGAGGCCGCGTGTTGCGCGGGTCTCGCTCCGCGCCGATGGACGCGAGATCGTCGAGCGCCGCGTCGACCTGCCGGCCCATGGTGACGCGGAGGTCCGCGTCCGCGTGCTCGCATCCATCGCGCAGCTCTCGGCGCGCGTGCGACCCGACGATGGCATCGCCGACGCGCTCGCCGCGGATGACGACGCCACGCTCGGCGCCGCGGCGCGCGCCGTGCCGCGGGTGATCCTCCTCGCGCCGGCCGGCGACGAGGCGCCGCCCGCGGCGTTCTTCATCGAGAAGGCGCTCGCCTCCGCGGGGGCCAAGGAGGTCGTGCACGCGGCGCCCGATCTCGCCGGCATCGAACTGCGGCCGAGCGACGTCGTGGTCGCGCTCGGCGATGGGCCCGCGCGCCGCCTCGATGCGCCCACGCTCTACCTCGGCACGCAGCGCGGCGCGCTGCCGTTCTCCGGGTGGCGCGAGCTCGGCAGCGAGGCCACGCGCCTGCGCTCGATCGAGACCCGCGATCCGCTGCTGCGCGGCGTGAGCCTCGACGGCGTCACCATCGAGCGCGCCGTGTCCGCGGCCGCGCCTCCCGGCGCGCGTGCGCTCGTCGAGCTCGACGGCGGCACCGTCCTGCTCGCCGGCGGCGCGGGGCGCGGCGCGTGGGTTTACCTCGGCGTCGATCCCACGAAGAGCGATCTCGTCCTGCGCGTCGCGTTCCCGGTCCTCGTCGCCAACGCGCTGCACGCGCTCGGCGGCGCGGCCGACGTGCTCGTGGCCGACACCGTGGCGCGCTCCGAGGTCACGCTCCGCGCGGCGATCGACGAGCCGCTCGTCGCCGCGGAAGAGCCCGATGCGCGCCTGCGTTTGCCCTGGAGCCCGGCCGCGCTGCTCGCCGTGCTCGGTGCCGTGCTGCTCGCGCTCGAAGCGGCCGCATTTCGGAAAGGTTGGGCCTCGTGATGCTCTCCCGGAAGGTTGCTTCTCCGAGCCTCTATCTCCGGCTCGTCGCCGTCGCGGCCATCGTCGCCGCGCCCTTCGTGCCGCCCGCGCACCGTGAAGGGAAGGGACGCTCGGTGATGATCGTCGCCGATCGATCCGCCAGCGTCGGACCCGAAGGGCGCGCCGCGGCCGACCGCTTCATCCACGATGTGTGGGAGCACCGCGGCAGCGCCCGCGTGGGTGTGATCGCGTTCGACGGCGCGACCGAGATCCGCCGCGCCGTCGATCCGACGAGCGCGCTCACCGACGACGCCGACGCGCCCGCGCCGCAGATCACGCCCGGCCAGAGCCGCGGCACCGATCTCGCCGCCGCCGTGCGGCTCGCCGCCGCCGCGCTCCCCGACAGCGGCGAGCGTCGCATCGTGCTCGTCACCGATGGCCGCGCCACGCGCGGCGACGCGCTCGCCGAAGTGCGCCGCGCCCGCGAGGCCGGCATCGAGATCGACACTGTCCCCATCGGCGGAGCGCCCGGCCGTGATCCCATGATCGCCCGCGTCTCCGCGCGCGAGCCGCGCCTCGCCGACGGCGAGCCGGCGGCCATCGTGGCCGAGGTCCGCGGCGAGCCGAAGGCGTCGGTCACCGTCGCGTGGCGTCGCGACGGGCAGAAGGTGAAGAGCGTGCGGGTCGAGCTCGACGCCGAGGGCAAGGGCACGTCGGTGCTCGACGACCAGCGCCCGAGCGCGGGCACGCACGTCTACGATGCACGCCTCGAGGGCGACGACGAGGCCCCGGCGCCGAGCGCTTCCGCCGCGATCGACGTCTCGGGCAAGCCGCGCGCGCTCGTCGTCACCGTCGACGGCGAGTGCCCCGGCGTGCTCTGCGACGCGCTCGACAAGGCCGAGGTGTCGCGCACCCTCGTGCCGCTCTCCGACAAGGCGCTCGACGCGGCCTCGCTCTCCGGCGCCGATCTCGTGATCCTCGCCGACGTCCCGCTCACGCCGGCCGGCGGCGCCTCCGACATGGGCCTCGGCCCGCGGGCACAGGAAGATCTCATCGCCTTTGCGCAGAAGGGCGGCGGCGTGCTCGTCACCGGCGGCGCGTTCGGCTTCGCGCCCGAATATGCCGACGCGCCCATCGCGCGCATGCTCCCCATCGAGGTCGAGAACCAGGGCCAGATCGAAGACCCGCGCGTCGCCATGGCCATCATGCTCGATCGATCTGGATCGATGGGCGCCATGGTCGGCACCCACACGAAGCTCCAGCTCGCCGTCGAGGCCGCGCTCGCCGCCGCGACCACGCTGCGCCCCGACGACACCGTCGCGCTCGGCAGCGTCGACACGAAGACCTTGTGGAACTACCCGCTCGGCTCCTCGACCGGCCTCGCGGCGCGCCGCGAGCAGATCCGAGCCGTCGATCTCGGCGGCGGCGGCATCTACGTGTACACCGCGCTCGTCGACGCTTACGCCGTGCTGCGCGGCGCGGGCTCTCCGCTCAAGCACGTCATCCTCTTCGCCGACACCGCCGACGCCGAGCAGCAGGCCGAAGACTGCAATTGGGGCAACTGCAGCCGCAGCGACAAGACCGCGGAGACCCTCGCCGAGACCGCGCGCCGGGCCGGCATCACCACCAGCGTCGTCGGCATCGGCCGCGAGACCGACTCCGACACCGCCTTCCTGCGCCGCCTCGCCGCTTCCGGCGGCGGCCGCTTCTACCTCACCAGCAACGCCGTCGATCTGCGCCGCATCTTCGTCTCGGAGGCGCGCGTCGCCACCCGATCGAACCTGCGCGCCGGCCCCATCTCGGTCGACGTCGCCGCGGATCATCCGGTCCTCGCGGGTGTGGACGTCTCGCGCTTCCCGCCGCTCGGTGGCTTCGTCGATGCGCGCCGCCGCGCCACCGCCGAGACCGCGCTCATCACGCACGACGATCAGAAGCCCATCCTCGCCTCGTGGCGCTACGGTCTGGGCAAGGTCGTGGCCCTCACCACGGATCTGCGCGCCGACTGGAAGGCCGGTTGGTCCACCTTCCCCGAGGCCGGCCAGGTGCTCCGCCAGTCCGTGCGTTTCGCGCTCCGCCGCCGCGCTGCGAGCGCGTCCGACGTGCGCGTCGCCGTCGGCGAGCGCGGCGCCGACATCAACATCGAGCTCGCCGATGATCCCGAAGACACCGCCGCCGCGCCCGCTTCGGTCGAGGTGTACGCGTTCTCCGCGGGCGGCGAGCCCAAGCCGATCCCTGCGACGCTCGAGCGTGTCGCGCCCGGCCGCTTCGTGGCGCACGCGGCCACCGCCGGCCAGCCCTTCGTGGTCGCTCGTGTCCGCGACGCTTCCGGCGGTCACGTCGGTGAAGCCATCGGTCAGATCGACGCGGCCGACGAGCTCGCGGTCATCGGTCCCGACGAGCGTGCGCTGCGCGCGCTCGCTTCGGAAGGTGGTGGTCGCTTCGATCCCGAGCCGCGCGAAGCGCTCCGGGACACGGGCACGCGCGGGCGCGAGCCGTTCCCGCTCTGGCCCTTCGCGCTGCTCGCCGCCGCCGTCCTCGCCTGCGTCGATCTGTGGCTGCGTCGCCTCGGACGTCCGCGCGCCGCGGAGCTCGTCCCCGTCGGCCCGGCCGTTCGCCGCCCGCCCTCGGCCGAGCCTGCGCCGATGGCCGAAGCTGCATAGCGTTCTGCTCGCCCCAGCAGCGCGGGCCGCACGCCTCGTTGCTCGACGAGCGCGCCCGCCTCTACGCTGAGCGCGTGCCTCTCCCACCTGCCGGCCGCTTCGCGCGCATCCTTCGCTCCCTCGATCATCCCCGCGCCGTGCCCGCGGTCGTCCTGATCGCGCTGCTCGTCGCGCTCTCCACCCTGCAAATCGGCTTCTACGGCGACGACTACAGCCAGCTCGCCCAGATCGAGCGCACCCACCCCGCGCTGAGCCACAGCTCGCCAGTCGATCTCTATCGCTTCATCCCCGGTGATCGCGCCGAGCTCGCGGGCTTCGTGAAGTACGGGCCGGTCCCGTGGTTCGCCGACCCGAGCCTCAAGCTCCATTTCTTCCGCCCGCTCTCGAGCTTGCTCCTCACGCTCGATCACGCGCTCTGGGGCCGGCGCCCCCTCGGCTACCACATCACCTGCGTCCTGCTCTACGTCGCGCTCGTGCTCGTGACGGCCCTCTTCTACCGCACGATCCTCGGCGTGCGCGATGGCGACGCGGATCCAACGTCACGCCCGCGCGGCGCCGCGGTGACCGCGACGCTCGCCGCCATCGTGTTTGCCATCGATGCAGGGCACTTCCAGCCGATCGGATGGATCGCGAGCCGCCATCTCTTGGTCGCCGCGCTCCCGGCCGTGCTCGGTCTCATGGCGCACGTTCGCTTCGTGCGTGATGGCTTTCGCGCGGGCAGGTGGCTCGGTCCGCTCGGCATCGTGCTCGCCTTGCTCGGCAGCGAGGCCGGCCTCGGCGCCGTGATGTACTGGCTCGCGTTCGACGCCTTCGGCCCAGCGCCGCCCGCGGCATCGTCGCTGCGTGCGCGCCTCCGCGCGAGCCTGCCCGTGCTCGTGCTCACCGCCGTCTATGCGCTCGCGTACAAGCGCCTCGGCTTCGGCGCCTCCGGCAGCGGCGGCTACTTCGATCCGGCCACCGAGCCGCTCGCGTATCTGCACGCGCTCGCCACGCGTGTCCCCGCGCTCCTCGTCGATGCCTTCGTCCACATCCCCGCGGAGGTCTCCACCATCGCGCCCGCGCTGCCCTTCGTGATCGCCGGCCTCGCCGTCACGTTCGGCATGGGCGCCCTCTTTCGCGCCGTGCTTCCCGCCGTTCCCGACGACGAGCGCGCTGCTCTGCGCTGGCTCCTTCCTGCGGCGTTGGGCTCGCTTCTCCTGGCCGCCGGCGGATTTCCCGGCAGCCGCCTGCTGCTCTTTCCCAGCATCGGCCTCGCCGTCTTCGTCGCCGTGCTTCTGCATCGCGGCACCGAGCGCCTCGCCGCCGCGCCTCCGTTGCGCGCCAAGATCGGCCTCCACATCGGCCGCGTGTTGCTCGTCCTCGTGCACCTGATCCTCGCGCCGCTCTCCTTCGTCGCCAACGCGCCGCAGTTTGCCGGCGTCGCCCGCAAAGGCGAAGAGACCCTCCGTCGCGCGGACATCGAGCTCGGCGCGCCTCGACGTGTCGTTGTCCTCGCGGCCTCCGATCCGATGGCGTCCTTCTATCCCGCCGCGGTCGCGGCCCTCGTCGCGCCCGAGATCCTGGGCTCCTGGAACGTGCTCTCCATGTCCCGCTGCAATCACCGTCTCACGCGCACCGGCGCCAAGAGCCTGCGCCTCGACGTCATCGACGGCCGCATGATGGAAGGGGCCTTCGAGGTCGTCTTTCGCTCGCCGCGCGCGGCCTTCCATCCCGGCGATCGGGTCGAGATCTCCGGCGCGACGGTGACCGTGATGGCGGTGGATCGCGGAGCACCCACGTCGATCGAGGCGACTTTCGATGTCGATCTCGAGGATCCGGCGCTCTACCTCATCGCGTGGCGCGATGGGCGCCTCGCGCGGTTCTCGCCCCCGCCCGTGGGTGGCGTCGCGGACCTCCGGTGGAGCCCTGGGCCCTTGGGTTTCTTTTGACCATTCACTTCCCCGTGGCGCCCGGGACGCCTTTCGGCGAAGAATCTCTTCCGAATGCTGACGCGCAAGCGGAAGGCCTGGGGCATCGCGGCGAGCGCCGTGGCCCTCGCCGTGATCGGTGGCGCCTTCAGCCGCTCGCCGGCGCTGCGCGCTTCGTTCACGGCCGCTTACCGCGCGTTCCGCGACCCGACGCTCCTCGACCCGCCGGCGCCTCTGCCCGCGCCGGCGCCCGTGAGCTGCGCCCGCTTCGAAGGTGAAGGCCAAGGCCGGCGCGTCGACGTCGACCTCGACGCCGATCTCTCCCGCGCTTTTCAGCGCCCGCCCGCGCCGATCGATCTCGCCGATCCCGACAGCGCCACGCTCAGCACCCTCACGCTCCCGGACGTCCACGTCCCCATCACGCGCCGTGCGCTCCGGTACGTGCGCTTCTTCACGCAGACCGAGGCGGGCCGCACGGCCTTCCTCCAGCGCTATCGCCGCGCCGGCCTCTACCGCGAGTCGGTCGCCTATGCGCTGCGCGAGGCCGGGCTCCCCGAGGATTTGATGTGGCTCGCCGCGGTCGAGAGCGGCTTCGATCCGCGCGCGGTCTCGCCCGTGGGCGCCGCCGGCTTGTGGCAGTTCATGCCCGAGACGGGGCAGCTCTACGGCCTCGATCAATCGGTGTGGGTCGACGAGCGCCGCAGCATCGTGCGCGCCACACACGCCGCCGTCACGCACCTGCGCGATCTCCACGAGCGCTTCGGCCGCTGGGACCTCGCGCTCGCCGCGTACAACGCCGGCTACGATCGCGTCGCCTCTGCCGTCGAGAAGGTCGCGCAGAGCCGCGGCCCCGAGCGTCTCTCCGACAAGCCCATCGGCTTCGCCGACGTCGCCGCCGCGCGCGCGCTTCCCGAAGAGACCATCAACTACGTCCCGCAAATCGTGGCCTTCGCGCTGGTCGCCGCCAACCGCACCCGCTTCGGCCTCGACATGCCCGAGCTCGTGACGCCGCTCGAGGTCGGCGAGATCGCAGTGCCTGCGGGCACGCGCCTCCGCACCATCGCGCGCGCCGCGGGCATCTCGGTCAACGTCCTGCGCGACTACAACCCGCAGCTCCTCCGCGATCGCACGCCGCCCATCGGCGGCGATTATCTCGTCGCGCTGCCCGAGTCCCGCGTGCAGCGCGCGCTCGCCTCCTTCCCGGTCTACGCCGATCAAGAAGTCGTCGCGCAGAACGACGAAGCGCCCGATCTCGAATCCCCTGTGCCCTCGTCGCTCGCGGGACTCGGCGTCGATCTCGAAGACTTCGGCAAGAGCCCGGACGCCGAGGATCCGCTCCCGCGCCGCCCCGTCGCGCTCGGCAAGAACCGCTTGCCCGAGATCACCATGCCCGGCCGCGAGCGCGTGCTCGTCACCGCGGGCGCGCTCGGCGTCAGCTTGTTGCAGGCGAAGCTCCCCAAGGAGCTGGCCGTCCCCGAGATCGGCTGGCGCCGCGGCTACGTCGACGATCCGCTCGGCGTCCTCGGGGGCCGCGACGGCCGCCCCGGCGCCGTCGCGGCCAAGGCCGGCGAGACGGCGCTGCAAAAGCAGCTTGGCTTCCTCAACGAGATGCCCGGCGCCGTCGAGACGCTGCGCACCTTCACCTTGCCGAGCGGCATCACGGTGCGCGTTCGTCGCGACAAGGGCGCGCCGGCCACCGCCATCACCGTGCGCGTCGCCACCGTCGAGGAAGAGGGCGCCTTCCCGCGCATCCGCCGCGGCGCGGAGGCCGGATCGGCCGAAGCGCTGCACACCATCACCGTCGACAGCGCCGACGCCGACGCCGGCGTCGAGCTCGCCGCCACGCGCCTGCGCCTCGCGCTCGGCGACACCTCGGCCGCGCAGCTCGCGGAGATCCGCTTCCGCGCCGGCGATCCCCGCCGCAAGCTCCTGCAGAAGACGCCTTACGGCCCGTCGTGGATCGCGCTCGGCGAAGCGCTTTTCCCGCCCGATCATCCGCTCGCCGGCACCGTTCTCGGCACCGGATCCGACGGCGGCGCCCTCCGCGAGATGATGGTCGCCGAGGCCATGCGCCGCGAGCACGCCCTCGCGCGCGCCTCCATCACCGTCGTCGGCGACATCGACGAGCTCCGCGTGAAGAAGCTCGCCGAGTCCTTCCTCGCCTCGGTGAGCGCGCCCAGCACCGCCGCCATCGCTCCGCATCCGCGCGACGAGCGCCTCACCGTCGAGGACAACGTCCCCGGCCCGCGCCTCCTCGTCGGTTGGATCGGCCCCGGCGAAGGCGAGGTCGGCGATGCCTCGCTGCGCGTCGCCATCGAGTGCTTGGAGAACGCGAAGGTCGGCCTCCTCGGCAAGCTCCTCGGCGACGTCGCCTCGACCGCGCACGCCGACCTCGAAATCTGGCCCCGCGCCAGCGTCGCCACGATCGAGCTCGCCCCTGCGCACGACGTGGAGACCGCGCTCCATCGCCTCGAATCCGAGCTCGCCAAGCTCGCCGACGACGGTCTCGACTTCAACAGCGTGGCCATGGCCAAGTGGCTCCTCCACGCCCGCTTGCAGAAAGAGAAGGCTGCTGCGCATGCCACCGGCATCGCCGGCGCCGTCCACTCGGCCGGCCTCGTGAAGCTGCGCCACGCCCTGCGCCCCTGGGCCGGCGAGCGCGCCGAAAAGGCGCTCGACGAGGTCACCGTCTCCTCGGTGCGCGCCGCCGTGAGGCGCGTGCTGTCGAGCGAGCACCGCGTCGTCGTCACCACGCGGCCCAAGGGGTAGCGGGCGCCGCCCGTCGCTTACGGAAGTGCTTCGAGAGGTCGAGGCGCTCCGCGCTGACCGTCACGTTGCACGCGGCGCTCGCCCCCTCACCGCGAGATCCGCAGGATCCGATCCTTCTCCGCGCCACACGTGCCTCTGCCGTCGCAGTTGCTCGTGGTCACGTAGAGGTGCCCATCGGGCCCCATGATCACGTCGCGTAGCCGCCCGTGCTCGCCCGCGAGATAGACCTCGTGCTGCGCGACGCGGTGCGGGTCGTCGGCGTCGAAGCGCACGAGCTGCAAGTGCTCGGCCTTCAGCGCACCGATCATGAGCGCGCCTTGCCACTCGGGGATCGCGGTCCCTCGATAGAGGGCCGCGCCGCCGGGCGGCAGGGCTTGTTCCCAGGTGATCGACGGCGCCACGAAACCCGCTGCCTGCTCGCACGACCACTCCGTCGGCCAGCCCATGTTGTCGCCGGCCTTGGCGACGTTCACCTCGTCGTGACCCGTGCGGTCTTCGTATTCGCCGCTCGGACCGTGATCGGTGATCACCATCGTGCTCGCGTCGATCCAATCGAAGCCCTGCGTGTTGCGCAGCCCCATCACGAACGCTGGATTGCCCGGCCAGGGATTGTCGCTCGGCACCGCGCCGTCGGGCGTGAGGCGGAGGATCTTGCCGGAGAGCGTCTCGCGATCCTGGGATCGATCCGGATCGCGCCCGTCGCCCGTGCCGATGTACAGCATCCCATCGGGGCCGAAGCGAAGGCGCCCGCCGTCGTGAAACTCCGCGGCCGGGATGCCGTCGATGATGATCTCGTCGAACGTCGCCGACATCCGATCGGCGGAGAGCACGTAGCGCTCGACGCGGTTCACGTCTTCTCCATCGACGCTCGCCGTCACGTACACGTAGAAGAACCCGTTGTCCGCGAACGCCGGATGAAGCGCGAGCCCGAGGAGCCCGCCTTCACCGCTCGACGAGATCTCCGGCGTGGCCACCGGCGGGCGCAGCTCTCCCGCCGCCGTCACGATCCGCACCCGCCCGGGCCGCTCCGACACGAGGAGATCGCCTTCGGGGAGAAAGCCGATGCCCCAGGGCACTTCGAGCCCTTCGGCGACGACGTCGACCTTGATCTCCGCGCTGCCCGTGGGCCCGAACCCATCGGTGACCAGCGTGCAATCCGGATCGACGCCCACCTCGGTGGAGCTGCAACCGGCGAGGATGAAGGAAGCCGCGAGCAAGATCTTTCGCATGATGGAACCCCGCGCGATGGTAGCGCGCAGAGGCACCCTCGCGTCCCGTGGATCGAACGCGCCTCGCCGCGGCCCGCGCGGATGCGCCATGGACGACGCGCGCCGCTCCTCGGCGTCTGCGCGGGACATGGTCGTGTGGCGCGGCGGTGCGCTGGACATGCCTGCCGGACGTCTCGTCATGCCGTTGGCTGGCAGCGCCGAGATACCCGAGTGTCGCGGCGGGGCGTCGAGATCGTGCTGCCCTGCTTCCGTGCGTATCGTGGCCGATTGGGCCGCAGCTCATGTGTGGTAGCGCTCGTCCTCATGAGCGTTTGGTTGTCCCGAGCCGAGCTGCCCTGGTCGCGTCGCTCGTTCGCGATGGTGAGCGCGTTCCTTGCGGCTGCTGCATGGAACGGTGTCGACATCGGCAGGGACCCCCACGGGTGGGCTCGCATCTCGTTGGTGGTGATGGCCGCGCTGTTCCTCCACCTGGCGCACCCGGCGGCGCAGCTCGCCGTGCGGGCGGTGCTCTGGGCATCGGTGTTTTTCGGCGTCATCCACTTCAACACGAGCGGGGGCCTCGCCCTGCACACCCTCGTGGCGGACAAGAACTTCGGTCTCCTCGCGGCGGCCTGTGCCCTGCTGGCGCTCGGCGGGGCCGGCCTCCGCAACGCCCCCGTCTTCACCCCCGTGGCCTTCCGCCGCACGCTCTTGGTCTCGCTCGTCGGCGCGCTCGTCCAGATGTTGCTGCTCGCGTGCGTGATGTCTCACCAGACGGCCGGGATGTCTCCGCACCCGCGCCGCGTGGTGTTCGACCTCGTGTTGCTCGCCGCCGTCGGGCTGGGCGCCGCGGGCACCTACCGGCTGCGCTCCTGGGGCCCGCTCATGACGTGGCTCACGACGGCGGCGCTGACGGTGGTGGTCGCTCTCTCGCACTGCCACATCCGCGTGGCCGGCGTGGTCCTCTTGGATCTCATCTCGCCGCTCGGGATGGAGGCTGCGCCGTATTGGATCGGGACGTCGGCGGTCCTGCTCCTCGTCACGCTGCCGCTCGTCACCGCGATCGTCCGTGGCAGCGCCGGCCCGGGCGCACGTGCCGGTGCCGTGTAGCGCGTAAGAGATCGTCTCCCGGCGTCGCGCGTCCAAGGGCCCGTGCGCCACGCCTCCTCGATCGGGCTCGCCCTCCTCCTCGCGGCGGCGGGCTGTGCGGTGCTGGATGTCGACGAGCCCGAGGCCGGGCCCGATGCAGGCGAGCCCATCGCGCCGGCGGTGATGAGCCCGTCGCTCGCGCCGGTCCCGCTCGACGATGCGCTCTCTCCCTTCGAGCATGCCGTCGGCGAGCAGATGGAAGCCGTCGCGAAGATCACGGTCGAGGTCCAAGCGTGGGAGGGCAGCGAGCTCGCTTCGCATGGAAGCGGCGTGTTCGTCTCGGCCGACGGCGACGTGCTGACGGCCGCCCACGTGGTGAAGGACAAGGCGCGCATCCATCGCGTGGTGCTCCCCAATGGGCAGAGCCGTATCGCCGAGGTCGTCGCGCGCGACGAGGCGCATGACGCCGCGCTCCTTCGTGCGATCGGCGCGCCGACGCCGTTCGTGCGCCTCCCCGCGCACCCCCGTCCCCTCGGAGAGTGGGTCGTGTGCGCGGGCCATGCGGGCACCGTCGCCGACGATCGCGTGCCCACGCGCAGCGCCGGCGTCATCGTCGAGCGCGCGTACACCTGGATCACCTGGGAGCGCCGGCAGAGCACCACGTGGCGCGAAGCGCTCGTGAAAGGGCCCACCCACCACGGCATGCTCCGCGTCGACTGCGCGACCGCGCCCGGCATGAGCGGCGGCCCGATCGTCACCCTCGACGGCGAGCTCGTCGGGGTGGTGGTCGGATCGCATGGAATCGCTTCACCGATCGAAGCGATTCGGCACCTCCTGCCCGCAGCGTCGCGCGCGCCGATCGCGGCCGAGACGATCCCTCGTGCTTCGTTGCCTTCCGCGCCCGCGCCGGTCTCCGGTGCCGATGGCCGGCCCTCGCGGGCGGCCGCGTTCCATCCGCTCTTCGCGTCCACGGGCGCCGAGCGGTCCGTGGTGGAGCTCGAGATCATGCGCCCGCTCGTGCGCCATTTTCCTGCGGTCCTGGTCTCGTCCACGGGGCTCGCGGTGGTGCCTGCGGTGCGGGTCACGAGCCTCGCGCAGCCGGGCGACACCGTGCCGCCCGAGAGCATCTCGGTGATGGGGCACCCCGATGCACGTTGCACCGAGATCGTCGCCGTGCGAGGCGAGCTCGCGCTGATCCGTCTCTCCGGCCTCGTCGCCGCGGAGGGCGAGGAGGGCGCCGCGCCCGCGAACGGTCTGCGCCCCGTGGGCCCCGCGGGTGCCGTCGCGACCGGCGCGATCATCGCCGCCGTGAATGGGACCGCGCAACGGAGCACGGGCTTCGTGACCGCCGTCGAGCGCCGCCCCGGGAGCGTCGCTCCGCCCGCCCCGCCCGTGCTTCGCGGCGGCTGCGGCCATCGCTCGACGATGTTCCACCAGGCGTTCCCTGCGGTCATCGTCAGCGCCGCGCTCGCCCACGACGCCGACATGCCCGAGTACGGAAGCCTCCTCGTCGATCGGCACGGGAGGCCGGTGGCGCTCGAGGTGGCGAGCCGCGCGGAAGGCGTCGACTTCGCGGTCCCGTGGAGCGATGTCGTGGGTCGATTCGAGGCGTGGATGGGGCGGTCGTCGCCGCCCGTGAACCGTGGAGACGAGTGACGTGATGGACCGCGGCTCGTCGCGGCTTCTCCATCGCCACGAGGCGGAGCGAGACGACGACTTCGACGTGCTCACCGAGGTCCGCGCGCAACGATCTCGAGCCCACGGCGCGCGGCAGCCTCGCCGAGCGCTTTCGCGTCAGCCCTTCGCCTCCGCACGCCGCCGCCACTCGGCGGGCGTCGCGCCCGTCCAGCGGCGGAAGGCGCGATAGAAAGCGCTCAGCTCGGAGAACCCCGTGACGAAGGCGCAGTCGGCGATGGGCACGGCGCTGCCGGCCATCATGCGCAGCGCCACGTCGCGGCGCACGTCGTCGACCACGGCGGCGAAGCTCGTCCCCTCGACCGAGAGGCGCCGCTGCAACGTGCGCGGCGGCATGCGCAGCGTTGTCGCGACTTCTTCGAGGCGGGGCTCACCGCGGGAGAGCGCGACGCGCACCGCCGCACGCACGCGCGCCGCCGCGTCCGTGCGCTCGGCGGCCTCGAGCTGCGTGTCGCCCTGCACGTCGAGCCAGCGCGCGAGCTGCGCATCGCCCGACGGCACCGGCCGATCGAGATCGGATCGCGCGAGCACGAGCTCGGCGCGCTCGGCCCCGAAGCGGCACGGCGCGCCGAAGGCCTCCGCGAGGCGCGAAGCGGCCGCGGGCTCCGCGTGGACGAAGCGCACCTCGCGGGGCACGAGCTCCGCGCCGAGCGCGCTCCGCGCCATGCGCAGCACCAGCATGAGAAAGTACTCGGCGCTCGCGAGCGGGAGCGTCGCGACCGCGGGCCGCGTCTCGTAGACGAGCGCCGCTTCCTCGCCGCGCTCCTTCAGCGTGATGCGCATCGGCCCGGCGACGAGCCGGTTGTAGCGCGTGACCCTCCGGCACGCGTCGCGCAGCGTCTCGCTGGCGTGCACGCTGTGGTAGACGAAGCCGAGCACGCCCACCGGCATGCGCTCCGCCACCGCGACGCCGAGCCCGGGCGCGCAGTGCTGTTGCTCGAGCGCGCGCCACAGCGCGATCGCGCTGTCGACCGGCACGATGGCGTCGGGCACGGCGAGCGCTGCGGGCGTGATCCCCGCCCGGCGGCACGCCTCGGCGGCATCGAGCCCGAGCGCCTCGGCGGCCGCGATGACGCCGATGATGGGGCGGGCGAGAATGTGATCGGAGGGCAGCACCGTGGCCATCGCGCGGCGCCCCAGGACAACCGGAGTGGCGCGCCCGGTCAAGGCGTGCGCGCCCTCGCGTGGCCATCCTGCCGGCACGATGGAGGACGTCATGACCACGAGCACGACGACGACCGCGACGATCGATCCCGAGCGCGGGCTCAACCTCGCCGCCTGGGAGCGGCAATATTTCTTCCGCTTGATCTGGCTCTTCCCCGCGGCGTTCGCGCTGCACATCACCGAGGAGTCGCTCGGCTTCCCGCGCTGGGTGACCCAGGTGCTCGGCGGGTCGATGGATGTGCGCGCCTTCTACGTGAACAACGCCGTCTTCATGCTGATCCTCGTCTCGCTCTGCGCGCTCGCGGCCCGCACCCGCGCGCGCTGGGCCGTCGCGTTGCTCTACCTCTGGACGACGGCGCAGGAGCTCTGCAACGCGCTCTTCCACCTCTACACCCAGGTCGTCTTCAACGCCTACAGCCCGGGCCTCTTCACGGCGATGCTGCTCTACATCCCGGTGAACGGATACCTGATCTACCTCGCGCTCCGCGAGCGCATGCTCCCACGCCTATTCATGCCCATCGCCCTCGTGATCGGCGCGGCCATGATGGCCTTCGTGGTGTGGGCGGGGCTGTATCACTTCACGACGCCGCCCTTCTGCAAGTGGGCGCCGTTCGCCTGCGGGTGAGGGTACCGAATGCGTGGCCTCGTCCAGACCAGCAGTGTTGTTATCACGAGACGCCTCATCCGAACCCGAGACGGGAGAAGGCTCGACAGGCTCACCACGAACGAATCACCGTGACGGGCGTGGCCGACTTGGTCGTGCTCCCGTCGCCGAGCTGTCCAGCGTTGTTCTCGCCCCAACACTGCACCTCGCCGCTTGCGAGCAGGATGCAATCGTGCGTGTCTCCCGAGGCGACGGCCACAGCGGAGGTCACGGAAGGGACGGGCACCGGCACGTACGATCCTTCGAGCTCTGCCGCCATGTTTCCCCAGCAACGGGCCGTGCCGTCCGCGAGCACGGCGCACGTGTGCATCTCGCCCGTGGAGATGGCGATGGCCGGCGAGGCTCCGGGGACCGCGACGGGCAGCAGAGACCAGGGCGTCTCGGGACCGAGTCCCAGCTCGCCGTAACCGCCGTAGCCCCAGCACAGCACCGTGCCGTCCTCGATCAGCGCGCATGCGTGCATCGCGCCCACGGCGATCTGGCGCGCGCGCCCGGGCAGCCCGAGGACGGACACCGGGACGGCGCTGTCGGAGCTCGTCCCGTCGCCGAGCGGTCCGAGGCCCCAGCACTTCACGCTGCCGTCCGCGAGCAGCGCGCAGGAGACCCACTCGGTGATGGCGATGGACACGACGTCCGCCAAGCCTTGCACGGACGCCGGCGTGGGCTCGACGACGGACCAAGAGATGCCGTTGCCGAGCTCTCCATGATCGCCGTAGCCCCAACACGCCGCGGAGCCGTCGGTGCGGACGGCGCACGTGCGGCCGAAGCCCGCGCTCACGGCGCTGAATCCGCTGCCGATCACGGTCCACGGGAGGCTGCTCTTTTGCGTGCCGGCGCCGACGGCGCCGAGGCTGTCGTCGCCCCAGCACGCGAGCGTGCCGTCCTTCTGCACCGCGCAGCCGTGCTCGTAGCCGCCGGCGAGCGACCTCACGTCGTGCGCGCCCTCCAAGAGCTTGGGGGTCGGTTGCATCATCGTGGCCGTGCCGCCGCCGAGCTGCGCGCCGGTATCCATTCCCCAGCAGGCGACCGAGCCGTCGGACAAGAGGACACAACTGTGATTCCAGCCGAGGGCGAGCGCGGCGACCTGTGGAGCGCCGCCCCCTTCCTCGGCCCCGCCTGTGCTCGTCGCGAGCGTCAGGCCGTCACGGGCGCCGCAGCCGGCGAGCAGGAACGACGCGAGGAGCAGCCGGCGCACCATGGGCCCATGCTACGCCGAGTCAGGACGTGAGCCGCAGTCGATCGGCAGGTTGGCTCTCACCTCGCTCGCCTCTTGGCGAGGATGGTTTGCCGACCTGCTGGCCGGAAACAACGTTCCTGCGTGATGGCAGGCGGAGTGACCGCCCGTCTCGAGCCGTCGTGCACGCGTCACCAAACGAAGAATCCAAACGTGCCACTGATCCCGATCATCAACGCTGGTCGCCCGCCGACGATCAACAACGTCGGTCCGGCTTCGATACCGAAGCTCACATAAGGTGAGCTCATGGGGTTTCCGGTCGAGCCGCCGATTCCCGCCATGAAGATTCCGCATATCGCCGATTCGGCGAAGGGGTCGGGGGGAGGCTCGGTGGGCTCGGTGCTGATGGTTTGGAAGCCGCTGTCTTTGAAGTCTTTGCCGAAGACGACGCGGCGGGCCCAGGCGCCGCCCAGGCCGGCGCTGAGCGTAACGTACATGCCGCCGGACTTCTGGTTGCCGAGCACGTAGGCGTTGCCGGTCACGACGCCGCCGGCGAAGAGCATCGAGCCGCCGGTGACGTCGGGGGTGGTCTCCGTGAGGCGCGCGGCATAGCGCGAGCGGAGCGCGTCGTTGTCGGTGGCCACGCCTCCGAGGACGGCGCTGAGCCCGACCGAGAACACTTTGTCGATGAACCAACGCCCGCGGATGATGCCGAGACCGCCGACCGAGTAGTTGTCGCGGAAGGCGCCCCCGGCCACTGGCCACATCACGCCTCCGCCCATCTCGATGGTGCCTTTGAAATTCGGCGCGTCGGCCGCGGCCGGCGCGGCGAGCAGCGAGATCACGAGCACGGCAGGGACCGCGAGCGCGCGACGCAGGGGCATGGAGCGAGCGTATCCGAACGGCGCCGTCATCGCTCCTTCGGCGCGGCGATCACCCGGCGGAACGTGAGGTTGATGCGCTCTCCGGCCTGCTCCTCTTTCGGGACCGCGTGGCGATAGTGACGCTGCGTTGATCCCGCCATCACCAGGAGCGCGCCGTCGCCGAGCACGAACGTCATGCTCTTTCCCTTCTTCTTCGCATGGCGCAGCACGAAGCGGCGCGGCGCGCCCAGCGACAGCGAGGCCACCACCGGATTCTCGCCCAGCTCCGGCTCGTCGTCGGCGTGCCAACCCATCGAGTCGCGACCGTCGCGATAGAGATTCAAGAGCACCGAGTTGAGCGGCGCGCCGGCAGCCTTCATCACGTCGTCGCGCAGCTCGACCAGCAACGGTGTCCACGGGAGGGGCTCATTGCGCAGGCCCGAGTAGACGTAGACGGCCTCGGGATCGCCGTACCAAGCGGTCCTTCGCGGCACGGGGATCATCCTGCCGGCGATGCGGATCTCCTCTGCTTTCCACGGTGTCTCCTGCTTCAACGACGCGAATGCAGCCGCCGCGACGTCAGGCGGCAACCAGCGCTCGTGGAAGAGCAGGAGACCGTCCTCGATGGGCAGGCGGTCGAGCGCGGGCGGCGTGAACGTCGGGAGCACGCGCGCAGCATAGTCTCGTGCGTGCGGCGTCGCCGTGGGTCACGCGAACGAAGGTGATCTCGTGCATTCGGATCGTCGCATGCGTCGCGAGCGAGCCGCGCGACGCGGTGGAGTTACGGCGAGCGGAGCTCCATGGTTCGCCACTGGTAGGCGACGACGCCGATGCCCCAAACCATGGTGAGCAGCGCCCCGCACCAGAACGCCGTCGCCGAGACGTCGAAGTCGACGTTCACCAAGTACACGAAGCCCGCGACGAGCGGTGCGACGAGCAGCGGCAAAAAGAGGGCGTAGTAGGAGAGGTACACGCCGCGGTTCCGCTTCCGATCGACGGGCAGGCACTCGAGCGAGCGCAGCGATGCGGACTCCCACGACACGACGAACGGGATGCCGCCCTGCTTCTCGCGGGCCAGCACGTGCACGCGCTCGCGGCGGATCGGCGCGATGGGAAAGAAGGCGGCCGTCAGCCACATCGTCGCGATGACGCTGCCGTCCGGGCGGCGGCCGTGCGGATCGAGGTAGCGCAGGCCGAAGCCGTTGAAGCTCATCGCGCGCTCGAACAAGCCGGGGCGGTGCAAGGCACACGCTTCCAAGAGGCCCGGCCCGTCCACGCGTGGGGGACGGGTCGCACGCCAGGTCGTGAACAAGCGCCGCGAGCCCCACGAGGAGCTCACGATGATCACCGCCATGCCGATGATCGTGGGCCACATCGTGGGGTCGTGGGGCAGGCCTTTCCCGGTCGCTTCGTCGATGGCCGCGCTCACGGCGGCGCCGGCCACCGGCAACGTGACGAAGAGCGCGATGAGGATGCTCGCGACGAGGCGCCACATGGGCGGCCGAACCTAGCCCAAAGACGGCCCGTGCGCCGAGCCTCGAGCACGAGGTCGACAGCGCATGCGACCACGCGCGCCGGGGGAAGGAGCACGAAAGCGCCGCCGCGGTTCGCTCGGATCCCGGCGCGAGGCGCGTAGGATGGCCGCATGTCCGATCGATCGCCTGCGCCCTTCGATATCCGTGCGTCCATCCTGCTCGGTGTCGCGAGCTTGGGTGCCGCGCTGATCGTGAACGCCGGGGGATGGAGCGTCCGCGCGATCGCCGGGACCGACGTCGTCGGGTTCTGTCGAACCTCGCTCGCCTCGGGGACGGTGCTCACGTTCTTCTTGCTGCACGTCCTGATGTTGTTGGGCGCGGTCGTCGTGCCGATCCTGCTCCTCGTCGCGCTCGTGCGCCACGGCGCGCACAGGAGCCTCTTGCCCGGCCTCGTCTCGGCGGTGGTCCTGTGGTTGTCCTTCGCGGGTGTGATCCCGCAGGGGCCTCGTCACCCGTGCATGCGATCGGACGCGGCACCGATCGGTGACGCGCAGAGCGCGCGGTCGGTGTGAGCTGTCACGGCAGCGTGGCGACCTTGGCGTTCGTGGCGGCGAGGACCGCCGCGTAGAAGCTCGGGTTGTGGATGCCCTTCGTGTTGTCGTGTTGGAGCAGGTAGAGGTTCCACGAGGCCTTGAGGTAGTCCGAGCTCGCGGTGAAGAGCGTGGCCGCGGCGGTCGCGTTCTTGAGCGCGGAGGCCTGCACGTAGACGTCGGCGGTGGTGATCGAGCCGGAGGCCGCGCCGCTCGCGTTCACGAGGCCGATGGTGATGGGCGAGGGGAGGTGGAGGATGAAGCCCACCGAGCCATGGACCTCGAAGCTGTCGACCGACACCGGCGCTTGGGTGATCGAGACGTTGGAGGCCGACGTGCTCGAGTAGGTGTCGGAGACGGGATCCCACGCCCGGACGGTGATGGCGCCGCCGTTCGCCGGGAGCTGCGCGCTGACGATGAGGTTCCGCACCTTGGTGCCGATGGCCGCGCCGAGCGCATCGATCTGCGTCTGGTTCACCGCTTGGAGCGCGACGCCGTCGACCTGGGGACCGTGGCACGTGGCGCAGACGGTGTTGTCGGCCTTGAACGAGTGGTCCGTCCGGTGCGCGCCTTCGTCCTTCGCGGCGGTCGCTTCGGCGTGGCAGCCGGCGCAGCTGTTGGCCACGGCGAGGTGCGGTGACGGGTTGTAGCGCGGGACGTAGTAGGCGTTGAAGCCGTAGACGGCGTCGGCCTGCGCGGCGGTGTGCGGCGCCGAGAACGACGTGGGCGCCGCGACGAAGTCAGTGTGCTCGCCGTTGCGCGTGTTGTGGCAGGTGATGCAGATCATGCCCGTGCCCGCGCCGGAGATGTTCGTCATCCCGTTGGGGAGCGAGGCCACGGCGTCGTAGATGCGGAGCTGGGACGGGTTCGTGGCGTCGTGTGGATCGTGGCAGGCGGCGCAGGTCTGCGGCTGGATCTCGGCCGAGGTGAGGCCGAGCTTGGTGAGCGAAGCGACGGTCGCCGCG
This sequence comes from Minicystis rosea, assembly GCA_001931535.1. GTDB lineage: Bacteria > Myxococcota_A > Polyangia > Polyangiales > Polyangiaceae > Minicystis > Minicystis rosea. The sequence goes on from CP016211.1 coordinate 823,720, forward strand.
TTGGGCGACGGGCTCCCGGGCGCGGCCGGTTTGCCGTCGGAGGTGAGCAGGCCGCTGTAGCCCTGATCGAGCTGCTTCACGTATTGCGCGAAGCCCTGCGCCGAGTGGCAGCGGCCGCAGTGCGCCGCGGTGGTGCCGCGCGCTTCGACGGTCGCGTCCTCGAAGGCGAGGGTGAGATCGGCGTGTTTGCTCGCGGCCCACTCGCCGGCCTGGTTGGCCTCCGCGGCGCCGCGGTGGCAGCTCGCGCAGACGTCGCCGGACCACGAGATGCGCGCGCCGAGATCGAGGTTGGTGGAGTTGGCGTGCGGGCCGGTGGCGCCGCCGCCCTGCGGGCCGTGGCAGCTCTCGCACTGGATGCCGGCGAGCTGCCCGAGGCCCGACGTGCCGAGCAGCGCGCTCCAGTTGCCGGGCTGCAAGGTGGCGGGGAAGCTCCAGCCGGCGGTCGTCTGCGCATCGTCGAAGCCGCTGTTCTGCGCGGTGCGATCGTAGCCGACCGTGTAACGCGGGAGCGCGTCTTCCTCGAAGCTCGCGTCGAGCTCGCCGTCGATCGCCTTCTGCAGCGCGGCGTGGTGCGCCGTCTTCTTCCACGGCGTGAACATGTCGGGCGCGATCGTGTTGCTGTGGCAGAGCGTGCAGGTGTTCTGCGTCTGCGCCGTCATCTCGCCCATCCACACGCCGGCGTAGACGTCGAGCGTCTTGCCCGAGACCTCCTCGGTGACGGCGTAGGTGCCCATCACGTCGGGCGTGAAGCTCGGGAACTGCGCGGTCGGGTTGGAGATCGTCGCCGTGGATCCGGGCGCGCCGCTCGTGTCGAGCTTCCAGGAATACGTGCTCTGCATCGGCGCCACGAGCGCGCCGTCGCCCTGGAGCCACACGGGGATGCCGGTCGGGGCCATGCGCAGGCCGGAGGTCGGCCGCGTCGCGTCCACGTGCACCTTCGCCTTCGTCGCGTGACCGTGCGTGTCGGTCACGGTGACCTCGAAGACGTAGCCGCCCGCTTGATCCGGCGCGAGGCCGAGGACGCCGAAGCGCGCGTTGTCCGCGACGAGCGATCCCATCGAGGCGGCGAAGTCGCGCGTGGTGAAGCTCGCGGCGGCAGTATCGGCGCCGCTCAGCGTGACGGCGGGCCCGGCGATCTGTGTCCAGGCATACGTGAGCGGGCCCGCGCCCGTCGCGGTGGCCTTCAAGGAGACCGTTTGCGCGAAGCCGGCGGTGAGCTGATCGGCTACCGCGACGGACGGCGGCGGCACTGCGCTCTCGTCGAGCGCGAGCACGACGGTGACCTTGGTCGGGCCCGCGAGGCTCACGGCGACGCCGATGGTTTCATCGAGGTACCCATCGAGGTGAAACGTCAGCGTGTAGGCGCCGATGTCGAGGCCGGGGAACGCGAAGGCTCCGTTGGCATCGGTGGTGGTGGAGATGCCGCCCGGCTCGGCCTTCACGCTCACGCCGGTGAGCGGCTTCGCGCCGTCGGTCACGGTGCCCGACACGTCGTTCTGCAACGGAGGGACGACGCCCGCGTCACCGGCCGGGCCGGGAGGTCCTTCGGGGCCGCGCTCGCCGGGCGTGCCGTCGGCGCCCGTGCATCCGAGCACGAGACCCATCATCCACCCCAGCGCGCACCGGCCCAAGCGTCTCGAAAGCAGCGTCATGGATCTTGGCTCCGCGCCGCGCTCAGCAACCGGAGGGCCAGGCGATGGAGGGGCGCTGTACGCGCGTCAGCGAGGGCCCGCGTCGAGATGAACAGGGCCTGCAAGAGAGGTCGCGCCGTTCGTGCGTGTCGCACGCGGCGCAGGCCGTTCGCCTGCCGCGCAAACCGTGCACCTCGAGATCGTCGCCGTCGCGGCGCGCGCATCGCGAAGATGGAGGCCCGCCCGTTGCAATCGGGGGCGCGCTTCATGATCACGCGGCTCGCTCTCTGGTGGTGCGCGTTGTGCGCAGCGATCGCGCTCGTCGCGTGCGAAGGGCCCATGGGGCCCGCGGGGCCTCCTGGAGAGCAGGGGCCCGAAGGTTCCGGCGCGCCGGGCGATGCAGGCCCGCCGGGGGAGGCGGGGCCGCCGGGCGACGCGGGCACACCGGGTCGGAATGCGTACCTCACGGGGCCGGGGCTCGCGCTGCAGATCCTCGATGCGGTGATCGACGTCGGGACGGTGCGCGTCACCTTCCGCATCTCCGACAGCGGTGGCCTCCCGCTCGATCGCGAAGGCCTCTACACCGAAGGCGAGGTGAGCCCGCGCTTCGTGATCGCGTGGCTCGATCAAGCGGAAGACGGGAGCGCGGGCGCGTACACGGCCTACACGACCGCGACGCAACAGAGCCCCATCACCGGCGTGTCGGCGGAGCAGGCATCGGCCGACACGGGAGGCTCGTTCGCCGACGTCGATGCAGTGAACGGGATCTACGCGTACACCTTCGGCGCGAACGTCGACGTGGCCGACCCCGCGAAGACGCACACGATCGGCGCGTGGGCGACGCGCGATTTCGAGGGCGCGAGTCACGTGGCGAATGCGGTGTACGACTTCGTTCCCGCGGGCGGAGCGGTGACCGTGAAGCGCGACGTGGTCGAGACGACCGCGTGCAACCGCTGTCACGCGCCGCTCGCGGCCCACGGTGGAGCGCGGCGCGAGGTGCGCCTCTGCGTCCTGTGCCACGCGCCGCAGACGATGGATCCGGACACCGGCAACACCGCCGACTTCCGCGTGATGGTGCACAAGATCCACCGCGGGTCGTCGCTGCCGAGCGTGATCGCGGGGACGCCGTACCAGATCATCGGCGCAGGGCAGGCGGTTTCCGACTACTCGACCGTCGCGTACCCGCAGGAGATCCAGCGCTGCGTCACGTGTCACACGGGCACGCAGGGCGACGCGTGGAAGACGCGGCCGAGCCGCGCGGCGTGCGGCTCGTGCCACGATCGCATCTCGTTCGCGGACACGCCGCCGCCGGGGATGACGAAGCACGCGGGCGGCGCGATGGCGGACGACACGAAGTGCCAGGTCTGCCACCCGCCCACCGCGGGCCTCGAAGGCATCGAGACGATGCACCTCACGCCCGCGCTCGATCCGGCGAGCCCGACCCTCGCGCTGGCGATCGTGAGCGTGGAGAAGACGGCGCCGGGGCAGACGCCGGAGATCGTCTTCACGGTGCAGCGGAACGGCGTGCCGTTCGACATCCTCGCGGCGCCGCTCCCGCGCCTCGCGGTGACGATGGCGGGGCCGACGACGGATTACGCGTCGGCCGTCACGCAGACGATTCAGGGCAGCGGCGCGACGGGGACGCTCACCGCGGAGGGCGCTGGCTCGTATCGCTACGTGCTCCCGAGCCCGATGGCGCCCGACGCCGCGGGGACGTTCGCGTTCGCGCTCGAAGGGTACCTGCAGCCGGGCGGATCGACGGGGCCGCGGTTCGCGGCGAAGAACCCGATCGCGTTCGCGAAGGTCACCGACGCGGCGCCCGTCCCGCGGCGCACGATCGTCGACGAGACGCTGTGCAACGCTTGCCACCAGAATCTCTCGGCGCACGGCGGGCAGCGACGGAGCGTTTCGTACTGCGCGTTCTGCCACAACGCGAACGCGACGAACGAGCAGGGCGTCGCGCGTTTCGAAGGGCAGACCGTGACGGCGCGCTCGATCCACCTGCCGGAGATGATCCACGCGATCCACATGGGCGATGCGCTCACGCAGCCCTACGTGCTCGGCGGCTTCCCGCGGCCGTCGAAGAGCAACCCGGCCGGCACGCCCATCGACTTCGGCGAGGTCCGCTATCCCGGCGATCGCAAGGCGTGCTGGGCGTGTCACGCAGGGCAGAGCTACGCGCTGCCGCTCCCCGCCGGCGCGCTGCCGAGCGCCGTGCTTTCGTTTGCGTGCACGGAGGATCCCGCGGCCGACACGGATGCGTACTGCGACGTGCGCGCCATCGCCGCGGCGATGAAGAAGCCGCCGGAGACCGCGGCCTGCACGGGCTGCCACGACGCCTCGTACGTGGTGGCGCACGCGGAGACCATGACCAGCGCGAGCGGCGTCGAGGCGTGCGCCACGTGCCACGGCGCGGGCGCCGCCTACGACGTGCAGCACGCGCACGCGCCTGCGCCTTGATCGCCGTGCGCTTCGCTCCTCTGCTCGTTTTGCTCCTCGCGGTCGCGGGCTGCACGGTGCGGCGCGATCCGCCCGCGGGCTCGGGCCAGCATCCCGAGGGGTGGATCGATCCCGAGAGCGCGCGCTTCCATGCGCGCTGGCTGCGCGCGAACGGCGACGATCTCGGGGCTGTCAGGCGTGTCACGGGCACGACTATGCCGGTGGCGCGGTCGGGATCGGATGCTCGACGGGGAGCTGTCACCAGCGCGGCGTGACGTGGTGCGGGACCTGCCACGGCGATGGATCGGGACCGCGTCCGACGAGCGGCGCGCACGCCGAGCACGCGCGCTTCTGCGTCGAGTGCCACCGCGTGCCCGAGGACGTGGTCGCGCCGGGGCACCTCGATGGGGTGATCGAGATCGCGTTTTCGGGGCTCGCGACGGCGAGCGGCGCGAGCCCTTCGTGGGACGCGACGACGAAGACGTGCGCAGGGACCCATTGTCACGCGGGCTCGACGCCCACGTGGCAGAAGCCCTCGGGCGCGGCGACGTGCGCGACCTGTCACGGCGCGCCGCCGGCCTCGCATCAGCGTTGGATCCGCGTCGCGGAGCCGGCTTCATGCGGTGCCTGTCATCCCGTGCCGCCCGATCCGCGCCACCTCGACGGCACGATCACGGTGGCGTCCACGATCGCATGCGACGCATGTCACGGGCACGGGCCCGCGGGCGCGCCGCCCGTGGCGCTCGATGGATCGAGCGATCCCACGACACGCGGCGCGGGCGCGCACCGGCGGCACCTCGACGAGACGCTCGGCGATCGCATCGGGCGCGTGGTGCCCTGCGCGCGCTGCCACCCGATCCCGGCCTCCGTCACGGCGCCGGGGCACCTCGATACGAGCGCGCCTGCGGACGTGATCTTCGCGGGCGGCGGCACCTACGATCCCGCGGCGGGGAGCTGCGTGGTCGGGTGCCATTGGGATCGCGATCCCGGGCCGGCGTGGACCGACGCGAGCGGCGCGGCGCGGGCATGCGATGCGTGCCACGGCTTCCCGCCCGTGCTCATGCGCGACGGGACACCGCACACGACCTCGGCGCCCGCGCTCACGGCGTGCGTCGCGTGCCACGTCTACACCTCCACCACGCACGTCGACGGCCACGTCGATCTGGTGCCGTGATGCGGCGCGCGCTGGCCTTCATGATCGGGCTCGCGGGAGCGCTGTTTTCGAGCGGCGTCGAGGCGCAGTATCGACTGCGCGCCGACGCGTACTACGCGGCGCCCGATCCCACGACGGGCCTGCTCGTGCTCCAGGGAGAGTCGCACCGGCCCTCGTGGCTCGATGCCGAGGCGGTGGTGTGGCTCGGCGCGACGACCGTCGCCGGGCCCGCGGCTCAGCCTTACCCGGCCGACGTGCTGGTCGCGTCGGTGCGCGCGCGCCACCCCGATGGGTACGGTGAGGCGCGCGTGGGACGCATGCTCCTCACCGCGGGCGGTTTGCGGCCGGTGCACCTCGACGGCGCCGACGTGATCGGTCGCGCGCCCTGGGGCACGAGCATCGAAGCGTTCGGCGGCGTCCCCGTCGCCCCCGCGTACCAGTCGCGCGATTTCGATTGGGCCGTCGGCGGGCGCCTCGCGCAGCGCATCGGCACGTACGGCACGGTGGGGCTCGCGTACCTCCAACTGCGCGACACCGGCGCGAAGGCCTACGAAGAGCTCGGCTTCGATGCCACGGCGACGCCCGCGCGCTACCTCGACGCTGCCTTCTCGGGCGCGGTGGATCTGCAGGGGCTCGTGCTCAGCGACGCGCGCATCTCGCTCGCGACCCGCTTCGCGGGCGTGCGCATCGAGCTCTTCGCCGCGCGGCGATCGCCGTCGCATCTGCTGCCGGCGACGTCGCTGTTCTCCGCGCTCGGGGACGTGCCCTCGCAGCGCGCGGGCGGCACCATGCTGTGGCGCGCGGCGCCGAGGCTCGACATCCTCGGCGAAGGAGCGGCGGAGTCGCTCGCGGGGGAGCTCGCCTATCAACTGCTGTTCCGCTCCACGCTGCGCCTCGACGATCGCGGCGACGGCGCGCTCGGGTTGGAGGCGCGGCGGCAGGGGACGCCCGGCGATGCATGGATGGGCGTCCGCGCCACCGCGCGCCTGCCGCTCACGCGTTTGCTCAGCGCCGCTGCGGAGCTCGAGCTGGTGCGGCCCGACGTGGCGCGCGGGCGCGGCGCGCTGTGGCCGTGGGGTCTCGTGGCCATGCGGCTCAAGCCGGAGCCGGGCTGGGAGCTCGCCGGCGCCGTGGAGGCGAGCGCGTCGCCGGCGGCGGTCTCCGAGGTCAACGTCATCTTCCGCGTCTCGCGCGCATGGGCGGCCCGATGAAGCGCTACTTCACGCTGCTGCTCGTCGTCGTCGTCGCGCTCACCGCCGCGTGCGCGCAGATCCTCGGCTTCCGCCCGCCGGGACGACGTCCCTTCGAGCATCGGGCGCACGTGCTCCAAGGGATCGATTGCAACCGCTGCCACGCGGGTGTGAGCGCCACCGGCGACGAGGGCCCGCTCCACCTGCCGGGGCCCGATGCGTGCCGCGCCTGCCACACGAGCCCGCACGACGAGCGTCCCTGCGAGGGCTGCCACGGTCTGCCCGCGGCGCGCGCGGGCGCGATGGCGGCCCGCGAAGAGCTGCGCTTTTCGCACCGCGCGCACGTGTCGCGCGTGAAGGGCAATTGCGTTCGCTGTCACCTCGACATCGGCGAGGGCGCCGAGATCCTGCGGCCACGCATGGCAACCTGCGGGAGCTGCCACGCGCACCGCGAGCAGCTCGCCACGAACAAGTGCGACCCCTGCCACGTGAGCCTGCGCGACGAGGGCAAGAAGCCGGACGATCACCTGATCCACGGCGGCAACTTCCTTCGCGAGCACGGCGTCCGCGCCGCGGCGGATCGGCAGATCTGCGCGAGCTGCCACAACGAGAGCTCGTGCCTCGGCTGTCACGGCGTCACCGCGCCGATGCTGCCCGAGCGGCGCGCGTTCGACGACCCGATGCGCGTCGGCGTCCATCGCGCCGGCTTCAAGGCGCGTCACGCCGAGGAGGCGCGCGGCGATCCGGGGCTCTGCACGACGTGCCACGCGCCGAGCGTGTGCAGCGATTGCCACGCGCGCGAGAAGCGCGCCGCGATGAGCGGTGGCCGGAGCCCGCACCCCGCGGGCTGGCTCGGCCTGCCCGGTCAGCGCAACGAGCACGGGCGCGCGGCGTGGCGCGAGCCGGAGCTGTGTGCCGGCTGTCACGGCGGCGCCGGCGAGATGCTCTGCGTGGGATGTCACAAGGTCGGCGGCATCGGCGGCAACCCGCACAACGCGTCGTTCTCCGCGGGCCGCCGATCGAAGGCCGAGCGGCCCTGCCGCCTCTGCCACGGGCTCGGACCATGAGCCGCGCGTCGCTTCGTCAGGCCGCGATGCCGCTCGTTTGGATCGTCGCGTTGCTGTCCGCCGTCGTCGCTGCGATCGCGTGCCGCACGTCGGAGGAAGCGCCGCGCGCGCACGAGACGGCACCTGCGCATTCCAGTGCGATCGCGCCCGCCGACGCAGGCGTTCCACCGGGCGCGGGCCCGCACGTCGGTCCGGGCTCCGTGCGTTGCGCGCGCTGCCACGACGAGTCGAGCCGCAACCACCCGGCCTGGAAGGAGACCGCCAAGCGGATCGGCCACGATGTCGATCGGGCGCTGCGCGATCGCACCACGTGCCAGTGCTGTCACCTCGGCGAGGTGCGCGGCTTCGGCGAGCCGATCGATCGCGTCTGCAAGCAGTGCCACGACGAGGTGCGCGTCACCATCACCGCGATGGGCGGCGCGCACTGCTTGAGCTGCCACGATCCCTCCGCGAGCCACGGCGCCGCCATCCGCGAGAGCGCGTGGGAGTGCCAGAAGTGCCACGCCAAGGATCAGGGGCAGAAGCCCGCCGTCGACGTGCACGGCGGCGAGGACTGCGCCAACTGCCACCGGCCGCACGAAGAGCCGTGGACGATCCCGAGGCGCTGCGTCGAGTGCCACCCCGGCCACGAGACCGCGCACGGCAAGCCTTCGACCATCGTAGCCGCGGGCCACGCGCTGCCGCCCGACGGCGGCGCCGTCGCGGGCGAGGCCGCGGAGTGCAGCACGTGCCACGCGCCGCACGAGGTCGGGGGCGCTGCGTCGGCGCGCTGCGCGGCGTGCCATGCGCAGCGCGAGCCGCACGTGTTCACGGCCGCGACGACGTTCGCCGGTGGTCACGAGCGCTGCACGACGTGCCACGCGCCGCACGCCGGCGACAAGAGCGCGCCCAAGCCGTGCCGCACCTGCCACGCGTCCGTGCAGACGATGCCGGGCCGCGCGGCCGCGCCGCACGCGAAGTGCGAGAGCTGCCACGCGCCGCACGACGTGCGCGGCACGCCGAAGACGGCGTGCGCTTCGTGTCATGCCTCGGTGCATCCCGAGCACCCCGACCCGAAGGGGGAAGGCTGCGTCGGCTGCCACGATCCACATCCTGCTGCGCAGGCCGCGCCGGCGAAGGATCATCAGACTGCTGCGAACGGCGTGAATTGCAGCCATTGCCACACTGCGGCCGCGAACGATCGCGCGTTCCACGACGGCACCACGCCGTGCAAGAGCTGCCACGCACCGCACGCGTTCAAGGCTTCGGCACCGCAGACGTGCGCGGGCTGCCACGCGCAAAAGGTCGCCGCGGGCGCGCACGGCGGCCACGGCGCATGCAAGAGCTGCCACACGCCGCACGCCCCCAAGGAAGCAAAGCCCGCATGCGCGAGCTGCCACGCGACGGAAGCGGCCACGGCGCCCGCGGGCCACGCTGCCTGCACGAGCTGCCACGACGCGCACCCGAGCGGGCGCGCGCCCAAAGCGGCATGCGCCTCGTGCCACGCCGAGAAGAAGTCCGGCCCGCACGCGCCCGTCGCGTGCGCCTCGTGCCATCGCGCGCACGGGCCCGATGCGCCGCTCGGGCCTCCCGGCCCCGCGACGCGGCCTTCGTGCACCGGCTGCCACGAGCCCGCGAAGCTCGGCAGCCTCCACGCCGTGCCCGCGCATGCGAGCTCGTGCGCGAGCTGCCATCGCGCGCACGCGCCGCCCAGCGCGGCGCGCGACGTCTGCATCACCTGTCACGCGGACAAGAAGGCGCACGAGCCGACCGCGCGCGTCTGCAACGGTTGCCACGCCTTCGGCAAGGCGCGGTGAGGTCACGCATGCGATCCGAATTCCTCGCCCTCAACTACACCTCGCTCGCCTGCGCGGCCGCGGCGGCCGTGATCCTCGTCTACTACCTGGTCCGCCGGCCGCCGCTCACGGGGCGCGTGAAGGCGTGGCTCTTCGTCGGCTTGGGCCCGCTGCCGATCGTGGCCGCCATGGTCGGCAACGTCTCGAACTTCGAGGTGACGAAGGACCGCGCCTTCTGCGGCTCGTGTCACGTCATGACGCCGTACGACGACGACGCCTCCGATCCGAAGAGCGGATCGCTCGCCTCGATCCACAGCCAGAGCCCGTATTTCGGTCGCGAGAGCTGCTACATCTGCCACGCGGACTACGGCATGTTCGGCACCGTGCTCACCAAGCTCGGGGGCATGCGGCACGTCTGGTACTACTACACCGAGGACTGGAACGCGCCGAGCCACGCGCCGCCGAAGATCGTCGCGCCCTTCAAGAGCTCGACGTGCATGCAGTGCCACCCGCAGGGCCGCGCGCACCTGCCGCTCGAGCATCAAGTGCACGGCCCCGCGATCGAGCGCGGCGAGGTGGCCTGCACCGCGGCCGGCTGCCACGGCCGCCCGCACCCCGACGCCGCGGCCCTACACGCGAAGGTGAAGCCGTGAGACTGCCGCGCAAGACCCTCACGATGGAAGGCTACGTGCGCATCTCGTGCTGCCTCGCGCTCGTGGCCCTCGCGATGATCGCGTGGTCGCTCGTGCATCCGCAGCCGCTGCCCGTGATCGCGGCGATGTCCGTGGGCCAGGGCCTGGGCACGCTCTCGCTGATCGCGTTCCTGCTCGCGGTCGCCGCGGACGTGCGCAAGGCACGAGCGAAGGCGTCCGACGCCGCGGCGGAGCGGCCGGATCCTCCGAAGTCTTCTTGATGTTTCTCGGGAAGAATCGCGGGCGAAGCGAGCGGCCGCTTCGCCCGCGCGCTCACATCGACGCGGCCATCGGCGTCAGCTTGCCGGTCGAGTCGACCTTGAGCGCCTTCACGCCCGAGGTCGTCGAGAGCAGGAGCACGGCGTAGTTGTTGGTCGTGAGGACGCGGAGCTGCGCGATGGAGCTGACGGTGGTCTTCTCGTCGCGGCCGTCGGTGATGACGATGTCCTCGGCCTCTTTCATCTTGTCGGCGGGCGCGAAGCGCATGCGCAGACCGCCCGCGAGGCCGGCGTTCCACACGATCATCAGCTTGCCGCCGACGTCGGCGGCCACGGAGCCGCTGGCGTCGGTGGGCGCGATCTCACCCATGCCCGCGAGGAGCTGGCGCATCTCCACCCGCGTGGTGGTGCAGCCCGAGGTGTTGCACTTCGCCTGCGTGACGACGGGGAAGTCCTTGTCGCCGCCGGCGACGTGATCGACCGTCGTCGAGAAGGCCTCGAGGCCGCGGCAGGTGAAGGCGCCGCCGTGCGTGGTCGCCTTCACCGGCGAAGCCCAGCGACCGCCCGCGAAGAAGGCCACCGCGTCGTTGCGCTGGCCGCGCACGCGGACCGCGAGGGCCTCGTCGCTCTTGCAGAGGGCCACCTGCGACGCATCGCGATCGGCCTTCTCTTCGGGGGCCTTCTCGTCGAGCTCGCCGACGTCGACCGCGGGGAGCACGCGCGCGCCGTCGATCTTGCGCGCGAAGAGGTGCGAAGCGGTGCCCTGCTTGGCGATGCTCCGGTTCACCAGCCAGTCGAACGCGAGCGCGAGCTGCGCGGGGGAGTCGACGTCGGTCGGCTGCAGGATCGATTGATCCGTGGTCGGGCCGACGGCCGGCTGGTGCACGACGCGGATGTCCTTGGCGCCGTCCTTCCGCGTGGCGAACACGATCGATCCATCGCTGCGCGCGGCCGCGCCGTAGGCCACCGTGGCCGCGATGGCGTGCCGGCCGTCCGAGGGGAAGATGCCGAGCTGCCCGCGATCGCCCGCGAAGAAGAAGGGACGCGCGCCGTCCTCGGTCGAGCCCACGAGGCGCAGGCCGGGGCTCAGCGTAGCCACCGCCTCCGGCACCTTCTGGCATTTGATGGTGGGATCGGCGGCGTTGACCGTGCAGACCACCGGGCCTTCCGGCGAGTCCTTCTGATCGACGAGGAAGTGCAGCTTGTTGAGGTGCGCGCCGCTCTCGCGGATGTTCGCCACCGAGAAGCCGCCCGAGAGCACCTTGGGGAGGCCCTTGAACTGCTCGTGCGTGAAGAGCACCGCCGCAGGCTTGGGGCCGGCGACCGCGTTGGGCGGCGGCGTGGCCTTGAGCTTGGCGGTGGTGGCCTCGGTGAAGAGGTGATCGATCTCGTTGTGGAGATCGGCCGAGGCCGAGACGTCCGCCTTGAGGGCCTTGGCCAGCGCCTCGGCGGCGGCGGCGAGCGGGGTGTCGCCGGCGTGCTCTTTGAGCGAGTAAGCGTGGGTCGCGCAGTTGACCGGCCAGGGCGATTCACCGGCCTTGGTCCGCTTCTCGGCGGGGATGCCCACGACGCCGAGCTTCACGTTGGCGACGCGCGCGCTCGGCGTCTCGTCCGGCTTCAGCGCGTCGGCGCCGAGCAGGCACGTCGACAGCGCGCCGAAGGTCTCTTCCCGGGCGGCAGCGTCACGCGTGTCGATCGTCTTCGCAGCGATGAACACGCCCACCCCCAACACCACCACCCCGATGCCACCGAAGACGAGGATGCGCTTGTGGCGCCCCTCGCTCCCCAGGGCCTGCATTGCGAGTCGGGTCGTCAGCTCGGCGAGCTCGGGCTTTCTTGCCATGGCGTAGGGGGCGCAGTATCCCGTGATGAAGCGTCCGCTCGCAACATTGCTGACGCTTCGGCCCTCGGTATCGTTGCGGGCCGACTCACGAATGGGCCCCGCGGCGTTCGCGCTCGCGGCCCTCTCGACCCCGCGTGCCCCACGCCGCTCGCCCCGCGCGACATCGAGACGCTGGGCTTTCCGTCACCTCGCTGTCACGATGGGCCCGAGCGGCTCCACCATCATGGGCCGCTCCCGCGCCGATTCTTCGTTGCAAGGGCCGGCGCGCGGGCCCGATCGTCGATCCCTTCGCGTCTCGAACGCCGACAAGGACGCAGAGCTCCGGTGAAGAAGTCCTCCATCCCGCAAGAGGCCCGCCTCGTCCCCGGCTACCGCCTCGACGATCGCTACGAGCTGCTCTACCCCTACGCGCAGGGCGGGATGGCCACGGTGTGGCTCGCGCGCGTCCAGGGCAAGCACGGCTTCGAGAAGCTCGTGGCCATCAAGACGATCCTCTCGCACCTCGCGCGGGAGGAAGGCTTCCGCGCCATGTTCCTCGACGAGGCGAGCATCGCCGCGCGCATCCGCCACCCCAACGTGGCCGACATCCTCGACCTCGGGGAGGAGCACGACACGCTCTACATGGTCCTCGAGTGGATCAACGGCGACGCGTGGTCGAAGCTGTGGAACGCCGTCCACCAGGCGGGCCAGCCGTTCCCGCTCGATCTGCTCCTCCGCATCGGCGCCGACGCGTGCGCCGGTCTCCACGCCGCGCACGAGCTCACCGACGAGATCGGCAACCCGCTCGGCGTGGTCCACCGCGACGTCTCGCCGCAGAACATCCTCATCAGCGTGGCCGGCGTCACGAAGGTGATCGACTTCGGCATCGCCAAGGCGATGGACCGCACCAGCGAGCAGACCAAGACGGGGATGATCAAGGGCAAGGCGCAGTACGCCGCGCCCGAGCAGGTGCGCGGCGAGAACGCCGATCGCCGCGTCGACGTCTGGGCGATGGGCACGATCCTCTACCACTACCTCGCAGGGAAGCTTCCGTTCGAGGGCAAGAACGATCTCCACACCCTGAAGCTCCTGACCTCCGGCCGCCCGCCGCCGCCGCTCCCGCCGCAGGTGCCGCCGCAGGTGGCGCAGGTGGTGATGCGCGCGCTCGCGCCCTTGCCGGAGCAGCGCTTCCAGACCGCGCTCGACATGCAGCGCGCGCTCGAGGCCGTGATCTCCACGCCGGTGACCACCACCGACGTGGCCGCCTTCATGGTGCAGCACCTCGCCGAGCGCATCGAGATGCGCCGCACCGATCTCGCCGAAGCGATCGCCGAAGCCGACGAGCGCAGCGGCAAGCCCAAGGGCCCGCGCCAGCGCCTCGGCACCTTCCCCGAGCTCGCGCGTCCCGTCGCGTTGGATCAAGCGCTCGGCCGCGCGCGCGCCGGTGAATCGAGCGGCGTCCCGCAGGTCTCGGCCGCCGCCGCCGCGCGCATCGTGGGCGATGGATCTGCGGCCCCCGCCGCCGCAAGCCCCAGCGCCGCGCCTCCCGCCCTCGCGCCCGCCGCGCCGCGCGCCGAGGAGGAAGTGCCCACGCGAACGCAGGGCGCTCCCACGATCATCACGCGCTCGCACTGGGCCCTCATGATCGTGGCCGCGCTCGTGCCCATCGGGGTCTGGTCCCTCGTCGCCTACGTCGCCGTCACCGGCCCCATCGGTCGCGTCAAGGCACCCGCACCGGCCGCCAGCGGAGCCCCGAGCGCGCATTGATCGAGGGCTCCGCGCCCCTCCGACCCCAACCTGGATGGAAGCGTCGTCGCCGGCTTCGGTGACTCGATGTCGCCGCCGTCCATCGTCACGCGTGCGTCGAGCTCGTCCAACATGCTCGTGACGCCACTCGAATGCTAAGGGGCTTTGAAACCCAAATCGCCATTGCTTTTCAGGAGCCTCAGGGACCCGCCGCCGTTTCTGATGCCGAGATCGATGAGCGCTCTGGACCCTTGGTCGCCCAGCTGGAGGAGCGGGTTTCCGAGCAGCGCGCCGGACATGTAGAACATGCCGTCGCCGTCTTCGGCCCTGAACGCCGCACCGGCGACGTTGGCTGTCACGATGGCCCGGCTCTTTCCCTCGACATCGAACAGGCGCAAACCCTCCTTGCTGGCGATGCTCACTTCACCCGCGCTGAGGCGCCCCCTCTGATTTCCCTGATCATCGAAGACGGCCAGCCCGACGCCCGCGGGGAAGTCGTTGCCCTCGTGACGCTGGTTGGCGAGCTCCCCGACGACCACACGGACCCGCCCTGCGCCGTCCACCACCTCGATTCGCTTGGCGCGGAGCAGCGCTTGCGGCGACTCTGCAGCGGCTTCGCGGCACCATCTCGAAAGGAACGGTGCCATGGTGAGGACGCCGGAGAGGCCGATGGCGATGCGAAACATTCGGCTCTGACGCCGGAGATCGCGACGGAGTCGTTCGTTGTCTTCCCGCAGGCCCGTGAGGCGATCTTCGATGCTGTTCATACACCGCTCGGAGCCAGGGTGACAACGCATGGAGCCCCTGCTCCAGCGAGGTAGCGACGACCGTTCGGTGTTGCCATGGCGATCCCTTCGTACAATCGATGGTATCGAGCACGAGAAACCTAGTTGGATGTGCATTGGACGCAAGCTGCGGCCCCACGACGGTGCCTATCGTGCGGCATGTCGGCCCGCGCATCGATGGGTGGAATGTGCGAAAGGGACATGGCTCGACGATCCCACGGAGTTGCCCGACGCGAGAAAACGAGAAGAGGATGTAGAGCGCTCGTCGAAACAGGGCGATCGGCTCGATGCGCCCAAGGCCCTTGGCCGGAGCTGCGCTCCGCTCCTCATCATCGCCGCGACATGGGGCGTCGCGCCACTTCGTCGCGATGGACATCGTAGGTCACAGTGGGTTTGTTCGGCGGCGCGGAGATGGTGAGTTGTTGCGAAATGCGTTTGGGCCAGGTACGTTCCCCAGGCGACGAATACGCGGGCCCCGGAGGCGAATGCGCCGCCAGGTTGCTCGGCGCGGAGACTCGTCGCGCCGCTTCGCCCTCTCACGCATGGAGAATCGATGATGCTTCGGAAGTTGTCGGCAATCATTGTCGCCACCGTGTTTCTCGCGCTCACGCAACAGGCGTGCGGCGTTGCGGTGGACGATTCGCAAGACGAGACGCCCGTCGAGAGCGCCGTGACGGCCGAAGCGCAGGAGCCCCTGGACGAGCTCGCGGCGGACTGCACCAAAAACTCGGACTGCCTCTCCGACGAGAGTTGTCTCGGTGGTAAATGCAGGAGGCTCCAGCAATACCCCGATCCCTGATGGGAGGAGCCCAAAGCCACCGCGAGAAACCCAACGCTCCACTCTATGTATACGCCTGACTTCCCACGACTGCTCGATGGTGACTTCCGTCTCCTGACCGCGCAGGTCCCGCCTTCCCCTTCGGAGATCCGGCAGGTGCGCTCCGCATTGGAGGTGGATTTTCCCATCGCCTACATGGATGTGATGGCGCAGCTCGGCGCGATTTACCTCGAAGTGAAGCCGGACGTGTGGCCCAAACCGGCGGAGTTTCAATCGGGCCCGCGCTGGGAGCTGATGAATGCGCTCATCCTGTTGGGCATGCCTTCTGCGCAGGAGAAGGAAGGCTTTCCCGACATGCTGAACATCACGGCCATCACCACCGTGTTCCGCGAACGGTTCCGCCCCGATCTCGTGCCGTTCTTCAAATGGGAGAACGACAGATCGATCTACTGCTTCGGGCCCTATGCGCGCATGTTCCGCGTGGACTACGAAAACCCGACCGAAGCGGTGCCGGTGGAGCAGGACTTCAGCGTGTTTTTCGAGGAGCAGGTGCGGCTCCTCGTGCAGCGCAAGAACGAGTACCGCGCGAAGCACGGCACGGCGTCACGGAAAAAGGGCGGCGGTTTCTGGTCGAAGGTGTTCGGCAGGAAGGGTTGAAGATGGGACGAGAGATCGATTTACGGTGAATTCACGGGGAAACCTCACCTGCGTCGCATCGGCCCACAGGCATCTTGTCGGGGTGAGGGTGCTTGTTCGAGAGGACGAACGCCGACAGGTCCCAAGCCTCTTGGGCGGTCAGCTCGCCGCCGGCGTGGAAAGGCATGTTCCCGTGCACGAAGGCCGCGAAGCTCTCCGGCTTGCCCATGCCGGCGTCCTTGCGGAACGAGCAGCCCCCCCAGAGCGCCGGGCGGAAATACGTATCGTGCGCATAGCGCCCATGCCCGTCGACTCCATGGCAGAAGGCGCATTTCTGCAGGAACGTCGCCTCGCCGCGCGCTTCGTCACCGGTGCCGCCGCTGATCGGCGGATACGGCGCCGCCGGCATCGGGGGCTTCTGCGTCGCGTTCCACGTTCGATCGAGGAAGCTCATGTAGGTGAGGATGGCTTGCATGTCCTGGCTCTCGGCGCAGCCCGTCCCCACGTCGCAGAGCGGCTTCCCATTCATGCTCCGCTCGAAGCATTGATTGATGCGTGCTTGTAGGCCGGTGGGATCGTAGTGCGTCCCGGGAGGGCAGGTGAAGCCTGCCTCGCTCGGTGCGGCCGGCCCAGGGCCGGAGACGCAATCGTACTTGGTGAACATCCCCACCCACCAAGAAGCATTCACGTCGCGCCCCGCGTCCAAATGGCAGCTCGTGCAATGAAGCTTGGCGCCGACGTTCCCCGGCAGACACTCATAGGTGTGATCGGCGAGCGCGCGCCCCCGACAGGCGGTCGCGCCCGGCGGCGGGCAGGGCGCACCTCGCTCCGGCGGCTGGCAGCTCGGGCCGGCGATCACGTTGGGATCGGGCAACTTCGGCGCGGCCAACCCGAGCACGAAGGTGAAGTCCGAGGACACGAATCGATCGTTCCGCGCCGTCCGCGCCATCGCGTGACAGCCCATGCAGCTCGACGAACCCTGAATGAACGACTCCAGGGTGGTATTGGCAAGGATGGGTGGATTGACCGTGAACACCGTCGTCGGCTGCGGCATGGTGCTTTGCGCGGGGAGGGGCCATTGCGCGTTCACCAGGCGGTAATGGGCGTAGGGCGTGCCGGCGAGGGCGCCGTCCACGGCCTGGTTGAGCGCTTGCACGTTGTCGAGGGCTTGGGGGACGGGATGGTCGCAATCAGGGTCTTTGTCGGGGATCGGCGTGCGCCGCATGATCTGATTGGGCACGTGCGCCGGCGTTTGCACGTTCTCTTTGCATCCGGTGCACGCCGGATCGCGGAACGTGGGCGGGCTCCCTTCTTCGGGCTCCACGTTGCCGGCCTGCTCGAAGGTCGACCAGATCCATTGCGGCGCGCTCGCGGTCTTGCTCATCACGTGAAAGCCCACGAGGCCCATGCGCTCGTCGTGATAGGCCGTCTTGCAAACCCCCTTGTCGTCGACGTCGCAGACACAAGCCGTCATGGATTGGAAGCGCTCTTGGTCGGCCTCCGCGATGGGCAGCCACGCAGCCTTCACGAGGATCGAGCCCGGCGGAAACTGGGTCGCGTCGAGCTTCCTTTGGGCGTCGGCGCTCCACCACGTGCCTTCCGTGATGGCCCGGTATGCGACCTGATTCAGGCGGATCTCGTAACGGGTGACATGGCGCTTCTGATCCGTCAGCGTGATGGGGAGGGTGGCGTCGGCGCCGGTGGGCTGCTGATCATCGCCCTCCATGTGAGCGCTCTTGGAGGTGAAACGGAGCACGCGGCTCGACGTGCATCCGGGCGGGAGCGGCCCGCTCGTCCCCCAAGGCAGCGGCGGCAAAGGCACGTTGCCGGCGGCGTGGAAGACGTCGTGCACATCCATCCATCGCTCCCAAACGGTGGGCGTCGGGGCGCCGAGCGGGAGGCCTGGATCGGGCACACCCGGCTCCGACGTGGAGCTCGGCCATGAGAGCGCGAGGAACGTTTGCCACGCGAAGAGGTCGACGGCGCGCTGCACCACGATGGGATTCGGTTGCGCCAGGCCTCCTTGGACGTCCGTCGGTTGCGCGCAGCTCACCGACACGGGCGCGAGGTTCGCGCCGCACAGCTCCGGAAGCGCGACCGCCGGACCGAGGCAGAGCGGGCCGCCCTCGGTGATCACCGGCGTTTCGGCGCGCGGCGCGTGACACGACGCAGCCGCGACGACCGTCGTCAGCAGGGCCATCCGGACACGGGACGTGGGCATGAGGCGCCATAGCCGGCAAGCGCAGTGCCGTCGACAGGATCGTCGTTTGCCCGAGAGAATTTGCCGATTCGCCGCGTGCTGGCCGTGCGCACCGCCCGGGGAGGGGCGGCCGCGCACGAGGGTCGATGCGGTGTCGTGCGCGGCGCAAAGGGTGGTGGAGATGCGTTGGGTGGCTCAATGGACCCGCGTCGACGCTTCGCCGAGCGCCTTTTCCAGCTCGTCGAGCTGGAGACGCAGGGTCTCCTTCGCGGCCGCGAAGTCGTCCGCGGTCACCCGATCGAGCGCGACCAAATCACGTTTCAGCGAAGCGCGTTTGTCGTCGATGTCGCGCATCATCGCCGACAGCTCGGCGCGGGTGCGATCGCCCGAGCGCTCGATTTGCGCCTCCAGGACATCGGCCTTGGTCGAGAGCAAGTCGAGCTCGCGTTGGACCTTGGCGCGCAGGGCTTCGCGTGATTCGCGCAGCGTGGTCTCCGCGCGGCGGGTATCTTCGTCCACCTTGGCTTGGGCCTTCTGCGTCTTGTCTTCGGCCGCCTCGCGGGCCTCCGTGCTCACCTCGGCGGCCTTGGCTTGGGATTCGCGGAGCTGGGCCTGCGCATCGGCCGGCGTCTCGGCGCAGGCGGGCAGCAGGGCGAGCGTGAAGGCCACGAGGGTGCCTTTGAACATCGCATGTCGCATGATGATCTCCTCTCATGTCTCGTTGCGAAGGGGCGGAGCGACGGTGTCGCCGCGCGCCGCTACACTTCCCGCGGCGGCCCTTGGATGAGCCGAATCGCCACCATGATGATGGCCAACACCACGAGCAGGTGAATGAACCCGCCCAGCGTGTACGAGCTCACGAGCCCGAGGGCCCAGAGCACCACGAGGAGGATGGCGAAGGTCCACAACATGTGTCGTTCTCCTGTCGTTGCGCCGGACGCCGCGTGTGGCGTGCTGTGCGTCACGGGCTCGAGTCGAGGGCCGGCGGCGGCGCGCTTGGGGGGCGCGCGCGCCGCCGCCGGCACGATCGAGTCTGCGTTTCAGAGGGGCCGGGCTTTCGCCCAGCGTCGTCATCGGATCGAGCGTGGGGCTCGTGGTCCGATCGATTCGTCACGAGCCGGCGCCATCGCGAGGCTCGGGACGAAGCCCGAGGAGACGGCCCAGGATCGCGACGCGACATCCATCGCGTACAGCGCTTCTTCGAGACGCAGGTGCCACGCGCCCGAGCTCCGGTTGGAGAGCGGCGCTGCCCGGCGTGGGCCTCGCGCGCTCCTGGCTTGTCTCCTCGGACCTCGGCCCGAGCTTCGCGATCGCGTCGTCGCGGGTGAGGTGTGGGGCTATGCCCGTCTCACGATCTCCTTGATCTGCTTCTCGGCGTCCTCGCGCATGAGGCCATAACGCTGCTGGAGGATGCCGTAGATTTGCTCGCTGTTGCCGGCGACGACGTCGAGATCGTCATCGGTCAGCTCACCCCATTTGGTGCGGAGCGCGCCCTTCACCTGACGCCACTTGCCTTCGAAGATGTCTTTGTTCATCGGCTCTCTCCTCGATGATGGCGGGCATCGTTGCCCGGCCTTCGGGTCGATGGCTGCGGTGAGCGGCGCTGCCGCTCGCGTGATCTCATGCCGCCCGCTCCTCGACGGGATCGTTCCGGCGCGGGGCTCGAGCGCGGGCTCCGTTCTCGGGCGGGCTCTCGTCGATCCGCTCGGTGGCCGTGTGGATGGCGTTTCGCGCGTCGTCTTTGGCTTCGTGCGCCGCAGACTTCATGTCGTCGCCAAGGGCGCGCAAGCGTGCGGCCAGCGCGGCGCGGGTCTCGGGGCCCGAGGTCGGCGCGAGCATCAAACCGATCGCGACGCCGGTGGCCACGCCGCCCACGAAGACGCCGCCGGTCTCGACCAGGCTGCGTCTCCGCCGCCGGCCCACGAGCGCGAGCATGTCGATGACTCCGAGGCTGCGCAGCAGCCCGATGGCCTCGACGGCGCCCTTCGCCACGTCGAGCGCGCCCTTGCGCAGGCTCTTCATGGTGTCGCGGGTCGTGTCCTCGGCCGCGTCGATCGTGGTCGTCACGTCGTTCATGTCACCTCTCCTGATGGCGGATCGCCGCGCCGCCGCGGCCGCGATCCATGCATCCGTCGATCGGGATCCGGCGGCGATTCCAGCGCGCCGGCAACGAGTGAATTCGCAACGTGCATGCCAAGAGGCGATACGACGTGACCTCGTGAAATTCGCGAGGATCGTCGGATGCGACGGAGCGATGGAGTGTCCCGGGGCCAACGCCGTCCCATGGGACATGGTCACGAAGCGTGTCCACGTCGCAGCGTCGTTCGGCGCTGTCCTGCGGGACATGGGGCATCGCCCGATGGTCGCTGCGCCGATGCCTTATCGAGCCCGCGCGCTACGCGCGATGCGCCGCGCCGGTGTGCTCGATGCCGCGCCGGCCGAGGCAGCCATGAAGCGCCGGCGTTCCGGCCGCTCCATCGCGCGCGTGATCGTCGCGATCGGATTGGGGGCCACCACACGGAGCGATCTCCGGTTTTGCGCGGAGAAACGAGCCCGCCGATCGCTTCCACATTGATCGCGCTCCTCCTTCGCGGCAGCCTACGCGCTCGCGGATGTCGGACGAGGACGAGGACGAGGACGAGGACGAGACCCTGATCGCTGCGGCCATGCCCGGCCTCATGCTCGATCCTCGCGGCGCGTCGGCGCACGACGATCTCCCGGACGAGGAGGCGACGCTGCTCGCCATTCCCCGCGCCATGTTTCATGGCGCCCAGGGGCCTCGCCCCGCGGCCGGTTTGCCGCCGCTGCCCGCGCCTCCGCGTCCCGCCGCGGGCCTGCCGCCGAGCGCGCCTCCGCCGCGGCCGATCGCGACCCCACCGCCTCCTCCGCGTCCCGCCGCGGGGATGCCGCCCGAGACGGCGCCGCAGGGCTTCATGCCCATCGCGCACACCGTCCAGATGCCGCATCTCCCACCGTCCATGTCGCCCGCAGCGTCGACGCGCCCCTTGCCGCAGCCGCCCGCGCCGTTGCCGCATGCGATCGCGCCGCAGCGACATGCGCCCTTGCCGCAGCCGCAATCTCCGCCACCCGCGGTGATCGCGCGACAACCGCAGCCTTCGCAACCCTCGTTGCCCTCGCAGCCTCCGCCCACAGCATTGCCGCCGCCGCCTTCGGCCATGCCGCAACCGCCGGCGCCCATCATGCCTGCTGCCGCGCCCGCGGACACGGCCCCTCCCGAGGGCATGCCGCCGGTCGTCGTGCGCTTCCTCCTCGCGTGCGGCGTGCTCACGGTCCTAGGGCTTCTGTCGCTGATTTATCTTCAGCTTTGAGCCGTCGGAGAGGGCGTTCCCCTCTTCGTTTGCGAAGGATGCGAATCCCGAGAGGTCTTTGTTCCAAAGCACTCTCGTGTCGAGATTCGATATCTGTTCCGCGGGCGCGCCGATCGCGACTCGAATCGGTGAGCGCGAGCGTGCCGTCTCCGCGCTGTGTGGGCTGAGCTCGGCCGGTTTCGCTCCCTCGGGGCCCGTGGTAGGCCGCGCGCATGAATGCAGCCGCCATCGATCGGATCCATCAGAGAATCGCCAATTCCCAGGGCGGCAGCGCGACGGCGGACGGGCCGATGCGCTGGGAGATCTCGCTCCCCGAAGACGACGAGAACGAGGATTCGCCCCGCGTCACCTTCCACAACGAGCTCTTGGTCGAGGACGGCAGCGTCACGGTCCAGTGCGACGCGCGGCTCGATCGGTACACCCCGGATCAGGCCGGTGTGGTCGCCACGTTCCAGGCCTCGCTGGCCACCGCGCTCAAGCGCGACGGGGTGACGTTCGCGTCATTCGAGGATCTCACGTCCTTCTTGAAGACCGAGGTCGGCGCCAAGATCGAGGACGGCCTCGCCGAGATCGCGCCCGACAGCGACGACGCCACGCCCGTGTTCGTGACGACGGTGATCGCCTCCCACGAGCCTTGGGTGAGCTTCGCTATCGCGTTCGTCGACGACGCCGATCCCGTGTGGCTGATGGAGCAGAACGGCCTGCTCACGCACCTGCACTTCGAGGTGTTCGAGGGCGACACGAGCCTCGTCGCCACGCTCCCGCTCGCGTCCCTGACCGGGCAACGCGTGATCGAGGTGGTGGAGGATCTCTTCCTGTACCGCGAGCTCCTCATCGAGGATCTCGAGGGCGACGACGAGGACGAGGACGAAGACGACGAGTGAGCGTCTCGGCCGCGCGGCCGAGATCGTTGGTGCTCAAACGAATTCGAGGGGGACCGCTTCGAGCGCGGCCGAATCGTTGGTGCTCAAACGAATTCGGTGATCGGGAGTGGGCGCGGCGTTCGCGGATCGGCGAACGCCGCGGATCCGGCGCTCAGCTTCTGCGGTTGCGGCGGCGGCGTGCGGCCACGGCGAGCCCGGCGAGCGCGAGGGCGGCGGGGCCGAGCGAGCCTGCGTCCGAGGTGGTGCGGCAGCCGCAGCCGCCGTCGTCCGGGGGAGGCGTCGCGCCGGGCTCGCTGAAGGTCACCCACACCACGGCTTCGGCGATGTGACCGGTGGCGTTGCGGACGCGGGCCTTGAAGGGACGCGTCAACGGCGTGGCGCTCTGGATCTGGCGGCCGGCCACCTGGGCGTAGCCCTGATCCCAGGTGCCGTCGTAGTCGTCGTCCCACTTGATCTCGACGCCGCCCGTCGTCTCCGGCGTGATCGTGACCGTGTCCTTGGTGGTGGGCTTTGCCGGGGTCACCTTGAGCGAGAGCGTGGGGCGCGTGCCCTTCGTGGTGACGCCGAGCGCGGCGGCGACGTCGAGGCGGCCGTAGCCGTAGCTGCCGTTCGGGACCTTACCGGAGAGCGCGTCGGTGGCGGCGCCCATGCGAATCGCTTCGCGCGCGTCGTCGCCGCGGATGCCGGCCTGCGCGAGGAGCGCGGCCGCGCCCGTCACGTGCGGCGAGGCGCCCGATGTGCCGCCGAAGACTTGGAACGATCCATAAGGCGGGCCGCCTTCGTCCGTGCCGCCCGTCTGCTGCGCCGTCCACGGGTTGTCGGGCGCGAGGACATCGGGCTTCTGCACGCCGTCGAGGCGCGGGCCGAGCGGAGAGTACGCGCGCACCTGCGTCTGCGCCTCGACGAAGCCGCTCGGGACGTCGTACGGCTGGTAGTACATGTTGAACCACGGCGCTTCCGGATCGGCCGTGTGGCTCGGGTGGGCGCCGACCGCGATGCAGTGATCGGCCGTCGACGGCACGCCGATGGTGATGGCGTCGTCGGCGATCGCCTTGGCCCAACCGGCGCCGAGGGCCCAGCTCGACTTGTCGTCCGACACGTAGCCGTCGACCGTGAGCGGGGCCGCGGCCGCGCCCGTCACGCTCACCGTCCAATCCCCGGTGGGGAGCGGCGTGGTCTCGTCGTTCGCATAGAGGATGACGTCCGCGAGGAAGACGCCGCGCTTCGTCGTCTGCGTGACCGCGTAGTAGTCGGCGCCCGTGCTCGCGATCTTGCCTTGCCCGGACGTGAGCACGTCGATCACGTCGTTGTTCGGCGAGGTCAGCGTCAGCGCCGCGGGGACGCCGCCTTGCACGTGCATGGTGACGTCGACGTAGGTGATGGGCCCGGCGCCGGCCTTGGGTTTCTCGGGCACGTCGAGCGGGAGCGAGGCCGTGCCGCCCGCCGCGACCTGGGCCCGCGCGTGCTTGTGGGCCGAGGCTTGATCGCCGGTCGGGCACGTGTGGATCACGCCTGATTTCTCGGTCGAAGTGTCGATCGCCAGCGAGAGTGAGTCGGAGCCGTCGAGCGCGACGCCCGTCCACGGCGCCATCTCGTAGAGCATCACGTCGGGCTTCTGGTTCAGCGCCCAGTTGGTCGCCGACATGGGCAGGCTCTCGAACTGATCGACCTCGAAGGCGAGCACGATCTCGGCCTCGGGGGCGATGCCCACCCAGCGCCGGCCCGCGAGCGGGACGTCGCCCGCGACGATGCCGAGCACGCCGGTCGCGTGGAGCGCATCGGCGAACCCGTAGAGCTGGCCATGCGAGAAATCGGTGGGGAGCGCGGCCAGATCGGTGCCGCGGGCGAAGACGTGCTTCGTGTTGAGCTTGAGCGGCGGGTAGTTGAGGCGAATGTTCACCTTCTGAAACTTCGACGTTCCCAGGCGAATCACGCGCTCGCCGACGTCGAGCTTGCCGTTCCGGTTGACGTCGTCGGGCACGAAGAGCGGCTCGCCGAAGGCGGGCGCCGTGTCGTCGAAGCCGCCGGCCGCGCCGTAGTCGCGCTGGCCGTTGTGGTTCTGATCGAGGAAGAGCCAATCGATGGAAGGATCGAAGCCGCTCGGCCGCGCCGGCTGCGAGCCGCCGAGGTAATCGACCCACGTGTCGGCGCGGATGACGGCGGCCACCTCGTCGGGCCCGACCTCGCCGTCGTGATCGAGATCGATGGCGTCGATGCCGGGCGTGAGGACACCGTCGCCGTCCACGTCGATCCAATCGAAGTAGCCCGCGTCGCCGTGGAAGAAGCTCGGGTGGAAGATGTCGGCGGCGCTGTCGACGTCGCCCACGAGGACGCCCTTGCCGGTGAGGAGATCCAGCGCGGGACGCGCGCCGCGGGCGTCTTCGACGCGGATGAGCTCGGCCGAATGATCGAGCGGGAGAGGGCCGCGCGCCGGGCGCAGCGCGACGTGCGCGACCGCCGGGCTCGCGTCGAGCGCGGCGGCCGTGACCGGGCCGATGCGCGCGGCGACGAAGCGATCGTAATGAACGATCTCGCCTTCGGCATCGTCGAGCTCGGCGCCCATGGCGCGCAGCATCGCGAGGGTGGTGGGCGTGGCCGGCGCGACCAGCTCGATCACGACGGGGGCGGAGCCGGGCTCGGGCCGCACGCGATGCCACGGCCCGATGATGCCGGTCTTGATGGCGCGCTCGATCCCGGGATCGAGCTTGGTGCCGAGGGCAGGGGACGCCGCGGCTCGATCGGCGAGGATGGGCAGCACGAGCGCCGCCGTGAGAAGCCCGGCGACACGACGAAGCAAGGGGGATCGACGAAGCATGGGGGGGCCACTTTCCGGCGGGCGTGAGGAAATTGACGGTGCGCGAAGTGTGGCCGGCGCACGAGCAAGAAGAGGACCACCAAGGTGGTCTCGCTGACTACCGGCTGCGGACGCGCCGGCGCGCAGCTTCGATGCGATGCACGTGCGCCGCCAGGAGATCGCTACGGGTGATGATACCGATCGGCTTCCCCGGTACGCGACGATCGATCACCGGGAGGCGGCCGACGCCCGCGAGCACCATGCGATCGGCGGCTTCCCGGAGGGACTCGTCCTCGTAGGTCACCACGGGGGTGCGGCCGAGCAGCGCGTCCACCGTGATCGCATCGGAGCGCGTCGCATCGAGGACGTCGCGCCGGGTGACGACGCCGAGGAGCGCGCCGCTGTCGTCCACCACGGGGAAGCCTTGATGCTTGGCGTCCGGCGTGCCGGAAGAGAGGAACGCGCGCGCCTCGCCGACCGTGTCGTGCCCGCGGAGCACGACCGGATTGCGTTGGGCGTGATCGCGCACGAGCACGGTGTCGAGGAAGTCGGCCGAATAGTCGGCCGGGACGCGCGCGCCGCGGCGGGCGATCTTCTCGGTCATGATCGAGTTCTTCATCAAGAGGCACGACACCAGGTAGGCCGCGCCGCAGCCGCCCAGGAGCGGGAGCAAGCTCACGGCTTGGCGCGTGCTCTCGAACGCGAAGACCACCGATGCGAGCACGGCGCGCGACGCGCCCGCGAACATCGCCGCCATGCCCACGAGGCCGGCCATGCGCACGTCGATCGGGAGACCGGGCACGAGGGCGAGCGCGACGGCCGCGAGCAACGCGCCGAAGCCTCCGCCGATGGTGAGCAAGGGCGCGAGCGTGCCGCCCGAGGTGCCGCTGCCGAGCGCGATCACCCACGAGAGGAACTTCATCGTGACCAAGAAGAGCAGCGCTCGGCCCGCGATGCCGCCGGCGAGGATGGACTCGATGTTGTCGTAGCCGACGCCCAGCGTCCGCGGCGCGAAGTAGCCGACCACGCCCGTCGCCACCGCGCCGATTGCGGGCCACCACATCCAGTGGATCGGCAGCCGCTCGAAGGCGTCCTCGACGCCGTACACGGCGCGGGTGACGTAGACCGACGCGAGCCCCGCGAGCGCGCCGATGAGCACGTACGAGGCGATGGCCCCGCCGCTCGGCTGCGGCAGATCGGGGATGACGAAGGCCGGCTCGGCGCCGACCAAGGCGATGCGAACCGCGGTCGCGGCTGCGCTCGCGAGCGCGACGGGCACGAGCGAGCGCGCGCGATACTCGAAGAGGAGGAGCTCGATCGCGAGCAACGTCGCCGCCACCGGGCTGCCGAACGTGCCGGCCATGCCCGCGGCCGCGCCGGCTGCGAGCAACGTCTTGCGCTCGTCGGCGGTGGTCTTCATGCGCTGCCCGACGAGGGAGCCGAGCGCTCCGCCGGTGGCGATGATGGGACCCTCGGCGCCGAACGGGCCGCCGGTGCCGATGGCGATCGCCGCCGAGAGCGGCTTCAAGAACGTCATCCGCGCGGGGATGCGGCTCTGGTTGAAGAGCACCTGCTCCATCGCTTCGGGGATGCCGTGCCCGCGGATGGCCTTCGATCCGTAGCGCGCCATCAGCCCGACCACGAGCGCGCCGAGCACCGGCACGCCGATGACCGCGAGCCCGAGGTGGTTGTGCGCGGGAGAGGCCGGCGCGATCGACAAGCGCCCGTAGAAGGCGAGGTTGGTGATGAGCGCGATCAACGCGCCCAGGAGCTGCGCGATGAGCGCCGCTGCGATCGCGAGGAGCACGGCGATGCCGCAGATGACGACCACGCGTCGATCGATGCCAGTCGTGCGACGAGGCGTGTGGGCCGCGTCGAGCGCGGGGCCCATCGAGGGAGCGATGGGGAGACCTTCGGTGGTGGAAGCCTGGGTGGGCTCGACGGCTTCGCGTCCTTCGGAGCTGCGCTCGCTCACGTGTCCCCCAGTGTGCTCGAAGAGAGCGCCATCTGCGGGATCACATCGCGTCGTCCTTCTCGATCCGTTGCGGAGGCGACCGATGCGAATTCTGGGGGAGCGTCAGAGGATGGAACTGTTGGCTGGGAGACCATGGTTTGCGGCGTTATAGCGATGGAAACGCCGCCTGTGCAACGTGGGGCGAGTGGTCTCGGATGTCGTCGGCGGATGTGCGGGAGATGACGGCGACGAAGCCGTCAGCGCGCGCTCGCGCATGGGGCGACGCCCCAGGTCACGGAGGTTTTCTTCCCGACGGGCTTGTACCGAACGCGCTTCTTGCCGCGTCCTTCACCGAAGGTGAGCTCCACCTCGGCGCCGCCGCGGAGCGCATCTTCTTCGCGCGGGATCTTCGCCGAGAGCACGAGCGCGCCCTCGCGCACGCCGGCGCGCTCGGCGGCGCTGCCCTTCACGAGACCGTGGACGAGACCGGTGCTTCCGCGGAGCGGCTCGAAGCCGAGATCGAACGCGGTCGACTCCCGCGTCACCCGCCGGAAGCAAGGGCCGAACGCGCCGTCGGGGAGATCGAACACCGCATTCGGGTGGCCGATGAGGCGATCGAAATCGGCCGCGCCCTGCGGCCCGAGATCGTGGGCGAGCGCATCTCGCAACGCCGTCACGGGGAGCTTGCTCGTGCGCTCGGCGCGCGCCCGCGCTCCGAGGTCGCGCACGATGTCGACGATCGATCGCGCGCCCCCGCTCGCGCGCCGGAGCGCCGCATCGAAGAACGCCGCCCACTGCGCGCCGCGACGATAATCGATGGGCGCGAGCTGCTCTCCGGGCAGCGGATCACCGAGCGTGCGATGCAGATCGGGGAGCAGATCCCTCGGCTTCACCATCCCTTCCTCGAGCACCAAGCGGCGCGCCAGGTGGACGGTGAAGCCCTCTGAGAACCAGGTCGCGTCGCGCCCATCGTCGTCGACGAGACGCAGGCTCGTGCCGAGATGGCGGTGGAGCAGCTCGTGCGCGACGGTGAGCCGGATCTCGGGATCGAGGCCGCGGGCCGCGTCGAAC
Source organism: Minicystis rosea (assembly GCA_001931535.1). GTDB lineage: Bacteria > Myxococcota_A > Polyangia > Polyangiales > Polyangiaceae > Minicystis > Minicystis rosea. Next base: position 851,884 of record CP016211.1, read on the forward strand.
CAGAGGGCGAACGAGCGCGTGAGGTGCGCGCCGTCGTGCGCGTTCCCGAGCCCGGGCTCGGGCACGAGGAGAAACGTGAAGCGCTCGGCGGCGTCGCTCGTGACGCCGACGAGGCGATCGGTGGCGGCGAGCGTGGAGAGGCACGATTGGAAGGCGGTGCGACCATCGAAGGGCGGCTCGCCGACGACCACGAGGCGCTTGCCTGCTTCGGTGGGTGCGTCCTTCTGCGGCTCTTCGATCCAGAGACGGCCGGCGACGTAGGCCGCGTGACCGAGCTCCTCGATGGTGGTGCTCGTCGTGACCTCGGTGCCGAAGCCGAAGGAGCTCGCCGCATCGGCCCCGCGGCCGAGCCCATCCAGATGGAAGCGAATGCGCGTGGGGACGGCGCCGCCGATGCGTGGAAGCAAGAGGAACGCATGGCCCACGGCGCTCATGCGATCGCGCGTGACCCGCACCGCGAAGCGCGAGGTGCCGCCGCGGGCGCGGTAGCGGATCGCGAGTGCGCCGCGCGGTGGCCGCGCGAGATCGAAGAGGCGATCGGGGCCCTCGGGCTCGACGCGCGCGACCACGCGGAGGTCGCCGCCTTCGTCGCGCGCGGCGAGATCGTCGACGGCGTCGACACCGCGTGTGTCGGCCCACGTGCGCGCGACCGCGAGCGTGGTGATGGAGGCGGCGCGATCGGCGGGGACGCGCACCTCCACGGCGAGATCGCCGCGCGCGGGATCGGGCGTGAGATCGAGCGTGAGCCCCGCGAAGGGCGGCTCCTTGGGCGCGGCGCGATCGCGGCACGCGACGAGGCTCAGCGCGAAGAAGAGCGAGGCGAGCGCGCGACGCACGGGCGGGGCGTATGGCGGGCGGAGGGGCCCGTCAATCGCGGGGACACTTCCGGCGCGCGCGCGCCCGTGTCATCCCGCGGACATGACGGCGTTGCGCAGCTTCTGGGGTTGGGGCGTGGAAGACGGCGGGCTCGACGCGACGGCGCGCGACGGGCTCAAGATGATGGTCGGGATGAGGCTCGGCGGCGCGAGCTTCACCGAGATCTCGCCGCCTCGTTTCGAGGACGTGCGCCTGCCCACGCCGCGGATCGCGCCGCCCTCGTCGCTCGCGGCGATCGTCTCGCAGGAGGCCCGCGATCGCGCCGTGCACACCTACGGCCGCGCATATCGCGACATCGCGCGCGCGCTCGCGGGCGACTTCGCGGCCGCGCCCGATGCGGTCGCGCATCCACGCACCGAAGCCGAAGTGGAAGCCGTGCTCGCGTGGTGCGACGCACAGGGGATCGCGGCCATCCCGTACGGCGGCGGCTCGTCGTGCGTGGGCGGCGTGGAGGCGCGCGGTCTCGGTGATCGCGGCGCGGTGTCGATCGATCTCGGCGGGCTCGATCGTGTCGTCGAGGTGGATCGCGCGTCGCGCGCCGCGCGCATCGAAGCCGGCATCTACGGCCCGGCGCTCGAGCGCGAGCTCCGCGCGCACGGGCTCACGCTCCGGCATTACCCGCAGTCGTTCGAGTTCTCCACGTTGGGCGGTTGGATCGCTACGCGATCGGGCGGTCATTTCGCCACGCTCCACACGCACATCGACGATTTCGTGGAGGCGGTGCGCGTGATCACGCCGCGCGGTCTCGTGGCCACGCGGCGCTTGCCGGCGTCGGGCGCCGGGCCTGCGCCCGAGCGGCTCTTCCTCGGATCCGAGGGCTCGCTCGGCATCATCACCGAGGCCTGGATGCGGCTTCAGGATCGGCCTCGTTTCCGCGCCTCGGTCACCGTTCGCTTCGCCGACTTCCTTCGCGCCGCGGAGGCCGCGCGGATCCTCGCGCAGTCGGGGCTCTGGCCGCAGAACTGCCGCCTGCTCGACGCCGACGAGGCCCTCAACAACGGCGTCGGCGACGGCACGCGACATCTCTTGCTCGTCGGCTTCGAGTCGGCCGATCACCCGCTCGATCCATGGATGGATCGCGCGCTCGCCATCTGTCGCGAGCTCGGCGGCGAATTCAAGGAAGGCGCCGGCCGCTCGCGCGAAGGCGACGATGGTGATCACGACGGCGCCGCGGGCGCGTGGCGCAACATGTTCCTGCGCGGGCCTTACCTGCGTGATGCGCTGACGACGTTGGGGCTCGTCGCCGAGACGTTCGAGACCGCCGTGACGTGGGACCGGTTCGCCGCGTTCCATGCGAGCGTGAAGGAGGCCACGCTCGCGGCCGCGCGCCGCGTGGCCGGCGCTGCCGTGGTGAGCTGCCGGCTCACCCACGTGTATCCCGACGGCGCGGCCCCGTACTACACGGTCATCGCGCCGGGCCGCGCGGGCTCGCTCGTGTCGATGTGGGACGAGATCAAGTTCGCAGCCTCCGAGGCCATCCTCGCGAGCGGCGGGACCATCACCCACCATCACGCCGTGGGCCGCGATCACCGTCCCTTCTACGATCGCGAGCGGCCCGATCTGTTCGCGGCGGCGCTCCGTGGGGTCAAGGCCGAGCTCGACCCGAAGGGCATCATGAATCCCGGTGTGCTCGTGTGAAGCGCGCTCGGGCTACGTGTCTTCGTGCGCGAGCTCGTGGGCGTACTCGTGCGCGTCCTCGTCGGTGCGCCCGAAGCGCTGCAGGATGGCCTCGAGATCGAGGATGAACCGGACCTTGCGCGCGGTGCCGCCGCCGGGATCGTTGCCGTCCGACGCTTGATCGAGGCCGCGTCGCAGCACGTGCTCGCGCGTGGTGATGATCTGGAAGCCTTCGTCGTCGCGCTGGCCGCCGTCGAGGCCGTGCGCGAGGAGCGCGTCATCGTCGTCGGGATCGGGGCGGATCGTGAGCACCATGTACGCGTGCTCGGGGCCGCCGCCGTCGGTGCCGCCGCCGATGATCAGGATGTCACCGGGCTCGGGTGTCTTTCGCTGCCAGGGAAACGCCCCATTCGCTTGTCGGGCGATCTCCAGCAAGTCGGCACCCGCGCGCCCATTGATGTAACGCGCTTCGAGCCGCGGGTGCCGGATGAAGCGCCGGAGGATGCCTCGCTGCACCAGCTCGCAGCCGCTCATCGTGGCCATTTGATCGCACCGCTCCTTGGATTCGTTGGGCGCGATCACCTCCAGGTAGGCCGCGCGCCGATCGGGATCGACGGGCGCGGCGCTGAGGCCGTCGAGGGTGTGGGCATAGGCCACGACGTCGTCGCGGGCGGCGCTCATCGCTCGGCCTCACGCCGGGGATCGAGGGAGCGCGACACCTGCGAAGCGAGGAGCGAAGCATCCATCCGCTCGATGGTAGCGCGATCAGAGCGGAGGCGCGCCTGCCAGCTCGGCCGCGAGCAACGCCGCCCCGATGGAGATCGGGACGAGCACGAGGCCGATCGCGGAGTACGTCCGAGCCGATGGACGCGCACCGGCGTTGCGGGACACGCGCAACCACAACACCGCGGAGAGCGCGCCGGTGATCGCCAGGTTCGGACCCAAGTTGAGGCCGATGAGGAGCGCGCGCCGATCCGCCGGCGCCCATGAAGACAAGAGCACGGCAGCGGGGAGGTTGTTGATCAGCACCGTCGACAACGCCGCGGCGCCCGCGACCGTGACGCCGCTCGCGGCGCGCAGCATCGCGGCGGGGCCCGTCCACGTGCGGGCCAAGGTGCCGAGCGCCACGGCCGCGCCGAAGAGCCCGGCGAGCGTGGTGGGGCCGATGGCATCGATCGCGCGGCGCATCGGGATCCGCCCCGCCACGAGGTGCGGCGCGATCGCGATCACGCCGATGGCGAGCACGAGGAGGGCCGGGTGCGACATCGCGAGCAGCGCGATGGCCGCGCCGATCGTACCCGCGAGGCCGAGGCCCATGCGCAACGGCGGCGCGGGCCCCGCCGGTGTTCCGCGCGCCGCGAGGCCGCGCGCGTAGACGACGCCCACGACGATCGTGGTGACCACCACCGACGCGATCCACGGGGCCGCCATGCGCGCGCCGAAGGCGAGGCCCGCGACCGGGCTCGACGCGAGCACGAGGAGGTTCGTGAGGTTCGAGCCGGGCAAGAGCAGCGACGCCGAGTTCGACATGAAGACGGCGCCGTACACGAAGGGACGATCGTCGAGCGATCGGCGGCGCGCCGAATGGATGACCACCGGCGTGAGGAACGCGACTGCGGTGTCGAGGTTGAGCACCACCGTCACCACCGCGACCAACGACATGAGGCCGATGAAGAGCGGAACGCCGCCGCCGCCGAGGCGCGCGAGGCGCGCACCCGCGCTCTCGAAGAGGCCATCGTGATCCGCGACCACGCCGATGAGCAGGAGCCCCGTGACGAGCACGAAGGGCGGCCACGATTGCGCCGCGGCCGCGCGCGCCGCCGGAGGCGCGGTGACGGCCGCGAGGACTGCTGCGATCGTTCCGGCGACACCGAGCAGTACGCCGAGATCCAGGGCCGCGCGCGGGCGAGCCGCGCCGCTTTCATCGGATGCCATGCGCGGCGCGTTCTACTCGGCATGCGTTGCGTTGTCGCGGCTCATTCGCGCGGCTCGTCCTCCCGCTTCGCGCTCGGACAGCCCTCTCGGTTCCCATGGAGCCGCGTCAGCCTCGCCCGGCCGTTCGAGCACCGCCGGCACGCGCCTCTCTGACCGTCTCGCCGAACAGCCGCGCGAAGGCCGTGAGGCTCATGGACCGAGTCACCCCGATGCGCGGCACCTCGAACCGTGGAGAGCTGGCCCGCGCCGCGCCGCCGCTCACCCCGAAGGCCGCGCGGTAGCCGGCGTCTTCGATGGTGTGGCGCACGCGCTTGTCGTTCCCGCCGAACGGATACACGAACGCCTCCGGCCGCACGCCCGTGCGCGCCTCGAGGATCGATCGCGAGAGCATGGCCTCGCTCTGGTTCCGCGCGTCGGTGAGCCGATCCATGTGCCCATGAATGTGGCTGTGGCTCGCGATCTCGCAGAGCCCCGAGGAGAGCATCTCCCGCACGGCGTCCCACGTCACCGCCTCGGGGCGGTGACCTTCGATGGCCTCGGTGTTGAGCGCGAGCGTGAAGCGCAGGCCGTGTCGCAAGAGCGCCGGGAACGCCTTGCCGTGCGTGCTCACGTGCCCGTCGTCGATCTGGATGACCGCCGCGCGTGCCGGAAGATCGCGCTCCCCCGCGAGGAAGCTCACGAGATCCGAGGTGCCGATCACGGCGATGTGATGATCGACCAGCCACGCGAGCTGCTGCTCGAACGCGGCGGGCTCGACGGCCATCTCCGTGTCCATGCCGCCGAAGAGGTGATAGACGAGCACGACGGCGCGCACCTCGGCCCGCGGCGCCGCGGCGAAAGGCGGCGGCTCGGGGACCTCGGGCATCGACATCGACGGCGGCGCGACGCTCTCGGCGGGCGCAGGGACCGCGGGAGGATCCATCGTCCCAGCATCCTCCGCGATCGACGCCGACGGCGAGCTGATCACGGGCGCGAGCACGGGCGCCGCGATCGAGGGAGGCTTCGCGCAGGCGCTCGCGGCGAGGGCGAGGAGAGCTGCGGCGAAGCGAGCCAAGGCGAAGGATCGAGGCGCGGTGCGCATGATGGAGCGACCGAACGCCGGGCCGCCGAATCCACATTCCGAGGAGAAGAAAGAGCGGTGAAATCCGCCTTCGTTCGCGGGCTCAAGCCGAGGCCGAATGGCCGCACGCACCGCTTGTGAGGGCGACGTTCAGGCTGCAAAGGTCCGCGGCCATGTCGATCTCGGCTTCTCCGCGGGCTGCGCTCGTCGCCTTGCTCATCGTGCTCTCGCCTTCGTGCGGCACGCCTTCCAACGGGCCCGTGCCGGAGGCTTCGGCGGCGCCGCCTCCCGTGAACGAAGAGACGCTCGCGTTCTCGATCGACACGGGTGACCTCGACAACCACTTCTTCCGAGAGGGCGCGATCGCCGCGCACGTGCTGGCGGCGTCGGGGCGCTTCCCGCGGATCCTCTTCGCGCTCCCCGCCGGAGACAGCGGCGCCGGCCTTTGGTTCGAGGACCTCGTGCAGCCCGCGCGCCTCGCGGTCCTGGGGCCCGTCGAGCCCGCGGAGTCTTCCGCCATGCGCGGTGTCACGGTGCGCATTCGCATCGACGCACCGCTCTTGCGCGTGCGCGGCGCCGTGCTCGGCAGCATCCGCGCGCTGCGCCAGTACACGAGCGCGGGCACCGTCCCCGCGGGCTTCGAGAACCGCATCGAGCGCGGGCGCACGGTCCTCCTCTCGCGCACCATGCTCGACGGTCACCGCATCTCGCTCGCGCTCACGCCCGAGGGCGGCGCGCATGTCGACGTCGATGCCCAAGGCCGCATCACCGCCGCTGCCGCGCCCGGCGAGACCGGCTTCGTGCTGCAGGCCACGGCGCTCACCGATGAGCCGCCGCTCTCGCCCATCGGCGCGACGTCGCTCCTCAACGCGAGCGCCGTGCGCGATCCGCAGAGCCGCGACGCGCTCGCGTTTCTCTCGTACGACGAGAAGCTGCTCGCCGGCTCGTGGCGTTTTCTCACGTATTTCGGCCGTGACACGCTGATCTCGCTCGACATGCTCATGTCGGCGCTCACGCCGGAGGTGATCGAGGCGGGCCTCGGATCGGTGATCGAGCGGCTCGGCGCGAGCGGCGAGGTCGCGCACGAGGAGGCCATCGGCGAGTGGGCGGTGCTCGAGAATCGCGCCCACGCTCGGCCCGGCGATCCGCGCGCGCCCGTCCTCGATTACTCGATGGTCGACGGCGACTTCCTCCTCGCGCCGGCCCTCGCGCGCTACTTGCTCGAGGATCCCGATGGTCGCGAGCGGGCCTCGGCGTTCCTCGCGCGCCGCACGGCTGCGGGCCTCACGTACCGCGAGGCCGTGCGGAAGAACCTCGCGCGCGTGCTCGCGCTCGCCGCGCCCTTCGCCCTCTCGCAATCGCCTTCGGATCTCATCGCCCTCAAGCCCGGCACGCACGCCGGCAACTGGCGTGACAGCGGGAACGGGCTCGGCGGCGGGCGCGTGCCCTACGACGTGAACGTGGCCCTCGTGCCCGCCGCGCTCGAAGCGGCGGCTCGCCTCTACGAGAGCGCTTCTCTGCACGCCGATCCCGAGGCCGCCGCCATCGCCCGGCAGCGCGCCGATGTGTGGCGCGACGCGGCCTCGCTCTTCCGCGTCGAGGTCCCCGAGGCCGATGCGCGCGCGCGCGTCGCCGCCTTCGCCACCGCGCACGGCCTCGATCCCGCGGCCGCGCTCTCCACCATCCACGGCCCGGTCGTCTTCGACGCCGTCGCCCTCGACGCGTCCTTCGCGCCCATCCCCGTGCTCAACACCGATGTCGGGTTTCGCTGGCTCTACGACACGCCGCCGTCCGACGAGGTGGAGCGCACCGCGCGCCGCATCGTCGCGCCTTTCCCAGCGGGGCTGTTCACGCCGGTCGGTGTCTTCGTGGCGAACCCGGCGTTCGCCGGCGATCCGGTGATCCGTTCGCTCTTCACGGGCCACGACTATCACGGCACCGTGGTGTGGTCGTGGCAGCAGGCGCTCCTCGCGGCCGGGATCGATCGCCAGCTCGCGCGCGCCGATCTCGCGCCCGCGGCCCGACGTGCGCTCGAAGACGCGGAGGTCGCGCTCTGGAAGGTGATCCGCGGCACGCAGGCGATCGGGATGGGCACCGCCGAGCTCTGGTCGTTCCGCGTCGACGACGGCCGCTTCGTGCTCGTCCCCTTCGGTGAAGGCCACGGCGACGCCGACGAATCGAACGCCGTGCAGCTCTGGAGCACCGTTTATCTGTCGGTGCGTCCCTCTTGGGACCTGCGCCAAGGACGCGATCGCGTGCGGCGTTGAGCGCGTCGAACGACGCCGATGTGCGCGACGGCGGAAGCGCGTGAGCACATGAGCGTGCACGCGCGCTCCGCGAGATCGTGTGACGTGGTGGTGCGGGTGCAGCGCCGAGACGCACGCGCGGAGATGAGACGCGCGCTCGGTGACGACGAGCTGCGTGCGCCGGCGAGGCACACGCGCGACGAGGCGATGCACCCGCGCCGCCCTCCTGTTCGTGCGCGAGGCGATGGCGTGCGCGAATCCAGCGCGCGCGCCCGAGCCTCGGCCGCGACGCGCCTCGTGCGCCTCGCGGCCTCCTTCATCGACCTTCATGACGATCCCGCGCGGCGGCTCGGTCGATGATGGCCATGCCCAGCCTGCCGGACACGGCCCTCACCCTGCGCCGAACCGAGCACGTCGCGCGCGATCCTTCGACACCTCGGAATCAGTGCTCGAGAGCCTGCTTCTGCGCGGACGGCTGGAAGAAGCCGCCACCGAGCTGGCTACCGACCGGCATCGGGTTGCAGGGGAGGAGCGCCTGGGGCGCCTGGTACGTCGGCGGCATGAAGATGGGCGCCGGGAAGCTGGGGGCGTTGTACGTGGGCGCTTGGTAGATGGGCGCCGCGTAGGTCGGACCAGCGTAGTTGGGCGCGTTGTACGTGGGCGCGGTGCACGACGGAGCCCCGGCCGGCGCCTGGTAGCTGGGCGCCTGGTACACCGGCGAGTTGTACACCGGAGCGGTGTACTGCGGCGCGCCGAACGTCGGCGCGGGGTAGTTGGGCGCCGGGATCGAGGGCGCCGAGTGTTGCGGCGCCGAGTAACCGGGCGCGGCGTAGTTCGGGCCAGCGGCGCAGCCAACCGGAGCGAGACCCTGGATCAGCCCGGGTTGCTCGGTCGGCATGCCGACGGGGGACTTCGCACCCTCGATCGGGAGCTCGCCACCCACAGGAGCCTTGGCGCCGCCGATGGGCGCCTTGTTCTGCTCGAGGTCCGCCTGGCCGATCACCTCGTCCGAACCATCATCGTTTGGCTCCGCCATGCAGCCGGCGAGCGCGAGGGCCGAAGAGAACACGAACGTCGAAACGACCTTCACGAAACAACGCATACCTTTGTTTCTCCCGTGCTCGAGGGATCGAGCGCTTGGGGCGCGTCGGTGCGGCGCCGTCGCCGCCCCGCTCGCCACACGTCTTCCTTCGGCGCTGCCCTGCGATTGTCATCCCGTGTTGCGCCCTACGACGACGCCCCGATCGCGGCCCGTGACGCGGATGACGGCGACGGATGTCCATCGGGTCTCACCCGCGCTGGACGGCGCCGATGCCGCGTTCTCCGCGTCCTCGACGCACCGCCGCCGTCCATGACGGCGACAACGCACGACGGAGGTGCCTTGCCACCGCCGTTCGCCTAACATCCACACCATGAATCAGCCTCTCTTCCAGATCGGCTTCCGCTCTCGCGCCTGGCTTCGAATCACCGCGCTCGCGCTCTTCTCCGGCGCCGTCGCGCTCCTCGCGGCTCCCGGGTGCAGCATCATCGAATCGCAGCAAGACTGCGAGAAATCCTGCGATCTCCTGAATCAGTGCGGTGTGATCCACAGCGACAGCTGCGGGACTTACTGTGCAGGTTTCGTCGCGGGGGCGGCCGTCGCCGGCTGTGGTGACGAGTTCGACGCACAGAACGAGTGCGGCAAGACCATCGAGACATGCGACGCATCGGCCGCCAAATGCGCGACGCAGGTGAAGGCGTTCGCCGACTGCATGGCGGCTTATTGCAAGGATACGCCGGGCGGGCAGGGCTGCCCCTGACCCGTCATCGACGGAGCCCACGAATCCATCGCTCCCTCGAGCTCGCTTCCTCGCCGAGGGAGCGAGCTCTTCCGAGCTCCTACATCGCAGTCGCGTTTTTGCACATCGCCGACGATGGGTGTCGACATCGTGCCCGTCGCGGCGAGCGTGCTTGTTCAGATTCGATATTTCGAGCGAGCTTGTCGCCGGTGGCCCGGGTGGGCCCTTCGCGCGCCGTCCCCGACGGCGCACGAAGGGCCTCGCGATGGGCGCGGACGGATTCGAGGTGACGGCGAAGCGTGACCCCCCATCGTCGAGGCGACGAGTGAATCACGCAAGCAAGTCTTTGGTGGGTTGGCGCAGGCCGCTTGGCCGGCGATGAAGGACGCGGCGAGCAGCCCTCTTCAGTCGTGGAGAGCGAAGCCTCGTTGCCGAGGCCGGGGAGCGTCTCTGCGGTTACGCCCGCCTCGGGACCCCGTGGTCGGTGAAGGCCGCGCTCGATCGGGCGCGCGCGGCCGCGAGGCACGCGCCGAGCGCGCAGGCGAGGGCCGCGACGTGCGGCGGCCGGAGCAGGTTCGCGTGGTCGCCGGGCACGAGGTGGATGTCCACCGGATACGTGCTGCGCGAAGCCCAACCGAGGCTCGGATCGCGCAGGCGGAAGTACGGTTGGCGGCGCACGCGCAGCACCGTGATCCGACCGCCGTAGCGCGGCGGCACGAAGCTCTCGCCGGGCCACACGCGGGCACGCCACAGCTCGCGCGGCGACGGCCGCCGTTCCGCGGTGTCGTTGCCCGGGAGCCGCGTGCGGAGCGCGCGACCGAGCCCACGAATTCGCGTAGACACCCCGCGCGCGATCCACGCGAGCCGCTCTCCGCCGTCGAGGGGCGCGAGCTGCTTGCGCATCGATTCGATCATCACGAGCGGGTAATGCGAGCTGTTCTCCACCGGCCACGTGTCGATGATCCCGAGGAGCGCCACCTCTTCACCCTGCGCTTCGAGACGGCGGGCCATTTCGAAAGCGATGTGCGCGCCGTCGCACATTCCCGCGAAGTGATACGGGCCCACCGGCTGCCTCGCGCGCACGGCCGCGAGATAGGCCGCGGCCAGCGCGGCGCACTCCTCGGGTGAATAATCGCGCCGCGGCGGGTAGCCGGCGCCGTGCGCTTGCACGGACATCACGGTCTCCGCGGGATCGAGGCAGCGCGCCAGCGCCACGTAACCGAGCGCGTTCACGCCCGGCGCCGAAACGAGGAACAGCGGCGCGTGCCGGCCGGGCCGGCGCAGCGGGCGCACCGCGATGCGATCCGCTCCTTTCGTGGCCGTCATGGCGTGGCTCCGATTCGGCTCACGACCTCGGCCAGAGAGCGAATGTCCTGGAACATGCCAATTCCGATCTCGTCATCGGGGATGCGCACGCCGAAGCGTCGCTCGATGGCGTTCACGAGGGCCAAAGCCTCCACCGAATCGACGCCGAGGCCGGCCTCGAAGAGGGGCTCGTCGTCGTCGATCTGCGCCGGCAGCACGGGGAGCGAGAGCGTCTCGACGAGGACGCGCTTGAGCGCGTCGCGAATGGCACCTTGCTCGTCCTCCATGGCGGATCCTCCACGCTCCTTCTCGGGAGCGGTCGAGGGTTGAATCCCAAACGGTGGATCAAGCTCGATCCACCTTGGATCGATAGGGCCGCTCACGCCATCACCGCGCCTTGCCCCACGGACGCGAAATACTCCACCACGATTTCGCCGAGGCGCGCCCGATCACCGGCCGAGAGCACACCGCAGCAAGGCACGCCGAGGCGCGCCTCCCAGGAGCCGAGCCGCTCGTGGAGCGCGACCTCGCCGAGGCGCACGGGCCGGCGCCGCTTCACGCCTTTCCACTCCCGCTCCTCGAAGGTCTGATCTCCGAAGGCCGCGGCGATCACCGGCGCTTGCAGCACCGACTCCAGCGCTCCGCGACAACGGGCCACGTGCTCCGGCGGATCGAAGGGATTGCACACGAGCACACAGGCATCCGGCTGCGCGGCGGCCCCGAAGCTGAGCGACGCGAGGCTGCCGAGGCCGAGGCGATGGAGCTCCGGGCTCAAAGGCACGGTGCTGGATTGGCCGCCGAAGAGGAGGAGATCGGGCCGCTCTCGATTCTTGATCTCCGTCACCAGAACGCTCGTGACGGCCATGATCTCTTCGGTGGAGAGATCGTTGCCGCGCTCGTAGCCCGTCGGCAGGGTGGCGGCGGCGCCGAAGAGCATGCCGCTCGGCTCGGTGCACAGGTGGGAGACACGATATCCCATGCTGGTCAACGCGGCGCGGAGCGCGAGCTGGAGAGAGAGCTTGCCCTGCGCCCGCGAGGTGCCGAAGACACCCAGGACCGGGCAATCGTGGAGCAGCGCGCGCGAGAGGTTGCGGGCATGAGCGCGGCCCCGCCCGCGGAGGCGCGGATCGCGGAAGGGGCTTTTCGCGCCCTCGTCACCATGGAGGATGGGCGCCAGCTCGGCGCGGCTCACCGTGGGATCGACGAGCGGAATGCCCTTCTCCAAAGCCTCGGCGCGGACATCGTCGAGCTCGGGATCGGAGAGGCGCGAGAAGCTGTAAACCCCTTTGCCGTGCGCCACGGCCTTGCGCACGAAATCGTGGAGCAGCGAGCGGGGAGCGCCCGTCTCCATCGCCTCCAAATGACCCAGGATCACGCCGTCGGCGCCCTCCAAAGCACGCTCGAAGCTCGGTTGGATGGGGAGCGCGGCGCTCGGCTCGCCCAGGAGCTCGGCGGCGTCGCGGCCGGAGAGGCGTTTGCCGGGCGGGTCGGCCACGGCCTCGATGTGAAAGGGGAGGAGATCGCGAAACCGGACGAGCGCGTGCGTCTCCTTGTTGAAAGGATAGATGGCGGCGCGGCGGAGCCATTGAATCCGCTCCGGGCTGCGCCCGCGATAAAAGGCGTCGAGGCGGCGAAGGCGCACGCTCCGGGCCGCGGCGTCCCCCTGGACGGCCTGCGCCGCGAGGGCGGCCCGCACGCCGGCCGGATCGAGATCCGGCTTCTGGAGGAGGATGCGGCAAACGGTGTTGGTGACGTGCGCGGCCGCGAGGCTCGTGCCCTGTCCGAGCACGGAGCGGCCCTCGAGCCAGGCGATGCGCTGGAGATCGCCTTTGGCGAGGAAGTCCGGCACACCGTCGTCGGCCACGTAAAGCGCGTCCGGCGGACACACCGCCGACCCCACGGCGATGACCTCGTCGAGCACGGCGGGCAGGGCCCGCGTGCCCTCGGGCCCCGTGGCCGCGATGATGATGACGCCGCGCCTTTCGGCGTCGGCGCAAAGGGCGCGCAGGCGATCGCGCGCTTCGTCTTGCCACACGGGCGCGCCGAGGCTCATGTTCACGACGCGCGCCCCGCGCGCGACGGCCCATGTGAGGGCAGCCTCGATGAGGCGGACCGTGGACGTGCCCTGATCGTCCACGACGCGCACCGCGAGGATCTCGATTCGGCCGTGGAGACCGTCGGATACGATTCCTGCGCAGGCCGTGCCGTGACCCACCGAATCTCGGTAGTCGTCGGCGGTGGAGACGACACCGCCTTCTCCCGACGAGAGGTGGGCTCCGCCGATCACCGGCGCAATCGCCGGGTGAGCGGGATCGACACCGGTGTCGATGACGGCCACGCGCAATCGATCCATATCGGCCTCTGGCGGGAAACGAGTGGCGGGAACAAGGATGGATGAAGCAATGGAGACGGACCGCGACGCGGGGCCCCGCGCCGCGATCCAGCTCGGGCGATGAATCAGCCGCCGCTGCCGAGGCTGCCGGGCGGCTCCGCCACGACGACGTCGCACTCGTCGGAATAAGTGACGACCTGCTCGGGCGGGAGCTCCGTTTCGCGAAGAGGCTTGTTCAAGCGCCGCGGCGCCTTTGCCTGCTCGGGAGCCTCGGACGCGATCGAAAAGCTGTAATCCTTCATGATTCCCCCGTTCCTGGCGACCACCCTGCGAGGAGGGCGAAGCGCCATTTCGAGTCGATGCTGACACGAGACCCTTTGGGGTCAAGCGTGGATTCGCACCCAGTGCGAATCCGACCGTGAAGGTGGTAAGGCTCTGCTCGGGACGTCGATAGTACCTTGGTTCCGCTCTGGGCCCATGTCGCGCGAAAAGGCGGGAATTCGTGGCGCGGAGAGGGATATCGACGTTCGAGATTCGATATCTCGATCCCGATCCGGCGGGCCGGCCTCGCCCCGCGCCCGCGTCGGCGCGACTCCGCGATCGGGATCAGGCCCGAGATGGGGCACGACGGTGAATTTCGGGGTTCCGTTTCCGGGCCTACCTTGCGATTCTCCCGGGCCGCATGGAACGAGCGCTCACCTTCGACGACGTCCGCCGTGCCCTCCTCGCGAGGGACAGCGACCTCGCCGATCTCGTCGTCGCCCTCGCCGCCCAGCCCGACGCCCCGCCGGCCACGCCGGCGCGCGAGGGGGCGCCCACTTTCGCGGCATTCGCCGCCGAGGTGAAAAGCCCGGCCTTCGCCCGGAAAAAGCCCGAAGAGCGAGCCCACCGCCGAATCGAAGGGTTGAAGGGACTCGAAGCGCCCGGCGCCGAGAGCGCGCTCCCCGATCGCGCCCGGCTCCACGAGATTCTCCTCGCGCTGTGGGCGGCGGACGGCGCCTTCGAGCGCGACGCGCTCCTCTCCATTCTGGGGCGGGTGACGCTGACGTGGGGCCCGTGGCGCGCCATCAAACGGATCTTCAAGGAGGCTGAAGCGCGCGGCGATTGGGAGGTCATCGGCGCCATCACGGCGCGGATCGACGCGGCCTTCGCCTCGGGGCTCTCCCATTTCGGCGACATCAGCAAGAAGACGATGGCCTATCTGGCGCGCCGCGCGTGGCGCGCCCTGCGCCGGCAGGCCGAGCAGCTCCCCGCCGCTTATCCGGACGCGGCGGCGCTCGTCCTCTCGTTCTACGACGACGGCACGCTCTGGCAACGGACCTGGGTCGCCAATCACATCTTCTTCCACGACGCCAAGAAGCACACGCGCCGCCGCTTCAAATTCGAGCGCCGCGCGCCGCAGAGCCTGACGCAGCATCGCTATGGCGGTGACCTGTGGCGCCGCAGCCCGCGCCCGCTGTTCACGCTGCTCTCGCGGGCGCGGTCGGAGCAGGCGCGCGCCTTCGCGGTGGCGGCGCTCAAAGCCGATTTTCGCGCCAGCCTGCGCGAGGTGGAGCCCGCGTGGGTCGCGCGCCTCATCGCGGTGCGGAGCACGACCGCGCACGAGCTCGTGGCGTGGCTCTTCGGCAACGTACCGCGCTTCGAGCAGGGCGCGTTCCGCGAGCTCGGGTTGCATGCGCCGGTGCTCTCGCTCTTCGATTCGCCTTCGAGCGAAGCGCGGGCCTACGCGGCGGCGTATGCACGGACGCACGCGCGTGACCTGCCGCTCGACGATCTGGTGCGCCTCGCCAACAACGACAACGAAGAGGTGCGCAAGCTGGCGCGCGATCTTCTGCACGATCGCGATCCGCGGAAGGACGTGGGGCTCGAGGGCTGGGGGCGGCTCCTCGGCACGCCGCACGCGCACGAGCTGGCCGCGGCGGCGCTGCGCAAGCACTTCGGCGCGCGGGAGCTCGGGCCCGAATGGTTCCGCGAGCGGCTGCTCTCGGAGAACCGACAGGTGTTCGAGCTGGCCTCCGATCTGCTCGGCAAGCTGCACACGCCGAAGACGCTCGGCGCCGCGTACTTCCGCGATCTGCTCGACGATCCGCGCCTCACCTCGCAGGCGGCCCGCTTCGCGCTCGACGCGCTCTCGCGCTTCACCGTGGCCGACATCGGCGTGGACGCGCTCCGCCGCGCGCTCGTGCATCCGCTCACGCGATCCACCCTCATCGCGTGGATCAAGGAAGAGCGGGTGCCCGCCAAGGATCTCGGCGCGGACTTCCTCAAGGCGCTCGCGTTCGAGCCGACGTGGGATGCGGACGCGTGGGTCCTCGCGCTCAAGCAGAGCGGCCGGCCGTGGGCGCGCGATCTCGCGTACAGCGAGCCGCTCTCGGTGCTCGCGCTCGAGCTGCTCGGCGACGTGCGTCGCTTCTCGCCCAGCGATCTAGGCTTCGAGTGGCTCATGCGCCTCGCGGCCCGGAGCGAGCCGCGCTTCGTGGAGTTCGCGGGCGAGTACATGATCAAGGCCTTCGTGCCCGCCGACTTCGCGCCCAAGCAGGAGGAAGCGAAGGCGCCTGTCGCCGCGGCGCCCGCCCAGCCGATCGCGATCGATCTCAAGGGGCAGTCCTTCCTCTTCACCGGCAAGCTCGCGACGATGAAGCGCGACGACGCCGAGAAGAAGGTGAGCGCCGCCAACGGCAAGAACGCGGGCGCGGTGAACGCCAAGCTCGACTATTTGGTCATCGGCGACGATGGCTCGCCGCTCTACGGCGCGGGCCGCAAAGGGTCGAAGCAGCTCGCGGCCGAGAAGCTCGTGGGGCAGGGCGCGGCCATCAAGATCATCTCGGAGACGGCCTTCTTGCAGATGCTCGCCGGCGAGCAGCGCACGTTCTCCGCCGACACCACGGCGGAGGGCTGCGAGACGCTCTGGCGCATGGCCACCGAGCCGGGCGCGGTCGATGCGCCGCTGCGAAAGCTCGCGCTGCGCTACCTGCGCCGGCACCACAACGACATCAGCTTGGCGCTCACCGATCGCCCGGTGGATCCGGGCGCGGAGATCCCCGCCGACTTCTTGAGCTTCGATCGCGTGAAGGCCGTGCTCGCCGATCCGCGCGCGGAGATCCGCGCCTTCGGTCTCGAGCTCGCGCGCTGGGAGCTCGCGCGGTGGAAGCCGCCGATCGAGGGGATCGTGACGCTCGCCGAGTCGCCGCACGCGGACGTGCGCGCCTTCGTCACCAAGGCGCTGCTCGCGGACGATGCCAAGGAGCACGCGCGTTACCGCGTCGATCCGAAGACGCTCACCGCCGACGCGGTGTATCGCTTCTGCGAGTCGCTCGACGCCGGGACGCGCGCGCTGGGGATGAAGCTCATCGCCCGCGATCCCAGCCTCGCGGTGCCGGAGGAGCTGTTCCGGCTTTCGGAGAGCCCCGATCGGCAGGTGCGCGCGTTCGTGATTCGCACGCTGTGGTCGCGCTATCGCGATCGCGGGATCACGATGCACTGGAAGCCCGCGCCGCCGCCGGCCACGACCGTCGGACTGAAGCCCGACGCGAAGAAGGCCGCCGAGCAGGAGAAGCCGAGAGGAGGCCCGCCGCAAAAGCCCGAGAAGCGGCCCGCGGCCGACGAGGCGCTCCGCGACTTCCTGCGGATGGTGCTCTTCACGGTGCCGCCGGGCCGGCTCCCGAAGGACAGCGTGGAGCCCGCGGCGCCCGACGCAGGCGAGAAAAAGGCCGCCAAGCAAAGGCCGCTCCCGGCGCGCAAGGCGAAGCGCGAGCTCGTCGAGACGCTGCGTGATCTCGCCATCGAAGAGATCGCGCTCGCGCGGGTGATCGTGCCGCTCCTCTCCGAGTTCATGATCTCCCGCGGGCAGAGCGAGCGCGCCGCGTGCCTCGTCGCGCTCACCCGCATCAAGAAGGCCCACCCGTCCCTTGCCAAGAAGGACGCCGCGTGACCGTGGATAGCTCGAGCACCGACAAGTTCGTGCCGTACCGAGGCGCGCTACGCGCCGCGATCGGCCGGGGCAACGTCCTCTGCTTCACGACCGTGCATGCCGAGGGGCAGCCGACGCCGCTGTATCGGCTCGACCTCGACAAGGCCGAGCTGACCCACGACGCGCTCGGCGCCGCCGGCGGCGCTGCGATCGCGGCGGACGACGCGTCCGTCTTCGTGGCCGCGACGGATGGTCACGTCTACAAGGGCGCCGTCGGCGGAGGAAAGCTCGCGCCGCTCGGCGCGAAGCTCACGCCTGCGCCGAGCGCGCTCGCGTTGCTGGAAGGCGGGCGCCTGGCGGTGCTCGCGGGCGCCGAGGTCGTCATCGTCGACCAGAAGAGCGGCGCGCCGCGACAGCGGCTCCCGTTGCCGGAAGAGGGCAGCGCGATCGCGTCCGATGCGTCGGGAAAATGGCTCGCGGCGGGGACTTCGCGCGGGACGCTCCTCGTGTTCGACGCCGAGGACAAAACCGACTTCCTCGGGGGTGAATCCAAGAAGATCCACGAGGGCGCGATCGGGGCGCTGTTCTTCGATCCGGACGAGCTCCGCGTGTACTCGACGGGCCCGGACAACCGGATCCTGCTCACGCACGTGCGCGGCGCGCTCGAGCCCGAGGATCGCACCGGCGGCAGCGGGCACGAGGGGCTCGTCACCGCGATCGCGCTCGGGCCCGAAGACAAGCTCTACACGGCCGGTCGCGACGCGACGATCAAGACCTGGACGCGCGGCGCGCAGAAGCGGCGCCCGTCGACGCAGAAGGAGGGCACCGTCAGCGCGGTGGCGCTCGCGCGCGTCGAGCAGAAGGGCCGGCCGCACCTGGCGTTGCTCGGCGAGGACCGGACGATCCGTCTGTTCCCGATGGATGCCGGCGGGAAGCTCGGTGATCGCGCGTCCACGTTCCACGACGCGTACGCGCTCGCGAAGAACGAGCTCGCGCAGAAGGAGCCGGCGCGTCGCAAGGAAGCGCTGGAGACGCTCGCGGGCTACGCCGACGGGCCGGCGATCGAGATCCTCGCGGCGCAGGCTTCGGCCGATCCGGATCACGCGCTCAAGGTGCAGGCGACGACGCTGCTCGCGAGCACCGGATCGCGCCGCGCGGTGACGCCGCTCGAAGGTCTCCTCGGCGCGCCCGAGGAGCAGGTGCGGCTCGCGGCGCTCGCGGGGCTCCGGCAGCTCGAAGGCAACGAGGCGCTGCGGCCGCTCGAGCTCTCGCTGGGCAAGCGCAAGCGCGACATCGGCGTGGCCGCGGTGGCCGCGCTCGCGGAGCTCGCGCCCACGAACGAGCTGGCGATGGCGCGGCTCGTCGCGGCGCTCGACGACGAGCCGGTCGAAGTGCGCGCTGCGGCCGCGGGGATGTTGGAGTCGATCCACGACGCGCGCGCGGGGAAGAAGGCGACCTCGGCCGAGGGCGGGCTCGTCGCGCTGCGCTCGAAGCGGCCCGACATCCGGCGGCTCGCGCTGGTGCGGTTCTTCCAACGCAAGCTGCTCGGAGAGGCCGAGGTGCTCGCGGCGCTGCGCCGGCACGAGAGCGATGCCGATGCCGACGTGCGGCGCGCGGCGTTCCTCGTGTCGGTGATGAGCCGGCCTGGTCTGGCCGAAGCGCTTCGGGCGCGTGATCGCGATCTGCACCGGCAGCTCTGGGAGCTCGAGACGTTCGGGCAGAAGGACGCGGCGCCGACCGACCCGCCGAAGCTCAAGAAGGCCAAGGCCGAGCTCTCGTCCGAGGATGCGCGGCCGCTGCTCGAGGCGCTCGCGAGCCGATCGCTCGACACGTGCCTCTCCGGCGCGCGCGGGCTCGCCGCGCTGCAGGACGAGCGCGCCTTCGGCACGTTGCTCCAGCTCACCAACGAGAAGCTGCCCGCGGCGCGCGTGGAGGCGTGCAAGGCGCTCTCGGATCTCGGTGATCTGCGTGCGTCTCCACGGCTTCGGCAGATGCTGCGCGATGGGGCAGGGGAGGTGCGCGACGCGGCGTTCTCCGCGCTCTCGCGGCTGCTCGAGAAGACGCCGCTGGTCGCGGCCGAGGCCGGCCTGCTCGCGCCGGCGGAGGACGTGCGCGGGCGCGGGCTCCAGGCGCTCGTGCGGCACCTGAAGAAAGAGCCGCCGAAGGGGACCGATGGCCCGGCGATCGCGCTGCTCGCGCGCGCGCTCAACGATACGGCGCAGGCGGTGCGCAGCGAGGCGTTCAAGGCTT
Organism: Minicystis rosea; assembly: GCA_001931535.1. Taxonomy (GTDB): domain Bacteria; phylum Myxococcota_A; class Polyangia; order Polyangiales; family Polyangiaceae; genus Minicystis; species Minicystis rosea. The sequence goes on from CP016211.1 coordinate 871,193, forward strand.
CGCTCGGGCTCGCGGTGGGCGGCGAGGGCGAGGCGCCGCTCCGGTTCGCGCTCGCGAGCATACACGCCGACGTGCGCCGCGAGGTGCTGAACGAGGCCTTGGGTCGCATCCAGGAGGCGTGGGCGCCGCAGATGGTGCTCGATCTCTTCGGCGATCCCGACGCAGGCGTGCGCAGTGAAGCGTTCGAGAGCGCGCAGAAGCGATCGAAGGGCAAGGCGACGGAGCCGCTCGCGGCCGCGCTCTCGGGGCGCTTCGCCGATCTCAAGCTCAAGGCCATCGATGCGCTCTCGAAGAAGCGCGTCGACGGCGTGCGCGAGCTGCTCCTCGGCGCGCTCGACGACGACGACGAGAAGGTGCGCATGGCGGCGGCCGCGGTGCTCTCGCCCGACGAGCTCACGGCCGCGCTCGCGAGCCGGCACGCGGACGTGCGTGCCCGTGCCGCCGCGGCGCGTGCGAGCGCGGGCGATGCCGCGGCCCTTGCTCCGCTGCTCTCGCTGGTGACCGAGAAGGAGCCCGATCTCGCGGAGAAGCGCGCGGGTTGGATCGATCGCGTGACGCGCGCGCTCGCGGGCCTCGCCGAGCTCGGCGCGTCCAACGACGAGGTGCGGTCCGCGACGGCGGCGCTCCTTCGTCACAAGGACAAGCCGATCCGCGAAGCGGCGGCGCGCGCGCTCGGCTGGGTGTCGCGTCCCGGCGGCGATCTCGGGCCGCTGCGCGAAGCGCTCGCGCACCCGGACAACGAGGTGAAGCAGGAGGCCGCGTTCGGCCTCGCACTGGTCGGCGATCCGGCGGGGCTGCCGATGTTGAAGGGGCTCACGCAGGCCGCGGCCGGGCCCGCGCTTCGCTGCCTCGCGGCGGCCCTCTCGCTCGGGCGGGAGGCCGATGATCTGCTGATGGCCTTCCTCGATCACGGCGACGAGCGGGTGCGGACGCGCGCGCTCGTGCTGATGATGCTCATCGAGGCGACCGAGAACGACGGCGTGCCCGATCGATGCCTCGGCGCGCTCTCCTCGGCGCACCCGCGGGTGCGGCTCGTGGCGGCGCGCGCGCTGGAGACGTTCGCGGATCCGGCGGCGTTTACCGCGTTCGCGGCGGAGCTCATCAACGATCGCGGCGACGACAAGACCCCGTGGACCATCCCGGCGGCGACGACGCGTGCCCTCGGCGAGATCGTGAGCAACGGCGACCCGCAGCTCCGCGGGCGGGCCGTGCGCGTGCTCGAAGCGCTCGACGACGAGAAGCAGGAGCGCTTCGATCGGACCTGGGACGACTTCCATAAGCGCTTCGCGAAGGACATCGAGGCGCTCGTGCGGGCCGGCGAGAAGAGGAAGCGTACGCCGTCGGCCTACGCTCCCGAGGAGCTCGCGCGCGTGGTCGTCGGCGCCTATGCGGGCCTCTCGCGCATGGTGGCCGGCCCCTTGGAAATGCGCGTGCGCCAGACGGCGCTCACGCGGCTCGCGGCCCTCGCCAAGGCCGGAGCGGCGCCGCTTCCGGCGGTGCGACCCATCCTCCTGCTCGCGCTCGGCGATCCCGCCGCGCCGGTGCGCAAGCTCGCGTTCGACAGCCTCGTCGCCCTCGGCATGCCCGCCGCGGAGCTCGGCGCCGAAGCGCTCGCCGTCGGGCCGCGCGACGTCGGCGTGCTCGGCCTCGGGCTGCTCGCGGGCGCGGGCGATGCAGCGGCGGAGCGCCGCAAGGTGCTGGAGCAGGTGCTCCTCGGCAACACCGACGGCCTCGAGGAAGAGGCCGGCAAGCTCCTCGCCGAGATCATCGGCTGGGAGGCGACGCACACGGCCGCGCTCGAAGCGCGCGCGCAGGCGGCGCGCGAGCGATCGGTGGCCGGCCTCGCCGCGCTCTACGAGCAGAGCAAGGGCGCGCAGAAAGCGCTGCGCGCGGCGCTCGCCTCGCGTTACCAGCACGTGAAGGATCGCGCGGCGATCGAGCTCGCGGGCAAGAAGGACGCGGCCGCCTTCGACGCGCTCGTGGCCATGCTCCGATCGAAGGCCCAACGCGAGGCCATCGATGCGCTCGTGAAGCTCGGCGATCCGCGCGTGCCGGACGCGCTCCTCGATCGCGTCGAGAGCGATCCCGCCGGTGATGCGCTCGTCGATCCGCTCTTCGCGGCGGCGGGTGGCTACCGCTTGCCGGCGACGGCGGATCGCCTGCTCGCGCAGCTCGGCGACAAGAAGCGCCGCCGCGCGGCGTTCGGCGCGCTCCTCGCCGTGAGCGGGTACGATCAGCCCATCGCCGATGCCGAGGACGAGCGCGTGGACACCGGGACGCGCGTCGAGCATCCGCGTCGCGACGACGTGCTCGCGAAGATGATCGACACGCTCTACCGCCTCGGCGACGCGGAGCTCCTCGGCCGGCTCGTGCCCGCGGCCCGCTGGGCGCGTGGCAGCGGCATCGATACCGTGCTCGCGCCCCTCGCGGCCTTCACCAAGGATGATCTGCGGAACGCCGCGATCGAAGCCATCGGGTTCAGGTTGCGTAAACGCAACGGTCCCGCCGAGCCTCTCGTGGCCGCGCTCGGGCACAAGGATCCGGTGTCGCAGTTCGCGGCCGCGGAGGCGCTCGCGCTCGCGGGGCGCGCCGACGGCATCCGCGTGCTCCTCACGGCCATCGATCTCGTTCCCGAGGTGGATCAGCGCCGTCGCGCGGTGCGCGCGCTCGGTCGCCTCGGTGACGCGCGGGCTCTCGACACGCTGCTCCGCCTCGCCGCGGAGGACGGGCATGCGCTCCAGGAAGAGGCGGCCGAAGCCATCGGTCACCTCAAGTCCACGCCCAAGGGGCCGGCGATCGAAGAGCTCCTGCTGCGGCTCGCGCAAGGTGAGGGCGGCATCGCGCAGCGGGCGCTCGCGGGCCTGCGTTGGTTCGACTCGCAGAAGGGTTGGGCGCTCGTGCGAGCGCGCGCCGTCGACGAGAACATGGGCGTGCGCTCGGCGGCGATCGATCTCCTTTCGTTCGACGCCGATCCCGCGGGGCGCGCGGTGCTCGTCGATCGCATCGAGAAGGAGACGAGCTGGCATCCGGCCGCGAAGGCCGCCGAAGCGCTGCGAAGGTGGGAGCCCGAAGGCTCGCTCGAGCCGGACTACGTGCTCCTCGGCGCGCGGCTCAAGGGCCTGGGTGGGCCCGTGGTGGAGCGCCTCCGTGATCGCGGTGAGCCCGCGCGCATCCTCGCGGCGCTGCCTCGCATTCAGCCGGTGAACGAGGACGCGTATCTCCGCCCGCTCTCGACCGCGCTCTTCGCGCGCGATCCGCTGCCCATCGATGCGGCGGTTGCGAGCCTCGACAGCGTGCACGAGCGGGTCTCGGCCGTGGCGGCGCAGATCCTCGGGCGCGCGGGCAAGGCGGTGGCGAAGGCGCACGGCAAGGCCCTCACGGCCGCGCTGAAGAAGGCGCTCGAAGCATGGACGAAGGCGCGGGCGGACATCGATCAGGGCCGCGTCACCGATGCGGCGCTCGCGTTGCAGACGGAGCGCTGCCGCCGCTTGATCGAAGCCGCGGGCAAGATGGAGGTGGCGGCGGACGAGGTCGTGTCCGCAGCCTCGCTCGGCGGCGATGACACGCGCGCGCAGCCGATCCGCATGGAGGCGCTCGCTGCCATCGCGGGTGGCTTCGCCAAGAAGGCGGGCCTCGAGGTGCTCGCGGCCGCCGCGGCGGGGACGGACGCGCGGCAGCGTGCGTTCGCCTCGTCGGCGCTGCGTGCGCTTGCGCCCGATCGCGCTGCTGAAGTGGCCGCGCAGGTCGTGGACGATCGCAGCACGCTCGGTCGGCTCGTGCCTCCGGGCGCCGCCGCTGCGACGTTGCGCGCGGCCGCCGCGAGCGTGCACACGCAGGGATCGACGCTGCCGCTCTTGGTCGCGGCGGGCGACGTCACGGGCATCCAGAAGGTGCTCGCGGATCGCAAGCTCTCCGAGGGCGCGCGCCTCGGCGCCGTCGAGGCGCTCGGGCGCATCGCCACCGACGCGGCGTTTGCGGCGCTCTATGCCTTCGCCAAGACGGCCGACGAGGACGAAGAGCTCCGCAAGGCCGCCTTCCGCGCGGCCCGGCGCGGCCATCGATACCAAGCAAAACGCAGTGAGAAGCGGGAGGTCGCGTCGTGAGCGGCGAGGATCAGACGACGCCTGCCGGCGCACCCGCGCCGGAGGCGACCGAAGAGGTGAAGCGCACCACCGTCACGCTCCGCTACGCCGGAGCGAGCCAGGTGGTGGCCGAGGGCGGCGGCGCCACGCTCGCGCTCTTCGGCGAAGCGCAGCGCAGCGACGTGCGCGGCGGCGGCGTGCTCGACAATCCGCTCCTCGTGCGCGAAGCCCTCTCCGTGCTGCACGAAGTGGTGAAGAGCGACTTCCGCTACGTGCCCAAGGATCGCACCGCGTACCTCGCCTACCGGCGCATGAAGCAGCAGTCCGCGGGCCTCGGCTTGTGGGAGGCGCAGCGCGCCTTCGTGGAGTGGATGGCGCGCAACGATCCGCTCGCCTTCGCGGTGCTCGATCCCATCATCAGCGTCCACCCCGACGAGCTGTTTCTCGAGGTCTTCAGCAAGGACGAGGGCAGCTACGCCAAGCTCGGGATCGACTGGTCCGCCATCAAGGGCAGCCGCGATCGAGCCTGCGGCACCACCAACATCGATTTCACCGACGGCCTCTTCGCGGGGGTGCAGCGCATGCGCAGCTACCGCGAGACGAAGATCAGCGTCGGCCGCGAAGCGGTCGCGCTCCGCACCACGGACGCGTCCGGCGCTGCGAACGAGGTGCTCGAGAAGAAGGTCACCGTTCCCGACACCTGGCTGCGCGGCTTCCTCCAAGTGCAGTCGGCGGGGACGTTGCCGCGCACCGTCGCGCGCATCGCGCCCATCGATCTCTACAACGTGCTGCGCCACCTCCGGCTCAGCGCCGATCCCAAGAAGGGCGGCCGCGGCATCCGCGTCGAGCTCGTCCCCGGCGAGCCGCCGCGCCTCGTGCTGGAGCCGTGGGAGCTCGTGATTCCCACCACCTCCGGCCCGTACACCGGGCGCACGCCGCAGGTGGTGCGCATCTGGGGCCGCCGGAGATTGTTGCTGCTCAAACGATTGCTCCCCTTCGTGCAGACCATCGACCTGCATCTTCTCGGCAGCGGTCTCCCGAGCTTCTGGGTGCTCTCGGCCGGGCCGGTCACCTTCACGCTCGGTCTCAGCGGCTTCACCTCCTCCAATTGGGCGCAGGCGGTGAGCTTCGATCTGCTCCTCCCGCGCCGCGCGGCCGAGGGCGCCGTCACCGACAAGGTGATCGCGCACCTCGCGAAGCACTGGGTCGCGCCCGCTGCGAAGATCGCCGCCGATCTGAAGCTCGAGCCGGCCCGCGTGCTCGAGGCGCTGCAGGTGGGCTGCCAGCGCGGTCAGCTCATGTTCGACGTGGCCCGCGAGGTGTATCGCTTCCGCCCCATCACCGGCGCGCCGCTCGATCCGGGGCGCTTCGAGTTCCGCAACGATCGCGAGCGCCGCGCCCACGATCTCTGCGCCGAGAAGGGCGCCGTCAAGATCGTCACGGAGAACCGCATCCACGACGTGGGCCTCGAGCTCGTCGGCAAGGTCGCCGTGGCCGCGGAGAAGCGCGAGTACCGGCCCGAGCTGCTCCTCGACGACGACGGCCGCGTGAAGAAGGCCGACTGCACCTGCGCCTTCTTCCGCAAGCATCAGCTCAAGGAAGGGCCGTGCGAGCACCTCGTGGCCCTGCGCCTCGCCGAAGCCCGCGAGGAGGCGCGCCGGCGCGCCCAGCGCGGCGCTTCGCGGAGCACGATCGTGATCGAGACCCGCACGTACGCGCGGCGGCATCCCCGCGGCGAGGACGTCTACCAAGTCGCGCTCGATCGCAAGCGCGTGAAGGTGCGCTGGGGCCTGCGCGGGCAGGCGCCGCGCATCCAGTCGCTCGTCTTCAACTCGGTGGAGGAGGCGCAGGCGGCCTACTTCGCGCGCGTCGACGACCTCGAGCGGCGCGGCTTCCTCGACGCCACGGCGACGTGATCTCGATGGGCCGCGCGGCCCGAACCTGAGTACCGGCGAAGCGCTGATCAAGGCGGATGATGACGACCCGAAGCGACTATCAAAGGCTCTTCGACCTCTGGCGGGCCATCGGCCAAGCCGGCGGCGTGAACGCGTACGTGCAGCAGCAGCTCCGCGAGCGTGGCTTCGTCCTCGAGCGGAAGAAGACCGACGGCATGAGCAAGGCGGAGCTCTCCGCCTACAAGAAGAGCCTCAAGGAAGAGGCCGCCGAGCGCCGCCGCCTCAAGAAAGAGGCCTGGCAAGCCTACCGCGCGACCCACATCGTGCACCTCGGCGAGGGCATCTTCTGGAACGACGAGAGCGATCTCGACAAGTGGGATCACCCGCACGCCGCGGAGCGCGCCGCCGAGAACGAGCTGCCGCCGATCGACTCGCCGCAGAAGCTCGCGGAGGCGATGGGCCTCTCGCTCCCCGATCTCCGCTTCCTGTCGTTCCACCGCGAGGCCGCCGAGAGCATCCACTACCGCCGCTTCACCATCCCGAAGCGCAATGGATCGGAGCGCGCCATCTGGGCGCCGTTGCCCAAGCTCAAGGCTGCGCAGCACTGGATCCTGCGCAACGTCGTGGAGCGGCTCGCCGTCCACGGCGCGAGCCATGGGTTCCTCGCGGATCGCTCGATCGCCACCAACGCCGCGGCGCACACGGGCGCGAAGATCGTGGTCAAGGTCGACCTCAAGGACTTCTTCCCGACGGTCACGCTCCGCCGCGTGAAGGGTATCTTCCGGCGCGCGGGTTACCGCGATCAGATCGCCACGCTCCTCGCGCTCATCTGCACCGAGGCGCCGCGCGAGATCGTCGAGCACGAAGGCAAGCAGTACTACGTCGCGTTGGGCCCGCGCTGCCTCCCGCAGGGCGCGCCCACGAGCCCGGCGCTCACCAACACGCTCTGCCAGCGCCTCGATCGCAGGCTCGCGGGCCTCGCCAAGCGGCTCGGTTGGCGGTACACGCGCTACGCCGACGACCTCACCTTCAGCTTGCCCGAGTCGCACAAGGACAAGCCCAAGCTCGGCGTGCTCCTCGGCTCGGTCGGGCGCATCGCCAACGACGAGGGCTTCCAGGTCCACCCCGACAAGACGAACGTGGCCCGCAAGGGATCGCGGCAGAAGGTGACGGGCCTCGTGGTCAATGGCACCGGCGCGCCGCGCGTGCCGCGCGCGCTCAAACGACAGATTCGCGCGGCGATTCACAACGCCGGTCGGGGCAAGCCGCTCCAGGCTGGAGAGAGCTTGTCTCGCCTCGCGGGGTATGCGGCCTACATTCACATGACGGATCCGAAGCTCGGGGCCAAGCTGCTCCAGCAGCTCGCAGCGATCGAGGCGAAATAGCGGCTGCGCCGAGCACGGATCGATGGCGCTCGGCGCGCCGCCCGACGGCGTGAAGCACGATGCGTGAAGCGGACGAGAGCGGCATCGAGCAGACGGTGGCGGCCACCGGCGAAGGGCCCGATGCGCGCGCGGCCGACGCGTCCGCCGTGCGCGCGCGGGCGAGTGCCACGCCCTTCCTGCCTGTGCGCTATCGCGACGCGGGACGCCTCGCGAGCGGCGCTTTCGGCGAGGTGCGGCGCGTGATCGACACTGCGCTGGATCGCGCGCTCGCCATGAAGATCGTCCACGCCGACATCGCGTCGCGAAAGCACATGGCGGCCCGCTTCCTCGCGGAGGCCAAGCTCACCGCCGGCCTCGCGCACCCCGGCATCGTCGCCGTGCACGATTGGGGTGAGCTCGACGACGGTCGCCTCTGGTTCACCATGCGCGAGGTCCGCGGCCGCACGCTCCGCGAGGTCATCGGCGAGGTGCACGCCGCCGCGGACGACAGCGGCTTCCGCGAGACGCGCTCGGGGTGGACGTTCCGCCGGCTCGTGGACGCGTTCGCGCGCGTCTGCCAGGCCGTCGCCCACGCGCATCGCCGCGGCGTGGTGCACCGCGATCTCAAGCCCGACAACGTGATGGTCGGCGAGCTCGGCGATGTGCTCGTGATGGATTGGGGGCTCGCGCGCCGCGTCGCCGACGTCGAAGAGCCCGACGCGCCCACGCGCGCGGCATCACCATCCGACCCGCAGCTCACGCAGCACGGCGACATCCTGGGCACGCCGGCGTACATGCCGCCGGAGCAGGCGCTCGGGCAGCGCGAGTTGCACGGCCCGCCGAGCGATGTCTATGCGCTCGGCGCCATCCTCTACGATCTGCTCAGCGGCCGGCCGCCGTATCGAGGCAGCGCGGCCAGCGTGCTCCGCCAAGTGAGCGCCGGGCCGCCCGTCCCCGTCGTCGAAGCGGCGCGCCCGCGGCGCATCCCGGAGGAGCTCGCCGCCATCTGCGAGCGCGCCATGCGCCGCGCCATCGCCGATCGCTACCCCGACGCCGAGGCGCTCGCGGAAGAGATCGTGGCCTGGCTCGACGGCGCGCGTCGTCGCGAGCAAGCGCTCGCCGTGGTCGCGCGCGCCCGCGCCTTGGAGCCCGAGATCGCCTCGCTCCGCGAGCGCGCCGGCGTCGCGCGGGCCGAGGCATCCGTCCTGCTCGCGGGCGTGCGTCCCTTCGATTCGTTGGAGGTCAAACGACCCGGCTGGCTCCTCGAAGACGAGGCCGCGCGTCTCGACGCCGAAGCCACCCTGCGCGAGACCGAGTGGCTCGAGGCCTTGCACGGCGCGCTCAGCATCGATCCGGATCTCGCCGAGGCGCACGCCGCGCTCGCCGATCATCATCGCGATCGTCTCCTCGACGCGGAGCGCGCGCACCGCACGGCCGACGCCGTCCGCGCCGAAGCGCGGCTCCGCGCGCACGATCGCGGGCGGCACGCGGCGCTCCTGCGCGGGGAAGGCGCGCTCACGATCGTCACCGATCCACCGGGCGCGGAGGTGCGCCTCGAGCGCTACGTGCTCCGCGATCGCCGCCTCGTGCCGGAGGAGGTCGGCGTGATCGGCGTCACCCCACTCCACGCCGTGCCGCTGCCGAAGGGCAGCTACCGCGTCCGCCTCCGCGCGCCCGATCGCGCCGAGGTGCTCTATCCGGCGCTCATCGAGCGCGGCGAGCACTGGGACGGCCGCGCGCCCGGCGACACCGATCCGCTGCCCATCGTCTTGCCGAAAGCCGAAGACCTCGGCCCGGACGACATCTACGTTCCTGCCGGCTACGCATGGGTCGGAGGCGATCCTCAAGCCGGTGATGCGCTCCCCGCGCAGCGCGTCTGGATCGATGGCTTCATCGTGCGGCGCTTCGCCGTCACCAACGACGAATACCGCGCCTTTCTCGACGATCTGGTGCGCCTCGGCCGCGAGGAGGAGGCGGTCCGCGCGTGCCCGCGCGCGCAGCTCGGCATGGGCGGTGAGCGGTTCGTGTTCGATCGCGACGTCCACGGTCTCTTCGCTTTGGGCATCGACGATCTCGGGCGCCCGCTCCTCCCGAGCGCGCCGGTGACGCTCATCGATTGGTTCGGCGCCGCCGCTTATGCCGCGTGGCTCGCGGAGCGAACGGGCGCGCCCTACCGCCTCCTCGACGAGCTCGAGCGGGAGAAGGCCACGCGCGGCGCGGACGCGCGGCTCTGCCCGACGGGGAATCACCTCGACGCGCAGATCCTCCGCGCCGTCGATAGCGTGGAGAAGAGCCCCGTCGTGGTGAGCGTCCTCGACCATCCGCTCGACGAGAGCCCTTACGGCGTGCGGGGCCTCGGCGGCAACACGCGCGATTATTGCGAGAACGCCTGGCGCCGCACCGGGCCGCGCATCGAGGGCGGCCGCCTCGTCCGCGAGCGCGCGCACGGCGACGAAGTGCGCGCCGTGCGCGGCGGATCCTGGAGCAGCCCGCTCGAGTTCTGTCGCGCAGCCACGCGCTTCGGCAACGCTCCCACGCTGCGCCGCCTCACCACGGGCACGCGCGTCGCGCGATCGTATCCGACAGGCTCGTGAGCCTCGCGATGACGCCGCGCGCGCTGCGGTGAGCGCGCACGGTGCGCATCGACGGGTCCGACCGGGTCGCGAGCTCGACGATGCGGGCTTCGCGATCGTCGGACAGCAGTCAGCGTGCGGTCAGCGTGTCCGTTCCGGCGTACGTGACGTCGCGGTCCACTGCGGTGTTGTTGAAGACCGAGTAGGCGCCGCTGCCGAGCGACAACAGCTGTCGCGACGTGCGCCACCAGGTCACGCTGCCGGTCACGTTCGTGCCCGTGCCGGTGAGCTGCCAATCGAACGCCCACGTGGGCCTCGCACCGTCCACCCAAAGCGTGGCGCTCTTCGGCGGCGGGGCGCTCTGTTGGGTGAGCCTGACGGACCTCGTGAAGACCGCCCTCCTCGCTTCGAAGCCGGGATCGTTGCAGTTCGGTTGCGCGTCGACCTTGAGCTCCGTCGAGCCGCGCGAGATCGCGTCCGTGACGTAGTAGTACACGTACCCGCTCTCGAACCCGGGCGGCGGGTCCTGGTCGGGCGGCGCATACACGATCGCGTACTGTTGCGTTTGATCCGCGCTCGTCAGCAAGAGCCGCATCCCGCTGTCGATCTCGAGCGGAGCTCCCTGCGGTGTCGTGTCTGCCATGGTCTCTCCTCCAACACGCCCGTTCGTGGGTCGATGATCGGAGATCGGCGTGCCGTTCGGCCGCGCGCGATCTCCTCGTCTCGGCGCGAGGTACGAGCGGTACCGCCGCCTCGCGCCGCGCGCCATGACGGACGATTACCATCCATTACCGCTGCCATTGCGATCGGTGCGCTCGCCTCGGTAGCCTCGGTGCCTGCGATGGCCATCCTCGAGCGAAGAGGGACCCGGGTCCGCTGTCATCTCCTCTCGCGCCACATGGTCGGTCGATCCAGCCTCGCGCACCTGCGCCTCGCCGACCCGAGCGTCTCTGCCGAGCATGCCATCGTGAGCTGGAACGGCCGCGAATGGGAGGTCTACGATCTCGGCAGCCGCAACGGCACCACCGTCGACGGCCGCCGCCTCTCGCAGGGCGAGCGCGCCCCGATGCCACGCGGCGCCTTCGTCGGCTTCGGTTCCGCATCCAACACCTGGCACCTCGTCGACGATGGGCCGCCCGCGGTGATCGCGCGCCCCGCCGACGGCAGCGATGCCGTGGTGGGCGAGCACGATCTCCTCGCCCTTCCGAGCGCCGACGATCCCGCCGTGACCATCTACCGCGACGCCGCCGGCGAGTGGGTGCTCGACCGCGACGGCGCGCTCGAGCGCGTGTCGAGCGGTCGCGAGGTGACTGCCGGCGATCGCCGCTTCACGCTCCACCTTCCCGACGTCCTGGCCCCCACGCTCGAGGCCGCCGAAGCGCCGCTCTCGCTCGACTGCATCACGCTCTCCTTTCGCGTGAGCCGCGACGAAGAGTACGTCGAGCTCGCGGCGCATGCCGGCGCTCGCGCCGTCGACCTCGGCGCGCGCGCACACCACGCGCTCCTCCTCACGCTCGCGCGCGCCCGCCTCCGCGACGACGGCATCGATCTACCCGAGAGCAGCCGCGGTTGGGTGTACCAAGAAGATCTCGCGAAAGGCCTCGGCCAAGACGAGGGCCACCTCAACGTCACCCTCTTCCGCTGCCGCCAGCACCTCGCCGCTGCCGGCATCGCGGGCGCCGCCGGCATCGTCGAACGCCGCAAGCCGGCCCGCCAGCTCCGCATTGGCGTCGGGCGCATCGAGATCGCGATGGTCTGAGGTCGCCTGCGCGAGGACGACGAACGCAACATCCGCTGCGTCATCGGGCGAAGCCGCGCGCTCGCATTCGAGCTCTCGGGGACGCGCCTCAGCCGCCTTCGAGCGCGAGCCGCAGCACCTGCTCCGGCGCCGACAGCCAGTGATCGGGGTGTGCCTCCTCGAGCTGCCGTCGCTCGAACGGGCCCCACATGGCCGCGCCGGTCTTCACCTCGGCGGAGCGCCCAGCGTGCATGTCGTGCACGCTGTCGCCGACGAAGAGCGTCGCCGCACGATCGGCGCCGAGCAGCGCGATGGCCCGATCCACCGGCTCGCGATGCGGCTTCGCGTGCGTCACATCCTCCGCGCACACCAGCGTCTCGATGGCATCCTCGAGCCCGGCGGCGCGCAGCCCCCTCCGCGTCCCCGTCCGGTTCTTGCTGGTCACGATGCCCATCTTGATCCCGCGCGCCATGAGCCCGCGCACCGTCGCCGGCACGCCCGGATAGGCACGCACGCGGGCGTCGTGGTTCGCGATGTTGTACTCGCGGTAGACGTCGATCATCGCGTCGAGCTCGGCCTCGTCCCGCGCGTGCGGCGCGAACGCGGTGCGGAGCGGCGTGCCGATGGTCTCGATCCACGCCGCGTCGCTCCGCGGCGGTCGGCCGAAATGCGCGAACGTGTGATGGAAGCTCTCGACGATGAGGCCAATCGAATCGATCAGCGTCCCATCCAGATCGAACAGGACGGTCGTGTAATGCGGCATCGAAATCAGGTCTCCTCGGTCTTCGCGGTCTTCTTCGCTTTGCCGCCCGCGACCTTCGTCGAGAGCGGTGGCACGTGCGCACCGACGTCGTGCCCGTACACGTAGGCGCCCACGGCCCACAGCCGCTCGTGACGCGCGGCCAAGAGTGTCCACAATCGATCGCGCGCCTCGACGGGCGAGAGCCCCGACGCGCCCGGCTTCTTCGCCGCGCCCTTCGGCTTCGCGAGCGCGCGCAGCGTCGCGCCGATCTCCGCGGCCCGCGCGATCTGCTCCGCCGTCACCGGCGTGCGTCCCTCCAGATCCTCGCCGCGCTTCTCGAAGAGCGCACCCAGCGCGACGCAGTCGGCCCCCACGTCGACAGCCCCGTGATCGGCTCCGATCTTGGCGATGTCCTTCGGCGCGAGCACACCCGCCGCCACCGCGGCCACCGCGGCCGTCTTCAGGATGTGCCGCAGATCGTGCGCCTCCATCAACAGCTCGCGCGCCTCCGCCGCCTCGGGCCCGTCGCCGCCGGCCTCCTGCGTCGCATGCGCGAGGCACAGCGCCAGATCGGGCAACGAGCGCAGCTCGTCGAGATCCACATGCGGCAGATGCTCGCGCACGTGATCAGCCCACGTCAGCACGGACGCGACCCCGAGGCCGACCTGGTGCTGCACCGCGCGTGCATCGGCGCGGAACGGGATCACCTGATCCGCGTCGAACGCGCGTGCCTCCGCGAGAAAGCGAGACAGCGTCGCCGGCGGTGCGGGCTGTGTCGACGCGTCGGCGGCGGGCGCAGGCGATCGGCTCCTGGTCGGCTCAGGCATGAGCCCGGACGGTAGGCGCGGCGCGCGCGATCGTCAAAGGCGAGCACGCCGGCCCCGTGGAGGCCGTTACATCTCGTCCATCTCTTGCTGATCGCGGCAGAGCGCCACGCGCGCATGGCCGGCGCGCCATCACCACGCATCCGAGTGGACTCACCATGCCTTGATCGGAGATTCGTTGTTTCCCGGCAAAGCACCTTGGCAACGGCCATCGATGAGATCGCCGAGCACATCCTCCGTGATCGGCTACGCACCGCGGCCCGAACGTGCTCACCCAATCAAGGCACCCTCATTCGCTCTTGCGCCGCGCAATCCCATCATGCGAGCCGAGAGGGCGTGCCGGGATATCGTCCCACCATCGGCTCCAGGGCATCTGTTTGCGGCGCTCGGGGTGCAGTGGATAGAAGATCTTGCTGTCGCTCTTCCCCGCCTCTCCGCCGACGAGCAGCAGCGCGTCCTGGTCTCCGTTGTTGAGGAACGTGTGGCTGATTCCGGTCCCCGATGGGAACGCGGCCAAATCACCCTTCTTCATGGGGTGAAGCTCGCCGTCGATCCACGCATCGATCTCTCCTTCGAGCACGTAGACGAACTCCTCCTCGTCTTCTTCCGCGTGTGGCCACGACGTGCGCTGTCCCGGTCCGACGCGCTCCACGTGCAGGCCGATTCGCAAGAGCCCAGCGGCCTTGCCGATGGCGCGGCCCGCAGAGAGGACTTCGTCGCTGCCGGGATAACGTCCGTGCTCCTCGGGGACGTCGGCGGTGGAGACAATGAAGGGCGGACGCAGGGGCGTGCTCATGCGTCCGACGATACCAGCTCGAGGTGTCGGCCTGTCCGCGGTCACCTCACGACGGCGCGGTTCGACGAACCCGGCGATCCATGGCCGAGCTCCGGCGAACGGAAGCAGATTCGATACACCTGGATCCGCTCCGATGAAAACCGGCCGCCTGCGCAAAAACACGAAGGTGGCCGCGGATCCTCGTTGCCCCGCGCGCCCGAGCGCCGTTACCCTTGTAGCTGCCTTGGCGAACGTAGCTCCTTTGGCCTCTCTACCAGAGGCTCCTCTGCAGATCGTCGCGCCTCTGCGGCCCTCCGGGCTGCGTGAGGTGGATGAGCTGGTGCGCGATCCCGACGCGCGGGGATACGTCCTCGTGCGCACGGGCGGCGCTGCGCTCGATGCGCTCGGCCGGCACGTGGAGCGGCGCGCGCGCGCTCTCGGGCGGCCGCTGATCAAGGTCGACGGGACGCTCGTCGACGATCCGTGGCGAGAGCTTGCCGCGCGCGATCTCGCGGCGCGCATGCCTTCGCCGTCGTTGCCGCCGCCGTCGTATCCAGGCATGGCCAAGGCGGTCTCCGCGGGCGATCCGCTCGCGGCGGCGCAGGTCATCGTGGAGCGCGCGGGCAGCGCGTTGATCGTCGTGCGCGAGAGCGCGTCCACGAGCTTCGGCCGCGCCCTCTCCGACGAGCTCGCGCGCCTCCTGCAAGACGGCCAGCACCGCTGCTTGCTGCTCGTCCTCACCGAGTCCGCCGTCGAGTCGAGCTCGACGTTCTTCCCGGGCAACCATGGCTCGGCACGCACCATCGACGTGGACGTCGAGATCGCCGGCGACGACCTCTCGATGTGGTGGGAAGCGGTCGCGCGCGATGCGGCGCAACGCAACCTCCCCGGCCTCGATCGGCTCGACGCGCTCGAAGCATGGTGGTCCGCCGCGCGCGTGACGCCGCTCGATCGGCGCGCGCCCGCGCTCACCTTGAGCGATGCGGCCACTCGTCTCCTCGGGCGCATGCTCCTCTCGCAACGGAGCTGGCCCGTCTCGCAGATTCATCGCCTCGGTCCGACCTCCGCCGCGGAGGAGCTGGTGCGCACCGGCGCGCTCGTGCTCGACGCCGGCGGTCGGCTCGTCGCCGGCTCGACCATGCCCGAGGCGCTCCTCGCGATCGGCCCCGTCGACGACGCCGATCGCGAGGTCGTCGCCGCCGTGCTCGAAGATCTCAGCGACCCGTGGGCCGCGGCTCGCGCGAGCGAGATCCACGCTTCACGCGGTGCCTTCGATCGCGCCGAGAAGGCGGCCGTTCGCGCGGTCTCCTCTCCGGCGGACGCCTCGGCGCGCGGTGATTTCTGGCGCCGCTGGGAGCACACGCTGGCCACGGTCCCGGACGACGAGGCCGTCCCGCGCCTCCTCCGCACCGCCGACCTCGCCCTCCGCACCGGCGATGTCGATCGCGCGCTCGGCCTCGCGAACGCCGCGCTGGTGAAGCGCCCCGACACGTTCACGACCCTCCTCACGCTCGGCCGCGCCAACGTGGCCCGCGGCGATCTTCCGACGGCCACGTACTGGCTCGGCAAAGCGCTCGCGCGCGGCACCGACGCGACCGCGCGCGCACAGGTCGAGGTCGAGCTCTCCGAAGTGCGCCTCATGGAAGGCGACATCGCCGGCGCCGAGCGCTGCGCGCAGACCGCGCTCGACGCGCTCGGCGCGGGGGCCTTGTCGACGGAGGTCGCGGCCACGCGGCTCCATGCGCGCAACGTGCTCGGCAAGATCCTCCTCGCCACCTCCGCATGGCAAAAGGCCGAGCAGCACTTCGCGGGCGACGCCTGCGAGGCCGCGCTCGTCGGCGACATCGAGGGCGAGCTGCGCGCCCGGTTGAACCGCGCCATCGCCCAGCTCTCGGCCGGCCGTCTCGACGACGCGCGCGCCATGCTCGGCAGCGTCCTCACCGACGGCGAGGCCCGCGGTCAAGCGCGCGCGGTCGGCTACGCGCTCATCAACCTGCTCACCATCGCGGTGCTTCGTCGCGACTATGTCGAGGCGTTGTCACTCACCGATCGTACCTTCGAGGTGTGGCGGCGCATCGGCGACAAGGTTCGCCTCGCGACGACGATCACCAACATCTCGATGCTCAAGCTTCAACTGGGTCAGGTCACCGAGGCCGAGCAGGCGCTCTCGTTCGGCCGGCTCGCGTGCGGTCCGGGCATGCCGGGCGCGCGCGTGTCGCACTTCGCGTACACGGCGGCCAACATCCACTTCGCCTGCGGTCGCACCGCGGAAGCCTCGTCCGAGCTGCGCGTCGCGATGGCGACGGCGAGCGGGTCCGAATACGGCTCGCTCCATGCCGATTGCCAGCGGCTCGCGGCGCTCATCGCGCTCGAAGACGGTGATCTCACAGCCGCAGCGGCAGCGATCGCTCAGGTGTCGGCACACGTCGAGAAGCCGCGCGATCGCGCCTGGGCCGCGGTGCTCGAAGCGTCGCATGCGCGCGCCTCCGGCGAGCCGTTCCACGACGCTGCCGCCAAGGCGCTGGAGGCCGCGCGTGCCTGCGACGAGCCCGAGGTCCTGCGCGAGGCTCACGTGCTCTCGCATCACGCCGCCGTCCTCGCGGGCGATCCGCGGGCCGCGCGCGCGCATGTCGAGGCTGCCGCCGCCACGCGCGATCGCATCGCCCGCACGCTCCCGGAGGAGATGCGCCGCCGCTACCTCGCGCGCCGCGAGCTCGCGGAGCTCGCGCGCATCGAAGCGGGTTGCGCGGCTTCGCTGAGCGACCCCGATCGCTCGCTCGCGCCTCCGGTCGCCGACGAGCCGGAGCCGGCTGTGCGCCTCGAGATGCCTCGCGCCCGTCGCGAGCAAACCCTCCCTGCGCTGCGACGCATGGTGGGCCGCGCGCCGGCGATGCTCTCGCTCGCGACCGCCATCCAGAAGGTCGGCCCGAGCGACACCACCGTCCTCGTGCACGGCGAGAGCGGCACCGGCAAAGAGCTGGTGGCCGAGGCCATTCACGAGACGAGCGCGCGCCGCGCAGGCCCGCTGGTCAAGGTCAACTGCGCAGCCCTCGTCGAGACGCTGCTTCTCTCGGAGCTCTTCGGTCACGAGAAGGGCTCGTTCACGGGCGCGGCCGCGCGCCGTCGCGGTCGCTTCGAGGCGGCCGAGGGCGGCACGCTCTTCCTCGACGAGATCGGTGACATCTCGCCGCGCACGCAGGTCGCGTTGCTTCGCGTTCTGCAGGACAAGACGTTCGAGCGCGTCGGCGGTGTCACGCCCATTCGCGCCAACGTGCGTATCGTCTGCGCGACCCACCGCGACCTCGCGGCGATGGTCGAGCGCGGCGAATTCCGGGAGGATCTCTACTATCGCCTCCGCGGCGTCGTCCTCGAGGTGCCCGCCTTGCGCAATCGCATCGGCGATCTGCCCGTGATTTGCTCCGCCATTCTGGAGCGAATTGCCGCGGAGCGTGGCATTTCTCCGCGGCGCCTTTCCCCGGCAGCCCTGGACGGCTTGGCCCGACACGGCTGGCCCGGCAACGTGCGCGAGCTCGAAAACGCGCTCCGCGCCGCGGCCCTCTTCGCCGAGGACGACGTCCTCGAGCTCACCGATTTCACGAGCAACGTGGCGAGCCTCAGCGGTCTCGTCGCGGTGGTGCCGCCGCCGGCGCCCAGCTCACACCAGGCAGGCCCGGACAGCGGCATGTATGATGCCTCTGAAGTCGGGCCAATGACACAGCCGTCAAAGAGCGCACGTTCGGCGGCCGCGCCTATCGACAACGCAACTGGCGAAGCGGCCACCGACGTGGCTTATGCGGCCGTGCGGGGCGGGCTCAGCCTGAGCGATCTGAAGCGAGACATCGAGAGGGAGTGCATCGCACGTGCGCTCGCCGAGGCCGGGGGGAACATCACGCGAGCGGCGGGTCTTCTGGGAATGAAGCGCCCGCGGCTGTCGCAACTGGTCAAGCAGTACGGTTTCGGCTCGGGCGCCGGCGCCGACGTCGATGCGGAGGACGGACAATGAAGGGCAGGGTTCTGGTCGCAGGCTTGCTGGTGGCATTTGCCGCAGCGTTGGCTGGCTGTGTGGCCCAGACGACAGATGACGGCGAGGACAGCGTCGACAACGCTTCGACGGCCCTCGGAGTCGCCTTCACCAACGACGAGGGTGACGACGACGACGGCATCGAGATCACGGACAACGCTCCGGAGCTGACGACGCGTGGTTCCACGACCACCGTGGCGCCGGTCCGGATCGATGGGGCCGCCTACATGGGCGAGCCCATCCCCGTGCCGTGGAATCCGCCGCTGAATCCAGGGCCGAACGATTCGAACGGCACCTCCAAGAATCGCTGAGCGTCCCTCGGCCTCGCCATGATGGGGCCTTCCCGGCCCCACGCATCGCTATTTCTCCATGGGCGCGCCCGATCACTCGGAGCGCGCCCATGGTCTTTCGAGCGCCGAAACGACGGCACTCGATTGCTCCCTTCGCCCGTAATTCGAGCCTCGGCGGTCATCTCGATCGCATCGCGCACCCCAAGTCCGCGTCGCTCTCTCGACGAGCATCTCGCCATGCACGGCGCGCGCGTCGCGCCATGGGCTCCCGCACGTCCTCGGGTCGGCGCTAGTCTTCGGCCCGCGTGAGCAACATCCGGACACAGACGACGCTCGTGTGCGGCGCGCTGGCCATCGCCATCGCGGTCTCGGCCGTGCTGCGTGGCCGTGTGCGGCCGGTGCACCTGCTCTTTGCGGGCTTCGCGGCCGACATCGGTCTTTGGTACCTCTCGCAGTCCGCGTTCTTCGGTCTCTCGCAGTCGCCCGGTTGGCAGACCGCGATCGTCATCCTCGCCGTCGCGCTCCCGCAGTTCGCGCTCCGCCTCTTCGAGGCCATGGTGCCGCACGAGGATGGCCACAGCCCCCGCCTGCTGCGCGTGGCCACTTTGCTGCTCGTGGTCATGGTCCCGCTCGTCGCGCTGCTCCCGCTGCGGCCCGAGGGCTCGCCGATCCTGCGCGTCTCGATCTTCTTCTACGTCTTCGCGCTGCTCACAGCGGGCCTCTACACGCTTGGCCAGCGCGGCTTGCAGAGCCCTTCGCGCGACACCCAGCGTCGCGTGCGCTTCCTCGTCGTCATCGGCGCCGCGGCCGGCTTGGCGAGCCTCTTCGACTTCGCCTGGTTCCTCACCGAGAGCCTCGGGTGGCCGCCCGTCGGTGCGGTGCTCTCGATCGTCTTTCTCTTCCTGCTCGCCGAAGCGCTGCGGCACGAGCGCCTGCTCGATCTCTACGAGCTCCTCGCGCGCCTGCTCGTGGCCACCGCGGTCGCGTTCCTGATCGCGCTCATCTTCTATTTCCTCGCGGTCAAGCTCGGCCAATTCCGGACGATGTACTTGAACGTCGTCCTCGCCGCGATCGTGATCATCCTCATCTTCGATCCGCTGCGCGAGCGTGTGGAGGGCGCGATTCAGCGCTTCTTCCGCGAGCGTTTCGATCTCGAGTCGTCCATCGCGCTCCTCCGCCGGCGCCTCGTGCACATCCTCGAGGTCGACGAGATGGCCGCCATGGTGATGGCCGGGCTCGATCAATCGCGGCGCGTCACGGCCGCGGGGCTCTACCTGCGCGACCAGGATGGTACCGGCTTCGATCTCCTTGCCTCGTTGGGATCGCGCGTGCCGCGCCGGCTCGAGGTGGCGACGTCGCGCGCGCTGCTCGATCGCTTGGAGCAAGGCCCGCTCGCGCTCGAAGAGGTGGAGCGCGACACACGCGATCGACGCGCGCGCGACGAGCGTGACGACGCCGGTGAGGCCGTGCTCGCCGCGGCCGCCGTGCTCGGACACCTCCGGCACGGCGTGGTGATCGCGGTCCGCGACGAGGCCCGCGAGATCATCGGCCTCCTCGTGGTCACCGACGATCGCGCGCGGGACGCGTTCTCGCCGGAGGAAGCGGCGCTCCTCGGCACCGTCGCGGCCCAGATCGGCGTCGTGCTGGAGAACTCGCGCGTCTACGCGCAGATGAAGGAGCGTGATCGCCTGGCCGTGCTCGGCCAGATGGCGGCGGGCCTCGCGCACGAGATCCGAAATCCTCTCGGCGCCATCAAGGGCGCGGCCCAGCTCCTCTCCGATCCACCCGAGGGCGCGAGCCTCGATCCCGCGTCGCGCGAGTTCCTCGGCATCATCTTGGAGGAGGTCGACCGGCTCGATCGCGTGGTCGGATCGGTGCTGGACTTGTCGCGCTCGCACGACAGCGCGGTGGTGCCCACCGATGTGAACGCCATCGTCCGCCGCACGATTCAGATCCTCTCCGCGGAGCCCGGGAGCGAGGAGCTCAAGGTCGAGCTCGCCTTGGAGCCGACGCTGCCCCGCGTGGCCATCGATCCCGAGCAGCTCCGCCAGGTGCTCATGAACCTGCTCCGCAATGCGGCGCAGGCCATGAAAGGCCGCGGCAAAGTGGTGGTCTCCACGCGCGTGCGCTTCGGGCGCGGCACGCGATCGGGCCCAGGCTCGGACGAGCCGCACGTCGAGGTGACCGTCGCCGACAACGGGCCGGGTATCTCGCAGAAGGTGCTGGAGAACCTGTTCATGCCCTTCTTCACCACGAAGGAGAAAGGCACTGGCCTCGGCCTCGCCATCAGCCAGCGCATCGTGCAGAACGCCGGCGGCCGCATCGACGTGCGATCGTACGAAGGGAAGGGGAGCACCTTCGCGGTCATCCTCCCCGCGGCCATGGATGCTCTCGGCACGCCCACCCCGAGCCCCGTCGCCAAGATCGCCGCCGTCACGATTGATGTCCCCGAGCCGAGCTCCAAAGGCGGATCTGTATAGAGCCCATCCCCGTAGATCCCCACGTCGCCGGCCGGCTCGGTCCGGTCTACGAGATAGGCTCTTGGGTGTAGACCGTAATCGATTGGCGCGCGTCCAATCACGATCGCATGCGGGTCCGTCGCGATCGGCGAATCGCCAACCATTCAGCTCGAGTGCCCCAGGGCAGCTTGTCTTGAATGCGAGAGCGCATCGTCCGTCTCACGCCGGCTCGCGTGGTGAGGAACACGCCCCGCACGTCATTGTCGCTGTACACAACAGATGTTTGGGGCTGTACTGGCAAGTGGCGCAATGGCATAGGGCCGTTGCCCCACCAGTCTCGGGCACGGGGGCTCGAGGCGCGGTGGCTGCTGCGCGGTTATTAGGAGACGGATCTCATGCGTACTTCGGCGATCTGGACGGTGCTTGGACTCTGCGGCGCGCTCACGACGACGGCGTGCTCCAACATGAAGGCGATTCAGAAGGAGGTCGCGGCGGATCTCAAGCAAGCCCAGTCGATCCAGAAGCAGGTCGAGGCGGTGAAGAAGGGTGACGTCGGCGCGGCCGGCGACGCGACCCTCTCCGTGGCGGTCAAGGGCGCGCTCGAGAAGGACGCGGCTCTCAAGGGCCAGACCATCGAGGTCGAGGTGAAGAGCGGCGTCGTGCACCTCAAGGGCAACACCACTGCCGAGGCCAAGACGCACGCCGAGAAGGTGGCCAAGGGCGTCACCGGCGTGACCAAGGTCGTGAACGAGCTCAAGGCGCCCGGCAGCAAGGACGCCAAGGACAAGGACGACGACGACAAGCCGACGCGCGCCAAGACGGCCGACAAGGACGACAAGAACGACAAGGACAAGAACGACAAGCCTACGCGCGCTTCGAAAAAGTGATGCGCATGCGGGTGCGATCGCCGATGCGGTCGTAGCCGAGCGTCGCGCCCTTCGCTTCGAGCAAGAGACGCGAGATCCAGAGCCCGAGCCCGGTCCCTTCGGGCTTGGTCGTGAAGAACGGCTCGAACAGCTCCGCGCGGCGGGCCTCGGGGATTCCGGGCCCGGCGTCTTCTACGTCCAGCATCGCCACACCCTGCTCGGCGCTCACGCGCACGATCACCACCGCCCCGCGCGGGCTCGCCTCGATGGCGTTGCGCAGCAGGTTGTCCACGGCCGCAGCGAGCGCGTCGGGATCGGCGACGGCCAGCGCGTCGCCGTGTCGCTCGAGGCGCACCTCGGCGCGCTGGGCCGCGGCGACGGCGCGCGCAATGCGTTCATCGGCGAGCGGGCCCAGCGCGATCTCGCGGCGGTTCAAGGTCTTCGCGCGGCTCACCGTGAGGAGCGACTCCACGAGCCGGTTGAGCCGCGCGATCTCACCGAGGCACACGCCCACGTCTTCGCGCGAGGCGGTGTCGAGGCCGCCGCTGCGGGCCAGCAAATCGAGGCGCAGCTTCATGCCCGCGAGCGGGTTTCTCACCTCGTGCGCCACGCCCGCGACCACGCGACCGAGCGCCGTGAGCCGCTGATCACGCGCGAGCTGCGCCTCCAGCGCGCGCTCGCGATCGCGTGCATCGGCGAGGTGCGCCGCCATCGCCGAGAGCCCCGCGGCGATGTCGCGGAGCTCGCTGGCCCGCGGGCGCGGCACCGGCGCGCGCAGGTTGCCCGAGAGCTGCACGAGCGCGCCCGAGAGCTGATCGGCGCCGCGACGAAGCGCGATCATCGCATCGATGGTGAAGCCCGCGAGCGCCGCCGCCGCGATGGCGAGGAGCACCACCTCGAAGGGCCACGCCGGCGTGTCGTCACCGCCGCGCGTGCGCGTCCGTGTGAGAAACCACGCGGCCCCTCGATCTCCGATCGCCACCGCCGCCACTTGGCTCACGCTGCGCGGTTGATCGATGCGCCCCTTCGCCGGCGCGCCCGGTCGAGCCTTGGCGCAAAGCGCGGACACCGCGTCTTGCACCTCGGGCGAGATCGCATGGCGCGGGCCTTCGCGCTCGCCGCGGCCCGGTCGTCCGGCCATGGCCAGGATCGCGCCGTTGCGCATGCAATACCCGCCGGCCGCGTTGGCCAACGGACGCAGCACGCTCGACGCCGTGCCTTGCAGCTTGCCTCGCATGTCACCGTCGGGCGGGCCTCCGAGCATCCCCGGATCGACGCGCTCGGCGAGCGCTTGAGCGCCGGCCTCCGCATCGGCCTCGGCCGCGCGCTCGCGGGCGGCGTTGGTGCTCGCGAGCAGATGGATGATGGCGATCACGGCGATCACGAGCGCCGAGAGGCCGAGGACGAGCACGACGGCGAGCCGCCGGCGCAGGGACATGAATGGCTCCGGATCTGGAGGGCCAAGCGCTCATCGCGCGCGACCCTCGGACTGCGAAATCGGGAAGGCCCCGCACCCATCACGAGGCCTCGTCCGGACGAGCGAAGAGGCCCCGCGCAGCGCGCCCGAGGCCCGATCGCCCGATCGCCCGATGTTTCGCAAGTCGGCGCGCCGGCGTCAAACCGGCGGGGTGCCGCCCTTCCCGTGGTGGTGACCGCGCGTCGGGCGCGGCAGCGTCCGTGTCTCACCGCTCGGCAGCGTGATCGTCTCGATCCGCAGCGCCTTGCCCGGCGCGTATGCGCCGCCTTTGCCGCTCACCGAGACGCGATCGCCGACCTTGAGCCCGAGCGTCTCGAGCCCCGGTCCGCTCGCCGTCGTACCGTCGTCGAGCAGAAGCGCGTGAGCGTGCCCACGTGGGCTCGACACCACACCCGTCACGCGTCCCGTCGCCGTCAGCGGCGCGAGCGGCTGGCGCTGCCGGTGCTGCGCGCGCTGCTCGCCGTCGCCGTCGCGGCGCTCTCTGCGCCCGAGCGGCTTCGTTCCATCGATGATCACCGCGCCGTTCTGGCGCACGAGCGCGCGTGTGATCACGGTGCCCGTCGGCGTCCGCGCCCCGAAGCCTTCGATGCGCAGCGCATCGCCGGGCTTGAGCGCCGCGGCGGCGCCGAGCGTCGCGTGCCGCGGCACGTGCACGATGCTGCCGTCCTGCATCGCGATCGCCATCACCTTCCCCCGCGGATTCACCACGTAACGCTGGAAGCGACCATCCATCGTCACCGGCGACGTCGCCTTCGCGGCGGGCGGCGGCTCGGCGAACGCGGGCGCGGCCGTCATCGCGAGACCGGCGCAAGGGAGGGCGAGGGCGAGCAGGAACGAGAGAGGATTGCGGCGCTTCATGATCGGGCTCCTTGCTGCGACGGCCGGGAGGGCGTCCCGTCGTCGGGCTGATGACCGACCCTTCAGCACACCTCGGGCCAGCGTATGTTTGCCGCGGATCCAAGCGCATCTCAGCGGCCTTCGCGCCCCGCGGCGTATCCCTCCGTGACGCTCGTCAACCCCGGATACACCTCGGACCGTGACACCTTCGCGGGCGGCTCGCCGTCGTGACGGCGGCCCCGCGCTCCCTTATGCTGCCCCGATGCGAAGCGCGCTCATCGCCGCGGCCCTCATGATCATGCTGCCGGCGTGTGGATCGAACACCTCCGACGCCACCTCGTCGGGGAGCGGTGGCGGCAGCACCTCCACCGGCACGGGCGGGAGCCCCGGGCACACCACGCCGTCCGCCGCTCTCGTCCCCAAAGCCACCGGCCCGTGCCCTGAATTCACCGAGGGCAAGCAGACCTTCTCTCCCGACGGCGTCGCGCGCGACGCGCTCGTGTGGATCGATCCGGCCAAGGCCGCCGCGCAGGACGGACCGCTCGTGTTCTTCTGGCACGGCGCGGGCGGCGATCCTTCGGAAGCCACGTATGCGCTCGGCCCTGCGCTCGCGGCCATCAAGGACATGGGCGGCGTCGTCGTCGCGCCGTACCACGATCCGGCGTCCACGTTGCTGCCTTGGTATCTCTGCCTCGGCGGCAGCGACGAGGGCGATCTTCGCGTCGCCGACGAGGCGCTCGCCTGCGCCATCGAGAAGGTCGGCGTCGACATGCGCCGCATCCACTCCGTCGGCTTCAGCGCCGGCGCGATGAACACCGAGCAATTCGCCGTGCGCCGCTCCGGCTACCTCGCCAGCATCGTCGCGTACTCGGGGGCCCGCGTCGGCGCCGTCGAAGAGCAGGATCCCGAGAACAAGTACCCGGCCATGCTCTTCTACGGCGGCCCCAACGACATCGTCGTCACCAACTTCGATGACGGCGCGCACAACTACCACGACCTCCTCACCGAAGAAGGCCACTTCTCCTTCCTCTGCAATCACGGCAAAGGCCACACCGTCCCGAGCGATGGGCGCGCCTCCGCGTGGCAGTTCCTGCAGGATCACCCCTTCGGCACGCAGCCCGAGCCCTACGAAAAGGGGCTCCCCGCCGGCTTCCCGAGCTATTGCTCTCTGTGATGATCGGGATGCTCACCATCGGCGTTCCCGATGATGTGGTGCACGCGTGATGCAGCCCGCGAGGCTTGGATGAAGGCTCGGCGTCGATGGCCGAGCCTTCACGTTGGGTCTCAACTCAAACGACGAAGTCGAGCATCTGCACGCGCGTGAGATAGTCGCGCAGCACGGCCGCGTAGGCCTCGATCAAGAGGTCGAGCTTGATCAGCACGCCGTTCGTGTCGACGGCTTCGATGGTACCGCTCACGGGCACCTCGTCGCTCGGCGTGATGAGCACGCCGCTCCAGTGCGCGCCGGCCTTGAGCGCGGCGGCGCCTTCGTGGTTGCCGATGCGGAGCAGGCCGTCCGACAGCTCCAGCACGGGCACAGTGCCGCCGCCGTCGAGGCGCACGGAGCCGTGGAGCGCGGGCACGGGCTCGACCAGGTAATGGCTGCGGCGGTTCTTCTCGATCAGATCCTCGAGCGTCTCGCACACCGCCTTGCTCAGCGGCGTCTCCTCGCTCTCGAGCACCAAATCGAGCAGCTTCTTCATGCCGCGCTGGGTGCGGATGAGGTTGCTCCGCACCTCGTCGAGGCGGCGCGCGTCGCGGCGGACCTTGTCGGCCACGATGCCGAGGAGGTTGTGATAAAACGGGAACGCCACGTCGCCGTGCTTCTCGAAGAACTGCGTGAGCTCGGCGACGCCGATGCGCCACACCTCGGAGGGCTGCGTCGTCACGGCCGTGGTGTTGCGGGGCAGGCCAGTGACCGCGCCGAGCTCGCCGATCGGCGCGATCGGGCTGAGCCGGAACCGCGGCTCGCCCTGCGCGCCCGGCTCGCGGAGCGCGACTTCGCCGCGGACCAGAAGGAGCAGGTGGGTCGGCCGGCTGCCGGCCTCGAACAGCACCTGACCGGCTTCGAGCGAGAGGCGCTCGAATGCGCCCACGAGCTCACCGAGATGGTCGTCGGTGATGCCGTGGAAGAGAGGGATCGCCTGAAGATCGGACGGACGGACCGTCATGAGGAGCCTCCTCGGCGTGCAGCTCGGAGGAGCTGCGCCGGCGGGATGTGAACCTGGACGCCCGTCGTGGTCAAGGGTCCCACGCGCATGGGCGTGCTTGTTCGCGCAATTCGTGCGAATCCCGACCCTCTGCGGCGCGGCCCACTGTGCTCTGCACCATTGCGACGCCGGCCCCCGATCGCCGTCGCAATCAGCGTCGCGCAATGCCTCGCCTGATCGAGCGCGCTGCCTCGTGGTTGCGTCGCTTGACGTTGTCGTGCACCGAACAGTATGGCTCGCGGCCGTGTCCACGGCCGACCCCGAATCCATCCTCGCGGCGCGCGAGCGAGCCTACGCCGCGCTCGGCGTGCTCGATCCCGATGTGGTCTCGCGCCTGCGCCCCGGCATGTACCCCGCCGCGGATGGGCAGACGCTGATTGCCACGTGGCCCTCTTCGCCGCTCGGTCGCCTCGCGGTGGTGCATCGCCCCGCGTCCACGTTGATCGTCACGAACGGCCTCTCGGACCCTTGGGATCGCGCGCTGTTCGGCGCGGACGAAGAGACGCTCGACTACGAGCTCGCTCTCGAGATCTCACCGCGCGTCGCACGAGCGGCCGATCTCGCGGGCCGCTGGCCGACGAGCCTCCTCTACTGGCTCGCCGACATGATGGTCCTCGATCGCAAGAATCTCTCCGGCGGTGTCGCGCGCTTCGGCGCGCTCACGTACGCGGCTTTCGACATCTATGACGGGCTCGAGGCCTATGCGCTCCCCGACGAGGGGCATGGCCTCCTCCTTGCTCCCTATCGCGCCGATGCGGGCGCCGAGCCCGTGCGCGTGGCCTCTCCGGATGGGCGAACGATCGCCATCATCGCGGTGCGTTTGCTCCTCCCCGACGAATACGATTGGGCGCTCCGCAATGGCGACGACACCGGCGCCCGGCTCGACACGCATTTCGGTGGTCGCCACGTGCACCCCGTCCACGACGCAGCGTATTTCCGCCCGCTGAACCGCCCCTCGGCGGTCTGGGATCTCGCGAGCAGCCCCGAACCCCGCGCTGGACGAGCCAGTGTCGAGCCGTCCTCGCGCGCGGGCCGGATTTCGGCCCGCGGCGAGGAGATATCGTATCTCGCGAGTCGCGATCTCGCCTCAGCGGGGCGCATGCGAGATGCCGATGAGGACCATGTCCACGCGCCGGTCGTATCCAAAGGAGTAGAGCCTGTCGTTGCCGACCGCGTCCGCGGCGCCGCGCGTGGAGATCCGGAGGCGGCCCGCATCGACCCCATTGTCGATCAACGCGCGCCGCACCGCCTCCGCACGCCGCCGGCCGAGCGCCAGGTTGTAATCGGCGCCGCCCCGCACGTCGGCGCGGCCGATGATGTCGAGCGTCTTGCTTCGCACCTCAGGCCGGTTGAGGCACTCCGCGATGCCATGGAGATCGAGCGTGTCGCCCGGCATCAGCGCGGATGAATCCAGCTCGAAATGAGCCCGCATCAGCCCGCAGGTCGAGGCGATGTCCTCGCCGAGCGTGAGCCCGATGTAGCGCGCGGCCCCGCGCCCGAGATCGGGGAACTTCACTTGATACTCCTGGTTCTGGTCCGGCTTCGGCAGCGGCCTCTCCGCGGCCGATTGCTTGGGCGGCGGGATGGAGCAGCCCGTCGCGAGCACGAGAGTCAGGAGCCCGAGCGTGGTGATGTTCGATGTCCAATTCATGCCCACCACCGCTGCAACCACCGGGCCAGAGCATCCATCGAAGGGCCGAATTCCAAGGCTCGCACCCACCATCTTCACGAGATTTGATATCTTTTGTCGTGGCCGCGTCTCTGTCGCGGAAAGCGCCGGTGTGACCCGAAGTGTCCCCGTCCCACGCGCGCAGGGAACAGCGTGAAGCGATGTCTTCATCGATGGCGCCGGTGCCGGTGGGGGATGAGATCGAAGCCGAGGTTGAGCCCGAAGCTCACCCACTTGGCGGCGTCGCCGTTCGACGTGACGGTGATGGAGTTGTACGCCGCCTGAATGCCGAGGCTGAAGAGCCGTGTGATTTGGAAGTCGATGCCAGCGCCGATGTCGGCGTGCGGACCGAGCGCGGAAGAGCCGACGAACCCGAGGCCGAGATGCGCAAACACATTGGGCTGCACGATGTCGCCGCCGCCGAAGCGCACCCCGCCGAAGGCCGCGCCCGCGTGATCGTAAGGGCCGAGATCGTTGCCCGTCCCGAAGCGCATGAAATGGCCGCCCGCCTCGGGGAGGATCCACAGGGGCGCTCCGGCGAAGTGGAACTTGTAACCGACGCGCGCGCCGAGCCCGTACGAGAAATCGACGCGACGCTGGAAGGCCGTGCCCAGATCGAGATCGACCCCGATGAACGGGCCCGCGAGGGCTTCTCGGCTCGACGCGAGGACGGCGGCGAAGGCACAGCACGGGAGGATGCTCCACAAGAGCGAGCGGCGCATGGCGACTCCTGAATGGTTGAAGGACGTATCGAGACGGTCGGCCGAAAGCCCATCGTGGGCTCCGATTCAGCCCCGCCGTCGTGCGATTCGCCGTTCGCAATCGGCATGCCCATGGTGCGCGCTCCCGCTCTCCCGCGCGCGCACGGCGTGGCAAACGCGTCATGGAGGGCCGCGCCGCCGCAAACACGCCACACCGTGGCGCAAGTGCTCGCGCCATCCTCACGCGAGCTTCGAAGAGCGCCGGCGAGCGATTACGTGTCGGGGATGTAGAGCGGCATCGAGTCTTCCCGGTCGGCATTCATGGTGAAGATCTGGCCATAGGGCTGGAACGTGTCGTCGTAGTGCGCCGCCTCGTCGCGGAAGCCGTACATGCTGCTGCTCCATATGATCTTCCCGTCCGCGGTCCAGACGGCATGACCATCGTTGGCCCCGTTCGTGGTCAGCCGCTGAAGGTCCGATCCATCCGATCGAATGGTGTAGGTGTCGAAATTGACCGCGTCCACGCGACGCGTGAAGACGATGCGGCTCCCCTCGGGCGACCAGCCGGGCAAGTTGTCGTATTCGGTAGTGAGGATCCGAGTCGTTCCATCCTTCAAATCGAGAATGCGAAGGCCTGCAACGGTCTCGTCCCAGACTCGGAAGACAATCTGCTTGCCGTCTGCCGAATAGCTCGGAAGCCCGAATGCCATCCGGAGAAGCGCGGAAGATGTCGGACTGGCCGAGGCCGTTTCGCTCGGACGTGAAGAGCACCCACTTGCCATTGGGGGAATACGAGGCGTGGTATTCGAAGGACGCGCTCGAGAGGAGCTTTCGCTCCCCTGTGCCATCGGCGTTGGCGATGTAAAGCTCCGACGAAGAGGGCCCGATCCGGTTCATGAGCATGACGCCCTTCGCGGCCTTGTGCGCGCGGACCTCCAAGGGGAGATGGGCAATCAGAATCGCCGCGGGGATGCCGCTCAGGAATTCTCGCCGGTCATGGATTCTCTCTTCGCGCCGCGAGGCTCTGCGCAATCAACACCCAGTTGCTTTTTTGCACTGCATTCCGAGTGCGATCTCGAACAACGTGTATCCGACGGATTGTTCAAGAGGCGAGAGACGATGATGAAGGCAACTCGGGTGTTCCTGGATGGCCGCGTATCGATGAGCGCCGGCGCGTGAGCGTCAGTCGGTTTCCTCGTGAACACGAGCCGAACGCGGGGCGGCGTGCCGCGCAGAGCGCGGCGATCTGCGAGCAATCCTGGAAAGGTCACGTTTTTCGCGTACATCCGCACAATTGAAGTTGATTGTGAAAATCGTTTTCACTAAATGCGGGGCATGAATGATTTTTCCCAGCGCTTCAGCCTCTTCGGTGTTGCGCTCGTCCTGGCGGGCGCAGCGTGCGACAGCGCTTCGCCGCAAGGTGAAGGTGGTGCCGGTGGCTCGGCGCCGAGCTCTTCGTCGAGCTCCACGACGTCTTCGAGCTCCTCGGGCACTGCGACCACGTCTTCGAGCTCGTCGAGCGCGAGCTCTTCGGGCACTGCAACCACGTCTTCGAGCTCGTCGAGCGCATCCTCTTCGTCGAGCGGCACGGGCGGTGCGGGTGGCGGCAGCAGCTCTTCGAGTGGCACGGGGGGCAGCGCTCCGATTCCCGACACGACGCCTCCCACGCTGGTGACGACGGGGCTCGTCGACGGCACGCTCCTCCGCGCGGCGCGGGTGCGCGTTCATCTCGACGCGGCCGACGACACGGGCATCGTGAGGCTCGGTTATGCATTGAACGGCGCTGCCGAGGTCGAGGCCGCGATCACGCCGGGGCCGAACGCGACTGCGGATCTGGATCTCACGCCGACGCGCGGTGCCAACGAGCTCGTGCTCTTCGCCGAGGATGCCGCGGGCAATCGCGCCGAGGTCACGCTGCACGCGAGCCTCGAGCGCCACATGAGCGCGGGCGGATCGCACACCGGCGCGGTGGTGAATGGCAACCTGCTGGTGTGGGGCGCAACAACCTCACGCAGCTCGGCCTCGGCGCGGGCGACACCACGTCGCGGCTGATGCCCGTCGCGGTCCCGGGGCTGACCGACGTGACCGCGATCGACTTCCGCCAGAATCAATCGCTCGCCGTCACGAAGAGCGGCGCGCTCTATACGTGGGGGAACAACACCGACGGCCAGCTGGGCCTCGGCGCGATGGACGCGCCCGACACGACCACGCGTCCATCACCCACGCAGAACCCGACGCTCACGGGCGTGCTGCAAGCGGTGTTCGGCTTCGATCACGCGCTCGTGCTGCTCGAGGACGGCACCGTGCGCGCGTTCGGTGACAACTCGTCCGGGCAGCTCGGTGATGGGAGCGTCGATGATCGCAGCTTCCCCGTCACCGTTCCGGGGCTCGGCGACATCATTCAGGTCGCGGCCGGATCGAAGCACTCGGTCGCGCTGCGCCGCGATGGAACCGTGTGGGCTTGGGGGCGCAATCAGTACGGCAACCTCGGTCAGGGCGCTGCAGACACGACTCCCCACAGCGCGCCGCAGCAGGTGCCCGGCCTCGCAGACGTCGTGCAGATCGCTTCGGGGCGCGATCATCTCCTCGCGCTGCGCGCCGATGGCACGGTCGTCGGTTGGGGTCTCAACCAGAACGGTCAGGTCGGCGTGGGGACGAGCGGCTCGGAGGCCAACGTGTTCGCACCCCAGGCGCTGACCATCACGGACGTGGCCGGTCTCGTCGCCGATGCGAACTACAGCTTCGCCGTGCGCGCCGATGGAACGGCCGTGGGTTGGGGGCAGAACTTCAACGGGCAGCTCGGCATCGGCGCGAGCGACACCACCGATCGCAATGCGCCCGGGGATCCGCTGATGCTCGCGGATGTTCGCGATCTCGAGACGGGCGCGACGCACGTGGTCGGCGTCACGAGCGCCGGGATGTTCTACACCTGGGGCTGGAGCACGAACGGCTCGCTCGGTCGCGAGAACCTGCTCAACAACTGGGCCTATCCGGTGCCCGGGCTCGTGACGCTCCCGTGAGCGTGCGCGCGATGCTCGTCTCGATCGTCGCGCTCGCGACGTTCTCGTGCGGTGGCTCTTCGCCTGAGACGGCCACGGGGACGGGCGGAGCGAGCGTGACGTCGAGCCAGGCCTCGACGAGCGATGCTTCGTCGAGCTCCGCCGTCGCGTCATCGTCGTCGAGCACCGGCGGTGTGGGAGGCGCGGGCGGCGCGGCGCCGAAGCCGGATCTCGTGCTCGACGTGGAGGCGCCGCCGGCCTCCTGGTCGTTCGAAAGAGGGTCGCTCGTGTTGCACGCTCACGTGCGAGCGCCGGAAGGCTCCTCGCTGGAGCTCGCCGACGCCGACGGCACGCTCGACCAGGCTTCGACGGGATCGATCGACGGCACGACGGATCAGACGGTCGAGCTGACGGTGCCCTTCGCACGCGGGCCGCATGATCTCGAGATCCACCTGCGCGCGGAGGATGGTCGCGAGGCGCAGCGAGCGCTGCACGTGCATGGCGGGCGGCAGGTCGCCGCGACGTTGGAGCACATGCTCGCGATCAAGAACGGCACGCTCTACGACTGGGGCGGCGGCTCGCCGGAGCTGCGCTCGTGGCCCGAGCTTGCGCAGACCACGGCGATCCACGCGCGCAGCTCGATCTCGATCGCGGTGGCGATCGATCGAGAAGGTGACGCGTACGCGATCGATCTCGTGGAAGGCGTCGCCGATCCTCTTCTCACCGGAGAGGACATCGTGGCCGCAGCGCTCGGTGGCGGGCATGTCCTCCTCCTGCGGGCGGATGGCATCCTGCGCGTGGCCGGTGCGAACGACGTCGGTCAGCTCGGGCTCGGCTCGACGGAGGCGATCGATGGTTTCGCGACGGTCACGGGCGTGTCGGGGATCGTTGCCGTCGGTGCGACGGATGACGCTTCCTATGCCGTTCGTGAGGACGGTGTGCTCTTCGCTTGGGGTGGGAACGAGAGCGGTGAGCTCGGTCTCGGCGTGGAGGACGCGGCGCCGCATGCGACGCCCGCGATCGTTCCGACGGTGAGCGATGTAATCGGCGTCGCCGGTGGGCGCAGCCATGTGCTCGCGCTTCGTCGTGACGGCGCCGTGCTCGCTTGGGGGACGGGCTCGAGCGGGCAGCTCGGCGATGGGACGTCGGGCATCCTCGCGGACAAGTCGCAGCCCATCAAGACGATGAGCGCGGTACCGATGCTCGATGTCTTCGCCGCGGGCAACGCGAGCTTCGCGTTGGGGGAGGATGGTGCGCTCTGGGCGTGGGGCCAGAACAGCGGCGCGCAGCTCGGTGTCGGCGACACGACCCAACGCGTGCTGCCGACGCGCAACGGCGTCGATTTCGCGCGGGCGCTCGGCGCGGGACCCACCGGGAGCATGGCCGTGGATCTCACCGATCGCGTCTTCGCTTGGGGCGCGAACACGAGCGGTCAGCTCGCGCTTCCGCTTCCGCCTGACGGGCCGACACGCTCCACGACGCCGATCGAGATCGTGCTGCCATGAGGACCATCACCCTCTTCGGTCTCGCGTGGCTCGCCGTGGCGGCGCTCGCGCCGGCGTGCTCCGGCGAGCCCGCCGAGACCAATGACGGCGGCGGGAGCAGCTCGGGCTCGACGTCGAGCTCGTCGAGTACGAGCACGAGCACGTCGAGCACGAGCGCATCGAGCGCGACCTCGAGCGCATCGAGCGGCAGCGGCGGCAGCGGTGGTGCGCCGTGGCAGCCGGCCGAGATCGAGCCTGGAGAAGAGCTGCCGGGCGGGGCGACGACGACACCCACGCGTGATGCCCAGAGCTATTTGCAACCCGCTGCGAATCTGCCACCCGAACGGCGCGGTACGTTCGAAGCGGGGCTCGCGCTGTTCGACGTGGCGTGGGTCGTTCAAGGAGAGCTCGATCGGGACGGGCTCGGGCCGACGTACGTGGGCACGTCGTGCCAGGGCTGCCATTTCCGCGGTGGGCGTGGGTCGCCGCCTCCTTCGAATCAGCCGATGACGTCGATGCTCGTTCGCCTGTCGGTGCCGGATGGTGCGGGCTTCGCGCCGGATCCTCGCTACGGCGAGCAGATTCAGAACCGCGCCATCACGGGCGTCGAGCCGGAGGGCTGGTTCTCCTTCGAGACCGAAGCGATCGCGGGCGCGTTCACGGATGGAACCCCGTTCGAGCTCCTCGCGCCGAAGCTCGTTCCTCACGATCTCGCGTTCGGCGATCTCGTGCCCGACACGAGGCTCTCCGCGCGCGTGTCGCAGTCGATGATCGGCCTCGGATTGCTCGCCGCGATCCCCGAGGAAGCGATCATGGCGCTCGAGGATCCCGACGACGTGGACGGTGATGGCATCCGCGGTCGAGCACAGCACCTCGACGGCGAGATGGGCCGCTTCGGCTGGAAGGCCAACCAGGTGGATCTACGGCGCCAGAACGCGAGCGCGTTCGCGTTCGACATGGGCATCACGTCGTCGGTCCACCCCGACGCGGACTGTCCGCCCGTGCAGACCGCGTGCGCCGCAAAGGCCGGCTCCGCGATCGACATCAGCGACACCAAGCTCGACGCCGTCGTGTTCTTCTCGCACCTCCTCGCGGTGCCGCATCGCCCGAACGCGGCCGCGCCGAACGTGCTCGTCGGCAAGACGATCTTCCGCGAGATCGGCTGTGCCTCGTGCCACGTCGCGCGCCACGTCACGAGCGCGGGCTTCCCGGGCTATCCCGAGCTCGAGAGCCAGACGATCTTCCCGTACACGGACCTCCTGCTCCACGACATGGGCGAAGGCCTCGCCGATCATCGGCCCGACGGCGAAGCGAGTGGGCGCGACTTCCGCACCTCACCTCTCTGGGGAATTGGCATCGTGGAAGACGTGTCCGGGCACGGTCGGCTGCTTCACGATGGGCGCGCGCGAAACATGACCGAAGCCATCCTCTGGCACGGCGGCGAAGCCGAAGGCGCGCGTGCACGTTTCGTTGATCTGAGCGCTGCAGATCGCGCGCTGTTGCTCGAGTTCATCGGCTCGCTCTGAGCCGGATCCTCTTCACGAACACTCTCGCTCGTTGCTCCGCGCGTCGCCGCGCACAGCGGCACTTGGCCGCGTCGGCTGATGCTGCGGCGTCGCGCCGGCCGAGCGTTGTCGAAGAGCCTCGGCGCTCATCGAGCCATCGATAGCGTTTGCAAGCAGGCTTCGCGGTGCGCTCGCACGCCAAGTCGCCGCGCAATCACAGCACCCCTCGATGATGGTGCACCGATCGAAATTTATCGAGATCAGAAGCTCGGTTCGCGTTGCTCCAGGGAGGTGTGATTGGGCTGACGCGGTCCCTCCATCATGACGTCGAGAGCGCCGCGCCGGCCTGGCTCCCACGATGGCCGGCCGTTATCTTCGGCGAAGCTCCACGTGCCTCACGTGCCACAGAGATCATGTCGTTTCGCGTCCGCTTCCTGGCGATCATCGTTCTCTCCATCGTCATGCTCGCGGCGACGGCACTGACCTTCATCCAGCTTCGTGAAGAGGGGGACGCCGCGCGCGAAGCCGCGGCGAAAGAGCGAGGGGACGCGATCGTCGCGGCGCTCCTGCAAAGCGCCGCGCGGAGAGGGATCGGCAACGACGCGGCGGCGCTCTCCGCCGACGACATGCGCTCGTTCAGCGAGATCGTGGACGAGGCGATCGCTCGCAGCCCCGACGCCAGCGCCGGCCTCTGTGCGCGCGATGGTGCGTTGATCCTCGCGCGCTCCGCCACACCGTCGCCACCGCCGCCGGGCGCGCATCCGGCTATGGACGACGAGCATCCACCGCCGCCGATCCGCCCGCATGCGGACGGGCGTATGTGGCTGCCTCCTGCCGATCGCGATGTGGCCATGAACGCTTGTCGCGCGGCGGGCGCGGTGCGTCCCGCCCATGCGCGTCGTCTCATGCCCCGCGACTTGCTCCTCGCTTCCGCGCAGACAGGCCCGGGCGCGATCGCGGCGTGGAGCGTCGTGCGTCTGCCGCCGTTCGGCACCGACGGCGCGCGTGCGCGGCTCCGCGCGAAGTTCGCGGTGATGGGCATCGTGCCGATCATCCTCCTCGGGCTCACGGTGAGCGCGCTCCTCGGCCTCCGCCGCGGCGCACGTGATCTCGAAGCGTCCCTCCTGCGGCTTCAGGACGATCTCCGCGCCGAGGTCGGGCGACCGCGCGCGCTCGAGCTCGGGCGCATCGCCGACGGTTTGAGCGCCATGGCCCGGCATCTCGCGGACGCGCGCGCCGCGGAGCGCGCACTCCAGCGCCGCCTCGCACGCGACGAGCGCCTCGCGGGTTTGGGGCGCGTCGTCGCGGGGGTCGCGCACGAGGTGCGCAACCCGATCACGGGCATCAAGCTCAAGCTCGACGTGCTCGCGCGGAGGGGCCTCGACGCGCGCTCCGGAGACGATGTCCGGACCTGCCTCCAAGAGATCGCGCGGCTCGATCGCATCGTGAGCTCGATGCTCGTCGTGGCCCGCGGCGCGCCTCTCCCCGAAGCGCGCGCGGAGATCGATCTCGGCGCGTTGCTCCGCGAGCGGATCGCGCAGGCTGCGGGGCTCGCCGAGCAGCGCACCGTGAACGTCCGCCTCTCGGGATCGGCTTCTCTCACCACCAGCGCGGAGGCGCTGACACGCGTGATCGACAATCTCCTGCGCAATGCCATCGAGGCGAGCCCGGAAGGGAGCACGGTCGACGTGCACATCGCCCGCGGCCACACCGGCGTGTCCCTCACGATCGAAGACCGTGGACCCGGCGTTCCCGAGGCGCGCCTCCCAGAGCTCTACGAGCCGTTCTTCTCGACCAAGCCCGAGGGCACGGGGCTCGGGCTCTTCTTGTCGCGCACGCTCGTCCGCGGCCTCGGCGCCGAGCTCGTCTACGAGCGGAGAGACGACACGACCGTGTTCGCGATCCACTTCGGAAAGGAGCCTGCGGATGGCTAGCGCCGCGCGTGTCCTCGTGGTCGACGACGATCGGACCATCCGCGACACGCTCGTGTCGCTGCTCGCCGACGCCGGTTACGACGCGGTCCCCGCCGACGGCCAGTACGCGGCGCGCGCGCGCCTCGCGGATGCGCACGTCGACGCCGTGCTGCTCGACATCCGGCTCAGGGACGGCGACGGCATCGTCCTGCTCGAAGAGATCCGCAAGGTGCGCCCGAGCTTGCCGGTGATCATGGCCACCTCGTACGGCGACAGCGATCGCACCATCCGCGCGATGAAGGCCGGTGCCTTCGAGTATGTCGTGAAGCCGTTCGATCTCGACGCGCTCCTCGCGAGCGTCGCGCGCGCGGTGAAGGTGCGTCCCATCGCGCGCCCACCCTCGCAGCAGGCCGACGCGGCCCTCGTGGGGACGAGCCCGGCCATGCTCGAGGTTTGGAAGGCCATCGGGCGCGCGGCGGCGAGCCAGGCGCCCGTGCTCATCACCGGCGAGAGCGGGGTAGGGAAGGAGCTCGTGGCCCGAGCGATCCACGATCACGGCTTCGGTCCCGCCGCGCCCTTCGTGCCCGTGAACCTCTCGGCGCTTCCTGCCACGCTCCTCGAAAGCGAGCTCTTCGGCCACGAGAAGGGCGCGTTCACGGGCGCCTCTTCGCGGCGCGAAGGGCGCTTCGAGCTCGCCGCCGGCGGCACGTTGTTCCTCGACGAGATCGGTGATCTCGATCCTCCGCTGCAAACGAAGCTCCTGCGTGTGCTCGAGGACGGCGGGTTCGAGCGCGTGGGCAGCGCCGAGCGGCTCTCGTCGTCGGCGCGCCTCATCGCCGCGACCTCCCGCGTCGTCACGCCGGGGGCTTCCTCCGCCACGCTGCGCGAGGATCTCTTCTATCGCCTCGCCGTGGTGCGCATCGAGGTGCCGCCCCTGCGCGAGCGCGCGCAGGACATCCCGCTGCTCGTCGATGCATTCCTCTCTCGCGCGCCCCCACCGCGCCGCGCGGTGACCGAGGCCGCGATGCTCGCGCTCACCGCGCATGATTGGCCCGGCAACGTGCGGCAGCTTCGTCACGTCCTCGAAGCGGCCCGCGTCATGTCCGCGGCCGAGGTCCTCGACGCGAAGGATCTCGCGCTCGACGAGCCCGCGCGCACGGAGGCGCCTTCCACGTCGCTCGATCTGCGCTCGAACCTGGAGCGCGTCGAGCGCGAGCTGATCGACAAGGCGCTCGCCGTCGCGAAAGGCAATCGCGCGCAGGCGGCCCGCCTCCTCGGGATTCGCAGACCGCAGCTCTACGCGCGCATGAAGCACCTCGGCATCGCGAGCGACGACGGCGCCAAGGATTGAGGCCTCGCTGGTGTTCGCCTCGCGAACACCGTGTTCGATCTTCGAACACCTCGCCCGCGCCTCGCCCGCGGATCTCCGCGTGGCACACCCGCTGCTGTGGGCCGCGCTGGAGCCGTCGTGCTCCAGAATCGAGGCCAGATGCATATTGATCGCCGGAGAGCCCTTGTCTTCGCCACCTCCTCGCTCCTGCTCGTCGCAGGTGCATGCTCGTCGCCCTCCACCGTCACCAGCACCTCTGGCGGCGGCGACACGAGCACGTCCACCAGCACCGGCGGCGCCGGCACGTCCACCGGCACCGGCGGTACCGGCGCGGGATCGACCTCGAGCTCCGGCGGCCCGAGCGTCGATTGCACGCAGGCGACCACCAAAGTCGAGGAAGCCGTATGCGCGGCCAACGCGCTGCTCGCGACCCTCTCCGCGAGCCAGCTCGCGCAGGTGAACCTCGCGTACACCGACAGCACGAGCCGAACGAAGTGGTCGAACTTCCCCGTGGGCATGACCCAGCGCGCCGGAGCGAAGCTCGGCGACCTGAGCACCGCGAGCCAAGATGCAGCGAGCGCGCTCATGAAGATCGTCCTCTCCAGCGATGGTCTCGACGATCTCGACGGCATCCGCGCTGCGGACGATTACCTCGCCATGTTCCAGGGCGGCTACGGGGCCGGGCTCTATTACATCGCGATCTTCGGCACGCCCTCCGTCACCGGCAGTTGGGAGATCATGTTCGGCGGCCACCACATGGCCTTCAACGTCACCTACGTCGGCGGCGTCGCCTATCCGACGCCGAACCATGTCGCCGTCGAGCCCAAGGCGGAGTTCACGATCGGCGGCACGACCTACGCGCCCCTCAGCAACGAAGCTGCTGCGATGGTCGCCGTCTTCAACTCGCTCTCGGCGAGCGACATCACGACCGCCTACCTCTCGGGCCAGAGCTTCATGGATGTCCTCGTCGGCCCGGTCGAGTACGGCAAGGGATCGCTCGCGACCGTGACGGCGAAGTATCCGACCGGCGCGAGCCGCACCGGCGTTCTGGTCTCGAACCTGAGCACCGCGCAGCAGGCGCTGGTGACCGCGGCGATCAAGGGCTGGGTCGGCAACTTCGAGGCGTCGATCTCTGACACCCTGGTCGCCGACTACACCTCCGCCGCGGCCTATGCCGACACCTACGTCGCCTTCGCCGGACCGAGCGCAACCGCCGTCGACGTCGACACCAACGGCACGTACATGCGCATCGACGGCCCGCGCGTGTGGATCGAGGTCGCGTGCCAGGGCGGCATCGTCATCCAGGGCAAGACGCACTACCACACGATCTACCGCGACAAGCAGTTCGACTACGGCGGGAGCCTCTGAGCATGCGCGCGCGGATGATCCTCGCCGCGCTCGCGGCCGTCGTCTGCCTCCTCCTCGCGTCCCTTCCGGCGCGCGCGCACGACGTGCGAGGCACCGCCGTCTACCTCGACGTCGGCGAGCGCGCCGTCGCCGTGGAGATGGTGCTTCCGGTCGAGCAGCTCGCGCTCGCGCTCGCGCTCGGCGTCGCCGTGCCGCCGAACGCGCTGCCCGCATCGGAGGAGGAGCTCGCGTCGTACGTGCGAGCGCATCTCTCCGCGCGCAGCAAGGATGGCCGCCCCTTCCACGTCGAGGTGCAGCGACTCCGCCGCGAGCGCGCTACGGACGACGGGGACGACGTGATCGCGGAGGTGACGATGCGCGCGCCCCCGGGCGCCTCCGCGCGTTGGCTCGAGCTGCGTGAGGACGCCATCGTCCACCGCGTCGTCACGCACAACATCTACGTCTTCGTGCGTCGTGACCTCGCGCGCGGCGCCGTCGGCGACGCGGTCGAGCCGGTCGGCCTCATCCATTGGCAGAGCCCCACGGTCACCGTCGACCGCGAAGGAGGCAGCCTCTTCCGCGGGCTCGGAGCGGTGTTCGTGCTCGGCCTGAAGCACATCGCCGAAGGGACCGACCATCTGCTCTTCCTCTTCATGCTGCTCCTCGTGGCGCCGCTCGCAGCGCAGGGCGGACGCTGGGCGGCGCGCGGCCCAGCGACGCGGAGCATCCGCGAAGCCGCGAAGATCGTGACCGCATTCACGGTCGGTCACTCGCTCACCTTGATCGCGGTGACGCTCGCCGGCGCCAGCCTGCCTTCACGTCCCGTGGAGATCCTCATCGCGCTGTCCATCGCAATCTCCGCGGCGCATGCGATCCGCCCTCTCTTCGCCGGTCGGGAAGTGGTCCTGGCGATCGGCTTCGGCCTCATCCACGGCCTCGGTTTCGCCGAGGCGCTCCGCGGCTTCGGCTTCGATGGAGTCATGCTCGGCCTCAGCCTCGTGGGCTTCAACCTCGGCGTCGAAGCGATGCAGCTCGCCGTCGTTCTCGTCCTCCTGCCGTGGCTCCTCCTCGTCGGCCGCACGGTCCACTACGC
Source organism: Minicystis rosea (assembly GCA_001931535.1). GTDB lineage: Bacteria > Myxococcota_A > Polyangia > Polyangiales > Polyangiaceae > Minicystis > Minicystis rosea. The sequence goes on from CP016211.1 coordinate 911,387, forward strand.
ACGCCTCCGCAACATCGCCGCCGTCTTCGGAGCCATCGCCGCGCTCGGATGGATCGCCGAGCGCGCCTTCGGGCTCGCGACCCCGATCCCCGCCCTCGTCGCAGCCATCGCTGCGCGACCCGGATGGATCGCAGTCGGCCTCTTGCTCACCGCTGCGCTGGCCACCGCGGCCCATCTGCCGAAGACCGATCTCACCGCTCCGCGCGCCCGACTCCGTCCTCCCTCGGCGTGAACGGCAGCCCCGCCCACCATCCCTGAGCCGCTTCGCGCCGAGCTCGCGCCGGTCCGCATCGGGCCAAGCACGTGTCTCGGGCGATCCGCAATAAATATTGACAAGCCCCATCTGGCTCGCTATTGAAAATGATGTTCATCATCGTTTTCAATAGCGAGCGCCACCGTTGCTAGTGGTGCCAAGAGCTCACCCAGCGGCCTCCGAGCCCTCTGCCCATGACCTTCACTGGTCACGTGGTTCCTTGTCCGGAGGCCCATTGTCCGTCGCTCGAACGAAGCTGCCTCATCGCCTCTCGCAGACCGATCCCATTCGGTGTGTCCGCTCGCCTGTCACGCGCCGGGAAACATCGAGTCACGCTGTGCCGATCGCGAGACATCCGAGCTCATCGGCATCCCCGCGCGCGCCACATCGAGGCTGCGTAAACGCGGCTCGGCGTTTCGATCGACGTGGTCGCTCATGGGCTCTCGGTGAGGCGAGCGCGATTCGGTGGCTGGGCTTCGAGCTGAATCGCGAGCTCGTGCGCGGGGGCGGGGAGCCGTTCATCGGACTCCGGATCTCGCGCCATACCCATGGACCGACGCCGCGCTCTCGCGGCCGAGACGGCCGCGTATGCCCTTTCATTCTGCACCTTGCCTTGCCTCGCTTCGAGCGAGGAGCGCCGCTCAGGCGTCGTTCGGCAAGGTGAAGCTGCGCCTCGAAGAGGCGCAGTGACAGCCGGCGCTCGAGGGCGCCCAGACCGCGAGCGCCGCGCGCGCCAGACCATGAAGAGAGAAGCGCACATGACTGTTCGAGTTTTGGTGAGCATGGCTTTCCCGATCGTCCTCTCGCTCGCGGCCTGCGGCAGCGACAATGGATCTTCGACGAGCACGGGAGGCGCCGGTGGCACGGGCGGCTCGGGCACGGGCGGCTCGGGCACCGGCACCACGAGCACCGGAACCACGAGCTCTTCGAGCTCCTCGGGCACGACGACCTCTTCGAGCACGACGACCTCCTCCAGTTCATCGAGCTCCTCGAGCAGCGGCGGCACTTCCTGCACGGCGGCGCGTGATCAGGCGCTCGGTCCGATCGACATGGTGTCGGCGGGTGAGATCATCGTCCTCGCCACGGATGGCAATGCCAAGACGCTTTATGTCGACGGCTCCGCCGGTGGGACGGTGGCCGCGCCGCAGAACCCCTGGATCTACGTGAGCCTCAAAAACGCGACGAAGGTCGCCGTGACCGACGTCTCGTCGTTCACGTCCTCCGACTGGGATCTCGCGCTCAAGCGGCCTCTCCTGCGCACGAACAGCGGTGACGGCGGCCCGGGCAATGGGGGAGCGGCGTTCCTCGAAGGGAAGACGTTCGACGCGGTCACGGCCGCCGACGCGACCTCCGCCACGATTGCCCCCGAGACGTGGTTCGACGCGGACTGCAATCTCTCGACGGACCAGACCGGCGCCATCGCCACGACGTTCACGGGTTGGTACGACTACGACACGTCCACCAACAAGCTCTCTGCGCACCCTGGGGTGTTCATCGTGCGCGGCGGTGACGGGAGCCTCTACAAGGTCGAGATCCTCGATTACTACTCGAACCCCGATGGCACGGCGGGGCTCTCGGGCGGCCGCTACAAGCTCCGGGTCGGGCCCCTTCAATGAGCTTGGGTGGGCTCGCCAAGCGCATTCCGATCCTCGTGTTCGCGCTTGCCATCGCACGTGACGCGCATGCCGACGACTGCGCGTCCGTGCGACCCACCGACCCAGGTGGGTATTTCGGGATCGGATACGGCGCCGACCCCGTGGCCTCGTACGACACGCCCGAAGGCCGGGTGCGCGTCTGGTACGCGACGTCGGGATCGCAGGCGCCCAAAGCCATCGATGCCGCGAAGCTCTCGGGGCAAGCCGTCGAGACCGCGATCGATGGCTATGCCGCGATGGGATTCCTCCCCGCGCTCGGTGACGGCGACTACCCACTGTGCAGCTCGAACGGCGGCGATGGGCGCATGGATGTGTACCTCGTCGGGATGGGCGGCGCCGATGGACAGGCCGCCACCGAAATCTGCACGCAGGTGGGCGACGTCTCGCGCTGCACGGGCTTCATCCTCGCGGACAACCTCTTCGAGGAGGATGGATATGCGAGCTTCGAAGAAGGCGCGCTCACCGTGCTCCCGCACGAGCTCTTCCACCTCGTGCAGAATGCCTATTCCGCGGACATTGATCGATGGTGGGCCGAGGGCACGGCCCAGTGGGCCACCAAAGCGCTTCATCCGGAGCTGACCGATCTCGAGCGCTTCCTCCCGGCCTACTTCTCCGACACGACGCGCTCGATCGACGCGCCGCCGGGCGGGGTGGTGCAATCCTTCCTGTATGCGACGGCCATCTGGCCCGTGTTCTTGAGCGAGCGACACGGGCCGACCGTGGTGCGCGAGATCATGGAAGCGATTGCCTCGGATGGATCGAAGGTGCTTCAAGCGACCGACCATGTGCTGATCGCCAAAGGCAGCAGCCTCGCCGCCGAGTTCACCACCTTTGCAACGTGGAATGCGGCGACTGGGGATCGCGCCGGCAGCGGTGGTTACCCGCTTTCGGCGACCTATCCCATGGTGAAGACCGAGGTGCTGTCTGCGGACATCGGTGCTTCGTCGAACGGTGTGACTTCGGGGCTCGCGGCGCACTATTACGAGATCTCCGCAGGGGCGGCGCGCATCGTTTCGATCGACACGGATCCGGCGCGCAACGCGGCCGTGGCCCTGCCGCTCGAGGCTGCGCATTGGTCTCATCTCCGGGCGAACAAGCGGGGCGCCGTCGACGGTGAAAATGACGGCAAGCGCAGTCCCCCTAAGAGCGGGCGCACTGGTGGCCATGTTGTCGTACTTGACAACGGTCGCGCTGATGGGCGCGCCGCGGGATGGGCGACAGCAGTGAGGTTCAGCGGTGGGCGGAGGAGCAGGTGGCGTCGGCGAAGCTCGGCGACGCGCGTCGCGTTCGGCGGGCCGCGTCGATGTTGCGACAAGCCGCCGACCAGCCGGCAGGTCGACTGACGGAGGTCTTCTGCACGCGCGCGGAGCTGCAAGCGGCGTACGACTTCCTTGAGACCGAAATGGCGCCGAGGGCGCTCACGACGGCGTTCGCAGAGGCGTCGCTCCGCGCGGTGAGCGACGCTTCGTTCGTCTATGTGGTCGTCGATGGGACCAGCCTCTCGCTCACGGACGTCTCGAAGACGAAGGACTTCGGCTCGCTCGGCATGCGCTCGCTTCCGACGCGAGGGTTGAAGGTCATCGACGCTCTCGCGGTGACTGCCGACGGAGCTCCCGTGGGGCTGCTCGACCTCGAGTTCTGGGCGCGCGGGCCGAAGAGCAAGAAGGGGCGGTACGCGCGTCGACGCGACCTTGAGACCGAGACGGCGCAGTGGGTCGACGTCGTGGCGCGTACGGGCAAGCTGGTGCACCAGAAGGCGCCCTCGTGCATGCCGTGGTTCCTGATCGACCGCGAGGGCGACAACGCCGAGATTCTGCGCGCCGTTGCGAAACAAGGGCGGTTCACTATCCGCGCGAACCAGGACCGCCTCGTGGTGCTCGTGGATGGCCGACGGCGCCTGCTGCGCCGGCACATGCGCAAGCAACGCATCGTGGGCAGCTACGACGTCGACATCCCCGCCGGGCCGACACGAGCCGCCCGGCGCGCCCGGCTCGACGTACGCTACGCGGATGTCGTGCTCGATCTACCCGAGCGTGCAACGCACCACCGCACGACGATGAACGTGCGCGTGGTCTGGGCTCACGAGCGTCGCACGCCGCGCGGCGAAGAGCGCCTCGACTGGATGCTCCTGACCAACGCCGAGGTGAACGGCTTCGAGGACGCCAAGGGCATCATCCATGGGTACTGCTTCCGGTGGCGGGGGGAAGACTTTCACCGGGCCTGGAAGCGCGGTCATTGCAATGTCGAGGACACGCAGCTGCACACCAAAGATCGCGTCATCCGCTGGGCTACGATGCTCGCCGCGGTGGCAGCTCGCGCCGAACGCCTCAAGCACCTCGCCCGCACCCAGCCCGACGCTGCGGCGAGCGTCGCGCTGTCCCCGATGGAGATCGAGGCGCTTCGCGCCGCGAAAACCAAGTACAAGGCGCGCACGGAGACCATCCCGGAGGGCGTGCCGACCATCGCCCAGGCCGTCCTCTGGATCGCCGAGCTCGGCGGCTACACTGGCAAGTCCTCCGGCGGGCCGCCGGGCTCCACCACGATCGGACGTGGGTTGAAGCGGCTGATGATCTGGACCGAGGCGTTCGAACACTCCGAGAAGCTGCGGCGAAAATGAGACCAATGCGCAGCGCTCGAGGGAGGGGTGGCGCGGCTCGACAAGTCCACAGCTCTTCCCGCCGTCGTCGAAGGAGAGGCGATCATCGTGGTCGCGGGCCAGAGCGCATTGAAGTCCGATGCGCCGTTCACGCTCCGCATCAGCGAGCCTGAGCCCGAGCCGGAACCCGAGCCCGAGCCTGAGCCGAAGCCCGAACCGACGAACCCCGGGGAAGGGGAGAGCCCGCAGACAGGGAGTTGCTCTCTCGGGCCTCCCATCGGTGCCAACGGAGAGATCCCTACTGGGCTCTTGGCAGCGTCGGGCCTCGCCATGGTGGCGTGGCGCAAGCGCTCCCGGAGCCGGCGAACAGAACGCCCTCAACGTGGTTGCCTCGATCGATGAGGCCCACCAGCACGACGAGAGGTAGTCATCATGAATCGAGTCGACACTCCCTATCAACGTCACGAGCGGGGCACGGCTCCGCAGGGGGATGGGGCGGCGCACGCGACGGGAGGCGCCGCGCCCGCGGGACGCCACGAGATCGTCCGCATGCGCCACGAGATCCGTCGACGCCGGCTGACGGTTGCTCGCATCGAGAATCTGACGCCGCGCATGCGGCGAATTCATTTCACGTCTCCCGATCTCGTGGACTTCAACAGCCCTTCGCCGGACGATCACATCAAGCTGTTCTTCTCGCAGCCCGAGGATCCGGCGGAGAGGCCGGTGATGCGTGATTACACGCCTCGTGCCTTCGACAACGCCGAGAAGACGCTGGTCATCGATTTCGCGCTGCACGACGCCGGCCCGGCCACCGAATGGGCTGCGCAGGCGGCCGTCGGCCAGACCCTCGACATCGGCGGGCCGCGAGGATCTCAGGTCGTGCCCGATGATTTCGATTGGTATCTCCTGATCGGTGACGAGAGCGCTCTCCCGGCGATTGGCCGTCGGGTCGAAGGGCTGCGCCCCGGCGTCCCGGTGACGACGGTGGTGACCGTGGCGCAGGGATCGGAAGCGCAGGTCTTCACGACGCATGCAGCCTGGAAACCGATCTGGGTGGCGCGCGGCGAGCCGAGCGAGCGGGATGGTGCGCTGTTGCGTCAAGCGCTCTCCGAGCTCTCGCTGCCGCCTGGAGATGGATTCGTGTGGATCGCCGGCGAAGCCTCGCTCGCCCGCACCGTGCGCGCCTACATCCTCGAGGAGCGCCGCCATCCGAAGGCCTGGGTCAAAGCGGCCGGCTATTGGCAACGCGGCGCCAGCGACGGGCACATCGATTTGGGCGACCCGTGAAGGCAGGCTGAGCGCCGTTCGCAGGCGCGATCAGCATCGACATCACGCAGAATCGTTGTCGGCGAGTGAGGGAGCGGAGCGCGATCCGAGCCACGTTCGTGGTCGAAATCGCGCTCTCGCGCAGGGCTCAATTGCCCTTGAGGAACACTGGATTCGAGACCGCGAACGGCCGGCGGCCGGGGTGGAGCGGCGCGAGATCACTCTCGCCCTTGGCGTGGAACACCACCCAGCTCCGCGGCTTCTTGGGATCGAAGGTCACGGTCACCTGGTTGGCGAAGCGCTTGGCCTTGCCGGATCCGAGAGGCAGGAGCGGCTCGGTCGAGACGGTGATGCCATCGACGATCGTCTCCAGGGTATCGGCGGAGCTCCAGCTCGGCGTCTCCACGGTCACGAGGAACGTGGCCTCGCCGGTCGACGCAATCACCTGCTCACCGGGACGCTCGCCGTTCGGGCCGACCACCGCCATGTAGAGACCACCGCTGATGGTCGCAGCGCCCTTCTTCACCGCGTCGCGCACGTCGAGCGGCGTGAGCTTCTTGGGATCGTCGTGGCCGAAGCGCAGGCACGTGCGCGGATAACCGACGGGCGACGTGCGGAAGTGATGGCTGTCGGAGCTGCCCACGGCCCACACGTTGCGACCGAAGTTGAGCATGGCGAACCAATCGGCCACCGACGCCGAGCGGTTGGACTCGAAATCGGAGTCGTTGAAGACCTCGATGGCTTCGAAATCGGTGCTCCAGAGCTCGTTGCCGGTGTTGTCTTTGCGGTTGTACGCCGCGCTGCTGAAGTAGCCGCCGAAGCCCGAGCTGCGCGGGTGGTTGATGATGACGGCCGGGTTCTCGGTGAGCGCGTGCGCGGCCGCGAAGGTCTGCGCCGGGGAGCGCCCAATCCAATCCACGGCGCCGTGGTTCTTCTGATCTTCCTTGGGGATGATGGGCACCACGCCGAAGTGACCCCACTTGAAGGTGGTGAGCTCGGACGACGGCATGCCGAAGGCCCACGACGTGAGGCCGAGCTTCTCGACGATGGGTTGGAAATCGATCACCCACTCGTGCTCGCTGGAGACGGGGATGTCGAGGCCATCGGCGACGGCGCTCATGACCTTCTTTTCCACCGAGTCGTCGGAGTCGGCCGAGAAGATCGAATGGATGTGGAAATCGGCGCACATCACGCCGGTCGAATCGACGCTGTGGGCGATGGCGGCGGTGACCTCGGCCTTGTCGCCGGCGGCGACGGTGACCGTGGTGTCGTGAAGCTCCCACTCGTAGCCGTGCGACACGATGATGCGGTGTTGCCCGGGCGGGACGACGAGCGTCGCGTCGCCATTCATGGCGAACTCCTGCCAGAGGCGGCCATTCACTTCGTCGAGGACACCGTATCCCTCGGGCGTGCCCGGTTGAGGCACCGCCGGAATCACCTGGATGCGCGCGGGCACGGGCGTGCCGAGATCCTCGTCGACGGCGACGACGTGGAGCGTGGCGTGCGGCTCGAACGTGAGCGCAGCCGTCCCTGCGTCGGCCGCGACCACCACACCCGCGTGCGCCGGATAGCCCTGCTTTTGCGGCATCACCTTCATCGGTTGGCCGGGCGGCGCGTGCAGCGTGAAGCCGCCGCTTGCGTCGGTGCGCCCGCGCGTCACCAAGGCGCCCTTCTCGTCGAGGCCATACATCCACGCGTCCGCGACGCCGGCGCCGAAGCCGTCCTTCAACGTGCCTTTGATCTCACGCCAGGCCGGCTCGTTGGCCGAGCGGCGCAGCGCCTCGCGCAGACCATCGTAGTTGGGACCGCCCGCGACGACCTCGAAGCGATCCTTGGTGGTGACGGCGCACGCGTCGGCGATGAAGCCATTGCCCCAGAACAAATCGAAGCCGCTCTGCTCCAGGCCGAACTCGAGCTTGTCGCTGCCGAGCGCGCGGAACGCGAAGCTCCACGCGCCGCCGTCGAAGCCGACCCACGACGTCTGCGTCGGGACCTTGTCATAGGCATTCTCGGCGGTGACGGTCTGAGAGCGGCTGTATTGGAAGAAGCCGAAGAACTCGTCTTTGCCGGGGCGATTGATGCCGAAATCGATCGGATCGCCGGTGGTGTTGCGCACACCGGTGCGCACCGTGATTTTCTCCGCGCCCGGCGCGAGCACGTAATCGTAGGCGACCTCGAGATCGTAGGTCGTCGGGAAGAGGTTCTTGATGGGCCCGTCGAGGAACGGCGCCGTTTGCAGCGGGCCGACGACGCGGACGATGGCCTCTTTGCCGTCGCTGCCGTCGGCGATGACACCGACGCTCGTGGGCTTGACGAGCTGGAGCGCAAAGCCGATCAACGTCTCGTTGTACATCGAGACGCCGCGCGGCTTGCCGTCGTCGCCCACTGCATCGACGGCGAGGATCTCGCCGCCGAAGGGTGCATAACCGTCGGAGTCGCCCTTGTCCTCGATGACGACCGCGATCTTGTCGTTGATGAGCAGGTAATCGCCCGTCTCGATGCGCTGTCGACCATGGGCCGGCTGCGCGATTTTGGAGGCGTCGGCAATGCGTCCGGCACGCGCTTGATTGGCGGCCTTGGCGCCGTACGGATCGGCATGGCCCGTCGCGCTCCCAGGATCGAAGGCCGGGATGGCCGCTTTGCATGCCGGGCTGCCCCCGGTCCCGCTGCTGCTGCTGGTGCCACCGCCGCTTCCCGTCGTCGTCGACGATGCGGGCGTCTCCGAGGAGCACGCGGCAATTACAGGGAAAAGTGCAACCCAAGCGACATGAGGGAAGCCACGCATTCACGCCATGGTGCCCGAATTGTCACCTGTTCTCCATAAAAGTCGGAGCCCTGAGCAATTTTGTCCCGATGTCCCGAAGATTTAGCGAAATCGCTGGGATCGGTCGCTCGAGGTGGGGGCGAGCGCCGTGCATCGGGCGCGTCGTCTCTGCGGGGCCGCTTCGCGATCGATCGCGATTCGTGATCTCCTGTCGGGGCACGAGTCGGAGATGCATGGCGATTGCGGAGCGAGCCTCCGAGGCGATGTCGAGGGCAGGCGCCGTCGCGCCATGCGCGGTCGCGAGGGCGCGTGAAGCCCAGGCGAGCGCGGCGCTCTCGTGAGGGTCGGTTGCGGCGGGGACTGCGTGATCGTAACAAGTGTCGCTCACCTCGGCGCGCCTCCGCCCGAGAGAGCCCTGTTATCCATGAACGTCGAAAATCCCCTCCTCTCCCTCGCCGATCCCATTCCGTTCGATCAGATCCGTGGTGAGCACGTGGAGCCCGCCGTGCAGGCGCTGCTCCGCGAGGCCCGCGATCGACTCACCGCCTTGGCCGCGGATCAGAGCCCGCGGACGTATGCGAGCACGCTCGGCGCGCTCGAGGCCGTGACGGAGCGGCTCGAGCTGGCGATGGGCGTCATCTCGCACTTGGAGTCGGTGGCCACGACGCCGGAGATTCGCGCGGCGTATGCGGCGGTGCAGCCCGACGTGAGCGCGTTCTACAGCAGCATCGTGCTCAGCGAGGGCGTGTGGGCCGCGATCAAGGCGTTCGCCGCGACCGACGAGGCGCGCGCGCTGACCGGCGCACACAAGCGCTTCCTGGACAAGACGGTGGCCGACTTCCGGCGCAACGGCGCCGATCTCGACGCGGCCGGGAAAGAGCGGCTCTCCGCGATCGACGTGGAGCTCGCCACGCTGACGCTGCGGTATTCGCAGAACGTCCTCGACGCCACCAATGCCTTCGAGCTCGTGGTCGAGGATCGCGCGGCGCTCGCCGGCCTGCCCGAGCAAGCCATCGAGGCGGCCCGCGAGAGCGCGGCCAAGAAGGGCGTCGCGGGATATCGCTTCACGCTTCAAGCGCCGAGCTACATCCCGGTGCTGACATACCTCGATGACGCGAAAATCCGCGAGCGGATGTATCGCGCCTTCAGCACGCGCGGCACCGACGGCGCGCTCGACAATCGCCCCCTCGTGGCGCGCATCCTCGAGCTCCGGCGCGAGAAGGCGAAGATCCTCGGGTTCTCGACCTTCGCCGATCTGGTGCTCGATGATCGCATGGCCAAGACGGGCGGCGCCGCGCGCTCGTTCATCGACGTGCTCCGGCAGAAGACCGAGCGTCACTTCGAGCGCGAGAACGCCGAGCTCTACGCTTTCCGTCGCGAGATCGAGGGCCCCTCCGCGCCGGCGCTGCATCCGTGGGACGTGTCGTACTACGCGGAGAAGCTCCGCCGCGCGCGCTTCGATTTCGACGAAGAGCAGCTGCGCCCGTACTTCCCGCTCGAAGGCGTCCTCGAAGGGCTCTTCGCGATCGCGGAGCGGCTCTACGGCGTGCGCGTCGAGCCTTGGGAAGGCGCGCCGGTGTGGAACCCGTCGGTGCGGGCCTTCGTGGTGCGCGAGCCTGCGGGCGCGGTGCAGGCGGCGTTCTACGTCGACGTCACGCCGCGCGAGGACAAGCGCGACGGCGCGTGGATGCACGGGATCCACACGGCGATCCCGAGCCACGGCCGGCACATCGAGGTGCTCGCGGCCAACGTCACCCCGCCGCTCGAAGGGCGCCCCGCGCTCCTCAGCCATCGCGAGGTGGAGACGATGTTCCACGAGTTCGGCCACCTCATGCACCACGCGGCGAGCCGCGTGCCGATCCGCAGCCTGGCCGGCACCTCGGTGGCTTGGGACTTCGTCGAGCTGCCCTCGCAGATCATGGAGAACTGGTGCTGGGAGCGCGAGGCGCTCGATCTGTTCGCGCGCCACTACGAGACGGGCGCCACCATTCCCGAAGAGATGCTCTCGCGCATGCGCGCGGCCCGCACCTTCCGCGCGGCCAACATGATGATGCGGCAGCTCGGCTTCGCCGAGGTGGATCTGGCGCTGCACATGGAGTTCGCGCCCGAGGCGCACGGCGAGGTGCTGACCTACTCGCGCGACATCCTCCAGCGTTTCTCGCCCGCGCCGTTCCCCGCCGATCATGCGATGATCGCGGCCTTCACGCACCTGTTCGCGAGCCCGGTCGGCTATGCGGCCGGCTACTACTCGTACAAGTGGGCCGAGGTGCTCGACGCCGATGCGTTCTCGCGCTTCAAGCGCGAGGGGCTCTTCAACCGGACGGTGGGCGAGGCCTTCCGCGAAGGCATTCTGGCCCGCGGCGACAGCGAGGATCCGATGGTCCTCTACCGCGGGTTCATGGGGCGTGAGCCCACCATCGACGCGCTCCTCGCGCGCGATGGTCTCCTCGAAGGGCAGGCTGCATGAGCGAGGGTTTCCGCGACACCGTCATCCGCGCCATCACCGACGACGGCGCTTTCCGCGTCATCGCCGCGCTCACCACGAACACCGTGCGCGGCGCGGCCGGCGCGCAGGGGGCCGAGGGCGCCGTGGCGCAGACCTTCGGCGATCTGCTCACGGGCGCCATCCTCATCCGCGAGGCCATGGCGCCGCGCCTCCGCGTGCAGGCCATCCTCAAGGGCGGCGCCGGCGGCGGCAACATGGTGGCCGACTCGCAGCCCGATGGCACGAGCCGCGGCCTCGTGAGGTTCGGCGCGGGCAAGAGCGCGCCGCACGAGCCCGCGGCCGCGCTGCTCCAGGTGATGCGCACGCTGCCGAGCGGCGCGATCCATCAAGGCGTCATCGAGGTGCCGCCCACCGGCGGCATCTCGAGCGCGCTCATGGCCTACATGCAGGACTCGGAGCAGGTGGTCTCGACCATCGCGGTCTCCACGGTCGTCGGAGAAAGCGGCGTGATCGCCGCCGGCGGCTACATGGTGCAGCTCCTGCCCGAGATCGAGCGCGGCCCGCTCATGATCATGACCGAGCGCCTCGACGCGCTCCCCAACCTCGGCGAGGTCTTGCAGAAGAGCGATCTCACCCCCGACGAGCTGCTCGGCGAGCTTCTCTACGGCATGCCGTTCACCCGTCTGGAAGAGTCGCGCCTCGATTTCGGCTGCGGTTGCAGCCAGGTTCGCCTCGTCTCGAGCTTGGCCACGCTGCCGCGCTCGGACATCGAGGAGCTGGTTCGCGACGGCGAGGTGCTCGAGATCAACTGCGATTACTGCGGCAAGGAATATCGCATCGCGCCGGCGCAGCTCCAAACCCTGCTCACCCCGAGCTGACGCGAGAGGCCCGGCGCTCGCGCGTCACATGGCGCCGAACGCCGGGCCCACCGCGAAATACCGTCGAGACATCGTGTCCTCCTCGCGGGGCGTGAAGCCGCGCGGCCCTCGTCGCTCCAGGCTCGTCACGAGAGTGGTTGACGCCGTGGGGCCCCGTCCGGTCTGATGTCGGGCGGAGAAGATGACGATGATCCACGACCGCATTCGCTTCGTTCGGGCGGCCTCCGCCGTTGCGCTCGCGCTCGCGTTGGGCGGCGGCGCCGTCGCTTGCGAGCCGCCGGCGCCTCCCGCTGCGCCGCAGGCCCCCGGCATGCCGCAGATGCCCAAGGTGGCGCCGCCGGACATGCCGAGCTTGCCGTCGCTCCCCGGGCCGCCCGCGCCGCCGAACCTGACGCCTCCGGGCCTCCCTGCGCCGCCCGCCGCGCCGGCCCCGGCGATGCCGGGCGTGCCGCCGCCGCCGATGCCGAAGTGAAGAGGTCTCGCGTTCTCCTGTCCGGAGAGCGCGACGACGATACGACGAGCGCCGCACTTCCTCGCGGCGCTGTCCTCGTGCTGTCGCACGGCCCGTCGTGGTCGGCTGAAGCGCCGCCCTCGCTGTCGTAGCGCCGCCTTTCATCGCATCTCGCGCTGCCCCCGATCGTTGCAGTCGAACCGCGAGCTTCGATGTCTCTTCGTTGGCGGCCCATCGCGGCCGACCATGAAGTCCAAGCGATCTTTCCTGGCTATGCGGGCAGTCCGGGAAAGGGCAACGAGGCTTGGGGCTTTGCCGTTCAAGTCAACGAATGCCGAGGTGCGTTTGGCCATTCGCGACGACGTCGCCGGATAAACGTTCTGGGACAATCAGGGAGGCGGCGATTCTCGGGTGGTCGGTGCTTCACCCCATCTCGTCCTCGGCGTAGCGGCGGTGCATCTCGATCGGATGACTGGCCGGGCCATGAAGGCCACATGGTTTACGGCACCTCACTCATCTATTCGATCTCGTACGAGGGAACGATTCAATGACGTGATGGCCGCGATCGCGTCGTGCGCGTGATCTCGGATCATCACGAAGATGCTCAGCGGGTGGGCGTCGAGATCTCGCCCGCGGTGCGTGCCGAGGCGGTGTTGCCTTGCTCGATCGGTTGCGTGGTTTGGAGCTTTGCGGTCACGCGGCGGGAGAGCCAAACGAACAGGATCACGCCGAGGACGTCGGCGGTGAAGTCCGACCAGGTCGAGGAGCGACGCGGGGAGAAGCGCTGGGCCCACTCTTCGATACCGGCCACGACGATGACGGCGAAGCCGCCCAGCGAGCCGTGCCTGCGCCACAGGGGGCGATGCCGGAGGGCCCCATCGGCGAAGAAGGCGACGCCGCCGATGAAGAGGAAGTGCAAGAGCAGATCGGCGTGCGGCAGGCCGCTGAGGGTGGTTGGGAGGACGCCGGCGTAGGCACCGGCGCCGATGAGCACGACCACGGTCGTGTAGACGAAGAACGAGACGCGGAAGAACGAGGTCATGCAGAGACCGTAACGGCCGCGATGAGGCCCTTCAACGACGCCTGAGGCGGGGTTTTTCAGCCTCGTCGACGATTGCCGGGAAATGCGGCGACCTGCCATGAATCCGCCACGATCATTCCGCGCGTCGGCCCGATTGTGGAGCGCGCGTGCACCGATTACCGTGCCTCGCGATGGACACGACCCTCTACCAATATTGGCGCTCCTCGGCCTCGTGGCGCGTGCGGTGGGCGCTCGCGATCAAAGGCATCCCGTTCAGCACGGTGCCGGTGAACATCGTCGCCGGCGAGCAGCTCACGGACGAGCACCGGGCGCGCAACCCCATGGGGCACGTGCCCGCGCTGTGGATCGATGGGCGCTGCTTCGCCGAGTCGGTGGCCATCCTCGAATATCTCGAAGAGACGCGGCCCACGCCCACGCTCTACCCGCGGGATCCGTGGGCGCGCGCGCGGGTGCGGCAGGTGGTGGAGCTCATCAACTCGGGCATTCAGCCGCTGCAGAACTTGGTCGTGCTCGGGCGCCACACGAAGGATCCCGACGAGAAGACCAACTGGGCCCGCTTCTTCAACGAGCGCGGCCTCGCCGCGTGCGAGGCGCTCGTCTCCACCATCGCCTCCGAGATCCCCGGCGATGGCAACTACTGTGTGGGGTCGAGCTTGACGGCGGCCGATCTCTTCGTGATTCCCCAGCTCGCCACCGCGCGCCGCTTCGGTGTGGACCTCGCGCGTTTTCCGCGGCTCCTCGCCGTCGAGACGGCGGTGCTCGCCACCCCGCACGCGGCGTCGGCGCTCCCCGAGAAGCAGCCGGGCGCGCCCGCGTCGGCGTAGTCGCGCGATCGTCGCAGCGGCCGCGTTCGGCCGGTCGAGCGTGCCCATCGGAGCGCCGGCCGGTCACCGCGGCATTCATGAATCTTCGGGTCGATATGCGCGCGGGGCCGAGCGCGGGGCCGGGTCCTCGGGTATGGTCGCGCCGTGGATTGGAAGCTCTTCGCCTCGACGTTCATCGCCATTTTTCTCGCGGAGATGGGCGACAAAACCCAGCTCGCCACGCTCTCGGCGGCGAGCGGGGGCGCGTCGCGCTGGGTCATCTTCATCGCCGCGGCGCTCGCGCTCGTCGCCACCACGGGCGTGGCCGTGCTCGGCGGCGAGGCGTTGAGCCGCGCCATCCCGCCGCTGTGGACCAAGCGCGCGGCCGGCGTGCTCTTCATCGTGCTCGGGGTGCTCTACCTCTGGAGCACGCGTCCGGGCGCGCCGACGGAAGGCGACGAGCACTCGACCGCGGCGCAGGTGTGATCGAGCTCGTTTGAGCTCAAACGATCGGCGGCGGCGATCATCGGTGAGCTGCGACGAGGATCGGCGAGCCCCGCGAACCACGCGTCGGGCGCACGGTTCGCGGGCGGGCGCTCATCGCGGAAGGCTCAGCGGTAGCGGGGATCGTACATGAAGGCGCGCTTCTGTACGGCCTCTTTGCCGTCGAGGTTCTTCACGGCGACGTCGACCATCTTGCCGGCGTCGCCCGGGGGCGTCTTCAGCTCGAGGGTCTGCGCGTCGATGAATTTCACCGTCTTCGGCGGCTTCCCGTCGATGAGCACGATGGTGTCTTTGCGGAAGTTCTTCCCGCTGATGGTCATCTCCGTGCCGCCGGCGACCGCGCCCGCGTTGGGCGCCACCGAGGTGATGATGGGCGCGGGGACCGCGTCGTAGCGGAAGGCGTTCTTCATCGTGGCGCGGGGCAGGCCGGGCGCGGCCACCTCGACGTCGACCACGCCCGGCGACTTGCGGGGCGCGGTGACGATGTGGATCTCGGTGGCGCTCTTGACGGCGAGATCCTTCGGGTACTCGCGGCCGACCCAGACTTGGCAGTCTTTGGTGAAGTTCGTTCCTTCGATGACGACCTTGGTCCCGCCCGTCGAGGGGCCCATGTTGGGGCTCACCGACGTGATCGACGGCGCGGGGCGCGCCTCGTACGTGAAGGCCTTTTCGAGCGTGGAGGTCACGCCGTCGGGGTTCTCCACGGTGACGTCGACATCGCCCGCGATCGCCGACGCGGGGACGATTGCTTCGAGCTGCTTTCGCGTGAGGAACGTCGCCTCTGCGGCCGTGCCGCCGAAGCGCACGAGCACGCCGTCGGCGAAGTCTTCGCCGAGGAGGGTCACCTTCGTGCCGCCCACCTGTGATCCCGTCCGCGGGCTCACCTCGGTGAGCACCGGCGGCGGGAGCGGCGCGTCGTAGCGATAGGCCTTCTCCAGCGTGCTCGCCTGCGCATCGAGGTTGACCACGCGCACGTCGACGAGCCCGTCGCGCGCCACCTCGGGCGTCACGCACCACAGCTCTTCGCGGCTCTTCCACGTGACGGTGGCGGCGATGCCGCAGATGTAAACCTGGCAGCCGTCGTCGAAATCGGTGCCGCGGATCATGACCTTGGTGCCGCCGGCGTTGGGGCCGAACGCGGGCGTGATCGAGGCGACGCGCGGAGGCGCCACCTCGAAGGCGAACGCGAGGGGAACGCGATGCGAGAGGCCGCTCGGGTTGACCACGGTGACGTCGACGGCGCCCGCGTGATGCGCCGGCGCGCGCACGCGGAGCTCGCCGTCGCCTGCGAACGTGAGGTCGGGGAGCGGCTCGCCGTCGAAGAGCACGGCCCCACCCGCCTCGAAATGCCGGCCGCGGATGATCACTTCGTAGCCACCCGTCGTGAGACCGGTCGCAGGCGAGAGCGCTTCGACGAACGGCGGCTCGACGTAGCGCAGCGCGCCCGCGAGCGTGGCCGTCTGACCATCGGGGTTCTTCACGGCGACGTCGACGACGCCGGCCTCGTGCTTGGAGACGATGGCCTCGAGCCGGCTCGCATGCACCCGCGCGCCGGGCACCGGCACGCCGTCGATCAACATCGAGCAACCTTCGGCGAAATCACCGCCCAAGATGGTGAGCACGGCGCCGCCCTTCACGCCGACGGCGGCCGGCTCGATGCCGCTGATCGTCGGCGGAGCTGCCGGCGGCTCGGGCTCGGGTGCAGGCGGCTCGGGCTCGGTCGTCGTCGCTGCTTCGGCGGGGGCACCTTCGGCAGGAGCGTCGGCGGCCGTGGGCGCATCGGTCGCAGCGTCGGCAGACGGTGCGGGCGCATCGGCAGCAACGTCGGCGGGTGCAGGGGCAGCTTCATCCACTGCAGCGGGCGCGTCTGCAGTTACAGCAGGCGCAGCGTCAGCCGCGTCGGGCGATGCAGCGGCATCGGCTGGTGGCGTCTCGGGCTTCGTGGACGGCTCATCGGAGGATGCGGCGTCCGTCTCGACGGGCTTCGCGATGCTGCTGTCAGCGGGTGCTGCCTCGAATTTGGCGACCTCGGGCTCTGCTGCCGGTGCAGGTTTCGTGTCGGAGGAGGTGGCCTCCGTGGTGCCGGCGGCGTCCGCCGGCGCGGCGACGGGCGAGGCTTCGTCGAGACGAGCAGCGGTCGCGGCTTGGGCCGGGGGCTCGCCTTCGTGGGTCTCGGTTTGGACGGCCTTCTCGTTTGCAGCGGCAGCTTGGTCCACGGCTTCGGTCGCGTCGCTCATGGAGATCGGCGTACCGCCGTGGGGATCGTGCCGTCAATAGCGGCCGCGCATGGGGAGCACGGTCCGCGCGGGGAGCGCCCACCGCCTCCGCGGGTCGTGATACGACCGAACGATGAGAACCTACCCGGCCCTGAGCATCCTGGAGTCGACCTCTCGCAGACTGGCACGCTCGCACCGCGAGCGCGCGTTCGGAGCAACGTGGTTTGGCGTTGCCGTGATGGCCTGTCTCGGCCTCTCGACTCTCACGGCCTGTTCGTCCGACGGATCGGGAGGCGCGGGCGGTGACGGCGGCTCGTCGGCGACGGGCAGCGGCTCCGATCCGCTCGATTCCACGCGCCAACTGTGCATCGACACCATCAACCAATTCCGCGCCGAGAAGGGCGCTCCTCCGCTCGCGCGCTGGAAGGAGGCCGAGCCCTGCGTCGATCAACAGGCGACCTCCGACGAGAAGTCCAATTCACCTCACGGGGCGTGGGGGACGTTCAAGGACTCGTGCAACGGCGGCGGGCAGAACGAGTGTCTGGGGCAGGGGGCGTCGGGGATCGTGTCCTGTCTCCAGATGATGTGGGACGAGGGCAAGCAGGCCGGATGCTCGGGCTGCGACGCCTGCTCCGACATGCAAGGTGGCAGTTGTGCGAACTGTGATTTCTCCGGCCAGACCTCCGGCATGGTCTGCGGCCATTACGTGAACATGTCGGCGCTCTACTTCACCAAGGCTGCTTGTGGGTTCAGCGCTCAAGGTGGTTGGGCGGCGATCAATTTCGAATGATGGGATAGGACGTGACGACTCGCGTCGTGCCGGCGAGGGACTCGCCGGAGAGCTGTTTGCCGTCTGGATGGTTCCGGCTCGTTGCACGGAACGCGGGGCCCATTCAGTGGGTTTGCCCTCATCGGCGCGGCGTTTTCGTCGAATCCGGTATGGCCGGTGAGGGCGTGAGAGGGTTGCGAGGAGCGTAGTAGACGGCGTCCTCGGGAGGGTGGCTGTCGGGGTAGTCGCGGGTCTTTTCGCGGAACACGGGGCGAGGTTTGGAGGTGATGAAGGCCGCGAGGTGTTGGGCTTCGTCGTCGCGGAGCTGGCCGGGGGAGGTGTACGGCATGGCGTGGCGGAGGAAGCCGGCGAGCGTGTACGTGCGGGCCAGGCCGGCGCCGTCGTTCCACGATCGATCGCCCCAGAGCGGGCCGGGCTTGAGCCAGCCGATCTGCACGCCTTCGCCGTGGGCGCCGTGGCAGGGGGAGCACTTTTCGCCGTAGATCTTTTCGCCTTTGGCGACGCTGAGCTCGGACACGGGGATGCGTGCTTCGGCGGGGATGGTGTCGCGGCCGCGCCAGGGCGTCGCCTCGACGCCTTCGGAGATCCACTCGAGGTAGGCCGCGATGGCGCGCACTTCGAAGGAGCGCGGGGAGGGGAAGGTGTCGTCGCCGCCGTTCTCGTGGGCGATGCGGCCGCGCGGGAGGGCGCCGTTGGCGGCGTTGGCGCTGCGGAGGAGACAACCGACGATGCGATCTTCGAGCGTGAAAGGGCGGCCGGCGCGGACGTTGGGCGCGGGGTAGGCGTGCGCGACGCCCACGAGCGGCAAGGCGCCGAGGCGCTGCCCGGCGTTGAGATGACAATGGCTGCACGCCATGTCGGAGGCGACCATCGCACCGGCGAAACGGAAGGTCTGTGTGAAGAGGAGATAGCCAATCTTGATCTCCTCGGCGCGCGCCGCGTTGCCCGCGATGGGATCGCGGAACGGATCGCGCGGCCGCTCGTGGGCGCGGGAGATGTCCGCGGTCTCCGGGAGCAGGCGCTCGCGGGGCGCAGGGCTCCGCGAGGGCGCGCGCGCGAGCCGCACGACGGGCACGGTCAGCGCGACGAGCGCCACGAACGCGGCCCCGAGGCGGAGCGGGCTAGTCGTAATACTCGCTCCCGAGGTGCGTTATCACCTTTTCACCCATCATCCACCGCATCGTGTTCTTGAGCTTCATCGATTGAATGAAGAGATCGTGCTCGGGATAGAGGCCGGGCGCCGTCATGGGGCTCTTGAAATAGAAGCTCAACCATTCTTGTGTCCCCGAGAGACGCGCGCGCGCCGCCAGATCGAGGAGCAGCGCCAAATCGAGCACGATGGGCGCGGCCAAGATCGAGTCGCGGCAGAGGAAGTCGACCTTCATTTGCATCGGGTAGCCGAGCCAGCCGAAGAGATCGATGTTGTCCCAGCCCTCTTTGGCGTCACCGCGCGGAGGGTAGTATTCGATGCGGACCTTGTGGAAGAGGTCGCCGTAGAGCTCGCGGTTCTTCTGCGGCTCGAGGATCTGTTCGAGCACGCCGAGCTTCGAGACCTCTTTGGTGCGGAACGATCCGGGATCGTCGAGCACCTCGCCGTCGCGGTTGCCGAGGATGTTGGTGGAGAACCAACCCGAGATGCCGAGCTGTCGCGCCTTGAGCGCGGGGGCGATGACCGTCTTCATCAAGGTCTGACCGGTCTTGAAATCCTTGCCGGCGATGGGCACCTCGTTGCGCCGCGCGAGCTCCCACGCGGCCGGGAAATCGACGGCCAGGTTGGGCGCGCCGTTGGCGAAGGGGATGCGCTCCGAGAGGCATGCCCAGGCGTAGATCTGCGCGTTGGAGATGGCAGGATGATCGTCGGCGAGGCCCTTCTCGAAGCTGGCGACGGATTGGTGCACGTCCTCGGGCGCCACGAAGATCTCGGTGGATCCACACCACACGGCGACCGCGCGGGCGCAGGCGTTTTCGCGGATGAAGCGACGGATGTCCTCGCGCACCTGCTCCACCATCTCGGCTTTGCTCGTGCCCCTCTTGACGTTGGGGCCGGAGAGGCGCCGGACGTACTCGGGGTAGAAGACCGCCGGCATGGGCACGATGCGCGCGAGCTCCTCGCGCACGGCGTCGAGGTGGTGCGCATCGAGCACGCGGGCGTGCGTCGCGGAGGCGTAAGCATCGTCGGGGAAGAGATCCCAGGCACCGAAGGCGAGATCGTCGAGCTGGGCGAGCGGGAGAAAGTCCCGAATCTTCGGCGTTCGCCCCTCGGTGCGCTTGCCGAGGCGGATGGTGCCGAGCTGGGTCAACGAGCCAATCGGAGCCCCGAGCCCGCGGCGCGCGAGCATGACCCCGGCGATCGTCGTGGTCGCCACCGCGCCGAGACCCATCAAGAGGACGCCGAGCTTTCCCGTGGCCGGGTCGATCCGTTCGGGCTGCTTCACGAAGGTCCCTCCCGTGCTGCACGATGGCTGGATGCATGCGGGCGGCCAGGGGACATGTGCTCGCCGGGCGGAAGAGCTCGCGAGCAGGGCAGGGGAGCGATCGGAGCGATGAGGTGCTTGGAAGAGCGTGGTTGCTTGCGATTGAGCGGGAGCTCGCGCGGGATCGCATCCTCTTCGGTGGAGCGGCGTCGCGCCGCGTGGAGAGAGCGCTTCGCGGGAAATGCTTTTCGCCGCGTCGGGCCGCACGCGATCGCCGGTGAGCGTCAGGATGCCCGTAGTACAGGCATGCTTCCGGTGCGACGGTTCGATCCGGCGGCGATCACCTCGGCCGTCGCGCAGCTCGACGTCCCCGATCCGCGCTGGTGGGAGCGGCTCTCGTCGATCACGGCCGAGACGCTGGTGATCTCCGGTGGGCCGGCGAGCCACGTGTCCCTCGAGCGGCTCGCGGCCGTGGCCCGGGCGATCCCGCGCGCGGAGCTCGTCACCATCCCGGTGGGGCATCGCGTGCACAGCCGCGGCGCGGTGCGCTTTGGTGCGGCGGTGCTCCCGTTCCTCGCCGCGCGGTGAGCGAGGAAGCTCGGCCGATCAGAACTCCGCGACGAAGGCGAGATCGCAGGCCCAGTCGCGACAAGCGAAGACGTGGAGCGCGCCGTCGAGGAACTGGCCGCCGTTGTGGTCGAGCAGGTGCCGCATCTCTCCGTGGGCGCACGAAGGCGTCGCGTCGGCCTGGTCCCATTGCGCGACGCCGCCGAGATAGGCGCCGTCCCACTTCGGCACGCCGGGTTGATCGTCGAGCCATCGATCGAAGGGCCTTTGGGGATCGTCGAGATCGTCCTGGCTCACGCCCGCCGGGAAGGGGTCTTTGAAGCGCGGGCCACCAAAGCCGAAGAGCGCGCTCGCGGCAGTCTCGGGCGTCACCTTGGAGCGATAGCGGTACCAGAGCGTGCTCGGGATCAGCGCCTGCGGCGCCTGCGGGGTGACCCGTTGGGTGGCGGCGTCGAGCCGGCGCTCGGCGTCCGATTCGAACACGTCGGGGCCGACGACGCGATGCGCGGGCGTGACCAGACGGACGTGCGCGATGCGTGGATCGCGGGGATGCGCGTAGCCGCACTTGAAGCAGAACAGGGCGACGAGGCCGCGTCCGCCGGGCACGAAGTCGGCGAGCGCCGCCGGCGAGACCTGGAGGCACATCTGCAGGGCGTTGCCGCAGATGCCGCAGCTCGGCCAGCGGGGCTCGTCGAGCCAGGCGATGCGACCGAGGGCGAAGCAGTCGGCGGGGCCGGGATCGATGGGATCGCGGCGCGTGAAATGGGGGATGGCGAGGTTCACCGCGGTCGGGGCGGTGGCGACGAGCTCGTGGTGCCAGGGGGCGAAGAGCGGATGATCCGAAACCCGAGGGCGCGGCGCCGGGCGCGCGGAGGGGACGCAGGTCTCGTCCACGTCGCTCCAGCGCGGGTGCGCGCGGACGAAGTCGGGCCAGGTGATCCTCGCGGCCTCTTCGGCCTGCTTCGCTTGCGCTTCGCGCTGCACCTGCTCGGGGGACCGCAGCGGCTCCACGCGCACGGCTTTGGGCACGCCCTTGTAGCCGGGCTGGGTGCCGTGCACCACGACGCGCGTGCCGACGCCCGGGGGCTTTTCGAAGCCCCGGAGCGCCGTGCCTCCGAAGCGCACGCGCCCGCCGTCGTCGAGCGCGATCCAGCCGAGGGCGTCGATGGGGTCGAGCTCGACGATGGTTCCGGTCTGTCCGCTCATCGTCGACCACGGTAGATCGAGCCCGCCTCGAGCGGGAGCCGCGTCGCCTTCGGGGGCGAGGGGATCCGTCGGAACGAGGCTCCGATCCATCGCGCCGCAGCGGAATGAGGGGGCACCCAACCGGGCCGACCGTCGAGGTTGGTGAGCCAGCCGCCTGCGCAGGCGAGAAGCTCGCCGGCGATCGATGTCAGCCGCTTGTCGGATTCGCAGCGGTCGGGGTAGAAAAGCGCGCTTCGCGTGGGTCGTCCTCAAACCTTCGGGTCGTATCAGCTCGTCGAGCGCATCGGCGTGGGGGCGATGGGTGAGGTGTATCGGGCCGTTCAGCGCCCGAGCGGCCGCGTCGTCGCCATCAAGCGCCTGATGGCGAGCGCCAGCGAGAGCACCGAGGCCATCGCGTCGCTGCGCGCCGAGGCCGAGCTGCTCGCCGTGCTCGATCACCCGGGCATCGCCAAGGTCGTCGACGTCGGCCAGGCGGAAGGCTGTCACTACATCGCCTTCGACTTCGTCCCGGGCCGCGACCTGCGCGCCATTCAGGATCGGATTCGCCGCCGGAGCATGCCGCCGCCTTCGAGCCCGCGTCGCGCGCCGAGCTCGCGCGCCGACGAAGAGCCGGGGGGCGTCCCCGTCGACGTGGCCATCCACGTGGTGCTCCTCGTCGCCGAGGCGCTGGCCCACGCCCACGACCGCGCGGATGCCAATGGAAAGCCGCTCTCGTTGGTCCATCGCGACGTGAGCCCGTCCAACGTGCTCGTGTCGTTCGACGGCTCGGCCAAGCTGCTCGACTTCGGCATCGCCCGCGTGTCGGGGCGCCTCTCGCGCACGGACTCGGGGCAGGTCAAAGGTACGATCGGGTACATGTCGCCCGAGCAGGTCCGCGGCGACGAGGTGGACGCCCGTTCCGATCTCTACTCGCTCGGCGTCTGTCTCTGGGAGCTCGTCACCGGTCGCCGGCTCTTCGAGGCGCTCACGCCGAGCGAGGTGTCGAAGCGCATGTCGTCGGGCGACCTCCCGTCACCGCGCACGCTCGGGGCACGGATCTCCGAAGCGCTCGAAGCGTCGATTCTCAAGTCTCTCGCGCATTCGCCGGAGCAGCGGTACCCTACCGCCGCAGATTTTCATTCCGAGCTCTCGCAGCGCGCTCGCGCCGAGGGCTTGCTTACAGACTCTATTCGCGTCGCGCGATATGTGCGAAGCCTGTTCCCGGAAGCCGCGGCAGAGGAAGCCGCATCTCGTGAGGAGTCCCTAGACATGGCGGATAACAAGGGCGGCAGCGATCTCGATGTGTTCGAAGGGCTCGCGAAGAAAGGCAATCGCCCCGCAGCCCCGGGGCTGACCCCGCCCCCTCCGTCGCAGGCCCGCAAGCAGACGCTGCTCGGTGGTCTGCAGCAGCCGCCGCCCCCCCGCCGGGGCCGCCGTCGGCGCAGTCGGCGCCGCCGCCCCCGCGCCGCTTCCGCCGCCGCCGTCGAAGGCCGCGGGCTCGCTGCCGCCGCCGGTCGCGCCGCCGCAGAAGTCGGCCACGCTGCCCGGCATTGCTGCGCCGCCGCCGTCGCTGCCCGCGCCGTTGCCGCCGCCTCCGCCGCCGCCTTCCTCGCTCGCGGCGCCCCCTCCGCTTCCTCCGGCTCCGTCTGCTGCCGCGGCGGCGCCGGTGTCTGCGGCTCCGCCGCCGCCGCCCTCCGCGGTCGCGCCGCCTCCGCTTCCGCCGCCGCCCTCCGCGGCGAAGCCGCTGCCTCCGCCGGGCGGGGCGCTGCCGCCGTTCCCGCCGGCGCCGAGCGCGGTCGCGCTGCCTCCGCCGGCCGCGCCGCCCGCGAAGACGCCGCTGCCTCCGCCGCCCGGTGCGCTCCCCCCGCCGGCCGCTCCGCCGGAGAAGGCGGCCAAGGCCGCGAAGGCTGGCAAGGCCGCGGTCGACATGGATTGGGACGACGAGGAAGAGTCGACCCACGTCTACGACAAGGCGGAGCACGGCGCGCCGCCGATGCCCATCCCGCCGAAGGGCGCGAAGGTCGGCGCCGCTGCGGCGCTGCTCGCCAGCTCGGGCGGCGCTGCGCCTTCGGTGAAGGCGCCTTCGGTCGCGCCGCCGCCGCCCGCGGTGCCTGCCGTGCCCGCGCCGCCGCCGGTGCCCGCCGAGCTCCGTCGTGACGAGCCCACCGCGATTCGCCCGCGCCCCGTCGTGCAGACGGGCGGCGGCAGCAAGGCGGGCGTGATCCTCGGCGGCCTCGCGCTGGTCGTCGTGCTCGGCCTCGCGGTCTTCACGTTCCTGCCGAAGAAGGGCCAGTTCAAGGTCAACGTCAGCGCCAAGAACGGCGCGTCCATCGGCGCGGTCGACATCTACGTCGACGGCCAGAAGAAGTGCGAAGCCACGCCCTGCGTGATCGGCGAGCTCGAGCCCGGGTCGAAGACGATCAAGGTCATCGCCCACGGCTTCCCGCCCACCGACAGCACCGAGACGGTCGAGGCCGGCAAGGAGAAGGTCGTCTTCGTGACGCTCGACGCTCCCGGCGGCGCCGTGCCGGCGGCCACGGGCGCGGCTCCCGCGGGCGGGACCGGGCTCAAGGTCGCGGGCACCGACGGCGAGAAGTCGGTGCACGTGCTCGTCGACGGCAGCGACAAGGGCACGCTCCCGCTCGATCTGAAGGACATCAGCCCCGGCTCGCACAAGGTTCGCTTCGACGGCGGCGAGCGCTACGAGAAGCTCGAGCAGACGGTCGAGATCGCGGCCGGCCAGGTGAAGGATCTCGGCGAGATCAAGCTCAAGGTCCTCAAGGGCCAGGTGACGCTCGACGTGGTCACGCCCGGCGTGGCCGTCACGCTGGTGAAGCGCGGCGACAAGAAGGTCGAGAAGAAGATCACCGACCAGATGCTGAAGAACCCGCCGGTGAAGCTCGACATCGATCCGAGCGAGAACTGGCGCCTCGTCGCGACGAAGAAGGGCTTCGACGAGTTCACGCAGGACCTGACCTTCGAGGATGGTCAGGCCGAGAAGACCATCAAGGTCGAGCTGGTGGAGATCGGCAAGGCGGCGCCCGTCGCGGTGGTGCCCGGCCCGCTCCCGCAGCAGGGCGGCGACAAGCCTGCTCCCGCGGCCAAGCCGGCCGAGGAGAAGCCGGCCTCCGGCAGCGGCACGCTCAACATCAACTCGATCCCGGTGTCGAAGGTCATCCTCGACGGCAAGCCGCTCGGCAGCACGCCGAAGGTCGGCGTCAGCGTCCCGGCGGGCTCGCACACGGTCACCTTCATCCACCCGGACCAGGGGAAGAAGTCGGTGACGGTCGTGGTGAAGGCCGGCGAGACGAAGACGGCCGCCGTGAAGTTCTGATCGGTCACCGCTTCACGTGAAGAAGGGCGTCGAGGTCTCCTCGGCGCCCTTCGTGTTTTGTGGCGCTCTCCGCCGCTACGCGTGCCCCGTCACGAGCGCCCACCCTCCGTCTCCGCTTGCCGGGCCTCCTCCATCGCCGGCCCTCGTGCGCCGACAGCGCCCATGGTGCTCGCGATCGCGGCCCCTCGCTTCGCGATGGCGCGCCCCGGATCGCGCGACGCGAATCCCCAGCTCCGTCGCCGTGCTCCCGGTGGGGATCGCGGATGCGGATGCGGAGGCGGACGTCGCTCGAAGTGGGGACTCGCAGGAGCCGAGCGGGGGGACGACGCGCGCGGAGGTGGAGCGGCGTTCACCGAGCCGGGGAACGTCGCTGCCGGAGGCGGGGGATCGTGTCGATGGGAAGGGGAGCGAAGATCGGAGGCCGCTTTCGGCCTCTCGCGGGCGTCAGCGCCTGCGGCGGATCACGACGGCGGCGGCGAGCGCGAGGGCGGCGAGGGCCGCGGCGCCGTTCGGCGCGGTGTCACCGGCCACGAGGCAGCCGCAGCCGCCCTGCTTCGGCGGAACGGGGGGCACGGCGCCGCCCGCGTTGGGATCGGAGGCCTCGTCCTTCTTCTCGGCAGGCTCGTCCTTCTTCTCGGCAGGCTCGTCCTTCTTCTCGGCGTGCTCGTCCTTTTTCTCGCCCTTGTCCTTCTTCTTGTCGCCCGCGAAGGTGATGGCGCGACGATCGACGATGGGGTTGTCGCCCTTCAGGATCAGCCGAATCGTCTGGCCCATCTGCGCGCCGTCGTCCTGGCGCTTGATCTTGAGCTCGTACTCGCCGGCCTCGAAGCCGTGATCGCGGCGGATCACGAAGTCGAACTTGGTCACCTTGAAGACCTTGCCCGAGGCGTCGGCGAAGCCGACATCCATGCTCTCGTTGATGGTCGTCTGGTTCTGCAGCGGGATCTTGTTGAGCTGCGGCTTGTCGCCCGTCTTGTCGAGGAGCGCGCGCTCGTAGAGCACCTTGGGCTCGAACGCGAAGATCATCGGGATGTGCGGGATGTTGGGGATGCCGCCGTAGTCGATGGTCATGTTCAGCTTCCACCGGCCGTCGACCTCGACGGGCTCCCTGGTGGAGAGCGTCACCGACCCGGCCGCGAGGGCGAGGCCGGGCAGCGCGAGGAGGGCGCCGAGCAGGATCGACGCAGCCAACGCGAGCTGCGCGAGCCGCCCGAGCGAGAGGGCGAAGCCCCGGCGAGAAGGGGCACCATGCGTGCGGAGATCAGGACCACGAGGGATCGTGCGCATGGCTGGACGCTATCACCACTCGGCGCACGCCAGCACGATCGGATCGCCGCGGGCCGCGCTATTCTGGCTGGGATGACGGCTGACCGGTCGACGCCTCCGGAGGCATCCTCGCGGCCGATGGGCTCCTCGCTGTCGGACGGTGAGAGCGTCCCCACCGCCGTCGACGGAGACCCGCGCGAGGCGCGCACGCCGGCCGATGATCACGAGACGCTCCTCGATGCCAAGGGGCAGCAGAGCTTCCTCGATTTGAGCGAGCAGCTCGGCACGCTCGACGATCCCGATTTCGACGCGCGTTACGAGCTCGGCGAGGTGCTCGGCCGCGGCGGTATGGGCGAGGTGCGCCTCTCCATCGATCGGCGCATGGGACGCACGGTGGCCGTGAAGGTGATCCGGCCCGACGGCGCCAAGCGCCCGCGCCTCCGCGCGCGCTTCCTCTTCGAGGCCAAGATGCAGGGGCAGCTCGAGCATCCCTCGATCGTGCCCGTGTACGACCTCGGCGTGCGGCCCGACGGGTCGGAGTACTTCACCATGCGGCGCGTCCGCGGGCGCACGCTGCACGACGTGCTCAAGGCGCTCCGCGTCGGCGAGCGCGGGGCCACGGTGACGTTCACGCGGCGGCGGCTCCTCGCGGCCATCCAGAGCGTGTGCCTCGCCATCGAGTTCGCGCATCGGCGCGGCGCGGTGCACCGCGATCTCAAGCCGGCCAACGTGATGCTCGGCGAGTTCGGCGAGGTCATCGTCCTCGACTGGGGGCTCGCCAAGCTGCTGCAGCAGAGCGAGCCGCCCACCGCGGAGCGACAGAGCCTCGACGACGTGCGATCGCTCGACAACACGGGCGTCGGCGAAGTGTTGGGATCGCCCGGGTACATGTCGCCGGAGCAGGCCGTCGACTCGCAGAGCGTCGGGCCGGCGAGCGACATCTTCGCGCTGGGCGCCATCCTCTTCGAGTGCCTCACGCGGAGCCAGCTCATCACCGGCGAGAGCCACGCCGACATCACCCGCGTCACCGTCGCCGGGCAGTACGACGCCCGCATCGGCAAGCGCTTCCCCGATCTCGACGTGCCACCGGAGCTCGAAGAGATCTGCGTGACGGCGACCGCGTTCGATCCGCGGCAACGCTATGCGCGGGCGCGCGATCTCGCCGACGCGATCGAGCGGTTCTTGGAGGGCGATCGCGACGTGGCTCGGCGCCGCGCGATGGCGGGGCGGCACACGCGCGCGGCCATCACGGCCCTCGCGGAGAGCGCGGAGGCGAAGACCTCGGACGCGACGAAGGCGGCCCGATCGCGCGCCATCCGCGAGGTGAGCCACGCGCTGGCCATCGATCCGCAGAACCAGACGGCGCTCCGCGCGATGATGAAGATCGTCACCGACGCGCCGAGCGCCGTCGCCGACGAAGCCGAAGCGGCGCTGCGCGAGAAGGAGATCGCGGCCCTGCGCACGGCGGCGCGCCGTGGGAGCCGGGCGTACCTCGCGCTCGCCACGACCATCGCGGCCATGGGACTGCTCGGCGTGGAGAGCATCGCGGCCCTCGGCGCCGCGTGCGGATGCTTCCTCGCGGCGGCGGCGGTGACGAGGGTGGCTTCGCGTGGATACCCGACGCGGGCGGATCGCTTGGGGCGCGTCATCGCGGCGGTGATCGCGCTCTCTTCGTGCGGCATCGCGGCGAGCTGCCTGCTCTTCGGTCCGCTCGTGTATGCGCCGAGCTTGTGCGCCGCCAACGTCGTGGTCTTCGCCGCGGCCGTGAGTCGGCGCTTCCGGTGGCTCGCGCTCGCGTGCGGCCTCGCCGCCGTGGCGCTGCCGCTGCTCTTGGAGATGCTCGGCGTGATCACGCCGGGGTGGAGCGTGCGCGAGGGCGCCATCGCCATCCTCCCGCGCGCCGTGCGCTTCTCGAGCTCGCCGCTGGTGATGGGCCTCCTCGGCATCGCGAGCCTGGGCACCGTGCTCTTCCCCGCGCTGCTCGTCGGCGCCGAGCGCGACGCGCGCATCAAAGCCGAGCGCGAGCTCTACGCGCGCACGCAGACGCTCGCCGAGCTGGTCCCGGCCGAGGCCGGTGAGGCGCTGAGCGTGCGCCCATCGCTCCGCCCTCCGCCCGGGTGATGCGCGCTCACCGGGGCCGTGCCGCGAACGCCTTCCAGCGCGAGAGCGGCACGCGCTACGACGAGAGCTCGTCCTTGCAGATGCGTGATCGGCGCGCGAACCGTGCTTCTCCGACGCCTTCGCAACGTGGGTGTCGACATGCCCTTCCAATCGAAGGACATGCGCCGCGATGGTGCCGAATCGGAACGACCCCAAGCGCATTGCACTCCATTGGGGATCTCATCGAGATGAGCCTCGCAATCATCGTTGGCAGGCTCGCGATTCCCTGCTGTCCTTGCGCGATCACGTGACCGAGGTAGTCGAACGCGAGGTAGAGGGCTGATGCGAGATCGAGAGGCAGCGGACGCGGAGCGCGTGGACGAGGCGGTGAACCGCATCATGGCCGGCGATGGCGTGGGAGCGGAGCAGATCCTCCACGACGTCGTGCAGCGCGCGCCGCAAACCTATCAGCGCGATACCGATGGACCGGGCGGTGAGCTGGTCATGCGGTTTTGGGATCAGACCGAGTTCATCCACTTCGTCACGCTCCATGGCGAGCGGCTGGGACGATCCATCGTGTGGCAGCGATCGGCCTATCCGCGGGCGTTTTACTATCTCGGGTTCCTGCGCGTGAAGCAGCAGCGGCCGGCTGATGCCATCGCCTTCCTCGACGCGGGGCTCGCGCTCGAGCCGCGGAATGCGCTGCTCCGTTTGGAGAAAGCCAAGGCGACTGGCCTATTGGGCGACCGGGCCGGCCAAGTGCGCCTCGCACGAGAAGTCATCGACATGGAGGACGAGGTGCCCGGCAACCAGCGCGCCATGGCCATGCGATCCGCCGGCTTCGCGCTGATCGAAGAGGGAGATCTCGACGCCGCCGAGCACTGGTTCCATCGCTCGCTCGAGCTCGATCCCGAGAGCTCGATAGCCCACGACGAGCTCGAATACATCGCCGACCTCCGCCGCGGCGGACGGCGCGCGCCGGCCAAAACCGTCCAAACCGGCGGCGAGCGAGAGCATCACTGCACGGTGTGCAGCGTGGCGCTGACGGATGGGGGACACGTGCTCAACGTCGAGGGGCGCCTCGTCTTCCTGTGCAAGCGGTGCGAGGGCAAGCTCACGAAGAAGTGGTGGCAGTTCTGGAAGTGATCGAAGGCGCGCCGCGCGCGTGATCACCGAGACGCGATGCTCGTGAGGCTAGAAGCGGCGCGACGTCAGCATCTGCGCGGGTGTGGGGAGAGGGCGCGAGTCGGCCTCAAAAATGCGGGAGCCAGCCTTCGGCGAGGCAGGTGTCGGCGACACAGGTCCAATAGGCCTGGTAGAGATCGCGGCCTTTCTGGCCGCTCGCGTCCTGCGCGCACGCTTGGCACTCGGTGTTGGTGGTGCAGCCGCTGACGCAGGCTCGGTAGGTTTGGCACTCGCCGCTCGCGTTGCAGGCGTCCTGCTTGCTCTTGCAGGTGGTCGCGGTCTGCGCGTTCACGCATTGCTCCCAGTCGTAGAGCGCGAACGCGCAGGGAGGCATGCAGGTGTCGTTCTGCGTGCCCATGGCGCCCTGCGCGCAGTTGACCACGTTGATGTGCGCGGCCTTGGCGTTGGGGAACATGCTTTGACACTGCGTCTGACACTGCCCCTCCGTCGACGCGCCGAGCGTGCTGAGGTGGCCGCAGACGGTGTCGAGGCAGCCTTGAAGCGCGACACAGTCGGCGTCGCACGCGGAGAGCTCGGCCTTGCAGCGGTCCTGCAAGCAATCGTGGCAGGCGGTGTCCCAGTTGACGGGAGCGGAGCCACCCGTGCTCGACGTGGTTCCCGATCCGCCGGTGCCCCCGGTGCCTCCGCTGCCGCCCGTGCTGGTGGAGCCCTGATCGCAACCGGCCGAAGCCGATGCGACGACGATGCCGAGCGCGACGAACGATACGGCGGTGCGGATCGAAGAAGCCATCATGAAGGCAGAATGCCACGGAAAGGCGCCTTCGGGCGAAGGATCGCGACGTCCTGCATCACCGGTCTTCGCGGTTCGTTGCGGTGCTGCTGCGGCTCTCTCGTTCGAGATTCAGGCGCGCGTGAAGACGGTGCAGCTCGACGGAGGGAAGGTGAGGGGCGCGGCGCGATCGGCCGCGAGGCCTTCGGGGAACGTCGGGCCCGGGCCATCGAAGCGAGGATCGGTGGTCTCGAGCAGCGTGCGAAACGGGCCGTGCGGCAAGGGCAACGCGGGTGAAGCCGGGGTGTCGCCGAACGCGAGCACGATGACGACCTCGGAGGCGCCGTGCCAGCGACGCATGAAGAGGACGCCGTCGTCTTCGAAGGCGATGGCTTCGAGCGTGTCGCGGTCACCGTGCGCGAGGGCAGGGATCTCGCGGCGCAGGCGGATGAGCGATTGATGAAGCGCGAGCAGCGCGGGGCCTCGGCCTTCGCGGCGGCGATCCCAGACGAGCTTGCTCTTCTGGAAGGTCTCTTCGGCCTGCGGATCGGGGGGCGTGCCCGTCCAGCCGAAGGCCGCGAGCTCTTCGCGGCGACCGCGGCGCACGGCGCGCGCGAGGCCGTGATCCCCATAGCTCGTGAAGAACAGGAAGGGCGCGATCTCGCCGTGCTCCTCGCCCATGAAGAGCATCGGTGAGAACGGTGAGAGCAAGAGCGCGGCGGCGGCGAGCTTCTGCGCTTCGAAGGAGACGAGCGACGAAAGCCGCTCTCCGCCGGGGCGGTTGCCGACTTGATCGTGGTTCTGCGCGAACGTCACGAGGCGCCGCGCCGACGCCTCGCCGATCGGGCGACCCTGGCTGCGCTCGCGGAAGCCCGAGCGCTGGCCGGTGTACGTGAAGCCGTCGCGGAGCGCCTTGGCGATGTGCTCGATGCGACCGAAGTCGGCGTAGTAGCCCGCGCGCTCGCCGGTGAGCCGCGCATGGAGAGCGTGGTGGAAGTCGTCGTTCCAGGCGCCGTCGAGGCCGATGCCGCCGCGTGCCACCTCCGTGAAGATGCGCGCGTCGTTGGTGTCGCTCTCGGCGAAGAGGTGCACGCGGCGGCCGCTCGCGGCGGCGAGATCGTGAACGGCGTCGCCGAGCGCTTCGAGGAAGGTGCGCGCGGACATGTCGACGATGGCGCTCACCGCATCGAGGCGGAGCGCGTCGACGCCCAATACGCCGACGAAGTGGAGCGCGCTCTCGATGAAGAAGCGGCGCACCTCGTCGCTCTCGGGGCCGTCGAAGTTGAGCGCGCGACCCCAGGGCGTGCGGTAGCGATCGGTGAAGTAAGGGCCGAAGTCCGCGAGGTAGGTGCCCTCGGGGCCGAGGTGGTTGTAGACGACGTCGAGGATCACCGCGATGCCGCGCGCGTGACACGCGTCGACGAAGCGGCGCATGGCCGCGGGGCCGCCGTAGCTCGCCTGCACCGCGAAGGGATAGGCGCCGTCGTAGCCCCAGTTGCGATCGCCGGGGAACGCGGCGACGGGCATGATCTCGACGGCGGTGATGCCGAGGTCACGAAGATCGTCGAGGCGCGTGATGGCCGCGTCGAAGGTTCCCTCCTGCGTGAAGGTGCCGACGTGCAGCTCGTACGTGATGTAGCCCGCGAGCTCGATGCCCTTGAAATCGAGGCTCGATCGCGGGCCGAGATCGACGATCTCCGAGGGGCCGTGCACACCTTCGGGCTGGAAGCGCGAGGCGGGATCCGGGCGGTCTTTGTCGCCGTCGAGCACGAGGCGATAGCGGCGGCCGGGCGGCGCGTCGTCGTGCTCGCCGGCGTGGTAGCCGTTGCCTTCGGGCGCGAGCGTGAAGCGCTGTTCGCTCGGGCCGAGCAGACGGACCGCCACCGTCTTCGCGACGGGGGCCCACACGCGAAAGCGCGTGCGGCCTCCGCCGAGATGCACGGCGCCGAGCGTCCGTTCCGAAGCGGGGGCCTCGCTCACGCAGGTCCGCGCATGGTGAGGGACGGGGACACCGTCAATTCGGGAACCAGATCAGCTTGCCTTCGATCTGCTTGTAACAAGCGGCGCGCGCCGAGTCCTCGTCGGCTTCGCACGAGGAGCTCTTGAGGCACGAGGACAGCGTGTGCAGCGCGCCCCCGTTGTAGATGCCGTAGAACAGCGCGCGCTGCGAGCTCTCCAGCTTCTTCACGGCGGCCACGCACTCGGGGATCGCCACCTTCTCGCAGCGGTTGGCGCGCTCGCAGCGGGCGTCGATGGCTTCGAGGAAGGCCGCGTCGTCGATGCTCATCTTCGAGATCACCTCGTCGTTGCACTCGGCGACGAGGTGTCCGATGTCGACCGGCTTGTCGCCGTACGAGTCCTTGTGCGCGGGGACGCACTTCGCGATCCCACGCAGGTACGGCGCCGACGCCGTCGGGTACGCGGCCTTGCAGGAGCCGAGGTGCTCCCACGAGCCGGCGGCGCCGCTCGCCTTCGCGAGCGCATCGCACCAGCTCTTTTGCGCGGCCTCGACCGCGCCGTGATCCGCGTAGCTGGCAGGGGTGCAAGCGGCGAGCGCGAGCACCAGCGCGCCCAGACATTGGCGAGAGACGGACATGGCTCGAACGCTATCACGGGGCGCGAAAGCAGGTCGAATCCGCCGTGCTCGGCGCGATGGTGCGCGGTGATCGCAGCCTCGATCGCGGCTGCGTGATCAGCGCCGGCTCGCCCGGCGCCGAGTTTGGGGCCGCTTGCGGCCCCATCGTGATCACGAAGCCGTCGGGACCGTCACACCGATCTGCGGCAGCCACGCGGTCAAGTCGGCGAGCGCGCGCTCGGCCATCATCTCGTAGCGGGCGCGCTTCTTCAGCTTGCGGCTCTTGCCTTCGAGCGGCGGCATCTGCGCCCACGTGATGTTGGACGGCTGGTAGCGCGGTTGCGGCCGCGAGAGGTGCGTGAGGATGCCGCCGAGCGCGGTGGTGGGCGGTGGCGGCGTCTGCGTCTCGCCGCGCAGGCGCTGGGCGAGGAGCACCGCGCAGAGGAAGCCGCCCGCGGCGCTCTCCACGTAACCTTCGACGCCCGACACCTGACCCGCGAGGTGCACGCCGGGCAGCGCGTGGAGCTCCATCCCCGGGCCGAGCAGCACGGGCGCGTTCACGAACGTGTTCCGGTGCACCGAGCCGAAGCGCAGGATCTCGGCCTCTTCCAAGCCCGGGATCGACCGGAACACGCGGAGCTGATCGGGATACTTCATCCGCGTTTGGAACCCGACGAGGTTGTACGCCGTCGCCGCCGCGTCCTCCGGGCGGAGCTGCACCACGGCGTACGGCCTGCGGCCCGTGCGCGGATCGACGAGGCCCACGGGCTTCATCGGCCCGAAGGCGAGCGTCATCTCACCGCGCTCGGCCATCACTTCGCAGGGCAGGCAGCCCTCGAAGTAGCGCGGCTCCTCGAAGTCGCGCGCGGGCACCTTCTCGGCCTCGACCAGCGCCTTCACGAAGGCCTTGTATCCGGCCTCGTCGAAGGGGCAGTTGACGTACGCCTCGTCGCCGCCGCTCTCCGCGTCGGCGGCGCTCTCGGCGGCCTCGGCGGCTTCCTCCGCGGAGCGGAGCGCGCCGCCCTTGCCGTAGCGCGATTGCTTCCAGACCTTGTTCCAGTCGATCGAATCCGCGCTCACGATGGGCGCGATGGCGTCGTAGTAGGCGAGGTGCTCGGCGCCGACCGCCGCGGCGATGCTGCTCGCGAGCGCGTCGGAGGTGAGCGGGCCGGTGGCTACGATGAGCGGGCGATCGGCCGGGAGCTCGGTGACCTCGCGGTGCTCGACGCGGATGCGCGGATGGCTCTTCACGACGCGGGTCATCTCCGCGGCGAAGCGCTCCCGATCGACCGCGAGGGCGCCGCCCGCCGGCACGCTGGTGGCGTCGGCGCAGCGGAGAGCGAGCGAGCCGGCGCGGCGCATCTCTTCCTTGAGGAGGCCCACGGCGTTGGCGAGCGCGGCGCCGCGCATCGAGTTCGAGCAGACGAGCTCGGCGAGCTGATCGCTGGTCTGCGCCGGCGTGCGCTTGTGCGGCTTCATCTCGACGAGCACGACGTCGATGCCGCGCTCCGCGAGCTGAAAGGCTGCCTCACAACCGGCGAGGCCGCCGCCGACGATGGTCACGTGCATGGGTTCGCTCCGACGCGGCCGCGCGGGGGGCGGACGCGGGTGCATCGTTACCACGTTTCGCCGCGTCGGGCCTCGCGTTCGTCGTCTCGGGACCGCGACGGCGGGCAAAGTCATCAGCCCTGCGCGCGAGGATGATCTTCTCGTCCCGGAGGCGGCCTTCTTCGCAGGCGAGCCCCTCCATGCGCGAGGGAACGGGAGCACGTGTGCTTTGCGATCCATCGACACGCGTACACCGAACTGCGCGCTCCGATCGCGAGATGCGATGGCGCGCATCGCGCCCGCGCCGATGCACGATCGGCGCGCCGACGCAAAAGAACACGTGATTGCGGGCGCATCTTCGGGGTGCGCGGCACGCGAATCTGCTGCTCCGCCCGACGCCAACTTGCGTCCTCGGCGCCGACGGCGAGACTAGACTCCTCATCTCCCAGCAGCACGCCCGTCCGCAGGTCCGGCGCGCTGAAATCGCGCAAAAACACGAGGGAGATCGGCGTGAGCCGTACCAACGTAGAGAACATCTACCCCCTGTCCCCCATGCAGCAGGGGATGCTCTTCGACGCGCTCGCCGCGAGCGAGCCCGGGGTGTACTTCGTCCAGATCGCATGGACGCTGCGCGGCGCCCTCGATGCCCCGGCCTTCCTGCGCGCGTGGCAAGAGGTCACCGATCGACACGGAATCCTGCGCACGGGCTTCGCGTGGGAGCGGCTCGAGCGTCCTGTGCAGATCGTACGGAGGCGCGCGACCTTGCCCGTGCACGAGGAGGATCTGCGCGGGATGCCTGCCGCCGCGCAGGAGGCTCGCCTCGCGCAGTTCGCCGCGGACGATCGTTGCCGAGGCTTCGATCTCACCAAGGCTCCGCTGATGCGCGTGGCCCTCTTCCGCATCGGCGAGGATGCGTATCGCTTCGTGTGGAGCCGACACCATCTCCTCTTGGATGGGTGGTCGACACCGCTCGTCGTGAAAGAGGTCTTCGCCATCTACGACGCTCGGCGTCGCGGAACCACGCCGCTCGTCGAGCCGTCGCGCCCCTTCGGCGACTACATCGGTTGGCTCGTTCGAGAGGACCCGCGCAAGCTCGAGGCCTTCTGGCGCGCGCGGCTCGCCGGCTTCGGCGCGAAGGTCGCGCTCTCCGTCGATCATCCGGCGCGCGGCGAACGGCGGCACGCCGAGAAGAAGATCGCGCTTCCGGACGAGCTCTCCGCGCGCCTCTCGACCTTCGTCAAGCAGCGCCAGATCACCATGAGCACGCTGGTGCAGGCCGCGTGGTCGATCCTCCTCGCGCGCTACGGCGGCGAGAGCGACGTGGTCTTCGGGGCCACGGTCTCCGGTCGATCCGCGCCCGTGCCGGGGATCGATCGGATGATCGGCATGTTCATCAACACCGTGCCGATCCGCGTGGACGTCACGCCGGACGAGCCCGCGTGTGCGTTCCTCTCACGCCTCCATCGGCAGCACATCGATCTGCGGGAGCACGAGCACGCGTCGCTCGCCGACGTGCAAGCTTGGTCGAGCGTGCCGCGGGGCACGCCGCTCTTCGAGACGGTGGTGGTCTTCGAGAACTACCCGATCGAGGACGCGCTCCGGCGGGGCGAAGGCGGTCTCACGATCGAAGGCACGCGGACGATCGAAGGCTCGACGGTGCCCTTGATGCTGGTGGCGCAGCTCCGGCGCGCGCTGTCGCTCCAGATCTCGTACGACGCGTCCCGCTTCGACGACGACGTGGTCGCGCGTATGCTCGCGCACCTCGCCACGTTGATCGAGGGCCTCGCGACGGAGCCCGAGGCACGGCTCGCCGACGTTCCCATGTTGCCCGCGGTCGAGCGCGCGCAGGTCACGCAGGCATGGAGCCACGAGGCCGCGCCGTATGCGCGCGGTCGTGCGGCGCATGTTTTGTTCGAGGAGCACGCGGCGCGCGCCCCTCACGCGATCGCGCTCGTCTTCGGGAGCGAAGAGACGACCTTTGCCGCGCTCGATCGTCGGGCCAATCAGCTCGCGCATCGACTGCGTCGGCTCGGCATCGGGCCCGGGGCGCGCGTGGGGATCGCGTTGCCGCGATCGCCCGCGATGATCGTCGCGGTGCTCGGCGTGCTCAAAGCGGGCGGCGCGTACGTGCCGCTCGATCCGAGCTATCCGCGGGATCGCCTGGCGTTCATGATCGACGACGCCGGGCTCGCCGCGCTCGTCACCGACGACGCCGTCGCCGGCATGCTGCCGCCGCATCGCGTGCCCGCGGTGCGCATGGATGCGGATGGGCCGAGCCTCGCCGCGGAGCGGGAGGACAGGCTCGACGTCGCGGTCGATGTCGAGGATGCGGCCTACGTCATCTACACCTCGGGATCGACGGGCCGCCCGAAGGGGGTGGTGGTCCCGCATCGCGGCCTCGCCAACGTGGTCGAGGTGCACCGGCGCGTGCTGGGCGCGGGGCCGGATCTGCGGGTGCTCCAGTTCTCGTCGCTGAGCTTCGACGCGTCCGTGTGGGAGATCTGCATGTCGCTGCTCAACGGCGGCACGTTGGTGCTCGCGCCGCCGGAGTCGCTCGTGGGGCCGGAGCTGATCGCGCTCCTCGAACGACACGAGATCGGTGCGGCGCTGCTTCCGCCGTCGCTCCTCGCGGCGTTGCCCGACGCGAAGCTCCCTCATCTGAAGTGCCTGATCTCGGGCGGCGAAGCCTGCACCGCCGACGTCGCCGCACGCTGGGCGCCCGGCCGGCGGATGTGGAACGCCTATGGGCCGACGGAGATCACCATCTTCGCGACGCTCGGCGAGATCCACGCGGACGGTGGCCGCCCGCGCCTCGGCCCGCCCATCGAGAACGCACGCGTGTACGTGCTCGACGAGCGGCTCGCGCCGGTGCCCATCGGCGTGCCGGGCGAGATCCACATCGGCGGCGTCGGCCTCGCGCTCGGCTACCTCGGCCGGCCGGAGCTGACGGCGGAGAGGTTCGTCGCCGATCCGTTCATGCCCGGCGAGCGCATGTACCGCACCGGCGATCGCGGCCGCTGGCTCGCCGACGGCACGCTCGAGTACCTCGGCCGCCTCGATCATCAGATCAAGCTGCGCGGCTTTCGCATCGAGCTCGGCGAGATCGAGGCCGCGCTCGTCGCGCACCCGGCCGTGCGCCGAGCCGCGGTGCTCGCACGCGAGGACACGCCCGGGGACACGCGGCTCGTGGCCTACCTCGTCGCGTCGCCCGAGCATGCGCTGCCGAGCGGGACCGCGCTGCGGTCGTTCCTCGAAGCGTCGCTCCCGGCCTTCATGGTGCCGTCGATCTTCGTCGGTCTCGATCGCATGCCCGAGACGCCGAACGGCAAGCTCGATCGCCGCGCGCTGCCTGCGCCCGAGATGCCGACGGCGGCGGAGACGTTCGTCGCGCCGCGAGGCCCCGTGGAGGCGGAGATTGCGCGCATCTTCGCCGAGGTGCTGCGCATCCCGCCCGAGAGCGTCGGTGCCCACGATGGGTTCTTCGCGCTCGGTGGCCACTCGCTCCATGCCACGCAGGCCGTCGCGCGTCTGCGTGCGGCGCTCGGGATCGAGCTGCCGCTTCGCGATCTGTTCGAGGCCTCGACACCCGCGGAGCTCGCCGCGCGCGCGCCGGGAGCAGCGAGCGCGGGCGCATCCCCGATCGTGCGTGGGCCTCGTGGTGGGCCGCTCGTTCCATCGTTCGGGCAAGAGCGCTTGTGGTTCCTTCAACAGCTCGATCCCGGGGACATGTCGTACGTGATCCCGGTGACCCTGCGCTTCTCGGGCGCGCTCGACGCGGGCGCGCTCGAACGGGCGCTCGTGGAGATCGTGCGCCGGCACGAGGTGCTGCGGACGACGTACGCCGCCGTCGGCGATGGGCCGATGGTCTTCGTGCACGACGACGTCGAGGTGCCGCTGCCGCGCGTCGATCTCGGCGCCTTGCCAGACGGTGCGCGTGATCGCGCGCTCCGCGAGGCCATCGCCGAAGGCATGCGCACGCCCTTCGATCTCGCGCGCGGGCCGCTGCTTCGGGCGCGGCTCTTCGCGCTCGGCCCCGAGGAACACGTCCTCTACTTGACCACGCACCACATCGCCTCCGACGGCTGGACGCAAGGCCTCCTGCACGCCGAGCTCACCGCGCTCTACGAGGCTTTCGCGGCGGGGCGACCGTCGCCGCTCCCCTCGTTGTCCGTGCAGTACGCCGACTTCGCGGCCTGGCAGCGCGCGTTCCTCACGGGGGAGGTGTACGAGCGCCAGATGGGCTATTGGCGCGATCGCCTCGCGGGCGCGCCGGCGCTCGATCTGCCGACCGACAGGCCGCGCCCGCCGGTGCAATCGACACGCGGCGCGCTCGCCACGACGGTGCTCTCGCCCGCGCTGACGCACGGGCTCGTGGAGCTGTCCCGTCGCGAGGGGGCGACGCTCTTCATGACGTTGCTCGCGGCCTTCGACGTGCTGCTCCAGCGCTACACGGGCCAGGACGACATCGTCGTGGGCACGCCCATCGCGGGTCGCAATCGCCCCGAAATCGAGCCTGTCTTCGGCTTCTTCGTCAACGCCTTGGTCCTGCGCACGCAGCTCGACGAGGCCATGTCGTTCCGCGATCTCGTCGCGCGCGTGCGCGAGGTCTGCCTCGGCGCGTACGCCCACCAGGACGTGCCCTTCGAGCGCATCGTGCAGGAGCTCGCGCCCGAGCGCGATCGCAGCCGCACGCCGATCTTCCAGGTCCTCGTTTCCATGCAGAACGCGCCGCGGGCTCCGCGCGCGCCGGCCGGGCTCACCGCCGCGAGCGTGCGCGCCGAGAGCCCGACGTCGAAGTACGACCTGACGCTGATGCTCTCCGAGACCGCGCGCGGGCTCGTGATCATGGCCGAGTATGCGGTCGATCTCTTCGACGCCGCCACGATCGAGCGGATGCTCGCGCACTACCTCGCGGTGCTCGCCGCCGCCGTGCGCGCGCCGTCCGCGCCCATCGGCGAGATGCGGATCCTCTCGCCCGAGGAGGAGCTCCAGCTCCTCGTGACGTGGAACGACACGGCCGCCGACTACCCGCGCGATCGCACCGTCGCCGATCTCTTCGCCGCGCAGGCCGCGCGCACGCCCGACGCCGTCGCCGTAGCTGCAGGCGACGAGCGCATCACGTATGCGGCGCTCGACGCGCGCGCCAACCAAGTGGCGCATTGTCTGCGGGGGTTCGGGATCGGGCCCGACGTGCTCGTGGGCTTGTGCCTCGATCGAACGATCGCGCTCGTCGTCGGGATCTTGGGCATCCTCAAGGCCGGCGGCGCGTACGTGGCCATCGATCCGACGCTGCCTCTGGATCGCATCGCATGGATGTTGGAGGACGCCTCGGTCGCCGTCGTCGTGACCGAGGATCGCATCGCTGACGAGCTGCCGGGCGCGGCCGTGATGCTGCGTCTCGACGCGGATGCGCCGCTGATCGATGCCTGCTCGACGGAGGTGCCCGAGCCGCTCGCGACGCCCGAGAGCCTGGCGTACGTGCTCTACACGTCGGGCTCCACGGGCAAGCCGAAGGGCGTGCTCGTGCACCACCGCGGGCTCGTGAACTACCTGTGGTGGGCGCTCTCGTACTACGACGCAGCGTCGGGCAGCGGGTCGCCGGTGCACTCGTCGATCGGCTTCGATCTCACGGTCACGAGCCTCTTCACGCCGCTGCTCGCGGGACGCACCGCCGTGCTCCTGCCCGCGCCCTCCGAGGTCGACGCGCTCGCGCGCCTGCTCGCGTCGTCCGGCGGCTTCAGCCTCGTGAAGCTCACGCCGGCGCACCTCGAGATCTTGAGCCGGCTCGTGCCGGCGCAGGCCGTCGCGTCGGCCACGCGTGCGTTCGTCATCGGCGGCGAGGCCTTGTCGTGGGAGACGCTCGCCTTCTTTCGCGCGCATGCGCCCGGGGCTCGGCTCATCAACGAATACGGTCCGACCGAGACCGTCGTGGGCTGCTCGGTCTATGACGGCGCGTGCGCCGGTGACTTCACGGGCGGCGTCCCCATCGGCAGGCCCATCGCCAACACGCGGCTCTACGTGCTCGATCGGGCCATGCGCCCCGTGCCCATCGGCGTGCGCGGCGAGCTCTACATCGGCGGTGATGGCGTCGCGCGCGGCTACCTCGGCCGGCCGGAGCTGACCGCCGCGCGCTTCGTGCCCGACATCTTCGGCGAGGATCCCGACGGCAAGCTCTACCGCACGGGAGACCTCGCGCGCTGGCTCCCGAGCGGCGATCTCGAGTTTCTCGGCC
This sequence comes from Minicystis rosea, assembly GCA_001931535.1. Lineage (GTDB taxonomy): Bacteria > Myxococcota_A > Polyangia > Polyangiales > Polyangiaceae > Minicystis > Minicystis rosea. The sequence goes on from CP016211.1 coordinate 952,187, forward strand.
GCCTCGATCATCAAGTGAAGATCCGCGGCCATCGCGTCGAGCTCGGCGAGATCGAGGTCACGCTCGCCGCGCATCCCGGCGTGCGCGACACGGTGGTTCTCCTCCGCGAGGACAACCCGGGCGACAAACGCCTCGTCGCGTACGTGGTGGCCGAGGACGATCCCGCGCCGGATCCCGCGGCCTTTCGCGCTTTCCTCGCGCAGCGGCTCCCCGAATACATGGTGCCGTCGGCGTACGTGCGCCTCGACGCACTGCCGCTCAACGAGAACGGCAAGGTCGATCGCCGCGCGCTGCCCGCGCCGGGATCTGCCTCGATCGAAGGCGCGTACGTGGCCCCGCGCAATGCCGTGGAAGAAATGATCGCCGGCATCTGGGCCGACGTGCTCGGCCTTCCGCGCGCGGGCGTCACCGATGGCTTCTTCGATCTCGGCGGGCACTCGCTCCTCGCGACGCAGATCATCGCGCGCATCGCGGCGGCCTTCGCGGTGGAGCTGCCGCTCCAGACCATCTTCGAGACGCCCACCGTGGCCGGCCTCGCGGAGCGCGTCGGCGCGGCGCTCGCCTCCGGTGCGGCTGCGCCGCCGATCGAGCCCGTGCCGCGGGACGGCACGCTGCCCCTCTCGTTCGCGCAGGAGCGGCTCTGGTTTCTGCACCAGCTCGATCCCGCGAGCCCGTTCTACAACGTGCCCTCGGCGCTGCGGCTCACTGGGAAGCTCGATGTCGCTGCGCTCGCGCGTGCGCTCTCCGAGATCGCGCGCCGGCACGAGGTGCTCCGCACGACGTTCCGCAGCGAAGGCGGCCAGCCGGTGCAAGTCATCCATCCGGATGCGCCGCTCGACTTCGTGGTGGTGCGCTGGCCCGACATGGCGCCCGAAGATCGCGAGGAGGCCGCGCGCCGCGAGACGATCGAAGAGGCGCAGCGCCCGTTCGATCTGGCCACGGGGCCCGTCTTCCGCTTGCGGCTCGTCGAGATGGGCGACGAGGATCATCTCCTCCTCCTCTCGATGCACCACATCGTGTCCGACGGCTTCACGCGCGGCATCGTGAACCGCGAGCTCTCCGCCCTCTATCGCGCGCACGTGACCGGCGAGACGCCCGCGCTTCCGGCGCTGCCCGTGCAGGTCGCCGACTATGCGGCGTGGCAGCGGAGGTGGCTGTCCGGCGAGGTCCTCGAGCGCCACCTCGCTCATTGGCGACGGCAGCTCGACGGCGCGCCTCAGGTGATCGAGCTTCCCCTCGATCGCCCGCGTCCGCCGGTGCAGACCTACCGTGGCGGGCGCGTGATCGCGGGGCTTCCGAAGGCGGTGGCCGAGGCGCTCGCCGCCACCGCGCGGCGCGAGGGCGCCACGCTGTTCATGGTGTTGCTCGCGGCGCTCGACGTGCTGCTCCATCGCTGGACGGGGCAGGACGACGTCGTCGTCGGCACGAGCGTGACCACGCGCACGCGCGCCGAGATCGACCCGCTCGTCGGCTTCTTCATCAACGCCCTCGTGCTCCGCACGGAGGTGCCGGACGACCTTCCTTTCACCGAGCTGCTCCGCCGCGCGCGCGCCGTCTGCCTCGGTGCTTATGCGCACCAGGATCTGCCCTTCGAGCGGCTCGTGCAGGAGATGCAGCCCGCGCCCGATCCCAGCCGTGCGCCGCTGTTCCAGGTGATCTTCACCATGCAGAACGTGCCCGGCGAGGCCCTCGATCTGCCGGGCATCACGAGCCGCGGCGTGCGCGCCGACAGCGCGGCCGTCAAATACGATCTGACGTTCCTGATGGGCCCGGCGAAGGACGGCGGGCTCGGCATCACGCTCGACTACAACGTCGATCTCTTCGACGCGTCCACCGTCGAGCGGATGATCGGCCACCTCGCCAACCTGCTCCGCGGCATCGCGGAGGATCCGAGCCGCACCGTCGCGAGCCTGCCCATGCTGTCCGACGGCGAGCGCGATCGGCTCGTCGCCTTTCGCGAGACCGGCCCCGCGCCCGCGAGCGACGCTTGCATTCATGCGCTCTTCGAGGCGCAGGTCGACCGCACGCCCGACGCCGTCGCAGTGGCCTCGGGCCATGAGGTGCTCACCTTCGATGCGCTCGATCGCCGGTCGAACCAGCTCGCGCGTCGCCTGCGCGCGCTGGGCGTTGGACCCGATGTCGTCGTGGCCTTCTGTCTCGGCCGATCGATCGAGACCATCGTCGCCATCCTCGGCATCCTCAAGGCCGGCGGCGCTTACCTGCCGCTCGATCCCACGCACCCCGCGCCCCGCCTCGCCGAGCTGATCGAAGCGGCCGGCGCGCGCGCCATCGTCACCATCGTTCGCTTCGCCGGCGTGCTCCCGGCGCACGTGGCCAAGGTGACCATCGACGGCGACGCGCTCGCCGCCGAGAGCGGCACGCGGATCGCGAGCGGCGCGACACCCGCGAGCCTCGTGTACGTGCTCTTCACCTCGGGCTCGACCGGCAAGCCCAAGGGCGTGGCCGTCGAGCATCGCAACCTCGTGACGTACGTGCGCAGCGTGGCCGCCGCGCTCGATTTACCGGCCGGCGCGCGCTACGCGCACGTCTCTACCTTCGCGGCCGATCTCGGCAACACCGTGCTCTTCCCGCCGCTCTGTCTGGGTGGGACGTTGCACGTGATCCCCGAAGCGCTGACCACCGATCCCGCTCGGCTCGGCGCGTACTTCGAGGAGCACGCCATCGACTGTTTGAAGATCGTGCCCTCCCATCTCGCCGCGCTCCTCGCAGGCCCGCGGCCCGAGCGTGTGTTGCCGCGGAAGCGGCTCGTGCTCGGCGGCGAAGCCTCGACGTGGGAGCTCGTCGATCGCGTCATGCAGCTCTCTCCGGGCACGCGCGTGCTCAACCACTATGGTCCGACCGAGACCACCGTCGGCGTCGTCGTCCACGCCGTCACCGCCGAGCGGCCCGCGACGCCCATCGTCCCGCTGGGCCGTCCGCTCGCGGGCGCGCGCATCTACGTGGTCGATGCCGCGCTGCGGCCCGTGCCCATCGGCGTGCCCGGCGAAGTGCTGATCGGCGGCGCCGGCGTCGCGCGCGGATACCTCGGCCGGCCCGATCTCACGGCGGAGCGCTTCCTGCGCGATCCCTTCAGCGACGATCCGGAGGCGCGCGTCTACCGCACCGGCGATCGCGCCCGCCTTCTCGCGGATGGGAGCCTCCTGTTCCTCGGCCGCACCGATTTCCAGATCAAGATCCGCGGCTTCCGCGTGGAGCCCGGCGAAATCGAGGCCGCCGTCCGCGCAGTCGTTCCCGGGCACGAGGTCACTGTCATCGTGCGCGGCACGGGCGCCGAGGCGCAGCTCGCGGCCTTCATCGCCGGCGAGGGCATCGACACCGCCGCCGTTCGCAGCGCGCTCGCCGCGCGCCTCCCCGAGCACATGATTCCGCTGTCGATCACGGCATTGCCGGCGCTGCCGCTCACGCCCAACGGCAAGATCGATCGCCGAGCGCTCGCCGAGAGGATCGCCTCCCGCGACGACAGCGAGGATCACGTCGCGCCCGAGGGCCACGTCGAAGAGATGCTCGCTGCCATCTGGTGCGACGTCTTCGGCCGGGATCGCATCGGCGTGCACGAGCGCTTTGGTGATCTCGGCGGCCATTCGCTGCTCGCCATCCAGATCATCGCCCGCGTGTGTGAAGCGTTCCGCGTCGACATCGCGCTCCGCGCTCTCTTCGAATCACCCACGATCGCGGGCTTTTCGCAGCATGTCGAGCGCGCGCTCCGCGAGGGCAGGGGGCTCACGGTGCCCGCACTCTCCCGTGCACCGCGGGACGGCGCGCTGCCGCTCTCGTTCGCGCAGGAGCGGTTCTGGTTCTTGCACCAGCTCGATCCGGCGAACCCTTCCTACAACGTGCCTTCGGCGCTGCGTCTCGTGGGGCGGCTCGATCGCGTCGCGCTCGAGCGTGCGCTCGAGGCGTTGGTCGAACGCCACGAGATCCTGCGCACGACGTTCGCCGCGCCCGACGGCACGCCCGTGCAAATCATCCACGGAGAGGGCTCGATCGCGCTCCCGGTGGTGCACCTCGACGGCGTCGATGCCGCGGATCGCGAGCGCGCGGCCCGCGCCGAGGCGGCGCTGGAAGCGCGGAGGCCCTTCGATCTCTCGGCCGGTCCCGCGTTACGCGCGCGTCTCCTCGTGGTCGCCGAGGACGATCACGTCCTCCTCTTCACGCTCCATCACATCGTCTCGGACGCCGTCACCCGCGCCCTCTTGAACCGCGAGCTCTCCGCCTTCTACCGCGCGTTCCACGAAGGCGAGACGCCGAGCTTGCCGGCGCCGTCGATGCAGTATGCCGACTTCGCCGTGTGGCAGCGCGGCTGGCTCTCGGGCGACGCGCTCGAACGGCAGATCGCGTACTGGAAGGCGCAGCTCGACGGCGCACCGCACGTGCTCTCCTTGCCGGCCGATCGACCGCGGCCGCCTTCGATGTCGCATCGGGGCGGCGTGCGGGTGCACGTGCTCCCGCACGCGGTGCGCGATGCCGTGAAGGAGCTCGCGCGGCGCGAGGGCGTGACGCTGTTCACGGCGCTGCTCGCGGCGTACTACGTGTTGCTCCATCGCCTCGCGGCCGCGGACGATCTCGTGGTGGGTACGGTGATCGCTGGCCGCGGTCACGCCCGCACCGAGGCGATCGCCGGTCCCTTGGTCAACGTGCTCGCGCTGCGCGTGCGGATCGACGCCGAAACGCCGTTTCGCGCGCTCCTCGCGCGCGTCCACGAGACCTGCCTCGACGCCTACGCGCACCACGACATGCCCTTCGAGCGGCTCGTGCAGGCGCTCGACATCCCGCGCGACCCGAGCCGGCAGCCGCTCGTGCAGGTCACCTTCGCGCTCAACGACGTGACCCGCGAAGCGATGCGCCTGCGCGGCCTTGAAACGCGCGGCATCGGCGGCGTCGCCACCACCGCGAAGTACGATCTCTCGCTCTCGGTCACCGACGCACCGCACGGCCTCGTCGTCGCCGCCGAGCACGCGACCGATCTCTTCGACGCGGCGACGGTCGACCGATTCCTGCGTTGCTTCGGTACGTTGCTGGAGGGGATTACACGTGATCCAGAGGCGCGCGCCGGTGAGCTGCCGCTGCTCACGGAAGGTGAGCGCCGGCTGCTCGTCATCGGTTGCAACGACACGGCTACGCCTTGGCCCGAAGGCCTGGCGGCGCACGAGCTCTTCGAGGCGCAGGCCGCGCGTGCCCCCGATGCGATCGCTGTCGTCGCCGGCGATCGGCGCATCTCCTACGCCGAGCTCGACGCGCGCGCGAACCAGCTCGCGCATCATCTGATCGAGCACGGCGTCGGCCCGGAGTCTCTCGTCGGTGTGTCTCTCCCGCGATCCGTCGAGCTCGTGATCGCCATCCTCGGCGTCATGAAGGCCGGCGGCGCCTACGTGCCGCTCGACCCGGCATATCCCGTCGATCGGCTCGCGTTCATGATGGCCGACGCGCGCGTGGCCGTGGTCGTCACCGACGAGGTGTCGTCGGCGCGCATCCCGCATCCGTGCGCGCGGCTCGTGCTCCTCGATGGTGAAGACCTCGCGGAGCGGAGCACGGCGAGCCCCGGCCGCCGTGTGGCGCCGGAGAACGCGGCGTACGTGATCTACACCTCGGGATCGACCGGCCGCCCGAAGGGCGTGGTCGTCGAGCACCGCGGCCTCGGAAACCTCGCGGCAGCGCAGGCCGAGGGCTTCCGCGTCACGCCCGAGAGCCGCGTGCTCCAGTTCGCGTCGCCGAGCTTCGATGCATCGGTCTCGGAGATCCTGGTGACGCTGCTCGCAGGCGCGACCCTCGTCACGGCGCCGCAGGACGCGCTCCTCCCCGGGCCGGATCTGATCCGCACACTCACCGACGAGGCCATCTCGGTGGTGACGCTGCCGCCCTCGGCGCTCGCGGTTCTGCCCGACGTCGCGCTGCCCGCGCTCCGCACCCTCGTCGTTGCCGGCGAAGCATGCAGCGAAGAGATCGCGGCCCGCTGGGCCCCGGGGCGCACGTTCGTGAATGCTTATGGTCCGACCGAGACCACGGTCTGCGCGACGATGGCCGAGCACGTGCCGGGCACAGGGCGCCCGCCGATCGGCCGGCCCATCGCCAACATGCGCGTGCACCTCCTCGACGCGCGCGGCGTGCCCGTGCCCGTCGGCGTGCCCGGTGAGATCTACATCGGCGGCGTCGGCCTCGCGCGCGGGTACCTCCATCAGCCCGCGCTCACCGCCGAGCGGTTCGTGCCGAGCCCCTTGCCGGAGGAGCCCGGCGCGCGCCTCTACCGCACCGGCGATCTCGGTCGCCGGCGCGCCGATGGACAAATCGAGTTCAAAGGGCGCGTCGATCACCAGATCAAGATCCGCGGCCATCGCGTCGAGCTCGGCGAGATCGAGGCCGTGCTCGGCGAGCAGCCGGAGATCCGCGACGCCGTCGTGGTGACGCGCAGCGATCGGCCGGACGAGCCGCGCATCGTCGCCTACGTCGTCTTCGAGGGCGCGCCGATGGCGGTCGCGGATTTGAAGCAACGGCTTCGCGCGCGGTTGCCCGAGCCCATGGTGCCGGCGGCCATCGTCGCGCTCTCGGCGCTGCCGTCGTCGCCGAGCGGCAAGGTCGATCGGCAGGCGCTACCCGCGCCCGATCTCGCGGCTGCCGGCGGCGATCGCGAGGCGCACGCGGCGCGCGGCCCGCTGGACGAAGCCATCGCCGACATCTTCGCCGACGTGCTGCGCCTCGATCGTGTCGGTATCGACGAGGGGTTCTTCGATCTCGGCGGCCACTCGCTCCTCGGCACGCAGGTGGTGGCGCGGATCCGCGCGGCCTTCGGCGTCGAGCCGCCGCTGCGCGATCTCTTCGAAGCGCCGACGCCCGCCGCGCTCGCGGCGCGCGTGCACGATCTCCTGCAACGAGGGCAGGGGATGGTCGCGCCGCGGATGGCGCGCGTCGCGCGGGGCCCGCACCTGCCGCTGTCGTTCGGGCAGGAGCGGCTCTGGTTCCTGGCGCAGCTCGATCCGACCGACGCGTCGTACAACATCCCGCTCGCGCTTCGTATGGAGGGCGCGCTCGATCGCGACGCGCTCGCTCGTGCGCTCGCCGATCTGGTCCGTCGTCACGAGGTGCTGCGCACGACCTTCCAGGTGGAAGGTGGCCGGCCGGTGCCTGTGGTGCGCGACGATCTCGGCCTCGACCTCTCGCTCGTCTCGCTCGCGGCGCTGCCGGCTGCTGAGCGCGAGGAGGCGAGGCGCCGAGCCATCGCGGCCGAAGCAGCGCGTCCTTTCGATCTGGCCGTGGGACCGCTCATGCGCGCCGTGCTCCTCGCGATCGCGCCCGACGATCACGTGCTGCTCCTGACCATGCATCACATCGTCTCCGATGGTTGGTCCGCGGGCGTGATCAACCGCGAGCTCGCGGCCCTCTACGAAGCGCATCGCACGGGTGAGCCCGCAGCGCTTCCCGAGCTCGCCGTGCAGTACGCCGACTATGCGGCCTGGCAGCGCGGCTTCCTCGCGGGGGGCGTGCTCGATCGCCAACTCGCCTATTGGAAGGGCGCGCTCGCCGGCGCGCCGGCCTCGCTCGAGCTGCCCATCGATCGGCCGCGCCCGCCGGTGCAGACCGCCGCCGGCGCGCGCCGTACGGCCACGCTGCCGCCGGCGCTCGCCGCGGCCATCAAGGGGCTCGCGCGGCGCGAGGGCGCGACGTTGTTCATGACACTCCTCGCGGCCTTCGATGTGCTGCTCCATCGCCGGACCGGACAAGACGACGTGGTGGTGGGCACGCCCATCGCGGGGCGCACGCACGCCGAGACGGAGGGCCTCGTCGGCTTCTTCGTCAACACGCTGGCGCTGCGCACGCAGCTCGACGACGCGTTGACGTTCCGTGCCCTCGTCGCCCGCGTGAAGGCCGCGTGCCTCGGCGCCTACGCGCACCAGGACATGCCCTTCGAGCGGCTCGTGCAGGAGATCGCACCCAATCGGGATCTCGCGCGGTCGCCCCTCTTCCAGGTCACCTTCGCGCTCCAGAACGCGCCCCGGAGCGCGCTTCAGCTCGGCGGTCTCTCGCTCCGCGATGCCGGTGAAGGAGCGGTGTCGGCCAAGTCCGATCTCACGCTCGTGATGACGGAGACCGCGTCCGGTCTGGTCGCGTCGATGGTCTACAACAGAGACCTCTTCGACGGCACCTCGATCGATCGCATGCTCGCCGAGCTCCGCATCGTGCTCGAAGGCGCGGTCGAGCAACCCGACGTGCCTATCGGCGCGCTGCCCATCCTCTCCGAGAGCGATCGCGCGCGCTGCCTCGACATGGGTCGAGGCAAGCACACCGCGTATCCCCGTGGGGCCACGATCCAAGCGCTTTTCGCGACCGAAGCGGCTCGGCGCCCGGATGCGATCGCCGTCACGTTCGGCGTCGCGTCGATCACCTATGGCGCGCTCGACCGGCGCGCGAACCAGCTCGCACACCATCTCCGTGCCGCGGGGGTCGGCGTCGAGACGCCGGTCGGCCTCTACGCGCGTCGCTCGTTGGAGATGCTCGTGGCGATCCTCGGCATCCTCAAGGCCGGCGGCGCCTACGTGCCGCTCGACCCCGACCTGCCTGCGTCCCGCCTCGCGTGGCTCGTCGCCGATGCAGGCGCGTCCATCGTCGTCGCGGCCGGCGCCGCGCTCGACGAAGGCCTGTTGACCGACGCCACCGTGATCCGTCTCGACGTCGATGCCGATCGCATCGCGGGAGAGAGCGAAGCCGCGCCGACGGCCGTGGGCTCGGCCGAGAGCCTCGCGTACCTCATGTACACCTCGGGCTCGACGGGCGCGCCCAAGGGCGTGGGCGTCCCGCATCGCGCCGTCGTGCGCCTCGTGAAGGACACCGACTACGCGCGCTTCGATGAGAGCCGCGTCTTCCTCCAGCTCGCGCCCCTCGCATTCGACGCCGCCACCTTCGAGCTCTGGGGCCCGCTCCTGAACGGCGGTCGCCTCGTCGTCTTCCCCGCCGAGCAGCCCTCGCTCGCGCGCATCGGCGAGGTCATCCGCGACCGACACGTGACCACGCTCTGGCTCACGGCCGGCCTCTTCAACGCGATGATCGACGCGCATCCCGAGGCCCTCGCGCCGCTCGATCAGCTCCTCGTGGGCGGCGAGGCGTTGAGCGTTCCGCACGTCGAGAAGGCACTCGCTCTTCTCCCCGGCGTCACGCTCATCAACGGCTATGGACCGACCGAAGGCACGACCTTCTCGTGCTGCCACGTCATCACTTCGGCGGAAGGCGTGGCCGGCATCTCCATCGGCCGGCCCATCGCCAACACCGACGCCTTCATCCTCGATGCGCGCCGCGAGCCGGTGCCCATCGGCGTGCCGGGTGAGCTCCACATCGGCGGCGACGGCCTCGCGCGCGGCTACCTCGGGAGGCCCGAGCTCACCGCCGAGCGGTTCGTCGACACTCCGCACGGTCGCCTCTATCGCACGGGCGATCGCGCGCGGTGGCTCGCGGACGGGACCATCGCGTTCCTCGGCCGGCTCGACCTCCAGGTGAAGCTGCGCGGCTACCGGATCGAGCCGGGCGAGATCGAGGCGACGCTCGCGCAGCATCCAGGCGTCGCGGTCGCGGCGGTGATCGTTCGCGAGGACGATCCCGGCGATCGACGGCTCGTCGCGTACATCGTCGCGCGCGGCCCGTCGCTTCCGGATGCGGATCTCGCCGCGTGGCTCTCGCAGCGGCTCCCCGCGTACATGGTGCCGTCGGCCTTCGTCATGCTCGAAGCGATGCCGCTCACGCCGAACGGCAAGCTCGATCGGCGCGCGTTGCCTGCGCCCGAGATCAACCTCGAAGGCGGTGCCTACGTGGCGCCGCGCGGTCCCGTCGAGGAGGCGCTCGCATCCATCCTCGCCGAGCTGCTGCGGGTGCCCTCCGTCGGCGCGCGTGATGGGTTCTTCGCGCTCGGCGGGCACTCGCTCTTGGCGACGCAGGCCGTGTCCCGCATCCGCGCGGCCTTTGGTGTCGATCTCCCGCTGCGCGTGCTCTTCGAGGCGAGCACGCCCGAGGGGCTCGCGCGTCGCGTGGAGCACGCGCTCCGCGGTGGACGTGGCCTCGATCGGCCGGCGATCCAGCGCGTCGCGCGTGGTGGCCGCCATCCGCTCTCCTTCGCGCAGGAGCGGCTCTGGTTCCTCGCTCAGCTCGCGCCCGACGACCCGTCGTACGTCGTGCCCATCACGCTGCGCCTCGGCGGCACGCCGTCGGTCCCCGTGCTGGAGCAAGCGCTTGCCGAGATCGTGCGCCGCCACGAGGTGCTGCGCACCACCTTCGCGCTCGACGGGGCCGAGCCGTACGCCGTGATCCGCGAAGACATCACCATTCCCGTCGCGGTCACGCGCTTCGATGCCACCTCCATGGTTCGCGACGCCGCCTCCACCGTCGCCCACTTCGAGGCCGCGCGCGGCGAAGGCACCGACGAGGCCGTGCGACGCGCCATCGCCGCAGAGTCGCGCCGGCCCTTCGATCTCGCGACCGGCCCGCTCCTCCGCGCGCGCCTCTTCGAGCGCGGATCAGGCGGCGCCCTCCTGCTGCTCACGATGCATCACATCGTCTGCGACGCGTGGACGATCGGTGTCCTCCGCCGCGAGCTCGGTGCTCTCTACGAGGCCTTCGCCGCCGGGCGTCCCTCGCCGTTGCCGGAGCTCCCGATTCAATACGTCGACTATGCCGCCTGGCAGCGCGGCTTCCTCTCGGGCGACGTGCTCGCGGGAGAGATCGGCTACTGGAGAGAGAGGCTCGCCGGCGCGCCGGCCGTGCTCGATCTCCCCACCGATCGCCCGCGCCCCGCGATCGCGACCCACGCGGGCGCGCAGCGATCGTTCTCGCTCCGCCCCGATCTCGCGATCGCGCTCCATGACCTCGCGCGGCGCGAGGGCGCGACGATCTTCATGACGCTCCTCGCCGCCTTCGAGGTCCTCCTGCTCCGGCTCACGGGCCAGCGCGATCTCGTCGTCGGCACACCCATCGCCGGCCGCGCGCTCGCCGAGACCGAGAGCCTCGCTGGGCTCTTCCTCAACTTGCTCGTCCTGCGCACCGAGATCGACGAAAGCCTCTCGTTCCGCGCGCTCCTCGCCCGCGTGAAGGAGACCTGCCTCGGCGCCTACGCGCATCGAGACATGCCCTTCGAAGGCCTCGTGCAGGAGCTCGCCCCCCTCCGCGATCTCGGCCGCTCTCCGCTCTTCCAGGTGCTCTTCACCCTGCAGAGCGAGCCGCGCGCGCCCGGCGCTCACGCCGAGCCGAAACGTGCGCTCGATCCCATCGGACCGCTCGACGCCGAGACGGCGAAGTACGACCTCTCGCTCTCCCTCCACGACGGCCCCGTCACGCTGCGCGGCACCTTCGAGTACGCGACCGATCTCTTCGAGCAGGCCACCATCGATCGCTGGATCGCCGAGCTCTCCACGTTGCTCGAGTCCATCGTCGCCGCGCCGGACGGCGCTGTCGGTCACCTCGACATCCTGCCGGCCGAAGAGCGCCGACTCCTCGTCTCGGCGTGGAACGACACGCGCGCGCCCTACGCCGCCGATGCCTGCGTGCATCAGCTCGTCGCAGCGCAGGCTGAGCGCACACCGGAGGCCATCGCCGTCTCCCTGGAGGGGCGCGACGAGCTTTCCTATCGCGACCTCGATCGACGCGCGCGTCGGCTCGCGCGGCACCTTCGCGCCCGCGGCGTCGTTCCCGGTGCGCGCGTCGGTGTCGCGCTGTCTCGATCGTCGTCGATGGTGGTCGGCCTGCTCGGCATCCTCGCGGCCGGCGCCGCCTATGTGCCTCTCGACCCGACGTATCCGTGCGAGCGACTCGCCTTCATGGCCGCCGATGCCGGAATCGCGCTGCTCGTGACCGAGTCCGCGCTCGCCGGGATCGTGCCGGCGCCTGCCGGCGGCTCCGTGCTGCTCGATGCCGACGAGCCGGCAATCGCCGCGGAGAGCGATGCGCCCTTCGATGCGGGGATCTCGTCCGATGCGATCGCCTACGTCATCTACACCTCGGGCTCGACCGGCAAGCCCAAGGGCGTGCCGATCCCGCATCGCGCCTTGATCAACTTCCTCACGTCGATGGCCAAGGAGCCGGGCATCTCCGCCGCCGATCGGCTCCTCGCCGTCACGAGCCTCTCGTTCGACATCGCCGGCCTCGAGATCTGGCTCCCGCTCACGATGGGCGCGCACGTCGAGATCGCCCGGCGCGAGACGGCCGCCGACGGTGCGGCCCTCGCGCATCGCCTCACCGCGGGGCGCGTCACCCTGTTGCAAGCGACGCCGACCACCTTCCGGCTCCTGCTCGATGCGGGATGGGAAGGCGACGGCGCGCTCACGGTCCTCGTCGGCGGCGAAGCCGTTCCCCGCGATCTCGTCGATCGACTCGCGCCGCGCGTGCGCGCGATGTGGAACATGTACGGCCCCACCGAAACCACCATCTGGTCCTGCGTGCAGCGGCTCGCCGCGGGCGCACCGGTGCTCATCGGCCGGCCCATCGCGAACACGCAGGCCTACGTCGTCGATCCCGCGACCGCGGAGCTCGCGCCCATCGGCGTGCCCGGCGAGCTCTGCATCGGCGGCGACGGCGTCGCCCCCGGCTACCTCGATCGCCCCGAGCTCTCGGCCGAGCGCTTCGTCGCCGATCCCTTCGCGCGCCGTGACGGCGCCCGCATGTACCGCACCGGCGACCTCGTCCGCCGGCGCCCCGACGGTGCCCTCGAGTTCCTCGGTCGCCTCGATCTTCAAGTGAAGGTTCGCGGTGTCCGCATCGAGCTCGGCGAGATCGAGGCCGTGCTCGCGCAGGCCCCCGCCGTGCGCGAGGCGGTCGTCGCCGTGCACCGCGACGCGCACGGCGAGCCGAAGCTCGTCGCCTACGTCACGACGCAGGAAGGCGCCTCGATCGCGTCCGCCGCGCTGCGCGCGCACCTCGCGGCGTCACTGCCGGACACCATGGTGCCGTCCGCGTTCGTGGTGCTCGATCGCCTTCCGCTCACGGCCAACAACAAGATCGATCGACGCGCGCTCCCCGCGCCCGAGATGCTCGGGGAAGGGGAGGGGGATGCTCCGGTCGGCCCCGTCGCCGAAGCCCTCGGCACCATCTTCGCCGAGGTCCTCGGCGCACCGCATGTCGGTGCCCGCGACGGCTTCTTCGATCTCGGCGGCCACTCCATCCTCGCGGCGGCCGTGATCGCGCGCATCCGCGACGCCTTCGGCGTGGAGCTGCCCTTGCGTGCGCTCTTCGAAGCGCCGACCGTGGCCGCGCTCGCGCCGCGTGTCGAAGCGCTCCTCCGCTCCGAGATCGGCGACGCCCCGCCGCCCATGGTGCGCGCTCCCCGCGACGGCGAGCTCCTTCTCTCGTTCGGGCAGGAGCGCTTCTGGTTCTTGAACCAGCTCGATCCGACGAACCAAGCGTACCTGATGCCCCTCGCGATGCGCCTCGCGGGCGCGCTCGATCGCGACGCGCTCGCCCGCACGCTCGCCGAGCTCGTGCGCCGTCACGAGGTGCTCCGCACGGTCTACGTGCAGGTCGGCGCTCGACCCGTCGTCGTCATCCTCGACGATCACCGGCCCGAGCTGCGCGTCGTGTCGGCGCCGAGCGACGATCGCGAGGCCTGGCTCCGTCGCGCCATCGCCGATGCGCTCGCCGAGCCCTTCGATTTCGCAGCGGCGCCGCCGTTCCGCGCCGCGCTCTTCGCGCTCGGCGACGACGATCACGTGCTGCTCCTGACCCTGCATCACATCGTCACCGACGCCTGGTCCACCGGCATTTTGAATCGCGAGCTGTCGCAGCTCTACGACGCCTTCCGCGAAGGCCGGCCCTCACCGCTCCCCGCGCTTCGCCTCCAGTACGTCGACTACGCGCAGTGGCAGCGCGCCTTCCTCACCGGTGACGTGATCGATCGGCAGCTCGCCTACTGGCGCGGTGCCCTCGACGGTGCCCCGCTGGTCCTCGATCTACCCACCGATCGCCCGCGTCCCGCAATCCGATCGGGCCGTGGCGCGCGCCGCCCGGTGACCATCCCCAAGGCGCTCGCGTCCGCGCTCCGCGACCTCGCGCGGCGCGAGGGCGTGACCATGTTCATGCTCCTCCTCGCCGCCTTCCAGGCGCTCTTGCATCGCTACAGCGGTCAGGAAGACATCCTCGTCGGCTCGCCCATCGCCACGCGCAGCCACGCCGAGACCGAGGATCTCATCGGCTTCTTCGTCAACGTGCTCGTCCTCCGCGCGCGCTTCGAGGATGCCACCACCGTGCGCGCGCTCCTCGCCCGCGTGAAGGAAGCCTGCCTCGGCGCCTACGCCCACCAGGACACGCCCTTCGAGCGCTTGGTGCAGGAGCTCGTCCCCGATCGCGATCTCGGGCGGCCTCCGCTGGTTCAGGTCTCCTTCGTGCTCCAGACCGCGCCGCACGCGAAGCTCGAGCTCTCCGGGGTGCGTCAGCGCGGCGCCATGCCCGAGAACACCACGGCCCAGGTCGAGCTGTCGCTCTCGCTGACCGAGCGCGCCGACGGCATCACCGGCACGCTCGAGTACGCCGTCGAGCTCTTCGACGCGGCCACCGTCGATCGCATGATCGATCACCTCGTGCGCATGCTCGCGGGCATGGTCGAGGACGCCAGCGCCGCCGTCGTCGACTTGCCTCTCCTTTCCCCCGACGAGCGCGCGCGCATCCTCGCGCAGTCGACCACGTCCGACGTCGCCGCGCCCATCGTCGCCTGCGCCCACGATCTCTTCTCCGCGCAGGCCGCGCGCACGCCCGATGCGCCGGCGCTCCTCCACGAAGGTCGCGTCGTCACCTATGCCGACCTCGACGCGCGCTCCAATCGTCTCGCGCGCTACTTGCAGAGGTTCGACATCGGCCCCGAGTCGATCGTCGGCGCCGCCCTCGGTCGCTCGCCGCTCGCCATCGTCGCGCTCCTCGCCGTCCTCAAGGCGGGCGGCGCGTACTTGCCGCTCGATCCGACGCTCCCCGAAGCACGCCTTCGCTTCATGATGGCCGACGCCGACATCGCCGTCCTGCTCACCGAGGATCGCGTCCTCGACGAGCTGCCCGCCGTCGCGGTCCCCGCCATCGCCATCGACGCGAGCGCCGCGATCATCGATGCCGAGCCCGATGGCCCGCTGCCATCGCTCGCCACGCCCGCGAGCGCCGCCTACGTCATCTACACCTCGGGCTCGACGGGCGAGCCCAAGGGCGTCGTCGTCGAGCACCGCGGCATCGGCAACCTCGCGGCGGCCCAAGCGCACGCCTTCGCCATCGATGCCTCGAGCCGCGTGCTCCAGTTCGCGTCGCCGAGCTTCGATGCATCGATCTCCGAGATCCTCGTCACGCTCCTCGCCGGCGCGACGCTGGTCCTCGCCTCGCCGGAGGCGATGCTCCCCGGCCCCGATCTCCTTCGCACCCTCGAAGCCAACGCCGTCTCGGTGGTGACGCTGCCGCCGTCGGCCCTCGCGGTGCTGCCGGTCGCGCCGCTCTCCGCGTTGCGCACCCTCGTCGTCGCCGGCGAAGCCTGCCCCGAGGACGTCGCGAACCGCTGGGCCGAAGGCCGCCGCTTCATCGACGCCTACGGCCCGACCGAGGCCACCGTCTGCGCCACCATGGGCGAGCATCAGCCCTTAACGGGGAAGCCGAGCATCGGTCGCCCGATGGATCACGTCCGCGTCTACGTGCTCGATCCACGCGGCAACCCCACACCTATCGGCGTGCCCGGCGAGATCCATCTCGGCGGCATCGGCGTGGCCCGCGGTTACCTCGGTCGCCCCGAGCTCACGTCCGCTCGCTTCACGCCCAACCCCTTCGCGGAAGGCCGCCTCTATCGCACCGGCGATCGCGCGCGCTGGCGCGCGGATGGCCGCCTCGACTTCCTCGGCCGCCTCGATCAACAACTCAAGCTGCGCGGCCATCGCATCGAGCCCGGCGAGATCGAAGCCTCGCTGCGCGCGCATCCCGACGTGCACGCGGCCGCCGTCGTGCTCCGCGACGATCGCGGCGGCGATCCGCGCCTCGTCGCCTACGTCGTCCCGCGCGAGCCACCCGCGCCCGAGGCCGCGGACCTTCGCGAGCACCTCGCCGCGCGGCTCCCGCCCTACATGATTCCCTCGGCCTTCGTCGCGCTCGCGTCGCTGCCGATCGGACCGACAGGCAAGCTCGAACGCCGCGCGCTCCCCGCGCCCGAGGCCGTCGAAACGACCTCGTTCGTCGCGCCTCGCACCGACACCGAGCGCATCATCGCCACCATTTGGGAAGAGGTCGTCGGCGTCCCGCGCGTCGGCGTGCACGACGACTTCTTCGAGCTCGGAGGCCACTCGCTCCTGGCCACGCAGGTGATGGCCCGCATCGCCGAAGCCCTCGGCATCGAGCTCCCGCTGTCTGCCTTGTTCGAGGTGAAGACCGTGACGGCCCTCGCAGCGATCGCCGACCTGGCCCGCGGCGCACCGATCTCTGCTTTGGACATGGAAGAGGGCGAGCTCTGACACGCGCAGGCCGTCGCCGCCGTGCTCATTCCTGGCCGGGCAGCGGCGAGCTTGCGTAGGCTCGCGCCCCTCTCGCCATGCGACGCGCTTCGACGACGTTCCTCCTCCTCGCCGGCACCTTCATCGCTGCTGGATGTCGCAACGCCCCGACGGCCGCTCCGAGCGTCACGTCGAGCACGACGCCGACGTCGACGGCAACGGCGATCGCCTCCGCGACCTCCGCTCCTCCGGCTTTGCCACCGCCGCCATCTCCCGAGGCCGTGCACCGCGGCGACCAGCTCGCCGGCCGTGCCGAGAGCTGCTTCGCCGATCCTCGTTGCAGCATGTCCGAGGCCACGCGCCTCTACCTCGAAGCCGACGACGCCGGCGCGAGCAACGTGAGCTGCTTTCGCATCTATTACGGCGCCGGTGTCCCCGCCGATCCGGCGCGTGCGCGCGCCTGCTTCGAGCGTGTGGTCGCGGCCGAGCGGGACTTCGCCGGATCGTCGCCCAGCCTCCCGCGCATCTTCCTCGGGCTCATGCTGCTCGACGCGCAGGGCGGCCCGCGTGATCGCGCGCGCGGCGAGAAGCTCTTCGCCGACTGCCACCTCGGCAACGACTCGGGCGTGGGCGTCGCGGCGCGGGAGCGCGAGAAGAGCGGCGCGCAGAAGCCCATCGACTTCTGCGAGGACATCGGCGGCACGACGCTCGACACCAACGCCTGCGCCGAGGTCAGCCGCGATCGCGCCGTCGTCGCGGCCTACCGAGCGACGAAGGAGATCGTCGCCCGCCTCGCGCTCGACGACGAAGGGCTCGCGCTCTGGAAGAAGGCCGACACGGCCTGGGACCGCTTCACCTTCGACGACGCTCGGTACGCAGGGGATGCCTACCGCGACGGCAGCATGCGCGTCGCGCAGGAGACGTGGATCTCCGGCGCGCGCGCCGGCGAGCGCATCGAGGTGATCCGCGCGCTCCTCGACGACACGGCGGCCCGCAAAGACGCTGCTCGGGAAGTGAAGCAAGCGGAGGCCAAGGCCCGCGCCGCGTCGCGCGACGCCCAGAACAAGGAGCTCCTCGTCGCCGCCCAGAAAGCGTGGGTCGCGTACCGCGCCGCCGAGCTCGCCTTCGTCCGCCGCGCGCTCGCCAAGCCTCACGGCGGCGAGGCCCCCGCCGCGCGCGCGCTCGAAGCCGAGCTCGACACCCGTCGCGCCAAGGCCCTCCAGGAGAGCGTGAAGGCCATCAAGGGCATCGAGTGATCACCGCTCCGCGCTGGGCTCGATCCTACGTCGCCGCGCGCCGCCGCATCACCCGCCACGCCGACGCATACGTCATCGTCGCCAGCACCACCAAGATGCCGTCGTAAGGCACGCGCAGCCGCGTGTCGCCGAAGAAGACCACGGCGACGGCGAGCAGCGCCGCCACGTGCAGCCCGAGCAACATGACCCTCGCATGGCGTCGTCGGACCGCGAGCACGAGCGTCACGAGCGCCGCCGGCAGCACGAAGATCTCGTGCAGCGTGCCCGCGATCGCCGTCAGCTTGGGGAACGGCGGCCGCGCGTTCTGATCGGGCCACATCACGTTGTAGTGCCAGAGCATCGCCACGTGCGTCGCCGCGTACTCGACCTGCCGCCACGCGCCGGATCGACGCATGCACGCCATCGCCAGCGTCGTCAGCGGGGCCGCCTCCCAGATCTGCCCTTGATACTCGAGCTTCGCGTCGATCGCCGGATGGAGCTTGAACAGCGCATCCGGATGCTCGACCTCGTAGCGCGCGAGCGCGCTCAAGGGCGGCGGCGAGTAGACCGCGCTCCGTCGATCGTCCGAGAACGCCGCGATCCGCTGCGCATGGCAGCGCCCGAACGCGAAGTTGAGCGGACCGTTGCTGGCGATCGTCCCGAGGTGCCCCGTGTGGTAGCGCGCCCGCGCCGCCGAGATCATGAGCACCAGCGCGATCGGCGCCGTCATCCGCACGACGAGCGCCGGCGACAATGCGCGCCACGCGCGCCTCCGCACCGCGAAGTGAATCGCATACAACGGCAGCGCCAGCAGGATCTGCGGCCGGAACGCCGCCGCGATCGCCGTCGCCGCGCCGAACGCCCACGCGTCGCTCGGCCTCCCGCGATCGGCGAGCACGAGCCCGTGATACGCCGCCGCCGTGAGGAACAACGCGAACGGCGGCTCGCTCAGCACGTAGCCCCCAATCGCGATCCACGGGTAGTAGACGACGAGGAGCGCGCCTACCACGCGCCCCACCCACACGCTCCGCGAGAGCCTTCGCGCCAGCAGGAACCCGTAGGCGACCGCGCCCGCGCCGAGCAGCGCATACGCGCTCCCGATGACCCCATTCCCGCGCCCCAGCGTGCGGATGAGCGCCATCAACATCACGTGCGTTCCCCAGGGGAACAGCGTGAAGTACCCCGAGCGCTCGCCGAGCCCGCTCTCGGCGCGGGCGAGGTACGCGCCCATGTCCGAGAACGCGTAGTCGAGCGGCTTGTGCACCACGAGGTTCCACACGAGGCGCACCGCGAGCGCCGCCAGCGTGACGGCGACGAGATCGCGGTGGCGCGCCGCGATCGCGCGGAGGCCTGCGCGCGCGCTCACGGCCGCGGTGTCCAGAGCGTGCGCGGCTGCGCCGTCATCCAGCCGATCACTGGCCCGAGCCGCTCGTGCATGGCGATGTCCCCCTTCTTCTCGTAGCTCGGATCGAGCTGCTCCTTCGGCAGCCAGGGATTGTCGAGCACGATGCCCGCGAGCTTCTTCTCCACGAGCGCCCGCCGCACCTCGCGCCGCAGCGCCGTGGCCGTCTCGCCCGTGCCCCCGCCGCGCAGCACGTCGCTGAGCGCCATCTGATGCGCGTGCGGCCGCTTGCCGACGCGCGGCCCCACCCAACCGTGCGCCGACACGTACACGTCGCCCTCGATGCCCTTCACCGTCGCGAGCAGCGCGCTCCATGCCTCCGCGTGCGTCGCATCCGGCAGATGACGCCGCGGATCGTACGCGCGCATCCCGAATTGAAGCAGCGCCCCCGCGAGGATCGCCGGCACGATCAGGCGCGCCCGCGCCTCGGGCAGCCGCATCGCGCGCCGCTCCGCCGCCGCGAGCCCCAGCCCGAAGAGGATCGCCAGCATCGCGAACGTCGGGCTGAGCACGTTGCTCCACCCGCCGAGGTGCATGCGCCCCGCGAGCCCGCACGCCGCCATCCCGCCCGCGGCGAACGCGTAGTGGCTCCGCACCGCGCGCCGCTCCTCGAGCACGAGGTACGCAATCCCCGCCGCCAGCGCGCCCCCGAGCAGGATCCCGAGCTCCAGCCAGGTTTGGAGCAGCATGCGGAAGACCAGCGTGTGCTTCGCCGGCAGCGCGATCACGTAGTGCCAGAACCACCCGCCCGACGCGCGATCATAGGCCCACACGCTCCCCACCATCAGCGCCGCGCCCACCGTCGCGAACGTGATCCCGCGCCGCCTGTCGACGCGGAGCAGATGCAACGCCACCGGCCCGAACACGATCGGCGCCGACTGCTTCGTGAGGAACGCCAGCGCGAACAACGCCGCCGCTGCGATCGTCGCCGCCGTGCTCGTATGGAACCGCACCAGGTACATCCCACCGAGGAGCAGCGCCACGAACAGCGCGTCGACCCGCGCCAAATCGTAGATGCTGGTTGCGATGGGATACGTCGCCGCGAAGAGCCCGGCCGCGCACAGCGCCGCGAACCGATCCTTCGTCTCCTCGTGCACGATGCGCGCGATCAGCGCCATCGCCGTGAACGACGCGATCACCGACACGAGCCGCCCCGCGAAGAACCCGACGCCCACCACCTTCGCGAGGAGCGCCGTCACGTGAAACCACAGCGGCGCGTAGATGAACGGCACGTAGTCGAGCGAAGGCGCCACGTAGAGCGGGCCGCCCGCGACCAGCCTGGCGACCTCGTCGATCATGCCGCCCTCGATCCACTCGAGCTCGTACGGGTAGCGGAGGTGCTGGAGCGCGATGCCCGTGTACCCCGCGATCGCAAGCACCGCCGCCGTCCCCACGAGCCCGCGGAGGATCCGAAGCCCCGGCGCAACGTTCTCGGCAGGCATGCGATCGGAAAAACTATCCGCCGCCTCCTCCCCAGCAACCGCAGCGCCTGCCGCGATCCGCGTCCATCTCGCCGCTCACGCTTCGCGATTCACGCGCGCCCGCCGGGTGATTTCTCGCGCTCGCGCACGCGCCGGAGGCGCATCTCGGGGCGCGAACGACATGACCCCCCGGATCCCTCCGAGCCCTCAAGCCTGCGGCTCCGCACGCACGCTCGCCCGCCGCGCATCGAACGTCGATGCCCGACGAGGAAACGCCTCCGAGCCGCCGGCCCCAGTCGAGGGCAGCTCGAAGGCGCTCGCCTTCAGGGGTGGGTGGGATGGTTCAGCGGGAGGCGCGGGTCGCGGGGCGCGCCTTGGCGGCGGCCTTCTTCGGCTTCTCGTCCTCGGCCTTCGCCTTGGAGGCCGCCTTCGCGGCCGGCGCGTTGTCTTCGGCGGGCTTGGTCGGGGCGGGCTTGGCCTTCGGCTCGGGGGCCTTGGGGGCCGCGCTCGCCTCGTCCTCGCCGCCTTCGGCTTCACCGTCCGCGCCCGGAGCCAGGCCGGGTGAGGAGCCCGCTGCGGGCGCAGCGGCGCCGAGGGCCTCGGCCTCTTCCTCGTCGAGCTCCTTCTTGTAGCCGCAGTCCTTGGTCGCGCAGACCAGCATCGGCTTCTTCCCGCCGGCGCGGGTGAGGAACTTGGCGTCGCACTGCGGGCAGGGGACCGGCACCGGCTTCTGCCACAGCTTGAAGTCGCACTTCTGCTCCGCGTTGTAGTTGGAGCAGCCGTAGAACGTGCGCCCGCCGCGCTTCCGCGGCCGGATCTCGATGATGTCGCCGCCGCACTTCGGGCACGGCACGCCGAGCGGCACCGGCCGCGCGTTCTTGCAGGCCGGGTAGCCCGTGCACGAGAGGAACTCGCCGAACCGACCGGTCTTGATGACCATCGGCTTGCCGCACTTGTCGCACGCGATGTCCGTCTCGCGCACGGCCGCGGGGGCGCCGCTCTCGGTGAGGTCCTTCGTGCCCTTGCACTCGGGGTAGCGCTCGCAGGACAAGAACCACCCGTTCTTGCCCCACTTCTTCACCATCTTGCCGATGTTGCACTCGTCGCAGACGATGTCGGTCTTCTCCGACTCGGGCTTCCACGACGCGAGCTTCTTCGACTTGTCGAGCTGCTCCCGGAAGCGCTTATAGAACCGCTTCAAGAGCTGCGTGCGCTTCAGCGAGCCGGCGCCGACCTCGTCGAGCTCCTCCTCCATCTGCGCGGTGAAGTTCGGGTCCATGAAGTCGAGGTTCGACCGCACGAGCCCGTCGACCACGTAGATGCCGAGCTGCGACGGCTGGAAGCCGCCGGAGGAGAGCTTCTCCACGTACGACCGCTGCTGCACCTTGCTGATGATCTCGGCGTACGTCGACGGGCGGCCGATCCCGCGCTTCTCCAGCTCGCGCACCAGCGAGCCTTCGTTGTAGCGGGGCGGCGGCTGCGTGAACTTCTGCTCGGTGATCACGCCCGGCGGCGTGGAGAGCCCGAGCGTCGCGCCCTCGTTCAGCTCCGGAAGCAGGGCCTCGGCCTCTTCTTCCTTCTCCTTCGGCGCTTCCGCAGGCGCGGCCGCCGCGTCGGCCGCGGGGGCCTCCGCCTCGTCCTCGCCGGCGAACTCGCGCTGCCCCTCGGTCACCTGGAGCCAGCCCGAGAACTTCAGGATGCGGCCGCTGGCGCGGACCATGTACGCCGCGTGCGCCGCGCCGGCCCGCGCCGGCTTGGCCTCGATCTCGGCCGTCGTCCGGTCGTAGACCGCGGGCGTCATCTGCGAGGCCACGAAGCGGTTCCAGATGAGCTTGTAGAGCTTGTACTGCTCGTCCTTGAGGTGCTTCTTGATGGCGTCGGGGTGGAGATCGACGCTGGTCGGGCGGATGGCCTCGTGGGCGTCCTGCGCGTTCTTCTTCGACTTGTAGACGTTGGGCTGCGCCGGGATGAACTCCGCGCCGTAGACCTTGGTGATCTCCGCGCGCACCTCGTTCACGGCGTCGTCGCTCACGCGGGTCGAGTCGGTACGCATGTACGTGATGAGGCCGACCGGGCCGCCGTCGCGCTTCAGATCGATGCCCTCGTAGAGAGCCTGCGCGATCTGCATCGTGCGCTTGGTGCCGAAGTGGAGGTAGCTCGTCGCGTCCTGCTGGAGCTTCGAGGTCGTGTAGGGCGCGGGCGGGTTGCGCTTCTGCTCCTTGCGGACGACCTTGCCGACGCGGTAGCCCGCGCTCTCCAGGTCGGCGCGGACGGCCGCGGCCTGCTCCCCGTTCGTCACCTCGATCTTGCCGCCGTCGGCCGAGGCGAGCTTGGCTGTGAAGGACTGGCCGGTCGCGTTCTTCAACGCGACGCCGACGTTCCAGTACTCCTCGGGCTTGAAGGCGTTGACCTCACGCTCGCGGTCGACGATGAGGCGCAGCGCCACCGACTGCACGCGGCCGGCGGAGAGGCCGAAGGCGAGCTTCGACCAGACCAGCGCCGACACGTCGTAGCCCACGATGCGATCGAGCACGCGCCGAGCGCGCTGCGCGTCGTAGAGGTGCTCGTCGAGCTGCCGCGGGTTCTGGACGCCGTGGTCGATGCCCTTCTTCGTGATCTCGTTGAACTCGACGCGCTCGACCTTGAGCTTCGGGTTCTTGATCTCTTCCGCGATGTGGAAGGCGATCGCTTCGCCTTCGCGATCGGGGTCGGTCGCGAGCATCACGGCGTCGACCTTCTTCGCGGCCGCCTTGAGCTCGTCGAGGACCTTCTCCTTGCCCTCGATGACCGCGTACGTCTCCGTGAAGTCGTTCTGGACGTCGACGGCCTTCGGGCCCTTGGGCAAATCCTTGACGTGTCCCTTGGACGCGAGGACCTCGTAGCCTGCGCCCAGGTATTTCTTGATGGTCTTCGCCTTGGCCGGCGACTCCACGATCACGAGCGTCTTGGCCATCACCACCTTCTTCGCGGAACCGTTCGGACGATCGATCTGCTCGGGCCGGCGACCCCTGCCGCCGTCCGGGGGTGAAGAGGAATGCGTCTCTTCGAGCCGGACGACAAGCCCCCTGCTGCGAGGGCCGGAGAACCGCGGACAGACTATGACTATGGGGCTCGAAGGCCCCTGGTTTCGAGATAACCCTGGCGATTTGCTACGGAAATGCGGGAGCGGACGGGGCTCGGGCCGCCCATTTGTCTGAGGCTCGTACCCACCGGACGAGTCAGGCGAAACGGGGAGCTCGCCGGAAGAACCCGGCGGGCCCCTCTACTACTACGGCCCGCAAAGTCAACGTCAAGAGTGCCCCGAGGACCGCCGAGCCCGGCAGGGACGTCCCTTCGCACACCTCGTCCTGGTGGGTCGGAACCTCGCCGAGGACCGCGAGAATGGCCTCTTCTGCAGGGTCCAGCGGCAGGTCGGGGAGCGCCGGGAGCGGCAGCGCTCGCTGGGTCGGTCCGTCGCCCCCGCTCGCCCGCTTTCGCCGTCCCGGTCGCCGGGGCGCCGGCGGCGGCGGCGGTCGACCGAGCGCCGCCAGCACATCGGCCGAGCCCAGCACGGGGATCGCACCGCGGGTCAGCTCCACCGCGCACCCATGCCCGCGCCCGTCCCACGGCGGATGCGGCACCACGCACAGCGTCCGGCCCAGCCGGCGCGCTGCGGCCGCCGTGCTCCGCGCGCCGCTCGCGAGCCCCGCCTGCACCACCACGGTCGCGCTCGTGAGCGCGGCGAGCACTTCGTTCCGCGCCAGGAAATGCGCCGGCATCGGCGGCGTGCCGTCGGGCACGCGCGCGACGAGCGCGCCCCCGCGCGCGAGCACGCGCTCGAAGAGCTCGCGATGCTTCGGTGGATACGGCCGATCCAGCCCACCGCCCGCGACCACGACCGTGATCCCGCCGGCCTCGAGCGCGCCCTCGTGCGCGGCCGCGTCGATCCCGAAGGCACCGCCCGACCAGACGGCGATGCCCTCGCGCGCGAGCTCCCCCGCGAGCGCGCGCGTGAACGCGACCGCCTCGGCCGACGGCTCCCGCGTGCCCACGACGGCGACGCCGGTGCTCGCGGGCAGCGCACCGCGCACGAAGATCGTCGGCGGTGGCCGCTCGGCGCGGCCGAGCGCACCGAGCGCCGCGGGGTAACTGGGATCGGTGGGCGGGATGGAGATGGAGGGGCTCACGATCGATCATCGACCGAGCCCGGCCGGAGTTGCGTGCAGCGATCACATTTTCCATCGAAGGCCGGGCCATGGCGACGCGCGACCGTGCACGACCTGCGAAGGAGCGCGACGGGCCGAGCCGTGACGGTGCGCGTTCACGCCGAGCCTCCTCGGCTGCGCCTCCCCTCTGTCCTGGAGCAGGTGGACCGGTGGATCGTGCGGCGCCGCGATGGCTCGCGTTGGTTTCATGCGCTCGCTGCGAGCTCTCCACGCGCGACCCCGCGGCGCGCCATCGTGCCTCACGTTGCCGTGCCGTGTGTCCTTCGTTACCGTGCGGGCCATGCGCTTGGTGGTGGGGGTCGCGGCGGTGGCCGCGGCGTTGGGGCGGCGGTAGCCTGTTCATCGGTCGACATCGAGACGTGCGCCGCGGGGATGCAGATCGCCTGCGCGTGCCCCGGCGACGAGAGCGGCGTCCAGGTCTGCAAGGCGGACGGCAGCGGCTACGACACGTGCTCGTGCGCGTCGTCTTCGTCGGGCGGCGCGCCCATCCCGTGCACACCGGGCGCGCAGATCCCTTGCTACTCCGGGCCGAAAGGAACCGAGGGCGTCGGCATCTGCAAGGCTGGCGTCCAGACCTGCAACCCGAACGGCATGTCCTATGGCGCGTGCACCGGCGAGGTTCATCCCAAGCCCGAGAACTGCGACACGCCAGAGGATGAGAGCTGCGACGGCTCGCCCGGCCCGTGCGGCGGCGTCACGCAGTGGAGCAAGTCGTTCGGTCAGACCGGCGACGACGAGGTCTACGGCCTCGCCGTCGACGCCGAGGGGCGCGCCGCCATCACGGGCTTCTTCCACGGCACCATCGACTTCGGCGGCGGTCCGCTCTCGGCCGGGCCCACGCAGGCGATCTTCATCGCCGTGTACGACGAGGCGGGCCAGCACCTCTGGAGCAAGGCCTTCGCCGGGGGCCAAGGTGCGTTGGGGCAGCGCGTGAGCTTCACGGCGGAGGGGGACCTCGTCCTCGCGGCGGGCTGCGACGCCGACGTCGATTTCGGCGGTGGCCCGCTCTTCGGGCCGACCCAAGCGATCTGCCTCGTGAAGCTCGACGTGGCCGGCAATCACCTGTGGAGCAAGCGCTTCGACGGCGGCGGCCCCATGGGCCTCGCCGTCGACCCGGCGGGCAACATCGTCCTCGGCGGCTTCCTGAACGGGGACCTCGGCGGCGGCGCGATCTCGAGCAGCTTCCTCGCGAAGCTCGACGCAACCGCCCACTTTCTCTGGGCGCGGCAGGAAGTGGGCATGGTCGAGCAGATCGCGAGCGACGGCGCGGGCAACGTCTTCGTCAACGCGGACATCGGCACCGACGTCCCGTTCGGCGGTCCCCAGAGCGTCGGTCAAGGCACGGCCGTGGTGAAGCTGTCCGGCGCGACCGGAGCCTTCGCCTCGGGCTTGGTGGCCTCGTCGCTGAGCATGCATCCCGCGGCCATGGGCGTCGACGCGCAGGGCAACGCCTTCGCCGCGGGCTCGTTCGCCGCCCCCGTCCAGATCGGCACCACGATGCTCTCCAGCGACGTCGCGCACACGGGCTACCTCACCAAGCTCGATCCGGCCGGCAACCTGATCTTCGCCAAGGCCTTCCGCGGCAAGAAAGGCTGGGCCGAGCACCGTGCCGGCGCGGTGCTCGCGTCCGGGGAGGTCGTCCTCACCGGGGTGATGACCGGGCCCTTCGATTTCGGCAACGGCGTCGTCAGCGGCAGCGGGCTCTTCGTCGCGAAGCTCGACGCCGCAGGCTCGGGGCTCTGGGCTCACGTCTACGACAACCCCGACTACTACGGCAGGACGCACCCCCTGGTCGCCGTGGACGGGAAGGGCGGGGTCGTCGTCGCCGGCGGCTTCAGCGGCTCCCTCGACTTCGGCAAAGGCGTCCTCGCGTCCAGCCAGGTCGGCGATCAGGACATCTTCATCGCCCGCCTGACCCCTTGAGCTCTCCCCGCCGCGCTCCCGACCCGGAGCGCGCCATCTCCCGCTTCCATCGACGTCAATCGGCAACCCTGCGCCCTCCTCGTCGCTCGCATCGACGTGAGCGCCGGATCCCCCGCGCCCACCGGCGCTTGCAACGACGTGTGCGCCCGCGGCTCTCCTCCCCACGTCGCTTGCAACGACGTGAGCGCTCGAGCCTCCGCGCCTTCCGCCGCTTGCAACGGCGTGAATGTCGGCGCCTCCGCTCCTCGGGCCATTCTCATCGACGTGAACGCCGGATCCTCCGCTCCCCGCGCCACCTCCAACGATGTCGCCGCCGGATCCTCGTCTCCCCGGGTGACTTTCATCGACGTCAATCGGCAAACCCGCGCGCCTCCCGCCGTTCACGTCGACGTGAGCGCCCAATCGGGCACGGTACCCTCGATTTCGTCGAGGGAAATCGCGGTGCGCTCGGCGTTTCGGGCCGGCCGCGTCGCTACTTTCGGTAGCCGCGCACCAGGACGATGCCGGTGCCGCGGCGGACGGTGGTGTGGAGCTCGGCGGCGAGCGGTTTGTCGAGGGGGTTCTTGTAGCAGCGGCCGTGGCCGCCGATGAGGGCGATGGGGCCGAGGTTCGTGTCCTGCGCCAGGATGCGGATGCCGTCGCTGCGATCGGCGGCGACCAGGAACAAATCGAGGTCGGCGATGCCGAGACCGCCCTGCGCGATGAAGGTCGCGCACTCGCCGGGGGCGAGCGTGACGGCGAGCGTGGCCCGCTGCCCTTCGACGAGCTTGGCGGAGGCGAGCGCCTCGGAGGGACGCATGCCGGCGGCCTCGCCGCGCGCGGTGTCCGTGAGGGCGATCTCGGTGACCTTGGGGGCGTGGGCGTGGGGGCGAGGGGGACGGCGGGATCGGCGAGGTGCCTCTCGAAGGCGCGGGCGGCCTCGGGATCGGGCGCCTCCTCCAGCACCGACTCCTGCTCGGAGGGGCGCGCGGTCACCGTCGGCGCCACGACGTGGAGCTTGCGCCGCTTCTGGCCGGCGAGGTGAATGTCGGCGGGGTTCGTCTTCGTCGTGGCCGGCGCGGACGCGCAGCTCGCCGCGACGACGAACAGCGCGGCGACCATGGCGGCGCGGGGAAGCATCGGCTCGGAGAATAGGCCGGATCCCGGCATATCGCACCACCTCACCGCGACGACCGGCGCCGCCGCCCGCGGTGGCCGGGGAATGGGCCGGTCCTCACGGGTCGTAGTACTGTCCCATGCGCTTGTCCGAAGGGCCCTCTCTCCGCCGTGAAGCATTGCGCGCCGCGGGCGCGGCCGTCGGGGCCTTCATCCTGGCGAACCTCGCCGGCGAGATCCTGCGCCCCCCGTTCGACACGATGGGCGACTGGATCTCCATGCCCTCGGCGCCGCTCGCGGGCCTCCTCGCCGTGGCGCTCCTCGGCAATGCGTTCCTGCGGGAACGGCCGCGCCTCCTGCGGCGCGCGGGGGTGCTCCTCACCGGCGGCGTCGTCGCGGTGGCGCTCGGCGACATGGTGCGGTTCTACATCGCGCTCGCGCGGGGACGCATCCACACGCCCGCCGTCGTGCCGGCCTCGGCGCTCATCGCGGCGTTCTTCGCGGCGCTCCTCGTGGACTTCGCGCGCGGCGCGCCGCCGCTGCCGTCCAGCAGGCGCCGCAACCTCGTTCGCCTCGCGGCCGCGGGCGCGATGATCCTCGCGCTGCCCGTGGTCCGCATGGTGACCTTCGGGCCGACCCGCTACGAGCGCGGCGCCGACTGCGCCGTCGTCTTCGGCGCCCGGGTGTGGAACGACGGCACGCCCTCCAACGCGCTCGCCGATCGGGTCGACGAGTCCATCCGCCTCTACCAAGCGGGCCGCGTGCGTCGTCTCGTGATGAGCGGCGGCATCGATCGCCGCAACGGTCACTCGGAGCCCGAGGTCATGCGCGCGCGGGCCGAGAGCGCCGGCGTCCCCCGCGAGGCCATCCTCCTCGACGAGGAGGGCGTCGACACGGCGAGCACGGTGCGCAACGTGGCGGGCTTGCTCAAGAAAGAGGGGCTCGCCTCGGCGCTCGTGGTGACGCACTACTACCACGAGCCCCGCGCCAAGATGCTCTTCGACCGGGCCGGCGTGCGGGCGTTCACGGTGCCCGCGACCATGAGGCGCCGGCTCCTCAAGGAGCCGTACTTCATCGCGCGCGAGATCGCGGCCTTCTATCACTCGTTCCTGCGGGAGTGACGGCGGCCCGTTCCCTCGCGCTCAGGAACGCTGATACAAGGATCGGCATGCTCGATCTGCGCCGCTCGATCGCGCTCGGTCTGGTCGCTACCGTCACCTCGTTATCGCTGCCGGCGTCCGCGCAGGTGGGCTTGCCGCCGCCGCCCGGCGCGGATCCTTCGATGGCGTACAACGGCTACGCGCCGGCGCCGGCGATGCGCTTCGTCAACCCGGTGGCGCTCGGGTTCGGCATCTCGCTCCTCGTGGTCGGCGCGGGCATGCTCGCCGGCGGCTTCGGCATGCTCGCCTCGAAGGAGTCGAACCAAGCCGTGGCCGGCGCGTTGCTGAGCGTGGGGGGTGGCATGTTCGCGGGAGGCATCCCGCTCGTGATCGTCGGGGCCCAGCAGGTGCCCGCGTACGCGCCGGGCTACGGCCCGACGATGTCGCGCGGCCGCTGGGTCGGGGCCCCGCGCGTGCTCTTCCCCAACGCGCGCGAAGGCAGGCCCGCCGGGCTCGCTTGGGTCTGGGCGTTCTGATCCGCGTCGGGATCGGCTTCATTGGCCGGATCCACCGCGCTCGCATCGCTCGCGGTCTCGCTGCCGGCCGTCTTCGCGGCTTCCTCGGCGGCATTGGCGGCGGCCTTCTCGTCGGCGGCGGCGCCCACGAGGCGCAGGCGGCGGACCGCGGAGACGTTGGCGATGACGCCGACGAAGGCGAGCGCGCCGAGCATGGGCGCGTTCGCGATCCACGCGACGCCGACGCGCGACGCGAGCGCGGCCGCGAGCGGCGTGAGGAACGCGCCCGCGCCGAGGTACACGGCGCGCGCTTCGCGCCGCATGGCCCCGCGGGGCGGCTTCACCTGGAAGCCCTCGGCCTTGGCCGAGCCGTAGCTGATCATGAACGAGCCGAGGACGGCCGCGAGCACGAGGCCGAGGCCGAGGTGGTCGGTGTGGTACCAGAAGGCGAGGCCGGCGAAGAAGAAGAACTCCTCGTAGCGATCGACGCTGGCGTCGAAGAGCGCGCCGCTCTTCGAGACGGTGCCCGTCTTGCGGGCGACGAGGCCGTCGATGGCGTCGCCGAGCGAGGCCACCGTCGTCGCCAGCGCGGCCACGCCGAAGTGACCGAGCGCGAGGGCGACGCCGGCAAACGCCCCGATCGCCAGCGCGATGGCGGTCACGCCGTTGGCCGACAGCCCGACGCGGACACAGGCGCGCGCGACGGGATCGAGGACCCAGTACGCCATCTCCATGACGCTCTTGCTGAGGAGCGGCGACGGGCCCACCGCGTCCACCCGCGCATTGCGCACGGCCCCCGCGATGGCCACGCGGATCGCATACGCGATCCCGGCCACGACCACGATCGAGAGCAAGAGCAGCGAGCACCCGAGATCGACGTCGGTCATCGGGGCCATCCTCGTTGGGTGAAGCTCGGAGGCATGAAGTTGATCCTGCGCGGTGTGCCGGTGATCCAAGAAGCCTAGTTGGATCGCGGGCGACGGCGAGAGGAACGCTAGTACGGCGTCGCCGCGGGCGGAAACTGCCTTACGTGGTCGACCCGATGACCAGCGGCGTGTTTCCAGAGTGGGCGGCACAAAGCCGCGTCGTCGACATGCGTACGCCGCTTACTCCCCCGTGCGGTTGCTTGGGAGGCATCGCCACACTCGACCTTTTCCACGATCGCCGTCTCGAGGCGATCCCAGCGCCTGTGCGGCGCCCCGATCCCAGCGGCTCCGCCGATGGAGCGGCGGGGAGCGCGCCCCCCGCCGCGTGACGAATCGTGCCGCTCCTCAGCCACCCTCGGCGGCGCGCTTCAGCGCGGCGATGTCGAGCTTCACCATCTTCATCATCGCCTGCATGGCCCGGCCGGCTCTCGCCGGGTCGGGGTCGCTCAGCAGCTCGCCGAGGATCTTCGGGATGATCTGCCAGGAGACGCCGAACCGATCGACGAGCCACCCGCATTGCACCGGCTTGCCGCCCTCGGTGAGCTTTTCCCAATAGGTGTCGACCTCCTCCTGCGTGTCGCAGCTCACGAAGAGCGAGATGCCCTGCGAGAACGTGAAGGTCGGCCCGCCGTTGAGGGCGATGTGCTGCTGTCCGAACAGCTCGAAGGTCACGGACATGACCGGCCCGTTCGCGCCGGAGCGCATGGTGCTGACGATCTTCGAGCCGGGGAAGATCGAGGTGTAGAGCCGGGCGGCCTCCTCGGCCTGGTTGTCGTACGTGAGGAACGTCGTGATCTTTTGCATGGGAGCTCTCCTCGTGGTCGGCGTTCGCCGGGTTCATGGCGAGGTCGGAGCCGGCTTCGCGGTCTCGACATCGACGATGTCGATTTTCTGTGGGGCGCTGTCGGGGAGCGAAATCCTCGGCCTTTTCTCCGAACGGCGGGCGAACCTTCCCGTGGCGCCGGCCTGACGTGGACGGTCGGCGCGCGGAGGTCGAGCCGGTGCGCCGGTGACGGGCGTCATCGAGCGCGCCGAGCCGGGCGCGACGGCGGTGCGACCCCGGCGCCGGTCGACAGCAAGAACGTGATCGCCGGCGCGTCGAGCGGACCTCATCTTCGCGGCATGCCTACCCGAGAACGTGCACTCGCCTTCATCGAGACCATCGAACGCGGCCAGTTTCTCGAGTCCATCCCGCTCTTCTACGCGGAGGACATGACCGCGCGGGAGAACTCCGAGCCCCCGCGCATCGGTCGCCAAGCCCAGATCGACAACGAGACCCGCATGCTGTCGCGGTCCAAGTTCCACCGCATCCGCGCCGTGTCGGTCGCCATCGACGGGGACAACGTCGCCATCCACTGGGACTTCGGCATCACCACCGGCGCGGGCGTGATCGACATGGAGGAGATCGCGTACCAGACGTGGCGCGGTGATCGGATCGTCGCCGAGCGCTACTTCTACGACCCGGCGCAGCGCGTGCCGCGGGCGCCGGGCGCATGAGACGAGACGGCGCGCCGGCACGCATGGCACCATCGGACTCCATGGATCGCGCGCGTCGCGAGCTCGTCGTGGCCAGCGGGCAGAGCTACCGCGGCGCGGCCGTGTCGCTCGTCTCGCTCGCGCCGGGCGGCTATGCGGTGGAGGATGCGCCGGCGTTTCGCGTCGCCGTGCACGCCGGCGCCCCGCACCGCCTGTGGGAATGGCACGACGGCCGATCGCAGGACGCTCCCCACCAGCGCGGGGACGTGGTGGTCACGGCGGCGGGGGAGTCGCGGCGCGTGCGCTGGGATCGCCCCAGCGCGCTCGTGTCGATCGATCTGGCGCCGGCCTTCGTCCGCGCCGTGGCCGAGGGGCTCGACGTGGATCTCGATCGCGCGCGGATCGCGGGCACGTTCAGCCATCGAGATCCGCTGATCGAGCACCTCGCGTTCGCGTGGCTCGCGGAGGTGCGCGCCGGCATGCCGGGCGGCGCGCTGCTCGGCGAGTCCATGGCGACGGCATTGGCCGTGCACCTCGTCCGCGGGTACGCGACGAACGGCGTCGATCGTCGCGCCCCGCGCGGAGGCCTCGCGCCGCGCACGCTGGGGCGTGTCGTCGACTTCGTGCACGCGTCGCTGCCCACGCCGATCGCGCTCGCCGACATGGCGCGCCTCGCGGACCTGAGCGCGTTCCACTTCGCCAGGCAGTTCCGCGCCTCCACGGGGATCGCGCCGCACGCGTACGTCGTGCGCGCGCGCGTCCACGAAGCCACGCGGCTCGTGCTCTCCGGTGTCCGCGCGGGCGAGGCGGCCGCGCGCGTGGGCTTTCACAGCCAGGGACATCTCACGCGCCACATGCGCGCTTGGCTCGGCGTCACGCCCGGCATGCTCGCACCCCGGCGCGTCGAACGCCGCACCGGCGCGCCTCGCGAGGACGCCGCCCGGATGCTTACGAAGCGCGGATAGGTGCGATTCGATGGGTTGCGAGCAGAGCCCATGGCCGGTGCACGCGGATGACGTCTTTGAAGGCTTCGCCCTCCCTCATGCGTCCGGACGCGACGAACGCTAGGCCCGAAGCGGCGAAGCGTGCTGGAAATCTCGGGTGGATCGCGGGGTGGTGGGGCCCCAGCGGCTTTGCCGCTGGGGCGGCGGGGACGCGAGTCCCCGCCGTGTGAATCAGAGCGTCGGCGTGCCCAGGTTGAGGAACGTGATCAGCTTCAGGACGCGGCGCTTGATCTTCCACTTTCCGTTGTGCCGCACGACCTCGTCGACGTAGGTCCCGTTGGCCACGTCGATGGTCCCGTTCGCGACCACGTGCGTCGCGTGCAAGTAGGAGCTCATCGCGGCGTGGGGGCCGTTCACGTCCACTTCGACGTTACCCATCTGGTGCTGCGTCGCCGTGTAGCCGTTGGTGGTGAACGTGGCCGCCACGAAGTCGCCCCAGGCGTCGGTTCCGATGGCCGTGAAGTCGGGCGGGCCGTTCACGTCGGTGCCGGGGAAGTACACGGAGACCTCCGCGTCGTTCGTGAAGCACCCGGTGTAGATGCTCTTGCCTTCGGCGAGATCGCCGCGGCCGATCGCGTCGGTGCCGCGCGCGTAGCAATAGGTCAGCTTCTCGATGTCCGCCTCGGCGTCCTTCGACGCCGCTTGGCCGATGCCGCCGCCCACCGCCACGAAGGCTCCGGCCATGAGGGCCACGAGCCCGATACCCTTGATGCGCTGTGCGAACGACGCGTGCGTGCTGCTCTGCATGATGGCTCCTTGCCGGACGTCGTGTCCGGTAGGCGCATCCTCGAAAGAGCGCGGCGTCGCGACAAGCGCCGCGGCGCGCGACGCGGTCGTTGTTTGACCATCGCCGCGGCGGCCCGTCGTGATGGCGCAGCCGATGTCCGGAGGAGAGCTTCGCGATCGCGGAGCGGGCGCGTCGCGCCGTGGCTCAGCGCTTCTTGTCGCCGATCCCGTACTCTTCCATCTTGAGATAGAGCTGCGCGCGGGCGATGCCGAGCTGGCGCGCGGCCTCGGAGCGGTTGCCGCCGGCGCGATCGAGGGCGTCGCGGATCATGCGCTTCTCCAAGGCGGCGACGGCTTCGCGCAGGGGCAGGCGCGCGAGCGCGGGGAGCTCGGGCTCGGCGGGCGCGGGCTTCTCGCGCACGCTGGGCGGGAGGTCGAGCGTGTCGATGATCTCGCCGCCGCACATCGCGGCCGCGCGCCGGATCACGTGGAGCAGCTCGCGCACGTTGCCGGGCCATTCGTAGGTCGAGAGCTGCGTCATCGCGTCCTCGGAGACGGCGCGCGCGGGGGAGCCTTCGAGGGCGTGGGCCACGAGCAGAGGGATGTCGCTGCGGCGCGCGCGGAGGGGCGGGACCTCCATCTCGAAGACGGCCAGGCGATAGTAGAGATCCTCGCGCAGCGTGGCGCCCGCGAGCCCCGGGCGCACCGGCTTGTTGGTCGCGGTGATGACGCGCGCGCTGCACGTGATGGGCTCGGATCCGCCGACGCGCTCGAAGCGCCCGTCTTGCAGCACGCGCAGGAGCTTGGTCTGGAGCACGGGATCGAGATCGCCGATCTCGTCGAGGAAGAGCGTGCCGCCCTGGGCCAGCTCGAGGCGCCCGGAGCGGCGGGCCACGGCGCCGGTGAAGGCGCCCTTCTCGTGGCCGAAGAGCTCGCTCTCCATCAGCGAGGGCGGCAGCGCGGCGAGGTTCACCGCCACGAACGGCTCCTTCGCGAGCGGGGAGTAGTCGTGGATGGCGCGGGCCACGAGCTCCTTGCCGGAGCCGGTCTCTCCGGTGATGAGCACGGGCGCGTCCGACGCGGCGGCGCGGCCGATCTGCTTCCAGATGGCGAGCATGGCCGCGCTCGTGCCGATGAGGCCGCCGCGCCCATCCGCGGGCGGCGCCGGCTTGGGCGGGAGCGCGCGGAGCAGCTCGCGCTGGCGGAGCGCGCGCTCCACGGTCGCGATGAGGAGCGGCAGATCGAAGGGCTTCGTCAGGTAGTCGAAGGCCCCGTCGCGCATGGCCTCGATGGTGCGATCGCTGTCGCCGTACGCGGTGGCGACGATGACCGGGATCTCGCGGTGCGCGCCGCTCCGCAGCTCGCGCAGCAGATCGAGCCCGTTGCCGTCGCGCAGGCGGATGTCGAGCAGGATGGCGCCGACGGGCTCCGCCGCGATCAGGCGGCGCGCGTCGGCGAGGCCCGGCGCGGGGAGCGCCTTGTGGCCGAGACCTTCGATGGCGGCGGTGAGCCCCTCGCGAATCCCACGCTCGTCTTCGACGATCAACACCGCGCTCACGCCGGCACCTCCGCTGCTTTCACCACATCGCGCGCCGCCCGCGGCAGGCGCAGCTCGAAGCAAGTGACCCCGCCTTCACGCGCATAAGTGAGCGCGCCGCCGTGCGCCTCGGCGATGGCGCGGGAGAGGGCGAGGCCGAGGCCGGTGCCCTCCGGCTTGGTGGTGAAGAACGGTTCGAACAGCTCCGGGAGGCGTGCGCGCTCGACGCCGCTGCCTTCGTCCTTCACGCGCACGCGCGCCGCGCCGCCTTCGTCCACCACTTCGATCACGACCTCCGCGCCGGGCGGCGAAGCCTCGACGGCGTTGCGCACCAGGTTGTCGACGGCGCGCGCCACCGCGTCCGCGTCGATCTCGCTCTCGGCCTCGCCCCGCGCTTCGATGCGCACGTCGCGCTCCGCGGCCCACGGTTGGAGCAGGCAGGCGCGCCGCCGCACGAAGCTGCCGAGCGCCGCCCGCGCCCGTGGCCCGCTGCGCCGGCCCGCGACCACCAGCAGATCGGCGACGAGCCGATCGAGCCGCGTGATCTCCTCCGACACCGAGCCGAGCTCCTGCACGAGCACCGGCGGCACGCCCGGGCGGCTGCGCCCGAGATCCACCCGCAGCTTGATCGACGCGAGCGGGTTCCTCACCTCATGCGCCACGCCTGCGGCCACGCGCCCGAGCGCGGCCAGCCGATCCCTTCGCGAGAGCTCCGCGCCGAGCTGCTCCTTCTCGACCTGCGCGCGCCCGAGCGCGTCCGCGAGGCCCGCGATGCCGTCGCCGAGATCCGCCAGCTCGCGCACGGGGGGGCGCGGCACCGGCGCGGTGAGATCGGTGGCGAGCGTCGCCAGCGCCGCGTTGAGCGACGAGACCCCGCGCCGCACCGCGACGACGACCGAGAGCGTCGTCGCCACGAGCAGCGAGGTGGCGATGGTCAGACCGGCCACGATGATGCGCCACATCCAGAAGAGGGTCGGAGTCTTCACCGTGTACGCGACCCAGGCGTAGCCGCCGGTCTCCGTCGGCGCGGATCCCGCGACGTAGATCACGTCCTGATCGTGCTGCTCCTCGATGATCGTGTGTCTGCTCACGGCCGCGGAGCGGATGACGCCGGCGACCATCTGCCGCGTGGCCTCGTCGATCTCGGGCCGCGGCGTCAAGAGCGACGCGTCCGCCACGACGCCGCCGCGGATGCCGAGCAGCGCCACCGGGCGCGCGTGGGACGGCTGTCCCGTCGCCGCCTCGCGCGTGAGGGTCGTGAGCTCCGTGGTCACGGCGTCGCGGGCGCGATCGATGCGATACGAGGTCGAGAGCGAGATGATGCGCGCCAGCGCCACCAGGGAGAGCGCGCACGAGACCACGCTCAGGAGGGCGACCGCGAGGAGTCGGCGACGGAGGGACGGCTTCATGGACGGAGGCTCCCGGCAGACAAAAGGCATGCTCGCCGATCACCGCGGAAATCGAGCCTTCGTTTTAGAATCTTCCCGTAGGGATTCCAGACAACTGTTCGGATTCGAGACAAGGGCCCCGGCGCGTGCTGCCCCACGCTGCTCGACTTCTCGATGGGCCCTCGCCAAAGCCCGAGGGGCATGCTCTCTGCACGACGGGCGACGCCGCGAAAGGTCGGCGGGCACCGCGCCCCTGTGCCCCGCGCCCATGGCGCCGAGAGGGAAATCGAATGCAGAAGAAAATCGTCCGCGGCGTCGTTGCCCTGGCTCTCCTCGCGGCGGGGCCTTCGTCGTCCAGAGCCGCCTGCGCGCGGCACCGCAAGGTCGCGAGGGCGCGTCACCCGGTGGTCGCGAGGGCGGAGGCGCCGGCGGTGATCGCGTCATCCCGGTCGTCGCGGCCGCCGTCACCCAGCGCGACATGCCCATCTACCTCGACGGCCTCGGCAGCGTGACGGCCTTCAACACCGTCACCGTGCGCCCGCAGGTCGAGGGCCGGATCGATCGCATCGCCTTCCGCGAAGGCCAGGAGGTGAAGAAGGGCGACCTCCTCGCGCAGATCGATCCGCGCTCGTACCAGATCCAGCTCCACCAAGCCGAGGGCGCGCTCGCGCGCGACCGCGCCCAGCTCGACGGCGCCAAGCGGAACCTCGAGCGCTACCGCGAGATGCGCAAGGACGGCCTCGTCGGCCAGCAGCAGGTCGACGATCAGGTCGCCGCCGTGGCGCAGCTCGAAGGCACCACGCGCGCGGACGCCGCGCAGATCGAGGGCGCTCGGCTCTCGCTCGACTTCGCGCGCGTGACCGCGCCGAGCGACGGTGTCACCGGCGTGCGCCTCGTCGATCAGGGCAACGTCGTCCGGCCGACGGACACGAACGGCATCGTCGTCATCACCCAGATCGATCCCATCAGCGTCATCTTCACCCTCCCGCAGGACGATCTCCCGCGCGTCGCCAAGCAGCTCGCCGATGGGCCGGTGAAGGTCGAGGCGAAGAGCCGCGACGGCGCGCAGAAGCTCGGCGAGGGGCAGGTCACCGTCATCGACAACCAGATCAACCAGGCCACCGCGACGATCCGGCTCAAGGCCACGTTCCCGAACCCCGATCGCCAGCTCTGGCCGAACCAGTTCGTGAAGGCCCGCCTGCTCCTCACCACGCGCAAGAACGCGCTCGTGGTCCCCGCCTCGGTGGTGCAGCGCGGCCCCGACGGCACCTTCGCGTACGTCATCGGCGCCGATCAGAAGGTCGCGGTGCGGCCCATCCAGGTCGAGTCGACCGAGGGCGAGACCGCGATCTTGAGCGGCGGCCTCCAGATCGGCGAGCAGGTCGTCGTCGACGGTCAGTACCAGCTCCGGCCGGGCGCGCGCGTTCAGCCGCGCGTCGAAGGTGCGGGCGGTGGCCCGAAGGGCGCCGCGAGCGGCAACCCCGCGGCCGGCAAGCGCGGGAGGGAAGGCGGCAAAGAGGGCGGTCGCGAAGGCAAGGAGGGCGGCCACGGCCCCGAGGGCAAAGAGGGCCACGACGGCAAGAAGGGCGGGGAAGGGGCCCACCCGTGAGCATCTCCGAGATCTTCATCCGCCGTCCGGTGGCGACGACGCTGCTCATGATCGGGCTCCTGCTCGCGGGCATCGTCGGTTACAAGCAGCTCCCGGTCGCGGCGCTCCCGCAGGTCGATTACCCGACCATCGTCGTCTCCACGCTGCTCCCCGGCGCGAGCGCCGAGACCATGGCCTCGGCGGTGACCACGCCGCTCGAGCGCCAGCTCGGGCAGATGCCGTCGCTCAGCCAGATGACGAGCGTGTCGAGCTTCGGCAGCTCGCAGATCACCCTGCAGTTCAGCCTCGATCGCAACATCGACGCCGCCGAGCAGGACGTGCAAGCCGCCATCAACGCGGCCTCCAACCTGCTCCCGCGCACGCTGCCGACGCCGCCGACCTACAGCAAGTCGAACCCCGCCGACACGCCCATCCTCACGCTCGCGGTCAGCTCCGACACCATCCCGCTCGATCAAGTCGACGACTACGCCGACTCGATCATGGCGCAGAAGATCTCGCAGGTCTCCGGCGTCGGCTTGGTGACGCTCGGCGGCGGGCAGAAGCCGGCGGTGCGCGTGCAGGTCGATCCCGCCGCGCTCGCGGGCCTCGGCCTCGGCCTCGAGGACGTGCGCCAGATGATCGTCCAGGCCAACGTCAACCAGCCCAAGGGCAACCTCGACGGGCCGCGGCAGGACTACATGATCGCGGCCAACGATCAGCTCCAGAAGGCCGACCACTACCGCTCGCTCGTCCTCGCCTACAAGAACGGATCGCCCGTGCGGCTCTCCGAGGTCGCGAGCGTCGTCGACGGCGTGGAGAACGCGCAGCTCGCGGGCTGGGCCAACGGCAAGCGCGCCGTCATCCTCAACGTGCAGCGCCAGCCCGGCGCCAACATCATCCAGGTCGCCGATCGCGTGAAGGCGCTCCTCCCGCAGCTCCGCGCGGTGCTCCCGCAGGGCGTCGACGTCACCATCCTGAGCGACCGCACCGAGACGGTGCGCGCCTCGGTCGAGGACGTCGAGTTCACCCTCGTGCTCACCATCGGGCTCGTCGTCGCGGTCATCTTCGTCTTCCTCCGCGACCTGCGCGCCACCGTCATCCCGGGCGTCGCCGTGCCCCTCTCGCTCGTGGGCACGTTCGGCGTGATGTACCTGCTCGGCTACAGCCTCGACAACCTCTCGCTCATGGCGCTCACCATCTCGACGGGCTTCGTCGTCGACGACGCCATCGTGATGATCGAGAACATTGCCCGCTACATCGAGGAGGGCGATCCCCCGTTCGAGGCCGCGCTCAAGGGCTCGAAGCAGATCGGCTTCACCATCCTCTCGCTCACGGTCTCGCTCGTGGCCGTGCTCATCCCGCTGCTCTTCATGGGCGGCGTCATCGGCCGCCTCTTCCGCGAGTTCGCGGTCACGCTCGCCACCGCCATCGCCGTGTCGGCCGTGCTCTCGCTCTCGCTCACGCCGATGATGTGCGCCCACCTCCTGAAGAGCCACGGCCCCGACACCCAAGGCCGCTTCTACCGCTGGTCGGAGGCCGCCTTCGAGTGGATGGTCGCGGTCTACGATCGCGGCCTCAAGTGGGTGCTCCAGCACCAGCGCACCACGCTCGCCGTCACCATCGGCACCGTCGTCCTCACCGGCCTGCTCGCGGTCGTCATCCCCAAGGGCTTCTTCCCGCAGCAGGACACCGGGATGATCGTCGGCGTCACCGAGGCGTCGCCGGGCATCTCCTTCACGCGCATGATGGATCGCCAGCGCGCCATCACCGACGTCGTCCTCGCCGATCCCGACGTCGCCACCGTCGCCTCGTTCATCGGCGCCGACGGCACCAACGCCACCACCAACAGCGGCCGCCTCTCCATCGCGCTCAAGCCGCGGAGCGAGCGCAAGGCCGACGCCGAGCAGATCATCGCGCGCCTCCGGCCCAAGCTCGCCGAGGTCGACGGCATCGCCCTCTACCTGCAGTCCGTGCAGGACCTCACCATCGATAGCCGCACGAGCCGCACGCAGTACCAGTACACGCTGGAGGACGCGAACGCCGAGGAGCTCCGCGCCTTCGCCCCCAAGATGCTGGCCGCGCTCCAAGAGCTGCCCCAGCTCCGCGACGTCGCCAGCGATCAGCAGAGCGAAGGCCTCACCATGTCGCTCACCATCGATCGCGACACGGCCTCGCGCCTCGGCGTGGTGCCGCAGGCCATCGACGACGCGCTCTACGACGCCTTCGGCCAGCGCCAGGTCTCGACCATCTTCACGCAGCTCAACCTCTACCGCGTCATCCTCGAGGTGAAGCCCGAGCTGCAGGAGAACCCCGACGCGCTCGCGCAGATCTACGTGAAGTCCGCGACCGGCGACCAAGTCCCGCTCAGCGCCTTCACCACGATGTCGCGCACCGTGAGCCCGCTCGCCATCCCGCACCAGGGCCAGTTCCCCTCGGTCACGCTCTCGTTCGACACCGCGCCCGGCGTCGCCCTCGGCGAGGCCGTCGACGTCATCCACGCGACCGAGCAGAAGATCGGCCTCCCGCCCAGCATCCGCGCCGGCTTCCAAGGCACGGCGCAGGCCTTCAGCGCGTCGCTCGAGAGCGAGCCGCTCCTCATCCTGGCCGCGCTCATCACCGTCTACGTCGTCCTCGGGGTGCTCTACGAGAGCTACATCCACCCCGTCACGATCCTCTCCACGCTGCCGTCCGCGGGCATCGGCGCGCTGCTCGCGCTCATGGTGTGCCGCACCGACTTCAGCATCATCGCGCTCATCGGCGTGATCCTGCTCATCGGCATCGTGAAGAAGAACGCCATCATGATGATCGACTTCGCCCTCGAAGCGGAGCGCGACATGGGCATGACGCCGGAGGAGTCGATCTACAAAGCCTGCCTCCTCCGCTTCCGGCCCATCATGATGACCACGCTGGCCGCGCTCCTCGGCGGCCTGCCCCTCGCGCTCGGCAGCGGCACCGGATCGGAGCTGCGCCGCCCGCTCGGCATCGCCATCGTCGGCGGCCTGATCATCTCGCAGATCCTCACGCTCTACACGACGCCGATCATCTACCTCTACATGGATCGGCTCGGTCGCTACCTCCGCCGCGGCAAGCCCGCTGCGAGCCACCTCGCGCCGGAGCCCGCGCCGTGAGCTTCTCCGAGACCTTCATCCGGCGGCCGATCGCCACCTCGCTGCTCGCGCTCGCCATCCTGCTCTCGGGCATCGCGGCCTACCTGCTGCTCCCGGTGGCGCCGCTCCCGCGCGTGGATTTCCCCACCATCCAGGTCTCGGCCGCGCTCCCGGGCGCGAGCCCGGAGACCATGGCCTCGGCCGTGGCCACGCCGCTCGAGCGCCGCTTCGGTCGCATCGCCGGCATCAGCGAGATCACCTCGGTGAGCTCCCTCGGCACCACGCAGATCACGCTCCAGTTCGATCTCGATCGTGACGTCGAGGCGGCCGCGCGCGACGTGCAAGCCGCCATCAACGCGGCCGGCGGCGAGCTGCCCACGAACCTGCCGAACCGGCCCACGTACCGCAAGGTCAACCCGGCGGACTCGCCGATCCTCATCCTCTCGCTCACGTCGGAGACCATGCCGCTCGCGCAGATCTTCGACGTCGCCAACAGCGTCCTCGCCCAGAAGATCTCGCAGGTCGAGGGCGTGGGCCAGGTCTTCGTCGGCGGCGGGCAGCAGCCCGCGGTGCGCGTGCAGGCCGATCCCGCCGCGCTCGCGGGCCTCGGCCTCAGCCTCGAGGACGTACGCACCACGCTCACGCAGGCCACCGTCGATCAGCCGAAGGGCAGCCTCGGCGGGCAGAACGCGCACACCATCGCGGCCAACGATCAGCTCTTCGGCGCCGAGGCGTACCGGCAGATCATCGTCTCGTACAAGAACGGCGCCACCGTGCGCCTCGGCGACGTGGCCCGCGTCTTCGATGACGTGGAGAACGCCCGCGTGGCCGCGTGGAAGACGGGCACGCGCGCGGTGCTCATCATCATCCGGAGGCAGCCCGGCGCGAACATCATCCAGACCATCGAGCGCGTGAAGGCGCTCATCCCCGCGCTCGGCCGCGCCATCTCCCCGGCCGTCAAAATCGAGGTGGCCGTCGATCGCGCCCAGACCATCCGCGCCTCGGTGCGCGACGTCGAGGAGACGCTCGTCCTCTCCGTGGCGCTCGTGGTGGTCGTCGTCTTCGCCTTCCTCCGCAGCCTGCGCGCCACCGTTATCCCCAGCGTCGCCGTGCCGCTGTCGCTCGTCGCCACCTTCGGCGTCATGTACCTGCTCGACTACAGCCTCGACAACCTCTCGCTGATGGCGCTCACCATCTCGACCGGGTTCGTCGTCGACGACGCCATCGTCGTCACGGAGAACGTCGCGCGCTTCACCGAGCTCGGCGATCCGCCGCTCGTCGCCGCCATCAAGGGCGCGCGCCAGATCGGCTTCACCATCATCTCCATCACCGTCTCGCTCCTCGCCGTCTTCATCCCCATCCTCCTCATGGGCGGCGTCGTCGGCCGGCTCTTCCGCGAGTTCGCCGTCACGCTCAGCGTGGCCATCGCCGTCTCGGCCGTCGTCTCGCTGACGCTCACGCCGATGATGTGCGCGCGCCTCCTGCGCCACGAAGACCCCGCGAGCCACGGCCGCCTCTACACGGCCTCGGAGCGCTTCTTCAACGGCCTCGTCTCCGCCTACGGCCGCGGCCTCCGCTGGGTCCTCGCCCATCGCCGCCTCACGCTCGCGGCCACGTTGGGCACGCTCGCGCTCACCGTTTATCTCTTCACCGCCGTCCCCAAAGGCCTCTTCCCCCAGCAGGACACGGGCCTGCTCATGGGCTTCTCCGAGTCCGGACAAGACACCTCGTTCCCTGCCATGAAGGAGCGCCAAGAGGCGGTGAACGCCGTCCTCGCCTCCGATCCCGACGTGGAGAACTTCGTCTCCTTCATCGGATCCGGCGGCGGCTCCACGAGCAACACCGGCACCGTCTTCGTCGGCCTCAAGCCGCGCCCCGAGCGCAAGGCCAGCGCCGACGAGATCATCGGCCGCCTCCGCCCCAAGCTCGCCAAGATCCCGGGCATCACCCTCTATCTGCAAGCCGCCCAGGATCTCCGCGTCGGCGGCCGCGCCGCGCGCACCCAATACCAATACACGCTCCAAGACGCGAACGTCGACGAGCTCCGCGCCTGGGCCCCGCGCGTGCTCGACGCCATGAAGGGCCTCCCGCAGCTCAAGGACGTGGCCAGCGATCTCCAGACCGCCGGCCTCCAGCTCAGCCTCGACATCGATCGCGACACCGCCGCTCGCCTCGGCATCAGCATTCAAGCCATCGACGACACCCTTTACGACGCCTTCGGCCAAAGGCAGGTCGCCACCACCTTCACGCAGCAGAATCAATATCGCGTCGTCATGGAGGCGAAGCCCGAGCTCGGCCAAGGCCCCGACGTCCTCGCGCAGCTCTACGTGCGATCGCAGAGCGGCGCGCTCGTGCCCCTCTCCACATTCGCGCACCGCGCGCCCACGGTCACCGCCCTCTCGCTCACGCATCAAGGCCAGTTCCCCGCGGTGACCATCTCCTTCAACCTCGCGCCCGGCGCCTCGCTCAGCCAAGCGGTGGACGCCATTCACGCCGCCGAGCTGCGCATCGGCCTCCCCGCCAACGTACACGCCGCCTTTCAGGGCACCGCGCAGGCCTTCAGCGCCTCTCTGTCGAGCCAGCCGTTCCTCATCCTGGCGGCGCTCATCACCGTCTACATCGTCCTCGGCGTGCTCTACGAGAGCTACATCCACCCGATTACCATTCTCTCCACGCTGCCCTCCGCGGGCGTCGGCGCGCTCCTCGCGCTCATGATCTGCAAGACCGAGCTCTCCATCATCGCGCTCATCGGTCTCATCCTCCTCATCGGCATCGTGAAGAAGAACGCCATCATGATGATCGACTTCGCCCTCGAGCTCGAGC
The DNA here is from genome assembly GCA_001931535.1 of Minicystis rosea. Lineage (GTDB taxonomy): Bacteria > Myxococcota_A > Polyangia > Polyangiales > Polyangiaceae > Minicystis > Minicystis rosea. The sequence continues at coordinate 996,085 of CP016211.1, forward strand.
GCGACCAAGGCATGGATCCGGCCCAATCGATCTACGAAGCCTGCCTCCTCCGCTTTCGGCCCATCCTCATGACGACCATGGCCGCGCTCCTCGGCGGCTTGCCCCTCGCGCTCGGCACCGGCACCGGCGCGGAGCTGCGCCGCCCGCTCGGCATCGCCATCGTCGGCGGCCTCATCATCTCGCAGATCCTCACGCTCTTCACCACGCCCGTCATCTACCTGGCCCTCGACCGCTTCTCCCGCCGCCGCCGCGGCGAAGGGCCCCGCTCCCGCCGCGCGAGCCTCACGCCCGCTGCTTCCAGCACCTGATCCGTTTGCGACACGAGCGCGCTCCACGTCCACGAGCGCGCTCGAATGCTCGAGCCGCGGCCGCGTGGTAAAACGCGCCGATGCCTTCCTTGAACACCATCGGTCGCATCGTCGTTGCTTGGGGCGCTCTGTCGTCGATAGCCATGCTCTCGTTCGCAGGATGCGAATCCAGCAGCGGAAGCTCGGGCAGCGGAGGCTCGGGCGGCGGGAGCTCGAGCAGCGGGAGCTCGGGCGGCGGCGGCTCCACCGGCACGACCACCGGCGAGCCGAAGACGTGTCGCGGCGACATCTCCACCTGCGATCCGGGCGGCAACACGCGTTGCTTTTTCGCTGACGGCTGCTTCGGTGACGGCAGCTCGTGCTTCACCCCCGGCAACGGCAGCATGATGCGGTGCACCGCCGACACCGACTGCGCCTCGGGTTTCTGCATGCCCTGCGGCACCGGCTGGAGCATCTGTCGAGACCTCGGTTGCAGCGATACGAGCTGCGGCCCCGCATACACGTGCAGCTCCGACAACCACTGCGTCCTCCGCGCCTGCCAAGCCGACACCGATTGCCCGGAGAACCACCGCTGTGATCCGAGCGAGCACACCTGTGCGCGCAAGCCTTGCCAAACCGATGGCGATTGCGCCGGCTACTGCATCAGCGGTTTCTGCACCGAAAAGCTCGGCGAGTGTGTGCTCTGCATCTGAAAGCTTGCTCCTTCACCAGGGCGCCTCGCGAAGATAGCCAATCTTCGAGATGAACCCTCGGCATGGCTCGAAGCACGATGACCGCCGAGACTCGGAGTCAGCTCGACGCGACGGAAGGACGCCGTCAGAGCACCTCCCTGCGGAGCGCGGGAAACACCTTTCCGACCTTCCCGAGCAGATACTCGCCATACGTCCCTTGGAACGCATGGACACTGGACCCATCCCACCGCGCTTCGGCGTCGGCCGCGATGGTCTCGGCGCCGGGGATCGCGATCGGCTTGACCTCCACGTCGAAGCCCGGATCGAAGAAGAACGGAAACGACAGCCGATCTCGCCCCGCCGCATTTCGCACCCGATGCGGCGTCGAGCGATAGAGCCCACCCGTCATCCGATCGAGCATGTCACCGATGTTGCACACGAACGACCCGGGAACGGGCGGCGCCTCGATCCAACCTCCGCCCGACTTCACTTGCAGACCGCCGGCGTCATCCTGCCCGAGGAGGGTCATCAGGCCATAATCGGTGTGCTCGCCGACGCCCCAAGTCTCCTCGTCACCGTCTGTCGGAGGTGGGTAGTTGAAGATGCGAAAGAGAATGAGCGGAGACCCGGTGTACCGATCGGCGAAGTACGAAGCCGGCAGCCCGAGGCTCCGGGCGATTCCCTCCATCACCAGGTGGCCGACGCCGGTCAATGCATCCATGTACGCCAGCACGACGTCACGCAGCGCCGGGACTTCCGCCGGAAAGAGATTGCGCCCATGGAGCGGGGTACCGGCCTTCACGAGCGGATGATCGTCCGCAAGCTCGGCGCCGAAGTAGATCCCTTCCTTCCAATCGGGCTTGCCCGAGGTCAGCTCACCGCCCACGGGAAAATACCCGCGCCACGCTCGGCCTCCGCGCTCCATCCGGATCCGGAGCTTGGTCTCGCGATCGAGCGCGAAGAAGCGCCGGCTCAACCGATCCATCTCCACCTGGAGCGCCTCATCCACCCCATGTCCGACGACATAGAAGAACCCGTGCGCCCGGCACGCACGCCCAATCTGCAGCGCCACCTCGGCCGCCCCCCGCCGCCGTCGCGGAGCGGGCCGACATCGATCACAGGAATGCTCGACTGTTCTTCCGTCACGACGCCGATGCCATCGCGACCTCACGCCGGCGTCAACCGGGGGCGCGAGCACGCAACGCGCCCTCTTTCTCGGGCCTCACGAATGGGGGTGGCTTTGCGGGCCTGTTGCCGGCTCGAGCACGACGACGCTCGGTCGCGAGGCACAAAGAGTTTCCCGCAGCGAGGACCGGCGCGTGTTCGGCGGGATGTCGAGAAGGGATTCCGGGATGGAGGTTTGTTCCGCGCGCAGGCACACTTGGTTGAGCGGACGCAGTCGGCGAATTGGGAGAAGACGATGCGAGCGGGGCAACATCGAGCCAAGGAAGGACGTGATCGGCCGCGCTGGCGCGCGAAGCTCCGCCATCGACTGGATCGAACGCCCGCCGCCGCGCCGGTGCCCGATCCGGACACGAGCCTTCAGGCCTGGCTCCAGGATCGCGGCTGGGAAGAGCTTCCGGTAGATCAGCTCGAGAAGCTCGAGCTGACAGCCTATCTTCGCGCGACGGCGAGCATCCCTCTCGCGCCCACCGAGCGCCTTCGGCAGCTCGCCATTGCGCTCGAGAGCTCGCTGCTTCGAGGGACGCAGCCCCGCGGATGGCTCGCGCTCGAACGAATCTACGCCTTCGGCAGATCGATTGATCCCGGCGACCCCGTGCTCGAGACCTCCCGCGCGATCACGGCGGAGCAGGCCGCGCGCGACGCGGATGATCAGCCGGATGTGAGGCGTCGAATGCTCCTCGTCGGAAAGGACGCCGCCGGTCGCGCCATCGATCTGAAGCCGGATCACGCCGCCGCTCACTACGTGCTCGGGATGCTCGATTATTCGCGCAACGGGTCGCTCGAATCGGCTCTTGCATGTTTCGAGCGCGCCATTCGGCACGACCCGGCGTTGGGCTGGGCCCAGCTCTATCGTGCGCACTGCCTCCATGATCTGGAGCGCTGGGCCGAGGCGGCGCAAGCCTACGCGGACGTCGACCCATCCTACTTCACAGGACGGTCGGCCTGGCGCTACGACTTGCTCCGTGAGCAACGCGCCTTTTGCCTCCTGCAAGCCGGAGACGAGGAACGAGCGTTGGCCGAATTCCTCGCCATCCTTCACCGCTACGAGCGCGAGCCGAGATTGGCGCGGTGGCAGCTCTTGCGCGAGCTGACTGCCGCTGCGAAGGGCTCGCTCCACGCCGAGCTGTCGGATCGCTTCGCGCAACTCCTTCTCGCCATCGAAAGGCTGGACGCGCCCGCCGAGACGGATGAAGCGAGCGACGACATGGACTGATGCGCGCAAGCCGCCGCATCACACCATCGTGGATGGGCGCCCGAGTGACGGCGCGAGACGAGCGCAGCGTCATGCAGTAAGGTCCTCTGCCACGGGAGGATGGATGGACGACCTCAGGATGTTGCGGCTCGTGCGCGCGCGCCGCTCGCTCGACGGTCTCGCGCTCGGGGACGCGATGGGCAGAGCCCTCGTCGAGATTGGCTCAGGCCGGCCCGCGTTCCGCGAAGCGCCTTGGCGCTACACCGATGATACGGAGATGGCCATTGCCATCGTGACGACCCTCGCGGCGCACGGGCGCATCGACCAAGATGCGCTCGCGCTCGAGTTTGCTCGGCGTTTCTCGGCAGCACCGGAACGTGGTTATGGCGCCATCGCCTACTGGATGCTCACGCGAATCTCGGAGGGCCAGCCGTGGAGGGAGGTCGCTCGCACGCCCTATGATGGCCAAGGCTCTCAGGGCAACGGGGCCGCGATGCGCGTCGCGCCGTTGGGTGCCTACTTCGCCGACGACTTGGACCGCGTCGTCCTCGAGGCAGAGGCTTCCGCGGTCGTCACACACGCACACCCCGAGGGACGAGCCGGCGCGATTGCCGTCGCCGTCGCTGCCGCGATCACGGCAACTGCCGCTCAGGGAGCCAAGAGCGCTCCCCACCTTTGGGACGAAGTTCTCCGTCGAACGCCGCCGGGTGACACCCATGCTGGCCTGGAGCTCGCAGCCTCTTTCCTGGGAATTCCCCCGCGTGACGCGTCTCGACGTCTCGGAACTGGCAGGAGAATCCTTGCGAGTGACACGGTACCATTGGCTATCTGGTGCGCGGCATCGCACCTCGACGACTATCAGGCTGCGATCCTCGCGGCCATCGAGGCCTTCGACAGCCCCGACAGCGATGCCGATACGACTTGCGCCATCGTAGGTGGAATCGTCGCGCTCTCCGCAGCTCCGGAGACGGTCCCTCCCCGTTGGAAACAGCATCGCGAGCCCCTCCCGAAGGACGGTGCAGGTTGACCCGTTGGGCAGAAGGGTCTTGCCTCGCGGTCAAGCTCGCGAGAACGATTGACACATGACCGCCGCTCGCTTCCGCTCGCGGTTCCTCCTGGCCGGTGCTTCGGTCGTGGGGCCTGCGCACGCTCGTGCCGGGCGCAACAATCAGGACGCCTGGTCTGCATGGATTGGTGACGATCTCGCCGTATTGGTCGTCGCCGATGGCTGCTCCGGAGGGACTGCGTCCGAGGTCGGTGCCCACTTCGCTGCTCGCTGGATCGTCGCCCAGGCCGCGCGCCGTTGGAGCCGCCAATGCGTAGGGCGACACGATGCATTCGTGGGCGAGCTCTTCGACGGGCTTACTCGAGAGCTGGGGATACTGGCCCATTCGCTTTCGCCCGAACCGAGCCAAAGCCCGATGGTCGTTGCGGATCTCCTCCTCACCACGGTGCTCGTCGCGCTCATCGATCACGACAGTGCTTCGGTGTTTGGCATCGGCGACGGGCTCGTGGTCGTCGATGGTGCGCCCGTCATCCTCGAATCCGATGGGCAGCGAGGCCCCGAGTACCTCGCCTATCGCCTCTGCAGCCCCGCGGACACTGGATACGATGCGACGTCGATCGCGCCGCGCTTGCTTGCCCGAGCAGAGACCCATGCCCTGCGCACCCTGGTGCTCGCGACCGACGGCGCAAAGGAGCTTTTGCCGTCGCGCGCCGGCTCGGATCGCCTCACGCCGCTATTCGAGGACGGCGTGGTGGCTCGCAGGCCGGCGCTGCTCCAACACCGCCTTGCCGAGATCGCGGCCGAGCCTGGGCTCCTCGACGACGACGTCACGCTCGTCGCGCTCATGGCGAATCCGAGGCACGAGGAAAGGCGATGAGCGCAGCCGCCTTGCCCAACGACGGATCCACCGAACGAGGATGATGGCCGACACGACATTCGATCTCTGGTTGGAGCTCGAGCACGGGCAGCCGCACGCCGAAGAGCACACGAGCGAAGGCTTCGCCAACGTGCAGGTGCGATTGCCCGACGGTCGCAGGTACGCGCTCAACGTCTGGACGTTCGCGTTCCTCCCCCACGCGCGGTTTCCGTGGCCTTACGACGACACGAGCGGGCTGCCCGCGGAGTACGTCCTCCCGCCGGACCTCTTCGTGGAGCGGCTGGATCGTCCGACGCTCGAACGCGTGGTCCGGCAACTGCTAGCCAATCGCGAGATGAAATCCGAATGGCTCTGTCCCCCAGAGGAAGCAAGCGTCGAATCCGATGCTTCACCTCGCCATGGCGACAGGGGATGACATGAGCATGACGGACACGCGCGCATCCCCCTGGCTCCTGCCAGCGCTGGAAGGGCCCCTCGCCGGCGCAGAAGCGCGCATCGCCGGGCTTCCCCGACCTGAAGGCGCCTCCCCGGGTACACCGCGGGACGTGGTGATGGCGGGATTGCAATCCCACTCCGCGTATTGGTTCGCTGCAGCGGTCGGTTGGTTGGAACAGGGGTTCCCGATCGACGACGAGATCGCAGCCTTGATCGTTGCCGTTCGTTCGGATGAGCGTTTGCCTCAGCGTTCTCGGCAGATCGCTTGGAAGCTATTGCGAGCCTGGGAGCGGTCTCGGTAGGGCTCGTCGGCGACGTTGGGGCCGCCGCGCTCCTCAGGGGCAGGGAAGTGCCCGTGAGCGGTGACACACGACCCTTGTCGCGCGACACGGCGTGCGCGCCCACCCGAGCTGAGCGCGGGCCAGGGGCCATGTCACCTTGCAAGGCGCTCGCTGCGGGCGCGCTCATCGAGCGATCACGAGCATGGGAGTCGCAAGAGCGATGTCTCGTAAGGGCACGTTACCTCCCATCGAAAGTGCCAATCACCCGCATCGGCACATGGACGCTCGTCAGTGACGAAAGGCTTTGACATTCGTCAGCGCAAAAAGCCCGTCTGACCGCTGTCAGCCGCGCCATTCGCTCGACAAGGCCGCTCGTGTTGAATAAGGCTGAGCGCCGCCACCCGTACCTGCGAGCTTCACCCATGAAATACCTGGTCACCGGCGCCACGGGTCATCTCGGCGCCAACCTCGTGCGCCGTCTCCTCGACGATGGGCGTGACGTTCGGGTCCTCCTCCGTGCCAAGGACGAGCCCGAGAACGTCGCCGTCGCCGGACTCCCCGTCGAGATCGCTTATGGCGATCTCCGCGACACCGCCGCCGTGGAAGCTGCCATGGCGGGCATCGATCGCGTCTTCCACGTGGCCGCCAAGATTCAGACCTTCGTGGGCGGCGAGCGCGAAATCTACGAGACCAACGTCATGGGCACGCGCAACGTGCTCAGGGCAGCGCGGAAGGCCGGCGTGGGCCGCGTCGTCGTCACCGGATCGTTGAGCGCCGTCGGCATCACTCCGGGACGCGCCAGCAACGAAGACGATCCCTTCTATCCCTTCGAGAAGCACCTTCCCTATGGCTTCACCAAAGCCTTCGTGGAGCACGAGTGCTGGAAGGCCGTGGCCGAGGGCCAGGACGTGGTGGTCGCCACCTCGTGCGCCATCCTCGGGCCGCACGACTACATCCCTTCGCGCATGGGCGCCATGGTGCGTGACTTCGCCAATGGCAAGATGAAGGCCTATATCCCGGGCGGGTTCGATTTCGTGTCGGCACACGACATCTCCGCCGGCCACATCCTCGCCATGGATAAGGGCAAGTCCGGCGAGAAGTACATCTTCAGCACGCGCTTCGTCGAGGTCGACGAGATGATGGGCATGCTCGAGCGCATCACCGGCCGCCCGCGCCCGCCGTTCCGGCTCGCGCCCGGGGTGATGAACGCCATCGCCCACGTGTCGAGCTTCGTCCTCACGAACTTCTTCCCCAAGGTCCCTCAGCGCTTCACGCCCTTCGCCGTGCGTTTCCTTCAGCTCCGCCGCCGCGCCGACATCGGCAAAGCGCAGCGCGAGCTCGGATACGAGCCCACGAGCATTGAAGATGCGCTGCGCGCTGCCTACGAGCACTTCGTCGAGCGCGGCCTCGTGCCTTCGCCCCTGGTGCCCCGCGGCCCAAGGCCGAGGTCGCCAAAGCCTCCTCGAACGGCGTCAATGGCGTGGGCGATCACCCCGTCACCGCAGGAGTCGTGTCATGAGCCAGCGTGAGAAGCTGATTCCCCTCGGGGTCAAGAAGGCGGCGCCCCCCGCATTCGAAGAAGCCAAGAATCGCCGGCAGAAGGTGCGCGCCGCGGGCATGCACCCCGACTATTGGTATCCGGCCGAGTGGGATCACAAGCTCGCCCGTGGCCAGGTCGTCGAGGTGAAGTTCTGGGGCAAGTCCATCGCCCTCTACCGCGGCGACGACGGCTCGATCCACGCCGTGGAGAACCGCTGCCCGCACCGCCAGCTCAAGCTCTCGAAGGGCGTGGTCAACGGCTGCAACCTCACCTGCGCCTACCATGGTTGGGAGTTCTCCGGCGACGGCCGCTGCGTGACCATCCCTCACGATCTGTTCGGCAACAAGCAGCCTCAATTCCAGCTCCAGACGTATCCGGTGCAGGTGCGTTATGGAGTCATCTTCATCTTCCCCGGTGATCCGGCCCTGGCGGCGACGCGCAAGATCCCCGAGATCCCCGAGCTCGAAGCCGGATCGGCCTGGGGGGTGATGCCGCTCGACTTCGTGCTCGGCGCCCATCACTCGATGGTCATCGACAACGTCAGCGATTTCACGCACGCCTTCCTCCACCGCCGGAGCCGCCCTTTCTGGGGCGCGAAGCTCACGAAGCTCGAGGCGGTGGACGACTCGGTGCAGCTCTCGTACGAGACCCAGGTCGGGGTGGGGAAGATCTCGGGCCTCTTCGTCGATCGCAAGACGACGAACACCAACTCCATGGATCTCGCCTACGAGTATCCCTATCAGTGGTCCGACACGGACAAGAAGATCAAGCACTGGCTCTTCGTCCTCCCCATCGACGAGCGGACGACGCGCGCCTTCTTCATCTTCTATTTCCACCCCGACACCTTGAAGGTGCCTTTCCTCCCCATCCACCTCCCGAAGCCCGTCCTCGACGTGGTCATGAAGGTGGCGCGCGAGGTGCTGGTTCGCCCGCTCCTCGCCGAGGACAAGTACGCGGTGGAGGCCGAGCAGGAGGGCTACGACACCCACTTCGACAAGCCCATCGCGGAGCTCAACCCCTGCGTGCAGAAGTTCCAAGACCTCACCATCCGCAAGTGGGAAGAGCACCTCGCCAAGACCCCGACCCCGAAGCGCGCCCCCGTCACCCGCGGCGAAGGGACGGCGGAAGAGCTCCGGGACTGAGCTGAACGATTGGCAGAAGGGCGCTCTCGCTCCGAGGCAAGCGCCCTTTCGCTCGTGCGGGGGAGAAGGAACGCAAAGGCGCAAGGGCGCAGAGACGCAAAAAGGCGAGAGAAGGATGGGATTCATCTCTTCATCCTTGCGTCTTTGCCCATTTGTGCCTTTGCGTTTCCTGTTCGTCTCTTCTCGTTGAAGCATGGATGTGCGGCGATGCTGATGGCTCGTCAGCGGTGGTGGAGATGACATGGACCTCGTGACGACCACGGCGCCCCTCCTGCGCGACGATGCGCTCGGACGGTCGCTTTCTCACCTGACATCGCTGCAGAAGGCCGATGGATGTTGGGAGGGCGAGGTGGTGTGGAACCCCATGCTCCTCGCTCAACACGTCATCGTCCATCGTTTGCTCGGCAAACCGGATTTCGACGACGTCACGCGCGCGCGCATGATTCGGTATTTCGAGGTGTGGCGCACGCCCGAGGGCGCGTGGGGCATGCACCCGGAGTCCGGGCCTTATGTCTTCTTCACGACCCTCTCGTACGTCGCGCTGCGCATCCTCGGCGTGCCCGCCGAGGATCCTTTGGCGGCGCGCGCCCGCGCTTTTCTGCGCGCGGCGGAGGGCGGGGTGCTCGCCGTCCCGAGCTGGGGCAAGATCTGGCTCTCGCTGGTCGGTCTCTACGAGTGGGAGGGCGTGAATCCGATTCCCCCCGAGCTCTTCCTGCTCCCGTCGGCCGCGCCCATCCACCCCGATCGTTATTACTGCCACACCCGTTACATCTACCTCGCCATCTCGTACCTCTATGGCAGCCGCTTCTCCGGCAGCCTCGGTCCGATCACGCGGGAGCTCCGGCAGGAGCTTTACAAGAGGCCTTATGCGGAGATCGATTTCTCCGCCCACCGGCACGATCTCGCGGCCACCGATCTCTACGTCCGGCCCGGGCCCGAGCTGCGCCTCGCGTGGGACGCGCTCGTGCAGATCGAACGTGTCCTGCCCCCGCGCTCCGCAAAAAAGCTCTCGCGCGCGGCCTCGAGCGGATTCGCTACGAGCTGCGCCAGACACGATATCAGTGCATCTCGCCGGTCAACGGCCTGCTCAACGTGCTCGCCCTCTTCGCGCACGATCCGCACGATCCCGAGATCGATCAGGCGCTCGCCGCCGTCGAGGCGTGGCGCTTCGAGGACGAGCAAGAAGGCATTCGCTTCGTGGGCGCGCGTTCCAACGCTTGGGACACGGCCTTCGCGCTCCGCGCCGCCATCGAAGCGCCGGCATCGGTGCGCCCCGTCGCGGCCATCCGGCGGGCGTATGCGTGGCTCGTGGACACGCAGATGCTCGACGATCTCCCGGACCGCACGCGCGAAGCCCGCGCCTCGATCCGCGGGGGCTGGTGCTTCTCCGATGGACAGCACCGCTGGCCCGTGAGCGATTGCACGGCCGAGGCGCTCACCGCCATCCTCTCGGCGCACGAGATTCCCAATCTCATCTCCGAGCGCGCGCGCCTCTCCGAAGCGCGCATCCGCGAGGCGGTGCGGTTCATCCTCGATCGGCAGAACGACGACGGCGGATTCGGCAGCTACGAAAAGCGCCGCGGCGGCGCCTTCTTGGAGGCCTTGAATCCCTCCGAGATGTTCGGGAGCTGCATGACGGAGCGTTCGTACGTCGAGTGCACTGCCTCCGCGGTGGGCGCGCTCGCCCGCATCCGGCGCGCGTATCCCGCGATGGATCGCGCCCGCGTCGACGACGCCATCACCCGCGGCGCGGCCATGATTCGGCGTACGCAGAAGAACGATGGATCCTGGGCAGGGTTCTGGGGGGTCAACCGCACGTATGCCATCTTCCACGCGATCGAGGGATTGCGCGCCGCGGGCGCCCGCGAGGACGATGGTGCCGTGTGGCGCGCCGCCCGCTGGCTCGAACGACACCAGCGCAGCGACGGTGGTTGGGGCGAGCATTACTCCGGTTGTCTCGACGATCGTCACGTCGAGCATCCCGAGAGCCAAGTCATCATGACGGCTTGGGCCGTGCTCGCGCTCCTCCACGCCGGCGGCGCCGGATCTCCCGCGGTGGAGCGTGGTTTGGCCTTCCTCCGCCGCCGGCAGGGGCCGAACGGCGGCTATCCCGAGCAGGCCGTCGCCGGCGTGTTCTTCGGCACCGCCATGCTCCATTACCGCCTCTACAAAGACTACTTCCCGGCCTGGGCCCTGTCGCGCAGCGCCGCCGAGCACGCCTGACCGAGACTCCGCTCCTCGTCTCTCTCGCCCCTTCGAGCACGCCATGAACCTGGAACCGATCGTCGAAACCCTCCTCCGTCGCAAGAAGGCTCCTCCCGCCGGCCTGCGCGAGCCGCCGGTGCTCTCGGGAGCGCTCCCGGTGGTCGGACATACCGTGGAGTTCGTCCGGTCCACGATTGGCCTCCTCTCCCGGGCGCAGCGCGAGCTGGGGGAGGTGGCCGCCATCGAGATCGTGGGCAAACGCATGGTCGCCGTCTTCGGCCCCGACGCCCACGAGGCCGTCTTCCGCGCGCCCGACAGCCAGCTCAACCCCTCCGAGGCCTACAAGATCATGACACCGATCTTCGGCAAGGACGTCGTTTACGACGCCCCGCCGGAGCGGATGAACGAGCAGCTCAAGATGCTGCTCCCCGCCCTCAAAGATCGGCGCATGCGCACCTACGGCGAAATCGTCGTCTCCGAGGTGGAGCAGAGCATCGCCGGCTGGGGCGACTCCGGCGAGATCGATCTCGTGGAGTATTGCCGCGTCCTCACCAACTACACCTCCAGCCATTGCCTCCTCGGCCGCGAGTTCCGCAAAGGCATGACCGAGGAGTTCGCGGCCGTGTATCACTCGCTCGAGCGCGGCGTCACGCCGATCGCCTACCTCAACGCGCACCTGCCTCTGCCCTCGTTCCGTGAGCGCGATCGCGCCCGCGCCCGTCTCGAGCAGATGGTCACGCAGATCATCCAGGAGCGCCGCCGCGCCGGTCGCGAAGGCGAGGACTTCCTGCAAACGCTCATGGACGCCAAGTACAAGTCGGGCGCTCCGCTCACCGAGCACGAGATCACGGGCATGCTGGTGGCGGCCATGTTCGCCGGTCACCACACGAGCTCGGTGACGACGGCTTGGGCCATCATCGAGCTGTGCAATCATCCGCAGTATCTCCGCCGCGTCGTGGAGGAGCTCGACAATGCCTTTGCCGGCGGAGAGGAGGTGGGCTTTGCCTCGCTCCGCAACATCCCGCACACGGAGCGCACCGTGCTCGAGGTCCTCCGCCTCCACCCGCCGCTCTTCATGCTGGTGCGCGTGGCCATGGAGGATTTCACCTACAAGGGCTTTTTCATCCCCAAAGGCACCTGGGTGCTGACGTCGCCCACCGTGGCGCATCAGATCCCCGCTGTCTTCCGCAACCCCGAGTCGTTCGACCCCGATCGCTTCGCGCCCGGTCGCGACGAGGACAAGCGCGATTTCGCCTACATCCCCTTCGGCGGTGGTCGCCACAAGTGCATGGGCAACGCCTTCGCGCTCCTGCAGATCAAGGCCATCCTCGCCATCTTGCTCCGTCGCTACGAGCTCGAGCTGGTCAATCCGCACGTCCCGTCGGACTTCCACGGTCTGGTGGTCGGCCCCAAGGAGCCTTGTCGCATTCGCTACCGCCGGCGCAAGGCGGTCTCCGCCGGCGCGCGCCCGGTCGCGGCTGCCGCCGTGGCCGCGGCCCCGGAGAAGCGATATCGCGTCAGCGTCGATCTCGATCTCTGCCAGGGACACGCCGCCTGCGTGGGAGAGGCGCCCGAGGTCTTCCGCGTCGACGGGCTCGGCAAAGTGCGTGTCATCGATACCACGCCGGACGCGAGCCTCTCCGCGAAGGTGGAGAAGGCGGCGCAGTTCTGCCCGACGAAGACGATCAAGATCGAGGCGATTTGAGGGCGTGACCGAAGAAGCCGCGTGGAGTGGCTTCTTCGGTCCCCCAGGCTCGTTCACGTCAGGCGTGGGGGTTGCTGCACCCCGGCCGCGTGCACGCGAATCCGCGGCAGGTCGGCTGGATGCACGAGCCGCCCGGCCCGCACTGCGCGCTCGACGTACACCCGATGTGCAGCGTGCTCAGGTTGCCGACACACCACTTGGCGCAATCGGTGTTGACGGCGCACGCCTTCCCCACGTCCGGGCCGTCGCCGCAGGCGAGCGCACAATCCGCGTTGGTGCTGCAGCCTTGGAGATAGCTGGGGCCGCCGTTGCAATAGAGCGGGCAATCGCTGCTCGTTTGGCAGCCTTGGCCGGCCGCGGGGCCGGCGCTGCACACGTAATGCGTCTCGGCCTGCTCCGCTTGGGCGACGGCGTCGTCGTCGTTCTGGTTCGTGTCTGCGATGGTGTCTTCCGCGCTCGAGTCGTCCACGCGCCCGCACGCGGAGGACAGAAGGCAGAGAGCAGCGAATCCTGAGCACACGGCGATGAGGTGATGGCGCATGACGATCTCCGTAGTGTGGTGATCGGACCGCTCGTTCGTGGCGGTCCTCGACGGAGCCCCTTAGCAGCGCTCGTTCCAACGCTGTTTCCGAGGAGAAGTCATGTTGCCGTACCGCGCGGGAGGTACGGTTTGGGCGCGTTCGCTACAAGTTGTCCGGACCTTGCACAAGCCACACTGCCTCACCCGCGAGTCGCAGGGCCTTTGCACCGGGGCGCCGAGCCGAGCTCGCGAAGGGTGATGTCGGTGTCCGAGACGTGTCGAGATGCGCGAGGCGATGCGGAGAGAAGGCTCGCGCGCACGTCGTGCTTCAAGGCTTGGAGGCCGGCGCGGGAGGCTCGGGAGGGGGCATCAATTTCAGGGGGATGACGATGGTGGCATGGCCGCCTTCGGGCGGAGAGAAGCGCGCCTTCGAGAGCACCGACGCGGCGCACGCAACGAGCTCCGGGCCGAGGCCTTGGACGCTGCCGGGCTCGACGCCGACGACTTCACCGTTCGCGCCGACCCAGCCCGTGAGGCGGACCGAGCCGCTCGTCTTCGGATCGGCCTGGAGAGCGGCGTTGTAGCAGCGGCGAAAGCCCGGCCCCATGTCGCGGACCACCTCGGCGGCGTTGGCGATGGCGCCGCCGGTGAAGGGCGTGGCCTCCGTGATGGTGTGCTGTGGATCGAGGCGCGCCGAGAGCGCCGCGACGCGCGTCGCGGCTCCCGTGTCACGCCGATCGACGTGGCGGAGGAGCACGGAGAGCGCGCCGCGCCGGAGATTCGAAGGCACGGCCTCGTTCTCGGCGAGCGAGAAGGCATGGGCGACGACCGCCGGACCGCCGAGGGCGTGCATCGCCTCGATGATGCGCGCGAGGATCCCGTCTCGCTCGCCGTCGAGCTTTGCCTCGAGCAGCGCGGGTGCGGTGCCCGGTGGCGTGCTCGCTTGCAGCCGCGCGCGCATCGCTTCGCGAAAGCCGGCCGACATGACCGTCTGTGCGAGGGTCGCGAGGCGCGTCGCGGCGTCACGGCGCGTGCCCTCGTCCCCGAGGGCCGCGATGGCCGTGGCCGCATCCTTGATGCGGAGGTTGTCCACCGAGAGCGACGCGAGCAGCTCCGCAGCTTGGGACGGCGACATGACCGGCGCACGCGGGCTCACGGTGGCCGGTGTCTGCGCGGGCGGCGCTTCGTCCGCGCACCCGCCGAGCACGGAGGCGATCAAGGTACCGGCGAACGGAAGGGCGATGGATCGCGCGCGAGGAGTGCTCACGGGAGCACCGTATCATCGGTCCTCTCTCGACCTGACGCGCATCCGCGGCGCGGCGAGGGACCACGATGCGCATCGCCGGCGCGCGAGCTTCACGTGCTCGCGTGCTTGGTCGGTCGCGCGCGCGTGGACGTTTTGGCCGGCTTCGTGGCCTTCGCGGAGCGCGTGCTTTCTGCGGCCTTGGTGGTGCGCGTGGGCTTGGCAGCACGCGCGGGCTTGGGGGCGCCCGCGAGCTTCGTGGGCCGCGCGGTCAGATCCACGAGGCGGGAGAGCTCCGCGCCGAGCGCGTCGACCTTGCCGGCGCCGAGCTGCTCGTGGACGTACGTCTGGGCCTGCTCCCACAGCGGGAATGCCGACGCGATGGTGCGCTCGCCCTGGCGGGTGAGGACGACGATGCGGACGCGGGCGTCGTCGGGGGCGCGCGCGACCCGGACCATGCCGGCTCGCTCGAGCGGCACGAGGTTACGCGTGAGCGTCGTGCGCTCCATGACGAGGCCGGCCGCGAGCGTGCCGATGGGCACGCCGTCGTCGCCGTGCATCGCGATGGCCACGAGCAGCGAGAGCTGGGAGGCCTGGAGCCCGAGAGGCCGGAGGCTCTCGTCGTAGAGGCGCGTCACCGCGCGCGATGCGCGACGCACGCGCACGCACGCGCATTGGGTCGCGATCACGAGGGCCGCGTGAGTGAAGTCCACCACGAGCGTGTATCTACACCGATGCGCAGGGATCGGCAAATCCCGGCGTCCATTCGTTGCTTGACATACGTTCAGGTGTAGATACACATGTCCGGCCTGGGAGACGCCTCGCCTGCAAGACGGGGTGCCTCCAGGGCACCTTTGCGGCTCGCGGTGTGCGCGTGAGGCCGGGTGGTGGAGGTGTGTCGCCGGCGCGCGGCACCGGCGGCGCTCCATCTCTCATGCGCGATTAGGTGTAGCTACACTCATTTGACGATCCGAACGGCGCGGCGGGGGGCCGCACGACGCGCCGGCGCATCGACATGCATGTGGCGGTGATCGGCGGGCGCGGGCGCGCGCGATCGGACCGCGTGGAGAGGATCCATGGGCGCGTTCTTCGTCGTTCCGTACTGCGTGAAGTTCGAGGACAGCATGGCGTACGGGACCCATCACTACCTCACGAACTTCCGCTTCCAGTGCATCGCGCGCGAGACGCTCTACTTCGCCGAAGCGGCGGACGGCACGCTCCCGCACGAGGAAGATCGCGCGGCGATCCGGCTTTTGACCACCGAGGGCTACAGCCGAAACCTGGCGCCCGTGCGCGTGGGCGAGCGCGTCGCGATCTTCATGACCCTCGGGGCCGTGACCCGCTCGAGCGCGTACGGATACTTCCGCACGGTGCGCTTCGACGGCGAGCCCGTCGCGTGCGGTTATCAGCGCATCGTCAGCGTCTCCGCGACGAGCGACGAGCTGGCGCCGCTGCCCCGATCGGTGACGATGCACGTCGGGGCCCTCGACGAGCGCTTGCCGCATTCGCGCTTCGTCGAGCTCGTCCAGCGCGGCGGATCGGCGCTGCGCGAGCTCTTCCCCGAGCGGCTCGTACAGCATGCCGTCGAGAACGCGCGGGCGCCGTTGCACGCGTCGCGGCCGCATCACGTGCAGTGGGAGGTCGCGGAGGAGGCTCCGAGAGAGGAGCCGGCGCGTGACGGCGCTGCGAAGGTCGCGTTGCTGCTTCCCGGGCAGGGATCGTTCGACTTGGGGCTCTTGCGCGCTCTTCATGCGCGCTTCGCGGTGGCGCGCCAAGCCGTCGCGGAGGCGGAGCCGGCGGCGCGCGAGCTCCTCGGTGCGTCGCTCGCGGCGCTGATGGTGGACGACGAGGCGCAGGCGCGGGCCGCGCTCGAGGCGTGCGTCGATCTCGATCAGCTCGGCATCCTGGTGCAGGGCTACGTCGCGGCCATGCTGCTGCGAACGGCGGGGCTCGCGGCGGACATCGTCGCGGGGCACAGCTTCGGGGAGATCGCGGCGCTCACGGCGGCGGGGGCGTGGTCCTTCGCGACGGGGGCCGAGATCGTGTGCCGGCGGGTGCTCGCGCTGCGCGGCGCGCCTCCCGGGCGCATGCTCGCGGTGCACCTCGATGTGGACCGCCTGCGCGACGAGATCCGTGCGCTGCGCCGGGACGACGTGCACGTCGCGGTGCTCAATGCAGCGGATCAGAGCGTCGCTGCGGGGACGGCGGAGGGCATTGCCGCGTTGGAGGAGCGGCTCGCGCGCTCGGGCATGCGCGCGACGATGCTGGCGAGCCGCTACGCGTTCCATTCGCCGCTGCTCGCGCCGGCGGTCGGTCCCTTTGCGAGCGCGCTCGCGAACGCCGTTGCGGGAGCGACCTCGACGGCGACGTATTCGCCGATCGATCGCGTGTACTACGGCGCAGGCCCGCTCGGACCCGCGCGGCTCTTGCCGATGCATCTCGTGACGCCGCTCGATTTCGGAGCGGCCGTGCGCGCGCTGTACGAGGCGGGGTGTCGCACGTTCGTGGAGTGCGGTGGCGGCAGCACGCTGGCCGCGCTCGTGCGGCGCAACTTGCCGAGAGAGCCTGTCGTGCGGGTGCTCTCGACGTTCCGTGCGGGAGGGGACGTCGTGGCCGAGCTCCGTCGTGCGGCCGAGGCGCTGCACGACGTGGGATGCGCGCAAGAGAAGGTCGCGGCGCTCGCGAGCGAGGGCATGGAGGTCTCCTCGGCGGGAACACGGGCCGTGGAGGCGCGTGACGTCGCAGCTGTCGATGCTCCGCGCGCGGGAGCTGCCGCGACGGAGGCGATCGCGATCGTCGGCATGGGCGCGGTGCTGCCGGGGGCTGGAGGCGTCGATGCGTACCTCGCGCAGATGCTGGCCGGAACGAGCGGGATCGTCGATCGCGGCGAGCGGAGCCCGGATCTCGCGATCGATTTTCTGAACCCCGATCGCGTGCCCGACAAGACGTACAGCCTCTTGATCGGCGCGGTCGACACGCTCGGTCCGTTCGCCGAGCGCACGGGGTACGATCCGCAGACCTTCGAGCGGCTGCCCAAGACGGCGCGGATGCTGGCGTGCGCGCTGGCCGAGGCCCGATCGAACGCTGCGGTTCTGCGCGAAGGAGCGCCGCGGCGGATCGCGTGCATCCTCGGGTCCACCGCGGATGGATCGATCGAACACGACGACGCGACGTTGCTGCTCGGCGTCGAGCGGGTGCTCGCCGATGTCGATGCAGACGCGCGGGCGGCAGTGATCGAGGCGCTCGCGGACGAGCTCGGGCTCGACGGCGCGCGGCGCGCAGCGTGTCGCGGGCATGTCGAGCCGCTCGCCGGTGTGGTGCGCGACGTCGTGCGCGAGGACGTGCACACGGTGATCGTCGATGCGGCGTGCGCCTCGTCGATGCACGCGGTGCACCTCGGCGCGGCGCTCTTGCGTCGCGGGCTCGCCGACGTGGTGATTGCCGGGGGCGCCTATCAGCCCGGCCCGTCGAATGCGTGCCAGTTCTCGCAGTTCGGTGGGCTGTCCGCGACGGGGAGCCGTCCGTTCGATGCATCGGCCGACGGCGTGGTCTTCGGCGAGGGCGCTGCCGTCGTGGTGCTCGAGCGGCTTTCCGACGCGAGCGCGCGCGGCGATCGCGTGGATGCCGTGCTCTTGGGCAGCGCGCTTTCGAGCGACGGGCCGAGCCCCTCGGTGACGGTGCCGCAGAGCCGCGGGCAGAGCCTGGCGATGCGACGTGCTTATGCGCGCGCGGGCATCGCGCCGCGGGCCGTGCAGTACGTCGAGGCCCATGCCACGGCGACGCCCGTCGGCGATGCGACCGAGCATCGGGCGCTCGAAGAGGTCTTTGCCGCAGACGCCGAGGCGCCGCGCATCGCGCTCGGGAGCGTGAAGTCGCTGCTCGGGCACACCGGCTGGACGGCGGGGGTCGCGTCGCTGATCAAGGTCGTGCTCGCGATGCGCGAGCGCACGTTGTTCCCGCAGTTCGGGTTCGCGTCGCCGAATGCGCGCATCGATCTCTCGCGCTCGCCGTTCGTCATCCCGAAGGTGGCCACGCCGTGGATCACGACGGACGCGGGCCCGCGGCGCGCTGGGCTCGACAGCTTCGGCTTCGGCGGCGCCAATGCGCACCTGGTCGTCGCGGAGTCGATGCCTGGGCCGCATGCTCCGCGGCCGCGCTCGAAGGAGGCGCATCGCCCATTGTGCGTCGTTGGGATGGGGGCCGTGTTTCCGGGGGCGGGGGGCGCGCCCGCGGATGCGCCCACGGACGAGCTCGTGTTCGACGAACGCGCGCTCCGGCTGCCGTCTCGCGCGCCCGTTCTTCCGGACGCGCTCGAGGCCATGGATCCGACGCAGCGGCTCGCGGCGATGGCCGCGGAGCGCGCGCTCTCGGGGCTGCCCGTTCGCGAGCTCGGCGATCGCATCGGTGTCGTCATCGGCCACGAGGGGAAGACACGCCGCGGTGCCCGTGTGAACGAGCGGATCTTCGCCGATCGGGTGGCGCGAGCCCTTCGTGCGCGGGGCGTCGCGCCCGCGCTCGTGACCGCGACGGTCGATGCGCTTCGTGCCGGTGCGGTCGCGTCGGGGCCGTACACGCAGCCCGGCAACATGCCCAACATCATCGCGGGGCGCGTCGCCAACGCATTCGGTCTGCGTGGGCCGAACTTCGTCGTCGACACCTCCGCGCGCTCCTTGCTCGATGCGCTCGCGATGGCGGACCTCGTGCTCGACGAGGACTGCGACGTCGTGCTCGCGGGAGCCGTCAACGCGTTCACCGACGAGGTCGCGAGGGGCGCCTCGGCGACCGACGATCCGCGTCCGCTCGGCGAAGCGGCGCTGCTCGTTGCGGTGTGCACCGAGGAGACCGCGGCACGCAATGCGTGGCCGGTGCTCGCGCGCCTCCACGTCGGTGCCGATGCGACGAGCGATGCTTCGCCGGCACGTGATGTCCCCATCGGGCGGCCGCGCGCGCGGCTTCGTGGGGCGGAAGGCGCCTTCGAGCTCCATGCGGCGCTCCGCGATGCGCGCACGGGCGGCGCTGTGACGGTGCGCTGGCCGTCGGATCCTCGCGCCGTTCGGATCTCGCCGCCGGTGGCTTCGGGCTTCGCGACGGGGACGCCGATCCACACGTATGTCCCTACGATCGTGCGCGCGCCTGCGACGGAGCCCGCGACGCGCACGCCGTCGCGGGCCCTCTACATCTGCACCGAGCCTGCGCTGGCTGCCGATGTGCGGCGCGCCGCGCCCGCAGGCACGCGTGTCCTCGCGCTCGATGACAGCGGGCGTGGTGAGACCACTGCGATCGACGCGCGCGACGAGGTGCAGCTCGCCGCATCCTTCAAGGCGTTGGCGCCCGACGACGTCGACGCGGTCGTCGTGCTGACCCGCGCCGGCGATGCTCGCGCGTTCGTCGACGGCGCGCCGAGCTCGTATCGGACGCCGCTGCGGGCGCTGTTCGGCGCGGCGCGCCGTTACTACGACGCGGTTGCCTCTGGAGAGGTGGCGTTCGCCGCCGTGGTCGTCGGCGGCGTGGACGCGGCGGCGCGCCTCGCGCCGATCGGCGGTGTGGTCGCCGGGTTTGTGAAGTCGCTGGCCCGCGAGCTGCCACACGGCGATGTGCGGGTCGTCCACACGGACGCGCGTGAGGTTGCCGCCGCGCTCGGCGCGCTGGCGAATGAATGGCGGCACGCGCGGCCGACCACGCCGGAAGAGGTGGTCGATCGCGGGGGCGTGCGCCACATCGTGCAGCTCGCTCGCGCGTCGACATCGTCGACACGAAGGGCGGCCCCGCAACTCGGCGCCGAGGCGGTCGTGGTCGTGACGGGCGGCGCGCGCGGCATCACGGCGCACCTCGTCGAGGGCCTGCTCGAGCGCTTCGGTTGTCGCGCGGTGCTCCTCGGTCGCTCGCGCCTCGAGGACGCGCCGCCGCGCATGCTCGCGCTCAGCGACACGGATCTCGATGCTTACGAGCGCGACTTCTACGCCGAAGCGCTGCGCGCCGAGCGGGGCGTGAAGATGAGCACCCTCCGCGAGCGCTACGCTCGAGCTCGCGCGGCGCGCGAGGCCCACCTCGTCCTCGCTCGCCTGCGCGCGCGTGGAGGGATCGTCGACTATCACGCCGTCGACGTGACGCGCGCCGAGGACGTCGATCGCGCGATCGCCGCGGTCGCAGCCGCATACGGGCGGATCGATCTGATCGTGCACGGCGCCGGCATCCAGGTGTCGAGCCGGCTCCCCTCGAAATCACTCGAGCTGTTCGAGCGCATCGTCGACACGAAGCTCGCGGGGCTCGGCCACATCCGCCGCGCGCTCGCGCGCCATCTCCCCGCTGCCCGCCCGCACATCCACCTCGTCACGTCGGCGTTCAGCGTGCTCGGGAACGACGGGCAGCCCGACTACGGTGCAGCCAACGAGGGGCTGAACCGCGCCGCAGCGTACTTCGCGACCGAGCCGGACGCGGGCTCGTGGTCCAGCATCGCGTGGCTCGGCTGGAACGGTGTCGGCATGACCGCCGGCTCGGAGTACGCCGTGCTGGGCGCGACGCGCGGGCTTCGAGGCGTCGAGCCGGAAGAAGGGCGGCAGATCTTCCTCGATCTCGTGACCGAGCGACCCGGCGCGGTCCACGTGCTGCTGAGCGACGCCGAGATCGAGCGCTTCGGTCCCCGCATCGTGTCGAGCGCGGCGCCCCGCACCTGGACGCTCGATCCGCGCGTGGACCGCTGGCTCTCCGATCACCGCTCGCGCTCGGGCGCGGTCGCGGCCGGCGCGTTCCTCGTCGAGCTCGCCGTGCGGCACACGCTCGCGGCGACGGCGGAGGACGGCTTGCTCGTCCGCGAGGTTCGCGACGTTCGCTTTCACGAGTTCCTGCGCCTGCCCGACGACGACGCGCGCGACGTGCGCACGGTGACGACCCGTGAAGCGCGGCTCGAAGGCGGCCGCATCGCGACCACCATCGAGGTTCGCGGCGACTTCGTTCACAAGTCGGGCATGGTGCTTCGCGCCGACGTCGTCTTCGCGACGTGCGTCGTGGAGCTCGGCGCGATGCGTGAGCCTCTCGCCCGGCGGCACGCAGTGCGCATCGAGGGACAGCGCATCCGCGATCCGTACACCCGACCGGGATCGCCGATCCGGCACGACGGCCTGTTCGATCACCTCGGCACGCTCGTGATCGGACCCGAGGTCAAATCGGGGCAGCTCCGTCTTGCGGAGGAGCGTGCGCTCGAGCCGCTGCGCTCGGCCACGACGCCGTTCCTCCTCCTCGACGCGCTGCTCACGCTCGGCACCGTGTGCCGAGAGCAAGGCGGCGTGACCCCCGTGTGCGCCGCGGGCGGCATCGAAAGGATCCGCTTCGGAGCGACCGTCAACGACTTCGCTCTCCACCACGCGCGCGGCCCCGTTCAGCTCATCGCGACCCTCGCGCACGGCACCGACGACCGCGTCGTGAGCGCCTGGGCGCAGGCGCTCGACCCCGCAGGCAACGTCATCCTCGACGTCGAAGGGCTCGAGGGGCGCATCGTCGGACAGTTGACCAGAGACGCGCGCGCCACCGGCTCGCTCTCGTCGGAGGCGCCGTGACACCGCCGCTCGCGATCGCCGTTGCGCGCGCAGATGCCGAGACGATGGCGCGCTTCGAGACTTACCTGACCGACGACGAGCGCCGCGCATGCGCAGGCCTCCGCCTCGCGGCTCGACGGGTGCAGTCTGCATGCGCGCGCGTCGCGGCCAAGTGGCTTCGTCTGGAGCTCGCTGCCGGGCGCAGCGCGCCGCTCGTCACGCTCGACGCGGCTTTGCTCGCGGCGCATGCGCGCGCGGCGTACCTCGCATGCTCGCTCTCCGGCCCCGATGGCCGGCCGCCTCGCTTCACCGACGGCGCTCTCGCCGTCTCGCTGTCCCACGCGGGCGACCTCGCAGCGGCCGCAGTCACCACCGGACGCAGCGTCGGCGTCGACGTCGAGCGTGTCGGCGTTCGCGCGCCTTCGTTCGCCGACGAGCACTTCACGCCGCGCGAGCGCCACCGCATCACGCGCAGCGCCGCCGCGGGCGCCCCACGCGCCGCGCTCGAGACGCTGCTCTGGTGCG
The DNA here is from genome assembly GCA_001931535.1 of Minicystis rosea. Taxonomy (GTDB): domain Bacteria; phylum Myxococcota_A; class Polyangia; order Polyangiales; family Polyangiaceae; genus Minicystis; species Minicystis rosea. The sequence goes on from CP016211.1 coordinate 1,018,452, forward strand.
CCAAAGAGGCGCTCTACAAGACTGGCACCCTCGGTCTGCCGGAGCGCTTCTCCTTTCGCGACATCGACGTCGCGCTCGCGCCGGAGTGTGTGCCAATCGGGCGCTCCTCCGTTCGAGGCCTCACGGCGATCGCGTGTGGCCGGCACTTCTCGAGCCGAGCCGCGCTGACCTCTGCGTTTGCGCTCTTCGCGGCCGTGCCGCGCTCACTGGCTTTTGCTTCCGCATGAATGGCTGAAACCACCCAACGAGGAATCGACGATGCAATCACAACATCTCCTGGAACACGTGCGCTCGGTGTTCGTGCGCATGACGCGTTACCCCGACGAGGTCGTCGTCGCCGACGCCGACCTGGAGCAGGACCTCGGCATCGACTCCGTGAAGCGCGGCGAAATCCTCGCAGCGCTGCGCGTGGAGTTCGGTCTTCGTGAGGCGCTCAAGGCGACGCCAGACGAGCTGCGCACGGTGGCGCGCGTCACCGACTTTCTCTCACGCACCCTCGCGGCGCGTGCCGACAGCGTGTCACCGAGCAGCGGTTCGAACGGCACCGAGCACGCGAATGGCCGCCCAGCGGAGAACGGTGCCGCGATCCGCAAAGCACGCTCCGACGCGGCGCCCACCGCTGATCTCCGGCCGGTGGTCGTGACGGACGGCGCGCCCATCTCGTCGACGCCGCACGCCGGCGATCCGCTCCGCGTCGCGCTTCGGGCCCTCGCCGACACGACCCGCCACCCGATCGATCTGCTCGTGCCCGAAGCGCGGCTCGAAGAGGATCTCGGCATCGACCGTCGCCGCCGCGACGATCTCCACCTGCTCCTCCAGCAGCGCGGCGCCCTGCCGGACCGCACCTCGCTGGATCGTGCGCGCACCGTCGGCGATCTCGCGCGCCTCCTCGGCTCCGCGCCGCCCGCGCCCATCGCCGTCGAACGCGCGCCTCAGGCGATCGCCGCCTCGGCGCTCGCCGGCAAGACGGTCCTCGTGACCGGCGCGAGCCGCGGCCTCGGTCGCGTCATCGCCACCAAGCTCGGGCGCGCCGGTGCTCGGGTCGTGGTCAACAGCTTCCATTCGCGGAGCGACGGAGAGGCCGTCGCCGACGAGATCCGCAACACGGGCGGCGATGCAGTGCATCTCTGGGGCTCGGTCGCCAACGCCGCGCACATCGAGAAGATCTTCGAGTCGATCGCGCGCGACGTCGGCGAGCTCCACCACTTCGTGAGCAACGCATCGAACGGCAGATTCGGCCCCCTCGAGCAGACCACCCCCGAGCACTGGGAGCTCGCCTTTCGCACGAACGTCATCGGGTATCACCAGTGCGCCATCCAGGCCGCGCGGATGATGGAGCGTCACGGCGGCGGGCGGATCGTCGCGCTGTCGTCCAACGGCTCGTCACGATACCTCGAGCACTTCGGCGCCATGGGCGCCGTGAAGGCCGCCGTGGAATCGCTCACACGCGCGCTCGCCGTCGAGCTCGCGCCCCGCAACGTGCAAGTCAACTGCGTCTCCGCAGGACCGATCTATGGCCACGTGACGAGCAATTACCCGGATCACGAGCGCATCCTCCCGTATTGGGAGTCGCGCACGCTGGGCGGGCAGCTCTGTCGCGAAGAAGACGTCGCCGACGCCGTCCTCCTGCTCCTCTCGGACGGCGCGCGGATGATCAACGGCGCCACGCTCACCGTCGACGGCGGCGGATCACTGCGGATCTGAGGACCCGCGCAGCTCGCGTTCATTCGCGCCCAAGGAGGACTCATGAGCTCGATTCGTGATCAGAAGCCCCCGGGCCCCGGCCCGCTCGGCAGCCTGCGATACCTGGCGAACTTCCGTACTGGCAACATGAAGCACTACGAAGACCTCTTCGCGCGGCACGGCAACGTCGTGCGCCTGCGCTCACCGGGCGTCGAGGACTTCATCCTGGCCTTTCACCCGAACGACATCGCGCACGTCCTCCGCGACAACGCGCGAAACTACCCCAAGGGCAAGCGTTACCACGAGCTCGTCCCCGTGCTCGGCTGGGGCCTCGTGAACAGCGAGGGTGATCTCTGGCGGCGCCAGCGACGCCACGTGCAGCCGCAGTTCAACCACGCACGCACCCTCGAGTTCGTTCCCATCATCGTCGCCCACATGGAAGCCCTGTTGCAGCGTTGGGACGCAGAAGCTGGCGAATTCGAGCGCGACATCAACGACGACATGATGGATGTGACGTTCGGTATCGCGGGCGAAGCCTTCTTCGGCGCCGCCCTCCAAGCCCACACGGACACCGTGCGCCAAGCGTTCAAGTTCGCTTTGTCGATCGCGCTCACGCGCATGTACTCCGTCGTCAATCCGCCCCTCTCCTGGCCGCTGCCCAGCCACGTGCGCTTTCGCCGCGCCATGGACCGCGTCCACGCCGTGATCGACAGCATCATCGATGGATATCAACAAGACGCCGGCGACACGGACAACGTCCTCGTGCGCCTCATGAAGTCCGTCGATCCCGAGACCGGCGCCAAGATGGATCGTGTCCAGCTCCGGGACGAGATCAAAACCATCCTCATGGTCGGGCACGAGACCTCGAGCGTGACCGCGACATGGGCACTCTACCTCTTGGCGCAGCATCCCGAGGTCTACGCGAAGCTCACGGACGAGATCGACCGCGTCCTCGGTGGCCGCTCTCCGACGGCGGAAGACATCGAGTCGATGCCCTACCTCACCATGGTCTTCAACGAGTGCCTCCGGCTCCTGCCCTCGGTGCCGTTCATCCTGCGCAGCCCGTCGGAGGACGACACCATCGGCGGCTACGACGTCGCCGCGGGCTCGACCATCGCCATCGTCCCGTGGGTCACCCACCGCCATCCGGCCTTTTGGCGCGAGCCCCACGTGTTCATGCCGGAGCGCTTCGTGGACTACCGGCGAAACGTCGAAGAGCGCTTTGCCTTCATCCCCTTCGGCGCCGGCCAACGCATCTGTCTCGGCGAGTTCATGGGGCAGCTCGAAGGGAAGATCATGGTCGCAATGGCCTTGCAGCGCTATCGGCTCCGGCTCGTTCCCGGCTTCGATCCGCGTTGTCGCGGCTTCATCTCGCTGCAACCTTTGAACGGCATGCGCATGCTCTGCCGGCGTCGAGAGACGGTGAGCGCCTCCCGCGCCAAACCGATCGCAGCAGCGCAATCGCCCGCCGTCGCGCCGGAGCGCCGCGGCTGCCCCCACGCCGCCGGCGGGTGACGTCGCCGCGCTGCGGGGAAAACAGCGCGGGCCCACACATCAATCCTCCACGCAGGGGCAACGCGTCGGCCCCATCGCGCGAGATCCACGCTCGATCCGCGGGCGTCACCAGCTCGACGCTTACCCCCGCTACACGACATCTCGCAAATTGTGTCGCGTCGGCAGCGGGACCGGAACCCGATCACGCTGCCGCCACGACGAAGGCCATCCGTTCATCCGGCGCACGAGCATTCGCACGACCGCGGGGCCTTCCCCGCACACCGTCACACGAACTTGTTGATGCTGTAGTCCGTGAATCGATACACCAGCTTGGTCGAGTTGTTCGCGTCCACGGACAGGTACATGTCCGACCCATCGATGGTCAGGCCCTCGAAGTCCGTCTTCTTGGTCCAGCCGGGGAGGGAAGGGAGGTAGCTCGCGCCGGCGTGGTCCAGCCCGGTGCCGTCGGAGCGGATCGAGAAGATGTGAATCACGTCCTGCGTGCCGCCGCCGTCGAACAGGATGAACAGGTAGTTGTTGGCGAAGCACATGTCCGACGCTTCCATCGTGATCGTGTCGCCGTTCCCGTCCTTGATCTCGAACTTCTCGAGGTGACTGCTCACCGTGTGCGTATCGTTGCTGCCCTTGGGCAGGTCGTAGACGTACACGTAACCCGTCTTGCTCTGGTAGGCCGCGAAGAAGTAACCTCCGTAGTACTGGCTTCCTCCGTAGTACGCCGGGTTCGATTGGCCGTTGATCGTCTGGGGAGGGCAAGCCGAGCCGGGCACGAAGGTCATGGCCTCCATGCCGCCGCCGGTCAGCGTCACGTCCGTGATGTCCCAGATGCTGCTCGTGGTGTCGTCGTTGGCCGTATCGTACCGGAAGATGTGCGGATCGTAGGAGCTGTTCCCCTCCACACCGATCATCAGCTTGCCAGTCGCGACCGTGATGGACTCCAGATCGTAGCTGTCCGAATTGTCCTTGTATCCGGGGTCGTTCGTGAAGTTGTGGACCGTAGTCCACGCCTTGTTCAGCGAGGCGCCGTCGCTCACATCCATGCTGACCAGATAGCCGTTGTCGCTGACCATGTAGAGCGTGTCGTCGAGCACGACGAGGCCGCTCGGCTCCAGAGTGATCGAGCCGCTGGAGAGTGTGTAGCTCGAGCCAACCTGCTCGCCGGTGGTGCAGGGAAAGTCGATCGGGGTGCTGGTGGACATGGCATCTCCTCATGGATGGTCGGAGCCATCGCCGAAGAACGTCCCTGATACCAACCGTGGTTATCGGACGTTCTGCGCGTGCTCCAACGACTGCGGCTCGCCCTAACAAACCGCATGCCGCGCACGTGTGCCCGACACGGTAGGCCCATCATCGCGCAAAATCCCGCGAAATCCTCACAGGCCTGCGCCCCGCGGCACCCTCCGAGAGGGCACCTCTCGCGGGCACGTGCCCGGCACGTGCCCGATATGCACCTCGCCGTATTCGTGACCGTCAGTCGTCGCGAAGCACCTCTCCGGGCGCCGTCAGCGCGTGGAGCGTTTGGATGGCTCGACGTGTCCAAGCCACGACCTCTCGCCATTCGCGCGGCCCCTCGCACCACCAGCTCAACGACGAAGACGTGAAGAGCTTTTGGACGCTGAGCGTATAGCTCGTGCCGTCGAGCCCCATGACCTCCTCGAATCCGCCGATGAGAACGTGGATGGCATGAAGCTCGTTCAACCACGCGTCCGCGAGGGCTGGGGCCACCTCGACGTCCTGAATGCGCACAGCCTCGGGCCCGCCGCGTTCTGCGGCCTCGCAGTCCACGCGGACACCGCGCACCATGGGCCACGATCCAGCTCGTTTTCGGTCCGGACCGAGCACCGCCCACGCGTGGGACACGTCCTCCTGGGTGGGGAGGCGCTCGACGCGGAGGAGCACCTCACGCCCAATCAACCGAGGCTCCTGCTCTTGTGGAGTCGCGCGGATCGTCGCGAGGCGCTGCTGGATCCGGAGTCTCTCGGTGTTGAAGGACATGGATGTACCTCCCGCGGGCCAACGTCTTCGTGATCGATGACGGTTGGCCGAGCGCACCCATGTGTAGTGCTGCCGAGCAGAAACTCTTCCCGAAATTCCGATCGCGGCGCTGGGCTTCGGGAAGCGAGGCCCCGAGCGCCGCCTGCCGGAGCGTCGGCTCACGTGGTGATCGCTTCGCTCGGGCAGATCTCCGCTCGTGCCGGACGCTCGGTCCCGCGCGCTCACGCGTTGATGGCGATCGCCTTCCAAGCCAGGAGCGCACCGTCGCTCTGCTTCTCGTACGACATCACGACGTCGCTCAGCGTGAGGCCGCCGCCGATGACGTTGTCCGCGGCGTTGGTCGTGTCCTTCGGGCCGCGCGTGCTGTAGGACGCGTGATCGGCGATGATCTCGTCGTTGAGCGAGTCGTCGAAGAACACCTGGGAGGTCAGGTACTCCGTCGTTCCGACCGTGACGCGGAAATGGATGTGGATGGTGCGGCTACTGTACCAGCCCGGGAAAAGGGTATCGAACGTCACCCGCCCGTCGCTGCCGGCCTTTTGATAACCACGGAACCATGAAGCGGCCTTGCCCTCCGCGTCACCGCCCGTGCAGTAATTCTCGTTGAGATCGGCATAGTGGTTGGCGTCGTAGCCGATGTCCGAAGCCTCGGCCGTCTTCGCGGCCGAATACACGCCCACGGGAGAGCAGTGCCAGATCTCCACGATGGCGTCGGGCACCGGGTTGCAATCGGCGTCGACGACCAGAAACTCGAGGCGCGTGGGCAGGCCGACGTAGCCCTCGGTGACATCCTGTTGATGATACGTGTTGGAGTGGCAAGGCCCTTCGGTGGAGCTCTTGAAGACCTTGCACGCATTGCCAATCCCCGACTCGAACGGATTGCCGTAGTCCTTTCCGGAGAGGAAGGCTCCGTCGCCCGTCGCCCACCCCGTCGAGCTGCCGCCGGTGCTGCTGCTGGTCGTGCTCGCGCTCGTGGTCGTGCCGGAGCTCGCGCTCGTGCCCGTCGTTCCGCTCGCACCGCCTGCGCCGCCCGTGCCGGAGCCACCGGCGCCGCCGGCCGCCCCTGTGCCCGTCGACTCTGCGTTCCCACCGCACCCGATTGCGACCACGGCGCCGATCGCGCCGAGCATCTCCAGAGCAGCCCGCCGACTCACGTCCTTCTTGTCGATCGTCATCTCGTCACCGTCCCATCTCGCATGAAGGCGAGCCCCACCGCTGCGGACCGCCTTCGTGGGCATACCGCTGCTTCGATGACCGGCGCTCGCGGCGCTCGCGCCTGTGCTTGCCCGTCATCGCCGGACACCTTCGCCCCTTTTTCAGGGCAAATTACCGCAGCCCCGCCCTGCATCTTTGCGAGAGGACGGAGGCGCATCGCGACACGATGCGACTGAGGTGGAGACCCGACCGTCGCGATCGGTGATGTGATTGCCGCGCCCGCCGCGTGGATCCTCGGTCGTGCGTTCGCGCGGCTCCTCACGCAATGCAGACCCGCGTTTTCGGGCGAGTGGACACCGCGTGGACAGCGAACGAACACCGTCCGTGCTTCACGCGCGGCTCGCCGCAAAGCATGTTCAGGGCACGTCAGTCGCCCGCCAAACCTCTCGGCGATCATCCACCCGTGTCCCTCCCGCCATGGGGGCTCTCCGGCCCATGGGTGGTGATGGCCGCGAGTGAGGCCACGGCGAAGAAGCCATTCAACTCGAACGCTCGTTGGAGGAAAGATGAAGCAGTCTCTATATCCGTTTCGTTTGGCTCGCACATCGCTCTTGGCCCTGGTCGGCGCCCTCTCGCTCTCGGCGTGCGGAGGTGCCGCTCCGATCGACGACAGCGCGGCGGAGCGCAGGTTCGAGGCCGATTACGGGCAGAGCTCGGGCGGTCCCTCCATCAACACCGGCATCGCGTTCGACACCGCCACCGGCGTGGTCACCGTCACCGGCAACGACGACGTCGATGCGGTGACGGTGACCGCGGCGAGCGGCAACATCACCGTCACGCGGAACTCGTTCAGCTCCACCTATGCGGCTTCGTCGGTCACCGAAATCATCTTTTACGCCTACGGTGGCAACGACGTCTTCCTCAACACGACCAGCGTGAAGTCCACGGTATACGGCGGCTCGGGCGACGACGACCTGACGGGCGGCTCCGGCGACGATTTCATCGACGGCGGCGCGGGTCAGGACATCATCCACGGAGGCGACGGCGCGGACATCCTCAAAGGCAACTCCGGGAACGACATCATCTATGGTGGCAATGGCGCCGACGTCATCTACGGCGGCGACGGTGATGACGAGCTCCGCGGCGAGGGCGGCGCCGATCGGATCTACGGCGGCTTCGGCACCAATCAGCTCTTCGGCGGCCTTGGGCAGGATGTGCTCGTCTCCATCGGCGGTGGCATCGATACGGTCACGGGCGGCGCGGGGCTCGACTACATCTGGACCGACGCCACCGACGTCCTCGCCGACGCCTCTCAAGACGAGATCGATCTCGGCTACGTGCATCAGGTCGCCGCGTTCCGCAATGTGAGCTACTCCGGCAGCAGCGGCCCGTGGACGCTCATCAGTGAGGAGCTCGACGCTCCCAATCTTCCGGACCCGCTCCCGCTCCCTGGCGCGTCGACGACGAAGCAGAGCTTCGCGTCGTCACCGCTCTTCGCCTCCGGGAGCCCGTCGAAAGACGACATCTTCCAAGGCGGGGTTGGGGACTGCTACCTCCTCGCCGTCCTCTCCGCCGTCGCCGATGCCAAGCCCGAGGTGATTCGCAAGCTCGTGGTCGATCTCGGCGACGGCACGTATGCGGTCCGCTTCTACAAGAACGGTGTCGCCAAATACGTGCGTGTCGATGCCGAGCTCTGGGTCGACTCGACCGGCAGGCCGGAGTACGCCAATTCGAGCACGAACGCCTCAATCTGGGTTCCCATCGTCGAAAAGGCCTACGCCTTCTTCCGGCGCGATGAGGGCAGCTACGACTCCATCGTCGCGGGCGACGGGACGCTGGAGGAGGATATGAACGCAGTGAAGTCCGCGTTCGAAATCACCGATACCCATGACGATGCAGACATCCGCGCTTGGTACAACAACGGTGCGCATGCGGGCACCGTGGAGAATGACGTGCACAATGGGGTCGTCAACCTGCTCAATTGGATCGACGCCCAGAAGGCGCTCGGTGCGGCGCTCTACACCGGCTCGGTTCCCGCCATCGACGACACCTCGGCCATCGATGACACGACCTGGCGGCGTGGACAGCACGTCTACATGATCGACCAGGTCGAGCGCAACTCGAGCGGCACTCCAACGGGCCTGATCTTGCGAGATCCCCACGGCGTACCTCGGAGGATCCACGACTTCATCCGCATCTATTACTGCATCGGTCGCGCGTATCGTTGGGACATGCAATGAGATGGGGTCGTAGGCTCTGTCTGACGACTGCAGAGAGCCCCGCATCGTCGGTCGGGCTCGCGACGTCGTCAGACGGAGCTACGGCCAGCCGAACAAGGACCGGCTGAGGAGCCCCAGCGAGACGCTGATCGCGTTCGCGATCAAGGACGTGAGCAGCGCGGGCCGCAGCCGCATCGCTCCGAGCGCGTACAGGTAGATGCCCTCCACCACCACCGCGAACGTCTCCGCGCGCAAAGCCATCTCGACGTACGAGCTGGCTGGGATGCGCGGGATCAGGAACCAGACGATGGGGTGGGTGATGAGGCTCGCGCTGAACGCCGCGGCGAGCGCGGCTGTTCCAGTGAACGGAGCCTCGACGTCAGCCGGCGCGCGGCGCAGGGCCGTGAGGTAGATGGGCACCTCGACGGCCTGCGTGAAGAGGAACGCCGAGAGCCACGCGCCGGTCGCGGAGGTCACTTCGTGCTGGAGCGGCGCCGCGCGAGCGGAATGGCGCAGAGCAGGCCGAGGCCGATCACGATCGCCGCCGAGCCGCGTGTGTTGCCGGGTGCTGCGGTGCACCCGCTGCTGCTCTCGCCGCTGCCGCTGCCGCCGCCGGTGGCGGCATTGCCGCCGGTCGAGGGCGCGGTGCCGCCGGTACCGCCGGAGCCGCCTGTGGCGCTGGCGTCGGGCGGAAGGGCATCGGCCAATGCGAGCGGCGCAGCGGTGACGACCGCGGATGCGAACGCGAGAGCAGCGAGACGGTGCTTCATGGAACCTCCTGAGCGCAAGGACGCTCACAAAAGAACCGATCTCGCTCCGGGCTGTCAAGCCGGCGCCTGCCTCATCACGGCTCGTTTCGCGTCCACCTCGGCAGAGGGGCCGGCGAACGGCATATTGCCGCACTGTTTACCGATGCGGCGCGAGATGGGGTGATGGCCAAAGCCATCTCGCCCCATGCGATGAGCGGCCCTCGCTCGCGGCGCAGTCAGAGCTCCCGCTCGCGCTGCCACAGCACGGACACGATGTGCTCGATTCCCGCGCGCATGTGTCTGCGAAAGGTGGTGTACGACAGGCCGAGATCCTCGGCGATCTGTTCGTGCTTTCCGGCGGCTTCGACGTAGGCGGCCTCGAGCGCGCGGTGCCAGGTCTTGCCTTTCGCGCTGCCGTGAAGCGTCTCCATCGCTTCGAGCAACACCTTGCGCAGAGCGCCGGCGCGCTCTTCCGCGGAGGCGGCGGGATCTCGGCGCAAGAGGCTCATCGAATGAACCAGAGGGCTTTGCGACAAGACGAGCGGATCGTTCAGCGCGCGCAAGGCCTCGCGGACGAAGGCGGCGAACTCCTGTTTGCTGAGCGCTGCCAGCGATGGTTCCGAGATGGAGGTGCCGGCGTTCTCACCCCAGCCACGGATCGCGGCTCGCTCGTTGAATTTCGCGATCCAATCGAGGAGCGAGACGTCGCGAAGATCCTGCAATGCGACCTCGTATCGCCGGCTGTCTTCCGTGTGGGCGAGCTCGGGGACGCGCCGGGCACCGCTCATCGTCACCAGCGGCTCCCACATCTCGGTGTCGTGCTGTCGGATGAAGGCGATCTTCACGGATTCGGAGAAGAGCAATCGTGTCCCGGCGTGCACGCACATCCCGATGGCTTTCGAGGGTGCCTCAGCGCTCTCCACGCTCGTGAGAAAGCGAGCGTAGATCACGGGCTTCTCGGGACGGCCGCCCAAGAGCCGCGTGGCGAGCTCGAACGCGCTCGCCACGATCGGATCGCCGTCACGATCGGCCGGTGTCGTCGCGTCGAGCCGCAGATACGCTCCGAAGGACACCACTTCTCCTGCCCCGTTTCGCACCACCCGAAATGCACCGGGCTGACACCGGAGCCAGTGCAAGAGGCGCGCTCTGGAGGTCGGGCCTTCATGACGGAGGACGATGTCCTGGAGGACTTCATCATCTCCCGCGCGAAGCCGATCGATGCTGAGCCCGTCGTCGGGATGCACCATCATCATTCGAAGCTCGGGGTTGTGTCCGACGACGAACGTGAAGGCGTCGAGGGTCTCCAGCAATGCAGGCCCGGAGCGAACGCGGAGCGCTGCGAGGTTGTGCTCCTGCGCGCGAAGCACGAGGGCGGCCAAGCGTGCGGGGTTGCGCCAGCGGAGCTCCGCCAAGATGACGTCCCGCGCGAGATCGTGGAGAAGGAGGCCGCGTCTTCCGATCTCGACGAAGCTGAGCTCACGCAGCCAAGAAAAGAGTCGAGCAGGATCCCTGCCCGTCATCACGCCGAGCATCGGCTCGGAGATCGTGTGGAGCACGGCGGCGGCTTCGAGCGCCTCCCGCTTCTCTTGTTCGACCGCCCGAACGAAGTAGTCGTACAGCGCAGTGACGATCCCAATCTCTCTTTCGGGAGAAAACGGTGTCTCGGGAGCATTCCTCCTCGCGTCCGCGGCCAGGGCGAGCGCGAGGGGATGGCCGTGAGAGAACGTCGATACGTTGATGGCCACGTCGCCGTGGATGCCGCGGCGATGAAGGTATTCAGTGGACTCGTCGGGGCTGAGATTCCTGAGCGCGATGGGCAGCACCTCCGTGCGCCAAGTCGGCAGCGCCCGCCACTCCGCGCTGGGCGAGCTTCGCCCGGCGAGGACCAGCATCGCGCGGGGCGCCATCGTATCCAAGAGCTGGTGCAAGAGCAGCGGCTCGATGGGCTTGAGATACTCGTATGCATCGATGAAGAGCACGCCTCGGAATCGCGATGGGTGCTCGCGTTGGGCCGGCCCCGCCACCCGTGGACCGAGCTTCGGAGGCGTGGAGAACGCGCTCATTGCCTGCTCGACGGCGGAACGAAAGGCTGGAAGCGTCAGCTCGATGTCGCGCGCATCGACCCGCGTGCTCATGATGTCTCGCGTGGTGGCCGCGGTCTCGAAGGCCCGCAGCAACGACGTCTTTCCGACGCCCGCCGGCCCGGAAACATAGAAGACGGCACGCTCTCCCCGGTCCAATGCGTCTTCGAACGAGCGAAGCTCGGCGCGTCTACCCACGAACCATTCGAGCTGGCGAATCTCGTTGCGGTGACGCAAGCCCGGTCGGGATGGGCGCCCATTGCCGTCGGCAACGGCTTCCCTGCCTCGCCATCCCGGCGCGCGCACGGGGGCAGCGCTCGTCGGGGCCGGCTGAACACGTTTACCCACGGAAATCGCTCGGCTCTACAGGGCGCACGACGACGTCGTCACCATGCGATTATGGCAACCGGCCTGCTGGGTCAAGATGCTGCTCGGCCGTCGAATCGGGGGACGATCACCCGCTGTCGGCGAGCTGGATTTCGATGCGATGGCGGATGTATTCGTGCTCGCGGGCGATCGCATGGACCACATCGAACGGTTCTGCCCAGCCCTCACACGGCCCGACACGCAGGCGCGGACATACTCGCTGTCACTCGTGTGCGCGTCTCCAAGACGTCCTTTACAGGGATGTTCGCTGTGCGGTGTCCGCGACGCTTTGGGGCATCTCTTCACGGCCCGACGACGAGCAGGATTTGTTGGACGCCGCAATCGTCGCCGTGCTCGTGCCAGTCCTGGTCGCGCACGCCGCGGTACACCGGCGGGCCGCCACGCGCGGGCGTGATGGTGAGCCCGTGGAGATGGTTGCTCGGATACACGTGTCCCCCCGACATTTCCCAAACCTCGAGGATGCGGACGGTAGCCCCCGGAGGGATGGTGTCGGCGAGGAGCCGGAGCGGTTGATCGCCGGTGTCGAGCGCGCTGATCGCCACCGGAAACGCAAAGCGATTGTGGACGAAGTAACGACCGTGGTTCGTGGCTTCTTGGATGAAGCTCGGATCCCGAGGCTCCGGCGGCACCGGCGCACAGGCGTCGCGCCGCGGCTCCACCTGAGCCGAAGGCCGTTTCGGCGCTGTGGAAGAGGATCCCGGCGGAGGCGCCGGCGCCCGGCACGCGACGCTCAGCAGGAGAATGAGAGGAAGAGCGGAGGTGACGCGCATGGAGGGGTGAGGGGTGACGGATGAGGTCGTCATCCGATCTACACCGGACAGCCCTCGTCCAGCAGCGGAATCACCTCGGGCTGGGATTGGATGCCGATCTCTGCAGAGATCCAGCGCGTCGGGGCGCTCGAGTGTGGATGCGCTTCCGGACGTCGCGCGCTCAAGGCGAGGGCGTGAAGGTCCACCTCTGACTCGACGAGCCCGTGCAGCCGAAGGTCGTATCGACGGGCGTGCCGGATGTCGTGCTGCCTCCGGTCGTCTCCAGGCAGACGGCGCCTTCGCCCAGGATCACGCCGTCTTCGAAGACCGTCCAGCGTTGCTCGGGCGTCGCGGCGCAGTCGTCGAGCGCGACGCTCGTGCCGCCGGGATCGATGGCGAGACAGCGGCCGTCGGCGCCGGTGAGGTGGTGATCGGCGGTGAGCGTCCAACGCTGCTCCGCGCTCGCGGAGCAGGAGGTGATCGTCACCGCCGCGGTGACGCTCGACGACGTGAGGCACATGCCACCGGAGATCGAGAGTGGCCCGGAGCTCGGCGCGAACGCGGGAATCGAGTACTCGCGCGCATAGTAGCTGCTGTAGCCGGTGGGCTCGCAGCCGATCGCCAGCCCGCATTGCGTGGTCGTGCACATGTATTTGTCACAAGCGGAGTACCAGCGGAATGTGGTGTCTTTGGCGGCGGCCTCCGCGGTGGAGAGGTTTTCCGCCGCGTCGCCGATGTTGTAGCCGCGGTAGAGCCGGAAGGCGTGCTCGCCGATGTACGCCTGGCGCGCCTCGTGCGCGAAGAGCGCAGCATAGTAATGCTCGGGATGATCGCCGCCGTGAAGGGTGGTGCTGTCCAAGCTACCCAAGCGAGTCGGCGCGAAGCCGGCCATGAGCTGAGAGAGCACCGTGATGACGTCCGACCGGGTGTACACATATCCGTGATTGGTGTCCGTCATCGTGAACCCCGGCACGCTCCAGAGCGAGATGAGCTGATTGTCCGTGGTCCACGTATACGCGCTCGCGGGCAGGCGCACGAAGACGAGGCTCACGCGCTCGTTCAACGTACAGAGCTTGACGACCTTGTCGGCGACGGCGAGGTCACCGCAGCTCCAGGTGTTGGGGAGCCCGGCCATCTGCGCGTACGCGCTCATGACTCCATTCTCCCGGGCGGTGCGGTAGGCCGGATCACCGTCCTTGTTCGGATCGTCGGGGTCGCTCGATCGGTTGGCCTCGCCGTCCGTCAGATAGATGGTGCGCACGACGTTGCCCGAGCGGATGCTCTTCGACACGTCCGGGTTCATGAACAAGAGATCATCGTCCTGGTGTGCCACCATGAAGAGGTCTCGCCCGACGCCGAGCGCCTCCTCGGCGGATGTGGCGATGCTCTCGCGATCGACGTAGAAGACCGGGCCGTCGGCGCTTTGGCCGGCATACATGCTGTCGACCGTCGTGTCGTGAAGGACGGTGGTGAAGCGCGGCGGCGTGGTGAGATCGATCGCGGTGCCCGTGCCGGAGCCCGACCACGCGCTGACGGTGATATCATATCTTCCATCGGCCAGCTCCGGCCCGAAGTCGTAGCGCGCGAGCCAGGTTTGCTTCGTGGTCGCGGCCACGCCGGAGCGGATCGTGTCACCGTTGTCGAGCAGGCCTTGCGGGCGCCCACCGCTGAAATGCAGGCCGGGATGTTGGTCGTCGCTGGACCCAACGGTGCTGCCCATGGGGACGTGATAGGAATACGACGAGACGACGGTGCTCATGCGGCCGGTGACGGCGACCCAAAGCGTCGCACCGGGGCCGCCGAGCGGAGCGTCGAAGTGCCGGCGCGAGAAACCGAATGTCTGCGCGAGCTCGCCGCCCGCGCGCGCAAAGGGCCAATCCTCGGCCCAACCAACGGTGCCGCCGGAGCGGCCGTCGTGCTCGTCGTAACAGAGAACCTCGGCATGCGCGTTCGGCGCGGCTGCCGTCGATACGATGGCTGCAGAGATCGAGAGACAGGCACGGAGTGCGAGACTGGACGCGAAAGAACACGACTTCATGGTTCGTCCTCGGGGCGCGGGGCGCCTCTCTGGGGGCGCCGGCGGATGGTGGGAGCGTTGCGCCGGCCCTCCGGTGGACCCGCGTCACGGACGATGTGAACGAAGAAGGTGCGATCGTCGCTGCCCCGGGCGTGGTCGCCCTGGATGTTGCCGCAATCCATTGCGCGCCGGCGCGCCGCTCTTCTAGTCTCGTCGTCGTGGGCGGCGACCTCTCTCTCTTCGTTCGGACGCGCTCGGTGGACACGCTCCGCGCGTCCATTCCTGCATGGATCGATGTCGCGCTCGGCGCTGGTTGCGCCTTCGCGCGGCTCAGCAACGCCGAAGACTGGAGCGACCTCGCGCGCCGCCTATCCAGCGCCGGCGCGGACGTGGTCGAGCTCGGCTTCCAGAGCACCATCGACGCGTTTCGCTTCGTGCGTTGGTCGAAGGGGAAGCCGACGCGGACGCTCGTCTTCGGTTGGTCCGAGGACGAGCGCACGTGGGAGCGCATCGACGGGGAGCCCGAGCCTTGGGAGGGCGTGTTCGCCAAGCCTCCGCGACGAGGCGCGTTCGACACGCTCGACGCGCGCGAGACCGCCTACGCGGTCGGCCAGCACTACATGCTGAGCGGCTGGTACACGGCGCCCCTTGGCGCGGCGAAGCGCAAGGCGGCGGCGAAGAAGCCGAAGGCGAAGGTCGTCGCCAAGAGCGCCGAGAAGACGGCGAAGAAGCCGAAGGCGAAGGTCGCGGCCAAGAGCGCCAAGAAGACGGCGAAGGCGAAGGTCGCGGCCAAGAAGGCGGTCACCGCCAAGCGAGTGACGAAGAAGGCGGTCACCGCCAAGCGAGCGACGAAGAAGCCGGCGGGGACGACGACCAAGCGCGCCGGGAGCGAGCCTAAGCGCGTGTGAGGCGGCACATCTCGCGGAGAGGCTTCCAGGGCATGGCTGCGATCACGATGCCATTCCGCTACAGCCACTCGATCCGTCGGCCAGGGTACGGCCGCCCGTAATCGCCCTCGTCCAACTGCTGCGCTTTATCGAACACGACCTCCCCGCCCGACTCGTCCCGGAACAGGATTCTGAAAGGCGCAGCCCTCCCAGCAACGAATGCCACACAGTGGGTCACGAAGTTGTTCATGAAACCCGCTCCGGAGAGGATCTCCAATTCGAGGTCCGGGAGGATCCGGAAGCCATCCATGCGGCTTTCAGGCACGTGGCCAGTGTGTCGAACGAGGAGAAACGGGGCCGCGAGATTCTGGTCGAGATCGAAGGGTGGGACGATGGGGCCCCACTTCAGATCGATGGACGCCAGCGTCTCGATGAAGTCCGCTCCGGTGTAGCTCCACGGTTCACGAATATAGAGCGCGGTGATCGCATCTCTCACATCGCGGAGGCGCATCTCGACCTCGTCTGTTCAGCGGCCGGACGCTGTGTTTGGGGACGGGCCACCTTGCGCTCGATCCATGGCGCAGTCCTCGAAGCCTCGACGTTCGATGGCATTTGACACGGGTTGGGTCGAAGCTCGATGGCCATCACGCTCACTCTGCCGCGCCGCAGAGCGACGTCGGCAGCATTGGCAGGTTAGCTGACGCGCTCGCCGAGCGCCAAGGCGACATCGTCCTGCAAGTTGCCGGATGGAAGGGTCACCGCTCGGATCAGCGCCTCCACCGCGCTCCGAACGTCGCCGCTGCGCGCGAGCGCGCCGATGTTCGCCGGTGACGTGTATTTCAGGAGCCCATCGGTGGCGACCAAGAGGCGCCCCGAGAGCGGCTGTCGGCGAATGGCGGCGGGCCTGCAGGCGCCGCTGCCGAGCAATGGCTTCCGGCTCTGCGCCGCCGTCAGATCGATCACCCGGTTGGGCTCGATGAGGAGCGCTCCCGAGTCTCCCACGCTCGCGCCCCAGAGCTCGCCTCGTTGCATTTGGATCACGACGAGCGTCGTCTCACCGCATTCGGGCTGCCCTTCCAGCGCCGCCATTGCGTTCACCGCCGTGCGGGCCGCGGCCGCGCCGCCGGCGAGCCCGCCCGCGCCGTCGGCCACGGCGACGGTCCACCGATCGCCGCGGCAACTGAGCTCGAGACGATCCTCGTTGGCGCTGCCTGCCACGCGGCGTGTCCAGAAACGCATCCATCCAGATGGACGCTCGAGCTGCTCGCATGCGTCGCAGCCATCCGTGAGCGCGATGTCGGTGCTGGAAACGATGTTGTCCCGGAAGTGGACAATCGCGCCGTCACCCTGGCCGCACTTCGAGCAACCGGCTTCGACGAGCCCGTGGACGGCGACGAGCCCGCCCACGTTCTCTCCACAATCGTCGAGCGGCGCCGAGCGCCCAGGCGGATCGAACCAGCAGATGGCGTCGCCGATCCTATGCTCGTGTTGCCGGCAATGGCCGTATTTGTACTGGATACGCCATTCTTGCGAATGACCACATCCGGGACAGCGTGCCTGGGCGATGACGACGTCGAACACTCCCATCCTCCTTCGTCCGGCGAATGGAAGCCCATCGCCAGCAAGGCTCTTGTACTCTCACTGCAGATCCCTCGAGAACCAATACATGCCGCCCTCGGAGAGGGTCGCGTAGCCTCCCACGCTGAAGTCGATGCGAAAGCCATCGCGCTCGCGGACTTCTCTGGTCGCGACGCCGACGCGCAGGTCCGCTTGCGTGACGGTGCTCGGAGGGAGCATCGAAAGCAGGCTCACTGGCATCGTGAGCGAGCCGGCGGAGACGGCCGCCTCGCAGCTCACTTTCTCGGACACGTCACCTGAATGCGTCGTTTGGCCCTCCTGCCATGCGTCCGGATAGGTGGTGATGGAGGCGGTCACCGTGCCCGGGCCAGGCGCGCTGTTCCATGTGATCGTGAGCGGCGCGCTGCGCAGGAGCGGGCCCGCAGCGGGCGGCGCGACCACCGGCAGGGGAGGCGCCTCGAGCGAGATGGTGACGGGCGTGAAGCGCTCGTTGCCGAGCAAAGCGAGCTCGAGCATGTCGCCGGGCTCGAACAGCGGCGTCTCCAAACTCTGATTGTAGCCGGACGCGTCGGCGGTGATATCCATCAGGCCGCCCGTGAGGCTCAGCTCACCGGCGTCGACGGCCACGCCGGCGATCGCCCACCCAACCTCGCAATGCAGGCGCTGGCAGCCTCCATCCGATTCGACCACCACGCATCCATCCACGTGCTCGGTTGCGAATCCGGCGCTCAGGGTCGATGGTTGTTTACCGTTTGCGCCGGCTCCCGGTGGGAGTTGATCGACCCGAAACCAGCCTGTGTTCCGCGGCGCCGGTGGCTCGGGGTTGCAATCCGAGTCGACCGCGACGTTTCCGCAAGCGGCCGTGAAGAGGACCAACACCGCGAGCAGCCCCGTAGGAAAGCTGGTTGTCATGGTGCGCCGCGCCGAGCAACCTCTGCGCCACGCGGTTTCCCCGCGGGCTCGGATGGAGGGCCCCGCCGTTCGGCGGCGCGTTGTCATGAGCCCCCCCGGCGGAGTGCCATGTTGTCAGCGAGACGGTGACTGGGGCAGCTGCTCGGGCCGGGCGCTCGTCGCGACGGGCGTCAGATCTCGGAGACGACTTGCGTCGCCAGAGGGACGCTGGGAAGGAAGTCGAAGCTCTGCTGATAGAACCTCCACCCGCCCGAAGTGCGGACACCGACGACATTGGAGTTCACGTGCCCGCTCGGTGGCATCTGGTTGTTGTCCCAAATCCGACGGCCGGTCCGTCCCCCAAAGGGCAGCCCATTCAGCGACACGGGGGGCCAGGGATGGATGCTGCCTCCATGATGCGTCACAGCCGGCAGATTGATCTCCAGGATGCACCCGTTCAAAGGCGGTGTGAAAAAGTATCGGGCAGCGTTCCCGAGGACGACGGTGTGGGCCCCTTTGGGGGTGTACGGGCACCAGTAGGCCAAGAACGCGCCGGGATTTTGGCCCCCGGGGTTCACGGCTCTGAACTGGAGGAGATTGCCAGGTCCACTCTGGACGATGTCGAAGAGATAGACTCCGGGCATGAGCGAGAGGACGGTCGCATGCATGTTGTAATCGAACACGTTGTGCGTCAGATACGTGGTTGGCATGCGAGAGGCATGAAACTCTCCTCCCATCTGCTTGCGAAATTGTTGGTTGAGAATGGCTGTCATGAAGCTTCGTCCCCGCTCCTCTGAACGCGCCGAGGGGCGTCGCGGCGCCATCGGGAGCTGCCGTCCGTCCATACAGCGCACCGCCGCCGGCGCTTCAATCCCTCAAACGGGCTATCGGGGCGCTCCGCGGGGCTGCGCGTAGCACGGTGGGATGGGGGCAGCCTCATCGAAACTCGTCAGATCGCGATCGCTGAAGCCGAGGCGCGCGATGTCAAGAATTGACGTTCAAGGCCATCGAGGATTCCATCGTGTGAGATCCACGCGTCACGCTCCTCGGCCACGCGAAGTGTGTCGAGGCACCCCGGGAGCCATTCATGAAGCCACCGATTGTCGTCAACATCGACTCCGTTCCCGAGAAAGGGGAGACCGAAGGCGAGCACTGGGGCGCCCCGTACAAGCCGCTCACTCCTGCGCTCGATGCGCTCGGTGGACGGCTCGGCGCCAACGTCACCCGCGTTCCGAAGGGGCGCACGGCTTGCCCGTTTCACACCCACGCGCGGGAGGACGAGGTGTTCTTCGTGCTCTCCGGGCGTGGCGTCCTCCGCTACGGCGACGAGCTCCTTCCGCTGCGCGCTGGAGACTGTGTATCGTGCCCCGCCGGCACCGCCGTCGCTCACCAGATTGCCAATCCCTACGACGAGGACCTCGTCTATCTGGGTATCGGTCTCAACGACCCGCACGAGGTCTGCACCTATCCGGATTCCGGGAAGGTGCTGGTGCGAAGCCTGAAAACGGTCGGGTGGCTGAAGAAGGACGACTACATGGCGGGCGAGCCCGAGGTCCCGAAGATCCTCACCCTGATCGCCGAGCGCTCGCCGCGATGAGCGCTCGGACATGGATCTCGTTCGCATCGGTATCACCCGCCCGGGCGGCGGGAGAGCGAGCGTGGTCCGTTTACGCGGTCGCTGCGTTCGCGAGACGCGCTATCGGGTGAGTCACGATCACGGCTCGAAGCGCACCTCGGTGCACTCGGCCTGCGGCGCCAGGTGGCGGCGACACGTGTCGATGCTCGAATGACAGACCACCAGACGTCCGCCTTCGGGGAGGATACTGTCGCCATAGCTGCAGACCAGAGGGGCCGGCCGTTCGATGCACACGCCCGAAGGACGGCTGGCTTCACACGCCGCCTTGCCGCTGAACTGGCAGGCTCTGATTTTATCGTCGTTCTTGCTCGAGACGCACCATCGCCCCGCGTACTGCTGTCGCACGCGCTGCACGCTGTCGGGTGTGAGGCTCCCCGTCTCCTTTGGAGGCGCCGGCGCGGGGCCCAAGGCGACACGCACGCAACTTCCTCCATACTCTTTGCAAGCGTCGCGCGAACGGAAACACTTATCGTGCCTCCCGCTCGGGTCGTCCGCCGGCGGGATGTCACAGAAGATCTCGGTCGGCTTGGGAAAACACCTCAGCACATCGATGGAGATGTCATTGACGTAGTGCTCGCACGACTCTTTGGAGATGTAGCCACAGTCGGTCAATTCCGGCCCAATCCCGGTGCAATGGGCGCCATGATAGCGGGCGCGCATGGTCTTCTCCACGTCGCTCGAAGCCGAGGGGCTGCACGCTCCGAGAAGCGCGAAGAACACCGCGCCGATCGCCACGCCGGCGCGGCGTGCTCGAGCCTCGAAGGGCGGCATTCGACGAAGATGACCGAGATCGGGATCGAAAGGGTTGGTGCGCGCGAGCCGCCCGATGGGCAAGAGGGGGCGCGTGCATGCGGCTTCTGGCCGCTCCTGCGAGAGCCTACGTGATGTGGTGTCCGATGTCGTCATGGGTTTGGGATTGCATTCAAAGGTGCTTTCCCCACGATCACAAGTCAAAAGCGGGGTTGGCTCGCAGACCCATGTGCGTTCACGATCGCGCGATTGGGAAGGGCGCCGCCATCGATCTCCCTCGAAATACTTACACGTGCGTTTCCGCGCTCCGGGTCGGGCTCCCTCGGAGAGCGTGTCGTCCTCGGTCGTGACGACCTGGCCGAATAGGTCGAGCGCCATCAGGTGCGGCGACGTTGGTCGCTGCCCGCGTCCCAAGTTGGTGGGCCGCGTCTCCGGCGCCCTCTGCGCGGCAGAGCCCCCGTGGGCTCGAGCCGCAGGTGAGACCTCAGGCGCTTTCACTCGCGAGCACCGTCTGGAGCCGATCGAGGTTTTGCTCGTTGGCCGTTGCGCTGAGGCTACGCATCTTCTCGGCGACCTCGGCGCTCTCGAACTCCTGGACCCAAGTCAGATGGGTTTGATCGCCGCGAGCGGTCAGCGTCACCGTCAGTCTGAACCATGGTTTCACGACGTGCTCGATGACGATCTTGGTATCGGGCTGAATCTCCCGGAAGACGCTCTCGTTGGGGTAGTTGGCACCGTTCGGGCCGTGCATCACGAAGACCCATCGACCGTCGGGCTTGAAGTCGAATTGCTCGAACGTGCTCGTGAAGCCCTTCGGTCCCCACCATCGCGCGAGGCGCTCGGGTTGCTCGAATGCGGCGAAGACCTCTCGGGGCGCGGCCGACAGGAGCCGCTCGGTGCGAATGGCGGCGTTCGGGGTGTTCGCGTGAGACATCGTGATCTCCTTCGTGACCTGACGTGAGCGCAATCGCCGGCGGGGGCACGAGCGAACCTCATGTGGCCGTCCGTTGCATGGCGCAGCTCGTGTGCCGCGGCGTCCGCTGACCGGCGAGGTCGGGGGGAGCCGGCGCAAAGATCGCGCAATCGTCGAGAGCCGACCCGATTCATGATTCTTCCTCCTGATCTTTCCGGCAGTTTCGAGCTCGTTTCTCGTTCGGGGAGCGCGCGCGCGAAGATCGCTCTACTTTGGTGAGCCGTCGCGACCGCTTCGTGACCACTCACCGATTGCGCCATGCTTGCTTCCAGCGCTCCTTCGTCCCGACTCAAGCTCGTCCGCACCCCATCCGCGGGGGAGCTCGATGATGCCGGGCTGGCCCGCGCCGTCGCCGACGGCGAGCCCGGGGCGGCGGCGGCCGTCTGGGATCGTTACGGCACGATGGTGCAGAGCCTGCTGCGCCGCATTCTCGGCCCGGGCGGCGAGGTGGATGATCACGTGCAGGAGACGTTCATCCAGTTTTTCCGCGACGTGAAGAAGCTGCGGGATCCTGCGGCGCTTCGGCCTTTTCTCCTCGGCATCGCCGTGCGCGTGGCGCGGTCGGCGCTGCGGCGGCGGCGCATTCGGCGGTGGTTGATGTTGACCGACAGCGGGGTTTTGCCGGACGAGCCTGTGGAGGGCGTCGACGAAGGGGCGCGCGAGGCGCTCGCGCGGCTCTATCGGTTGCTCGACAAGCTGGACGACAAGGCGCGGTTGCTCTTCGTGCTGCGCTACGTCGAGGGGCTCGAGCTCACGGAGACGGCGGAGGCGAGCGGGGTCTCGCTCGCGACCGCCAAGCGCCACCTGGCGAAGGCGACGGCGCGTGTCCGCGCGATGGCGGAGAACGATGGGATCCTCGCGCCCTACCTCGTGCCCACGGAGGAGAACGCCGATGGCTGAGCCGAGCTCCAAGAGCCCCCCGGAGGTCGCCGTGCAGCGGCTCGCGGCGCTGGCGCGCAGCGCGGGAACGGTGGAGCGCACGGACCGCGCGTTCGCGCGCGGACGCGCCCGGCTGATCGAAGAGGTCGAGCGGGCGAAGACACCGCCTACGCGCCGACCTTTGTGGCTCGTCGCAGTGGTGCCGCTCGCGATCGTGATCGGCGTGCTGTTGCTTCGGCCCGCGGCGCGGCTCGAGTATCAGATCGATCATGTCGCCGGTGCGCCGAGCTACGTGCGCGCGGGGACGAGCGGAGCGACGGCACGTTTCAACGAAGGGACGACGATCGGCTTCGCGCCGGGCGCGCGCGGGCGCATCACGGCGGTCACTGCGCATGGCGCGCGGGTGAGCGTCGAAGAGGGCAATGCGCACTTCCGTGTCTCGCATCTGCCCGGGGCCGAGTGGGTCGCGGAGGCAGGGCCGTTCACGGTGACGGTCACAGGGACCGAGTTCGATTTGAGCTGGCAGAACGAGCGGCTCGATTTGACGATGCAGAGCGGATCCGTCGTCGTTCGCGGGCCGCTCGTGTCGGGAGGCGTCGCGCTCCGCGATGGCCAGCATCTGGTGGCCGATGCCGGGCGCGGCCAGCTCACCATCGCCGATCCTCGGTCTGCCGAGGAGCCCATTGCGCCTGCGCCGCCGAACGACGGTGCGTCGGTCTCGCCGTCACCGAGCGCGTCGGAGGCCCGCGCGACGCCGGAGCACGCGCCCGCGGCTTCGGGCGCTGCGAGCGCGCGTGCGCCCGCGCCGCTGGCCGCCGATCACGATGCAGGCACGACGCCCAGCTATCGTGAGATGGTGGCGCGGGGAGACTTCGCTGCCGTCGTCGCGGACGCGGAAGCGCGCGGTGTCGACACGATCTTGGCCGCTGGATCGCTGCGTGATCTCGCGGCGCTCGCGGATGCCGCGCGCTATGCGGGTCGGAGCGAGCTCTCGCGGCGCGCGTTGATGGCCGAGCGCTCGCGGTTCGCCGGATCGCCCGAGGCGCGATCGGCGGCGTTCCTCCTCGGTCGCATGGTCGAGGCGAGCTCGCCGTCCGCGGCGATCTCCTGGTACGACCAGTATCTCGCCGAATCGCCGGGCGGCTCGCTCGCGGCCGAGGCGCTCGGAAGGAAGATGATCGCGGTGCGCAACGCGAGCGGTCGCGAAGCGGCGCGCCCGATCGCCGAGGAGTACGTGAAGCGCCATCCGCAGGGCTCGTTCGCGGCCGCCGCGGCGGAGATCCTCGACGGCCGATGAAGGCGAATGGGCTCGCGCTCGTGCTGTGCGCGGCGCTCCTCGCGGCTCGCGTCGTGCGCGCCGACGACGGGCTCGTGGTCGACGTCGTGCGCCCGCCGCGCGGTGGCACGCTCATCGAGGAGGCCACGATTCGGCTCACGGGCGAGCTGCGGGCCGTGGGCTTTTCGGTTCGTCTGGTCGAGCGCAGGCCGGGCGCGGATGGCCGCGCGCAGGTCGAGGTCGAGCAAGGATCCTTCGCGACCCTCGCCATCCTCGAGAGCAATCGCGGCGCCGAGGTCGACGTCTGGGTCGCCGATCACCTGACGAAGAAGACGCTCGTCCGGCGCGTGGAGATCGGCGATCCACGCGGCGGAAACGCCGCGAGCGATCTCGCCGTGCGCTCCACCGAGCTGCTCCGCGCGAGCCTTCTCGAAGTGACCGGCGAGCGAAAGCGCGAGCTGCCCGCGAAGGTGGCCCAATGGATCGCAGAGGCCGCCCCCGCGGCGCCCGCGATCACTGCGTCGCCACGGCCTTCTGCATCGACGCCTCCTGCAACCACGGCGCCTCCTGCAACCACGGCGCCTCCTGCCTCTACGCCGCCCGCATCCTCATCGCCCAATCCGCTTGCATTCGCATCCTCATCGCCTCCCGCATCACGTGCCGTCGAGCCCACGGCGCGCGCGCCCGAGCCCGCGACGCCGAACACCCGAGCTCGTTGGGGAAACCTCGAAGCAGGCTTCACGGTGCTCGCGGGCGGCGTGGGCGCAGCGCCGGGGCCGTACCTTCGCGTCGCCTACGATCTCCCAGCGGGCCTCTCGTTGCGCGCGTCTCTCGTTCCGGGTGTCTCGACGATTCGCCTCGACGCCACGGCGGGCAGCGTGACGCTCTCGCAGACCATGGCGACGTTGGAGCTCGCCTATTCCTTCGGCCTGGAGAGCCGGCGCGTCTTTCCCATCCTCTCCGCCGGCGCCGGCGTGTACCGGCTCGTCGCCGACGGACACGGCAGCGGCAAGTATCGCGGCATGCATCACGACGTCGCCGCGGCGGCCTTCACGCTCGGCGCCGGCCTCGGCGTTCGCATCCTTCCGAACCTCGCGGCGCTCGCGGCGCTCGACACGCTCCTTCTCGCGCCGCCGCCGGTCCTCGTCGTCGCCGACACCGAGGTGGGCCGCACCGGGCGCCCCGCGTTCCTGCCCTCGATCGGCCTTCGGGTGACCTATTGAAGGCGTCACTTCATTTTCGTGAGCCGCCGGCGCGCGGCGCCGACCACTCACCCATGGATGCGCGCGCGCTCGAACCCGAGACACCGACCATGACCTGGAATCGTTGGGCCTGTCCAATCGCGATCGTCGCGCTGGCGACCATGTTGGCGGCGATCGGATGCACACCGAGGCTCATCCAGGCCGTCGAGCTTGCTGACGGCGGCGCCGAGATCGGGGGCAACTGCTGCGCGCAGGGCGGTGCCGAGTCGATCGCGGGCGGCGGACACGGCGGCGCGATGTCGGTCGCCGCCGGTGGGCACGGCGGCGCTGGATCTTGGACCACCAGCGGACAGGGCGGCGCTGAGCCGTCGACCGGCGGACACGGCGGCGCGCAGCTCGGCGTGGGTGGCAGCGCCGGCATGGTCGGCACCGGCGGAACCGGCGACGCGGGAGCCCCATAGGGCCTCTCGTTCCCTCGCCGAAATCCCACAACCGATCTCCCGACAAGGGCCTTCGTCATCGGAGCATGTGACTCCGCTCCTTCCGGCGAGCGCGTCGCGGGCGTCCGCTCAGTCGCTCATGCGATCTCGTGATCGCCTCAGTGATTGAAAGAAGAACGCTTTCACATTCTTGAGCCGCAGGCGGGCGCCACCGACCACTCACCCATGTACGCACGACGAAGCAATCGAGCGTTCGTCAGGCACAGTGACCCGAGGAGACACCGAGCATGAACTGGAATCGCAAAGCACTCGAATCCGCGATCGCCGTCCTCGCAACCGTGATGGCGGTCGGATGCAATCCGACGAGCAGCCATGGTGGCGAAGGCAGCGCCAACCTCGAACAGGGATCCTGCGGTCAGGGCGGCGCGGAACAATGGCCTGGCACCGCGACCGGCGGCGCGGGGCAGGGCGGTGAAGGCGGCGCGGAAGAATGGACGGGCAGCGCGGCGGGCGGCGCTTCGCAGGGCGGTGCAGGCCCTGGCACCGCGGCGGGCGGCGCTTCGCAAGGCGGTGCAGGCCCTGGCACTGCGGCCGGCGGCGCTTCGCAAGGCGGTGCCGGCCCTGGGGCGGGCGGTGAAGGCGGCGCGGAGCCGTGGCCCGGCGGCGCAACCGGCGGCGCGGGGCAAGGCGGTCAAGGCGGCGCGGAGCCGTGCCCGGGGACGGCGACCGGCGGCGCAGGGCAGGGCGGTGAAGGCGGCGCACAGCCGGGCACCGGCGGCCAAGGTGGTTATCGCGCTCGCTGAGATCTGCTGGACGCGTGCGGACATCTCTCCTTCCTTGATCGCGCTCCCTCGAAATGAGGGAACCTCCTTTGCTCGCACTCGCCGGCTCGTGCGCGCCCATCGTCGGACGGAGCCCAAGGCTTCGATGCCCGAGCCTGCGAACCCGCGCTTTCTCATCGGATCTCGAGCAGCGCCTCGGAGCCCCGAGGCGGCAGCCGTGCTCACCGTAGCTCGATCCATCGGTGGCTGGGCAGCACGCAAAGCCTCCTTGGGTCGGGTCGTGGTCGAGGTGTGATACCACGAGATCCGGAGAAGTATCGGTGTCATCCACCGCTGCCACACATTCGTCCGGCCATTGCCTCATCGACATCGGCTCGTGCGCGCCGGCGGTCTCCTTCATGAGATCGACCTGGCCTAGCGTGGATTGCAGCCGGTAGCGGCGTATCGTCGATACCGTCGCTGACGGCGCACAGCCATCCTCCATGTGTTCGAGCACCATCGTGGTGCCCCGGCGAGGCCACGATGGGTGATCGTCATTTGGGCCGAGCGGGGGAGCGCCTCACCATGAAGTTGGCGAATGCCTTGAGCGCGCGGAGCTCGATGGGACCGAGATCGTCCGTGAGCTCGCGTAGTCGCCGGCGGAGTGCGGCGGCGCTTTCACCGCGTCGGCGCGCGCTCGCCGGCAGAGAGGGACGTGTCGCCGGGCTCACGTGGTTGGCCTCGAGCCAGGAGCTCAGCGCTGCTCGCAGCAGATGCTCACGAAAAGCGAGCCAGGCGTCGCGCGCCTCGGTGTGCTCGGCGAGGGTCTCTCGGAAACGCCGGAACGCGCCTCGGCCTTGGATGGCGCGGCCGAGCTCTCCTTTGAGACTCGGATCCTGCACCATCGCGATGTACTGCTCCATCCAAGCGTATTGCACACGCGCGCTCACGGACTCGATGCGCAGATAGCTCACGTCGTGCGCGATGCGGGCATGAAGGTGAGGGTCGCCCTCGCCGTCCACGATGCGTAGGACGGCGCCCGTGGACCGGTGAAGATACGAACGGACCCTGCCCGCGTTGCTCTCGAAGGCGTCTTCCAGCGCGCCCCAATCGATGGCGACGTCCTCTTCCTCACTCGCGCCGAGCTGCGTGTCTGTTGCTCTCATGATGTCGTGTCGAGCGCACATGGTCACGTGCGTTTCGCGCGCCGCGACGGGTCGCGGCCAATCATCCTCGGTGGAGGACTACCCGCCGGGTCGGCTCTGCACAAGCGAGATCGAAGCGTGTTCGTTCTCCCAATCTCATGGCCGGGAGACAGTGTGTCCCGCCCCGAATTGCGACGGTGTCGCAGGGGACGACAAGCGTCGAACAGACGAGTGCTCCTAGGCACCACTGCATGCGTGCTTGTTGCAGGCTGCGACGGTGCCGCAAAAATCAGCGGGAAAAAAGCGATCTCGCGCGGCGGCGCGCCACCATCGCTGTTGCTCGGGCGGCGCGGGCCGGACTAGTGTGGTGGATCGTTGCGTGTGCAGTGGGGGCCGGCGCCGCAGCGAAAGGGTATTGGTCTATGCTGCGACGAGCATGGTGTGTAGGGACGGTGATCGCAGTGGGCGTCGTCGTCGGTTGTGGAAGCGGGGAAACGCCGGGGGGAGGCGGCTCCGGCGGCGGGACGAGCTCGTCCACCACGAGCACTTCGAGCACCGGAGGCGCCGGCCCGAGCTGCGGTGACGGCAAGGTCGATGCGACCGAGACCTGCGACGATGGCAATGCCACTGAAGGCGATGGTTGCTCCAAGGGCTGCGTCATCGAGAGCGGATTCACCTGCTCCGGCGAGCCGAGCGTGTGCGCTCCCACCTGCGGCGACGGCATCATCGCCGGCGCCGAGGCGTGCGACGACGGGAATGCCAACGACGGTGACGGTTGCGCCAAGGACTGCACGAGCGAGAGCGGTTACTCGTGCGACGGCCTGCCGAGCACATGTGTCGCGGTTTGCGGTGACGGCCTCGTGGTGGGCGCCGAGGCGTGCGACGACACGAACACGACCGACGGCGATGGTTGCTCCGCCGCCTGCGCCGTCGAGGACGGGTGGTCCTGCGACACCGCGATGCCGACCATCTGCGGCCCGGTGATCGGCGACGGCAAGATCGTCGGCAGCGAAGCGTGCGACGACGGCAATACGGCTTCCGGTGACGGCTGCTCCTCGGCAGGCGAGATCGAGAGTGGCTGGGGCTGCACCGGCGCGCCGAGCGTGTGCGTGACGGAGTGCGGTGACGGCATCATCGCCGGCGCCGAGACGTGCGACGACGGGAACGCGAGCTCGGGAGACGGTTGCGACGAGACCTGCACGACCATCGAGCCGGGCTTCTCGTGCGACGGTGCGCCGAGCATCTGCGCGACGCATTGCGGAGACGGCATCGTCGCGGGCAGCGAGACCTGCGACGACGGCGGCACGAACGCGGGGGACGGCTGCGACGCAGCCTGCGCCACGGAGAGCGGTTGGCAATGCAGCGGCGCCCCGAGCGCCTGCGCTCCCACGTGCGGCGATGGCGTCCTCCTCGGCGCCGAGACGTGCGATGACGGCAATACGGCTTCCGGTGACGGCTGCTCGTCCGCCTGCGCCGCCGAGCCTGGTTGGTATTGCGCGGGCGCGCCCAGCACGTGCACGACCCACTGCGGCGACGGCGTGATCGCGGGCAGCGAAACGTGCGATGACGGCAATACGAGCTCCGGTGATGGCTGCTCGTCCACCTGCGGCACCGAGGCTGGCTGGCATTGCGCGGGCGCGCCCAGCACCTGCGCGACCCAATGCGGTGACGGCGTGCTCGCCGGCGCGGAGACGTGCGACGACGGCAACGCCTCCTCCGGCGACGGCTGCTCGTCCGCCTGCGTCGCCGAGCTCGGCTACACGTGCGCGGGCACGGGCCCAGGGAGCTGCGTGACGACGTGCGGTGACGGCATCACGGCCGGCAGCGAGACCTGCGATGACGAGAACCACACGCCCGGCGATGGCTGCGACGCCTCCTGCCAGAAGGAGAGTGGTTATGCATGCTCGGGCGCGCCCAGCGTCTGCGCCGCGGTGTGCGGAGATGGGATCAAGCTCCCGGGCGAGAAGTGCGACGACGGCAACCTCGTGAACGGCGATGGTTGCTCGGCGACGTGCCAAATCGAGCCCGGCTTCGAGATCGAGCCCAACAACACCCTGGCGACGGCCAATCCCTTCGACGCGCTCGCCATCGGCGGCAAGATCAACGGCAACATCAAGCCCGCCGGTGACAAGGACATCTTCTCCTTCGAGGTCCCTATCGGCTCGACGGGCCTGCTCACGGCGCAGACGATCAACAACTACCAAGGCAACGTCTGCGGGGCGACGACCGCGTCGGACACCGTGCTCACCCTCTTCGATGCGTCGTCGAACGAGCTCGTGACCAACGACGACATCAGCCTCGGATCCAACTGGTGCTCGAGCATCTCGAGCGCGACGCTCGATCCCGGCACCTATTACATCCAGGTCACGCACCACACCGCGACGAGCACGCTGGCCTATACGCTGCAGGCGAACCTCACGCTCGCCATCTGCGGCAACGGCGTCGTGGAGCTCGCCGAGCAATGCGACGACGGCAACACGGCGAACGGCGACGGCTGCTCCGCGCTCTGCAAGATGGAGTCGACGCCGGAGGCAGAGCCCAACAACTCTTGCGCTGCCGCCAACGGGCCTACGCAACTTCCGCCGAACACGCTGTTTGCCGGCTCGATCGGCACGGCGGGCGATCAGGATTGGTATGCCATCGTGCTGCCGAACTACGCCGATCTCCGCCTCCAGACCTTCGACGAGACCGGGCCGGGGAGCTGCGCGACGGGGCATGACAGCGAGCTCCAAGCCTTCAATTCGTCGTGCACGTCGCTCGGCGCCCTCAACGACGACGGCGGCGTGGGCCTCTGCTCGCTGCTCGATCCGACGGCGTCGACACAGACGTTCATGCGGCACCTCGCGCCGGGGACGTACTACGCCATGGTGCGGGCCCACTCCACCACCGCCACGTTCAGCTACACCCTCCTCGCCAGCCTCACCGCGCTCTGCGGCAATGGCATCGTGGAAGGCTCGGAGCAATGCGACGGCACCGCGAACTGCGGCTCGGACTGCATGGTGATCCCCGGCTGCGGCAACGGCCTCAAGGAGACGGGCGAGCAGTGCGACGACGGCAACACGGCGAACGGCGACGGCTGCAGCGACACCTGCCAATGGGAGACGATCCCCGAGGTCGAGCCCAATGGGACGACGGCGCAGGCCGACGTCGCGCTGCCCGTCATCACCGGCGACGCGCGCATCACCGGCGCCATCACGCCCACGGCCGATCTCGACATCTTCAAGCTCAGCGTGGCCACGCAGGGCGTGGTGCGGTTCGAGGTCTTCGACACCACGGGCATCGACTGCTCGACGTCCATCATCACCGCGGCGCTGAACCTGAAGCTCTTGAACGCGTCCGGCACGCAGCTCAAGCAGGACATCCCGTCGGGCGACACGGTCGCGAGCGGCATCAGCGCCAACTGCCCGGCGCTCGTCGTCGATCTCGCGCCGGGCACGTACTACCTGCAGGTGGCGAAGACCGCGTCGGGCACCGTCGCGGCGTACCATCTCCAGGTCAAGTTCGAGGCCAACAACGGCAACGAGGTCGAGCCCAACGACACGCGGCCCACGGCGACGCCGAAGGCCGGGACCGACTTCTTCGTCTACGGCGATCACCAGACCGGGACCGACATCGACGTCTTCGAGGTCACGGTGCCGCCCGGCGCGCTGCGCTCGATCCGCGCGGAGGTCATCGAAGGGGACACGTCGAAGACCTGCGAGTCGGGCGGGATCGACAGCTTCCTCACCCTCTACAGCGCGACGGGCACGTCCCTCGTGACGGACGACGACGATGGACGCGGCTTCTGCTCGGCGATCGATGGCACCGGCGCCTCGCCGCGCGACAGCGGCGCGCACAACCTCTCGCCCGGTAAGTACTACCTCGAGTTGAAGCGTTCGAGCCTGTACACGTCGCCCGACGACATCTTCAACTACAAGCTCGCCGTCACCATCCGATAGCGATCACGCTCAGGCCGACGCGAGGCCGATGTCAGAACCGGCCTCGCGTCACCATCTCTCCTGCAGGCGCGACGCGCCATCGCGGCGCTCAGGCCGCAACCCGGCTCGTTTCGCTCGCTGCACCGCCACGACCGAGCAGCGCATCTGCGCACGGCAGCACCACCTCGGCGAGCGCACGCAGCCGAATCGAGCGCCGCGCCGACGCTCCGAGCACACCAAACGACGACAGATCGGGATCCGCGTCCGTCCTCTCCGGCTCGGGTGCGCAGAGCTCCGCGCGCAGCGACGCGACCGCATTCGCGAGCGCTTCGGCGACGCCGTCACCGCCTTGGTGCAGCGCCCACGCGACGGTGCGCCAGGCGAGCTCGGCGTGTCGCTCCTCGTCTTCGGCAATCCGCGAGAGAATGGCGCACAGCTTGGGATTGTCCGCGGCCATGGCCGCCTCCCGCAGCGAGAGGGCAGCCGTCGATTCCCCCGCGCACGCATCGATGAACGTCTCCACCGCGATGGTCGCGAGCGAGACCTCGCCCAGCGCGCCCGCGAGCGGCAACGCGCTCGGCCCGCGCGGCGCACCGGCGTACGCCGACGCCAGCGCATACCCGACCTGCGCATGATGAACCTCGTCGATCGCGGCGGTGTGCGTCGCCGCCACCAAATCCGGCGGCGCGCCCGCCGCGAGCAGCGAAAGCGCCGCGCGCGCAAACGACGCGACCGATGCATGCTCGAACGCCGCCTCGCGCTCCCAATGCATCGCGAGCGCCGCGCGCATCGCAGGTGGGATCGCGGTCACGTCGACGGCGACGTTCTTCGCCATCCAATCCTCGCGCGTCTCCGTGGGTGCCACGAGCGGCCCCTCCGGCCCACGCAGCGCACGCCCGCCCGCGCACAGCGCCTGCCATTGATAGCAGCACGCTCCCGGATCGGACGCCCGCTCCGCCGCGGTGCGCGCCGCATCGAACGTCACCGTCACCGACTTGCCCGTGGGCGTCGTTTCAGGGCCGATCCCCTTCGGCAGCGCCGCGTCCGCCGCGCACATCGCATACGGCTCCGGCGCCGGGTTGATGCCGTGCCCGTCCGCCTGCGGCACACAGAACGGCCCCCGCGGACACGACCCCATCCCCAGCCGCGGCGCGGTCGCAGCAGGCTCGAC
The DNA here is from genome assembly GCA_001931535.1 of Minicystis rosea. Taxonomy (GTDB): domain Bacteria; phylum Myxococcota_A; class Polyangia; order Polyangiales; family Polyangiaceae; genus Minicystis; species Minicystis rosea. The sequence continues at coordinate 1,050,505 of CP016211.1, forward strand.
CGCCGGAACCCAAGCCTCGGTGTGACGCGAGGCCGTCGCCGTCGAGGTCGCCGTTGGTGCCGCCGGCGGCGCAGCGCCGGGCTCGGCACGCTGGCAGCCGAGCGCGATCACGGCAGTGTTGAGGCCGGTGAGACCAAGCACCGCGAGGTAGCGAGCTCGAGCACGATCGTAGTGCATGACCCAGTATGAACCGGCCCACACAGGAGGAAAGCCATCCCCTCGCGGCCGTGTTCGGCCGAGCACCCGAGCGGAGGACAATCCTTGGTGCTCAAACGAATCGGTTCGCGGTCATGCAACGGCGGCCGCGAACGACGCGAAGAGATCGCCCGGCAGTGCGTGGTGCAGTCGCCACGTGATGGCCATCGGCAGCTCCGACGCGTGGCGTATGTAGCTTGCGGGGCCGAGGAACCAGAAGGCTCGCTCATCGCTGCGCAGCCGCGCGAAGAGCATCACAGCCGAGCCCATCTTCTCGTGTCGTTGGTAGCGTAGTCCCGTCTCTCCCGCAGCGCGCGTGGTCGACTGGCTCTCCCAATGAATGAGCTGCCGGCTGATGGCGTGATCGCGGTAGCGCGTCGTCGGCGAGAACTGACCGCTCGTTTTGTCGAGCGTGAAGGCGAGCAAATCGGCGCCTGCATCCTTGGCCCAATACACACCCGTTTGCCAGGGCGCGACCTTGGCACGATCGCCGATACCGAATGCAGCCAGGATCTCGATACGTGAGTAGCGCGCATGCACCAAGAGCGGCACCTCTGGATGTGTATTGAGGGATGGGTGCACGTGCCCGACACGGGCGGCGAGGACGTCCAGCAGATCCAGGAGCTCGGCCCGCACCTGTGGATGAGCCCAGAGCAGGGCGCATGCTTCGAGGAGCGTTGTCGACTTGCTGATGGCCCGATCCGTCACCGTTGCGACGAGCATACGCAGCAGGCGGCGTTCCCGAATACCGAGTAATGCAAAATCAGGAGGCGTATTTGCGACAAGCCACCGGCGATACGTCTCGATGCGCGTGAAGTCGTCGATGTGAAGCAACCGACCCGATGCGCGTCGCAGGGTGTCTTCGTACGGTCCGGGGGCATGCACGGACAGGCCCGCGTCGGCGCGAAGATCAGACCATGACTTCCCACCCGTATAGACGTCGTTGACATCGAGCCCCGTCTCGTCGAGGAACATGCTGAGGCTTGGATCTCCGCGGTGCCCGAGCCGGCGCAGTTCCTCGACCTTCGCCGTCCAACCCGAGGGGACGGCTTGTCGAATGTTGTCGAGCACAATCTTCGCTGCGATCCGATCGAGCTCCATGTGACAACCAGCCGGCAGGAACGGGAAACCGCTCTCGACCTGCTCCAGGATGTCTTTTCGGCTCCCGCCGAGGAGCGCGCCGAGCCGTCGATCGAAGCGGAATTCGCGCCGGTGATGCCCCACGAAATCCAGCACCGTGCACGCAACTTTGTCTCGGTAACGGCGGAGGCCGCGCCCGAGCTGCTGAAGGAAGAGCGTTGGGCTGTCGGTTGGTCGCAAGAGGAGCAGCGTATCGACGGTGGGGACGTCGATGCCCTCGTTGAAGAGGTCCACCGAGAAGATCACGTTCACACGCCGCGCCGCGAGATCGAGGAGCGCAGATCGGCGCTCTTCGTCCGGGCTGTCGGACCAAATCGCGGTCGCCCGGATTCCATTCTCTTGGCACACCCGCGCCATGAAGCGCGCATGCTCGACGCTCACGCAAAAGCCCAGGGCGCGCATCGTCCGAGGGTCGTCGACGTGTGCGACAATCTGCGCGATGACGTGCTTTGCCCAGATGTCATTCGCTGTTAGCAGGCGAGACAGGTTATCCGCATCGTATCCCCGCCCTCGTCGCCACGGCACATCACGTAGGTCGAGCCCGTCGTGAATACCGTAGTAGGCGAAGGGAACGAGTCGGTGCTGGTCAATCGCATCCCACAGGCGGAGCTCGGCGGCGATCCGATTGTCAAACCAGCCGAGGAGAGGGAGCCCGTCGCTGCGCTCCGGGGTCGCGGTCAGTCCGAGCAGCTCGATGGGCTGCACGTGATCGAGGAGCGCGCGATACGACTTGGCGGCTGCGTGATGGAACTCATCGATGATGATCACGTCGAAGTGGCGCGGATCGAGATCAGCAAAGCCCGCAGCATGGAGGCTCTGAATGGAGGCGAAGACATGCTCGAAGCGCTGTGGGCGTTGGCCGCCGACCCAGAGCTCACCGAACGCATGATCGCGCAGCGCATGGCGGAAGGTGGCGAGGCTCTGGGTCAGGATTTCCTCGCGATGAGCGACGAACAGCAAACGCGCATGAGGGAGAGCCTCCCACAGACGCGCGTAGTCGAGAGCTGCCATGACGGTCTTGCCCGTGCCCGTCGCGGAGACCAAGAGGTTGCGGTGGTGCCCGAGCTCCCGCGAGAGGGTGATCTGCTCCAGCAAACGCTCCTGGAAAGGCTCGGGGCGCAGCTCGATGGGGCTCAACATCACCGAGAGCCCGGAGTCCGTCGGAGCTTCCCGGCGCGCGAGGAACTCCGCGCGGTTATAGGGCACGAAGTCACGGCTGTTCCAATAGCTCTCGAATACGGCGGCAACCTTGGCCACTACGTCCGGATTCCGAGCGCTGGAGACGCGTACGTTCCACTCCAGCCCGCTCGTCTGAGCCGTATGCGTCAGGTTGGAAGAGCCGATATATGCCGTGGAATAGCCGGATTCGCGATGGAAGAGCCACGCCTTCGCATGGAGGCGTGTCGTCCCAGTGTCATAGGAGACACGCACCTCGGCGCCGGCAGCGCAGAGCGCATCCAACGCACGTGATTCGGTCGAGCCGGTGTACGTGGTGGTGAGGATCCGGACCGCGCGCCCGGCGCGAGCATGCGCGCGCAGCTCTTCGAGCAGAGGCTGAATACCGCTCCAGCGAACGAAGGCCATGACGACGTCGATGCGGTCGGCCGAGCGAATCTCGGTGAGGATCTGATGACCGACGCGCGGCTCCCCGGGCGCATTGGTGAGCAAGGTGGTGTCGAGCAGGGGAATCAGCGGCGCTGGGAGCGGCTCCGGGGTACCGTCGGGCAGGCGTCCGCGCAGCGCGTGGAGGATGGTCCCCGGCTCCGCGAGCGATTCAGGGAGGACATCGGCGCCTGCGATGGTCTCGTCGACCTGCGCGATCAACCGACGCGCGAGCACGACGCCGACGGCCACCCGTTCCTTATCAGGGACAGTGGCGAGCGCGCGCTCGACAACCCGGCCGAGATGCAGCGCCACACGATCCGCAGCTTCAGCAGCGCGGAGCTTTTCCGTGTGCGCCGCAAGGCGACCATCGAGCGCACGCAGGCCCGTGGCCAGCGCCTCCGTGATCAGGATTTCGTACAGACCTCGCTGGGCAACTGTCATCGAAAGCGAGTCTACCCTTTCGCTTCATGCGCAGGATGGCTCGATGCGCCGCAAGCCGTGCCCAGTCGATTCTTCGCCGCACGCCGTCGCCCGACGGCGCGTGACCATCACCACCCCGTGACCCGAAACAGCGCTCGGCGAATCCGCATCATCGTGGAGAACATCCAGAATCCGAAGCCCGATGCGGGAGGCGGAGCGATTCGGGTGTTGTGGAAGGCGGTGATGCGAAAGTCGCCGTTTCGGCGCACGAGCACGTAGGTTTGAATCTTGTCGAACGGCGGTGTGGGGCGGCGCTTTTCCCAGGGGGCGAGCAGGAGCCCGACGCCGTGGGCCACGGCGATGTCGGGTGACACGAAGCGGATGCTGCGAATCTCGCTCATGATGGTCCAGCCTTGGAGCAGACCATCGAAGAGCGCTTGGTGCTCATCGCCGATGGCGCGGCGCCCGCGGGAGCGGGTGCCGAAGAAGGTCACGTAGTCGGCGTCTTCGGTGAACGACGAAGCATAGGCGGCGCCGTCGCCGGCGTTCCAATGCTCGCAGAGACGTGCGCACAGCGTGAGGATGCGAGCTTCGTCCGAGGCAGGGAGATCGGCGGCGGGCGCGGTGGGGAGCGTGGACATGGTGGCCTCCTCGCGGTGGCTCCGCGGGTGTTTCGATGGGATGGGGAGCGCCGGTGTCGTCGCGTGCGGCGCTCTCGCGACGCTCGAGAGCCTATGCATCCGCGGCGGCTGGGGAAGTCAGCCATCGTGTTGTAAGACGTCACGGCCGTGAACCTCTCCAACGTCGACCTGGATCTGTTCCTCGTCCTGCACACCGTGCTCGAAGAGCGGAGCGCCACCCGCGCCGCGGCTCGTCTGCACGTCACGCGGCCGGCCGTGAGCAACGCGCTCGCGCGGTTGCGGCAGCTCTTCGGGGATCCGCTCGTGAGGCGCACGGCGCGCGGGCTCGTGCCCACGCCGGTCGGCGCGCAGATCGCGCCGCTCTTGGCCTCGGCGCTCGAACAGCTACGGATCGCGATCGAGCAGGGGCGCGCCTTCGATCCGGCGCGGAGCACGCGCCGCTTCACCATCGCGTGCACCGACTACGAGGAGAGCGTGGTGGTGCCGGCCTTGATTCCCCGGTTCGCACGGTATCTCCCGCAGGCGAGCTTGCGCGTCGTGACCATCGAGCACCTGCTCGTGAGCAACGGCCTCGTCACGGGCGATGTCGATCTCGTGATCGGGCTTCAGCCCGTCCTGCCTCCGGGCTGCGCGGCCGAGCCGCTCTTCACCGACGGGATCGTGTGCGTGGTGCGCAAGGATCACCCGCGGATTCGCGATCGCGTCACGCTCGACACCTTCTTCTCCACGCCGCAGGTCGAGGTGGCTCACCTCGGCGGCGCACGCACCACCGGCCGGGCCATCATGACGGAGGCGCTCGCCGTGCATGGACGCCTGCCCGCGGTGGCCATCAGCGTCCCGCGATTCTCGAGCGCCGTCATGGCCGTGGCGAGCTCCGATTGGATGGCCGTGCTCCCCGAGCGCTTCGTCGCGAGCATGGCCGCGCAGGTGCCGCTCCGCGTCCTCCCGGCCCCGTTCAAGCTTCCATCGCTTCCGATTCAGGCCATCTGGCATGCGCGCAGCGACGCCGACGAGGGGGTGAAGCTCGTTCGTCGCCTCGCTCGCGAAGCGGTCGACGCTGCGCCCGACGAGCACCGCGCACTACAGCGCCGGCGCACGCGCGGCGCGCGGACTCGGTGAGGAGTCCGCCTCAGCGCAGCGTCTCGAGCATCGCGCGGAAGGCCGATTTGGCGCTCTGCACCGTCTCGTCGGGGCCGGTCATCTTGAAGAACCAGTTGCCGCGGTCCTTGGTTTTGACGACCGCGCCGTAGAGCCGGTAGTTGTTCTTCACCATCGCCACCGGAGGCTGCTTGCGGCCTTTGACCGGCGGCGTGAGCGCGATTTTGTACGTGCCCGCGGTCTCGACGGTCTCGATCTTGAAGCCGCGGATCTCCAGCTCTTCGCGCTTGGCGGAGGCGCCGGCGTCGCCGTCGAATTGGCTGAACCACTCTTTGAAATTGGGCGCGGGATCACCCTTGCTGCCCGTGCCGAAGAAGAAGACGTTGAGCTCCGCCTCCTCCTTGTCGTTGCCGACCTTCTCGATGCGATACGAGGCCTTCTTGGGCCCGCTCGGCGGGCTCTGGAGCTTGGTCCAGCTTCCGGGCGTGTCGTATTGCAACGGCTCGACCGCGGGGGCAGGCGGGGCGGACGACGTGACCGTCTTCTCCGGCTCGGCGGGTGCCTTGGAGCACGCGGCGAGGGCCGCGGCCAGGAGGACCAGTGTGACAGGCGCGAGCCGGGACCGGCTAGGATGCGGGCAGAGCATGGGCGGCGGGCGGGAGCCTAGCAGGATGGTGATAAACGTCGCGAGCGCTCCGAAGCTAGGGAGCGAGACCGAGGAATCCTCGGCGATTTTGAGGGAGCGCGACCGACGATTCGGGGCGCGAAGCAGTTCATCACCATCCTGCTAGCCCCTGTTCTCGCGGGGTGTAAGTCCTTCGGGGGCTTCGCCCGTATAGGTACAAACGTGAGCCCCCTCGCGCCGGGGCCGTGAGGAGACCGGACGGATGGAGCAGATCGGCGACTACCTCGTTCGCAGGCTGATTGGCGAAGGGGGGATGGGCAAGGTCTACGAGGCCGAGGAGCGGCTCTCGAAGCGGCGCGTGGCCCTCAAAGTGCTGCATCAGGAGCTCGCGCGGAGCGACGCGGGGCGCCGGCTCTTCCTCAACGAGATGCAGATCCTCGCGCACCTCGAGCACCCCAACATCGTCCGCAGCCTGGCCAGCATCGAGGCCGACGGCGAGCTCGTCATGGTGCTCGAATACCTCGACGGCCGCACCCTGCGCGCGCGCCTCAACGCCGAGGGGCGCTTTGCCTGGACGGATGCCATCCGCATCGTGGCCGACATCGCGGGCGCGCTCTCCGCGGCCCACGGCCAGGAGCCGCCCATCATCCACCGCGATCTCAAGCCCGAGAACATCATGGTGCTCGAAGGCGGCGCGGTGAAGGTGATGGACTTCGGCATTGCCAAGGTGATCGAGGCGCTCAACCAGACCAACACGCAAAGCGTCGGGACGCTCCAATACATGAGCCCCGAGCAGATCGACGCGCACACCATCGATCACCGCAGCGATCTCTATTGTCTCGGCCTCATCTTCTACGAGCTGCTCTCGGGCCGGCCTCCGTTCCAGTCCGCGTCGCCGCGTCAGCTCCTCAACCTCCAATGCACGGCCGAGCCGCCGCCGCTGCCCGACGACGTGCGCGCCGGGCTGCCGCGCGGGGTCGAGCAGCTCCTCTTCCAGCTCTTGGAGAAAGCCCCGGAAGACCGGCCTTATCTCGCCGAGGATGTGATCGAACGGCTCTCGCCGTTCCAGGTGGCCGCGCCCGCGAAAGGCGGCACGCGCGCGCCGGCGACGCCGCGCACGAGCGCGGCGCCGGTCCAGCGCACACCGATCTCCGGTGACCGGCGCACGCCCAAGCCTTCTTCGGGCGGCGGTGGCGATGCGCCGGCGGTCTCGGCGCCGCGATCGGCCGAGGCTGCATCCGAGGCGCAGGCGGCGCCTCCGAAGAATGCGGCCCCGCGTGCGGACACCATCGCGTTGCTCGATCGTGCCGACGCTCCGCGCGAGGTGCCTACGCGCGTCGCCGTCGGCATCATCGTCGCGCTCTCGGCGCTCGCAGGGATCGCCGCGTACGTGCTTCGTGCCGGGTCTGCACCGGCGGACACGCCCGCAACCGGACCCACCGCTGCGGTCAGCGCGACGGCATCCTTCACCCGGGATCGCCGATGAAATCGCGCGGGCTCGCCCACGGCTCGCCCGCGCTCGCAGGCTTCGCCGAGGGCGATCCGCTCGCGCCCATCGGCCGCGCGTCGCGCCTCGCGAGCCCGCCCGACGCGGAGATCTGGCGCCTCGCGCGCGCCGATGAAGCGACCGCGAAGAGGCTCCTCGATCTCGGTGCCGCCGGCGTCGGCGGCTTCATCGCCGGTGGCATCGACGGCGACGACGTGTGGCTCGCGCGCCGCGCCTCGGGCACCACGCTCCACGATGCGCTCCGCGCCCGCAAAGGTGCTTGGCCCTGGCGTGATGCCGTAGGCCTCGTGGCGACGCTTGCGAGGGCGCTCGCAGCCTGCGAGAGAGCCGCGCTCTTTCCCGGCCCGCTGACACCCGAGACCGTGATCGTGCGCGACGGTCACGCCATCCTGCCCGCTGCAGGTCTCGTGGGCGCGCTCGCCGGTGCACCCGAGGCTGCGCCGCGCCGCGCGGACACCGCGTCGCCCTTGTGGATCCCGCCTGCGCAGCTCGACGGCGCTGCGTGGGACGGCGCGGCCAACCGCCATGCGCTCGGCCTCTTGCTCTATCGCCTCTTGTCCGGCGAGCACCCTTTCGCCGGCGGCGGTCTGCGCCATGCGCTCGACGAAGCCGCGCGGCGCGCCCCGCCTCCCTTTCGCGACGCCGTCGCCGCCGCGCTGCCGGCCGGTTTGCAGAGCCTCACGCTTCGCATGCTGGATCCCGACGACGGCGTGCGGCCCGGAGGCGCGGCCGAGATCGCCGAAGCGCTCGCCGGATTCGCCCAAGCGAGCGCGGGCACTGTCCGCGAGATCTCCTCCGGAATCGCTCCCGCTCCGACGATTCCCTCGGGAGGCGCAATCGGGCAGGGGAGGGCACACGGGAAATTCGTTGGAGCTCAAACGATCTCGGACGACGCGCGCAGCGCGGAGGACGGCGCCGCGCCGAAGCCCCGCGCGATCGCGAAGGCTGCCGCGTCTTCACCGAGCGTGCCCACCGCGGGCAAGCGAGCGGTCGCGCCTGCGAAGGCCGCGCCGCGTTGGCCGCTCGTCGCAGGCGCAGCGGTCGCGATCGGCGCGCTCGCGGTGGCAGCAGGATCGTCGCCTCCACAGGCCGCGCCCGCGTCGTCGGCCACATCGCTCGTCGCGCCCGCGCCGCCGCTCACGCAGGCGCGCACCTCGGCTTCGGATTGCGCGGCCTGCCATCCGCGACAGGCCGCCGAGTGGCGCCGATCGGTGATGGCGCACTCGGTGAAGAGCCCGCTCTTCAACGCCCTCGAAAGCCTCATCGAAGAGCAGGTCGGCCGCGATCGCGATTGCCCGAACGGTGCGGGCATCCTCCGCAAGGCGAACGCGTCCACCGCCTGCCGCGATCGCGCGAGCGGCACGCCCGTCACCGGATCCGGCGGCGAGCATTGGTGCGTCAACTGCCACGTTCCGGCCGAGAAGCTCGACACCCCCATGCCGGCCTGGGACGGCCGATCCGGCGGCGATCCCAAGAGCCGCTTCCCCGTGCGCGATCTCATCGGCGAGCGCGCCCTCGAAGGCATCTCGTGCGGCTTCTGTCACGAGGTACACGGGCCCGTCGCCGCGCGCGGGCGCGGTGGATACGAGGGCAACGCCACCTGGACGTCGTTCGTCACGGGCGCCGTCTTCGCTGCCCGCCCCGAGGACGGTCGCGGGCTCGTCGGGATCGGCAACAGCGGTTACGACCTGCGCCCGGAGGACTTCCTGGTCGGTCGTCAATCGGGACGCGAGCTCCTCGCCGGCGCGCACCTGCCCACGCCGCGCGCCTCCCGCGCGTACCTGCGCAGCAGCGAGTTTTGCGGGAGCTGCCACGACGTGCGGCTCTTCGGCACCGACACCGTCGGTGTCGCGCGCGGCGAGCACTTCAAACGTCTTCGCAATGCATACTCCGAGTGGGCCGCTTGGTCTCAAGCGGAGACGCGCGCCGGACGCACGCCCGCCTCCTGTCAGGATTGTCACATGAGCGCGTTCCCCGGTGTCTGCGAGCCTGATCCCAGTGGATCCGCGAGCGACCCCGAGTGTCCCAAGGGCCATCGCTTCGTGTCGCGCGCCCCCGGCGCGCTCCCCAAAGGCCGTGTCGCCGAGAGCTCGGGATCGCGTGTCGCCGTGACGACGCATTACTTCTCCGGCGTCGATGTGCCTTTGGGCCGCGATTACCCTTCATCCCTCGTCGACGAGCCGACTGTCGATTTGCACGGCATCCCATTGTCGGCGCGGCGGCGGCGGGACGCGCTCCTCCGCCGCACCTTCCGCTTCGCTCTCGGCACTGCGCGTCGCGGAGGAAATGGCCTCGAAATCCCGCTCGAAATCGAGAACGTCGGCGCCGGTCACCGCGTGCCCGCGGGCTTCAGCCAAGAGCGCGAGATTTGGGTCCACCTCGTGGTGCGCGATGGCGACGGGCGCGCGCTCTACGAGGTCGGCCGCGTCGATCGCCCCGACGAGGATCTGCGCGACAAGGTGTTCATCCGCGTGAGCACGCGCGGCGACGAGGATCGCGCCGGCCGCCCCGTGGGCCTCTTCGGCGCCGACGTGCGCGACGGGCCCGACGTCGGCACGTGGCAGCCGCCGCCCGCGCTCGGAGGCACGTCGTTCCGCGGCCGCGGCCTCGTGAACTTCCAGAATGGCTTTCTCCGTTGCGTGCGCTGCATCGGCACCGTCGCCGCAGATGGTCATTGCGAGCCCGGCCCGGGCCAGAGCGACACGCGCGCCGCCCGCTTCGTCGACGGCGACTACGACATCGACACGGGTGCTTGTCGGTCGAACCTCTCGGGGGCGAATGCGCTCTTCGAAACGTACTTCCCCGTGGGCGCGCTCGACGCCAGCCGCGGTTTGGTCAAAGGGCCCGACGCCATCATCGATACCCGATCTCTGCCGCCGAACGTGCCCATTCGCTATACGTACGATCTCTCCACGAGCGGACGGCGCGGGCCCTTCAAGGTCGAAGCGCGCCTCCTGTTCCGCGCGTTTCCACCCTTCTTGATCAAGGCCTTTGCATCCTACGAGCGCGAGCAATCCTCTCGCGGCCTCCGGCCGAGCGGACCGCTCGTGACGGAGGAAGCGCTCGGCCGGCTCGAAGTCGTGGAGGTTGCGCGGGCCGAGACCGAGATTCGATGACACCTTTTCATGTCGCGGGAGAACTAGGCCGTTGCCATCGTCATCGCTCCGTGACCGGCGCTCTCGCCCTCGAGTCGGCACGGGCGCTCCACCACGTCGCGCCGCATGCAGCACCGGAGTCGACTCATCTCGCTCAGCTCCAACCGCGTTGAGGCCCGTGGATGACATCTCGTTGCGCGTGAGCATCGCGCCGGGGCGCGCCGGCGTGGTGGTGCGCCCGACCACGAGGGCGGTGCGCGGCCCCGGCCCTGCGGGAAGAGGTTGTGCATGGGCGCGGCTCGACGATAATGCGGCGCCATGCGGTCCCTCCACGCGGCGATCGGCGCCGGTTTGCTCGTCCTCCTCGCCGGGTGCGAGAAGCCGAAGCACTACACGACCACCGTGGAGGTCACGAAAATCCGGCGTTTCGGCCAGGATCCGAAGGTGCCGGGCGTCACCGAGATGGAGCTCAAGTTCGCCGAGTGCCCCGGCGAGGCCATCAAGGTGCTGCGCGCCGACAAGTCGTTCAGCGAGTGCGGCAGCAAGCTCAAGCGCGGCGACAAGGTCCCTGCCGAGGTGGTCCTCAGCTATTCGCGCGAGCGGAGCAGCTACCGTAACGACATCGTCCGCATCGACGATTGCGCGGTGAAGGTCGACCCGAAGGATGAGGCCAACTACGAGCTGGTGCAGCAGTGCCGCGACCTCGTGGCCACCGGCATGGAGGTGGGGGTGCACTGCGATCGCACGCGCAGCCCCGAGCTCCTCGCCAAGTGCCCCTGGCTCCGCCGGCGCTGATCGCGCGCGCTCGCGAGGCCGGCAGCGTCGTGCTCGGCGCCGCGTGATCCACACGCGCGCTCTTCGTCACGCGTCGCTCGACCAACGCTCCTCCGAAGCTCGCCTCGACCCTGCGAGCGAGGGCGCCCGTCACGTGAGCATGTCACGCGCGTCATACCTGCGGCTGCCGGCTCGAGGTCTGCGACCGGCGCAGTGATCGGGCTTTCCGGCGCGCGGCCCACGCTGACACAGATGCGGTCGGTGTCTCGCGATCTCTCCATCGGCGTTGGGCACACGTGTTGCAGTTCGGATACACACCGAGAGGAGAATCTTCATGCGAACAAGCACCCTTACCCTTGCGCTCGGCGTTGCGACCCTCGGCCTCCTGGTCGGCTGCGGAGGTGGTGAGCCGACCGTGACAGGCACCATCCCGGAGCAGCTCGAAGCGCTCTCCGTCGAGGCGTGGGATGGATCGAGCAATCCGCAGAACCTTTCCGGCAAGCTGACCGTGGGCGGCTCCGACCGTGATTTCGCGCTCTCTATGGAGATCAATGGCCTGCAGACGGCGTTTCGGGTGCACTCGCCCGGCGCGTTCCCCCTCGCGACGCTCGCGGGCGAGGCGATGCAGATCGAGACCACGGACATCGAGGGCGGCAGCTCGAGCTTGTTCGTGACCGACGCATCGGGGCTCTTGTACGTCGGTGTCTTCGGTGACGATCCCTCCATCGCCGCCGCAGAGAAGCGCTTCGGCAGCGGCTTCATCCGTTTGGGCGACGAGGTCGCGCGCCAGACCGACGAGTCCTTCATCTGGTCCTATCGCAAGGCCGTTTTCGACACCGACGACGGCGACGTCGCGCTCGATCCCGGCGAGGTGAAGTTCCTCCATCTCAACGGCGTCACGTGGCGCGCGGTGGTGACCGCGTCGTACACGGTCACGACCAACCCCGAGGCGGACGAGCTGCCCGGCTGCTCGCCCGAAGGCCTGCTCGGCTTCGAGCTCCTCCGCGTCACCGAGGCCACCGCGAGCGAGGCGCCGATTCGCCGCTCCAGCACGCTCGGGCCCGCGGCCGCCGGCTGCTTCGCTTCCAGCTTCGAGTGACGCCCTCGACGACGCGCCGAGCCACCGCTGCACCACACGACAACGGCTGCGCTCTGCACGCGGCAACCGACGACATCATCCCAGACATCACACCGCCCATCGCCCGGTGACATCGATGTGGCTCGAGAGACGCGTTCGCCTGCGCCGTGAGGCCACGGCGTCGGGCGAACGCGGTTGACGCCGGCAGGCGCATCGCACCCAGATGACGCCCATGCGCTGGCCTCTCGAAGCACACCGGCTCGACGACACGCACGTCTTCCTCGCGGGGGAGCTGCCCGTCGGGCGCCGCCTGGATGCCACTGCATTCGAGCGCCTCTGGTCGCTGCGCCCGGACACGTTCCACGAGATCACGATGGGCGGTCGCAAGGTCAAGACCCCTCGCTGGCAGCAGGCTTACGGCGCCGACTATCGTTATACGGGCAACGTCAACCGCGCTCTCCCCGTGCCGGACGAGCTCGCGCCGCTGCACGCATGGGCGCGCGCCGAGCTCGACGATCGCCTCAATGGCCTCTTGCTCAATTGGTACGACGCCGACAATGCGCACTACATCGGCAAGCATCGCGACAGCATCGCCAACATGGTGCACGGCGCGCCCATCGTCACCATCTCGTTCGGCGCCGAGCGCGCCTTCCGCTTGCGGCCTTGGCGCGGCACGGGCTTTCGCGACTTCGCGGCCCGCGATGGAGCGTTGTTCGTGATGCCGTGGGAGACGAACCGCGCCTTCACCCACGAAGTCCCGCACTCCGCCGCGAGCCGCGGCCGCCGCATCTCGGTCACGCTCCGCGCCTTCCAGAGCGAGCGCTTCGATTGATGCGGTCGGCCGCTCATCGTTGAATGCCCGAGAAACCCTTCCTCCCGGGCGCCCAATACGCAACGTTGGTGATCTGCTTCGACGATACACCCGACTTGCGGAGGGATTTGTAGAGGCGCTGAATCGACGACGCCTTTCCCGTGAAGATGCCTTGTGCCTCTCGGCCCGCTTTGAAGGCCTCGAGCACCTGATGTTCGATCCGTTCGAGGTGGCGATCGTCGTGCTCGCGAGGCATCAGCGTCACGTCGTCCGTCACGCCGATCCGATCGAGGACGGCGTGTGAATCTTCGGTCGAGCTGACCTCGAAGACGAAGAGCACGTCGCGCAGCCCGAACGGCGTCGCGCGCATCGCCGCCGCCGTGCTGAACGAGGTCTCGTCGCCGAAGAAGATCGCCGGCCGGCGCAGGGCATTCAGGTTCACCGCCGCTCGAGGGCCCGCCAGGAAGCGTCGCTCGCCGATGCTCGCGGAGGCGAGCCACGCCGAGCCGATCCCGTTCCCGTGGACGTAGCCGAGAAACTCGGCAGTCCCCGTGCGCGGATCGAAGGCGAGCGGCGTGTACGCTCGATGCTCCCAGCCGGCGAAGGCGATCTGGATCATGTCTCCGGGCGTCCAAGCCCGATCTTCGAGGTCCGCACCGGCCATGGTGACGAGGCGGAAGCGCTCGCCGATGGGCTCGATCTTGCGGACTTCGGCTTGGCGAGCAATGAGCCGGTACAACGTCGCTTCGACGACGCCAGACGGCGTCGCCGTTTCTCGGAGAGTCATCGTGCACGGCCTCCATCGGTGTTTGCAGTATCGACCCTGTGTGTCTGCGCATTCGTGGTCTCCGCCGCCTCGATCTCGATCGTCGTCGGCGAGAGCGGGCGAGCGACGCACGTCAGAATGAAGCCGCGCGCACGCTCCTCGGCGGTAAGCGTGTTGGGGTCATCCATCTCGACCTCTCCGCGCACGAGCGCGACCCGGCACTCACCGCAGTTGCCCATCGTGCACGAGAACGGCATCGGCAGGCCCGCGTCGAGTCCCGCTTCGAGAAGCGTCTTGCCCGCCGGTACATCGACGGCGCCGATGCGCCGGCCGCCTTGCTCGACGATCATGGGCAGTTGGCGAGCAGTGACGCGCTTGCGCCGGGCTCCGCCGCGCGGGGAAGAGAACCGCTCTTCGTGAATGCGTTCGGCCGCGACACCGATGCTCGTGAGCATGCGCCTCGCGCCGCGCATCATCGGCTCGGGCCCGCACACGAAGAAGCGTGCGTGCGGCATCGGCGCAAGGCGCATCAGCTCTTCGCGGAGCGTGGCCTCGTCCAGCAGGCCACTGCCGCCCGACCAATCCGCGGGCGGTTTCTCCAAGACGTGCCGCAGCGTAAACCGCTCGCCGTATTGGTCCCGAAGGGCTGCGAGCGACGCGGCGAAGATGATGTCCGTCTCGGAGCGATTGCCATAGAGCAGCGCGACTCGGCTGTTCGGCTCCTTCGCGAGCACCGTTCGTGTGATGCTCATCATCGGCGTGATCCCGCTGCCGCCTGCGATGAGCACGAGATCGCGGCGCGCAGACGCGTCGCTCTCGATGCAGAACGTGCCCGAAGGGCCGATGATTTCGAGCCTGTCTCCAGGCCGAGCGCTCTCGTTCACATGGCTCGAGCAGCGCCCGCCGGGCACGCGCTTGATCGTCAGCGCCAAACGAGCCTCGCCCGGAACCGAAGAGGCCGAGTACGCACGGCGGACGCGCTCGCCTTCGATCTCGACGCACAGCGTGAAGTACTGACCTGTTTTGAAGAGAAATGGCGCGCCCGAAGGATCTTCCAACAGCAACGTGACCGCATCGGCGGTCTCGCGGATCACCGCGGCGACGCGCACGACGCGGGCACCGAGGGCGCCGAGGTTCGAAGATGCTTTGGTTTCGAAGGCGGCAGGCTGCTCGTAACCCTCGTCCGCGAGCCCCTTGCGATAACCGAAATCGATGAGACGACGGATGGCGGCGGGGAAGGCACCGAGGGTGCTCCCGAGCAGGCGGAGCGCTGTGGCCTTCACGCCGCGACCTTTGTTCCGCGCGAGATGCTGCGCTGCCATGCCCATCAAGTCGGGCGCGTCGGACCGATCGAGGTGCGTCGACGCGAGCCACAGATTCGATGCCTGTACGGCTTCGTTGGCGAGGACGTCCGCGCGCTCCACGCGAATCACCAGAGCGAGCTGCGGAGCCTTTCCCGCCAATGCCATCGTGGACAGGAGCGCTGCATCGTCGGTCGCGTATGCCGTGCCGCGCACGTGGAGGACGTCGTCGCGGCCTGGAACCACCGCGGCGACGGAGATCTGATCGCACATCAACAGGTTGTGGAGCGTGTCCGTACGCTGGTTGCCCCTGCGATCGGGAATGACGAGCGTGTGCCCGTCGAGGATTCGCAGAAACCCAGGATGGTCGCCGCGTGGGCTCGTGTCGCTCGACCCTTTGGAATCCCACGACGACACGACGGCGAAGGGGGAAGAGGCGAGAAAGCCTGCGACTGCCGTCGTGCGCAGAGGTCCTGTCTCGTCGTTGCTCGCGACATGCGCGTTCGCGCCAGATGTCGCGGGAGCCGCTCGCGCGGCGTTCCACAGGCCCGATCGGAGAATGCTCCTCGCGCAGTGCACGTAGGCTTCTTCGACGGCGACGACGACCTGGCCCACGCCGCGTTCGGCCACCGAGCCATTGAGACGAAGCGTCTCGCCGACGCCGGGCAGGAGGAACACGAGCGAGACGCCGCTGCCGGGCTTCGGTGCGGGATGACCGCTCGGGAGATCGAAGGCAATCCGCGTCGGCGAGTTCATGTGCGCGAAACCTCTTTGGCCACCGATGAAGGTGGTGTGAGGGACGTTCGCGGCATCGCGGAAGCCGAAGCCGGCGACGGGGGCGCTCGCCAAGACGCGGCGGCATCCATCGTCAAGCGCGTCGATTTGCTTCATCAGCACGGCGGGGCTCGGCGTGCCGATGATGGCTTCGAGCTCGGGTGCGGTCGTGAGTCTGCGCATCGGGGATGTGCCTCGCACGATGGCACCGAGCGCGGTTGACCGCGTTACGAAGTCCGGACAAATTGTTTTTCGAAACGGCCATGGCTCAGAAACGCAAGGACGTCTCCTCGCCGCGCGACGTGAGCTCCACCGTCCACGACTCGGGATGGACGATCGATGGAGACCTCCACATCGCCGGCGATTCGGGCGGCTCGGTGCTGGAGGCGCTCGCGACGCGCTTCACGCTCGAGGCGCGCGGTCGTTGGAAGACGGCGGTCGCGCGGCCCGCCAACGCGGTCGGCCTGAGCATGGCTGCCGGTGGGCTCGAGAGCGACTTCCACACGCATCGCGAGTCGCAGCTCGTCTATCTCGTGCGAGGCGAGCTCACGTGCGAGGCGTCGAGCGCGCTCTGGATCGTGCCGCCGCAGTCCGCGCTGTGGATCCCGGCGTTGGTGAGCCACAAGATTCGGGCGCGCGCGCCCCTCGAGGGATACAGCCTCTTCGTCGAGCCGGACGCCGCGCCGAACCTGCCGCGGGATTGCTGTGCCGTCTCCGTGACGCCGCTGTTTCGCGAGCTGCTCCTTCGCATCGCGGCGCGACCGGCGCTCTACGATCTCGATGGGCCGGACGCTCGGCTCGTGCGCGTCCTCATCGACGAGCTGGCGGCCGCGGTGATCGAGAAGCATCGCCTGCCGATGCCCGTCGATGCGCGCCTTCGGCGCCTCGTCGACGCCATGACGGCGCACCCCGCCGACGGCGCGACGATGAAGACGTGGGCCAAACGAATCGGCGTGGGAGAGCGCACGCTGAACCGCCTCCTCGTTCAGGAGACCGGGCTCAGCTTCGGCCGCTGGCGACAGCAACTTCACATCATCTTGGCGATTCAACAGCTCTCACGAGGCGAGAAGGTGCAGAGCGTCGCGACCGATCTCGGCTACGAGAGCGCGAGCAGCTTCGTCACCATGTTCCGGAGAGCGCTCGGCACTTCGCCGGCGCGCTACATGGCGCCTCGCCTCGCGTCGGAATCGCGAGCGCTCGATACGAGAAGTGGAGCGGAGATTCCGGGTCGGAGACGAACGCGAGCGCCTCGCTGAGGAGCCTGCCTTGGGCTCAGAACAGGCAGGCCGATCCCATCGCCGCCACGGTGAAGAGCGGCACCACGATCCGCGCCGCGCGGAACACGGTCATCATCTTTTCTTCGCGGACGAGGAACATCCACCACGTGGAGATCATCCCCAGCGCGAGGGAGACGTAGACGCCGAGCATGAGCTTGTCGGCGCGGGTGAGGTACATCGTCGAGGGGAGCTCCTGCATGAGGGAGAAATGGAAGAGCACCGCTGCGGCGAGCATCGGCGAGCCGGCGTTGGAGCGCACTTCCATCTCGTTCGGCGGCACCCACATGCCGAGCAGCGCGATGATCACGATCACGAACGCGGGGACGTAGACCTTGAAGGCCGCGCTCGTGGCATAACGCTCGACGCCGACGGTGAAGATGTAGCGGCCGTAATATAGGTCGTCGCCCTCGAAGCGCTCTTGGTACGGCTGGCTGATGGAGCGGGCCTCGACGTAGTTGACCTGCCACCCGAGCGCGCGGAACGTGCGGGCGAGCTGGGTGCGCTCCTTGTCGACGACGAAGCGGACTTGATCGCTGCCGCGCGAGTCGTCCTCGAGGACGATCCGGAGATCCTGCGAGTCGAACGGATACCGTCGCAGATCGGGGGGCGCCTTGAATTGACCCGTGTAGCGAAAGAGCTTGAACGTGGGCTTGTCGGCGATGGCTTCTTTGTCCTCGAGCTTGCCGTTGGGCGAATGCAGGCTGAGCGAGGGCATGGGCACCGTGCTCGTCATGCTGAGGAAGAAGTCGGCCTTGAAGGTGCCCGATTTGATGTCGTAGTCGTCGACGCTGTTGAGCAGCAGGCCCACCTTGATGCGCACGGCCTGGCCGGCATTGGGTTTGGCGAAGGGAGATCGGTAGGTCGTCCCATCGGCGTGCCGGGGAACACCGCCGTCGGGGGCGACGGCGAGATCGATCGGGTTCGCCTCGGCGGTCTTCGCGCCCGCGTCGCCTGCGTCGCCTTCGGGCTCGGCGGGAGCACCGGCATCCACCGGGTCTTGGGCGAGGGAACGTTGGCCTTTCGGGGGCGCGGCGAAGGCCTCGCTGTCACCGAGATCCACGCGGCGCGCGGAGCCGAAGAGCCACACGGCGATCGCGAACGCGATGCACGTGAGATGAAGGACGAGCAGTCTTCGCGACGGGCGCCGACGCATTCGCGCGATGCTAGTTCGTGGCGCCTGAAATGCGGCCAGGTTTTCTGGTTCTCGGCTTCACGTCATGGTGAGGCACGGACCCACGGGCTTCGCGTGATGAGCAGGTGAGGAGGGTGTGCTGAAATGCCCCGCTGGGGTTGCTCCAGCCTCCGTGACCTATGTGCGTCAGATGGCTTCGATCGCGCCCGCGGAGATGCGCCAGAAGCGTTTCGTCAGCACGACGGCGACCACCACGAGGCCGGCGGAGAGGCCCCACCAAAGGCCCTTCGCGCCGTAGCCGAGGGCGAAGCCGAAGAGCAGCGCGAGCGGCAAGCCGACGCCCCAGTGGCACGCCACGTTGGCCCACGAAGCGAAGCGTGTGTCGGCTGCGCCGCGCAGCGCGCCGCCAGAGACGCCTTGGATCCCGTCGGCGATCTGGAAGGCCGCGGCGATGCGGATGAGGTCGACCGCGATCTGTTGCACGCCGACATCGGGTGTGAAGAGGCGCGCCAGCGGCTCCGCGAAGAAGATGAAGACGAGCGCGCAACAAAACATGTACGCGGCGGCGAGCCCGAGGCCGACGGCGCCGGCGCGGCGCGGGCCGCCCTCGTCGCGCGCGCCGATGGCGCGGCCCACGCGCACCGCGGTGGCCGAGCTGATGCCGAGCACGCCCATGAACGTGTACGAGGCGAGGCCCATGGCGATGGCCTGCGCCGAGGTGGTGTCCTTGCCGAGGCGGCCCACGACGAGACCGACGACGAGGAAGACGCCCGCCTCGGTGAGGATCTGCAGGCCCATCGGCACGCCGACGCGGAGGAGCTTGCGCGTGGTCTCGATGAGCTCCGCGCGATCGCCGCCGAACAAGGTGGCCCCCTCGGGGCGCGCGCGCCACGCGGCCCAGAGCGCGATGACGGCGAGCGCGAAGCTCGAGATCGTGGTGCCGAGCCCCGCGCCGAGGCTGCCGAGCGCGGGCAGGCCGATCGCCGGGAGGTGCGCGTACGTGAGCGCGCGATCGCCGAAGACGAGGAGGCTCACGACCACGAAGTTGATGACGTTCGCGAGCCAACCGCCGAGGAAGAGCGGGCGCGTGATGCCGCGCGCTTCCAAATAGGCTTTGGCGGCCATGAAGAGGAGCCACATCGGCATGCCGGGGATGCGCGCGAAGACGAAGCTCCGCGCCGGCGGAACGATGCTCGCCTCGATCCCGAGCGGCCCGAGCACGAAGGGGCCGACGGCGGCCACGATCATCGTCGGGATGGAGAGGAGCAGGCAGGCGACGATGCCGGCGCGTAGCGCGTTCCACGCGCGGCGCGGATCGCCAGCGCCGATGGCCTGCGAGGCGAGCGGCTCGACGGCCATGGTCACGCCCATGGGCGCGCACAACGCCGCGAACGCGAGCTGGTTGCCGATGGCGACGGCCGCCATGTCGAGCTTCGAGACGCGACCGACCAACGCCGTATCCACGAGGCCCATCGTCATCAGCGCGACCTGCGCGAAGGCGATGGGCACGGCTAGGCGGAGCGTCTCTCGGACTTCTTCGCGGGCGCGCATGGGGCCCCCTTCGTGATGCACGAAGAGGCTTTCGTCAACGCGAACGCTCGCCGTCCGCCACCGTCCGCACGCCCGCGGCGCGGAGCGCTTCCCAAGGCGGGATGCTGCCGATCAGCACCAGAACGGCGTCATATCCGAGCGCCGCGTCACCTTTCGGACCACGCACCGTCACCCGTTCGGCATCGATGGTCGCGACCTCCGCGCGGAAGCGCAGGCCCACGCGCCCGCTCTCCACGAGGCGCCGGAGCTCGGCGATGTTGCGGGCTTTCCCCCGCGTGAAATCCGGACCGCGATGAACGATCGTGACCGCGGTCCCGGGCTGCCGGGCGAGCGCGATGGCGGCCTCCATCGCCACGTCGCCGAGGCCGATGACGACGGCGCGCTTGCCCGCGAAGCTGCGCGCGTCGCCGAGGTGATAGTGCACGCGCGCCTCGACGTCGGGCGTGAGATCGAAGGGCAAACGCCGCGGTGAGCCGCGCTGGCCGATGGCCATGAGCACGCGGCGCGCCCGCCGCACCGTGGGGGCGCCGCCTTCGCGCGGCTCGGTGGTGACGTGGAAGACGTCGCCCGCGCGTGCGATCGCGGTGACACGCATCTCCTCGCGGATGGGGAGCCGGTTCTGGCGCACGATGCGGAGCCAGTGCGAGAGCAGCTCTTCCTTGGTGGACTCCTGGAGCCACAGCTTGCCGGTGACGGGCAAGTCGAGGGGCTGGTCGAAGACGAGCTTTCCCCGCGGGAAGCTGCGGATGCTCTGCGCGACGTTGCCCTGCTCGATCACCTCGAACGAGAGCCCGAGCTCGGAGGCGCGCAGCGCCGCGCTGATGCCCGCGGGGCCCGCGCCGACGATGATCAGATCGAGCACCTCACCGCCGCGCGCGGAGCCCGCGACGCTCTCGGCGACGCGCTCCGCGGCGCGCGCGCCTTGGTGAATGGCATTCTTGATGAGCGGCAGCCCCGTGACGTCGCCCGCGAGATAGAGGCCGGGGACGTCGAGGCTCTCGAGATCGTCTCCGAGGCGGGGGCGATCGCCGATGGGCTCACCGTCGGTGATGCGCAGCGATCCGTTGGGACAACGCTGCTCGCAGAGCGTGAGCCCACAACAGGCCTCGGGGCGGGAGACGACGGCGACGTAGCGCTCGATCTCGAGGACGTCATACGGGCACGCGTCGACACATGCATAGCAACCTATGCATGTGGTGGTGTTGATCTGCGGCAGGCGCACGCGGGGCGCAGCTTGGATCGGCGCTTCGTTGGCGAGCGCGTCGGGCTTGCTCCGCCGCGCCGCGATCGCGCGTCCCGCGCGCATGCCTGCGAAGGCGATCGCCGCCCCTGCGAGACCGGCCAGCGTCCACGCCCATGGCCCGCCCGAGAGCGCGCCCGGCCGCGTCACCGGCATGATGGCGGCCGCCTCGCGCGCCGCTTCCCAGGCGACCACGCGATCGGTGGTGTGCTGTCCCGCGCACACGCCCGCGGTCGCGCGATCACGGCTCGGCGCCCGCGCATCGTCGCTCGTGAAGGCAGGCTGATGCTCGTCGAAGCACACCACCGGGCGCGCTTCGCCGAGCGACTCCTGTCCACCGAGGAGGCATCGGGCGATCGGATCGGCCGGCGATTGGAGCGCATGACAACGCGCGCAGCTCGCGGCGGTCGCGATGGCCACTGTCGCCGGGCGGGGTGGCCGGAAGGTCGGCTCCGCGATCTCGGCGCTCACCCCCGGCGCGAAGCGCACCGCCGGCCCATCGGGCACGAAGGCCACACCCTGATCGCGGCGGTGAATCGTGTGGCAGTCGGCGCAGACCAGCGCGCCGCTCGCGACCGCGGCCGCGTGCCCGCGACGCGTGGATGGATGCGGACCATGACAGCTCACGCATGCCGTCGTGGGAGGCCGCGCATAAGGGCCGGATTCACCGTGGCACGAGGCGCACGCGAGCTTGGCGGCGAGGTGCGGGCGCGAGAGCGGCCCAGGCCCGCCGCCGGTGCCGCCGGGGGCAGGCGCGAGGATTGCGGCAACGGCAGTGGTCACTGCGCCGATCGTTGCTGCGAAAGCGATTCCGCGAAAGCGGGTGACGTCCGAGGTGGGCTCGGCGCGGATCGCAGCTCGGCCGCGCGGTCTCCGGCGCGGCTGCGCAGCGCGTGCCCGGGGATCGAGGATGGTCGCGCTGTAGAGCGGCGCAGCCTGCTCCTCGGGGCCGCGATCGTCGGGCTTTCGGGGCGCGTCGTTCTCGGCCATCAGCCGCGCCTCCAAAGCACCATCGCCACGTGCGCCACGAGGAGCGCCATGGCCACGCCGAAGGTCACGATGTGGATCGGCAGCCACACCCGCAGCGCGCCCAAGAGGAGCCGCTGCGCGGGGAGCGCGCGCTGCTCGACCACGATCCGGATGAGCTCGGAGAGGCCCGCCAATCGCTCCTGCCCGCGCCCTTCGAGCACCGCATCGATGCGTGTGCGCAGGGCGGCCTGCTCTTCGCGCAGGCTCCTCCCGCTCGCGAGGAGCGCGAGCGGACCGAGCGGGCTCCGCGCATACGGCAGCAGGATCTTCTCGAGGATCTTCTTGATGAGCTCGCTCTTGCCGCTGGCCTCGCGATAGAGCCGATCACGCAGGTCTGCGCCGGCGCGCGGGAAGTCCTCGGGCAGCACGGCCGTCCGCTCGATGCGTGCGAGACGCGCTGGCAGAAGGCGATATCCGAGCGCCGACAACGCGCCGGCCAGAGACGTGAGCCCGAGCGCCGAGAGCAGCGCTGCGCCGCTCCCGCCGCCGCCGCGAAGGGGCGCATGCAGGAGCGTGATGCCCGCCGTGAGCAGGCCGATGACGAGATGAATCTCAAGCTGCGGCCGCACGATGCTGACCGCTTTGCCAGGCGCCGCGGAGGCTTCGCGCGGGCGCAGGAAGCTCCGAATCCGCCGCTTGGGAATGGCATACGCGAGGAGCGCCACCATCCCGATCCCGGCGATCACCCCCGCCGCGAGCCCCATTCCCCGCGCGGGTTGCACGTGACCGCGCGCTTGCATCGTCGCGCCCGCAATCCCAATCCCCGTTGCCGCGATGGCCGCGCCCAGCGCCACGCCGGGCCGCGCATTCGCCGTCGATCCGCGCGCACCTCCCGCGCGCGGCGCCGTTTGGAAGATCTCCCGCACGTCGGCGATGTCCTCGCTCGGGTTGAGCCGGAAGATCGATCCCGTCGGGCATGCCGTCACGCAGGCCGGTCCTTCGTAGCCGCGGCACAGATCGCATTTCACTGCGAGATCCGCGTGCGGCTGCGCGCCGGGCGGTGGTGGCGGCGCACCATTTGGGCGCGGCGCCATCTGGATGTTGTCCCAAGGGCAGGCCTTGGCGCACGCGCCGCATCCCGTGCAGAGCGCGTCGCGGATGAACACTTCGCCCGACGGATCGCGCCCAATCGCGCCGGTCGGACAGTCCACCATGCACGCCGGGTGCTCGCAGTGCTGGCACGAGTTGGGCAGCATCAAGTGCTGCGGCGCGCCCTCGTCCGCAGCCGTCGTGCGCGTCACCACCTTGTCGCCGCGGCGCACGAGCCGCGCCACACCATACGTGTCCGCGCAGGCCCAGGCGCAGTGGCCGCAGCGCACGCACGACTCGAGATCGATCACGAGGAGCGAGCGCGCCACCTTGAGCCGATACAGATCGCGAAACGCATGTTGCGTCGCATTCGCCGCGGCCCGCCCCACCACCGATCGCTGCGCCGCCTCCTGATCTTCGGCCAGCCGGCGCAACCGCGGGAGCAAGTCTGGATGCGCGGCCGCGATGTCGCGGAACACCCGCAGAGGCACGGCCGCGAGCACCGCAGGCCCGCTCGCCACCGCGCTCGCGGCGCGCGCCGTCCCGTGGAGCAGCTCGACGTCGCCGAAGAAATCGCCGCGCCCCAGGTACGCGCGCACCGACAGGCGATCGTCCTCCTCGACTTGAATCTGCACGAGCCCATCGGCCACGAGGTAGAGCTCGCGCGCCGGCTCGCCTTGTCGATACACGTGCTCGCCGCGCTCGACGCGCCGGAGCGTCGCTGTATCGAGGAGCACGTCGAGCTCGCGGGGCCCGAGATCCCGCGTCACCGACAGCGTGCGCAGCAAGTCGGCCGTGGCCGCGCGCGACAGCGATCGCTCGGTGCGCTCGACGATGTCGGCCTTGCCCGCTCGCGCGATGGCGCGGCGAAATACCGAAAGCGGGATCTCGGCCACGCTCGCCGGCGCGGCGGCGGTCGCCGTGGCCCGGCGCGCGAGGCCGACCGTCGCCTCTTCACCGAAGCTCTCGCCCGGGCCCGCCGTACGAATCTCGGTCTCGCGATCGTCGCCGCGGCGCACGGCCGAGAGCGCGATCTTTCCCGTGACCACCACGTAGAACGAAGGCCCCTCGTCGCCGGCGTCGTACACCCGCGCCCCCTCGCCAAGCGAAAAGACGCGCCCCGCCTCCGCGATCTCGCGCCGCGCCCGCGCATCGATTCCGCGCAGCACGGGCGCATCGAACACGACCGCCGGCCAGCCATCGGGCGTGCGCTGGGCCGGCTCGCGGGGGTTCATCTCCGATCGATCGTGCATGAAGCCGCCGAGACCTCAAGACGCGCGAGCATCGCCGAAGGTCTCTCCGTCCACGCGTGCGGTGGCTTCATCCTCCTCGCCCCATGAAATCCTGGGCGGCTGCGTGATGGCAGCGGGGGAGCCCGATAGTCATCCAGGCCGCAGAATCCGGCCCAATTGCGCCATGCGCCGCCGTCGCTTCAATACGAGGTCGCCTTCGCCACCTCCTCCGTCCGATCCACATCGGACGCCACCCGGGCGAGCTTCGCGCGGATCGCCGTGATCGCGTCCGCGCCGAGCGGGAGCCGCAGCGTGGGCGCGCCGGCCGCCACCGCATCGGCGATCGCCTTCGCGGCCTTCACGGGGTCACCTTCCTGCGCACCGTTCGCGCCCGTCGCGTAGGCGCGGATCGGCCCGACGGTCGCCTCGTAGGCAGGGTGGGCCGGCATGCTGCGGAACGCCGCGCCGAAGAGGCGTGTACGGAACGCGCCCGGCTCGACGATGAGCACGCGCACTCCATGCGGCGCGAGCTCGGCGGCCATCGATTCCGAGAGCGCCTCCAGCGCATGCTTCGCCGCGCAGTAGGCACCGAAGCCGGGCGACGTCGACAGCCCGCCGACGCTCGTGATCTGCACGATGGTGCCGCTCCGGCGCTCGCGCATGTGCGGGATGAGCGCGCGCGTGAGGGCGACCGCGCCGAAGAACATCGGCTCCATGGTGGCACGCAGCTCCTCATCGCTCGTCTCTTCGACCGCGCCGACCACACTGGCGCCTGCGTTGTTCACCACCACGTCGACCGCGCCGAACCGCTGGATCGCCTCGGCCACCGCGCCTTGGATCTGCTCGGGCCTCGTCACGTCGAGCCGCGTGGCGAGCACCCGATCCGGCGCGAGCGCCACGAGGTCATCGAGCGAGCGTGGATCGCGGGCCGTCGCCACCACGCGGTCGCCGCGCGCGAGGACCTCCTCCGCGATGCAGCGACCGAAGCCCGACGACGTCCCCGTGATGAACCAAACCTTGCCTTGCATGCTCATGAACGGCCTCCGTGGTCGCGAACCTACGTCGACCCGCTCTTTCGAGAAAGGGAATGAATCTGGATACACCATGAAGTATGACTAATGAATGCCGCTCGACCTTTCGGGGCTCCCCGCGCTCCTCGTGGTCGCCGAGAAGCGCAGCTTCACCGCGGCTGCGGCGGAGCTCGGGGTCACGCCCTCGGCGGTCAGCCAGACGGTGCGCGCCCTCGAGGAGCGCGTCGGCGTGCGCCTCTTGCAGCGCACCACGCGCAGCGTCGGCCTCACCGAGGCGGGCGCGCGCTTCATCGCGCACCTCGAGCCGGCGCTCGCCGGCGTGCGCGAAGCGTTCGAGCTCCTCGGCGAGCACCGCGATCGTCCGGCCGGGCTCCTGCGCCTCACCGTGCCGCGCCTCGGTTACATGCAGATCGTCGGCCCGAAGCTGGCAGCGTTCCTCGCCGCGTACCCGGACATCCAGCTCGAGATGGACATCGACGACGCGTTCACCGACATCGTGGCGCGCGGCTTCGACGCCGGCATTCGCATCGGGGAGATGGTCGATCGCGAGATGGTCGGCGTGCGCGTGAGCGGCGACATGCGCGTGGCCGTCGTCGCCTCGCCCGCGTATTTCGCTGCACGGGGGAAGCCGAAGCATCCGCGCGATCTCGTCGCGCACGATTGCATCAACTACCGGCGGCGGGCGCTCGGCGTCGTCTACCACTGGGAGTTCACCGAAGACGGCAAGGACTTCGAGCTCGGCGTCACCGGCCGCGTCCTCGTGAACGACGCCGACTTCATGGTGGGCGCCGCGCTCGACGGGCTCGGCGTCGCGTACGTCATGGAGAGCACCGTGCGCGAGCACCTCGCCGAGAAGCGCCTCGTGCGCGTGCTCGACGCGTACTGCCCGCCGTTCCCCGGCTTCTTCCTCTACTACCCGAGCCGCGCGCACCTCGCGCCGAAGCTCCAGGCCCTCGTCGACTTTCTCAAGGTGAAGCGCCCGTCCCGCGCCGGATCGAAGTGATGCGACGCTTGGCCCCTGCGCCGGGCTCGCGCATCATGCGCCTCGTATGAACCATCGCTTGGCGCTCGCCGTCGCCTTCGCCGTCACTGCGGCTCCCGTCGTCGCACGCGCGGCGGAGCCCACCCTGCGCGTCGATCTCGGCGGCGGCACCGCGCTCGATCTCGTCCTCGTCCCCGCCGGGCGCTTCACCCAAGGATCGCCCGCCGCCGAGAAGGGGCGCGAGCCCGACGAGAGCGTGCGCGACGTCGAGATCACCCATCCTTTCTACACCGGCAAATACCCCGTCACCGTCGGCCAATTCACCCGCTTCACCAGCGCCACCGGCTATCGCACCGAGGCCGAGAAGGGGACGTCGGGCGGCTTCGGTTGGGATGGCAAAGCGCTCGTGCAGCGCCGCGAGTTCACCTGGAAGAACCCTGGTTTTCCGCAAACGGACGCGCACCCCGTGACCATCGTCACCTACGACGACGCGAACGCATTCACCCAATGGCTCTCTCGCGTCGCCGGCCGCAAGGTGTCTTTGCCGACGGAGGCCCAATGGGAGCATGCTTATCGCGCCGGCACGAAGAGCGCTTATCCCGGCGCCGCGAGCGAGAAAGAGGCGCTCGATCTAGGCTGGTTCAAGGAAAACGCGCTCACCGGCACGCACCCCGTCGGGCAGAAGAAGCCCAATGCCTGGAGCCTTTACGACATGGCCGGCAACGTCCATCAATGGTGCGCCGATTGGTATGCTCCGTATCCCGCGGGCCCGGCGCAGGATCCGCTCGCGACCCAGCCTGACGGCAGCGACAAGGCCCGGCGCGTGCTCCGCGGCGCATCCTGGTTGAAGGAGGTCAAGCACGGTCGCGCCGCCGCGCGCTACCGCAACGCGCCTGGCAGCCGCAACGCGGACAACGGTTTTCGTGTCGTCGCCTCCGTCGATGTCTCGGCCGCACCGGCCGCTGCGATTCCGACCAACCCCACGCCGCCTCCGCCCGCCGCGCCGGCCAGCAGCCCGAGCACGCCGAGCACGTCGGCGCAGCGCAACGATCAAACGGCCTTCGGCCTCGGCTGCATGGGGGCGCTCCTCGTGATGGGGACAGGCCTCCTCGTCTTTCTGCTGCGGCGCGCTCCGCCGGGCGGCAAGGACGTTTCGTTCCGCACCGGCCCCGACGGTTTCTGGATCGATGCGCCGAAGCACCTCGCCGGCGCCACACTCCACTATCGGCACCGAGGCGTCACTGGTCCACACGAGGGGAACGTGGTGCTCGAAGCGAGCGACGTCGGGCAATTCGTCTACACGGGCGCGCCGCCTCGCCACCTCTCGATCGTGCGCATCCTCCGGCCGCAGCGGCACGCGCGGACGAGCGGACCTTCACGGCAGTCGCATCAGCGCCACCATCACACGCACGACGAACACCACCATCACCACCATCATCGTCACGACGACGATGATCGATTCCGTGGTTATCCGTCGGCATATTGACGTCACTCCTTTCTGACACCATTTCGTGATGTCTCCTGCCGTCATCGTCTTCGGCGACCCGCGCCATGCCGGCCGCACCCTGCGTGCGCTCCGCGGCGGCGGTCTCGAGCCCATCGACGCGACCGCATCCATGGCGGCGGCTCTCGCGGCGCTCACCACGGGGCCGGTGTGGCTCGTGCGCGCAGGCGCTTGGCCGGTGCGTGCGGGCGCGCCGCCCTTTCCGCCGCCCAGCGCCACGGGAAAGCCGCTCGTCGCGCTCTCTGCGATCCTCGCGCCGCCCTGCGGGGCCGGCTTTGCCGACGCCGAGCGGTGGACGGCGATCCTCGCGCAGAGCGGCGGTGATCTGTCGCGCGTCGCGACCACACCACCGATCGCAGGTGCCTATTGCGAGGCGCGACCGGCGCGTGCCGTCGCCGAGCGCGTCGCTGCCGGGCAATCCTTCGCCGAGGCCCTCGCGTCGGTCTGCGATCCCAGCGCGGTGCGCCTCGTGCGTTATGCGCCGCTCGATCTCTTCGACGACGATCGGCTCCGCGTCGTGCTCGCCGTCACCAGCCTGCAACAAGGCGGCGCCGAGCGCGTGGTGATCGATCTGCACGAGACCCTCGGCCAGGAGGGGATCTTCTCCCTCATCGTCACCATCGGCCGGCCCACGCGCGCCGCGTTCACGGCCCCGCCGGCCGTCGTCGACGTCGCGGGCGCCGGTCCGCGGCGCGAGGATCGCATCGATGCGCTCGCCGAGGTCGCGCTTGCCCAAGCGGCCGATCTCGTGCACGCGCACCTCCTCACGGGGGATGATCTCGCGCGGCTCGCGGCCCATCCGCGCGCCGTTCCCACCGTCGTCACCGTGCACAACACCCGCGAGGGATGGCCCGAGAACCTCGGCGCCGTCCGCGCGGATCAGGCGGCGCTCCTCGTCGCGTGCTCGCTCGCGGCGGAGCGCGATCTCCGCGAAGCCGCGCTCCCGGTGCCCATCCGTACCGCTTGGAATGGCATCGACACCGCGCCGTTCCGCGCCGCCGATCTTCGTCGCGAGGCCGCCGCCTTCCGCCGGCGGCTGCGCATCGATCCTTCGGATCTCGTGCTCCTCGTCGTCGCCAACCCGCGGCCGCAGAAGCGCCTGCACCTGCTCCCCGAGGTGCTCGCGGCGGCGCAGCGCGCGCTCGAAGCACGCGGCAATCGCAGGCGCGCGCGGCTCGTCGTGGTCGGTGATGCCGATCCGCGCACGGAGCCGGCCGCGACCTCGATGCGCCGGCTCCGCGACGCGATCGCCGAGCATGGCCTCGGCGACGACGTGCACCTCGTGGGCTCGATGGCGAAGCCGCTGCCCGCGATCGCGGCTGCCGACGTGCTCGTCTCCGCGAGCGCGCACGAGGGCTTGAGCCTGGCGCACCTCGAAGCGCTCGCTGCCGGCGTGCCCGTCGTCGCCACGGATGCGGGAGGCACGCGCGAGCTCGCTGGCAACGGCGTTGCGATCGAGGTGCTCCCGCGCGACGCCGCACCCGCGCGCCTCGCCGAAGCTGCGATCCGCGCGGCGCTGGATCGGCCCGCCGGCGCGGCGTTTCCCGAGCATTTCTCTCGTCGCGCGATGGCGTCACGCTACGCGTCGCTCTATCCACGCGCCCTCGCCGCCGGGCGTCGCGCGTCGCGCCGCGGTCTCGTGCTCGTCACCAACAACCTCTCCACCGGAGGCGCTCAATCCAGCGCGCGCCGTCTCCTCGCGACGCTCGCGGACGGCGGCGTTCACGTGCGCGCCGCATTGCTCGAAGAGCAGCCCGCGTTTCCCACGCCCGGCCGCCGCGCCCTCGAAGCCGTCGGCATCTCCGTGCTCGCGCTCCCTCCACCCGATCGCCTCGATCCAGCGGCCGCCGTGGCCCGATTGCTGGCATGGATCGATGATGATCCACCCGAAGCCATCCTCTTCTGGAACGCGCTCGCCGAGCACAAAATCAGGCTCGCCGATGCGATCCTCGACGTGCCCGTCTTCGACGTGAGCCCGGGCGAGATGTACTTCGCTTCTCTGGATCGCTACTTGGCGAAGCCGCGCGCTGCCCTGCCGTATCGCGACGCCAAGGCCTACGGATCGCGGCTCTCGGGTGTGATCGTGAAGTATGCCGCCGAGGCTCCGCGCGCCGCCGAGGCGCTGGGCGCGCCGGTGCACGTGATCCCCAATGGGGTCGGCCTCGGCGAGCGGCCGACGCCGCGCACCGCGGGCGGAGGGCGCATCGTCTTCGGCACGGCCGCGCGGCTCTCGCCGCAGAAGAAGATCGAGGCGCTCCTCGACGCGTTTCATCGGGTCCACGCGGAGCTCCCGCCCTACGAGCTGCGCATCGCCGGCGCGCCCGAGCGCGGCGCCGAGGCCTATGCGGAAGGCCTTCGGGAGCGGGCGCACGGGCTCTGCGTGACGTGGGTCGGCGAGGTGTCCGACGCCCGGCCCTTCCTCGCCGATCTCGACGTGTTCGCCATGATCTCCGAGCCCGCCGGTTGTCCCAATGCCTCGATCGAAGCCATGGCGGCCGGCTTGCCGGTGGTGGCGACCGACGTCGGTGGCGCCTCGGAGCAAGTGATCGACGGGCTCACGGGCCGCCTCGTGCCGCGCGACGACACGCCCAGCCTCGCGGCGGCGATCCTCGATCTCGCGCGGGATCCGGCCCTCCGGCGGCGGTTCGGAGAGGCTTCCCGCGCGCGCGCCGAGGCGCGTTTCGACGTGCGCCGCATGGTCGCCGACTACCTTCGGGTCTGCCTGGGCGACGCGGCCCACGATGGGGGCGCGTCTGCCAGATCGAGCTTCGATCCGAAGCCGTCGGGGACGCCCTAGTCAGACGGCAGCGCTCAGCCTAAGGTGCCGGGCGCGCGGCCTACCCCCGCGCGTTTGCCAACGATGACCATCTCGCCTGCTTATGTCGTCGCCATCGCCATCGGCGTAGCGGCGTATCTTTCTGCCATCTATTGGACCGATCGAGCGCTCGCGGGGCCGTCCAAGATCCCATTCCGGTACTTCGTCGCCGGTGTGACGATCGCGGGTTGGTTCATCGCCGTCGGCGGCATCGATCTCGGCCCGCTCCACTGGCCGGGTCTCGTCGCCAAGGGCGTCATGGATCGCGCGCGGTCCGTGGACATCACCAAGGCGCTCCTGGCCATCGCCGCGGCCGGCGCCGTCTTCTACGAGCAGCACCGCGTGGCCCAGCGCCGCCCCATCGCCGAGCGATGGAAGCGCTTCGTGGGCATCGCCCTCGGGCTCACGGCCATCGTGACGTACTTCGACGGGTTCAAGCCCGGTTATCCGAAGTTCTATCACCGGCACGACCAGTATCACTATTACCTCGGCTCGAAGTACTTCCACGAGCTCGGCTACGACGGCCTCTACAAGTGCACCGTCATCGCCGAGGACGAGCTCGGCACCGTCACCTTCCAGGACGAGGACCACATCGGCTCGGGCCGGATGAAGCTCGATCTGAGCAAGGAAGTCCGCCACCCCGATTGGAAGATTCGTAATCTCGGCGGCGACAACCTCCTCATGCCGGTGACCGACGTGCTCGCTCACCCCGAGGTGTGCAAGAGCGCGTTCTCGCCCGAGCGCTGGGAGGCCTACAAGGCCGACATCCTCTATTTCCGCCTCGCCTCCGACAAGAAGTATTGGGAAGGCTTCCAGCACGATCACGGCTACAACCCGCCTCCGGTGTGGACCATGGGTGGTTGGGCCGTGGCCTCGCTGTTCCCGGCGGGCCGGCTCTTCATGCTCCCCGTGATCGGTAAAGTGTCGTGGCTGCAGTGCCTCGGCAGCATCGATGTCTTCCTGACGGCGGGGATGTTCGCCGCCATCTTCTGGGCCTTCGGCTGGCGTGTCTTCGCCGTGGCCGCGATTTTCTGGGGCACGCAGGCCTCGGCGCCCATCCTCTGGACCTATGGCGCCTTCCTCCGGCAGGACTGGATCTTCTGGCTCGTCCTCTCGGTCTGCTTCGCGCGGAAGCGCTACTTCGCGCTCTCCGGCGCGGCGATGGTCTACGCGGGTCTGCTCCGCGTCTTCCCCGGCATCGTGGTGGTTGGCTGGCTCGTGGTCGTCGGCTTCCAGCTCGTGAAGCACAAGAACCTCACCAAGCCGCAATGGCGCATGCTCCTCGGCGGCACGCTGGCGGCGGCGCTCCTCATCCCGGCGAGCGTCAAGGTGGCTGGGGCCAATTCCTACAAGGAATTCTATCGCCACACCCTCGAAGTCCACGATCGCACGCCGCTCACCAACCACATGGGCCTTCGCGTGCTCGTCGCGCAGAAGCTGCCTTTCGAGATCCAGCCGCTCGGCATCGGCACCGGCCCCTCCTCGGGCCGCATGAAGTACACGAAGGACGACAAGCTCACCGACCCGTTCGACATGTGGAAGCGCATGCGCAACGAGCGTTATGCGAAATTCAAGATCGTCGCCTACGCCCTCGTGGCGCTCTCGCTCGTGTACTTCGCGTTCGTGGCGCGCCGCATTCGATCGATGTGGATGGCGGCCTGCTTGGCGCAGGTCTTCATCATCCTGATGAGCCAGCTCACCTCGTATTACTACGTCTTCATGATCCTGCTCGCGCCTCTGACCAAGGCCAAACGCAGCTTGGAGGCGCCCATCTTCGGCTTCGCGGCCCTGAGCCAGTTCGTCTTCATCATCTTCTATTGGAACGACGACAAATACTGGGCTCTCACCGCCATCTCGCTCGTCTTCTGCTATGGCGTCCTCTGCGCCTTCCTCCCGCAGGCCGAGCGCGAGCGCATCCTCCGCTACTTCGGGCGCGGCAAGGCGGCTCCCGCCAAGTGACGCGCGCCGAATCGTGATTGGGCGCGCCACCCCATGGCGCGCTCGATCACGATGGTTCCTCTCGACGCCTCCAAAGCCATCTTCAATCGCGGCGCCACCTCGCGCCGGTGAGCGATTCGCCCACCGGCGAGCGCGGATTACCGCGTCGTCGGCTCAAGCCGGCGTGACGGTCTTGCACCCGAGGAGGATTTGCACCTTGCCCCCGACGTTGGCTTTCACGGCTTTGCAGGTGTTGGGGCAGAACAGGATCGTCGTCGGGTGGGTCGCGTCGTCGTATTTCCACCCCATGTCGTTGCAGCTCGGATCCTGCGGGATGATGGTGGGGCTCCCGCCCACGGGGGTGATTTCGACGTTGACGTGCTGGTAATCGACGGTGCCATTCGACACCGAATCGGGCAGGGCGTACTCGCAGGGCAGGGCCTCGCCGCGCACTTGGGCGAGCGCGTTTTGGAACTCGGCCTCCACGTTGGTGGCGGTCACGAGGATGGCTTTGGTCGTCCCGCCGGCCGCCGCGATTTGGTTGGCCGCGGCCTGGTTCACGCCGGGCAGGCCGATGACGAACGTCTTGATGCCCTTCGACAGCCCCGTGGCCGCGAGCTGCGCCACGACCGCTGGATCGTTGGGATTGACGCTCCCGCACATGCTCGCCGGGCCGTCGGGCTGGCCATCGGTGACGAGCAGGACGGAGGCCGTGTGACCGGCGTTGTTCTGCGCATCTTCGATGGAAGCCAGAATGGCGCCGCCGAGCGCCGGGTAAATGGGCGAGTTGAAGCCGTTCGGCATGGCGGCGGCGAGCGCGGTGTTGATGGCGCTGCCATTGGCCGGCAAAGGGCCATAAGGCACCACGGGCGGCTTGTAAGCGAATTGATCGCAGGTGGGGTTGTTGTCGAGCGGGAAGAAGTTGAGCGCCACTGCGACGCCCGCAGACGCCGGATCGTTGACGAAAGCGCCGAGCCCGGCGACGGCGCTCGTCCACTTGTTGCCGGCCATCGACGATGATTTGTCGACCGTGAGATAGATGTCCGCTGGCGTGGTGACGGCGTCGACGACCACGGCGCCGCAGGCTGCATCGGGATCGAGGCCCGCCTCTGCGTCGGAGATCGTGCCCGCGTCGAAGAGCGAGCCACCGCCGCCGCTGCCTCCGGTGCTGCTCGACGTGCCACTGCCGCTGCTGGAGGAAGCGCCGCCGGGGCCCGGGCCGGAGGTGCTCTGACCGCTCGCCGAGCAGGCCGCGCCGGCGATTACGAGCGTGAAGCAGCAGAAAGCACGAACCATCATGAAGAGACGCCTCCGGTCGAAACGAATGAAGAATGTACGCGATGACGCAAGACCGTGCCGCGCGTCATGAAAGATGCTGGGCAATTGAACGTGCGTCAATCCACGACGGCGCTTGTGCCCCAGGGGTGCCATCGTGCATTCTGTATTTCATGTCGGCTCGCTTCATCTTCGTGTCTACTCTTTCATTCGGGCTCCTGGGCCTCGTCGCGGCGGGATGCGCCGCCGGCAGCACCACCGAGACCACCGGCGGGCCGGGAGGCTCGGGGACGGGCGGCTCCACGACGAGCTCGGGTGGAGCGGGCGGCACGAGCGTGTCGTCCTCGAGCTCTTCGTCGAGCGCGAGCTCTTCCAGCTCTTCATCGAGCTCGAGCAGCTCGTCGAGCTCTTCGAGCTCCAGCAGCAGCGGTGATCCGTGCAGCGCCGGGTGCCCGGCGGGCTTCATCGACGCCGACAACAACCCGGTGACGGGCACCTGCGGTTGCGAATATCCCTGCTCGGCCGGCTGCCCGGCGGGCACGGTCGATCTCGACAAGGACCCGGCGACGGGCGCCTGCGGCTGCGAATTCTCGTGCTCCATGGGTTGCCCGACGGGCTTCACCAATGCCGATGGCAATGCGGCCACGGGCGTTTGCGGCTGTGAATTCGACTGCGCCACCGGCTGCCCGCCCGACACGTGGGATGTCGATGGCAATCCGCTCACCGGCGTTTGCGGCTGCGAGTATCAGTGCAAAGCCACTTCGCAGACGGACCCCATCGATTCGCAGTACAAGGACGAGAACTGCGACGGCACCGACGGTGTCGCCGAAGCATGCGTGTACGTCTCCGCGTCGCAGGGCGACGACACCGCCGGCGCGGGGACGCGCGCCTCTCCGCTCAAGACCATCTCCGCGGCCATCGCCAAAGCGCAGGCCAACGCGGTCCCCTCGGTGTGCCTCTCGGGTGAGCTCTACAACGAGGTCGTCACCATGGTCGACGGCATCAGCATCTACGGCGGGTTCGATCACAACGATCCCGACTTCAAATTCAAGCGCAAGCCCGGCATCACCACCACGGTCATCGCCACGGGCATCGTGTTCGACGCGCCGACGATCAACAAAGAGACGCACATCGAAGGGCTCACCATCGTGGCCAACACGCCTCCCGCGCCGGGCGACAGCGCTTATGGCGTGCGCCTCGGCGGCGGCATCGGGCAGCTCTTCGTGCGCTTCAACGAGATTCAGGTGGGCCCCGGTCAAGCGGGGCTCGACGGCGCCGACGGCGGCGGGCCTTCGAGCGCGTCTGCGCCGAGCGGTGGCAATGGCACCGATGGCACGAGCGGAGGGAGCACCGGCGGCGGCGGTGCGTCGGAGCCCGTGTGCACCGAGCCCGGCGGCAAGGGCGGCAATGGTGGTTACGACTCCAACAATGGTGGGGCCGGCTCGCCGGGCAGCGGCAATGCCGCCGGCGGCACGGCGGGCGTGTCCTCCGGCATGTGCACGACCTTCGGCGCACCCAAGAGCGGTCCGGGCGGCCCGGGCACGCAAGGCGCCGTCGGCGCGCAGGGGGCACCCGGCGCGGGCGGCACCAATCTCGGCAAGATCTCGTTCGGCATCTACACGCCCGCCGACGGTGCCAGTGGCAAGTCCGGCACCAACGGCAAGGGCGGTGGTGGCGGTGGTGGTGGCGGCGGCGGTGCGTCGAACCTGTGCGCGGGCGTCATCTGCGCGAATACCTGCAGTGCCGATCGTGGTGGCGGCGGCGGCGCCGGCGGCTGCGGCGGCGTGGGCGGCAAGCTCGGCGTGGGCGGCAAGGGCGGCGGCGGGAGCTTCGGTATCTTCGCGGCCGCCGGCAAAATCGTAGTGACCGACAACACCATTACATCGAGCAATGGTGGCGTCGGCGGCAAGGGCGGCGACGGCGGCGCCGGTCAGAATGGTGGTCTCGGTGGCAACGCCGGCGCCGGCGCGGACGATGCCGGTGCCGGCGGCGTCGGCAGGGCGGGCGGCAAGGGCGGCGCCGGCGGCCCCGGCGGCGGCGGCGGCGGTGGCCCGAGCGCCTGCCTCGCGCGCGGCGGTGCGGTGGTCTTCACGTACACGGGCAACAGCTGCTCGACCGGCCTGCCCGGCACCGGCGGTGTCGGCGGCACGAATGCCGACGGCGGCCTCGCCACCTCCGGTCAAAACGGCGTGGCCACGCAGAACCTGCAAATCAACTGAGCCGAGGGAAAAGGCCCGCGCCTTTTCCCTTCGTGACCACGTCGAACCTGCAATCGAGCCTCGGGAAAAGGCGTGTGCCTTTTCCCTTCACGGCACATCCCGTGGACGCGGTGGGAGGTCCTCGGGGCTCGTCACGCGTGTCTCTCGCGGACGCGCGTGCAGCATGAGGTGCTTCGATGCGCTGGGGCGCGGGGCTCGGACGGCGCCCCACGCCTCCTCGTCAATGGTTGTCGCAATAGGAAACGGCGGGCGGGATCGTCAACGTGCCTTCACGTCCGAGGCGCGCAGCATGGTGCGGAAATCCGTGGGCTTCTTGCCGTAGAACGCATCTTTGCGATCGTCCCCGCCGAGAACGGGCGCGCCCTTCTTGTTGACGATGTGGGAAAAGCCGGCGCACCGCACCTCTCCTGCCTTCGTCGCGTAGCAGAGCGCCCGACTCGCGGTGACGAGGGTGACGTCGCGCTCCACGACGTCGACCGGGCCGGCTTCGATTTTGGCCTTGTCGAACCACTCGCCGCTCGAGCCCCAGCACGAGAGCCGGCCGCCCTTGCGAATGGCGCACGTCGTCCACGAGAGGGGGCTGGTCGCGATCTGCTCGGCATCGTCGATGCCGGACACGCGCACCGGGCCGCGCGGCCCGCGGGCGGTATTGCCATCACCGAGATTGCCTTGGAAGCCGCTCCCCCAGCAGAGCACCGCCCCGTCTTTGCGCAGCGCACAGGCGTGCTCGCGCCCCGCGGCGACGTCGACCGCATCCTCCACGCCGCGAACCGGAGCAGCCTTGTCGAGCGTGCCCCAACCATTGAATCCCCAGCACTCCACCCCGCCGCTCTCGAGCACCACGCACCCACTGGATTCGGCGGTCGAGAGCCGGCGCGCCGGGCCGCTCACCACGGGCGGCGTGATCCCGTTCATCAAGGAGTGCACGGCGCCGGTGGCATCGAGCGCGTGCCGCTCGTCGAGTTGAACGATCTCCCCCAACCCGTCGAGGAGCTTGGACGGCTCGACGCCGAGGAAGCGCAATCGGCCATCCTCGTGGAGCCAGAATGCTTCGGGCGTGTTGAGGTGCTGCCTGTTGATCGAGCCGCGCGGGATCTGGGTGGCGACGGCGTGCTCGATGCCCGGCATGTGGACCGGCGTGGTTTGGAAGGCCTGGATCATGGCTCCGAGCGGGACGAATCCCCAACAATGAACCCCCTTGTCCCGAATCAGGGCGCAGCTCGAAGAGCCCATGGCGAGCGCGAGCACGTCGCCTTCGGGCACGCGTCGCTTCACGACGATGCGATGCTCCGCCGGCGCGCTGCTCGCCGATGCGGAAAGAGCCGGCTCCGCGGGGGCCGCCGGCGCTTCCGCCGCGCGAGGCGGCGCGGCCTCCGGGGGCGCCGGGCTGGCGCAGCCCGACGATGCGAGGAGACCGAGGAAGAGAGCTCGTCGTGTCGACATGGCGCGCCTCGTTAGAGCGAGACGACACGCCGAGCAAGCGCCTCGCACGAACTCGTCGCCGCGCACCGAAATCATGATCGTCGTCGGGATGCGTCGCGACCATCTCCGCGAGTGACCCGCGGACCCGTGGTGTTTCCTTTCGCCCGGAGCACGGCTGCGGGCGCGCTGGTTGCGATTACGTGGAGTGTGCGAAGCTCCCGGCGTTGCGATGTCCTACCGCGAGATCGTGCCCCATTCTGCGCTGCGTCCCTTCGTGGATCGTTTCTGGATCCATGCCGGCACGGAGGGCGCGCGTGCTTCGGCGAGGAGGATTCTGCCGGATGGGTGCATCGACGTCTTGATCCACCTCGCGCACGGCGGGCGCGCGGTCGCCGTCGGCGCGATGACGAAGGCGTTCATCACGTCGAGCGACGCAGCCTGGCCCATTGCGGCGGTGCGCTTTCGGCCCGGCGGTGCAGCGCCGTTCCTGCGGCTCTCCGTGCACGAGCTCACCGATCGTCATGTGGATGCGATCGATCTCGGCCATGCTTGGCTCGACGATCCTCGCGAGTCGACCGCGGATGCGGCGGTCTCGCGCATCGAGCGCTCGCTGCTCGCGAAGCTCTCGTCGGTGAGCGCGCCGGATCGGCGCATCGCGCGTGCGGTCGATCTGCTCTTCGGGCCGGATGCGCCCTCGATCGATGCGCTCGCGCAGCACCTCGGCTGGAGCCGGCAGCACCTCGGCCGGGCGTTTCGCAGCCACGTCGGGATTGGGCCCAAGCAGCTCGCGCGGGTCGCGCGCGTGCAGCGAGCGATCGACGCGCTCCAACGCGATCGAGGCGAGCGCCTCGCGGCGACGGCCGCCGGTCTCGGCTATTTCGACGAGGCGCACATGGCCCTTGATTTTCGCGAGATCGTGGGGCTCACGCCGGGCGAGGTCCGGGCGGCGCGAGGTTCCATTTTTCCAATTCGCTCGCTCCTCGATGCGCCATGAACGGCGCATGAAGAAGCTCACGCCCAATCTGATCGTCGACCGCATCGAGGACTGCCTGCCGTTTTGGATCGATCGGCTCCGCTTCGAGAAGACGGTCGAGGTCCCGCACGAGCGCGGCCTCGGCTTCGTGATCCTGAAGCGCGGCGACGTCGAGCTCATGCTCCAGAGCCGCGCCTCGCTGCGAGACGACGTGCCCGCGCTCGCCGAGCGCGCGCACCGCGCGGTGCTCTACCTCGAAGTGGACGATCTCGCGCCGATCCGCACGGCGCTCGACGGCTGGCCTACGCTGGTCCCCGAGCGAACCACCTTCTATGGCGCGCGAGAGATCATCGTCGAGGATCCCGCGGGGAACGCGGTGTTCTTCGCCGCCCATTGAGCGACGCGCCTCACCGGCGAGCGCGTGGGCTCTCTCTCGTCATGTCGGGAGCGGCCACGATTGCCGCGCGAAGAGGCTTGCCTTGACGCGGTGCCCCCGCGTGGACCATCGTGCGCCCGTCCAGGAGGCCGGCGCATGCCGAGGGTTACCTTCGTCAACGAGCATCGCGTGGTCGAGGTCGAGAAAGGCCGACTCGTCAGTGAGGTGGCCCGCGACCTCGGGATCGCGTTCTGCCGCGAGACGTTTGCCGGCACCGGTTGGGGCGACACCACCATTTGGATCAAGGGTGGCGCCGATTGCGTATCTCCTCCCGGTCTCCTCGAACGCCTCAAGGGCGCGCGCGGTTGGAAGCGCTTCGCCGATCGAACTCGCATCCTCGGTGATTGCGAGGTCTACACGCAAAGCGGTCTCGGCAGCCGGCTCGGCGGGACACGGGAGCTGGCCCCGCCGCCGAGCCCCATGGCCGATCCGTCGTTGATCCGCACCCCCGACGCCGCTGGGACGGCGGCCTTTCCCTACGGTCATCCTTCGGCGGTGGGGAAAGGCGAGCGGCCCGCCGTCGCACGCGGCGCCGGTGCCGAGCCCGCCAAGGCCAAAGCCACGACCAAAGCCGTCGCGCCTCCGCCGCCGAGCACCGATGTGCCCGCGACCACCGCTCCGGTGCAAGAGCCCGTAAATGAGGTTGTCGAGCCCGTGAAGGCAGCCTCCGCCGACGCCGAGAAGGCCGCGCGCATCGCCGAGAAGAAGGCTCGGCAAGCGGCGCTCAAAGCTCGTTTGGCCGCGGAGTCGGCGCCTGCGGAGACGCCCCCTGCCGCCGATTCTCCCATTGCAGCGGAGGCCGCGCCGGCGGCGGAAAGCGCGCCCATGGTCGTGGATACGGCCCCTTCAATCGCGGAGAGCGCGCCTCCGGTGGCGGAGGCGGGCGTGGTTGCGGCGCCCTCGAGCGCTGCCGAAGAAGCGCCTGCGAAGCCGCCGATGGATCCCGACAAGGCTGCTCGCATCGCCGAAAAGAAAGCTCGGCAAGCAGCCCTCAAGGCCCGTCTCGCGGCGCCCGATCCCAAACCGGACGATCCCGAGAAGACCTGAGCCACCCAACCACGTTTGCGCATCGCGAGGCGGTGCCCTTCACGCCGCGGCCCGGAACGTGAAGTGCTGGCGCGCCCAAGCCGCGGTGGCGGCGACGGCCTCGTCGATCGGTGTCGCTCCGTAACCGAAGGTGGTGCGAAAGCGGGTGTCGTCGATCACGAAAGGGACGTCCCACTGATAGGCCATCTCCGCGACCTCGCGCATGAACGGAGAGAACACGCCGATCCCGCGCAGCACGAGCCGCGGCAAGCGCGAGACCTCGACGCGCGTCCCGAGCGCGCGACCGAGCCGTGCCGCCAACGCACGTGTGCTCTCCGCGGGCGGCGTCGGCAGATGCCACACCTGCCCGAGCGCCTCCTCACGCTCGCCGAGCGTCACCAGCGCGCGCGCCACGTCGCCTGCATAGGTGTACGAGTGCGGCATGTCCGGATCGCCCATGCACTCGCCCGGCTTGCCGGCGGCGATGCGCTCGAAGAAGCGCGCATTCCAGCACGAATAAGGCAGGTCCGGCCCGAAGAAGTCGCTGGCGCGACCGATGGCGACGCGCACGTCTCCGCGCCGGTGCGCCTCGAGACGCGCCTCCGCGAGCTCGACGCGCAGCGCGCCCTTCTTGCTGCAGGGCGCGAGCTTCGACCCTTCGTGGAGCGGCCCTTCGGGGCGCCCGTACATGTACAGGCAATCGAGCGCGACGAGCTTCGCGCCCGCCTGCGTCGCGCCGTGCAGCGCGCCGCGGGCGATGGGGAGGAGCAGCTCGGGCCAGCGGTGGTAGGGCGGGTTCATGCAATCGTAGACGACGGCCGCGCCGCGCGTGGCCTCGGCGGCGAAGGCGAGATCGGTGACGTCGCCGCTCATCCACGTGAGGTTCGGGCGCGGCTCGCCCCCGCGTCCCTGACGCACGATGCGCACGCGATGCCCGCGGGCGAGGAGGATGTCGGCGACGCGGGTGCCGATCTGACCGGCGCCCAAGACCACGTGGAGAGAAGGCGTTGCGCTGTTCATGACGACGAAGATGCGTCTTGCTCGGATGCAAGACAACGCGCATATTCGCAACGTATGACGGCAAAAACGCAAGACATCGAAGGGGCCCGTTGGGACGATGTCCGCGTCTTCCTCGCCGTGCGGCGCCACGGCAGCTTCGGCGCCGCCGGCGCGCGCCTCGGCATGGATACCTCGACGGTGAGCCGCCGCCTCGCCGCGCTCGAGGCGGCGCTCGGCGCGCAGCTCTTCGAGCGCTCGCGCGAGGGTGTCGTCCCCACGCGCCGCGCCGAGCTCGTGTTGCCCGCAGCCGAAGCGATGGAGGCGGCGCACGGTCGCTTCGCGCGCGACGCCTCGGCGCTCGACTCGACGGCCGAGGGGATCGTGCGCGTGAGCGTCGCGCCGGGGATGGCGGACAGCTTCGTCGCGCCTCTGCTCGTGCGGCTCCGCGCCCGCTATCCGAAGATCGGCATCGAGCTCGATGCGTCGGTGCGTCCCCTCGATCTCACGCGGCACGAGGCCGAGATCGCGCTCCGATCGGTGCGCCCGCAGGGGGCCGATCTGGTGATGACGAAGATCCTCACGTCGCGCTGGGTCGCGGTCGCGTCACCGGAGCGGGTGAAGGCGCTCGGGCGGATGATGAATTGGGAGGCCGAGCCGTGGATCGCGTGGGATCGCGATCTCGCGAGCCTCCCGCCGGCCCGCTGGCTCGCGCGGCACGTGCCCCACGCCGACATCGCGCTGCGCACGAGCCACTTCGCATCGCAGCTCGTGGCCGCGCGCGAGGGGCTCGGCATCGTGCTCGCGCCCGAGCCCTTCGCGCGCATCCACGGGCTCGTGCCCGTGAGCTTCGCGAGCGCGCTCGCCGCCTCGGCGGAGGCGTGGCCGTCGGACGATCTCTGGCTGGTCGGTCACCGCGCGCTGCGCGACGTGCCCCGCGTCGCCGCGGTGTGGAGCTTCCTCCTCGACGAGCTCGCGCTCATGGGCGAAGCCAAACGCCCCCGCCGGAGCCGCGCCGCGCGCTCCGGTTGAACCGCGGGCGCACGCCGTTCAGCGCAAACACGAGACGACTTCGTCACACGTGGCCTTCGTGGCGCAATCGATCTTCATCTTCGTGGGGGCCGATTGGCATACGACGCCTGGATTGCCGCGGAAGGGCTCGTGCTTCATGCGCAGGCACACGCCGATGCGGGCGCAGCGGCCGATCACGTTGGCGTCCTCCGTGGGCAGCCATTGCCCGTTCGCCGGGATGATGGCGCTTCGCTTCGGCGCCCCCTCGATGGGGAGCGGCCCACAGTGGAGCTTGGGGCTGCACGTCGGCACCGTGCTCTTGTACATCGCTGCCAGCTTGTTGCACGTCGCGCCGTCGCGACACACGCCCACGAGCGCGAAGCCGTCCGGAATGGCGTACATGTCGAGCCGCACCTCCATGGGCCTCTCCGGCTTGCCCGGCCAATCGACGATGTGGAATTGCGGGTTGGCGAAGAAGGCTTGTCGGGTCCAAGTCCAATCGTAGTCCCAACCCATCTTCTTCGGGGCCGTGGTCAACACCACGCTCGGCTCCTTGCAATCGTCGGGGATGGTCGAGAGCCCCTTCACGGGATAATCGATCTCCAGCGGCGGCGGGTCGGCCGGGCCGGGCTCGGCGGATGTCGCTGCGGCCGGCGCGTTC
This sequence comes from Minicystis rosea, assembly GCA_001931535.1. Lineage (GTDB taxonomy): Bacteria > Myxococcota_A > Polyangia > Polyangiales > Polyangiaceae > Minicystis > Minicystis rosea. The sequence goes on from CP016211.1 coordinate 1,093,114, forward strand.
GGGGCTGCCGTCGCGATCGGAGCGGCCGACGGTGCAGCCGTGGGGCTCGGGGGCGGCGCGGGCGGCGGCTCGGTGGAGGCGGCGCAGGCGGAGAGGGCGAGGAGGGGAAGCGCGGAGACGAGGTTCTTCATGGCTCTTCGGGGAGAGGAGATATCGAGTCTGGATCAATGCGCGATGATGGTGGGACGGGCGTCGCCCGGGGGCCACGATTCGGAGATCATGAATGCCACCTCCGGGCTTCCGGGGCCGTCGTAGGAGTCGCCGAACGTCGACCACTCGAACATGCGGCGATCGCCGCGGCGCACGGGGAAGATCACCTCTCCGCCGTCCGGCACGCCGCCGCTGAAGTGAGGTGGATCGAGGAAGATGAAGACGCCTTCCCGCGCGCCGCCGAGGAGGGCAATCGACGACGTGGAGAGCGGCGAGCACCGGATCTTCATCCACTCGTGCAGCCGATAAGCGCGGCAGTTGGGAGGAAGCGCGTCGCTCAGCGTCACGGGGACGACAGGCTGCCACTCCGAAGGCTCCGGGCGAGGGGAGGGAGGATCGGAGAAGGGCAGGACGTCGAACCGCTCCACGGGCGCGCCGCCGTCGGGGGCGAGGAGCGTGGTGGGGCCGGCAGCGCTCTCGCGCGGGCGCGCAGCGAGCGCCGCGAGGATCACGGCGGCGCCGACCACGGCGCCGAAGAGGGGCTTTTCGATGATCTTCACAGTGTCCTCAGGAAGGCGATGAGAGCCGCGCGATCCTCGCGCGAGAGGTGGCTCGTGTGGCCCATGCGATCGGCGTTCTCGTCGATGAGCTCTTCGAGGGTGGCGGCGCGGCCATCGTGGAAATAAGGCGCCGTCCCGCTCACGAAGAAGAGCGAAGGAGCCTTGAAGCGCTGGTCCGCCTCGTCCTCGAAGCCGATCGGCGGGGGGAGCGCGGGGGAGAGCCGATAGGCGACGCGATCGGTGTATTCGGTGGCTGGTACGTGGCAGCGCGCGCACTGCGTTTGGGCGCTGGAGAAGAGCGCCTTGCCGCGCGTCTCCTCGGGCGTGGGCGGGTGGACGTCGCGCGGGGCGGGACGAGGCCGTGACGAAGGAAGGGCGTCAGGTATTGCGCGCGTCCGAGCAGCTCGCCCTCGCCATAACCATGATCGGTTTGCGCGCCCCAACGATGGAGGCCGAAGCCCGCTTGTAGCCGGGCCACCAAATCACGGCTCTCACCGTGCCAGCCATAAGGGCCATTGGCGGCGACGCGACCGGCGAGCATCGGTGTCTGTCGCGGCGCGCCGATGCGCTTGGTGCTCTGCACCGGCGCTTGATCGCCGTCACCGAGGAAGTTCGTGCCTTCGCCGGCGCGGCGCGTCTTGATCTTCACCTCGTGCCACACGTGCCCGTCGTCGCGTCCCTCGGGGTGGCAGCCGGCGCACGATACGCCGCCGCTCGTCACGGAATCGGTGGCGTCGTAGAAGATGCGCCGGCCCTTGTCGTCGGGCTCGCCGAGGAGATCGTCGGCGAGGTGGAGACGCGCGAGGCCGTCTTTGTTCTTGGCCTTGTCGTCCTTGTCGGCGGGCTTCGGATCGAGGGGCACTTCGATGACGTCACTCGTCGATCGGCAAAAGACCCAGAGCGTCGACTCGTCCGCGGACAGCGCGAGACCGCTGGGCGCGCCGCCCGAGCGCGCGACCGGGATCAAGCGATCGGGATCGCGCCCCACCACCACGGTGCGATGCACGAACATGGTGGGATCGACGACGCGCGCGTCCATCTCCACGATCGCGTTGGTGCCTTCGCTCGCGACCAGGATGGTCTGCGTGCGCTTGCGGTAGACGAGCGCGCGCGGCTCGGCGAACGGGGTGTGCTTGGCGCGCGGCACGTTGCCTTGGACCTCGTCGAAATTCGCCCGCATCTGTCGCGTGACGTCGGCGTCGATCATGGGCAGCCCGGGCTCGCGCTTGGGCGCGAGCGGAGTGTCGTCGGCGGTGAGCAGGACATCGACGGTGGCAGCGCCGAACCACGCGGCCTCCCCCAGCGCGCCGATGGCGTGGCGGGCCACGAAGAATCGACTGCCATCGGGCGAGAGCGCGGCCGCGTAAGCGAGCGTGCCGTCGAGCGTCTTGCCCGAGGGCGATCGCAGGGGCGATGGCGGCAGCGACACCGGCTTCGCGCGCGGCGGCCCGTTCAGATCGTCGAGCCTCGTGATGCGACCACCGACGAGGTGCGTGACATACGCCGAGGCGCCGTCAGCTCGCACCACGACGGCGCGCGGCTCGCGCGCGACGTCGATGGACCAGAGCTTCTTCGCGGCGGCGAGATCGATCGCGGAGACTTGATGGGTCCATGCGGAGCTCACGAGCGCGGTCTTTTCGTCGGGCGTGACGGCGATGCCCCAAGCATCCGCGGGCAGCGCCACGCGCGCTTCCTCGACGAGGCCGGCTGCGGCATCGGGACGCATGACGAGCAGTAGACCAGGGCCCGTCGGTGACGCGGGCGCGCGGCTCGCGGCGACGCCGGGTTTGGGAACGGCGTCCTTCGGTGGGGCCGACGGCGGCGCGCCGCCCTCGCTGCGAATCGTCACGAGCACGCGATCGCCGACGGCCAGCACCTGCGCGGGGAGCCCGGGCATCGCGATGGTGGTGAAGGGCTTGCTCGCGTCGAAGGGCAAGGCAATCCGCCGCACGACACCGTGGTCCTCGTCGGCGACGTAGAGCGCATCGCCGGTGGGCGCACGCACGATGGCGCCCCCCTCGTGCGCGCTCGGCGTGCGTCGCTTGCCGCCGGCCTCTGCGGATGCGGTGGGTTGGGCGCTCGCAGAGGGCGACGCCGTGGTGCTGCTGGGCGCGGGCTTGCCCGACGTGCCGTTGTTGCAGCCGAGCACGAGCGCGAGCGCGGCGGACAAGACGATCACACGAGATCGGCGCATGGCGAATGGTCCATCGAACGAGGTGGTCGGGTCAACGCGTGCATCGCGGCCCCATATTCCGGCGGTTTCGTGGCTTGTGGCGGCCCATGGGCCGGTGCCACAATCCGCCGCCATGAAGACTCGCCTCGCTCTCCTCGCGACCGCGCTTCTGCTCGGTTGCACCCAGACCCCGACGCCCGCGCCCGACGCGAAGCCGCAGGACCCGCACGCCACGACCACGGCGGCAGCGACCGCGGCCGCGCCGAAGGCCGAGGTCGGCAAGCCGGCGCCGGACTTCACGCTCAAGGACTACGAAGGCAAGACCGTTCACCTCGCCGATCTTCGCGGCAAGACGGTCGTGCTCGAGTGGTTCAACCCCGATTGTCCCTTCGTGAAGGCGTCGCACACGAAGGGCTCGCTCAAGGATCTCGCCAAGCGCTCCACCGCGAAGGGCATCGTGTGGCTCGCCATCAACTCCAGCGCGCCCGGCAAGCAGGGGCACGCGCCGGAGCGCGTCGCCGCCGGCAAGCAGGCCTTCGGCATCGATCACGCGGTCCTCGTCGACGAGACCGGCGCCGTCGGTCACCAATACGGCGCCACCAACACGCCGCACATGTACGTGATCGATCCGCAGGGCGTGCTCGCGTACCGCGGCGCCATCGACAACTCGCCCGACGGCGAGGGCGACTCGCCCACCGGCGGCAAGCTGGTGAACTACGTCGAAGCCGCGCTCGACGATCTCGCCGCCGGCCGGCCCGTGGCCACGAAAGAGACGAAGGCCTACGGCTGCGGCGTGAAGTACGGGAGCTGATCCCGCGCGACCGGCTGCCGTCCATCTCGGAGCGCTCATGAACGATCTCGCCACGAGCCCTGCCTTCGGCGTTTATTGCATCACTGCCGTCGCGCTCTGCCTCAACCTGCTCGGCCTCTGGCTCTACAGCGGCGTGGTGCGCGGCGGCACCAAGACCACCCTCAACCCCGAGGATGCCGTCACCGTCTCGCGCGGCGCCGACGTGGTGGGCCAGGATCCGCCCGGCGTGGCCCGTGTGCTGCGCGCCCACACCAATGCACAGGCGAGCATCCCGCCCTTTCTCCTGCTCGCGCTCCTGTACGTGATTCTCGGCGCCGGCGCGAAGATGGCGTGGATCCTCTTCGGCGGCTTCGCGTTTTCACGCTACGCCCATTCGGTCGTCTACCTCGCGGGCAAGCAGCCCTGGCGCACCATCTTCTTCGTGCTCGGCTGCCTGTGCACGTTGGGTGTCGTCATCGAGGTCGTGCGCCGCGCGCTCCCGCTCCTTTGAGCGAGGTTCTCGGTCAGGATCCATGAAGTGTGACACCATCTCTCCAACGGGATGAGACCGTTGGAGAGATGGTGTCGGCCGAGATGCGATCTGCGCGAGGGAGCTCGCGCAGTTCTGTCAGTGAGGAGTGTCTCGAAAAGACATCTTCGCGCCGATGGGGCGCCGGCCGTCCTTCAATCGCACTTCACCAAGGCGCATTCGGACGAGCACGAGGAGCAGACGCACGCGTACAGCGGATCGTACAGGCTCTTGGCGCCGGCGCCGGCCGCGTCGCACGCGGCGAAGCAGCCGTCGGTGAAGTCGTGTTGGAAGCACGTATTCGTGCACTGGAGCCACGTGCCGCACGTGGGATCGCCTTGGCAGGCGCTGGCCGCGTCGTGGCAGGGGGTGCCGTCGGCGTCGAATGCCACCTTCACCTCGACGCAGGTGTTGCAGTCTTTGTTCGCGCCGCCGCCGGTGCCGGAAGCGCTGGTGGATCCGGTGCTCGCGGTGGAGCTGCTGGTGGAACCGCCGGCGCCCGTGCTGCTCTCTCCGCTCCCACAACCGATGACGAAGGAGACGCCGAACAGGACCATCCAGGATCGAATCGAATGCATGGTGCTCTCCAGATCGCCCGCGCCGCGGGCGAAAGTTCGTGACGATGCGCACGCCACCAGGCGCTCTCCGCCTCGCGCTCCCGGGGAGCCGCGTGACGGCAGCGAGGTGACCTGCTCGACGGCTCATTCGCCGTCGCGACGCGATCCTTTAGCGGCGGCGATGATTTTTTCTGCGCGCGCAGGCGCCGCCGTCTCGACGGCGTGATCGATGATAGGTCGTCGACCACCACGACCTCGCGCGCCGTCGCGTGAGGCGAGGTGCCGCACCTTTCACCCCTGACGGCGCGCCTCCGGTGGTCCGTGAGCCAGGACGCGGTCGGATCGAGCAAAACGGGCTCGTTCCGAGGTCGCGCCGAGCCGGCCATTTCATGGGCCCACTGTCATTTCGCCGAGCCTCTGGGGAACGCATTGATGGCGGGCGTGCATCACAGGCTTGACAATTCGCCTCGACGACGGCTCCGCTTCTCGTGGACCAGCTTGGCATCGAGGAGGAAGATCATGCTCGAACGACATCACATCGCGCTCGCGCTGGGCGCGCTGGCCCTCGCCACCGCCGCGTCTGCGTGCGCCGGCGGGAGCGACACCGTGCCCGGCACGGGGGGCAGCGCGACCACCAGCTCCAGCGGGAGCACGGGCGGCGGCACCACCAGCAGCAGCGCCAGCTCGGGCGGCGCCGGGGGCACCGGCGGCGCGCCGGTCAGCGCTTGCAAACCGTCGGACGACGTGGTGCTGGCGGTCAAGCAGCTCTACTTCGGTGACACGAACTGGGACGACACGATGAACACCACCGAAGGGTGGAAGCAATACGGCCTCGACATCGACGGCAAGACCTCGGTCGCGACCTCGACCGACCTGTGCCTGCCGGCCGGCGGCGGCGCGGCGAGCGTCGCGTACCCCGACGCGCCCGGCGGCGTCGACAACTCGTTCGGCAAGAACGTGCTCCCCGTGTTCCTGCAGAACATTCCGATCCTCTCGCAGCAGGCCAACAACGCGCTCGCGAACGGGGATTTCAGCATCCTCATCCGCCTCGTCAAATTGGGGCCCGGCGCGGAGCAGGGGAACATCCCGGCCAAGGTGTACGGCGGCGCATACCTCCCGACGACACCGTTCTTCGATGGCACCGACTGCTGGCCGGCAACGCCCGAGTCGCTCTCGACGCCCACCGACATCGAGTCTGCCAAGCTCTCGTTCCCTGCGAGCACGATGACCCTGAACCGCTGGGACTCGGTGAGCACGGGTGATCTCGAGCTCACGCTCCAGCTCCTCGGCTTCCAGGGCAAAGCCATCATCCATCACGCGCGCATCGTGATGGAGCTCGACGCCGATCACAAAGGCACGCAAAAGGGCATCATCTCGGGCGTCCTCGACACCGAGGAGTTCGTCGCCGCCATCAATCAGCTGATGTTCGCCTTCGATCCGAAGAACTGCTCCGGCAACACGCCCATCGTGCAGGAGATCGACACCAAGCTCCGCCAAGCGTCCGACATCATGGCCGATGGCACGCAGAACCCGGCGGCGACCTGCACCGGCATCTCCATCGGCCTCGGCTTCAAGGCCGCGGCGGTGCAATTCGGGCCCATCGGCGATCCGCTGGTGCCGCCGGCCGATCCCTGCGCGACGCCCTGATCGGGGCCGCGCCCGAGCGTGACGGGCCATGGGGCGCCGGGTCGCAGCGACGTGGAGACCACCCAGTTTCGCGTCAGTGCGCTCCGGCGCCGCAGGCCTCCTTCTCGTCGAGCTTGGTGTTCGGCGGCAGCAGCGCACGAATCTCGTCTTCGAGCCACGCGAGCTGGGGTGACGCGACACATCGATGGTGGGCGAGCATCCGTTGGGCGAGGTCCGTCCGCGTGTCCGCGTGGAGCGCGTCGTCGATGAGGTTCGTCTCGTTGTCGCTCCGCAGGAAGAGCAGCGGCGGAAGCTCCTCCTGCACGACCAGCTCGTACTGAGGCGTGAAGATGCAGGCGAACGCGTTCACCGTGTCCGCGCCCTTGCCCTCGTCCTTGAAGAGCTGCTTGTAGCGATGCACGTGGACCTCGTCGGTCCACCCCTGGCCGTCGCCGCCGCGGAGGATCGCCGACGCGTCGCGGCCGCTCATCGTGCCTTGGTTGGTCACGTCCATGAGCGCGAGCAGGGTAGGGGCGAGATCGACCATGGAGATCATCTCGGTGACGCGCGTGCCGGCGGGGATGTGGCCCGGAAAGCGCACGATGCAAGGGATGTGGAGGGCCTCTTCGTAATAGAAATCCTTCCCCATGCGGCCGTGTTCGCCCATGTAGTCGCCATGATCGGTCATGAACACCACCACGGTGTTCTTGGTCAGGTCGAGAGCGTCGAGCGCCGCCAGGATCTCACCCACCCGATCGTCGATGCACTTCACCATGCCGCAGTACTGCGCCTTGGCGCGCCGGAGAGCCGCCTTGTCGATCGTGCCTGGCTCGTACGAGGCCGGAATGGGCATCTTCTTGGGCGCATACATCGTCGAATAGGGCGCGCGGACCTCGAACGGGTCGTGTGGGTCGGGGATGGAGACCATCAGGCAGAAGGGGTCACCGGCGTGCTCCTTCAGGAAAGCGATGGTCTTCGCCGCCATCCAGTCCGTGGTGTACGTGCGGTGATTGCCAATCTCGTGCGACACCTTGGGTGGCTTGCCATTCGGTTGATCGACGAATTTCTTGAAGTGACCCGAGTTGTACATGTACCGCTCGTCGTCGAATCCCATGGAGTCCGCCGGGCGAAACCCGGGCGACGGCGCGCCGGCGAGGTGCCACTTGCCGATGTATCCCGTCTTGTAGCCGGCGTCCTTCAGGCTGTGCGCGAACGTCACCACGCCTTGGGCGCGGCTCTTCATGGGCTCGCTGTTGCGATAGGCGCCGTTCTCGTGCGGATACATTCCGCTCATCAAGCACCCTCGTGAGGGGGTGCACGTCGCCCCGTTGGTGAAGAATTGCTCGAGCACCGCGCCTCCGGCTGCGAGAGAATCGATGTGAGGTGTACTCACGAGGCTGCCGCCATAGCAACCGAGCGTCCAGAGGTCTTGTTGATCGGTGTGAATGATGAGCAGGTTGGGGCCCTTCTTCTTCAGCGGATCGTTGCGGCGCCCTTCTTCCTCGCCGTCGTCGCCGCTCTCCGCGCGCGGGCCGCAGCCGACGAGGGAGGGTGCGGTCATCGCCGTCGCGCCGAGGAACAGGCCGCCGAGAAAGGAGCGTCGCGTGAGGTTCTCCATGGTCATTCTCCAAAGCGTCTGCAAAAGGCCTTCACTTCACCTGCGTGGCACAACCGAGGACGATTTGGACCTTTGCATCCGGGTCCTTCTTGACCTCGTTGCACGTCCCCGGACAAAGCTGGATGCTGCCCGGGTGGCTCGGGTCGTCGTAGTACCAACCACCTGCGCTCCCGCAGGCGGTCGCGCCCTTCACCTGATCGAGAGACGCCGGCGTCGCGGCGCCGCTCGGAAGAACCGTGACGTTCACGCGCGTGGGATCGAGGACGTCGCCGGGGACCGCGGTGGGCATGGCATAGGCGCATGACGCGCTCTGAATCTCGATGTCCTGGAGCGCGGCCAACAGACCAGCAGCGGTGTTGTCCTTGCCGATGAAATATCCGTGCTCGGTTTGGCCTGCGTGCGCGATTTGGTCCATCGTCTGTTGGTTCGAGCCGGCGAGACCGATGGCGAAGGTGAGCACGCCGGCCGCGTCGTAAGCCTTTTGGGCGCTGCCGGCGATCTGTACGACATCGTTGTTGCAGCCGTGGGGATCACCGTCGCTGACCAGGACGACGACCACCTTTTCGCTCGCGCCGACCTCGCCGGCGCGGGCGGTGGCCCACTTGGTGGCGCCGTTGAGGGCGGTGCTCATCGGCGTCGTGCCGCTCGGGCTCACGGAGGCGAGCTCGTTCACGAGGTCCTCGACCTGCTGCGGATCGGAGAGCTCGCCGAGGTCGACGTCGGGCTCGCTGCACGCGGCCACGCTGCACGCGGGAGCGCTGCATTCGCCGCGGGGAAAGAGACGCAGCGCGACGCGGAGCCGCGCGGCCCCCGGGTCCTTGAAGAAGGATTGGAAAGCTACTTTGGCGTGCGTCCACTTGTTGTCGTCCGCCATCGATCCTGACTTGTCGACGGTGATGAACATGTTCACGGGGATGCGCGCGGCGTCCTGCGAAGACGACGCACAGGCCTCGAATCCACCGCCGGAGCCCGTGCTCGACCCGGAGCTCGACGAGCCCAACGACACGCCGCCTCCCGCGCCGTTGCCGCTCGTCGTCTCACCGTTTCCGCCTGTGCCCGTCGAGCTCGTGGATTCACTCGTCGAGTGCAGCGCACAAGCGGTGAGGGACACCGAAACGAGGGTGAGCGACGCGAGCGGACGAAGCAGGGACTTGATCATCATGACCTCCGCTCAGGGCTTTGAGCAAGCCGTGGGCCACCGCGAGATACGCGGGTTCGAGCCCGGTTTGCGGAGCGGAGCGCTTCACTTGGCAGTGGGTTGCCAAGCGGCTGGCAAAGATTGCCAGCGAGGCTACTTCACACGATGAGAGAGGCGCGCTCCGGTCCCGCGCGTGCCGCCGTTCTCGTTCACGAAGAGCCGATGTGCGGGCCTCGGGCGCTCGATCGTGGTGTCACTCGAACTTCCGGTCGATCGCCGGGCCCTTCGGCTTCGCCGAGGGCAAAGGCCCGAGCCTGGGCTCGATGCGCATGCGCGCGGGGACGGCGCCGACGGGGGTGATGGCGACGCCGGCCGTCGTCTCCTGCGCGCCGCTCACGACGCGCACGCTGTGCACGCTCCCGAGCGTGCCGCGCAGCTCGATGAGGCCATTGCGCACCGGCGCCTTCTGCCCGTCGATTTCGACGGTGGCCGTCGCCGGCTCGATGGTGACCGTCACGGTTCGTTCGTCCGCCGGTGTCGATCGAGCGGCGGTGTCCGATGATGGCATTGCCGCGACGGAAGGTGCGGTGGGCGTGCTGCCCGCGGAGGTGATCGCCGTCGCCGGCGTCTGCGCGCCCGAGCCGTGTGCATTGCGATAGACGAGCTGACCGACGACACCGATGGCAAAGGCCATGGGGAGCGCCACCAGCAGATGAACCCGCGATCGTTTGGCCGGCGTCGTCGCGGAGGTGACGCCCTGCGGGGTGTCGTCGGACGCGACGGTGGCCCCCGGCGGCGCGAGCTCGATGACCGAGGACGACGTCGAAATGGCGGGAGCCTCGATGGCGGTGAAGGCCTCGAACGACGCCGAAGGCGCGCGGTAATCGGTGCGGGTCGGCGCGCCGTCGTCCACGTCGTCCGCGGGAGGCGCGACCCTCGGGCGCGTCGCGGTCTCCTCTTCGAGGGATCCGGAAGAGCGGAGCTCGAGCTCGAGCGCGGCCTGCTCCAGCAGATCGCTGCCGTCGCGCAGGGTGATGTCGTCGCCGGGCAAGCTCGCGCGAGGGGCGATGACAGCGGTCTCTTCGTCCGTCGGTGCGACGAGCTCGGTGTCGCTCACGTCGAGCCCATTCCGAAGCCACGGCTCCATGGCCGCGAGCACCTCGGTCGCGCTCTGGTAGCGGTCCTCCGGCTTGATGGAGAGCATGCGATGAACGATGAGCGCCAAACCAGGATCGACCCAAGGCGCGAAGCTCTGGAGCGAGGGCGCGGGCTGCAAGCAGATGCGCATCATCAGCTCGAGCGCGGCCTCCTGCCGGACATGCGGAGTCCGCCCGGTGAGGGCTTGATAGAGCACCACGCCCAAAGACCAGATGTCGGAGCGATGATCGATGTTCTTGCTCGCCCGGGCCTGCTCGGGGGACATGTAATGGGGCGAGCCGAGCACGCCGCCCGTGCGCGTCAACGAGGTCTCTTCGAGCCGGGTGAGCAGGGCTTTGGCGATGCCGAAATCGACGATTTTGGTGGTGATGGCCCCGCCGGATCCATGCGACAAGAAGATGTTGGCCGGCTTGATGTCGCGGTGGAGGACACCCGCTTCGTGCGCTTTGGCGAGCCCGAGGCACGCCTGCGCGATCAGGCGAAGGGCGACGTTGGGCCGGAGCTTCCGGCATTGCTTCAAGACCTGCTGGAGATCCTTCCCTTTGAGGAGCTCCATGGCCATGTAGATCACGCCCGTCGTCGGATCGGTGCCCGTGTCGAAGACGTTGACGACGTGCGGCGTTTCCAGGGCGCCGGAGAGGCGCGCTTCACGCTCGAAGCGCCGCACCATCTCGTGGTTCTTGGCGACTTGAGCGCGGATGACCTTGAGCGCGACGTGGCGGCCCGTGCGGACGTGGCGCGCCTCGTAGACGGCGCCCATGCCACCCTCACCGAGAATCGAGAGGACGTGGTACCGCCCGTCGACCGTGCCGCCCACGATTTCCACAGCGCGCGATGGTACGCAGGCCCGCCGTCGTCATCAAGACCACGCGCGGGATCGCATCGGCTCCGAGACCTGGGATAAGCTGTGCGCGCGGCATGGTAACATCCGATGGCAGCGAGGCGCTTCGCGTGGCTCGGCTGGACGGCGCGCGATGAGCGTTTCGCGCGACGAGCATCCCTACGAGGACGAGCGCACCGAGCGGGCCGACGCGCTCGCCGAGGACGCATTCGAGGCGCTGCGCCGGCACGCGGACGAGCGACGGCGGCTCTCGCTGGTGGCTTACCACCAGGACGGGCAAGAGAGCGCTCCGCTCGATCCCGGCGTGCCCGTGATCGTCGGGCGGCGTGCCCCTGCCACGCTCTGCGTGCCGAGCGCCAAGCTCTCTCGCGCGCACGCACGTTTCACGCTGGCGAACGAAGGGCGGGTGATCGTCGAGGATCTCGGATCCACCAATGGCACCTGGGTCGGCGGGCAGCGCGTGACGCGCGCCGAGGTGTCGATCGCCGACGAAGTGATGGTGGGCGACGCGCTCGTCACGGTGCAGATGGTGCCATCGATTCGCGAGGTGGTGCCTGCGAGCCGTCGTCGCGCGGAAGACGGGCCCATCGCAGTGTCCGCCGCGGCGCGCGCGCTCTTCGAGATGGCGGCGCGCGTGGCGTCGTCATCCGTGCCCGTGGTGCTTCAAGGCGAGACCGGGACGGGGAAAGAAGTGGTCGCGCGCTTCCTTCACGAACGGAGCCCGCGCGCGCAGAAGCCGCTCGTGAGCGTCAATTGCGCGGCCATCCCCGCGCAGCTCGTGGAGAGCACGCTGTTCGGGCACGAGCGCGGCGCCTTCACCGGCGCGGCCCAGCGACAGAAGGGCATCTTCGAAGAAGGCGACGGCGGCACGGTGTTCCTCGACGAGATCGGCGAGCTGCCTTTGCCGGCGCAGGCCGCGCTCCTGCGCGTGTTGGAGACGGGGCGCTTCTCGCGCGTGGGATCGGCGCGCGAGGTCGCGGTGGACGTGCGCATCGTGGCCGCGACGCACCGTGATTTGGAGGCGCTCTCGGCGACAGGCGCGTTCCGTGCCGATCTCTATTATCGGCTCTCGGTGATGGTGCTCGCCATCCCCGCGCTGCGCGAGCGGCCCGAGGACATCGAGCCGTTGGCGCGGCGCTTCGCGGCGCAGGCGGGCGGCGGCCGCATTCGTGACATCGCGCCGGCCGCGCTCGCACGCATTCGCGCGCATGCCTTTCCGGGCAACGTGCGCGAGCTGCGCAACACCATCGAGCGCGCCGCCGTGCTCGCCCCCGCGGACGTGATCCGCGAAGAAGATCTCCCTCCGCGTCTGCGCGAGCCCCCGCGCACCGCGCCCGCTCTCCCCGAGAGCACCAACGATCTGCGCGCCCGCATCCAGGACTACGAGGCCAAAATGATCGCGGACGCGCTCGCCGCTTCCGGATGGAACCAGAGCGAGGCCGCACGCCGGCTCGGGATGCCGATTCGCACGCTGTCCTACAAGGCGAAGGTGCTCGGTCTCAAGAAGCCTTGAGCGTTGGTCATCCAAGCGGAGGGCGTGGTCAGGCGTTCTCATGGCTGCTCCCGCGCGCTCGACCTGCGACTTCATCGCGTGCGCAGGACGGAATGGGAAATGGGAGAAGACGTGATGGACAAGCTTCGATGTGGATGGCTCGCAGCGGCGCTCTTGCTCGGAGGCGCCTCCTGCTCGGCTTCAGCGTCCGATGTGTGCAACGCGTGGGCGGAGGACACCTGCAAGGCCGTCGGTGAGTGTTGCGGTGACGGCACCGTCATCGATTCGAGCGCATGCACCGCGAACCTGTTCGAGCACTGTCGCGATGCCATCCGCATGACGTGGGCCGACGCCCCTCTCATCTCCTTCGACAGCGGCGCGGCCAAAGACTGCCTCGGATCCCTCTCGTCGTGCTCCGACGCGATCGGCCCACGGGGAGAGACGTTCGAGCACCGGAAGGCGTGCGCCAACATGATCACGGGGAGCCGGTACATCGGGAGCTCCTGCAACTTCGATGCAGAGTGCGAGCATGCCGGCGAATACTCCGTCTGCCAGATCCGCGACGGCGTTTTCGATGGGGACAGGGGGATCTGCAAGCGGGTGGTGATCGACGAACGACGTTGCTCCGAGAGCTTCTCCGTCGCGGAAATCCGCGTTTGCCCCGACGAGAAGTTTTGTGATCGAAATGGGAAAGACCCGGGGCCCGACGACGGGCAGCTCGGCGAAACGTTCTTGTTCGGAGCGCCCTGTCGAGATCGGATCGCAGAGGGGAAGAGCTGCATCGACCCGCGAAACGACACCGATCTCCTCACTTGCCAAGTGGGCTTGTATTGCAAGCTGGTCTCCGGCAACGAGGCCACCTGCGAAAAGCCCAAGCCTCCGGGCGCGACCTGCGATTTCGTCTCGGGCGTGGACGCGTGCGCACCAGGCAGCTTTTGCACGTCGAACCCCGCCGGCGAGAAAACGTGCCAGCGCGTGAGCGGGATGCTCTGCACGGGGACGACGTCGTGCGGCAATGGCATTTGCGAGCTCGGCGAGGAGCAGGATGGTTGTTCCGCAGACTGCAAAGGAGACTTCTTTTGCGGTGATGGCCTCTGCGATCCGAGTGAGAACGCGTCGGTGTGTCCCAACGACTGTCCGGAGCGGTAGACGTCGTTCGCCGCGCGGCCGTGGAGCAAGACGGTGAAGGGGCTTTCCCGGCATGAGCCGGGGGGCGCCCGCACGGCGTCGTCGCAGTCCTGCTCCGCCCTCGTGATGGTCGAACGAAAGGGGAGCGCTACGATCGTTTGAGCTCAAACGATCTCAGCGATCGAAGCGCTGCTCGAAGGCGCGACGATTGACGAGGTTCGGGCTGCGATCGTAGACGGCGAAGACGATCCGCGCGAAAGCGCCGGCGAGGCGCGGGCCGGCGAGGGCCTTGGCGAAGGCGTCGGCGACCTCCGTCGGATCGTTGCGGAACACGCCGCAGCCCCAGGCGCCCAACACCAGCACGCGGTGGCCTTCGGCGGCGGCGACGCGGAGGACGTGATCGGCGCGGCGCTCGAGGGCGGCGCGGATCTGCGGGCGCGCACCGGCGCGGCGCCGCAGCTCTTCGCCGGCGTTCGGCGCCGGCGAGGTGAGGATGGAGACGAGGAAGGGCGCGGGCAGCAGATCGAGCCGCTCGTCGCGGAAGAAGGGCACGTCGGGCGAGTAGATCAGATGATCGGTGTAGATCATCGAGCCCGAGGCGCGGTTCTCGTCGTAGTAGGCCCGCTGCGTGAGCTGGCAGGCGTAGAGCGCGGAGCAGCGGGCGAGGTCCTCCTCCTGCGCTTTCGCGCCGCCGAGGAAGCCGCCGCCGGGGTTTTTGGCGGAGGCGAAGTTGAGCGCGGCGACGCGGGTCTCGCCCTCACGCTCGACGAGGCGGCGCGCGGCCGCGCCGGTGGTCTCGCCGGTGACCTCGATGCGGCAAGGCACGGCCGCGAAGGGCAGGGGCTCGAGGAAGACGAGCTCTTCGGGCGTATAGAGGCGCGTGCCCTCGACGGCGCGCGCGACCTCCGCGGCGATCGAGACGCGCGCGCCCGAAGGCATCGTGTACTCGCCGCGCTCGACGATCTGCACCGTCTCCTTGCCCACGCCCCCGAGTGACATGACGCAGGAGTAGATGATGCCGGTCGATCGAGCAAGCCGCGGGGACGCGCTACGGCGCCAGCGCGCAGAGCCGGCCCGCGGCGCTCTGCCCGCAGAGATCGGCGCGCCCGTCGCCGTCGACGTCGCCGAGCTGGAGCGAAGCGACCGCCTCCGCGCTCGTGAGGCCGGCGGCGGCGAGATCGTCGGCGCGAAGCCAGATGCTGGCCCGCGTGAAGGCGTGACCGGTGGAGAGCGCGCAGGCGATGCCGGCGCGCGTGCGGGCGCAGACGTCGGCGCGATGATCGCCGTTGATGTCGCCGAAACGGACGGTATCGGCGTCGGCGAAGTCCTCGCCCGCGGTCCACGCGGTGGGGCTCGCGCGACGGGAGCCGCGCGAAGGCGTGCACGCGATGCCGGCGCCGGCCTTGCTGCAGTGATCGGGTTTGCCGTCGCCGTCGACGTCGGCGAGCGCGTCCTCCGCGGGCGTGCGGCGCGGAGCCCCCGCGCGCAGGGCCGGCCGAGAGAAGGCGAGCACCGGCGCGGCGAACACGTAGCCGCGCGCCAAGAGCTCGGGGATCACGAGGTGCGCGAGGTCGAGCGCATAGTGGGAGCCGACGTGCCCGACGCGATCGTGGAAGAGCACGATCCCCCGGCGCGCCGACTCGATGGCCGCGAGGTAACGGCGCGCCACCACCGCGGGCTTCACGCGCGCGCCGTGGCCGGGCGCAGCGGGCTCGCATTCGAGCGCGGGGCGCGAGGAGCGGCAGTAGAGCGAGCTCTCCCAATCCTTGCCATCGATGTCCCAGCGGATGGGGCCGACGAGGTTGCGCGTGATGGGATCGGCCTCGACCGCGGCCGAGGCCGCCGCGTTCCACGCGCCGCCGGGGACGCGGAAGAGATGGAGATCGTTTGAGGTCCAAGGATCGATCGCGGCCTGATTCTCCCGCAGCTCGGCGGCGACGGTGGCCGCGTCGGCGTCGTTGAGGAGCACATGATGCCGCGTGTGGTTGCCGAGGCGATGACCGAGGGCCACGAGATCACCGAGGATGGGCAGGCGGGCGTGCCCCGTGTCGAGCACGTTGTGGCCTTCACCGGGCTCGGAGGAGACGCCCTCGACCCACTCGCTCACCACGAAGAACGTGGCGGAGACGCCCTCGCGATGGAGGTAATCGGCGAGCTCGAGCGTGCCTGCATCGGGCCCGTCGTCCCAGGTGAGGGCGAGCACTTTCTCGGGAAACGCGCGGCCATCGAGCTGCGGGCGCGCGGGCGGTGTCGTTGGAGCGCCGGCCGATGCCGAGGCGGATGCTGCCGCCGGCGGCGCGGTTGAGACGCCCGTGGGTGCTTCGGCGGTCGTCTCCGCGGCGAGGTCGTCGCAGCCGGCGGCGAGGAGCGCGAGCGCGAGGAGGACGCGGTGCCCGTTCATGCGCGCCGTGACCTCCGCCCGAGCAGCGTGAGCGCAGCGAGCGCGAGCGCGCCGAGCATCGCGCGCGCATCGGTCGACCCCGCGCCGCGATCCGTGCTCGCGATCGCGCACGACGTGATCACCGGCGCTTCGAGCTGATCCACGCACTTGCCCGAGACGTCGCAGACCTTGGGCGACACGCAATCATCCACCGACTTGCACTCCGTCAAGCATGCCGTTCCCTGACAACGATACGGCGTGCAGTCCTGATCTGCTTCCATCGGCAAGCGGATCGTGTGTGCGCCGTCGCAGCGCGGCCCGGTGAGCGCCTCACAGGCATGGGTCGTCTCGTTGCAGAAGTGCTCGGCCACGCAGTCGTCGTCGGTCTTGCACGTGGAGGTGCACGCCTCGCCCGCGGCGTCGCAGCGCAGCCCGTTCGGGCACTCGGAGGTGACGTCGGCGCAGAGGCCATCCGATCCGCAGATCGCGCTCGTGAGCTTGGCCGTCGTGCAGCCGTCGCCTTCGCACGCGCAGCTCGTCCCGCCGCACGATTTCCCGGCGTTGGCGAAGACGCAGGCGAGCGGCGAGGTGCCGTCGCAGAGGCCGCGGCAATCGCCGTCGCCGGGGCACGGCGTGCGCGTGCCGTGCACCTGCTCGGGCATGGTCTTGGTGCCGACGGGACGGCAAAGGCCGGTGAAGCCGACCTGATCGCAGGCCTCGCACTGACCCGTGCAGGCGTTCTCGCAGCAGACGCCGTCGACGCAGTGCGCATGGGTGCATTGCTCGTCCGACGTGCAGAGGGCGCCGTCGTCGCGCTTCTTCTGGCAGATGCCCGCGCCCGTGCCCGCGTCGTCGGGGACGCCGCCGTCGCCCGTCGCGCCGACGTCGCACCAACCGGACGTGGAGCACGCGACGGTGTCGTCGCAGAACGTCAGGCACGAGAGGCCGTCGGGCGCGCACGCGTTCGGCTTGCAGTCCACGAAGAAGGCGACGACGGCGTTGCCATTGCCGTCGCAGTTGCTGTGCAGCTCGGCATCGGAGCCGGCGACGCACTCCACGCCTGCCGCCGTGCCCGCGGCCGTGTTGCCGCACGTGCCATCGATGCCGCTGCCTTTGACGGCGGCCGCGCACGATTGGCACTTGCCCGTGCACGCCTCGTCGCAGCACATCCCCGCGACGCAGTGGCCCGAGGTGCACTCGGCGTCGAGCGCGCATGCCTCGCCCAATTTGCGCACGACGATCTCGGCGCTCGCGAGCGGCGCGCCCGCCGCACCGAAGCCGCCGGTGAGCACCACGCTGCGTCCCGCGTCCATGGCGCCGCCTGCGTTGACGACGGTCGCCGCATGGCCGCGGCGCGCCGCCGTCATCGTCAGGAACGCGCTGAACGACGAGGCGGATGCGTCGTAGATCTCGCTGTTGCCGAGCGTGGTCGTGCCGTCGGATCCGCCCGCGAGCAGCACGTTGCCCGAGGCGAGGAGCGACGCCGTGTGGCCGCTGCGCTTCGACGTCATGGCGATCACGGGCTGCACGAAGCCGCGCTTGGTGGTGCCGTCGAGGTAGATCTCGGCCGTGCTCCAGGTGATGGTGCCGGCCGCGTCGTTCACGCCGCCCGCGATCAGCACCGCGCCGTCCGCGAGCCGCGTGGCCGTGTGGAACGCGCGGGGCACCGTCATCTGCGCGAGGCCGCCGCCGAGCGGCGCGATGGGCGCGAAGGTGCCGCTTGCGGGCGTGTAGATCTCCGCGCTCTGCTGTCCGAAGCCGGTGACGAGCCCACCCGCGACGAGCACGCCGCCCGATCCGAGCAGCACGTCCGCGTGCCCTCCGCGCGCGGTGCCCATGGCGCCGGTGGGCGCGAGGCTCTTCGGCGCGAGGGTGTAGCGATCGGCCGACTTGAGCGATTGATTGGCCGCACCGATGCCGCCCGCGAGCAGCACGAGGCCATCGCCGAAGCGCGTCGCCGTGTGATCGCGGCGCGCTGCCGACATCGAAAGATCGGTCGTGAAGGCGCCGCTCGCAGGATCGTAGATCTCCGTGGAAGCGAGCGGCGCGCCGCCGGGCCCTTGGCCACCGGCGAAGAGGACCGGCACGGGCACACCGGCCACCGGCGCGTCGGCGAGCGGCGTCGCGGTGTGCGCGCCGCGGGCGACGACGAGCGCCCCCGTGGTCGCGAAGGTGCGCCCCAAGGGCTCGTAGAGCTCGGCTGCGGCGATGGCGTCGCCCGCGTCGTCGATGCCACCGGCGACGAGCACGACGCTGGCCGGATCCGTGGAATCGAGCAGCGTCGCCGTGTGGCGCGCGCGGGCGGTGATCATCGCCGTCTTGGTCGAGATCCATTGCGGATCGAGGAGGATGGGATCCTTCATGTGTGAAGGATCGAACCGCACCACGATGGTGCACCCCGAAGCCCCCGGCGGCGTGGGCGCGCGTCCCCACGGCGCGCGCGGGCTCCGATCGGCGGCGCAGTCCGGCAGCTCGAGTGTGGCGGCGCGTCGCGTGCCGGCCGCATCGACGATCCACGGAGGCGCGACGCGGAGCCGCGGCGTGCCGGATCCATCGACGAGCTCCAGCGTATTCTCGACGAGGCGCAGGCCGGCGATGCCGCGGACGTCGACGTGGTAGCGAAGCTCCGGGATCGCGGGCGCATGCTCGAAGACCGCGTAGTCCTCGACACCGGCCGCCGAGAGCCGATGCAGCACGTCCGCGCCGCCGGGCGCGGCGCCCGGGTAGATCGCGATCCCGGAGGCGACCTCCGGCGCGACGTCGGCCGCGCCGATCAAGCGAAAGCTCGCCGCCATCCCGCTTGCGACGTCGACGATGCGCGCGGTGCCCGAGGCCACGCTCGGCAACTCGACGGAAGCCGTCGCGTCGCTCGGGACCGCGGCCCGCAGGCCGTGGTGACGCTCGAAGCGCGTTACCGACGTCGGGCCGAGCTCACGCGGGAACACGGCACGCAGGTGGGCGAGGCGCGCTGCCGCGGCCGGTGAATCCGGCACGATGGCGGTCGCCTCGTCGGGCGGTGTCGTCGCGCGCGGGCGGGCATCAGCCGGTGCCGCGTCTCCGGAGCAGCCCGCGAGGGCCGAGATCAGCGAGGTGCCACCGAGGAGGACCGCCGCGCGACGAGGCAGGGAAGGGGTGGGCGCGAGCGGGCGCATCGGCGCGCAATCATAGGACGAATCCTTCCGGCGCGGGGGCATGGTATCGGTCTTCCCTTGGCGTGGCGGCTGCGGCTACCCTGCATCGGCCGAGCCTCGACTCGGTAGCCGTGCTTCGTTCGACCCCCGTGGAGAGCTTCAGAATGTCGCGTCCGAGAAGGCCTGCGCACCCTGCGATTGCGCCGGCGACGCGACGTCTTCGGGGCGGCGCGATCGCGGCCGGCCTGCTCTTCGCGGTCTGCGCGGCGATCGCGCCGGGCGCCGCCGAGGCCCAGGACGGCGGCGCGAGCGCGGGCGGTGCCGGCACCGGCGGCATGAGCGCGGGCGGCGCACCCCCGATCGATCTCGACGGCGGTCTCGGCGATGCAGACCCCGACACCGGCCTCCCCGACGCCGCGCCGGACAGCGGCCTCCCCGACGCCGACGTACCCGACGCCGCGCCGGACAGCGGGCCTCCCGATGCCGGCCCGCCCGACGAAGATCACGACGGTCACCCCGATTCCACCGACAACTGCCCTCATGTTTTCAATCCGGGGCAAGGCGACTTCGACGGCGACGGCGTTGGTGATGCTTGTGACAACTGCCCGCAATATGGGCTGAGCACCGATCAAACCGACAGCGACGGCGATGGTTGGGGCGACGTCTGCGACACCTGTCCTTCCACCTTCGACCCGCTCCAGCACGACGGCGACGGCGACGGTGTCGGCGATGCCTGCGACAACTGCCCGCAATATGGGCTGAGCGCCGATCAGACCGACAGCGACAACGATGGTCGCGGTGACGTCTGCGACAACTGCGTCTCCGTGTTCAACCCGGGCCAGCTCGATTTCGACACCGATGGCATCGGTGACGCGTGCGACAAGTGCCCCGAGCTCGCGACCAGCAACAACGACGACAGCGACGGCGATGGCTGGGGCGACGCCTGCGACAACTGCCCCACGGCGTTCAACCCGACCCAGCACGACGGCGACACCGACGGTATCGGTGACGCGTGCGACAAGTGCCCGGGCTTCGCGAGCAGCGACAACACCGACAGCGATGGGGATGGTCGCGGCGACGTCTGCGACAACTGCCCGCTCACGTCGAACCCGATGCAGCAAGACGGCGACACCGACGGCATCGGCGACGCGTGCGACAAGTGCCCCGAGCTCGCGACCAGCAACAACATCGACAGCGATGGGGATGGCCGCGGCGACGCCTGCGACAACTGCCCGCTCACGTCGAACCCGATGCAGCAGGACGGCGATCAGGACGGCATCGGCGACGCGTGCGACAAGTGCCCCGGCTTCATGAGCAGCGACAACACCGACAGCGACGGTGATGGCCGCGGCAACGTTTGCGACAACTGCCCGACCGTGCCCAACCCTCTGCAAGAGGATCTCGATCACGACAACCTCGGCGACCTGTGCGACGACGATGCGGATGGAGATCGCACGCCCGACGCGGTCGACAACTGCGTCGGCCTCTACAACGATCAGGCCGATCTCGACGGCGATGGCATCGGCGACGCGTGCGACGCCGACATCGACGGCGATGGGCTCCTCAACGTGATCGAGACGAAGATCGGGACGCTGGTGTTCAGCGCCGACAGCGACGGCGACACCATCCGCGACGCCGACGAGGTCGGCCCGGTGGGCGCGCCGCGCAACTCCGATTGTGATTTGCAGGGGCTCGCGCCGGAGTGCGGGATCATCACGCCGCCCACCGATCCCTGCGACACGACGATCGACGCACAGGATCAGGACAGCGACGGCGACGGCGTGCCCGACAGCGAGGAGGCCGGCGACACCAATCCGCTCACCCCGCCCGTCGATACCGACGGTGATGGCATCCCCGATTATCGCGACATCGACTCCGACGGCGACTGCGTGCCCGATTGGATCGACAACTGCCGCACGGTCCCCAATCCCACGCAGGATCCGACCGCCTGCGGCAGCGTTGGAACGGGCGGAAGCGGCGGGACCGGCGGCACGGGTGGCAATGGCACGGGCGGCCACGGCACCGGCGGCACCGGAACCGGTGGCAATGGCACCGGAGGCAACGGCACCGGCGGCAACGGAACGGGTGGATCCGGCGGCACCGGTGGCAATGGCACCGGCGGTCACGGGACCGG
The DNA here is from genome assembly GCA_001931535.1 of Minicystis rosea. Classification (GTDB taxonomy): domain Bacteria; phylum Myxococcota_A; class Polyangia; order Polyangiales; family Polyangiaceae; genus Minicystis; species Minicystis rosea. Next base: position 1,114,519 of record CP016211.1, read on the forward strand.
CGGCCATGGAACGGGCGGCGCGGGGACGGGCGGTGGACAGGGCGGATCGGTGGGATCGACGACAATCGATCTCGCAGGCAGCGGGCTTTGCGGCGTCGGCCGCGGCGCGGGCACAAACGATCAATCTGACCTCGTGATGATGGCTTTGGGGGCCGCGGTGGCGGGCCTCGGCGCGCGGCGTCGCCGGCGGAGCGGATCGTGAAGCGCCATTTCGTGATGGCCTCGGTCGCGCTGGCTGCGAGCTCGTTCTCGGCGGCGGCGCGGGCGCAGACGACGACAGCGATCGGGGGAATGGCGCTCGACCAATTCGAGCCGGCGCCGGCGGGCGATGCATTCTTCGGGATCCCGGCGCCGTCGGCGGTGGGCCACCTCGTGCCGAGCGCCATTTTGATGTTCGACTATGCGCACCGCCCGCTGCGCCTCGTCACCGGCGGGAGCGACACGGCCATCGTCTCGGCGCAGGGCTTTCTCCGCGCCGATGCGTCACTCGCGCTCTGGGATCGACTCCTCATCTCGGTCGACGTGCCGATTGCCATTCTCCAGGCGGGCAACGAGCCGCAGATGGCGGGCTTTACGTTCAATGCCCCTTCCTCGGCGGCGATGGGCGATCTCCGCCTCGGCGTGCGCGGGCGCATCTTTGGTGAGGATCGCAGCCCGTTTCAAATCGGCGTCGGCGGTTATCTGTTCGCGCCCACCGCGCCGAGTGGATCCTATGCGGGAGAGGGCGCCGTGCGCGGGCAATTCCACCTCTCCCTCGGCGGGCGAATCCCCACCGGCGTACCGATCGTGTGGACGGCTTCGGGCGGCCCGCTGCTTCGAGGATCGAACAATCCGCATGCCTTCACGTTCGGAGTGGGCGCCGCGGTATCGCTCATCGGTGAGCGATTGCAGATCGGCCCCGAGCTTTATGGATCGACCACGCTCGGCAGCGGCGTTCCGTTGTCGGTCAACGGCGCCATGGTGAACGCCGCGTCGGCCACGAGCGTGGAGCTGATCCTGGGCGCGCGCATGCGCTTGCCGGCCGGCTTCTTTCTCGGCGCTGCTGCGGGCCCTGGGCTCACCTCCGCGATCGGCACGCCGCTCGTTCGCGCGATCGGCCTCGTGGGCTGGTCTCCGGCGCACGCTGCGGGCACAGGCCCGGTCGGGGATCGCGACGGTGACGGCTTCCGCGACGATGTCGATGCTTGTCCCGACGTGCCCGGCGGCCTCAACGGCGATCCCACGAAGGATGGTTGTCCGCCGCCCGATCGCGACAACGACGGTGTCGTCGACATGGACGACGCGTGCCCCTCGCTGCCCGGCGATCGCGACGAGGATCCCACCAAGAACGGCTGCCCGCGTGACAGCGACGGCGACGGCATCCCCGACAAGCGCGATGCTTGTCCCGATCGGAAGGGCCTCGCCAGCGACGATCCGAAGCGCAATGGCTGCCCGAACGATCGCGACGGCGACGGCGTGCCCGACGAGGTCGACGCTTGCCCCGACACGCGCGGCGTGGCGAGCAGCCTCCCGAAATGGAACGGCTGCCCCGACGACTCCGACGGTGACGGGATCAAAGAGCCCGTCGACGCCTGCCCGCACGAGAAGGGCGTCGCGAGCCCCGATCCGACCAAGAACGGCTGCCCCAAGGACGTGCGGGTCACCGACAACGAGGTCGTGATCCTCCAACAGGTCGAGTTCAAGAGCTACGGCCGCTTCAAGAGCGAAACGATCGATCCCATCTCCGACGAGCTGCTCACCGAGGTGCGCGACGTCATCAACCAGCACCCGGAGATCCTCAAGATCGAAGTGCAGGGTCACACCGACGACAGCGGCGCCGAGGCCTACAACCAAAAGCTCAGCGAGCAGCGCGCCCAAGAAGTGCGAAAGTGGCTGATCGCGGCGGGCATCCCGGCGGACAAGGTCGTGGCCAAGGGCTATGGATCGCAGAAGCCCATCGCCGACAACCGCATCAAGAGCGGCCGGCAAAAGAACCGGCGGGTGCAGTTCGTGATCGTGGAGCGCAAGAGTCGTTGAAGCGCGCGGCTGCGAAGCGCGCTTGATCAGGGCCGGCTTGTCCGGCCCATCGTGATCCTACCCATTCGCAGCCGCGCTCGCCGCCCGTGCCGATCCTCAGGGCGCGAGATCCACGACCATCAAGGCGCGCTCGTTCGGCGCGGGGAAGTGGACGCCGTCGACGTCCATCGCCACGGGATTCTGCACCGCCACCACGACGATGCCACCGTTCGGCCTCGCGATCGCGCCGGATCCCATCGTGCGTCCCTCCTCGTCGAAGGGCTTCAACCAGACGAGGTCGCCGGACGCGCTCAGCTTCGCGATCACGGCATTGGGATAGGTCTCGGTGAGCTGAAGGCTCACGGTGACGTTGCCGGCCGCGTCGAAACCCGAGCCGGAGACGAAGACGAAGCCGGGATCGGGCACCAGGGCATCCACATCGGTGCTGAAGCGGAGATCGCCGTTCGACTCGAACACCGCGAAGAGCACGTGACGTTCGCCTGGAGCCCCGGGAATCGGCCCCTTGCCGAGATCGAGAGCATCCTGCACCTCGGCCGTCACCAAGAGCTCACCGCTCGGGCCGATGGTGACGCTGCCCCCGAAGTCTTGCGCCGGTGTGCCGAATTGCCGGCTCCAGAGGTGATTGCCATCGGCGTCGAGCTTGACCACGAAGATGTCGTCGCCGCCCAGGCTCGTGAGCGTCGGCCCGCCGAACGACAGCGGATCTTCGAAGGGGCCGGCGACGGCGATGTCGCCGTGCGCATCGACCGCGACGCTGAAACCCAGACCGATGTTGGATTTGTGAAAGACCTTCTTCCACCGGAGCATGCCTGTCGCATCGAACGACGCGAGGAATCGGTCTCCCGCCGGACTGGAGGATGTGAGCACCTCGTCCCCGAGCGAGAATTGGCCCTGGAAGCTCCCCGCGACGACCACGTCGCCCGTGCTGGGGGCGACGGCGACGCCGAGGATGTTCGAATAGCCGCCCAGGCATGGTGCGCTGAAGCGCCTGCTCCAGACATGATGTCCAGCGGCGTCGAGCCGCATCAGGAAGGCGTTCCCGGTCGCGCTGTCGGTCGTGCCTCCACCGAGATCCACCTTGCCCGGTCCGAGATAGCCGCCCAGATAAAGATTCCCCATCACATCGCTGGCCGCGCGGGCCTCGCCGCTGGCCTCACCACCGAATTGCATGCTGAAGACGTGGTGTCCGGTCGTGTCGAGCCGCGCGAGGAAGATGCTCCCATTCTTGGCCTGGAGAGCGCCGCCGCCGAAATCGACGGCGCTCCCGAACGTGCCGGTCAAGAGCACATCTCCATTGGGCGCCGTCGCGGCCGACGTCAGGGTGTGCTCGTAATCGTCTCCGAACGCGACACCCCACGTCGCAGCGCCTGGATTGAACGGGCCTCCGCCCGCACCGACTGTGCTGCTCGTGCCCGGAATGAGATCCGGCGGGACGCCTGCATCGGAGTGGGGCTTCGGCATGGACGCGCAGGCGCCCGCACCGCCCTGGCCCGTCGTCGAGGTTTGGCCCGTCGTCGAGGTCGTGTGCGTCGCCGCGCCGCCGCCGCCGGCGTGAGCTCCGCCGGTGTTGCCCTCCGTCCCATTGCTGCCAATCGTGCTGGCGCACCCATAAAGCCCCAAAGCAGCAACGAGCGCCGCACCTATCATCATCCTACCCAAGTGCATCGAAATCCTCCTGTGCGCACGGCGCCACTCGAGCCTACGAGGCTGGTCGAAGCGGGCACCTTAATCGGATCTTATTTCCGCGGCGTCCCGCCATCTCGTCGTTGCGGCCCGAAATGGTGGACGGCGAGCGGGACGCCCATCGCGAGAACGCCATGCGTGAGAAGCGTCGCACCGCACAGCAACGCGAGCCGGGAGATCGACGAGGGCCTCAGGATGACGATGCCAGCCCAATACAGCACGACGGGCAAGAGCACGACGGGGGAGGGACCACGGTGTCCACGGGCGAGCCGGATGGACGCGTAACACGATGCCAGGTCGAGCGCGGCCGCCGCGCCGCAAAGCATCCAGGCAAAGACGTCGATGATCACGCGCATCGTCGTCGGAAATCGGGCCCGATTCTCCGAGGGAGCATCAGAAATCGTATCGAAGGTTCGCCCCGGGCGAGACCATCATCACGAATCCACCCATCAGCTTGTCGGCCGGATAGGAGCCAATCCCGTCGGTCGAGGCCGCCAACGTCAAACGCTCGTTGAACTTCGGTTGGGAGATGGCCACCAAGAAGAGCAGTTGCACGCCGAGGCTCGCTTCCCAGTGCTTGCCCAGGCGAATGCCGAGGCGCGCCTCCGGATCCAGGTAGAAATACCGAGCGGCCTCGTGGTCCACGACGGGATACGTGTCGTAGGCCGGCCCCGAGCGCGGCTTGAAATGGCCGGTCCGCAGGTCGCGCACCGAGCCGATCAAGGCTCCGGCGCCGAGGCGGAGGCGGAAGGGGAATCGCTCGCCCGTCCCGTAACCGAAGGTGCCGCCCACGAGCGCGCCGGTGAGGCGCAATTCGTCGTGCGCCGTGCCTTTCTGCGCGGGGAGATTGCCAATCGGCTGCAGCGTGGTGGCTCGAGCATCGGAGGTTTGGAGCGCCACCAGATAGCCGCCCGAGACACCGAATGCGAAGCCCGATCCCAGCTCGTACGAAGCGTGGAGGAGCCCGAGCGCGCCGGCGCCGACGGCGTGCCCTTCATCGAGATCGCCTCCGAGCGACGGCACGAGCAGCGCATTGGCCGAGAGATCGAACACCCATTTCGACGGCTTCTTCCACACGCCCGCGTCCGGATCGCGCTTCAACTGCACGCTCACGAGCTCGCGCCCGCCGCGCTCCAGGTTGAGCTGCCGTGTCTGGGTGATGAAACCATCGAGCGAGACTTCGACCCGGTGCGCGCCCGCGCGCAGCCGGCCGACCCATTGGCCACGGCCCACCGGCACCGCGTCGATGGAGACGAGCGCGCCCGCGGGCAGCGGATCCACCCGCAGCGCGCTCTCGAGCGGCTCGGCGCGCAGCGTGAGCGTGGTGAGCTTCTGCGGATCGACGGGCGCCGAGGCCGGTTGCGTGCCGACCACGTCCTTGCCGCGGAGGAGCACCGTATGCGCGCCGATGGCGACCACGCCTTCCCACGGCGTGCGGCCCACCACCACGTTGTCGACCACCACGTCGAGCTCTCGCCCGTTCTGCTCCGCTACCTTGAGGCGCCCGGACTGCGTGAGCTTGCGCAAGGGTGCCGCGATCTTCGCCGTCTGCCCGCCGGCCACGTCGAAGCGCGATTCGAAGGGCTCGAAGCCCTCTTTGAAGAGACGAACGGTGTGCGCGCCCGCATTCACGCGGATGGGCGTGAGCGGCGGATACTCACCGCGCGCTTGACCATCGATCGCAATGGCGGTGCCCGGCTCGGCGCCGGTGATCTCCACCGTGCCCACGAGCCCGCGCAGCTCGGCGATCGCGCGCTGCGCCTCGATGCGATCCTCGGCCGGCAACGTCGGGAACTCGCGCAGCAGCGCTTCGAACATGGCCAGCGCTTCATCGAAGCGCTGGAGCCGGCGCAGCACCGTGGCCGCGTTGTTGGTCGCGCTGCGCGTCGGGTACAGGTCGCGCGAGAGCAGGAACTCCGCGAGCGCCGCGGCCCACGCGCTTTCGCGCACCAGCGCGACGCCCTTCTCGAAATGGACGCGCGCCTCGTTCTTCGCGGTCTCCAAAGCCTCTGCAGATCGCGGCGCCTCCGCGGGCGGCGCGGGCTGCGCATGGGCCACGCCGCTCCAAGCTCCCAAGACGAGGACGGCGATCGAGACGAGTCGAGCAGGGAAGCGCGGCATGGACGACGCGGCGTAACGCTCGCTGGAAATGCGCGGCGTGTCCACCTCTACTCGAACGTGCTCTTGATCCCTGAAGGCACCGCCGTCGCTGCGGTCGGCGCGCGCGGCCCGGTGCTCGCGGCCGGCTTCGTGCCCGCGGGCGCATTGGCGCTCAGCTCGACCTTGGGCGGGCTCGGGCCCGCCTCGGTCACGATCACGTCCGCCGTCGTCTCCTGCTTGCCCTTAAAGACGCGCACGCGATGCACGCTGCCCGGCGCGCCCGTGATCTCCAAGAGGCCGTCTTTGAGCGGCGTCTTCGTGCCCTCCACCTCGACCGACGCATCGGCGGGCAGGATCACGAGCTTCACCCGTTTCGGCGCCGGCTCGGCGGTCTTCGGTGCTTCGGTCGCGATTGGTGCCGGCGTCGCCACCGGCGGAGGCGGAGCGGACTGCGTCGCTGTTGCCGTCGCCGCGGGCACCGGCGCCGGCGGGGGCGGCCGCGTGACGGCATACCCCACCACGAGAAGCCCGGCTCCGATCACCGCGCCGATCACCGGCGCGCGCGAGCCCTTCGGCGCGGCCACCGAAGGCACCGATTGCGAATGCGAGAGCGCGCCCGTCGTGCTCGCAGCCGCGCTTCCAGGGCCCACCGGATCGGAGAGGCGCGCTGCGGCCGGCGGAATGCTCGGCTTCGGCGGCGGTTGCGGTTCCACCGAGATGCGCGGCGCCACGATGGCCTTGGCCGTGTCCGACAGCGACACGAACATCGATTCGTAGAGCGACCACCCGTTCGGGATGAGCGGCTTGATCGCGTCGAACATCTCCGTGGCGCTCTGATACCGTTCCGCGGGATCGCGCCGCAGTGCCTTGTGCACGATGGCGGCCACGTCCGGGGGGACCCAGGGCGCGAGCTCTTGCACCGGCGTCACGTCGTCATGACAAATGGCGATGATGAGCCCACCGAGCGCGTCGCAGTGATCGTAGGGCGTGCGCCCCGTGAGCGCTTGGTACAAGACCACGCCGAGCGACCAGAGATCGGCGCGGTGATCGATGGATTTCAGCCCTTTTGCCTGCTCGGGCGACATGTAGAGCGGAGAGCCCAGCATGCTCCCCGTCTTCGTCAGCGCGGCGGACTCCGCGTCGTTCGCGTGGTCCATCTTGACCTTCGCGATCCCGAAATCGAGCAGCTTGATCCGGAGCTCGCCCGCGTCGCGCTGGGCCAAGAAGAGGTTCGCCGGCTTGATGTCGCGGTGAACGACGTGCGCTTCGTGCGCCTTTTGCAGGCCGAGGCACGTCTGCGCCACCACCCGCAGCGCCACGTCCGGGGAAAGCGGACCGAGCCGCTTGATGGCGTGCTGCAGATCCTCCCCGTGCAGCAGCTCCATCACGAGGTACGGCGAGCCGCTCTCGTCCACGCCGGTGTCGAGCACCTGCGTGATGTGCTGCGTGTCGATGGCCCCGGCCGCCTTGGCCTCGCGCTGGAAGCGCGTCACGAGCTTCTGATCGCGGGCCACGTCGCCGGAGCTGATCACCTTCACGGCCACGCGCCGGCCCGTCCCGGTGTGCTCGGCCTCGTACACCGCGCCCATCGCGCCGGCTCCGACGAGGCGTTCGATCCGGTACTTTCCGTCGAGGGTCGTGCCGATCACGTGGGTCCACGCCACTTTAGTGGATCGGCCCTCCGCTCGGCAACTGCGCCCTCCGCGAGGGCTTCGATCCCGCTCATCGCGTGCTCCTCGGCGAGGTCGGCGCGTCCTCGAAAGGGCATTTCAGGCCGAGCGTCGTTCGGCGCGCTGGATGATCGTCAATCATCCATCACGCCGGCAGCTTCTCCATCGCCATTTCCATCTCCACGTAGAGACGGACCTTCTTCTCGATGCCGGCGAGGTGCGCCTGCTGCTCGGCGAGCTTCGCGGCCACGTCGTCGCGGTGCGCCTCGAGCAGCGCGCGCCGCTCGGCGATGGTCGCGTCCCCGCGGCGCACCAGCGCGGCATAGGCGAGCATGCGCCGGATCGGCATCCCCGTCGCTTGCAGCTTGCGGAGGAACTCGACCCAGCGCACGTCCTCGGGCCCGTAGCGGCGGTGTCCGCTCTGGGCCCGCGCCACCGGGCGAATGAGCCCGATGCGCTCGTAATACCGCAGCGTGTGCGCGCTCGTCCCCGTGGCCGTGGCCACCTGCGCGATCGTCAGGCCGATCGTCGTCTCCGATCGCGGCGCGTGCGCGCGCCCTCGTTGCGGCGTGGTGCTCATCGATTCACGGATCCCATGGACGCTTCGGGATAGCGCAATCCAGCGGCCGCGCCCTTCGGCATCACCGCATCGAGCTCCGCGAGCTCGGCCGCGGAGAGCTCGATGGCCTCCGCGGCCACGTTCTCTTCGAGGTACGTGCGGCGCTTCGTCCCGGGGATGGGCACGATGAAGTCTCCCTGCGCGAGCACCCACGCGAGCGCGAGCTGCGACGCCTTCACGCCCTTCGCTCGCGCGATCGCCTCGACCTTGGCCACGAGATCGAGGTTCTTCTGGAAGTTCTCACCTTGGAAGCGAGGGTTGTTGCGGCGGAAGTCGTCCGCCGCGAGATCCTCGATGCGCTTGATCTGCCCCGTGAGGAAGCCGCGCCCGAGCGGGCTGTACGCGAGGAACCCGATGCCCAGCGTGCGGCACACCTCGAGCACGTCGTCCTCGGGATCGCGGGTCCACAACGAATACTCCGTCTGAACCGAGGCCAGCGGGTGAACCGCGTGCCCGCGCCGCAGCGTCGCCGCGCTCGCCTCCGACAGGCCGATCGCACGCACCTTCCCGGCCTTCACCAGATCCGCCATCGCGCCCACGCTCTCCTCGATGGGCGTGCTCGGATCGACGCGGTGGAGCTGATACAGATCGATGACGTCGACACGTAGCCTGCGCAGGCTCGCGTCGCACGACGTGCGAATGTACTCCGGCGTGCCGTTGACGCCGCGGAACGCAGCGTTGTTCGGATCGCGGACGATGCCGCATTTCGTCGCGAGGACGACCTTGTCGCGCCGGCCTTCGAGGGCGCGTCCCACGAGCTCCTCGTTGGTGTAGGGACCGTACATGTCCGCGGTGTCGAGCAGCGTGATGCCGAGCTCGATGGCGCGGTGGAGGGTGGCGATGGACTCGGCCTCGTCGCGCGGGCCGTAGAAGTCGCTCATGCCCATGCAGCCGAGGCCGAGGGCGGAGACCTGGAGGGGACCGAGCTTGCGCGTGTGCATGGATCTCCTGGCAGCGCGAGATGGGCCGCGCCGCTTCGACGCCCGCCACGGTAGGAATTGGAGCGCGCTCGAAGTCAAGACCCCGAGCCCGGCGGATCGCCCGCTGACCCTCGTCCACCTCACACCTCGCGCCGCCCGGCCGATGCGCAGAACTGAACATTGGGCTAGGATGCCGCCCGCCTCCGCCCATGAACGTCGCCGTCGTCGCCGAAAAACCTTCCGTTGCCCGGGATATCGCGCGGGTCCTGGGCGCCTCGTCCCGTGGCGAGGGCTACATGCACGGCGGCGGTTACGTGATCACCTGGGCCATCGGGCACCTGGTCGCGCTCGCCCAGCCGCACGACATCGAGCCGGAATGGAAGCGCTGGCGCCTCGCCACGCTCCCCATGTTGCCGCCCTCGTGGCCGCTCGTCGTCTATCCCGAGACCCGCGCGCAGTTCGACGTCGTCTCCAAGATCCTCCGTTCACCGAAGATCGACCGCGTCATCGCCGCCACCGACGCCGGGCGGGAAGGCGAGCTCATCTTCCGTTACATCTACGAAGCGGCCGGCTGCCAAAAGCCCGTCAGCCGACTCTGGATCTCCTCGCTCACCCCGGACGCCATCAAAGACGGCTTCCGCCGCCTGCGCGACGGCAAAGAGTACGATTCTCTCGCCGACGCCGCCCGTGGCCGCAGCCGCGCCGATTGGCTCGTGGGGATGAACCTCTCCCGCGCGTACAGCCTCGCCTTCGATCAAGACCTCTCCGTCGGCCGCGTCCAGACACCCACGCTCGCCATGGTCGTCGAGCGGGAGAAGGCCATTCGCGCCTTCGTCCCGGAAGACTATCTCGAGATCGTCGCCACCTTCGCCACCCCGCCGAACGGCGCCGTGCGCGAGCCGGTGGACGCTTATGAAGGCACGTATTTTCGCGTCGAGCAAAAGGGCCAAGAGCAGGAGAAGAATCGCCGCCTCCCGCCCGACGGCGAGGAGGCCAAGCGCATCGTCGATCGCGTCCTGCGCGGCCGGGCCACCGTCGAGTCCGTCGAGTCCGACACGCGCCGCCTCCCGCCGCCGCTGCTCTACGACCTCACCGAGCTGCAAAGGCACTGCAACCGCCTTTATGGCATGAGCGCCCAACGCACCCTCGACGTCGCGCAATCGCTCTACGAAAACCACAAGCTCATCAGCTATCCTCGTACCGACAGCCGCCATCTCTCGAACGACGTCGCCCAAACGCTGGGCGCCGTCGTGCAAGCCATCGAAGGTCCCTATCAGGGCCTCCTCGCGCCGGGCACGGGCACGCGTCCGCTCGGCCGCCGCTTCGTCGACGACGCCAAGGTCACCGATCACCACGCCATCATCCCCACCGCCACGCGCGCGTCCGAGAGCCTCGGCGGGGACGAGCGCAAGGTCTACGACCTCATCTGCCGCCGCCTCCTCTCCGCTTGGCACGGCGATCACGTGTATTCGGTCACCACGGTCATCACCCAGGTCGCCTCGCGCGAGGGCAAGACACCGACGCTCGATCGATTCGAGAGCTCGGGCACGGCCATCGACGAGATTGGTTGGAAGGTCCTCGACATCGGTGGTGGCAAAAAGCCTCCTCGCGCCGACAAGCGCGACAAGCCCAAGGATGGTGAGGCCGGCGAAGAGCCGCCCGCCTCCGATCAATCGCTCCCCGCGGGCCTCGCCGCCGGGCAAAACAAGGCCGTGATCGAGGCGACCGCCGTCCCCAAGAAGACGCGCCCGCCGCCGCGCTTCACCGAAGCCACGCTGCTCACCGCCATGGAGACGGCCGGCCGAACGCTGGAGGAGAAAGAGCTCTCCGACGCCATGCGCGACACCGGCCTCGGCACCCCGGCCACGCGCGCCTCCATCATCGAAACGTTGCTCAAGCGCGAATACGCCCTCCGCAAGGGCAAGAGCCTGGAGGCCACGGACAAGGGCATCGCCTTGATCGACGTGGTCCACCCCGACGTGAAGAGCCCCGCGATGACCGGCGAATGGGAGGCTCGTCTCCAGCAAATCCACCGAAAAAAAGGCGATCTCGGCACCTTCATGGAAGGCATCGAGCGCTACGTGGCCGACGTGGTGGCCAAGGTCAAAGACGCGGCCCCGCCGGGCGCTGGCGATCGCCGTCGCCGCGATTCACAAGGCCCCTCGGGCGGCTTCGCGTCGAATCGAGCCTCCGCCGAGCACGACGCGGACGAGCACGCTTCGGCGAATGGCCAAGCCCGCGGCGCTTCTTCCTCGAACGGCGCCGACAACCATTCTTCGTCGAGCGGCGCCGACAACCATTCTGCGCCCATCGCGCAAAGCGCGCTCCAGCTCCGGGCGCCCGCGCCGGGGACGTATGCGGCCGCGCGCCAGGCCGGCCGCGGCGGGCTCTCGGGCCGCTCCAGCGCGGCGCGGAACGCGACCCTCCCCGCCGTCGACAAGCCTCTGCCCGAAGCCTGGACGAGCCGGGGCGAGCGGGTCACCGATCTGCGCGCGCTGCTCGAAAAGGCCTTCGGCTTCAGCGCCTTTCGCCCTTACCAAGAGGCCGTGTGCCGCGCGGCCACCGAGGGGCACGATCTCCTCCTGGTCATGCCCACGGGTGCCGGCAAATCGCTTTGCTATCAGCTCCCCGGGCTCGCGCGCGGCGGCACCACGCTGGTCATCAGCCCGCTCATCGCCTTGATGGAGGACCAGACCGAGAAGCTGCGCAGCTTCGGCCTCGCCGCCGATCGCATCCACTCCGGCCGCGATCGCGCCTCTTCCCGCCAAGCGGCCACCGACTATCTCAAAGGCCGCCTCGATTATCTCTTCATCGCCCCCGAGCGGCTCCGCGTCCCCGGCTTCCCCGAAATGCTCGCGCGGCGCAAACCGTCGCTCGTGGCCGTCGACGAGGCCCATTGCATCTCCGCCTGGGGCCATGATTTCCGGCCGGATTACCGCATGCTCGGCCAGCACCTCCCGGCCCTGCGCCCTGCGCCCGTCGTCGCGCTCACGGCCACGGCCACGCCGCTCGTGCAGGACGACATCCTCGCGCAGCTCGATCTCCCGAACGCCTCGCGCTTCATTCATGGATTCCGCCGCACCAACCTGGGCATCGAGGTCGTCGAGGTGACCCCGAGCGCCCGCGCCGACGCCACGCGCACGCTCCTCGCCGAGCCGGGCCGCCGGCCCGCCATCGTTTATGCCTCCACCCGCAAGGTCGCCGAGGACGTGGCCAAAGAGCTCGGCCGCAGCTTCCGCGTGGGTGCTTATCACGCCGGCATGGATACGGGCGAGCGCGACCGCGTCCAGACCCGCTTCCTCGGCGGCGATCTCGACGTCATCGTGGCCACGGTCGCCTTCGGCATGGGCGTCGACAAGTCCGACGTGCGCACCGTCGTCCACGTCGCGCTCCCCGGGAGCATCGAGAATTACTATCAGGAGATCGGCCGCGCCGGCCGCGACGGCAAGCCCTCGCGCGTCATCTTGATGCACTCCTTCGTCGACCGGAAGACACACGAGTTCTTCCACGAGCGCGACTACCCCGATCCCAGCGTCCTCGATCGCATCTACAAGGCCCTTCGCAAGGCCCCCGAGCCGAAAGAGGATCTCGCGGCCCGCCTCCGCATGGAGCCCGACGTCTTCGAGAAGGCATTGGAGAAGCTCTGGATTCACGGTGGTTGTCTCGTCGAGTTCGACGGCTCCGTGCACCTGGGCGAGCCCGGCTGGGATCGATCGTACATCGCCCAAAAGCGCCACAAGGAAGGCGAGCTCGCGCAGATTGGCCGCTACACCCAAGGCCATGGCTGCCGGATGCTTCACCTCGTCAAGCACTTCGGCGATCAGGAAGACTCGGGCGAGCCTTGCGGCGCCTGCGACATCTGCGCGCCGGACGCCTGCGTCGCGCGCCGCTTCCGCGAGCCGAGCCACACCGAGCAAGCTGCTTTGGAGAAGATCCTCGGCGCCCTCACCCGCGAGGACAACCAGGCCACCGGCAAGCTCTATCGCGAGAACTTCGACGAAGCGAAGCTCGATCGCCGCTCGTTCGAGCATCTCCTCGGCGGCCTCGTGCGCGCCGGATTGGTGGAGATCGAAGACGCGAGCTTCCACAAGGGCGGCGAGCGCATCGATTTCCAGCGCGCCTCGCTCACCGAAGAAGGCCGCGAAAAGGGCGTGGAAGCCCTCGGCTACGTGCCTTTGGAAGAAGAGGCGGCGAAGCCTCCGCGGAAACGCAAATCCAAAGACAAGGGCACGCGGGAGCGCAAAAGCACGAGCGCCCGCGGCGCGGGCCGCGCATCCAAAGGCACCTCCGACGAGAAGAGCGCCGCCGACAAGAAGAAGGACGCCCAGCGCCGCGCCTTCTTCGCGCGCATGAAGGGAAAGGGCCGGGCCCGCGCCGGCTGACGCCCGATTGTTCGGGCGCACCCGTTTCTGCCTCGAATCTGGTAAGAAATCGTCACCGAAGTTGTTGCAGGCTTCGGAGATCGTACCGGATTCGCTGGGCGCCCTCACGCTGCACGGGGAGGGCCCGGCGTGCCATCGCAGGAGGCAGCTCATGTCGCAGAAAGAGTCCGTATCCATTCTTGGCTTGGGTCAGATGGGCGCCGCGCTCGCGCGCGCCTACATCAACGCCGGTCATCGGGTCACCGTGTGGAACCGTTCGCCGAGCAAGGCCGAGCCCTTCCAAGGGCAGGCGAAGGTGGCCGAGACAGCCGCGCAGGCGTGCAGCGAGAGCGATCTGACGATCGTCTCCGTGTCCAACTACCAAGCGAGCGACGAAGTCCTCCGCACGCCCCTCGCGGAGCAAGCCGCGAAGGGCCGCACCATCGTGCAATTGACCAGCGGCACGCCCGGCGACGCCCGCAGCGGCGCGGCGTGGGCACAGGAGCACGGCATCGAATATCTCGACGGCTGCATCCTCGCCTATCCGAGCTACATCGGCGGCGAGCAGACGACGATCTTCTACTCCGGGCCCAAGGCGCTCTACGATCGCCACGAAGCGACGTTGCGTGTCATCGGCGGTGGTACTTCGCACGTCGGCGAGCCCATCGGCGCCGCAGCCACGCTCGATTGCGCCCTGCTGGAGAGCTACTACGGCGCGACGCTCGCCTTCCTGCACGGGGCCGCCATCTGCCGGTCGGAGAAGTTCCCTCTCGACGCCTATTTCGCCGGCGTCCAAGCGATCATGCCGCTCATCTCGATCACCGCCGACATGTGCAAGAGGATGCTGGCGACCGGGGACTTCAAGGGGACCGACTGCACGCTCGACATCCACGCGGGCGCGATTCAGCACATCGTACGTCTCAGCCGGGAAAACAACGTCGATCGCCGCATTCCCGAGCTCATCCTCTCGTACTTCGACCGTGCTTTGAAGCTCGGTCACGGCAGTGACGAGATGGCCGCCGTGATCAACGCCATTCAGGAGCCGCCGCGCGGTTGAGGGCGGTGGAGGAGGGGCTCGTGCGGTCGAGCGAACGAGCCCCTCTCCCTCTCATCCGAGCGTCACGGAATACTCGCCGCCCGGATACACGAACGAGTTGCGCGGCGCGAAGAAGCTCGACCCCATGACGGCCTCGAGCGGCGATTTCGGGCGCAGCGCGTACGCCGGGTGGCTCGGATCGAGAAACTCGATCGAAGCAAGCGAGAAGTCGTCCGCGAGCTCTCCGATGTACGGGAAGTTCCCCGCCAGGAAGCGATCGCCTTTGCGGGTGAGGTAGAGCAATTGTCCGCGCGCGATGCTCCCGATCTTGTGCGGTTTGGCGTGCGCCGTCGTGCGAATCACGGGGCGACCGTCGAGGAAGGTCGTGGCCACGATCTCGTGCCCATGGATCGAGAGCTCCGTCGTCCCCGTCGTCGCGGGCAACCCATGCTCCGAGGCATAGGCACGCACGATGGGCGAGGAGTTGAAATAGAACAACATGTACCGGCCCGGCGTGACTCCATCCGGCGCCTTCAAATCGGCGAGATCGAGGCCCAGATAGGTCAACGAATAGGCCCCGAATCCGGTGGTCTGCTCCGCTGAATCGACGACGTATTGATTCATGTACACGGGCCCGGCCGCGCGCGCGCCGGGCGGTAAGAGTGCGGCGGCGGCCTCCGGATCGGCCGGCATCCAGCTCGTGTAGAGCATGCGGCTGTTCATGACGAGCTGAGGGGGAGCGAGGATCGGGACGGTCATGGTCTATGCCTCCAGCAAGGGTCGCCGGGGCGCGCGTGCAAGGCATGAGCCATGAGCGATGGACTTGAAATCTCGGCCTGCGCCCGCTCCGGCGCGCACGGCACGACGCGCGACTCGTGCCACTCTGGCGCAACTCGCGCATCCACTGCCCGGCCGCGCGCCCAATCGTCATCGCTTTACCTGGGAGGTAATCGACCCTCGGGCCCGTCGTCCGCAACATTCCTCGCGACGCCGAGCGGAGAGCCGGCGACGCGAAGGAGCCTCGGATGAGCACCATGATCGACCTCGTGAATCGCTACATCGCCAGCTGGAACGAGCCCGCGGACGAGGCGCGCCGCGCGCTCGTCGCCCGCACGTTCTCCGAGAAGGCCCGTTATGTCGACCCGTTGATGGAGGGAGAAGGGCACGACGGCATCGACGCCATGATTCGCGCCGTGCAGACCCGCTTCCCGGATCATCGCTTCACGCTGACCGGGGCCGTCGATCACCACAAGCGCTACGTGCGTTTCTCGTGGCTCCTCGCTGCGCCGGGCAAGCCGCCGATCGCCGGCGGCACCGATTTCTGCGCCGTCGCCGCCGACGATCGCTTGGAGGCCGTCACCGGCTTTCTCGATCAAGTGACGAACGGCGCCAAGCCCGCATGAGCGGCGGCCGCTTCACGCGGCCAAGAAGCCACCGTCCACCGCAATGGGGGCGCCGGTCACGTAGCCTGCGCCCTCGGAGCACAACCACAACACGGCGCCCGCGATCTCCTCCTCGGTGGCCATCCGCCCGATGGGGTGCTCGGCCACGAGCGAGCGCACCAGCTCGGGCAAAGCCGCTTCCGCCTGCGCCATGGCCGGCGTCCGCGTGACGCCGGCGCAAAGGGCATTCACGCGGATGTTGCGCGCCGCGTGCTCGAGCGCCACCGAGCGGGTCATCCCCACCACCGCATGCTTCGAAGCCACGTAGGCATGGTGCGCGGCCTTGCCAGCCATCCCGTAAATCGAGCTCATGTTGACGATCGCGCCCCCGCCCGACGCGAGCATGGCCGGGATTTCATGGCGCATCGAGAGCCACACGCCGCGCGCATTGATGGCCATGACGCTGTCCCAGACCTCTTGATCGGTCCGCTCGAGAGGGGCCATGTCCCCGCCGATGCCGGCGTTGTTGAACGCGTAATCGAGCCTCCCGAAATGCTTCATCGTCTCTTCCACGGCCCGCGCCACGGAGGCCTCTTCCCGCACGTCCGTAGGCACGAACAGGACCGTCGCGCCCTCGCGCGCGAGCGCCTCGCTCGCGGCCTGCCCCGCGCCGGGATCCCGCGCGGCGATGACGACCTTGGCTCTGGCCTGCGCGAACGCGCGGGCCGTGGCGAGGCCGATTCCGGACGTACCTCCGGTGACGAGCGCGACGCGCCCGGAACAATCATATCGAATCATGAAACGCTCCTTCGAGCGCTGGGCGCAATCTCCCTATCACGGCCCGTGAGGCGCGAGCCCTTCGACGTGAATCGGTGCATCAGGCGAATGCACCTTCGCCCATCACGTCGCTGCGCGCGCTTCCCGAGGCCGCCGAGGCGAAGAGAGCCCAGCGTGTTTGGCTGCTCGAGACATGTCGTTTACAAGGACCCAGGCACGGCACGCGCGCGCCGTGCCCAGGTTGGGTGTGGGCCTAGCGGGAAAAGGGGAGGCGTTCTACACATCGCTCGTGCTCAAGCCGGTGCGGATGAAGATCACGGCTTGTCGAGCGAGGCGCCGGCGGCGCTTCGGGCCGAGCTGTTTGCGCAGTGAGTCCGAGGCCAAGACCTCGTGGAGATCGGCGCCCAGCTCGTTCAAGATGACCTCCGTCAAGCCGGGGCCGATGATGGCCGAGACGAAGCGGGTGGCCACGTCGAGATCGCGATCCGGCCCGGCGATGGCGCCGCTCGCCACCCCTTCGGCGAGCAGGGCGCGGAGCTCGGTGTGTCCCGCGTCGCAAATGGCTTTGTGCAGGCCGCGCACTTCGACGATGGCTGTGGGATCCGCAGCGCCCGCGGAGAGGCGCGCGAGCCGCGGGTGCTCCACGAGAAAGGCCATGCCGCGCTCGATGGTGGACTCGAGGCGCGCCCAGAAATCACCCTCGAGAGGCGTCGCGCCGACGAAAGCACGCTTTTGCCGCGGGGCCTCCTCGGTGACGAGCCAGCGATAGAGATCGAGCTTGTCCTCGAAGTATTGATAAAAGCTCCCTTTGGGGATGCGCGCCCGCCGCGCGATTTGCGACAGCGATGCTTCCGTGTAGGTGCGGTCGGCGAACTCGATGATGGCCTCGTGGACGAGACGATCCCGCCGCTCCTCGGGGAGCCCGAAAAACGTAGGCTTCGGCATGCGACCGCTCAGTCATATGACCGCTCGGTCGCATCGTCAAGCGTTCCGTCCGGCATTCCCCGGCGGGCGTCGTTCCGCTACAACCGGCAGCATGGTTGCTCCTCCCGCGCTCGACACCGGCCTGGAATGGCTCGTCGATGCCCATGGCTGCTCGCCGGCCGCGCTTCGTGATCCGGAGATCATCGGGCGAGTCTTCGCGCGCGCGGTCGAGGAGCTCGGGCTCCGTCCCGTGGGCGCGCCGCGGTTTCACACGTTCCCCGAGCCGGGCGGCGTCACGGGCATGCTCTTGCTCTCCGAGTCGCACCTCACCTGCCACACGTTTCCGGAGCGCGGCTTCGCGGCCTTCAACCTCTATTGCTGTCGCCCGCGCGCCGAATGGCCGTGGGCCGAGCGCCTCGCGGAGCTCGTCGGCGCACGTCACGTCGTCGTACGCCGCATCGATCGCCCGATGATCGAAGAGGCAAAGGAGGCCTTGCGTTGAGCCGCACCGGCACCTGTCCGAACTGTGGATCGCCGCTCACCTTCGAGGTGGGCAGCTCCCGCGCCGCCGTTTGTCGCTTCTGCAACACGTTGGTCGTGCGCCACGGGCAGGACCTCGCGTCCGCCGGCAAGGTCGCCGATCTCGTGCCCACCGGCTCGCGTATCTCGCTCGGCACCACGGGCCGCTTCCTCGGCGCGCGTTTCACCGTCGTCGGCCGTGTGCAGATGGAGTGGAAGCAGGGCGTGTGGGACGAGTGGTACGCGAGCTTCCCGGACGAGCGCTGGGGCTGGCTCGCCGAAGCCGGCGGTCGTTACTACCTGACGTTCGGCGGCCCCTGGAGCGAGATCCCGCCGCGTCACGCGCTCTCGCCGGGCGATCACGTCGATCTCGGCCGTCACGGCGACTTCGTCGTCACCGATCTCAAGACAGCGCGCATCGTCAGCGTCGCCGGTGAATTGCCGGAGGAGGTGCCGCTCGATGGCACCGTGTACAGCGCCGATCTCGAAGGCCCGAACAACGCATTCGCCACCTTCGATTACGGCAGCGACGGTGATTCGCCCGAGCTCTTCCTCGGCCACGAGCTGCCCATCGAGCAGCTCGATCTGCAAGGCGGATCCGCGCCCGAGGCCGGCCCCGAGGGCGATGCCATCGTCTGTCAGAACTGCGGCGCGCCCGTCTCCATTCGTGTCCCTGGGCAGACGGTGCGCCTCGTCTGCACGTCCTGCAATGCGCTTATCGACGGGAAAAAGCACGCCGGCCGCGTCATTGCCGTGCTCGAGCGCTACCGCGACGATCCGCCCATCGCCATCGGGAAGAAGGGCAAGCTCCGCGGCACCGACGTCATCGTCGTGGGTTGGATGCGGCGCGATTGCCAGGTCGATTTCACCCACTATCCCTGGGACGAGCTCCTGCTCTACGACCCGAAGACGACGGCCTTCTCGTGGCTCGTCTGCTCCGATGGACATTGGTCCTTGGCCAAGAGCATCTCCGCCGCCGAGGTGACCTTTTGGGGCAACGACGCGACCTATCGCGGCAAGAAATACCGCCGCTTCTCTTCGGTTCTGGGCACGGTCGAAACGGTGCTCGGCGAGTTCCCTTGGAAGGTGAAGGTCGGTGAGGCCGCGCAGCTCGAAGACTTCACGGCACCTCCCGAGGGCTTGAGCCTCGAGCGCAACGGCGAAGAGATGTCTTGGAGCCACATCGAGCACCTCGAGCCCGGCGAGGTCGCCGAGGCCTTCGGCCTGGAGTCGCGCGATCTCCCGAGGCGCGTGCGTATCGGCACCTTCCAACCTTGGGTGTTCGAGTCCTCGTTTCCAAGCATACTCCGGTGGATGGCCGGCGGCGCCATCGCGGCGCTCGCCCTCTGGTGCATCCTCGTGGCGCGCGACGAGCGCGTCGTGACGACGCACGTCTTCGGTCAGGACGACGTGCCCGCGGCCGTCGATCCCTCGTCCGAGGCCTCGGAGCCCCTCCCGCCGCCGGGCAAGCTGCGGAGCTTCGTGTCCGAGCCGTTCGAGCTCACGGGCACACGGGCCATCGAGGTCCGCGTGCGCTCGGACGTCGACAACTCCTGGGCTTGGATCGAGGGCGCCGTCATCCGCGAGGACACCGGCGACGCTTCGTTCTTCGGCCTCGAGACATCGTATTACCACGGCTACACCGACGGTGAGAGTTGGAGCGAGGGCAGCACCCGCGCGCATCAAGTGCTCACCGCGCCGGCGCGCGGCACGTATGTGCTCCGCGCCGATCTCCAATGGGATCCTGCCGCGCTCTACGCGCCCAGCGCCACCATCGAGATCCACGAGGGTGGTTGGAGCGGCGGCCAATTCCTCTCCGTGCTGGCGGTGATCCTCTCTCCGCTCCTCCTGCTCCTCCACCGGCGCTCGTTCGACAAGCGAAGGTGGGAGGACAGCAACCTCATCGGGTGATCGCCATGCTGCTCAAGGCATACAAGGTCGTCGTCGTCGCCGCGCTCGCGCTCTATGCCTTTGCGGGGCTCACCGGCTACCGGCAAAGTGAGGCGGAGCGCGAACGCATCGATCCTTCGGTGCGATCTTCCCCCGGCGGGTATCGCAGCTTCCATTTTTGGCACTCGGGCCACGCCGGCGGCAAGTAGATCTCCCGCACGATGAACGCACCGCTGCTGCTCCTCACCGCGATGGTGATCGCCATCTGCGGGTTGGTCTACGAGCTGCTCGCGGGCACGCTCGCGAGCTACCTGCTCGGTGACTCCATCACGATGTTCTCCACCGTGATCGGCGTCTACCTCTCGGCCATGGGCGTCGGCTCGTGGCTCTCGGGCAAGGTCGATCGCGACGTGGCCCGTCGCTTCATCGAGGTGGAGCTGGCCGTCGCCGTGGTGGGCGGGACCGCGGCGCCGCTGCTCTTCTTGGCCTTCGGGCACCTCTCGTTCTTCCGCGCGCTGCTCTACGCCATCGTGGCCGTGGTGGGCACGCTCGTGGGCCTCGAGATTCCGCTCCTCCTCCGGGTGCTCAAGGATCAATACGAGTTCAAGGACCTCATCGCCCGCGTCCTCACCGTCGATTACCTGGGCGCGCTCGTGGCGTCGCTGCTCTTTCCCATCTTCCTCGTGCCGCGCCTCGGCATCGTGCGCACGGGCCTCGTCTTCGGCGTCCTCAACGCCCTGGTGGCGCTCTACTCCACGCACCTGCTCCGCGAGGTCATCCCGCGCCGCCGCGATCTCCAGGTCAAATGCGCGCTCGTCCTCGCCGTCTTGGGCGCGGGCGTCGTCTTCGCCGATCGCCTCACCGGCCTCGCCGAAGAGGGGATGTACGCCGACGAGGTGATCTTCGCCAAGAGCACACCCTATCAGCGCATCGTCATCACCCGCGGTCGCGCCAGCTTCCAGCTCTTCTTGAGCGGCAATCTCCAATTCTCCTCGGCCGACGAGCATCGTTATCACGAGGCCTTGGTCCACCCTGCGCTGGCCCTCGCCCCCGGCGCGAAGAGGGTTTTGGTGCTCGGCGGTGGAGATGGCTTGGCGGCCCGCGAGATCCTCAAATACCCGGACGTGAGCGAGATCGTCCTCGTGGATCTGGACCCGGCCATCACCCGCTTGGCCACCGATCTGCCGCTCCTCCGCGATCAGAACAAGGACTCTTTCCACTCCCCGCGGGTGAAGATCGTCAACGAGGATGCGTACGTGTGGCTCGGCGCCGATCACGGGCGCTTCGACGCGGCCATCATCGACTTTCCCGATCCCAACAACTTCGCGCTCGGCAAGCTCTACACGACCCGCTTCTATCGCATGCTCCGCCGCTCGCTCGCGCCGGGCGCGCCGGTGGTCGTGCAGAGCACTTCACCGCTCATGGCGCGGCGCTCGTTCTGGTGCGTGGCCGCGACGCTCGAAGCCGCGGGCATGTCGACGCGCGCCTACCACGTGGCCGTGCCCTCGTTCGGCGAGTGGGGTTACGTGCTCGCGCGCGACACCCCTTTCGAGGTGCCGACGAAGCTGCCCGACGTTCCCCTCGCGTTCCTGAACGAAGCCGTGCTGCCGACGCTCTTCGTCTTTCCCGGCGACATGGCGCGGATCCCCACCGAGGTGAACCGGCTCGATAACCAGATCCTGGTCAGTTATTATGATCGGGAGTGGAAGCGATGGAATTGAAGCGCCTCCACGCCGGGCGCTGACCACGAAGGCGTGCGGCTCGGCGTTTCGAGGGGGGCCGACGACGTCGAGGACGGGAGCAGGGGAATCGTCCGAGACTGGATCACCCGCTCACGCACGCTCACGCACGCTCACGCACGCTCACGCACCATGGAGCTCCACGATGCGTGAGCGATCTCGTGGTGAGCCTATGCGCTTCTGAGGAGAGGGCTCGGCAAGCCGTGCTTGCGCAGGAGCACACCGCACCACCGACGCGCGTCCGCCATGCTGTCGAACACCTTCACCTCGGCCGGCATGGGCGCGATCATGAGGAGCGTCGACAAGACGAAGCGTACGGCGACCGACTTGACCACCACGGCGTCGCCGAGCCAGTTCTTCGAGCCAGGCGCGACTTGTTTGATGCCACTGGCGAATGCGCTGATGACGTCCGTGGGGGCAGACGTCATCTGCAGCGTGTCCGTGATCACCACGAAGGGGCCGGCACGGTGCGCAGCCTCGAATGCCTTGATCAGGGACGGGAGATCGTCGTGGGTGAGCACGCCGATGGCTTCCACGAGCAGGAGAGGGCCATTGAGGCGCGTTGCGATGGTCATGAGTGCTCCACAGTGGATGTTCCATGCCGCGAGCTCGGAGGCACGGAGTTTCGGCTCGGCCGCCAGGAGGGACGACGGCTCGTGGGTGGCTCGGACGTGCGGTGCGGCCGCTCCGAAGGTTGGGGCGGGAAGAACGAGAACCGGGGCTCGATCACTCTGCCATCGGTGACGACCTTGTACGCCGTGTAGCGCGGCGCCTGAGACTCCCACAGGCTGAACCCGAGCGACGCATACCGCACGTCCTGCAGCCATCGCGTGATGACCGCCATCACGTCCGGCGGCCAGCCATGGAGGGACTCGGCGAGTCGATCGTATTCGAGCAGCGCCTCGTCGTGCATGTGGACGAGGTGGGCGATGGCATCGTCGACCGACACCCCGCGCTGGTACATCAGCGTCGTGACGAGGTTGATCTGAGACTCCGTGTAATCCTTACCGAAGCTCAGGATGTCGTTGCCGAGGCCGACGATTTCGTTGGCGAGCCACTTGAGGCGCAGCACCGTGGGGTGCGCGTGAAAGTCACGCGGCAGCTCGATGTCGTAGGCGTCCTCGAGCAGATACACGGTGGCGTACATGCCGATGGTGGCGACGCGCATCTCGAGCTGGCGCTCGAAGGGGGGCGGCTCGCCGTGCTGCCGGCACGCCGCCATGATCTCCGCCTCTTCGACGGCGGCCGCGTTCCAGTCCATCATGGCGCGACAGAGATCCTGAATCCACCGGGGGCTCCGCGAGGCGGCGAATCCAGTGAGGAGATCCCACCAGCCTTCGTCGAAGCGATTCATCCCTGCCGGGCGGCGTTGCGCGAGGACATGCTCGGCGTCGGTGACCCACCGATCGTCCAGCGTCTCCACCTCCACGTCGTCCCACAGGAGCCACAGGGAGAGGTACTTCCCGATCTGAATCGTCTTGTGCAGGGGAATCGTGGGGAAAGGGATGCCCACGTATCCCGCGACATCGAAGCGCCGCGCCCGCGCGAGCTCCGCCTTCGTGCAGCCGAGCCCCTCGAACCACGCGATCACTTGGCGCTCGGCCTCGCGCGCGTGCGGATTCGACACGACTGGAGATCTCCAGTTCGGAGGCACGCGAAAGTAGAACCGGCGTGACGTGTCGCGGTCCAGCGCGCGCGCCGAGCTCGCAGGCGCGATGGTGAAAGAGGATGTCAACAACTCCGCATCAGCGTGAGGCGGGTTCATGGTGTATCTCCGGGGCTGAGGGGCCGATGTGATGGGGGATACGATTCCTCGGGAGCCTGTTCCTTTCGCAATGGCAATGCGGGATGGAGAGCCGAGAATGCGTGGAGTCGCGACCATTTACTGTACATTGGCCACCATCGGCAATGCAATACGAACATACCGAAGTTGCGCGATAACCATTCTGCTCGATATCATGACAGGCGCGCACGATGGCTCGCTTGGTCCTACACGGTGCTCGGGGCATGAAAGCCCGAGAACGCTCCCTTTGCGCTCCCTTTGCGCTGCGTTTTGCGTCGGTTGGACACTCGCGTGACCAGTGTTTGCCGCCGCGTGCCTTCCGACGGCGGTGTAGGCCATTGCAGCACGTCGACCGCTGATTGCTGGCGGACTGGTGCCCCGGCCCACAAACTCGGTGTCGGCACCGCGGCTCTGCCGCGCGCTCATCGAAAGATGGTCCGGCTCAATGGATGTCGTGCGCCGATAGCCGGCCTTCAATCGTCGTTGCACGGAGTCGAGGCGCACGAGGTACATCCACCTTCGCTTCCACTGGAGTGAGCGAGCCAGATTCACGCGGTCGATGATTTCGCCCTCCCTCATGCATCCGGACACGACGAACGCTAGGCCCGAAGCGGCGAAACGTGCTGGAAATCTCGGGTGGATCGCGGGGTGGTGGGGCCCCAGCGGCTTTGCCGCTGGGGCGGCGGGGACGCGAGTCCCCGCCGTGTGAATGAGACGGGGCCTCCGGCCAGGTCGCACGAACGGTGGGCCGAGATGGTTTCGTTCGAGAGGGGTTACGCCGGCGCGCCCAGGCCCCAGGCTTCCGCTCCGGAGGCGCGATGGGAGAGCGACTCGCGGTCATCGCGGTTCGGCACGAGATCGCGAACGGCTGGAAGATCTCCGGCGTCGCCGAGGTGCACGGCGCTGCCGTGGGCGATCCGTTGGAGGCCGGCTCGAGCGGCTTCGACCGCGACGGCTTCCCGGACATCCATTGGACGTAGACGTAGGGGGCTCGCGCGCTCGCGAGATTCAGACGGAAGGCCACCAAGGAGACGAGCGATGACGCGAGATGCAAAAGGGGTGGAACATGGGGGACAGGCTCGCCATCGTCGCTCTCGTCATGTCATTGGTTTGCGCGGGCAGCGCCTGCTCGGCCCCCGAGGGACGCGTGGACGCGGCGGCTCTGCCCTGGTGCAGCGGCCTTTACGTGACGCACCTCGTGCGCCGTGCAGGCACCATCTTCTTCATTTCTCCCGAGTCTCTGGTGGCCTCCACCGATGGTTGGGGCCCGCAGTCGTTGGCGCTCTCCGTCGAGCACGACTTCGATACGGGGGTGACGTACGAGCGCTCGCCGAGCCTGTCCAAGCAAAAGAACGACATCACGAAGAGCCTCTCGGCTACGCTCGGCTACAGCGTCACGAGCGCCATCGACCTCACCGCCTCGACGCTCGTGCTCGTCCCGACGGACGCCTATTATCGGCTGGAGGCTTATCCCGAATACGATGTCATCGACTGGGAGCTTCACGCCGATGCCTGTGGCCCGCAGCCGGACCTGCTCGTCACGACGGGCACCGTTTATCGGCCCATCGGAATCCATTTTCGCGTCTCGGTGTTCGTCGGCGGCGAATGGAATGCGCTGGCCCCGCCGAGCCCGGCGGAGCGGTTGCTCGCGCCCCCCTGGACGCCTGGGAACGTGAGCACGACGGACACCAAGCCGGAAAATGGAGCGACTTCCGCCGATGGTGGCGCGCCGTCGACTCCCGCGGATGGCGGAGCGCCGTAGCGGCGAGATGCCTTTGAGGGACTCTCGCGATCGACGATGCGAGGCGGCGTGTCGAACGCCGCTCATCGAGGCCGGTGTGTCGGCACGCCGAGCGCGGACGAGCCGCCTCGGGCGGCGTCATGCAATCGGTCACGATGCGTTGTCGGTCATCGCGCAGGATGCACGACGAGACGCGGCGGATCTGCGCGAATGCGTGCTTCACGAGCTGGCATCCTTCATGCGGTAGGGCGCGGCATGAACAACCCCGGCGGCCTGTCGAAGCTCGACCGTGCCCATGCATTCACCGAGGGCGCTCCCGTGCCGAGGAAGCGGGCCGTGGAGGCACCGCGCGGCGTTCGTCTGCTCTCCGACATCCTCGAAGAGGAAGCGCGCCTCGCGCAGCGCGGCCGGCTCACCATCTTCTTCGGCTTCGCGCCGGGCGTGGGCAAGACGACGGCGATGTTGCGCGCTGCCCACGATCTGCGCGACCGCGGCGTGGACGTGGCTGCGGCGTGGATCGAGACGCACGGGCGGCCCGAGACGGAGGCGCTCGCGCGCGGCGTCGAGCGGGTCGCGTCGCGGGGCGTGGACGACGAGGGCATCATGCTCGACGAGCTCGATCTCGATGCCGTGCTGGCGCGAAGGCCGGAGGTGGCGCTCGTCGACGAGCTGGCCCACACGAACGCGCCCGGCACGTGTCATGCGCGCCGCTATCAAGACGTGCTGGCCCTGCTCGATGCGGGCATCGACGTCTTGGCCACGCTCAACGTGCAACACGTCGAGAGCCTCAACGACGTGATCGAGCGGGTCACCGGCGTTCGTGTGCGCGAGACGGTGCCGGATTCGATCATCGAGCGCGCCGACGAGGTGGAGGTCATCGATCTCCCGCCCGACGATCTCCTGCGCCGTCTGCACGAGGGGAAGATCCACGTGAACGAGCAGGCGCAGCGCGCCGTGGCGGCCTTCTTTCGCAAGGGCAATCTGCTCGCGTTGCGCGAGCTCACCCTCCGCCGTGCGGCGCAGCGGGTGGACGAAGAGGTGCGCGGTTATCGGCGCGAGCATGGCATTGCCGACACGTGGGCTGCAGGCGAGCGAATCGCCGTCTCGGTGGGGCCGAGCCCGAGCTCACGTCGCCTCGTGTGCACGGCGCGGCGCATGGCCGGTGCGTTGGGCGCGCCGTGGTATGCGATCTTCGTGGAGACGCGCGCATTCGAGCGCCTCGAGCCGGAGGACCGCGCGCGCGTCGAGGAGCACCTCGCGCTCGCCGAGCGGCTCGGCGGGACGCCCGTGCGGCTCCGCGGCAAGCGGGTCGCCCCCGAGATCGTGAGCTTCGCACGGCGCGAGAACGTCACTCAGATCGTGGTGGGCAAGCCGACGCATCCGCGCTGGCGCGACTTCGTGCATGGCTCCCTGCTCGACGAGCTGCTTCGCTCGAGCGGTGACATCGGCATCTATGCCATCGACGGCGACTCGCCGCCGCCGAAACCGCGAACGTCGCTCGAGCCCTCCGATCGCATCATGGGTTGAGCCATGCGCTTCGATCCCTATCGCACGTCCACGCCTCTCATCGACCCTCCGCGGCCGCGGATTGGCTCCCTCCCGTCTTACGACGTGATCGTCGTCGCCGTGGTGATATGGCTCTTGGCCGTTCTTCGCATCGCCTGCGCGCTCTGGCGTCACGAGCCGCAGAGTCGAGAGATCGACGTCGGCTGGCTCTTGATCGTGCTGCTCCCGATCGTGGTTGGAAAAGAGATCGCCGCGCAACGCCGCCGCTGACAGCTCGTCTCGACCTCGTGCGCTTCGTGGGCCAGGGCCATCCGATACGGCACGACGACGGGCCGCGAACGTCTCCTCCTGTGCGGAGAGCTGGCCTGCGACACGAGCGCTCGATCGCTGCTACGTCGGAGCGGGCTGCTTTGCATCGAAGGGCCCGACCCAGTCTTCGATGTAGCCGCCCTGCGCCGGTCGCAGGCGGACGACGGCGAGATTCATGCCGATGTAGATGGTGCCGTCGTCGTCTCGAACGACGGAGCTCGTGCGCAGAGCTTCCCAGTGACCGCGGTGGAGGTGCTCGATGCGCGAGCCTTGCACCACGCGGACGAGATCGCGGCTGGTGACGACGAGCACGGAGCCGTCCGGCTCGAGATGGATGTTGCGCGGCGCGCCGGGCAGCCTGAGCTCGTGGGAATGCCACCAGTGGCCCGAGCGGGTGAGGCGGAGGACATGACCTCGGCTCCC
Organism: Minicystis rosea; assembly: GCA_001931535.1. Taxonomy (GTDB): domain Bacteria; phylum Myxococcota_A; class Polyangia; order Polyangiales; family Polyangiaceae; genus Minicystis; species Minicystis rosea. The sequence continues at coordinate 1,141,917 of CP016211.1, forward strand.
GAGCCCGTGCGCGAGGCCGGTGAAGCCGAGGAGGCCGAATGGGGTTTCGAGGAGCGCGACGACGTTCTCGTCGGTGATGGTTTGCCGCAATTGGCCTGAAGCATCGTAGGAGAGGAGGCCGCCGCCCCACTCACCCTCGTTGTATCCGACGAGGTGGCCGCTTTCGACTCGCCGGTAAGCCAGGACCGATAGGGGAGCGTCGGTGTGCTCCACCGCTCCGACGCCGCAATGGACGACTTGTCGGCCTGGATGCTTGGATGGCACGAAGGGGAGCGCGATGGGCTTCCAATTCGGTATGAAGGCTTTGGCATGGATGCCCGTGGCATCCCGTTCGACGCGCCATTCGCAGTCGAAGCGATGGATGGCGAAGTGCCATGCGATGTCGTAGCGAGGCTCGATGGCTTGCCAGGATCGGGGATCACCTTCGAGCTCGCTGCACTGATGTTGGGCGGTGTGCTCATAGCGAGCACGGGGCGAGATCGCGTCGGGCTCGTCGGCTTTGGGCGCCGCGCCGGCGCCGAGCGGTGCCGGTGGGGCCGTGGCTTCGAGGCCGGCGGCCGCAGGAGATGCTCCAGCGTCGAGCATCGTTGCGGGCGGAGCGAGCGGGGCCGTGGGTGTCTGTCGCGCGGTGCTGCGCGATGTCGTCGCGCACGCCGTGAGCGAGAGAGCGAGGCACGCGAGCAGAGATGAGGACTGCACGGCGCATGCGGACAATGGAGCGCCGCCGAGGTTCCACCCTCGTCGTCGGGAGCGGGCCGGCGTGCCTGGCCGTCACGTCGTCGTGGACAGGATTGCATGTCACCCGCGCCGGCCCCAGGGCCTCGGCATGAAACCGCACCGGGCTCGACAGGCGATGGCCGTGGTCATCTCGCTCGCTCTCGTGGGCGCGTCGATCGGGAGCTGTCGCAAAGGCCCCTCCGATGCTCGGGAAACGGCGGCGGAAAAGGAGCCTGCCCCGGTGGAGGAGCCGCTCGAGGTGCGGACGGTGCCGGTGCCGGGCGATGAGCCTGCCTTCGTGCTCAGCGGGCCCGAGGGAGCTTGTCCGCGCATCGTGTTCCTTCACGGGATGTGCTCGCATGGGCTCGGCTACATCCAATCGTTCCAGCAGGCTGGGCGGGATCACGGCGGGGTGCTCGGGCTTTCGGGGGATATCGATTGCGGTGGATCCAATCGCAAATACGTGCCCGATCCGGTGGCGGCGAATGAGCGGGTGGAGCGGGCGCTTCTCGCGATCGAGGGGCCGGAAGGGCCTTGTGCGGCGGGGAGCGATCTCGTGATCGTCGGTTATTCGCAGGGGGCTTATCTGGCGGAGAAGTTGGCGGCGCGTTTTCCCGAGCGGTACACGCGGCTCGTGCTCATCGGCGCGCCCACCACGCCGTCGCCGGCGAACCTGGAGCGGGCGCGAGGGGTGGTGAACATCAGCGGAGAGCTGGATGCGACCTATCGAATGAAGGAGGGAACGAAGGCGCTCACGGACGCGGGCGTGCCCTCTATCTATTTGGAGATGCCCGGCGCGCGCCACGGGGAGATGCGTGACGCCGAAGCGCTCATGGGAGAGGCGTTCGACTGGCTCGACACCCACGCGCGCGGCCCATTACCTCGGAGGTAATCGCCGGACGACGGGGACGTCGCTATCTCTTGCCTCGTCGCTGCACGGCGCAGCGCACATGCCGACGAGGGAACCGATGGAGACGCTCAAGAAGGGGTTTTTGGCGCTGAACCTGATGATCTATGCGAGCTTCGTGGCAGCGGCCTTTCTGGCGCCGATCTGGCTCGGCAACCAGCTCGGCATTCATCTGAGCGGCACGACGGCCCTCGCGGATTTTCGCGCGATGTACGGAGGGCTGTGCCTGGGCGCGTCGGTGATCTTCGTGCTCGGCATCGAGCGGGAGGACGCGCGGCCGGCGGCGATGTGGTTGGCCACGGCGGGCGCGCTCGGGCTCTTCTTGGGCCGGCTCTTGACGCTGGTGCAGGCCGGGCCGGCGGGGATCTACATCTACGCGTCGATGGGCAGCGAGCTCGTGGCCGTGCTCGCAGGCGCGTTTCTGCTGCGCGGGAGCCCGCGGGCCGCGCTCGCGAACCGGTAAGCTCCCGCCATGGCGCACGTGTCCAAGTTGGGTGAGCTGCTCCGGCATTGGCGGCAGCAGCGCGGCATGAGCCAGCTCGATTTGGCCTGCCAGGCCGAGGTGTCGGCCAAGCACGTGAGCTTCGTCGAGACGGGCCGGAGCGTGCCGAGCCGCGAAATGGTGCTGCTCCTGGCCCGCGTGCTCGACGTGCCGCTGCGCGAGCGCAACACCTTGCTGGAGGCCGCGGGCTACGTCGCGGCCTACCGAGAGACCGCGATGCATGCCCAAGAAATGCAGCCGGTGCGACGCGCGCTGGAGCTCTTGCTCAAGGCGGCCGAGCCGTTCGGCGCGGTGGTCATCGATCGGCGCTGGGACGTGGTGATGGTCAGCCGGAGCTATGCGCGGCTCCTGTTTTGGCTCGGCGCCACCAGCGAGCTGCTCCCGTCTTACGTGGTGCTGCCCGTGCCTCGCCTCAACGCGGTGACGATGTTGCGCGGGCCGCTCGGGCGATCCGTGGTGAACCGCGAGGCGGTGCTCGACGACCTCGTGGATCGGCTCTCCCGCGAGCTGCGCGACGATCGCGATCCGGCGCGTCAAGCCGTGTTGAAGGCGCTCATGGCGGAGCGCGAAGGCTCGCACGCCGCCGTGCCGAACCTGATCGTGCCGGTGGAGCTGCGGCTCCCCACGGGGCAAATCGCGCGGATGTTCAGCACCATCGCCACGGTGGGGACGCCGCAGGACATCACCGTTCAAGAGCTGCGCGTCGAGACGTTTCATCCGGCCGACGACGAGACCGATCGCCTGGTGCGCCAATTGGCATCCATGTTCGACGAGGCGAACGCGTCGCTCTCGTGAAGTCTCTCCAGCGCGGCGTCGGTTTCCTCGTTTTTTTCGCCCGCGCCCGCCGAATTTTGCGCCCTGGGGCACGAGATGGTTTGCCGCGGAGCCCGGCGCGGTGCATGTGCGCGGGATCGCGGCGCGGGCGACGGCGTTGCCCTCGGCCGACGAGCGAAGCCCCGCGCATGGGGCGACACGACGAAGGGCCCGAGACGCATGGCAGACGAGAACAACCAAGAGAAGTCCGCGAAGCGCGAGAGCAGGAAGCGCGCACAGAAGCCCCAGACGTCATCGACCGCGGTCCTCGCGGTCGTGGCGCTCGCGGTCGGCGCGGGGTGCGGCTGGGCCGCCCGCGGCGCCGCGCCGAAGGCGGAAGCGGGCGGCTCGGCGCGCCCGATCGCTTCGGCGGCAGCGGGCGTGAGCGGACCTTGCGAGGAGTGGTCGAGCGAGCTCTGCAAGCGCACCGGCGAGGCTTCGGAGGGCTGCACCAAGGCGAAGGCCGCGGCATCGCTCCTCCCCGGCGCCGCGTGCACGGCGGCCAAGGCGGATCTCGAAGGCACGGTCGCGAAGCTCAAGGCCGCGCGTGCGTCGTGCGACACGCTCGTCGAGAAGATCTGCAAAGACCTCGGGGAGAAGAGCAACACGTGCGCGATGGTTCGCGAGAAGACGCCGAGCTTCCCCGCCGATCGCTGCAAGGACATGCTCGATCACTTCGACGGCGTGATCGCCGAGCTCCGCGAGATGGAGCAGGACAGCGCGCCGATCTCGGCCGATCTCGCGCAGCGCCAGGCCGCGGCCGACGCGCCCGGCTTTGGGCCCGCGGACGCGAAGATCACCATCGTGGAGTACTCCGACTTCGAGTGTCCGTTCTGCGGCCGAGCGGCCAGCGTCGTCGGCAAGCTCAAGGAGAAGTACGGCTCGAAGGTCCGCTTCGTGTTCCGCCAGTTCCCCTTGCAGATGCACGCGCACGCGAAGCTCGCGGCGGAGGCATCGCTCGCGGCCCACGCGCAGGGGAAGTTCTGGGCGTTCCACGACCTCCTCTTCCAGAACCAGCGCGACCTCGAGCGCGCCTCGCTGGAGAAGTACGCGCAGGGCGCGGGGCTCGACATGGCGAAGTTCAAGAAGGCGCTGGACGAGCACACCTATGCGAACGCGGTGAGCTCCGACATGAAGCTCGGCGTGGAAGGGCACGTCTCGGGCACGCCCTCGATGTTCATCGGCACCGAGCGCGTCGAGAACGCGACCGATTTCGACGCGCTCTCGAGCGAGATCGACAAGCGGCTCTCCGCGGTGAATTGAGTACTGGGAGAGGGCAGCGCCCGCAGGGATGAAGACGGGCGAGCGAAGAGCGATTCTGGCTCGGCCGGAGACCTTCTCCGTCGCGCCGTCGATGACGCAGTTTCCGCGAGCGGTTGCGGCGTGATCGACGGCGGATGTACGCGACGGTCTTGTACCTCCACGCCTATGGTCTCGAGAGCCGGAGGCGTCAGCGCGGCCGGGCGTGACCGTTGGCCCGGTGGGGAACGCTGCGCGGGAGGACGCCCATCTTCTCTGCGACTTCGACGTTGATTGCGCGGAGCGCCGCGCGATCCTCGGGATCGATGCCGCGCTCCTGCATCTCGCGTGCGATCATGTTGAGGGCGACGCGGGCGCTGCACACGGTGCCCAGGCTCCCGCCGAAGACCTCCGCGTCGAGGAACCGCCGCACGGCGCCGATCCGCTTCTCGGCGTGGAGCTTGTAGACCAGCGCGTCCTGCATGCGGTTGAGCAGCTCGACGATGTCGTGATCGTGCACGTTGCCATAGCCGTCGCCGCCCTCGACGAGCGGGCAGAGCGAGATCTCCCCCGAAGCCTTGATGCGCAGCGTGGGCGACGGGCGAAAGAAGTTCTTGCAGCGGAGATCCGCGTCGCTCCACGCCATGATGTCGCCGCGCGATCTCCGGAGCTTCACCCCGCCGCCCACGTCGATGAAGTTGCTCACGTAGTTGGTGTCGTCGCGCAGCACGCGCAGCACGGCTGCCTCGTCGTCCGGCTCCGGGCCGTGGATGCGCCGTGAGAGATCCGCGATCCACGGGAGCGCCGCCGTGCCGGCGACGCCCACGCCGAGCACCAGCGAGACGCGCGGGATCATCCCGGCGCCCCGCACCTTCTCGAAGCCGGCGATGACGCGCTGGTAGAGGCCGGGCACCTGGCGGCACCGATCGTGCTCGTCCTCCGGGCCGTCGAGGCTGAAGATGACGTGGGTGAGCCCGCGTGAGGCCAGCTCCCGCAGATAGGCGACGTCGTCGGCGTATCGCTTCCCCGCTGCGAAGAAGCTCGTCTCGCCGAGGAACCAGCCGCTGGTGATCACCGTGGCGCGCGCGCCGCCCTGGGCGCGGATATACGCGACCAGATCGAGCCACCCCTTGCCGTAGAGGGTGACCTCGCCGCCGATGAAATCGAAGCGCTCGAGCCCGATGGGGAGGGCCGCGTCGACCACGCGCCGGAGCCGTGAAGGATCGGCCTCGGCCATCGCCTCCAGGTTCCCGTTGCGGCAGTGGAGGCAGTCGAGGTTGCAGAGCGTCGTGTACTCGAAGACCACCCGCGACATGTGCTCGAGGGGGTTCCGCGCATAGCGCAGCTCGATGGCCTCGAGGTCGACGTCGTCCACGACCGGCTCGATGAAGCCGCGCTCCGCGAGCCGCGGGAGGGCCGCGCTCGCGCCCTCGGCCAGCGCGCCCTTGCCGTAGATGCGGCAGAGCACCCGGACGTCGTCGTCCGCCGGGAGCGCGTCGAGCTTCCCGGCGCGATGGAGGTGGAGGACGAGCCGGTGTCCGTAGTTGCTGAGAATGAAGCGCATGGTGCCCTCGCGGCCGCCGAGCATGGGCCATCCGGCGACCGTGGGCTACGCTGCGCCCCGTCATGCACCCCGTCCCCCATCTCAGCATCGACGACGACACCTGGCTCCTCGTGCTGACCGGCGCCGGCGTCTCCGCCGAGAGCGGGATTCCGACCTTCCGCGACGCCGGCGGTCTTTGGGAGCAGCACCGGGTCGAGGACGTGGCCTCGTCCGAGGGCTTCAGCAAGGATCCGATGCTGGTGTGGCGCTTCTACGCCCAGCGGCGCGCCCAGATGGCGAGCTGCCAGCCCAACGCGGGGCACCGCGCGCTCGCCGCCGTCGAGGCGCGGCTCGGCGACCGTTTCCTCCTCGCGACACAGAACATCGACGGCCTGCACGCGGCCGCCGGCAGCCAGCGCGTGGCCGAGCTGCACGGTAACCTCTACAAGACCCGCTGCTCGATCTGCGACCGTCCCCCGTTCGACGACACCGAGGCCTACTCGGACGGCAAGGTGCCGGCCTGCGGCAAGTGCCATGCGCGCGGCGAATTCGGGGTGCTGCGTCCCCATATCGTGTGGTTCGGCGAGCTGCTCGACCCGGCCATCATGGTGCGGGTGCAGTCGTTCATGATCGAGGCGGCGCGGCATCGCTTCGTCTTCCTGGCGGTCGGCACCTCGGGGACGGTCCATCCGGCGGCCGCTTTCGTCGACGCAGCGAGCCAGCTCGGCGCGGAGACCTGGCTCGTGAACGCCGAGGCGGCCGCGAACGCGACGCAGTTCCAGCGGTTCGTCCAGGGGCCGAGCGGGAAGGTGTTGCCGGAGCTGCTCGGGACGGGGTGACCGCATGCACCGAGGAGATCTCTTCCGCGCGGTGGCATGGTCGCTTCAGCTCAGCCTGGTAGCGTTGTCGCCGCCGCGGAGTTGCCCCTCACCTGCGGCGAAGGCGATCCTCATCGCGCACGTCATCTCCGTCGCGTGCCTCGCGCTGCTCGCCGGAAGCGGTGGCATCACGATGGAGCTCGGTCGGCGCAGTGCTGCCCGGACCACCGTCGAAACCTCCGCCAATGTGAGATAAAATTCCATCAGCTCTGATCTCGGCGACCTCAGAGCAGGCATCCGCGACCTCAGAGCAGGCATCCGCGACCTCAGCGCTGATGCCGGCGGACATCAGCCCTGGTATCGGCGGACCTCAGCCCTGGTATCGGAGAACCTCTGTCCTGATATCGACGGATCCCAGCGCTGACATCGACGGACCTCAGCCCTGGTATCGAAGAACATGGATCCTGACATCGGCGGAGATCGGCGTAGATCCCTGCGGATCTCGACGCCGACATCCGCGACGGCCGCCTCCCGACACCGGCGGGGGGCAGGGGGCGCCCTGTGCGCGGCGCTGGCGCTCGTGCTGCTGCCCGACGTGCCGATGACTTTCGAGGCCTTCGTGGCGCACCTCGGCCGCACCCGCGACGGGACACGGCTCAGTCAGCTCGAGGATTTCCAGCGGGAAATCCGTGGCGGGTCAGGCTAACGCCGATGGGGGCGCTCCCTCTCACCTACGCTCGAGGGGTTCGTCCGGCGAGACAATCACCGGGCGGCCTCGATCACGGCCTCCCGATGGCCATTGCGGCGCGGAGGCCGACCTGAGCTGATCGCGAGGGCCGGAGCGCTGCATCGGCTCTCGCGAGATCGCTCGGTGGGCGGGCACGTTTTGGTCAGCGCGCGCACGGGATGCGGTGCTGATTGAGGCCCCGTTTCGTTGCCTCTTGTCGCGCCGCCGAGAGTGCCGCACGGATGGCGCGTGCCGCTTCATCCCGTGAGCCAGGACGTCTCGCCGTGAATCGCCGCGAGCTCCTCACCTTCTTTCTTGGGGCGCCCGCGGCGCTCGCGGCGTGTCGGGGAAGGCCGCCCGAACCGCGTTTTTCCGGCCGGCTCCTCGGCCAATCCGAAGGTATCGGTCACCGTTTGCGCGACGGCTTTCGCCCCGAGCCCGCGACGTTCGAGCGCGCCTCCGTGCTGATCGTCGGCGCGGGCGCGTCGGGGCTCTCGGCCGCGTGGAAGCTCGAAAAGAGCGGGTTTCGCGATTTCACGATCCTCGAGCTGGAGGACCATCCGGGGGGCACCAGCCGATCGGGGGAGAATGAGATCTGCGCATTTCCCTGGGGTGCGCACTACGTGCCCGTGCCGCTCCGCGAGAGCCGCGCGCTCATCGAGCTGTTCCGCGAGATGGGGACGGTCGAGGGCGAGGACGCCGAAGGGCACCCCGTCATCGCCGAAGAGCAGCTCTGTCGCGCGCCGCAGGAGCGCCTCTTTCTCACGGGGAGCTGGCACGAAGGTATCTATCCCCACTACGGCGAGACGCGCGAGGATGGGCGGCAATTGCGTGCCTTCGAGGCGGAGATTCGCCGCTGGGTGGCCTTTCGCGACGATCGCGGTCGCCGCGCCTTCGCGGTGCCCACGGCGCAGGCCGCCGATCATCCGGAGCTCGATGCGCTCGATCGGCAGTCGATGGCCGATTGGCTCACGCAACATGGGCTGACGTCACCGCGTCTCCGCTGGTGGGTGGAGTATGCCTGTCGCGACGATTATGGCACCACGCTGGAGACGACCTCGGCTTACGCTGCCATTCTGTATTTCGCGGCGCGCGTCGAGGCGCCCGGGGGGCGAGCCGCGGAGTTCATCTCTTGGCCGGACGGCAATGGGCGGTTGATTCGCCACCTCGCGGGCGTCGCCGGGGAGCGTGTCAAAACGGGCGTCGCCGTCACCGATGTTCGTCCCGTCGAAGGCGGCGTCGAGGTCCGTGCCTTCGACGTGAAGCGCACGCAGCCGCTCGGTTGGCGCGCCGATCACGTGATCTTCGCGCTTCCGCAGATGATGGCTCGGCGGCTGGTCGCGCCCTTCCGCGAGGCGCCCCCGGCGCACGCGGGCGCGTTCACCTACAGCCCGTGGATGGTGGCGAATCTGACGCTCCGTGACCGGCCGCGCGAGCGTGGCTATCCGCTCGCTTGGGACAACGTGATCTACGGGTCGAAGAGCCTCGGATACGTGGTGGCGACGCATCAGGCCGGGCGGGATCACGGGCCCACCGTGCTCACCTATTATCTCCCCTTGCTCGATGCGCCGCCGGCGGAGGCGCGGGCGCGGCTCCTGTCGGCGAGCTGGAGCGATTGGGTGAACGTGATCCTGGCTGACCTCGGGCGGCCGCATCCGGACCTCGCGAGCCGCATCACGTCGATCGACGTGTGGCGTTGGGGGCACGCGATGGTGCGGCCCACCGTGGGATTGATGCGCGGTGGGGCCCTCCGGGCGGCGCGGGCGCCGGTGGGGAACATCCATTTTGCGAACACGGATCTGTCGGGGATAGCGCTGTTCGAGGAGGCGCATCACCACGGCGTCGCCGCGGCGGAAGCCGTGTTGTCGGCGCGTGGGCTGCCCTTCCGGAGCTCCTTGTGAGCGGCGCGGCGCCGGGGCCCTGGCTCTTCTCCCGCCGCACGGATCTCCTGGCCTTCGGCGCGCCCGCGCTGGTTTCGTCGTTGCTCGTCGCCTTCGGGCTCCTCACCGGATGGGCCACCGGCGACACGCCTCCGGGGCTCTGGCTCTTGGCTGTCGTCGGCGTGGACGTCGCCCATGTCTGGTCCACCGCCTATCGCGTCTATGCCGACCCTGCCGAGGTCCGCCGGCGGCCTTTGCTCTATCTCGGAACACCCGTTTTGGCTTGGCTCGCAGGCGCGTGGCTCCATTGGCAAAGCCCGCTCCTGTTCTGGCGGGTGCTCGCGTATCTCGCGGTCTTCCACTTCGTGCGGCAACAGTATGGCTGGGTGATGCTCTATCGCCGGCGCGCCCGAGAGACGGATCGCGTGGGCCGCTTCGTGGATGCGGCCGCCGTCTATGCCGCGACCCTCTATCCGCTACTCTACTGGCACGCGGCACCGCCGCGGCGATTCCACTGGTTCGTGGCCGGGGACTTCATGCGTGGGTTGCCCGCCGGCGTGGTGCGCGCGGCATTCGTCGGATACGTCGTCGTCATGATGGCTTACGTGTGGCGCGCCATCAACGGCGCGCGCCGTGGGATGGTGCCTTGGGGCAAGCACCTCGTGGTGGCCTCCACGGCGGTGTGCTGGTGGGTCGGTATCGTGGCCTTCGACTCCGACTACGTGTTCACGGTGACCAACGTGCTCATTCACGGGGTGCCGTATTTCGTGCTCGTGCATCGCTACGGCGCGCGGCGGTTCGACGGGGAGCGGGGCGTCACGGCCGCCGTGTTCCGCGCCGGTGTGCCGGTGTTTTACGGCATCTTGGTGATGGCCGCGTTCCTCGAAGAGGGCTTGTGGGATGCGTTCGTGTGGCACGACCATCCGCGCTTCTTCGGGGCCTGGGGCTTCGCGCCGGGGCCGCTCGCGCTCTCGCTGCTCGTGCCGTTGCTCGCGTTGCCGCAGGCGGTCCACTACGCGCTGGATGCATTCGTGTGGAAGGTGGGCCCGAAGAATCCGGGCCTCGCGGGGCACCTCTCCATCGGTTGACGTCGCCCCACATGCGCACCGCGAGGCCAAACGACACTGCAGGTGCTATTACCCGTCTCGGGCGAGCGGGCGGGGCCGTCGAGACGCTCGGAGAGGCCTTGCGGCTCGGGCGCGTGCTGCGCGCGCACGAAGGCACCTCGTCGCTCGGCGACGTGGTGATGATGAATGCGGGGATCGATCGGTGATCGAGCTGATGGATGTTTACGAGCAGGGTTTTGCGGCGCCCGATGGGAAAGGCTCCGGCGCGGCGCGCGGGGATTCATGAGCGCGCCGTAGGCCTTCGCTTCGGCGCGCAAGAGGACCGGCACCTGCCGCGGTCGACCGCGGAAGGCGAGCGTCGGAGGAGAGGCGCCCGGCGATGCGCAGGGCTCTCGCCGCCGCGTGAGGCCCGCCGGCAGGTGCCGGTCGGTTACGCAGAAACGATCACCAGCAGCCGCCGCCCCATCCGCCGAAACCGCAGCCGCCGAAGCCGAGGCCGCAGCCGAGGCCACAACCGAACCCGAAGCCGAAGAACGGCGTCGCGAAGAAGCGACGGCGGCAGCCGAAGAAGAACTCCTGGTCGGCCTCGCCGGTCTTCTCGTCGGCGAGCGCGTCGGACGCATCATCCGCGACCTGCGTCGCCACGGTGGGCTCGTCGATCATCTCGTCGCTCGAATCGTTGTTCGCGACGCAGCCGGCGCCGGCGAGGGCCATCGAGAAGGACAGCGCGGCGATGGATGCAAACTTCGTCCAGTGACTCATGACTCGTTCTCCCCTGTGCGACTCCGTCGGGCTCTCTCCCCGAGGAGCAACCACGAGGCGTCGGGCAGCGCCGCGATGCCTCATCACCGCGCACCGATACACATTCTGCGCCGGACCCAAGTGTGCTGTTCTGCATGGCATTTCGTCGTGAAGCTGGGGACGACATCGTGCGCCCTGGTCGTGATCGGTTCGTCGCGATGGAAGCCCGAGTGCGCGCTTCGCGCGCGCGCGTGCTTGCGTGAGGCCCGTCCATTCGCCGAAGATGACGAGCGCGGCGACTTACCCGCTGTGAGCCAATCCGCGTGCAGGGAGATTCCTCGATCGATCCGCGTTCCACGCGCGCGCCGCGCCCGGCGTCGATCCCTCCGCTGTCGGGGCGCGCGACAGCGCGACAAACGCTCGGAGCGCGCCTCTTACCGAACATCGTCGCAGGGACGATCTCGGCGACGCTCATCATCTCGTTTGGCATCTCGCTGGCCGCGTTGATCTTCGCGGGCGACATGGCCTCTCATCTCCCCGCGGGCATCGGCATCCTGCTGGTGAGCACGGCCATCATCGCGGTGCTCGTCGCGCTGTGGAGCTCCTATCGACCGGTGATCGCCGCGCCGCAGGAGAACGTCGCCGTCATTCTCGCGCTGGTGGCCGCATCGATTGGTCGTGCCTTGCACGCCGGTGAGGGCGCGCTCCCCACGCTCATCGTCGCCATCGGCGTCACCTCCGTGGCCACGGGGGTGCTCTTCGTCGCGCTCGGCAGTCTCCGGCTCGGCAAGATCGTTCGTTTCATCCCTTATCCAGTCGTCGGTGGATTTCTCGCCGGGACCGGCTGGCTGCTCGTGCAAGGTTCGCTCAACGTCATGTCGGGCCTGCCCGTCGGCCTCCGCGATCTGCCCGGGCTTTTCGCGCCCGGTGTCCTCGTGACCTGGATTCCCGGAGTTCTCTTCGGCTTCGTGATCACGGTCGTCCTCCGGAGGAATCATCACTTCCTCCTCCTCCCCGGGCTCCTTCTGGGTGGGATTGCGGTGTTTTATGGAGTCGTGATCTTCGCGGGCCCCGGGGTGTCTGGGGCGATGGAGCGAGGGCTGCTCCTCGGCCCGTTCCCCGGCGGCGGTCTCTGGCCACCGATGAGGCCTGCGGCGCTCACGCAGGTGAATTTGGTCGCTGCTCCGCGACAACGCCGGCAACATGGGCGCGTGCACCGTCCTCGCGGCCATTTCGGTGTTGCTCAACGCCACCGGGCTCGAGCTCGCCACCGAGCAGGATCTCGATCTCGATCGCGAGCTGCGCGTCACCGGCGTCGCCAACGTGGTGCTCGGGCTCGTGGGCGGCGTGCCGGGTTATCTGTCGCTCAGCGAGTCGACGCTGAACCACAAAGTCGGTGCCAAGAGCCGCGCGCCGGGCTTGATTGCGGGCGGCCTCTCGCTGCTCGCGCTCCTCGCGGGCCCGGCCACGCTCGCGTATTTCCCCAAGCCCATCTTGGGCGGTCTCCTGCTCTTCATGGGCCTCTCGTTCCTGCTCGAGACGGTCTACGACGCGTGGTTTCGCCTCCCGCGCCTCGAATATGGGCTCGTGATTCTGATTCTCGTCGGACACGCTCGAGCACGAGCTCGCGGCCGTGGTCCGTCAGCGCGATCAGGTGGCGCGACTCCTCGGTTACATGGAGCGCTTCGAGGCGCCTGCTGGATACGAGATCTACAAGAAAGGTGAAGAGTCGAAGGATCTCTATCTCATCCAGAAAGGCGAGCTCGAAGCGTGGCTCGAGCTCACCGATGGACGCACCATGCGCCTCCGCACCATGGGGGCTGGAAGCGTGGTGGGCGAGTCGGGCCTCTACCTCGGCGCGCGCCGCTCGGCGTCGGTGCGGACGACGCGGCCGTCGGTGCTCTATCGGCTCTCGATCCCCGCGCTCGAGCGGATGACCCACGAAGCACCCGAGCTCGCCGCGGCGTTCCACCAATTCGTGGCCCGCCTCCTCGCCGATCGCATGGTGCACACCACGAGCGCCGCGCAGATGTTGTTTTATTGAGTCGCGGGCGCGCTCCGCTTCTTCGTCACGAGGAGGTGCGCCTGCCGGCCCGAGAGATATCCATAGGTGAAGCCGAGCTTGCGGTGCGGCTGGCCGCCCCAAAGCTTCTTGAAGTCGCGGTTGTAGGCCGGGCTCTGGCGGAGGAGCGAGCCCGAGAATCGACCATAGGTCTCCTGCACGAAGCCGGCTTCGCCCGCGAACGAGGGCGGGATGCCGGTCGAGTCGGAGATCATGAAGGCCATGTGCCCGAGCAGGTATTCGCGGATGGTGGAGAACCCGTCGTTCCACAACAGGTAGCTCGCGGCCTTGGTCATCGCGGCCACGGTGCCTTTGCGGTCGAGGTGCCGGAGGACGGCGGGGTTCGCCGCCAAAGGATCGTTGGAGAGGTTCTGGGCGAGGTGGCGATGAATGCGCACGGGCTCGCTCGCCGGAGCGCCGATGGGTCGAAACGCGATCTCGGCGTTGGCGAAGGACTCGGAGAAGTCCGGGGGCGTCCAAGTGGCTTTGCGGTTCTGCGCGAGGACGTGATCGGATTCGATGATCTCCCGCTCGGTGAGATAATGAATCGACCCGTCGGGGACGAGGGTGAAATAGCGCAGGCTCACGGGCTCGTAGCCATGGATGGCGAGCCCCACCAAGAAGAGGCCGAGCTCGCCGGGGATGTCGCCGCGCTGGGTCTTCTTCAACGTCTCGCTGCGGCTGAAATCGAGGGCCCCGATGAGCTCGCCGAGCTCGGCGCGGAAGAGCTTGAGGCTCTGCTCGAGCGAGTCCTGCGACATGCCGTGGATGCGGCGCGGATCGCCGACGAGCTCCAGCGAGAGCGTCGTGATCTCGCGCGCCGATGGGTAGGTCGTGAGCGCGGTCATGAGATCTCCGCCGCCGAAGGGATAGACCACCTTCTCGGAGAGATTGGCCGGAGCGAGCGCGGAGAGGAACGGGCGTGCGACGGCGACGTGGTGCTTCTTGTAAGCCTCGATGCGCGGGCGGACCTCGGCGCAATGGGCCTTCACCGTGGCCGCGTCGATTTCGGGCGGGAGCGGGTCGTCCGAGCCGCACGCGGCGATGCGATAGAGGAGGCGCGCCTCCGCCGCGAAATCGTGGCCGGGCCCCTCGTCCACGGCGGCCGGCGGCGACTCGGGCGGAGGAGCGGGGCGCGGGCTCTCGCCGATCCATTCGTCCCGCGCGGCGATGGATTGCGCCGTCACGGGCGCGGTCACCCGCGGGCCCACGTCCACCGCGCGCGGCTCGCAGGCCGCGAGCGTCGAGAGCGCGAGCGCGCAGCCGAGGGCCATCCGGGACGGGGCGATCATCGGCCGATGGTAACCGCGCGCAGCGAGCGAAGGTGAGCGGATCGTCGCCGTGCGTCCGGTTCGGACCGGAGAAGGGAGAGCATTGTGTGAGGCAGGGAATCCAGGTGCGCAGAAGTCGCGCGACGCTGTTCCTTTTCTGCGTGCTTGTGGGTGCGTGCCCGCTGCGGGCATGCGGCGTTGTGCATGCTCCGCTCGGACGACAGGGGCGCCGCCGTCCGCGCGCGTCGCGATCCGAAATCATGGATGGTCGCGGGATTGCAGGGTTCGCTCGGCCGTGGTGGATCACGAGACCCTGTTGCCGCCGCCTCCTCCGACGCGGATTGCCCTCTGGGCGGTGGCGAACGTCATGGCGTTTCGCGTGGTGGACGTCGCCAAACGTCTCCTCCGCGCTGCAGCCCGCCACGCGAATCGCATGTTCGCCGCGCCCGAGCCGCCGCGCCTGCTCGGGACGCTCGCGAGCGAAGGACACCATTCGTTGGTGCTCGAACGAATGATCCAAGCCGAAGATCACCGCCGGGAGATGGAGGCGTGCGCCACGGCGGATCGACCGACCGCCGTCGAGGTCCGCCGGACGTAACCCGTCGCGCGCGCTGTCCTCGGTGTCGATTGCTGAAGAGCAGCTCCGTCCGCGGTGACGCGGAGGATGCTTGCGCGCACGGATTCAGGCGAGCGCGCGCGATTCCTCGGCGATCCAGCGCTCGCGGAAGGCGCGGAGGACGGCGAGGGTCTCGTTGATCAAACCCTCTTGGTAGCGATACGTCATCTCGCCGCCCATGGGGACGAGCACGGAGAGGGAGAGCGATCGCGATCGGGCCGCGAGCTTCTCCAGATCGGCGATGACGCGATCGATCTCGCGGAGGACGCGCGGGTGCAGGAGATCGCCCGCCGGCGTGAGGCGCGCGATGTCGCCGAGCGTGGCTGTGGTGCCGAAGCAGACGCCGAGATCGCGCTCGGCGCGCACGCGGGCGGCGTCGATGCGCCAGAGGACGAAGCGGTTGGCCACGCCCATGAGGTTGAAGAGGACGCTCACCCCCATGATGAGGTGGACCCAGTTGCTCGGGGGCATGACGTCGGCGACGCGCGGCAGGTACTCGTCGAGCAGCTCGGGCGCGCCCGCGTCGAAGTAGCTCTTCGAGGCAGGCGCGAAGTCGAGCCCCGTAGTGTTGGGCGTGTCGTGGTTGTGGCGCACGAGATCGGGGAAGACGTCGGCCAGCGACGTCATGAGGCCCATGATCTGCGATCGCTTCGCGCACCCGTTGCCGACCACGAGGGTGTCGACGCGCAGCACCTCGCGATCCGTCTTCGGCAGGAGGCGCACGGCATCGTATTGCCCGGCGCCGATGCGGCCGTGGCGCAGGAACGGGGAGCGCCGCGCGATCACGTCGGCGTGCGCGAAGCCCGCCACCTGGAGGCCGCGATCGCGCACGGCCGAGGCGATGAAGGTCGCGTCCTCATCCATCACGAAGACCGCGAGATCGAGCTCGCCCCGCTCGGCGAGCGCGAGCTGCTCGGCGTTGGCGTGATACGAGAGGTCCACGCCGAGGCCCGCGAGATCGGGGTTCGCGAAGATCTGCCGGACGAGGCGCGCGGTGCCGCTGCCCTCGGGCCCGATGCCGATGTGCAGGCGCGCGAGCTGCGCGAAGTCCGTGATGGCGTCGGCGTTCTTGCCGAGGAAGAAGATCGACTCGGCCTTGTGCAAGCGGCCGTGAAGCTCGAGCTTCGGTGACGCGGGGACGGGGAGACCGGCCTGCACGAGCGCGACCTGGACGTCGCAGCGCTGCGCGGACGCCGCAAGGCGCTCGAGGTTGTCCATCGAGCCGGCGCTGGGGACGTTCTCGATGAGCCCGCGGCGCTTGCGCGCGGCAAGGGCGATGCTCTCCGCCATGGCGTGGTAGTTCCCCTCCCGCGGGCCGGAGAGCATGCGGAGCTTCACGTGCGAGAGGCTCGGGCGCAGATCGAGCCGCGCGACGACGAGCACGAGCGCGGCGATCATCGTGACGGCCGCGAGGATGCGTCGGCTCTTCGTTCGCGGGGGGCGCTGAGGGACGGCCATGACCGTCATCATCACGGCATCCGCGGGCGGATCGGAAGCCGAACGCGCACGCCTCCGGCGTTCGCGGAGAGTCCGGGGCACACGCCACGCGTCGCCCTTTGACACCGAACCCACGGGCTCCATGCACCCGGAAGCGACCCTCGCCGATGAACAGTCCGTCGGCGGTGGTTCGGAGGACAACAGCAACATGGGACATCCGTCGATCCGGAAGTCGATCGTCGCGCGTGTCGTGACGATCGCGTGCACCCTCGTCATCGCCGCCGGCTGCAGCTCTGCGCCTGCCGAGCCCGCGGGCGAGGCGTGCGTCTATCCCCGATCGAGCTACGGCTTCGTCCCCGGGGACGTCGCGCCTCCCACGCTCTCTTGGAAGGGCACCGCGGAGAGCGGCGAGATCACCACCGTATCCCTCGGGGACTACTACGATTGCGACGGCTCCAAAGGCATCAACGCCATTCTCATCGATCAAAGCACCATGTGGTGCGGCGCCTGCCAGGCCCTCGCCAGGAAGCTCGGCGAGAACGTGCGTGGTGAGTGGAAGGAGCGTGGCATTCGGCTGATCACGCTCATCACCCAGAGTGGGGACGCCACCCCCGCGACGGTGGACACGGCCCGAATCTGGAAGCGTCGTTTCGGTCTCGACGGGAGCGCGGTCGTGGCCGATCCAGAGAAGTCGTTTCGGAGCACCGCCGGTCAAATCGCAGCGCCTTATCCGTACGAGGTCCTCATCGACCCGCGCACGATGAAGATCATCAGCGTGGATGCAGGCTTCGATGGCCGCGGCGACTTCCCTGCGGCCGTGGAGCTCGCGCGGCGAAACGCAGGCTCGGATTGAGCCGCAGCGGATACCGCACCTTTACGTGCGGTATCCGAGCAACAGCCTGACGGCGCGGCTCGTGGCGTGTCTTCGGGGCTACCGGAGATGCATCGTGGCCGTCGTGCTGCAGACGAGATGATGGGCTGTCCGTCGTGGCTGACACGATTGCCGTCGGCTGCGAGACGTCGGGCCCCACGTCATGGGGCCCGCGCCCACCGGCGATTCATCGGCTGCGTGAAGTCGATGGATCGTCGTCGATCACAACCGCGATTCGGCGCGGCGCGACGTGGCTCGCTCGGGCGGCGCGGTGGGCCGGCCCTCGGGGCGCGGGCGCACGCCGACGGCGAAGCGGAAGGCCAGCTCGCCGCCAAGCCACGCGCTGAAGCCGGCCAGGGAAAACCCGGCGATCGAGAGGGCGATTCCCGTCTTGCGATGACGCGCCCGGCGCGCCACGAGCGAAGCGCCGTAGAGTCCAGCGATCGCCACGTTGAGCGAAGCGTGCACGAACCCTACACGCTTGGCGGCGCCCTCGGTGCGGCTCCAATCGGCGAGGCCGGGCAGGACCGCGACCACGGCCCCACCCAAGCCGATGGCCGTGACGGTGTCCGCGGCGCGACGATAGTTGCGGCGGCCCGCGAGCTCGAGGCCGTCGAGCACCAGCCCCGTCGCAAAGGCGCCGACGGGAATCGACACCAACGCCGCGTGCAGCGGGTGATCGAGCCAATCACCATGGAGGAACGACGCGAGGCGCGGCGCGCGATCGAGCACGCCGCGGATCGCGTTTTGGAGCGGATCGGCCGCTCGATCGATCCACGCTTGTTCCGCGATCACCTGGATGATCTTCTTGTTCGACATCGGAGCCTCCAGAGGCCGAGAGCCGCCCCGGCTACAGCCTGCACGGTCGTCACGACCGGCACGGATCCTTTCAAGGGGAGGGCCACCTTGACCGCGGCCTTCCGCGGGCGGAGCGTTGCTCCATGTCCACCACCAATGTCGCCGCTGTCCTGGGAGTCGGTCCCGGCCTCGGGGCTGCCGTCGCGCGCCGCTTCGCCCGCGAGGGCTTCGCCGTCGCCTTGATGGCGCGCCGGGCCGATGCGCTTCGCAGCATCGAAGAGCAGATCACCGGCGCCGGGGGCAAAGCCATCTCCGTCGCGGTCGACGCCGCCGACGCGGGCAGCGTGGCTCTGGCCTTCGCCGACGTGCGCGCGCGCCTCGGCGATCCCGAGGTCTTCGTCCACAATGCGAGCGCGTTCATCCGAGGAAACGTGCTCGATCTGAAGCCCGAGCAGATCGAGCAGTCGTGGCGGGTGAGCTGCCTCGGGGCGTTCCTCGCCGCGCGCGAAGTGGCGCCCTCCATGATCCAGAAGGGGCGCGGCACGCTGCTCTTCACGGGCGCGAGCGCGGCGCTCCGCGGATCGGCGGGCTTCGCGTCGTTCGCCATCGGCAAGTTCGGCCTGCGCGCGCTCTGCCAATCGCTCGCGCGCGAGCTCCATCCGCAGGGCGTGCACGTGGCCCACGTGATCATCGACGGGCAGATCGACACGCCCGCGATCCGCGCGATGATGCCCGGACGCGCAACCGAAACGTTGCTCGATCCGGAGGCGATCGCCGAGACGTACTTCCAGCTCCACCGGCAGCCCCCGACCGCGTGGACCCACGAGCTCGATCTCCGGCCGTCCGTCGAGAAGTTCTGACGAGCTCGTAGATCGTCCAGCCCTTTCGAGCGTCGGACCGGGTTGCCGCCTGTAAGAACCTCGACGCGCGTCGCGTTGTCCACCCCACGAGAGCCATGAAACCGACCAAAGTCGCCCTCTTGAGCGCCCTCGGCATGTTCTTGACCAGCGTCAGCGTGTACTCGCTGACCCCACCCGGGGGGCTCGGGAAACGCGGCGACGCGGTGAATGCGGCGGGGGCGGCCGTGGAATCGGCGAGCGCGGCGCCGGTCGTCGCGCAGAGTGATCCTTCGCGCTTCACCGCGGGCGGCAACGTGATGATCGAGGGGCGCGTCGGTCACGCCAAGATGGTGCGCAACGCTGCAGGCGAGACGTTCGTGATGTTGGAGGTGCGTGGGGCGGACGGCGCCTCGGCGCGTGGATCGGCGCCCGTGAACCTGGCCTTGGTCATCGATCGATCGGGCTCGATGAAGGGCACGCGCATCCGCAACGCCATCAGCGCGGCCACCTCGGCGGTCGATCGGTTGAGCGACGGTGACGTGGTCAGCGTGGTCACGTTCGACACGCAGACGCAGGTCGTGGTGGCGCCGACGACGATCGGGCCGGGCGCGCGCGAGCGGGTGAACGCGGCCATCCGCGGGATCACGCTGGGCGGTGACACCTGCATCTCCTGCGGCATCGACGAGGCGCTGAGCCAGCTCTCTCGCACGTCCGACAAGGTGAGCCGCATGCTGCTCCTCAGCGACGGCGACGCCAACCACGGCGTGCGCGACGTGCCCGGCTTCCGCAACATGGCCCAGCGCGCGCAGTCGCGCGGCGTGAGCGTGACGACCATCGGTGTGGACGTCGACTACAACGAGAAGATCATGACGGCCATCGCGCAGGACTCGAACGGCCGCCACTACTTCGTGGAGAACGACAGCGCGCTGCCGCGCATCTTCGAGCAGGAGGCCGAGAGCCTGACGCGCACCGTGGCGAGCAACGTGGAAGCCACCATCGAGCTCGCGCCCGGGGTGGAGCTCTCGCGGGTGTTCGATCGATCGTTCCGGCGCGCGGGCAACCAGATCACGGTGCCGCTCGGCTCGTTCACCGGCGCCGAGGTGAAGACGGTGCTGATGAAGGTGCGCGCGCCGAGCGGTCGCGAAGGCCTGACGCAGCTCGCGGACGTGCAGCTCGGATATCGCGATCTGACGAGCGGAACGGACGGGCATTGCGGCGGCAAGCTCGCCGTCGAGATCGTCGCGGATGCGTCGCAGGCGAGCGAGCTGGACGCCTTGGTGCTCGGGCGCGTGCAGCGCAGCGAGACGGCCGCGGTGCTCAAGGACGTGAACAACCTGTTCGAGCAGGGCAAGCTGGACGAAGCGCGGAACAAGCTCGCGCAGCGGCAGGACGCGCTGCGCGTCGCCGCGGACAAGGCCAAGCGCGTCGCGCCGGCCGCCCGCGCGGCGGACGTGGATCGGGACTTCCAGCGGCAGATGGCAGCCGTGGGTGACGCGAATCGCGACTTCAATGCTCCTCAGTTCGCCACGCCCCCGCCGGGCGCAGCCGCGCCGGCGCCCGCCCAAGAGTCGCGCGCCGGGAAGGCCGCCGTGAAGCAAAACGCCGAGCGAGCGCTGCCGCTCGCGTTCTGATTCCCATCCAACACACGGCGACGCTCGAGCTCGACGCTGAGCGATGTGTCGAGTGGGTCGGTGCGTGTGCTCGCTGCCCGAGCGGTGTGCGGCGCGTCGAGCTTCGCGAATGAAGTGGACGAAACGGCCCCTTCGCTCCATCCGCTGGGCGGAAGGCCGACATGAATCAACGTCACCCGCACGAGCACGGCGGTCATGCGACCGAGCGACGGAGCGAAGGCGTGGTGATGGATCCCGTCTGCGGCATGAGCCTCTCGCCCACGCACGCGAAGGGAAAGCACGAGCACGCCGGAGCGACGTACTACTTCTGTAGCCTGCGCTGCTTGGAGCGGTTCCGCGCCGAGCCGGAGAAGTACTCGTCGCGCGAAGAGGCGAGAGACGAAGCCTCGACGCAGGCACGTTCGGGGTCGAGCGCGGGCATCTACACCTGCCCGATGCATCCCGAGATTCGGCAAGAGGGACCGGGAGCCTGTCCAAAGTGCGGCATGGCGCTCGAGCCCGTCGAGCCGATGCCGCCCGCGACGACGCGCACCGAATACGTGTGCCCGATGCATCCGGAGATCGTTCGCAGCGAGCCCGGACAGTGCCCCATCTGCGGCATGGCGCTGGAGCCGCGCACGGCTTCGCTTTCGGAGGCTCCGAGCCCGGAGCTTGTCGACATGACTCGGCGCTTCTGGGTGACGTTGCCTCTGAGCGCGCTCCTGCTCGTGCTCGGCATGTCGGAGATGATCCCAGGGTCGCCGCTCCAGAGGATGTTCGGACACGGGCTCGCCTGGATCGAGCTTCTGCTGGCGAGCCCCGTCGTCGTTTGGGGAGGCCGGCCCTTCTTCGAGCGTGGCTATGCTTCGGTGAAGCGCCGGAGCCTCAACATGTTCACGTTGATCGCGCTCGGGACAGGCGCTGCCTTCGGATACAGCGTCGTCGCGACCGTCGTGCCCAGCGTGATCCCCGCGTCGTTCCGGCATGGTGGGCACGTCGCCGTGTACTTCGAGCCTGCGGCCGTGATCACGACGCTGGTGCTGCTCGGTCAGGTCCTCGAGCTTCGCGCGCGCAGCCGCACGAGCGGTGCGATCAAAGCGCTCCTCGGTCTCGCGCCGAAGACGGCCCGGCGCATCCTCGAAGATGGTCGCGAGGAAGACGTTCCGCTCGATGCCGTGCAGGCAGGTGATCGGTTGCGCGTGCGGTCCGGTGAGAAGGTGCCGGTGGACGGCGCGGTGCTCGAAGGAACGAGCGCGGTCGACGAGTCGATGGTGACGGGCGAGCCCATCCCCGTGGAGAAGGCACCGGGCGCGCGCGTCATCGGCGGCACCATGAACATCGCGGGCAGCTTCATCATGCGTGCCGAGCACGTCGGTCGCGACACGTTGCTCGCCCAGATCGTGCGCATGGTCGCGGACGCGCAGCGAAGCCGCGCTCCGATCCAGCGCCTCGCGGACGTCGTGGCGTCGTACTTCGTGCCGATGGTCGTGGTCGTCGCCGTCGCGACGTTCGTCGTTTGGGCGCTCGTGGGGCCGGAGCCGCGTATGGCGCATGCATTGGTCAATGCGGTCGCCGTGCTCATCATCGCGTGCCCTTGTGCGCTCGGGCTCGCGACCCCGATGTCGATCATGGTGGGGACGGGGCGCGGCGCCACCGAGGGCATTCTGATCAAGAACGCCGAAGCGCTCGAGGTGCTCGAGAAGGTCGACACGCTCGTCGTCGACAAGACCGGGACACTGACCGAGGGAAAGCCCAAGCTCGTGCGCGTCGTCACGCTCGGCGCGCTGTCCGAGGACGACATCCTGCGCCTTTCCGAGAGCCTCGAGCAAGGCAGCGAGCATCCATTGGCGAGCGCGATCGTGGCGGGCGCAGAGGAGCGCGGGCTCACGCCGATGGCTGTCGATGGATTCCGGGCGATCACCGGGAAGGGCATCGTGGGCACGGTCGGAGGTCGGCCGGTGGCGCTCGGCAACGTGGCCTTGTTCGAGGAGCTCGGCATCGCGCCCGATGCGCTCCCAGAGCGGGCCGACGCGCTTCGGCGCGAAGGGCAGACCGTGATGCTCGTGGCCATCGACGGGAAGGCCGCGGGGTTGCTCGGCGTGGCCGATCCGGTGCGCGTGTCGACGCCGGAGTCGATCGACATGCTCCGTCGAGAAGGCATTCGTTTGGTCATGCTCACGGGCGACAGCCGAACGACCGCGGAGGCCGTCGCCGGGCAGCTCGGGATCGAGCATGTCGAGGCCGAGGTCCTGCCCGAGCAGAAGGCCGATGTCGTGAAGCGCCTCCAAGGCGAAGGACGGATCGTCGCCATGGCCGGCGACGGCATCAACGACGCGCCCGCGCTGGCGCAGGCGCAGGTCGGCATCGCGATGGGCACCGGCACGGACGTGGCGATCGAGAGCGCCGGCATCACGCTGCTCCGGAGCGATCTGCGGGGCATCGTCCGCGCGCGGCGGCTGAGCCGAGCGACGATGCGCAACATCCGGCAGAATCTGTTCTTCGCGTTCGTCTACAACGCGCTCGGCGTCCCCATCGCGGCGGGGATCCTCTATCCATTCTTCGGGTTGCTCTTGAGCCCGATGATCGCGAGCGCGGCGATGAGCGTGAGCTCTGTGTCGGTCATCGCCAATGCGCTGCGCCTCCGGCGGGCCACACTTTGATTCAGCCGGAGCGGGAGACGATGTCGTTCACGGACCCCGATCTGTGATTGGGACGACTCTACCTCGTTGTTAGGCCATCAGGCGAGAGTCGATGTCTGCGTGGGCTCGTTCGATATCCGGACCCGGATGTTCTACATCCAAAATAGGCAATCTCCCGTGCGCGCAATGCCGAGCGTCCCTTGCGGGTGGGCGTAGCCAAAGGCATCATGTTGCGGACGCACACTGGGCGTTGCGAGCCCAGGTGCGCCTCCGTATCGCTCCTCCTCGCCGCGCGGCCGGGGCGCGCCCTCCATCATGATTGATCCTTTTCTCACCGAGGCCCTCGCCAGGCTCGATGCTTGGCTCGTTCAGGTTTGCAATCGGGAGGCCGTTCGCCACCGCCGGCTCATCCCACCAGGCTCTGGAGGATGGGAGTCGATGGCCGACATGGCCCGTCCCTCGGCGGCCGAGCTCGCTTATGACGAAGAGCCGGGGCCGCCGCTGTTGCCAGCAGGCAATCACGCTCTCCGTCGCGCGCACGAGGAGCTCGGCCTCGATCCCGTCGAAGCCGAGGCGCTGCTCGTCCTTCTCGCTGCGCATCTCGAGCCTCGATATCGCGCGCTCTACGCCGTGCTCTCGGACAATCGTCAGGCAGAGCCTCCGCTCACGGATCGCCTGCTCTTCACCGTCCTCGGTCGTACGCCCGAGCGCCGGCGCATCCTGCTCGAGAGCCTCGCGCCGGGCGGTCGTCTGATCGAGACCGGGCTCGTGATCTCCTCCGCGGGCGCGCATCCGCCGCTCGAACGGCCGCTCGATCTCGCTCCGGAGGTGCGTGGCGCGCTCCTCGGCTTCTCCACACCGCGTGCGGCCTTGGGCGCATCCATCGAGTGGCAGAGCCTCGCGACGCCCGCATCGTCGTCGGCGCCGCGCTTCTTCGTGGTCTTCGGATCGGGCGAGTGGCTCGACGAGATCGATCGGGCAGGCGCCGCTCCGCGTGGAAGGATGTTCGTGGCGGCGCCGGAGAA
The DNA here is from genome assembly GCA_001931535.1 of Minicystis rosea. Lineage (GTDB taxonomy): Bacteria > Myxococcota_A > Polyangia > Polyangiales > Polyangiaceae > Minicystis > Minicystis rosea. The sequence continues at coordinate 1,166,039 of CP016211.1, forward strand.
CGTCGCGCAAGCGGCTTCGTTGTGGCGGCTCGGCGCTTTGCACGATGCGTTGCCGGTGCTCGATCTCAAGGGCCTCGACGCCGCGACCGAGCGCGCCGTGGCAGCGGAGGCCCACCGCCTCGTGGAGACCTATGGCGGGCGCGCTGCCGTGGTCGCGCGTCGTCCGATCCCGATCGCGGCGCCGCAACGCGCAGCGCCGATCCCATCGTTCACCGATCGCTGCCGCGCGTGGCAGACGGAGGCATTACGTCGCGGCGTCGAGCTCTCCGATGCCGAGGCCGCGCGGCTCGCATCAGCCTTTCGCCTGGGCGCGCGAGCCATCGCGCAGGCCTTCGATGCGGCGTTCGCGCTCACGGCGGAGGCGCTCGCCGAGGCCGCTGCGCGCTTGCTTCACTTGCCCGTGCGCCACGGCGTCCTCGTACCCGCGACGCACACCTTCGCCGATCTCGTGGTCCGCGAGAGCACGCGCGCCGCGCTCGAACGGCTCGTGCACTTCGCGCGTCACCGCGATCGCCTCGCCGAGGAGCTCGATCTCGAAGATCACTTCCGCCTGCGTCGCGGGCCCATCGTCCTGTTCTCGGGCCAATCGGGCACGGGCAAGACGCTCTCGGCGGAGATCGTGGCGCGGGAGCTGGGGCGGCCGCTCTACGTGGTCGAGCTGTCGCAGCTCGTGAGCAAGTACATCGGCGAGACGGAGAAGAACATCGAGCAGGTGCTGACCGAGGCGGAGCGCGCCGAGGTGGTGCTCTTCTTCGACGAGGCCGACGCGCTGTTCTCGGCGCGCACCGAGTCGGTATCGAGCTCCAACGATCGCTATGCCAACCTCGAGGTCGGCTACCTGCTGCAGCGCATCGAGCGACACGAGGGCCTCGTGATCCTCGCGACCAACCTGCGCAATGCGATCGACGAAGCCTTCCTGCGTCGCTTCCACTTTCGCGTGGAGTTCCCGCTGCCCGAGGCTGGTGAGCGGCGCGCGATCTGGGAGCAGATGATCCCCGATCGCCTGCGCCGCGCCACGGAGCTCGACCTTTCGGCCGTCGCGCGCGCGCACCGGTTGAGCGGCGGCGAGATCCGCAACGTCGCCCTCAAGGCCATCTTCCTCGCCGAGCAGGAGGGCGCGCCGCTCGCGCAGGCGCACGTCGAGCGCGCCGTGGCGACGGAGCTCCTCGAAATGGGTCGGCTCGCACGTCGCCCGACCGAGCGCGCGATGCTCGATCGCGGCGCGCTCCTGCGCGAGCTCATCGAGGCGCTGGAGCGGATCGTGGACGAGCACCTGCGCGCGCGCTTCGCGAAGGAGATCTTCGTCATCCACGGAGCGCCGACCAAAGAGGGGCTCGCGGGCAAGCGTCCGGCAGTGTCGATTGCCGTCTATCGGATGACGGCACCGAAGGCCGGATCCCTGCGGGTGGGCCTCGTGCTTTCGACGTGGTCGCACCGTCCCGTCGAGGAGCACGAGCTCTTGGGCGCGATCTACGACGCGCTGTGGGCGAGATCGCTGGACAGCATCGGTGGGCGCAAAGCGACGCTGCGGGTGCAAGAGAGCTACGACTTCGACCTGTTGCACCGATTCTGGAGCAGCCATGGCCACCCGGTGCGAGCGAGCTTGGTGGTGGATGGGGAGATTGGTTGATGGGATGGCGGGAGCAGAGATTCGCTATGCGCCAATGACATTGTTTCGAGTGTGCATCGAGCCATGAGGCGATTGAGCTCTCCTGCGCTCGAGACGCGGTTGATGTCACCAGAATAGAGGTCTTGCGATGATGCGAACGTCGGCGGACGAGCCCTTGCGCGCCCCAGCCCCTTTGGCTGCGCACCCTTCCGTTGCGCCATCGCCGGTGATGCCGGCGTTGCCAGCGAGCCCCATTCCTTGGCGCTTGGCAGGCAGTGCGGCGGAGCGTGCCGAAAACCCATAGGCCGGGCGCGAGCACTTGAGGCCGGGAGCCGCCGCGGAGCGTGCCGTCCACGCGGCCCGCATGCGGGCCGAAAATCCATTGGCCGGGCGCGAGCCGCTGGTCGGTTCCTCGGCAGCGCCGGCGGTGCAGGCCAAACCGCAGGACGGCGCGCCTGCACCATCGGCCTCTCCGGCGAGCGTGCAGCAGCAGCTCGGTGATGGTGAGTCGATGTCGCCCGGGGTGACAACGCGCTTTTCGCAGGCGTATGGGCATGATTGGAGCGATGTGCGTTTGCACCGCGACAGCCGTGCCGCCTCCGCGCTCGGGGCGCGGGCGGTGACGGTGGGGCGGGATGTGGCCTTTGCCCCGGGGGAATACAAGCCGGGGACGCCGGCGGGCGATCGGTTGATAGGGCATGAGCTCGCGCATGTGGTGCAACAGGCAGGGGGCGCGGGTGCGGTGCAGGGGGCGGGGCTCGGTGAGGATGGGTATGAGAGGGAGGCGGATCGGGCGGCGGATATTGCGTTGGGGGGCGGCGCGGTGCCGAGCCTGACGCCGCTCGGGAGGGCCGGGTTGCAACGTGCACCGAAGGGCGCGCCTGCCGCGGAGGCGCCTGCGCCCGTTGAGGACCCTGGTCAGACGGTGGACGAGGAGGCGGTCCGTCAACAGGAGATCGAGCGCGTCAAGAAGGAGGAAGCGCTCGTTCAACGGGTCAGTGGGCTCGCCGGGCAACTCGCAGGTATCGTGCGAACGCGATCCTCTGCGCAGGTATTCTCGTCCGGCACAAACGCGACGGAGCGTGCGCAGAGGCGTGCAGAGGCCACCGTCGAGCTACGTTTGGGCGAGCTCGTGCCGCGCACGGTTCGCTCGGACAAGAGCAAGGGATTCGACGCCGTGGGCCCGGCGGCCGCGTTCGCGCTCGGCGTCGCGAAGGGAGCAGGGGCCGCCGTCGTGCGTGAGGGCAACCTCTACTTCGTGGTGCGCCTTGCGCCCGTCGGCGGTGGCCTGACGCGAGAGCGTGTCTATGACTTCGAGCCGACCGGGAAGGTCGTCATGGCCGTCGGGCAGGACGGCTTTACCTTCTCTGCGCGTTCGGACGACGCCCACAAAGGCGAATACGAGCCGGATGCGGGGGTTGCCTCGGCGCGCTCGCGGGCGGATCGCCCGGAGGACTACATGGCTCGGCCGCCGCCAGCGAGCGAGATGGCGAAGCTCATTGGCATGCACCGGCCGGAGGAGGGTTTCGGCAAGGAGACACAGGCGTTCGTCGATCAGGACGCCGTCTTCATGATCGGAGACACCGATCTCCTCCTGCGCCAGTACTTCGCGGCGCGCGCGCTCGAGATCCTGGAGAGGAACGAGCAACAGGCGCTCGACGAGATGACGCTCTACCGCGGCGCGCCGCCGGGGCAGGACTCGACGAAGAAGATGCCGGATGAGGCGCAGCTCCGAATCGCGATCACGCGGGCGGAGGGGATCAAGCTCAACCAACTGCTCGAGAAGGAGATCGAGCTGGAAGAGCTCGAGTCCAAGCTCGGGCGCGAACGATCGACGTCGTGGGCCTCCACCGAAGAGGTGGAGCTGATCCCAGGCTCAAAGGCGATGATCCTGACCTGGAGAGAGCCTCGCCGATGCCCGGCGGCAGGGGCGGTCGTCGGCGCGGCGAAGGCATGGGACGCGATCAGCCCCAACAACCCGTACAAGGACAGCCTGCTCAACACGGTGCCGAGCGAGGCGGCCGACGAGGCCATTCGTCGATCGTACATCGAGAAGCTCGACGCGGTGCTCAAAGCCGTTGGCAAGGTCAAGGTCGAGGTCCTCACCGCCGACCTGCGCACGCTGGCGGCGATGCCGGGCCTTCGCCAGCGGGTGATGGCCGATCTGGCAAGCATCAAAGGCGCCAACGCCCGCCTCGGCGAGCTCGCGCAGATCGAGCTCTCTCGCCTGGGCTCGAGCCCCGGCGACATCGCCGCGACGGTGATCGAGGTCGCGGGGATCGCGCTGCAGCTCGCCGGGTTCTTCTTCCCACCGGCCGAGTTCCTCGGCTCGGTGCTCACCTTCGGCGCGTCCGCCTACAAGATGAGCAACGCGCTCGACAACTGGCAGGTGAGCCGAGCCTCGGTGACCGGCGAAGACGGGCTCGTGGACCGCGCCCAGGCGGAGTCGGCGCTCATCGACTCGGCGCTCGATGTGGCGATGCAGGCCCTCACCGTGGGTGTGTCGGCGAGGCGCAGAACCTCCTGGATCAGTTTGTCAATCGTCACGTCAAAGACCCGTCCAGGGTCGCCACGGCCCGCAAAGTTGCCGATAGCTACAAGATTGACGCGTCTGCGAAGCGTGCGATCGAGAGAGCCGGCCGAACAGTGGAAGAAGTGCGAGAAGATGTCTTCAAGTACTACATACTGACGGGGACGGCACCGGAGGCGCCTTTCTCCATGACGTATGTGAGCAGAGTTTCGTCGTACGATAACAAGCGACGATCCGTCAACGTCGGTGCCGACTTCAAACCGAAAAACGTGGCGCACGAGCTCGCGCACGATATTGAGTACACCTATCCACAGGTGGCGAATGCCACGAACGACTTCATCGCCGCGCGCGGAACCTGGGCAGCGCGGCAGATTACGGAGGAGGAAATCGCCGCATCCCAGGTACTTGGCGAGCGGTATGCGTCGAGACGAGAGGGTGACGTCGTGAAACTCTGGTTCAAGACGCATCCTGAGACAGGGCAGGAGATTTGGGTTACGGTGGGCGACTTCGCGGACGAGTATGTCGGGCGAACGTACGGCGGAGTCGCCCGCACGACCGACGTGATCACCACGGGTGTAGAAAAGATGGTCAACCCTGCCGATATGATCGAGCTGTATCGCCGCGACCCAGAACATTTCTTTCTAACGTTGGGCGTGCTGAGAGGTATTCACAATGATCCGATATCGACTGCTCGAACCGAAGCAGCAGTGGCGCCCTGAACGAGGCCCGCGACGGGAGGCGTTCGTTTCGATGGACGTCGACTACTGCGATCAATTGGCTCCATACAGCGTCGAAGGCGACCCTGAGCTGGTCGCGGAGATCCAGCGAGCGCTCCCGCTCGTGGCGGGTACGACGGACGTTCAATCGGCGACGGGCGCACCACGGCGCGCGATCTGGACTTCGGTTTGCGTGGTCCCCGAATGCGTCAGCATGAGCCGGAGCTCATCGACGGCACCGAGGTGCTGGAGAGGCGCGAGCCACCGTCCGAGCTCACCTTCCATCGCATCTTGGCGGGGTTCCTGGGCGCCAGCCTCCCTCTGAACGCCGCTGCCGACGGCATGGGGATGGACGAGGAGCTCGAGGAGCTTGCCTTTCAATGGCGCTACTGGCGCGGCGAGCACCCTGAGGTCGGGGAAGCTGCGACCGCACTTTCGGCGTTGCTCATGCCGGAGATCCGATCGGAGCTTCAGTTCCCGCGCTTCCTGCGCTTCAGCCTCGAGGAGCCGGGTCGTCCCCCGCCGCTGTTCTCGGCTGACATCTCCGATGAGCAGGCGTTGGTGCTCGCCCGCGTGCTGCTCGATGTTCTCGACAGCTACGTTGCACGTCGGCTCAGCGGACAGCAGCTCTTGGACACGATGCGGGCGCGGGTCGAGGCGCTCAGCCTGCCGGCGGCGCGCTAGATCTGCGTGGCACCTGCCCGGTGCCTTATTCTCCCCCGACCCGTAGACCGTTACCGCGCTGTTGGATGTCGAGTGGAAAGGGTAGATGAAGGCAATGGCGACATCGTCAAATCCAAACGCGAATGTCGTCGAGCGGGGTGTCGGAGCCGTCGGTGGGCTCACCGAAGGATGCCGCGGGCCATCGCGGATGTCGGACAGCGTTCGTGGTCGACGAGGTCGGTCTTCAGCGTCGCGAAGTCACTCCGCGACAGCGTATCCAGAGCTGAGGAGCGTCGACGTGCACGCCCTGCGCAGTCTCCTGGAAGTCCACGGTGATCGTATCGTGAGCGACCATCAATCAGCTCCTTTGACGACATGTTGAGGCCGGCGTGGTGAGCGCTCATGTGCTTTCCACGCTGACACATGGCAGCGCAGCGTGAGAGACTCTGGGGGAGTTGCCGGCGCGCCAAGAGGTGACGAAGATGGTGGTGATCATTCATGGCGTTCGCCGTGTCGAAGAGGTGCCCGAGGATGGTGGGGAGGTGTTCGTCATCGATCTGGTCGGAGATGGTGCTCGTCGCTCCTATACCGTGATCATGGAGCCGGACGGCTACGGCATGGAGGTCGCGGAGAAGGACCTGGACGACTTCGGCTGGTTCTTCCGACGAGACATCATGATTCCAGGGAAGCTCTCGGGACTTGTCGGCAAGGTGAGGATGGGTGAGCACGTGGAGTTTCCCGTCGAGGTCGATAACTCTCATCACGTGCTCGACGACTGACCGCGATGGACTCGGCGACGATGCCTGGCACGAGCGAGCGTGATCCGGTTGCGCTCGCTCTTGCTCGGGTCCACGCGATCTCCTGGGATCAGCCCGACCGGAACGAGCGCGAGGGGTCTCAGATCGCGCTGATGTTCAAGCTCCTGCGGCGGATGGCACTCTGGGCCGACGTTTTGGGGTGCAGGAATCGATGGCCGTTCTTCAGCGTGGCGGAGGCGATCGCCGCGGGCACGGAGAGCGTCAGGGCCATCCTTGCGCAGCCCGAGGTCGCGTCGATCGAAAGCGCGGTCGGCAAGCTGCCGAACCAACCGCACTTCATCTGCACCTGGTACGTGCGGTGGAGCGCGATTGAGGCGCTGGAGGAGGTCCGTGCGTTCGATTTGCCCGAGCCTTACGAGCCTGCGCTCCTGATCTTCGAGCGCGGCGGGCTGTTCCACATCGAGCAGCGCATGTTCCAATTCTTTGCCGCCAGCTTCCCGATGGGCACGGTCGCGCGCCACCTCGACCGGCCGGCCCTGGCGCTCGACGACGCGACCCTTGCACGCGAGGATGAGAGCTGGCGGATCGAGGTCGAGCGCAAGCACAGATGATCCGATATCGCCTCCTCGAACCCAAGCGGCAGTGGCAGCCCGAAGAGCGAGTGCGCAGAGAGGCAATCGTCTCGATGGACGCCGAGTTTCTCGATGAGGGGCGGCCTTACCGCATCGAGGGCGATCCTGTGCTGGTCGCGGAGATCGCGGAGGCAATTTCTCTCGTACTACTGGAACCTGGAACGCATTACGGACACCGCGCTTCGCGCCACGGTCGAGCGGCTCATCGATCCTGCTTTGACGACCGAAGAGATTGTTGCCGCCTTCCTCGAGCTGCTGCGGAGCGACGACACCCGCGCGCGCTGCCTCGCGTTCGACCATTTCTTCCACGAGGACACGACCGACATGCGTTTCCCCGAGAATCCGTATGAGCCCTACGGGGAAAAGGTCCTCCTGCTCGCTCGACGGGAGATGCTTCGGCCCGTGATTGACGGCGAGCTGCCTTCCAGTTCGGTCCTCGGAGGAGCGAACCATCGTACCCATCGAAGGGAACTAGCCCATCATGGCCGTTTTCGACTACTTCGTCGCTGCTCTACGTTGTCCAACCTGTGGGGCTGTCTCGCCCGAGAACGATACCACGGGGATGCCTGATCATTGATCGTAGGTTCTCTCCTGATTACGCCTGGTTGCGTCCTCGGCGAGGCGTGAGGGCCGCAGGCTGATCCGCTCTACGTGCGGCGGAGAGTGCAGCGGACCAGCCCGCGGCGAAGATGTTCAACTGCTCGAGTCCGCGGGCGAGCGTCTGCCAGCCGGGTTCGCCGTTGTGCTTGATGTGGCCGCCCAGCGCGGCGATGGCGAAGAGCGCGTCGCGTACGCTCGGCCGCGGGGGTAGCTTGGATTTCGCGCACGCGGTGAGCGCTTCGATCTGCACATCGGAGAGGACTGCTTGCGCGGGAGCTTCAGGGGCAGTGCGAGCAAGGTGTCGCAGCACGAGCATTTGCCACGCGATGGGAACGAAGATGGCGAGGGCATTGGTGAGGGCGGCGAACGATTCGAGCTGTCGCTCCTCGATGCGGCAGCCCGTTTTCAGGGCCCTGAAGAACTCCTCGATCAGCCATCGCGTGCGATAGTGCTCGATGATGGCGGTCACGTCGGCGGCGGTGCGGATCGGCTCGGTCGTGACGAGGACCCAGGCCACGGGCTCTTCACCGTCCGGCGGTTCGATCTCGCGCACGTGGATGAAGTGCACGGGAAGCGTCTCGGGTTCGTTCGTCAGGTACTGCGGTCGCTTCAGCTCCATCGCGACGGCGCTGAATGCGAGGCGCGCCGTTCGCGCACGGCGCGGTGGATGAGTGCCTCGCTTGCCTGGCATCGGGCTCGCCGCGCGTCGCGAAAGTGGAACCTCGACCTCGACCAGATCGTCGAGCCCGCAGAGCGTCTCGCTCAACTTCAACGGCTCGTCATCTTCGTCGATGACACAGCGGTCACGCGCGACGCGGATGACGAAGCGGTGCCCCTGCTCGACGAGCGCTGAGAGCAAACGGTAGCTGTCTGCCTCGCGGTCCATGACGTGGATCAGTGACGTGCCTGGCCCCACGAGCTCGCTGACGCTCTCGACGGTCTTCGCCCAGCGCGCGGACTCGCTGTCCAACTGCTTCGCGCACTCGCTGCCTGACCGCTTCGCCTTTCGAGAACGAATCGGACCCGTTCGCGCCCAGCACATCAAATCCAGCAGGCCCAACGGACACCTCGATCCGTCGGCGCTCACGGCGAGCGCGCAGTGGGCAAGGAAGCCCTGATCGTTACCGCGCAGCCGACCGAGCCCAGAGCGCTGGGCGTCGCCTCGGAAGCTCATTTCTGTGGTGTCTTGAAGGACGAGAACGGTGCCTGCCTGTCTCGCGCGCTCCGCTGTCGCTTCACGATGCCCTTGCATGACCCCACGGTAGGTCACGCGCCGATTGCTGAGCAGCCGGTACGTCGACTCAAGCTCCGCGGCCGACCGAGCCATCTGCGGGATGCCCTTCGATGGTGCCGCGGCCCACCCGTCGCCAAGTGACATCACACGCCTGTGCAGCCGTGGGTCCGGCACCCGCGACCGCTCGAACTCCCTCGCCACCGACGGAACCATGTCCGCGAACTCGTCCAAATCCATGAACTTCTCGACGCACAACCGTCGGGAAGCGGATCGAAGCGCGTCGCGGAGATGTGACGAATCTTCAGACGGGGATGCGCACGTACCTCCGTGGCTACGACGCGCACCACGCCTTCCTCCACCTCGGCGATGATCTCGACGTCGCCGGGGAGCATGTCGCCGATTGGGATTACCTCGTCGTGCGAGAACCTGCGGCGGACGAGCCGGTTCACTTGCTCGAGATCTGGAGATGTCCTTCCTGTAGGGCCTGGAGCCTTGCCGAGGTCGTGGTGCGCAATGGGATCTTCGAGCACATTGCGCTGGTGGCGCCGTCGCGCCCCTTGCTCGATCGAGTGCATGGGGTGAGCTTCGGTCTTGGCGACATCTACCACGAGATCACCGGCGTCCTGCTCAGGCAAGACGGCCGCGAGCGGCCCGACTGGCTGGAGCGTCTCCGCGATTCGCTGCCTCCGGACGGGAGCGCCTGGGTGCCTCCCGAAAAGGATCCGGCGTGAGGACGACGTCTCAGCTCGGGCTCTGCTGATATACCCCCATCGACAACGAGCTGCGCGGCGCGCCGCGAAACGTCGAGGATGTGAGTTGGTTCTCCCGACGAGACCGTGGATCTGCGGCGCGCCTCTCGAGCAACGGCGGGGAGGAAAACGAGCGTTTGGTTGCGATCTGCGATGTCGTGGGCAAAGGCGTTGGCCACCACCGTCGGGTGCAAATCAGTGCCACGAGGGCAGGAGAGCGACGCGATTCAGTCGCGTGGCCGAGCTCACCTCCGCCCTCTCACCATCACCCCCTCCACCCGCACGCCCGCATCCGCCGCCATCCCCTTATCCAACTCCACCAAGCCTCCCGCCCCACTCGTCACGACCTGATCCCCAGTCTCCACCCGCACTCCCACGGCCGGTCTCCCCGTCTGATCCGACACCACCAGCTTTCGTCCATCCTCGCTCACGGCGACCCGCGGCCGGCGCAGTTTCACCCGCGCTTCGGCCACCAGCACACACCGCTGCCCGCTTGCGCGCGCACGCACCCGCGCGCGTACCACTGCCTCTGCGGCGGTGTCGCCGGCAGGCGGTGAGGCCGAGAGCGTGCATGTCTTTCCCGGAGGGCCGGGCAATACCGAGCCTTCCCAGATGGCCTCCCAGTCGTCCTCGATTCCGAGTGTCGCGAGCGACACGGGTGCTTGCACGGCGCGGTCGCCCATCCATAGCTCATCGGGGGCTACCACGAACACCGCTGGATCCAGCGATACGGGGGCGATTCTCGACCAGCGCTCGAGCAGTCGATCGGACATCCAACGGGCCTCCTCGGGGGGCATCGCCTCTGCGCCCGAGCGCGCGTGTACGCTGTCGGCGAGGCGTGCCAATGCGGCGCTGCCGTCGGCGAAGCGTGGCATTTCGAGCAGGCCGGACATCTGCTCTGGGAGCTTCGTGGTGAGTGAGCGGACGACGTGCAGGAGAAAGGCTTGCGGAGGTAGGGTGTTCATCGGAGCCTCGTGCGTGCACGATCTTGGTAGCGGCGAAGCAGTGTGCGCTCGCTGCGAGCGCGGGTATCGGCGGAGCCGGCGTCGAGCGCGATGAAGCGATTGCCCAAGGCCAGCCAGCGGCGGCGAGGGCGCGGGGAGGGCTCGTTCCAAGCGACTTCCGCGACTTCGACGTCGGGGGGAGGAGGGGAGTCGGCGAAGATGGTTTGCGGGGCTGCTGGAGTGTCCGGCGGCGCCGGTGCGCGACGTGTCGGGGGAGAGGGGCGCGGCGGGCGAGGCGCCGGGAGCGGCGGTGGGAGGTGCATCGACGCGGGAGCCACCGTGAAGGTGTCGCGTGCTGGGAGCGCGCCAGCGGGCGGAGAATGCGCGGGAAGACGCGGTGCGGCGGGATGTTCGTGCGTGATGAGTGGTTTGCGGAGAGTGGTTTGCGGAGAAGAGGAGTCGAGCGCAGGAGGAGCTGGAGAAGCAACGCGCGGCGAGGGCAACTGCCTTGAGGAGCGGCGCCGCGCGGCCGTGGTGCTGCTGAGGCGACGGGACGTCGTGGGACGAAGAGGTCTTGGCAGGCGTGGGCCGGTGGGAGGAGCCGTGACGATCGACGTGGCGGCCTCGCGAGCGACCGGAGCAGCAATCGAGACCTCGGCAGCGCGCGCCGGCGATGGCGAATCGGGCACAGGAATTCTCGCGGCGCGCGGCTCGGTAGACGTCGACCGGTGATGCAGGGAGAGGCGCGGCGGCAGCGGTGGAGAGGGCGCCTCCGTTGGTTCCGCCGCTGCCGCCGCGCGTGGGGGCCGAGGAGCCATGAGCGCGTCGGTGGAAGGAGAGTGGATTGGCAAGGTGGCTGTGAGCGCAGGTGTCTCCGCGGGGGCGCGTCCTGCCGAGCGAGCCTCGCTGTGTACGGGAGGCCGATTGGGGATGCGGCCAGCCGAGGGGGGCGTGACGGCCGCAGGAATCGATTGCGCTACCTGTCTTAGAGTTGCCGGCATCGGTGCGGCCGTCGAAAGCGCGGAGGCCCGTGAGCCGCTGGGCATAGGCTCGGGCGCGGAGCCACTGGGCGTGACGGGGGGCAGGGGAGGCGGAAGGCCGGGCGTGATCGTGAATCGGCTCGGCCCTTCGGGGGGAGCGGATTGAGCACGCGATCGAGATCGCCGAGGAGCCCGGAGAGGAGGTGGATGTCGCTTTTGGCCTGAGCGCTCATCGGCTGGCCCTCATCGTGTCCACAGCCACTGATCGAGGATCTCGTGTGCTGCTCGGAGCTCGGGCCCACGATAGACCTCGTGACCGTTCACCACGTCGCCTGTGTGGCTGTCGGGGTCGACCTCTTTGGGCAGGAGCCTGCCCACGGCCAGGCTCGGTGTCCCGAAGCCGCGGAAGTCGCGATGCAAGGTGATATCGTGCAACAGCGCCTCGGGAAGGTGGGAACGCTTCACGGTGACGACGACGCGATCACCTGGGTCCTGGCAGCAGATCGGTTTGCCGAGCGGCGGGGGCGAGGGGTCTTCTTGATCGACCTTGTCGGCGGTGGTGCGGGTGATGGTCAGCACCTCGACCGCGTCTTGCCAGACTGTACCGTCCTTGTCCGTGCCGCGTAGCAACAAGAATTCTCCGGGACGGGCGATGAGCGGTTTCTTGGGGCCGTCGAGGTCGAAGCCGTGGGCCGCGAGCGCGGCCGGGTCGAGGATGATGCGATGCGCGCCCGGCGCCACGGGGCCGAGCACAGGCAAGTGTTGCTGGTGGCCGAGGTGGCTTGGGAGATCGCCTTTGATCCAATCATGGATCCTTTGCCAACCTCGGACGAGACAAAGACGTGACCAGTGGGCGGCGAGCTCTTGGGGCAAAGCATCGTCCTGTGGGCGTCCGCTCACCGCGCCGTCGCGGAGGCTCGCGGGCGAGCGCAGAGCCGAATCGATGGGGCCGGCGGAGATTCGGCCGGTGGTGATCATCCCCGCGACGCCGGGGAGCTTGCTGCCCGCCGCCATCGAGATCGAAAGGGGCATGATGCGGAGCCGCAGCTTGCCGCTGGGGGTCGGGTCCAGACCACGTACGATGGCAATGGTCTTGCGGTCCCCGTCGAGCACCGCGAGCATTCCGGGCTTGAGGAGCGCAATCTGCTCTTCGGGGAGGTCGTCGGGAAGTTGGATGAGCTCGCCCGTGGTGAAGAGCGGTTGTGTGGCCGAGAGGTTGAAGGCGAAGGGAAACGAGGTGGGCTGTCCGGCGAGGACACGTGCCAGATCGGCGACGAAGGTGCGCAGGAAACGCTTCCGGAACAGCGGTGTCGTGTGTTGGTCGCGGCGCCAGGTGAACCACGCGAGGCGCATCCACCAGAAGCCGCTGAAGGCCCATTCCAAGGCGCGAAGCGAGCGCATGGTGCCGTCGGGATCTTTGATGCGCGCCTCGACGACGGCGTCGAGGATCTTCGCTACGTCGTCGGCGATGATGTCGCCCGGGCCTGCTCCAAAAAGGACCGAAATGGGTATCTGGCCCTGGGCGATGCCGTGATAGACGTTGGCGCGCGCCCGGAAGGCGTCGGCGGCCTTTCGGAGCCTGCCGAGGAACATGATGGCGGGATCGGGAGAGTCGTCCTCCAGGATGGATAGCTTGTCTTCGAGCTCGTCGAACGTGTCGTCTTTGAGGAGGTCGGCGGCATCATCGAGCGCCGCGGCGCCCTCGAGACAAAGGCTCCTCGCGATCACGGCGAGCGCGGTGGGGCTCCCCCCAACGAGGATGCTTGAACCGGCCTTGGGCGAGCAGTTCTTCTTGATGGAGCTCCAAGTCGGTACCAAGTTGTCGAGGACATTGAAGGGATCGGGGAGAGGCGGGATCATGGATCGGAGGCGGCGGAGCTCGGGGCATAGAGGCCCTTACTGGTGCTGGCCACGAGTCCATCGCTATTGGTCTGCACCTTCACGGTCCCGAAATCGTAGGAGGGAGGTTGCAGCCTTCGCCATTTTCTCCCGGCTTCATCGTAGAAGTCGTTGAAGATGGGGTGCCCATTGGGCGTGAGCTTCACCTCGCTCAATTCTTTGAGATTGTCGGGATCGAATGCCTCGAGGTCCACCTCGCCGTTCTCTTTGAGAGGCATGATGTTGATCGGCGCCACCGCGATCTCGAGATCGTATGCGCCGGGGACGCGGTGGCGATCGGACGGTGTGCCGCCGAGCTCGGCTTCCCAGTCGATGGGTTCACCGCGCTTCTGAGCGATTTCGAGCGGTGGAAGGAGCCCATTGCCGTTGCGGAGGCGCCTCTCGTCCTCGATGGCGGTGGCCACCCGGAGCAGCGCTTGGAACTTGCGCTTCTGTTCCCCGTCCGTATCCGAGGCTTCGTCGATGCGCTCGATGAAGGCCTCGATGGGGCGCCACCACGCTTGCCAGAGCTGGAATTCGCTTCGGACCTTGTTGACGATGCTCACGAGACTTTCCCTTCCATCTCCTCGGGAGCGACGGCTCCGGCGGTGTGCGCCGAGAGGCCGACGGCCAGCGAGCGCGGGCCCTTCTTGCGCGCTTCACGCACCCACGCTCGCCCCTTCGCCGCGATGGCCGCGGCTTCGTCGGTGCCGGTTTCGTCGGCCACCGTCACGAGATCCATTGGGCTTTGCTGCGCCATGGTCGCGACCTCTTCGGCGCTTCGCCCGAGCGCGGCGCTCGCCGCTTGGGCGGCGGAGGTCAGCGCTTCGGCGGCGTCGCGCGGCGAGCGTGAGGTGTCGGCCCATGTCGCGGGATCGGCCGCGGCCGCGGCGCTCATGGCCGATTCGTCGAGCGCAGCCGCTTTCTCGAGCGACGACGATTGTCCGAGGATGGACCAGAGCGGCGCCGCCGAGGTCGCGAAAGGCCCTGCGGCGAGGAGGCAAATGCCGGCGACGAAGCCGCCCTCGGGTCGATCTTCGGCTTCGACGAAGCGGCGTTTGAGGCCCTCGACGCCTTCGCTCGTCGAGACCGCGAGTGCCTTGAGGCCCGAGCTCTGGAGGGCGTCGAGCAAATCGATGACGGCTTGAAGCGCGTCGACGAGCTGCCGGAGGACCTCGGCCTTGTCGCGCAGCGCCTGGGCCATGTCCTGGAGAAGGCCAGTGAGGCTGCCGACGTTGAGCAACAGGCTTTTTAGGAGCTCGGGCACGAGGAGCAGGAAGCGGAGCGGGGGAAAGAGGTCTTGGAGCCGGGCCGCTTCCCAGTCCGGCGCGACCGACTGCATGCGTGCGCGGGTGAGATCGGGGTCGGGGCTCGCGTCGTTGAAACGCTCGACGGCGTTGATGAAGGGATCGAGGTTGAAGAGCTTGCCCATCAGATAGATGAGCTGTTTGAGCGCCGCGAACGAGGGCAGGGCGGCGACGATGAACACGGCCTCGACCGCCGCGCCGTCCGAGAAGACAGGGCGCTTGTCGTCGCCGGGATCGTCGAACGACTCGCCGAAGCGGAAGGCCCAGCGTTCGAAGGCGTCGTTGTTGATCACCGGCGGTGGGGCGTCGTCGTGACCGGCCTTGTAGATCTTGGCCGGCTCGGTGGGAAAGCCCATGTCGGAGAGCGTGGCTTCGAGCGAGGTGAGCCGCGGAGCGTCGTAGTAGAGGTAGGCTCCGGCGTTGAGCAGATCCTCGATGATGCTCTTCAGGATGTTGTACGCGGCCAGGATGAGGGCGCGGTAGACATCGAGGAAGCCGAGGAGGATCGCGGCGAGCGTGTCGAGGAACGCCGCGACGACGGAGAGGACCACCTTGATGACCTCGATCGGCGTCCGGATCGTGGACAGCATGGTGGAGAGCCCTGGGGGCGCCAGGACGACGAGCGGCTCCCAACGCAGCCGATAAGGCTCGTCGGACTTGCCGCACGTCGCGAGAGCCGCGTTGCAAGGATCAGCGTCGCCGGTCGCCACGCGTCTGCTCCTGCTTCTGATTCTGGTGTTGCAGCTCGGCCATGGCCTCGAGGCGCGCCGCGTCCTGGGCGGCGCCGAGCGCCGCGGCCTGCTCGAGGAGGCTTTTGATCTCGACGAGGCGAGCCCGTAGGCCGCTGAAATCGAGGGGTTTCCATTCGTCGTTGGCCATGTTCACCCCACCGGGAAGCGTTTCACGAAGCCGAAATACGAGAGGACCACCGCCGGCGTCATCGCCACCCAAGTGTCGAGCAGCGGGCCGTAACCGATGGCCGCGAGCGGATTGATGGTCTTGAGGATCTGCGCCAGCATCGCAAAGTGGATGGTGAGGCCGTCGCCGAGCACCATCGGAGATATCGCCGTCAAACCACCGAGCTGGCAGATGCCGAGCTTGGTGTTGATGGAGATGTTGCCGAGCAGAGCGTCGATCGAGATGGTGTTGGGCGAGGGCAGATCGGGTGTGGCGCCGGCGATGTTGACCGAGCCGCCGGCGGCGATGTTGACGCCGCCGCCCGCGGTGACGCCGAAGCCGCTGCCCGCCGTCTGCTTGGCGCTTCCGGCCACGCGGCGCTCGTCGGATCCGGCGATCGTCTGGCGATGTGGGCCGGTGATCTTCTCCGTCACGCCTTGGTGATCGACGATGCGTTGGTAGGCGCCGTCGCGCGCCGTCTCCTTGAGATCGCCGCCGACGGCGATCGTCACGTCGCCGCCGACCTTGCGCTCGTGATGTCCGCCCACTTGCTCGCGCTGGTGCCGGCCGATGAGCGTCACGTCGTTTTGGTCGATTTGGGTGCCGCGGTTACCCTTGTTGACGGTGCGCTGGTTGCTGACGAGCTCGATGAGGCCCTCTTTGGAGAGGATGAGCCGATTGCCCTTGTTGTCGTGGATCTCGATGCGTGCGCTCTCGGCGCGATCGTCGAGCACGATGTGGTGGCCCGTCCCCGACTTGAAGACGAGCACGCCGGGGACCGCCGTCTCACGTGGGTAGTTGTGCTGGGGCACCTCCGGATCGGTCTTGTGGACACGGGCGGTGGAGTCGGACTGTCCCACGTCGGCCGTGGTGGGCGCGCCCCACCACATGCCGCTCCAAATGGGGCTCGAGAGGTCGCCCTCCTCGAACTCGACCCACACGCCGCTGCCCACCTCCGGCACGGTGAACAGGCCTTGATCCGGGCCGGCGAAGGGCGCGCACGGCAGCGCCCAGCCCGTCGGCGTGTCGCCGAACAGGCGTGGGACGACGGCTTGGATGCGCCCGAGCTTCAAAGGGTCGTCGACGCGATGCACGTACCCACGGTGCTTGCCGTAATATCGATACTCGAGCCGGTCGACGATCTGCTGGAGGAGCTCTTCGCTCATGATGCATCCTCGTTTTCTTCGGTGTAGAGGCGCACGCCGGAGACGTCGGTGAGGTTGACCTGGACCAGGGTGATGCCGTCGGGCGCGCGGAGCGTGACGAGCTCCTCGATCACCTCCAGCGTCCCGGAGATGACGTGTCCCTGGGTCGTGAACAGGTAGACCCGATTCTTGATGTGCTGCGTGAGCAGCTCTCTCATCGAAACCATGCGTCATCACCCGATGGGAATGGACACGAGCAGGTAATTCGCTTTCCCGTGCGCATCATCCAGCTCCGCGAGACGAGCCTCGCTGCGCGTGCTGAGGAGGGCTTTGCGAGCGCGGAGGATCCGATTCTTCAGCGTCTCTTCCGCGCCCGGTGCGGGCTCGGCGTCGGCCCGGCTGCGGGCCAGATGGGCAATGTCGAAGGCCAGCTCCAAGCCTACCTTGAGCTTGCCGACGCGTTCGATGGTGTTCGTGGCCGACCCCATGGTCGCTAGGAGCAACGAGCGCTTCGTCTCGAACCGCTTTGCATCATTGATGTACTTGAGCACGTTGGGCACGGGAGCCTCCTCTCAGTTGTTGAGCTCGCTTTGCTGGTCGGCGCCCAAGAGGCGCGCTCCAGCGGTGGTGACGTTGCCTACGGCCACGACGCGCGTGCCGCCGACGACGACCAGAGAGCTCGTGTGATGATTCTGTGCCGGGACGCCCGCGAACGAGTAGCTGTTCTCGCTGACCCTCCGATCGGACTGCGCGACGGGCTGCGCGCCGACGATGACGTTGCCGGTGATGGCGACCGGTGCGCGATCCGGGCGCATCACGACGACGTTGACGGACCGGAGGCTCTCGCACTCGTTGCCGTTGAAGACGATGGCATCGGTGTTCCGCACGTAGACGGCGCCCGAGCGGCCGGAGCTCCGGAGCTCGTTGCCGACGATGGATGCGGTGACGATCCCGTCCCCGGACGCGCCCATGATCAGGAGCGCCGGGCCCGTCGACTGTACGTGATTGCCCTCGAGCTGAACCGAGCTGCGCTCGATCGGGAACCACGCTCGGATCGAGCGCCAAGGCGTCCTCTGCCAGGCAAGGAATTGCTTCACGCCGGACGCCGGAGCCCTTCCTGCGCGCGCGATGTAGTGCGACGCGTGGGCGGAGACGCGCACGATGGTGTTGTCGATGGTGAGCGCGCCGGGGAGCCACGGCGTGGGGGCGTTCTTCGGCTTGCAAACGGCCTCTGCCACCGGCTCGACCAAGAGCGCCGGTGAGAGCGAGAGCTTCCCGATCAGCACCGAGGTGGTGGGCGCGGTGTCGGGAACAATCACCTTCGTGAGGATGAGCACCGCTGCGCCGCCCGCGCCGCCGCCGCTGTGACGAATGGTGTTTCCGCGGAGCACCACGTTGCCGCGCCAATCGACGAGGATCTCGTGGAGCAGCGCCGATGGCTGACCGTGTCCGTTGCCCTGGAAGACGTTGCCGCTGAGGAGCAGATCGCCGGAGCCGGCGAAGCGCGCGACGGCCTGGCTTCCCGGGATCTGCAGTGCGCCCTCGGCCAGCCCACGTCCGAGAGCAGCTTGGCTGGCACCGAGATCCGCGCAGGCGACAGCGCTGTTGCCTTCGACCATGACGACCACGCCGGGCCCGCTCCGCGGGATGATCTCGAGAGCACCGATGGAGCAACCGCGCAGGCGATTGCCGACCACCTCGATGACGAGCTCGCCGGGTGTGGCCGGCGGAGGCTGGGCGAGGACGTGCCCGGCGTCACCGAGAATCGTGATGCCGAGGAGTGCTGATTGGATGGTGTTTTGCCCGATGGAGATCTGCTCCGCCACCGCGGCGGCGAACAGGCCATCTGCCGCTTCGGGGGCGGGGAAGACGATGTCGGCCGCCTCCTCCGGCTCGGAGACCTCGCCAATCGCGATCCGCAAGAGCGCGTCGCGGATGCCACGGCGGACTTTGACGGCTCGGTTGGGATCGCCGAAGGCCACGATTTGATCGACGATCGAGGCCGAGACGTCGACGCGATGGGCGTCGAGATAGCATTGGGCGCCCTTGCCGTTGTCGGTGCTGGGGGCGTTGATGGCGAGCTCCGCCGCGTGCAGGAGGGCCGCGGTGGCCACCATCTGGGGCGTGCGGAAGCGGCGGGCTGCGCTGGCGGCGAGGCCGTCAATCCTGTGTGCGAGCGTCTCGAGATCTCTCCAGATGACGGTGTCCGCCGTCCCGGAAGCGAGGACTTCGGTCTGGATCGCGGAGATGCTCGCGCTCGCCGCCGCGATGGCGTCGCTGTCCTCTCCCAGCTCTTCCATCGCGCGGAGGGTGTGTGTCGCGACGAGAGGCATTCCGCTCGTCCAAGGCGCCGTGTGCGATGTGGTGTCCCGCAGCGTCAGGAGCAGCGCGCCGAGGCCGGCGAGACGACGAGAGATGGTGTCCGTGGGGCTGCCGTCGTTCGCCTCCTCGAGCATGGATGTGAAGCGATCGCGCACCACGGTGAGCATCTTCGCGAGGCTGGCGCGCGCGTCGGCCAACGCGGTGTTGCGCGCGCCGCTCGTCTCGCCGTCCGGTGTGAGCGCGTCCTCGATGCGGCCTTTCGCGTGGTCGCAGAGGTCGTTGAGCTCGTCGTCTCTCGCGAGCATGTATCCGAGCTGGACGATCTCGTCGAACAAGATCTGGATGACGTCGGTCCCGATGACGCTCGACGAGGAGATGAGGTTCGAGAGCCGCGTCAACATGCTCCCGATGCGCAGAATCGCCGTCTGGGCGAGCGCGAACCCCGCTCGTACCTGGGCGACGAAGGTGGCCGCCATGGCGAGCTGGTTTGCATCCGGGGTTGTCGCAGTCCCGCTCGCCCAATCGATCACGCGCTGCAGGACGTTCTGCATGTCCTCCGATGCCTCAGCGATCCCTTCGCGGGTCGGCGTGTCGATGCGCACAAAAAACGCTGTCACGTGATCCCCGAGATCCGTGCCGGCCTCGCGCAACACACGGTTGAGGGCGCGGATCTTCGAACGCAGCGTCGTCACGGCGGTGTCCGGATCGGGGGCAGTACCGAGCTGAGTGACTTGCGTCTGCGCGTCTTTCGCGAGCGCGACGATGAACTCCGCCGAAACGGACGGCGTCGAGGCCGTCGCGAAGTAGGCGTGGCGGGCCGTCTCGTCGCGGAACGCCATGAGCAGCTGGAAGCCCGCGATGGCTTCGCGTCCGGTCGCAACCTCGGTGGATTCACTCGCGCCGAGGGCGTTGAAGATTTCGTAGCGGAGGGTGTACTCCACGGCTTCGTTCGGGGTCTCGCCCTCGGTCGGGACGCCGTCGAAGAGGTCCAAGTTCGCGCGGATCTCTGCGAGCGCCGCCGGCACCCCCGTGTGCCTCGCGATCGCTTCCTCGATTCGCAAGGCTGCGCTCCATGCGGCTCGAGCAGCCGGTGCAGCGGTCTGGTGGGCGATGTTCGCGACGAGGAGCCGCGCAGCGTCGGCATCTCCCTCGAGAGAGCCAACCCAATCACCGCTCGTTGCACCGGTCGACGAATGACGGCTCAGCATCCGATCGCGGATGCCGAGGAGGCTCTCGGCCGAGGGCACCATGACGCGGTCCGCCGTGAGCCTCTCGACGAACGCGCTGATCTCACAGAGCGCGATCTGGAAGTTGCCGTCGCCGGTAGCGTTTCGTGCCAGCTCGATCAGCTGCGAATACAGCCCCGCGGCCATGTCGTGGATCGTGGCCTGCGCGCTCAGGAAGGCGTTGGCGTAGGTGGTGATCGCTGCCAGTGCGTCGCTCGCCGTTGGCTCGGGGCTGCTCGCGGCGACCTCTGGATCGGTGATGCCGTGGAAGGGCGCGCGCACGTCCTCGATGCGGTTGGATTCGACGACCACGTCGTTGCCGCCGACGACCGCGACGCCGCCGATGCGGATCTCGTTCTCGACGCTGGTCCAAGCGGTGGGCCAGCCGGCGTCGGCGGTGTAGCCCACGCCGTTGATGGTGTTGCCACGGACGTCGGCGTCTTCGACGCGGCAGAGCGCGATGGCGCCGCGGAGCGTGGCGCGCTCCAGCGCACGCAGCGCTGCGTCGATGATGGGCGCGGCCGCCGCATTCGTGAAGGATCCGTCCAGATCCTCGAGCACGGCTTCGGGGTTCCACCACGACGTGCCGATGGTGAAGCCGGGCGCGAGCCTGCCGAGCACCTGTCGATCGGCTGCCTGATACGCAGTCGTGCTCCTGATGATCTCCGCGAGACAAACCTGCTCGATGCGGTTGTCTTCGATGCGGACCCGGCCGACCGCGATGCCCGTTCCGTGGACGCGCACGCCGGCGTCGCCGAGGTTGCGAAGCTCGTTGCCGCGGACCCTGACGTCGTAGATCGGCTGCGGGCCACCGATGAGCACGCCGGTGATCGCGGCGCCGGCGCCGCTGTCGGCGGGCGCTCCCTCGACGCGGTTGTCGCTGATCTCGACGTCAAAGATGGGCCGAGCAGGGCTCGATCCATCGTCGATGCCGTCACCGACGAGGATGCCGGCGTAGACGCCGTACGCGGGCATCGGACCCGGCATGCCCATCGTGATCCAGGAGCCCCGCACCCGAACGCGCTGTCCAGTGATCTGGATCCCGAGCTGGAACGGGCCGACCTCGTCCATGACGTTGTCCGCGGCCAGCGCGTCGAGGCACGCGACCTCGTTGCCGAGGACGTCGGCGCCGTCGGCGTCGATCTGGATGCCGACCGCCGAGCAGTCGCGGACGCGGTTGTCCGCGACGAGGACGCGCTTGCCCGTGGCGGTGCCGTGGAGCTCTGCGCAGTCCCCAATCTCGACGCCGATGATGAATCGCTCGACGTGGTTGTCGCGGATGGCGACGGCGTCGAAGGCGCCGTCGATGAGGCGAATGCCTTGCTCGCCGCGGACGGTCGCGGTGGGCGAGAGGATGTCGTTGTGCTCGATCTGGAGATCGGTCACGGAAAGGCCGGCGCCGGGGTGCGCGGCGACGAAGGCATCGGAGAAGTACGCGGCGAGCGGCTGCGCGACGATGCCGCGCGCGGCTGCGAGCGTGCACCGGTGGATCTTCACGGCGTCTGAGGCGCCGGTGATGAAGACCGCGAACGTGTGGGCGAGCGCGCTGCTCATGCCGGTGATGACGCAGCCGCGCAGCTCGACGCTCGAGTCGGAGATGGTGACGGCGCCGCGCGGGAGCTCCCTGAGCACGTCGCTCAGCGTGGCTGCTTCCTCGTGGGCGTTTCGCAGGCTCCAGCGGAGGCGCGCATATGCGGCCTTGATCACGTCCACTGCGCGGGGCGGTGGGTTTTCGGCGACGAAGCTCGCGATGACCTGATCGACGTCGAGGGGCGTGGCGTCGTTCTCGAGCAGGTCGTCCGCGATGAGGTGCGGATCCGGCGGCGCCGCCGCGCCGTCGGGGCTATTCGAAAACGTATGGGTGCTCTCGGCGATGTGCAGATCCTGAATGACCACCGCGCCGTCGGCGCCGCTCTGGTCGACGAAGAAGGCGCCGCCCAGACCGGCGGCTTCGAGGACCGTCGCCTTGCCGTCGCCGAGGATGCGAAGGCGGGAGCGCGACGAGATCATCACCGGGCCGCGCAGCTTGTATTCGCCTGCGCGGATGTAGATGGTGCCGCCGCCTTCGCCGATGCGATTGACGGCGGTCTGGATGGCGTCGTCTCCGGTGATCCCGTGGGCCAGATCCTGATCGATGTCGCCGAAGCTGGTCGAGCCGTCGCCGACGACGATGGTGAACGCGGCATGCGCGTCGTTGCGCTCGAGCTCGATGAGCCGGTCCCGGACGTCTTGGAGAGGCAGGAAGCGACGCCGGACGTCGGTGTAGACGGTGTCTGCGTCGCTCTCCCCGATGCGGACGTGCAGGAGCGGGGCGTACCGATGGATGGGACCGTGCGGGGGCGCTTCGACGAGCGCTTCGACCCGGCCCACCGACTGGCCGTCCGGATCGTGGACGCGTGCGGTGAAGCTCCAGAAGTCGCCGGCGCGGTATTCTTCCGGAGCGCCGGAGAAGGCGAGATCGATCCCGTCGGGCAGGTTGTAGCGGTAGCCGGCCTCGATCAGATCGGCGCCGTCCCATCGGCGCACGGCGGCTTGATCCTCGACACGGAAGCTGGTCAACAGCGGCCCGCCGACGTCGAGCGGCATCCCGGTGCGTCCCACCGTGGCGCCGGTGGCTTCGAGCTCGATCGCACCCGTGGCCGGATCGACGGCACGCAGACGCCGCAGCTCGGCGCGGTGCAGGTTGTTCGGGTTGCCCTCGATCGCACCGCCCTCGGGTTGGAGACGCGTGATGCGATCCTCCACGACCACGAAGTCACCGGCGCGGAGGCCGAGCGCGTCCTCGGGGCTCATCGTGAGGCGCGTGGCGCCTGCGGCAGCGTCCGCCGTGAGCATCAGCAGGGTCGAGCCGTTGTCGCGCGACCACAGCGCCGCCGGGCCTTGCGGCGTGGCGAGCACCTGCACGCGCACGTGCACGTTCTCGGTGCCGCGATAGCCCGTGCCGGTGGCGATCGACGTGGTGTCGAGGCAGCGATCGCGGCAGGCGTCGAAGGGCTCGGAAGGGTAGCGCAGCGGCCGCGCGTCCGTGGCGCCGAAGGACGTGGTGAGCGCGCCGCCGCCCGTCGGTGCGGGCATGACGATCGGAGCGTCGGCGCCGAGGCCGAGGATCTTCACCTGCTGGACGAGGCGCATCCGGCTGGCGGTCTCCATCCCGTCGAGCGCCGGTTCGGCGAGGAATGCGTCCTCGCGAGCGGTGACTGGGAGCTCCCACAGATCGAGATACGCCACGAGGGCGGCGAATGGGAATGAATCGCCGTCACCGGAGCCGAACGGCGCGTTGGCATCGCTGTTCGACGACGTGAACCCGAGGAGCGCCGCCGCAGTCGAGCTTTGGAGATCGACCCTCGTGGCGAATCCGTAGCCCGGCTTCGGCCTGATGAGCAGGTGGTTGCCGCTGCCGTTGTCGACGATTTCAGCCGAGATACCGGTCGCAGCGGCCATGATCTGGGTGGCGACGTCGCTCAAGCTCGTCGCGCCGGCGAACGTGCAAGGGCTCTGCCCCGAGGGCAAAGTGAACACGAGCGTGAGGCCGTCGAGCTGCGACGGGACCAGTGAGGTGATGTCATTGCCGAAGATGTGCGGCGGTATCCCGCCCGGCTGAGGTGCAGTATTGCCGTCGCCGCCTTGGGCCGTCACCGTGGCAGTACCGAACATCATGGTCATCACCGATGATGGTGTGCCAGTGATGCTGATGTGCTCCGCGGGGCCCTTGCCGGCCGAACGAATGAGCATTCTCTCGTAGTAACGCTCGCAAACGAAGGAGCCGTCGGATGCCGCGGAGATCTGGCTGACGAGCGTGTCGAGCGCTTGGCTCCATTCGCTTGGAGAGAACGAGTTCAAGCTGTGGAGATCGACTGTGAACGACGACCCAGCGCTCGTGATGGTCATCGAGTCGGCCAAGCTCCAGTTGGCATACCCGAGACTCCCAGACAGGATGAGGGCCCAATACTCCGCCCCACCGTCGCTCCCTCCGGGCATGGCGGGCATCGGGTAATCTGGTTGGCCTTGCAGCGTGATGTCCGCCGGGAGGTAGGCGCGGATGCCGTCGACGAACATCACACCGGCGCCGGCCATCGTGCCATCGCCGCCGTGGATCACGGTGACGTCATTGACACTCTGCACCTGCAGTCCACCGACGAGCACGGTCGTTTGTGGGTTGAGACCCGTGAGCTTGAAGCTCTTGACTTGATCGAGCCCAACGAGCTGGGTCGACTCCACCACGAAGGTCTTCCAAGTGTTCGCGACCAAGTCGTCGAGTGGGACCGTGATCTCGGTGCTTTCGCCGACAATCACCAAGCTTGGGGTGCCCGTCGAAGCGCCAATCGGAGGATCGATGCGGAGCTCGAAATAAAGCCGCCTCACCGCGAATGGAGGTGCGGCGATGCTCGGGGCCTTCGCGGCGGCGAGATCGAGCACGTGCGGTAGCGCGCGGTGGACCTCGGTGTAGCCGCGCGCGCGGAGCACGTAGGGAAGCGACGCCGGCTCACGGCGCGCGAGCGTCAGTTCGGGGACGACGGTGCCGAGGAGTGATGGGTCTGCCTTCAGGCCGCTCCAGCCGCTCAGCGACACGACGGGATCGAACCTGAACTGCGGAGAGATCGAGAAGGCGTCGCTGGGCGCACCGTCGGCGACCGCGGCGCTTCGGCGCGCGGCGTCCGTGGCGCGGATACGGACCTCCTCGTTCCAATCGGCGTCGAGGATGACGCGGCCCATCTGCTGGTAAACGCCGGTGAAGCGCCGGCTCTCGTCGAAGCGTGATCGGGAGGTGTACGTGCTCACTGGGAACTCCGGTTCATGCGGGCAAGGTCGTTGACGGCGCGGTCGACGTGACACGCAACGAGGGTCATGGGCATGCTGAGGCGCGTGCGCTCGACGAGCTCACGGGCGCGATCGGATCGCTGATCGTGGGCGCCGGGCATGCGGCCCAGCTCACCCGCGGTGATGGCAGGTCCGTCGTTGTCCGCGAGGACCAGGTAGCTCGGCGACGCGGGATCGACGGACACGAAAGCAGGCGCGCGATCGAGCGAGCGGTAGAGCCGCGGCTGCGACGGTCCTCGACGCAGCAACGAGTGACGGATGAATCCTTCGTCGGGACGGCTCGCGCGGACGGTGCCGTCGAACGCGCAGGACGAGGCCTGGAGCTCGCCGGCTTCGATCCCTCCGCGCACCGTGCAGTGGCGCAGGCGCACCGGTGATCCCGGTGCGTTGATGGCGAGCGCGCTGCCGCCCGCGTCGAAGGTACAGCCGGCGGCGACGAGGCGCACCCAGGGCGGGATCTCGACACCACCGACGATGCAGCCGTAGAGGCGCAGCTCGACGTCGATGGATTGCGCCGAGCGGCGCGGGACGTCCGGTAGCTCCGTGCCTGCGAGGATCAGCGCGGGCCCTCCGGGAGAGAGCGTGCACCAGCGCAGGTCGACGAGGCCCTGCGTCAGCATCACGTAGGCGGGGCCTGCGAGCCAGAGACCCGCGAGCCACATTTCGGCCCTGCCCGCGGCGCCCGGGCGCGGCAGGACGACGAGCGACAGCGGCGTCGGGGCGGGCGACACGTCGATGAGCGGGACCGTGTTGGGCTCGGCGACGATCGAGAAGCCCGCCACGTTCGGGGTCAACGACGCAGCGGTGAGCCGCGGCGAGCCGATGATCCCGAGGGCCGCGTGCGGTGTGCTCGACGATGCGGCGAGCGCCTGTTCGAGCGTGCCGAAGGCCGGGATGTCGACGCCGCGGCGGCGCACCGTGAGGCCGTGGCTCTGCGGATCCACCCACGCCGTGAGCGGCGCGGCGGGCTGCGCGAGATCGGGAGGCGTCGGCGCCACCTCGCCGGGGGCGAGCCACGCGGGCAGGGGCGCGCGATCGCGCGGCATGCAACCGGCGCCGATCGCTGATCCTCGGCCCGCGCGGTACGAGACGGTGAGCGTACCGGGCGGCATGACCCGGGGCAGGACCACGCGGCCGATGCGCGGATCGAGGCCGAAGATCCCCGGGGACGGGGGCTCTTCGAGGTGCGGCTCGATCTCGGGACCGAGGATGCGCTGCCGCAGGGTGAAGCGATGACGATCGATGCGACCGGGAACGCCGATGCCGAAGCCGTCGGCCGCGCGCACGAGCTCACCGCTCAGCGGCCCTCTGGGGATGCTTGGATGAGCGGTCGATCCATCGCCCAGGATGGCGAGCTTCATCTCGTCCAGACCGGAGATCAGGCGAAGGTCGAGCTCGGGCAGGAACGCCAAGCGGCGACGTCCTGCGAGGGAGAAGAGGACTTCCGATGGAGGGAGCGGTTGCGCGCCGAAGACGAGCACCTCGTCGCCGATGAAGGCACCGGCGCCGTCCGCGGGCGGATTGGGCGCGCCATCCTCGAGGGCAGCGTCGTCGATGTCGCGCGGCGACCACGCGCGGCCGTCCGCGTCGAGCGTGAAGAGCATCGGGCGCGTGCGGTCGGCCCACACGAGCGCTTCGATCTCATCGGCGGTGGTGACGCGCGCGATGACCTGGCCTGGACGGCCGGGCTCGATCGGAAGCGACGGGAGCTGCCGCCACGTGGGCCGCGGGGCGTCGCCGACGATGAACCAGACGGTGGGGTCGAGCGGGCCGACGCGCCGCGTGCCGCTCGCGCTTTCGCTCGGCGGCGAAGAGTGCCCGCCGATGAGCACGCCGCCGTCCTTCCACTCGAGGATCTGCGCGCCGAAGCGAGGCTGCGGGTTGCGCCAGTTGAAGCGTGTCCAGGCGCCGCCGTCGATCGACACCGTCCACACGTCGTCGAGCACGGCGTTGCTGTTCGCGCTCGTGCTCAATCCTCCGTAGAACGCGATCGCGTCGTCGAGGAGGAGCGCCGCCGGCCACATGCGCCACGAAGGGGAGAGCGACGATGCGTACGGCAGCGTCGCGATGTCGCTGACGGCCAGCGTGGGCGTGCCGCCGCTCATCGTGATCACGACCTTCCGGAGCGCGATCGAGCCACCAGGGCTCGGGCGGAGGATCACGATCGTGTTGCCCTTGGCCGCGCTGTGGAGCTGCGTCGGGTCCGTGAGGGCGACGGAGTCGATCTCGAAGCGGCCCACTTCCAACCGCGTCGTCAGGTTGATGAGCTGGAGGACCAGCGGACCCGGCTCGGTCGCGATCCCGAGCCGCACGGCGTACGGCGTCCCGCCCACCGTGATGGCCATCGCGGGGCCGGCGTGAAGCAGGTCGGTGGCGTTCACGGCGATCCAGCCGGTCGTGGTGCGGCAGCGCGCGGTGCTCGTGAGGCGCTTCACCGCGAGGACGAGCGACGATGAAGGCGGCACGGGCAGCGGCGTGACGTGCGTGATGTTGTCGCCGTCCGAGGACACGAGAACGAGGTCGTCGTCATTCGGGTCATCGGGTCGCGCGACGAGATTCAACTGCCACGTGTCGCCCGGCGCAGGCCGCGTCGCGTCGACGAAGCGCAGCAGTGGCGCGGGCCAGATCGCGGTCACGTGGATCGGCACGGCGGGCTCGGGCACGGGATCGGGGCCGAGCAGCGGGATGCCGTCGACGGAGATGCCCAGCGCGTTGCTCGCGAGCACCGCCTCCGGCGCGGCGGCGAGCGCGGTCGGCGTGAGCAGCGTGGTAGCGGTGCGGGGCGGCGCAGGCGGCGCGAGGTCCGGCTCGTGCGCCGCGGTGAGCGTGCCGATGCGCTCCGGGCCTTCGAGCGGCGCGTCCCAGAGCAGCGGTGTCGCGCGTCCGAGCGGGTCGAGCGAGAAGATCCAGCTCGGCGTCTCGGTCAGCGGCAATGCGAGCGGGCCAGGGGAGACACCCTCGTGCGGCACGGCGACGAGGCGCGTCGTGCGCACCGCTACCGCATCCGGGCGCGCCCACCCGCGGAGGTCCACCGTGCGTGGAGAGGCCGCGTGGCGGCCGGCATCGGCGCGCCCGATGCGGCGGAGCGCGTCGTCGACACCCTCGCCGTCGCGCAGCGCGAGGGCCTCGGCGACATCGGTGCGCGCGCTCTCCGAGAGCGGATCGGCGAGAACAATCGGATCACGCAGGTCTGCCGTGCGCCCGCGCGTCGCGAGTGGGTGCCGGAGATCCTGGGTGATGGCGAGAGAGCGGAAGCCTTCGTCGACGTCGACGCCCCAACCGGTGGTCGTCGTGATGATGTCCTCGAGCGTCGTGGCCGTTCCCTTGCGGCGCCGCCACGCCACGCTGCGCGCCACGACTGCGCGGGTGACGCGAGGGTCGCTGCCGAAGAGGCGCGCGCCGACGAGCTCGGCCAAGCGGCGCAGAGCCTCTTCGGAAGCGCGTTCGACGAAGTGATCGTCGAGCAAGGCATGGATCACGTCGTCGAGGGCATCGAGCTCGGTGCCGAGCGCGCGCAGGAGCGCCGCGAGCGGCTTTCCGGGCAGGTTCGCGTCCTTCGCGCGGTAGAGCGCCGGGACGAGCTCGGGGAGCCTCTTGGAGGGCCGGTTCATCATCGCTTGACCTCTTCGTGGGAGAGCACGACGCCCTCGGCGCCATCATCGGGACGTGCCCAAGTGAGCAGCTCGCGCGCGGTCGTCGAGATGCGATCCGTGAGCCCCGCGCCGCCCGTTCGGTGAAGCGCGGTCACCACCAGCGATGCGAGCCCGTCGACGCCCTCGAGCGCACCGTAGATGCGGGACAAGTCGAGGTCGTCGTCGAGATCCACGCTGTCCGGATCGAGAAGACCGAGCGGCTCGCCGAGGGCGCGATCGAGGCCGAGTCGCACGCGCGCTGCGCGAATGACGGTGAGCGGATCCGCGTAGCGCTGCACGCGCAGGGTGATCCGCGCCCACACCGGGACGAGCACGCGGTTCTCGACCGCGACGGCGACGCGCGGTGGAACGCGCGCGGCGAGGTGGAGCTGGAGCTCGCGCAGATCCTCGTCGGGGAGCGCGGCGCCGCCTTCCCCGGCGACGATCACCGTGAGCCGCCGGTGCCGCATCGTCCCGTGCGCGAGCACGCGTGCGCGCGTCACGCCGTCGAAGGCGAGCGCGAGGATGCGTACGTCGTCGATCGCGATCGCGCGATCGCCGACGCCGGTGATCGCCGGGCCTCGGACGCGGGCGAGGGCGCGCGGCTCCGGCTCGGTTCCACCCGAGGCCGCGAGCGGGTTCCACGTCTCCTCGACGGCAGGATGCGACGAGCTGGGCGCATCGATCCGGCGCGAGCCACGGTTGCCGGTCGCGCCGCCGCCGATCCGATAGCGGACGCGCACCGGTAGGCCCACGGGCAATGCGGCGCCGCTCTTGCCATCGCCCACGCGGATCGATGAGCCACCGCCCGCGCGCGGCTCCACGACGAACACGTGATCCGTGGACGCGGCGTCGAGCAGCGAGTCCACGCGCTCCCAGCGCCGCGCGCCTACCATCACCGCGATCTCCGGGCGCCTCCCTTGGGGCGCGTGCGGATCGCGCAGCCACGTGAGCGGTCCGCGCGAGAGCGGCAGCGTGCCGTCGAGCTCCGGCACGAGCGTCTCCTCGACGGTCTGGCCCGCGCTGACGGGCGCGATGTTGCCGATGAGGACGACGCGATCGAGCTCGTAGCCTCTGTCGAGCGCAGGCTCGAAGGTGATCTGCGTGGCCGGTGCCGAGCGACCCGCGGGCGTGCCCACCGACGCGCGCGTCACGCGCAGGGCCTGCCGGTAGAAGCGCTCGCGCTTCGTGTTGCCGAGCAGATCGGTCGTCTCCACGTCTTCGGCGAGCACGAACCAGTCGCCGGTGCGCACCGAGGGCGGCGCGCCGGTGCCGCGACCGAGCAGGTAGAGCGTGTCGCAGGCGGGCAGCGATCGGCCGAGCACCGGCGCGCGCGTGGCACCGAGGGATCGATCGAGCCGCGCGAGCGCGTCCCCGCCGCGCAGGAGCACGACTTGATCGCGCGCGTCCTGGATCATGCCGGTGACGAGCGCGTCGAGGAAGCCCGCCATCGCGCCGAGACGCGCCGCGTGCTCTTCGGCCGCTTCGTCCTCGCACCTCGCCAACGCGGTCTCGAGGAGCGCGACGGCCTTCGCGTTGCGCTCGCTCAGGAGCTTGAGCTGACGCGACAGGATCTCCTGCGATTGCGACAGCGGGCGCGCGTTCCTCGATGGAGACGCCGCGATCGCCGCCTGCGCATCGGAGAGCGTCTTGCAGATGGATTGCACTGCGTCCTCGCAGCACTTGCCCCCGCTCTGCTTGGTCATGGTGAGCACGTCGCAGAAGCGCAGCGCGTCCTGGCGCGCCTTCGCCGCTCTGCGCGCGGCCGCGTCGCCGTGGCGCTGGTTCTGGATCTGGCCGAAGAGATTCTGCGCGAGGCTCTCCGATGCGAAAAAGCTACCGCTCGCGGGCGGCACAGATCCAGGGAGCGCGCCCGCTGCCGGGCGCGTCGCCGTCGTGCCCGTGCGTCCGCCGGCGCCGCTCGGGAGATAGACCTGGACCTCGTTCAGCTCCGGTCGCAGGTCGATCGCCTCGAGCGTCTCGAAGACGGCGTCGCCCTCGTCACCCTGTCCGGTGGAGCGGAGCGCGAAGCCGAGCGGAAGCGTCGCCGTCAATCCCGCGCGGCAGCGGAAGTGTTGCAGGCCCCAAGCTGCCGTCCCAGGGCTGGGCTGGTAGCCGATCCCGTAGAGCAGCCGATCCACCGACGCATCGAGCTGCGCCGTGGCGACGAAGCCTTCGGCCGCCCACGCTTCTTGGTAGACCCAGAGCACGTGCAGCGCGAGCGCGAACACGTCGATGAGGCCGCGCCCGAGATCCGCCGTGGATCCGTCGCGCGCCGGATCCCAGAGGCCGCGCGTGCCTCGCGCCGGATCCGAGAACTCGGCGCTGACCGTGAGGCCGAGCCGATCGACGAGATCGGCGTGGGAGAGCGCTCGCTGTCGCGCAGGCACCGGGATCATCGCAACCCTCCGCACACGGTGACGGTGAGCACGCCGTCCTTGCCGGCGCGCTGCGGTCCTCGAATCACGGCCACCTCGTCGGGGCCGATGGGGATGAAGCCTTCGGGCAGCCACTCGCGCGCGCTCGCCTCCATGCGGCGGAAGCGCTTCACACGCAGGCCTCGCACCCCGGGCACGGCGAGGACGGTCTGGTGCAACGCGGAGAGATGAACGTCGCCGCCGAGCCCGGAGCGATCCGGATCGAGCATGCCGCCCTGGCCAGCGATCGCTTCGACGACGAGGTCGTGCAGATCGCTCGCATGCGCGTGCGGATCGGCGTCGACGGCGATGTCGAGATCGAGCGGCACCCACGCGGGCGGCACGGCTTCGACGTCGAACCCGAGCAGCCGCACCTGCTCGAGGCGTCGCCGCACTTCGGCCCAGCGACGGAGCCTCTCGGCATCGGCGATCGTGTCTTCGTCGCGCAGGAGCACCGTCATCCGCACCAGCGGCTGCACGCCCTCCTCGATGACGTGCGCCCGCGCTGCGGCGACCGCGGGCATCCGCCCGAGGATCGCTTCGTAGTCCTCCTGCGTGATGGCCGACTCCGGCTGCGCCGCCACCTTCGGCACTCGATAACGGAGGCGATCGAGCGACTCGGGATCGCGCCCTCCCACGGCGGGCAGCGGGTTGTCGCAGGTGATCCCAGGCGCGGGCGGCGTTCGCAGCAGTCTGGTCAAGCGCGACGCGCCCACGTTGCCGGCGCGGCCGAGGCCCACGGTCAGGTCGATCGTGAGGCGCACCTGTCGGGCCGGCAGCGCGGAGCCGTGCACACCGTCGCCGAAGCGCAGCCACGAGCGTCCGCCCTCGCCCTCGCGGAGCACGAAGACTTCATCGGACGGCCCTTGTTGCGCGAGGCTCTCGACGCGCGTCCACGCGACGCCGTCGACCGCGACCTGAATCGACGGCACGCCTGCACGCGCCTCGTCTCCCGGCACTGGGTAGCCGCGTGCCTGCACGCTCACCGGACCGAGCGGCAGCTCCACCTCGGGGCCGTCTTCACCGTCGACGTCGATCGTGAGCTCTGCGCGATACTTGCCGAAGAGCGCATCGACCTCGCCCGCGCCCATCGCCGCGAGCGGCACCCCGTGGTGCGCAGGCACGACGTTGCCGTAGACCTCGGCGCCGCGCGGGAAGCGAGAAGGCGCCGGGCGTCGCGGATCCCAGCGCACCAGCGCCGTCGTATCGGCCCCCACCTCGATGGAGGTGACACGCACGACATGACCGGGAGCGTGCGCGCCCTGGTACAGCACGAGCCAACGTCCCGGCACGAGGCGCGCGAGGCTTCGTGCGATCTCGTCTTCATCCTGCTCGTCCGCAACCAGCGCGACGCGCGCCGAAGTGGCTCCGGTCTCGCAGTCCTCGGTGAGCGTGAGGATGTCGAGCGACGGCGCGAGCGCGAGGCTCGACTCCGTCGCGAAGATGACCGCCGCCTCGTCACCCTGCGCGCTCGTGATCAGCGTTCCCGCCGAGATCTCCACAGCCTCGTCGCCGTCGCTGCGGAAGCGGATCATCGCCGTCGCGCAGAGCCCGGGATCGGGCTCGCAGTCGAGCGCGCGCGCGTGATCCGCGACGGAGCGGCGCAGCGTCGCTTCCTGCAGGAAGCCCTCGGTGACGGCGCGCTCCTGCGCGTAGGCCAGATGATCGAGCCGCTCCGCCAACAGCTCGACGAGCATGGTCGTGAGATCGGCCGCGCCCCGCTCGGTCCACGACGGCATGACCACGTCGGCGCGGCCCAACATCACCTCGAGCAGCCCCGCGGCGTCGCGCGCCAAGTAGCTCACCGCGGGGCTCGGCGCGGTGGGACCCGACGCGGTCGCGCGCGGGCGCGGTTCTGGATCGATCAGATCGCAGATCGGCGCACCGAGACCGGGATCGTATGCGCCCACGAACGGTCTACTCGCGTCGCCGGGGATGGCGACGGATACGAGCTTCACCGTCGGCAAGAGATGGAGATCGACGCTGTCGCCGGTGGGCGCCTCTCCCTTGTCGAGCGCCGTCGGCAGGCTCGTGGCGCCGCGATCGACGTAGGGGTAGCCCGATCCCGGGAGCGTCGTGACGCGCGCGTCGGGGAGCGGGGACAGGTTCGTGTACACGCCCTCGATGGCAGCGAGATCGGCGCCGGCATCGACCTTCAGCGCATCGCTGCCGATGTCGGTCAAAATCGCGTCGTAGAGCCGGACCTCTCCCGGACCGAAGCGCAGGCCGCGCCCGAGCAGGTGAATGGTCAGCTCGGCCGCGACGAGCGCCTCGGCTTGAACGAGGCCCGCGTGCCGCGCCAAGTACACGTCGAGCCGACGGAGCCGCGCCACGCGCAGCCCGCCGTCGATTTGGAGCGCGACGCCGGCGATCCTGCGGAGGCTCGCGCCTTCGATGCTCAGCGGCCCCGATCCGCCGAGCGCATCGATGTCACTCACCGCGAGGCCGACATGGAGGCCGGCGACGTCCGTGTCGCTCGGTCGCGCCGGACCGAAGAGCACGCCCGCGCGCCAGCGCACGCCGTCGGCCGGCGCCGCGGTTGCGAGGTTGTTTCGCATCGATCGCGCCCAGGTGCTCCACGCCGCGGGCGGCGCACCGGACGGCATCGCCAACGTCGACCCGACGCTGCCGGAGTCACCCTGGATGCGCAGACCCACGCTCTCGACGCGCACGTCGCGCACGAGCGTGTCGGTGCTCGACGGCAGCCCGAGCACCCGCGCGCCGGCGCTCGCGCCCGACGACCCGGCGATCCTCGTCACGCGCCCCACGTTCACCGCGGGCGCCTGGCCGCTCACCAGCAAGACGCCGGCGGCGCGCGCGCCGCGCACGTTGTTCACCACGAACCCGCGCATGTCGAACCCCGCAGCGCTCCCGAGCAGCAGCCCGATCGCTTCCGTGGTCGCCGTGACGTCTTCGGCATGCACGCCGACCGCGACCAGCTCCGCCGTGGAGAGCGTCCCGGAGAGCGCCCGGATGCCCACCACGTTGGCGCCTGAGATGTGGTTCGCGTGCACGCTGTTGAGCTCGACCCGCTTGGCCTCCACGGACACGCCGATCGCCTGCGCGCCGTCCGGAGCCGCGCCGCTGCTCGTCGACGTCACGAGGTTCGTGCTCACCATCGCGAGGCGCACCACGTCGCCGGTGGCCTCGAGCCCGATCGCGCGCGCGCCGCTCATCTCCCGGACGGTCACGTTCCGCGCCGCCACGTCGGTGCCCGTCAGCAGCACGCCGACGACGCTGCTCGCGGGCTGGGGCGCCATCGACTCCACGTCGATGCCGCTCACCTCGATCGATCGACCCTCCACGTCGACGCCGATCGGCGCGCTTGCCTGCGTCACCCTGATGCCCGCGAGCGTCACCGCGCCGGCGGTCGCATCGCTCGCGTGCGCGATGACACCTCCACCCGTGGAGCTCACGTCGGAGCCGCGCACGGCGGTCGTGCCGTAGAGCGCAATCGCGGTCCCCTCATCCACCGTGACACGCACGCTCTCGGCCGAAACCTCCTTTGCCGAGACGGTGAGCACCCCTTTCACGTTCAAGTTGATCAGCGAGACCTTCGCGCCTGCGCCGGTGATCGCCAGCTCGGCGCCCCGAGATCGAGCGTGCAATTCTCGATGCCCCCTATCGAGAGCTCGACCCCGGCGCGCCCCAACGAGACCGCCTCCGTGAAGGTGTGTGTCCCGCCGGGCAACGCCCAGAGAACAGGCCCCGTGGCGGTGGCGAGATCGGCCTGCGCCGCCGCGAGGCTCGCGGCGAGCGGCACTGTGAGATAACGAGGAACGATGTCACTCATGGCGTCCCCTCGAGCGGCCGGGAGAACGACTCGGCGCGTTCTTCACCAGTGCCGATGACGGTGTAGAGAATGTCGATCGCGAGCGTGGCGTCCTCGGCCGTGACACGCACCGCGTCGAGCAACAGCAGATCGCCGAGGTGCCGATTCACGGCCACGCGAATCGCGTACTCCGCAGCGGCAGCGGTCTCCGGCCCTGTCCCACCGAACACCAGCCTTTGCACGCCGCAGCCGAAATCAGGCCGATTCACGCGCTCACCCGGGAGGGTGAAGAGCAGTTGCTCGAGCTGCTGGCGGAGGATCTGCGCCGGCGCCGCAGTGCGGGGTACCCCGAGATCGCCCACTTCGAAAGGCATGTTGAGCCCGCGTCCCATCACCCGACTCCGTTCAGCGCATTGCGGCAGAGGTCCACGTCGACCTCGTAGCGCTTGGTGGCGTTGTCCCGGATCCATCGGTGTCGCGCGCCGCGCACGTACCACCGGCCGTCGAGCAGCTTCCCGGCGCCCGCGACATCGACGGGGCGTCGCGAGCGCACGATGGCGGGATAGCGCAAACCATCGACGATCCCGCCCGCGGTCGCGAGCCAATCCGCATCACGATAATCGGCCCACGCGAGGTTCTCGAGCTCGCGTTGATCATAAGGCACGTCGACGATCTGCCGTCCGATAGCCTCCACTCCAGGTCGCGACGGGAGCACCTCGGCGAGGCGCTTCTTCAGGATGTCGGCGCGCGACGTCGAGCCCATGCGCTTGTAGCGCGGCTCGTCGATCCGCGTCGTCCGGACCCGCCGCGTGCGCTCGTCGATGTGCGCACCCAACACCGCCGTGGGACGATGGCTCTCCCACCGAGCGTTCATCTCGATGAGCGACGGCGTCTCGCGTGGGGTGAGCGAAAGCGCCGGTTGCGGCGCCTCGTCCACCCGCGGTGGATGGAAGTGCCCGACGATCTCGCGGCCGCTCGCAGCGCCGGGCGCGATCTCTGCATCGGTGCGCTCCACGTAGGCCTCGAAGCCGTTGCGCCGCGCCAACCAACGAACGAGCTCCGCGTCGGTGCCGCGCTGCACGAGCGGTCCGCGCTCGGGCGATCGCGGCGGCGCCGTGGCCGTCACGTCGGTCGCGAAACCATAGCTCTCGTAAATGGCTTTGACGATGTCCGAGTCGCTCATTCCCGACCAGGTCCGGGTGCGCTCGTCGATGTGCATCAGACAGGATGCGTCGAGTCCGAAGAGCTCGAGCGACGAGTCCGGCACGCGAGCCGCCCCGAAGCGCGGCTCCACACCGACGATGTACCCTTGAAACAACGTCGTCCGTGATGTGGGCGCAGCCGCGCCCACAGGCCCGATTCCGAGCTCGAACACCACCTTGTGCAGGAGCGCGAAGCGCCCGTCCGCGAGCAGATCCCAGTCGCCCGCGACGGGCGCCATGTCGAGCGAGAGGTGGAACGAAGAGGCCGCCTCGGACCGCTCGTCGATCTCGAGCGAGAGAATCCGGCTCAGCGCATCTTCGTAGGGATTGCCATCGATCCACATGGCCAGCCAGACCTCCTTTTGCGTGGCCATCAGCGCACCTCCGGAATCACGATGATCCGACCCACCTCGAGCAGCTCCTCGGGGGTGAGCGAGGGATTGGCATCGACGATGCGATAGAAGAGCGCCGGATCGGAAAGATAGCGCGCCGCCAGCAAGTCCAGCCGATCTCCCGCGCTCACCCGATGCG
Organism: Minicystis rosea; assembly: GCA_001931535.1. Taxonomy (GTDB): domain Bacteria; phylum Myxococcota_A; class Polyangia; order Polyangiales; family Polyangiaceae; genus Minicystis; species Minicystis rosea. The sequence goes on from CP016211.1 coordinate 1,202,601, forward strand.
TCAGGGCCGCGGTCGCCGCGGCCGGAGAGCGCGGGCAATAGAGCTCTTTCACCTGCCCGGAGGCTTTGCCGATCGTGTACGTCGGCGCCTCGGCGAATCGTGAAGACAAATCCTTCATCGCATTACCCCTTGAGCGCCATCGCGATCATGTTCTCTGCATCTCTCGTGTCCGCGGTCGCGCGGGCGGCGTTCGCTTGGCGTGCCTTCACGAGCCGGTCGTAGGCCGCGATGACGTCCTTGTGGCCCGCCACGTCGCTCGCCTCGAGAATCTGCATCTGCAAATCCACCTCGGCGCGCAGCGGCACGAGATCTCGGCTGAAGCGCTTCTCCACGATGTTCATCGACGTGACGATCACCGGGAAGCAACGCGCGCCGAGGACGAGCAACACCTCTTTGGGCGCAAGCGGGGTGAGCTGGGCGTCCTTCTTGGCGTCCTTCTTCGGCGCATCACCCTTGGGCGCCTCGGCGAGCGCGATCCCCTCGAGCACCCCGAGCTCGGGCAAGACACCATAGCTGGGGCCTTCCACGGGATCTCGCAGCGAGAGCTCGGTCGCGTCGAAGACGAGCTTCATCGCGATCGTCTCGGCCTTCGCATAGAGCCCGGCGCCGCGCAGGCTGGCCTGCCGATCCTTCTCGGCGGGCGTCATCTTTTGATCCTTCTGGTTCTTGCGCGGCGCCCACTCTCCGGTGCGATTGCGGGTGATGCTCTCCGGGTTGTACTGGAACGTGAGCACCGCCGGCTGCTCGGTGGCCGCTTTGGGCAAGAGCACGAGGGCCCCCTTCTTCAAAGGGCCTTCGAAGGCGAGGAGCTCGGGTGTCGTATTCCTCGGCATCAGAACCTCCCACCCCGATCGTCGTCAGCCTCGTCGCGGGCGCCGAGCGCCCGGGCGATGGCGGCGTTGTTCCTCTCCATCAGCGTCACCACCATGTCGGCGATCTGCCTGGCGAGCGCCGCCGGATCCGACGGCGCCTGCCGCAACATCTCTTGTACGGCCCACTCCAGCTCACGCCGGGAGAGCCCTATTTTCTTCGCGTCGCGCACGGCTCAACTCCACGCTTCGATCAAGGGTCGGCCTTCGATTTGGCGCCGGACGAGCTCGAGATACCGCCAGCGCCGCGCCCGCGGCAGGGCCAGAATCTCAGCCTCGGACCAGTGATAGTGAAAGGCCAGACAATGAATCTCCACGACCAGGCGATCGACCCCGAGCCGTAGCTCGCGTTCGAGGAGCGCGAGCGGATCGAGCTCCACTTCGAGGAGCGCCGGGCAGCTCGGACACCGCGCCACGAAGACGAGATCCGGCGCGCTGGTGGCCTCGGCGAGTCGCTTTGCGATTGCGTGCCGCGTCGGCGCCGCGAGCGCCTCCCACTGCTCCGGCGCGAGCGGGCCACGGCCTCCGAGATCGACGACGAGCCGTGACCACATCAGCGTCGATCGCGCCCGGCGATCGCCGCTCGCCGCGGCCACGATCTCGTCGTCGGCGCCCGTCGGCTCGCGGAGGATCGCGCGCCCTTCCGGCGTGTCGGCCTCGAGAAGCTCCGGCGCGGGCACGGGCCGCGCCGGCGCGATCTCGGCAATCGAGAGATCCATGTCGGCGAGCGCGCTGCACGCCGGGCTCGGACAAGGCACGACGAGCGACAACCGATCTCCGAACATGGCCGCGCGGAGGTGCAAGAGGAGGTGGGCGCGATCGCCGCGGGTGAGCGCGGCGGTCATCACCGAATCGATCTCGTCGTAGCCGCCGATCCGCTCGACGCACGCCGCGAGGATCGCGCTCGCGGTCCCCGCGCCGCTGCCGAGCGCGGCCTCCTCACGCCCGGTGAGGGGGCGGAGCACGACGTCGCGATGGCAGACACCATCCTCGTCGCGGAGCCCGTGCGGCAGCGCCGTCGCGTGCCCCGCCTCCATCCGGATCGCACCCTCGCTCATGACGCTCACGCCACCGGCAGGTCGTCGCGCACGAAGCCCTCGTGCTCGATCTGAATCGACTCGATCACCACCTCGTTGGCGTCGCCGACCAGATCGGACAACGCGGTGTACTTCGAGCACCAAGCGTTGATGAGCCGGTACTTGCGGACGATGGTCTTGTTGTCGATGTCGAGGACGTGAATGCCAATCTCCTTGCGGTAATTGGGCTCGACCTTCCGGTCGCCGGTGCTCGCCTCGTTGCGCATCAACGCGGTGGCCCAAGTCTCGAACGTGCGGTCGTTGGTGAGCCCGTTCTCGAGCGTCACCGGCTCGTACGAGACCCGGCCGGGCATCAGCTCGGTCGTGGCGGCCGTCGAGCTGCCGGCGCGGAACTTCACGACGTCGACCGCCGCGGCGAGCTTCGACATCTTCTTGCACGCGGCGACGACGCTGCCGTCGATGATGATCTTGAAGTTGAAGTTGCGATACGGATCGCGCTTCGTGGCATCGTTGAAACGGGGCATGGGTACTCCGGGTGACTAGAGATTCACGTTCATGGTTTTGGGGCGCTCAGATCGGGCTGCTCGGGAACTCGACCGTCCACCCCTCGTGCTGGAGCTCCACCGAGAGCAACGCGACCTCCGAGGTCAGCGCATCGAGCTTCGGCAGCGCGTTGTACTTGCTGATCCAAGCGTTCTTGATGCGATAACGGCGCATCCACTGATCGGTGGCGAGCGGGTCGCGCAGCTCGATGTCGACGTTCCGTTTCACCTGGTTGCCGGACCCCCGAGCCACGAAGTTGCGGACCTCGGCGGCCCAAGCTTCGAGGCTGTCGTCGAGGGCGAGCCCCTGCTCCAGCGTCACGGGCTCCCAGTTGATCTTGTCGGGGTTCACGTAACGATGCAGGTTGTTCCCGCCCTCCCAGACCTCGGACGCGGTGACCGTGCACGCAAGGCCCGAGACCCGCTGGACTCCGGCGATGAGCTGGCCCTGCCGCGGATCCACGCCCGTCCCGGCGACGAACACCGTGAACTGGTAGCTCCGCAGCGGATCACGAACCCTGACGTCCACGGAGGCCATCAGCTCACCAGGCTCTTCTGGCTGATCTCGATGACCACGAACTCAGCCGGCTTGAGCGGCGCGAAGGCGACCTGCGCAGTCACGATGCCCGCGTCCACGTTCTCCTGCGGGTTGGTGCTGCGATCGCATTTGACCCGGAAGGCCTCGTCGGGCGTCGATCCCTGGAACGCGCCCTGCCGGAAGAGCCCCAGCATGAACGATTTGATGTTCGACCGGATCTGATCCCAGAGCTGCTCGTCGTTGGGCTCGAACACCGCCCATTGCATCCCGCGGCGCAGCGACTCCTTGAGGAACAACGCCATGCGCCGGACCGACACGTAACGCCACTCCGCATCGTTCGAGAGCGTGCGCGCGCCCCAGACCACCACACCCGTGGAGGGGAATTGCCGCACGCAATTGAGGCTCACCGGATTGAGCTGATCCTGATCGGCGTCGACCAAAGCCACCTGGAGCCCGAGCGCGCCGGACACCGTGGTCTCGATCCCCGCCGGCGCCTTCCACACACCACGGTTGTTGTCCGTGCGCGCGTAGATGCCGGCCATGAACCCCGAGGGAGGTGCGTAGCGCGTGGGGCTCGCGCCGACCCCGAGCGGATCGGTGATGCGGACCCATGGATAGTACATGGCCGCATTCTTGGAGCGCTGCGGCAGGTTGGCGGCCGTGTTCTTCGCCTCTTCGAGCGTGATGTCGAGCTCGCCGTGTGCGGTGCCCGGACCGTCCGCCAGGAAGAAGGCGTTCCCGCGCCCATCGCAATACGTCGTGCCGAGCGTGAGATATGCAGTCGCAGTCCTGCCCGGAATGGCGAGGAGATTGATGTCCACCGGATCGAACGCGTAGATCCCCGTCCGAGCGGCCTTGTTGCCCGTGAAGTCGGCGATCCCCGTGGTGCCGGTTCCATCCGAGCCACCCGCGAAGAGGATTGGCGCGTTGGCCGCCGTCGGTGCAGGCCGTGCGGCGGGGTTCGCCGGGGAGCTCTCGCTATAGCCACGGGCAAGGGCGCCGCCGCCCAGGCCGAGGCTACGGAGCGTCGAGGGCATGCCGGGGGCGCGGACCTCGTTGATGGAGAGATGAACGTTGTCGAGCGTGGTCAGCGCCGGCAGGGCCGCACCCGCGCTTCCCGCGAAGAAGGTGCCAAAGGTGGTGGAAGACTCCTTGAGCGTGATCGTAGCCACGTGGGTTGCAGCCGCCTTGCTGCGGATCACGATGGAATTACCTGCCAGCCAGGCGGTGAGCGGGGCGCTGCCGATGGCCGTGTTGAACACACCCGCCATGAGGCTGACGTCGGTGCCGGTGCTGACGGGGATGTCGTGAGCAGTCCCGTCATTCCACGTGAGAGTCAGTGTCTTGCTCAAGATGGATGATGCTTCGGCGACGATGAGATAGCTTTGCACCTCGACCTTGGCCCGGATCTCGACGTGCGAGCTCGTCGCGGTGACGACGAACGTGCTCCCCAGCGCGGTGGAGAGGAGCGATCGGAGACCGTCGGCGTCGAGCTGCGCCTTCCCTTGCGCGTCGAAGCTCCCGCCGATGGCCGCCGAATTGATGGTCACCGCGATGGGCGCGCCGCTCGGGGCATCGCCGTTCCACCACTGGACCTGGAGGACGGTGCCCTCGTACACATCGTACTTGTCGCTGTTGGCGAGATCGCGTGTGGCGATCATCGGCGCTTCTTCCGGGATGGGCCACGCGGTCGGCAAGGCCGGCGCGGTCGGCGCCGTCGCCTTCTTGAATTCGTCCGTGACCGTGATGTAGCGGGATCCCGCGTTGACGATGGTCGCGACGTAGTCCTCGCGGCTCGAATCCATGCGAACGTCGTCGAACGTCTCGAGGACCTTGGTGGCGCCGGCCTCGGTCCAGGTCACCTTGAGTTGGAATGCTTCGCCCGGGAAATGGGTCGAATCGGCGATCTCGACGCCGAGCGCATCCGCCCAGGCACCATGGCCGTTGGCCACGAACGACAGGGCGGACGGGAACAGGTTGCCCGCGCTCCCAGCGGCCTTCTTTCGGGTCTTCACCAGGGGTGAAGTGCCCGTTTGGGCGTTGCTCGGCAGCACACGCACGGCATAGGCACGCTGTCCGCCGTTGGCGAAGAACGACTCGACGGCGTGAGCCATGAGGCCCTTGTCGCCCTCTGCATAGCCGCCGAGCAGGCGGGTGAACTCGTCAAACGAGGTCAAGTAATGGGGCATGTCTGGGATGCCCCGCGCAGTCTCGCCGATGAACGCTGCCGTCGAGGTGCTCACCCCCTCGATCGGCCGTACACCACTGCTCACTTCTTCGACGTAAACTCCAGGATGAAGGCGCTCAGCCATCGCTCCTCCTCGTGTCGGACCGGTATTGAAACAACTCTCCTGACGTCAGGATTGACGCCCGGGACACGCCAAAGGCACGTTCGTGCCGATGGCGCCGATCAAAATTTACTCGACGTCAGCGTCGGCGCCCAGGCTCGCGCCAAAGGCACGTTCGTGCCGGTGGCGCCCGCCACGACTCCACCGACTCAGGCGATGTCGGCGCTGACGCCCGGGGCTCGAGCCAAAGGCATGTTCGTGCCGATGGCGTCGACCTCGATCTCCGCCGTCTCCACCGCGGGCTGCGGCGCGAGGGTCGTCTGGTCGTCCAACAGCGCGGAGACGCGATAATCCACAGTGAATCGATACAAGTTGTTGAGGAGATCGTCCCGGCGTCGCACCGACGCTTGCTGGACGAAATACTCTTCTCCGAAGAGCAGTGTCCGCGCGCGCGGCCAACTGCCGACGATCGCCGGAGAGACCGTCAGCCGCCCGTTCCCCGCGTCCACGGCGACGATCGTCGTCTCCATCCGCCGCGTCCCGGGGCGCACGCCGTCCTCGGTCTCGGCGACGCGGACGCGCATGCCCGGCGCGAACCGGCCGGCCGGCGTGAGCGTGGTGCGCAGCCGCGGATCGAACGCTCCGAGCGGCTCGGAGAACAGGTGGGCGTGGTGAACCCCCATCGTGATGGGATTGCCGGCATGACCCACGGTGAGCGTCATGTCGTATCCTGCGGCGAACGTGCCTGTCGCGCGGATGGGCTGAGGGTACGGCAGCGGCAACGGCGGCACGAGGACACCGTCGACATACAGCTCGATCGCGCCCGTGGAGGCGTCGACGGAGGCATGAACGACCGCGCCGTTCTCGAACCGATCCGCGAAGACCCGACATCGTGTCTCGGCGGGTGACGTGATGTCGGCCGGCCCGGTGAACGTGGAAGTCCCGACGATGTCGACAGCGACGACCTCCACCAGGGTAGCGTCCGGGCCTGGGATCTCGATCACCTTCACCTCGGCATCGAGGCCGAGCACCGTTTTGCTGCCGAGATCGAGCGAGAGCAGGTGCAGTGTCTGCGGCAGCGTCAAGGAAGCAGCGGTAAAGTCATCGGCATCGAACGACACACCGATCGACACGGCCATCCCGCGCGGCGCGGGCTGCGGCGCGTCGAAGGGGCTCGGAATCGGCGGAGTCGGGCTGATCGCGAGCGCCAATGTCGCCTCGGCCGCGAGATCGATTCGGCCGGGGGTAGGCGTCGTCGATCCCTCGATGGTGAAGGGGCGATTGGTGACTCGGTCCCTCGGCGCCCAGGGATCCGGCGAATCGTTGGCATCGAGGAGCGCCATCGAGCTGCGCTTGACCGGCTCTCCCTCGGGGAGAAGGCGAATCTCGGACGTGCCATCGACGAGATCGCGCGCGAGCAGCGCCGGTTGGGTCACGAGGCTTCCTCGCCCCGGATACAGCCGATGAGCGCTGTCGGCGAGCGACGCGATGTGAGCCTGGCTGTCCGCCCAGAAGTCGGCGCGGACGTCGACGAGCATCGCGCGGGGGACCGGCAGCTCGTGATAATGAAGGCGCCCGTCCACCGCCTGCGCGTCGCGGAGCTCGAGGATGTCGGCGATGCTGTCGGCCGACGACAAGACCTCGACGCTCGATCGCTCGGCCGCCTGCACCAGGCCCCGGCGCCCAGAGGTGATGACGAAGCGCTTCTGCGCCGCATCCCAGCGACACGCGATCTGCCTGAGCTCGTCGATCCGGCGCGGAATCTCGCTCGAAACGAGATCGTCGATCGCCTCCTGGATGGCGTCGTGGATCTTGCCCGCGATCACCTCCGGCGTCCCGACGAGGCCGGTGAGGGTCAGGCCGAGGGTCGTGGCACCGTCGAAACGCAAAGCCAGCGGGCCATCATCGATGGTGGCTGGGAAAGGGTCGAGCTGTCCACCAAGAAGATACCCTGGGTATTGCACAAGCGCTCTCGGCGTGATCCGAGCGTCGCGAACAGGCTCTATTTCTACGGCCAAAGGCCCCGTTATCGACGCATAGGGCGTGCGCGGAGGCCGGTATGCAGGGTCCGCATAGCCGTGCCCGGCGCTCACCGGACGACGGCCACAACCCACACCCGCTCGCACCAGCCAAAGGAGCGCTTGAAGGATCTCGGGGGCCACGAGTCGTAACTAAGCTGCGATGATTTGTTTGTCCAAGCGATTCTGTTCGAGACGCGGGGATCGAGACGAGAAATCGACCATGGTTGTTTGAGGTCGTGTTTGGATATCGGGTCTCGACCATCGGAATCATCGGATTCGGAGGAGCGCTTGGCCCATTGTGTGGATGGGCTGGATTGCCCCTGCCCGATGTCGTGATGACGAGCGGGAAGGGGACCACCCGCGAGGGCGCCCATCCGGGAGATACGCTTGGCCACGTCTGCGAGCTGCGCGCGATGTCGATTGTCTTCGAGGGATATCGATGCTCCCGCGGGAGAAGCGTTTGCGGCGGGGGCGCCGAGCGTGACGAAAACCGGACCACAAATGTTATTGACAGCGGGGCCTCGTCTTCGCGGATCATCCGCCGGAGAGTCGGAACCGCATGTTTCAAGCCATCTACGATAGCCCCTGGGCTGCCACCGCGTTCGTCGGGGCGGCGAGCTTTGCTGCGCTGGCGCTGTGGATTCGGCGCAAGTCGTTCCTGGTCGCGTACTTCGTGCTCTTCACGGTGGAGATCTTGGCGGATGCGCTGCGGTCGGGGAGCTGGGCGCCGCCGATTCATCCGGCGTGGGCGGGGGCCGTCGGCATCGCGTTCGTGGTGCTCGGGGATTTTCGTTACTTCCTCCTCGTCGAGCGCTTCGCGCAAAGGTCGGCGGCGCGCCCTGGAGATGCGACGGCGCCATCGGCTTGGGCGGTGGCGACGGTGCTCGCGTTGATCGTGCCCGTGGCGTCCGTCCCGGTGATCAAGCTGCTTCCGCCGCGGTGCGCCGACGTGCGCTGGACCTATCTCGCGTACGAGGTGATGTTCGTCGCGCTCGCGGTGGCGCTTCGTGCCGTCGTGCTCCCGCGGCGCCTCGCTGCCGCGCCCGCCGCGGTGCGGCGCTGGCTGCTCGGTGTCACCACATTTCAGATCGTCCAGTACGCCCTTTGGGCGAGCGCGGACGTGCTCATCCTCGGCGGCGCCGACGCGGGCTTCGCGCTTCGGCTCGTGCCCAATGCCATGTACTACGCGCTCTTTCTGCCCTTCGTGGCTTTCCGTGCTCCGGCCGAGGTGGACGCCTGAGCAAAGCGGCGAGAGAGCATGGCATTGCGTGCGCGTCCGGGGGCGCCTGTGTTCGCCGGGGCGGCCGTGAGGTGCTTTGCGGGATCGACACGATGGCTCAGCCTCGCTCCAGGATCCTAGGCTCCGAGCGCGTCGACTTGGTCGACGACGCGAAAGGACCGATCCGTGCTCGAGCGCCTGGTCATCGCTGCCGGCGGGCTGCCTGCGAGCAGAGTCGTTCCCGACGTCGCGGCCGAGTTTCCCTCCGTCGAGGTCGTCGTCGAGGAGCAGGACGCGCCCGTCTCGGCGGGCCGCCTCGTCGCCATCGATCTGGCGCATTGGATGGCGCCGTTCACCAAGCCGAGCGCGCTCGATGCGGTCGTGGAGCACACCGCGGCGCAAGGACCGTTCGGGGTGCGTGTCGTCGGCGCGCCGGCGCGCGCGGAGCGGGCGTGTCTCGAGATCCTCACTCGCTACCAACGTCACCTCCGGCGCCGCAACGCGGAGTCGGCGACGGCGCTCTGGGATCGCGTGGCCGCGCGCCACAAGGCGCTGCACGACTTGGCCACGCCGCTCGGATGCGCCGATCACGCGCGCGCCCTCGACGCTTGGCAATGGGTGCTGCGCCTCGATCCGGAGGCGAGCCTCGCATTGCAAGTGGCCGCGCTGTTTCGCGAGGACGAGCGGATCGCGCCGGACGTTTCCACGCGCCCCGATTCTCGTCGCCGCGGTGAGGTGATGGTGGGCCCGCGTTGCGGCGCCGCCATGGCCCGCGCGATCTTGGCCGGTGCGGGCGTCGACGCCGCGGTGATCGAGCGCGTCGCGGACCTCGTCGAGCGGCGTGACGAGCCCAGCGACGATCTCGAGCGCGCGCGCCTCGATGAAGCGGACGCGCTCTCGTTCCTGTCGCTCGCGAGCCCCGGCTTCATCGATCGTCACGGCCCCGATCGCACGCGCGCTCGCATCGCGCGCGTGTTGGGAAGGCTCGGCCCGGCCGCGAAGGGCCGGGTGCTCGGCATTCGTTACCGCCCCGACGTCCGCGCGCTCGTCCTGCTCGCGCTCGGCGCCGCGGCTTCGCAGCCTGCTTTATGAGGCCATCATGCGCTTCGTCGTCTTCGGCCTGACGGTCAGCTCCTCGTGGGGCAATGGACACGCGACCTTGTGGCGCGCGCTCATACGCGCGCTCGGGCGGCTCGGTCACAGCGTGACGTTCTTCGAGCGCGACGTGCCGCACTACGCGAAACACCGTGATCTCGATCGGCTCGAGCACGGCGAGCTCCGCTTCTACGAGGCTTGGGAGCCGGTGATCCCCGAGGCGCGCGCCGTCCTCGCCAACGCCGACGTGGCGATCGTCACCTCGTATTGTCCAGACGGCGTGGCCGCGGCCGAGCTCGTCCTCGACTCGCGCGCGCGCTGCAAGGTCTTCTACGATCTCGATACGCCGGTGACGCTCTCGCTCGCGCGCGCCGGCCAGCGGCCCGCGTACCTCGGCCCGAACGGGCTCGGGCGCTTCGATCTCGTGCTCAGCTTCACCGGCGGCGCCGCGCTCGACGAGCTGCGATCACTGCTCGGTGCGCGCCGCGTCGCGCCGCTCTACGGCAGCGTCGATCCCGACGTGTATCGTCCCGCGGCGCCGAACGAAGCGTTCCGCGCCGATCTCTCGTACCTCGGTCCGTGGGCCGCCGATCGCGTGCAGCCCATGGCGGCGCTCCTCGTCGACGTGGCGCGCCTCCGGCCCGAGCGGCGCTTCCTCGTGGGCGGCGCGCTCTATCCGGCCTCGTATCCGTGGCCGCCGAACGTGGCTCGCATCGAGCATGTCGCGCCGCCGGATCATCCGGCGTTCTTCGCGTCGTCGCGCATTTCGCTGAGCCTCACGCGCGCCGTCATGGCGAGCCTCGGCTACTGCCCGTCGGGCCGGCTCTTCGAAGCGGCGGCGTGCGGCGCGGCCGTCGTGAGCGATTCGTTCGAGGGGCTCGATCGCTTCTTCGCGCCCGGTCGGGAGCTCATCGTGGCGCGGAGCACCGCGGACGTGCTCGCCGCGCTCGATCGCAGCGACGATGAGCTCGCGCGCATCGGGCACGCGGCGCGCGAGCGCGTCCTCGCAGAGCACACCTCCGATCGCCGGGCCCGCGAGCTCTGCGCCGCCCTCGAGGGGGAGGGAGGTAGCGATGCCATCGGTCCGCTCGGCCCTCACGAGAGCCGCAACGCTCGTTCGCTCGCTCGGGATCGCATCACCTCATGCACGCTGATCGCGGCGCGAGCGAGGGACCGGAAGCGCGCGATCCCGCGGCGCGCCTCACCGTGCTCCTCGTCGCCGAGCCGCTCGCGCCGATCGGTCCCGAGGCCACCTCCGGCACCGCGCAAATCCTCTCGTTCCTCGACGATCGCCTCGTCGACGCCGGCCATCGATCACTCGTGATCGCGCCCGAAGGATCGGTCTGCCGCGGACGCCTCCTCGCGACACCGCTGCCGCGCGGCCGCTTCGATGCGTCCGCCCGCCGTCGCGTCGAGCGCTGGCATCGCGCCGCGATCGCGCGCGCGATCCGCGATCACGCGATCGATCTCGTGCACCTCTTGGGCCTCGATTTCGACGGGTATCTCCCCGATCCCGGGCCGCCGGTGCTCGTCACGTTGCACCTCCCGCCGGTGCTCTACGGCTCCTCCGTGTTGCGGGTGGATCGGCCCGCCACGTTCCTTCATGGCCTCTCCGTGGGAGAGGCGTCGCTCTTCCCCGACGATGCGTCCCTGCTTCCGGCGATCCCGGCGGGGATCGCGCTGGATCGCTTCCGTTTCGGCGCGCGCAAGCATCGCTTCGCGCTGTCGATCGGCCGCGTTTGTCCGGAGAAAGGGCACCATCTCGCGCTCTCCGCCGCCGCGCGTGCGGGCGTGCCGCTCTTGATCGCGGGGCGCGTCTCGCCCTTTGCGGTGCACGAGCGTTACTTTCGCGAAGCCATCGCGCCGCGCCTCGATCGTGATCGTCGCTTCCTCGGCCCGATCGCCGGCGTTCGCAAACGCCGTCTGCTCGCGGGCGCTCGCTGCGTGATCGTGCCCAGCGCGATGCCGGAGACACGCTCGCTGGTCGCCATGGAAGCCCTCGCGTCCGGTACGCCGGTGGTGGCCTTCCGGCGCGGCGCGCTGCCGGACATCGTCGAGCACGGCGTGACGGGGTTCTTGGTCGACGACGTGGAAGAGATGGCGGACGCCATCCTCGCCGCGGAGACGCTCGATCCGCTCGCCTGCCGTCGCGCCGCCGAAGAGCGCTTCTCGGCGGAGCGGATGACGCACGCCTTCTTCGATGCCTATGCGGGGATCGTCGGCGCTTCGCGCTGCGCCTCGCAGATCGCGCGGGACATCGATTCTCGCGGGCGGCCGGCGGACGTTTGATCGCCGCGCGCCGGCGAGCAACGATGATGGGCCCGAATACGAGAAGAAGGGTTTGGTATCGAAGTGGGTTTGGAGACTCCCCTTCACGGCGGGCCGTCATCGACCCGCCGTGTGAAGGGGTGCAGTGCTCCGGGCGCCGGGGAGGCGCCCAGACCATGATTGGGAATCACGCGCGGATGGGCGCGAGATTGCCAATCACCAGCAGTACCAAGACCACATCCAGGGGATGAACACGCAGTGCTGGCCGGGGCCGCCGGGACCGCCGGGACCGTTGCCCGGACCGCCGGGGCCGCCGCCAGGGCCATTGGGACCGCAGCCGGGGCCGTGCGGCCACTGGCCACCCGGGCACCCGCCGGGATCGCTGCCGCCCTCACCGGGATCGCTGCCGCCCTGACCGGGGTCGCTGCCGCCCTGGCCGGGATCGCTGCCGCCCTGGCCGGGATCGCTGCCACCCTGGCCCGGGTCGCTGCCGCCCTGGCCCGGGTCGCTGCCGCCCTGGCCCGGGTCGCTGCCGCCCTGGCCCGGATCGGTGCTGCCGCCGCCGCCGTGCGCCGCGATGTTGTCGGCGATCCACTTGGCGACGGTGTCGACGCGCGCGAGCAGCATCGTGGTGTCGTCACCAGACGAGTTGACCGCGATGATGGTGTGCGAGCTGCCGCTGTACGTCGGACCACCCGAGTCGCCGTGCTCGATGCTCATCGGCGCTTGATAGTCGTTCTTGAAGTTGTAGAAGTTCGAGGCGTCCTTCACCTTGAACGTCGGGCTCACGTAGAGCGCCGTCTTCGAGAGCTGGCCATTCTTGACCCGGCCCACCGTGACCGCGTCCGACTGATCGGGGAGCTTGGCCGAAGAGATGGTCGGATACGTGGTCAGCGTGATCGGCGAGTCGAGGAACACGAGGCCGATGTCGTTCTCGTCGGGCGAGACCTGGTCGTTGGTCTGGGTCCAATCGAAGGTGGCCGAGCTCGACCCGTGCGCCGTCTGACCGTTGGCGTAAGGTGCCTTGATGTTCCAGCCGTCGCCGTCGGCCACGCAGTGCGCGGCGGTGAGCACGACCTTGGGCGCGATGACGGAGCCGGAGCAGCCCATCACCGTTTGACCACCTTGCTGGATGTCGATGGTCACCGCCTCGGGATAGGCGCTGGCCGGCGTACCGTTGATGATCTCCTGGGCGGTGCTCTCCACCGCTTCGGAGCCGGTGAGCCGAGCGTCGGCCTTGGGGTTGTTGCAGGCGCCGAGGGCCGCGACGAGCGCGATGAGGCCGACGAGGGAAGATCCTCTCGTGTTCATGTGTTCTTCTCCACGGTGGCCGGTGGATTGCGGATATGACTGCTGTGAGAATGGCCCCACCCGCACCGACGAGCCGCCGGCCATCCGGCTGCGTCGACAACACGGCTCTTATTCGCAGACGCCCTCGGACCACAATGGATATTTGGAACGTTGGTGAGTTTGGTGCGCGCGTGTGTGTGCACATGTTGCGCGCTTTCGAAAGCTTAAGTCGGCCCCCTCACCGTCATTGGCAATCTGGCGAGATGTCGAGTCGCGTTGGTGCGCGAGAGCACGGTGTCGATGTTGGATTGGGTACCAACATCGTGTCTTGTCAGACTGCTTCGAACGTGGAGAAACGTGGTTTGGAAAACCGCTTCATCGGGGGCTCCATGAGCCTGCCGTCGGGCGCGCTCCGATGCCGGTGTCAATGGAAAGGAAGAGAACGTCTTTGCATCACGAAATGGGCCGGTGAAGCGCGCCGTGCGGTAGGGGCGTCGTCCGGGAGGAGCAAGACACGGTCGTCGGGACGAAGGCGAGAGGGCTCACGTCACCGGCAGCGGCGCGACGTGTGAGCGCTCGTCTCGACATGCCGGCGCCGATCCGCGGGCGGCGCCGTCGCGACCCCGACGCCGCGCGAGCGTGTCAGCCGAGCGTCGACCAGGCGTGTCTCGTGAGGTGGCGTCGAAGCCGTGCCCACGTCTTGCTCATCGACGGAGCCGGCCGAGATACTCCGCCGCCTGATGCGCTCCCTCGTCCAGCCGATGAAATCTCAGATCGTCGGCCCCGTCCTCTCGCACCTTCGCAGCCTCGGGCTCGACCCGTCGGTGCTCGTCGACAAGCTCGGGCTCCCGCCCGGCGCCGAGACCGATCCCGAGATTGTGCTCCCTCTCGCCAAGCTCCACGCGCTCTTCGAGGAGGCGGAGCGAGCCTCGAACGATCCGTTCCTCGGTGTGCACGTCGCCGCTCAGCTCCAGCGCGGCACGTACGATCTCGTGGAGTTCAGCTGTCTCAGCGCGCCCACGGTGCGCGAAGCCATGGTGCGGATCGCGCGCTACACCGCGCTCCTCAACGATCGCGTCGTCGCGACCTTCGAAGAGCGGGACGGCGCGGGCCTCCTCCAGCAGCGGATCCCCGGCGCGCCGCTGTGCTTGGGCCGCCACGCCAACGAATGCTTCGTGGTCCTCGTCCTGCTCCGCACGCGCGCGCTCTCGGGCGTCTCCGTCGTGCCCGCGCGCGCGTGGTTCGCTCACCCCGCGCCGCGCGACACCTCCGCGCTCGCCGAAGCGCTCGGCACCCATCGCCTCGAGTTCGACGCGGGCGCGACCGGCCTCGCGCTCCCGGCGGCGGCCCTCGATCTCGCGCTCAAGACTTCGGATCCGCGCCTCCTTTCGGTCTTGGATCGCCACGCCGAGCGCTCGCTCTCCACGCGCGAGGCGGCGCAGGATTTCGTCGGTCAGGTGCGCCAGCGCGTCTTCGCGAAGCTGCGCGACGGCGCGCCCGAGGTCGAGGTCGTCGCACGCGAGCTCTCCATGAGCCCGCGCACGCTCCAGCGGCGCCTGAGCGAGGACGGCACCTCCTTCCAAGAGCTCGTCGACGGCCTGCGCCGCGAGCTCGCCGGCGCCTACGTTCGCGACAGCGCCACGCCGCTCGCCGAAATCGCGCGGAGCCTCGGCTACCGCGAGACCGGCGCTTTCCTGCGCGCGTTCAAGCGCTGGTACGGCGTCGCCGCGAGCCGGATGCGCGCGCCGCGCCCTGGCGCGTCCTGATCTGATCATTGGCGCGCGCGGCTCTCGTAAGAATCGACGCCCGTTCTTATCTGTGCACGGTCGCGGCGACCGTCCGCCGCTCGGATGACACCGAGCGGATCGACGAGGTCGCGCGCGACGACGCGCGCCCTCGCCGGCATCGGTGATCTCGCGACGGCGCGCCTCGAGAGCTTCGGCGAGGCCTCCCGCGGGGACACCGCATGACGGTGGTGAGGCCGAGCTCTCCCGCCGAGAAAGGGACAGATTCGTGCTCAGACCGCCTCTTCGTCTCGTATTGCTGTGGGTATTGCTGTTGATGGCTTCGGGCGCGTGCTCGGCCGACAGCCAGGCGCCCGAAGGAATGGGAGGAGCCGGCCGCGTTGCTCCTCCGATCGGCGAGGAGCCCGAGGGCCAAGCAGCCATTCCAGCATCGCTGCGGATGGCCCTCATGCGGGCTCGACAGAAGGCCGTCGGCTACGACTTCGCGCGCGACGCCGGCGGCACGATCCGCAGCAAGGCCGGTGCTCACGAAGCCACGGCGGAGGTCGCGGTCACGGCGCGCGGTGTCCATCTGTCGGGCGCGGACCACGGCAGCTTCGAGCTCGGCATCGAGACGACCAGCGTAGGACGCGAGGCTGTGCCTACGTCTCGCGGCGTCCTCCAGCAGCGTGCCGAAGGGCAGGAGCTGGTGCTCGATCGTGAGGACGGTGTCGAGGAGCGCTACCTCGCCGGGCCGCTCGGCGTCGAGCAGAGCTACCTGGTGCGCGAGAAGCAGGCGGGCGGCGGACCGCTCGTGATCGCGGTCGCGTTCGCAGGGCTCGTTCCGAAGATGGCGGACGGCGCGATGGATCGGGTGCTGCTCGTCGACGCCGAGGGGCGAGCGCGCGGCGGCTATCGTGACCTCGTGGTCGCCGACGCCGAAGGGCGTGAGATCGCGGCGCACATGGAGGTGCGCGGGCCGCGCGTCGCGCTGGTGATCGACGATGCGGCGGCGATCTACCCGCTGCGGGTGGATCCTCTCGTGTGGCTTCAGCAGCAGAAGCTCACCGCCTCGGATGGCGCGTTCGGCGACCGCTTCGGCGCCTCGGTCGCGATCTCGGGCGACACCGCGATCATCGGAGCGTACGCGGACAACAGCAAAGGCTCGGCGTACGCCTTCGTGCGGAGCGGCGGCACCTGGATCCAGCAAGGGAAGCTCATGGCGGCCAACGGCCAGGTGGACGACGAGTTCGGCCAGGCGGTCGCGATCTCGGGCGACACGGCGGTCATCGGCGCGCGGCTCGACAACACCAAGGGAAGCCACGCCGGCGCAGCCTACGTGTTCGTGCGCAGCGGCAGCGTCTGGACCCAGCAGCAGAAGCTCACCGCTTCCGATGGCACGGCGAGCGACGTCTTCGGTGTTTCGGTCGCGGTCTCGGGCGACACGGCGCTCATCGGCGCGTGGGCGAAAGCGAGCTTCAAGGGCGCGGCCTACGCCTTCGTTCGGAGCGGCAACGTCTGGATCCAGCAGCAGAAGCTGTTGGCTCCCGATGGCACGGCGGACGACGACTTCGGCATTTCGGTCGCCCTCTCCGGCGACACCGCGCTCATCGGCGCGCACGGGGACGACAGCATGGGAAGCGCCCGCGTCTTCGTGCGCAGCGGTGGCACCTGGACGCAGCAGCAGAAGCTCACCGCTTCCGACGGCGCGCTGATCGACAACTTCGGCTGCTCGGTCGCGGTCTCGGGCGACACCGCGCTCGTCGGCGCGTACGGGAAAGCGAGCCTCACCGGCGCTGCCTACGTGTTCGTACGCAGCGGCAGCGTGTGGGCTCAGCAGCAGAAGCTCACCGCATCCGACGGCGCGCCGAACGACAGCTTCGGCTTCTCGGTCGCGGTCTCGGGCGACGCGGCGGTCGTCGGTGCGTACCAGGACGGCGACAATGGGACCAACTCCGGCTCGGCCTACGTGTTCGCGCGGAGCGGCAGCGTCTGGTCCCAGCAGCAGAAGCTCATCGCCTCCGATCCCGCAGCGAACGAGTCCTTCGGCATTTCGGTCGCGGTCTCGAGCGACACCGCGATGATCGGGGCGGATCAAGACAACACCCAAGGCGCGGCCTACGTGTTCGCGGCGAAAGCGGGCAATGGAACGACCTGCACCAGCGCGTCCGCGTGCGCGAGTGGGTTCTGCGTCGATGGAGTCTGTTGCGACACCGCGTGCAACGGCGGCGCGTGTGACGCGTGCTCGACCGCGGCCGGCGCGCCTTCCAACGGCACCTGCGCGCTGCTCACCGGCACGGCCTGCAACGACGGCAACGCCTGCACCCAAAACGACACCTGCCAGGCCGGCGTGTGCACGGGCGGCAGTCCAGTGACGTGCACGGCGAGCGACGCGTGCCATGTCGCGGGCACGTGCGACCCGGCGACGGGCGCGTGCTCGAATCCCAATGCGGCCAATGGCACCTCGTGCAACGACGGCAATGCATGCACGCAATCGGATACGTGCCAATCCGGCGTGTGCACGGGTGGCACTCCAATCACGTGCGCCGCGAGCGGCCCGTGCCATGTGGCCGGTACGTGCGATCCGGCGACGGGCGCGTGCTCGAACCCGATCGCCGCCAATGGCACTTCGTGCAACGACGGTGACGCGTGCACCCAGACCGACACGTGCCAAGCCGGTGTGTGCACGGGCGGCAATCCGGTGACGTGCACGGCGAGCGACGCGTGCCATGTGGCCGGCACCTGCAACCCGGAGACGGGCCTGTGCTCGAATCCCAATGCGGCCAATGGCACCTCGTGCAACGACGGCAATGCGTGCTCGAAGAACGATGTTTGCACCAACGGTGCTTGTGGCGGGACGGCGTATGTCTGCACGCCGACGAGCTGCCAGGCGAGCTCGACGTGCGATGGCAACGGCGGTTGCACCATCGTGAACAAGGGCGCAGGCGCGGCGTGTCCGGATGACGGCAATGCGTGCACGGACGACGCGTGCGACGGCGCGGGCGCGTGCCAACACGGGAACAAGGCCGATGGTACGAGCTGTGGCGCGGGCCTCGTGTGCGTCGGCGGGAGCTGCGCGGGCAACTGTTTCATCGGTGGCACGCTCTACACGGCTGGCACGGTCAACCCGGCGAACGCGTGTCTTTGGTGCTCGCCGCAAAGCTCCACCACCGCGTGGTCCAATCGAGTCGATGGTACGGCGTGCAACGACGGCAACGCGTGCACGAAGAGCGATGTTTGCACCGCAGGAACCTGCGGCGGCACGGCCTACACGTGCACGGCGACGAGCTGCCAGCAGAGCTCGGCGTGCGATGGCAACGGTGGTTGTACCATCGTGAACAAGCCGAGCGGCACCGCGTGTCCCGATGATGGCAACGCGTGCTCGACCGACACGTGCAACGGCGCGGGGACGTGCACACATTCAATGTTGGCCGATGGCACGAGCTGCGGCGCTGGGCAGCTCTGCGAAGGCGGCTCGTGCGGCATGAAGTGCCAGATCGGTGGCCAGCTCTACGCCGCCGGAACGATCAACCCGGCGAACGCGTGCGAGCGTTGCGCGCCGGCGACCTCGACGTCGACGTGGTCCGCCCGGGCCGATGGGACGAGCTGCGACGATGGCAATGCGTGCACGAAGAGCGATGTTTGCACGGCCGGCGTCTGCGGCGGCGCGGCGTACACCTGCTCGCCGGGCATCTGTGACGCGACCTCGATCTGCAATGGCAACGGTGGTTGCACGGTGACGCCCAAGGGCAGCGGCGTGGCGTGCCCCGACGACGGAAACCCGTGCACGGCTGACGCCTGCAATGGCGCGGGGGCCTGCGCGCATCCGACGTTGGCCGATGGCACGACCTGCGCTGCCGGTCAGGTCTGCAGCGGTGGCGCGTGCGCGGCGGACTGCTTCATCGGCGGCGCGCTCGTGGCCGCAGGTGCCGTGAACCCGGCGAATGCGTGCGAGGTGTGCGCGCCGGCAACCTCGACGACGAGCTGGAGCAACAAGGCCGATGGTGCCGCATGCGACGATGGCAACGCATGTACGCAGACGGATGTCTGTCAGACCGGCGTGTGCATGGGTGGCAATCCGGTGAGCTGCACGGCTTCGGATCAATGCCACGACGTGGGGAGCTGCGATTCGGCCACGGGACAGTGCTCCAACCCTGCCAAGACCGATGGCGTGAGCTGCGATGACGGCGACGCCTGCAGCCAAACCGACTCGTGCATGGGCGGCGTTTGCGTCGGTGGCAATGTGAAGACCTGCAAACCGACCGACGAGTGTCACGTGGAGGGCACGTGCGACAAGGGAACGGGCGATTGCTCAGCGCCTGCCAAGGCCGATGGTGAGGCGTGCTCGATGGGCACCTGCCAGAGTGGCGTGTGCAAGGAGGCAACGGACGGTGGAATGGGCGGCTCCGGCGGCAGCGGCGGCGACGGTGGCTCGAGCGCGACGTCGAGCGGGAACATGCCCGGTCAGGAGGGGAGCTGCAGTTGTCGGGCGGCCGGGGCCGATGAGAGCGCCGAGCGGGGGCCGATGGGCCTCGTGGTCGGGCTGATGCTCATGGCGGGGGTCTCGCGGCGGCGCAGTCGCAGCATGCGGCGCGCGGCCTGACGAACGAGGGCGCGGTCCGGTGGGAGCGTCCACCGGGCCGCAGTCTCTTCTGAACCCACGACACATCCTTCACGACGCCGGCACCAAGCGGCATGACGCTTGGTTCGCGCGGGCTAAAGTGCGGTGCCGGGGCGCTGCTTCTCGATGAACTTCGTCATGCCGCGCGGTGTGGGCAGACCTTGGTGCGCTTCGAGCACCTTGGCGAGCTTCGTGGCCAGCTGGGCCGCGTCTTCGGGCAACGCGTTGCGGGCCGTGTAGAAGACTGCGTATTTCCCGGCCGTCGCCGGGGCATCGGGCCTTCGTCGTCGGCGAGCACGACGTCGAGGCGCACCGTGGCGTGATCTTTGGTGCAGACGACGCGCAGCACGCCGTCGTGCACGCCATGGATCTCGCGCACGGTGAAGCCGTCGATGGCGCTGCCTTTGGCGATGGGCGAGAGGATTGCGAGCTCCTCCGCGGAGGGCGGCGGCGGCGGCACGACGGGCGCGCTGCTCGCGGCGGTGGCGCTCGCGTTGGGGCCGCCGTGGCTGGGCGCAGCGTCGCGACAGGCGAGGGGCGCGAGGGCGAGGAACCCGATGACGAGCGATATGGAGCGGGATTCCCCGGCAATCACGAGACGAGGCTACCGCCGGTCTCCGCCTCCGTCCATGGCGAGCCGATCGGCGTGACCGCTCGAACCCGGCTCATCGATTCTCACCGATGGAAGTGCTCGCAGGCGCGGGTGGACGGCGCGGGCGCAGGAGCGCGGGCGCGCTTCTTCTCGATGAGCTCGGTGGTGTAGGCCACGAGCGCGTCGGCGCGATGCGCAGGCGTGTGGGCGGCGAGCACGCGCGCGCGGGCGCGGCGGCCGATGGCGAATCGATCCTGCTCGGACAGCTCGCGCAGCAACCCGAGCGTGTCCTCGGGCGTGCGCGCCACCAGGATCTCGTGGCCGGGCGTGAAGAACGCGTCGAGGCCGGGCCAGGCATCGCTGATCACGGGCACGCCCGTGGCCGCGGCCTCGAAGAGGCGCATGCTCGGCGAGCAGCCGGCGAGCGCCAAATCGCGGCGCGCGAGATCGAGCGTGAAGCGCTGCGCGGAGAGAAGAGCACGCCGATCGGCGGGGCTCTCGAGCGCGCGATGATCGACGTTCGCGGGCCAAGCCATCTGCGCTGGGTAGCGCGCCCCCGCGATCAAGAAGCGGCTTTGGGGCGATCGACGCGCCGGGTCGAGCAACAAACGCTCGAGCGCGGGGCGGGCATCGGGGCTGTGATCACCGAGGTAACCGAGATCCCAGCGCGGCTCGACCGGCTCGGGGAAGAACGTCGTCGGATCGACCGAGCCATACAAGGGCCTCGCGCATCGAGCGCCGAAGCGACGGGCCAACAGATCGAGCGTGGGGCCGCCGGTGAACGAGAGATAAAGATCGTAACGATGGATCAGCGCGGGCGCGATGTGATCCTCTTCGCCGCGCTCCAAACGCGCGAGCGTCACGGGCGTGTCGATGTCGTAGAACGCCGCTCTTCCCGGCGCGATCTCGGTGACCCAGGCACCGATCTCGACGCCGTCGGGTAAGTACGATCCGACGACCACGAGATCCGCTTCGCGCACCGCGCGCTGGAAACGCCGCCGCAGATCACCGGCGTCGCCGTAGCGATCCACGCGTGGCGCGGACGGCGCCACTGCATCGTGAGGCTCGGCGCTGAAGGGGAGATCGCGCTCCAGGAAGAGCACGTCGTGCCCGCGGCGCGAGAGCTCCGCGAGCAGCGCGCGGCACGCGGTCGCGTAGCCGTGAATCCAAGGTCCCGAGATTGGCAATCCGAGGAAGACGTATCGATATGCGGTCATGTGGCCCCCATCCCGCTCAGCGGCTCACCCTCTCGACGATGGCGAGCAGCTCGTCGACGCGATGCATGCAGGTGTGTCGTCCGAGCAGCGTCCAGCGGCCATGCTCGGCCATCGCGGCGGCTGCGCTGGGCGCGTCGAGCAGGTCCGACAAGTGCCGGCGCATCTCCGCTCCATCGCGCGCGACGAGGTAATCGCGGCCCACCTCGAAGACGCTCTCGGTGTCGTGCCACGGGCCGCAGACGAGCGGGACGCCGCAGGCGAGCGCTTCGAACGGGCGCACGGTGGGGATGCCGGGGAGCGCGTCGACGTACGGCCGGCGCGGCACGTGGATGGTCAATCGCGCACGCGCGAGCATGCGCGGCACACGATGGTTGGGGAGATATCCACCGTACGCGACGCCGGCGCGCGAAAGGGCAGCGAGCGCGCTTTCCGGATAACGAACTCCATAGAACACGGCGCGCAGCCCGAGATCTCGCACCGGCCCCAAGAGCAGCTCGTCGAGCTCGGCCGTGCGCGCGCCCTCGCCGTAGTTGCCGATCCAGACGAGATCGAGATCCTTCGGGACCTCGTGCGGATAGAACGTGCTGGTGTCCGCAGCTTGGTGCCAGACGAAGGCGCGCCGCGTCCAACCGTTCGCGAGATAGCGCTCGGCTACCGATCGACCAAAGGCGAGCACGCCGTCGTACGCCGAAAGATCGAGGCTCGCGATGGAGTCCGGATCCGTGGCCGATCGATGGTACGTGTCGTGGAAGAAGAGCCGATAGGAGCCCGCGCGGGCCCGGTGCTCGCCGATGCGGCGAATCAGGTCCGGATCGTTCCATTCGTGGACGAGGACGAGGTCGGCGCCGGAGAGCGCGGCCTCCAGATCGAGGGCGCCGGGCCGGTAGCGTTCGGGCTCGATCGCCGGGAAGGCCGCGTGGAGCTCCTCGAGGAGGCCGGCGCCATGATCGGAGACGAGGTTCTTGAGGCTCCACGCGTCCTCGGGCTCGAAGACGCGGACCTCGTGGCCGCGGGCGTCGAGCTCGGTGACGACGCCGCGGAGAAAGTGAGCGTTGCCGTGGTTCCAGTCGGAGATGATCGAGTGACAGAAGATGACGACGCGCATGCGGTCCTCACGTGCGCGAGCCCTCGCGCGGATGCGCGGCGGGCGGCGTCGTGCCGACTTCCAACCGTCGCACCTGCGTAATCGATGCCGGAGGTCGCGGCGCCGTGGTGGTCTCGGGCGCCGGTGACGCGACGGGCATCGGCGGAGCCATCGTGAGCGATGGGGGCGGGGGAGCCGCAGCGGGACGGCGAGCGACGGTGGTCTCTCCGACGGTGAGAGCCGCGCGCGCGATGCCGGCGGCGCGCTGGAGGCCGGTCGCTCCCCCGGCGTGAGGCTTCGCGGCGGCGCGAGGGCCGGTGGGCGCTGCGTCGGTGTGCGGAGCGTTGGACGCGCGAGGACCTCTTCGTAGAGCGCGAGGTACGCGAGCCCCATGCGATCGGACGAGTATTCGCGGGCGCGGAGCCGCGCGCGATCGCCGAGCGCCGCGCGCACGCCCGGGTTGCCGGCGAGGCCGGCGAGCGCGCGCTGCAGATCGAGCGGATCCCCCGGATCGACGAAGAGCGCGGCGCCGCCCCAGAGCTCGCGCAGGCTGGGGATGTCGCCGAGCACGAGCGCACATCCCGAGCATGCGGCCTCGAGGATCGAGAGACCGAAGGGCTCGTGCCGCGCCGGCGCCGCGTAGACTGCAGCGCGGGCGAGCGTGTCGGCGAGCGCGTTCTCGCCGAGCGCGCCGAGGTCGTCGAGATCGGGCAGCGGACGGCGCGCGCTGCTCCCCGCGATCTCGTGGCCGGCGACGCGCACCGGCCAAGGCAGCGCGCGGGCCACCGCAGAGAGCGCGGCGATGTTCTCGGCCTGATCCCAGACGCGACCGATGCTGAGGATCGTCTCCTCTTTCACGGCCGCGGGCCGAAAGCGATCGGGCTCGCAGCCATTCGCGATCACCCGCGCGCGCGGGTGCGGGCCATGATGCCGAACGATGGTGTCGAGCATCGCCCGCGTGGGCGCGCAGAGCGCGGTGGCCGCCGCCATCCCGGCTGCGACCTCGCGGCGATACCGATCGAAGCGCGGCGGCGCGGGGCGGCCCTCCACGGCCTCGAACCACGAGAGCACGGAGGTGTGCGCGGCGACGATCTTGGGCGCGCGGAAGGGGAGGGCGCCGTGCGCATAACCATTGAGGTGAACCACGTCGGGGCGGGTGCGGTCCTCGATTTCGAGGAGCCACGCGCCGGCGCGGGCCACGTCCTCCCAAGGATCATCCATCCACTCGAGGCGATAACTGCTCTCGTGCAACGCCAGATCGGGGAGCTGCCCCAGCGCGCTGCGTTGGGCCACCGACAAGGGCCCTCCCATGATGGCGAGCACCACGCGCGCCCCGCGGCTCACGAGCGCGCGGGACAGCGCGAGCGCATGGGAAAAGATGCCGCCGGAGGCGTCCGCCGACAGGAGCACGGTGCGCCGATCGCCCATGATTCACCCTTCCATCGAGGCGCCCTCGGTGTCCGAGGGCGGAGAATGGGCATGACGGCGGTGAACGTCGAAGTCTGCTCTGCGCCCCGACATGGCTTTGCAGATTCGATGTCTCCCCGTCGAGGCCTCGACGGTCGTCTCGCGACGGACCGGCGCGTCGATACCCACCCTCCGCCGGACACCGATGGATTCGCCGTCTGGAGATTGGGAATCAGGGCGGCGCGGGGCGGAGGGCGTGGGGCTCTTCGGATCTCCGATCCAGTGTCCGCGGCGCAACGGCTCGTCGGCGGAGCCTCGGCCGATGAGGCCGTTGCCACCCGCGATCAAGACGTGCTCGGACAAGATACCCCCTCGTTTGCCTGCGGCGCGGGCGGATCCCCACCGGCGTGCCCAAGGCGCTCTCCTCGCCTCGCTGCGCGCGAGAGGGCGCGCAGCAGACGGCGTGAGTCACGCTCGGGCGAAGTATCATGAGGTGTGCAGGCTCGCAAGTCACCGCACGTGGATTGCCATGGGGTGATTCAGTGTCTGCGTCCCTGCCGGAGAGGGATTGAGGCGATTCCGCATCTCCACCGCGCGATACGCCTGCTGCGCCGCGTCCATGGGAGATATGGATTCCGTCGGCCGAAAGGTCCGATCACGACGAACGGATCGAGCTTCATTTCCCGCCCACGGCGCGATCGCATGCCCGCGGAAGGCGGCGCTCTCGGCTCGGCGTCGCGCCCCAAATGCAAAAGGCCGCTCGACCTCGCGCGCTGCGCGAAGGAGCGGCCATCACGTCACGTCGGAAACGACGTGTCCACCGTCCGGACGCATGACGTGCGCCCCAATGACGTGCGGCGCGCCGGAGCACGCCTTTCAGCCGCGGAGTGCGGCCTTCCCCCTATGGACGCGCCGTCGCTCGGGGCGACGGCGGGCGTCAGTTCGCGCGCGAGAACATGGGGCGCGCCGTCCGGTTCTTGCGCCGGTCTTCTTCCAGCCCGCGCAGGACGGCGCGGACCAACTTGCGGGCATAGTTCCGATCACGCCCCTGACGGGGCGGGAGGCGGACGCCCAGCGCGAGCGCGAGGCGCTCGAGATTTTCGACCCTGGCTTCGTGCAAACAGTCCGCGTCGAGTTCCATTCGCGCGCGGACCTATAATCAAATGCACAGGGAGTGTCGATACCCTTGATGAAATCTTCGCACGAGGGCGGATGCCGCGAGCGGGCACGCCTCGCCGGTTCGGGCCTTGGGGACGTGGCAGCCGGAGGGCGACCGCCGTCGCCCGTGTGCAGGAGATGCTTTCAGACCTGGGCGAGCTCTTCGGCGAGGGCGCGGGCGCCGCGGACGCCGACGAGCGGATCGCGGACGACGGCGATGGGGATGGTGGCGAGCAGATCGCGGAAGCGCCCCTTGTCGAGGAAGCCTTCGAGGAAGATCTCGCGGCGCGCCGGGATGATGATGTTGCCGATGTTGCCGATGACGTAGATGCCGCCCAGGGCGAGCTCGCGGAGCGCGATGTTGCCAGCCTCGGCGCCGTAGATGCGGGCGAAGAGATCGACCGCGAGGGCGGCCGGCCGGTGCGCGCGCGCGAGGCCGAGCTCGGCGATGACGGCGTTCCGATCGCCTTGGGCGAGCCGCGCGGCGATGTGGGCATTGGGCGCTTCGTCTTCGCGCGCGCTGAAGAAATCGTGGATGGCGCCGAGCCCGGCGCCGGAGACGACGCGCTCGTAGCTCACGTGATCGGGGTGGCGCGCCGCGAGGAATTGCCAGAGCTCGACCTCGAGCGGTGATCGCGGCGCGAAGTCGGTGTGACCACCTTCGGTGGGCAAGGCGTGATAACGGCCCGAGGCCCACACCAAACGCGCTTCGCCGAGGCCGGTGCCCGCGGCGATGACGCCGATGTGCTCGCCCTTTCGCGCGGGCGCGGAGCCGGTGAGGAGCTCGATGTCCGCCGGGCCGACCTCGAGGCAACCGCGCGCGCCGACCACGAGATCGTTGGCGAGGGCGACGCGCGGGATGCCGATGCGACGTTCGAGCGCGCGCTCGTCGAGCTTCCACGGCAGGTTGGTGATGCTGGCCGTGCCGTTGCGCACGGGGCCCGCCACGCCGAAGACCGCAGCGTACGGCGCCGCACCGCCCTGCTCCGCGAGGAAGGATTGGACGATCGGCTCGAGCCCCTCGTGATCCCCGCTCGGGACGATGGTCTCCGCGAGCGGCGCCTCCGCGTCGCGCGCATACAGCGCGAGCCGCGTGCGCGTGCCGCCCACGTCGCCGACGAGCACGGTCGTCCCCCAGTTCTTGTCGCTCATGGCTCCCTCTCCGCGGCCTTTCTGAGCCGGAACGAGGGGCGCATCAAGCCTTTCCGCGCGGCCCGGCGGAGATCGTGTGGTCGCGTCGCGTCGCGTCGCCTACGTGGCGCGCGTCACTTTCACGCGGCGATTCGCGTGGGGGCCCGGCGTCGAAGCGAGGCCGAGCGAGAGGGGCTGTCAGCCTCCGTGACCGTCCTTCGCGGGCGTGAAGCGCAGCGAATAGCTGACCGTGGTGGTCCCGCCTTTGGGCTTCAGGAAGTCGATACCTTCGAACACCTTGACCACGCACTCTTTGAAGTCTTTGCCCTTGAGCGCCGTGCGCGGGTGGGTCACCTGCGCCTTGCCTCCGGCTTTGTCGATGCGCAGATCGACGCCGAAATCGCCCGTTTTCTTGGGGTCTTCGACGGAGGCGAAGCAGCGGCGGAACTCGTCGAAGTGCGGTTGCACCGAGCGCCGGATGGGCTCCTTCGTGACATCGTCGTTGGGCCCGCCGCCGATGTGCATGCCGATGTTGGCCACCTTCACGGCCGGGAGCGGCGCGCTCGCGGCGGCGCTCGCCGAAGGCGCAGGCTCCGCGGACGGCGCGGCCGTGGGCTCCGCGGATGCGACGGTGGTGGGCGCGGCCGACGCGGTGGGCGCGGGCGCGGCGGACGGCGCCGGCGCAGCGGAGACCGCGGTCGCGGTGCTCGTGGCGGCGCCGCCTTCGGGGCTGGTCGCGGGCTGGGCGGAGCAGGCGGCGACGGCAAGAACGATCAACGCGGGAACGACAGGACGAGCGAGCATGGCGGAGGGCGCGCACGCTGCCCGTTGCCGCGACGAATTGCAAGGGAACGGGCGCGCACGGCATCGCGGGCGCACCGAACGGCGCGGGACGAGCGCGCTCGGCGCGCATCTCGAGGGCGCGCTTCACCCGAAATCTCGCGATGTGCGGAGGAGCGACGCCGATCACGCCGCGCGCGGGATCGGCCGGCCATGGCTGGTCGTCGCGCCGGCGACGGTCAGCGATCTTCGTCGCGCGTCAGATGCGAATAGAGCTCCCAGAGCGCGATGCGCAGCGCCTGCTTGTCGGCGCGGGTGAGGCGCAGCACGCGGAGGTGCAGCGGCCCTTTGGGGTGAGAGATGGCGCGCTCGACATCCGTGGGATCGACGAGCGTGAGGATGTTCATCCGCCAGCGGTTCGCATCCGTGGAGGAGAAGGGGGTGGCCGAGCGGAGCGGCTCCAGGAAGGCAGCGACGGCCATCGCGGTGTTCTCGGGCTCGTCGCGCAGCACGAGGTCACGGATGGCTTCCCCGAGCTTCACGCGCAGGCGGGCATGAGGACTTGAGCCTGGCATGCCGAGCAGGATAAGCGCGCTCCGCCGCCGACGGGAGTGGCGAATTGCGACACCCGTGTCGACGTCGCCTCCCGCTCGTGGCAAACGCATCGCCCCCATGCGGGGCGAGATCGATGAATCAGGCCAGATCGAACGGTCGCGCCGCCCGTCTCGGGGGAGCGCGACAGCGCCCGTCGCTCCAGGTCACGGCCCCATCCCAAGGTAAAACGCGTCCATGATCCATGACCTCTCTTGTCGGCACCTCGCCGCGTCTGCGATGCTGCTCGGTTTGCTCTTTGCCACACCACGATGCGGCGACGTCGTCGTGAGCCAAGGTCTCTGCGCCAAGACGTGCGCCACCGCCGCGGACTGCTGCTCTCCCGGCGCCGAGGGCTGCCCGGGCGCCTATCCGCAAAACTTCGCCTGTGAAAAGGGGCTCTGCCGGGCGCCGGTCTGCGAGCAGGACAGCGACTGCGAGATCACCGGCCTGAAGCTCGGCTGCCGCGCCGTGGATGGGAAGGTCGGCTGTGTCGTGCTCTGCGAGAAGGACGCTGATTGCTCGTCCTCTTCCCCCTCCGTCCTCGGCTCCCTGGGGACGTGCATCGGCACCTCCGACGACGGGGCGAAGATCTGCAAAGCGGAGCTCCCGCCCTGCACCTCGGACGCCGATTGCCTCGGCAACAACCGTTGCGTCGACGGCATCTGCGGTTGCGCGACCGACGCCGACTGCCCGGCCCAACGTCATTGCCAATCTGGGAGATGCGGTTGCGCCTCGGATGCGGAGTGCGGACCCAACCTCGATGCGTGCACGACCGACCCGGCGTTTGCGTATCCTCCATCGGCCTCGTCGACCTCTGGCAGCCATTGAGCCTCGGTGCCGGGAGAGGAGCGTTGCTCTTCTCCCGGCGCCGGCCAGGCCCGTGGAGCCCCACGCCCATTCGGCGCGATTCGCAGATATCGTATCTCAGCGCGGATACATGCGATTGAGATAGTCGGCCAGCGCGCCCGGCTCGAGGCCCGGCGCCCGAAAGGCGATGTAGCCGTCCGGTCGAACCAAGTAATGCCCCGGGCCTTCGAGGCCATAGCGCCGGTGGAGCACGCCGCTCTCGTCCACGAGCGCGCCTTGGTTACCGTTCGGCGGCGCGTGGCCGATGATGCGATGAACGGCGGCGAACTCGGCGCCGCGGGCGGTGAGCGCGGCCAACATCGTTTCCGGAGCCGTCACGGCCCCTGCTTTGGGCCCACCGAAGACGAGGAGATGATGGGATGTTCCGCCGAGCCGATCGAGCAACATCCCTCCACCGGCCACCGGCCCATCGGGCGCGCGTGCGCCGGCCCGCGGTCCTTCGCGGAACGTGGCGTTCGCACCCTCGATGCGTTCGGCCACGATGGGGCTCTGCGGGTATTTGATGGCGAGCTGCGAGACGAAGCGGAAGGCTCGCCGGCGCAGCGCGTCCCGGCCGAGCACCTGAGGGATGACCACCGGCGCGAGCGCATTGCGCAGCGCCACGAGCAGGCGGCTCCGCGAGCTGGCGAAGGTGAAGAGACGATCGGTGAACGAAAGGAGCCTTTGCCCGACCGGATGGCGCTCCGCGTGATAGCTGTCGAGGAGCGCTTCGGGGGCGCGGCCGGCGACGACCAGCGCGAGCTTCCAACCGAGGTTCACCGCATCTTGGATTCCCGTGTTCATTCCCTGGCCGCCCGCGGGGCTGTGGATGTGCGCCGCGTCGCCCGCGACGAAGAGCCTCCCTTCGCGATAGCGATCCACCCCGCGATGGTGCAGCCGAAAACGCGCGATCCAGCGCGGATCGCGGAGGCGCGCAGCGACCGGCGACATCCGATCGAGGAGCGTTTGGAGCTCGGGGAGCGTCGGCTCCGCGTCGGTGGCCTTTCCCGAGGTGCGCGTGGCGATGAGCCGATGAAATCCCGGCTCGCGGAAGGGGAAAGCCACGAGGAGCCCTTCGTCTCCGAGGAAGAAGGCGAGGTGGCCTTCGGGCATGTCCCAATCGATTGCGACGTCGGCGAGCACGAAGTCTTGTTCATAGGCCCCGCCCTCGAACCGGAGCCCCGCGCTCTTGCGCACCATGCTGTGCGCGCCGTCGCAGCCGACCACGTAGCGTGCCCGCACCTTTTCGATGGAGTCGTTGCGCCGCAGCTCGACGACGACCCCGTCTTCGTCGACGCGAAGGGCCGTCGCCTCGACGCCGCGCTCGACGCGGCCGCCCTCGCGCTCGAGGTGCTGCCGGAGCACGTCCTCCGTCTCGGCCTGTGAGATGAAGAGGAGGAAAGGATACTGCGTGTCGTCGGCGCCGATGTCACCGAGCTCCGCCTCGAATGCCTTGCGGCGGCGCACGAAGAGCTCGACGTGCATCCCCTCGCGCCCTCGCGCGACGAGCTCGCGGGCGGCGCCCCGCTTGGCGAGGTGCTCGAGCGTCCGCGCCTGCACGGCGAGCGCACGCGACTTGTCCGAGGCGACCGGCGCTTTGTCGATCACCCGACAGGCGACCCCACGCGCGAGAAGCTCGAGCCCGAGGGTCAGCCCGGTCGGCCCCGCGCCGATCACGAGCACGTCCGTGCGCTCTTCCATGCGCTCAGCATACCGCGCGAAGCCCGCCGCTCACCATTCAGCACGCCGCGCGATGTCGTTCGAGCGCCGCGGACGGTCCCTCAGAACATCGCTCGAGGGTTGGCCGCGCTGGTGGGCACGTCCTGCAGCACGTCCCAGTGCTCGCAGAAGCGCCCGTCGATGACACGGAAGACGTCGACGACGGCGACGCCGCCCGGTCGGCGCGCGTTCACGAGCTTGTAGTGTACGACGGCGTATTCCGCGTCGGCGATCATGCGTTGAATCTCGACTTGGGCGCCGTGCAGCGGAGTCTCGCCGTCGCGGAAGTACGCGATGAAGGCCTCGCAGCCATTCATGCCGGGCTCGGCGCGCATGCCGGGGTTGTGGTCGACGAAGTCTTCGCTCAACAGCTCGCGCACCGTATCCCAGCGCGCGTCGACGACGGCGCGGTACAGATCGAGGAGCATCTGCTTGTTTCGTTCGGGGCTCATGCGTCGTTCCTTTCCGAGCGAGCCCACGAGGGAGCGGCTCGCCGAGGCGCGACGATGTCACCGGGCCTGGCAGTGAGCTTGAATCTCCGTGCCAATCGACGCGCGGGCGCTACTCGTCGCGCGCCGCCGCGCGGTAGTGGCTCGGCACCATGCCCGCCGCGGCGCGGATCTCGCGCGTCAGGTGGGCCGCGTCGCTGAAGCCGTGCTCGTGCGCGATGTCCGTCAGCGGTCGCGACGACGTGGCGATGGCGATGCACGCCGCGCGCATGCGCACGCGCCGAACGAGCGCGCCGGGGCTCGTCCCGTGCGTCGCGAGCCGACGATGGAGCGTGCGGACCGACTGCCGTGTTGCGTGGGCCAAGCGGGCTGGGGTCCACCGCGTCTGAGCGTCGCGCTCGATCGCCGCGAGCACGGCGGCGATCGGATCGTCGTCGGCGCTCGCGACAGCACGATGCAGCGCCAGGCGGGCAGGCTGCGGCGGCGCTTCGCGCGACCACGCGAGACGAAAGCTCGCGTGCGAGCCGGTCGTGAACGCGGGCTGTCCGACCCATCGTGTGTCGGCGACCAGATCGATCCAGCGGCCGCGCTCGTCGCGCGCCGATGCGACGAGCTGGTCGCGACCGAGGCGGCGCAGCAGCGCGGCGACGACACCGCAGATCATCACGTTCTGGCTGAGCGGCGCGAGCGCGCCGCGGTAGGGCGAGGCGTCGAGCCGCAGCGCGCGTGTGCCCTCGAGCTCGAACCTCGTCAGGTGTTGGATGCCCCATGCGCGCTCCAGCCGGCACCAGCGGCGCGCAAGCAGCGCCACCTCTGCAGAGCTCTCGAGCAGGTACAGGGTCGGTGAGAACGTCAGCGTGTCGAGCCCGTCGCCGATCGCGAACACCGCGCCGAGCCCGCCGTCACGCGCGATCCGCGCGACCTCGGCGCGCAGCGGTGCGGCCGGATGGAGCGCTCGCACGGCGGCGTCCGGCGTGTGCGCGGGCCGCGCGCCGGCGGCGTCGGTGCACTGCGCGAGGCGCAGCAGCAACAGGCTCACGTTCGTTGTCACGCGGCTTCTCCGCCCGCGATTGTGGCACGCGCGCACGCCGCTGCCACGCGCGCCGACCCAAGCCGTCTCGACGCGGATTCGTTGCAGATTCAGAACGCGACCCCGAGCGTGGTCCCGACGGTCACGCCGCCGGAGTCGGACTTGCGTGCTTGGTAGCCGCCGCGGATCCCGAACGAGATGCCGTGCGGAAGCGTGGCCACGACATCGGCGAGGAGGCGGATGCCGAACACGCCCGCGTGCGGCATGTCGGTGGCCTCGATGGACGGAGCAATGATGAGCGCGTGGCGCACGAGCAGATCGAAGCGGCCGTAAAAGCGGCTCCCGAAGTAGGTGCCTTTCTGGAACCCGATCGACTCGGCGCCGAGCGTGAGGTGCGTGCCATAGGGATCACCGATGAGGAGCGCCGTGCCGCCGCCCACGGAGAAGCCCACTTCGGTGATGCTGGCGAGCAGCGAGAAATCAGCATGCCAATTGTCGTGCATGCGGAAACGCACCGACGGTGATGCGTAGTTGAGGCCGACCCGATACCGATCCTGATCGAGCTTGGGGAGCGAGACGAGCGACGTCCCGCGCGCCACGCCGATGCGAATGCCGAACTCCGCGACGGTGCGCAGCGGGCGATACGTATAACCGATCTCGGTGCGCCAATATTGATCGTACACCGACGGTACGCGCGGCGAGCCCGCCGGGCAGCTCGGTTGGCCGGCCGCGCAGGGAATGGCCTTGTCGCCCGAGGTGACGCCGAAGCGCACGAGCTCCGCCGTCGCGGTGATGACCGAGCGGCGATCGTCGAGGCGCTTCAGCTTGGCGCGTTCGCGGGCGTCCATGCGATCTTCGAGCACGGCGATGGGCTGCGGCTCGACGCGGGTGGCGAAGACGGCGATGCGCGTCCCGTCGAGGTGCTCGACCTCGATGGCGTACGCGAGGCCCGGCGCGACGACGTCATCCGCGGGGATGATGCCCACGTAGCCCTCCGGTCCGCGCTGGATGGGCACCGACTTGAACGGGCCGTCGCCGAGGCGATAGGCGAGCGCCGCGGAGCGCATCAGCTCGATGTGCTCGAAGCGCACCGAGACCTGGAGATCCTCGTGCGCCTTGGCCGACGCGAGGGGCGCGTGGTGCACGCGGATCGCGGCGATCGGGGGCGCGCTTGCCGCGTCGTTCGCGGGCGCGTCGCCGGCGGCGCGGGCGGTGGGAGCAAGCGTGATCCATGCAGCCAGGGCCGCGAGGATCGGAATCGATCTCGACATCACCATACGAAGCTCACCGCCCCTCCGAAGCCCGGACCCGCGTGCTGGATGGTGCGGCCCTGGAACGATCCACGGACGCTCACCACGAGCTCCGGGAGGATTTTGAAGCCCACCTGAACGATGCCCCGCCCGCCGATTTGGCCGGCGCCGCCCGAGGTATTCGCGTCTCCCGCGCTCGGCGTCACGCCGGCGGGTTGGTTGGTCACCTCCGTGCGCAGGAGCATCGGGACGCGATCGAAGGTGGCGAGCTCGAGCTGGGCGTAGCCGCGCGCGCCCACGCCGCCGAGGATCTCGGCCCCGAGGACGAGGTTCGTCTTGAGATCGCTGCCGATGCGCAGGCCCGCTTGACCGCCGCCGGAGACGCCGCTGTCGATGAGGCCCACCGAGCCGCGGGCGAGCAACGAGAAGGCGCGGACGATCCCGATCTCCGTCTCGAGGTAGCCGTACGTGAGCCCGACATGGCGAGGATCGAGGCCTTTCTTGTCGAGGTCTTCGATGCTCCCGCCCACGCCGCGGTACACGCCGAAGCCGAGGCGCACGGCGCGGATGCCGGTGTCGCCGAGGCGCACGCCGAACGATCCTTCCGTCTGGATCACGTGGTCGTTGCCGCGCATGCGGTTGTAGTCGGCGAAGTCGCTGAGCAGATCGATGCGCATCGGAGGCCGCGTCGGGGCGTGGGGACGCGGCGTGTCCGCGACATCCATCTCGCGCGGCGAGCCGGCGTCGCCGACGACGGCGAGGGCGCGATTGCCGCTGACTGCTTCGATGAAGTACTGAATCGAGCCCGCGGTCACGCGCGCGCTCGGGATCTCGGCGACGTAGTAGCCACCGCCGATGGCGCGCATCGGGATGCTGTCGTAGCTCTCGTTGCCGCGCCGGCGCAGGTGGATGACGGCGCCCTGCGCGCCGTCGGAGAGCTCGATGGCGAAACGTACTCTGGCGCCGGCCTGCACCTCCGCGGGCGGCGTGAAGTTTCTCACTTCGGGCACGGCGAGGACGACGCGCGGCACGCTCTCTTTGGCCTGCGCGCGAAGCCGATGACCGAGCAGCTCGCGCAGCGCGCCGGCCTCCTCGGAGAGCACGACGGCGAAGCGGCTCTCGGGACGCTCGCGCGCGTAGCGCTCGTAGCGATCGGCGCGGGCCGCCGGGTCGGTGCCGCGCAGCGCTTCGAACATCTCGTTCACGGCGCGGGCGTCGGGATCGTCCGGGACCTTCACGTTCTCTTCGACGGCAGGGCGCGCCGCGGCCGCCTGCGGCGCAGCGGGCCGCGGCGCAGGGACCGCCCTGCGCGGTGCGGGCGCGAGGGCCGAGAGGACCACCACGTCTCCGGTCTCCGCTGGACGTGAGAGCGTGCCGGACGCGCGGGCCAGCGTGAGCGTCTTCTGCACCTGCACGAGCTCGACCGCGCCGATGCGAAATCGATCGCTCAGCACGCGGCCCGTCACGGGGTGCTTGAGCTTCACCGGGCGCCAGATCGCGGCGACCGCGCCCGCCGATGCGCCGCGATCCGCGCCCAAATCCAAGACGATCTCGTCGCCCTGAATCGCGAGGACGGTGCCTTCGACGTCGACGAAGGCCGCCTCACCGGAAGGCGCGGTCTGGGCGCCGGCCGGCACGGTGATCAACGAGGATGCGAGAAGTCCGAGGATGCCTCCGAGATGGAAGCAGAGGTGTCGCCGCGCGCGACGCACACGTCGCCCCGCGGATGTACATGCGTTGGGCATGACTCGCCGGCGGCGAGCGTAGGGTGCTGCACGCGACATGCGTGCGGGCTCGCCGCGTGGGCGGCCTTGGCAAGCACGATGCCGACGCGATCTTCAGGAAGAAACCCGGAGAGGCCGCATCGACGCGGTTCGATCCGCGCGGCGCGTGTCCCGCTTGCAACACACACCCGCGTGAAGCGCGGGACACAGTCGCGCCGCGCGTGGATCACGCGCGGGCGTCAACGGATGGATCGGCGCGCGGTGGCCCCTCGCGCCGGCGCGCGATCACTTCTCGCCGTTTGGGCGGGCCATGCGTAAGCGCTGTTCGATCCAGGCAAGGAGCTGCCCGACGTCGAGCGGCTTGTGCAGGACCGGGATCTCGCCCGTGTCTTCCGGATGTGGGTTGGCCGTGACGATCAGCGTCCCCGTGCGATCGAGGAGCCCCGAGGCGGCGGCTTGGCGCAGCATCCACGTGCCCGTGTGATCGGGTAGGGCGTAATCACTGATGACGAGGTGAAAGCGCCGCTCTTTGAGGCGCTGGAGCCCTTCGCCCGCACACTCCGCGACGTCCACGTCGTAGCCTTCGCCCATGAGCGCGGCGGAGATGGATTCGCGTAGGTCGCTGTTGTCTTCGACGTACAGGAGATTGAGGCCGATGTTACTCTGCACAGCTCCCTCCCGGAGAGTCGGGAGTCTTGCAGAGCGTCCGCTCTGCGTGGATCGGGCGCGCACTTGTTGGTGGGGGGCCCACGCCTGAGCGGGCACGCGAGCACGGCCGGGCACCCATCGGGGATCACCGCACGATCAGCGCGGCGAAAGCAGCACGGAAATCACGACCGCGACGGCCGCTGCCATGGAGATCTGCGCGGTTCTTCGGTCCTCGGCGCGGAGACGTCGCGCCTCCGGCAAGCCGATCACCACCGCGGCTCCGATGGGGACGAGCGCCGGAACGTTGATGTCCAACGCGCCCGCGACGACGCCTGCGACGGCGAGCCCCAGGGCTCCACAGATCGCCGTCCGCGTGAGCGACATCGCATGCGTCGCCGCGACGCCCAAGACGAGCGCGAGGAACACGAGATCTCCGAAGCCGAGCGCCGGTGCGACCAAGCGTGTGCCGGGAACGGGAAACCCGAGGGCGAAGAACGCGAGCGCACGCGGGCTCGATGCGATCGCGTGGGTTGGCCCGGACGGATGGATCAACGACACGACATCCGCTGCGGCGGCGACCGCGCAGGCCGGCAGCAGGTGACCCGGATGCGCGACGCGGCGGCCGATGGAGGCGCCCGCTGCGTGCGCGATGCTCACGAGGCCGAGGTTGACCAGGATGACGCCGACGGCCGGCGGCGGCGCGACGAAGAAGGCCACCGCGAGCACACACAGGCCGGCGACCGCGAGGATGATCGCCGCGCGTGGCGCGAGGAACGCGCGCGCCGAGGCCGCGAGCGCGAGCAGGCCGGCGGTGGCCGCGCCTGCGAACACGGCCGCCGCTGCCGTAGGCTCGGAGAGGGTGAGGCGCGGCGCGACCGCGACGCCGAGGGCCGTGAGCGCAGGCGCGAGCAAGAGGCCGAGGAGCGGCTTCGCGTGCGTCGGGGCGGACGGCGTGGAGCGGGGCGCGAGGGCCTCGCTCACGGCGATCGCCCAGCGTCGGACGGTGGCCGATGGACCGCGTCGTTGTGCGCGTCGAGCGTCTCGCTGAAGGCGTGTCGCCCGCCGCCCGCGTGGACGAAATAGAAATAGCGTGTCGCGGCCGGCGCCGTCGCGGCCTCCATCGACTTCGCACCTGGATTGGCGATCGGCCCGGGCGGCAGGCCGTTGTGCGCGTACGTGCTGTATCGGTTCTTCGCGTCCCGGTTGATCGCGGGTGTCGGCTTGCCCGCGTAATCGGTGCAGCTCGGCGCTTCCAGCGGGAACGCGACGCAACCATAGGCCGAGCTCGGATCGGATTGCAGGCGCTTCGGCTTGAAGTCGGGATCGGTGAGCCGGTTGACGAACACGCTGGCGATGAGGGGCCGATCGTCGTCGACGGCGGCCTCTTTCTCGATGAGCGAGGCCACGATGACGAGCTCGCGCCGGCTCCAGCCGAGCGACGTTTGGAGCTTCTTGATGCTGTCCGCGTTCTTCACCGCGAGCGTCTGCCAGCGCTTGTCGGACTCGGACACGAGCCGGCGCACGATCTCGCGCGGATCGCTGTCCTTGCCGAAATCGTAGGTGGCCGGGAAGAGGTATCCCTCGGCGCTCTCGACCTGCGACATGCCCGGTGAGGCGATGCCCAGATCGGCGAGCAAGGCGGGATCGCTGCTCGCCGCGAGGAACGCTTTGCGGCCGGCGATGTGGAGCTTCTCGAGGCGCGCGGCGATGTCGAAGCGATTGAAGCCCTCGGGGACGGTGATGCGCGCCATGGGGCGCAGGAACGAGCGCGAGAGCATGCGCCGCAGATCCCACGGGGTCGCGCCGTCGTAGAGCAGGTGCGGGCCGGGGACGAAATCATCGGTGCCGCCCGTGGCCCGGAGAAAGATGGCCATCGTGTCGCGGCTCTCGACGAGGCCGAGCTCGGCGAGGCGCGCGGCGGCGTCTTCGGCGGAGAGGCCCGCGGGCCAGTCGACCTCGACGATCTTTCCGGGCGTGTGCCCGCCCGATCGTCCGTAGCCGAGCAAGAGCGCGCCCGCGGCGAGCGCGAGCGTCGCGGCCAAAGACCCCACCGTCCACAGCACGGCGCGCGTGCGCGGCGTGAGGTTTTGCAGGCGCGCGCGCAGCGACGTGTCGCCGCGGCGAGATCGCGGCGCCCGTTTTTTTCGGCGCGTCGGGGACGGCGATCGATCGGCGGGAGGCATCGGGCGAGGCGACGATCGGCGGGCCGTGGGGGCTTTGTCAATGGTCGCGAGGTGATCGCGAACGCGATCGTCCCTGCGGAGAACGCGGTCCGTTCGCGCTTTTCGCTGTCGAATCCGTGACCCCCCTACGGGCAATTCGCGCGTCCCCGGACGGCCCGAACGCTCAGCGTGCGGACAATGGGTGAAGCGGCCGAGCCCAGGCAGGGACTTCTCGCCATCGGCCGGAGCCCGATGCGTGTTGGAGGGACGCCGGTCGGCCTCTGCGGCATCGGAAGTGACGATTCATCGTCCGGCGCAGGCCGGCGGGGGCGAGCCTCGCCGGCGCCGCGTCAGGGAGCATTGCATCGCGAAACCCTCGGGGGCGCCGCTTTGGGCGCGCGTCCTCGACGAGATCGTCGTGCCTGCCCACCGCCACGGGGGCCCTCGATCTCCGCAAAGCTGGCATCATCGTTAGGAGTTGCCCGTGGACGATCGCTTCGCAGTTCTTGTCGTGGACGACGACCCGGACATCCGGGAGACGCTGCGCGAGGTCATCGAGGCCGAAGGTTTCTCCGTGGAGACGGCCGCGAACGGTCGGGCCGCGCTCGAGGCCCTGATCATGGGGCTCCGTCCATCGCTCATCGTGCTGGACTTGATGATGCCGTCGATGAGCGGTTGGGACGTGCTCAACGCCATTCGCGGCGACGGCGCGCTCGCGGACATCCCCGTCGCCGTCGTGTCCGCGTCGGGCAGCCGCACGCCGCCGCCGGGGGCGACGCATTTCCTCCGCAAGCCCATCGATCTCGACGCGCTCCTCGACGTCGTGCGCGACCCGCGCCCGCGCGCCGCGCGCCGCCGCCGCGTGCCCAGCGGCGCCGAGCCAATGAACGGATCGCCCCTGTAACGAGGGCGATCCGCCGCGCGTCCCGGCTGCGAGCGACGTTCATCCGCCCCGCTCGAAGCCGATGCGTTCGCGACGCTGATGCCTTTGGCAGGCATCTATGACAACATCGTGATCCGCCTTGCCCTCGCCGGGAGCGCGTTCTCCACGCGCCGAGCACCCCGGCCGCTGGAGGATCGATGTCGTCCGATCGCGCCACCGAGCTTCGTCCATTCTTGTTCGTTTGCGCCGCCCTGGCGTTCGCGGCTCTCCCGAGCGCCTGTGCGCACGGCTCGACGGAGACCGACATCGGCATAGGCGGCGCGGGCGGCCAAGCCACGACGTCGACGACGACGCCCACCACCACGAGCAGCACCGGCGGCTTCCCGACGGCGACCTCCAGCAGCTCGACCAGCGGCTTCCCGACGGCGAGCTCGTCGAGCTCCTCGGGTGGTTTTCCGACGGCGAGCTCGTCCAGCTCGAGCAGCTCGTCGAGCTCGAGCAGCTCGTCCAGCTCCAGCAGCGGTGGCAGCAGCTCCTGCGATCTGTCGGGCGACTGCGGCACCTGCGGCTCCTGCGCCGACAACAGCGTTTGCGTCCTCGAGTACCTGAACTGCTCCTTCGATTTCGACTGCCCCTACATCTGGGATTGCGTCAGCTACTGCGACACCCAAACGTGCTTCGATAGCTGCCTCGATCAATACCCCGACAGCGCGCAGTACTTCCTCGACGAGTACGGCTGCCTCGTCTGCTCGTGCCAGAGCGATTGCCAAGTCGCTCCCGGCACCTGCAATTGACGCGGATTCGAAGCTCGATCCCCTGACCGAAGGGCGGCGCTCCGTGCTCGAGCACGACGGAGCACCGCGGCTCGACGCAGACCCACTCTCGTCAGCGGGCTGGATCGCGCAGCGCTGGGCGGAGGCGGCTTCCGGCTGCGACCGTGAGCGAGATCAAGGCGAGCGCGGCGACGATGAAGGGGGCGCGTCGAAGCGCGGTGTCGGCGAGCGCGGCGATAGGGTTGTGTCGGGCGAGCGCGCGTTCGGCGATCCATCCGCACGCCGCGACTCCTGCGAAGGCTGCGCCCGAGATGCGGAGGGGCGCGTAGAGTCGGCTCCGGCGGAGCAGGACGAGCCACGGCATCGTCATCGCCACGACCGCGAGCTGCATGGCCTCGATGCCGAGGTTGAAGGCGAGCACGCCGAGCGCGAGGGACGGCGCATCGAGCCCGAGGTCGGCGAGGGCGGTCGCGAACGCGAGCCCGTGCACCAAGCCGAAGGCCGCGGCGACGACGGGCTCGCGCCCTGTGAACAAGGGCCGAATCGCGTGCACCGCCGAGACGAGGATGGACACCGCGACGAGGATCTCGACGGGCCGAGACGGCACACGCAGCACGCCCGCGCCGGCGACGATCAAGGTGAGCGAGTGGCCCACGGTGAAGGCCGTGACGATCTTCGTGACCTTGAGGGTGCTGCGCGCGGCGGTGTCCGGCGTGCTCCATCGCTTCCGGCGGGCGACGAGCGGCGCTGGCAAGAGGAGCGCGAGGAGGAAGAGCAGATGATCGGTTCCCTCCGCGATGTGGTGGACACCGAGCACGAAGACCGAGCCTGCGCCTCGCCACCACGATCCGTGCGCGCGATCCACGGCGAGGCTGGTCCGCTGGTAGCGCAGCACGCCCAGCATCTCCGGGTGATCGGAGAAGACCCCCGTTTTGAAGTCGCGCCGCACGGAGACGAAGATCTTGTGCGTCACCACCCGGTGCAGGATGACGTCGTCCCGCAGCGTGAACGCGCTCGTGGTCGCGCCCTCCGGCGGCTGCATCGTCGCGCGCACGACGAGGCCGGCCACGCCGTCCACGGGCTCGACGGCGAGCGATCGCACGGCGACGGAGAACGAGCGTCCATCGCGCGCGGCGGCACCGAAGCGGGCTGCCACGTAGCCGCGGAGCTGGGCCTCCATCTCGGTGACCGCGCGCGCGGCCGACGTCTCGAGATCGCGCTCGAGCGCCATGCCGAGCTGGTCGAGCGGAAGCTGCAGCTCGGCCTCGATCGACCTCGATCCGATGTCGAGGAGCACCGCGCTGGTGCGCGCGGGGTGAGCCTCGGCGCGCGCCGGCGCGAGCAGCGCGATGAGTGCCGCCACGAGCGCCCACCACCATGCGAGGCCGCTCGTCACAGGCTCTTGCCGTAGTCCCACGCCTTGTCGCGGTAGATGGTGTGGTAGTGCGTCTGGCCCTGGATGACGACGCCGCCCTGGCAGTCCACCTCGAT
Source organism: Minicystis rosea (assembly GCA_001931535.1). Lineage (GTDB taxonomy): Bacteria > Myxococcota_A > Polyangia > Polyangiales > Polyangiaceae > Minicystis > Minicystis rosea. The sequence goes on from CP016211.1 coordinate 1,243,051, forward strand.
CCAGAGGCGCGGGCCGTCGATGCGCATGTACGTGCCGTTGATGTCCACGTTCACGCCCGCCGACTCCGTGCCTGCCCAAGCGATGTACGTGTCGGCGTAGGCCGCGGCCGACGTGTACTCCGTCATCAGCGCGTCGGCGACCGCCGGATCGAAGTCGCGCACCCACTGCGTGACGGCCGCGGTCACGAGGGCCTGTTGCTCGGTCGACAGCGAGGAGACGAGCACGCCCTTGCGATCGGCGCCGGTCGGGAAAACGACGTTCGCATAGCTGCCGGTCTGGTACTCGTCCGGACCGAGGAGCACGTCCGCGAAGACCTGCCCCGTGAGGTATGCGGAGGCGAGCGTGGTCGCGTCGAGCGCGGTGAAGATCGCGACGAGCGCGTCACCCTTCTCCTTCAGCGGCGCGTAGGACGTGGAGTCGATCGTGAAGCTCCCCTTCGGCTCCACGCCGAGGTGATTGGGGGTCGGGTACCCCACGCCGGCGAGGTAGGTGATGTTCCACGCCATGTGGTGCCCGCCGATTTGGAGCATCCAATTGCCGGTCGTGGAGGGCGTGCCCATGAAGGCGATGGAGTAGTTGTCCGACGAATACCCCGAGGCTCCAGCCATCGTGCCGCCACCGCCCATCCCCATGGGGACGCCGCCGTCGCCGTTGGGAGGCCCGCCGTCCGGGAAGCCCATGCCGCCGTCGGGCACGCCCATGCCGCCCTGCTGCGTGCCGAGATAGTCGTCCGCGGCCAGGATGCCGACGAAGGTTTGGTAGCCCGTGTCGCTGAGCGCCGCCTTGGCCACGGCCATCGCGGCGTTGCGGCTCTCGGTGGAGAGCGTGCCGAACGTCGGCCCGTTGCGCTGCACACCGGGCAGGTTCGACCAGCGGGTCTTCGCGACCGAGTCGGTCCACGCGAGGAGCGCCGAGGCCTTCTGATCGTCGCTCAGCGTGGCCAGGTACGCGTTGGCCGCGCACACGACCTTCTCGATGTTGGTCGCTGCGGTGGAGCAATCGTTGGTGGCCGTCGACGTGCCGGTGCTCGTCGTCGTATCGGTGCTCGTGGTCGACTCCGAAGATCCTCCACCACATGCCCCGAGCGCGAGGACGATCACGCTCCATCCCAATATCGCTGTTCGATTTCTGATCATCGCATCTCTCCAGAAGGCACACGCCTGCCGTCCGCCGTCGTGCTCGTGCGCGCGGCGATCTCTTTCCGATCGCTTCGGTCTCTATTCCCCGGTCGCCCGAAAACCTTCGCTGCTTCGTCTCGTGATCCACCGAGGCACGACGTCCACCGGCGCACGGACGGCGCGCCACAGGCTACGAGTGTGAGGCGTCGCGCCCGTCGAACGACACGCGTCGCCGTTCGGACGATCGAAGCTCTCATGCGCAGACGTCGCCGCGATCTCGAGCTCGCGAATCGTCACCACGACTCGGGGCAACGCGAGGGCGTCGTCACGCGCCATGAGGTCTGGCACGCCGTCCATCGGTGGAAGATGGCTTGTTCGTCGAGGTCACTCGGCGCGTCGCCGTTCGGTGCACACGACCATCCCGACGGCGACGTGATCTCGCCGGACGCCGGCGTCGCGTCCGCGGCGGTTACGATGGCTGATTGCGCCGTGCGAGCTCGGCTCGTGCCGCGCGCAAAATCGCCCTCAAATCCCGTCGATTTTTACCTTCTGTCCGGCGCGCACGCCGTGGGCGCGCGTCCAGCCGGCGTTGACCTCGAGCACGTATTGCGACTCGCAGCCGACCTCGAAGGTGTCGTCGCTCATGGTCGGCGTGTTCTCCTCGATGCCGACGATGAGACCGTCGCCGTCGATGTAGAGCATGTCGAGCGGGATGCAGGTGTTGTGCATCCAGAACGAGTGATTCCCCTTCTCGTCGAACCAGAAGATCATGCCTTGATCCTCCGGCATGCTCTTTCGATACATGAGCCCGCGCTGGCGATCGTGATCGTTCTCGGCGATCTCGACCGAGATGGTCTTGTCCTGGGCGTCGGTGAACGTGACCTTGCCTGTGCGCAGGACGGGCGGCTTCTCCGGATCCCGCGGACAGCGGGCGTCGGGGCTCGGCGGCTTTTGCCGGCGGGCGGTCGCGGGCGTCTCCTTCACGCAGCGGTTGCCCCACGGCTTGCCGGGGACGGCCGTCGGGGCCGGCTCGGCGGCCCGCACCGAGCTGGGATCGCGCGGGCGCGCTTCGGGCAACGGCTCCTCGGCCTTGCGCTCGCAGCCGGCGACGAGCACGGGGATGGCGAAGACGACGGCGGCCGCAGCGGCGAACCGGCGCGCGGGGGAGGGGAGAGAGCCCATGACCCACGCTCCTAGCACGATCTGCTTGACCTTTGCGCGCCGTGGCCGCAAACCCTGGCCGCCGTGAAGACCCTTCTACGCCACTTCGCCCCTTTTGCCGTCGTCGCCCTCGCAGCCTGCCAGACGAGCCCGCCGGAGCCGGCGCCCGACAAGGACAAGGCGCCCGCGACGCAAGGCAACGGTGACGGCGCTGGAAAGAAGGCGGAAGAGCAGCAGACGCAACAGCGCCCGATGCCGCCCAAGCCGCAGAAGCGCAAGGTCACCGCCAAGCCCACGGCGAGCGTCACCCCGAGCAAGGACGATCCGCTGAACGGCAAGTGGACGCTCGACGACGCGACGAAGGGCCTGCCCGCCGGCAAGCAGATCGTGGCGACCATCGAGACGAGCCTCGGCAACCTCGAGTGCAAGCTCTTCGACGACAAGGCCCCTCTCACGGTGGCAAACTTCGTCGGTCTCGCGCGCGGCACCCGCCCGTGGAAGACGCCCGAGGGCAAGTGGGAGAAGAAGCCGGCCTATGACGGCACGCTCTTTCACCGCATCATCAAGGGCTTCATGATTCAGGGCGGCGACGCCAAGAAGAACGGCACCGGCGATCCCGGCTACGTGATCCCCGACGAGGTCTGGGAGGACGCCAACCACGATCGCGCCGGCCTGCTCTGCATGGCGAACCGCGGCCCCAACACCAACGGTCAGCAGTTCTTCATCACCGACGACGCCGCCTACCACCTCGACAGCGGCTACACCATCTTCGGCGAGTGCGGCCCGGTGGATCTCGTCCACAAGCTCGCCAGCGTCGAGGTGCGCGGCGAGCGTCCCGTGACGCCTCCCGACATCAAGAAGATCACCATCACGCGCAAGCCGTAGTCACGCGAAGGCACGAGCTTCGCGCGCGTGTCAGCGAGGATGGCGAGCGTCTTTCGAGCTTGCTCGAAAGGCGCTCGGACATGCAGCAGCCATCGACTGATTATCGGCCGCGTGCGCTTCATGCGCGCATCATCGCGGCGATATGCTGAAGAGGTGATCGACAAAGCCGCATGCAGCGGCGCGTCGGTCACCTCGTGATTGCCAATCTCGAGATGGGTTGTGGCGAGGCGCGGTGGGGATCGCGCCTCGTCGAGCAACAGTGATGTCGTGGAGAGCGGCGTCCTGGGCGACGCCGTGATGGGAGCGGCGGGGAGCGCTGTTTCACGCTCCCCAATCGCCGTCAGGGGCAGGTCGTTCCCGGGGGGGTCGCCTGGCCGATGCCGCCGAGCTGCGCTTCCTTGAGCTCGAACTGGAGGCCCATCGAGATGCCATCGCAGGTCTTGTTCGGATCCTGCGTGCCGTCGCTCATGATGTCCGACGCCTGGCGGACCTGCGTCACGAGGCCGTCGAACAACGAGCTGCTGCAGAGGTTGAGCAGCGCGCCGACCTTCTTCACCTCGGTGACGAACTCTTCGGTGTTGAGCACGCCGCCGATCATGCCGCCCGTCGCGCTCTTGCGATCGTCCGCGAACGTCATGGTCAGGTGCGCCGAGTAGAGCGTCAGCTTGATCGACGTGCTGTCGTTCTGCGTCGTCACGGGCACCGTGAGGATGAACGTCTGGTTGGTCCCCGAGTCGAACAACTGACCCGTCACCGAGCACTTCTCGAAGAAGATCGTCGTGGACTCGGGATCGTTGGGGTTGCTGAGGAGCTCGGGCTCGACCGGCCACATGTCGGTGCCGTCCCACTTCGGCTTGGTGCCGAGCGTCGTTCCACCGAAGAGCTTGGTGGTGAGCTGGGGAGCGTCGCCCGTCGGAGGCAGGCACAACAGCTTGAGCAGCACGGTGAAGAAGCCGTTGTTGACGCTGTTGTTGATGTCCGTGACCCACGTCGGGTAGAGCGCGAGGATCTGCGGCAGCAGGTTCTTCCCGAAGGAGTTGTCGATCCCGTCGTCGCCGTCGGGATAGGCCGTGCCGCCCTTGCCGCCCGCGTTCGGCTTGCACACGTCTTGCGACGTGCCCGTCGACGACAGGCCGTCGAGGTTGAAGCCGACCTTCTTCCACTCGCCGTTGTTGCCCTCGCCGAAGGAGAGCTTCGACACGGCCAGCACCGTGGCTTCGCCGTTGCACGTCGGGCCGCCGGTGCTGCTGCTCGAGGAGGAGCTGCTGGAGCTGCTGGAGCTGCTCGACGAGGTGGCGCCGCCGGTGCCGCCGGTGCCGCCGGTGCCCGGGGTCGTCGTGCTGCTGCCGCAACCCACGGCGGCCGCCGTCCCGAGGGCGAGGGCCACATAGACTCGATGAATATTAAGCATCGTTCTTACTCCCCTTGTGAGGTGAGGCTTCGTTCTTGACGCGCACGGGAGTCGTCTCGCTCGGGCAAAGGAGGATTGTCGCCCGAGCGCCGACCGGAAGAGGCACCTTCAATTGATCAGGGACTTGCAGCCGAAGAGCACGTCGACCTTGGCATTGCTGTCGGCCTGCACCGTGGAGCAGGACGCCGGGCAGAGGACGATCTTCGTGGGAGCGTCGTTGCTGTCGTAATACCAGCCGGGCTTGCCGCCGCAGTCGTCGAGGTCGTCGGCGCGCGGCAGCGTCTTCGCCATGCCGATGCCCTTCGGCGTGTAGGAGAAGTTGACCTTGTTCGGGTCGAGCTGCTCGTTGTTCGGCGGCGGCGGGATCTCGAAATCGCACCCGAGCGCCGCGCTGCGAATCTCGTTCATCTTCGCGGAGAACTGGCTGATGTCGGTCGTGATGTCGTAGGCCGTACCCGTCCCGCCGCCGGCCGCGATCTTGTTGAGGTTGCCGATGATCGAGCCGGCCACGCCGATGACGTAGGTGAGCACGCCGTTGTAGTTCCGCGCGCTCTTGGCGAGGTTCGCGATGTCGTCGATCGTCACGGACCCGCAGTAGTTGGGGTCGCCGTCGGTCGCGAGGACGACGATGACCTTGTGCGTCGGGTGCGCGTCCTGATAGGCGGTCGCCGCGTTGAGCGTCCCCTTGAGCGCGCCGTAGGTCGGCGTGCCGACGCCCTTCGCGTCGGCGGGGATCGAGTTCGTCAACGTGAAGGCGTTGAGCGGCAGCACGTCGATGGGCACGTCGAGGACTTGATAATCCTCGGGCACGCAGACGGCGGCCTTGTAGTTCGGGAAGTAGGTGATCCCCGCGCCGATGTTGGCCGACGCCGGATCGTTGAAGAACTTCGTCAGAGCGTTGGTGGTCCCGACCCACTTCGTCCCTGACATGCTGCCCGATCGATCGATCAGGAAGATGATGTCGAGCGGGATGCGCTGCGCGCTCTTGCTCGTCGACGTGCAGGCGCCGGAGTCGTCGGGCATCGAGCCTCCGCCGCCGTCGAGGTGGATGTCGCCGCCGCCGTTGCCTCCCGTACCGCTGGACGTGCTCGAGGAGCTCGCGTCCGTGGTGTTCGGCTCGCCCGTCGTGCTGCAACCCCACCACGCGAGGCCCATGCACGCCATGGTGAACGTCGCGAGAACACGCTGAGGCATCGCTTTCGTGCGTTTCATGGTGCTCTCCTCAGTTGACCAGGATGTCGTCGATGTAGACGCCGGGGTAATTCCCGGAGGAATCGCTGCGGAAGCTGAACTGGAGGCGAATGGTCTGGCCGATGTACGCCGAGAGATCGGCTTGCACGAGCTGCCAGCCGACCGCCGACTGGTGACCGCCCCACGCCGGCTTGCCCGCGACGGTCAGCGGATAGGCCGGGGTGATGTTGGTGATCACGTTGTAGTTCACGCCGCCGTCGGTGCTGATCGACAGGTTGGCGCCGTCGTAGGTCGAGCCCTCGGTGTCGATCCACATGCGGAACGTGAGCGTCGGGTTCGGGAGCCCGGCGAGGTTGATGTCCGGCGACGTCGCAGTCGCCGTGCCCCAGTTCTGGAGATCGTGATACGGGCCGGCGATCTGCGTGGCGATGCACTGCTGGCCCACGTAGGCGGTCGCGGGACCCACGTTCGTAGGCACGCCGCACTCCCAATCCCCGGTCAGCGTCCACCCGCCCGGGCACGTCTCCTCGAAGCTCGTGTAGTACGCCGCTTGGTTCACGTTGAACGTGAAGGTCTTCTCCGCGAAGTTCGACGGGAGCGCCGGCTCCTTGACGCGCACGGTGAAGGTCACCGGGCCCACGGACCCCGGTGGAGGCGTGTTCTTCAGCAGGCCGCTCGAATCGATGGTGATCCAGTCCGCGTTCGTGCCGCCGGGCACCTTCTCCCAGACTGCGGCGGGCGTGCCGCCGGTCTTGGTGAACTGCACCGTGTAGAGCTGCCCTTCGTAGACGTCCTTGAGCGGTGACGTCGTCGAGATGAACAGCGGGGTCTGGAGCGGCTCCGCCACGACGACGTCGTCGATGTAGACACCGGGGTAGACGGTCGCGCCGTCGCTGCGGAAGGCGTAGCGCAGGATGATCGTCTGCCCGGCGAACGCGGTCAGATCCGCCATGTAGCGCTGCCAGCCGGCCGTCGAGTGGTTGCCGCCCCACGCGGGCTGGCTCGTGATCATCAGCGGGTAGGCCGGGGTGACGGTCGTGACGGTCGTGAAGGTCTGCCCGTTGTCGGTGCTGACCTTCAGGTTCCAGCCGTCGAAGGTGCCGCCCTCGGTGTAGTCCCACGCCCAGAACGAGAGCGTCGGGTTGGTGCCGCCGGCCAGGTTGATGGGCGGCGAGTCGGCCGTGGTGCCGGCGAACGTCTGGTTCACCGTGTAGTAGGCCGCGATCTGCGTGGCGAGGACGTTCGTGCCGGTGTTGGCCGAGGACGGGCCCACGTTCGCGGGCTTGCCGCACTGCCAATCACCGGCGAGCGTCCAGCCGTTGTTGCAGCTCTCGAAGCCTTCCGAGAGGTAGAGCGAGCAGCCCGCGACGGCCGAGCCCGTGCACGCACCGCCCGCGCACGAGTCCGACTTGGTGCAGGCGTTGTGATCGTTGCACGCGGTGCCGTCGGGCGCGGCGTCGGGGATGCACGTGCCCTTCACGTCGCACTTGCCCACGTGGCAGTCGGAGATGCCCTCCGAGCACGTCGTGCCGATGGGCGCCGGCGCCGGCCCGCAGAAGCCGTTCACGTCGTCGCACACGCCGACCTCGCAGCCGACGTTGAACGCCGAGCAATCCTTCGGCGCGCCGCCGCCGCACGCGCCGGCCTTGCAGGTCTTGTTCACGCTGCAGAGCGGGCCCGTGAGCACGCACGGCGCGTCGTCCTTCTTCGTGTCGGGCGTGCCCACGCACTTGCCCGAGGTCGGATCGCAGGCGACCGTGTTGCACTCGTGGAGCGGCGAGAACGTGCAGTCCTTGGGCTCGCCGAGGCACTCGCCGATGTGGCACGTGCCGTTGACCTGGCAGAGGTCCTTCGGGGTGCATTCGGCGCCGTCGTTCACCGGCGTGGTGTCGCAGGACTTCGAGTCCTCGTAGCAAATGACGGAGATGCACGGGTTCTGCCCGATGCCGCAGGTGTTCGGCTTGCCGCCGCTGCACGTGCCGTTGTCGCAGGCGTCGTCGACGGTGCAGAAAAGGCCGTCGTCGCACGGTTTGCCCTTCGCGGCTGGGACGACGACGCACGTGTTCAGCGGGCCGACCTCCTGGCCGGTGTTGCACACGGCGACCATGCACTGCGGTGTTTCGAACTTCGAGCAGTCCACGCCGCAGGGCCCGAAATCACCGCCGCCCGATCCGCTGCTGCTGCTGGTCGTGGTGCTGTCCGGGGACTGGCCCACGGCACACGAGACGAGCCAGAGCACCGGGAGCAGGAGCGAAACCCGAAGAAAGTCTCTTGCGCTACCGACCATAAAGCCTCACCCGCCGCATAGTACACCTTGATCCGAGACGCGCTTCACCAAATCCTCGGACGCCCCGCTCCCTCGATGATCCGGCCTCTACGCGTGATCCATGGGAGCGGGTGCGTGGACGATGCGCTTCGCGCTTCATCATCGAGCACGTGAACCTCTCGTTTCGACGGACATCGGCGATGCCGCGACACGCGGCCACGATCGCGTGGTCGACGCGATCGAGATCGAGCGTCGCGAAGAAGGAACGGCACCATCATGACAGTCGGGCGAGCGGCTCGCCACGGTGCCGTGCGCGCGAGGCGTCGTAATGCTGCTCAGGCCGGCGCAGCGCACGGCTTTACGCAGCCGCCCTCGGGCTCGGTGTCGTGCTTCGCGGTGGCTCGATCACGATGGAGCCGCGAGCCGCCCCAACCCCGCGCCGGGCTCGCCGGCGCTGATCGCGCTCGGACGATGTCCCGCAGCGGCGGAGCGTGGCGCGCGTGTGTCGGGCCGCATGCGCGGTGATGAAGCCACCACCGTCGCGCGATGCGACGCCCGATCGGTGTCTGCACGACACATCGACGAGGCGGCGCTTTGAATGCTGGCCACGTACGACGGAACCGTTATCCTACGCCCGATGAATAGGCGCTTCTTCTTGCTTGGGGCGATGGGGCTCGCGCTCTCCGTGACGACGGGCGGCGCGCTCGCGGCGGGCTGCGGGCCCGCGGTGGAGACGACGCCGGGCGACGGTGGATCGGGCGGCGGGCAGGGCGGCGGTGTTCATTGGTCGACGTCGACAGGCATCGGGCCCGGCGGCGCCGACGGTGGCAAGGACGCGTTGCCCGACTACGTCGATCCCGGTTGTCCGGATGCGGGCCCTCCCATCCAGAGCTTCGAGTGCGATCCGTATCACCAGCACAACGGTGACTGTCTGCCCGACGAGGGGTGTTACATCTTCGTGTCCTATCCTTCGCAGCCTTGTGGCCAAGAGACGTACGGCTCGGTGTGCTCGTTCGCGGGCCCGGGCTCGCAGAGCGATCCCTGCAACGGAGCGCAGGATTGCGGGGCCGGCTTCGTGTGCGTCGTCTCCGGCTCGGGCAATCAATGCGTGCAGCTTTGTCCGCTGCAAGGCAGCTCGAGCTGCCCGCCGGGCCTCGTGTGCGAGCCCATCGACGTCGAAGGTTTCGGAGGGTGCTTGTGAGGAAGCGGTCTCTCCTGCTCGCGCTCTCGGCGATGGCGGCGTGTGGAGGCCGCACCGATCTCACGTCCGGGCCGCCCAAGCCGCCCGATCCCGAGTGCAGCATCGACGCCGATTGCACGAAGGACGGCGACCTCTGCCATCCGAAGACGTGCGAGATGAAGCCCTTCTCGTTCGGCGACGCAGGCGCCGGCGAAGGTGGCAGCAGCGTCATCATGCTCGGGCAGTGCGTGGCGGCAACAGAGGTCGATTGCGACGACAACGACCCTTGCACGACCGACACGTGCGAGCCGGCGACGGGCCACTGCTCCTATTCTCCGGCCACGCTCGATCTCGACGGCGACGGGCACCGCGCGCCGCGCCCCGGCTTCGTCGCCGGCTCGCCGGGCTCGTGCGGTGACGACTGCGACGACACCACGGCCGCGGCCTTCCCCGGCAACCCCGAAGTCTGTGACGGCGTCGACAACGACTGCAACGGCGTGGTCGACGACAATGCCAATTTCACCCCGCTCGGCGGCGGCGACGTGCGCATCTCCGGTGACATCGCGCCTGCGGGCACCGGCGGCCTCGCGTACAGCGGCTCGTCGTATGCCGCGGCCTACACGGGCACGAGCGGCGGATTCAACGTCTACCTCTCCACCATCTCGCCCTCGGGCAGCGTCGTCACGCCTCCGGGCGAGCAGCTCGTCACGCTGGTCAACGCCGATGCTTCCGGTGGCCCGTTGGTGTGGGTGGGTGATCGCTATGGCCTCGCTTGGCAAGATCGGCGAAGCGGCGATTACGAGATCTTCTTCACCATCCTCGACGCGGCCGGCTCCAAGAAGCACGCGGACACGCAGCTCACCTTCGCGCCCGGCTTCTCGGTCAACGTCTCGATGGCGTGGAACAGCAGCGAGTTCATCTTGGTGTGGCAGGACGATCGCGACGGCCTCTTCAACCTCTTCGGCCAGCGCGTCAGCGTCGACAGCGCGCCCATCGGCAGCAACGTGCAGCTCACCACCAACACGGCCAACCTCGGCAACGAGGCGCCCTCGGTGGCGGCCGGCTTCAAGACGGTGGGTGTCGCGTGGGCGCTCGGCGACGCGTCGAGCCACCTCATCCAATTCCAAACCTTCTCACCGGATCTCACCCAACAAGCCTCGATCACCGTCACCCTGACGGACGGGGCCACGCAGGCGGTGTATCCCAGCGTGGTTTGGAACAAGGATCGATACGTCATCGTCTGGTACGACAAGACGGCCAACCCCAAAGCCATCTATGCTGCCGCCGTCGCCGAGGACGGGACGATCCTCACGCCGGCCACGCCGGTGACGAGCCCGGGCGCGTTCCGCTCGCGCTACCCGAACCTGCGGCCGCTCGGCGATCGCCTGCTCCTCGTGTACTCCGACGATCGCGATCAGAACCAGGGCTACGAGCTCTACTCGCGCATGATCAGCCCTACGCTCGCGCCGCTCACGCCCGAGCTCCGGATCACGCACGCGGCGCGCGACAGCATCTATCCCGTCGCCGCCTTCGGCCCCGAAGGCAACGTGGGAATCCTGTTCCGCGACGATCGCGAGGATGGGAATCAGAACGTCTATTTTACCCGCCTCGGCTGCGTGGCCGGGACTCCCTAGCAGCAACGGCCCAGCGCCTCGACGGGTGAGGATGGCTTGGCCCTCCTCCCCGTGGAGGCGTGTTCGTCCGCGTCGTTTCGCTCCGTCATCACGGCTCTGCCCGGATTCATCGCTGGAGATCGAAGGGGCGTGTGCGGCGCGGGGGCGGCGTGGCTCGGCACGATCTCTGTTGGTGCGGAGAGAGAGCCGGTTTTACTACATCCGTGTTGCCGTTCGGCCTGGGCGTCATGCAGCGACAGAAATGCTCGTTGTGTGGCAGCCAACATTTGGCTTTCGACATCGTATCTGCCGTGAGCGCGAGGAGGGCCTGTGACAGCAGGTCTCTTCCGTCGCTCCCGGCAAGAACCGAGTCGAACCAGGAGATGGTGAACATGAGCGCTTCGTGGAAGATCTCGTCGATGGTGGTTCTCCCGCTGGCTCTTTCGCTGGCCGGCGTCGGCTGCGTGGCGCAGGGCGACGAGGACGCGATCGACAACGAGACGGCGAGCGTCGATGAAGGCGCGTCCGTGAGCGGCGCCGCGAACGAAGAGACCGCGACCGCGGAGTCGGCGTTCTGCGGCGGATACGGTGGCTATCCCTACGGCGGCGGCTATCCCGCCTACGGTGGCTACGGCTACGGCGGCTACGGCGGCCTGTACGGTGGGTACTACGGCGGCTTCCCCTACGGCGGCGCCGCGTTCGGCCTGCGTCGCCGCTTCTACGGCTGCGGCGGCTGGTGATCACGATGGGGCCGCGAGCGGCCCCAAACCCCCTCGGTCGGTCGCACGTCGCCCGGGCGGCGCGCGGCCGACACCTTTCTCGGGCTCGTCGAGACAGGCATCGTGCCGTCGGGGCCCGAAGCGAAAGCCTACGTGCGCCGGCATCGCAGGACGTGTGTCCATCGGTGTCGGCGCGCCCGGCGCTTGCGACGACATCGTGCTTTCGGGGATGCCCATCGCCTACGACGCGGAGATCTCCGCGCCGATCCTCGCCACGGAGGACGGCCTTCTGGTCAGCGTTCTGCGCCAGGAAGATCAGGGGATCGTCGCTTCCACGTTCGAGCCTTGGGGGGCTTGGCCCACGAGCGCGCCGCCTTCCTTCACCGCGTGCGCCTCGTGCATGGGAGGAAGTCGCGTCGCCAGCCCGGCCATGCCGGAGGCGCGGTTTCGCAGACCTCGCGCCACGTGATCAGGGCCGGCTTGTCCGGCCCCGGGTATGGGGCCGCTCGCGGCCCCATCGCGATCACGATCACGCCCGCGCTTTGCGCAGCTTGAACGGCCCGGCCTTGTGGACCTTGCCGGGGAGCGGGTGGCCGATGACCTGCTCGGCGACGTTGCCGGCGGCGATGAGCTTGTCGAGATCGATGCCGGTCTCGACGCCCATGCCGTGGAGCAGGAAGACGAGATCTTCCGTCGCGAGGTTGCCGGAGGCGCCGGGCGCGTAGGGGCAGCCGCCCACGCCGCCGACCGAGGCGTCGAAGTCGCGCACGCCCATCTCGAGGCCGACGAGCACGTTGGCGAGCGCGGTGCCGCGCGTGTCGTGGAGGTGCAGCGCGAACTTCTCGGGCGGCATCTCGTCGAGAAAGCGGCGCACGATGTCCGCCGTCTGTCGCGGGGTGCCCACGCCGATCGTGTCGCCGAGCGAGATTTGGTAGCAGCCGAGATCGAGGAGCTTGCGCGCCATCTGCACGACCTTCGCGGGATCGACGGGGCCTTCGTAGGGACAGCCCCAGACCGTCGACACGTACGCGCGCACGGCCACGCCGGCCTCGCGCGCGGGCGGCACGATCTCCTCGAAGACGGAGAGCGTGTCGGCGATGGTCTTGTTGACGTTCATCTTGTTGTGCGTCTCGCTGGCGCTGAGGAAGACCGCGATCTCCTTCATTTCGCAGGCGAGCGCGCGATCCAGGCCGCGCGCGTTGGGCACGAGGGCGCTGTAGGTGACGCCGGGCGGCGGCTTCAGCGTGGCGGCGAGCTCCTCCGCGTCGCCGAGCTGCGGGACCCACTTGGGCGAGACGAAGCTCGTGATCTCCAAGCGGCGGAGCCCAGCGTCGACGAGCGCCGCGATGAGCCGGCGCTTGCCGTCGATGGGGATGAGGGCGGCCTCGTTTTGGAGGCCGTCGCGCGGGCTGACCTCGTAAATCGACGCGCGATCGCTGACGCGCGCGAAGATGTCGGCCGCACCGCTCGGAGAAGGCTCGCTCTGCATGGCGGCGCGATGGTCGGGGGGCCCGGGTGCCTTCGTCAACACCCTAAGGACATGAGCCTCGGAGAGGGCGGCGTCCAGTGAGGTCGAGGACGGTCGGACGGTCGGGCAGGGGATGGGTCGGGGAGCAGGGGGCGGGTTGCGACGGATCCCAGGGACCAGCCCGCTGGATTCCGCCGCCCCGCGCCCGGTGCGGCCCGTGTCCTGGCTCGCGGACCGCGGCCCGGCCGGGGCGCGTGTCGCGTCAGCCGTTCGCCGGCTCGGCGGGGCCGCCCGCGGCCTTCTTGGCCTCTTCGTTCTTCTTCCGGGTCTTCGCGGCCTTGTCGGCGATCACCGAGCGGTACGCGATCGTCTTCTCGTACGCCGTGAGCAGCGTGGGATCGCCGCCCTCCGCGCTCGCGTGCGCCTCGGCGGCGTCGGCGAGCTGCGTGACCAGCTTGTGCCGCTGGTTGTCGATGTGCGCGAGGCTCTCCAAGAGGATCTCTTCCGCCTTCTCCAGCAGCGCAGGATGCTTGGCGATCTGGTCGTACTGATCGCTCAGCGCCACGAACCGATCGAAGTCGGTGGTGGTGATCCCGGCCCGGTCACCGTACTGCGGCTGCTTGGTGACGATCTCGTGCCACACGTCCACCCAGCCCTCCTGTTCGTGGCGCATGCCCCGCGTCGCGCCGGGCGGCAGGTCGACGAGGAACCCCTTCAGCGGCGCGAGATCGATGGTGAAGATCGCGTCCGGCGGCGCCGTGGGGATCCGCGAGACCCCCTCGCTCCTCGGCGTCGCCGCGGCCTTCACCGCCGGATCGGCCGGCGTGGCCTTCGTCTCGGGCTCGGGGCTGCCCGTGGCCGCTTTGGCCGCTTCGTTCTTCAGCTTCGTCTTCGCGGCCTTGTCGGCGATGACCGAGCGATACGCGATCGTCTTCTCGTAGGCCGTGAGCAGCGTCGGATCGCCGCCCTCCGCGTCGGCGTGGGACTCGGCGCTGTCGGCGAACTGCGTCGCGAGCTTGTGCCGCTGGTTGTCGACGTGCGCCAGGCTCTCCCGCAGCACCTCGGCGGCCTTTCGCACCCGCGGGAGCTGCGCCACGATCTGGCCGTATTGCCCGTCCAGGGCCACGAATCGATTGAAGTCCGTCGCCGTGATACCGGCTCTCTCTCCGAGCTTGGCCTGGTTGCTCAGGATCTCGCTCCGCGCGGCGTTCCAACCATCCTGCTCCGTGCGCATACCCCTGGTTGCGCCCGGCGCCAGGTCGACCAGGATGCCTTTGAGCGGCTTCAAATCGATTGTGAAGATGTCGTCCGGAGGTGCATTGGGAATCTTCGGTGCCATGGATGGCCGATCCCTGTCCGCCGCGTCGCGACGCTGAATCCCCCAGCAGTGCACGCAGCTCCCGCGCTGCCCTTCGGCAGCCACGGCGTGGTTACCGTGACGGGGCAACAGGGGACGTCAAGGACGAACTCCAATGCTGGAGTAGAAGAGTGGGAGTTGCCAGGACAGGGGCCGCGAGCGTGGGAAAACAGGCGGCAACCGGGGCGGCGCGAAGCGGGAACTTGGCGGCGTGGCGCGGAGGTCCGGCGGCGTGACGGAGCGTTCGTCGGGAGAGATTGCGTTGTGGTTCGACGAGGTTTGGGACTTTGGCGGGCCGGTTGGGGCGAGCGACGAGACGGTTCGTGGGAACGGCGGCGTGAGCTGCAAGAACGGCGGGGCGGCGTACGAGCTTGCTCTCGTGAGCCCAGACCACGGCGACGAGATCCAGGACCGCGCGGGCGTGGTTGGTGGATTGAGCACGCGAACCAGGGATCACGGGCGCGTGGTGCGGCCGTGCGGGCGGCTGGTGGTGGACCATGGCGTCGATGTTCGCAATCGCGTCCGCGCGATCGATGACTGCGGGCATGCGGTCGTGGACTTCGCCGGCGTGGTGCTCGCTCACGCTGCCGTGGTGTGGGGAGCGCGTGGGGGCGATTCGGATCTCGTGGCGGGAAGCGAGGATCACGCCGCCGTGATCGGGGATGACGTCGCCGTAGTCTGGGATCAGGGTGGGGATGATTGCGCTCGCGTGAGCATGAGCTGCGAGCGCGTCACCGTGGTCTTGGACCACGGTGGGGAGCGTCGCGACCGCGTCGAAGAGGCTCGCGATCGCGTCGAGACGGGGCGCGAGCACGTCGCCCGGGTACTCGACCGCGCCGGGGATGATCGGGATCGCGCTCGCATCGTTCGCGCGCGCCATGTCCGGTGTATCCATGCCGTGCTCGCGCCCGGCGCTGGGTGCTCGCGTCGCATGTGGCACGGGCGGCTCCCCCGAGATGTTGGGCGGGCAGACGGCGAACGCGGTGCCACAGGGTGCCGCCCTTGTATCTCGACGCACGCGATCGGGTCAGGCAGTCTTCCGGCCCAGGAGGAAGAAGCCGATGGTCGGTCTTGGGTCGCTCCCCTTGGCGTCGCAACCCCGAAGAGCCCCGCCTCCGCTTTCGTCGACTTCTCGGCGCCCCGTCCCGTCCCGCGCTGCAGAGGGGCATCTCGCGCGGGGGCAACGATGCCGCTCCCGCTTGGCGCAACCGCGCTCGCCCTGGTCCTGCCCATCGCGTGTGGCAGCGCGGAGGCTCCCCCGGGGGTCAAGAGCCCCGACCTCGCGAGCGCCCCCGCGCCGACCACGTCGGAAGACACCATCGCCGCCGCCGAGGCGGCCCCGATCCTCGATGCCGGTGCGCACATCGCGACCAGGGAGGCCGGCGCGGCCGACGAGCCAGACGCGGATGTTCGGCACAGGGCGCTGGGCCGCTCTCCCTCCGCCGTGCTGCCTCCCGAGGTCATCCGGCACACCGTGCGGCAGGGCTTCGGGAGGCACCGGCTCTGCTACGAAAAGGGGCTCCACAAGGACCCGAAGCTCGCGGGCAAGGTGGTCGTCCGGTTCGTCATCGGCAAGGACGGCTCGGTGACCAGCGCGGTCGACGCAGGCTCGACGCTGCCGGATCCGGCCGTCGTCGCCTGCGTCGTGCGCGACTTCCGGTCGCTGACCTTTCCCCCGCCGCGCGGCGGCAGCGGCATCCTAACCGTGATCTACCCGATCGAGCTCGATCCCAGGTCTCTCCAGCCAGGACTGTGACTCCGGAGAGCCGCATGGCGAGCCGATTGTGGTCGAATCCACCGCTGAACCAGGAGGGGTTGCTCGACTACTCGCAACTGACTATCGCCGAGATTCATGAGGACCTCGTCGAGACACTATCCGATCTCGTGTTCAACGCCGGGAAGGTCTACCTGAACTCGTTCCGGTTGCGATTGGAGGCAGATGACGTGTGGAAGCGCGTACGTTCGAGCGGAGCGCGGCCGCCCGAGGCAATCATTCGCACGATGGAGGAACTTCGTCGGTTGCTCGAACGCGACACGTACCTACGGACGGCCGAGGCCACTCGTCTTCTGGGCGATCTCGCCGAGACGTTCGAGGCTTTCGCGAGAGGTAGCCCATGACGCGGCCGCCCAACGAGGCAGGTGGTGCTGACGGTGCAGTCGTTGGGCCGGCGGGCGTTGTGCCGAAGGCCGCCAGGAGGCGCCCCCGAGCACCGCGTGGAGCTCCTCGCCTCAGCGCCCTCAGCCGATGTGCGAAGCTGGGTGGCGGTGCCGCTACTTGTACTTGGTGCTTGGCCGCATGCTCTCCCGGGGGTGGAACCGGAGAGCGGGTCTCCGTGCCGCGAGCTGCCGCAACGCACCTGCCGTCACACGGCTGTCGACGACGTCGAGATACTCGAGGCCCGGCCAGCGATGGAGCTCGTCGAGGAAGGCATCGGTCGCCGGCGTACCTTGGAGTGAAAGCGATCTCAGCTGCGGGTACGACGATGCCGCTCGCACCAGCTCGGCCTCCGAGAGGCTCTCGACGTGAATGGAGAGATCGCGAAGACCTGGCGCGCGCGGCCAGAATGACGGAGGGAGCGCCGGGGCCGTCAACGAGAATCGATCCAGCCTCGGCAGCTCCGGCATGGGAGCATCCAGGCTGAAGGGGCGGGTGGTGCTCAAGGTGAGCCCCTCCAGTCCGGCTACCTCGCCGAGTCGAACGACGCCTCGCACCTCGGCGGGGAGATCGGTCAGGTCGAGGTTCTCGAGCGCAGGTAGCGAGGGCAAGGCGGAGAGATCGAGCAGCGCGAGCGGTGCGAGCGGCGCGAAATGGACGCGCAAGACCCGCAACCGGGGCAGCCTCGCTAGCCCGGAGAGCCCGGGGCCTTCGATCGGCGCCTGCTTCAACTCCAGGATCTCGAGCCGGGGAAAGGTGTGGATCGCTGCCAGGCGCCGGTCGGTGAACGCGGGGCCCACGAGGTCGAGCGACCACACCTCGTTCGCGTGGTGTACGACCCGCTCGAGCTCGGCCAGCGTCCGGCACTCGGCTCGATGGTAGATGCTGAAACGCTCGCCTTCCTCGTAGCCGACTGGCAGGGTCGGTCCGAGGACGTGGAAGGGAGGCCGACCCTCGTGTGCGTGGTAGAGGAGGCTCTCGTCCGCGGTGAACCTCCCGCAGGAGACGACGTCGATCAGCGTTGCCGACCCGGTCTCGCCGGCGACACTGAGGTTGACCCATTCGGGGACGCAGCCATCGCGCCAAAGGGTCTCGAGGACCTGGTCCTCGGTCACCTCGTGCAGCATCGTCGCGTTGTCGAGTGCGCTGTCCTCTGGATAGACCACCTCGTCTCCGATGCGAGGGTTGCCATCGTAGGAGCTGTTCAGATGGACGCGGAAGCGCAGCTCTTCAGGGAGCGGCTCGAGGACGAAGCGCCGTGCAAAATGCCGAGCCAGGGTGCTCGCGTCCCTGAGGCGCCCGGCGAAGAGGATGCGATCCATGGCATCGAGTCTACCTCACTCATGCCAGCGCGTCGGCGGACTCCCAGTCGACACTCTGCATCTCGGCTCCACGGTCCAACATACCAGTGGAGCCGACGAAGCCCGCCGCGTTGCCGTCGGGGAGCATTGCAATCGGCGGGGAGGGCGTGGCACGCTGGCGGGCCGCGCGGCTCACTGGCACCACATTGGGCGGCGAATGATGGCGAGTCTCCGGTGACGATATGGACGACGAGGAGTACGCCACGCGGGTCGACGAGCTCGGCCGAGTCACGGCCGAGGCGCTCTCTGCAGCACGCTTCACCACCGGCGAGCTGGTGGACTTCCTCGGAGTCGCATCCCATCGAGCCTTGAGCGGGCTGGATTCTCGGACGATGGAGCCACTGTCGTCATGGGCATCGTGGCCCCTTGACTGACGCGGAGCTCGCGGCAGCCAATCTTTGGATCCCAACATGAGTATGATTCACCACTTCACCATCGGGCTCATCGACGTAGCAGCCGTCTCCAAACACGAGGTCGTACCTCTGTCTGAATTGCCTGATAACGTTCTGCGGCTCGTTCGTGAACACGCAGAGCCTGGGTCGGTTGTCGACGAGGGCGACGAAGTGCGCTTCACAATCGGCGGCCAGGGCGCGGTGATGACGGCGACGTTTGTACGTCTCCCGTGGTGGACCCCTGGCCTCAACGTGCCAGCGGCACGGCTGGCGCTTGCCGCGTTCAACCTTGGCTGCGTCGTCGCCGACGTCAGAAACGGGCGAATTATCTCGCGCTCCGATCTGGAAAAGGACGCGTCATGAATGCTCCACGGCCCAACTCACGCCCCGAGGCGGAGCCCCCGGAGGGTGCGTTCACGCGAGCGCCATGACCATCCTTCGGAGGATTCATAGGTGAGCATCATCGACGTCGACGCCATCCGCCAACGGCCCGGCATGTTCATCGGGGACACCGCCGACGGGAGTGGCCTGGTACACATGGTCTGGGAGCTTGTCGCCAACTCACTGGACCAGCACCTTGCCGGGCGGTGCAGTCGGATCGACGTGCTCTTGGAGCAGGATGGATCTGTCGTCATCGAGGATGACGGCCCCGGCATTCCGCTGGTCGACGCAGCCGGACGCCCATTCGCGGAGGTCGCGTTGACTCAGTTCCACGCGACGCCAACGTTCGATGGTCACGCGCCCCACGAACACGTTGGCGCAGGTCGTCACGGTCTCGGGTTGTTCCCGCTGAACGCTCTCTCTCTCGCTTGGTCGTTGACGTCTTTAGGGACGGCTTTCACCACACGCAGCGATTCGAGAAGGGATTCGCCGTGAGTCGGATGGAGAAGGTGGGCCCCTCCACGGACACCGGCACCCGAGTGTCGCTTCAACCGGACCCAGCTATCTTCTCTGACGCGTGGTTCAACGCAGGCACGATTGCGGACCGTCTCCGAGAGCTCGCATGCTTGCTGCCGGCGCTGACGCTCACATTCCAGGACCGCCGCGAGCACGTATTCCGTGAGCCCCGCGGACTGATTGTCTTCTTGCAGCGCACGCGGAGGGGGCTCGCGCCCGTTGGAGGCACGCTGGTTCTCGACGAGCTCGTCGGCGAGATCCGCGTCGAAGCTGCCGTCGAGTGGCTCCCGTCTCGTTGGTCGACGGTGGAGAGCTACGCGAACATCGAGCGGACCACCGATGACGGCACACACGTCGAGGGGCTCGTTCAGGGGCTCGCCCGGGCTCTTCGAGACGCAGTCCCCGCCTGGAAGGACCGACCAAAGAAGAGGGCGACGGAGACGGTGCGGCGTGGGCTGCACGCCATCGTCTGTGTGAGGTTGCAGGATCCCACTTACGATTCGCCGACGAAGAGCCGCCTCGTGACCCCCGAAGCCAAGAGCGCGGTGTCCTCCGCGGCCCGGGGCGCGTTTGCCGAGTTCGTGCAGGGCAACGCTGCGCTCATCGAACACTTCGCTGGAGGCTCGTGAGTACGAAGCTGCTGGCCAACAAGGGGCTGGTGACATCGCCCACGACTCCGCGCGCGCCGCCTCATGGTCTCCTCGCGCGGCGGGCTGTTCGCGATCGGCCCCGACGAGCCGAAGCGCCCGACGGCGAAGAAGCAGGCGACGTTGCAGTCGGGCGTGAGCGCGCCGCGTGGGCGCGAGCGATCAGCCCGTTGAGAGGGATGCTCCGGTCGAGGACCGAGCGCGCCCCTTCCGCACCCACCACGGGCAGGCCCTCCGGATCGAGGAGCCCGAGCTGCACGAGCACCGATGCCTGATCCCAGTACAGGTTCTCCTGCGCCATCTTGTCGCCTTCGAACTGGACGATCACCACCAGCGCCATCTCGACGCGCTTCCCCGTTGGAGGGACTCCGGGGAGCATCCAGTCCATGGCGATCGTGTGTGTGAATTTGATCAGGAGCTCGTCGACCAATCGCCCCTGCCCGATGGTGCGCGATACGGAGGTCATCTCCCAGTCGGGGGGAATCTGGTGCAGGAAATGTTTGCTGTAAAAGTCGCAAACCTGCGCCCGGCCATCGCCGCCGATCATCACCGGGATCTGGTTGACGCGCGGCGTGCCGGTCATCGTGTGGATCGCCGCGTCGGGGCTGTGCGCGGCGAACTCGGCGGCGATGTGCTCGTGCCAGGTTTCGCTCAGCGCCTTCTCCGCGTCCGTCATCGTTGCTGCCATGGCTCGACCTCTCGTGCCCACGTGGCGCCTGCGGAGCGGCGGAGCAAGCGGGCGCCTTGCCGGCATCGAGCCCTCGAAGAGAACGAGATAGCGGTGGGTCGGGAAGAAGAGGACGCCGCATTCGCACGCGTGCCTGCAATGCTCGCCGACGTCTGATGGTTCCGGAGAATCGGCTGCACCTCGAAGGGAGCGGGCGCAAGGCGGGCCAAGCTGGAGCTCGCGTCTTCGCTCGGCCGCAGCCTCAACCCTGCAGCGCGGCGATGATCGCCGAGCGTGTCTTCTTCGCGTCGCAGAGCGCCCGCATCTCGCCCCGATCGAGGAGCCTCGAGACGTACACCTCGGCCGTCACGGGGTACGCGAGCTGGTCGTGCTGCGCCCCGAAGCGCACGTCGACGTCGGGCTCGCGCACCTCGACCCGGGGCGGCGTTGCGAAGCTCGCCTCGATCCGGCGCTCCGTCCACCCGAGGAAGGCGAGCACCTTCGTCTTGCCGCGCCCTTGGTCGTAGAAGAGCGGGACCATCATCCGCGCGTCGACCGAGAGGTCGGGGTCGTTCGCGAGCTTGCCGCGCCACGCGAGGAAGGCCGGGAGCGCCGCGGCTGCCGCGGGATCAGCGTCCGGGGGAAGGCCGAGGTCGGCCATGCTCGCCGTGTACGCGCCGAGGAAGAGCGCCTCGATGTCCCGGAGCTCGCCGGCAAGCGGCGCGTCGACGGGGCCGTCCGCGCGGAGCCGCCGCATGTTCGAGAGCTCCCGCTCGCCGAAGGCCGCCTCGAGCACGCCGCGAACGAAGCGGTAGGCGAGCGCGCGCCGGAGGTAGAACGTCGGGAGCGGCTCGACGCGGAGATCGGGCCGAATGTTGATCTCGCGCCGGGGCCGGCCGCGCATGGCGGCACCCACGCACGGGAGCTCGAGCTGCTTGATGTGGGTCTCGCGGGTGAGCGCGAAGAGGCCGCGGAAGAGATCCTCGAGCCAGGCCTCGTACGCGGACGAGAGGCGTAGTTTCTTCGCCTCGGGCGCGCGCGTGGGGGCCGCCAGCGTCTCGAGCGCCCAAGTCTGCCAGTCGTACCAGCCCGACGTCGCCGTCGGCGCCAGATCGAGCGTCCCCGCGCGCACGCGCCGCAACACCTCGCTCACGAGCGAGAACCCGGCAGGGATCGGGCTGTCGCCGTACATGCGCTGCACGAGGTCGGTCTCGTGTGCGCGCGAGGGCGGAAAGAACCAGACGCCGCGCGCAAGGGCCTCCTTGCCCGGCGTGGCGAGGAACCCTCGCAGGTCGGGCATGTCGGGTGCGAGGGCGTTGGTGAGCTTCGCGGCGAGATCGAGGTGCGCCGCATAGGCCGTACGGAGGTCCGCGTCCGCGCAGATCGCCTCGACGATCGCGGAGATGCCGGCTGCGCCCTCCAGCTCCTGTTGGAGCAGGTGGTCGCGCCTGAAGATGCGCTCGAGGTCGGGGCTCCAGGTGTAGAAGCCGAGCGGCTTGCTCGCGGGGTTCTGCTCGAAGCGCGCGACGACCGTGCGCACGGCCTCGGCCATCGCATCAGAAGAGAGGCGGATGCCGGCCGATCCGATCCAGGCGGCCCCGAGCACCGTCGCTACGGCCGGCTCGGGCTTCGCTTTCGCGAGCCGCTCGACGAGCCCGGCGAGCAACGCCGCCTTCCCCCGCAGCTTGCCCGCGCCCGCGTCTGCCGAAAGCTCGACCGCCGCGTAAAGCCCGTCATCGATCTGCTTGGCCTTGTGCGCGAGAAGCGCCGCCGATACCATGCCATGCGCCGCGCGATCCACAGGCGGCTTTGCCAGGAGCGGAGGCTCCGGGGCCTTGCTCTTTCCCGGCCTGAACCTCCCGGGCTCGAATGCGCTGCCGAGGTCGTCCAGGCCTCCGAGCTCGGTGTCGGTCGGTGCGTCGACCGACACGACCACGGGCGCTCGATCGATCCGCACCTCGACCCCGTCGATCGTCTGCTCCCCGCCGAGCCCCTGACGCCGCCCTCCTCCGAACAACCTCTTGAACACGCCCAGCATCCCGCCTCCTCCTGCCGCGCCCTCACCACCGTATCACCAGCGTCTGGGTGGGCGCGTAAGATGGAGCTGCCCAACTCACGCCCTGAGGAGGACAGCACTCGGAGGGGGCGTTCACGCGAACGCCGGCTGCGTACGTCAGCGCATGGTCGGTGTCGGGCAGCGTTGCCGCCCAACTGCGCAATGCGGCCGGCGGTTCATGCCCTTCACTCTGTGCCGACTTCGGGCCCTTGCCGGGCTCGAAGCACCGTTCGCTGCTGGTCCAGCCAAGCGGAGTCCGATAGGGTTCTCAGCGATTCCTCAGGTAGCCGTTTGCGGGAGCCCAAAGCCATGTTCGATCTCGATGCAACCAAATACGTCGCTTCGGAGGAGGGGTTTCCTATCGACGCCGAGGACGAGAGCTCGATCGAAGTACGGCTGATGAGCGACTGCGTGCTGGTGTTTGCAAATACAGTGGACTACGACCGCCCAGATACGATGTTGTTCTTCCGCGGCGCAGGCGATTGGCACTCACACGGACGCCTTTGGGAGGCGACCGATGAATCCTCCGTGCCATCTGCGATCCTTCGCGGTCTGCGGAGAGGAGGCGTGTTGATCGTTCGCGAGATGTCTCGCGACGGAAGTCACCGCGACAGACTGATCAAGTCCGATGTAACAGCTCGCCGTCCCCCGTCGTGACGGCAACCTCGCTCCGTGGTTGCCGGCCGCAACACAGCCGTCGTCAGCTCGCCGCGAGCTCGTGTGGCAGCGGCACCTCTTCGCCCGCAAACGCGGCCGCAACGGCGCGCCGCAGATACTCCGCGGGATCGACGCCCACGAGCTTCGCGCTCTCGAGCAACGAATAGAACAACGCCGCCACTTGCGTGCCGCGCAGCGAGCGAGAGCCGTAGTGATTTTCCGGCCCCCAGCTTCCCGTCATCCTCGAAAGAGATCAGCGCGGCATCAAAGGCTCCATCGTATGCGACGGATAGCAGCAGGCCGTTACTGCGCCACCGCGCCACCAGATTGGCAATCACCCCGGCGGCACCTATCTCGGCGTCGCCCACCCCGCCAAGGACCTCGGGGGGCTGCGCGCGTGGTTCTTCGAGCTGGAGACGAGTTCGCGGGGCTCAACCTCGGCGGCGGTGAGGGCGTGTTCGATCTGGCGCACCAAACCTGGACCTGGGGCGGCTGAGCTCCGCCTATGCTCTCAGATCATGCGTCGAGGGGTGGTCCTCGGTCAATGTGTGATCGTGACGACCAGCCGCCGACCGAGAGCCCCTGGCTCGAAGGCGGCCTCCTGTAGAGCACCGCACGTACACGCCTGGTCGCGCGTGCGCGTCTCGGGGGCGGTCGAAGCTTGCTTGGTGTCGCCGACACCCTCGCAACGCACAACCCGTCCCGCGGCGTCCACCGCTACGACGACGACTTCCTCGGAATCGGAGCCGTCACGAAGCCCCGAGGTGCCACAAACGGTCAGGCGCTTCTCCAACGGTACCAGCTTGGCGGCGAGGGGCGTTGACGCATCCTTCGACCATGGACCGTAGGATCGCAGAGAGAGGGGGGGCGCATTGAAGTCGAGGCAGTCGGATCCCTTGGGAGTATGCATGATCTCGCTGCACGGGTGGGCGCTTCGATCGCGCGGGGGCCCGCTCGGCGGGACCTGTGGAACCGGCTGCTCGGCCTCGGGTCGCCGGAGCGCCGTGCGCTGAAGCGCCTCGGCGGCCGCGAGCCAGTACGCGATCGACGTCTCCGCCGCGACGTCGATGGATGCAAATAGGGAGACGTCGCCCCGCCCCTCCACGCGCGAAACGCGGCAGTCATAACTCCCGTAGCCGAGGCTGCACGAGGCTTGTACGACGCCGCTCGTTGCCGCTGCGTGAAGCGCGCGCTTCAGCGCCGCGCGCTCGTCGGTGAACAGCGGGAGATCGACCCCAAACTCGACCCCGGCGTGCGGCGCTCGTGGGGCCGCGTTCGGGGTCGGTGGCGAGCCCTCTCCGGCGCACGCACCGAGCGCTCCAGCCAGGAGCAGCAGTTTGCCTACTCTCGACACGCTCCGCACTTTGCCCGGCGCCCCCCCGGCGGCAAGCACCGTCGCCGTGACCGCGAGGATCCAGGCGTTCGTCTCGGGTTCGCGTAGGCGCCCCGGGAGAGGGAGGAGCGAGCGCGCTCGCCTGCGTGAGCCGGTGCGGGCGGAGGTGTGGCCCTGGCTGGCGACGGCTCCAGACGCTCACGACGATCGGCCCGCGCCACGCGCAGCACCTCGGTCCGTGGCCGATCGTGCCTAAAGATGAACGTTTGCGGTACCGCTCGGGGGGCCCGCTCAGATCACGGGGTTGTGCCCTCGTCCGCCGGGAGGGGTTTTTGAGACGGAACGCGATGGGCGTCGTCCATCAGAATGTTGATGATCACCCCATCCCGCGCCGGATCGGTGAAGGCCGCGGCCTCATGATCACCGCCCTTCACCGTTCACCGCCTGCGATCGTGCCCACCGCGCCGATCTGGCCCTCGTCCCCACGGCGTAGACGACATCCCCCGTCGAATAGATCGAAGGCCCGAGGGCAGCCACCCTCGAGCCGGCGGTGCTCGGCTACCTGCCGATCAACGCACCCAAGCCGCGCAAGAGGTAACGCCGTCGACCGCGCCTCCACGACGATGTGCGGATTGATCGGCGCGCACGCCGAGTGGGGCTGGCGGTTCCGGGAGCCGTTTCAGCGCGAAGGGAGGCGCGCGTAGCAGCGCACGAGGCGCTCGCGCCGGACCGGCCGGCCACCCACTTCAGGCTATGACGGCTGTCGGAACCTTCGAAGGGAGCCGCCGCTCTACTCGAGCTCTACCAGCAGGCGCTGGCCGTCTCGGAGGACGCGCACTGGTCGCTGCATCCCAATCTGGAAGAGCGACACCTCCATGGGCAGCACGAGGCGGTTCGCCGTGGCCTGGAGCTCGGGGCCACCGGAGTGGGGAAGAATGGCGAGTGTGAAGCAGAGGATGTCGTGAGGCCCATGGGAGACCCCGGTCCGCTCCCAGCCGAGGATGCGCGCCATCCCCGCCTCGCCCCGCGCGAGCACCTTCGCGCGCCGTGCGTCGGCCCCCACCGTGAACCACAGCACGGCCACGATTCCGCCGAGGAGGAGCAGGCCGACGATCACGCCCGCTACGATGACCTCCGTCATGGCCGAACGCTACCACGACGGTGCGCCACGCTGCCCGCTGAATCAGCGATGGCGACATGCAGGAGCCGTTGCTCGCCCCACCTCCACCCGCTCCACGATCTCCCGCAGCACGGGCGCCTCCACCTCGGCAATGGCCGCTGGCACGATCGTCAGCACCACGTGCGCATGCCCGGCGTGGATGAAGGCGCAGGCTCGCTCTTCATAGGGCAGTCCATCCGCCCGCCGTGTCCGCCAGAGCGCCTCCACCCCCGGCTCTCCATGGCAGATGGTGGCCTCCTGATGGACGGGGTTCCCCTTCGCGCGGAGGAGATCGCGCAGCGCCGCCGCCGGCTCCTGTGCCGTCGCGTGGGTGGTCCAGGACAGGATCTCCTCACCGCCGCTCGCCTTGCGGCGAATGCCGAGCGGCACCTTCGGCGCTCGCCCGAACGTGGCCGGGTAATGGAGGATTACGGCGCCGTCCTTCGAGGTCAGTTTCTGGGTCAGTGGCTCGGGCACGCCCGGCGTCCAGGTCGCGTCGACGCGGTGGATGGTCGAGCCAGTGAACATAGCGAGCCCGAACCCGAGGCCCCCGAGCGCCACGAGTCCGACGCTCTCGCGGAGGGAAGGGCGCGGGGTGACGATGTGGTCGTGGAAGGCGCGCATCGCTCCGGCCAGACCGGGGACACGGCGTCGCGCAGCCCACCTGGTGCGGGCGAGGAGGGGAGAGACGCTCTCGAAGCGTCGTGCCTCGGCGTAGAGCACGTTCATCTGCTCGCCGGTGGCGTCGGCGAGGTTCGGCGGCAGCGTCGGTAGGCGCTCGCGGAGCGAGGCCACGGCGTCGAGGAAGGGGCGGCGCCGGATCGCGCTCACGGCGACGGCGAGGCCGACGCCGGCCATGAGCCAGCTCTCGAGCTTGAAGGCGAGCCAGCCCATGCCGACGCCGGAGACCACGCCCGCGACGATCTCGAGGCCGGCGCGGCGGGAGAAGAGCGCGAGCTGCCAGAGCTGGCCGCCGTCGAGCGGTTGCAGGGGCAGGAGGTTCAGGCCGTTGATGGAAACGAGGGCGACCGCCAGGTAGCGGATCCACGGCTGCGACACGGCGCCGGAGAGGCCGAGCGCGAGTGCCGCCACGATCCCGGGCAGAGGGCCGAGGAGGAGGACCAAGCCGCGCTTCCACGCCGAGACACCGTCGCTGCGGCCGGAGACGGCAGCGCCGAAGAACGGGATGAAGAACATCCGCACGTCGCGATAGCCGAAGAGGCGCATGCCGGCCCAGTGGCCGAGCTCGTGGGCGAAGAGCACGGCAACGATCGCCAACACCTCGCGCCACGACATCTGGCCGCGGATCGAGAGCACGAAGAGCGCGAGCGTGACCACCAGGAGGAGCAGCGCCGAGCCGCGCGGAGGGGTCGGGCGGCGCAGCGCGAGGATGGCCGCGTCGCGCAGCGGATCGGGCGAGCCCTCCGGCGCTGAGCCGACGGCGGCGCTGGGCGCTCCGGGAGCGCGTTCCTGGCCGTCGTCCATCGCCATGGGGATACCACCGCGACGTCGGGGTCGTCCATCGAACGCGCAGACGCTACCACCGTCGAGGATGGTGAATGGTGAGGCACGAGACGCCGGCCTTGGGTTCGGCTGCAGCGAGCGCGCGCCGCACGACGGGAACGAACGTGTCGTCCGTGTGACCGTCGAGATCGTCGAGCACCGAGCGCAGCGCATCGCGCCCAGCGGTGGTGCGTACGCGCGCGGAGAACCCAACGAGACGAATGGTCATCGGCATGCGGGCCTCCGCTACCATGCGCCCGAGTGGGTCAGCGCGGTGAGCACGAAGCTCACGCGGAAAGGAGAGCGCGGCGCGTGCGGAGAACCAAGGATCGTCGACACCCGCGCCGATCACGTACTGCCGCGCTCGGCCCGGCAGACGCCCAGAGGAGGCGATAGGAGGAGGCGAGTGAAGATTGCCCCTTTCGCGCCTCCACGGGTGTCCGCGAAACTGGGCAGGTTCAGATTGCCATGCCGTCAGACACCATGTGCATGGCTATGCGGAACGTTTCCGGTCGAGAATCAGAGCAGATGACATGACTCTCAAGCGAATGGACAACGTCGGCATCGTGGTGGAGTCCCTCGATGCCGCCATCGAGTTTTTCTCCGAGCTTGGCCTGACGCTCGAAGGGCGAGCCATGATCGAGGGAGAGTGGGCCGGCCGCATCACCGGACTGGGATCCCAGCGCGTCGAGATCGCCATGCTGGTCACCCCGGACGGGCACAGTCGGCTCGAGCTTTCGCGATTCCTCAGCCCGCCCGTCGTTGCCGATCACCGGAATGCGCCGGTGAACGCGCTCGGCTACCTGCGCGTCATGTTCACGGTGGACGACATCGACGAAACGCTTGCCAGGCTCCGCAAGCGCGGCGCGCAGCTCGTCGGGGAAGTGGTTCAGTACAAGACGGCGTATCGGCTTTGCTACGTCCGCGGCCCCGAAGGACTTCTCATTGGGCTCGCGGAGGAGCTCAGGTAGGGCGTCCGCGCGTCGGCTGAAGTTGCCTCATGGCGAGCGGACGGCGGGCCACCGCCAGATATGGGTGTGCGTGGCCAGGACCAGGCCGGCGTCGCGGGTCCAGCTCACCGAGGCCACGAGATAGGGTGAGTCCATCCCGCGGGCGGCCGCGCTCTCCTCGGTGTCCTCCACAGGCAGGCCGTGGCTCTCCATCAGGGCCTTCATGGTCAGCGCGCCCAGCGGCTCGCCGTGGGCGGCGTCCCAGAAGCACAGGACGCCGTTGATCCCAGCGGTGGCCAGCACCTGGGAGGAAGGATCGAACGCCACCGAGAAGACCGCGGCCTCGTGCGCCCGGAGCAGGGCGACGCGCGCGGCGGTGGCGCCGTCGTGGAGCAACACCTGACCGCCGGCGCTGCCGAGCGCCACGCGGCGGCCGTCGGGCGAGAAGGCGGGAAGGTAGAACATCCCGTCGACCTCTCCGCCGTCGTCCCGCAGCAGGCACGCCGGCTCGCGCGGGTCCCAGGCCGAAAGCCCGCGGGGGCTCGATCCCACGAGCAGCGAGCCCGAGGGACTGAACGCCAGCCCGACGAGCTGCGCGCGCCCGCCGTCCAGCGTGCGGATGATGCGATGCTCCGCCAGATCCCAGAGAAACAGCTCGCCCGCTTCCGTTCCGGCGGCGAGCAAGGCGCCGCCAGGGTGGAACGCGGCGCACGAGCAGCCGTCGGCGACCGCGAGGCGCCGCTCGCCACCGTCGCGCCGGTCCCACAACACCAAGCCTTCGGCGGACTCCGCGGCAGGCAGGGCCACGTACCGCCCGTCAGCGCTGAAGGCGACCGAGAAACCGATCGAGATCTGGCTCTTCAGTGGCATCGCGGTCGGAGCGCCCGCCTCGACGTTCCAGTGCTCGGCCCAGGGCTGATAGTCTTGGCCCTGCCCATCCGCGAGGCGCAGCACGCCGTCGAGCCCGCTTGGGGCCAGGGCGAGGTGCTCGATCCACTGCGGGCTCCCCGGCCCGAAGACCTGCCGGATCTGGGGCGACGCCGAGAGCAGTTGATGCATGAAGGCGGGCGCGCCCGCCGTCAGTTGGCAACCCGCCGGGAGGGTCGAGCTCACCGCGCCGAGGCTACCTCAGCGCAGCGCTCGGGGGCGACGTCGGACTTGCACGTCCGCGCGCCTGTCCGGACACACCCTTCACGCGTGCTCGTCGAAGACTTCCCACGAGGCTGCTGCTCGACACGCTGCCATCGAGGCCCCCGCGCCGAAGCTCGTGCGCTGTCCGATGAATCAAACCACGAACCGATAGCCCACGCCGCGCACGGTCACGATGTGACGCGGGGCGGTGGGATCGTCTTCGAGCTTGGCGCGGAGCTGGAGGATGAAGTTGTCGATCGTCCGCGGCGTGCCGTGGTGGGTCGGGCCCCAGACGCGCGATTGGATCTGTTCGCGCGAGAGCACGCGGCCGCCGGCTTCGACGAGGCAGAGGAGCACGTCGAACTCGGTCGCCGTCAGCTCGACGGGGGCGCCGCGGCGCCGGACTTCGCGGGTGGCGGCATTGATGGCCAGCTCGCCGGCGTGGAGATCGGCCTTGTCGCCGCGGGCGATGGCGTCGCGGCGCAGCACCGCCTTCACCCGGGCGAGGAGCTCGGCCAGGCTGAAGGGCTTCGTGATGTAGTCCTCCGCGCCGAGCTCGAGGCCCATCACTTTGTCCATCTCGGCGCCGCGGGCGCTGAGCATCATGATGGGCATGGTGCGGCGCTCGCTGCGCAGCGTGCGGAGCAGCTCGAAGCCGTTCAGCTTCGGGAGCATGACGTCGAGGATGAGCAGATCGACGTCGCCGTTGCGCGCCAGGGTGAGGCCGGTCTCGCCGTCGGCGGCGGTGAGGACACGGTAGCCCTCGGCGCCGAGGTTCATCTCCAAGCCGAGCGCGATGCTCTCGTCGTCCTCGACCACCAGGACCGTCTTCTTCACGCCCCCGGGCTCCGATCGACCCATCGACGCGGTCAATACCACAATCCGCCGCAGGAGAGGGCTCGCCCGCTCTCCCGCCCGCGCGCAAAGCGGATTCGAGCGATTTCCAGCAGGCGACGTGCCGTCTTCACGCGTCGCGTCGCTCGACCCTGCGCCGGCTCGCTCGGTGTGGATGCTTTCGTGCCGTCCTACACGGCACAGGACGGCGGCCGTCGCTTCCGATGATGCGCGCTCGTCGGCGAGGGGACGCGTCAGTCCGAGGTCGCCATTCGCGCGGAGATGCGGGGCGGCGGGGGACCGTCGAATCCGCGAGCGCAGCGGTCCGATCGGCGATGTCGATCACCGTGAGCTCGAAGGCTTCACTCCCAGGCGCCTTCGTGGGGATCGAACTTCGCGAGCGTGTCGTCGGCGAGCTCGCTCGCGAACATCCCGATCTCGAAGATGCCGTCGACGCCGGAGGCCGACAGGTAGAGCCCCGTCGGGGTGAGCAGCGCGGTCGCTGGCCACTCGGCGTTCGCGAAGTGGCGCGCGTCCTTCGTCTTCTTTCCTTCGATGAAGCCGCTCCGCTCGAGCGCGGAGACGAGGTGCTCGAGCACGGCCGCGTCGAACGCGACGAGGTTCGCGTCGTCCTCGAAGAAGCTCGGATCATCCGCTTCTTCGTAGGCTGCTTCGAGCGCGCGAGGGAAGACGTGGACGGAGTAGCTCATGGGCTTTGCATGTAGCTCGGACCGAGCTCGCGGCTCAAGCCGCCCGCGGGTCGAAGACGTGCTCTTTCACCGCGTCGTCGTCTGCTCGTCGAGTCGTGGTCGTCTCGTCAGGCTCCGGAGGCTGACGCACGTCCATCGACTCGATCAAGCGACGCCGCCGTGGTGGTGCTCGGTGGTCTCGGGCCGGATGCTCTCCAGCGAGCGGGGCGGGTGGTTGCGTCGCAGGTAGAGCGTGAATGCGCTGCCGCGGCCGGGGGCGCTGTCGACCTCGACGCGGCCGCGGTGGGCGCGCATCACGTGCTGCACGATGGCGAGGCCGAGGCCGGAGCCTTCCTGCTGGCGCGCGAGGAGATCGTCGACGCGGTAGAACTTCTCGAAGATCCGCTTGTGCTCGTTGCGCGCGATGCCGTTGCCGTTGTCGCGCACGGTGATGGCGATGTCCTTCTCGGTCGAGCGCGCGGAGATCTCGATGCGCCGCGGTTGGCCGCCGTATTTGTAGGCGTTGGAGAGGAGGTTCACGAGCGAGTCGACCATCGCGCTCTTGTCGCAGAGCACGCGGGGCAGGCCTTCGGCGACGTCGACGGAGAGCTCCACCGCGCGGCGCTCGCGCGTGGGCTCGAAGGCGTTGATGGCCTCGTCGACGACGACGGCGACGTCGTGCTCGCTGAGCTCGTAGACGCGGCGCCCGCTCTCCATGCGGCCCCAGTCGAGGAGCCGATCGATGAGGCGCTGCAGCCGCGTGCTCTCCTTGTTGAGCGCGTCGATGCAGCGATCCTCGGCCACCTTGTCGCCGCGGCGGAGCTGGAGCGTCTCGGTGAACATGCGGATCGACGTGAGCGGCGTGCGCAGCTCGTGCGAGACCTTGGAGACGAAATCGGCCTGCAGCTCCGAGAGATCGCGCTCCCGCCGGAGGAACACCCAGACCAGGATCACGCCGGTCGTGAGCGTGCCCGTGAAGATGAGCACGAGGATGCCGATGAGCAGGTTGTAGCTGCCCTTGTCGACCGCGAGCAGCAGCACGCCGATCGCCGACAACAGACCGCCCGGCACGATGACCAGGTACACGAGCAACGTCACGATGCGGCGGTAGCCGAGGGTCGTGAAATCCCGTCGTGATCGCATGTGGTCTCGAACGTTACCGGGTGTCGTCCCACGGCGCATCCGCCGCGTGTACGCGTGGACGGCGCGGGTTGACCAGTCAGCATCGGTACGATACGCCGATAGGCGGAGGAACTCAGCTTGATGAGAATGCGGAGCACGATCGCCGCCGGGCTCTTCGCGGGCACGGCCTTCCTCGCCACCGTCGCTTCTGCACAGGAGCCGCCGCCTGCGCCTCACCCGGACGCGCCGCCTGCACAGCCACCTGCGCCTCCGCCTGCTCCGCCCGCGCCCCCGCCTGCACCTCCCGCTGCGCCGCCTGCGCCCGGTGATCAACCGCCTGCGCCGCCGGTTCAGCCTGCTCCGCCGCCGGGCGCGCCCACGCCTGCGCCGCCGCCTCCGCCCGGTGGCTTTGCGCCTCCGGGTCCGCAGCCGCCTCCGCCGCCCGGGCAGCAGCCGCCGCCGCCGGGTGGGTTTGCTCCGCCTGGTCCGCAGCCGCCTCCACCCGGTGGCTTCGCGCCTCCCGGCCAGCAGCCTTCGCCTGGTGGTTTCGCGCCGCAGGCGCCGCTGCCGCCTCCGCCCGCTGCGCAACCGCCGCCGCCGGTCATGCAGGCGCCGCCTGGTCCGCCGCCGCCTCCGCCGGGCGCCGTGCCCGGGCCTAAGGAGGGCGAGAAGGAAAAAGAGAAGGACAAAGACGAGGTTCGTGATGGCGTGCGCGCGCGCGGCGGCTTCAGCGTGAACGGCGGCGCGCTCTTCCTGCCGAACGGCAACTCGCCGAGCGCGGGGCCGGCATTCGGCTTCGCCGGGCGCATCGGCGTGCAGATCAACCACTACCTCGGCATCGTCTACCAGAACACGCCGATCGTCACGTTCACGCCCCGGGTGTCGGGCAGCGGGGTGACGGCCAGCACCGGCTTCAAGGCGGGCTTCGCCGACTACAACTCGTTCCTCGTGATGGGCACCTTCGGCCACTTCTTCGACATCGGCATCGGGCCCTCGATCGACTTCCTCGCGGTCCAGAACAGCTCGGTGTCGATCTCGGGATCGGACTCCGAGTCGTCGTCGGGCGTGAGCCCCGGCGCGCACGCGCGCATCGCCTTCAACATCGGCGGCCTCTCCGGCAACGGCCCGCGCCGCTCCGGTTTCGCCATCGGCGCCGACGCGCACCCGATGTTCACGGGCGCCGGCAAGGGCCTCTCGCTGACGGTGGGCGTCGGCTCGGAGTGGTACTGAGAGGCGTGACGCGGCGATTCTTTTGAGCTCCAACGATCCCGGTGGATGAGGATCGTCGGAGCTCGAACCGGCATGGCCCGACAGTTCGTTTGAGCTCCAACGATCCCGGCGGATGCGGGGCGTCGGAGTCGAACGACTGCGAGCCGCCGATTCGTTCGAGCTCCAACGATCTCGTGGACGAGGATCGCTGGAGCTCGCGCCGCGGGCCCGTCAGACGATGCGGTCGAGGACGAGCGGGGGCGCGGCCGCGGTCTCGTCGCCGATGCGGAAGGCGGAGCGCACGCGGTCCTGCACGGCTTCGGCATCGCGGGCGTGACGCACGAGGAGACGCGCGAGGACGGTGCCGCGCTCCACGCGATCGCCGCGGGCGACGTCGAGGAGGATGCCGACGGCGGGGTCGACCTTCTGATCGGCGCGCGTGCGGCCGGCGCCCATGGCCACGCCGGCGAGGCCTACCTCCAGCGCATCGATGCCCGTCACGAAGCCGGCGGCGTCGGCGACGATGGGCACGGTGACCTCGGCGTGGCGGAGGCGCGAAGGATCGCGCACGACCGAAGCGTCGCCGCCCTGCGCGGCCACCATGCGCTCCATGAGCTCGACGGCGCGGCCCGAGGCGATGGCGGCGCGCATCTGCTCGCGCGCCTCGGCGTCGGTGCGCGCGACGTTGCCGAGACGGAGCATCTCGCTCCCGAGCGCGAAGGTGCACTCGATCACGTCGGCGGGGCCCTTGCCGTGCAGCACTTCGAGGGCCTCGCGGGTCTCGATGGCGTTGCCCACCGTGCGGCCGAGCGGCGCGCTCATGTCGGTGAGGACGGCGACCATCTTCTTCCCTGCGGCCGTGCCCACGCGGACCAGGGCCTCGGCCAGCGCGCGGGCGTCGGCGTCGGTCTTCATGAAGGCGCCGCGGCCGACCTTCACGTCGAGCACCAGCGCGTCGATGCCCTCGGCGAGCTTCTTCGAGAGGATGCTGGCGACGATGAGCGGGATGGACTCGACCGTCGCGGTCACGTCGCGGAGCGCGTACATGCGCCGATCGGCGGGGGCGAGGCGATCGGTCTGGCCGATCATGCAGGTGCCGACCTCGCGCACGATGCGGCGGAAGGTGTCGATGTCGAGGCGTACGTCGAAGCCGGGGATGGCTTCGAGCTTGTCGAGGGTGCCGCCGGTGTGGCCGAGGCCGCGGCCCGAAATCATGGGCACCGGCACGCCGCAGGCGGCGACCAGCGGGGCCAGGCAGATGGAGATCTTGTCGCCGACGCCGCCCGTGGAGTGCTTGTCGACCTTCACGCCGGCCACGTCGGAGAGATCGATCTCGTCGCCGGATCGGAGCATCGCGCGCGTGAGCGCCACGGTCTCGGTGTCGTCCATCCCCCGGAAGAAGACGGCCATGAGCAGCGCGCTCATCTGGTAGTCGGCGAGCTCGCCGTCTACGTAAGCGCGGACGAGGCGCTGGATCTGCGCCTCGGTGAGGGTGCGATTGTCCCGTTTGCGGGCGATGAGCTCGACGAGTGTTTCCACGCGCGGAGCTTAGTACAGGGCCGCCTGGATCCAGCGCTGGTTTGTGGAGCGAGGCCGGCGGCGCGCCCGAGCGCGGAGGATAGGGAGCAGTGTGGTGCCCGGCCGGCGTACCCGACCTGTGCTCGGTGAGTGAAGGCGTGGATCGTGCTCACGGACGCCGGCGTGATGGTGCTGCGCGGAGAGCCGAGCGCGCCCGCTCGGCGGGGAGGGAGGGCACGTCGAGCGCCGCCGAGCCTCGATCGCGACGCGCGCGCTCGCCTGCTTTCGATGCCGCCGCGGAGCCGCGTGGGGTGGTCGTGAGCTGGCCGGCGATCGCCGCGATCGGTCTCATGGTGGGGTTCTTGGGAGGGCTCTTCGGAAAGGGAGGCTCGGCGATCGCGACGCCGCTGCTGCACGCGGTTGGGGTCCCCGCGATCGTGGCGGTCGCCGCGCCGTTGCCGGCGACGATCCCCGGCACCCTGGCGGCGGCGTGGGCGTATCGCCGGGAGCGGCTCATCGATCGGCAGGTGCTCGTCTGGAGCCTCGCGTTCGGGATCCCGAGCACGGCGGCGGGCGCGCTGGCCACGCGCTGGATCGACGGTGTCTTCCTCGTGCAAGTGACCGACGTCATCGTGGCGCTGCTCGGGCTGCGCTTTCTGATCGCCCCTCGTGCGGCTGAAGAGAGCATCGCGCGTCCGCGCGGCTTCCGCGTGCGCCTCGCGGCCGTCGCGCTGGTCACCGGGGTCGTCTCGGGCCTCTTGGCCAACAGCGGCGGGTTCCTGCTCGCGCCCCTTTACATCTCGGTGCTGCACCTCCCCATCAAGCGCGCGTTCGCGGCTTCGCTAGCGGTCGCATCGGTGCTGGCGGTGCCCGGCACGGTGGTGCACTGGATGCTCGGGCACATCGATTGGTCGGTCGTGCTGGTGTTCGGCGCGGCGTCGGTGCCGCTCTCGTATCTGGGGGCGCGCGTCGCGCTCCGCACGAAGCCCGCTCGCCTGGAGCGGCTGTACGGCGCGGTGCTCGTGATCATCGGCGGCGGCCTCTTGCTGCGGGCGTGAGCCGTTGAAACATGTTTCAACGGGGCGTCACGTGCGGTGGTGCCCGCGTACACGGGCATTTCCGCCGGCGGGGATCGGGCCTACATGGAGCCGATGCGCAAGCGATCGGCGTCCGATCCTCGAGAGCGAGAGCCGGTCTCGGCCGCGCTCGCGGCCGTCGCCGGCGCTGCGATCGTGCTCGATACGGAGCTGCGCGTCGTTGCCGCGACCTCCGCGGTGGAGTCGCTCCTCGGCTTCCCGGTGCCGATGGGCGTGAGCGCGCCGAAGCTCCTCTGCGGCGAGTCGTCGAAGCGCCCGCTGGCCGAAGCGCTCGTCGCCGGCCGCTCGATCGAAGCGCTGATCCCGCGGCCGACGCAGGCCGGCAACACGCTCGTCCGCGTGCGCTCGCTGCCGCTCGGCGAAGCATCCCATCGCTCGGGCTTCCTCCTGCTGCTCGACGATGCCGGAGAAGCGGGTGGGGAAGGGCCGGTGTGCTTTCATGGGATGTGGACGCAGGACGCGGGGCTCAAGCGGGTGCTGCGCGTCGTGGAGCGGGTCGCCGACGCCGACGCGACGGTGCTCGTGCGCGGCGAGACGGGCTCGGGGAAGGAGCTCGTGGCGCGCGCGCTGCACGATCTCTCGTCGCGCCGCGCCGGGCCGTATCGGGCGCTGAACTGTGCGGCGCTGCCCGGGAGCCTCTTGGAGAGCGAGCTCTTCGGTCACGTGCGCGGCGCCTTCACGGGCGCGGTGCGCGACACGCCGGGGCACGTGCAGCTCGCGCACCGCGGCACGCTCTTCCTCGACGAGGTGGCGGAGCTGCCGCTCGAGCTCCAGGCCAAGCTGCTCCGCGTGATCGAGACGCGCACCGTGATCCCGATCGGCGCGCGGGAGGCGATCCCGGTGGACGTGCGGATCGTGTCCGCGACCCACCGCGCGCTGCGGAAGGAGGTGGAGGCCGGGCGCTTCCGAGCCGATCTGATGTTTCGGTTGCGGGTCATCCCCATCTTCCTTCCGCCCCTCCGCGAGAGGCCGGGCGACGTGCGGCTCCTGTGCGAGCGCTTCATCGAGGAGATGAACGAAAGGAGCCGCCGCCGCGTCGAGCGGCTCGCGCCCGCGGCGCTCCGCATCCTCTCGATGTACGCGTTCCCGGGGAACGTGCGCGAGCTCAAGAACGTGCTCGCGTATGCATACGCGATCGGCGACGGGCCCATCCTCGACGCGGCCGATCTTCCGCCCGAGCTCACCGAGCCGAGCGCCGCCTCCGACGACGTGCCCCGCGGAGCCGCACCGGCGCCCGCGCGCAGCGATGCGGTCCGCGGGCTCTCCCCCGAGGCGCAGCGGATCGCGCACGTGCTCGAGCGCACCGCCGGCAATCGCGGCCGCGCGGCGCGCATCCTCGGGCTCTCGCGCGTCACGCTCTGGCGCCGCATGCGCGCGCTGGGGCTCCTCGACGCCGAGTGAGATCGCGGCGCGCTCCGCCGGCTCGATGGGGGCGCCGTCCGTCGAGGCCGCGGCGTCGCGCGCGGTGACGGCCAAGTCGGGGCGGGGGCGAAGCGGCGCGCTGAAACAAAGGGAAACATGTGTTTCAGGAGTGCTCGCCCTCCTGTTTTTCAGGTTGTTTCGCGCGGCGCCGGCGGAGGCCTTCGGGCGCTGGCTCGCGGGTTGCTCCACGACGGATGCATGCTCGTCGTCGCCGCGATCCTCTCGCTCCTCATCGGCACGAGCCTCGGGCTCTTGGGCGGCGGCGGCTCGATCCTCACGCTGCCGATCCTCGTGTACGTGCTCCGCGTCGAGCCCAGGGCGGCCATCGCGATGTCGCTCTTCGTCGTCGGCGTGACCAGCGTCGCCGGCGCCGTCGCGCATGCTCGCGCCGGCCGCGTCCGCGTGCGCGCGGCGCTCGTGCTCGGAGGTGCGGCGATGGCGGGCGCGCTCGCCGGCGGGCGGATCGCGCGGTTCGTCCCGGCGACGGCGCTGCTCGTCGCGTTCGGCGCCGTGATGCTCGTCACGTCGCTTGCGATGATGCGAGGCCGGCGCGCGGCTCTCCGCGGCGAGCCGCGTGCTGCCAAGGTGCTCGCCGCCGGCGTCGCGGTGGGGCTCGTCGCCGGCCTCGTGGGCGCCGGCGGTGGCTTCCTCATCGTACCGGCCCTCGCGATCTTCGGTGGGCTCGCCGTGCCGGAGGCCGTCGGCACGTCGCTCGTGGTGATCGCGTTGCAATCGTTCGCGGGCTTCGCCGGCAACGAGGCGCGCGGCCACCTCGACTGGGCGCTCACCGCCGTCGTGTCGGCGTCGTCCGTCGCCGGCAGCTTCCTCGGCGCGCATGCCGGGCGCGCGCTCTCCCCGGACGCGCTGCGCGGCGGCTTCGCGTGGTTCGTGCTGGTGATGGCGGTCGCCCTGATCGGCAAGCAGCTCCCTGCATCGGCGATCACCGTCGTCCGCGATCACCTCGCGCTCTTCGTCGCGGCGCTCTCGCTCGTCCTCTCGCTCGTGATCCGGCGCGGTCGCCGCGCCCTCGCTTCCGGCCTCTCCGAACCTTCGAAGACACCATGAGTCACTTCACGCTTCTCTCTTCCCTCGCCGGCGGCGTCATGATCGGCCTGTCGGCCTCCACGCTCCTCCACTTCAACGGGCGCGTCGCCGGCATCAGCGGCATCTTCGGCGGCGTGCTCGTCCCGCGGCGCGGAGACGTCGCGTGGCGCGCCGCCTTCCTCGCGGGCTTGCTCGCCGGGGGCTGGTGCTCGCGCTCGCGTACCCCGAAGCGTTCGCCCGCGCAGCGGACGCGCCTCGACCGATCCTCGCCGTCGCCGGGCTCGCGGTGGGCTTCGGCGCGCGGCTCGGCAACGGCTGCACGAGCGGTCACGGTGTCTGCGGCGTGAGCCGCTTGTCGGCGCGGTCCATCGTTGCCACGTGCGTCTTCATGACGGCGGGCGCGCTGTCGGTCCTCGCGACCCGACACCTGCTCGGGAGCGCGCGATGAGCCCCGTCGTCACCGCATTCCTCTCCGGGGCTCTCTTCGCCGTTGGCCTCGGCGTCGGCGGGATGACCCGTCCGGAGAAGGTGATCGGGTTCCTCGACGTCACGGGAACCTGGGATCCGAGCCTCGTTTTCGTGATGGCCGGCGCCGTCGGTGTGAACGTGATCCTGTTCCGCATCATCCTGCGGCGCACCGGGCCGGTCTGCGGAGGGCGCTTCCAGCTCCCGAGCCGCACGGACGTCGATCCGCGGCTCGTCGCCGGTGCTGCGCTCTTCGGCGCGGGGTGGGGGCTCGTCGGCTACTGCCCCGGGCCCGCGCTCGTCTCGCTCGTCGCGGGCGGCGTGCCCGCGCTCGTTTTCGTCCTCGCCATGGCCGCCGGCATGGTGGCTGAGCACCTGCTTCTCGAGCGCTCCGCCGCAGCGATCGGAAGGGCCGATCCGACCGAGAAATGAAGCCTACCGAGGGAGAGCATTCATGTTGATTCGTCACTTCCACGATCCACACACGTCCACGCTCACCTTCGTCGTCTTCGATCCGGGGACGAGGGACGCCGTGGTCATCGATCCCGTCCTCGACTACGACCCGCTCACGTCACAGACGTCGATCGACTCGGTGGCGCGGGTCGCGGCCTTCATCGAGGACAGCCGGCTCACGATCCGCTGGGTGCTGGAG
This sequence comes from Minicystis rosea, assembly GCA_001931535.1. Classification (GTDB taxonomy): domain Bacteria; phylum Myxococcota_A; class Polyangia; order Polyangiales; family Polyangiaceae; genus Minicystis; species Minicystis rosea. The sequence continues at coordinate 1,282,381 of CP016211.1, forward strand.
ACGCATGCGCACGCCGATCACCTCTCCGCGTCGCAGTACCTGAAGCGCCGCTTCGGCGCCGGTGTGGCCATCGGCGCGCGCATCACCGAGGTGCAGGCGACGTTCAAGGCGATCCTCGATCTGCCCGCGAGCTTCCCCACCGATGGCCGTCAGTTCGAGCGGCTGCTCCACGACGGCGAGGTGCTCCGCGCCGGCAGCCTCCCCGTCGAGGTGATCGCCACGCCCGGTCACACGCCCGCGTGCGTGAGCTACAAGATCCACGACGCCGTCTTCACGGGCGACGCGTTGTTCATGGAGGACTACGGCACCGGGCGCTGCGACTTTCCCCGCGGCAGCGCGGCCGATCTCTACGACTCGGTGCACGGCAAGCTGTACGCGCTGCCCGATGCCACGCGCGTGCTCGTCGGTCACGACTACCAGCCCGAGGGCCGGCCGCTCGCGTTCGAGTCGACCATCGGCATGGAGAAGCAACGCAACGTGCAGCTCCGCGCAGACACCAGCAAGGTGGCGTTCGTGCGGTTCCGCAACCAGCGCGACGCGACGCTGCAACCGCCGCGGCTCCTCTTTCCCAGCATCCAGATCAACGTCGACGCGGGCCACCTGCCGCAGCCGCACGCGAATGGATCGCGCTACCTCGTGACGCCGCTCAACCCGTTCCGTCCGACCGACGAGGTCGGGGCGCCGCTCTCCGAGTAGCCGATGGGATGCGCGCATCACGTCGATGCGCTTCCGGGCTCGTGCCTCGGTGGATCCAGCGCGCGATGCCGGCTTCGCAAGCGGGCTCAGGTGTGCTTCGCTTCGCGGCGAGGAGGTCTCATGAAGAGCTTGGTGACGGTGGTGCTTCTGGCCTGCGCTTTCGCGGCAGTGGGATGTGACGACAAGAAGGGTGACGGGAAGCCGGCGTCGACATCGGCGGCGGCGACGGCGACGGGCGCGGCCAAGCAGGCGCCCGCGCCCGCGAAGAGCGCAGCGCCGGGCGGCGGCTGGTAGATCGGTTCCGGAGAGCGTGATGCGGCTCCGCGCAGCGATCGCCGTGGGCATCACGCTCGCGGCGATCGGCTGTCGAAAGCCGGCGGAGACGTTGGACGCGACGGCCGGTGCTGCGACCACGGATCCGTTGGCGCCGCTCCACGCGTTCGAGGAGGAGCGGCGGCGCGCCGCCGATTTCGAGCGGCTTCCTGCGTCGGATCGGGCGCTCGGGTCGGATCCGATCGCGATTCGCGCGCTGCCGGGGGCGGCGCCTCCACGCTTCGTGGGCCTGCTTCGCGGGCGCGACGCGCTGGTGCTGCTCGACGCGGATCTGCGCGAGATCGCGCGCGCCCGAACGCCGGCGTTTCCCGTGGGGATCGACGTCGCCGACGACGGCGAGATTGCGGTGGTGGGCGAGCAATCCCCACGCATCGCGACGTTCACGGCCCCGCACGACACGCTCCGCGCGCGCGGCGACATCGGCGTGGGTACGTTCGGCCTGCGCGACGTCGCGCTGCGGAGCACGCGCGCGGGGCGGGTGATCCATGCGATCGACGAGCGGACGGGGACGCTCTTCACGGTGCGAGGGCCGCGCGAGCGCGCGTCGATCACGACGGTTCCCACCTGCGCCGGCGCCTTTCGTTTGGCAGAGGCCGGCGACGCGCTGCTCGTCGATTGCTTGATCGATCACGCGGTCCTCGTCTTCGATCTCGACGCTCACGGGCTCCCCGCGGAGCGGCCACGCGCGCGGATCCAACACGATGGACCGATCTGGAGCGTGGCGGCGGCGAGCACCCGAGAGGGGCTCCTGATTGCTGCCGGCGGCGTGGAGGATCATCCGCTCGATCGAACGGAAGGCTCGTTCGGATACATCGACTCGTTCGTCTTCGTGTACCGGCTCGCGCCCGGCGCGACGCAGCCCGAGCGGCTCGCGGAGGTGAACGTGTCGGAGGTCGGCGTCATCACGCCGAAGGCGCTCCTGCTTCGCGCCGAGGCGCACGCAGGCGCGACGGTGACCGTCGTCGGGTATGGCAGTGATCGGATCGCGACGCTCGCATGGCGCGATGGCTTCGCGGCCGCGCCGAGGATCGATGCGCGGCCCTTCGTTCCCGGTGTCGCATCCATCGCGCTCCTCGGTGACGCGATCGTCGGTGCCGATCCGCTCTTCGATGGTTGGGCGCGCATGGGATCGACGGGGGTCGTCGAGGTGCCCGATGAGGCGCCGGTGCGGCGTACGCCGGCGTCACGCGTGGGCGAGGCGCTCTTCTTCACCAACCTCATGGCGCCGTGGAACCACACGGATGGACGCCTCAGCCGCTTCACGTGCGAGACGTGTCATTTCGAGGGCTACACCGATGGCCGCACGCACCACACCGGCCGCGGCGACGTGCGGGCCACCACCAAGCCGCTGCTCGGGCTGTTCAACAATCGGCCGCATTTCACGCGCGCGCTCGATCCCGACATGGCCACCATGGTGCACAACGAGTTCCGCGTGGCGGGCGCGAAGAGCGATCACGATCCGTGGTTCTCGGCAGCGGATACGGGGCTCGCGTGGGTGCCGCTGCTCGGGGCATCGATCGCCGAGCTGGACGCGCCCGCGCTGCGACGCGCGCTGATGACGTTTCTCATGGACTTCACCCATCGGCCCAACCCCGCGGTCCTCGGCCGCGATCACTTCGACGAGCGCGAGCGCCGCGGCGCCGAGGTGTTCGCGCGTCGTTGCGAGCGCTGCCACGAGGCGAGGCTCGTGACGGACGAGCCGTCGTCCCGCGTGCCCGAGGAGCGCTGGGAGTCGCTCGTGATGCGCCGCGAGGGGCCCATCGTGTGGGCCGCGACGGGCTACCACAAGACGGGGGTGGAGCCGTACGTGCACGATCTCGGGGCGCGCGCGACGTCGCTGCGCAGGCTCGACAAGAAGCGGCCCTACTTCACCAACGGCTCGGCGCGGACCCTGCGCGAGGTGACCGATCGCGCCCGATTTCAGGGCGAAAGCTTCTTCCACGATCACGCACCCGCGGCTGCGGAGGCGCTCGGCGAAGCGGAGCGGGAGGCGCTCGGCGCGTTCCTCGATCTCTTGTAGCGACGCGTCGTCAGACGAGCATCTGCGCGACGGCCGCTGCCGTGGTCGCGGCGACGGGGATGGCGAAGTTGTCGTCGACGCGGGTCACCGCGATCTCCGCGATGGCCCCCACGATCGCGCCCGCCGCAGCGACGATCACGGCCGGCGCTGCGGCCACGCCGAGCCCCGCGAGCCAAGCGGCGGCGGGGATCGTGCCGGCGACGACGAAGGCGAGGGTGCCTTCGAGCGAGCGACCGGACCGGATGCGCGTGCGGCCCCAACGCCGGCCCACGAAGCCCGCGGCGGGGTCGGCGAAGGCGAGGACGATCACGCCGATCTCCGCGGCGCGCAGCGGCGCGAAGAGGGCGAGGAGGAGGAGCGCGGTGATGTACCAGGTCGACGAGTTGACCTCGTGGTGCTCGTTCGCGTGCGCGATGGGCGCGAAGATCCGCATCAAGCGCGCGTTCACGGCGGGGCTCCGCCGGCGCAGCGTTTCGCACGTCCACGCGAACACGGCGAAGGCGATCGCGGCCGCGATCACCCAGGTCCGCGTCGGCAGGAGGTGGAGCACGGACAGCGCGAAGAGACCCGACGCGACGTGAAAGAAGCTCCGCCGCATGTTTGCGGGCCGACGGGGCGCGCTCTCGGCATCGGGTGCCGCGGAGGCGGGGGACAGCTCGGCAATGGGCAGCGCGGAGACCTCGAGGGCGTGCTTCGACAAGATGTCGCAAGCTAAGCCCGGCCCCCGTTGCGGCGCTCATCAGGGTTTCGTCATATCGACCCGACGCAGCGCGGCACCCCACATCCAACATCACCACGCTCGATCCTCGCGCAGGAGCGGGCGAGCGACAGCGCGACGATGTGCGGGCGCTAAGGCTTTCGCGCCATGTCGAGACGCGTCATCTGCTGGCAGGTGATCACCACCGTCTCACCGGGGCTGACCCACTCGGGGTAACGGCTCTCGCCCGGTGTGGCGAGGCGCACGAAGAACCGGCCGCAACGCACCTTCAGCGGCTGATTGACGGAGCCCGCGAGCTTGCCCGAGAGGTAGACGTCCGCGTTCGCCGGCGACGCGACCGTGAGATAGCCGTAGCCGTACGGAAGGTCGGCAGGGTTCACGCTCCCGGCCGCCGCCGCAGTGGTGGACGTCACCGCAGCCGTGACCACGACCGAAGGCGCCGCCGTCGGGATCGCGGGGGCCTTCGCGCTGGCGGCCGATGCCGAAGCATCGGGGCTCGCGCCGCTGTTGCTCCGACCACGCAGGACCAGGATGAAGATGCCCACCGCCACGAACGCGGCCGTGAGCGCGGAGACGACGATGGTCGTTCCGATCGCCGAGCCCGGCCGGCGTCCCTTGGGCGCCGCGGTCCCCGTCGATGCCGGGCCTCCATGCGCATCGGATGTCGAGGCGACCGGCGTCGGCCCGAGCAACGCGGGCTCGACGAGCGCGAGGCTCCCGCGCGGGTGCTCCGCGGTCGCGAGGCTCGCGCGGGCCTGCTCGGCGGCGAGCGCTTCGCTGAGCGGCGGTGAGATCCCCGGCAGCGACGAGCGCGGCAACGACGCGAGCGCGGCGAGCATCGGCACCGCCGACGGCAGGATCGAAGGCTTGGGGACCACCGCGCCCGGCGGCGGCATCCCAGGGCCGGGCGCCGCTGCGGCCACGGGCGCGGGCACCGGCGAGGTCGCGCCGTCGTGTTCACCGATCTCGGGATTGAGCCCGGGAAGCGTCGGTTGTGGTGCGCGTCGTTGTGGTGTGCCCTGCGCATCGAGCGGCACGCCCAACGTCGGCACCGACGGCGTATCGGTCGCCGGAGCGGCCTGCACATCCGGCGGTGGACCGAACTTCGGTGCTGCGGGCGCTTGTGCATCGGGCGGCGCACCGAACTTCGGTGCGACCGGCGGTGCCTCGGGCACACCGATGATGGTGGCGCGCCTGGCGCTCGGCGCATCCGCCGGTGGAGGCGGCGGCAGGTTCAGCACGACGCGCGCGAGCGCGGTGCCCGTCGTCGTGCGCGCGGGATCCGTCGCGCCCTCTGCGGCCTTCGCTTCGGCGCGCCGCGCGGCGACCGTGCGTGCCGGCGCGCCTGCAGCGTCCCCCGGTGCTCCGAAGCGCACGCCTTGATACGGGTTGCGCTGCGAGCCCGGCGTCGCGCGTGAAGGCGGCGGCGGGGCTTCGCTCTCCGGCTCCTTCGCGCCGCCCTCGGCGCGCATCGCGGCGACGCGCTCCTTGAGCTCGGCCTTGGCCTTCGTGGCGGGCCCTGCCTTGGAGAGCCAGCGTTCGATCTCGCGCGCCGAGATCCGCCGCGTCCCCGGGAAGTGATCGAGCGCCGCATCCACCACCGCCGCGACCTCGCGCGGCAGATCCGATCGCAGGCCCGAGATGCGCCGCGGCCACGTTCCATCCGTCGGCGGTCTGCGCCCTGCGAGCAGCGACCAGAGGATCAGCCCGAGCCCGTAGACATCGGCCTTGGTCGTCACCGGCTCGCCGCGCGCTTGCTCCGGCGCCATGAAGCCCGGCGTTCCTTTGATGCGACCGATCGCCGTGTCCGGCGTGCGCCCCAGGATCTTTCCCACGCCGAACCCGGTGAGCCGAACTTCGCCCTCCACCGAGAGCAGCACGTTCTCCGGGCTCAGATTGCGATGCACGATCGGCGTCGCGTTGCCCTGCTCGTCGGTCGCTGCGTGCGCATCGGCGATGGCGTCCGCGAGGCGCGCGCCGATGTAGAAGGCGGCCGCGTCGCCGAGCTTCATCCGCTTCTCGGAGAGCGCTTGCAGGAGATCGGCGAGGCTCGTCCCTTCGACGTGCTCGAGCGCGAGCACGAGCTTGCCTTGATGCTCGAAGAAGTCGAAGACCCGCACCACCACCGGGTTCTTCATGCGCCCGCAGATCGCGGCCTCGCGCGCCAGCTCTTCGGCGAGCTCGGTGTTGCCCTCGGTGGTGTCGGGCAACAGCTTCAGCTCGCACTCGCGCTGAAACCCGAGCGGCCCGTCGTTCCGCGCGAGGTACACCTCGGCCGGGCCTACCGGAGGCAGGCGTCGTACGATCCGATAGCTCCCGATGGTTTCGGGTATGTCTTCCGCCGGGAACATCCGCGCGACATGATCCTATCGGACGTGGAGCCCAACGCCCAACTACCGGCGGTGTTATGGCTCGCTCGGTTGAATCACCGCGGCCGCATCGAGACGAAGCCCGCGAAATCGGCGCTTCCATAATTGCTTATGTCGCGGCCCTCTCCGGACGACGCCGAGGAGGCCGACGTCCGCGAGATCGAAGGGATCGCCGCCGCCCATTGCAGGATTGAACGGCGAGGCCCCGTGCTCGAGGTGGCTCGGCACCGGGTTCCAGCCCGCACACCCCGTGTAGGGATGAGCGTCTTTGTGGCAGGAAAACGTGGCCCAGGTCACACCGTCATTGCCGACCCCGACCTCGCCCAGCTCCTCGATCAGGAACGCGTCCTCGAAGATCAGGAAGTCGGGCCTGTCTCCATCGACGGTCGTCGTGCCGTCGAACCCGAACGCGATTTCGTCGCGTTTGACGGATGACCCCAGGTTGAACGAGAGCTCGCACGAAACGAAGCGCGACGCAGGGCCTGCCGGATCGCAGGCGGGCGAGACGACGTCACCTTCAACGTCTTCGTCGCTGCTCTCGCAGTCTGCGACGAGCGCGGGCGAGCGAGCATGGCGGTACGGCGGCAGGGACGAGCCGAGGGCGAAAGCGGCGTGGCCCGGGCACGTCGACCATGTCTTTCCGGACCTCGAGGTCGCGTGCGTCGCTCGGGGCTGGGGGGCGCCGCCGTTCCGTACTAGAACCCTCTCGTGCTCCACCGGCCGCCGTTCCCGCGCCCGTCCGCCGCTGCCGCCGACAAGGCGCGCTTGCTGCTCACGCGCGCCCTCGGCCCGTCGAAGGTCATCACTTCCGGCGACGGTTGCCTCTCGTATGCAAGCGACGAGTCCGATCAGGAGCCCGTCGTCCCCGATGCCGTCGCGCTCGTCTCGTCGGCCGACGACATCGCCGCTGCGCTCGCGGCCGCGCGCGAGGCCGAGGTCCCCGTCGTCCCGCGCGCCGGTGGATCCGGCAAGAGCGGCGGCGCCGTCCCCGTCTCGGGCGGCGTCGTCCTCGCGACGATCGGCATGAGCTCCATCAAGGAGATCGATCGACGCGAGCGCGTCGCCGTCGTCGAGCCGGGCGTCGTCCTCGCGGACCTGCACGCCGCGGTCGAAGCCGAAGGCCTCTTCTATCCGCCCGATCCCAACAGCCTCAAGATGTGCGCGATCGGTGGCAACATCGCCGAGAACGCCGGCGGCCCGCGCGCCTTCAAATACGGCGTCACCCGCGACTACGTCCTCGGCCTCGACGTCGTCCTGATGAACGGGACGCGCCTCCGCACCGGCCGGCGCACCACCAAGGGCGTCACCGGCTACGACGTCACCGCGCTCCTCGTCGGCAGCGAAGGCACGCTCGCCGTCACCACCGAGGCCACGTTGCGGCTCATCCCGAAGCCTCCGGCGATCGCGACGCTGCTCGCGCTCTTCAAGACCGTCGTCGACGCGGGCCGCGCCGTCGAGAACATCATCGCCGCCGGCCTCATCCCGCGCTGTCTCGAGCTGCTCGACGCGTCGACCCTCCAAGCCGTGCGCAACCGCGGCCTCGCCATCGACGAGCGCGCCCACGCCATGCTGATCCTCGAGGTCGACGGCGACGCCGCCGCCTGCGAAGCCGACATGGAGCGCGTCGGCGGCGTCTGCGCCGACAGCGGCGCGATCGACGTGCTCGCCGCCCAGGATCCCGCGCAGCGCGATCGCCTCTGGGAAGCGCGGCGCCAGATGTCGCCGGCCACGCGCGCCATGGCGCGCTTCAAGATCTCCGAGGACGTGGTGGTGCCGCGCACGCGCGTCGTCGATCTCCTCGACGAGGTCGATCGCATCCGCGATCGTGCCGGGCACGACGGAAGCATCCGCCTGCTCACGTACGGCCACGCCGGCGATGGCAACCTGCACGTGAATTTCCTCTGGAACGATCCCGCCGACGCGCCTCGCATCGGTGACGCGTTGGGGCAGCTCTTCCGCGCCGTCGTCGGCTTCCGCGGCACGCTGAGCGGCGAGCACGGGATCGGGACCTCGAAGGCCGAGTACCTTCCGCTCGAGCAGAGCGACGCGCTCATCGGTTTGCAGCGCGATCTCAAAGCAGCCTTCGATCCGACGGGGCTGCTCAACCCACACAAGATCTTCCCGCGACACGGACACAAGGCTTGTTGATGAAGGTTCTGGGAATCGATCCGGGCACGCGACACATGGGCTGGGGCGTGCTCTCGCGCGTGGGGACGAAGATCGAGCACATCGCCCACGGCGTGATCGACGCCGACGAGAAGACGCCGCTCGCCGATCGTCTCGTGGTCCTCGACGCGGCGCTGCGGGAGATCCTCGAGACGCACCGGCCCGACGTGGGCGCGGTGGAAGGCCTCTTCTTCGCCAAGGACGCGCAGAGCGCCGCCAAGCTCGGCCACGCGCGCGGCGTGGTGCTGCTGCGCCTCGCGCACGATGGCATCGCGATCCGCGAGTACGCGCCGACGCTCGTGAAGCGCACGGTGGTGGGCAAGGGCGCCGCGGAGAAGAAGCAGGTGGCGATGGTCGTGACCGCCATGCTGCGCCTCAAATCACCGCCCCGCGCGGACGCAGCCGACGCCTTGGCCATCGCGCTCACGCACCTCGCCGTCGCCAACTACGAAGCGGCCATCGCCGGAGCGAAGCGGTAGCTGATCGATCGCCGCCCGCGCCGCTCGATCGGTATCATCGCCGCGCATGTCGGATCACGATCCTCGCGTCATCGTCGAGCAGCTCTGGGCCTTCTTCGAAGCGCGTGACTGGGATCGCGCGCGTGATCTCCTCTCCGACGATCTCGTCGTCGAGTGGCCGCACTCGAACGAGCGCATGCGCGGCCCCGAGGCCTTCCTCGCGGTGAACCGCTACTACCCCGAGGGCTGGTCCATCCGCGTGCTGCGCGTCGTCGCCGCGGGCGATCTCGTGGTCTCCGAGATCGTGGTCACCCTCGGCGGCCAGCGCTCGTTCGCGGCCTCGTTCTTCGAGATCGCCGCCGGCCGGATCGCGCGCATCACCGAGTACTGGGTCGACGAAGGGCATCAAGCGGCGCCGAGCTGGCGCGCGCGATGGGTCGAGAAGATGGCTTAGAGATTCTGTTCGACGCTCTCAGCCCGCGCGCGGCGTCGCGAGCTTGGCCCACGCATCGGCGCTGCGTTGCACGGCGCTGCGGAAGTTCTCCTCGCGCTTCACCTCTTCGACGAGCTCGCGCGATCGCCCGTAGTTGAACGTGCGGAAGAGCGGACCCGTCTCGGGCGCCGGCTCGTAGACGATGCGCGTCTCGGCGGCCTCGCAGTCGCCGAAGTCGTGGAACATCAGCTCGAAGCTGACCAAGAGATCGCGGAGGCGATTCATCGGGTTCAGCTCCGCCATGAAATCGCTGAACGGTGTGGTCGGCGCGCGCACGTGCACGCTCGTCGGCGGCGGCAGCGGGTTGCACGCCAGGAGCAGATCGGCGCCCATTCGCTCGACGAGCACGACGGGCACGTTGTCGGTGACCGCGCCGTCCACGTAGAGCCCCGACCGCGTGATGGTCGAAGCGAACACTCCGGGCGCGGAGGCGCTCGCGCGCACCGCGGACGCGACCGTGCTCTTGGTGATCACCTCGGCGCGAGCATGCGACAAGTTGGTGGCCACGGGGAGCAGCATGATCTCGAGATCCTCGAGCAGCGCCCCACCGAGATCGGACTCGACGCCGAGATCGATCACGGTGGAGGTGATCGTCGACACCAGCGCCAGCCGCTCGAAGCGGGGCCCGCGCTCGACGGCGAGATCGAGCCCGGGCCGGCCGAGGACCGAGTAGTACGCGCCCATGAGCGCGCCCGAGCTGGATCCGCCGATGAGATCGACCGGGATCCCGCGGTCTTCCATCTCTTGCAGGAGCGCCACGTGCGCGTAGCCCCAAGCGCCGCTGCCACCGAGCGCGACGCCGACGCGCCGCCACGTGAGCGCCCGCGCCCACCTCGTGAACGAGCTCCGCGCCGCCATCGGAAGCCGCGCCAACACGGGCTCGTCGAGGTGCGCGATGGCATCGAGATCGAGGTGCACGCGACAGCGCTCGGGGACGACCCGTTCGCTGGGATAAGGCTCGCCGCTGGGCTCGACGGCGGAGCCTCCGAGCCGCGCGATCAGCTGCTCGAACATGCGCTTCGCAGCGGCGGCCGAGGCGCGTACGCCGTCGGGCGACAGCTCCGGCGCCGGCATGTGCTCCGGCGGATGCGGCCGCAGCACGCGCGTGCGCAGCACCGACCACGGCGGCGGCGGCGGCAGCGTGAACCCCGTGGGCCCATAGCGCCGCGCCGGACGCGACGCGCTCGGCCGCGATCGCGGGCCGGGATCGCCGTGCAGCCCATCATCCTCGCGCCCGAGCACCACGAGGCGCCGCACCACACCGTGGATGTCCGAGATCGAGATCTCGTCCTCGAGGCGGCGATGGAACTCGTGGCCGCGCGCCGATGCATCGACGAACACGTACGCATAGCGCGCGAACAGCGGGCGGATGCGATCGAGCAGCACCTCGGCGGCGCCGCGTGGATCGGCGGGCACCGCCAGCATGAGGTGATCGGCGTGCCCGGTGTCGGTCTCGATCCCCGACTGGCGCGAGTGCGGCCCCGCGATCGACGTCGAGGGCGCGAGCGACGGCGGCCCCGAGATCGCGCGCCAATGCTCCTCCGGCAGCGCGTGCTCGGCGAGGTGCACGACGATCACGGCGTCGCCGAACTCGGTGGCGAGCGCCTGGGCGAGGAGCGTCGCCAGCGGCCTGAGAGGCGCGGTCGCGCCTTTCTCCGTGGTGAGCATGACCAGGGCAGGGTGGGTCCGCTCGACTTGGCGGCGCTCGGCGGGGGTGGCGAGCTTCGGTGCGTGCTTCATCGACGGACGAGCCATCCCATCCCGGGCGCAAGGTGTAAATATTCCCGCGCGCCGCCCGTTCCGGCGCCGGACCGCCCCTGTGCTATGAAGCGCGGGACACTGCATGAAGCGCCGCCTCGGCGCGTCTCACCCAAGAAACCTCGCACCCCGGCTCGGCTCGCGGGGTGCGTCCCCGGCCCCCTGGGCCTTCCAGACGACGGACGAACCAGCATGCGCAAGGCCGCTCTCCCCCTGTTCCTCATCGCCCTCGGGGCGCCTTTCGCGGCCGCCCTGACCACCGCCCCGGCCGTGAGCTGGGCCGACGGCCCCACGGCCGAAGAAATCGCCGGCCGCGTGCAGAAGTTCTACGACGCGACCAAGACCTACAAGGCCACGTTCAAACAGACCTACACCATCAAGGTACAGAACGTACAGAAGGTCTCCACCGGCAAGGTCGTCTTCGAGAAGCCCGGGAAAATGAGCTTCAAGTACGACGCGCCCAACGGCAATCGCGTCGTCTCCGACGGCACCACCATCCGGGTGTACGAAAAAGAGAACGAGCAGATGTACGAGCTCGCCGTGGCCAAATCGCAGTACCCGGCCGCGCTCGCGTTCCTCATGGGCAAGGGGCAGCTCCAGCGTGATTTCACGCTTCGTCTCCTCGACCCGGCGCAGATGAAGTTCGAAGGCGGCTACGTGCTGGAAGGGACGCCGAAGGAGGCGACCCCGGCCTACCAGAAGATGCTCGTCTACGTGGACGCGCAGACCAATCAGGTGCGTCGCGTGCTGATCCTGGACGCGCAGGGAAACCGGAATCGCTTCGATTTCGACGCCCCCGCGGTCAACGAGCCCGTGCCCAAGGGCGAGTTCGATTTCGTCCCGCCCCCGGGCACGAAGGTCATCAAGCCGTAACGCTTCCGACGGAACCGTCGTCGCGCGACGATCGCATTCGCGCGGCGACCATCCTCGGCGCTCCGTCCGACGACCTTGCGAACGCTCCCAACGCGGAAGAGCAAGCGAGGAACATCGCGGTATCTCGCGCGCGCTCGACCGCCCATGCGGACCTCACCTCAGCCGTCGGATGAAGCCTCGCGCCGATTGCGAGCGCGGCCACGTCGCGTCGCAATTCGCATCGGCCCTCGGAAATCCACCTCGCCTCGGGAGCGCTCGGCTCGCCGTCGATCCAGGCCTTCGACTTCGTGATACACGTGGGTGCATGAGCTGCCTGTCCGCCTCTGCGCGCGCGCAGGCGCTCGCGGAGGCGCTCCGACGATGAGCAATCCCTATGGCGGATCGCGCGGTCCCGGTGGGTACGGGCCGCAGCAACCCTACGGGCAACAAGGGTGGGGACAGCAGCAGCAGGGCTATGGCCAGCAAGGCTATGGTCAGCAGGGGTACGGCCAGCAGGGCTATGGCTATGGGGCGCCTGCCTATGCCGGTCACGCGCAGGCCGCGCCGGACATCACCGCGCCCGATCGCAAGCGTCGCATCGCGGGCCTCGTGGTCTGGCTGCTGGGGATGGCGATCGGCGTCGTCCTCAACATCCTCTTCCAGTTCCTCGAAATCTTCGGCGCCAAGAACCCGGGGCGCATGTTCGAAGCGGTGATGACCGGCGCCGTCTTCGCCTTCATCCCGCTCTGCTTCTACCTGCTCGTTCCCACGATCCTCGATCGCTACGATCCCGAGCCTTGGTGGTGCCTCGCCATGGCCTTCCTCTGGGGCGCGATCGTGGCAACCGGCTTTTCCGGCTTCATCAACACCGTCGTGTACGAGGTGGCCGCGAACGTCGCCGGCAAGAGCGCGGGGCGCTTCGTGAGCGCCGTCATCAGCGCGCCGCTATGTGAAGAGTTCTTCAAAGGGCTCGCCGTCTTCGGCACCTTCTACTTCCTGCGACGCGAGTTCGACGGCGTCGTCGACGGCATCATCTACGCGACCTTCGCCGCGCTCGGCTTCGCTGCGGTGGAGAACATCAGCTACTACGCCCGCGCGGAGATGAACCACCAGCTCGGGGCCACGTTCTTCGTGCGCGGCATCCTCGCGCCGTGGGGGCACCCGCTCTACACGGCGATGACCGGCATCGGCTTCGGCATCGCCCGCGAGACGACGAAGACCAGCCTCCGCATCTTCGCGCCCATCGGCGGCTATTTCGTGGGTGTCACGCTGCACGCCATCTGGAACTTCGTGCCCACCGTGATGGGTGAAGCCTTCTGGTACCTCATCCCGTTGTGGCTGATGTTCGTGCTCGCGTTCCTCGCGATCGTGATCGCGCTCGTCGTGCGCAAGGGCCGCACCATTCGCCAGTACCTGCGCGACGAGGTGCTCCTCGGCAACCTCAGCCAGGAAGAGGTGGACCTCATCTGCTCGCCGATCGGCTCCTTGAAGTGCACCTTCTCGTGGCGCGGCGCCACGGGCCGCAAGTTCATCCGCGCCGGCGCGCGCCTCGCGCTCTCCAAGTGGCACACCGCCCGCGCGATGAAGGGGCAGAAGCGGACCATCAGCGCCGACTTCATCGTCCCCATGCGCCAAGAGCTGAAGCGCCTGCGCGGCGAGCTCCTCGCCCGAATGCCGCGCTGACACCGGTCCACGATGGGGCCGCGAGCGGCCCCAAACCCCGGGCCGGACGAGCAGGCCCTGATCACGATGGGGCCGCGAGCGGCCCCAAACCCCGGGCCGGACGAGCCGGCCCTGATCACGATGGGGCCGCGAGCGGCCCCAAACCCCGGGCCGGACGAGCCGGCCCTGAGCGACGGACCGCGTGATCTCGGCGCGTCATTGTTCACGGGCGTGTCTCGGTGTCAGGCCTGAAGCGGCGGAACGTGCCTATCGGCGCGCGTGGATCGCCGTGCGCGTTCCCCGTCGTGTGATTCAAAAGGGCCGTGCCCCGCGCCGCGCGCGGAGGAATGCGACGATTCGGATCAAGAATGAGCTCCCGAGCAACGCGCCGTAGACGGCGGGCTCGGAGATGTCCTTCTTCACCCGCATCACGAAATGGATGACCGCGAGCACGGCGGCGACGTAGGCGAGGCGGTGCAGCATCTTCCAGCGCGCGGCGCCGAGACGCTTGAGCATGCTCGACGTCGACGTCACCGCGAGCGGCACGAGGATCACGAAGGCCGCGAAGCCGACCATGATGAACGGGCGCTTGGTGATGTCTTGGGCGATGGTCTTCCAACCGAGCCCCTGATCGATCACGGCGTACGTGACGAGGTGCAGCGCCGCGTAGAAGAACGCGAACAGCCCCAGCGTCTTGCGGATGCGGATCGGCCACGCGGCGCCGGTGATCGTCTTGAGCGGCGTGCACGCGAGCGATGCCACGAGGAAGATCAACGCGAGCAGCCCGAGCTCGTTCAACACCTCGGCGATCGGGTTCGCGCCCAGCGTGCGCCGCGCGCCGCCGACCACGAGGCCGACGAGCGGCGCGAGCCCACCGGCGATGATCGCGGGCTTCAGCCAGGGCAGGGGACCCGCAGGGAAAAGGATGGGCTTCGGCGGCTTCGCGGGCATGGCCGAGCCCCGCTTGCTGCCATCGTCGACGGTCGCGTCCATCAGTAGCTCTTCTGCAGATCCATGCCGGCGTAGAGGCTCGCGACTTGATCCGCGTAGCCGTTGAAGGGGAGCGTCGGTCGGCGCGAGATCTCACCGATGCGGCGCTCCGTCTCTTGGCTCCAGCGCGGGTGCGCAACCGCGGGGTTCACGTTGGCGTAGAAGCCGTACTCGTCGGGCGCGGCGCGGTTCCAGGTGGTCACCGGCTGCTCCTCCGTAAAGCGGATCTTCACAATCGATTTCGCCCCTTTGAAGCCGTATTTCCAAGGCACGACGAGCCGGATCGGCGCGCCGTTCTGTCCGGGCAGCGGCTTTCCATAGAGACCGACGGCCAGCATCGCGAGCGGGTGCACGGCTTCGTCGATGCGCAGCGCCTCGACGTAGGGCCAGGGGAGCACGTCCGATGCCTGCCCCGGGAGCTGTTTGCGATCGTGGAGCGTGATGAACGACACGTACTTCGCGCGCGACGTCGGCGCGAGGCGGCGGATGAGATCGCCGAGCGGGATGCCGAGCCACGGGATCACCATCGACCAGGTCTCCACGCAGCGCATGCGATAGACGCGCTCCTCGGGCTTGATCCAACCGAGGATGGTGTCGAGATCGACGAGCTCCGGCTTGTGCACCTCGCCCTCGACGGCGATGGCCCAAGGCCGTGGATGCAGGTGGTGTGCGTTCTCCGAAGGGTCGCCTTTGCGCAGGCCGAGCTCGTAGTAGTTGTTGTAGGTCGTGATGGCGTCGTAGGGCGTGAGCGGATCGTCGGGCGCACGCGCGGAGCTCGACGGAGACGGCGCGCCGGCATCACCGAGGTCCAGGGATGGGGCCGCGATCTTGCGACCCGGGCCGCCGGCGATCCGGATCAAGCCGGCGCCCATCGCTGCGGCGGTGCCGGCGAAGAGGGCCGTGTTCTTGAGGAGCTCCCGCCGCCGCAGGTAGATCGCCTCCGGTGTGATCTCCGCGGCCGGCGGCTCTTTGGGGAGGCGGGGCATCTCGACATTCTACGCGCGCGGACCATCGCGGTTACACTCGCGGCGATCATGGTTCGCATCGTCCTCCCCGACGCCGTGTCCCGCGACACGCTCGACGACGTCGCCGCGGCGCTCGGCTTGCTGCTCGTGAACATCGTCCCGGCGACGGATGCCCATCCGGCGCAGGTGATCTACGTGACCCCCGATCGGCGCGCCGCGGTGCACCTCGTCGACGAAGGCCGCGGCGGCTCGCTCTGCTGGGCCGTTCGCGGCGAAGGCCAGGGCGAGAGCGAGGCCGAGGCACATTGGGCAGAAGTGCTGCGCGCCGAGCTCCGCGCGACGGAGGCTTCGTGAGCACTCTGCCGGTCCGCCCGCGCCTCGCCGATCACGCGCTGGTCCGCCGTCATGTGATCGACGGCGTGGAGATGGTCGTCATCCACGACGGGCGCAGCGGCGATCTCCTGCGCATGGGTCCGCGCGAATGGGACCTCGTGGCCGGCGCCGACGGCACGCGCGACTTCGATGCGCTCGTGCTCGCGGCCGCGCGGCGCGGTGCGCTCCAGCGTGCATCGGAGGTGCGCGCGGTGCTCGACTATCTCCACCGTGCGGGCTTGCTCGCCGACGGCCTCGGGCATCCGCTGCCTGCCGATCCGGGAGACCCTGCGCGGCCGCTCGACGTGCTTCCCGGATATGGCCTCGTCTGCGATGGCAGCGGCGATTGCTGCTCCATGTACGGCTCGGTGATTTTCACGCCGCTCGAGGCTGCGCGCGCACGGGCGTTGCGGCCCGAGGTCCTCGATGCCGGCGATCGCGAAGAGCGCGCCTTCATGCCCGAGCGCGGCGGCGCGGCGCCGGATGGTGCGCTCGCCGTGGCGCTGGTCGATGGGCGTTGCGCTTACCTCACCGACGATCGTCGCTGCTCCATCCATGCAGCGGCCGGCGAGCACGCGAAGCCGCGCGGTTGCCGCGTGTATCCAGCGAGCTTCATCGATGACGGCGAGAGCGTGCGCGTGTCGGTCGGCACGGAGTGCCCGTGCATCTTCGCGAGCATCGGCCGCGAGGGCGGCGCTCCGCTCGTCGATCCGGCGGCGCGCACGCGCGCCGATCTGGGGCCTCGGGCGCGCATCGCGGAGCTGCCTGCCCTCCTCGCGATCTCCACGGGGACCACGGCGCCGCGCGCGGCCTTCGTCGCGTGGTCTCGCGCCGTCGCGACATGCTTGCCGGACATCGACGACGGCGCTGCCGATGCTGCATCCATCTTGTGGTCGCTCGCTGCCGCGATCGACGCGCGCGGGCTCGATGAAGCGGCGGCCCGCGAAGCCCTCGCGTCTCCGCAGGCTCCGGTGGATGCTGCGCTCGCGCCGCTCGTCACGGCGCTCGTGGCGCGGACGCGGGCGCGCGTGGAGAGCGCGGATGCTTGGCGCGGCGCGCAGGATCGATCTCGTCGCGCCAGCCACTGGATCGCGTCGGCCGCGGCGTCGCTCCTCGATCCGGCGGCACGCGCGGTGTCGCTCGCGGAGCATCGTTTCCGCCGCGACGAGCTCTTCTTCCTGCGCGCCCAGATCCACGGGCATCAGCTCGCGGGCGATCTTCCCGTCGCCGTCGCGCTCCGCGATCGCGCCGTGCGCATCCTGCTCGCCCGCGCGCTTCCTGCTGCGTTGCCCGAAGGCGATCCGGCCTCCTCGCATCCGCTCGCGCTGGTGGAGGCGATGATGCGTGGGCACGGCCTTTCGGCCTACGCGCGCGCCGCCGCTCCTTAGCTCGGCGCGAAGCGTGATGACGGGCGAAGGCAAAGAGCGCTAACGTCCGAGGCAGGAGGACCGATGGCGCTCCCGAAGAAGGCAAAGCTCATCCTGGCCCTGATCCCCGTCGCGCTTTTTCTCATCGTCGGCAGCTACCAAGGCCTGCGTTACTGGTGGTATCGCGGCTACTCGAAGGGCAGCCGCACCGGCGTCGTCCGCAAGGTCTCGATCAAGGGCCCGCCGTACTGCAAGTATCTCTCGGGGGAGATGGTGACGCAGGGGACGCAGCTCCAGCCCGAAATCTGGGAGTTTTCGGTCGACGACGACACCGAGACCAGCCCCGTCGTGGTCGCGCTCCACGAAGCCGAGAAGAAGGGCGAGCGCGTCACCCTTCATTACAGGCAGGATCTGCACGCGATGTATCGCTGCACGCCTTCCGAGTACTTCGTCACCAAAGTCGAGAAGTGATCGCCGGGCTCTGATCGAGCGCGGAATACGAGCGTATTTCGCGCTCGCTCGACCGATGATGCAGGGCTAACCGTTCACGCGAATGCGCGGCGCGTCGGCTTCGGCGCGGAGCAGCCTTCCGATCCTCGCCGCGCGATCGCAGCCGGCGTCGTGCAGCAGGCGCACGGCTTCGTCGGCGCGCGCCTCGGGGACGCAGAGCAGGAGGCCGCCCGAGGTCTGCGCGTCGGCGAGCAGCAGGCGGCGTGCATCCTCGATTCCTTCGGCGAACGTCGTCGTCGGCAGCGCGTGCGCCAGGTTGCGCTTGCTCCCGCCCGGCACCGTGCCGGCGCGCGCCAGATCGAGCGCGCCGTCGAGCAGCGGCACCGAGCCGACATCGATCTCCGCGACGAGCGCCGAGGCTTCGAGGACGTTGCCGAGATGACCGAGCAGACCGAACCCGGTCACGTCGGTGCACGAGGTCGCGCCCACCTCGTGCCCGATCGCGCACGCTCGATCGTTGAGCATCGACATCTGCGCGATCGCGGCGGCGACGTTGGGCAGAGCCGCGGTGCCCGCGCGGATGGCCTGCCCGATCACACCGGTCCCGAGCGCCTTCGTCAGCACCAGCGCTTGCCCTTCGCGGGCCGTGCGCTGCGACCAGACCTGCATCGGATCGACGCTCCCCACCACCGCGAGGCCGGCCTTCGGCTCGGCGTCGGCGATTGTGTGCCCGCCCGCGATCGCGGTGCCGGCGCGCGCGCACGCGTCGTTCATGCCCGCCATCACTTCAGCCAGCGCCTCGAGCGGCAGCTTGTCGGTCGGGAACCCGACGAACGACAGCGCCACCTCGGGCCGCCCGCCCATGGCCCACACGTCGCTCAGCGCATTGGTCGCCGCGATCACGCCGAACGTGCGCGGATCGTCGACGATGGGCGTGATCACGTCGATCGTGAAGACCAACGAGCGCCCAGGCTGAGGACGCAGGATCGCCGCGTCATCGAGCGGACCGGTGCTCGAATCGACCCACGCGTGCGTGGTTTGCGGAATGGCTTTCAGAACCTGGACCAGGCTCTCGGCGGGGAGCTTACGGGCTCACCCACCGCCCTGGACCAGCGTCGTCAGGCGCGGCGCATTCATGGGCGATCCTCCTTTCGCGGACTCTTCTGCCGGATCGGAGGAGCGCTGTCACGCGTGAAGGCGCCGTGATCGCAGACGACACGCGCGAGACGCGCGCGATGATGATCGCGAGATCAGCTCGCCTGGTTGTCGCTCGCGGCAGCGGGCGCTTCGGTGGACGCGGACGCGGGAGCAGCCTCATCGGTGCTGATGGCAGGCTTCTTCTCGAGCTCGGTCGCGAGGACATCGAGCATCTGCGCCGTCTTTCCGAGCGTCTCCGCGCTGGAGACGAGCGCCATCTTGCCGACCTTGAGCCCATAGGCCGCCCACGTGGAGCCCACGCTCGAGAGCGTGGTGATCAGCGTCTCGTACACGCGCTTCGTGGTGTCGGCGACGGCGGCGGTTTCCTCGTGAACATCGCTCATGGCAGGTCCTTTCTCGCGGTGAGCATCACCGTGTTACGGCGTGATACATATGGTTTGATGTATCACGGGTCAAGGACTCGCCCGAGATTTTGTATCACACGGTGATACGAGGCTTGGACCTGCTGGGCTCAACCGTGCGGAAGGCACGTGTCGCAGACGAAGATGCGGTCGTTCGGCGTCTTGGGCGGGGTCTCCGTGAGGCCGAGCTGCGCGTGCTCGCCGCGGCCGAGGGCGCGGCCGCATTTCGCGCACGTCGCCGGCTGCGCGAGCGTGACGGGCTGAAACGCGTACACGCTGTCGAACTGATCTTGATCGGGGAGCACGCGCTTCTTCAGCTTCTCGCGCTCGCGCCCGAGCTGCTGCGCCGCCCGTTTGAGGCGGCCTTCGACGCTCTCGCCGGCGGCGTCGGCGGCCTGTACGGCGTCCTCGAGGATCACCCGCACCAGGTTCGACACAGGCACCCGAAGGTTGTCGGCGAAGCGCTTCAGCTCTCGCTCCAACACGGCGGGGACGCGCGTGTGGAGCACGCGTTCCTTCTTGTCGGAGGTGGAGGCGGGCTCGCGCTCCCGCGGAGCCTCGGCGTGAGGCTCGGGGGCCGCGTCGGGTGAGGATGGCTCTTGCGGAGGCTTGTGTGTCACGTCGTGATACGTGGGCTCGGGGTTTGGGAGAGTCAAGCTTGGCGGAGGGCAGCGGCGATCTCGGCGATGTGGGGATCGTCGAAGCCGAGCGCGCGCAGGGCGTCGTCGAGCGCGAGCACGTACTCGAGGTTGGGGCCGCTCGGGCCGACGGCGGTGCGGATCTGCGCGACCATCGCCGCGAGCGGGGCCGGGCCGAGGTGATAGGTGTTCTCGGAGGTCGCGATCCACGTGGTGGCCGTGACGGTGGCGCCGTCGACGATCTCCGCGGGCAGATCGAGCCGGTCGTAGCCGCCCTGCTCGCGGACATCGAGCATCTCGAGCACGGCGGGCGCGTCGCGCTCGGTGATGCGGTACACGGCGCCGCCGCACGTGGCGCCCGCGACGCGCTCCATCGTGGCCACGCGACCGAGCCGATCGGGCGTGCCGCGATGGTCGGGCGAGCCTTGATGAAGCCTGCGGGCAAAGCCGCGGACGACGGCCGCGCGGCGCTCCTCGAAGGCAAAACCAGGGCGCCAGAGCAGCGAGCCGTACCCGAAAATCCAGAGCGACACGGGCGGAGGATGCGCTGACTCGCTGCCATCCGTCCACCGTTCACCGTCGCTCCTTCGCGCAGGAGGCGCTAACGTCGCCTCCGCCCGTGACGACCGGACGCATCACCGGCCTGCTCGCTGCTGTCTGCCTCACCGCCTGCGGTGCCGGCGGTCCCGGCCCGACGACCACGATCTCCGCGTCGTCGCACGAGACCGCGCTGCCCGTGCGCCTCTTTCACGGCGGCGGAGAGCCGGATTTCTGGGTCCTTCACGAGGCCGAACGCGATCTCGTCATCGCATCGGGGGCGCGCCTCGAGCTCGATCCGCAGGGCGCGATCACGGCTGCCGCATGGGATCTGACGCTCGCGCGTCGCGGGGATGCGATCCTCGGCGCGCTCGCGGTTCCGGCGCGTTTGGGCGGTGGGTTCGTGCATTGGACGCGCGCGCACGTGCTCCGATCGCAGACGTTCACCGGGCCGCTCGAGCCCGTGGCCTTCGACGTGGAGGGCGCCGCCATTCGGGGCGCGCGCGTCGGCCTCTCGTCGATCCTCGTGTTCACGGACGCCGGTCCACGCGAGCTGTTGCCGGGGGCTTCGCAGCTTCGTGCCTTCCGCGAGCCGGGGATCCGTGATGCGGCGGCTATCTCCGATCGACGTGCGGCTCGCATCGATGTCTTCGGTCGCGCGCTCGCCACCGACGACGGCGGGCGCACGTTCACCGATCTCTCGCCGATGATCGGCCTCGCAGGGCGTCACCTCGCGGTCTCGGCCGACGAGCTGTTCGTCGATACGTGGGACGTGCGCGCTCCGATCCACGCCGGCGGCAAGGTCGATCTCGGCGAGCACGCGGGGCGACCGAACCACGATGCCGCGCGGATCTTCAGCGTGGCTTGGAAGGCCCTGCGCGGCTCGAGCCGCGAGGAGCTCCCATGGTCCTCGGGGCCGACCACGCCGCTCGGCGCGGCGATCGCGACCGGCGGCGCCGTCGGCGACGGTACCGCATTCGGTGTCGTGCAAGGCGCGGCCGCGCGCGTCGATCTGCGCACGGGCAAGCTCCTCGCGGTCGCGGGCGAGTGGCTTCCGAGCAGCCTCTCGTGCCAGCCCGTGCGCGCGCCCGATGCGCTCTTGTTCGCGTGCGCATGGGAGCGCTTTCAAGGCTACGGCGGCTACGTGCTGCGCTCCGTGGCCGGCGCGCCGCCCGTCATCGAGCGTGCCTTCAGCGACGATGGGACGTTCGTCGCCGACGACGAGGGAGCGCTCGGCTTCGTTGGATCGTGCCGCGCCGAGCCGCGCTTCTTCGATCCCGAAGAGCAGAGCAAGCAAATGGAGAGCGGCGTCGAGCCGCCGATCGCGCCTGTCCTCTGCGTGCGTCGCGGCCCGGGCGAGTGGGTGGAGCGCCGCGTGGATCTCGCCGAGGGATCGAGCATCGTGGCCTGGGTCGCAGGCAAGGACGGCCGCGCGGCGGCCATCACCACGACGCTCGATCCGCTGCCGCCGCCGCCTTCTCCCGCAGGCCGAGGGCTCGATCGCGGTGGCGCTCGCCTCGTGCAGATCGATCGCGAAATCGACGGCTGGTCGGTCGTCCGCATGGGCAGTGAAAGCTACCGCGGCGGCACGGCGTCCATCGTCGATCGTCGCTTTCGGATGCGCGACGATGGATCGATCGATGCGTGGTTGTCCTCCGCGCAGGATTCCTATGCGCCCGTCGCGGTCGGCGCGAACATCGATCCACGCGGCGCCGTCACCATCCACGCGGCCGCGCCGCGCATGATCGCGATCGCCACCGGCGGCTCGTTCGGCCTGTCGCTCTCGAACGACGGCGAGCTCTACGAGAGCACCGATCACGGGCGCAGCTATCGCCTTGCCGGCCGTTCGCCGGTGCCGGCCCCAGCGTTCGGACAAGCGAGCTGCTCGGCGCTCGGATGCGTGCTCGGATCCGTGGTTCGCGTCGGTTGGGGCGACGGCGCCGTGGCTCCGAGCGTCCGCATCGAGCCGCTGCGCGTCCCCGATCGACCGCCGCCGCATCATCGTCTCTCGTGCCGGCCCAGCGGGGCCCCGATACCGCTCGCGGCGCCGCCGCCCGTGCCATCCGGATCGCGTACGACCATCGGCACCGGTTGGGGCGACACGCTCGACATCGTGCGCGACGCGAACGCTCCCGAGCCGACGGCGAGCTCGTCCGTGCCCGCGGTTCCCGTGCCGGTCGCGCCCGCGCCTTCCGCGCAGGCGCTTGCGCGGCCCGCGAAGCCGCCAGCACCCGCGCCGAAGAAGCCGCCGCGTGCTTCGCCCGCCGTTCTGCGCACGCACACGCTCATCCTGCGGACGCCGTTTGCGCCGCGTGCGCCGGTGCGCCGGCTCGAGGCGACGGATGCGAGCTACACGGCGCGGCAGCGTTCGCAGGTCACGCCCTTGCTCGGTCCGCGCGGTGACGTCGAGCTCCTCGTGGCCGGTGATCACGGCGAGCTCCTCGTGGCCGGTGATCGCATTCAACTCCTCCCCGCAGCGGATGGGCGCCGCTGGTCGCGCGGCGACGGCGTGGGCCCCGCGGGCCTCGTGACGGCGGCCGGGCGCGCGCTCACCCTCGGCGATACCCGCCGCCGGCTCACGTTGGAGGAGCGCGGGCCCACCGCGCCCTCGGCCAACATCGCGCTCGGCGTCGAGCTCGACGAGCCGCGCCGCCGCCCACTCACCTTGGGCCGGCGCGATGATGGAACCATCGGCGTCCTCGTCCTCGACGGCCCTGCGCCCGAGACCGTTGGAGCTGCAACGATCGATCGCATCGCCGCCGTCGCGAGCCTGGTCACGCCGCTCGCGCCGTGGTCCACGCTCGTCGGCGCCGACGATCCGCGCTGTGATCCCCGCGCCGACGCGACCGCCTTCCGCGCGCTCTTGATGATCGATCCGAGCGCGTGGCTCCGCGTGGATCTCGCATCGCTCCCGGGCGTCGCGCTCTCGAAGCAGGGCATGATCCAGGTCCGCTGGGGCCGCGATCGCGTCTGCCTCGAGGCCATCGATGCATCGATCATCGATCAACGCACGCGTGGCGCCACGCCGCGTTCCTTCAGCCTGGTCGCCCGCTGGGGTGGGGAAGGGGAGCGCGGCGCCGCGCTCCGCACCGGCGATCTGCGTCAGGATCTGAACTGCAAGATCGACGCGACGAAGTAGCGCATCATCACGGCCACGTGGCCGCGGAGCATCCCTCCACGAGCACACGCGTGCGCTCTGGATCCTTCGTCTCGTTGGGCACGAACACCTGGTTCCGCGGTGAGGCTGGGTAGAACGTCTTCTCGCAGCGCGCGCTCTGCCCGGGGCCGACCACGATGCGCGCGCCGACCTCGAGCTTGCACGTCGTCACCATGTCGAGCGGGCTCCATTCCGGGCACACGGCGAACGCCGCGCGGTAGTCGGCGACGGTCCCCGTGGGCGCATCGAACGACCACCAGCGCCCGAGCTGCGTGTGGGGCTTGGCCTTGTTCCACACGCGATGAATCGTCACGGGCTCCACCACCTCGAAGACCTTGCCCGCGCACAGATGACCTTGCCCCGGCGCGCCGATCGCTTGCGCGAGGAGCGCATCGTCGCGGATCTCCACGAGCCCACGATGGGGTGCGATCTCGCCGGCGCAGGCGCGCGCTTCCGGCGGAGCGGGCGGGCTCTCGGGGATCGGCTCCGTGCCGGCGCACGCCGCGAAGAGCAACGGACCGAGCCATGCCGCGAGCCTGTGCACGGCGACAGGCTATCGGCTCGCCGTCGTTTCGTCATCTCACCGCGCTGCGGCGAGCCGCTTCACCGCCTCGGCAATCTCCTTCTCCGTCAGCGCCGCGAACCCGAGCCGCAGGAACGGCCGCCGTCGCCCGTCGAACGCGAACCGCTTCGCCGTCTGCACGGCCACGCCTTTCACGAGCGCGCGCTCGGCCCACGCATCCACGTCGAGCCCGTCGGTCGCGCGCGCCCAGAGCGCCATCCCGCCGACGGGGAGATCGAACGCGAGCACGTCGCCGAGGTGCTCGTGCAATGCCTCCGCGAGCGCGCTCCGCCTCGCCTGGTAGGCGCGCCGCGCGCGCCGCGCGTGCCGCTGCACCTCGCCGTCTTCGAGGAGCTCGGCCACCGCGCGCTCCACGGCGCGATCCCCTTGTCGATCGATCAGCGTGCGCAGCGTCGCGAGCCTCCCGATGAGCGGCTCCGGCGCCACCACGAACCCGATGCGCAGCCCGGGCGCGAGGATCTTCGACAGCGTGCCCACGTACACCACCACGCCGGCGTCGTCCGCGCTCGCGAGCGGAAGCACGGGACGGCCGTCGTAGTGGAACTCGTGATCGTAGTCGTCCTCGAAGACGGCGATCCGCTGCGCGCGGCAGAGCGCGAGCAGGGCGAGCCGCCGGCCCGGCGCGAGCACCGCCGTCGTCGGGTATTGGTGGTGCGGCGTCACGTACACCGCGCGCACCTTCTCGCGCGTGCAGAGATCCGCGAGCGCGTCCACGACGAGCCCCGATTCATCGACCGGCAGCGGCACGAGCCGCGCGCCCGCCTGCTTCAACGCGCCCCACGCGGGCCGGTAGCCGAACGACTCCACGGCGATCACGTCGCCCGGCGCGACCAGCGCCTGCGCCGCGAGCGCGATCCCCATCTGCGATCCTCGCGTCACCAGCATTTGATCTGGCCCCGCCGAGAGCCCGCGCAGCGCCGACAGCATCGTCGCGAGCGCGCCGCGCAGCCGCTCGTGCCCGCGAGGATCGCCGTAGTCGAGCACGCGCGGGCCCTCCGCGCGCAGCGCGCGCCGATAGGCCCGCGAGAGCGCCTCCACCGGCACGAAGCGCAGATCCGGCTGCCCGCCGGCCATCGTGAGCACGCCCTCAGGTGCGGGCGCCGGCAGCGGATCGGGCCCCGGACCGAGATCGAACCCGAGCCGCGCCGGCACCTCGGCCGGCTGCGCCTGCTTGCCCCCGAAACGTCGCGGCTTCCGATCGGGCAGCGCTTCGGTCACGTACGTCCCCCGCGCTTGGCTGGTCACGATCCAGCCTTCGGCGGAGAGCTCGCGGTACGCGGCCAGCACCGTGTTGCGATGCACCCCGAGCGACGTCGCCAGCGTGCGGCTCCCGGGCAGCTCGGCCCCCGGACGCAGCCGCCCCCGGCGCACGTCATCGGCCACGGCGCGCGCGATGCGCAGGTAGGCCGGCAGATCCGCGGGGCCGTCGGCGGCGAGGGTGAGCTCCCAGGTCATGAAGACTGGTCTAGCAGATGGATTAGAATCGATGACATCCGAGGTGCCAGTGAAGCGCGCGAGCCCGACGCGAATCGCGGCAAGGGACGGCCCAGCGGTGGCATGTCGGATGGCGGTGCGTGACTGGTCCAGTCGAAATATCGGAACTGGATCTTTTGGATGTACCAGACGAGCCTCATCCTCGGGGCATGCGCAAAGAGATCTTCCGGATGCCGCGGCTCGAAGCCGAGGCGCTTCTCGCGCGCGCCGGCGTCGTGCGAATCGCGACCACCGACGGGGCAGGGGAGCCCGTGCTCCGCACCGTGCACCCGGTCGTGGTGCGCGGCGGCGTGGCGTGGCACGGCGCGCCGGCGGGCGAGAAGATGGAGACCATCGGGCGGACGGCCGTGATCTCGGCGGAGGAGGTGGTCGCCTCCATCCCGAGCTACTTCCTCGATCCCGAGCGCGCGTGTCCCGCGACCACGCTCTATCGCAGCGTCGAGGTTCACGGCGCCATCGAGCGCGTCGACGATCCCGAGCACAAGGCCGAGGTCCTCCAAGCCTTGATGGCGAAGCTCCAGCCCGAAGGCGGACACGTTCCTATCGACGCGCAGCACCCGCTCTATCAGAAGGCCGTGGCCGGCATCCTCGTGCTGCGCGTGAGCCTCGAGCGGCTCGATGGCAAAGCCAAGCTCGCGCAGAACCGCACGCCGAGCGAGCGCGTGCGCCTCCTCGAAAAGCTCTGGGAACGCGGCCTCCCCGGCGATCCCGCCGCGATCGAGCTCATCCGCTCGGCCAATCCGGACATGCCGGTGCCCGCGTTCCTCGCCGGGCCGGAGGGGAGCGTGCTCGCGTGCGCGCTCGATTCACGTGACGCCGATGCCGCCGCCGATCTCCTCGAAGGCGCTTACTGGAACACCGACATGAGCCGCGCCGACGTGGTGCGCGCGCACCTGGGATCCCCGGCATGGGTCGGTGCCCGCGACGCCTCGGGCCGGCTGATCGCCACGGCGCGCGCCATCTCCGACCAGGGCAAGCGCGCCTGGATCTATGACGTCATGGTCGCGCCCGCTTGGCGGGGGCGCGGGCTTGGAGAACGCCTGGTTCGCCTGTTGATCGCGCATCCGGCCGTCCGGTGCGTCCAGCGAATCTACCTCGGAACGCGTGACGCGCAGAGCTTCTACGCCCGCCTCGGATTCGGTGATCGGCACTCGCTGGAAACTCTCCGCAAGGCGTACAGCTCGACCGAGATGGTGCTCGTTCGCTCCCAAGAGAGGGGGCCAAATTGACGCATAATTCCTTGCGTCAAAAGGGCCTCGCGCCTATGGCGAGAGCCATGCCCCTGAAGTTCGCTGACCGCCTGGCGGCGGTGGCTCCGAGCGCAACGCTGGCCATGGCTGCCCACGCAGCCCGACTGCGACACGAGGGACACAAGGTCTATCCTTTCAGCGTCGGCGAGCCGGACTTCGACACGCCGGCGCACATCCGCACGGCGGCCAAGTCCGCGCTCGACGCGGGCCACACGCGCTACACGGCCGTGAGCGGCTCGCCCGAGCTCAAGTCGGCCATCTGCGCCGCGACGGAGCGCGATCGCGGCTTTCGCCCCGCGCCGAACCAGATCGTGGTCGGCTGCGGCGCCAAGCACGTGCTCTACAACCTCGCGGTGGTGCTCTTCGAGCCGGGCGACGAGGTGATCATCCCCGCGCCCTACTGGGTGAGCTACCCGGAGCAGGTGCGCCTCGTGGGCGCCACGCCGGTCATCGTCGACACGACGGAGGCCGACGGCTTCCGCGTCCGGCCCGAGGCGCTCGAGGCCGCGATCACGTCCCGCACCAAGGCCGTGATTCTGTGCACGCCGTCGAACCCGACGGGCGCCGCTTACTCGGCCGCGGATCTGCTGCCGCTCGTCGAGGTCCTGCGCCGCCACGACTGTTGGATCATCGTCGACGAGATCTACGCCGAGCTGACCTACGACGGCTTCAAGCACACCTCGCTCCCCGCCCTCGCGGAGGATCTGCGCGAGCGCATCATCATCGTCGACGGCGTCTCGAAGACCTACGCCATGACGGGCTGGCGCATCGGCTGGAGCATCACCACCCCCGAGCTCGCGCGATCCATCGACATGGTGCAGAGCCAGAGCACGACCAACCCCGCCGCCGTCTCGCAGGCGGCCGCCGTGGCTGCGCTCAACGGCCCGCGCGACGACCTGCACGCGATGCGCGCCGCCTTCGCGCGCCGCCGCACCCGCATGGTCGAGGGCCTGCGCAGCCTGCCCGGCGTGAGCTGTCGCATGCCCGAAGGGGCCTTCTACGCCTTCGCCGACGTGCGCGGCCTCTACGGCCTCAAGCACAAGGACCGCGAGATGACGAGCGATCTCGAGGTGGCCATGTGGCTCCTCGAGCACGCCCACGTCGCCACCGTGGCCGGCACCCCCTTCGGCGCCCCGGGCTACCTGCGCTTCTCCTACGCCTGCTCGGAGCAGGACATCGAGGACGGCATCGGCGCCATCCGCGCGGCCATCGCCGCCCAGCGTTGAGCCCGATCGCATTTCGATGAAATTATTCGTTGTACAAACGCGAGGCCTGGGGTAGTGAAGGCCTCGCTCACCGGGCGCATAACTCAGCGGTAGAGTGCATCCTTCACACGGATGAAGTCACAGGTTCAAATCCTGTTGCGCCCACCCTTCGAAAAGGCCGGAAGTGACCAAGAGGTCATCCGGCCTTTTGGCGTTTGTTCTCCATGCTCTGCACCGCTCCCCGCCTTGCGCGGGGAGCTGCCCGTTTCGGCGGCGCGGGGCCGTTCGGGCTGCCGCGTGGTCAGGTCGATGACCTTCGCCGGTGCTTGGCGCTGCTCATCGCTGCGCGCCGCGGAGTCGTGCCACCGGAGGATGACCATCGCCTCCTCCGACAGGTCGATGGTGTGGCGACGCCGCTGCTCGATCGTCCGCATCACCTCCTCGCGGTATGTGGGAGCGGCGGACGCGCAACCGGTGCTCCTTCCGATGCACGTCGCACCGGCTCTCGCGAGCCCCAGACGTTTATCCCATCACGCAAGATGCTTTGACGGGCCCAGCCTGTTGGGGGGTGTGTGGCGGTACCGCTACGAGGCCCTTGCTGGGTTCGCGCCACTCCGTCTCTCCCCTTGTACCCGCTCCCGTCGTGCGCGATGACCGCGCATGCCTGCGCACCGCCTCACCACCCGCACGATCGACGACGAGCCTGCCCTGCGCGCGCTCCTCGGCGAGCCGGCGGCGCTCACCCGCGCGAAGGTGAGCGATCGGCTCAACCCGCTGACACGGCAATTCATCGAGCGTGCGCCCTTCCTCTGCCTCGCCACGTCCGACGCCGAGGGGCGCTGTGACGTGAGCCCGCGCGGCGATCCGCCGGGCTTCGTGCGCATCCTCGACGACCGTACGCTCCTCATCCCCGAGCGGCCCGGCAACCGGCTCGCCGATTCGCTGCGCAACATCGTCCAGAACCCGGGCATCGGGCTCATTTTCATCATCCCGGGTGTGGGCGACTCGTTCCGCGTCAACGGACGCGCGACGCTCACCGTCGACCCCGACCTGCTCGCGCCGTGCGCTGTCGAAAGCAAGCTCCCCACGCTCGGCATCCTCGTGGACATCGAGAGCGCGTACACCCATTGCTCCAAGGCCTTCCTGCGCTCGCACCTCTGGGAGCCGGACCGCTTCGTCGATCGCGCCGAGCTGCCCACGAGCGGCGCGATCCACGCCGTGCTGCAGGGTGAGGGCTTCGACGCGGCCGCCTACGACGCCGAGCGCGCCGCGCGGTACGCGCGCCGCGAGGGGTTCTATTGAGCGCGACGCCAAGCTCTACGATGGCGTAATCCGGCTCCCAAAAGAGCCAATCCCATCTCCGAATACCGCTCACTGCGAGCCGTTTGTCGCCCTCCATCGCACGACGAGGAGTCCGCTGGAGCAGACTCGTCCGCTCCGGCGGAGTCCGCTGGAGCAGACTCGGTGTGCGCTCGTGGGCGTGCGCGCCGCGGTGTCGCAGATCTCTTCATGGCCCATCGGTTGCACGGCGTTGGGCTCGCTCGCGCAGAGCACCAACCCGGCGATGACGGAGGACTCATGAATCGACGCTTCTTTGTGATGGCGACCCTCGGCACCGTGTCTCTGGCCATGCTCGGATGCCAACCAGCGGAGAGCGATTCCGCCGGCGAAGACGTGGCCGAGGCCGAGCAGGCCCAATGTCCGGTGGAGCCGGACAAGGTGGCTCTGATCGCGATTCACGATCAGAACGACAATCCCATCATCCACGTCGTCGTCGCCGGCTCGCGTGTCCCCACGAGCCTTTGGGGCGTCAACGCTGGTACGGAGTACTGGTACACGAACACGACATCGACACCGACGCTGACGGGGCTCTCTTACCGTGTGACATCGACCGACCGGCAGAGCGAGCTCGATGCGTTCGTGAGCGGTTGGAGCCTGAACATCACGTGTGCGCAGGACATCGGAGAAACGAATTGGGCGACGTGGTCGAGCGGGACCTTGGCGACTGGCACGTTGTTCCGGTCTGCGGATCCGACGGGCAACGACAGTTACATGGGGCTGTACCTCGAATACGCGTCTGCGGGGCGGCTGGGTGGTTATGCGTGGTATCGGAAGACGCTGCTGGGGGGCGGGCTCGCGTATCATCTGACGACGCCGCCGAGCTCGTTCACGGCGATGACGAGCACGGCGCCGACCTCGATGGAAGCGGGGACCTGGAAGTACTCGCTCCTCGTCGCGCCGCCCTGAAACACAGATATGCCATGCGGCGGCGACGGGACCCTCGGCGGCCGCCCCGTCGAGCGGCGGTGTGCGGCGATGAGGTCGCCTTCCGTGGCGTCTTGTCGGCTCTCTTCGTTCTGGTAGCCTGGGCGAAGCGCGCGCCTCGATAAGGACCATGTGGCAGCCGTCCGAAGACACCTCGGGGGAAACGCTCTACTCAGGCACTGAGTATCGCGTCCGACGCGCCGTGGATGCGTCGGGGCAGGGGCTCGTCGTCAAGCGGCCGATCCTGGATCCGCCGAGCCTCCGCAGCGTGGGCCGGCTGGTGCACGAGCACCGCATTCTGACGAAGCTCGCCGACGTGCCCGGCGTGGTGCGGGCGCGCGCGCTCACCCAGGACGTCGGCAGCGCGGCGCTCTGGCTGGAGGACTCGGGCCTGCGCTCGCTCGATCGGGTCCTGGCGGAGCGGGGACGGCTCCCGCTCGAGGCCGCGCTGCGGGTCGTGCGGGCGCTCTGCCGTGCGCTCGAGGGCGTCCACGCGGCGGGCGTCGTGCACAAGGACGTCACGCCGCAAAACATCCTGGTGGACGAGGCGTGCTCGACGGCTCTGCTCATCGACTTCGGTCTCGCGTCCGAGCTCGCCCAGGAGGCGACGGAGGCGAGCATCCCCGAAGCGCTGGAGGGCACGCTCGCGTACATCTCGCCCGAGCAGACGGGGCGCACCGCGCGCGGGTTGGATTCTCGGACCGATCTCTACTCGCTGGGCGTGACGCTGTTCGAGATGCTGACGGGCCGGAGCCCGTTTCCCGGGTCGGACGCGCTGGCGGTGGTCTATGCGCACTTGGCCAAAGCACCACCCGCCTTGGAGGGCCTTTTGCCGGGCGTGCCCAGCGTCGTGGCGCGGATGGTGGAGCGTTGTCTGGAGAAGCCTCCCGAGCAACGCTATCAAACCGCCCACGGGCTCTTCGTGGATCTGGACCGCTGCCTTTCGACCTTGGAAGAGCGCGGGCAGATGGATCCTTTCCCCCTCGGGCAAAAGGACTTCTCGCCCAAACTGCAGCTCCCTCAGACCTTGGTGAGCCGCGAAGAAGAGAGTCACGCGATCACCGCTGCTTTCGAGCGTGCCACCAAGGGCGCCGTGGAGGTGCTGCTCCTCGGCGGGCCGTCGGGCGTGGGCAAGTCGGCGCTGGTGCGCTCGGTCTATCGTGAGATCGCGGAGGCCGGACGTGGGCTGTTGCTCTCCGGCAAGCACGATCAACTCGGTCGCTCCGTGCCTTATGCGGCCATCGGCCAGGCATTTCGTGGGCTCATGAGCAGCGTGGCCGGGAGCCCCAAGCCGGTGTTCGACGCCTGGCGCGCGCGCCTCGATCGTGCGCTCGGCCCGCTCGCGCGGGTGATCGCCGACGTGGTGCCGGAGCTCGCGTGGCTCATGGGGGCGCTGCCCCCCGTCCCCGTGGTGCCCACGGAGATGAGCTACAACCGCATCAAGCACAGTTGGATCGAGTTCGTGCGGGCCGTGACCGACGCGTCTCCACCGCTCGTGCTCTTCCTCGATGATCTGCAGTGGGTCGACCCGGCGTCACTGGATCTGCTGAAGACGCTGCTCACCGACGTGAGCCAAAAGCACCTCTTGGTCATCGCCGCTTTTCGTGACAACGAGGTGGACGCGGGGCACCCGCTCTGGAATCTGATCGACGCGGTGGAGAAGAGCGGCGTGCGGACGCCGCGGCTCACCGTGGGCCCGCTCGACGAGGCGTCGGTGCAAACGTGGCTCGCGGTCGCGTTGGCGACGGAGCCTGTGCGGGTGCGGCCCTTGGCCGCGGCGCTGTTCCAGAAGACGCAGGGAAACCCGTTCTTCTTGGGGCAGCTCCTCTTGGAGCTCCATCGCCAGAAGCGTGTGCACCGCGATCTGACGGACGGGGTTTGGCATTGGGACCAAGCCGCGGTGGAGCGCGCGGCGGTCACCGACAACGTCGTCGAGCTGATGCGGAGCAAGGTCGTGGAGCTGCCGGAGCGGACCCAGGAGCTCCTGGGGCAGGCCGCGTGCGCGGGCCACAGCTTCTCTCTGGAGGAGCTCTCGGTGCTCACCGGCCTGGGCGCGCCGCAGGTGACCACGACCTTGTGGCCGGCGCTGGTCATGGGGCTCGTGATCCCGGTGGACGGGCACTATCGCGAGGCCCGCGCGCTCGCGCAGGCCGAGCAAGCCGAGCAAGCCGAGCTCGATGCGCGTTATCGATTCCTGCACGACCGCGTGCAACAGGCCTGCTACGAGCGCATCGCGCCGGAGCGGCGCGCGCGCACCCACCTCCAGATCGGGCGGCGTTTGCAGGAGGAGTTCGATCACCAAGGCGGCTCGATCCAAAAGCAGCTCGAGCTCGTGCGGCACCTGAACCTGGGGTCCGGAGAGCTCACGGGCGAGACGGAGAAGAGGGCGCTCGCGCGGCTCAACCTGCCTGCAGCCAAAGCTGCAAAGACGAATGGCTCGTACCGCCTGCAAGCGATGTTGGTGGAGCAGGCGCAGGACCTGCTCGGGGCGCGCGCTTGGGAGGAGGAGCCGCAGCTCTCCATCGAGCTTGCGTTGGAGCAGATCGAAGCGGACTACATGCTGCGGGAGTTCGACGAGGTGCACCGGCGCGCCGAGGAGCTCCTCGCGAGGCCGCTTTCGGCGCTCCCGCGGCTCGGCGCACAAGTGCTGCGGGTCCGCACCTACGTCGCTTCCGGACAGTTCGGCGAGGGCGAGCGGCTCGGGCTCCTGGCTTTGGAGGAGCAGGGGATACGCTATCCGGCGAGCAACGACGCCTGCATCGTCGAAGCGCTGCGCCTCATCGCGGCGTGCGACGCGTGGTTCGATCAGCACCCGGACGGCTTCGCGACCATGCCCGCGGATCCTTCCCTCGAGCACTTGCAGGAGGACAGCCTCGAGGTCGCGATGGTGCTGTGCGCCGCGTTCGGCAGCCGCCCGGCGCTCGCGGCCCTCGCGATGGCGCGCAAGGTCCACGAGGTGATCGAGCGGGGAGGGCTCACGCCCGCGTCTCCCTTCTTCATCGCGGCCATCGCCAATGGACGAGCGGCCTTCCTCGAGAAATACCGGGGCGACGTGCGCTGGCCCCGCGAGGGCGCGAGGGTGGCGTTGCGGCTCGCGTCTCCGTTCTTCCCGGAGTGCTCCTTCATGCAAGGCATGTATGCGGCCTTCGAGGTGCCCATCGAAGAGGCGCGCGAGCACTATCGAACGGCCCTCCGCGCCGGCACGATCTCCGGCTCTTTCCAGGGCGCGAGCTGGGGCATGGTCGGCGAGCTCCTTTATCTGGATCTCTGGCGCGGGAGCCCGGTGGAGCAGCTCGTGCAGAAGGAGGGCGAGTATCGAGATCTCCTGAATCGCGCCGGCGACATGACCGGACAGCGCTTCTTCACGCTGGCCGCGAGCTATTCGGCCGTCCTCCGCGCGCCCGAGCGGCCCCGCGCCGCGCCGGGGAAGGTGTGGTTGACCGCGAGCGCCGACTCCTTCCTCGCGGCCGGAGATGGGTTCGTGGCCGAGTGTGCGCGGGTGCTGGAGGCGCACGTCTCGCTCGTGCTCGGTGATCACGCGCGCGCCTTCGCGCTCGCCGAAGAGGCCGAGTGTTACCGCCCCATCCTTTATGGCATCTCGCTGGTCACGGACATTCCGCTCTGGCGCGGCCTGTCCGCGGCCAAGCTCTGCACGCCATCGAGCGTGCCCGCCGAGCGCGCGTCGCTCTCGGCCATTCTGGATCATGCCATCGAACGCTTTCGCTATCTCACCGAAGGTTGCGCGGGCAACTTCGGTCACAAGCTGCGGTTGCTCGAGGCCGAGCGCGCCCGCATCCACGGACGCATCGACGAAGCGATGGCCCGATACGACGAGGCCATCACGTGGGCGCGCGAGGAGCGATTCCTCCACATCGAAGCGCTGGCCGCGCAGCTCTGCGCCGAGCTCCACCTGGACGCCGGGCGCGAGCGCATCGGCGCTCTTTATCTCCACGAGGCGCGCGCCGCCTATGCGCGGTGGGGAGCGCGCGCGCTGGTCGCTCATCTGGACGCGAGATATCCCACGTCGACGCGGGCCACCGTCCCCACCTCGACCGGGGAGCGCGCGGTGCCGGGTTTGCCGGTGGACGAGAAAGGGGCGCAGCTCGACGTGGGCACCGTGATCCGCGCGGCCGAGGCGCTGTCGAGCGAGCTCGATCCCGCGCAGGTCGTGGGTCGCCTGATGGAGCTCGTGCTCGAGAACGCGGGCGCGCAGCGCGGCGCGCTGGTGCTGAAGGATGGAGAGGCGCTCTCCGTGGTGGCGCGCCTGTCGGCGGATGGAACGCGCGTCGAAACGGGGTTGGTCGAACCGCTGGGCCAGAGTCATGCGGTCGCTTCGACGGCGGTCCAATACGTCGCTTGCAGCGGTGAGCCCCTGGTGGTCAACGACGTTCGGAGCGACCGGCGGCTCGGCGACGATCCTTACCTCGACGAGCACGCGGTTCGCTCGCTGTTGGCGCTGCCTCTGACGCATCGCGGGCGCCTCGTCGGGGTGCTCTGCCTGGAGCACCGCGACGCTCCGTCGGCCTTCCCGCCCACGCGGGTGGCGCTCCTCTCCGTGCTCGCCTCGCAGGCCGCGATCGCCGTGGAGAACGCGCGCCTCTACAGCAACGTGGAGGCGCAGGTGCGCGCGCTGCAAGCGCGCAACCAAGAGATCCTGCAATTGAACGAGGAGCTGCGACGGCAGATCGAGCGGCGCTCGCGCCGCCTCCTCGATACCCTCTTGTCTCCCGATACCGCATCTCCGCCGGACACGACCTTGCCCATCGGCGAGGTCCTCGGCGATTGCTACCGTGTCGTGCGGCTCATCGGCGAGGGCGGCATGGGCGTCGTGTACGAGGTCGAGCGGACCACCGATGGCCGCCGCCTGGCCACCAAGATCCTGCGCTCCCGCCCGGACCGCGACGCCCTGGGGCGCTTCGCGCGCGAGGCGCAGATCCTCGCGCGGCTCAGCCACCCCAACCTGATCTCGATCTTCGACATGGATGTCACGAGCGACGGCCGCCTCTACCTCGTGATGGAGCTCGTGAACGGCAGCTCGCTATGGCACCTGCGAGCTCGCTTCGGTGAGGTGCAATGGGGGCTCCGCGTGCTCCGGCAGGTCGCGGAGGCGCTCTCGGTGCTGCACGCCCAGAGCGTCGTCCACCGCGATCTCAAGCCGGAGAACATCCTGCTCGAGTCGGCCGCATCGGACGCGCTTCCCGTGGTGAAGCTGGTCGATTTCGGCATCTCGGTCATCCTCGACGAGACGCGCGGCCGGCTGCGCGAGGTCGTGTCGCCGACCCGCGAGATGCGCCGCGCCGCCTCGGCAGGCGGCGCAGACGCGTGGGATCGACCCGATACCTCGGACCGCCGGCGCGCGCACCTCGTGACCCAGACGGGCGTGATCATCGGAACACCGCTCTACATGGCTCCGGAGCTTCTGCACGGCTCCAAGAACGCACAGCCCACCTCCGACGTCTTCAGCCTGGGAATCATCGCCTTCGAGCTCTTGACGGGCGTGGCGCCGTTCACCCAACCTCCCATCCTCTCTGTCGTTCCCAGCGAGGAGCTCTCCATTCCACCGGACTTGAGACAGCGCCCCGGCCTCCCATGGCCAATCTCCGAGCTCTTCGAGCGCTGCCTCTCCGTGGATCCGTCGCGGCGTCCGAGCGCGCGCCAAATCGCATCGCTCCTCTCGTCCCAGCGCGAAGCCGGTTGAGCGGCGCGCGCTCTGCGATTTTGAGGGAGGGCGACCGACGATTCGGAGCGCGCAGCAGAAGATCAACAGGCTGTCAGGGTACCGTCTGATCGATGGCGTATCCGCGGAACCCACTCCCCACCGAGATTCCCGTGACCGACGAGAATCGACCGCTCGGCGTCAGGTACGCTGGGGTATTGGTCATCGCGATGACCTGATACCAGGCCACCCGCGACACATCACCGCTCCTCGTGACCGACAGCCGCAGGTATTGGCCAGCTCCGTCCCCGAGCAGCGTCCCGAACGAGAGCGGATCGCTCGTCCACCCCGTCCCCCATCCGCTCGTCGGATACTCGATCTGCGTGAACCGCTGCTCGTCCGGGTAATCAGGATCGGGCGGATCGGCCGTGAGATCCACGGTCACCGCGTCGAGCGGCACGCTGCCGAGGAGGCCCGCGGCGCCACGATTGACGTACCAGTATTCGATCCCGGGCTGATGCTGGCTCGTCGCGGTGCTCACGATCTGGATCTCCGCGAACGGCGTGTGCGCATGATCGGTGAACGTCAGGCGCACCACGCGCGCGCCGGGTCCCTCCACGACCTGACGCTGATCCGCGGAGCCGATCGCCTCGTCATCCACCTCGGCGGGGGCGCAGCCCGCGGCGAGGGCCAAGGGGACGAGGATAGAGAGAGCGAGAAAAGAACGCATGAGCAAGCTCCTTGTCGAACGAGAACCGAGAAGCATGAGAGGCGAAGCGATCAAGGCACCACCTGATCGATGTCGTAACCGAGGTAGCCGCGGGGCACGCTCACGCTGGTGCCGAGTGGAGAGAACCGACCTCCGGGGGCGAGATAACGGGGGCCCTGCGTCGACGGGATGACCTGATACCAAGCGATCTCCGAGACGTTGCCCGTCGTCGAGGTGAAGAGGCGCAGCCCGATGCCGTTTCCGTCTTCGTAGAGCGCGCCGCCCGAGAGCGGATCGACGGTCCACGATGTCCCCCAGCCGGAGGTGGGGAACTCGATCTGCGTGAAGCGTTGTGCGTCGAGATAATCGGGGTCGGGAGGATCGGCGGCGCTGGTCGCGTCACGGGAGGTGACGTCGAGCGGATGAAGGCCGAGGAGCCCCAATGCATCGCGGTTGACGACCCAGTACTCGATCCCAGGTTGGTACTGCCTGGTCTCCCGGTTCACGACGGTGACGACGGCAAACGGCGTGCGGGGGCCGTCGGCGAACGTGAAGATGTGCTGGAGCCAGGTGTGGACCTGGGGATCGAGCTGGTCTTGGCCGACCTCGGCGGTGCGCTCATCTGCGTCCTCAGGCCCAGCGACGCAGGCTGTGCTGGTGAACGAGGCGAGAGCGATGGTGATGATCGGGAGGGCGCGCACGGCGGGCCATCTCCGCTCGCTGCGCGGCGCGCGGGCATCGTCCTTCGCAATCGAACCGATGGAGAAACGCTCTTCGACATGGCTCATGGGATGTCTCCTCGTGCCTGAGCAGCGACGTCGGCCAGGCACCGGGCGCATGTGCAGCAGCGGTGCCATGTCTCCATTTCGTCAGAGCCCGAGCAGGTCGCCGAGGCGCTTGCTTCAGAGCGCCATGGAGTCCGCTGCAGCGGACTCCGCTGGAGCGGACGCGGTCCACTGCAGCGGACTCGCGCGCGCCACCACACCGCAGATCCTTCATGGCCCATCGGTTGCACGGTGCCGCGCTCGCTCGCGCAGCGCACCAACCCGGAGATGACGGAGGACTCATGAATCGACGCTTCTTTGTGATGGCGACCCTCGGCACCGTGTCTCTGGCCATGCTCGGCTGTCAGTCGACAGAGAGCGGTGGCGCCGGCGAGGACGTGGCCGAGGCCGAGCTGGCTCAGGTTCCGACCAATCCAGACAAGGTGGCTCTGATCGCGATTCACGATCAGAACGACAATCCCATCATCCACGTCGTCACCATTGGATCGCGTGTTCCCACGAGCCTTTCGGGCGTCAACGCCGGTACGGAGTACTGGTACACCAATACGACATCGACACCGACGCTGACGGGGCTCTCTTACCGTGTGACATCGACCGACCGGCAGAGCGAGCTCGATGCGTTCGTGAGCGGTTGGAGCCTGAACATCACGTGTGCGCAGGACATCGGAGAAACGAATTGGGCGACGTGGTCGAGCGGGACCTTGGCGACTGGCACGTTGTTCCGTGCGGCGGATCCGACGAGCAACGACAGTTACATGGGGCTCTACCTCGAATACGCGTCTGCGGGTCGGCTGGGTGGCTATGCGTGGTATCGGAAGACGCTGCTGGGGGGCGGTTTCGCGTATTATCTGACCACGCCGCCGAGCTCGTT
This sequence comes from Minicystis rosea, assembly GCA_001931535.1. GTDB lineage: Bacteria > Myxococcota_A > Polyangia > Polyangiales > Polyangiaceae > Minicystis > Minicystis rosea. The sequence continues at coordinate 1,320,759 of CP016211.1, forward strand.
CACGGCGATGACGAGCACGGCGCCGACCTCGATGGAAGCGGGGACCTGGAAGTACTCGCTCCTCGTCGCGCCGCCGTGATGCTTCATGCGTGCTGCTGCAACCTCATCCGCCGACGCCGGCTGACGAGCGCGTAGTGGTCGCACCGAGCCGGCAGCCTGCGGCGTGGGGCGATGCGTTCCAGTATATTGGAATGCATGGCCCTCCCGAGCCCGGACAGCACCGCGCCACTGCCCCGCGTCGAGCAGGAGCGCGATTTCTATCGCAAGCTCCTCGAGCTCGGCCATTCTCGTGAGATCGAGCCGTTCCTCGCGGAGGCGCTCGGCCTGATCGTTGAGCTCACCGGCGCGCGCCGTGGATACGTCGAGCTCCTCTCCGATCCCGACGCGCGCGGCGAGCCGCCCGTCTGGGTCGCGCACGGCTGCGAAGGGGAGGATGTCGCCGCGATCCGCGCCGCGTTCTCGAGGGGCGTGATCGCCGAGGCGCTCGCCACCGGCCGCACCATCAGCACCGTGTCCGCCCTCCTGGATCCGCGGTTCAGCCAGCGAGAGAGCGTCCAGCGCAACCGCACCGAAGCGTTGATCTGCGCTCCGGTCGGCGAGGCTCCGCCCGTGGGCGTCGTCTACCTCCAGGATCGCGTGGACCACAAGCTCTTCACCGAAGAGGATCGGCGTCGCGTCGAGATCTTCGCGCGCCACATCGCTCCTTTTGCCGATCGTCTCCTCCTGCGCCGCCGCCGCTCGGACGAGGCCGATCCCACGCGCTCACCCCGCCACACCCTGCGCGCGAGCGGCGTCATCGGGACGAGCCGTTCCCTCGCCGACGTCCTCGCGCAGGCCGCGGTGGCCGCGCCGCTCGACGTCACCGTGCTTTTGACGGGCCCCTCGGGCACCGGCAAGACGCAGCTCGCCCGCATCATCCACGAGAGCGGCCCGCGCGCCAAAGGCCCCTTCGTCGAGCTCAACTGCGCCGCGCTCCCCGAGGGGCTGCTCGAGAGCGAGCTGTTCGGCGCGCTGCCCGGCGCGCATTCCACCGCCACCCGCAAGATCGCAGGGAAGATCGCGGCCGCCGAGGAGGGCACGATCTTCCTCGACGAGATCGGCGAGCTCAAGCCCGCCGGGCAGGCCAAGCTGCTCCAGCTCCTCCAATCGAAGGAGTATTATCCGCTCGGCGCCACGCACCCCGTGCGCGCCAACGTGCGCGTCATCGCGGCCACCAACCTCGATCTCAAGGCGGCCGTGCAGCGCAAGGAGTTCCGCGACGATCTCTTCTATCGCCTCCGCGTGCTGCCGATTCGACTGCCTTCGCTCTCGGAGCGGCGCGAGGACATCGCGCCCCTCTCCGAGCACTTCTGCGCGGAGGCCTGCAAGACGCACGACCTGCCTTATCTGCGCCTCAGCGTCGACGCGCGCTGCGCCGCCGAGGGCGCCGAGTGGAGCGGCAACGCGCGCGAGCTCGCGCACGCCGTGGAAGCCGCCGCGATCCGCGCGGCGGCCGAGGGCGTCGCGCAGATCGAGCGGCGGCACCTGTTCCCGCCCGAGCCCGTCGCGTCCGGCAGCGGCGCGCGGCCAGCCGCCGTCGAGGTCACGGCCTACGAGGGCATGACCTTCCAGGAAGCCACTCGCCGCTTCCAGGCCGCGCTGCTCCTCGCGGCGCTGAAAGAGAACGGGTGGAACGTGACCGAGGCCGCGGCTAAGCTCGATCTCGCCCGCTCCCATGCCTACAAGCTGGTGCGCGCATTCGACCTCGCGCGGCGGTGAGTGGGAGTCGCGCGCGAGTGGGTTCGCAAAAACAAGCGAGATCGCCCGATCGCCGAGCGTGCGTGACGCTCCCGCCCACGCACGCGAACGAGGCCTACGGGCTCACGGGGACGGCTTTCGAGGGCGGAAGCGAAGGGGCGGTGAGAACCTCGGGGGCAGGATCATCGACTTGGCGAGCGGCTTCACGCCCGACCATGCTTCCAAGGCCGCGAGCGCGGTGTCTCGGTCCGCGGGCACGAGGCCGAGGATGTTGGCCGAGTGGTTGCCGGCGGGCATGGTGAGCTCGTACGACTCCTTGGCTCCGCCGAGATCGAACGCGCCCGCCGTCCACGGATCCGTCTCTCCATAGATGAAGAGGATCCTCGATCCCTCCGACGCGACCCACGCGCCCACGTCCTGCATCGCCGCCGGATCGAACACCGGGCTTTCGTCGATGCTGGGTAGGCTGTCGATCGTGTCGAAATCGATCTGCAGCAGATCATCGAGGTGCGCGGTGTCGCTCGCCGGCGAGCCGAGCTGGGTCGCCGCCTGCCAATAATAGGGCTCGAACCCGAGCAGCCACGGATCGGCGGAGAAGAGGGGGAGACCCACCGTGTCGAAGAACGACCAGACGTCATCGTCCGACGCTGTGCTCGACGGGATTTGCGCGCACGCAGCGGCGGTCTGGTATTGCCAGAACGCGAACTCGAGGCTCACCACCGTGCTCTCGAACGACGGACCGATCCCGATGAGATCGTACGTCACACCATAGCTCGCCGCGTCTTCCTCCATGCGATCGATCATCGCCGTTCGCCGCAGGAGGACCTCGCGCTGGAAGTCCTTCAGCTTCTGACGGCAGGCGGCGTCGCCGACCTGCTCGAGGAAGTCCACGTAGCGGTGGTCATCGACGCCGTCGCTGTGCGGCGCGACGTACGCCACGGTGCCGTCCACGTCGTCGGGGTGGAAGCGGCGGTGATAGACCGAGGTCATTCCACCCTTGCTCGCCCCCGTCGAGATCCATTTGCCGGTGTACAACGGGCGGAGCGCTTCCACGATGCGGTGCATGTCCGCGGCCGCCTGCTTCACGTCGAGCTTGGACCAATCCGCGGGGCTCGGCCGCGACGGATCGAAGTAGCGGTGCTCGATGGTGAGCTGGTTTCCGTCGAGCAAGACGGTTGGCTCTTCGAGGGCCGTGATCGGCAAGAAGAGGTAATACCCGGTGCTCGCGAGCACGAGAGGCGCCGCCTCGTCGCGGTGGTGGAGCCGCAGGCGCTGGGTGAACCGCTGCCCGTTTGGCGCCTCGTGATCCACCGGCTGATCGAAATCGATCTCGAAGTAGCGATAGCCGGGGACCTCCGAGCCGCTCTCGGACGCGGAGAGGCCCGGGATCGCGTTGAGCTGGACGAGGACGTCGTCCACGAGGCTGCCACCCGTGCCGCTGGTGCTGCTGCTGCTCGCGGTGCTGCCCGTACCTCCGGTGCCGACGGTGCTGCTCCCGCCCCCGGACGCGCCGCTTCCGGACGACGTGTCCATTCCCATGGGCTCGCCGCTGCAGGCTGCCGCGAGGACGGAGACGATCACCAACCCAGTTGTGCGAAGTAAGCTCATCGCGGCAGACGATACACCCATCGTCGGAGTAAACGCAGAGATTGTGCGTCATCGGAGGCAATGCCGCGGGCACGCCCTCCGATCGAGGGCTGCGGCGTGATTGGCAATCTCCGGCCCTCGGCGCTCTTCCTCGCCCGACCACTGTGATGTTACGCTCCCGTCCTGATATGTTCGGCGCACCCGGGGAGCACCATGGCGGCGGATGAAGGGCAAGCTCCTGCCTCCAGTGGCGCGAAGGCCGCGGAGAGCTCCAATGTGAGGGGCGAGCCGCTCTCGGGATCGCCGGAAGCTCGATTCGAAACGAGCAGGGAAACGCCTGGAGTGGCGCCGGAAGCCACGCACCGGGAGGCGGGTGTCATCTACAACATCCAGGTCGTGAACTCGACCATCGGTGCGGTGACGGCTGGAGAACGTGCCCAGGCGAGTGGCCACATTCAGGCCTCCGACGTCAAAGCTTGGACCGATGTCGTACGGAGCATGCATGAGGGCATGGAAAGCGTGTCCATCGCGCCGCGCCCCATCGATGCGCAGGTGAATCGCCAGGGGGCACCCACAACAACCCTCCTTGCACCGAACAACCTATCGCGACGACGCGTGTTCGTCGGGCGTGAACAATCGCTGTCGATTCTCGAGAAGACATTGGAGCACGCCCAAATGGCCTCGGTCTTCGCGCTCGCGGGGACTGGCAAGACGGCGCTCGCGCTCGAGTACGCGCACCGTGCTGTGATCGGGGGAGGCTATCCAGGCGGCGTCTTCTGGGTCCTCGCCGAGGGAGCCCCGATCGACACCATGACACGTCTGGCCGCCGTGCTCCGGTCCTGCGTTCCGTCGCTCAGGGACCACTTGCCGCGGGACGCATCGGCGGAAGAGCAAGCGGAGGCGACACGCGTCGTCTTGCAGAGCCATCCTTTCCCCTCCTTGCTCGTGCTCGACAACGTGACCGAGACTGGCCTCGAGGGGTACCTGCCAGGCGGCGCCGTCCGCGTCCTCGCCACGGTGCGGGACAAAGCCTGGTCCGTGGGCGAGTCGATCGCGCTCGATCCGCTCGATGCCGGTGAGTCGCGTGCGCTCGTCAATGCTCTGGCGGGAGGGCCTGCTGGAGGCGCCGAATCCGAAGCTTGCGATCGTGTGGTCCAGCAGGCGCTCGGCGGGCTGGCGGCTGCGGTGGAGGTGGCGGCCCGGGCCGTCAAGGCGTGGGCGGGGAGCTGGATCGCTTACGAAGACTATCTGAGGAATCGGTCGGCTGTGGTGTTGGACGACGTCCGCGACCGCAGTCAGCACTATCCGCGCGGTGTTTTCGCGGCAATCGATCTGTCCATCGATAGGTGTCAGGACACGAGCCCCGAGCGGGACCTCATCGTGGGCGCTTCGATGTTTGCGCCGGACGCGGTGCCACGAGAGTGGCTCTTTGCCGTGACGGGGGTGAACACCCGCGAGGTCGAAGGTCGGAGGGCATTGGCGACGCTGCTGGGGTTGGGGCTGGTCAAGGTCGACCCGAAGACGGCAGCGCTTTCGATGCATCCTTTGGTGCAACGGAGGTTGAGGGAGAGATTCGGCGAGCATCAGTGGAAGATGCTCTCGTGCGTGAGAACATGGTTGTCGGAAACCGTCGGCCGCACGCGGGAGCAGATGCAGTTGATCGACGAGCGCCGGGCGCACATCGACGAGGCGCTGAAGGCGGCCGAGCGCCTGGGACACGATGAAGACTGGATCGACATCGCCAATGGGCTCGCGCGACATTTTCGTTATCGAGGGAGGTATGGAGAGTCGCTCGCGCTCTCTGCCCGCGCAGTGAAGCAGGCCCGCGCGCGCGATGCGCGCGGAGACGCGTACGCGGTGAGCCTCTCCAATCAGGCGCTGGTTCTCCAAGCTCTCGGAAGAGCCGAGGAGGCGATCCCGTTGCTGGAGGAAGCCTTGCGTGTGCTCGACGACGCCGGGCACGCGGAGGACCTGCGCGTAGCCCTGGGCCGCTCGAACCTGGCCAGAGTGCTTCACGACATCGGCGATGATGAGCGAGCGAGGTCTCTCTTCGAGTCCGTCCTCGCGATCACGGAGAAGCTCCAAGGCCCCGAACATCCAGAGGTCGCGAAGAGCCTCTCCAACCTAGCCGGCGTGTTGGCCTACATGGGTGAGACGGACCGCGCGCTGAGCTTGCTGCAGCGCGCTCGCGCCATCGCAGAGAAGCACTGCGCGCCCGACGATCCGGGCACCGTCACGATCCTTTCGACGCTGAGTGTAGCCCTGCGTGATGCAGGCCAGGCGGACGAGGCGTTGCTCCTCGCCGAGCGTGTCCTCGAGACCGAGGAGAACACCTATGGGCTCCACCACCCCAAGGTGGCCAAGGGCCTGTTGCGGCTTGCCAGCGCGCTCCGGGATGTGGGCCGGCCGGCGGAGGCTCGACCTCTCCTGTTGCGCGCACAGCAGATCGCCGAGAGCACCTTCGGCGCCGATCAGGAGCAGCTAGCCGGCGTTCGGGAGAGGTTCGGCGCGCTGCTCCGGAACCTCGGGGAGGTGGCGATCGACGACGACGAAACGGTCGAATTGCCACGGAATGCTCTGTTGCATTTCTTCGACGAGCTCACTCGCGTCACACACGTGGTGCAGCCGCAGCCGGGGGGCGACGCTCCCCGGAGCACGACGGACTGCCTGGTGGTGATCTACTCCAAGGAGCCGACGCTTCTCGGGAAGCGGTTCGTTCTGGAGAACAACCCCACCCGCGTCGGCCGCGGTGCCGACAACCATATCCTGCTCGACGGCGACGCAGTGTCGCGGCGCCACGCCCATTTCGAGCAGCGCGGGCCAGGCTGGGGCGTCGCCGATCAGGGCAGCACCAACGGCACGTATTGCAATGACGAGCAGATCTCGCGCGACGTGGTGTTGCGCAACGGCGACCGGGTGAAGATCGGGCCGACGATCTTCAAGTTCCTCTCCGGCGCCGACGTCGAAGCGCAGTACCACGAAGAGATCTACCGAATGACCATCATAGATGGTCTCACGCAGATCCATAACAAGCGATACTTCTACGAGGCGCTGGAGCGCGAGATCCTCCGCGCCCGCCGGCACGAGCGGGGTTTGGCGATCCTGCTGTTCGACATCGATCACTTCGAGCGCATCAACGAGGTGCATGGGCATCTCGCGGGCGACTTCGTGTTGAAGGAGCTCGCGCGCATCGTGCAGGCGCGCATTCGCAGGGACGAGGTCTTCGCGCGCTACGGCGGTGAGGAGTTCTCGATCATCCTGCCCGAGACGTCCCTCGAGGGCGCCGTCGCGCTCGGCGAGACGCTGCGGCAGAAGGTGAGCGAGCACGTCTTCGTGTTCCAGGAGGACGTCATCAAGGTGACCATCAGTGTCGGCGCGACCCTCTTGAAAGACAGCGATCGCATCGGGAACGATCTCATCAAGCGGGCGGACGGAAGGCTCTCCTTCGCGAAGGACAACGGACGGAATCGCGTCTGCGCGTGAGGCCGGTCCCGGTCGACTGGGCAGCAGATGCTGCGGTGGGGGCAAGCAGCGTGTAGAAGGGATGGGAGAGGTTGAGGTGCCGGTCGTTCCACACCACCAGATCCTTCGTCTTCACACCGCAGCTGTTGCGGTCGGACTCACCGCCACCCGCGACGAGCTGATGGCCGGCCTCGATCAGGGCCTGGTCGCGACGTTCCCTCGCGCCGCCAACGCCGCCGCGCAGCTCCTCGGCGACCTCAACCGCCTGAACGACATCGGTCAGCTTTCCGATGGTTCGATGCCCCTCCGGACCTGGCTGGACAACGCCCTGGCGCTCTGTGGCCCCGTGAGCCAGGCCCAGGTCTTCAGGGAGGTGCTGACCCTGCTTTCAGCTTCGAGAGCGTCAGGGATGGCTCCTCCTTCGCCCTCGATGGCTCCGGCACCGGCAGCGGCGGGAGGCTCGACCTTCAACATCAACATCCAGGGCGGGACCATCGGGAGCCTCGCCGTGGGCGATGGGGCCACGAGCAACGGCCGGGTCGAGGTGCGCCGAGCCTCGGGAGAGGAGCCCGCGACAAGCTCGATTGCGAGCGGCTCACTTTCTCCCCCGGCCTCCAGTCGGTCTACCTGAGCTACACCGCTGCTGACGAGTCACTCGGTGTCGGCGCAGTCATGTGGTTGCACAAGAGGGCAGTCGAGCGGCGCATTCTCATCGCGCTCCCAGCTGCGAAGCGGATCGCAGGGCTCGCCACGTGCGAGCGCGCGTCTCATCGTCAGGGTTTCAACAGCTCTCCACGAAGGACGGGCACGCATGCTGCTTTCCGGCGCGCCGTGCTGGCTTGCTGCATAGCAATGATCGCGGTGCCGTACTGCGATGGGGTGGTACGTCCATGGCAACGCGATCATGGGTTGGGCAAGGCGCCTATGCACGCGGGCACCAACCTCGGGCGAGCATCGCAGCCCAGATCGGTTTAGTCTCGAGGCGAGATGGCTGCGCGCGGCGCTCGGGCCGTCCTCGCTTCCTTCACCCTCGGAGGTCCTCATGCATCGGATATTACCGGCGCTCCTGGTCGCTTCCTGTTTGGTTCCGGGATGTGCCAACGAAATCCCGCAGCTTCCGCTGACGAAGACGCGGGCGATCACGGGCGGCACCCTGGCCATCACCCAAGACGGTATCGCCGTCGCCGCCGACACGGATCGTGACGTCGTCTCGGTGGTCGACCTCGACGCGCAAGCCGTCACGCCGATCAAGCTCACCGCGGGCGACGCGCCGGGGCGCGTGGTCATCGATGCCGCGGGGCGCGCCCATGTCGTGCTGCGGCAGGCCGGCGCGGTGGCCACGATCGACACGCGATCGGCGGCGATCCTCGATCGCCGAGAGGTGTGTCCCGCGCCGCGCGGCATTGCGTACGACGCTGCCCACGATGTCGTGCACGTCGCCTGCGCGGGTGGAGAGCTCGTCACGCTGCCGGCGGCCGGCGGGCCATCGACGCGAAGCGTTCGCCTCGATCGCGACCTGCGCGACGTCGTGGTCCAGGGCGACACCCTCCTCGTCAGCCGCTTCCGATCGGCGGAGCTGCTCGCGGTCAGCGCGGTCGGCAACGTCCTCCAACGTCGATCACCGCTGCAGACGACTGGGAGCTTCGACAACACGGTGGCCTCTCAGCCTACCGTGGCGTGGCGCACGCTCGCGCTCCCCAGCGGCGAGATCGCGATGCTGCACCAGCGGGCCACCGCGACCTCGGTCGGCACCGACACCGGCGCTTACGGTTGGGGGAGCAATTGCGGAGGAGGGATCGTCGAGTCCACCGTCACGTTCTTCGACGGCAACGGGAACTTGGGCAGCGACCTCCCCATGCCGGAGCTGGGCTTCGAGACCGTGCTCGCGGTCGACATCGCCGCGGATGATGCGGGCAACCTCGGCGTCGTCTCGGCGGGCACCGCGCAGGTGAGGTTCATCGGCACCCGGGCGCAGCTCGAGAGCTCGGCCACGACCGACGGATGCTCGGTCTTCTTCGACGATAGCGGCAGCGAGACCATCTCCCTCGACGTCACGCCCACCGCGATCGCGACGTGGCGGGGCCGTTGGTTCGTCCAGGCCCGGGAGCGCCCCGAGATCATCGAGGTCGGCGCCCGCAGCGTGCTCTCGACGATCGAGCTCGATGGTCCCGTCCTCGGCAACGCGGGCGACGTCACCTTCCACGCGAGTTGGAACGGCGTCGCGTGCGCAGGGTGTCACCCGGAGGGCGGTGACGACGGCCACGTGTGGTTCTTCGACGGCATAGGCGCGCGGCGGACGCAGAACCTCACCGGCGGTCTGATGCACCGGGCGCCGTTCCACTGGCGCGGCGAGCTGCCCGACCTCGATGCCCTCGTGAACGAAGTGCTCATCGAGCGCATGCAAGCGAACCTGGGTGCCGGCCCCGCGATTTCGCAGCTCGGCAGATGGCTCGACGCCCTACCGGCAAACCCTCCGTCCCCGACCGGGACGCCCGAGCAGATCGAGCACGGGAAGCAGCTCTTCCACGATCCGCTCGTCGGCTGCGCGGGCTGCCACGCCGGGCCGTACCTCACCACCAATGAGCGCCTGGACGTCGGCACGGGGAAGACCATGAAGGTGTCGAGCCTCGTGGGCATCTCCGCCCGCGCCCCGTTCTTCCACGACGGCTGCGCGACGACGCTCGAAGAACGCTTCGATGCGAGCAAAGCGTCCTGCAACGGAGGTGACCAGCACGGCCAGACCTCCCAGCTCGGGCCGGCGGACATCCACGATCTGATTGCGTATCTCGAGACCCTGTAACGTCGACGAAGCACAGGAAGGCTGGTGCCAAACACCAGCCTTCCTCGCGCACCCGTCGGGATTGGGTCCTTTCTCACCACGATAGACCCCAATCGGATGCGCTGCCCGCCTCCTTCACACGGCTGCTGACTATGTCCGTGAACGCGTGTCTCGATGCGACGCGAGTCCCCGCCGTGTGAATCAGAAGTTGACGCCGCCGTAGGCGTTGAAGCGATACACGGGATACGGCCCGCCGGTGCCGAACTGGATAGGCATGTTGAACGGCTCGGCGCCCACGTTGATGCGGCCGTCGAGGAGCACGTACTTCACACCCACCGCGGGCGCGACGACGAATGCGTTGGCGGTCGCTCCCGAGACGTCGAGGTGCGAATAGCCGGCCGTCACGCGCGGGTAGACGTAGAGGTTCTTGATGAGCTGAAAGTCGTACTGGAAGCCGGCGGCCACCGAGATCACCGTGTAGTCGCCGAACTGGAACTGCGGCGCGAGGATGACGTAGCCCGACTTGCCGATGACGGCGTAGCCGGCGTCCAGCTCCAGCACGAACTGCTTGGCGCCGCCGGTGTTCGTGTAGAAGCCACCACCGAGCTTGGCATTGACCATCCACGGCCCGGACTTCTGGACGTCGTCGGCGCGCGCCTCACGGGCGGCGCCGAGGGTGCACAGCGCCGCGGTCAGGGCGGCGGGGACGAGGAAGCGACGGGCGGCGAAACGAGCGGACATGGAACCCTCCTGCGATGCCTCGATGCTCGAGGCTCACGTTTCGAAGACGCAGGCAGTGGCTCCCCGTAACAAAGAAAAGTGATCATGCCGGACGCTTCGGAGGGGGAGAGCCCAGTTCGTCGTCCTCGATGGGGGAAATGCCGTTGGGGGTCAGGGCGCCGGCGACGTGACCGAGCGCTGCTCGCTCTCCATCGTCATCTCCATGGAGACCTGCTTGTCGCCCGCCGGGATCGTCATCTGGAAGCTCCCACGCATCCGCATCGAGGACTCGCCGTGACGCTTCGTGAGGTCCTCGGGGAAGGTGCCATGAAAGCGCCCCTCGAACGTGCTCCGCTGAATGCGCGTGCCCGGCGGAAGCGCCGCCAGCGCGACGTCGCGCATGTTCATCTCGGCCGCGACCTCCAGCATGGTCTCGCCCCCGACACGCTGCACGCCGACGAGCTTCGTCCACCCCTGAAAGCTCGCGGGCGCGACGCGCACGCCCGCCGAGGCCAGGTCGGCGATGGCGAGCCGGCTGTCGACCGGCCAGCGATCGCCCACGGCCTTCCGCTCGCGGGTCCCGAAGACTTCGTCGTCCGTGACGTTGGAGACTGTGGTGCTGAGCGCCTCCCTGAGCGCTTTCTCCGCGTCCTCCCCCAGCGTACCCCGATCCACGCGGAGCGTGCCCTTCTCCTTGCCGCGGTCGATCGTCACCACGCGCCCCGCGGGCAGCACCTCCCGTGCGCCCGAGGGCGTATCGATCGTCAGCCGCTCGATGGTGTACGCAGTGCTCACGTCCTTGCCGATCTCGTTCACGGCGAGCACGCGTGTCGTCGCTTCCAGCCTCACGTGGATCTCCTCCACCTCGTCGCGCACGACGCGTTCCTCGTCGCGCACGACCATCTTGCGCACGGACGACGCAGTGGCGGAGAGGTGTTGCCGATCCCCGACCTGCCGCGGCCGATGCATCCGAATGGCATAGGTCTGCGACGCCTCCACGGGCGGCGCGGGCGGCGCTGCCCCCACGGCGACCACCGGCACGGCCCCGCCCGGCGAGGATGACGAGGGAGCGCCCCCACAGCCCGCGACAGCAACGAGAGAGACCAGGAGCGACGCTCGGGATGTGATCATGCGGCGCCATGATGGACGAGGGGCGTCGAAAAGCCAGTAACCGGTCACGCGACCCACGGCCCGGCGGGCGTTGGACGTGCCCACCCTGTGATGGCGACGCGGCGAGGTGAACCGAACCAACGCGGGCGATCCCAGGCTTGTGGGCAGGGCGCTCGCGCAGGGCGCCGCCCGTTCTGCGCGAGGCGTTGCGCAACTTGCGCAAGCGGGGAGAGCGCGTCGCTCCGCGGTTCTGCGGTGCTTTGGGTGAGCCGCGGTTGGCCCCTGCCTTGCTCGGTGTCGCCGCGACATCGGGGGACGCGGCCGCTCGTGGGCGGGCCGCGCGCACTCCCACGGAGGCGATCCATCGAATCGCCATCACGGCCTCGAGGCCGAGAGGAGCAGTTCCATCATGAAGAGACTCTGGCTCATCGCGGGCATGCTCGCGGCCGCGCTCGCGTTGCCACGCGTCGCGGCGGCGCAGAACGCGTGCACGACGACATCGACGTTCCAATCGCAGTCCTACCGCTGGAAGGTGGGTGTCGACGCGACCTCCGACGTGCAGCTCTATCCGGACATCGGCGGGCTGGGGTATCGCCGCTACGACAACCAACAGAAGCACACGCGGTACGTGCTCGCGAACGCGCGCGTCTCGTACCTCGGCCTGAGCTTCGCGTCGTTCGAGACGGAGACGAATTACGATCAGCTCACCGCCCAGACGAATCACCCCGCCGCGGGGAGCTTCTCGCTCACCGGCCTCGTGTCGGGGCCGTTCTCGCGTTACATCGCGAGCGACGGCAGCTTCCAGCACGATCCGGCGCGCCTCGAGTTCAGCTCGGATTACTCCGTCACCAAGAAGGGATTCGACATCAGCGCGGCCCAGGTGCTCTGCAACGGTGCGGTCGATGCGCGCGTCTTCCAGCTCCCGCTCTTCCGGCGCGCGGAGGTGCTCCTCCTGGGCGCGGGTGATTTCGTGGAGATGACGCTCCCCGGCTCGACGGACACCACGCTTCGATACTCGGTCGCGCTCTGGAACGAGCAATTCAACGGCTCGAACGGGCCGGGCGGCGAAGACATCGACGTCTACGTGGCCTGCGGCGCGACGCCCACGGCCTCCACCTCGCTCCGGTCCACGAAGATTGGCAATCAGGAGTATGTCGAATGGCGCGTGGCGGACGTCCCGTGCGCCTCCGAATATCACGTCAAGGTCGTCGCCTACGGGGGCGGCTCGTCGTATGCCCACGTCCTCGCGGCCAAGCACAAGGACGTGGAGCACAAGACCTTCCGCGTCGGGCTCCGCAACGCGGGCGACGCGACCAAGCGGGCCAACACGCTCACCTTGCTCCGTCGCACGGCCGCCGCGATGTACGGCGGATCGAGCGGGCAGGCCCACTATGATTTCGATCTTTACGAAACCACCCTGACCACCGGCTGCAAGACGTGGTCGTGCGGCGGCAGCGCGTGCGAGATCTGCATCGACGGCGACTACTGCGGCGGCGGCTCCGACGGCACCGACATCGGCTTCGGCTACTGCGCCGGCGAGATCGCCTCGGGAGAGTCGCATTGGCGCCTCGCGCACGAGCTCGGGCACCTCCGATATCACCTCTCGGACTTCTACGATGGATGGACGACGGCGAACCAGATCTACTGGAGCATCGACGCGACCCACGACACCGCCGACCCGAGCTTCACGTACGCTCTCTACAATGGCTGCGGACACAGCATGATGGCGAACTCCTACCTGCAGAAGCACTTCTGCACCGGGTTCGACCACTTCTACAACCAGCGGTTCGTCAAGGATGGTGCGGAGACGCAGGTCCTCGCCTCGTTCTCGGGCTCGCAGGAGCAATGGAACGAGTCCGGGTACGACGCGGTCAACCGCTATCGCAACCCGCTGGCCGGGACGACGTACGACTTCGTGTCCACCGCCCCGCAACACTCGACCTATTACCACGAGAAGAACTGGGGGACGGGCGCGAGCAGCGATTACGGCAACGCGGTGGCCCAGGGCAAGTGGTCGTACGAGCCCGCCGGGAGCCCGGATCCCTATGGATTCGACTCGTTCGGCGACCGGACCGATCTGGCTTCATTCCCGTCGGCGCGCTGCGTCTCCTGCCCTTGAGCGAGGTCTCGTCATGAAGAAAGCACTCCTGTCGTTCGGTATCCTGTTCATGGCCGCGTGCAGCGCGGGTGATGCTCCGCCCGAGCCTGCGGAGAGCCTCAAAGACCCTCCCGTCCAAGCGGCGCCCCGCGTGCCCGCCGCGGCGCCCGCTTCAGCCGCCGTCTGGCTCGCGCCCGAGGATGGAATGACCAACGTGCCTCCGGGCGCCGTTCGCATCGGTGTCCGCGGGCTCCCGGTGCCGCAGGGCCTCGCCGCGCTGCGCGCGCTCTCCGGCTCGGTTCGTCTGGTCCGCGTCGACGACGGCGCCACCGGTCCGGTGACCGTCAGTGTCCCGCGTGAGGATGCCTATGGGGAGGGGGACGAGGTCGACGTCGCGGCGACGGTGATGCCGGCGTCCGAGCTCCGCGAGGGATGGTACGAGCTCTGGGTGCCGCCGGCCGGTGTGCAGGTGAGCGCGGCGCTCCACGCGTCCGTGCGCACGCGCGATGGCTCGGTGATCACGCGCTTCCGTGTCGGATCGGAGCCGCAGGTTCGCCAGGTCCGATGGAATGCAGCCTCAGGCACGCTGGAGCTCGTGCACTCCGAGCCGGTGACGCCCGGTCCGTCGAGCATGGCTGTCGAACTCGACGGCGCTCCCCGGTCCTGCCAGCGCATCGCGCCGTCGGACGCCAAGGTCGCTCCCGGGGCCCTCACCGCCGCCGACGTTTACACCTGCGGATCGGGCGGAGACGTGAAGAGCGTCACGCTGCTCGCCGACGACGCGCCCATGCGAGAGCGCCTCGGATCACCGCGCCTGGCGCTCACGCTCGATCGGGCGGACCGCATCGGATCCATCCACATCCTCCATCTGTCACGCTGAGGACCGCGGGGGAGGGCGGCCGGCGACGCCGCTCTCCCCGCCCCGCGCGCGACAGCGATCCTTCAACCGAAGAACGCCTGATCGATCGCCTTGCGGAACGCCTCCGCGCCCGCAGCGAGGCGCTGCGCGTACATCCCCTTCGCGTCCTCGCCGGCGACATAACGAATCTGATCCTTCCCGTCGGTCGCGGCTTCCCAGACCACCTCGGCGATCTGCTCCGCGGTCGAGTACGCCGCCTGGCGCGCAGGATCGGTGAAGGTCGCGAGGACCTTGGCCACCAGATCCGCGTATGCCGGATGCTGCGTCATCACCAGCGAGCGGCTCATGAAGTCCGTCTTGATGCCGCCGGGCGAGACCGTCTTCACCCCGATACCAAACTTGGACAGCTCGAAGGACAGACTCTCGCTCCAGCCTTCGAGCGCCCACTTGGTCGCGTGGTACACGGAGTTGAAGGGGAACGCAGCGAGGCCGCCGATGGACGTGGTGGCGATGAAGACCCCCGATCGGCGCTCGCGGAAGTGCGGGATGAAGGCCTGCGTCGTGCGCAGCACCCCGAGCAGGTTCGTATCGATCTCCTGCACGATCTGCGCATCGGTCGTCCCCTCGAAGGGACCGGCGAGGCCATAGCCGGCGTTGTTGAAAACCACGTCCACGGGCCCCATCTCGAGGGCCCGCCGCGCCGCCTCCTGGATCTGATCGGGCTTCGTCACGTCGAGGGGCAGCAGCATCACCCCCGCGACCTTCGTCAGCTCCGTCTCCCGCTCCGGGTTGCGCATCGTCGCGATGACGCGCCATCCGCGGCTCGCGAAGAGGATCGCCGCCGCCTTGCCCAGCCCCGTCGAGCACCCTGTCATGAAGATCGTCTTCTCGCTCATGTTCCCTCGCTTCGTTCTTGGATGAATATTGATTCAGTTATGAGGCCGCAAAAAACCGAGCGCGGGCGGCTTCGCCCGGCTCGGCAGTGATCAGGCCTTGAGCGCGTCCCAGCAGAGGCGCGCGATCTGCTCGCGGCGTGTGGCGCGCTTGGCCGCCGGCTCCTTGGCGACGAGCAGCGCCAGCCCCTGCAGGGCGCCCTGCAGGAACGCGATCATCACCTGATCGTCGAGATCCTTGAGCAGCATCTCGCGCCGGCCACGCTCCAGCAGGGCGTGGAGCGGCTTGACCCCCAGCTCGGCGGCGGCCCGCGTCTCCGCGGAGAGGAAGGGCGCGTTGTAGAGCTGCTCCATGAAGATCATCTCGGCCCGGTGCGCCACGAAGTAATCGAGGTACGCCGTGCACATCTTCAGGAAGGTGGGCCGGACGGGGAGTCCCTCGTCGCGGAACACGGCGCCCGCGAGCGCGCGCTTGGCATCGAGGTAGAGCGCTTCGAGGAGCGCCTCCTTGCTCTTGTAATAGACGTACACCGTGCCCGTCGCGACGCCCGCGCGCCGGGCCACGGCCTCGATCGACAACGCCGCCAGCCCGTGCTCCGCGACCTCGTGAAGGGTGGCCGCGAGGATGTCTCGGGCCTTGGTCTCGTCCTTCCGCTTCACGCCGCCATGATGAATCACGATTCGGTTATGGCGCAAGCCCTGCCCGAGATTTTCTCCGCGGAGGCGGCCGAGCCGAGGCGACGCGGCAGTGAAGCCGCTCGTCTCCGCACCGCTCGGAACGTTGACGAGCGTCAGGCAGCGGCGTCTGACGTGAAGCGCGCCTCTCCGCGTAGGCCAGATCGCGCCGCGCTGCGGAGACGTCGGCGGAGAGTGCCAATCGGGCGCAGTCTGCTCGAGTTGTGCAGGTGTCGCGCAACCTGGCGGTCTCCGCGCGCGTCGAGGGCGGCGGGAAGAGCTTCACGCGGCGATGGCGCGCCGCGTGCTCAGGGAGCTGGCCAATCCTTAAACGTCGTGCCCGGCGCGACGCTTCATCCGCCCTGCGGGGCAGGAGCTGAGCATGAGAATCGCCATCATCTGCACGTACACGCACCCGACCCGGCTCGCGCGCAAAGAGCCTTCGATCATGCAGTCTTCGGTCGGCGAGCTCATCGCCGCGCTCTGCCCGCCCGACGCCGAGATCGAGGTTTACAACGAGAAAGAGGCCCCCGTCCCGTTGGACCGCGATTGGGACATCGTATTCTTTTCTTATCTGCACTCCTATTACGAGCACACCAAGGTGCTCTCGACGCTGTTCCGTCGCCGCGGGATGGTCACGGTCGCCGGTGGGCGGCACGCCGGGCACTTCGCCGAGGACTGCGAGCGCTGGTTCGATGCGGTGGTGGTGGGCGATCCCGAGGTGAACGTGCCCGCCCTGCTCGCCGACTTCGGCCGCGGTGAGCTGAAGAAGCGCTATTCCCTCCCTTCGGCGCCTCCCGGGCAGATTCCCACGTACCGATACGACCTCGTCGACTTCTCGCAGAACCCCTTTCGGCTCCCGGGGATCGAGGCGTCCCGCGGGTGCCCGTTCTCGTGCAACTTCTGTGTGCTCACCGGCTGGGAGCGTTATCGGTATCGCCCGGTCGCGGACGTGATTCAGGACATCGAGCACCGGATGCGTTTCAATAAGAACGCGCTCGGCCTCCTCGACGATGCCTTCGTGTTCCTCGACAACAACCTGGGTGGCTCGCCCAAGTACCTCCGAGAGCTCTGCGAAGCGCTCTTGCCGCTCCAGAAGACGTGGGGCTGCGCGCTCACGTGGAACGTGCTCCAGGACGCCGAGCTCGTGAAGCTCATGGGGCGCGCTGGGTGCCGCTACGTTTATACCGGCCTGGAGTCGCTCGATCCCGAGTCCATTGCTTCCATGGGGAAAGGGCAGAATCGTTTGAAGGATGCCGGGCGCACCATCCGGCGGGCCTTCGAGTCCGGGATCCTCTGCAGCTTCGGGCTGCTCGTCGGCTCCGATGGGGACACCGATGATTACCTCGTTCGCCTGCCCGAGTACCTGTCCGATCTCGGCCCGTCGTCGGTCACCTTCATGGGCATCGTGTGCCCTTATCCGGAGACGCCGTTCTTCGAGACGATCGCGCGCGAGGGCCGGCTCCTGCCGGGCGCGACGTCCCGCGACTTCGACGGATACACGCTCTGCCACCGGCCGAAGCGGCTCGAGCCGGCGGCGACCATCGAGCACTACAAGCGCCTTTGCCGCGAGGTCGGCTCGATTGCGAGCCTGGTGAAGAACACCTGGCCACAGCTCTGGATGAGCGACGCGCCTCGGTACAAGACGACGATTCTGACGTCCGCGCTCGAGCGCCGATCCATCCAGATTCCGCTCGAGAACCCGGCGCGCACGTTCATCGCGGGGCGCGATCCTCTCGAGGCGTGGGACGCCGCGCGGATGAACGAGCTCGGGATCGAGCCTCAGATCATCACGGGCGCGACTCCGCGGACGGACATCGTGCGTCTCCGGACCGGCGCTCGGAATGCGCGCGCCGGCGCGGTGGAGGCAGCGTCGTGAGCGCCCGGCGCGTCAACCCCGTCGCCGTCACGTACCTCGTGATCCTGCACGCGCTCGCGCTCGCGGCGTTCCTGCTCCCGGTGCGCCCGGCGCTCGTGCTCACGGCGATCGCGATCTATGTGCTCGAGGGCCTGGGATCGACGGTGGGCTTGCATCGGCTGCTCAGTCATCGCTCCTTCGCCTGTCCGCGCTGGGTGGAGTATCTGCTCGTGAGCGTCGCGATGATGACCGGGCAGGGGAGCCCGATCCTCTGGGTGGCGACGCACCGCCGTCATCATCGCTACAGCGATCGCGAGGGCGACGTGCACTCACCCCACCAGGGCTTCGTCTATAGCCACGTGGGCTGGATGGTGGATGATTTCTCCACGAGCCCCGACGACGCTCGCTACAGCAAGGATCTCGCGGACGATCCCTATTACCGCTGGCTGCTCCGTTATCGCTTCGTGCCCCAGGTGGCGACCGTGCTGGTCCTCGGTGTGACGTTCGGTGTCCGCGGGCTGCCGCTCGCGTTCTTCCTGCCCTCGGTGCTTTGGATGCACAGCACCTATTGTGTGAACTCCGTCTGTCATCACCCCGCGATGGGGACGGCGCCTTTCGAAACCGAGGATCGGAGTCGCAACGTAGGCTGGGTCGCGCTCCTCACGTTCGGTGAGGGCTGGCACAACAACCACCATGCTTTCCCGCGCTCGGCGCAGCACGGCCTCGGGCGCGGGCAGATCGACGTGTCCCATGCCGTGATTCGGCTCCTCGCCTGGCTCGGCCTCGCCTGGAACGTCCAGCAGCCGCCTGCGCGCGCCGGCCGCGCGACGGAGCCCAACAACGTTCTTCCCAAGGAGATCTCATGACCGCCTCTTCGCTTCGCGACCTTCGCCGGCCCCGGCCGAGGCTCGCTCCGATCGATGTCCACCCCTCGGGGTTCCGGCTCGTCCGGGAAGACCTCTCCGGCGGGCCCGTGGCCTATGCCGATTTCGGTGGCCAAGGGCCGACGATGGTCCTCGTCCACGGCCTCGGCGGGTGCCACCTCAACTGGCTGCCTGCGGCGCCGCTGCTCGCCCGACATGCCCGCGTGCTCGCGGTCGATCTGGTGGGCTTCGGGCGCACGGAGGCGGCCGGGCGCTCGCACGGAATCGAGGCGCAGCGCGCGATGCTCGAAGAGTTTCTCGCCGAGGTGGTGCGAGAGCCGGCCGTGCTCGTGGGCAATTCGATGGGTGGGCTCCTCTGCCTCCAGCACGCCGCGCGCGCCAAAGAGCAAGTGTCCGGGCTCGTGCTCGTGTCGCCGGCGCTGCCGCCGCCGTGGGGAGCGCGCCTCGATCCGGCGATGATCGCGAGCTATGCCCTGCGCGCGACGCCCGGCGTGGGCGAGCTCGCGATGTGGCTCGAGAGCCGCCGCCGCGGCGCCCGCGGCCTCTTCCTCGACCAGCTCACGCTGGGCACGAGCGACGTGCGGCGCGTGCCTCCCGAGGTCGTCGAGGCCAACGTCTCTCTGATCGAGGACAGGGTACAGCGGCGCCCGTTCGGGCACGCGCAGAGCTACCTGGATGCGTCTCGCTCGTTGCTCTGGCACCTCGCCCATCGCTCGCGCATCGAGGGTTGGGTGCAGGGCGTGCGCGCGGACACCCTCGTCCTCCACGGCGCCGACGATCGCCTCGTGCCCAGCGCCTGCGCTCTCCAGCTCGGGCAGGCGCGTCGCGACTGGACCGTCGAGATCCTGAGCGGCCTGGGGCACGTCCCGCAGATGGAGGACGCGCCGCGCTTCGTCGAGCGCGTGGTCACCTGGCTTCGCGGCAACGAGGTCGAGGGCGCGTCCCGCGCTGCGTGAGGCGTCTCGAACGCCGACGCTCACTTCACCGAGCACTCGCGCGCGCATCCACGCGAAGCGATCGAGCATGCGGTATGGTCCCGCCATGACGACGATCGCGAGCGGCTCCGCTTGACATCGTCCGGCCCTTTCGCTGGGCTGAAGCGCCGGCCCCGCGATGCACCCTCCGCTTCGTCTCTCGATCCTCCGCGCTGCACTCCCCGTCCACGGGCGCGTGGACGTCGGCGTGGCCCAGATCCACTCAGGAGTCCTCCCGTGATGAGCCAGCGTGTTTCGTCTCTTGCGGCGCTCTGTCTCATGGCTGCTTCGACCCTCGGCTGCTCGAGCAAACCGAAGGCCGACAAGGAGCCACCGCCCCCGGCGCCCCCGCCGAGCGTGGCCGCCATCGCTCCAAGCCCGAGCGGCACGGCGGCTCCGGCCGCGACGAGCCTTCCGACGTACGTCGCGGAGAAGCTCGCCCCTCCCGGGACGAAGCCCGAGGTGGTGTATGCCGTCGAGGGGGCGGTCGCGGTGAGCGAGGGGCAGCGCGTCGGGGTGATCGTGGATGATGCGATCACCTGGATTGGCAGCATCCCCAAGGGCGGCCCGATGCTCGGGGACAACGTGCTGTTCGACGTGAAGGGGCGCCATCCAGACATGCTCGTGGCGCTCTACACGAGTGGCAATGGCCGCGCGCCTCAGCCCACGTATCACCCCCTGACGGGCAAAGCCGGCTCGTTCACGGTTGCCGAGGGCGGCGGCTGGGGGAGCTCAATGGTGTGGCGCGGGTCGGCGACACGGTCTTCCTGGCCATCAACTCGATGATGACCGGAGCGCGGATCGTGCCGGTGCGCGGGCCCAAGCTCGTGCGTCACCTGCACACCCCCGCGGAGGCGGGCTGCAAGGAAGGGGAGGTTCGCAAGGACGACTCCGTTCCCGCGGCGCCCGCGATCGCGCCCTCCGTGCTCGAATCCTCACCGGCCGGCACCATGATGTCGCTGGGCAAGCTCTGCGAAAAGCGCGGTCCCGCCGCAGAGATTTGGGACAAGGACGGGAAGCCGAAGATCGTCGACCTCGGCCCGTGGTGGAAGGACATGGGTTATCGTCCCGCGATCCTCAAGGGCGACGGCGACGAGCTGTGGGCGTACTCCGGCAGTTGGACCCCGACCATCCTCCATTACAAGAACGGCGAGATCGAGCCGCTCCCCGCGCTCGACTGGCCCATCGAGAGTGTCTTCGTCTCTCCGCAGGGGCAGCTCCACGTGAGCGCCGGCAAGGTCGTTTATCGCTACGAAGGTGGTAAGTGGGCCCCGATTGGCCGCCTGCCGAAGGAGCCGAGTCTCGGCAAGCTCGTGCTCGATGACAAAGGCACGCTCTGGGCCTCCGGCGGCAGCGCTGTTTACAAGCTGCGCCCCGGCCCGGCCGAGCCGTTTTCGGCGGAGTGCAGCACGCCTTTCGTCCACCTCTACTCGGCGAGCTGGAAGAACGGCAAGGACTACACTTACCCCACCACGCGTAAAGCCCTCTCCACGTTCCCGGAGGCGTCGTCCATCAACTTCGTGGAGTACGGATCACAGTACGGGCGCGGCGTCGGCGTCGTCGTGACGAGCAAAGCGCAAGGCGAGGCGCTCGTCGCGCACGTCAAGGCGACCATGAAGGACGAGGCCCCGCACTACGTCTGCACCGCACCGAGCAACGTCCGCAAAATCCCGCTGGACGCCAAGCCGTAGGACCGCCGAGGAGAGGACGACGCGCGCGGCGACGACCGCCGTCGCTGCTCGGTGATATCCTCATGCGATGAAGCGCGCCGCCCTCTCTCTGCTGGCCGTCCTCTGTGCCGTGTCTCTCGGTCACACCACGGCTCGAGCGGCGAGCGATGCGCAGGCCCCCGTGGCGCTGACCGTGGGCGAGAAGATCGGCAAGGACTGCGTGCGGAAGGGCAAGAAGCTCTTCGGCAAGGTCAAGGTCGTGAACGCCTTCGCCGATCTCAAGGTCAAGACGGTGCAGCACTTCCCCGATCTCAAGGTGAAGGTAGTGGAGAGCTTCCCCGACGAGTGCGGCAAGTGGCAGTTCGTCGAGAGCTTCCCCGACTTCACCATCCAGTACGTGGAGCACTTCCCCGATCTGGAGATCCAGACGGTGGAGCATTTCCCCGGCGTGCCGTAGGAATCAGCAGCGATCAGGGGGACGATCGCGAGTCCGGTCGTCCTGTGCGGTCAGCGCGCGAACAGCGACGATCCGGCTTCGAGCCGGGGCACCGGGACGCCTAGCCGGCGCGCCTCCGCGAGCACGTCGCGGCAGGTCGACCGGAGCTCATCCATGTTGGCGTGGCCGTCCACCACCGCGCGCAGCGGTGCGCTCGCCTTCAGCGCGAGAGGGAGGAGCGCGCCGAGCAGCCTCGCGGGTAGCCGGAACGGCGTCGCCTCGCCGCGGGGCTGCACGCCTCGCGCTTCGAGCAACGGAAACAGCTCGCGGACGTTGAGCACCATGTCTCGGCAGTGCTGCTTCGAGGAGAGCGCCGCGGGGAACGACCCGGCCTCGAGCGCTGCGAGCTGCAGACCGCTGTTGAGCACGAAGTGGGTGAAGAGCCAGCTCCGGAAGTCGCGCGTCTCCTCGATGGTGAAGCCTGCGCTGCGGAAGGCGTCGCGCAGCGCGATGTCTCGCGTGGTGGGGGCGGCGCCGAAGGTGCCGAAGAGGACGGCGGGGAGGAGCGCGCCGTGGAGCACACCCTCCTCGTCGAAGCCGCCGCCGGCGCGCGGGAACCCCCAGACGAGCTGGCCGGCTGGGAGCGGCGCGGCGGCGGCCTGCGGCTCGACCCAGAAGTTGTTGAAGACGAGCACCGTGGCCTTGCCCGTGCGCGGCCCGAGGAACGCTGCGGCCTCCACGAAACGGTAGTGCTGCACGCTGAGCAGGATCACGTCGTAGTCGTGATCGTCGGGCAGGTCCTCGCGGAAGCGCACCGGCCACCGTTCGGAGACGAGCTCGCCGCGGAGGCGCGTGCGCGCGTCGAGGAACGCGAGCGGGATGACGGCGCCGTACGTCGTGGCGCGCCCCGGTCGCACGTAGAAGTCGACCTCGTGGCCCGCCTTTGCCAGCGCCCACCCATAGAGCGTACCGATGACCCCTCGCCCGAACACCAGGATCTTCATGGCTGTGCGCTGACGGTAGGATTAACTTGCTTGTTTGGCAAGCAAGCAAATCAGGGTGGGGCGCGCAGCCCGTCGAGGATCATGCGGACGAGCTGCCCCCCGGCCTGCTGGACGTCGATGTCCGCGTCGGCCAGCGCGAGCTCGAGGACGCCGCACGCGGAGGCGATGAGGACTTGGCTCGTCAGGCGCACGTTCGTGCCGCGCCGGATCTCGCCTCGACGCACGCCCGCGCGCAGGTTGCGCTCGATCGTCGCGAAGGTCGTCTCACGCAGCTCCCGCACCTCGTCCGACAGCTCGGGGCGGCTGCGAAGCTCGGTGAGGACGATCTGCACGACCGACACGTGGAGCGAGTCGCTGCGCGCGCGCTCGAAGATGCACATGAGGAGCGCCTCGAGGTTGGAGAGGCCCGCGTCCTGACGCGACGCTTCCATGTGGGCCCGGAACTCGCGCACCACGAACGCGAGGAGCTGCTCGCGGAACGCTTCCTTCGTCCCGAAGTGATGCGCCGGCAGCCCGCGGCTGTAACCGGCCGCCTCACCGACCTCGTTGAGGGTGACCTGATCGAGCCCGCGCACGGCTGCGAGGCGAACGCCTGCCTCGAGCATCCGCCGCTCGGCTTCGTCTTTTCGCTCGACCTGGGTTCGACGCTTGATGGGTGCGGGCATCGGCGGCGCGGAGCTTATCACCGGACGTGCGGACGAGAGCGGCCCCGGCCGCTCCCGATCCTCGACGCGCAGAAAACCGTAGGTGCCGAGAAGGCTTCGGCGATGCGCCTTCGCCGAGCCAATTGCCATGGAGCTCCTGGGCAGAGAGCTGCGTTTGCTCGCCCGTCTCCGGTTGGTTGGTTGAACGAGCGATGGGTGACGTTCGAGCGTGGGCTCATCACCAGCGGCCCGAGCGCAGCGAGGGGGCGAGCCGATGACTGCGCTCCTCGGCCACGCATGCGCTCGTCGATGTCACCACCGCAGCATCCCACTATGGAGATGCCGTGGTGCGTGCACCAATGTTGTACTATGCAGCTGGCCGCGTTTCTCCGTACGCGAAAGGAGCAGATCCTGCTCACGTGGGAGCAGACTGCCCGGAAGAACGCGGCTGCCAAGGCGCTGTCCCGGGCGGCGCTCCGCGATCACATCCCCGAGCTGCTCGACAACATCGTTCGCGCGCTCGAGCAGGGCCTCGCGCCCACAGCCCCCGCGGCGCTCGGACATGCCCCCGACATCCATGCGATCGAGCGGCTCGGAGCGGGCTTCGATCTCGACGAGGTCGTCGCCGAATACCGCCTCTTCCGGGCGAGCATATTCCAGCTCTGGTCCGCGGAGCCGGCGGCCTCTTGTTCGATCGAAGAGGTGATGGCCCTCGACGAGGTCATCGATCGAGCCATCGGCGCTGCGGTCGAACGTTATGCCAGCGCGCGCCAGCGCACGCTCCAGGCGCTCGACAGCATCACCGTCGCGGCGTTCGGCACGGGGGATCTCGATGGTTTCCTCGCGAAGCTCATCCGCGTGCTCCTGGAAACCGTCGAGACGGTCGAGACGGTGGCGATCCTCGTGCGGGAAGGCGATCGGCTCTGCGTGCGGGCGGCGATGGGGCTCGACGAGCCGCTGCGGGTCGGGTACTCGCTTGGCGTCGGGGAGGGTTTCGCCGGCACCATTGCGGCCGAGCGCCGCCCGATCCTCGTGCACGACGTGGCGCACGACCCCCTCGTGAAGAGCGAGGCGCTCCGCGCGGAGAACCTCCGCGTCCTCTACGGCGTGCCGATCGTCATCGACGATGGTGAGGTGCTCGGCGTCGCGCACATGGGCTCTCGGCAGACGGACGAGTTCTCGGAGGAGGACAAGCTCCTGCTGCAGACGATGGCCAGCAGGGCCGCTGCGATCCTGGTGCAGAAGACGCTCGAGGCGCGCGTGCGCACGGCGCGAGCGCAAGCCGAGCAGAGGGCCGCCGATCTCGACATGGTGATGTCCGGCGCCCCGGTCGGCTTGGCGTTGCTCGATCGGGAGCTTCGGTATCGTCGCGTCAACGAGCACCTCGCGGCCATGAACGGCCGCTCGCCCGAGGCCCACCTCGGGCGCACGGTGCGCGACGTCCTCCCCGGGCTCAACGACATGTTCGAGCAGCTCTTCCAACGCGTTCTCGAGACCGATGCGCCGATCATCGATTACGAGTTCACGGGCAGGCGGCCGGGGACCGGGGACGAGGAGCGGTGGTGGCGTGGAAGCTATTACCCCGTGCGCGACAACGGCGGGCAAATCATCGGCTTCGGCGTCGTGGTCGCGGACATCTCCGAGCAGAAGTGGGCGTCCGATGAGCTGCGGCGCACGAAGCAGCGGATCGAGCTCGTGCTCCAATCCGCCGGCGAAGGCATCTACGGGCTCGACGCCGACGGACGTACGACGTTCGTCAACGCCGCCGCCGTCCGGATGACGGAATGGTCCGCCGAGGACCTGATCGGCAAGCTCCAGCACGCGAAGACCCACCACAGCCACGCCGACGGGACCTCGTACCCCCTGGAGCAGTGCCCGATCCACGCCACGCTCCGCGACGGCGCCACACGCCATCGCGAGGACGAGGTCTTCTGGCGTCGAGACGGCCGGTGCTTTCCGGTCGAGTATACGAGCACCGCCATCCCGGAGGACGGCCGCCCGGTCGGCGCCGTGGTGGTCTTCCGCGACATCACCGAACGCAGGAAGGCCGAGGAGGAGCAGCGGCGCGAGGCCACCTTTCGGGAGCGGTTCATCGGCGTGCTCGGCCATGATCTGCGCACCCCGTTGTCCGCGATCGTTCTGAGCGCAGATATGCTGTTGCGCAGCGAGCGGCTCCCCGAGGAAGTCGTGAAACCGCTCCGGCGGATGGCCACGAGCGCGCAGCGCATGGAGCGGATGATCGCCGATCTGCTCGACTTCGCGCGCAGCCGCGAAGGGGGCGGCATCCCGCTCTCGGTCGAGCCGGTCGACCTCGCCGCGCTGTGCGAGAGCGTCGTCGACGAGGTCGGCGCCACTTCTCCCGATCGCGTCATCGAGCTCACCACCCACGGTGCGTGCCATGGCCACTGCGATCCACACCGCATGGCGCAGGCGATGCAAAACCTCCTGGTGAACGCGCTCGGCTATTCACCGCCGGAGACGCCGGTCGAAGTCGAGGTCGGCTGCAGCGACGATCAGCTTCGCATTCGTGTGAGCAATGGGGGCGCGCCCATCCCACCAGAGGTGCTCCCCGTCCTCTTCGAGCCGTTTCGGCGCGGGATGCACGTCGGCGCGCCCCAGCGGGGGTCGCAGGGGCTTGGCCTGGGGCTCTTCATCGTCAAGCAGATCGTCGAAGCGCACGGCGGCGCCATCGAGATGAGCAGTGAAGCAGGCCGGGGGACCTCGTTCATCCTGCTCATCCCGCGGCGACCTCGTCATTGAGCGCTCTCTTCGTGGGTCGATGCCTCGTCCTCGATTGCCGATCTCCTCGTGCGTGTGCGTGCGGAGGTGTTGATTCCGCGACGGGTCAGACGGGAGATGGCGACTCGTTCACCTGCTCGGCCTTCCCGAAGATCAGGAAGCTGAGCCCGGCCAGGATGGAGACGCCGATGCCGCCATAAAGCATCACCCAGTCGAAGCCCTGGAGCAGCGCCGCGTGCGCGATGGTGCCCGTGGGATCGAGCCGCGCCAGCTCCGGAGATCCATGCTCGATGGCCGCCGTGTCTCCGGCGGCGATCCGCTCGGCCAGACGACGCAGGGTCGGCGCGTGCATGACGCCTGGAAGGCTCTCCTGCAGATGGACCAGGATGCCTGTCACCAGGATGAAGCCCATCAGTGCGATGTTGAGAGCGAGGCTTACCATCCGAGCGCTCATGTCGATGCCCGAGGCCATGCCTGCGCGCGCGCTCGGCACCGCGCCCGTGGTGGTGTTGGTGACGGGCGTGTTGGTGAGGCCGAGCCCGGCGCCGGCGACCATGGCGCCGGGGAGCATCGTCCGCCAACTGGCATGCTCGGCGCTGCCGCCGTGCCGCATCAGCAGGAAGCCGAGGCCGATGGTGAAGAGGCCCAGCGGGATGGCGACCCGAGGCCCGTACCGCAGCGCGAGCCGCTCGCCGAGGGGCGGGAACACCAGCGTGGGCAGCGTATAGGCCAGGAGGGAGAGCCCGGCGGTGACGCTGTCGTAGCCCAAGCCGACTTGGAAATAGACGGGCAGGTAGATCATGAAGGGCCAGAAGCTGAAGTTCATGCCCATCGAGCCGAGCAGCGCGCCGGAGAAGCTGCGGATTCGGAGCACCGCGAAGTCGAACATCGGGCGGGTGTGCAGCCTCTCCGCCACGAGGAAGGCGAGGAATGCGAGCACCGCGGCAGCGAGGATGGCGAGCGCGGCCGGGCTCCGGAAGCCGAGCTCGGGCCCCTGCGTGATGAAGTAGGCGAGACCGAAGACCGACAGGGACAGCGTGACGATGCCGGCGACATCGAGCTTGTCGGCCTGCGGGTCGCGTGATTCCTGCACGCCGCCGAAGACCAGCAGGAGGGTGACGACGGCGAGCAGGACGTGGACCAGGAAGACCCAAGGCCAGCTCGACACGGCGACGATGGCGCCGCCGATGATGGGCCCGAAGCCCAGGCCGATGCCGAAGACGATGCCCCACGCGGCGAAGGCCCGACCGCGCTCCTCTGCTTTCTGGAACTGGTGCGAGAGGATCGCCACTTGGCAAATCAGCATGGCGCCGCCGCTGGCGCCTTGGAGGAGCCGGCCGAGGATCAGCACACCCACGCTCTGCGCGAGCCCGCAGATCAGCGACGTGATGCCGAACGAGGCAATGCCGGCGATGAAGATGCGCCGGCGGCCGAAGCGATCGGCCAGCGTCCCCGTCGCCATCAACACCGTGGTGCAGGCGATGGTGTACGCGTTCATGATCCACTGCATCCCCTTGAAGTCGCCGTGGAGCACCTTTTCGAGGGTGGGGAGGATCACGGGGACACTGGAGATCTCCAGACCGAACATCAGCGACGACAGGCAGACGGCGGCCAGGGCGATGATGCTTTTGCGAGCGCGGGAGCGGGACATCGATTCTCCGTTCATCAGAGGAATCGATCTATAAAGGGAACAATCTTCCCCATTGAGGTGACGTCTTCCCTTGAATGGGGCCCGGGAGGACCCAATGAGCACCGGCATGAAAGAGGTGCCGGCATGGACGACAAGCTCGACGGCGTGACGACCTTCGTTCAGGTCGTCGAGTCCGGCAGCTTCACGTTGGCGGCCGAGCGCATGAACATGACGCGCTCGGCCGTGGGCAAGGTGATCACACGGCTGGAGAGGCGGCTCGGCGTGCGGTTGCTCCACCGCACGACGCGCAGCC
The DNA here is from genome assembly GCA_001931535.1 of Minicystis rosea. Lineage (GTDB taxonomy): Bacteria > Myxococcota_A > Polyangia > Polyangiales > Polyangiaceae > Minicystis > Minicystis rosea. The sequence continues at coordinate 1,348,831 of CP016211.1, forward strand.
AGAGCCTGACCGAGGACGGGCAGGCCTACTACGACCGCGCCGTGCGCGCGCTGGCCGAGATGGAGGCGGCCGAGTCCGATCTGGAGCTTGGCCGCCACGAGCCGCGCGGTCGACTACGCGTCAGCCTGCCGCTGGCCTTCGGGCATCACTGCGCAGCGCCGGTGCTGATGGAGCTCGCGCGCCGGCATCCTCGGCTGCAGATCGACATGTCCTTCACCGATCGCAAAGTGGACCTGCTCGAGGAGGGCTTCGATCTCGCGGTGCGCATCGGCAAGCTGCGCGACAGCGCCAGCCTGGCGGCGCGCCCGCTCGGGGTGCAGCAGGGGAGCATCGGCGCCGCGCCGGCCTACCTGGCGCAGCACGGCACGCCCACCACCGTGGAGGAGCTCGACGGGCACGCGTGCGTCGCCTATTCGCGCGCCGGCATGGCGCTCCCCTGGGACGTGCGCGACGCCGAGGGTCGGGTGCGGCAAGTGACGCTGAGACCGCGGCTGAGCCTGGATGACGTGCAGGCCATCGCCGCCGCAGGCGTCGCGGGCTTCGGGCTGGTGTGGCTGCCGAGCTGGTTGCTCGCGCGCTACGTGAAAAGCGGTGAGCTTTTGGCCGTGCTGGAGGGCTGGAACCTGGCGCGGCAAAAGATTCATGCGGTCTGGCCGCAGACACGATATCTGCCCGTGAAGACCCGCCACGCCGTCGACGCGCTGGTGGCCGGGATTCCCGCCATGCTCGCCGGCGCGCCCGCGCCGACGGGCAAGAAGGGTGGGCGATCGGCTCGCTGACGGCAGGAGATACCGCGCGACCGCGAGCATGGCAGTCGCCCTGCGCGGTCGCCCGGCGGCCGATCGAGGTGAGCTCGGGATCGCTTGCGGGAGCCGTCGTCCAGAGCGACGGTGACATGGGCGCCGCCAGCACCTGCATCCGCGATGACTCCGTGGCGTGCACGGAGGCTCTGCCATGTCGATCGAACGGTATGTCGACCAGGTCATTGACTTCGTTCGCATGCACCAAGCCTTCACGGCGCCGATCGCGTTCGGGCTCGCGTTCGGGGAGTCGCTCGCCTTCATTTCCCTGCTGATCCCGGCCTCGGCGGCGCTCGTGGGCATCGGCGCGCTCATCCGTGTGAGTGGGCTCGATTTCTGGTCGACCTGGATCGCGGCCGCGCTCGGCGCCGCGCTGGGCGATTGGCTCTCCTATTGGCTCGGTCGAAGGTTCGAGCACGACGTCGCGCGCATGTGGCCTCTCTCGCGTCATCCAGATCTGATTTCGCGCGGCGAGGCCTTCTTGAAGAAATGGGGCATGCCGGGCATCTTCATCGGCCGCTTCTTCGGGCCGTTGCGAGCGTCCGTGCCCTTGGTTGCGGGCATCTTCTCCATGCCATCCAGGCCTTTTCAGCTCGCCAATTTCACGTCGGCATTCGTATGGTCCGCCGCCCTGCTGACGATCGGCGACGTGGTCTCGAAGGTCATTGGGTTCCTCTGGCGGTAGCTCTCTCAGCTCTACCTGATGGAGCGCTCCCTCACTGCTCGGCCGAGCGCCTCCCGTCGTGCTCTCCTCCGCCGGGTGGGGGAACGACGCTTGCAGCCTGTCATGGCATGGATCGCTCCCACGAAAACCTCTTCGATACCGAAGCCGTCAGCCGTCCTCTGAGCGAGCGGGGCCATGCTCAAAGGAGCACTTCGTCCGCCGCGGCTCGGGGGCCAGCCGAGCAATTGGAGCAGAGCAAGGAGCGGCTCGCGCGCGATCTCGTCCAGGCGAAGGCGAAGGTGCACCGGGTCGAGAGCACCGCGTGGAAGGTCGTGCGGAATACCAGTGTGGTGGCCGCCCTGCTCCTCGGCGTGGGCGTCGTGGCGATGTCGGTGCGCGCCGCGCGGCACCGCAGGCGGCAGAGGTTCTGGCGAAGCGTGCGGAGCGCCTGGTGATGCGCGGCGGACAGGCTACCTCGCGCGGCCTATTCGTGGCCGCGCGGCTCGCGAGCATCGTCCTCGGCGTCTGGCTCGTCATCTCCGTCTTCGCCTGGCCGCACAGCGATGCCCAGCGGACGAATGCCTTGATCCTCGGCGTCCTCTGCGTCGTCTTCGCGCTCATCGCGTTCTACGACCCCGTGGTGCGCTATCTGAATACGGTGCTCGCGATCTGGCTCTTCATCTCGGTTTGGGCGCTTCGATCCCTCAGCCTGGGGACGATGTGGAACAACGCGCTCGTGGCGATTGCGCTCTTCTTCATCTCGCTCCTGCCGCTTCAGACCAGCGCCACGGATACCTGAGCGTGGCGGGCACCAACGTTCCTCCTACTGCGGTATCGTTCGCACGGACGCTGGCCATGGATCGGTGACGTCGATCACGCCACGCGTGCGTCTATCCGCCGTTCGGCAACGGCTCCGGCGGCGGCCCCGCCGTACCGCCGGGCGGTGGCGGCTGAAGGCGTGGCTCCAACGGCGTGGCCTCGGGCAGCGGTGCGGGCGGGAACGTGTGCCGCGTCAGGACATCGGTGGCCACGAGCGCAAGAAGCAGCCCCATGAGCCCGACGGCCACGATCAAAGCGAAGGCGTTGATGAACTTCTGCTCCAGGAGGTGCATGAAGAAGAGCAGGACGAGCAAGCTCTTCACGACGGCGATGAGCAGCGCGATCGGCATCTCCCACGAGCCGGTGTGCACGTACGAGAGCCCGAACGACAAGAGCGTGAACGCGAGGAGCGCGAGCCACGTCATGAGGTAACGAGTCCAGGGCGCGTGCTCCGCGACGTGCTCTCGAGGCATGTCCGTCTCCTCTCGCCGTCACCGGCGGGTCAGATACAAAAGGGGCCAGAGGAAGATCCAGATGATGTCGACGAGGTGCCAATAGAGGCCGCTGAGCTCGACGGGTGTCTCGTTGTAGGACCAATACCGCTTCTTCCAACAACCCCAGGCGACGCCGGCGAGCAGGCCGGCGCCCACCACCACATGGAGGCCGTGGAGCGCGGTCATGGCGAAATAGAGGGTGAACGCCATCTGAGCTCCATACGTGGGCAGCTCGGCGAAGCGGTAGGCGCCGGCGGGGAAGATCCCTTCTCGAAAGTGCTCGGCGTACTCGATCCCTTTGAGGACCAAGAACAGAATGCCGATGGCGACGCTCACCGCGAGGAGGACCGCCGCGCGGCGCGGGTGGCTCGCGCGCACGGCGTGGACCGACATGGCGACGGTGAAGCTGCTCGTGATGAGGATGACCGTCATGATGGTGCCGATGGCGATGTCGTTGTGCGCCACGGCCGCGGCGAAGTCGTGCGGGTAGAGCGCGCGATACGCCGTGTAGAGCGCGAAGAGCCCGGTGAAGAGGAGCAGCTCGCTCGCGAGGAAGATCCACATCCCGAGACGCGCGGCGTGCGTCTGCTTCTCGAGATCGGCGAACTGCTCATGCAGGCGGCGAGGTTCTCGCACGGGCGGTATCCTCCGAGAGATCGAAGTCGTATGGACCGCAGTCGACGACCGGCGGTGCGGGGAAGTTGTGTTTGAGCGGCAAGGCGCCCTCCGTCATCCACTCGAGCGTGCGCCCGTTCCACGGGTTCGGGCCCGCCTTCGGCCCCCACTTGAGCGCGATCACGAGGTTGCCCAGCGAGACGAAGAGCGCGGACGCGAGCAGGTAGGCGCCGCCGGTGGCGAGCACGTGGAGCCATTGATATTCGGGCGGGTAGCTGTAATAGCGACGCGGCATTCCCATGTTCCCGAGGAGGAACTGGGGAAAGAACGTGAGGAAGAAGCCGAGGAAAACGGCCGACGCGGAGAGGAGCCCGACGCGCTCCGAGTACAGCCTCCCGAACATCTTCGGGAACCAGTAATAGGCCGCCGCGAGGAACATGGTGAGGGTGCCACCCACCATGATGAAGTGGAAATGGGCCACCACGAAGTAGGTGTCGTGCCAATGCACGTCGAGCGACTGCGTCGCCACGGCGACGCCCGTCATCCCGCCAAAGACGAACAGAAAGAGGAAGGCGATGAAATAGAGGAGCGGCGTATTGAACTTGATCGCGCCGCCATAGAGCGTGGCGACCCAGGTGTACACCTTGATGGCCGAAAAGAGGGCCACGAACATCGAGAGCACGCCGAAGACGTCGGCGGCGAGCTCGCTCATTCCGGCCACGAACATGTGATGTCCCCAGGTCGTGAAGCCGACGAAGGCGATCCCCAGCGAAGATATCGCGATGGCCCAGTACGAGGCGGGACGCTTCTGGGCGTAGGTGCAGACGACCTCGCTGACGACACCGAACGCCGGCAGGATCATGATGTAGACGGCCGGGTGCGAGTAGAACCAGAACAGGTGCTGGAAGAGCACCGGATCCCCGCCGAAGCGCGCGTCGAAGATGCCGAGCGAGGTCAGGTGATCGATGCCGATGAGCAGGACGGAGAGGCCGAGGACCGGCGTGGCGAGGAGCAGGATGATGCTGGTCGCGTAAATCCCCCAGACGAAGAGCGGCAGTCGGCTCCAGGTGAGCCCTGACGCGCGCATGGTGTGCGTCGTGACGATGAAGTTGACGGCCGTCATGATCGACGAGACCCCGACGACGAAGATCCCGAACACGACCGGGAAGAGCGCCATCGGCGTCTTCAGGCTGTAGGTCGGATAGAACGTCCAGCCGGTGTCCGTGCCGCCCGCGATCATGCCCCCGATGGTGATCACCGCCCCGGCGCAATAGACGTAGAAGCTCATCAGGTTGAGGCGGGGAAACGCGAGATCCTTGGCGCCCAGCATGATCGGCAGCACGAAGTTGCCGAAGGCGTTGGGGATCGATGGGATCATGAAGAGCCAAACCATGGTCACGCCGTGCAGCGTGAACATGCGATTGTAGGTCGCGGCGCTGATGATGGTTCGATCGGGCGTGAGCAGCTCCGTTCGCAGGATCAGCGCGAACACGCCGCCGAAGAAGAGCATCAGCAGGATGACGGCGTAGAACATGAGCCCGATCCGCTTGTGATCGGTCGTGAGGAGCCAACCGCGCACGCTCCGATCCACGTGCAGATAGTCGGGCTCCCAATGAGGCTCCGGCGGAGCTTGGATGTCGTCGTTCATCGATGGCCCTCTTCGGATCGCTCCCGGCGGCCTCCGGCGGGGGCTCGCAGCGGAGGCTCGAGCTGGTTCATCGCTGGATCACGGCGCCCGCCTCCGATGGGCCCTTCCGCCTTTCCACCGCTCGGCGGCGCCGGCCGCACCGGGCCGGTACGCGAGAAGGGCGGCCCCTCGGGCGTGGGGGTCCGCGAGCCCGGCTTCGGCGCGACGTAACGCAGAAATCGGATGTACTCGACGATGGCCGCGACTTGTGCGGGCTCCAGTCGGCCGAGGAACGATGGCATCACCGGTTGGAAGCCGAGGTGAAGCTTCGCCAGCGGATCCATCATCGACTCGGTGATGTACGCATCGTCGGCCACCACGTTGCCGCCTCCTTCCAGCGGAACGGTGGACATGTAGAGTCCGGCCCAGGTCGGACCGATGTGAGGTGTCCCGTCGGGCGTGTGGCACCGCAGACAACCCTCCTCGGCGGCGACGTTCTCGCCGACCCGCGCGAGGCTGAGCGGCTCGCGCGGCGTTCCTTCCCCCGGCGCGCTCGGGGGCACGTAGTGCTGGCCGGCGATCCCGGCGCCTACACCGCGATTGGCGAGCCAGCGTGCGAAGTCGGCAGGGTCGAGCGCGATGACCTCGCCGCGCATGACGGAGTGCTCCGTCCCGCAGTATTCGGCGCAGAGGATGGGATAGGAGCCCGGCTCCGTCGCTTCGAACCACAGCGTCGTGTAGCGGCCCGGGAGGACATCGTATTTGAGACGGAACGCGGGGACGTAGAAGCTGTGGATCACGTCCCTCGAGGTCATGATGAGCTTCACCGGCTGCCGCGCAGGCACGTAGAGCGTGGCTATCGAGCTCGGGCCTTCCGGATAGGCGAACTTCCACATCCACTGTTTCCCGGTGACGTACACCACGGTCGCGTTCTCCGGAGCGACGCGGATGCGCACGTATTGCCGCAGGCCGACGATCCAGAAGATCAGGAACACGACCGCGAGCGTCACGATCATGCCGACCTCGAAGAACATCGGAGGTCGCTTGGTCGCGCCGCGGAAACCGGCGCGGACGTCCGCGTCGCGCCGCCGGTAGCGGATCATGAAGTATGCGGCGAACATCGCGACGGCCGTGGCGCCCGCCATCGTCACCGAGATGACGAAGTAATGGAGGACGTCGAGCTCCATCGCAATCGACGACCGCTGCAGGGGTAAGAAGAGAATCCGCCGCAGGAGCTCGTTCACCATGGCTGCCTCCCCGCCGCGATCAGCGCGCGTGCTCCTTCACCACGAGCTCGATCGCGTCGTCGATGGGAATGCTCACGATCCCCCGCTCGCGATCCACGACGCCGAAGCGCTCGAGCTCTCCCCGCTGCGCGTCGAAGAGATCCTGGCCGACGCGAACGCCGCCGAAGAGCTCTTGTTGGACCATCCCGACTTCGCGCCTCGGCCCGAGGCTCCTTTCGGGGAAGACACGTGAGGGGCGCAGCGCGGATTCGCCCGACTCCATCGCGGTCCAGGCCCACACGATCAGGACGCCGGCGATGGCGAGCATGGCGAGGAACGCCAAGGTGACGCGCCCCCAAGGGATCTCGTCCTCCTCTTGACGGACTTCGCGGTGACGATACCGGAACATCACACGCTCCTGTAGGCGAACGCCTCGTCGATGCGCGGATCCTGAATCGGGACGATGGGCCGGCCGCGCAGACGCCACGCGGCGAACGCGACCGAGAGACCACCCACGAGCGCGAGCGTGGCGAAGTCGAGCCAGTGATACGGGAAGCCGCGGCGGTGGAGCGCCGGTATCACGAGCCAGTGAACATCGATGTACGTGGCGACGATGATCCAGATGGCCATTCCCGTGAGCTGGCGAGGTCTTCGCTTGATGCGATACGGCATCAGCAGAATGAACGGGACGATGAACCGCGCGAAGACCAGAAGCATGGTGGGCGCCCGCCACGGCCCTTCCCAGCGATCGAGGAAGTACGCGACCTCGTCCGGTTTGTTCGCCATCCAGATGATCATGAATTGGAAGAAGGCGGCGTAGGCCCAAAAGATCGTGAACGCGAGGAGCAGCCGCCCGAGCGCGTAGTAGTGCGAGGCGTCGAGCCCGGGGAGGTAGCCGCTCCGCTGTGCGGCATAGGCGAGGCTCGTGAGCAGGGCGAGGGCGCCCACGAACCCGGTCGCGAAGACATAGACCGGGAACATGGTCGAATACCACGTCGCCTCGACCGACATCAGCCAGTCGAACGACGAGAACACGATGGTGATCGCGACGACGGGAAGCGCGAAGCCGCTCAGCACGTACATCTTCTCGCTCGCGCCTTCGCGTGGGGCGCGGTCCTGCTCGAACGACCATCGCCGGAGCACGGCCGCGAGGCCGATCCAGATCGCGAAGTAGATCGCGGCGCGCACGACGAAGAAGCCTGGGTTGAGATACGCGGCCTTGTGCTCGATGACGTGGCGCGCGTGCTCGTCGGCGACCTGCTCGGGATGCACCCAGGGAAAGAGCATCGGGAGGGCAGGGATGATGGGGAGGAAGAGCACGGCGAGCAGCGGTAAAGGCGCCACCATCGTTTCGAGGAGGCGGCGGACCGCGATGGGCCAGCCGGCGCGCATCGCATGACAACTGAGCAGGAGGACGAGCGCGCCGACGGCCAGGCACACGGCGCAGCTCCACGCGGCGAGGTACGATGCGGCGAGCCGGCGGACATCGACGAACGCGCCGAGGACGACCACGAGGGCGCCCACGGCGGCGAACACGAGCGCTGTCCGGATCACCCGCGCGCCGTCGAACTCGGCAGTTCGTTCTTTCATCGCAGGACCTCTTCGGCCCGAGCCTTGAGCTCGGGCGGCAAGGCGCCCACGTCGATGGCGCGGCTCTTCTGCAGGGCCTCGACGTAGGCGACGACCGCCCAGCGATCTTCGATGGCGGGCAGCTCGTCCGCGTACCGCGGCATCATGCCGTAACCTTCCGAGATGACCTGGTAAATCCTCCCAGGGGCGAAGCTCCGCGCTGCCTCGCCGACGAGCGAGGGCGGCAAGCGCAACATCATGTTGGTGGCCACGCGCGACTCACCGTTACCGAGGATCCCGTGACACGGGGCGCAGAAGGTCTCGAATCGCTGGCGGCCCCGTCGCACGAACGGGGCTGTCACGCGAATCGGGATCCGCGCGAGATATTGCCCGTTGGCGATTCCACTCGTGGTGCCGGGGCGCCCCGTCATCCGCCCCTGCGCCACGGTGCCTTCGGGCGGGCGCTGCATGGCGCGGCCGTCGGGGAAATACTCGCTCGGCTCCCAGAGGCCATATTTCTCCTGGCGAACCATCCGCTCGAAATCCGGCTCGGGGAGGACCTTTTCGCGGCACCCGGCGAAGAGGAGAAGCGCCAATGGCAGCATCGCCTTCATGGCTCCTCCCGTCTCGTCGCCACGATCACGCGCGCGGCGCCGAGCTCTCGGAGATCGCTTTCCGCCTGGACGCGCGTGAACGACGGATCGGCGGCGTCGATGCCGACCAGGAACCGATCGAGCGTGGCCCGCGTGAACCCCGGCGCGTCGAAGAGGGGGAGATACAACCTCGGCAGCTCCGTCAGGTAGAAGCCGATGAGCACACCGAAGATGGCGGCGGCGAGCACGCCCATCTCGAACGTGATGGGGATGAACGCCGGCGCCGAGTGGGGTGGGCGTCCTCCGACGTTGAGCGGATAGTCGTACGCGTTGCAAAACCACTGGATGAAGTAGCCGCCGGCCGCCCCGAGGATCGCGAATGGCAACACCCTCCAGTTGAGCGTGGAGCGCGGGAGGCCCAGGGCCTCGTCGAGCCCCTTCACCGGATAAGGGGTGAACGCGTCCATGCGCTGCCAGCCACGACGCTTGAGCTCGTGGATCGCTCGAATCAGCGCTTCTGGATCCTCGAATTCTCCGAGCACGCCGGTCTCCATCTCAGCCCCCCTCGGCTCCGTGGGCCTTCTCCTGCGCTTCGCGGTTGAGCTCCTTGACCTCCGCGACCGGGATGAACGGCAGGAGGCGCATGAACGAGAGGAACAGCAGCATGAAGAAGCCCATGGTCCCGATGAGCAGGCTCCAATCGACCCACGTGGGGCTGTAGCCGTGCCAGGCCGACGGGAGGAAGTCCTGCTCCAGCGACTGTACGATGAGGGTGAATCGCTCGCTCCACATGCCGACGTTGATCAGGATCGAGATGATCCAGAGCGCGACTGGGCTCGTGCGGATCGATTTGCTCCAGAGGAGCTGGGGGACGAGCACGTTGCAGACGTGCTGAGCCCAGAACACCCCGCTGTTCGGGCCGCGCGGGCGGGTGTGGAAGAACTGGTGAATCTCGTACGGTGAGCCGCTGTACCAGGCGAGAAAGTTCTCGATGATGTACGAGAGGATGACGATCCACCCCGTGACCAGCGTCATCTTTCCGAGGTCGTCGAGGTGGCGTTTGGTGATCACGTTGTCGAGGCCGTAGATCCGCCGGACCGGGATCAAGAGCGTGAGCACCATCGCGAACCCGGAGAAGATCGCGCCCGCGACGAAGAACGGCGGAAAGATGGTGGAGTGCCAGCCGGGGACGAGCGCGATGGCGAAATCGGTGCTGACGATCGAGTGCACGGAGAGCACGAGCGGCGTGGCGAGACCGCCGAGCAGGCCATAGAGCATTCGGTAGTGCCGAAAGGCGCTGGCCGAGCCGCGCCAGCCGAACGACATGAGGCCATAAATGATTCGCCGCCACCGCCCCGGCGCGTGATCGCGGAGCGTGGCCAGATCCGGGACCAGGCCCATGTACCAAAAGAGCAGAGACACCGTGAAATAGGTCCCGATGGCGGCGGCGTCCCACGGCAGCGCGCTCCGGAATTGGGGCCAGACCTGCATGGTGGCGGGGTAGGGGAAGATCCAATAAGCGAACCAGGGGCGGCCGAGGTGGAGGAGGGGAAAGAGGCCGGCCTGGGTCACCGCGAAGAGCGTCATCGCCTCGGCGAAGCGGTTGATGCTGGTGCGCCATTTCTGCTCGAGCAGGAGCAAGATCGCGGAGATGAACGTGCCGGCGTGGCCGATCCCGATCCACCACACGAAGTTCGTGATGGCGTAAGCCCACGCGGCCGGGATGTTGTTGCCCCAGGTGCCGATGCCGGTGAGGACGGTATAGGTGATCGCGACGACGAGCAGGCTCGTGAGGCCGAGCGCGATGCCAAAGGCCGCTCCCCAGCCGACGAGGGATCGCGGCTTCCACAACGGCTCGAGGAGCTGTCGAGAGAGGTCGTCGTCGGACGGCGTATTCGCGATGAGAGGGCCGGCCACGGCTCACTCGAGCTCCGGATTGGGATTGTCGATCTTGGCGAGATACTGCGTGCGCGGCTGCGTGCCGAGATCGTGGAGCACCGTATAAGCGCGCGGCTCTTTGCGCCACTCGACCATCTTCGTGCCTCCGTGGCTCAGCGATCCGAACTGGATGGCAGAGGTCGGACAGGCCTGCTGACATGCGGAGACGACCTCGCCCGATCGGAGGGGCCGACGCTCGATCTCCGCGCGGATTTCGGCCTCGCGGATTCGCTGCACGCAATACGTGCACTTCTCCATGACCCCGCGGGCGCGCACGGTGACGTCCGGGTTCTTCTGGAGCTTGCGGAGATCGGTGTTGAACGGGACGTGCGCGTTCCAATCGAACCAGTTGAATCGCCGTACCTTGTAGGGGCAGTTGTTGGAGCAGAATCGCGTCCCGATGCAGCGGTTGTAGACCATCTCGTTGAGGCCGTCGGGGCTGTGCACCGTCGCGTTCACCGGACACACGTACTCGCAGGGAGCCTTCTCGCAGTGCTGGCAGAGCATCGGTTGATTGACGATGCTCACCTCGTCGCCGCTGCCTTCGAAATATTGGTCGATGCGCAGCCAATGCATTTCGCGGCTCTTGATGACCTCCTCCTTGCCCACGACGAGGACGTTGTTCTCCGCCTGGCAGGCGATGACGCACGCGCTGCAGCTCGTGCATATCGACATGTCGATGGTCATGGCCCACTGCGTGCCGGTGTACTCCCACTCGGGCAGGATCGAACGGACTGGGCCCTTGTGCGCCTTGGCGAAATCGGGATCCTCGCGGTAGACGCGGAGCGCGCGGGTGAGGGCGAGCGGCCGACCATGCTGGGAGAATTCGGTCTGGGCGAGCGCGAGCGCGGCCTTCGTTCCGGTCTTCCGCACGGAGAGGCCTTGAGCGAGCCAGCCCGCGTCCGACGGGCGGATGCGGTAGGCGGACACGCCCACGCCGCGGGCCACCTCCTCCGCGCCCTCGCGGCCGTATCCGAGATCGACGGTGACCGCGTCATCGGCGTGCCCGCGGACCACGAGGACAGGAATGGTGACGGCGTGCCCGCGCAACGCGAGCTCCACGACATCGCCGTTCTCGACGCCGAGCCGTGCAGCCGTCTTCGCGCTCATCATCGCAGCGTTCCCCCAAGTCAGCTTGGTGAGGGGCCTGGGGAGCTCCAGGAGCCAGGGATTGTCAGCGAAGCGGCCGTCGTACACCGAAGGTGAGGTGCGGAATGAGAGCTCCAGCGTGCCGGCCTCGGGGCGCGTCGTCGCGAGCTGCGCGAGCGCGGGTGTCAGATTGACGGGTTGCAGATCGGGCGTTTGCCGCGGTGGGCCGCTGTCGGGGAGGAAGCCGCGTTGCAAAGCCTCTTCCCAGAAGACGTCGAAGTCGGGCCCTCCGCGGCGGCTCTGCCAGTGCTCCCGCAACGACCGTCGTGCATCCGGGAGCTCGTCTCCCGCGAAGATCGCGAGCAGCTCCGGCACCGCGCGCGCATCGAAGAGCGGACGGACCAGAGGTTGGATGAACGAGACCGTGCCATCGTAGGCCCGTGCATCACCCCATGATTCGAGGTAGTGGAGGATGGGCACGAACCATTGGCAACGAAGGGCGGTCTCGTCCTCGTAGAGGCCTGCCCTCACGGTCGTGGGCACGTGCGCGAGGAGCGATGCGAAGTCCGCGCCCGCCGGCGCGGCGTAAACCGGGTTGGCCTCGAGCACGACCAGCGTGTCGACCGTGCCGCGGCCGAGCTCGGAGACCAGATCCGCGAAGGTCTGTGTCGCGGGGCCTGCGTCGATCAGCGCTGGATGGATCATCGCGGCGGCGCGACTCCGGAGCGCGGCGTTGATGACGTGTCCGAGCGCGTGGACGATCGGTGGATGGTTGTCGCCGACGACCGCGACGCCCGCGCTGCCGGCGCGCTTCAGATCGCGCGCGAGCGCCTGAACGAAGCGCCGTTGCTCGCCCTCTCCCGAGATGCGCAGCGCGCGCAACGCGGTGAGATCGGCCGCCGCCATCCCGTGCGGATGGAGGCCCTCACCGTGCACGAGCTCCGCGGCGACGGCGGCCGCCACGCGCGCGACCTCGCTCGGCTTCACCCGGAGCCGATGATCGGCGAGCGTGCCTGTCGGCGAGAACATCGTCTCGACGGCGTACAGGCGACACATGTCGGCGGACGGGCTCGCGGGCCGGCGTCGCGCGGCGAAGTCGCGCGAATAGCGCACGCTGAATGGCATGCTCGCGAGGAAATCGGCGTCGAGCGCCAGGATCACCGCGGCGGCGCTGAAGTCGTAAATTGGTACGAGGCTTTTGCCGAAGGCCGTTTGCGCGCCCAGCGTCGCGTGATCGGTGTGGGCGGGCGACCAGAAGGTGAATCGCGCCGCGGGGAACCGCGCGCGGATCCGGTCGATCAGCGCGGCGCTGAGCGGCGCGCTCTGGGGCTCGAGCAGGAAGCGCAGGCCTTTGCCGTCGTCTGCGCGCGCCCCGCCGAAGCGCGTCGTGAACGCTCCCCAGGTCGTGGTCGCGGCGCCGAGCCGCGGCGCGCGCGCCCGATAGGGATCGTACAGGCCGAGGACCGAGGCCTGCTCGTACACGCCGGTCGCGCCGAGGCTCGCCGGATGCGCGGGATTGCCTTCGATCTTGATCGGGCGCCCTGTATAGCTCTCGGCGAGGAGCCCCATGGCATACCCGTCGATGACCATGCTCGTGGCGAAATACTGAGAGAGGCCGGGGACGGTACCCGGCGGATTGTCGGTGTACGGAAGGATCTTGCGGGCCTCGTGCGGCGTGCACCCGGCGAGCGACATGCTGGCGCCGAGCAGCTTGAGCAGCGCGCGGCGGCTCACGCCCGCCGGCTCCTCGACGCCGCGCGGGGGCTCGCCTCGGGCGAGCGCATGGTGCTCCGGGCTATCGAGGAGCGGAGTCAGCATCTCCCAAGCTGCACGCCCTGCGAGCGCCTCGGGCAACATCGTCCGAGAGCGCTCCGAGCCGGCCGGTGAATCGTCCTTCGTCAAGGCGATCTCCTCTTCAACGATGGCAGGTGGTGCAGTGGGTGAGTCGGCGGACGCCGTATTCCTGTGCGAGCCGTGCCCCGAGCTCTTCGCGGTGATCTCCGGGGCTCCAGCGCATGTCGGTGATCTTCGACAGTGGGCGGAGGTGTGGCTCCGGCAGGCGGTGGCATTGCAGACACCAACCCATCGTCATCGGAGCCACCTTGTAGACCGCGCCCATCTCGTCGACGCGGCCATGGCAGGTCACGCAGCCCACGCCCTTGTTCACATGGATGGAGTGATTGAAATAGACGAAGTCGGGTACGTCGGTGACCCGGTTCCATGGAATCGGGGTGCCGGAGAACCAGCTCCGCCGCACGGGCTCGAGCATGATGCTCTGATTCCAGATCTGACTGTGGCAGCCCATGCACGTGCCGGTCGACGGCATCCCCGCCGTCGGCGCGACGGTGGCGGTGCTGTGGCAATAGAGGCAGTCAATCCCATCATCTTGAACGTGGTGGCGGTGATCGAACTGCACCGGCTGGTCGACCGGCTCGAACTGGTATCGCTTCCACGGCGTGCGCACGTAGATCATCAGCGCGAGCAGCGAGCCACCGGCCCCGGCGGCGAGCACGCCGATCGCCACGCGATAGACGGAGTCGCTCCAGGGTGGAAACAGTGCGGCCATGGGTCCAACGCGGAGCGCGGCTGGCCGTCGCGGCCTACGCGTGGATGCTCCTCGTCGCGGTAGGTAGATGGCGTTGCGCGGCGCGGGTTGCGTGGTGGGCGGGAGCGCACGAACGAAGGAGGCTGCGCCCGACGCCCGGTGTACGGCGCAGCGTGGATATCGCGGCGCGCCGTGCGCGTGACGGGAGCCTCCATCACATCGCTCGCCTGCAGCGCAGCCTGGGCTCGGGCGCGTCGAGCGCAGACGCTCATGGCGCTTTCGAGATCGCGAACAGCGCACCGAACGGGCTGAAGCGACAACGATTCTCAGCCTCGTTGCTCAGTCCGCCCTCGGCCTGAATGTCCGGCGGTACGGCGTGCGCGCAACGGACAGCGACCGCAGGCAAGGGTTTGGCGCGTTCACGCCGCCGCGCGCCGTGCCACGTCTTCCACATCGGATGCGACGCGGGAAGCGGCTCTCGGCAGCGGGTTGCGTGGCAGCGCCGCGCGCCCGACGAGCGCCGCGGCCGCCGCGACAGCGAACAATCCGAGCCCCGCCGCGGCGGATCGGGAGGGACGAACGCGACGACCGGCCAAGCCGGCGGAGAGCACCAGGGCTTGGATCCCGGCGAGCGCCGCGACTCCAGCGATGCCGAACGCGATCGCCGATCGCGCCGCCCTTGCAGCCGAGCGGAGAAGGTCGTCCTCCACGACGGCGAGCTCCGCTTTGACGAAGCTCCTCGCGTCGCGGAGCACGTTCGCCGCGAGATCCTCCGAGCTCCGATCCTTTTGCGGATGGGGCTGTTCGTTCTGCTGCATCCCTGAACTCCTGTCGGGGACGAGCGCCATGCCCCGGCGCATGTCTCCCGCATGTCTCCAATGCATCGGCCGGGCCTGCGCTCGCGTTTCCCAATCGCGCCGTCGTCGCCCTGATCGGGGATGGTGCAATGCAGATGCGAGGCGCAGCTCGCCTGCCGGCCACGGTCGGAGATCCGGCGGCGCCGGCACGAGCATCGATGACGTGCCGGTGCGCGCCGAGAGGAGATCCCGAGACGGCGCGCCGGGCTTGCGCGCGCGCGACCGACGACGGTAGGGTCGCGCAGAATGCGACTCGGCGGCCGGCAGCACAGCGGCGCGGACGGAGCAGATCCCGACGCCACCGTCGATGCGTCCCACGGCAGCGACGACAGCAGCGTGGTGGAGACGGCGGAGCGCAGCGGCGCGAACGGGGCAGATCCCGACGCCACCGTCGATGCGTCCCGCGGCAGCGACGAGAGCAGCGTGGTGGAGACGGCGAGCGTCACCGCCTCCGGCGAGGTGCCGGTCGCGGCGCGGGACGACGGCGAGGTCGCGCTGCCGGAGCGCTATCAGGATCTGCGGTCGCTCGGGCGCGGCGGCTTCGGTGAGGTGCGCCGCGTGTACGATCGCGAGCTTTCACGCGTCGTCGCGCTGAAGCTGCTGCGGCCTCACGTGCGCGACGCGCCTCGCCAGCGCGCGCGCTTCCTCGCCGAGATCAAGCTCGCCGCGGGGCTCAACCACCCGGGGATCATCGCCATCCTCGATCACGGCGAGCTGTCGGACGGGCAGCTCTGGTTCACCATGCCCGAGGTGCGTGGTCGCACGCTGCGCGCCGTCATCGACGAGGCCTTCGCGCCCGGTGACGGCGTCGAGACGCCCGTGCGGCGGCGCCGGCTCCTCGACGTCTTCGCGCGCGTCTGCGAGGCGGTCGCGTACGCTCACAGCCGGGGCGTCATCCACCGCGATCTCAAGCCCGAGAACGTGATGATCGGTGACTTCGGCCGCGTCATGGTCATGGACTGGGGGCTCGCGCGGCGGGTGGGCCAGATCGATCCGCTGGCCGACGAAGGCGGTCCCGAGCCCTGGTTCGAGCAGGCGACGCCCAGCGAAGGCGGGCTCACGCAGCTCGGCGAGATCCTCGGCACGCCCGCGTACATGCCGCCGGAGCAGGCGCGAGGGGACGTGGCGCGGCACGGGCCGTCGACTGATGTCTACGCGCTCGGTGCCATCCTCCATCACGCGCTCACGGGCCGAAAGCCGGCGCGCGGGCCCGACGCCGCGGCGCTCGCCGATGCCGGTGCAGCGCCCGAGCTGACCGCGATCTGCCTGCGGGCGATGGCGGGGAGCCGGAGGATCGTTACTCCGACGCCGCGGCGCTGACCGTGGAGATCGAGGCCTTCCTCAACGGCGCCAGGCGGCGCGACCGGGCGCTGGAGAAGCTCGAGCAGGCCCTCGCGGGCGAACCCGGCATCGCCGAGCTGCGGGCCCGCGCGATGCGGCTGCGGGCCGAGGCGAAGGTACGGCTCGGGTCGGTCAAACCCTTCGATGGGGTCGAGGTCAAGCTCCCCGGCTGGGCGCTCGAGGACGAGGCCGAGCAGCTCGATCGCGAGGCGGCGCTGGCGGAGATCGACTGGATCCAGGGTGTCCACGGGGCGCTCGCGCTGGATCCGGAGCTGCCCGAGGCGCTCTCCGCGCTCGCCGATCACTACCGCGACAAGCTCGCCGAGGCGGAGCGTGCGCGGCGCCACGACGACGCCGCGCGCGCCGAGGCGCTCCTCCGCGCGCACGATCGCGGCCGTCATGCTGCCTTCCTCAGCGGCAAGGGCGCGCTCACCGTTGTCACCGATCCGCCCGGCGCCCGCGTGCTGTTGGAGCGCTACGCGCGCCGCGGCCGCCGCCTCGTGCCGGAGCCCGTCGCGGATCTCGGCGCGACGCCCATCCACGACATGCCCTTGGAGAAGGGCAGCTATCGCCTCCGCCTCGTCGCGCCCGGCCACGCCGAGGTCGTCTATCCCGTGCAGATCGAGCGCGACGAGCGCTGGGACGGCTGCGCTCCCGGCAGCGCCGATCCGTGGCCGATCGCGCTGCCGCCCGAGGGCGCGATCGACCCCGACGAGGTCTACGTCCCCGCCGGCTGGGCGATGCTCGGCGGCGATCCCGACGCACCCGACAGCTTGCCGGCAGCGCGCGTGTGGATCGACGGGTTCATCGTGGGTCGATTCCCGATCACCAACGCGCAGTACCTCGCCTTCCTGGACGATCTCGTGGCCTCGGGTCGCGAGGATGAAGCGCTCGTCGCGTGCCCGCGCCCGAACCGCGGGACCATCGCCGGCGCGACCGATCATCTCTCCTACGCGCGCGGGCCCGACGGCCGCTTTCACCTGCGGGAGAACGACGTCGGCGAGATCTGGTTGGCCCGTGGCCCTGTTGTGCTCGTGAGTTGGCACGGCGCCGTCGCCTATGCGCGGTGGCGTGCGGCGCGCACCGGCCGGCCGTATCGGTTGGTCCACGAGCTGGAGCGCGAGAAGGCCGTACGCGGCGCGGACGGGCGCTTCTTCCCCTGGGGGATTTCTTCGATCCCACCTGGGCCGCCATGCTGAGCAGCCACGCCGGCGATCCCACCCGTGCGAGCGTCGATGATTATCCGAGCGACGAGAGCCCGTATGGGATGCGGGGCGGCGCCGGCAACAGCCATGATTTCTGTCTCAATGGTTGGAGCGCGCAGGGCCCCGAGAGCATCGGCGGGCGCCTCTCGCTCACGGCCGCGTCTCCGGATGATCCCGGGCATCGGTCCGTGCGCGGCGGGGCCTGGAGCTGCGTCGAGAACCATTGCCGCGCGGCGGCCCGCTTCGCGCTCCGGCCCGACCAATGGCGCAATGCCACGGGGCTGCGCGTGGCCCGGTCGTATCCGTGATTCAGAATGTCGAACACCGTCGAACCGAGTCGACCAAAGAGACGTGAGCCTGCCTGGAAGCGAGGATGAAAGCGGGCTGAGATCTCATGAGGCGTTCTCGGCGAGAGCGCCTACGGCCTTTGCCGACGGCGCTCGCCCCTCGGCGGCAGGAGTCCCCTCGAGCTCGAATCGAGTGCGCCGTGGCTGCGGCAGGGTGAGACTCTTCGCTGAACCGCGGAAGCTCCGTCACGCGGCCGCGCCGTGATAAGGTCGCCGCCCATTGCACGGGAAAGGTCGAGGCGATCGACGATGCTCGACAGCAAGCAGGGGATGACGTTCGAGAACTACGCCAAGAGCAACCCGCCGGCGAAGCAAGATGTCGATGGCTGGATGAAGGTATTCAGGGACTGGGCCAAGACGTGCTCGTTGAACCCGACCGAAGGCTTCGCTGCCTCCGTGAAGCAGCAAATCGCGGGCGCTTCCAACCAGTCCGAGTTCATCTCCAAGTTGGTCCCATTGGCCGCGTCGCTCAAGCAGATTGGCGCCCCCTCCCGGTCGCGAAGCCCGCAGCGGCGGCCGCGAGCGTGGACGAAGGCGTGCTCATCGAATTCGGCATGGATAGAATCCACTTCTTCGCGTACGACCTCGCATTGGGCTACTTGACCATTGGGCACAAGGGAGGCGCGGAGGAGTTCACCGCGCTGGGGGACTCGGTCGGTATCAACTTCCGCCAGTCGGACATCGCGGACGACCCCGCGAAGCAGGTGCTTCACGAGCAGGTGCACGCTCGGGCCTTCGCCACGATGCGCGCCAAGAAGGAAAGGGATCCGGAGTTCGCCAAAAAGCTCGCCGCGAATGCGGCGGCGGACGCGGCGCCGGGCGCGAAGCCGGGCGACAAGAAGAAGGACACGACGACGGATCTCTTCACGGCAGTCGACAACCACACGCACCTGTGGGTGGCTGGGTTCAATGCCATGGAGAAATGTCTCGCGGCCCTCATCTCCATGAGGCTCCTCAAGTGGGGGGATTTCCACGAGAGCGTGATGAAGGCCTGCTCGAGGTGGACGCAACAGAATGAGGCCGTCAAGACCGTCACGGTCAACATGACGGGCGAGCGCGCCATCGACAAGTAGGGCAGCGCGCGGCCAGGGCGACGTGCAACCGCTTCTGAAAGCGGCCGGGGATCCGAGCGGCGCGTCGACGCGGTGAACGCGCTCGCCCGGCAACCGGGAGGCCTTGAACCTGAAGGTGCAGCTCGCGACCGCGCAGGGCGAGGTCGATCGCGTCGAGGCGATTCTCGTCGAAGCCGCGGCCGCGACGAAGGATCGGATCTCACCGCCGCCGCGCGGTCCAAACGGGCGGTTCCGGGCCGACATGCACGTGGCGAACGATGGGCGGGTAAGATCCTGGTCGACTCGAAGAAGCCGTTCTGATTTGGTGTTGCCGTACATTCCTTACGGGAGCGTGGATCGTGGTCGATGCGAAGCGAATCAGTCTCTGGGCGGTGGTCATGTTCTCGGCGGTGATGCTGGCGTCGTTGGCCGGCTGCGGAGGGAAGCAGGAGGCTGATTCCCCCGGGTGCCCGAGCAAGGAGCCCAAGGAAGGCGCCGTTTGCTCGGGCTCGCTCCACTGCAGTGATCATATCCCGTGCGGGAACGTCTACGACTGCGAGGACGGCGTCTGGGTGCTCGCGCCCTACGACTGCGAACCGTGAAGCACGCCGCCTGATCGCGCACGGATTGAAGTCCACGTCCTCGGCTCTGTCGCCCTCGCTGGCCACCCTGGTAGCGCCTTGGTTCACCCGACCGGCGTGCGTCTTCGAGGCCGCACACGTTCGGATTGGAGGTCATCTGGATCGCGGCCCCGTTGTGTGCCCAGCCCAGGCTCGTCAGGTTGGGGTTCGCTCCGCCGACGGTGGCCGCGGGCTGATAGACCCCGGTCCCGGCCCCTCCGCGAGGGGTGACGATGGAGAGAGTCATCCCGGTGCCAGTGAACGCGCTCGTCACCATGGTTCGGGTCCCGACCAGCGTGAGCGAGCTTCCGTTGCTGGCCCGAGAGATGATCTCGTATTGCGAGCTCGGATCGTTGCCGATCCCCGTAATCGTCACGTCCTGGGTGAGCTTGGTGTTCCCGAGCAGCGCGAGCGCCTCGCCAATCGTTGATGCCGAAGCCGTGATCGTCATGGTGTTCCCCTTTCTTTAGCGGTGTCGAAGATACGTATTTGCGAAGGGTGCGGCTCTTCTGTGGCGGCAGGCAGATGTCTCCGGAGCATTCCGAGTCCGTGCCCGAAATGCCGCACAATCGGGCGTTGACAGAGGTGCGATGGGGCAGCGTCGCTGTCGCAAAAGAGCCGCTCCCATTTGCGAACGTGGTCAGCGTAATTGTGAGGACATGGAGGGCGGAGAGATGATGTCCGCTATCGCGCCTCTGAGAACAAGCCGCCGAGCCGGTGCGTGTGCCCAATGCAGGCGATCGCCGGGGTGCGAGGGCGCGCCGCGACGGTGGATGACCCTAGTGGGCGGACGGCTGTGAAGATCGGCTTTGCTCTTCCTATGCCCTGCGGTTGTAGTACGAATCGGAACTCTGCATGACCGACGTTCTCGTTCCCAGCGATGCTCACGGCGCCGATCTGTTCTGGTGGCGGCGCGACGGGGGCTTCCGAACGCTGGTGACGATCTATGGGCCGCTGTGGGCGGCGCAGCTCGGGGGCGCTCGACTTCGATTGAAGCTCGCGGTGTTCGATGTCGCCGGACGTCTCCAAGCATCGGGTGAGACATCGCTCGGCGCCGCCGAGGCGCTCCTCCTCGATCAAGAGCGGCTGGCTTCGGTCGTCGGCAAGGACGTCGGCGAGGGTGTGCTCGCGGTCTTCCCAGTCGGCGCCGCGGTGCGCGCCGACTCCAGCTATGGCCGGCTCAAATCGCTGTGCGATTGGATCAGCGAGGAAGGAGACATCGTCTCTTTCCACAACGACCAATCCTGGCTGAGAGGCGACGACCAATCGTGGCTGAGAGGCATAGAACCGCTCGAGCTCACCGAGGTCGTGATCCTCGCTTCTTCGCTGGGAGGCGCCGAGATCGTGATGGCCAACGGGCCCGACCCGCAGCCTCCCGGTTGTCTGCGCCTCTGGGTGCAAAACCACCGCGGCGCTCGGCGATATGCCACGTACGCCGAGGCGATGAATCCCTTCTCGCTCGCTCGCGCCCGCCTCGACTCGCTGTTTCCTGGGCTCGAGGCTTTCGTGGACGGCGAGGCCGCGACCGTGTCGGGCCGGCTCACGACACGCGACCTCTTCGTGCGCCCGTGGGTCGTGACCTACGAGCCGCGCCTCTCCGCCTATCACGGTGGCAATCGCTACGGCCACGTCCAACCCATCCGCACGCTGCAGAATTGGCATTTGCCTTATCGATGGAGCTGGCTCGAACCGCTCTGGCCACGGGCGGCGCGCGCGCTCACGCACGCCAAGATGAACCCGGGCGCCGTCATTCAAGGCCGCGGGCTGACGACCGTGGTGAACGTCTTGAACTCACACGGCGCCATCGAGGAGGACTTCTGGGTCGACGTCCGCCTTCACGACGCCGCGGGGCGGCTCGTGGCGAAGCGAGAGCGGTGGCTGCTCGCGAGACGCCACGGCGTCGCGCGCGGCGAAATCCGCGACCTGCTCCCCGACCCGGGAGGCGAGCTCGTCGGCCATGTCGCGCTCACGTTCTCGCGCGCTGCGAAGCTCCGTTTCCCGCAATTGCTACAAGCCCTCTTCGAATACCGCACGGAGCGGAGCACCGCGCGCACGATGCTCTGGAGCGACGCGTGGAACACCGTTCCGCGGTTGCGGCAGCGGGGGATCGCGCTGCGCGCCATCTATCGAGCGCTCGCGCGCCCACCGCTTCTGTCTCATGTGATCGTGTCGAACTGTGGAATGGCGGCGGACTACGATCATGCGGCGTCCCTGCGGATCGTCCTCGAGGACGGCCGGGGACGCTCACTGGTTCGGGAGGAGACGCTGCCACCTCATGGGACGCTGTTCGCGTCGCTGCTCGAGCTGTTCCCGGACGCGCGCGACTTCCTCGGTGAGCAGCCTGGAGGCATCGTGGTGGTGGAGAGCGCTTTCGACCTCGCGAGCCTGCATTTCACGCTGCACGAGACGACGGGTGCGTGGAGCGTAGAGCACAACATGGCGCTGTGGACCCAAAGCAGCGACCGCCGCTGGCACGCGCCGAGCGGGATCTGAGCGGCCGCCGCCGCGATCGTGCTGCTCGACGAGGCGAGCGGGTTGACCGAGCTCATCACCGTCCCGGCGAGCTCGTCGACCCCTGCGACGAAGCTGGTGACGTCGTGGATGGGGACGCCGGTCGTCCTTGACGCGATGTTCAGGAGGTTCGTCACCCGGTCGACACCGTCAGTGCGGGCATGGTTGCGGCGCTCGAGCGGGCCGGGTGCTTGGTCGTACTTCACTTCACCCCGGGCATGAGGAGGGCGCAGGTGGTCTTCTTCAGCCCCCACGCGGCGCCGAGTTTCATGATCACGTGCTCGGAGTACGGGCTCTCGTCGCTGAGCAGACCGATCACGATGTCGCAGCGCTCGATCTCGTCGCGGAGAACGTCGTCCATCTTGTGCCGACCGAGGAACCGGCCCAGCCTTGCTTGAGCGTCTACCCTTGCCCGGGGCCGTAGGGCGCTCAGCCGCCCCCCCAACGACGAGCCCCGCGCGCGCCATCGCGCGCACCTGGCGCTCGAGCGGCAGGTGATCGAGATACTTGTCGATGGCGACCACGCTCGCGAAGCCGACCGAATCGCGGCCTCCCTCGAGCAAGCGACGCGCTGGTTCCGCTTCGTCGCGCCGAAGGACAACACCCATGTCCAGGTTCGCAGCACCGCCGGCGATGACGACCTGATCGAGATCTTCTCCGGGCCGCCCGAGGGGGTCGAAGTTGGACCGTGGCGGGCGGATCGAATCCGTCGTATCCCCGCGCATTCGGTCGCTGCGCCGCCCGAGGAGTGACAAGTTGCCGCCTTGCGCTTGCGTGATCTGCTGGAGATCTGGAGATCCGGCGGCGTCTGAAACATCTCGGCTCGTGGCTGGAAAGATGTACGGCATCTAACGCGGTACCGGGAACATCGAAGCTTGCGAGGGCGCGAGGGAGCTCGCCGAGTCGTCGGCTCCGGCTCGCCCCGCGCCCCTCGACCAGGAGATGGTGGACATGCACGCTTCATGGAAGATCGCGTTGACGCCGGTTGCCATGCTCGTCTTTGCCCTCGCCGGCATGGGTTGCATGGCTGGGGACGACGCCGAGGACGCGGCGACCTCCTTTGATGGCGCCGCTCTCGAGGCGCTGGACGCGGACGGCGCGCCGGCGCCGCCCGGCGTGACGGTGATCATCAACCAGAATGGCTGGGGGGGTGGTCACGGCCATCACGGCAAGTACGGTCACCATGGCTGTGGCTGTGGCTGCGGCTGTGGCTGTGGCTGCGGCTGCGGCGCGCACCACGGCGGCCCCGGGCAGCCGCCCGCGGGGCCGCCCGCCGTCGCCGAGCCGCCCCCGAGGCGCTGGACGCGCCCGCGGACGAGGCCGTCACGACGCTGGGCCAGGGCCCGCGCTGATCGGCGCCGCCCGACGGATGCGCTCTGGTTGAACCAGAGCCCCGCGCTCCCTTCGGTCCACGGTGACCGATCAGCGAAGCCAGGATGCGGCCGCAGCCGAGATGTGCTGTTGCCCCAGGAGACGGCCTGCAGTCTTCTGCCGCGCAGGGCAGCGTGAGTGCCGCCCGCTCACCCGTCTGGGCGATCGCTCGTCCGAGCAACGGGCCGCCGGTGGGCGCCGCCGGTGCGACGCGAGCGCGACGAGGCCACCTGTGCCTGGTGACGGGTGGCCAACCGCGGCGATCACGCGTCGTCGGTGGGCCGGCCAAGCGGCTGCGAGCCGTCGAACCAGATCGCTTTGGCGACTCGTCACCTCTTGTCGAGGAAGAGGTAAAGGTGCCCATCGACCGGGTCGAGGTCGAGGCGTCGCACGGCGCCGGCGGGCGCGTCGAAGGGTAACACCTCGGCCCGGTCTACTGGGATAGGCTCTTGTTCGGAGGCCACGCGACAAGCGGTGCTCGAGCTCGTCGTGCAAGCCTGACAGTACGCAGGATCCTTGCTTGACGAAGCCTGTACCGGTGGTACAGGCTCCGAGTACAGAAAGTCACCGGAGCCATGCCCCTGCCGCGTTACGACCGCCTCGATCCCGAGAAGCGCGCGCGTCTCCTGCGCGCCGCCGCCGCCGAGTTCGGACAGAAGGGCTTCGAGGGCGCATCTCTCAACGAGATCCTGGCGGCCTCAGGGCTGGGCAAGAGCTCGTATTATTACTACTTCGCGGACAAGGAGGATCTGTTCGCCACCGTCATCGAGCAACACCTGACCGCCGTGGCTGCGGCGGCCACGCTCACGCTCGACGTGGCCGACGCCGCCGCGTTCTGGTCGTCCGTGGAGCGCTTCCAGTTGGCCTGTCTCCGCGCCATCGCGCACGAGCCGGACGCGCTCAAGCTCTTCCGCTGTTTGCAGGCGGTGCGCCACGTACCCGGTCCGCGGCTCGCGTCGGCGTTCGCGTGGCTGCGATCCGCGCAGGTGCGCATCGTCGAAGCGGGGCGCGCGCACGGCTTCGTCCGCGAGGATCTGGACACCCAGCAGCTCGTGGCGCTCGTCGAGGCCGCGGACGCCGCGCTCGACGCCACGCTGTACGCCGAGGGCGCGGAGCCGAGCGCGGAGCGCCTCGAAGCGCACTTGCAACTGGCGCTGGACACGAGCCGACGGCTCCTGGAGCCGGCGCGCGGAGCGGGCAAGGCCGCTCGGGTGAGACGTTCGACAGGGTAGTTGGACGAGCCGGCGGGGCCCGGCGCAGACGGCGACGAGGTCGTCTGCGCGAGACCTCTCATCCGGTGATCCGAACGAATCGATGGACGCCGGCGCGGCAGCGAGCCTGTCCGCGTGGGGTGTTTCGTCGTCGAGTCACACACACATCGAAGGCGCGCGCGGCGGCGAGCCGTGCGCGAGAGGTGAGTCATGCGAGTCTTGATCGCGGGGGGTGGAATCGGTGGGTTCGCGCTGGCGCGGTTCCTCCGGCAGGCCGGCGTGGCGTGCACGGTGCTCGAGCGCGCGCCGCGGTTTCGCGCGCTGGGCCATTTCATCGCGCTCAAAGCCGAGGGCGTGCGCGTGCTCGATCGGCTCGGGGTGCGGGACGCATGCGCGGCGCGGGCCCTGCCGTCCGTGGTCGCGCTGCGGTTCGCCACGCCCGCCGGCCACGTGCTGCGCCGCCAGCGCGTCGCCGCGCTCGACGCCGCGCTGGGCGGCTTCCTGCTGCTGCGGCGCGCGGATCTGGCGGAGGTGCTGTACCAGCACGTCGCCGGCGAGGTCGACGTACGGTTCGGCGCCGAGGTCGTGGGCGTGACGCAGGAGGGAGGCGGCGTGACCGCGACGCTCGCCGACGGCCGCGTCGAGCGCGCCGATGTGCTGGTGGGCGCCGACGGCGTGCACTCGGCGGTCCGGCGCCGGCTCTTCGGCGCCGCGGGAGAGCTGCCGCTCGGCGGCAGCTACGTCGCGCTGGAGGTCGACTGCGCGCACGACGCGCCCGTGGGCGAGATCACGGCGCACCTCGGGCGCGGGCAGATCGTGATGGTGGGCGCGCTGGGCCCGCGCCGCCTGGTCGCGGTGGTCTATCACGGCGGCGCGGACCTGCGGGCGCGCCTCTCCACGCCGGCCCTGGCCCGCGATTTCTTCGCGCGCGAATACGCCCACTTCAACCCCACGGTGCGCGCGCTCTTCGCCGCGATCGACGCCGACAGCTTCGTCTTCGTCGACACCATCACCATGGTCCAGCTCCCCAGCATCGTCGCGGGGCGCGTGGCGTTGCTCGGCGACGCGGCCGCGTGTCCGACGTTCCTCTCGGGCATGGGCAGCGCGTACGCGTTGCTCTCGGCCGAGACGCTGGCGCGCGCGCTGGCCGGCTGCGCGGAGACGGACGGCGAGGTAGAGGCCGCGCTCTCGGCGTACGCGCGGGAGGCGCAGGGCAACGCGGTCGAGGTCCACCGCAGCGCGCTGCGGATGCGATCCCTGATCCTGGGGCGCAGCCGGCTGGTGACGGCGCTGCGCGACTCGGTCCTGGCCGCCGCGCCGGGCGACTGGCTGCTCGAGAGCGCTCGCCGCTTCTACAACGCGCGCAGCGGGGGCGACGCGCGCGCCGCCGCGCCGTCGTGACCGGCGCGAACACGCGCCTGCCGCGACTGGCCTTCTCGTCTCCGAGCGCAGGTGTCGGCATCGGGGGATGCGATATCCTCCTTCTCGGCGATGCCGTGAGAGGCCACGGCGTCTCGTCCGCGAAGAGCAGCTTCTGCGCGCGCTGCACCGTCCCGAGTCGCACGTAGGCCGGCAGCAAGAGCTGGTGAAGAGCCCAGCGCTGATCGAAGAGCGTTTGGGCTCAGGGCAGGGACCCGAACCGCCGCGGCCTCGTCCTATCCGAGGGGAGCGCTAGACCGAACATCTCGGGGATTGCCCGCGTTCGTTCGGTGCTCATGGTCCCGTTCGCCCCTGATTGGGCGCACCGCGACGCTTGATCCTCGAGGAGCGCTCGGAGAGCGGCGCGAGGTGGCCGATCAGAGCCCACCGATCAGCTTGATGCCGTACTGGTTCGTGTTTCCGGAGACGCCCAACGTTTGCACGACGCTCATCGCAGCCTGCGGGCCCGAGAGCACGCGCACCTGCTTGGTGGCGGCGCTGACCAACAGCTCGTCGGCGCCATCCCCGCTGACGTTGCCGATGAGCGCCGCGGCCCAGCCGAACGCGTGGCCGGCGCCATCGGGGCCATCGATGATCTGGGCCGGGGGAGCGACGATGCCGCTCGCGGAGCCGTAGAACAAGCGCACCTGACCGGGGAAATTTGCGCAAGAGGCGAGCCCCGGATCGGAGAGCGTCGGCGTGACCAGCGCCACGTCGCCGTACGTATCGCCGTCGAGATCGCCGCCGCCGGCCAGCGAGCCGGCGATCTGGAAGGTGGTCGTGTAGTTCCAGCCGTTCTGGCACCCCGGAGCGTCGTAGGAGGGCAGGGGCCACGACGACGTGAGCAGGGGCCCTGCGGCGCCGCCGTAATGCACGTCGAGGGAGCCGGCGACGAAGTACCGGGAGCTGCAGGTGGTTCCGCCGAAGTAGAGCCGGGCCGGCCGGACGACCCCCACGTCGGCGAGGCCATCGCCGTCGATGTCCCCCAACGGGGTCAACGCGGCGATCCCGTCGATGCGCACCAGCTCCTGCTGGAGGGGGTTCGACGCCGCGCCGCGACGAATTTCGACGTAGCTGGGGATGGGAGGGGGCGAGCTCCCGGTCGTGTTGCAGTAGCTGGGGTTCGCGCTCACGCCGAGCGCGACGTCGGCGAAGCCGTCGCCATCCACGTCGCCGACCCCGCGCACCGTGACGCTCGTGTAGTAGTCGCGCAGCGCAACCGGGATGTCGAACTGAAGGCTGCCGGTTCGCTGAAAACCGCTCGGACCGCCGAAGAGGATGACCACCTCGACGCCGGTCTCCGCCCAGGTGTTGCCGCTGATGAACACCTGCGGCAGCCGGCGCACGGCGAGCAAGTCCGCGTAGCCATCGCCGTCGATGTCGCCCGCCGGAAGCAGCGAGTGAAACGGCCCCGGCACGTCGTACGCCTGCAGCTGGACGAGCGCCCCCTGAAGGTTGAGCCCGTAGCGCACCACCGAGAAGGGGTCCACCGGGGCCCCGCCCATCTGCACGGTGCTTTGGACGGTGACCAGCTGAGGCCGCCCATCGCCCACGAAGTCTCCGAGGTTCTGGGCCTTGGACGCGAACGACGAGTCGCGCTGGCCGACGGAGTACCAACCGCCCGAGAGCGTGGTCGATGCGCCCCCCTTGCCCCAGCGCACCTGCAGGGTGCCTCCCACCGAAGTCAGCGGAGCGGTGTCGCCGATCACCTCCTCGGGCCGGCCATCGCCGTCGAAGTCCGGCATCATCCCGAGGAGCGCGGGTGACGCCACCGGGCGGCCGGTGACGAAGATGGCGCGCGTGCGTGTGGTTTGGGTGCCCTCGAGGTAGGTCAGGTCGGCGCGCTGTCGGCGGCCGCGCGCGCGCACGAAATAGGTGCCGCGGGGGAGCGGCGGCGAGAGGGTCGCTCCGGTCGTGCCGGAGACCTGCGCCACGACGTTGGCGCACGAAATATCGGAGCAGACCTGCAGCACGCTCTCCGAGGAGCTCGCGGCGGTCTCCCATCGAAAGACGACTCCGCCGCTGACCAGCGAGCCGCCGAGGGGCGCCACGATCCGCGGCTCGAGCGGCTCGGCCACGCACGCCGCGGCGACGCCGTCGCAGACCTGCCCGAGCCCGCAGGCGACGCTCGAGCCAAAGGAGGTGCAGCCGAGCGCACCGGTGACGCAGGTCTGCACGCCGTTGCCGGAGCACTGCTGGGTGCCCAGCGTGCACTGGTCGGTGCAGATCACCACGCACGCTCCGGCGGAGCAGGCCATGTGGGTGTCGCACGCGACCGCGGTGTCCCAGTCCGTGCACCCGGTGGGCTTGACGACGCAGGTCTGCACGCCGGTGCCCGAGCACTGCGTGGCTCCCTGCGTGCATTGGTTGGTGCACGTAGCGACGCACGCTCCGCCGGAGCACGCCATCTGGGCCCCGCAGGCGACGGCGGTATCCCAGTCGGTGCACCCCGAGGGCTCGACGACGCACGTTTGCACGCCGGTGCCCGAGCACTGCTTGGCTCCCGCGGTGCACTGGTTCGAGCAGGTGGCGACGCAGGCTCCGCCGGAGCACGTCATCTGGGCGCCGCACGAGACCGGCGTATCCCAGTCGGTGCAGCCCGAGGCCTTGGTCACGCAACTCTGCACGCCGCTGCCGGAGCACTGCGTGGCTCCCAGCGAGCACTGGTCGGTGCACTGCGCGACGCAGGCGCCGCCGGAGCAGATGGTCCCGGCGCCGCAAGCCTGGGCGGTGTCCCAATCGGTGCAGCCCGAAGGCATCGCGATGCAGGTTTGCACGCCGGTGCCCGAGCACTGCTTGGCCCCGAGGGTGCACTGATCGGAGCAGGTCGCCACGCACACGCCGCCCGAGCACGTCGTTTCCACGGGGCAGGCGACGCTCGCGCCCCAATCGGTGCAACCGGACGACTGCTGGATGCAGGTCTGCACGTTGGCCCCGGAGCACTGCGTGGCGCCCTCCGTGCACTGGCTTTCGCAGGTCGCAACGCAGGCGCCGCCGGAGCAGGTCTCGTTCGCGCCACAGGCTGTTGGGTCGCCCCAATCGGTGCAGCCCGAGGGTTGCGCGACGCAGGTCCGCACCTCGGCCCCCACGCACTCCGCCGCGCCCTCCGTGCACTGGTCGGTGCAGGCCTGGGTGCAGGCGCCGGCCGAGCACGCGCTGCCCGCGCCGCACGCCACCGCCGCTCCCCACTCGGTGCACCCCGACGCCACCACGACGCAGGTCTGGAGCTCGGCGCCCGCACAGGTGGTTGCCCCCACGGCGCACGCGTCGGAGCAGGCGGGCCCCCCGCTCGAGGTGGTGTCGCCCGGCGTCGTCGTCGGGGGGGCGCCGTCGCACCCGGCGATCAAGATCGCGAGCGCCAGGGAGGCGCCCGCGGGGGTGTCGAGTAACGAGCCCCGGTGCATGGTTCGAAAGGTTCGCAAGGCGCGCCACGCTACGCTCGACGGCGCCGGGTGTCGATTCCCGCCGCGGGGTCAGAGATGGCTCCGACTGGATGCACGTGCGGCGACAACGGGGGTGCGAATCTGCCCGCAGCCCTCGATTGCCGATCTCCACGTTCCTCGAACGCGCTCCCAGGAGCGACGGCGCTGCCTCGATGATCGACGTCTCGTCTTTCGCCGAGGCCTCATTCCACGCGCAGCCACCGCCCTTGCGCCTGCGGCTTTTCTGCGTCGCTCCCGCGCAGCAACAGTGGCCGCGCCGCCGCGAGATCTCCCTGGAGCGCCGGCGGGTAGTCGCTGAAGTACGGCGTGAGGCCGACGTTCGTGGTGCGGTCCACCCCGAAGATGACCTCGCTCTCGGCTCCCGGTGGGAGGTCGACCGGCCCGTCCCTCGGCGTGTCGCCGTCGCCCACGACCCTGCAGGTGTAGAGGCTGACGCTTCGCCCGAAGCGATCGGCGAGCTCCCAGTCGACGCCGGCGACCTTGCTGTTGTATGCGCGGAGCGTCGTCGTCGCCGTCCCGGTGTTGCGCAAACGCACGCGCAGCAGACACGCCCGGTCCGGGCACGCGGGGGCGACTGCGCTCAGCGCGTTCGCCGCCGCGGGCCCACACGACGTCGACACCACCCGCGCCGCGATGGCCCCAGGAACCACGTCGATCCACGTCTCCGGCGGAGGCAGCGCCGCCTGCCGCGCCACCTGGGCAGCCTCCTGCTCCTCGACGAGCCGGCGGTGCACTTGCGCGAAGCGGTTCATCCGGATCCGCAGCCGTGGATCCGCCCAGCCGACCTGCGCGGCCGTGAACCTCAGGAGCTCCGTGAGGCGGTAGTACATATGGTCCATATCGAGGACGGTGGGCACCTGCTCGGTGTCGAGCCGCGCCGTCTCCGCGTCGGCGGCGCGCAGGCCCAGGCGAATCCGCGCGTCGCGCTCGCTGCGCGGCACGAGCCGGCACTCGGCGGCCGCCCCGTTGCCGCTCATGCGCAGCGGCAACCGGCCCTCGTACGCCGCGCGCAGCGTGAGGAGCCGCGTGTGGCTCGAGAACAACCGCGTGTCGTGGATCTCCACCGTGACGGGCTCGCCGGGGGCGAGCCGAACCGCGGGGGCCGTGAACCAGAGGGTATGGCCCTTGTCGGCGCCGCGAACGGTGATGGACGGGCGGTCGTCCGCCTTGAAGCGCGGCGTCGAATGGGACGCGGTTTTCGGCGCGCCGCCCCCGCGGCTCGCGAACGACCCGAAGCCGAAGACGAGCTTCACGTCGTCCGCCCCCACGTCCGACTCGGTGACGGGGAAGGGCAGCGGGAACACGAACGTCGTCGTCGGGGGCGTCGCGACCCGCCAGACGTTGAGCGCGCAGGCGAGCAGGTCGCCGTTGAGCGGGCCGGCCTCCCGTGGCTCAGCCTCGGCCTGCGCGAAGACCCAGCGCGGGTTCGAGCGCTTCCAGACCTCCGCGTCGAGGGCCCTGTCGGCGCCGGGCATTGGCATGCTGCTCATTTCCGGCGGCTCGGGGGCATACCCGTCGAAGCCCCACCAGGGGCGCGCGCGCAAGCTCTCCTCCGCGCCGCTGTCGGCGAGCGGCGGGGGCTCGGCGGCGACGGGCAGGAGCGCCGGGGCACGCACCCTCCGGTCCGGCGTCGGTGTGACGACAGGCGTGATCACGCTTGGAGCTGCGGCGGCGGGCTGCGGGACGGGAACGGCGGGGGGCGGCGCCTCGTCGATCGGGGCGCAGGCGGCGAGGCCGAGCGCAGTCACCCAGGCGGAAGAATGAAGGCGCATCGCCGCTCCCCTGTAGCACCCGGAGCGCCGGCGATTTCCACGGAGCATCAATCCGCCCGATGCTCGACCCATCCTCGCGGATGACGAATTCCCGCAGCTCGCCCGCACCCCGGAAGCTCTGGCCCGGGAGCGGGCGACGCAGCTCGTTCGAGAGGCAGGGGCTCAGCCTCCCGGAGCGAACATCACTGGATAGGTCACCATGACGGTGCCGCCCTCCGGCGGCGGGAACGTGAGCAACGCCGCGATGGATCGTCAGGGGGCCGGGTAACGATGCGCTGCACCTGGCAATCGCCGTCGGGCGGCCGTTCGGGCCTTCCTCAGCGGGGGGCTGCGAAGAACGCACCGATGCGAGCCATTCCCGGCGGCGTCGAAGCGGCTCCTTCACGGGATCCCACGTGCCGCTCAGCCACGGCAGCACCTCGTCCTGTTTGCTGCTCACGCAGGGCGCGGACCGGACGGCGCGCCGGCCACGACGCTGAGGTGGACGGGCGAGGACCGTGCTGCGACGATGGTGACGTCGGCGCGACGAGGGCGTGGTCCGTGAGCAGTCAAGACGAACACCCCGTATGCATCGCTCCCGAGCGAGCGCTCATTCGGTATCTCTCGGTCATGCGACGAGCGATGACCACCCTCGCGTTCTACGGAAAGACCCGAGATCGAGCCGGCCTGCGGTTCGCGGGCCGCCTGGCCAACGCTCTGCACAACGTTCCGCTCAAATTGCTTCATTACGACGATCCCCACATCCAGGGGCCGCTCCCGCTGGATCGCTGGCTCGAGCGTGAGTTTCCCGGCCAAATCGCCAGGATGGGTATGCCCGAGCACATCCTCGCGGCGTACGCGTCGATCGTCTCGCGCGGAGGAGAGCACGCCGAGCTCGGCTTGCAGCCAGATGGGAAAAGCATGCGCCTCGCGCCCGCCGAGTCGATGAGGCACCACCTGCACCTCCTTCACGAGCTCTGGCTCGGCTTGCGAACGGTCCTGGGCTCGGGCGGCGAGCACGTGCCCGACGACGAGAATCACATCGGATGGGACTGGGTCTCCCTGCTGGGCCAATGCATGCGCAGGGTCCCCGTGATCCTTGTCCGCTGGAGCGAGCCCCGCGAATCGGCGTTCTGGGAGAGCGCCCTGCGGAGGGCGAGCGCGTTCCCGGAGCCCCTCTCGGCGATCTGGCGGAAGTTCGTCGAGGGGGCCAGACCTGCCTGGGTGAAGCTCGGTCCGTCGCAGGAAGAAGCTCCAATCGCCTCGCTGCCAAGCCCGCCGCCTGCGCAAAGAGCGCTGGATCGGTCTCCGAACGCAGATTCACGACCGCCCGCGGAGGTCGCGGAGCGAAGAGCGAGCTCGGGGTTCCGCTTTCGACCCTATCAATGGGTGACCGAGCACATCGCGCTCGGCAGCGCGGTCTCGGAGGAGGACATCGACGTCCTCGTGCGCGACGGCATCACGCACGTCATCGATTGTCGTCTCGGCCCGGGGAGCAAGGCCCTCTACGAGCGAACGGGGATCGTCTACCTTCAGATCGGGGTCGCCGACGACGGGAAGCCCAAGGCCGACGAGTGGTTCTGGAGCGGCATCGACTTCGCGACCCGCGCCCTGCGCATACCCCGGAGCCGCTTGCTCGTGCATTGCAAGATGGGCATGTCGCGGTCTCCGACCATGGTCTATGCCATTCTCCTCACGCAGGGGAGGTCGAGCGAAGACGCGCAGGCGCTCATCTCGAAATCGAGGATCGTGGCGAAGGTCACCTACGAGACCGACGCCCGCCGCGCGGCCGGGCGCTGGGTGCGCCGCTCGAAGGTGGGGCCGAAAGCGCACTGACGCGGTGGGCGCCCGCGCCATGGCCGCGAAAATGGCTAGGCCCCGTGCTCGCCACTGCCCATCATGTCCGAACAGCTCACGCGTCCTGCCGAGGGAGTACCAGGTCGGGGTGCCCGGCGTGCTTGCTCGGCGCGCGCCTCCTCTGATGTCATGCCGCCGTGGGCACGGGAAGCGAGGGATCCAGCATTCGCCTCACCTCGCTGTTCACGGCCATCTCGGTCGCGGTGCTCGTGCTCGGCGCGCTCGCGCTGGGCATCCCGTGGGTCGTGTCGGGTAGGCCGCCCGAGGGCGCGTACCTGTTCACGGACCCCGTCGCGCTTCCGGCCATCGCCTTCGCCCTGGTGACGACGCTCCTCGTCCCTGCGATCATCCCACGTCGCCCTCGGTCCGAGGCTGGGGCCCCGCCGTCGCGCCGTCCCCTCGTCCTCCGCGCGGTGGGCGCGGTCGCCGTGCTGCTCGGGTGCGTCGTCCTCCGCGCCGCGGTGATCCGCGACGCCGCGCCAACCCAGGAGGCCCTCGACCTGATGCGCCGCCATGCCACCGCCAAGGCCATCGGCGCGCCGGTCGAGGTGGGCTGGGACGTGCGCGGATGGATCTACGCCGGCGGCTCGGTGAACGACGAGCACGTCCCCCCTTCGATCGACGCCACCATTCCGGTCTCCGGCCCGCGCGGCGCCGGCGTGCTCACCATCGAAGGCCACGTCACGGCCGGCCGTTGGACGTTCCAGCGCGTATCCCTCCAGCCCGACCGCGGCGGCGCGCGCATCGACGTCATCTCCGCCTCCGCCCCCGCAGGACCGAGGGCCCTGGCTACCTGCTGTTCGCCATCTTCGGCGGCTCCATCGTGCTCGCCGCGCTGACTTACCTCCTCGTCATGTTCCTTCTGCGCGGCTCCGACCCCCGCCGCGCGGTCGCCTCGCTCGAGCCCTCCCCGGGCGTGCCCTTCACCCTGCGCTTCGTGCCGCCGGCATCGAAGCCGCACGTCGTGTGGCTCAAGTTCGAGCTGGACTGGCAGGGCATGGAGGACGACTACGGCACGACTGCGCAGATCGAGGTGAGGGTCGGAGGTGCGCCGCCCAGCGGAATCGAGCTGAGGATCGGCGACACGGCGCCGGCGGTCGGGCCGGCCGGGGTGAGGAACACGGCGCTCTACCGGGTGCTCTCGACCTCCGACGGGTCGGGGGAGAGCATCGCGGCGACCGCGAAGCTCGCGATTGTGCCCGCCGCCCCACCCGGCAGCGAGGTGGTGGTGAGCGGCAAGGCGGTGGTGGCCGAGAAGTGCAGGGCGCGGAGGCTGCTCTTGTTCGTGGTCCCGCAGTGAGCCCCGTGGGTGGGACTCGACCTTTGCCCTTCGAGGTCGGCGTATCCTCGAAGCTGCGCCGGCGCCGCCTCTCGGCCACTCGCGTGGACGCTGCCCACCCTATTTACCCTCGGTACGACGTCATCAATGCTGCCGCGCCCGAACCAGACTGCGCTGCGCCACGACACCTCTGTGCGCGACGCTCATGGCTCACCCAGCTGAACTGTCAGCACGTCGCGTACCCCGGTACGCCATTGCTCGCGCGCGCCATCGAGCTGTACTTGCGCGCCCGGCAGCAGATGGCCACCGACTTCACGAGGGAGGCTGCTCGACCTCTCTTGGATGAAGTGGTGCCCCGTGATCGCGCCGGCCCGCGCGTCGCCGGCATTTTCAGCGTTGCTCGAGCGGGTCGCCGTCCGCGCGTCGGCAATCGTGATCGCGTTCCTGTCGGCGGATGCAGCTGGATGAGGTTGGGGATTGCGCGGGGCTGTGCTCAGCCGATGACAGCCTCGATGTTGTTGCCATCGGGATCGAGGCGGAACGCGGCGTGGTAGCGAGGGCCGCGGCCGCCGGCGGCGTGGAAGCGGCGACGGCGGCCTCGTTCTTGGCCTCGAGCGCCAGGTGCACCGGGCCCTTCGAGGGCGTGCCCGTGCCGAGCCACAGGTGGACCGTGCCGGGAGGGCCGAAGCCGGCGCTCTGGCTCAGCCTGCTCGATCTCGGCGAGCACCTCCCCGACGTGCCCTGGCGCAGGCGCTTCTTCTGCTCGGCGACCCACGAAATGACCCCGGCCCGCTGTCAGGTGCACGCCGCCGCGACGTTGTTCCGCCCGCGATGATTGCGCCCCGCCTGCTCGCCCTCTCGATGCTCCTCGCGCCCGCGCTCGGCTGTTCCCACGCGCACTTCTGGCACCTGCCGAGCATCTGCCGGGAGCGCCCCTCCGCATACGACACGCTCCCGTCGTGGAGCGCATCGCTGCTCGCGCCACACGACGAGACGATCCTCTTCCGCGAGGGCCGCGCCGATACGCCGATGGCGGTCGAGCTGACGCGCCGGGCGTGCCTCTACCACGTCGAGGCCCGCCCCGGCGGGGAGCGGGCGCGCTTCGGGCCATACCTCTATGTGCCATACGAGCTCGTCTCCGCGCCGGGGCGCGCGCGCTGGGCGCTCGTCGCAACGGCACCCTCGGGCGAGAGCAGGCTGATCGTTGACGGCGTGGAGCGGGCCGTGGAGGGGTCGATCTACAAGGCGCGGTTCTCCCGCGACGGCGAGCACTTTGCGTACAGCGCCTTTGACGGCAAGGCTTACACGGTGGTCGTCGACGGCAAGGTGGTGGGCCCGACGCGCGGCGCGCGGAGCGCCGTCCTGCGGGACGTGCTCGACGACGGCCGCGCATGGTTCAGCGAGCAGACCACGGATGGCCGAGACCGCATGGTGCTCGGATCGTGGGTGAGCCAGCCCTTCGACCGTGTGGGGCCCTGGGACGTGCGGCGCGACGGGCGCTTCATGGGCGTGCTCAGTCGCGGCGCGCAGTTCGAGATCGTCATCGACGGGCGCTCCAAGTGGCCCCAAGGGGAAGTGCTGACGATCGCGCGGAGCCCCGATGGCGCCCGCTCCGGCTACCTCCTGCGCCGAGATGGACGCGTCGAGGCCGTGGTCGACGGCATCCCGCTCGAGGTGCCGGACCGGCCGGGCGCCGAGAGCTGGATCGATCTCGGCTTCGCCAGCGGCCTCGCCTACGTGGCGTGGTACCCGACCGGCGACAGGAACACGTACACCATCGCTGGCGCGCCCACGCCCGCGGCGCCCCCGTCCGTCGGCCCCATGCCTCCGGGTCGGCAGGGCACTCGCGTGCAGATCGGCGCGAGCTTCGGGCCGAAGTTCGAAGCGGTGGCCCCGGAGACGCTGGTGCGCGATGCCGAGGGGCGCGTCCACTACGAGGGGTGGTACGACGGGCGGAAGTACTACGTGGTGGACAACGTGATTCAGGAGCCGAGGCGCTGATCTCCGCCACCCAGGAGGATGGCCGTGGCCTCACCAGATGCGCACGCGGTCGTTCGGGTCGAGGAAGAGCTTTTGCCCCTTCTTCACGTCGAACGCCGTGTACCACGCGTCGAGGTTGCGCACGGTGTCGGCGCGGTACTCGGGGGGAGCGTGGCCGTCGGTGAGGATGCGGCGGCGCAGCATGGGCTCGCGCATCTTGGTGCACCAGCTCTGCGCGAAGCTCAGAAAGAACTGCTGGTCTCCGGAGAGGCCCTGGGCAGGCGGGGCCTCGGCGCCCTTCAGGGACGTGCGATAGGCCTCGTAGGCGACGGCGACGCCGGCGACGTCGGCGATGTTCTCGCTCAAGGTCTGGGCGCCGTTCACCGCGAGATCGGGGAAGGGGCGGTATCCGTCGTACTGGCGGGCGAGCTGGGCGGAGGAGGCCTTGAAGTGGGCGAAGTCCTCGGGCGTCCACCAGTTCTCGAGCTTGCCGGTGGCGTCGAAGAGGGCGCCCTGATCGTCGAAGCTGTGGCTGATCTCGTGGCCGATGGTGGCGCCCACCGAGCCATAGTCCATGACCTCCGGGCGGTTCGGGTCGAGGTGCGGCGGCTGGAGGATGGCCGCGGGGAAGTTGAGCGCGTTCATGGCCGGGAGGTTCACCGCGTTGACGAGCTGCGGGTTCATCACCCACTCTCCGCGGTCGACCGGGCGGCCGAGCTTGTTCAGGTTGCGGCGGTACTCGAAGAGGGCGGCGCGCTCCGCGTTGCCGAGGGCGTCGCCCTTCACCACCTCGAGGCCGGCGTAGTCGCGGAAGGTCTCGGGGTAGCCGACGCCGACCTTGAGGGCGGCGAGCTTGGCCTTGGCCTTCACCTTGGTGGCGGGCGACATCCACTCGAGCTTGTCGATGCGGCGCGCGAAGGCGGCGAGCTCGTTCTTCACCATCGCCTCGACCCGCGCCTTCTCGGAGGCGGGGAAGTAGCGGGACACGTAGAGCTTGCCCACGGCCTCGCCGAGCGCGTCGCTGGTGGCCTCCACGGCGCGCTTCCAGCGGTCGCGCAGCTTGGGGGTGCCGGAGAGCGCGTTGCCGTGGAAGGCGAAGCCCTCGTCGACGAAGGCCTTGGAGAGGAAGGGCGCGGCGCGATCGATGGCGTGGAAGGTGAGGTAGTCCTTCCAGACGTCGAGCGGCTCGGAGCCCACGAGCCTGGCGATGCCGGTGAGCGCGCCCGGCTGCCAGACGACGAAGGTGTCGGGCTTGTCGAGGCTCGCGCCGGCGAAGTACGCCTCCCAGTCGAGCCCGGGCGCGCGCTTGGCGAAGTCGGCGCGGGCCCAGTGGTTGTTGCCCTTGTGCACGTCCTCGGAGTCGACGTGGGGGGCGTGGACCTCGGCGATCTTGTGCTCCAGCGCCACGATGCGCGCCGCCTTGGCGTCCGCGCCGGCGACGCCCGCGAGCTCGAGCACGGCCGCGATGTGGGCCTGGTACTTGGTGCGCATCTCCGCCATGCGCGGCGAGGCGTCGAGGTAGTACTCGCGGTCGGGCATGCCGAGACCGCCCTGGAGGAGGAAGGGCGCGTAGCGCGAGGGGTCGCTGAGATCCTGGGCGACCCACAGGCCGAAGAGGTTGTCGGTGTAGAGGTTGGTGTTGTTGAGCACGTCGACGTCCGCGCGCAGCGTGCCGCCCAGCGCGCGGGCCAGGGCCTTCGCGTCGGCGATGGCGGCGATGCGATCGAGCGCGGGGCGGAGCGGGGTGACGCCCCGCGCCTCGATGGCGGCCTCGTCCATGAAGGTCGCGTAATAGTCGCCGATCTTGCGCGCCTCCGAGCCCGCGGGCGCCGCGGTTGCGGCCTCCTTGATGAGGTCGGCGGTGCGCTGCGCGGTCAGCTCGACCAGCATGGCGCCCATGCCGTAGCTCGATCGATCGGGCGGGATCTCGTGGGTCTTGAGCCAGGTGCCGTTGGCGTAGGCGAAGAAGTCGTCGCCGGGCGCGACAGCGCGATCCATGCCGGAGAGATCGATGCCGCTCGCGGAGGAGGCCGCGGGCGCGGCCGAGGGGCCGGCGGGGGGCGCGGAGGAGGTGCACGCGGCCAGCAGCGCGCAGGCCAGGAGGATGGGGCTCGGTTTCACGCCGGCACCATACTCCGGAACCCGGAGCGGGGCGTGTCGGCAAACCGCCGGAGCCGCCTAGTTCTACTGCGTCATGAGACGTCTCGCCGAGCCAGCGACGTGTTCGCTAAATCAGCGAGCGTAGCGAGCGTGATTCTCGAACGACGAAGACCCTGCGTGGACGTGAACGCTGACGCTGACGCTGACGCTGACGACGGGCCGTCGACGTCAGCGTCAGCGTGCGTCAGCGTCCACGTCCACGAGGAGACTGTTGTTCGAGAATCTTGACCGCTTTGACCGCTGATTTAGCGCCGGCGTGCGGGCGAAGCCGACAGCATCGCCACGCGGCGATCGCTCGCCGAAACGGGCCGCTCGTCGGCCTCGCCGAGCTCTCGTTTCGCGTCTGGCTGCTCGTGAGGACCACTCGTTGCGCCGGCCTGACGCAGTAGTGCGAGCCAGGCAGGAGGCGAGCCGGCGACGATCAGCACCTTGTCGGCGCACGTGCCGGAGGGCACGCCGATCGGGGCCGCCGCCGCGTCGCCGGACAGATCGAGACCCCCTGCGGGGACGGCGATCCCGGCCTCGACGCCGAGGAGTTGGAAGGGGCTACCGCCGCGAGACGGAGCGAGAGCGTCAGGGTTCAGTCCTTCCGGAAGGCTTCCTTCGCCGCGAGCGTGTCGAGCGCCTCGCGGAGCAGCTTGATCTTCCCGTTCTCCGCGACGAGGCGCCCGGCGTAGGTCTGCTTGTAGATCTTCCCCGTCGACGGGATGAGCACGTCGACGTCGTACTCGCCGAACGCCTGCTCGGGCGTCTCGATGAAGATCTGAATGTTCTGAAATCGGAAGTCCGGGACCTTCTCGAGGAGCCCGCGGAGGAACTTCTCGATCGCGGCGGGGCCCTGTGCACGCGCGTTGACCTTCGGCAGCTCGAGGACGCCATCTTCGGCGAAGAGCGCCGCTGCGGCGGCCGGATCGCGAATCTCGGCGAGGTACGAACGAAGCAGGTCGGATGCAGTTTTCATCATCAATCTCCTTGGACGACACGAGGTATTGCGGATATCGCGCTTGCCCTCCGACGATGGTCCGGTACGCGAGGCTCAGCGCTGCCGCGTCACGCGGCGGGACGAGGCGACGAAGGCCTCGGCGTGACGCCGGCGATCCTCTTGAAGACGCGGTTGAAGTGGCTCTCTTCGCAGAAGCCGACCGTGACCGCGATCGTCGCCCCGCGCGCGCCGGACGCGAGCAGCTCCTTCGCGCGCGTGGCTCACGTAGGGGCCGCGTGAATCAGACCTGCGCGGCGCCGCCGTCGACGAAGATCTCGGCCCCGTTGATGAAGCTCGCGTCGGACGAGGCGAGGAAGGCCACCACCTTCGCGACCTCCTCCGGCTCGCCGAGCCGGCCGAGCGGGACGGTCGTGGCGAGCTGGTCGAAGAGGGCGCCCTTGTGCTCGGCGGGAACGAGGCCCGCGAGGCCCGGCGTCGCGATCGGCCCGGGGCTGACGACGTTGACGCGGATCTTGCGCGGCGCGAGCTCGAGGATCCACGACCGGACGAGGTTCCGGAGCGCGGCCTTCGTCGCGCTGTAGACGCCGAAGCTCGCCGTCCCCTTCACGCTCGTGGTCGAGCCCGTCAGGACGACGGCGCCGCCGTCGACGAGGAGCGGCACCGCCTTCTGCACGGTGAAGAGTGCGCCGCGGACGTTCGTGCCGAAGATCCGGTCGAAGTGCTCCTCGGTCACGCCGGTGAGCGGCAGCATGTCTCCGCCTCCCGCGTTCACGAAGAGGATGTCGAGGCGGCCCGCGTCGCGGCGGATGCGATCGTAGACGCGATCGAGATCGGCGGGCTTCGCCGCGTCGGCGGTGAGGGCGACCGCACCGTGACCGATCGCGCGCGCCGCCTCCACGACCTCCTTCTCGCGGCGCCCGGTGAGGTAGACCCGCGCCCCGCGGTCGGCGAGCTCCTTCGCGGTGGCGAGGCCGATCCCCATCGAGCCTCCGGTGACGAGTGCGACCTTGCCTTCGAGTGACGTGCTCATGTGCGTTGTCCTTTCGAGAGCCAAGGATGGGGCCTCCGCTTTGGGTGCGAAATGTCGACCTCATCGACACGTCGTCCACCCTGGTGGACAATCGAGGCGATGGACCAGCTCCTCGCCATCCGCGCCTTCGCCCGCGTCGTCGAGGCGGGGAATTTCACGAAGGCCGCCAATTCCCTGCGGATGCCCAAGGCGACCGTCAGCAAGCTCGTCCAGACGCTCGAGGCGCATCTCGGCGTCCAGCTCCTCTCCCGGACGACGCGCCGGGTGGCGGTCACGCCGGAGGGCCTCGCGTACTACGAGAAGAGCGCCCGCGTCGTGAAGGACCTCGAGGACGTCGACGCGAGCTTCGCGGTGACGAAGGCCCGGCCGCGCGGACATCTGCGCGTCGACACCGGCTCGTCGACGGCGAGCAGCATCGTGCTCCCGGCGCTCCCGGAGTTCCTCGAGCGCTACCCCGAGATCCGGGTCGACCTCGGCGTCGGCGACCGCGACGTCGACCTCATCGGCGACAACGTCGATTGCGTCATTCGCGGCGGCACCATCACCGACACCGCGCTCGTGTCGCGGACGATCGCTCGCGCGCGCTGGGTGACCTGCGCGACCCCACGCTACCTCGAAAAGCACGGCCTCCCGCGACGGCCACGCGATCTCGCCGATCACCGCCTCGTCATGTACGTCTCCGCGCGGACGGGTCGTGTCGTCCCGCTCCGCTTCCAGGAGAAGGGCCGGCCGCTCGACGTGGACCTCCGCCCCACGGTCGGCGTCAACGAGAGCAATGGCCATTACGCCGCGGGGCTCGCCGGCGCCGGCATCTGCCAGGTCTTCGCGTTCCTCGCCGCCGACGCGCTCGCCCGCGGCGAGCTCGTCGAGATCCTCGCCCCCTACCGCCCGCCGCCCTATCCGTTCCACGTCGCCTATCCACCGAACCGCCACGTCAGCGCGCGCCTCCGCGTGTTCCTCGACTGGATCGTCGAGGTCTTCGCGAAGGTGCGCTGACCCCGACCTCCCCCGCGAGGCCCCATCTCAGGCCGGATCTCGGGCGGCGGGTGCATGCCGGCGTCCCGGCTTCGCCGAGCGGTCCCCAAGGCGCGAGGACGGAAGCGCCCGCGACGAGGGGAAGCCCGGCGCGCCGGCCGGCGGGTGCGCTCCGGTTGAGCCAGAGCGCGGCGCTCCGTTCGGTCCACGTGCGTCCGGCGAGCCGGAACGGGCCCGGCGTCTCGGCGGGCGCGCTCCGGGCGGCCTGGAGGGCGCTCACCGTGCAGGCTGGGACGCGCTGGGTGGCCGGAAGCGGCCTGCCGGGACGACGGTGGCGCGCGGGGCGGGGGAGAGTGCGGCGCGCCGGTCGGCGCAGCGTCCTCGGGGCGGCCGGGAGTGCTCCGATCCATCCGGCGAGGCTGCTCGGGGTGGCCGAGAGTGCACCGATCCATCCGGCGAGGCTGCTCGGGGTGGCTGTGAGTGCACCGATCCCTTCGGCGAAGCTGCTCGGGGTGGCCGAGAGCGCCCCGATCCATCCGGCGAGGCTGCTCGGGGTGGCTGAGAGTGCTCCGATCCATCCGGCGAAGCTGCTCGGGGTGGCCGAGAGCGCCCCGATCCATCCGGCGAGGCTGCTCGGGGTGGCTGAGAGTGCTCCGATCCATCCGGCGAAGCTGCTCGGGGTGGCCGAGAGCGCCCCGATCCATCCGGCGAGGCTGCTCGGGGTGGCTGAGAGTGCCCCGATCCATCCGGCGAGGCTGCTCGGGGTGGCTGAGAGTGCACCGATCCATGCGCGAGGCACGGATCTCGTCGTGGAAAGGGGGCTACTTGGGCTGCTCGGGAGCGCCGGAGCCGCCCTCGGGAGCCGGCGTCTCGTCGGTCACGCCGGCGACGCGGTGGACCTCGGCGAGGTCGTCGAAGACCTCGGACAGCATCGAGAGCTTGCCCCGCTGCCGCAGGACGCCGGAGACGATGTCCTTCGCGCTCGTGTACGTCACGAGCCACGCCTCGCGGGCGGCCGCGATCTCGGGTGTCATGCTCCGGCGATCGGAGCGTGCTTTGCGCACGTTCTGATTGAGCTTCTCGAGCGCATCCCTGGCGGCGGTGAGCTTGGCCGTCCAGTCGGCAGCTTCCTTGAGAGAGGCCTTGTGCTTCTCGATACCTTTGATGGCATTGGTGAGCGCCCCAGCGAGCTTCACAGGACGCCTCTTGAGGACGGTGCCCATGTTCTCGTCGTTCAACATGTCTGCCACGATGGCCGCACCGTCGTCCCGCGACTCGGCATAAGAGATGGCCTGTCGCAGCACGCGGCGACCTTCGGCGACTGGATCCGTGGGCGTGGAGCCGGCGGCAGCATAGGTGATGAGCTCAATCTCGCCGGCCTTCTTCAAGGCTGCTTCCATGGCGTCGGAGGCGGCGGTGATGCGGGCCGACACGACTTTGACGGCGGGGTCGAGGTCGGCGTCCATGCCGACGATGAGTAAGAGGATTTGGGAGGCGGAGAAGCGGCCGTAGAGGAGGGTTTCGAACTTATCGATGTAGGAGTCTGACATGATATGGAGGGTCGCGTGGAGTGGGGCGGGGTGGCAAGGGGGAAGATGAGGGAGAGGAGCGAGAGGGAGATGGGGAGGATGGGGAGGGGAGGTGGGATATGTGGTGGGGGAGGGCGGAGGCAGGGGCGTTGGGTGGGCGTTGCGATAGGTGGGCGGGGCGGTGGGGAGGGGACTTGCCTGGAGGCGGCGGTGCCAGACAGACCGGCCATAAGATTCTGGAGAGGGTTGGGGCTTGCGAAGTGGCCGGGGGTCGGAGAGCATCGTGCGGATCTGGGCCGGGATAGGCCGGTCTGGGGCGGGGGGATGGATGGGTCGGTGTATGGAGGGCGGGGCTGGGTTCGAGAGATCGGGGATAAGGGTTTCGTGGAGTAGGTGGGTGCAGCTAAATCGTTGTTGGGCGGGCGAGGCCTGTACGCAGAACCAGCGGCGACGCGACCCCGTCAAACGCCCTGGTCTATGCTCATTGGTCGCAGGAGTGACCCGGGAGTCGTGGTGGAGGCGAGAGGATGAATCAGGATGCAGAGGTGATGGCGAATGCCTTGCGCAGCTGGAACCAGTGTCGCTCCCCCGGAGTTTCGTATGGACCGTGCTCCCGATCGTTCGTGGGCCGGAGAGCATCGATTGGATCCTCGCCCAGCTTCCGCGCGCTCGCGATCGTGCTTGGGTGGTTCGCGAACTGCGGGACAACTATGGCCCGCACCTCGACCTGAGCGATGAGTCCACGTGGGTGCTCCCCGGCGGTTCGTACGCCGACATTGAGGCCGCCCTGCGACGGCACGCGGTAT
Organism: Minicystis rosea; assembly: GCA_001931535.1. Taxonomy (GTDB): domain Bacteria; phylum Myxococcota_A; class Polyangia; order Polyangiales; family Polyangiaceae; genus Minicystis; species Minicystis rosea. The sequence goes on from CP016211.1 coordinate 1,392,497, forward strand.
TTGCTGCACATGCAGTGCGTGTGGCGGTTCCGGCGATTCGGTCCTGGCTGGCAGCGCACGCGGAGGAACTGGGCGGCTGAAAGGCTGAACTCGCTCGCACTCACCCGGAACTTGCAAACGATTACCTCGGTCAAGAGGCGTCGCCCCGGGAGCGCGCCGCCTAACTCACGCCCTGAAGCGGACCGCAGCGTGGCGTCAAGAAGTCAGGAGCAACGGGTCACACGTGGTACAAGAGGAACATTCCGCCCAACAAGGTGCTGCACGCCGACGGTGCACCTGTGCCGGGCTGCGCCCGGCACGGCGCCCCGCGGGTGAGGCCGTAGTCGTTGGGCGGGCGGGTCGGCTCTTGCCGCGTCAGATCAGAGTTTCGGCGCAGCTCGCGTCCGGAGCGCTGCCAGCACGTCCATCAGTCGTTGCGCGTTCGCCAGATCCTTGAAGATGAAGGCGGAGATGGTGTCTCCGGACGCGTCCTGGAGTTCCACGACGTAGCCGCTGCGGTACTTGTAGAGGCCGTTACTCTCAAGGAGCTTCATGACGCTGACGCTGGAGAACTTGACGACCTTCGTACTCACCTGCACGTCCGCGAACACGGTCTTCACATAGGTCTCCGTGACCTCGACCTTGACGGGAGGATCCAGGGTCGAGTTCACCGCCTCCTCAAGAGCCTTCTCCGGTGCGGTCACTGTTGCCGGCCGCGGCGCGTACTCGATGGATTTCAGAGTCCCCCGCACCCCGACGCGAGGAGCGCGAGAAGACCGGCCAGTACGTAACTATGAGACCATGAGCGCTGCATGGGCGGGAGCAGATCCGAGACCTCGGGGCATGTCAAGCCCTTCGCGGGGCGTGCATGGTCGGAGGTGATAGAAGATGGCGGAGCGATGGGTGCCGCCCGTGCCGCCCAACTCACGCCCTGAGGCGGACCGCGCCCGGAGGGGGCGCTCACGCGAACGCCGGTTGGGCACATCAGCGCACGATTGGTATCGGGTAGCGTTGCCGTCCAACTGCGCAATGCAGCCGGCGGTTCGTGCAACCGCGCTTCGCGTGGCAGCGCGCTCCACGGCTGATTGCGACCACGTTGGGCCGGCGGGCGTCGAGTTGCACTGGTCGAAGTTGGCCACGCTGGCATCGGGCCCGCGACCGACATTTCCCGCCTGAATACGTTGCACACCACGCCACACGTGGGAGAAGGATCGACTCATGAGCACACGCGCTACACCAATCGCTCTCGGGTTGCTTTGCGTAACGGGCACATTCGCTTGCAGCCAGGTGGTGGTGACCGAAGGCGAGGGCGGAAGCGCGGGAAGCGTGGATGGCCAGGTGCTCACGTCGTGCGAACCGGGGAGCTTCACCACCGTCCCGTGGACCGGTGTGACCGGGCGACGCCTCGGCCCTCATCCCTCCGGTGGCTTCTCCATGGCCGGCGGCGCCTACCTTGGGGGCCTGCAGCTCGACGCGGGCGAGTTCATCCCGAACCCCACGGCCTTCTTGGCGCGGCTCGACGCAACCGGGACCGTGCAGCATCTCGATGCCGTCCCTGGCCAACCGTTCGAGAGGGCTGACCTCACGACGGTCGATGAAGGGGGCAACGCCTTCTTCACGGGCACCGTGAGCGACGGCGTTTTGGTGAAGGCCCTGAGCTCAGACGGCGCGCTCCTCTGGGACAAGGCTCTCCCGTGGGCGGCGGACACCACCATCCCGGTCGCGATGACGAGCATCGGCGCCGACGCTGACGGCAATGTGGTGGTGGGCTGGGACAAGACGACCGCACTCGCAATCACGAAGCTCTCGTCGACCGGTGAGACCCTCTGGGAGCGGGAGCTACCGACCTCGGCCCATGTCTACCCAGAAGTCATCGCCGTCGGCGCCGACGGGAACGTGGTGGTCGCGGGTTGGATCGAGAAAGGGGCGCTTACGGTTGGAAACACGATGGTAGAGGCCTCCGGCGCTCGCTACCTCGTGTTCGGCCTCGATCCGAGCGGAGAGCCGACCTGGGTCGAGACGCTCGACCGCAAGGCCGTGCTCGATGCCGCGCGTGACGCGGCGGGGCACGTGGTGACCACCGGCGAGCTCTGGGATGACGGCGGCGCCCAGACGCTCTTCGTCGTCGCGTACGACAGCACGGGTGGGCACGTCTACGAGCACAAGCTCCTCCACGCGACCGGGCAGGCCATCGCGCTTCGACCTGGGGGAGACCTCGTCATCGGCGGCGACTGCACTGGAGCCGGCGATTTCGGTAAGGGGCCCGCGGCGGGGGAGGAACACTCGGTATTCGCGGTGTTGCTCACGCTCGACACGGCGGGGATCTTCCGCTGCCGGGCGATGCACGACGAGTTTTACTCCAAAATCGCATCGGTGGCCGTGAACGCTGCGGGTGAGGTCGTCGCGACGGGCGCCCTGTCGAAGGACAATCCCGAGGACCAGCTCATCGTCACGCATCTCGCGCCTTGATGACGGCGCAGTCTGGGCGACTGGTGGACCACGTTCGACATAGGCTTACGGTGGATCTGGGAGCGAGAACCGAGACGGCACGTAAATGCCCACGAGCGTGCCCAGCGCTGCGGTGCCGTCGGCACGCAAGCTCGGACGGCCCAACAATCCGCTGCTTCCGACGGTCCGCGTAGTCTCGCTCCGCTCGACAGCGCGGCCCGCGGCAGAGCGGCCGATCGTTATGCCGCCCTTACCTGCGCCCGGCGGCCGGAGGTGTCGGACTTGCGATTCTGGCCCGAACGTGATCCCATCCTGCAGGGTGGTTCGATGATCGGCAAGGTTGCGGTTCCGGCATCGGCGTTCGCGCCTTACTGCGCCGAGCGGCTGGATTGGGCAAAGGCTCTGCGCAGCAACGTGTTCACGCCGCTTCCGCACGATCGCGTACTCGCATGCCGTCTCGCACTTGCGTTCGAGCGGGGCGTTGCGCGACTCGAGCCGCACCCCGATGACGATCCGCGCTGGGCGAGGTGCTTCGCGGCGAGTGTCAAACGCGGCGAGGAGGAGTCTTTCATCGAAGATCTCCTGAATCGGCGGCTTCAAGCCTGCCCGGGCGACGACGACGTACGATGGCTCCGAATAGCGTTCACTCTCTTCCTCGGCGACAACAGCTTCGCTGCCGACCTGTTTCGCGCGCTCGTCGTGGGCGACCCGACGAACCTCAGGTGGCTGATTGCCGGCGCCGTGTGGGTGTACGCCCTTTCGGGGGTCGACACCTCAATCTGGCTCCGGGACGAACTGCTTCTGCTACAGGACGTCCTCCCCGATGTCGCCGGTGCGATCAAGCGCCTTCAAGGAACGGATGACACGCATGCGCGCTGGATCGCGACGATTGGCATGTCCGTGTACGAAGGCGCCGCGCTCCACGACATGAGTCAGGCGGGCGTGTGTTGGCGCGGCTTTCCCAGACCTACCTCGTGAGATCGGCGTCATGAGGTTCGCCGAAAGACTGCTGCTCGATGCGAGGCGACATAACAACGCACTGCACCTGACGCGGCACCCAACCTCGCTTCGCTCGGCAGGGCGCCGCGCAGGTGACCGCGTAGCCGTTCGGCGGGCGGAATACCCCGTCCCGGGACCTGATGCGAGATGAACCTGCCGTAGCACACACTTGACCCCTGGACGGTGCCGGGCGACATCCCATCCGTCGCAGGGGCCCCAGCCATCTCGTCAACCTTCGCTCAGGATCAAAGCAATGAAGGCAAACGCCGTTCCGCTGCTTGCGCTCTTCGAGAAGAAGATGCGGCTCGAAGTGCCACTCTTTCAACGACAGTACGTCTGGAGCCGCGAGCAACAGTGGGAACCGCTGTGGGAGGATATCGAGCGCAAGTTCATCGAGTACCTGAACGGTCGCAAGGAAGCACCAGTTCACTTTCTCGGCGCAATGGTTCTTGACCAGAAGCAGACCCCTGCCACTCACGTCGAGAAAAGACAGGTCATCGACGGACAGCAGCGTCTCACGACGCTTCAGATTTTCCTCTCCGCACTTCGCGACTTTTGTCGCGAACAGGAATGCGAGGACCTCGCAAAGGAGCTCGATGGCTATACCCTGAACAAAGGGATGATGGCCAATCCTGATATCGACAAGTTCAAGGTGTGGCCGACCCAACTCGATCGGGAGCAGTTTCGCGACGTAGTTGGACTCGGATCGCGCGTTGCTATCGAGAACAAACACCCCCTGCATCGTCAGAAGTATGCGCGCAAATACGACCCTCGGCCCCGGATGGTTGAAGCGTACCTGTTCTTCAGTGATCGGCTCCGAGAGTTCTTCGTGGGCACGGAACAGGAGAAGCCGTTGGCCTCGGATCAACCGGTTGCCGCGCGAGTCGAAGAAGCCTTCCAGGCGCTCAAAAGCGCCTTGCAGGTCGTCGCGATTGACCTGGAGAAGGACGACGATGCCCAGGTGATTTTTGAAACGCTGAACGCGCGCGGCGAGCCTCTTCTTCCGGCTGATCTGCTGCGCAACTACATCTTCCTGAGAGCAGCCAGGCTCAACGAGTCGCCGGAGGAACTCTACGAGAAATATTGGGCGGGCTTTGACGATGATTTTTGGCGACAGGAGGTGCGGCAGGGGCGCCTCATCCGTCCTCGGAGCGACCTCTTCATGCAGCACTTCCTCGCAAGTCGGCAGATGATGGACATCCCCATCAAGCACCTCTTCGTGGAATACAAGTTCTGGATCGACAGAGAGCGTCCATTCGAAAACGTGACGAAGGAACTTGAGACCCTTTCGAGGCAACGCGATCACTTTAGACGTCTACTCGCTCCCACGCGGGGAGACCTCGTCTTCGGTCTGGCGACGTTCCTCGAGTCGTTCGATATCCGCACGGGCTACCCGCTGCTGCTGTTTCTCCTCGACGCCAACCTGAGCGAAGCACAATGGAAATCGATCTGGGCGATTCTGGAGTCGTACCTCCTTCGGAGGGCCGTGCTTGGCTGGACCACGAAGGCGTATAATCGCATCTTCCTTAATCTCGCAAGGGCTCTGCGGACGGCAGGGCCCACGGCAGAGAACCTCCGCGCGACACTTTCCGGTCTCTCGGGCGAGACGTCGGGGTGGCCCACCGACGCTGAATTCTCGGCGGCGTGGTTGAGCGGCAACGCTTATGAACTCACTAATCCGAAGGTCGTTCACATCCTGCGCCGCATTGGCGAAGAGCACATGACGAGGCTCACCGAGCACATTACGATCGAAAGCCCCCTCACCGTCGAGCACATCCTGCCTCAAAGTTGGCTTGAGCACTGGCCGTTGCCGAATGGCGAAAAGGGGCTGTCTGGGCCCGAGATTTGGGACGCGGAGCCCAACGACACGAAAGCTGTCGCTTCCACGCTCCGCAACAATCTCCTCCAGACCTTCGGCAACCTGACGCTTGTCACTCAGGCGCTGAACTCAACGGTGTCGAATTCAGCGTGGGCAACGAAGAAGCCCGCGCTCATGAAGGCCTCCCTGCTCCCGATTAACCAGCAACTTCATGAGCACGCTGTTTGGGATGAGGAGGCGATCCAAAAGCGTGGCAAGGATCTCCTTGAGAAGGCTATTAAACTTTGGCCCGGCCCCAACGCGTGAGTTGTACCGTGCCGCCGAACCCGCCGCTGGTGCCGACGGTCCGGGCAGCCCGGACCGCGGCACACCGGCAGGGCGTTCGGCGGGTAGGTCTCACGCCGGAGTGGCCAAGGGGGACGCTTCGGTTCCCGGCGCGACCATGGCCGGCGTCCTACGTGCCGTCGCGTTCAGCGCAGCCCGCCGCTCGCGACGATGGTCTCGCCCGTCAGCCAGGCCGAGTCGTCCGACGCGAGGAACACGGCGATCGGGGCGATGTCCCCGGGCTGGCCGATGCGGCCGAGGGGCGTTTGCGCGACGAGCCCTTTGACGAAGTCGGACTCAGCCATGTCCTTCATGCCCTCGGTCACCACGACGCCCGGGCTGAGCGAGTTCACGCGGATCTTCCTCGGCCCGAGCTCCCGCGCGAGCACGCCGGTGACTCCGCCGAGCGCGAGCTTCGACGAGATGTAGATGACGCCGTTCGGCGGCGTCAGCTCGGTCGCGCCAGTCCCCACGTTGATGATACTCCCGCCCTCCGGCCCGAAGAGCGGCAGCGCTTCGCGCACGGCGAGGATCGGTCCGAGCACGTTGGTGTCGAACTGCTGGCGGAACTCGTCGACCGTCACGCCCTCGACCGGCCCGAAGCGGTAGATGCCCGCGTTGTTCACCAGCACATCCAGGCGGCCGAACGTCTCCTTCGTGATCGAGAACAGACGCCGGACGTCGGTCTCCTTCGAGAGGTCTGCCTGGACGGCTCGCGCCTTCGCGCCGCTCGCCTCGACGGCGCGGACGGTACGCGCGGCGCCCTCCTGATCGGCGCCATAGGTCGCGATGACACCGGCGCCCTCCGCGCCGAACGCCCTGGCGATCGCCGCGCCGATGCCCTTCGACGCCCCGGTGACCACCGCGATCTTTCCCTGCAACTTGCCCATCGTGATCTCCTCCGGCGACCTTTCGTCGCCGCGCCCCGAAGCTACGTCGCGGTGGACGCGCCGGTAGACGCGGAGGGCTGGACAGATCGTCGACGAAACGTTGACGATGACGGCATGCTCGATTTGACCCGACTCAGGTCGTTCGTCGCGCTCGTCGACGCCGGCTCGTTCACGGCGGCGGCCAAGGCGCTCGGCCTCACGAAGGCGGCGGTCAGCTTGCACGTGCGCAAGCTCGAGGACGAGCTCGGGTGCGCCCTCGTGGTCCGGAGCACGCGTCACGCGACGCCGACGGAGGCCGGAGCGCAGTTGCATGCCGCAGGGACCGCGCTGCTCGCCGAGGCCGAGCGTGTCGAGGCGCACGCGAAGCAGCACGTGGGGCTCTCGGGGACCGTGCGGTTGACCTCGACCAACGAGTACCTCTCGTTCGTGCTGGCGCCGATCGTGGCCTCGTTCCTTCGCGCGCACCCGCGCGTTCGCCTCGAGCTCTTCGGCGCGCCGGCGCTCGCCGACATCGTGGCCGAGCGCTTCGACGTCGCCGTTCGCTTCGGCAATCCCCCGAGCTCGGCGCTGCGGGCGACCAAGCTGACGACATTCCGCCTCGTCCCCGTCGCGACCCCCGCCCTCATCGCGCGGTACGGAGAGCCTACCCATCCGAGCGACCTCGCACGTCTTCCCTGGGTCCTGAATCGCTACCACCCGAATCCGTCGCCCTGGCATCGTGGCGAAGAGACCTGCACCGTCAGCCTGTCGTCACGCCTGATCGGTGACGCCACCGACGCGAACCGGAGGCTCGCGCTGGAGGGCGCGGGCGCGATGCTCAGCGCCGACTGGCATGCGCGCGAAGACCTGCGCGCCGGCCGCTTCGTGCGTCTGTTGCCGGACTGGTCGTCGCTCGTCGTTCCGGTCTACGCGGTCCGGCCGCCCACCGCGCACGTGCCGGCCAAAGTCCGTGCGCTGGTCCAGCACCTGCGAGACGCGCTCGCCTGAGCGTTCCACACCGAAATGGAAACGCATGCTGTCGACCGCCTCCTGCTGCTACCGCCGAACGTTGGAATGGATCCGGCGGCCTTCGCCGCGGCTCATTCCAACGTTGGGCGGGCAGAAGGGGTGGAGCGCCATGCTGTTCGGTGATCGATCGGACTTCGCCATCGAAGCGGAGGTAGACGCGCAACTCTCCATCCCGGGCGTGTGGGGGCGCATGTGCGTGTGGTGCGCTGGGACGCCTCTTGGAAACATCGATGAGCCCGGGTGCGCGCTCTACCCGGCGTACGTCTCATTTCGCGGACTGTCCTCTTGCCTCGACACGTTATCGGCCGATGACCTTTCCGGGCTGGATGACGTTGCCATCTGGAGCCTTCTCGATGGCGAGCTCTACGGCACTCACGGCGATACCGTGCTCGTGGATGAACGGAAGAGCCAAGATGGTTCCGTACATCCAGAAGACTGGAAGCGATTCGACTTCCTCACCAACTGGGGCGAGCCGTTCGACGCGTGCAAGGCGTTCATCTTGTGCCCACCTGGCGGAACGGTCCGCGTTCTTTGGCGCCAACTCCCCGACAACGCCCTCCGCAGCGCGGACGTGTCGCGCGCCGGGATCATGGTAGCAATCGATGACTTCAGCCGCTGGTTTGAGGAGAAGACGCAGGATCGACAGCCGGGTGCTGGCGCAACCGGGGGCACGTAAGATGGAGCTGCCCAACTCACGCCCTGAGGCGGACCGCGCCCGGAGGGGGCGCTCACGCGAACGCCGGTTGGACACATCAGCGCACGATTGGTATCGGGTAGCGTTGCCGCCCAACTGCGCAATGCAGCCGACGGTTCGCGCAACCGCGCTTCGCGCGGCAGCGCGCTCCGCGGCTAATTGCGACCACGTTGGGCGGCGATGATTCACAACGAATCCGCAACAAAGCAAGCCGATGCCCGAGTATAGCCGCATCTTTGGCCCCACCGAGAACCTCGTCGCGCACATGATCGCGGAGCCCTTGATCCTGGATCATCTATTCGACCTTGGTTGCGACGACGACTTCATCGTGCCGCCTCCGAAGGGGTTGCTTGTGGTGCGGGTGCCTGATGACTGGTGGATGACCGAAGGAGACGTCCGGCACCTCGGGCCGGGTGTATTGGAGATCCGTGCGGAAAAGAATCGCGGCGAATCTCCCTGGCTTCGGTTTCCGTGTGATACTCGCCCTTCGTTCATGGACCATGTGGAGCTTCGAGAGCGCTTTCGATGGTTCTCTGATGTAGCGCCGCCCTGCGCGCTGGTGAGTTGGCTGAACACGGCCGCCAAGGCGACCGGAGAGCCGCTTGCCTATTATCATCGTCGGGAGCATGGTGACGACCCGTACTACGAGTTCGCCATCCTGTTCAGCGGCCGCGTGGAACCATCGTTGGTGATCAACCAGACGTTTCTCGTCGATGCTGACGACAATGAAGAGTGCGTATTGCTAACGCTGGAGAGACGGTCCACGTTCGCCGGCTCGGTCTTCGCGACGGTGCTCGAACACATTGGGTCGCCATCCCGTATTCAACATTTTCCTCCGGAAGACAGCTCTACGTTCAGCTGGGAGACTTGCCGAGTCGACCCCAAAGCCTACCTCTCATCTTAGCTCATGGCACATCTCGTCAGCCCCACCCAGGGCGTCGGCACCACTCCCGCCGCTCGCTCGACCTGCGTCCGATCCTCGCACCGTCAGATTCGCGACACGAGCCGGCTTTCGTTTCAGTAGAGACCACATATCCATGCCCATCCTACACGTCGCCATTGATACTTCGGCAATTGAGAGCGAAGCCTTCGACTTTCGTAGTAACAAGGCGCTACAGAAACTCGTCAAGGCGGCAGTGCGCCGAGCCTCGCTCCGCGAGGCACAGCACCCCGCAGCACACCGGTAGAATCGTCCCATGAGCACGAGCCCGCGTCTGCGCGTGTATTACTCCCCGGAGATGGTAGCCATCTTCCCTATCGACAGCCCAAGCCCCCGGAAGCCGGCGCTGGTCGTAGCGGACTGGACCGCCCATCACCTCGACATCGAGGTCGTGCCTCCGGCTCCTGTCGACCGGGAGGACTACCTCCTGGCTCATGATCCCGCTTTCGTGGACGCGGTCTTCGCCGGACGCAGGGACAACGGCTTCTTCAATCGTGACGAGCGTGTGCTGGCTTCCCTGCCCTATACGACGGGGGCGATGGTCGCCGCGGCCTTCTACGCCATCGCGGATCGGACGTTCTGCTGCGCCCCGGTCAGCGGCTTCCACCACGCGATGCACGCCGAGATCGGCGTGTACTGCACTTTTAATGGCCTCATCGTTGCAGCGCAGCGATTGCGGGCGGCGGGCCTGGCGAAGCGCGTCGGCATCCTCGACTACGACATGCACTACGGCGATGGGACCGATGACATCATCCAGAGGATGCAGTTGAACTTCATCTCGCACTACACCGCGGGCAGGGAGTACAGGAGGCGGGAACAGGCCCAGGCCTTCCTCCGGGCGGTGCCGGACCACGTAAGGGGGATGCGCGAATGCCAGATAATCCTCTACCAGGCCGGCGCTGATCCGCACGTGCGCGACCCGCTCGGCGGGTGGTTGACCACGGAGCAGCTCCGGGAGCGGGACCACCTGGTCTTCTCAACCGCCCGGGAGCTCGGGATCCCCGTGGCCTGGAATCTGGCGGGCGGCTACCAGGAAGAAGCGGACGGCAGCATCCCCGGACTGCTCGAGATCCACCGGAACACGGCTTTCGAGTGCCTGCGACACCTGTGAGCGCGTGCCGCCACCATTGTGGCCGCCCAACAAGGGCTTGCAGCACGACGTGGCACGGAGGCTCACTTCGCTCGCCACCGTACCCCGCGGCTGAAGCCCAAGGCGTTGGGCGGATGAGCGCGTTGCCGGAAAGCCTGAGCCAAGGGAGTGCACGACGATGAAGCAGGAGCAAGTGACGGAAGCGCTTGTCGCTGCGCCGCGCGAGCCGACGATCGCGAGCCCACGCCTCTTCGGGCAATCGGTCACGCGTGCACCGTCGATCATGACTGTGGCATTCGGGCTCGCGTTCGCCGTGGGAGCATGCGCGACGCATCTTCCCGAAGAGGCGACGGTAAGGCTGGAACAGGCGGCACCGCAATCCACTGCCGTCGCACCGCCGCACGCGCCCAGAGCGGTCGCCCCAGAGGGGTGGATTCGAGTCGAGCCCGGGACGTTCGAGATGGGAAGCCCACAGAACGAGATCGGCCGCAGCAACGCCGAAACCTTGCATAAGGTGACAATCACGCGCCCATACTGGCTGAAAGCGACGGAGGTGACGTGGAGTGAGTGGGAATCCGTCACGGAGGCGACGGTTAGCACGTGCGGAGAGCATTGCGGAGCCAACCGCCCCGCAGACAACAAGAGCTGGTATCACGCGCTGGCGTACTGTAATGCACTGTCGAGAGGTGAGGGCCTCGTGCCGTGCTATTTCGACGGAGATAAGGAGTACGACATGCAGAGCGCACAAGCGCAAAAGGCGCCCACATGGCCAATGGGGCTCGAGTGCGCTGGCTACCGTTTGCCGACCGAGGCAGAGTGGGAGTTCGCGGCGCGAGCGGGAACGACGACCACGTTCTACACCGGAGCGATCTCGAAGACGGGATGCGAGATGGACGCGAATCTCGGCAAGGCGGGCTGGTACTGCGGAAACGCCATCGGGTCGCTCCCGATCGACCGCTCCGCAAAACGAGCGCTGAACGGTGCTGGGACGCAACCCGTCAAGCAGAAGGCCCCGAACGCGTGGGGGTTCTACGATATGCTCGGGAATGTGTGGGAATGGGTGTGGGACTCCTGGGATGGGAAGGCCGACTACGGAATCACAGCACAGCAGGATCCTGTAGGGGTCCTCGTAGGCGAGTATCGGATCGCCCGTGGGGGCTCCTTTTACTTTCCAGCCGAAAGCAGCCGGGCGGCGAGCCGCTACTTCTTCACGCCCTATAACCTTGTAGACAACCTTGGCTTTCGTCCTGCGAGGTCGGTCCGTTGATGCCTGATCGGTCGATCCAAACCCTACCGCCCAACGAGGGCTTGCTGACCGACGCGTGGGTGCGCTACGCGCCCCCACGCGCGGCAGAAGCCCAAGGCGTTGGGCGGTCTGGCGCGGCTTGGAGCAGAAAATGCAACGGGCTACTGAGGCGCACGCTGTGGTTGCCGACAGGTGGCGCAGGACGCTGGCCTCCCACACCCACGTCTTGGTCGGCACCAACCACCGCTCCGCTCGGGGGTGCCCCGAGGTGACCCCCGCCCAGTTCTTTGGGGCGTCCCACGAACCGCGGCGCCCTGCCGCAGTGCGCCGTTCGTCGCTCCACAACTGTGAGCCCCAGCCTCATTCTCAAAGGTAGCCGAGGCGTCATGCACTTTCCCCAGTTCCTCACCAAGTCCGTCGATACGCCTACTCCATTGCTGCTTAAGGTTGGCGTGGTGTTGCTCGTTTGGGTCCACGCGGCACCGTTGCTGCGAGCCATTGAAGCAACGAACGTCTTGCAGCTGGCAACAAGCGCCGTGCTGATCGTGCTGCTGGTGGTCATCTGGAACCTGAAGCGCTGGGCTGTACTTGCGTATACGGCAATTGCGATCTCCTCCGTTGTCGGCTCGGCGCTTAAGTTTGGTACCGTCGCGATTCGCGGCATCGCTCTCGGGGTCGTTCTACATCTTCTTGTCATCGGACCGGCGCTCGCCTACTGGCGCCGAATGACCTGGGTATGATTGCGATTGGAGTCGATGCTGCGCAACTCGCACCCCGAGGCGAGTGTTATACGTTGCCGCCCAACTGCGCGCTGGTGCCGACGGTGCGCCGAGCCTCGCTCCGCTCGGCACGGCGCCCCGCAGCACACCCGCAGACCGTTCGGCGGCGGAGACACAGATGCTCTATTTGACGCACCCCATGACGCAGCACGTATTCCGGGCGTCCGGCCTGATGGACGGCGTCCTGGGCCTCGGGCGGGAGATGTCCGTGTCCCCGAGCGCGGTCCGAGCGGAGCTGCTCGCCGAGTGCCTGCCGCTTTTCGCCGAGATGCGGGAGCTGGCCCGCGCCCATTTCGGTGAGCAAGCGGCGTTCATCCTCTCGGCGGTGGATGAGTACGAGACCGCCAGCCGCGCGTTGGCCGGGCTGGGCGACGGACGGATCACCGAGGATCGGCGGGACGGCGAGGGTGCGTGTCCGGCCTGTGACACTCCAATCACCAAATTCCACTCGGACTACTGGCTCCCTCTATGTGGGGAGTGCGACAAGGCATTCATGGAAACCCTCCGCACGTCGACCGGGCCGAACGGCGAGCGGATCACCGAGGACCGGCCGGACGAGGAGGGCGTGTGTCAGGCCTGTGGCACCCCGTTCACCAAGTTCCGCCCAGTCCCGCACAACCGCTTCGAGGACGGCTGGACCATCCTGTGCCAGGAGTGCGCGAAGCCGCTTATCAAAGCCCGCATGAAACTCGGCTCCTCGGAGGGGTTCGACACCTGGGCCATCTAATCCAGACACGCCGAACGAGGGCCTGCGCCCGACGGTGCGCGGTGCCGAGCGGAGCGAGGCTCCGCGCACCGCGGGTGAGGCCCAAGTCGTTCGGCGGAAGGACTCGTTACATGATCCTGCGACGACCAACGTACGACGTCATCGCCACGGCGCCCCTCGAGGTGCAGGCCGCGGAGGGCGTCATCCTCCCGGTCGAGATCCGGATCGGCCAACCCTATCGCGAGGAAGACCACTGGGCGTGCCCCCTGGAGCTGCTCGGCCTCGTGCCCCGCCCACCAGATGCACGCGGAGAGAACGCAGTCCAAGCTCTCGCTCTGGCGCTTGGCTCGGCACGCGACCTTCTTCAGGACGAGCTTGAACGCGGGCGGGCGCTACGCGTACCCGGCTCGCCCGAGGTGATCTCGGCCGAATGGCTCCGAGTGTTGTTCAACGCCTGCGGGGATGCCAGCGTCGGCGAATTGATCAAGAAGGCTTTCGAGGACCCGGAACAGCAAGCTGCAACCCGGGCAAGATACCTCGGTGCAGAATCACTGCGTGAGCTGGAACGCTTGCTGCCGAACGGGCTTCATGATGTTTTGCTTCGATCCTTTCGTGTCGACCTCCTTCGCCGGCGCCTCGCCATGGACCTCGACATCTGGGTCGACGACCCTGAGAAGGAAGGCTTCGAAGAGCGGTACCGCCGAGCCCTTCTCGAAGTCGGGGTAGCCGGATGCTTCAGTGTGGACGCGCCGGATTCTCGATATCCGTTCCGTGATGCGGGCCCGGTGCGGATCGATTTGAGTATCCAACGCGAAGCGTCTGAGGCCGGTCCAGAGCGGGCTCGCTTCTTCGTCAACGAGTGGAACTCGTTCGTCACTGTCGAGGTCCGCGGGGCCTTGCTTACTTGGCTCGATCTTTCGGGCGACGGTGACAATGGCTCCGCCTAACTCACGCCCTGAGGCGGACCGCAAGCGGATCAGCTCATCTTCTCCGCGGCGAACTTGAGCACCGGCGAGCTACGCCTCTGGAGGGCCGAGAGGTATCGCGACTCGTCATACGGCAGGCGGTCCACCCCGCAGCGGAAGATGATGCGGATCCACTTGAAGGCCAGAGCACGGATGGCGGCGCTGTGAGAGGCGCCCTTGGCCTTTGGGCGCCCGTAGAACGCCTTCGCCTAGAAAGAGCGCGGGATGGTCTCTCCGACCCACTCCACGAAGGTCTGGCGCAGGAACTTGGGACACGACCAGCGCCAGTGAACCCAGCTCTTGTTGCCGCTGCGCTCCGTCACGGGTGCCACGCCTGCGTAGCGCTGCAGCGCCTCGGCCGTGGGAAAGAGCTTGTAGTCTTTCAGCCTGCCGCACAGGCGCTCGATCTCATCGTCGAAGCGGGCCACGGCCTGACAGACGGCACGGAGCTGCGGAAGGAGCGCCTGGACCAGCAGGCGCGCGGGGCCGATCACCGCAGCATCGGAGGTCAGCGGTCGCTCAGCGTGAATGGCAGCAATGCGGCGTTCGACGACGGACTCATAACGGACGTTATGGGCGTGAAAGAAGTCCACAAGAGTCATCTCACGAGCACGTTGTGCGGCCTCCAGCGTGAGCCAGCGTTCGACAAAATCTGCGAAGATCGCGGCTTCCTTGTCACGAAACCAGTCAACGGCTCGAGGATAATAGGCCTTGAGCGCGTTGGTAATTCGGTTGGTCAGTCGGACCCGATCTTGGACCAGAGCGCGGCGGTCTTCGACGACGCACTGGAGAGCCCGCATATCGGCGCTCTCGCGCTGGAGGGGGGGACCTTCTCCGGGTGCCGAAGCAACAACTCCAGCGCGATCTCGGCATCGGTGGGATCGTCTTTGGCTCTGCTCGGCGTGAACGCTTGGCGGTACTTCGCGAGCATCGAAGGATTGACGGGGAAGATGACGAAGATGTCGTGCTCGAGGAGAGCGGAGACGATCGGCCCGCGGGTGAGCTCGACAGCGACGGCGACGTGCGCCCCGCCGAATCGCTCGCGGAGCTTGCTCGCCCAGGCCTCGATGGCGGCTGGGGTGTGCTGGAGGACGCTCCTCTCGCGCTTCGCCGCGCCGGGGACGTGGAGCACGATGTCATGCTTGCGATCCGCCCAGTCGATTCCCACGAACGCGGCGAAGGCGGTCGGCTCTTTCTGCATGGTACCTCGGTCGGGTATGCTGGTGGTTGGGACATGCGGAGCCTTGCCCAGCGAAGGCAATATGGAGAGCCGGTGAGGCGGCGTTCCCTGAGTGTTCGTTGCGGGCAAAGGCACACCCGCGGGCTCGGAGCTAAGTTGGTGAGCGTCGCGCGCTTGCGGCTGCTGATCCGTAGCCCGAGGGTGCATGTTCCGCTTCGATTCTCCCCCGTGGTGGAGGAGCCTCGAAAGAGGAACGGTCAACCCATAAAGGGCTTGTTGACCCACGCGCGGCAGAAGCCCCAGCCGTTGGCCAGACGGAGGTTGAAGCATGCCGTTTACTCCTGACGAGCTGCTTGAGAAGTACCCGTTCGCGTATCACGTGACCGCCGCCGACAACCTGGAAACCTTGCGGCAAAGTGGACGGCTGCGTAGCGCGGCCTCGCTGCTTGCCGAAGGGGGCCGACGTGATCTCCTCCGCATTCGTCGCAAGGGGCAAACGCGTCTGCAGATCGGTGCCGGCGCCATCGTTGTTCGAGACCAGGAGCCGCTCGCACCTGGAGCTCTGGAGCTTACAGACGGCTCAACTCTCGACGACTACGTCGAATACTTGAACGATCTAGTTTACCTATGGCCCGGCACCGCAAGCCAGCCGAAGGGCGGCGCATTGACGCTCGGCTCGGTCGAGCGTGCTGGCGCCTCGGTCATCTTGCGCTTCGCTGTCTCGGCGCTCCTCCGCGCAAACCCCGGCGTTGAACTCCGCTTCGCGCGGTACAATGCAGGCGCGGCAAGGCACCATCCAAAGATCGGCAAGGCGAAACGGCGAGTCGGGCTGCATCAGAGCGCTGCCAGCTTTGAATGGAGCTTGCGCGACGTGACCGAGATGGCAGTGAAAGGGGAGGTTACGCTGCCACCCGATACGAGCTTTGCGCGCTCGGTTGATGGGCCGTGGATTCCGCTCTGCCCACTTGAGAGCGTGGACGGAGCCAGAAACACATGACCACCGGCAGCGCGACGCCACCGTCAAATCGCTGGATGGGCGCGCTGAGCTGGCCAACAAGGCGTTGCAGGCGGACGGCGCCTCGCACCGATGTCCCGGGGGTCGGCGAGAACTTGAAGCCTTTCG
Organism: Minicystis rosea; assembly: GCA_001931535.1. Taxonomy (GTDB): domain Bacteria; phylum Myxococcota_A; class Polyangia; order Polyangiales; family Polyangiaceae; genus Minicystis; species Minicystis rosea. Next base: position 1,408,687 of record CP016211.1, read on the forward strand.
ATGTCCCGACGGCTGCCGCTGAACGCCATGCCGTTGGGCGGGCGGGAGCGGCGCATGAATGACCATCAGCAAACAACCCTATCCGACATCGGTCTCCCTGTTAGCAGTACGCACGGATTGCACGACATTGCGTACAACGCTCCGTCACGGACTCTCGTCGCGGTGCTGCGCTCGCTAAGATTCGTGGAACCGGAAGACCTGCGCGTCTTCGTGAGACGCGTCGACGAGGGCGCGTACCGGGAGGTGGTCCTCCCCGATGAGCTCGCCTCGGTATCGGACATCGTGACCTGTTCCGAGACCTCGGAGGCTTACATGAACGTGATGAAGTGGAGCGACGCCAGCCGCATGAGCGCCAGCTTCTTCGGACTCGTTCGACTCTCGCTGCCCGACGGCGCGCTGCAGCGACTTCCGGAGCCGTTCGATCCCGTCGATGCTGATACGAGGATGTTCGTCTCGAAGCTGGTCGGCCCCTCGTCGGGTGGGCGTGAGGTCCACGCCATCGTCGGGCGCCCGATTGCGGTGGCCATTCCACCGGAACATGGCTATCGCATGGGCTATTTTCTGGTAACCATCAACGTCGAGACGGGCGCGCTCGACACCATCTCCGAGGTGCCCGCGATTGTCGCGTAGGTTCGACCGGAAGGTGCCGCCCAACAGCAGCTGGTGCTGACGGTGCACCTGAGCCGCGTTGGGCGCGGTCCGGCGCCCCGCAGCACAGCCGCAGTCGTTGGGCGGCCCGGCCTCCGCCCGTGCCACGCTTGCTCGCCATGAGTGCCGCTGCGCCGGCCGTCGACAAGGGACAGTACCTGCTGCACCGCCTCGCCCACGCGTCCTGGTTCGGGCGGGTCGGGCAGCCGATGACGGCCGCCTTGTAAGTCCCCGCCGTCCCCCGTCGTGACAACCACCTCGCTCCGTGGTTGCTGGCCGCAGCACAGCCGTCGTCAGCTCGCCGCCGCGAGCTCGTGCGGCAGCGGCACCTCTTCGCCCGCAAACGCGGCCGCAACGGCACGCCGCAGATACTCCGCAGGATCGACGCCCACGAGCTTCGCGCTCTCGAGCAACGAATAGAACAACGCCGCCACCTGCGTGCCGCGGAGCGAGCGGGAGCCGTAGTGATTTTTCCGGCCCACGACAGGGCCGCGCAACGCGCGCTCGGCGGGATTGTTGTCCAGCGGCAGCGTGGGGTCGTCTACGAAGCGGCAGAGCAGACTCCAGCGATTCGTCAGATAGCGAATCGCCTCGTACAGCCGCGTTCCCGGAGGACTCTGCTGCTCCAGGATCCATTGCTGGATCTCCGCCAGCACCGCACGCGATTCGTCCCGTCGCAACTTCCTGCGCTGTTCCAGATCGTCGCCGGCGCGCGACTCGATCGCGTACAGCTTGCCGATCCGTTCGAGCATCCAGCCACTCTCGTTCGGGAAAGCCTGCTCGCATTCAACGAAGTTGCGCCGCGCGTGCACCCAACACTGCACGAGCTTGAGCGCCGGGTACTTCTTGGCGAGCGCGTCATAGGCCTTGTAGCCGTCGCACATCACGTAGCCGTCGAAGCCCGCGAGCAGCTCCTCGGCAGCCTCGCTGTCACGGCCGCCGTGGATCTCGTAATAGACGCCCACGTCGGAGACGAGCGTCCAGATATGCCACTTCGACGCTGCTGCATGCCCGCCCTTCTTGTCATGCAGCGGCCACGGCGTCTCGTCCGCGAAGAGCAGCTTCTGGGCGTGCTGCACCATCCCGAGTCGCACGTAGGCCGGCAGCAGGAGCTGGTGAAGGCCCCAGAGCTGATCGAAGAGCGTCTGGGCCTCGACGACGAGCCCCGCACGCGCCATCGCGCGCACCTGTCGCTCGAGCGGCATGTGATCGAGATACTTGTCGATGGCGACCACGCTCGCGAAGCCGACCGAATAGCGCCCGCCCTCGATCAAGCGGCGCGGCGTCGGCGCCGTCTCGATGCAACCGCCGCAGCGGCAGCGGTACTTCTGGCGCCGATGGCGCTTGATGAGGTAGCGCCGCTCGACGACGTCGATCTCCTCGCTCTCTTCGTACTGCCCCTCCCACGCTTCGAGCGCACCACCGCAGCTCGGGCAGGTCTTGTCGGCGTCATCGAGATCGTGGACGACGTCTTCGATGGGCAGCTTCGGTTGCTCGCGCGGGCCGTGGCCCTTCTGCGGCGGCTTGTCGGTGGAGGGCTTGTCACCGGCGGCGCGTTTCTCGCTCTGGTGATGGAAGATGCGTGCGCGGTTCGCCTCGATCTCTTTCTGGAGCGCGCCGATCTCCAGACGCAGTTGTACCGCAGCCTCGCCCGTCGTCGTGGCCACCTTCTTCTGCAGCGTGAGGAGCCTTTCGACCAGCCGCTCGTACTCGCGGAGCAGCGACATCGCCATCGTGCGCAGTCGCTCGAGGTCCTTCTCGTGCGCAATGCGGTCGGCGTCGGTCACGTCCCTTGGACGCCGAGCCCGCGCCGAATGGCTCAGACGTGTGAGATGGTTTCAGCGAAAGACGACGCGCTGTTCTTCTGCGCGCCACGGCGGCGGGCTGAGCACGACGCGTCCGACGAGCTCGCTGCCTTCGAGGAACAGGCCCAGCTCGCTCATCGTCCACGAGAGCGGTCCGTCACCGGGGCGCTGCCACGGCGCGACGAAGCGGCCTTGGCTCAATCGCTTGGCGAGGACGACGTGGCCTGTGCCATCCCAGAAGAGCACTTTCGCGGTGCGACGCCGTCGTCCCACGAACACGAAGACGCCGCCGTCGAGCACGTCCGTGTTCATCGCTGCGCGCACCACCGCCGCGAGCGTGTCGAACGACTTGCGCATGTCGACCGGCTCGCGATGCACCCAGATCCGCACCGCGCGCGGCAACCCGATCACGCGAGCCTCCGCACAAGCTCGGCGATGTCCGCCATCGTGGCGCCCTCGATCCTGAGCCCCGCAGGGCCATGCACGACGAGCGACGACGCGACCACCGGCCTCGCGACCACCTCGACCGCGCGGAACGTCGCAGCGGCGCGCGGCGCGGGCGTGCCTCTCTCGTTTTGTCTCCACTTGCGCAGCGTGGTTGCACTCACGCCGAGCTCTTTGGCGACCCTCGACAGCCCGACGCCTTCGCGACACCGCTGCTCGACGAGCTCGAGCACCGCTTGTCGCGTGGCCTCCGAATAAGGTCGGCCGAACCCGACATCGCTCCGCACCAGCGCAGCCCGAATCTCCTCAACCGTCTTCGTCATCATCGCCTCCTCACGCGCACGCGCGAGGAGATGGGCAATCGAGGGCTACGTCACGACGGGGCGGCGCGGGGTATTACGCCGCCTTCGCCGACAAGGCCATTGTCCTTCCCTCGTGGAGCGAGGCGATCGAGCGCGCCATGGCCCCCGAGTGGGACGAGCGCAAGAGCGCGCCCCTCATGACCGCCAAAGCCGTCTTAGAGGCCGGCGGGCCGCAGGGCCGGCGGCGCTACGAGGAGACCATCGACCGGGTCTGCGCGGTCGTCGATCCCCTGGTGCAGCAGAAGATGCCGCTACTCGCGGAGGACGAGGCATCTCAGCGCGCTCTGACGTCGCGCGTGCGCATGGACCTGATCGTGAGCGCCGCCGCCCTCGCCCTTGCCGACGTCTGTCCCCGCGGGGTGGAGACCGTCGTGCTCTTCATTTACTCGGAGGGGCGATTCCCGTGCGGCTGGGAGGGGGACGAAGACGGTAAGGTCGTGCTCTACTGATCGCCTGGCACAGCGACGGCCGAAACCCCTCTCTCGCGGACGGTTGCTCACGCCGCGCCGACGCGTTCCGCCAGCGCCCGGCGCACGCCCAAAGCACGTTGATGTTCGTGACCCGCGCGACCGAGAAAGAAGGCCGTGGTCCTCACTCCCACAGCAGGACCGAAGGGATCCGCTCCGGATGCGCGAGGCGGAGCAGCGTGTAGCCGATCCCCGACATGCCCTGGAAGAGTGCGGGGCTATGGGCTTCGGGCCGCGCCGGCGCGCGCGGGTGCAAGCGAAGGGCTCCCTCCGCCGACGAGAGGCGGAGCACCGCGTCCGAGGCGCGCGCGTGGGCCTCGCGGAGGAGCGACGGGCGTGAGAGCTGCGCGCCGGCCGCGTGGAGGAGCTCGACCCTGCCGACGGTCCCGCAGCAGAGGCTCTCGCGATCATCCTCGTCGTCCGACGCGAGCCGGAGCGCAGCGTCGATGTCTCGCCGCACGCCGGGATCGTCCAGGACCGCGAGCCCGCCGAGGCGCGCCAGGCCGATCCCTGCGGCGCCGTTGCACCAGGCGTTCGCGAACCTCGGGCCCCCGTCGCCGGTCACCGGGTATCGAAGATCCGGCCAGCGGCCGGCGGTCTCCGAGAAGGTGCTCTGCTCGTAGGCGATCGCCTCGCGCGCAGCGTCGAGATACCGCGCGTCGTGCGTGGCGTCGGAGAGCCGAGCGAGCGCGTACGCGATGCCGGCCGCGCCGTGCGAGAGGCCCGTGAGCAGCGCGCCGTCCACCGAGACCCAGGCCCGAGGACCCGCCTCGCTCGCGTTGCGTTTCGACAAGAGATGATCGCCGCAAAGGATGGCCTGCCGGAGGGGCGCGGCGTCGCCGGTCGCCCGGTGGAGCGCGAGCAGCGCGAGCAGCGCCCCCGCCGCGCCGCCGAGGACGTCGAGGTGCGCGTCGGCCTCGATGCGATCCGCGGTCAGGAGCGCGGCGGCCCGTCGCGCGTCGTCGACGAGCGCCTGCTCGCCGAGGAAGCCCGCGATCCGGACGAATCCATAGAGGATCGCTCCCAGGCCGCTCGCGAGGCTGATGCCGAGCTTCGCGCGGCGCGCGGGCACGTCGAGTATCCGGCGGACGGGGACGAGCGCCTTCATCGCGAGCGACGCGAGCCCATCGTCGCGGGAGACCGCGGCCGCCGCTGCGAGGAAGAGCGCCACGCCGAGGTTTCCTCCGTACAGGTCGGCGTCCACCACGCGGAGCTTGTGGCAATCGGCGAGCGGCTCGCGGTAGACCTCGACCCAGCAGACACCGTCGCCGATCGGAAAGGCGACGCGCTGGATCTCGCGGGCGATGACGAGCGCTTGCGTGAGCATCGCGTCGGGCGAGAGGGGCACGGTCGCCGCGGCGTCGTGCGGTCGCAGGGAGGGCTCTGGGTGGCAGGCCCCGCGCGCATGCAGCGCTGCGCGCACGAGGGAGAGCTGGCGATGGAGGTCCGCGTCGCCGAGCTTTCTCAGCGTGGCGACGACCTCCTCGTGGCACGAACGGCGGAAGAGGCGCGGGGCGACGCCGCGGCCGGGCAGTGGGAGATCGACGGCGTCGGTCGTGGTGGTGAAGTACGGGACGTCGAGCTCCTCGATCGCTCGGCGCTCGCTCTCCACGACGGGCCAGTGCGCGGGGTGCTCGGCGCAGAGCGCGGCGGGCTCTGCGCTGAGCGCATCGAGCTCGACGGCGCGATCGGCGGCGTCGCGGAGCAGCGACGGATCGGCGCCGGCCTCGAGGAGCGCGGCATAGCCGGCCGTGCCGCGGAAGACGAACCGCACCCGCCGGCCGCGGAGCCCATCGATCGGGCCGCCCGGCGCGAGGAGCTCGTCGCGAGCGTCGACGAGCAGGTGGTACATGCCCTCGAACCCCGTGGCGATCTCGGTGCGGTGATCGCACGGTGAGAGCCGGACGCCGGCGAGCACGGGGAGGTTCGGCCCCGATCCGGCCGGCGCGGCGCCGCGCTCGCGCTCGACGGACATGACGTCGGTGTTGATGTGCTGGAAGCGCAGGGGGGAGCGCGGAGCCAGCGCGTCACCCGCGCCGCCGAGGCCGCTCGAGTCGTACGCTCTCCGCCGATCGGAGGAGAGCACCCATCGGGGCAGGAGCTGCGAGGCGAGCACGGTGCTCCAGGAGATCTGGAGGGCCGGGTCCGTCACGGGCCCGGGGCCCTCGCCGAAGGGCGCGTCCTCCAGGATCGGCTGCGTCAGCGTTTCGAGATCGATGAGCATCGGGTGCTCGCCGCACGCGACCACATTCTCCGCGTGCAGATCGATCGCGCCGGTGACGTACGTGAGGCAGAGCAACATGCCCGCGCGCACGTAGAAGCGCCGCGCCTCGTCGCCGTCCGTGCAGGGCCGGTGCGCCGCGTACTCGACCCAGCCGTGGGTGCCGCTATCGATCACCGCGAGCGTCGCGAGCTTCGGGGCCGCGCCGCGCTCGTTCAGCCACGTGACGAGCGCGTTGTAGGCGTCCTCCATCCCGAGATCCCGGGGCTTGTAGACGAGCCGGATCCCCGAGGAGAGCTCCAGGATCGCGACCGCGCGCCCGCCGTTGTGGTAGTCCGATCCGCCCGCGCGGATCCGCGCGACCTCGCCCAGATCGGCGCCGCCGTGGAAGCGCTGGCAGAGAAGCGGCCAGTCGGTGTCGAGCCGCTCGAGGAGCTCGGCCGTGGCGCTCGTCCACGCGTCGAGCGCGATCGCCGCGAGACGGCCGAGGACGCTGTACTCCAGAAAGAACGATCGCATCCCGTCGCGGAGGAGGCCCTCGACGAAGGCCAGGTACTTGGCGCGTGGGAGCGGCTCATCGGGCGACGTGGGGAGATCGGCGGGCGACACGCGCAGCGCCCCGCGGGCGAGCGCGAGCTCCAGGAACAGCGTGGGCGTCGAGAGCCGGGTGAGCCGCGCCGTGAGCTCTGCCTCGAGCGCCGCGTGCGCCTCACCGGAGAGCCGCTCGTAGCTTGCGCCGGCGCGGGCCCGGAGCCTCCGCTGCGCGACGCGGACGAAGGGGACGATGATCTCGGCGAAGGGAGACTCCGCGCGCGCGTCGTCGATCGCCGTCGCGGACGCCTCCTTCATGACCTCGCGCAGGGTCTCCGTCCATTCGGGCAGCCGGGCGTCGGCGCGAAACCGGACGCCGCCCAGGATGCGTCGCCGCGCGCCTTCGGAGAGCCCGTCCCACGCGAGGCGCCGCTCGAAGCGGTCGCGGTCGCCGCCCGCGACGACCTTGCACCACCGTTCCATCCGGGCGCGGATCCGCTCCTCGTCGGCGTCCCCGCGCTCGTCGATGCCCTCGTCGAGCCGCTCGCGCATCGTGCAGGCGCGGGCGGCGATCTCTGCCAGTACGTCGCGTGCGATGTTCATGGCTCCTCGGCGCGGTGGCGCGCAGGGCGCGCTGCCAAAGAAAAGCGGGCCGGCACGCGTGTCAGCGCGCACCGGCCCGCACGGATCAGCGCCCCTCAGAGGGGCGACGTGATCGCGTTAGCACTGAGAACAAACGTGCGTCCAACGGGTCTCCGGGATCGCGCCGCCGGCCACCGACGCGAGCATCTCCGTGGAGAGCTCGGCCGCCGGAAGGATCTGGGACTGAAGCTCACGCTTGAGCTCCTCGTTCGCAATCGGGGTGGACTCGTTTTCCTGACGGTCGATCATCTTGCTCATGTCGGTGTCTCCTTGTGAGATATGCAATGCAAAGCACCTCGCGTCGGCCTCATCGGCTCTCGCGCGGCGTGACGTGGGTTTGCAAGGCTCCTGCCATGGAGGCCCAAACGGACGTTCCGGTGATGGGGAGCTGGAACCGCCGCTCCGGCGCCCTTTGTCACGCTCCACATGAGCACGAGTTGCGCAAGTTGGTCGTCATCGGATCGATTCGCGCGAGCTGCGCAACAACCTTTGATGTGCTCGGTGTTGCGACCGAATGCGCCGCTCCCGCACCCAACGTCACGTGACGATCGAGCAGGGGTTGCGCAACTCGGTCATCGGCTCGACTCACGCGCATCGTGGAAGAGCCTTTGCCGCGCCTGCCTCCTCGCGAACGCGCGCGGTTGGAGGTGCGCTCGTCTGTGGAAGAGCGGAGTGTTCGTGTGCCGATGTCGCGAAGGCGAGCCGCGTGCGTGTCGCTCCACGCCTCGAGTCTTTGCGTCGGCCCTCTGCCGATGGGCAGAGGCGCGAAAGAGCCCTCTCGCGGTCGTCAGGGGGATGGTGAGGCGGTCTCTTCTTCGATCTGCGCCGAGACGAGCTCGAAGTACACGCCGCGGCGCGCGACGAGCTCGTCGTGGGTGCCCTGCTCCACCAGCCGGCCGTCGTCCATGACGAGGATGCGATCGGCGGCGCGGACGGTGCTCAAGCGGTGCGCGATCACGATGCGGGTAGCGCGGAGCTTCGCGATCTCCTCGAAGACCCGGCGCTCGGTGATGGCGTCGAGCGCGCTCGTCGCCTCGTCGAGGAGCAGGACGCGCGGCTCGCCGAGCAGCGCGCGCGCGAGGGCGACGCGCTGGCGCTGGCCGCCGGAGAGCGACGCGCCGCCGTCGCAGAGGAGCGTGTGGTAGCCCATCGGCATCGCCGCGATCTCCTCGTCGACGGCGGCGCGCTTCGCAGCGGCGCTGATCTTGTCGAGATCGGCGAAAGGGTCGCTGAAGGCGATGTTCGCGCGGATGCTGCCGTTGAAGAGGAAAGGACGCTGGGTCACGATCCCGCACCGGCCGCGGAGGGTGGGCAGGTCGAGCGTCGCGAGGTCCGCGCCGTCGACCAGCACGCGTCCGCTCGTGGGCTTGTAGAGTCCGTGGATCAAGCCGGCGAGCGTGGATTTGCCCGACCCGGAGCGCCCGACCACCGCGACGAGCTCACCGGGCTCGATGTCGATCGACACGTCGCGGAGCGTGGGCCGCGCACCGTTCGTGTAGCAGAACGTCACCCGATCGAACGTGATCCGGCCGTGGAACGCGGAGGGACGCTGCGCGGCCGCGCGATCCTGCTCGGGGGCCGCGCGCAGCACCTCACCGATGCGATCGAGGTAGCCGGTGAGGCGGTGGAGCTGACCTCCGGTGGAGACGAGGTTGCCGAGCGGGACGAGGAAGCCGCTCGCCAGCGCGGCGAGCCCGAGCATCGCGCCGATCGTCACCTCCCCACGCAGCACCTGGAGCGCGCCGTAGCCCAGGATCACGAGGGGCGAGGCGAACCGGATTGCGCTCGTGATCGCGTCGGAGATCGCGTCCAGGCGGCCCTGCTCGACGGCGACGTTGAGCGTGTCGACGAACAGGTCCGCCCAGCGGTGGAGCGCCTTGTCCTCGGCCCCCATCGCCTTCAGCGTCTCCATGCCGCTCAGCACCTCCATCTGGTAGCTCTGGTGCTGCGCCTGCACGTGGAGGCTCCGCGCGGTCAGCTCGCGCTGGCGCGCCCGCGTGGACAGGAGCACCGCGACCTGGAGAGCGCCGAGCCCGATCACCACGGCGCCCATCCGTGGGCTCGCGGCGAGCAGGACGGCGAGGTACAGGCTCACCAGCGCGCCGTCGAGCACGCCGGAGAGCGCGGTCGTGGTCAGCATCTCGCGGATGGATGCGTTGCTGCTCGTGCGCGCCAGGAGATCGCCCGCGGTCCTCCGCTGGAAGAAGGCGAAGGGCAAGCGGACCAGATGCTCGAGGAACCGGGTGGTCATGCGCCGCTCGAGCTCGACGCGCAGAAAGAGGAGCAGGTGGCCGCGGACGATGCCGGCGACGAGCTGGAAGAGCACGAGCGCGACGAGCGCCGCCGAGATCACGGGGAGCAGATCGCGGCGGCCGCCGAGGAGCACGCGATCGACGATCAGGCCCGTGAGCACCGGGGCCGCCAACGCGACGACGTGGAGCAGGACCGAGAGCCCGAGGATCTTGCCCCAGGGCCCGGACTGCCGGACGTTCGCGAGGATCGAGCGATCCACGCCCGGATCGCCGCGGCCGTCGTCGCGCACGAAGTCGGCGCCGGGCTCGAAGAGGAGCGCGACGCCCGTGAAGGATCGGCTGACGTCCTCGAGCCGTATGCGCCGCGGGCCCATGCCCGGATCGAGGATCTCGATCGCGTCCCCGAGGTGCCGCTCGAAGACCACGAAGTGATCGAAGTTCCAGTGCAGGATGGCCGGCGCCGCGAGGTACACGAGCGCGTCGAGCTCCACCCGGACACCGCGGGCGCGCAGGCCGTGGACGCGCGCAGCCTCGATGATGGCCGAGGCCTTGGCGCCGTCGCGCCCGACGCCGGTGAGCTCGCGGAGATCGTCGAGCGGCACCGCCTTGCCGTGGTGGCGCAGCACCATCGCGAGGCTGGCGGCGCCGCAGTCGCTCGCGGTGAGCTGCTGCACGAACGGTGTGCGGCGCCGGCGGCGGATCCGATCGAAGAGGCGTCCGGAGATCCAGCGCGGCGAGACGCGCAGGACCTCCCCCGCGCTCCGCGTGGCCTGGTGGGCGGCGAGGGCCTCTTGCCGAAAGAGCCCCATGATCTAGACGGGCATCTTGAAGAGGGCGCCCTGGACCAGGATCTTCGTCACGGCGATCCCGGCCTCTGGCCGCGACAGATCCACCCGGAAGATCTCGGGGTAACGCGACGCCGGGAGATCCGCGATCACGCCGCCGAGATCGCGCCCGAGATCGTCGCTCACCGCTTCTTCGAGCGTGGAGAAATCGAGGTTGGGCCGCCGCGCGGAGAAGAACGCGTAGAGGTGCTCCTGCGCGGCGGAGCTCCGGTAGGCGGCCTCGGAGAGATCGTCGCGGGCGCCGTGGATGAACGTCAGCCGCGACTGCGCCGCCTCGGTGATGGCGCGGATCGCGGCCACGGAGGCGCTCAGGTGGGCGCCGTATCCGAGGTTGACCGTCGAGGCGTTCGCGAACGGACGGCTGTCGAGCAGCACGGCCATGAAGGTGTGGACCCGGAGGCTCGTCGGCGCGCGGAGGAGCACGAGATCGAGCTCGGCCTTGCGGATGCGTGCGACGAGGCTCCCGACGCCCTCGTCGCGCACGGTGTCGAGATCGACCACGCCGCACGTGTCGAAGCGCGCCACCTTGCCGTCGGCGCTCACGAGGCGCGAGAGGGTGTCGCGCTCGATGATCTCGTACAGGCCGTGCAGCGTGGCCTCCTCGAGGTTGTTGCCGCTCGAAAGGCCGTTGAAGTGGAACCCGTGGTGCTGCCCGATGCGGTGACAGGCCGCGAACGCCGGCACCCAGACGGGCTCGCGCGAGCGCAGCTCCTCCGCCATGGCCCACTCGAAGACCTCGGTCTCCGAGGTGCGGGCGCCCTCGCGGAACCCGAGCAGCGACGAGGGCTCGGCGTGGCGGGCGCCCTCGCGGCGGAGATCCGCCACGGAGGCGCGGCGGAGTGGGAAGATCGCGTTCTCGGCGTGGAAGAGCTCGATGGCCTCCATCAGCGCCGAGACCTTGGCGTCGACGTGCCGGAGCCCCTTGCCGTTCGAGACCTGGAGCACGCGCCCCCGCGGCCGAATGCTGGCGTAGACGGGGATGCCGATGCAGTCGAGCCCGGTGATGTCCGCGCAACGGGTCACGCCGAACGCAGCGAGCTGTGGTGTGATCTTCGCGAGTGTCTGCTCCGGCGGGATCAGCCGGTGCGTGCCGCGCGCGTAGCCCTTCGTGAGTGCGCCATCCATCACGCGACCTCCTGGAGACCGAGCTCCGCCACCCGTCCCGTGCACTGGATCTCCTGCAGCGCCGCGATCTCGGGCGCCAACGGGTAGCCGAAGGCGCGCGGCTCCGCAGCCACGACGCGCGCGGCGATCGCGCGCTCTCCGTCTCCCGCGTGCGCGACGCCGTGCTCGTGCGCCCACGCGGCGACGAAGCTCTCCGCGCCTGCGGCGCCGTCGAGACCGAACGCTGCCGGCCCGGAGGCCACGAGCCAATCGGCGAGCGCGCGCTCCTCGAGCAGCGCCTGGAGCTCGCTCTCGGTCAGGCCGTTGGCCCGCAGGAAGGCGCGCCGGTCGGTGACGCCGTGCTCGTTCTCCCAGCGGCCGACGAACCGCGCGACGACCTCGGCCGGGCAGGCGATCCCGCGCGCGCGCGCCCAGTGGAGGAGGAACCAGCGCGTGACGATCTCCTCCCGCAACCCGGCCCAGCGCTCGGGGCGGCTCGACAGGATGCGGAGCAGCTCGTCGCCCGAGACGGCCCCTCGTGCCGTCGGGAAGCTGCGGTACGCGAGGCGCGCCGACACGAACGCCAACGCCTTGTCGTACGCGACGGGCGTGCGCCCGATCGTTCGCGGGGCGCTCGCGCAGCGCTCGAGCACGCCGATCGCATCCTGCCGCTTCACGTCGACGCGGTGGCTCGCGATGTAGCGCTGGAGCGCCGCGACCGTGGCCCGCTGGATCCCGCAGCTCTCTGCGGCCGCGAGCAGCCGGGCGTAGGATCGCTCGGGGTAGTGGATCTCCTTCGCGTAGGCGACGAGCGCGTCGGCCTCATCCCTCGTCAAGCAACCGTCGAGGGCCGCCTTCTGCAACGTGCGACGTATGTTCACGAGCGGCTCGGAGAGCGCGCGATAGCCGAACTCCTCCGAGGCGTGGCGCAGCGCGACCTCGTCGTCGCCGTCGATCACGCCGTCCCGGTACCAAGCGAAGGCGGTGCCGTGCCCGATCATGCCGAGGGTGTGGAGCTCGGCCGCGCGGAGCGCGCCCATGCTCGACGCGCCGAAGACGGTGATCCCCTCGTCGATGGCGGCGAGGATCTCGCGCTGCCATACCGCGGGCTCACCGTGAAAGACGCCGTCGATCAGCACCGCGGTCTCGACGTCCGAGCCGAGCAGTCGATAGAAATCGCCCTTGCGGGCCGGCGGTCGATAGTCCGCGTCGAGGATCTCGCGCGCGGTGTTCTTGTCGAGGGACGGGCCGAGGAACACGACGACGCGGTCCCCGACGACGGATCGGTCTCGCACGAGGGTGACCTCCGGTAAGCTGGTAAGAGAGCTGCCGGACCGCGTTTGGCAACGGTCGGGCCACGCGGTTCGCGACGCTCGTCTCGCGGGAGCGCGGGCTGCGGGGCGCGCCGGCGTTGCGCAACGTTCGCACAACTCGAACCACGTTCGCGCAACTCGCACCGAGATCGGCCCCGGCGTCCCGTTCCCGTCCTTCGTGGGAAGGGAACGGCGCTCGGAGGGGCTGCGGTTCGACTCACGCCGAACCCGACCAGTAGGACCGCGTCGGATAGACATGTTTTCGGATCTGCGCACGTATGGGCTCCTCGTACTGTTTCGCCTCGTCCGGATGGGCGATGCTGAATGCAGTTGCATCTAGATCACCGACAGCTCGAGTGGCTCAAAACGGTCACAGCGCGCCCGGGAGAGGTGTCCGGGCGCGTGAAGATCACCGTGCCGGCACTCGCTCGACGGCATGACGCTGACCTGCCAGCGCGATCGGATGAAGATCGCCATTGGGCGCGTTGCACGCGAGATGTGATCGGCTCGGCGTGGTGACGTAGCGGGGCACCCCTCACCTCGCCGAGCACGTCGACACACGCTCACGTGCGATGTACCCGATTGCCCGGCGTGGTGACGGCGGAAGGCCGTTGGGTGCGAGCGCCAGTGCCGATGGACGCGTGGGAAGGGTGATCGCGATGATCGCCTCGAGCGTCTGGGCTTGTGCACTGCTCAACTGCGCGCTGGTGCCGACCAAAGCGAGGTTCGGCGGCCCGCAGCACACCGCGATGACGTTGGCGGGCGAGCCGGGCGAAGCGTCTTCGGGGAGCGCCCCGATCCATTGGGCGAGGCTGCTCGGGGCGGTTACTTGGGCTACTTGGGCTGCTCGGGAGCGCGGGAGCCGGCGTCTCGTCGGTCACGCCGGCGATGCGGTGGACCTCGGCGAGGTCGTCGAAGATCTCGGACAGCATCGAGAGCCTGCCCCGCTGTCGCAGGACGCCGGAGACGATGTCCTTCGCGCTGTTGTACGTCACGAGCCACGCCTCGCGGGCGGCCGCGAGCTCGGGGGGCATGCTCCGGCGATCGGAGCGTGCTTTGCGGACGTTCTGATTGAGCTTCTCGAGCGCATCCCTGGCGGCGGTGAGCTTGGCCGTCCAATCGGCACCTTCCTTGAGAGAGGCCTTGTGCTTCTCGATGCCTTTGATGGCATCGGTGAGCTTCACGGGACGCCGCTTGAGGACGGTGCCCATGCTCTCGTCGTTCAACATGTCTGCCACGATGGCCGCACCGTCGTCCCGCGACTCGGCACAAGAGATGGCCTGGCGCAGCACGCGGCGCGCTTCGGCGACTGGATCGGTGGGGGTGGAGCCGGCGGCAGCATAGGTGATGAGCTCGATCTCACCAGCCTTCTTCAAGGCTGCTTCCATGGCGTCGGAGGTGGCGGTGATACGGGCCGACACGACCTTGACGGCGGGGTCGAGGTCGGTGTCCATGCCGAGGATGAGTAAGAGGATTTGGGAGGCGGCGAAGCGGTCGTAGAGGAGGGTTTCGAATTTATCGATGTAGGAGTCGGATATGGGTGTTGAGCGTCGCGTGCAGTGGGGCGGGGTGGCAAGCGGGAAGATGGGAGAGGAGCGAGAGGGGGATGGGAGGATGGGGAGCGGAGGTGGGATATGTGGCGGGGAGGGCGGCGGCGGGGCGCTGGGTAAGCGGTGCGATAGGTGGGGAGGGGGCGTGAATGGAGGCGGCGTGGCGAGATGGACCGTCCATAAGATTTGGGAGAGGGTTGGGGCTTGCGAAATGGCCGGGGGTCGGAGAGCATCGTGCGGATCTGGGCCGGGATAGGTGGTCTGGGGCGGGGGATGGATGGGTCGGTGTATGGAGGGCGGGGCTGGGTTCGAGAGATCGGTGATAAGGGTTTCGTGGAGTAGGTGGGTGCAGCTAAATCGCTGTTGGGCCGACGACCGCTGAGGCCGCCGGCTTTGCTTGATGATATTCACACGAAGAAGGAAAGGTGGATGCCATGGGGTTACTCCCGCGCGAGCGACTCGACATCGACATGCGAATCCTCCAGCGGTTTCTGGAGCACGTTCGGTCGTATACGGAGGACATGATCTATGGAGTGCCTCCGGGTCAAGGGCTCTACCACTATACTGACCTGGGGGGCCTTCAGGGCATCGTGAAGGATAACGACATCTGGCTGACGAATTCACGATATTCGAACGATGGCGAGGAGATGACGCACGGCTACCGCGTGGCGCGCGACGTCATCGAGGAAGAACGACGCATCGCCGAGGTCGGCGGGCCGCGTGAAACTTACCTGAGCATGATTCGCGAGCTGCTTGAGACTCCCTCTCCCGAAGGGGTCTACATTTGCTGCTTCTGCCTGTCCGGCAATCTGCTCAGCCAGTGGCGGGGGTATGGCGGGAACGGCTGTGGTGTCAGTATCGAATTCGCTCCACACGAATTTGCACGGTACACCGGCCCAGACTCTCCGTCTTTCGGCCTCATGCGCCTTTGGAAGGTATTCTACGACGCCAGGGTCCAGCGCGACATCATCCGAAGCGCCCTCAACTTCGGATTCGCGCAGCCCGGGGTTCCCGAAGACCAGGCGCGTTACGCGGCGGACGCCATCGCGTTCTTCGTTCCGACGTTCAAGAATGGCGACTTTAAGGAGGAGGACGAGTGCCGACTGATCTTCACTCCGCGGCCGGGAATTCCTGTCTATCCGCGCTTTAGGGCAGCACGGGGCATGCTCATTCCCTATTTCACGATGCAGGACCTCACCAGCAACCAATTCAAGCCGCCGATCGCCCAAATCATCGTCGGCCCGACTCCGCACAAGGAGCTCAACGTCGCAAGCACGAGAACCCTGCTGCGGAGGTTTGGATTCCCGAACGTTTCCGTTGACTGCTCGCCTACACCCTACCGAGCATAGTTGTCGAAGTTGCACCCGTCGCTCGGGTCCCAGCGGCCTAACAAGGGGCTGGAGCACGACGGCGCACGGAGGCTTGCTTCGCTCGCCACCGTGCCCCGCAGCTCAGCCCCAAGTCGTTGGGCGGCGGAGTGCCGCGGAGGGGACGGGACTCGCCGCCGAAGCCCCTCCTCGCCGCGTCGGTGCGCGCTAGGCTGAAGACGTGACGATCTGGTGCTGCCCCCTCTGTCAGGAGATTAACCTCAGTGCGTTCTGGGGGTGCCCGGGATGCGGCGCCATCGTCTGCGATCACTGTGGGGCGCAGTCCTCACCATGCCCTTCCTGCGGCGCCAGCTTCGTCCTCGGGACGTCGTTTCCACAGCGCCCACGCCGGAGGCTGGATTGGCGCGAGCTCGTCCGCGGCGCCCCCGATTCGTTCAGACACTCGTCGCTGCCCGTCCGCGAGCTGATCGCGTCGGTCGGCGTGAGCGAGGTCGGCGAAGTCGATATGGCGCTGCCCGCAGCGTGGCGAGGACCGTTTTGGGATGCCCTAGCCTCCTTCGAGGTCGAGCGTCGCATTGGGTTGTTCGACTATCTCGCGTATCTCAATGAGCGGCGCGAGACGCGGTGGGATCCTGCGTTCGAGGCTTCGCTCGTTTGCCTTGTCGAGCACCACGCCGCGACCTCGCCAGGCTATCGCGAGGAGCTGGACGCGCGCGAGATCCTCGTCGGCCTGGAGGCGCTGGGGGCTCGCGCGGCCTTTGCGGCCAGCACGATGCTGGAGGCTGCGTTCGATCCGCGCACGGGCGTGAGGGCGGCGGCGCTCGCAGCGATCGCGGCGTCGAAACTGGCTCCTGCTGACGCGCTGCCGTGGGCCGACCGCGCCTCGAAGCGCTGGAATGGGAGCCGCGAGAGCAGGCCTTCGAGCTCCTCGAAGCGATGACGGGCGTCGTCTGGGCGAACCATCCGCGCCGGCGTTCCGGGTTCGACAAGAGAATGCGGGCCGTCGTCGTGCAGCTCTTGGCCGGCGCATCGGACACGGAGCTCGAGGCCTTGATCGACCATGCCCGCGCGCGGGCGCCGTACTCGTTCGAGTCGCTGATCATCGAACGACTCCACGGGCAAGAGCGCTGGGACTCGGCGATCGTCGACGCTTTGTGGTCGCCCAACGCCTACGAGAGGACGCGGGCCATGCAAGTGCTTCGGTGGTTGTCGTCGCGTCGCGCCGACGCCGTGTCGAGGCTCCTCGAGATCCTCTCGCTGGAGCCGAACGGCATCCGTTCGGTCGCCGCAGCGCTTCGCGCCCTTGCGCCAAGCGCTGCTCCGGCGATACCGCCCCTCGAGCTGCTGTTCGCCACCGTCGACGACGAGGTGAAGCCGCTTCTCGCCACGACGCTGCTGACGATCCACGCGGCCCAGTCCCCCGCGGACGTCGACCGGATGAGGCGCCTCGGCGCATGGCTCCGGGAGGCCGCGACCGACGGGCCCCTCGCCGGCACGAGCACGGCGCGGCACGCCATCGACGAGTTGCCGGACGCAGTCCGCGCGGACTTCGTCGGCATTCCGACAGAGCCGCGACCCCCGCTGGAGGACTTTCTCTCCCCGCTCGAGCAGTTCCTACGCGATCTCGACTCGGCGAACGACGACGATCTCGAACCGTTGATGGGTCGGCTTCGCGACAAGAATCAATGGCCCTGGCACCGCGAATCGATGATCGAGGCCCTGGGACGATGGCACCGAGCGCCCGGATCCCGTGCGGGCCAGTTGCTCGCCGAAATCTTTGCCGACGAACGGGAAGACGGTCGAGCGCGGATCGGCGCCGCGCTCGTCCTCGGTAAACATCCCCTCGCGGGCGTCCTCATCCCCAAGGTGCGGTCCGTCGCACGGGATGCCCGGGCGGCAATCAGGGCTTGGGCGCTACTCATGCTCGCCGAATCCACGGAGTCGAAGATGAGCGCGGACGCCCGTGTTGACGAGAGTCCACTCGTTCGACGCGTAGCCGAACACCTCGCCGGCAGCTGCATTGGGCAGACGAGGCAGTCGTCGTGACCTGCAGGAGGCATGCAATTGGCGAGTCCCATCGTCTCTTGGCTGGATCGGCGTCGTAGCTTTGCGACGTCGGGAACGACCGATAACGCCTCGTGCCGCCGCCCAACTCAGCGATGGAGGCCAACGTGGTGGGCAGGCTCTCTTCGCTCGCCAGCTCACCACGCGGCTCATCGCCGATCGTTCGGCGGAGAGAAGGCATCTCCCATGTCAGCCCGGTCCCGACCAAGCTCGGTGTCGCGTTCTTGTCGCGCGTGGCGACGAGGCGCTCAGGGGGCAGCCGCCATCGACGAATCCGCACGGTCACGAGGTGTCGCAACGACGACGTTGGCCACCCCGAAGACAGTTACGCTTCGGATTTGAATGCGAAGAGTCGCCTCCGCTCGGGCATCAGCGAGATCGTTGCTGCTCATCTCGCAATCGCAGTACCTTTCCACGCGCAGAGACTGCCCGACCGAACCCAGTCATGACCAATCAACCGTCGATCTCCGCCACTGACGTTCACACGCTCCGGGATGCCGCCGCTCGACTGGTGAGTCGGCTCGGGCTTGCCGGCTACGACAACGCGAGCATCCTGCAGGCGGATGCGTGGGTCGACAGTCCTGAGTTTCGGGCTGCGTGGGAGCATCAGGACGCCGCGCTCACCCACGATCTCGGCGCCTACCTCGGCGAGGCGATCATCCGTCGGCACGGCGGAAAGTGGTCGTTCGCGCAGCCTGGTCCCGTCGTGGAGATCAAGTGCAACGGGCTGCACATCGTCGATCCCTTCGGGAAGGTGCGGAAGCGCTTCCTCAACGGCTCGGTCGATCAGCTTCTGGCGCTGGTCAACTTGGTCGAGCACGTGGCCGCGCGTCCGGCGCTCGATGCATCCGCGGTCGTCCACGCGGCCACGGCCGCCCTCCAGGCGAGCGACAAGAACGCGGACATGGGGCTCGGCATCGGCTGGCTGTTCTTCGCGCTGATCGGTTTCCCCCTGCTGCTCCTCGTGGTCCTGCTCTTCCTGATCGATACGAGCTATGCGCTCATCGGTGGTGCGTGCGGGATCCCCCTTGGACTCGCGGGGCTCGTCGTGGCCCTTCGGCTGCGCGCGCCCAAGGCTCCGACGTTCCCTCCGGGCACCCTCGCGTTCGAGGCCCAGCTCACCCTGCCGCCCCTGCAACATAGGCTCCTCGAGAAGCTCGACGCGCTGGGCGGGAAGCCTGCGCCGGAAGCGCTCGCCGAGGTCGTGTTCTACACGCGACAACTGGGCGAGGTCCGGGCGATCATCGACAGGCGCGACGCCTCACCGGGGCGTGGCTACGTCGGGTTCGACACCTTCGGTGCGGCTGACAGCAGCTGGTCGCGTCGCGGCGACCAGAGCTGAAGATGCTGCCGAACAAGGGCTAGCAGCACGACGGCGCATGGAGGCTCGCTGCGCTCGCCGCCGTGCCCCGCGGCTGAAGCCCACGTTCGCCGGACGACGGCGCAGCGTCACTTGGGGACCAGGCTGGGAGTAGGGATGAGACGTGTTCGAGAACTTCGACATCGCCGCGTTCTGGGAGGATTCGGACTACGCCCGGGAGGAGTACGTTGAGGGGCCTCCCGATGCAGCAACGGTCGCCTCCGTGGAGCACGCCCTCAGGTACAAGCTGCCGGCATCCTACGTCGCACTGGCGCAATTTCAGAATGGCGGCATCCCGAAGCGCACGAACCATAGGACGGCCGAGCGCACTTCATGGGCGCCGGACCATATGGCGATCACGGGCATCTTCGCCATCGGCAGCTCAAAGCGGTGCTCGCTTCTCGGTGAGGTGGGAAGCCGCTTCTGGATCCAGGAGTGGGGCTATCCCGACATCGGCGTGTACTTCGCGGATTGCCCGTCCGCGGGGCACGACATGCTATGTCTCGACTATCGGGCGTGCGGGCCGGAGGGGGAGCCCAGCGTGGTTCACGTCGACCAGGAATGCGACTATAAGATTACCTTCGTTGCGCCTACTTTTGAGGTGTTCGTCCGCGGGCTTGAAGGCGATAGTGCGTTCGATGCTGGCTAACGAGCGGCTGGTGCTGCGGGCGTTAGCCAGGTCTTGCTACACACGACGGGCACATCATGACCCAGATGCCTGACAAGATCCTACTCGTCGACAGGTGGCGGCCCCTGTGTAGCGCTTGGTCGCAGGCGTTCAGTCAGTTCGCGAACGTTGAAGTCTTCGAGGGCGACTTCTTCTCGCACGATGCCGACGCCATGGTGAGCCCCGCAAACAGCTTCGGAATCATGGACGGCGGTCTGGATCTCGCAATTCGGAGCGCCGTGGGATCCAACATTCAGGGCGATGTCCAGCGAGTCATCCTCGAGCGCCATCATGGCGAGCTTCCGGTGGGGGCAGCCGAGGTCGTCCCCACCGGCCATCTACGGTGGCCGCACCTGATCGTCGCGCCGACCATGCGTGTCCCGGAAAGCGTGGCGCATACGGTGAACGCCTACCTTGCCTTTCGGGCCGTCCTGCTCGCCGTGCGCCACCATAACGCCAATGCCGATGCTTCACCTATCCGGTCCATTCTGGTGCCGGGACTCGGCACCGGCATCGGTACCATGGAGGCCCGGCGTTGCGCCGCACAGATGCGCCTGGCATTCGACCAGGTGTCGAAGCCCGCTCGAATTCCCAGTTACGCGCTGATTCACGAACTCCACTTGAAGCTGAGGTCTGCTACGTGAAGGACCTGGCTAACCCGCGGCTGGTACTGGCGGTGCACGCTCCGCGGCACAGCCCCAGTCGTTGGGCCGACAGAGAAAGCTATGAAGACAGTCGACGAATTGCTCGAGGTTCTCGCTCGCGGGGAGATGACGGACCTCGAGGCGGCCGTCTACGGTGGAGACAGCCTCTCGCCGGAGCAGCTTGAAGTGCCCACGCGCCTCCTCGGCGACTTGAGAGCGCCGCCTGGAGATCACTTCTTCAAGATCGTTGAGCGCCACACGAAAGGACGTTTCGAGCTGGTCATCCTCGACGTTCCTTGGAAGCGCGTTCCCGACCGCCGTGGAAGCGGGTACCACCCGTTGCTGGTTACGCGCGAACCCGAAGTGCGCGTCATCGGCTTCGTGATGCCTTGGAACGAGATCATGGACCGCCTCCCTCCCGACGGAGGCGTACTCGGCGAACTCTCGGCCCAGTGGATCTTGTGGACGATGGGTGTGCAGGCGGCGCACTGAGCGGTGAGCTTCACGCTGCAAAAGGTGAGGACGTGGCAGCAGGGCAACAGGAACCGAAGGTGACTGTTGCCATCGATCAGCCTCCTTCGGCGACTTCCCTCTTGCACTGGCAGTGTCCCCGGGGGCTGAGGTGAGGCGGCCGAACAAGGCCGACCGCGGCTCACCGCCAAATCGTTCGGCGGGCGGGCGTCGTGCCGGGTGGGCCAAGCGTCCATCTGGAACCGTGAAGATATCTTCGAGCGGTAAGAGTTCAGGAATCCGCACCGCCGTGCGACAATTCCGCCGCCCATGCGCACCCCCCGCCTCGATCGCCGTCAGGCCCTGCGGCTCTTCGGGTGCTGCGGGGTGGGCCTCGCCGGTGCGTATGCCATCGGCGTGGAGCCAGCGTGGCTCGAGGTGACCGAGCATGAGGTGGCCGTGCGGGGGCTGCCCCGGGGGATGCACGGCTACCGCATCGCTCAGCTCTCCGACCTACATCTCTCCTCGCTGGACCGGCTGCACGATCGCGTCCTCGCCGCGGTGCGCGCGGCGGCGCCCGACCTCGTGGCCATCACCGGCGACGCGGTCGAGGACGAGGCCGCGCTCGGCGCGCTCACGGAGTTCTGCCACGAACTCGCCGTGGGCGGGCGGACCATCCTCGCCACCGTCGGCAATTGGGAGCACTGGGGCCACGTCCGGCATGCGGCGCTGCACGCCGCGTACGAGCGTGCAGGGGTCCGGCTGCTCGGCGACGAGGCTATCCGCCTGGACGCCGGCCTGGCGGTGATCGCGACCGACGACTTCTGCTCCGGCTTCGCCGACGCGGCGACGGCGTTCCACCGCGTGCCGTCTGCGGCGGCACGCCTATTTCTGACGCACGCGCCAGGCATTCTCGATGCGCTCCCCGAGGGCTCGCCGGGGTTCGACCTGGCGCTCGCTGGCCACACCCACGGAGGGCAGGTGCGTGCGTTCGGAGCCACGGTGTGGGTCCCGCCCGGCTCGGGGCGCTTCCGCGCGGGGATGTACGCGACGGCGAAGGGGCAGGCGTACGTGAGCCGCGGACTCGGGACGAGCGTGCTCCAGGCGCGATTCACCTGCAGACCGGAGCTGCCGGTGATCCGGCTGGTGGCGGGGGGATGAGCACGCTCATCCGCGCCGTTCCCGCGCGAGGGGCATCGTCGGCGTGTTCTTCAGCACCGCCTCCAGGAAGCCCGCTCGTGCGAGCGGCGCGAGGGATGCTCGACGAGGTGCCGCCGAACAATGGCTTGGTGCTGGCGGTGCACCTGGGCCGCGCTTTGCGCGGCCCGGCGCCCCGCAGCCCAAGCCCAGCCGTACGTTGGGCGGGCGGGGATGGAAGATGACGGTCTCCATGGGGATACTACACCTCGACAATGCGCGGTACGACGTGGTCCTCATTGCCACGAGTGACGTCTTTCGCACCTGGTGGTTGCCGGCCTGCGATCTCCTCGGCCTCGAGCTCATCTCGCACTTCCACGACGGCACGTTCACCGAGGTCGCGCGCGAGGACGTCCCGCGGATAGCAGCCGAGCTGGAGACGCTGCGGGCCTGGGCGTCTTCCGCATCGGAACGGAACTTCATGGTCAGCCGCATCGATGGTGTTCTGCAGGCGTTCCGCGAGAGCGATCCTGCTCAGTGTGTTTATGACTTCGGGTGAGAATCGCGCGAGGCTGCTCCTCGTTCTCGTTGCCACAGCGGTCCTACAGGCCTGCACGCCGAACACGGACAAACAACCGACCCGCGCCACGTCACCGGCGGCAAGCGCGCTCACAGCCAATAAGGATGCGTACGCGCCCGCAAAGGCATCTTCTTCGCCCCCGGACCAAGATGCCATGGTCGTAGCTCGCGTGCGGAACATCGTCGGGGAGATTCTGCGCCTCTCGGGTGAGCGGATTCCGGACGATACCGTGCTTTCCGCACTACCCAACCCCGCAGATGATCTCGATGTCGTCGAGATTGTTCTCGCGATCGAGGAGGCGTTTCACATCCAGATATCGGACGACGATTTGATCAGAGCCGCCGGAGGCACCCGCAAGGGGGAGCTCGGCAAGCAACTCACCGTGCGCAAGCTGGCCGCGCTCGTCAGTCGGAGCTCAAAATGAGTCCTGTTCACATCGAGCGCCGCGCTCTGCAGTGCCCATGCTTCAATCCCCTCCTCCGCGGACCGGCGCAGCCCATCCGACACCCTGAGGCGGCCCGCACCCGGAAGGTGCGCTCACGTGAACTCCGGCGGGGTACATCAGTGTATGGCCGGCATCCGGTAGCGTTGCCGCCCAACTGCGCAATGCAGCCGGCGGTTCGCGCAACCGCGCTTCGCGCGGCAGCGCGGTCCGCGGCTGATGGCGACCACGTTGAGCAGACGCATGGTCCCTCCCGCTGACCTCGGCATCACCCTGGCCGACCTCGAAGCGATCCGGCAGGCGGTCGCCGCATGGAGAGGTCCGCAGGCAGCGGACGACTTCAGCGGCGCGCACGTCGCTGACTACGTCGCCGCCTGGGAGACCTTCGTGGAGACGGACTGGCAAGATTGGGACCATGCCGAGTACGATCACGACATCGGGTGCCGGTATTGGCTCCAGGTTGTTTTGGACCACTGCGGCGCGGAGTCCCGGCGCCGCATCCACGACGCGATCGCGCCCCGCGATGCCGAGTTCATGAAGCGAGCTGCCCCGCGTGCACGAGTACGCGTTCGGATGTCAGCCCCGGGAGGGCCGTTTTTCTGGGAAACACATACGCTTCACCCGGCGCTCGCCGCTGGCCGCGAGGTCGAAGATGAATAGGAGATACGGCGTGAGCGACCTCGGGCCGCCGTTCGGGCGCGCCGTGATCCTCGTGCTCGCGGGCGTGCTCCGAAGGACTGACCACCGTGGGATCGGATTCGGCGTCCGGCCCGCGAGACGCGTGGGGCGCGACGGGGCCGGGCGCGAATTGACACGCGCTTGACAATCCCGGCGGGTGACGGCGCTACTCCATCGCCATGCGTGTCGGACCTCGACGAGCGGTCCTGCTCGCGCTCGCGCTCACCGGCTGCGGCGACGCGGGCGGAGAGGGCTTCCCCGCGGTCGTCGCGCGCGACGTCCAGCGCGCGGCGCAGCGGTCGGCGCTGCGGATCGAGGTCGGCCCGCGCGACGACGAGCGCTGGCTGCCCGAGGCTGCGCTCCCACGGTTTCACCTCTTCCCGCGGCCGGACCTCGCCGCGCTCGACGCCTACGCGGCGCGGTGCGGCGCGCCTCCCGATCGCGTTCACCCGTCGCTGCGCAAGGCCTTCACCTGGGCGCGTCATCGCTGTGGGCAGGGCGCGCTGCCCCCGCGCTTCTTCTCTGAGGCCCCCTTCCTCCATCCCGACGGCCGATCGTACGCGTGGCACGCGCGCGACTGCGCCGCGCCCGAGTGCGCGGAGGCCAAGGCCGTCGACCTCTACCACGTGCTCGAGCGCGCCGACGTCGATCCGGCGCGCTGGCCCCGCCTCGATCGCGCCGCGCTCGTCCGCCTGCACGCCGGTGAGCCCTTCGCCAACGCCGCCGGTGCCATCCTCGTCCGCGACGGCGGCGCGTACGCGTCGGTCAGCGTCGCCGCGCTTCTGGCGGCGAATCCGCGCCTCGGTCTCGCCGCCGGCGAAGGGTGCGACGCGCGCGTGTTCGGGCGTTGCTGGGTCGATCTCGCCGAGCGGCGCGCCTCCTCGCTCGCCCGTCGCGCCGTCGCGGCAGCCGCGCTCGCGCTCCTCGCTGGGCTCGCGGCGCTCGTGCTCTGGCGCGTCCGCATCGGCCGCAGGATGGCGGAGGAGCGGGTCTTCGTGCTGCGCTGGCTCTCGCACGAGCTGCGCACCCCCATCACCGCGCTGAAGCTCGAAATCGAGCGGCTGCGCGATGGCTTCGACGCGCTGCCCGCCGCAGCGCAGGACGGTTTCCTCGGGATGGCGCGCGACGTCGCGCGTCTGCAACGCATCGTCGAAGCGAGCGCCGTCTACCTCCGCGCAGGCGCCGCGCGCGGAGAGCCCCCGCGCCCGGTGGCGTCGCTGCGCGCCTTCATCGAGGCCGTCGCGTCCGAGGCGACGGAGGTCCCCGTCGCGATCGACGCGCCGGACGCGCCCGCCTTGCTCCCCATCGGCCCGTCGGCGCTCGTGCTGCGGAACCTCATCCGCAACGCCGTCCACCACGGCAAGGCGCCGTACCACGTGCGCGCGGTGATCGACGCGCGCGCGCTCCGCTTCGAGGTCTCGGACGCCGGCGAGATCGCCGACGACGCCATCCGCTCACTCGGCGCCGCGTTCGTGAGCGCCCGCGGCCTCGGCCTCGGTCTCTATCTCGCCCACCACGCGGTCGCCTCCATGGGCGGCCGCCTCGAGGTCGCCAAGAACCCGACGCGCTTCACGTTCGACGTCCCCCGAGGCCCCGAATGAGCGCGAGCCCGCAGCGGTCGCGGATCCTGCTCGTCGAGGACGATACGTCCGTCGCCCGCGGCGTCGTCGAGTACCTGGAGCCGCGGGGCTTCGAGGTGGAGCACGTGACGACCCTGGCCGCCGCGCGCCGCGCGCTCGGGGTGACCGCGTTCGCCGTGATCCTCCTCGACTGGATGCTGCCGGACGGCGAAGGGATGGATCTGGTCCGCGAGATCGCCGCGCGCGCCGCGCACAGCCCGATCGTCTTCCTCACGGCGCGCACCGAGCTCGCCGACCGCGTGGTCGGCCTGGAGTCGGGCGCCGCCGACTACATCACGAAGCCCTTCGAGCCACGCGAGCTCCTCGCGCGCCTGCACGTGCAGCTCCGCCTCCGGCGCGCGGATCTCGGCACTGGCGGCGCGCAGCGGCCAGCGCGCGTCCCCCGCGTCGCCGGCCCGTTCGCGATCGATCTCTCGGGCCGCGCGGCGTCGTACCGCGGCGTCCCGCTCGTCTTGACGAAGCTCGAGTTCGATCTCCTGAGCCTCTTCGTGCGCGAGGAGGGCCGCGTCTTCTCGCGCGAGGAGCTCTTGAACCAGGTCTGGGGCTACGACGCGTACCCGACCACGCGGACGGTGGACACGCATGTCTTCTCGCTCCGCCAGAAGAGCGCCGCGGAGCATTTCGCGACCGTGCGCGGCGTGGGCTACCGCTTCGTGGCCGACGTTGGCGGCGAATTGAAGAAGAGTTGACGGGCCCATGACACACCGACCCGTCGAACAGCGCATCGTTCGTCCCATCGATGCGGCGGCCGCCGCCGACACGGGAAGGACCACGACATGAAGATCGCGCTCTCGATTCTGCTCCTCGGCTCGCTCTCCCTCTCAGCCTGCGATCGCCGCGAGGACGACGCGGCCGTCGCCGCCGCCGATTTCACACGATCGCCCGACCACGCCCGGAGCGGCCTCGAGCGCGCCCACCACGCCTACGCCGCGGGGGCCGCGCGCGCCATGACGCGCGATCTCTTGAACGTCCTCGAAGACGCCGACGCCGACGACACGGCGCGCGCGAACGCCGTCGCGCTCGCCGACACCGCGTTCGCCGAGGGCCAGGGCCGCCTCGACACGGGCTTCGAGATCCCCGCCGGCATGACGTGGATGCGCCTCGTGTTCCAGCGCGCCGAGAACGACGGCACGCCCTCCTACCTCGCGATCCTGAATGGCGGCCTCGAGCCCGGCGTCGAGGTGGAGAGCCTCGAGATCGTCCGTGTCCAAGGCGAGCGCACGCTCGCCTCCAAGGTCGACGCGCTCGGCCACTTCGAGACCGGGTTCGAGGCCGGCAAGCCGTATTTCTACCTCCACTCCGCGACCGCCTCGTTTCCGCTGGAGAGCGGCGCGTACCGGATCCGGTGGGCCTACGTCGATGGTCGATCCGGCTCGGCCGACGTGCTCGTGCCGACCTTCCGCTTCGACGCGCTGCCCGAGATCCTCGCGCCCGCGCGCGGCGCCGTCGTGTCGAGCCAGCCGACCCTCCGCTTTCGCGCTCCGAGCGGGATCGGCGAGGACGCCTCGGGCGCGATCGTGCTCGCGGCCAGCATCACCACGCCCACGGTGGAGCGCGGGCCACGTTGGTCCTTCTGGGAGCTCGGCGCGACGCGCACCGAAGCGACGCTCGGCACCGTCGGCACGCCGGCCGGTGCCACGCTCGAAGCCGGCAAAACCTACAGCCTCGCCGTCAGCTACGACTTTCGCCTCCAGTATGGCCAGCTTCAGCTCGGGAGCAGCGTGAGGCGCTCGCACGTCTTCTCCACGCAGAGCAACGGCGAGTAGCCGAGCGCCCGAGGCTCACTTGCCGGTCGAGAGCGCCGACGGCGAGAACGAGCCGCCGCTCACACGGCGCGCCGGGCTCTCCGATGGGGCGCACGCTCGCGATCTCCGCGTACGTGCCGGTGCATCACTTCGCGCGGCACCCTTTGCCCGGCTTGAGGTCGCCCATTGAACCTCCCCCGGTTTCGCGGACACCCCAGGAGGCGCGCCTCGCTCCGCTCGGCACTGCTCCCCGCGGGTGAGGCCCCAGTCGTTGGGCGGGCGATTCACGCTCTCTGGGCTCATGCCGGCCTCACGCCAGCCGCAGCACCCTTCGGGTCCGCGGCGAAGGGATCTTCCGGCCGTCCCACGATGACGCATTGCTGTCGAGGAATGCGCACGCCAGCGGCAGCCACCCGGCAAGGAACCCTCCGCCGCCACAGATCATGCTCCCGCCGTCCCCGCCGCGGATCACGCCCTCCTCCTCGCAGATCTCCCATTCGTAGGGGTTCTGCGCGATCGAGAGGCCGAATGCGTTCGGGCGGAGGTGCAGGTCGAAGGCTGACTCGTCGATTGGGTAGCCGTCCGCGGGACACGCGTCTCCCCAGCGGAACAGTGTGGTGGAGCCGGCGCGGCAGGCGTGCTCCCACTCGTCCTGCGCCGGCAGCATGAAGCCCTGCGCTTCCATCTCGGCACGCGCTTCGGCGCGCGTCAGCCACTCCTCGCGGTAGGCCCGCGGGCCGCCGCCATCGTCGCTCACCCTCGTCACCGAGCCGCCGGAGAACACGAGCCGATTGCCGCCCTCGGCGACGAGATCGGGCGCGTCGATGGGCGTGCGGCCCAGGATGTTCGGATGCGTGTCGATCAGGAAGGGCGCGAGCACGGCGATCCGCGCGGGCGTGAGGCTCGCGTCGAGGAAGGCATCGAGCGAGATGCCGTATTCCTCTTCCGTCTCGTTCCAGCTCTCGAGCTGCTCCTTGGTGAAGCGCGGCCTCTGCGCGCGGTCCCAGCCGAGCGCGACCTCGCCGCCCGGGATGAGCGCGAAGCGCGAGCCGCCTCCCGTGAAGAACGCGACCGTGTGCGCGACGTCGCCGCACGCGTGACGCTCGAGGCCCTCGAAGCGGAAGCCGGCCGGGAGCGAGGGCTGGAGCGCGCGCGCGATCGAGTCGCGCGCAGCGTCGGTGAGCGCGTCCCAGCGAGCGAGTGTGAGGTCGTCGAGGGGAGAGGGCGAGGGCATGCCGGGAGGATATCCAAAACGGCGCTGCCGCGAGAGCAGAGGAGCGCGAGCAAGACGAGCCACGCGGCCGGGGCCGCGCCCGCAGCGCCCACGAGCTTACAAGGAGACGACGGGGAGCCGTTGCATCTACTTCACTGTTCACCGCAAACATGCGATTCGGTGCTTGCGATGGCGACACTGCGGGACCGCTCCGTGGGGCAGCGACAGCGCCCCCGATGACTCGTGGCTCCATTGGACATGTCATTGATGGTGTCTTGGAGACCTTCCAGGAACAACTGGACGAGCACTCTCGCGTATAACCGCGCGGCCCAACTCAGCGATGGAGTCCGACGTGGTGGGCGGGCTCGCGTTGCTCGCCAACCCACCACGCGGCTCAGCGCGGGTCGTTGGGCGGGCGGACGGAACAAGAGAACGACGAGGCTGTCATTGCGGGCCGCGCTGGAGGCAACCATGGCTGTCGAGAGCTACCGCACCGCACCGACAGAAGGGCCGTCATGCCGCATGCACCCTCTGGCGCGCGCGAGCGAGACCTGTGGGCACTGTGGCGCGCCGGTGTGTGACGTGTGCGCCACGCTGACGGCTTCTGGCGTGGCCTGCCAGGTGTGCGAACCAAGGATTCGCGCGCGCCGGGCCCTACAAGCACTCGGGCTTTCGGCCGCGATTGGCGCTGCCGTGCTCGCCGCGGTCATGTCGCTCCCCGTCCCGCCGAAGAGACCGGAGGCCTTGCTCCCGCCGGAGATGTCGGAGTTTTTGATGCCGAACGACCTGCCACGCGAGCCCTTGGTGTTGCCCATGCCCGACGACACACCCGTAGCGGCGTTCGACTCCCCTGATGCATCCATCGGTGTGCTGGATACCGAATCCTCCCTGGAAGGCGAACGATGGCCGGGAACTCGCCGTCGCCGGTGGGTCGGCGGCGACGCCGGGGACGATGTGCGCGCTCGGTGACAAGTCGCAATCCACGGGCCCATGCGCGCCGAACCACACGCCTGCCCGAGCCGGCAGTGCTGGACGCGACCAGGCCCACGGATGTAGCTTGCTCTGGTGGAAGCGGTCTTGAGGCCCACAGTAGTGCAATCGGGCATCGGCGGGTGAGGCTGCCCAACTCGCGTCCTGAGGCGGATCGCAAGCTCCGGGAGACCAAGTGGCAGGCCTACGTTATTGACAGCCGAGCATGCCGTCCAACAACGGCTTGCTGACCGACGCGCGCGTGCGTTGCGCGCCCGCCGCGCGAGGCAGAAGCCGTGCCGTTAGGCGGATGGGCGTGTTGCAGTATCGCCCCGCGGAGGCTTTCTCATGACAGTTACGCTCCCTGACCCAGCCCTTTGGCAGCAGCTCGTCGTCTCGGGTGGGGAGCTACCTCCATGGATCGTCGAGCATGTTGCAGCCGAGGCGCTTCGAGACCCTTCCCGTGGCTTCCAATGGCTCAGAGCTATTGTTGTCTCGGAGCGCGCGACGGCTGTTGCAAGGGCCTATTCAGCCAAGCACCTCGGCGCGTGCCATGACACGGCCTCTCTCGCTGCGGTTGCGGCACTTCTGCGTTCGGCCCCTGCGCCCCTGGCGCGTCTTGGCGCGGCGGAGGCCTTATGCGGTCCCTGGGCCGAGTCTGTCGCCGACGCGCTTTGCGACGCACTGACTGACCCGGGAGTCGTCCTCGATATGTGGTCCACGCTTCGCGTCTCTGACGCGGCCGCCTTCGCCCTCGTGGCTTGCTCCCGGGCAGACCATCCATCCTTCCAGGCCTGGCGCGACGGGATGCGCGCAGACATGACCTCGCCCGATACGGAGCGCGGCCAACTCGCCGTCTTCGCGCTCGCCCGCATCGGAGATCGGAACGCTCTTGTTCTACTGCGCAAGCTCGCTCGAGACGACAACTGGCAGGCACAAGAGACGCAGAGCCTGATCGACGCGTCGTCCCGGCCACAGCGCCCGACCTGAACCGCCCAACATGGGATTTCAGCCGACCAACACCTCGTCGCGCTTCGCGCTCCCTCTGGTGTTCGCGGCTGAATCCCGGTACGTTGGGCGAGCGGGGCTCGCGCCGTCTGGATGATAGAGACTGAAGGAGGTTCGGTGTGGAAACGGAGCCTGTCGGGGAGCGAATCGAACGGGCCCTGCGTGTCCTCGTGGGTTTGCCGCTGCGGTACCTGGGGCGTGCCGCCGACATGGCTTGGCTTGGCTTCGGCGACATGGTCGAGGTGCCGAAGCGCACGGGGGGAACGAGGATGGTCGCCAGGCACGCATTGCACCTGCAATGTGCCTTTCGACTCGCGGGCCCCACGGGGGCGATCGCTGCGGCGCACGACATGTATTACTCGTCGGAGAATCCGGGGCACGAGCCCGATGATTTCGAGTGGGATCACCCCGGAGCCAACTGGTACGACAGGCGCGTGGCGGAGTTCATGGCGGCGCTCGCTGCCAATCCACTGGTGGTCGAGCGCGTCGAGGGTGACGAGTTCGGCGGCTTCCGGCTCTGGCTCAGCGGCGGCCATACGCTCGCTGTTTTTCCAGCGACGTCGTTCCGCCAAGAGCACTGGCGATACCTCCAACCCGGGAGCAAAGAGGACCATTTTGCGGTCTTTGACGATTCGGTGAGCGGATGAGCGTGCCGAGGCTCAGATGAGCTCTGCTCGACGTTCTCCACGCTCGCGGCGGAGACCGCAGATGCCCTATCATGGGCCTCCGCCCAACTCACGCCCTAAGGCGGACCGCACCTGGAGGGTGCGTTCGCGCGAGTGCCAGCTGGATACATCAGTGCGTGGCCGGTATCGGGCAGCGTTGCCGCCCAACTGTGCAATGCAGCCGGCGGAGCGCGCAACTTCGCTTCGCGCGGCAGCGCGCTCCGCGGCTGTGTGCGACCACGTTGGGCCGGCACGCGTCGGGCCGAGCCTTCCACGCGCGCTGCGAACGCCCGCTCGGCGCCCTCAGGCCTATGGGCGCGGGGGGCATGACGCGAAACGCCCACCGCGTGTAGAGTTGCGCCCATGCACGTCAAGATTGACGAAGCCCTTCGCGAGAGTCTGCGTGCAAGACCGGGGATGTACTTCGGAACGACGGACTATCGGCAAGGCGTCCTCTCTGTGCTCAGCTATCTCAGCCGAGACCTGCTCGATGGCTCCTCGAAGGGCGCTTTCGTCCGGGTGACGTTGGATGGGCCGCGCATCGCCCTGCAGGCGCGAGGTTGCCACCTGGACCGGTCGGCGCTCGACTCGGCTCAGCTGCTCGCAGCCATCGGCCTGGTCGATCTCGAAGAGCAATCGGACCCTGCGGCGGTGGCGCTGAGCTTCGAGCCGCACCTGGACCCTGCGCCCCTGAAGGCTCCGCAGTGCCTGGAGCATGCTCGGCTGGTAGGAGCCCTGCGTCCCATCGCGCTACAGCATCCGGGAGTGACTGTGGTCGTCGAGTCGACGGCCGGTGCGGGAGCGATCACGACGCTCACGGGCGACTGTGCCGCACTCGCGCTGGAGCTCGGCGCGGGCCGATCACATTACCTTCAACACCCCTGGACGCTGCAGTGGAGTGACGGCGATGCGAAACGTCTCGATGCGGCGCTCTGGTGGGCCAGTGACGGCGGGCTTCAGGTCTACGCGGTCGTGAACGGCTTCCATACGGCTCACGGTGGCTCTCACATCGACGGTTTCTGGCGTGGCTGGGCGCGAGCCCTGGAAGTGCGCTTGGCGGAGTCGCCCTTCGCGGGGACCAAGCTGACTTGGGGGACGCCGCCGGAGCAGATTCCCTGGAATGCGACCCTCGTGCTATCGGTCCAATGGCCCGAGCCCTGCTGGGGCCCTGCCACCCGCTGCTGCGTCGACGATGTTCGCTGTGGCGAGCTCGTCGAGACCGGAGCCTTCGAAGGGCTCCTCAGCAAGCTCCGGGACGCACCCTTTGATGACGCGGAGCCTCCATGGCAGAAGATGGCCGGATTGCATTTCCCGACGCCATGGCTCTCGCGATTGGCAGATGACCTCCGAGACCCGTAATAGGGGAGGGCCGTCCAACCGGCTCCAGGGACGCTCGTCGGGCTCGAGGCCGGCGGGCGCCGCTCGGTGCGTCTGTGCGATCCAACCATGAACGGCTCGCTGACCGACGCGTGCGTGCGCTGCGCGCCCCCCCGCGCGCGGCAGAAGCCGTAGCCGCTGGGCGGATGAGAGGCGAACATGATCCCGGTTGAATGGCTGCAGCTGCGCGTGGAGGGAATGGAGCCGGAGGATCTCGCCCGCCGCGAACTGCAACAGATGGAGATTGACCCAGCAGAGCGCGCAAGGCTCCTTGCCAGCCCGGCCGTGGTTCGATGGCGGTAGACGTGGACCGCCTCCTTGGAGCAGATGATACCCGGCGACGAGCTTTGGTATTTCAAGAGCCCGCCGGAGCTGTGGCGAAGCCTCGCCGGCGCCGCCGGATACGCAACCGTGCGCAACGGCGCGCCGGTCTCGGTGTTGAGCACCTGGAGAAGCTGAACGATGTATACCCACGCGACGAGGCGTCACGCTGAGGAGGTTCTCGAGTACGTTTCAGTTATCGGGAGCGTGGCTTTGGTAAACGTTCTCGCAGGAGTCGTCGAGCTCGAAATCGGCTGCGCGATCGGCGACCGTGCTGTCGTCGACGCGCGGTCGGCCCGCGGAAGCGAACCTCCTGTCGTCATGCTGGACGACCGCATTGTCGTCGGAGCAATCGGCTCGTCGTATGCACTCGTGCTCTATCTCCAAGATCCCCGCCCCGAAAACGCCATCGTGCTCGAAAGAGTCGAGCGGGCATGTCTTCTTCTAGAGCGGTTTTCGCTCGAGTGCGGTACAGCCGGTCTTCGGCGAGGCGCGAGCTCGACCAAGTGGCGTGGGCGCGCGCGATTGGACCGGGCGCGGACGAGCGCGACGACGAGGTCGTCGGATGTAGCCTTTCAGCGCGAACCAGCCCTGCGCGTCCTGCCGAAAGACCTTGTCGACCCCACGGACCATCGCGTCGTAAACCGCCGGCACGGTGCGCGGAGCTGCGGCGCGAAGGGCCTCCTTGACCTTGGAGCCGCAGTTCTCCACCGGCGACAGGTCTGGCGAATACGCGGGCAGAATCCAATAGCGAACGCCTCGAGCACGGAGCGCTTGGCGCACGCCGCGCAGGCGATGCGCGCCAAGGCCGTCGGCAATGACCACGTCTCCGCGCTTCAGCTCGGGCATGAGCACTTGGCGCACGTAGACATCGAAGTGCTCACCGTTCATCGCCCCCTTAAAGGCCCACGGTGCGACGACACCTCGCAGGCCAAGCCCCATCACCAGCGTGATGTTCGGGTCCGGGTTGGCGGGGACCTTGCCATAGGCACGCCTGCCGCGAGGCGCGCGCCCATAGCGACGCGTCATGCCGAGATGAGCGCCAAATTCGTCGACGAAGATCAGCCGTCGCGCCCCCGCCGCCAACGCTCGACGGCGGAACCTGCGGCGCGCGACTTGGACATCGGGCCTGTCTTGTTCGCTTGGACAGAGCGTCTTTTTTTTCGCGGCAAACCAAGCCGCTTCAGCGTCCGGCACATCGTCGGGCGGCTCACGCGCGCACCTGTGCGGCGCTCCAGCAGCTCGATCAGCTCATCCAGGGTTCGATCGTTCTTCTCATCCACGAGCGCCTGTAGTTGCTGTGCTCCGGCCTCGTCGATCTTCGAGACCCTTCCGCCACCGTGCGGACGAGGCGCAACGCTCCCGGTTGTCCGCTCGAGACTGAGATAGTCCTGCACAGTGCTGAGAACGACGGCGAAACGCTCCGCGATCTCTCGCATGCTTCCCTCGCCGTTGCGGTAGGCGTCAACAATCCGCTGTCGCAAGTCGACACTGTACGGTCCCATGCGCGGAGCCCGCGCAGCCCGCATGCCATCACCCTGCCGGGCGTTCTCTGCTTGTACCGAACCCGAGTGGAAACCGCTCTAAAGCCAACGCTGCATTCAGCGGTACGCGGGTTGCCGCCCGAACCGAGCGGCTCCGCCACTCCCGCTGCGGCGCCCTTGTCGGCACGACGGGCACCGCGACGGAGGCCCTCATGAAATCACCGCTCAACAAGCCGCTGGTGTCCGACGGTTCGGGCAAGCTCGCTTCGCTCGGCAGCCCGGCACGCGGCACAGCCGCAGACGTTCGACGGGCGGGCCCCGCCCCAGCGATTGCAAGGGGCCGGGCAAAAAGCGTCTCTGCAGCGCTCGGGGCGCGCGAAGAGCAAGCCTCGCTTGCTCAGGGGGGCCTCGAAGGCGCGAGGTGCGGAAGCGCGGCGATTTCGCTCAGAGCAGGTGTCGGCGCGGCGGACGAGAGATCGGGCACGGTTCGCTTCATGACGGCCCTGTCCTTGTCCGACGAGGCGTAGAATCGGAATGCTCATCATGTTTTTGATCCTCGTGAGCCTCGCGCTTGCCCCACTCTCGGCGCTGATCTGGTGGCACCACATCCGAGCCGCGATCGATACCGGCCGGCCCATGGGGGTCTATGAGCGCATCGCAGGACTGCTCAACGGCCACGTGCACCCCATGGAGGACGACGTGCGCGCCGCTGTGGCGCGAGAGGCCGAGAAGGAATTTCGCATCGCCCTTCACGAGCGGGGCATCGACCCTGTCGCATACCGACTGGAATTGCGCGACGACGAGCTCCTCGATGTCGCTCCGTGGGTGGTTCACGCAGACGGGCGCGAGGAGCCGCTGTCGGCGTTTGAGGCGACGCTGATGCGAGCGGCGACGCGCCCGAAGCCGCGAATACCGCACGCTGACCCCACGAGCCCTTACAACCCTCCACGCGGAGACGGCGCCTAAATCACCGCGCGGGAACCGAGATCAACTCGTGAAGTAGATGGAAATATGCGGGCATCCTCGCTCGTTTGGGAATCGCCAAACACCCAGCGAGAGAGGAAACCCGCGTGAACAGTGTACCCCGGATGGGGCGGGGCGAGCGCCGCCAAATGATCCGCATCGGTCGCAAGCTCGGCGACCCCGCCACGGCGCTGCGCTTTCAAATCGTCGCCAAGCTCGGGTTGGGCAAGAGCAGCCCCGAGGTGGCTGAGGCCTTGGATGTCGCACGATCCTTGGTGGTGAAGGTGGCGCACCGCTTTGCGAAGGAAGGCCTCGCAGGGCTTTGGGACAAGCGGCGGTTCAATGGCCGGCCCAAGGTGGATCGAGGGTTCCTCTCGCGCGTCAGGGCTCTGGTCCGCCGTACACCGGAGGACTTCGGCTGGCGCCGACCGACATGGACCCGCGAGCTGCTCTGTTTGCAGATGAAGAAGGAAGGAGGCCCTTCGGTGGCGGTGTGCACCATGGGGCGTGCGCTCGCGCGCCTCGGCGCGCGACTTGGCATGCCCAAGCCTATCGTCGTGTGTCCGTGGAAGCGCGACGCACGTGAGCGCCGGCTGGCCGAGATCCGTGCGCTCGAAGCGCGCTCCAGCGCCAAGGAGCCCGTGCTCTACGGCGACGAGGTGGACATCCACCTCAACCCGCGGCTCGGGCGCGACTGGATGCTCCCGGGGCAACAGCGGCGTGTCGTCACGCCGGGCAAGAACAAGAAGTTCTACCTGGCCGGCGCGCTCGACGTGCGCACCGGAGCGCTGCACACGACAGGCCT
This sequence comes from Minicystis rosea, assembly GCA_001931535.1. Classification (GTDB taxonomy): domain Bacteria; phylum Myxococcota_A; class Polyangia; order Polyangiales; family Polyangiaceae; genus Minicystis; species Minicystis rosea. The sequence continues at coordinate 1,444,411 of CP016211.1, forward strand.
CGCGCACAAGCGTGCCGCGCTGTTCTGCGAGCTCCTCCGCGTCTTGGCGGAGAGCTACGCCCATGCAACGCGTATTCACCTCATCGTCGACAACTACGGTATCCACTCCGCCCACGCGACCCGCCGCTTCCTCGAAGCCCTGGGCGGTCGCATCGTCCTGCACTTCCTGCCGCCCTACTGCCCAGATGCGAATCGGATCGAGCGGGTATGGCAAGACCTGCATGCCAACGTCACGCGCAATCACCGCTGCCGAACCATGAAAGCCCTGCTGAACAATGCCCGTGACTACCTCATTGGGTACGTTTGGCGACGTAAGACGGGCGTTACGCCGATGCTCAGGCTGGCAGCTTGATGTTGTTCACGGATCGCGCTCGGTGATTTAGCCGAACCCACTCGGTTGACGTTGAAGATGCCATCGAAACATGAGCCGCCGAACAACGGCTTGGTGCTGGCCGTGCGCAGCGCCTCGCTCCGCTCGGCGCAGCGCTTGTCAGCACAAGTCGTGGCCGTTGGGCTGACAAGCGCGGCTACGGTCCTGCCACGGCACGCGCTCGCTTGACCACCCCCGAAAAGCTCCCGAAGTCGCCTGGACGCACCATGGGTATCCGCTCGCGCGCACTCTTCCTGGCAGAAACGAACTTCGGCCGCGCCGCCGGCTGGTACGTCGAGCTCGACGGTGCAACCGTCGGAGAGCTGACCGACGTGAGGTGGGCGGACATGTTCTGGGACTCCTACGCAGTCAGCGACGCGCTCTGGACTCATCGCGCGTTGCCACCCACGCACGACTCCACGCTCTGGGAACAGGGGCGTTTTCGTTTTCGCAATCGCGAAAACGGCGAGCTCGCGCGCCAAGCATTTGTCGGCGGGAGGCCGCCGTTTGTACGAGACGGCCGCGTCGTCATGCGTCGCTTGTACCTCGCCCCAGCAAACTCGCTCGAGGGGGTGGCTGTCGAGCTCTTGGCCATCTGGCTGCGATGCAACCGAGTAACCGTCCCACCGTCGACACCTTGAGCCCACCGCGCCCACCGTCGACCCTCGCTTCCTGAGGCGAGCATGGGTCGAAAAAGGGACGTGCACTCTGGGAGCAAGTCGTGGCTGATGGGGTCGTCTGCGGGTCGCAAAGCGAGGCCGCACGGCGTCAAGGCGTCAGCCCTTCAGCCCTCGGCTGGGTTGCCGGTTGGGCGTGACGGACGATTGTGCTCGCGCCCGGCGGAATTGGCTGGATCGATCACGCATCGTGCGAGCCGCACGATGCGTGCGCGGGGAAGTGGCCGCCAGGTATCCAGGGCCGGACGCTTATGCACCCTGTCGCTCGAGGGGTCGAGTTTGGCCACCGCGATCTGAGGCGGCGCCGGGCTCAGCTCGGGTTCTGCGAGGCGAGGAGCGACCGCAGCCAGTCGTCGGAGGCCTTGCGGTACTCGGGGATGCGGCTCCGCTCGGCCGCGGCGAGCGCTTCCTTCAGCTGGGGCGCGTCGAGGTCGTGGACGTAGCAGGGGGTCCCCGGCTGCTGCCGCCACGAGTCTTCGAGGCCGCCCGCGTCGATCGCATCGAACCCGAGCTCTTCGACGAGCCGCATGACCTTCGCCCGCGCTTCGGGCGGATCCCCCGCGACCGGGAGCGCGACGCGCCCCGGCGTGCCCTTCGGCGCGCTCTTCGCGCGCAGGCTCTCGAAATAGATGTTGTTGAACGCCTTGATCACCGGCCGCCCGATCTGCTCGGCGACCCACGCGCTCTCGACCTGCCCCGCCTCGATGGCCGGGATGCTGCCATCACGGACCGGGTAGTAGTTGTTGGTGTCGATCACGACCACGTCGGCGGGCACGCCGGCGAAGAGGTCCTTCGGCAGGTCCGGGACTGCGCGCTGGGGGATCGTGACGACCACGATCTCGTTGCCGCGCGCGGCCTCCGCGGCCGTGACGGGGGTGGCGCCGGTCTCGGCGGCGAGCTCGCGAAGCGTGTCCGGCCCGCGCGAGTTCGCGATCTCGACCTGGTGACCGAGCTTGATCAACAGCTTCGCCAGCGTCCCGCCGATGTATCCGGCGCCGATGATTCCGATCTTCATCCTTCACTCCTTCGAGCCGAGCTCTCCGCGATCGATCGCCTGCTCGGCGGTCCAAGGGCATCCACCGACGCAGCCGGGCGATCGTTCGCTCCGTTCACGTCGGGGACGGGCTGTACCACGACGAGCCGCCAAGGGCTCGGAACGCGACTTCTCCGCGGCGAGCTTCCGCGCCCCCGCCGGTGATGGGAGGCTCCACGGAGTCTTGCTCCGTGGAAGGAACGAGGCTGCGCTCCTTCCCCGACAGCTCAGGGCGTGAATCGCGCGGTGGAGCTCGTCGTGTAACACGAGCCGGCGTACGCGCCGCTGGTCGCTTCCAGGACGACCGTGCCGCGGGAGCGACGCAGGTCGATGGGGGCGGCGTCGGGGTTGTACCAGTAGGTCACCCCGATGCCCGCGTCTCCGCTCCGGAGCGGCGTCGAGCGAATGCCGATGGCCAGGATCGAGGCGCCGCTCACGCCGATGTAAGCGCCGGCGAAAGTGACCGCGTCCCGTTCATACGCCGGGCTCTTCGCGGCGCGCCACGTCACCACGGTGTCGGAGATCTCCTTGAAGGCGTGGTCCACGTCGGGCAGCGAGGTGGCCGCGAGCCCCGAGGTGAGGCGGAGCGAGCCGATGCGATCGAGGGCGGTCAGCGCGCGCTGGTTGACGGTCCAGCTCTCCTCTCGAGGATCGACGACGATGGTCGCCAGGACCGCCCAAGGGTTGGGGTTGGGATCGGCCGTGCTGGCGAGCCGGTATTCGAGCAGGTAGTTCTCCGGCTCGAGCTGAGAGAACCGGATCGTTTGCTCGTCGTGAGCGGAGACGAGATCCGCCTCGCAGGCATCGTGATCGGGCTTGTGGTGCTGATTCATGAGAGACCTCCTCGCGCGCTCGTGCTGCCGTGCCCGTGAGCGTCATGAGCGTCAACCCGGGACCGGATAGAACTGGCGCGCCCAGCGCCGGAAGCGCGTGATTCCCCCGTCGCCCTCGGTGAGCAGCGGCCGCTCCAGGTAGAGCTTGTGCTCCCAGATGCGGATGTCCTGCTCCACCTGCCGGGAGAGCTCGTCGATGAAGCGGTTCCCCACGGCCTCCGTGGCTTGGGCATCGGGGAGCTTCTTCACGGTGAAGGAGAAGCGCGCGTCGACGCGCTCGTCGTCGATGGGCGTGAGCGTGGTGAAGACGAGCGTCTCGATGACGCCGGTGAAGCGCGCCGTGCCGAACCCGAGCCCGACCTTGCGGATGTCGAGCGCGCCCTTCACCTGGCCCGCCGGCGTGTCCATCACGGTGTCCGTGAACATCCGGCAGGACGCGCCCTCGAAGCTCACCTCGGGAGAAGGCAGGTTGCGGAGGCCGTGCAGGTGCTGGAAGTGCATGGCGTCGAAAGCGTTCTCGACCATGTCGTGAATGTTGGTGCGGATGATCCAGCGCCTCCGAGCGTAGGGCGTCCATTCGGGCGATCCGTGCTCGGGCATGATGGGCACCTCGGAGGTCGGGGCCTCGTGCTCCGGGTGGTAGTGAACGAGCACGAAGCCGTTGCGCTCGCAGACGGGCCAAGCCTGGAGTCGCGCGGCCACCGGGAGCTTCTTTGCATGAGGGATGCTCGTGCAGTCGCCGTCTCCGGAGAAGCACCAAGCGTGGAACGGGCAGCGGAGCACGTTGCCCTCGACCACGCCGCCGTGGCCGAGGTGGGCGCCCAGGTGCGGGCAGTGGGCGTCGAGGACGTGGGGAGATCCATCCTCGGTGCGGAAGAGGACGAGCTCGGTCCCGAAATACGATATCGGCAGGACAGCCCCTTTCGCGAGCTCGTCCGAATAGGCCACCACGTACCAACCGACCGGGTTGGCGGAGAAGGGGAAACGCTTCTTCATCATGTCTCCCTCGACTGGGAGTTGAGGTTGGGATTGGCGCGGCCACGGATCGACTCCGGCTCTCCGCGCGGGCTCCCGTCCACTGGCACCAACCGTGCCGAGGACTCAGCCGTCTTCGCCGCCGTTGGGCTTCGCGCGGCCGGCGGGCATGAAGGCGCGGGCATCGAGCCCGTGGCGATCCATCCACCTTCGGAGCTGCGTGCGGTGCACGCCCAGCTCGCGCGCGACCGCGCTGACGTTGCCCTTCTGACGCTTGAGGAGGCCGGCGATCTTCGCGCGGGTCGGTGGAGGCGCGGACGCGGAACGCGCCGCTTCGGGGGTGTCGGCTTCGGCGGGCGTCGTCTTGGCCGCAAAAGCGAGACCCGCCGTCTCGCCGAGGTGTCGGGCCTCGACGCGGCTCGCGCCGTCGGCGAGGGCGGCCTGTGCGGCTTGGCGCGCTTCGGCGGCGAGCTCGCGCACGTTGCCCGGCCAAGGACGCAGGAGGCACGTCTCCACGAGGGACACGTGGAGCGCGAGCCCGGGTGCGGTGCGCGCGATCTCGGCCTCGAGCAGCCAGGGGATCTCCTCCAGCCGCTCGCGCAGCGGCGGCGCAGCGACGCGAGGCGTGGCGATGCGGAAGTAGAGGTCTTCGCGGAGCTGCCCCGCCGCGACCTGAGCGCGCAGATCGCGGTGCGTGGCCGAGCAGAAGCGCAGCGCGACCTTGCGCGGGCGCGCCGCGCCGAGCGGCAGCACCTCGCCCGTCTCCAACACACGGAGGAGCTTGGCCTGCACCGGGAGGCTCAGCTCGGCGACCTCGTCCAGGAACAAGGTGCCGCCGTCCGCCGCCTGCACGTAGCCGACGGCGTCAGCGTCGGCGCCGGAGTAGGCGCCGCGCTTGGCGCCGAAGAGCAGGCGCTCGGCTACGCCTTCGGGGATGGTGGCGCAGTTGACGGCCTGGAACGGGCCGCTGGGGGCCGGCCCAGCGGCGTGGAAGGCGCGCGCCAGCCCCTCCTTGCCGGCGCCGCTCTCGCCGGTGATGTGGACGATCGGGCCGCGCTGGGCCGCCGTCGCCGTCGCCTGAAGCACCTCCTGGAGCGCGGGCCCCTCGACGCGCCCGGCCGCGACGCGCACGCCGAGCCGCTGGAAGCGCTCGACGTCGCGCACGGGAACGAAGAGCGAGTCCCCGATGCGGAGCACGCGCGCGAGCCGCACGGGCGCTTCGGGCGCGAGTCGCATGCCGTCGACCTCGGTGCCATTGTGGCTCCCGAGATCGGTGACCGAGGCGTGCCCGCCCTCGAAGCGCACGCGCGCGTGGCGCCGCGAGATGCGGCCATCGGGCCACGCGTCGAAGATCGGATGGCGGCGGCCGAGCTCGCCTTCGCCACCCTCGAGCTTCACGACCGCTGCCGCTGGCCTCCCCGTGGCGAAGATCAACACGAGCCCGGGGACACGCTCCGGGGACGCGAGGCCGCCTTCGATCTCGCGACTCCGATCCTGCGTCTCGCCCTGATCGGCCACCGCGGGACTCTATTACGACTGCGTCACGAGCGTCATCGCCGAACGGCGAAGCCGGCGTTCACGCGGATGTGCAGATGGATCCCATGGCCTTCTGCGTCGGGCAATTCGCCGGTCTCGTGAAGCTCGTGTTTCACGTCTGGCCGGTCGTGGAGGCCCACCCATCTCGCCGGACTGACGCAGTCGTGCGAGGCAGCAACCGCGCTGGCACGGCACGCGCGGTGTGTCGGCGGCGTGCCTCCGCGTGTCGCGATCAGGCTTGTTTTGCCGTCGTATTCGAGTGTGGCACCGGCGCCGACTGTGTCAGCGGGACGGCATGATCGACCCTCGTCACGCGTCGTAAAGCCGGCGAGGCGCGGGGCGTTCGGGGCGCGATATCGACACTCTCGGCGCAGGCGCGGCGGTGCGCGGGTGGCACTGCCGTTGCTCTGAGGGATCGCACCCCGCGCGGCGTGCCGATGTCCCTCATCGACGCGACGCCGGCGGTGGTCTCGAAAGGATTCACGAGATGATCACCCGAGCTTCGCCTCGAGAGGCGGAGGCGCAGGAGGTCTACATCCTCCCTGCGCTCGAGCACCCGCGCCGCAAGGCGCTTCGCATCCTCGTCCTGCCCGACGGCAACAAGCGATCGGATCCGCGGGAGGGCGGGTACGCCCGCGGCGCGCAGAAGGTCGTCGAGATCGCCGAGCACCTCGCGCGCCGGCCCGACGTGGCGGTGATGGTGGCCTGCGTCCTGTCACCGGAGAACATCGCGGCGCGCTCGGACGCCTTCTTCGCCCACCTCCGCGACGGCTTTCTGCGCCTCGCGGCTCGGATCGACGAGCGGCGCACGTTGATCGCGGCCGGTGTGCGCGCCGAGCTCTGCGGCGATCTGCGGGCCCTGCGCGCCCGGCGCGGCAACGCGGCGGCGCTCGCGGACGCCATCGAGGCGGTGATCGCGAGGACCAGCGTGGTCTCGACGCCTTCGCTGCGGCTCCTCTTTGGCGTCGGCTACCGGAGCACCACGCCGCGCGATCTCGACATCGACCTCGTGCTCCGCACCGGCCTCGAAGAGGACGCCGCGTTCCGCCTGAGCGGCCTCTCCTCGCACCCGAGCATCGCCAACTACGCCATGACGAAGCTCTGGCCCGAGATCACCACGGACGACGTGGACGTGATCCTCGAGGCCACCAAGCAGCGCCGCGCGACGGGCTTCGCCAAAGGCTACGAGCCTGACGCGATCGTCGACCTCGTCCGCGTGCTCGCGCGGGCTCCGCTGGAGCGGCCGGTGCGCGCGACGCTCGCGACGCACGTCTCGCGGCCGGCGATGACGGAGGCGATCGAGCGCCACTACGCGGACGCATCCTCCCTCGATGCGGGCGTGGCGGTGATCTGCGCCGGCGACACCATCACCGTCCACGGCCCGACGCGGGGCGCGCGGCACGCGATCCGCGTGCTCTGTGACGGCCAGCGATCACCGGCGACGGAGGACGGCGCCTACGCCTCCATGCTGGCTCCCGGCCAGCAACAGCCGCTCCTGGTGCTGCCCGAAGGTCACTACGGCTACGCCACCATCCACCCCTGCGAGGCCACGCCGGCCGGCATCGTCAAGGGCCTCGAGGCGGCCACGCGGTTCTCCGCGACCCACGTCGCGCTGCGAGGCGCGGAGCGCGATCTCGACAACGCCCACGCTGTGCGGAGAGCCGATCTCCCGAGCCCCGCCGCGGGCTTCGTCAACGAAGGAGCCACGAAATGATCGAACCTACCTCCATCGCGGAGACCGGGCAGTTCTATTGCCCGATCGCCGCCGCCGTCCACCCCCGCGCCGCCGCCGTCGCCGAGCGGTCCCTCGAATGGCTGATCCGGATGGGCCTCGGCGCCGACGAGCGACAGCGGCGGCGCGCGCTGGCCGCGAACGGCGCCGAGTTCTACGGCCGCATCACACCGGACGGGGACGACGATCGCCTCTCCATCGCCGCCGATTGGATCTACTGGGCCGGCTTCTTCGACGACACCCGCTGCGACGAGGACGAGGCGCGCGGCCGGGGCTTCACCGATCTCGTCGCCCGCCTCCTGCGCATGCTGGAGACGATGGATGCCCGCCTCGCCGGCCGCGATCCGTGCCTCGCCGCGCTCCACGATCTCGGGACGCGCTTCGCCCGCGTGGCCACGCCGGTGCAGATGAACCGCTGGGTCGAGGCACATCGCAAATGGTTGTTCGGCGTGGTCCAGCGCCGCGCGCACACCGCCGGCGGCGTGATGCCGGATCTCGACACCTACCTGACCATGCGCCTCCACGACGCCGCGGGCGCGCCCATCACATCGATGATCGAAATGGTGGCCGGCTTGGAGGTGCCGAGTCGAGAGATGGATTCGCCGCGGGTCCGGGCCCTCTCCGAGCTCGGCGCCATGATCGGCGCGCTCGACAACGATCGCATCTCCCGCTTCAAGGAGGCACACGAAGGCGACGAGGAGCAGAACCTCCTCCGCGTCATCGCCCACGCCCGCGGCGGCACGGCGGAGCAGGCGCTCGCCGAGCTCGTGGCGCTGCGTGATCGGATGATGTGCATCTTCCTCCGTCTCCGCGATCAGGCCACCGAAAGCGCGAGCCCTGCGCTCCGCCGCTACCTCGAAGATCTCGGCCACATGATCCGCGGCCACATCGACTGGAGCTTCACCACCGCGCGCTACAGCACCCTTTACAGCGCGTCCGGTGCTCGCCGCGTGAGCCTGTCGATGCGCTGGACCGACGAGCCCGCCGACGCCTGCCTCGAAGCGCCGCCCCTGCCGTCGATCGCGTGGTGGTGGGCCGAGCTCACCCCCTGAAGTCTCTCGCCCATCCGAAGGACACCGCTCATGACCACCCAAGTCCCCACGACCTCGTGCAAGCTCGGCATCGCGCCGGGCCGATTCCCGTCGATTCGCCACCCGCTCCAGATGCTCACGAGCCCGCTCGAATTCCTCACCTCGCTCCGCGACGCAGGGGATCTCGTGAAGGTCCGGCTCGGCACCGAATGGGCCTATTTCGTGCGCCACCCCGACCTGCTCCGGCAGGTCCTCCTCGGCGGTCCGCAGACCTTCGACAAGGGAGGTCCGTTCTTCGACAAGGCGCAGACCGTGGCCGGCAACGGCATCCTCACGTGCCCTGGAAAGGACCACGCGCGCCAGCGCCGCATGATGCAGCCGCTCTTCTCCCGAGAGAGGCTCGTGCGCTACGCGGCCGTCATGCACGAGGAGGCCGAGCGCGTCGCCGCCTCGTGGCGGCCCGGTCAACAGCTCTCCGTCAACAAGGCCATGTCGGCGCTCACGCTGGCCGTGACCACGCGCACGCTCTTCTCCACCGAGGCCCCGGCCGGGATCGTGGCCGAGGCGCAGGACGCGCTCATCGTCATCTTCGCCGGCCTCTACCGGCGGATGATCGTGCCCCTCGATCTGGTCCACGATCTCCCCACGCCCGACAACCGGCGCTTCGATCAGGCCGTCACGCGGCTGCCGGAGATCATCGACCAGATCATCGAACGGTACCGCCGCGCGGGGATCGATCACGGCGATCTGCTCTCCACCCTTCTCGCTGCCCGCGACCCCGAGACCGGCGAGGGCCTCAGCGATCGCGAGCTGCGCGAGCAGGTGATGGCCCTCTTCACCGCCGGCACCGAGACCACCGCGTCGGCGCTGACCTCGACGTTCTACCTCCTCGACCGTCACCCCGACGTCGAGCGCCGCCTCCACGCCGAGGCGGACGCGGTCCTCCACGGACGCGCGGCGCGCCACGAGGATCTCGAGGCGCTCGACTACACGACGCGCGTCTTCACCGAGACGCTGCGGCTCTACCCGCCGGGTTGGATCCTCACCCGCCGGACGAACGCCGCCGTCGACCTCGGCGGACACCGCGTACCGGCGGGGGCGACGATCCTCTTCAGCCCCTACGCGCTCCACCGCGATCCGGAGTTCTTCACGGACCCCGAGCGCTTCGATCCCGATCGCTGGCTGCCCGATCGCGCCAAGGCCGTGCCGCGCTTTGCCATGCTCCCGTTCTCGGCGGGCCAGCGGAAGTGCATGGGTGACACGTTCGCGATGAACATGGCGACCATCATCCTCGCGACCCTGGCGGGGCGCTGGCGGCTGCGCTCGGGCGCGGACACCAAGGTCCGGAGCATCGCCAAGATGACGTTGAGCGTGGAGGCGACGCCGATGCGGGTGGAGGCGAGGGCAGTGGGGTGAGCGCACGCAGGGCATCACACCCGAGGGACGATCACCCGAGGTCCCTCACGAAGTGAGCGCTACAGATCCTCAACCGCGCTTGGGACGCCGCGCGCGTGACGTTCCGGCCTTGGTCGCGGCGGGCGTGAGGCGATCGATCGTGCGTTGCGTCCCCCCGAGCATGAGGTCGAGCCCGTACGCGAAACGAGCCTCGTAGTCGGTGCTCGTGAAGTGCGCGGCCGTGGCGGAGACGTGGGCGAAGCGCGCGTCGCTCAGGCTCGAAAGGAACGTGCGCACGTCGAGGCCGGCCGCCGCCTGCTCCTCGACGACGAAGCCGATCACGAAATGGATCATGCTCATCGCCGTCCAGGCGGCGTCCTTCGGCGGCAGGCCGACCGCGCGGAGCGTGCCCACGATCGCGTCCGCGAGGCCGAGCGTGTTGGGCGCGGCCACGAACGTACCCGCGAACACGCGCCCGCCGTCGCGATGCGCGAGCAGCGCGCGCCGGAGGGCGATCATCTGCGCCGTGGTCTGCTCGGCCCAGCGCGCCGGATCGGGCGTCCCCTCGACCACGCAGCCGGCGAGCATCTGCTCGGCCATCGCGCCGAGCAGCGCCTGCTTGTTCTCGTAGTGCCAGTAGATGGCGCCGGCCTGGACGCCGAGGCGCTCGGCGAGCTTGCGCATCGTCAGGGCGTCGAGCCCGACGTCGTCGAGCAGGGCGACGGCTTCCTCGAGCACGCGGGCCTTCGTCAACTGCGGCATGGAGCGCGGCAGCCGTAACACACGCCCCGCGGCACAGCCACGCTGCGCTTGACAAGCGGTAGCCCACCGCTTACTTGAACGGTGTTCAACTTGAACAGTGTTCAAGTCGAGGTGAGGTGATCCATGATTGACGTGATCGTCGCGGGCGCCGGCCCGGTTGGCTCCTTTCTCGCGCGCGAGCTGCGGCTCGCCGGGGTGAGCGTCCTCGTCGTCGAGGCGCTGACGGAGCGCTCGCCCCACTCCAAAGCGCTGACGATGAACTGCCGCTCGGTCGAGCTCTTCGACATGCGCGGCGTCGCCGACCGCTTCCTCCGTGAAGGGGTGACGCTGCCCACCGCGCATTTCGCTGCGCTCGACACGCGCCTCGATCTCGCGGGGCTCGATACACGCCACCCGTACACGCTCGTCCTCCCGCAGCGGCGGACGGAGGAGATCCTCGAGGAGACCGCCCGCGAGCTGGGCGCGGAGCTCCGCTTCGGGCACCGATTCACCGGGCTCACCCAAGAGGAGGACGGCATCACCGTCGAGGTCGCGTCACCGACGGGCACGTACCGAGAGCGCGCGCGGTTCGTCGTCGGTTGCGACGGCGCGCGGAGCGCGGTGCGGACCGCGGCCGGGATCGGCTTCCCCGGGACGGACACGACGATCACCGGCTTCCAAGCCGACATCCGCTTGCGCCGCCCGCCCAGCGCGAGCTCGATCCGGAACGAGAAGGGCGGGCTGCTCCTCGTGAAGCAGGCCAACGGCGTTCATCGCGTCGTCGTCTTGGATCCGGAGCGAATGCACGTCGACCGGAGCGTCGCTCCAACGGCCGACGAGCTGCGGGCCTCGTTCCTGCGCATCGGCGGGAGCGATTTCGACATGGAAGAAGTCCTGTGGCTCTCCCGCTTCGGGAACGCGACGCGCCAGGCGGAGGCCTATCGCCGGGGGCGCGCGCTCCTCGCGGGCGACGCGGCCCATATCCATTTCCCGGCGGGCGGGCAGGGGATGAACGTCGGGCTCCAGGACGCGATGAACCTCGGATGGAAGCTCGCGGCGACGATCCATGGCTGGGCGCCTCCCGGCCTGCTCGACAGCTACCATCGCGAGCGACACCCCGTCGGCGCCGAGGTGCTCGCCAACACGCGGGCCCAGGAGGGCCTCGCGGGCTTCTCGCTCCAGACGAGCGCGATGCGCGCGCTGATGAACGATCTGCTGCACATCGTCCCCGTCAACCGGCGCATCGCCGAGGACGTCATCGGGCTCTCGGTCGCCTACCCGCCGGAGGTGGATCTCGATCCGCACCCGCTCATGGGCCGGCGCCTCCCCGATCTCCCGATCCGCACCGCCGAGGGCATCTCTCGCGTCTACGAGAAGCTCCGGCCCGGCCGCTTCGTGCTGCTCGACCTCGCCTGCGACGGCGCCAAGCACGACGCGGATCTCGCGCGGTTCGGCGATCGCGTCGACCTCGTGCGTGGAGCGATCGCCGAGCCGCGACCCGAGCTCGAGGACGCGGCCATGGTGCTCGTGCGCCCCGATGGCCACGTGGCCTGGGTGGGCGCACGCGGACACGCGCACGCTCCGCGTCTCGCGGCGCTCACGGCTTTCTGCGGGGCTCCACGTGCCGTCGCGCAGGCGTGATGGCGTGACGTAAACCCGGATCCGCGAGAGCCTTTCGGTTGGTGTTGCTCCTGCCGGGCCATCAACGCTCGGGCTTGCAGCCTCGAGCTCGAGGGCGACGCGTCGAGATCACCGCTGGAGAATGTGCGGGCTCACGGGCGGCGCGGTGATGCCCGACGCGTCGACGACGGAGACATCTCCGCCGCCGGAGGATCCTCGCGCCGTGCGTCGTACCTGCGGCGCGCGGCGTGGACCTTCGTGCGGTTGGTGAGCGCCCAGGTCGCGAGCGCGTTCACCGGCACCATCAGGTCGTGACCGAGCGCGGTGAGCTCGTAGTCCACACGCGGCGGCACCGTCGGTGTCACCGTTCGCCGGACGAACCCGTCGCGCTCCAAGTCGCGCAGCGTCGACGTGAGCATCTTGTGCGTGACGGCGCTCACGGCGCGCCGCAGCTCCGAGAAACGCAGCGGGCCGCGGCTCAGCGTGCGGACGACGAGGATCGTCCACTTGCCGCCGACGTTGTCGAGGATCTCCCCGACGGCGCGGCAGACGTCGTGCGGGAGGTCGAACGGCGAGAGGTCAGGGGACGGTTTCAAAAAGGTGCCTCCTTGGCAGAGAGGTATCCACTGGATACTGAGTTTCTCATGGATACCACGAACCATCGCACGGCCCTCATCACCGGCGCCAGCTCCGGGGTGGGCGCGGAGCTCGCGCGCCGCCTGCTCGCCGAGGGCTGGCGCGTGCTTGCGCTCGTCCGCTCGCCCCTCCGCGCCGAGGATCCCGCGCTCCGCGACGCCATGCGTGCCGGCCTCCTTCGCACGTACATGGCGGACCTTGCGGTCCCCGCCGCCCTCGCGGCGGCGCTCGCCGACATCCGCGCGCAGGAGGCGCGCATCGACCTGCTCGTGAACAACGCGGGCGTGTCGCTGGAGCGCGCCCAGCCGGCGCCGAGCGGGCGTGACCTCCACTTCGAGGTCAACGTCCTCGCACCCTACCTCGTCACGACGGCGCTCCTGCCGCTCGTCGCCGCCAGCGCGCATCGGACCGTGCTGCAGGTGTCGTCCAACGCGCTCCTGTCGGTCAAGGCGCTCGACCTCGACGAGCTCGTGCACCCGACGCGCTTCGCCAAGCTGTTCGGCCCGTACGCGAGCTCCAAGCTCGCGCTCTCGCTGTGGACTGCCGCGTTCGCGCACACCGCGCCCGCGGGCGTCTCGATCCTGAGCGCGTGCCCGGGAGCGAACGACACGCCGATGACGCGCGGTGCGGGCATGCCCGGCTGGCTCCGCGTCTTCGTGCCCGTGCTGTTCCGCCATCCACGGCGCGGCGCCGCGACGCTCCATCACGCCGCGCTCGCCCCGCGCGCGCGATCGCTCGAACCGGGCGTGTTCCTGAACCGCGGCAGGCCGACGTCCCTGCCGTTCGCCGAGCGCGCTGAAGATGTCCTCGCCCGCGTGCGCATGATCGCCGACGCATAGGACGCCTCCGCTCCTATCGTCGCGGCGCTGCGGTATCGTGGGCTTGCTTGCTCCACGACGCCTCGTCCCAGCTCTACTTCGCCGTCGGAGCGCTGCTCGCGATCGGCCTGGCCTCGGCCCTCTTCACGATGCTGCGCTGGCCCGATCCGCGGCGGCGCGTCTCGACCGCGCTGGCGCTCGCCGTGCTGTTCGGTGGCTCGTTCGTCATCGGACGGCGCATGGTCGGCTCGCTCGATCGCGAGGGCGGCACCGTCCTCGTCTACGAGGTCGACGTCGATCGCGCGATCGCGAACGAGCGCGATCGACGCTTCGACGAGGTCCGCGACGCCGCGGTCGAGGCTCTCGGCCTCCGCCAGGGCGCGGGGCGCCCGACCGCGGCGGAGATGCGCAAGCTACGTGCGCAGGTCTCCATCGACAAGCCGCGCGATCGCAGGGACGAGATCGACCTCATCCTCGCGGAAGGCGCCGGGAACGAGGTGCTCGATGCTGCGTTGAAGCGCACGTTTGCCGGTCTCGACGTGCGGAGAGAGCGCGGGCGCCGCGCAACGCTCCGAATCTCTGGAGCGGGGACCGCGCAGATTCGGGAGCACGCCCGCGATGCAGTCGCGAGCACCCTGCGCCGACGCGCCGACGCGCTCGGCCTCGGCGCTGCCGTCACGCCCCGCGGCGGGCAGGTTGCCGTCATGCTGCCGGTGACCGATCCGCGCGCGCTCGCCGAAATCCGCGACATCCTCGGCCAGACGGCGCGGGTCGCGTTCAAGCTGGTGGACGACGAGGAGGACTTCTTCGAGGCGCTGTCGCGCGCGCCGGAGGCCGAGCTGCCGCGCGGGGTCACCTTCGCGCTGGAGAACGCGCCCATCGGCGGCAACCGAACCAAGGTCAGTCACTACGCGCGCCTCGTCTTCGGCGACGGCGAGGATCCCATCACGGCGAGGCGGCGATTCGAGACGTGGATCGCGACGCTGCCCGTCGATGCCGATCACGACATCGCCGTAGGAAAGCTGCTCGAGTACGACGAGCAGCACGAGACCTTCGAGGAGATCGGGTGGCGCACGTACTACCTCTCCAGCCGGACCGAGCTCGACGGCGAGATGGTGCGTAACGGCCACGCGTTCCCGGATCCGCAGGAGCGCAGCAAAGGCGGGTGGCTCGTACGCATGGAGCTGACCACGAAGGGCGCCGACCGCTTCGAGGAGATCACCGCGCAGAACGTGAAGCGGCGCTTCGCGATCACCCTCGATGGCCAGGTGGAGAGCGCGCCCGTCATCCAGTCCCGGATCCCCGGCGGCGTGGCCACCATCACGATGGGCACGGGCAGCGCGGAGCAGCAGCGCCGCGACGCCCAGCGGCTCGAGCTGGTGCTGCTCTCGGGCGCGCTGCCGGCGCCGGTGATGCTCCAGCAGCAATTCGTCATGCCACCGCTGACCTGGAAGATCATCCTCGATCGCGGCCTCCTCGGCGCCGCGGCCGGCATGTCCCTCTCGCTCCTCGTGTTGCTGATCTCGGCGCGCCGGCGCACGTAGCACGCAGTTCTTCACTCCTCTCGGGCGCCGGCACGATCACACGACGGGTCGTCGAACGGTTTGACGCCGGCGGCCTGACAACTTGCGAACAGCGTGTAGAGGACGGCGAGATTCTTCGCGCCTCACTCGTGTCCGAACAGAGAGAAATCCTTTCTTCTGCGGACGATGACGTTGAGAGCGCGCTCAGAGAGGCTGTTGCCCAAGGGCACGTTCGCGTCGTCGTGGACAACCGTCAGCGCATCCCAATTCTTCAAGGCATGACCGACGGCAACGCCCATCGGCCTTTGGGCGGGAGCTGCGGTGTCTCCTCCATGAGCCAGCGGTGGATCTCATCTCCATCGCTGGTCGACTGTGCGTGGTGCTGGTCAGTTTGCACCACATTCTGGGTGAGCGCCTCCTGCGCCTCGAGCGCTGCGGCGAGCGCCTCGTGAAACTTGCGTCGCGCGTGCGCCATGCCGTGTACGTATCGACGACGAGCGTGCCTTGGGAGCCCCCGAGCACGTCGGATGGGGTCGCACCGCTGTGGCTCGCGCTGAAACGGTACGTTACGAGATAACCATCGGTGAACGTCCAATCGCAGGGATGCTCCTCGGTCGTTCGCAGGCGGCAGGAGCGCCGCGCACGCGCCCGTTCGAGCCATCGTGTGACTTGTTTGGATGAGCTCCCATGCACGAACGCTGGGCTCTGCTGCAGCACCTTCCAATGCATCGAGCTTTGCGAGGGATGGTGGTGTGAGCTCGTGTCTCTCACTCTCGCGTGAGGTCGAGTCGTCCCTGTTTGGTTACGCGTCGTTTACACGCGCCGTGCCCGACATTGGGGGCTTGGTGGAGACACCATCGCACAGGCTTTTTGCCGTGCGGGTCGCGCTTGACACTGCGTTGAGAGATGCCACGTATCCGCATGCCTGAGACTTCATCGACACGAGAGCTTGCTTCGAAATCCATTGTCGAAACGCCGCCGCGCGCTGCGGACACGCTGGTTCATGCGCTCCGGCGCGCCGGTGTCGACACGTTCTACGGTATCCCCTCGGCATTCATCGCAATTTGCCCTCTTCCCGAAGGCGCGCGAGCGCCATGGCGACGGGAAGCACGAAGTCCAGACCGCGCTTGATGGTGATCGAGCCCGGCGGGCCTCCCGCGGACTTTCCCGTATAGCCACCGAGCTCGGCCAACCAGAGCGTGACCTGCGCGATGGTGGCATCCCCGTCGGCAGCTGCTCATTCCGCTTCTTGGACTCGCGCTTCATCAGCATCGTGGCCTCGATCTCGTGTGCCTCGAACTCGATGGAGGCAGGTTGGTCTGGCTTGGTGCGCGCGAGATGCTTGATGCGCTCGATGCGGGCAGCGGTCGCGATCATCAGAATGGCCCATCGTACAACTCGATCGGTTGAGCGCAGCTGCGTGTCCTCAACACGGCACGCACCAGACTTCCACGTCCGATGCAGGTCCTCGATGCGCCAGCGCTGGGCATACCCGAACAAGACGCGCTCGACGTCGGCATCGGTGTTGAGGGGGTGATTGGTCAGCAGCCGCCAGTGGATCGGCTCTTCGCCGCGAGGGGTCGTGCCGACTTCCTGCACGTCAACCACGTTCACGGCGATTGTTGCGCGCTCGCCGGTCGGGCGCTCGAGCATGTCCAGGACCACGCTCGTCGTCCGAACGCGCAGCTTCGCGACTCGCTCGTCACCACCGTTGCGAGCTCGCACCTGAATCGAACGGTAGCCGCGCGGGTCGGCGTTGCGCACGGCTTGGGAGAGTCGATATCTGCGCGCGCCACGGCGAACGAAGCGGTGGCTGTACGTTGATCGAACGGTGAACCACTGCCCGCACTCTTGAAGCGCCTTCAGGGTTGCATAACGATCTCCCTCTCGGTCGATCTGAAACCACGCCATGGAGCCCTGCTCTGTCAGCCGCTCCGTGCTCGCGGCAATGGTGCTCAACCAGTAACGCGTCTCCTTGTCTTGAACCCGCCGACGATGGCAGTCGTGCCGCTTCTTCTGACGCGCGCGGCTCCACCATTGTTGGTCCAGGATTCCCAAGGGAATCCCTGCCGACGAGATCGCATAGGCGTGGATGACCTTTAGGCCGCTCGCCCCGTTGCTCGTCGAACCGATGGCGCCGAAGTCCTTCTTTCGCGCTCGATCCGTCAGCCTGAGGCTCGTGCCGTCGACCGCGACGAACACGAAGTCGGCCCCGTCGCACCGCATCGCGGTGGCCGTAGATGTGGCGATCAGAAGCTTTTCAGGCTGGACCTCCGGGTTGGCGAGAAAGTCGTACGCCGCCTGCCGCTCCGCGCTGCTGCGGAACACCTCGGGGACCTTGCCGCCAGGACAACGCGCCGCCGCAGCTGCCATATGCACCAGCCGCCGCGTCCGACGAGCATCTCCCAGCTCCGCGTGCCCGAACTCCTCATGCGCCCACCGGCGGGCCTCGTCCTGACCGAGGTTTGTCATGAGAGCGGAACCGCTCCCTCGCCCTACAAATTCCCGTCGATGGCTGAGATCCGATCAATGACGAGACGGTATCCCGGGAGGCGCGATCTCGCCTGTGTATGACGCGCTCGTCGATCACCCCAGCGCGCGGATCGTCAACCATCGACACGAGACCAGCGCCGTCTTCGCGGCCATGGGACATCGCCGCAGCGGCGGGAGCTTACCTTGCGTTTTGGTCACGTCCGGCCCCGGGATGACCAACGCCATCACCGGGCTCGCCGCCGCATATGCGGACGGTGTTCCGCTGCTCGTCATCGCCGGCGAGGTCCCACGCCGGACCTTCGGCCGAGGCGCGCTTCAGGAGGGCAGCCACTATGGGCTCGATATCCTCTCGATGGCCCGGAGCGTCACCAAGCTCGCGGCCGAGGTGACCCACGCGCGCCTCACCAGCGCTCTCATCCAGAAGGCGATCGACACCGCGCTCGCGGGCCGACAGGGGCCGGTGCTCCTCTCGTTGCCGCTCGACGTCGCGTGCGAGCGCACACCCGTCGCGGCGGTGAGCGCCGCGGCGCAGAGTGAAATCGAGCCCGATTCACGCGCCGTCGAGCGTTGCGCCGCCGCCCTCGCGGCCGCCGATCGCGGGCTCATCCTCGTGGGCTCGGGCGCTCGCGACCCCGCCGCGATCCGTGCCATCGCGACGATCGCGGAGGCGCTCCAGATACCCGTCGCGACGACCCCGAAAGCCAAAGGTCTCTTCCCGGAGAGCCACCCACTCTCGCTCGGCATCTTCGGGCTTGCGGGCCACCCCTCGGCGACTGCCTACCTCGAGCGGGGCGTCGACACGCTGCTTTGCATTGGTTGCGGCATGGGCGAGACGGCCACCAATGGCTGGAGCCCGCTGCTCTCGGCCTCCCGCGCGTTCATCCAGATCGACATCGACCCGACGCAGATCGGGAAGAACTATGCCGTCGACGTGGCGTTGGTCTCCCCGGCGCACGTCGCGCTCGAGGCCATCGCCGCGCGCCTCGGTCCGGCCCGCGCGGTGCGGAAGACCTTCGGCGTGACGTACGACGACCCGCTGGCGACGCTCGACGCGTCGGCGCCTCTGAAGCCGCCTTACGTGCTGCGTAGGCTGCAGGAGATCTTCCCGCCGGACACCATCTTCACGGTCGACATCGGCGAGCACGCGCTCTTCGCCATGCACTATCTCCGCACCGACGATCCGCGCAGCTTCATCATGGCGACGGGGCTCGGCTCGATGGGCTCGGGCATCGGTGCAGCCGTGGGCGCGAAGCTCGTGCACCCCGATCGCCCGGTCGTATCCATCGCGGGTGATTACGGGTTCCAAATGTGCGGGATGGAGCTCGCGACCTGCGTCGAGCAGCGCATCGGCGCCGTCTTCGTCGTCTTCAACGACAGCCGGATGCGGATGGTCGAGGCCGGGATGCAACGGCTCTACGAGCGCCACCCCTGCCTGCACTCTCCGCCGATCGACTTCGCCGCGCTGGCGCGCTCGCTGGGCGCCGAGGGCTACTCCATCCGATCGGCAGAGGACTTCGAGCAGCTTCCCGCCGACTTCGCGCGCCGCGATCGCCCCGTCGTGCTCGACATCGCCGTCGATCCGAACGCGGTGTTCAGCAGCAACGGGCGCGTCGCCCACCTGCGCAACTTCAAGGGATGATGAGGAGACGTGCCATGAGCGAGAACCAGCGTGTGGGGATCCTCGGCGTCGGTGCGTATCTGCCGCCGTCGATCCGAAAGAATGATTTCTGGTCGCAGGAGACGGTCCAGCGTTGGGGCGACCGAGCATTGTTGACGCGGGATCGGCTCCGCGCGGCCACCGCCGGCACGGAGGGGAGGCGCCTCGTCTTGGAAGCGATGGAGTCGCTCGCCACAGACCCGTTCCAGGGATCGCGCGAGCGACGGGTGATGACCGATGGAATGGCCTCCTCCGACATGGAGGTTGCCGCCGCCGAGGATGCGATTGCGCGCGCCGGCGTGGATCGCTCCGAGATCGATGTGCTCCTGGTGTCCAGCATGCTGCCCGACCGACTCTCGGTCTCCAACGCAGCCATCGTGCACCGGCGCCTCGGTCTGCCCAAGCGGTGCCTCTCGCTGACGATCAACGCAGCTTGCGCCGACTTCTTCCACCAGCTCGCGGTGGCCGCGCCGATGGTCTCGACCTCGGCGGCGCGCCTCGCGCTGCTCGTGCAGTCGAACGGCTATCAGCACCTCTGCCGCCCGGAGGATGCGCACTCCGCGTGGTTCGGCGACGCGGCCACCGCCGCAGTGGTGGGCCCAGTGTCGGCGCCGCACGGCATCCTCGCCCAGAGCCAACGCACGGACGGTCGCTACCACCGGGCGCTCGTGCTCGGCAGCCCGTCCCGCGAGGGCTATGCGTCGGGGGGCCTCCACCTCCACACCGAGGAGCCGGCGGCCGCGCTCGAGATGCTGCTCGACACCGCCGACAACGGCCGCGACGTGGTGCGCGACGCGCTCGCGACGGCCGGCGTGAAGCCCGAGGAGGTCGCGTTCTACGCGAGCCACCAAGCCTCCGTGTGGTTCCGGCCGGTGACCCAACGGGTGATCGGCCTCTCGCAGGCACGCTCGTTCGACACCTTCGCCTGGACCGCCAGCCTCGGCCCCAGCAACGTGCCCCTCATGCTGGCGATGGGCGAACGCGACGGCCTCCTGCGCGCGGGTGATCTCGTCGCGATGTACGGCGGCGGAAGCGGGATCGTGTACTCGGGGGCCGTGATGCGCTGGGGTCGATAGATCGACTCCATCTCTGGGAGCTCCACCAAGAGCACCCAGTCCACGACGCTCGAAGAGGCGCCTGACGGAGGTCGCGGCTCTCGTGATCGTCAACGAGCGGTCCTCCGTCGGCCCACGCAATCGGCATCCCGCCGGCACAATGCATTTCTCGTCGGAGGTGCAGCGGCGGCGCAAGGCGTGCGCCGCGCGAGCGCTTTGCACGATGCGCGGCGCCTCGGTCCGCATCTTTGCCGAGGAAGGCCGCTGAGCACGCGTCCTGCAAAGCGGCAGGCCATG
Organism: Minicystis rosea; assembly: GCA_001931535.1. GTDB lineage: Bacteria > Myxococcota_A > Polyangia > Polyangiales > Polyangiaceae > Minicystis > Minicystis rosea. Next base: position 1,464,833 of record CP016211.1, read on the forward strand.
CAGAAGATGCCTGTCGAGATCCTCGCCGTGCCGGGTCGGCCTCGTGCCGGGGCCGCGCGCTCGCTTGCGCCGCGCGAGCACGGCGCTTACGGGCAGCTCGCGACGCCGCTCGTCGCGGCGCTCGCCATGGGCCGGCCGAACGCTCCCGCGATCCTCCTCGCGGTGGCGGCGGTGGGCGCGTTCCTGGTGCACGAGCCGGTGCTCGTCGCGCTGGGCCAGCGTGGCACGCGCGCGAAGCGTGAGGATGGTGCCCGCGCGTGGCGGCGGATCACCGTCACCGGCGCGGTCACCGCGCTCGCGGGAGGCGTGGGCCTGTGGCTCGCTCCGGCCGCGGCGCGCGCTGCTGCGGCAGCGCCGATCGCGCTCGCCCTCGCGCTCTCGCCGTTCATGGCGCGCGGCGCGGAGAAGACCGCTGCGGGCGAGCTGCTCGCGGCCGCCGCGCTCGCTTCGGCCTCCGTGCCGGTCGCCGTCGCCGCCGGCGTCTCTCCGGCCGCTGCGTGGAGCGGGTGGGCCGCCTGGTGCCTCGTCTTCGGCGCGTCGACGCTCGCAGTGCGCGGTGTGATCGCGCACGCTCGCACGCCGCTCCCGTGGACGCGCCGCGCGGCCGCGCCGGCGCTCGCGACCGTCGTCGCGCTCGTTCTCATGATCGCGGGCGTGCTTTCGCCCATCACCCTGATCGGCGTCGCGCCGATGCTCGTGATCGTGCTCGCCATCGCGGTCCGCCCGCCGAGCCCGCGCTCGCTCAAACGCGTCGGCTGGGCGCTGGTCGGCGGCAGCGTCGCGCTGACGGCCGCGCTCGCGATCGGTGGACACCTCTGACGATGGCCTCGAAGGAGGTCATCCCATGCTGACGAAGATCGGTGTTCGCCCCCGTGCAGCCTGCCGCAGTTGCGCGAGCTCGGGCGCACGACACGCTGAAATTCACCGGCCGAACAACGCACCGATCGTCGGCGCATCGATCATTCCTCGGGGCGCGTCGATCACGATGGCGCGCAGCCGAAGCATCCTCCGGTAGCCTGCATCGTCGAGCCGCGCCCGCTCCACCCGAATCGTCGCGGGCGGGTCCTCCGCCTCGAACTCGTCCTCGAAAACGGGCGTGAGCGTGCGCCGCACGAGCCGCAGCGAATCCCCGTCCAGCTCGACATCGTAAATGGGATTGATGCAACAGCCGTCGATCGGATCCTCCAGCGTCGGGAGGGCCGCCGGCACCGGCGGTGCGGTCATCGCGGTGAAGGAGCGCGCCACGCCCTGGTAATCCTGCCATGGGCTCGCGAGCGCGGTTTGCTCGTGACCGGCACGGATCTGCTCGTCGGCCACGAGCCGAATGCCCTCGCCGAAGTGCGCGCGAAACAGCGATTCCCATTCCGGTCCTGGGAGAGAGGCACCTTGAAACGGCTCGTCTGCACACTCCGCGTTGTGAAGGTGAGTGAACAACACGGCACCGGAGCGCCTCCGCACCCGGCTCACCTCTGCCAGAATCTGCTCCTTGCCATCCATGTAATGGAGTGAGTCTGCGTTGAGCACAGCGTCGAAAGCTCCATCGACGGCTGGCATCCCGCGGCGTGCGTCCGTTTGCACCAGTGTTTGCCCGTCGATCATCCAGCGCGCCTGGATCAAATGCGCGAAGCTCCGATCGAGCGCATAGAGTCGTTCGACACCCGCCCACTGGAGGGCGAGCTGCCCGAGGTGTCCCGCGCCGGCGCCGAGATCGAGCACGACACGCGGGCTCGCCGCGCGGAGAGGGGCCATCAAGCGCAGCGCAGCGCGGAACTTCGGTGTGCGAAACCAGTGTTGGATGTGGAGCATCCATTCGAATCGATTCGGGCAGAGGGGCTTTTGCCGCTCGACGGCCTCGAACAGCGAGGCCGGCTCGCCCCGCAGCACCGCGGGATCCACCCCGAGCTCGCGTGTGGCGAAGGCCTCGAGCCCAGGCCGATCGTCGCGGTCGAGGATGGCCACCAGCGCGGCGCTCACCGCGGGATCGAGCACGAGCACGCCGCCCACCACCGGATGGCGCGCGCAGCGGCAGCGCACGACACCCTCGCTCATCGAGGTGCCTTCGCTCTCGGCGGCGAGCGGGCCCGTGCAGCTCGGACACCGCAGCGCCGACAACGATGCGATAGGCAAGCCCGTGAATCGATGTCTCATGCCGAGCTCCCGCGCACGAGGTCAACCCACCTCGGCCGCGCCGTGCACGATCTGGCGCAGCCGGCGCGCGATCCCGACCGGATCCTCGTGCTGCCACACGTTGCGGCCAATCGCCGCTCCGGCGACGCCCAGCTTCACGGCCGCGGCGATGTGATCCAGCAAATCGCGGCTCTGTCCCCCGGCGCCTCCCGCGAGGACGATGGGGATGCGGACCGCCGCGAGGCACGAGGCGATGATCTCCGGATCGGCCGGCAACGAGGTCTTGATCATGTCGGCGCCGAGCTCTTCGCAGATGCGGCACGCCTGGGCGTAGGCAGAGGGGCCGAGCTTGTCGACCTGCTCGCGCAACGCATAGCTCGTCATCAACACCGGCAGCCCGAATTGCCGTGCTGCCTCGGCGACAGCGCTCGCCATCCGGGCGTTCTCCAGATCGCCGGCCGAGCCCAGCTTGAACTCTGCGCACACCGCGTCGGCGCCGCACCGCACCGCGTGCTCCACCGTATTCAAGAGCACGTGATCGAGACCGCGGGAGAGCCGGCCGGTCAGCATCAGAATCACGCCGAGCGCTCGCGAGTCGGTCTCGACGAACGCGTCCATCAGCCCGGGTCGCAGCATCACGGCGTCGGCGCCGGCCTTCGCCGCATCGGCGATGATTTTGCGGCTGTCGGAGAGCCCGGGGAGGAGGCCGTCGGCGGCTGCGTGATCCAAGGGAATGATGAGTGTCCGGCCCGTCTTCGGGTGAAGAATGCGGCGCAGCCGGATCAGGTGGCCGGCGGCCGTTCGCGAGGCATTGCGGGTCATGGTGTCTCCTGCCAGATCCGATGTCGTCGTCAGGGGTTGATGATCAACGCGAAACAGTCCGCCGCGCCGGCCACCGCCGGGGCCTCGGCGATGTGCGCGAGCGGCAGGCGATGCGTGAGGATGCTCTCGACGTCGACTCGCCCCGACGCGATCAGGCGGAGCGCCCGCTCGAACATCCCCGGCGCATAATGATAACTGCCGATGAAGCGAATCCCATTGTAATGAAGATCGTTGGGATCGAAGGTCAACGTCGTGCCCGGCCGGCATCCGCCGAAACCCACCACGGCGCCGCCCGGGCGCACCAGCCGGAGCGCGAGCGTATAGGTTTCCGCGCGCCCGGCCGCCTCCAACACCACATCGGCACCGCGGTTTCCGGTGAGTCGTTTGACGCGCTCCTCCACGCGACCTTCGAGGACATCGACGGGCTCCGCGCCCGCACGGACGAGGGCCTCTCTCCGCTCGGGGTGGTTGTACAAACAGAGGACCTGGGTGGCGCCGCGGAGCCTCGCCAACTGGATCTGCAACAACGCGACGGGGCCGCAGCCCACCACGACCACGGTGTCGCCGAAGCTCACGCCGCCGACGACGATCGACTCGGCCGCGCAGGCCACGATCTCGGTATACGCCGCGCTCGCGTGGGACACCCCTTCGGGGATCGGGCGAATGTGCGAAACGAGCGGCGGGCGGATGCGCACGTACTCGGCGAGCCCGCCGGGCTCGATGCGCGGGCGCCCCAAACAGAGCGCTTCGATGTGCGCGAGGCAATTGGCACAGGCGCGGCAGGGTGGGTGAGGGTCGACGGTTACTGCGGTCCCGACGCGAAGGCCATCCACCTTCGCGCCGACGGACACGACCTCTCCGGCGACGAGGGTCCCCAGCACGGCGGGCGGTGTCAGGCGAGGGTGCCCAACCGTGGCTGCGCGCACGAGGGCCGCGCCGAAGACCGCGGCACGGACCCGAAGGACGACGTCCCAACCATCCTCGACCTGCGGTGTGGGGACCATCTCCGTGGAGAGTGGTTTACCCGGACCGCGCCAAAGCATGGCCCGCATCTCCCGCGGCGGCGTCGCGGCGCTCATGTCGGCACCGTCCCGGCGGGCGCGCTGGACAGCCACGCGTGCCGCGGATCGGTCGTCATTCGCAACGCGCGGCCTTCGCCGGCGAGGGCCCAGAGATAATAGAAGCGATGTCCACCCGCGGCGACGAAGCTGTGGAATCCCTCGCTCACGGAGATGATGTCTCCGTCGCGCACCACGGTGGCCTGCTCCCGCTCCGCCGTGGCGGGATAATGGATGAGCACGCCGAAACCGGAGCGGGGGCGAACCTGGATGAAGAACAGCTCGTCGAGGCGGCTCTCGTGAGGCGGATCGTGTCGATCGTGCTTGTGCGGCGGATACCCGGACCACACGCCGTCGACGCTGAACGTTTCGCCGAGCAGGATTCGATCGGCGGGCTGATCCGGTCCGATGATGTCGTGGACCTCGCGCGCCCACACGCCGCGGCCGCGATGCTCGATGTGAACGTCCTTCGGGCGCACCACATAAGGCTCCCGCTCGCGCGCGGCGTCCGCCGAGACCACGACGATCTGCGCGCCGCCGGCCGCTGCCTCGATTTGGCACGTCTGTCCGCGGGGCGCGTAGACCGCGGTGGCCGGGCCGTCGAAGACGTCGGCCCGCTGCCCGAGATCGGCAAAGGAGCGATCGGACTCCAGGAAACGTGCGCTGCAACGGCCGCTCGAGATGACCACCACGCGTTCGCGCGTATCCGGGAGCAACGTGAGTGGTTGTCCGGCGGAGAGATCGTGGACGCTCAGATCGAGGGCCAGCTCATGCGAGTGCGTCATGCTCGTGTCCCCGTCTCCTCTGGAAGCCAGAACGTGTCCTCGTGTCGAGGATTCGTGATCTCGGAGAGGCGTGGACCGGACGGTGTCACCGGCTCGTCCAGCGCCAGGATCTCGTCCAACATCACCGGAGCGCCTCGGGCCGCGGATCGATGGACGGCGTCCCCGATGGCCACGGCGAGCGCGCCTTCCAGCGCACCGGGGAGCGGCGCGCTGGCCTCGTGCTCCGCGTCCGGCGGGCCGAACAACGCGGCGAGCATCCGATGATCGGCGCCGGAGTGCCGGCCGACCTCGCGTGGGATCCGCAAACGCTGCTCGGGGCCGTTTCCCATGCGCAGCGTGACGGGGTAGTCCTCGGTAGAGAGCTTGTCGTAGGTCGCCGCCAGCGCGCCCTCCGTGCCGCGAATCGTGAGCTCGAATCCCTCCCACGTGGAGCAGGCGGTCAGCGTATAAGAGACCACGGCGCCGCCCCCGTAACGAATCCGTGCGTCGATCGTGTCCTCGATGTCGGCGTCGCTGGGGACGGTCGTGGCCGGCTCGCCGGGGAGGAGGGTCCCTGCGAAGAAGTGGCGCCGCGCCGTCCAGCCCGAGACCTCGACGGGCGTGTCGTCCAGCCACCAATTGATGAGATCGAAATGGTGGCAGCTCTTGGTCACGGAGAGCCCGCCCGAAGCCGCGCGATGCCGGTGCCAGCGCCGGAAATAGCTCCCGCCGTGGCCCGGCGTCAGGTGATACGCGAGCTCCACACTCGTTATCTGCCCGAGCCGTTTCTCGCTCAAAAGAACCTTGATGCATTGGTTCAGGTTGAGGCAACGCAGGTTGTGGGCGACCCGCAGCCGGCCGTTCGAGGCCCGAGCGGCGTCGAGCACTTGGCGCGCCTGGGAGCCGTCGATGACCATCGGCTTCTCGCTGATCACGGACACATCGTGATCGAGCGCCGCGAGGATCTGGGCATGATGGGTGTGATCCGGAGCGGCCAAGATCGCCCAGTCGGGCGCCTGGTCGAGCAACATGCGATCGAATTCGCTCGCGAGATAGGTCCGCACCGGGGTCGGCCACCGCTCCGCGAACTCGGCGAGGCGGCGCGGATCGGCGTCCACGACCGCGACCAGCTCCACGCGCCGCTCGCGCTCGCTGGGCGCGAAGACGGGCAGATACGTGGTGGTGGAGCGCCGGCCGAGGCCGCTCAACGCATAACGGACCGGATTACACACCACGAGATCCTCCAGTTTCCACCCATCGACCGTTTTGCACGACCTCGCGGACCCGCAGCGTCTCATCCATGATGACGAGATCCGCGGAGAGGCCCGGCGCGATCGCGCCCACCCGGCCGGAGAGGCCGAGGATCCGCGCCGGCGTGGTGGAGGCCATGCGCACGCAATCGACCAAGGGAATCCCCGCCTCGACGACGGAGAAGCGCAGCACGTCGGCGAGGAAGCTGGTGCTGCCGCAGAACGCCGTGCCATCGGCGCTCATCGCCACTTTGTCGCCGACGACACCGCACGCGCTGCCCATGTGGAAATGGCTGCCGGCGAGCAGCCCCGTCCCCGCCGAGGCGTCGGAGACGAGGCAGAGCCGATCGGGGCCGAAGCAACGATAGGCGATACGCGCCAGCTCGGCCGGCACGTGGATGCCATCCGCGATGATCTCCGCGGTCATCTCGTCGGCGCCGAGCGCGGTCTCGAGGAGACCGATCTCACGCCACGGACCACGTTTGGTGAGCATCGATTGCCCACTCCACAAGTGCGCGAAATGGGTCAACCCTTCACGTCGCGCGCGACGCACCACCTCCGGGCCTGCGGCGCTGTGACCGGCGGACACCACGACGCCGGCGGCGCGCAAGCTGGCTATCAACAGAGCGGCTCCCTCGAGCTCGGGAGCGAGTGTCGCGATGCGGACTGCGGGCCAGAAGGGGCGGAGCGATTGCCATGATCCGTCGGCCGGATGTCGGAGCCAATCGATGCCATGGGCGCCGCGCTGCGCGGCGCTGAGATACGGGCCTTCGAGGTGGACGCCCGAGAGCCCAGGCTCGCGTTCGGCGAGCAAGGTCTCGGCGATCCGCAAAACCTCCACGAGCTCGTCCAGCGGGGCCGTGGCGATCGTCGCGGCCGCGGTCGTGGTGCCCATGGCCCGGTGCGCGGCGAGCGTCTCCCGCCACGCGTCGACCGAAGCCTCGTTGAAGGTGCGGCCATACGCGCCGTGAAGGTGGATGTCGACGAGCCCGGGCAGGACGTAGCCGCCGCGGGCGTCTTTCACCTCGGCGTCGCGATCGGCGCGCTCTCCCAAGCTCGCGATCTTCCCATCTCGGATGGTGAGTGCGAGCCCCGATTGGACGCCGTCTGCGAGCACGATTCGCCCGTTGACGATGGCGGTGGCGCGGCTCATCGTGCGGCCGCCTGTCGGTACACCGCGAGGTGATCCTCCACGCAGCGGTCGAGATCGAACGTCTTCACTCTTCGGCGGCTCGCCTCCTGCATCTCTGCGCGGCGTTCCGCGGAGGCCGTGATCGCGTGGATCCGATCGGCCAGCGCGGCCGGATCGTCGGGCGGGAAATAGAGCGCTGCGTCGCCGGCCACCTCGCGATGAGGTGGGATGTCGGAGAGCACCATGGGGAGCCCGTGGGCCATGCCCTCCAGCACCGACAGGGGCAGTCCCTCGAAGCGGCTTCCGGACACGAACAGATCCGAGGAGGCGAGCAGCGGTTGCACCATGTCGCGCCGCCAAACGGCTCCATACCAGTCCACCGCCGGCCGGAGCCCCAGCGTCAGGCAGCGACGGTAATGCGCGGCCATCGAGGGACCGTCGCCCAGCATCCGCAGCCGGAGATCGATCCCTTTTTGGCGCGCGATGGATAACCCGTCGAGGAGCACTCCATGGTTCTTGTGGGGATACAGGCTGGCCAGCGAGATCGCGGTGAGCGGGCCGCCCGCCGGGCGCGCGATCGCCGGGCCGACGCGCGACTCGATGCCATTGGGGATCACGGTGATCCGATCGGCGGGGATGCGCACGTCGCCCGCGCAGAACTCCTTCACGGCGTTGGAGACGGCGATGATCCCCGTGGCGCGCGAGGCCCAGAATTGATCGAGCCGGTTCTTCAGCCACGTCCGTTTGTGCCGATAGACGCTGTGGTAGGTGATGACCACCTTCCGATCCACGAGCGCGGTGCGGATGAGCGGGTGAATGTGCCCGTCGCCGAAATGGATGTGCACGAGCCGGCCGTGCGTGAGCTTGCGGAGCGCCGCGAGCTTCTCCTGCCGCTCCCCCGAGAGCAGCGCGACGTCGACGCCGGCGTCGAGCTCCGTGATGAGCGCGTTGCGCTTGCCAGTAGAAAGGACGATCACCCGTGTGTCGACGCCCCGCGCGGCAAAGGCGTTGGCGAGCGCGATGACGACCCGCTCCAAGCCGCCGACGGTGAAGTAACGAAGGACGATGGATACCGCGGGTGCCTGGGCGGTCATGAGGCCCTCCCGGTCAGCTCGGTGAGGTATTGCGCATATCGGTGCGCGCCGTTCATGAGGAGATCGCTCTGCGGACGATGCGGCTCGCGCAGGGCCTCCGCCACCACGGGGCCGAGCCCGCCCGCCAGCACCGACTCGAGCCCGCACGCGCGGACCAAGCGTCGCTCCGCGAGCAAGGTCGAGTGGATGTGCTGCTCGGGCTCGCGGACCTGCCGCGGGATGGCGATGGCGTTGCAGCCGTTCGCGAGGATCTCGCCGAGCATGTTCGAGCCGGCCGCCCCGATCACCAGATCGGCGCCCGCCATCCACGCTGCCATGTCCGGCTCGTAGGACACGAGCCGCGCCCAAGGCAGCGTCGCGATCACCTCGGACAGCGTCGCTCGATCCTTCGCCTCGAGATAAGGGCCGGCGACGAGATGGGCGCGGTCGAACGCGTCTCGATTCTCGATCAGCGCGTCCAGCAAAGCGCGCCAGATCGGCAAGGCCCCTTGTCCGCCGCCCATGCTGGCCACGACGAGGCGCTCGCCCTCCGCGACACCGATCTTCTGACGCACCTCGGCGCGCGAGAGCGGCAGAGGCGACGCCAGATAACCCGTGTAACGGATCCGACTCCGCAGGTGCGTGGGGATGTCGTAAGCGTCTTCTAGATTGAAGACCTTGGGATCGGTATGCACGTAGATGGCGTCGAAGCGCTCTCCAATCCAGCGGCTCGGCTCCGGACCGAAGTATTCGCGCGCCGTCTTCTCCCGATCGAACAGCACCCCTCGGAGCGTGAGCACGCGCTTGCCGACGCGATCGCGCGCGAGCGCCGTCGCGAGCTCGTCCTCGGCGCCGCGCGGCAGGTGGTTGACGATGAAGACCTCCGGCGCGTAATGCCGGAGGAAGACATCGCAGAGCTCCGCCCGCGCGCGGAAGAGCGACGGTCCGTCGAGCCCTTGCCGGCCGGAGAGGGCCCAGCCGGACGAGCGGTCGTAATTGACGAACGCCGGCAGCTTCACGACATCCATCTGCTCGGGCAGGAGATCCAGGCCGCGGTAGGCCCCGGAGAGCCCGGCGAGCGCCGCCGTGGGCAGGTCCTTCACGAGCGCGTGGGCGATCTTCGCCGTCTCGGCCGTGTGTCCCAGACTGCGACCGTTGTGCCAATACATCGCGACGCGCATGATCATCCTCCCTCTGCGATGGCGGCTGTCGCGCGCGCGGGCGCGCACGCGCCGAGCTCCCGCTCGACGTGCTCTCGAAACTCGCGTGCCGACCACTCCGGGCGCACCCGCGTCCTTCGAATCGCGAGCCGGCGCGCCCGCGACGGGACGCTCCCACGCGCATCGGCAAAGGCGTTTTGGTAATACCGCCCGACGATCTGCTCGACCCGTTCGTCGGCCGCGCCGAACGGGTAAACGAACGTGTCAATCGCTCGGCCGAAAAGGTGTTCCAAAGTCATCTTGTCTTCGGCGATCTCTCTCGTGATCTCCGGCTCGGAGAGGGCGGTCAGCTTGGGGTGGCCGTAGCTGTGTCCGGCGATGTCTCGGCCTGTCGCGAGCCACGCCTCGATCTCGCTGGCATCGGCGAAGTCCTGGCTCACGTGCACCGTCGTCGCCGGGCGGGTCTCGGGCCGCACGTAGCTCGCGCACAGCGCGACGACGGCCGGCACCCGGCGCTCGTCGAGCAGCGGAAGGGCCGTGTCGACGGTGTTGCGATAACCATCGTCGAAGGTGACGAGCACGCCCCGCGCGGGCGCGGGGGCACCGTCGAGGATGCGATTCACGTCGGCGAGCCGGAGGAGCGTAATCCCCATCTCCTCCAGCACACCGAGCTGATCCCGGAAGGACCGCGGCGGCACCGACATCGGGTCTAGGATTCGATCGTCCAAGAGATGATACATGAGCGTGACAAACATGTTCCTCCCTGCGTCGTCGTGGGGGAGCCGCGCGCGCTCACGACCGCTGTCGGGGCGCGGCGCGCGGCGGTGAGCGTCGCCTCTCAGATCCAATAAGACGGCGAATCGTCGAGGTAGGCCTGGAGTTGATCCACCATGGAAGAAAGGCGCGGGCGCCCCCACGACTGCACGTTCGCGTTCTTCGAGCCGAGGATGAAGTTGAAGTTGACCATGTCGCGCAGCACGCGGAAGAGCCGCAGGTGCTCGTCGAGCTCACGGGGCAGCGGCCGGACGCTGTCGTAGCCCCGGAGGAGCGCCTCCCGCAACGCGCGATATTGAGCCGGCCCCTCGGCCACGCGGCGTTGAATCGAGTCGAGCACGGTGGCGAGATCGAAGACGAAATAACCCGAGCCGCAGTCGTCGAAATCGATGACCCCAATCCCACCCTCGTGGATCAGGATGTTGTCGCGATGGAGGTCCGCGTGGACGAGCCCCGTGGCGAGCGCCTCTTTGCCAGGGAGGGAGAGCGCTTGTCGCACCCGCGCGCCGGCGGCGACGAGGATGGCCCGTTGGGGCGGCGCGAGCACGGACATGGCCTCTTCGTCGCCGAGCACCGATGAAGGCCCGAACAGGCTCTCCCAGTCCCAGCGCGGCCGAGTGAAACCTGCTCGGGGCACGAAGCGCGCGGCGTGCTGGTGCAGCGTGGCGGTGAACGCTCCGACGCGCTCCATGATCGCGGGATCGAGCCCCGGATCGGGCGGCTCGCCCGGGACCCAGCGGAGGAGCGCGCACGCGTGGGGCTCGGGCGCGTCGTCCCTTGCGACGGTGACCACCGGAGCGCCGTCGCGGCTCGGAATCGGCTCCGGTACGAGCAAGTCGGTGTCTCGCCGCAACGCCGAGAGCCAGTCCATCTCCGATCGCTGCTCTTCCAACGTGCGGCCTGCGGCGGTGCTGACGCGGAGCACGAGCTCGTCTCCCGGTGCGGTGCGGACGCGGTAGACGGCGTTGTTCTCGTATTGCAGGAGCGCGTGGCTCGCCGAGGCGAGCTCGTAGCGGGAGAGCGCGGCCACGACCACCCGCTCGAGGTGAGCCAGCTGCTCCTCGTACGGGAGCGCGTGGATCGGTTCGGGGTGTCCCCTCATGAGCCAGCTCTCCTCCTCACAACGTTGGCACCGTGCACGTCACCGTCAATCATGCATGCGTCCTCCGCGGCGCGTCGGGCCGCCTCTGCCGCCGGCCTTCAGCCACCCGGGGAAGTGCAGCGCTTGCAGATGAAGTTGGACGCCGACTCGACGCGTCCAGAGACCTTCTCGACGAGCTCGCGATATGCGGCGGACTGGAAGTACTCGATCAGCGTCATGTCCTTCAAGCTGGGGAGTTGGACCTCGCCGTGATAGTCCATGCAGCAGAGCCGGATGCGCCCGTCGTACATGACGTGAATCCAATCGTCGACGCGGGGGCAGTGGAACGCCTCGTGGCCGGGGCCGAGGTCGCGCACCTTGCCCACGTTGAGGGTGTTGGCGCCGCGATCGGCGCGGAGCAGCGTGCCGGCGCGATCGTGGAAGCTCGTGGCGTCGACGTCCACCCCCGTCCGGTTGATCGCGTGCTCATCCAACGTCTTGGCCCAGTACGCCCGGTATTGCTCGCGGGTGAAGAAGACGTGCGGGCCGTTGTTCCGCTGCACGCCGGCGCCGCGGATGCGGATGCGCAGGCGGCCGTCCGAGCGCCGGAGCAGGTTGAGCAGATTGGCGTGGGCCTTCTGATAATCGATCTTCATGAGGTGCTCGAACGACGCGGCGTCGATGCCGTGGTGGCTCACCCACAGCTCGTGGCGACGCCCGGCGAACACCTCGATGAGCTGATCGACCACCCGATCGGTCAAGGCCGCTCCATTGGTCGACACTTCGACGAGGGTATCGAAGTGAGCATAGATGTCGCGGATCTTGGCGAAGATGGTTTTGTCGATCAACGGCTCCTGCATGAGATACGGGCAGAACTTGCCCTTCTCGAGGCCGGCGCGGAAGGGCGCGAGGCACTCGAGCACGCGCGCCCAGAGCTTGTCCGGCATGACGCCGGGATTGGCCGCGTGCTCGCTCTCCACATAGGGGCAGAACAGGCAATCTGCGTTGCACCGAGAGTGCGTCTGCACCTGCACCCGGGTGATGTTCGGCAGCCTCCCCATCACCGGCAGCTCCAGCACCTTGGTCACGAGACCACCTCCTCGACGGCGGGCCTTTCGATGTCCGCCCACGTGATGGGCGCGTTGCGCAGGAGGTCGGCCTGGGCACGCGCGCCGACCTTGTCTTCGCTGCCCACGAAGAGCCGCGCCGGTCCCTCGCGGAGCGGCTGCGTCCAGGCGCAGCGCGTGCAAATGAGGTTGGGCTCCGGATCGGCGAGCCCGAGGAGCATCCGGCGGATCGCCACCGCGCGCTCTCCGTCGGCGATCTCGCGGATCGATTGCGTCCGCAGATCGCCGAGCTCGTAGCGTTGATCGAAGTCCTGGCAGCAGAGGAAGGCCTTGCCCTCGTGGCTGACGTTGAGATCGCCGAGCGCGATCGCGCATCCGGAGAGGCGCCCCAGGTGGTGGACCTCGGTCACGTATTCCGGCTTGGCCAAGAGGCCTCCGCGGCTGTCGGTGGCCCAGCGGACGGCCTCGCCGAACCAGCCGGCGAGCCGATCGTTGATGGCGCGCACGGTCTCGTCGGCGATGCCCCGCGGGACGTTGACGGACAGCTCGGTGCGGATGCCGTGGCGGTGGAGCAGCTCGAGATTCGCCAGCACCCGATGAAAGAGCTTCGTCCCGGTGACGCGCTCGTACTCGGCCTGATCGAGCGTGGGCAGGTTGACCACCACTCTGGTGTTCCCGAGCTCGGCGAGCTGACGAATCTTCTCCTCGGTGAACAAGCTGGCGTTGGTGAAGAGCCGCACCGAGAGCCCGAATTGCGCAGCTTCCCTGATGCGCGCAATCAGATCGGGGTCGAGCGTCGGCTCGGAGTAGTGGTTGAGCGAGACGCTTCGCGCGCCGTACTCCGCGACTCGCCCGAGCACGTGCGTGAAGAGATCCGGCGACATGAAGGCCTTCGGTTTGGGGGCGACCTCGACCGGGCAGAACGAGCACCGGAAGTTGCAATGGCGGTTGATCTCGATCTCGACGGACCGGAACGCGTGCCGGGAGAGCGCCTCCCGCTCCGTCAAAAAGAGATCGGCGGCGCGTAGCCGCGCGAACGCGGCCGGCTCCGCGCTCGCGAACGCGCCCACGCCGGCCGGGGCCCGACGCAGGCGTGCGAGCGCGGCGTGATCGCGCGCCGTGACGATGATGATCGTCGACCGGAGCGCGTCGACGAGGACGACGAGATCGCCTGACTCGACGCGTGTCGCCTCGCCGGTACGCAGCCGGCGCGCGAGCACGACCGCCGCCTGCGCGCGCACGGTTCGCACGAAGGGAGACACCACCCACGATTCGCTCTCGATCACAGCCATGCTCCTCTCGTCCGCCCCTCGACCGGCCGCCGCGCGCGGCGACACGCGCCGGCGGTCCACCCCGAGCCCATCGGCCGCTCAGGCCTCGAATCGACGCCGAGCGCCCCCGCGCCGGCGGCTTCTGCGCTCACCGCTCGGCATGGACGGCTTCGGCGGAGAGCCTCTCGGCGCCTGCCTCGGCACTCCAGATCTCGGCGCCGGCGATCTCCGCACCGCTGATCTCGGCACCGGCGATCTCCGCGCTCAACCTCTCGGCACTGGCGATCTCGGCGCTCAGCCTCTCTGCGCTGGTGATCTCCGCGCCTCCGATCTCGGCGCTCTTGCTCTCTGCGCTGGCAATCTCGGCGCTCAGCCTCTCCGCGCTCCTGATCTCGGCGCTCCACCGCTCTGCGCCGTTGCTCTCCGCGCCGGCAATCTCGGCACTGGCGATCTCGGCGCTCAGCCTTTCGGCGCTTCTGACTTCGGCGCTCAGCCTCTCGGCACTGGCGATCTCGGCACTCTCGGCACTCTTGCTTTCCGCGCTCTTGCTCTCTGCGCTGGCAATCTCGGCGCTCAGCCTCTCCGCGCTCCTGATCTCGGCGCTCCACCGCTCTGCGCTGTTGATCTCGGCGCTTTGCCTTTCAGCGCTCCTGATCTCGACGCTCTGCCGTTCTGCGCTTTTGATCTCGGCGCTCCACCGCTCCGCGCTGTTGATCTCAGCGCTCAGCCTCTCTGCGCTGGCAGCCTCGGCGCTTTGCCTTTCAGCGCTCTTGATCTCGGCGCTCCACCGCTCTGCGCCGTTGCTCTCCGCGCCGGCAATCTCGGCACTGGCGATCTCGGCGCTCAGCCTCTCGGCGCTTCTGACTTCCGCGCTCAGCCTCTCCGCGCTGTTGATCTCGGCGCTCAGTCTCTTGGCATTGGTGATCTCGGCGCCGGAGAGGTAGGAGCGCAGGATCCCCAGCATGCGGTAGACGCGCTGCTCCTGGAACACGCCGCCGACCCGCAGGTACCCCCCGCCGGGTAAGTGAAGCTCGTAATACTCGCTCGCGTCACCGGCCTGCTCGGCGCTGACCTCCGGCGCGAGCGCCTCGGCGGCCGCTCCCACGCGCGCCGCGAGCTCGGCAGCTTCGACCGAGCGCTCCGCGCTCGACACGGCCCGTGCCACCAACTCCTTCGTATTCGTCGTCATCTTCGCCTCCTCCGAACGCTTGAAAACTCGCGAGTCCTCTTGTACGAACCCCTCTTGGCCTGGGGTGTAGGCTCATGAGCATGTCGACCCGAATGGAACCAATCGTGTCCGCGGGCACGCGGGGAGTGTTCGATCACCACGTGCCGGCAGGTCCCCTGTTGCGCCGTCCCGACGACATCGATGATCCGCGCTTGCAAACCGAAGCGGCGCTGCGCGTCGACGGCGCGCGGATCGTCTATGCCGACCATGACCTCCTGCAACACGACTTCCCCGAGCTACGGGAAGCCGCGCTGGCGCGCCGTCACCCCGACCTGGCTCTGCGCTCCGGCGCGGACCGTGTCGCGCGCGTGCGGGCCCTGATCGAGCGCTGGCTCCTCGATCACGCGGCGATCATCACCCCTGTGCACGTCCGAGGGACAGAGGTGAACACGCCCGTCGCGGTCCGCGATCCGGTGATCGCCTATCGCCCCCAGCGCTATGGTCGGGCGCTCGTGGTCGAGGCGGGGAGCGGCCTGCTCGACATCAAAGGCGTGGGCGTCGAGCCCGGGCAGAAGCCCACGCGCGCCATCCACGAGAACGGGCTCTGCGAGCTGGGGGAGGTGCTCCGCGATCTCGTGATGCAGCGGATCTTCGACGAGGTGCTTCGCCGCGCCGCGCCCGAAATATACACCGTCCCCACCTATGCCTTGATCGATCTCGGGTTCGACGTTCGCCTCCGCGACGACCTCCGCACGCCGGCGGCGTGCCAAGTGCGCCGCGCGCACCGGCGGCCGGTCGACGCCGCCGAGATCCCGCGCAGCGACGCGCCCGAGGCTTTGGCCAAGGCCCATGTAGAGGTCGTGCTGCGCAGCTATGGATTGACGTCGGCGTGCAGCGTGACGCGGTTCCACATCCGTGACGACGAAGGGCGGCTCGACGTCCGCTATGCAAAGACCCCGCTCGGACGCCTCACCGAGGCGGAGCAGCGGGCGGTGCGGCGGAGCGTGCCAGTCGGCCCCGAGCCCATCGAGGTGGACGCCATCAACGTGCAGCTCACGCGCGAGGTGCACGTGCGTCCGGTTCGCGCGCAGATTGTCGACCTGGGTCATTACCGCTTCCTCACGGATGTGGAGCGACCGCTCGTGAACCTCGTTCGCGACAAGCCCCTGCGCTGGGGGGCACTTTGCTGCCTTCGGACGCACGATATCTGCGCCCGGTGCCCGCCCTCCGAGTTCACGAGTCCGATTTTACGTTCGAAGAAAACGAAGCACGTGACGTGCCGAACGTATCGAGTCTCGTCGGCCTCGACCATTTCTCGTTCGTGCTCGCCGAGCGCGTGCGACGCGGTCGCCTCGATCAGATCGCGTTGCGCGCCGCGATCGAGCAGCGAATCGCGCGGATGATCGATCGTTGGGAGAGCGGTCGTCAGCAACGTTGACGCCCTGAGTCGATGTCTGGCGCTCAGGCCGCGTCATGCGTTGTCGGTGCGCGCGAAGCGGTCCTGATTGGGTGTTTGTGCGGACACGTGCCGGGCACGTGCCCGGCACGTGCCCGAAGAAAACGCTGCAGAGCGACTCGAGTTGCTGTGTGGTGTAGTGCGCCTCTCATGCGCTGACAAGGGGCGTGTATCGCCATTTCCAAAACGATCACGCAGCTCTCCAGATCAGGGCGCACGCTTGGATGGTGCGTCTGCCGCGCGGGCCTCGGGGCCCCGTCCGGGGCACGACCTTTGCGGAGGCGCGGCGACGACGAGGGGGCCCGTCGTTCCTTTTGGGGAGGACACGACCGAAGGTGGGGCCGAACGCCGGTGTGCCGCACACCGGTGTGCCGTACACCCAGCGCGCACATCCATCATTGCGAGGCTGCGAGGGCGCATGATCACATTCCAGCTCTTCAAAGACGGTCTCTACCTTCCTCAGACGAGCATCGGCGATCCGGGCAGCGCCTGCTTGGCATTCTTGTTTCAGGACGCTGCACGACGGGATCCGACGTACACGCTCTCTCAGGCGTCGTGGACGAGCCCGACGGACCAAGGCTATTTCGCCTTCTTCGTCCCTTCGGCCACGCGTGATTGGAGCGCCTTTGCCGCTGCGGTCCGCGCGCTCTTCCAAGGGACGCCGTCCGCCCAGCTCGGGTGGTTCGTGGAGGACGGCGGCGGGGTGACGCCGGCTTCATTGATCCTCGTGGCCAATCAAGGGACCGCGTCGCCGTCGGTGCAGCAGCCTTTCCAGCTCGCGTTTCGGACGCTGGCGCTCAACGTCGCCACCAATCCCTTCTTACCCTCCAGCAATCCGGTGATCGCCTTCGACGACACGGCGAACACCTTTGGCATCACCAATACCGACGTCGGCGGTACCCCCGCGGTGCGGCTCACGGCCCAGCCCCCGTTAGGCACGCAGCAGACGTACTATTCGAGCTCGCCGAGCTTGCTGCTGCCGATGGCGGGGTCCCAGGCCGGCACCGTCAATGCCGGTTTCGCGCTCGCCAATGCCGATCTCGCGCAGCTCGAGGCGGGGCTCATGTATTTCGCCGCCGCGCCGGCGCAGCAGATTCGCGCGCTCCGATATCCGGCGTTCCGCGCGCCCGAGGGCGCCTCCGTCGTGAACCTCGGAGCGTGGTTGGACGTGCTTCGACCTTTGTCGCCCACGCGCACCTATTTCCAGCTCGTCGACCCGCTGGTCGGGTCCTATTTCACGAGCGCCGTGGGGCGGACCTTCGCGCTGCGCACCACGAACGGGAGCGCCATCGAGCAGACGAGCAGGTTCGTGTTGGCGAATCGGCCCGTCTCGGAGACGAGCTCGGTCGATTACTATTACCTGACGCCCGCGGGCACATTCCTGCTCTCCACGGATCCTGCTGCCGACGACGCGCCGGCGACCGCCGAGCTGCTCTGCGGCACGACGGGCACCGAGTTCTTCAGCGTCGCGCTCGCCTCGAGCGGGGCCGGCGACGCGTTGCAGTTCGTGCCTGGCAACGCTGCCTATCAAGTCCAGCAGGGGAGCGGGAGCGCGAGCGCGACGAACGGCAGCGCTCAATACCTCTCGTCGGTCGATGGGAAGTTCACCACCTCCTGGGTTTCGTTGCTCACCACGAGCGGCAACTACGTCTCTCAGCCGGAGCAGTCTCCGCTCTACCAGCAAACGGGGCAGGCGCAGCCTCTCGCGAGCAGCGGTGTCGCGTCGGGGGTGTACCTGCTCGACTTCTTCCCACTCGCGGCCTGGTCGGCGTCCTCGGGCAACGGAGCCGGCGTCGCCGCCGCCCCGGCCGTGCCCATGGTGCCTTACGCAGGGATCCCCGCCACCCAGGATTCCGCGCCGCTCCTCGACATGGAGTCGAATGCGCTCAACCCGGCGCGCCGGAGCCTCTTCTCGTCGCAGTCGCCGCCGCGGCCTCGCCGGGACGCGGCCGCCGTCGATCTGACCTACACGATGACGCCGCAAGGCATGCTCGCCGGCATGGCGGCGGGGAATCCGCCGAGCTGGGACACGCTGCAAATGGCGATCAGCGGCTCCGGGACGCTCCAGCTTCGGGAGCTGGGCTCGGCCATTCAGCAAACGCTCCAGCAGAATCAGATCTTCGCCGTCATCAGCACCACGCATGACAGCTCGGCGCTCGGCTCCGAAGACCATGCGCCGCGGAGCGGCGCCGACTTGCTCTTCACCGCGCGGCCCGAGAGACGACGAGGTCACGCCGCGCGCGCCGGGGCCGCGCTCGATGGCTCGCTCTTCCAGTTCACCGGCCCCGATCAGACGCTCGAAATCGCCGATTGGCTCTTCAGCCTCTCTCCCGACGGCGTGCCGAGCGCCGACGGGACGCCGCCGATCCTCATTCTCAAGTTCTATCCGGGGCAGTCGATTGCCGATCTGGTCGCCGACACCCGCTTCTGGTCGGCGCCCGACACGTTCAACATCGCTCCCTTCGACGCGACGAAGGCGCAAGCGTACCTGTCGGCGCTCATCCAACAGGCTTGTGAGCAGGTGTATGGGGCGGGCAACTGCCCGAACGGCGGCGCCGGCTCGGGCACGGCGCCCGACACCAACTCGCTCTATTACAACTTCTATCGCGTCGTCACCGATCCCAATTTCAGCGGCGTCCTCGCGGTCAACGTCAACATCCAGCTCGACGACTTGCCGGCGGCGATCCGCGCCGTCCTCGGAGGGATGACGCGCCCCGGGCCCGACGGGAAGACGATCAGCAACATCGACATGTTCCGCGCCCACCATGTCGGTATCCAGATCAACGACACCAATCCGGACAGCCCCACGCCGGCGCTCTCGCAGAGCTCACCGTTCGGGCTCGTGGACTACGAGAAGCCGGCGGATTCGAAGGGCGCGCGCGCCCCGTCGGGGTTGGCCGTGGAGTACAACTTCGAGGTCGAATACCTGCGGGCGCTGTTCGTGAATGCCGAGCTCAGCAGCTTCTCGTCCCAAATCAACCTCACGATCAACAGCCTCTTCGGCAATGACGTCGAGCTGCAGGAGGGCGGCGCCGCGGCCGGCGACGACGGCAATGTCATCGTCATCACCGGGACGTACCAGGCTCACTCGACCAGCGGCGACGACGGCACGACGGGGGAGGGGGTCTATTCGTTCGTCGCGGAGGGCGATTTCGGCTTCACCTTCACGGACAGCCAATACCTCGACAAGATCACGCTCACGAAGCTCCAATTCTCCTTCGGCGAAGAGACCGCGAGCCAGCTCGTCGACGGCAACACCAGCACCATCAAGGCCGGCTTCTCCATTTGGGGGAGCATGGTCTTCAAGCAGCTCGACGTCCTCGATCTGTTTTCGTTCGAGAAGCTCGTCTTCGCCGATCTCGGCATCGGCGTGCAATTCGATCTCACGACCTACCCGGGGACGGCCAAACAGCCTACGACCGACAACCTCTCGCTCTGGTTCGCGCCCGGCGATCTCCGCTTCGATCTCGGCCAGACCACGAACCGTGAGGGCAAGGACAGTCTCCTCAGCCTGCTCCCATTCAAGCTCAAGTCGTTCCTCTACTCGCAGAAGGCCGATCAGACGCTGGACAGCCTCGACTATTATGCGTTGAGCGCCGTCCCGGGGCTCTCCTCCATCGCGAGCACGTTCAACTACGCGCTCATCTTCGATCTCGATCTCGGCTCGATGGGTGGGCTCGTGGGCGCGCTCTCGGCGTTCAAGTTCAGCTTCATCATCGGCTGGTTGAGCGGGCCGGACGGCGGGCTCGCGCTCGGCGTGCAGCTCCCGCAGGCGGACGGCAAGCTCGAGATCACCATCGAGGGCGTCTTCAGCCTCGTCATCGAGCAGTTCCA
This sequence comes from Minicystis rosea, assembly GCA_001931535.1. Classification (GTDB taxonomy): domain Bacteria; phylum Myxococcota_A; class Polyangia; order Polyangiales; family Polyangiaceae; genus Minicystis; species Minicystis rosea. Next base: position 1,484,870 of record CP016211.1, read on the forward strand.
GCTCCAATACGTCGACCAGCCCGGCGCCGAGCGGCTCTTGGCGCTGGTGCTCCACAACTCGTACATGGAAATCCTCGGCACGCGCATGCCGCCGGGGACTGCGCTCTTCGACTTTGCCCTGTTCGTGCCCGCCGAGAACGCCAGTGAGATTGGTTGGCTCGCGGCGATTAACGACATGCCGAAGGGAGAAGGTGCGCGGCGGCTCACGGCCGGCGCTGCACCGGGCGACGAGAGCCCCGTCTTCAAGCTCCTGTATCTGGGAGGCGGCCAGCGCGTCGGCCCCGATCCGAAGAACCCGCCGACGACGTTCAAAGAGTTCCTCGCCTTCATGACCGACGACTTCTGGAAGGCCGTCCAGAACAAGGAGTTTTCCTCGGTCTATCACCGCGATGGCAAGTGGCTTCTGGTCAGCGACTTCAAGCTGCTCGGCGTGGTGGAGGTCGGGTTCGTCTTCTACGACGTCACCCCGTTCTACAGCCTGGTGCTCAACGTCGAGGGCCTCTTCGATTTCGAAATCACCTACACCAAGGTCAGCGACTCGATTGGGCTCTTCTACGCGAACCTCCAGCTTCCCGACGCGCTGCGCACGTTCCAGGTGGGCGCGGCTTCGCTGACGCTGCCCGCCATCGGGGTGAGCGTCTACACGAACGGAGACTGGAAGCTCGACGTCGGCTTCCCCGCGAACGACGATTGGAGCCGCTCCTTCCAAGTGCAGGCGATGGCCGGCCCGGTCCCGGTGACCGGCTCCGGGGGCTTTTATCTCGCCAGCTTGAGCTCCGCGACCTCCAGCATCTTCAAAGGCACGTACCCGAGCATCCTCGCGTTCGGCTTCGGCGCTCGGCTCGGCGTCGGCAAGGACTTCACCGCCGGTCCTCTCAAGGCGGGTGTCAGCGTCACCTTCTTCGGGATCATCGAGGGCGCCGCCGGGTATCTCTCCAGCGGGTCGACCAACATCTTCCAATCGCCCGACGCGCTCTCGCTCAAAGGCCAATTCGGCGTGATCGGCGAGCTCTATGGCACGCTCGATTTCAAGATCATCAAGGCCAGCGTCAACGTTCGGCTGAGCGCCAGCATCGGAATCGAGCTCTACATGGAGCGCTCGATTCCGGGGAGCGGGAGCATCCTGCTCTACATCCAGGCGAGCGTCAGTGTCAGCGTCAGCGTCAGCATCAACCTCGGCTTCTTCTCGATTTCGATCAGCTTCAGCTTCGACGCGACCTATCGATTCGACTGGCAGCTCGCGGGCTCGTCGTCGCAGGCGCCGCGCCTCCCGTCGTTCGCGCGCCCGCTCGCGGCGCGGAGCCTCGCCGTCTGCCCGGGTTTGCCGACGTCGGTGCCGCTCTGGTTCCTGCCGGAGATCACGGTCCTCTTCGCCGACGACGTCACCCCCGGTGCTCCCTGGTTCGTCGCGTCGCTCGCCGTCGAGTACGACCCCGCGCCGCCGGCCGATCCCACGTATGCGCAATTCAAGCCCTTCGAGGCCGTCACCACCCAGCTCGTCACTTGGGCGCTGATGACCGTCCTCGAGCTGGGGAGCTACGCGTCTCCGGTCTCGCTCGATCAGCTCTCCTCGCTCAACCAGACGCCGGACGTGCTCGTCGGCTGGATCGATTACGACGCTCTCCTCGGCCAGCTCTCGGGCTTCTCCGCGAGCGTCTCGGTGCCGCCGAGCGACAAGGCCGAGCAGCGTTCCGCGACCGTGTTCCCGATGCCGCCGTTCCTCCAGGTCACGACTCCGTGGTCGCCGGCCTACACCTTCGCGTCGAAGAACCTCGTCCCGCAAACCTATCTCGACGAGGTCGTTCAAACGTATTTCGATCAGCTCTACGTCAACCAGACGTCGTCGGTGCCCCCGGGCGCGTCGTCCGCCGACGCCACCGTGCCGCTGTCCAAGGAGGTGTTCGTCGACTACTTCACCGGCCTCGTCCGGGGCGCGGTCAACGCGCTTCTGCAAACCATGCAGGACGAGGGGCTCACCACCTCGGCGCTGGACACGCTCATCCGCAAGGCGGTGGGGACTGGGCAATTCATGACGCTCGCCGGCCAGATGTCGAGCTACTTCCGCGGCGGCCCCCGCTTGCCCTGGCTCGATGGCATGACGTTGCCGGGCCCCACGCCCGCGAAGCCGCCCGCCACGGCCTCTCTCTATGCCCTCCTGTGGCAGGAGCTGCCCGTGGGGACGCTGACGCCGATCTCCAATCCGACGCCCGGCGGGCCGACCTCACAGGCCATCATTCAGCTCACCAACCCCGATTCGAAGGGGCAATCCTGGTTCACCTGCGCCGTGAGCTACGCGCTCACGAACCTCCAGGTGGATCCGTATCGCAACCTCACCACCTCTTCGGTGACGCAGCCGAGCAAGCCCACCCAGCTTCCGTTCCTCAACGCGGGGCCACAAGCCTTCTCGTTCCAGAATGCGATCCCCTGGACGTACCCCGACCAGACGCCGGCCTCCATGTCCAGCCTGCGCCCCTTCCCGGCGAACCTGATTGCGCTCGAGGGGTCATTGGCGCGCGCCGTCGACGCGCTGGTGCAGTCGCGCCGGACCGGCGCTGCCTATCTGCCCGGCGGGACACCGCTCGATCCTTCGGCCTTCGCTTGGGCGACGATGGTGACGCTCTCCGTCAAGCAGATCCCGGGCACGTCGGGCTCATCCATGCTCCCCAACGTCTACGCCATCGCGGGGGCCAGCCAGCAGGATCAAGCGCTGCTCGCGCAGATCCTCACGGCGTTGCAGGGCGGCGCGAAGATCGCCTCGATTCAGGTGCTCTACCAGACCGCGGCCGGACAGACGGGCCTCAGCTCCGAGGCCGTGAATCCGGCGGACGTGTTCGTCCTCCGCACCAACACCACCACCGTGTCCGCGCCGCCCACGGGCAACCTGCGATCCCGCGCCTTCGCGCCGCCGCCGGACGACGTGGCCGTCGGCGCACGCATCGACGAGCCCGCGGGCTTCCTCCAAATCCTCCAGCAGGCGAGCGTCACCAACGCTCCCGGGTATTACCTCCATTACCAAGACGCGAGCGGCCACGATCTGCCTTCCGAGCTGTTCGCGAATGGCCCCGCGCCGCTCACCATCCTGGTGACGTATCCCGCGGACGGCCGCGCCAACAAGCCGAGCTCACCCGCGTTGGTCGAGCCGTATTACAACACGATTGAGCTGGCCAATCCGGATGTGGGGCTGCTCTATTACGCCTCCACCACGGACAGCGCGCTCGATACGCAGTATCCCGCCGTGGCCGCGGGATCCGTGGGTGTGGAGCTCGTGCGCGACAACGGCGAGCAAAGGCTCGTCGCGCCGCGGGCGCTGGTCGCCGCGGGCAAGGCGGATGTCCGGCGCCGCTACACGCATCACGAGCTCGTGCTCGCGCTCCGTGACGCCGGTGTCCGCAATCCGGCCGAGATCGCGCGGGCGCTGGCCGAAGCGGGCGCGGCCCCCGCGCAGCTCTCGGCGCTCTACAGCCTGCTCACGTATCAGGTGCAATCGACGACGGGGTTCTCGCAGAGCAACCTCTCCTCGCCGCTCCAGCCCCAGGGAGAGGCGGGCTCGGGCGCGAGCAACGACAGCTATCGTGTCTTCGTCCCGCTCTACAACGTCGCCACGGCCAATGGGACGCTCCCGCTCGGCACGCCGCCCAATCGTTATGCGAGCATCGATGATCCGTTCGCCATCGACTTCTTCGTCACCGACGCCTTCGGCAACATGCTGCCCACGCCGCTCGGATTCAGCGGCACGAACCTCTATTTCGACGCGCTCATCTCGCCCGACCAGTGGCTCGGCGTGGTCACCACCTACGATTTTCAGGTGGGCGGCGCACCGCAGGCCGATGGCCTCTCCGTCTACCTGACGCCCACCGAGGTGGCTTTCGTCAACATGACTGCGGACCAGGCCGACGCCGCGGCCACGCTCTACCAGAGCGTCTTGACGCAGCTCACCGGCCTCGGCGTCTCCATGTATGTGGAGTCCAACGTGGCTTTGAGCGCGGACTCCAGCATGGTCCAGGTCGCGCTCGATACCGTGCAGCTCGACGCCGTCGAGACCATGGTTCGCGGGCTCCTCACCTATGCACAGAAGCTCGCCGCCGCGCTGCGGGCCGGTGGATCGCTTCCCCCGTTCACCGTTCAGCCGGTGACGCTGTCCGTGACGATGAAGGGCGCGGGCGCGCTGCCGCCGGTCTTCGAGATTGCCGTCCTGCTCGGGATCGCCCGCGATCCATCGCTGATCTCACCGTTGCTCAAGGACTCCTTCGGCAACATCATCTTTCCGGCGGCGCAGAACGTGGCCAGCACGGCGGCGTCCACGGTGGGCAGCCAGCTCCGCGAAGGCCCGCCCGTCTCGATTACCACGTTCGCCGCGCAGTTCGTGGCGGCGTTCCCGGCGCTGGTGCTCTCGGTCGGGCTCAACGGCGCGACGGCTCCGCAGAAGCAATCGAGCGTGGGTCGCGCCCGCGCGCGTCTCCGGGCGCTCGGCCTCCCCGGCGACGGCAGCGGGGCGGGCACTCCCGGGCCCCAATCACTCTGGGCCGTGCAGCAGTGCCTCATCGACATCCAGATCGGTGTCAGCGGCGGTCCGCGTTACCTCGCGCCCAAGCCGCTCGACAACGCCCTCAACACCGCCGTCGTCCCGCTGCCCACGCTCGGCGCGCCGCTGCCACAGCTCCCCGCGACCAGGCTGTTCACCGACGTCGATCTCGATCAACTCAACACGTCATTCTTCACCGCGGTCGACCGCGTGTTGGGCCCGTCGTCGGCGGCGCACGCCTTCTCCGTCGCGCGTGACGCATACGACACCATCGCGGACGGTCGCGAGCAGATCGCGGAGGAGTACGCGACATACGAGGTCGAATGGATGTTCCCCGCGCAGTCGCCGTTCACCGGCAGCACGGCGGAGCTCGGGGAAGGTCAAGAGGTCTTCGAGCAGCAGATGCGGGCGGCGCTCATGACCGCTTATTCGATCGACACCCTGGTGCAGTATCCGGTCACGTGGCGCTCCTCGGTGCCGAGCTCCGTGGGTGATCAAGTCTCGCTCTTCGGCCAGGTCCGGCCGACGTCGGTGAGCACGCCGCCGGCGATCGGCGGATACAGCCTCTCCAGCGCCAAGGTGCCCGTGATGTCGAGCGGCCCCGGCCTCCTCACGTTCTGGTACGGGACCGCGAAGATTCAGGACGAGGCTTCGGTCTCGCTGGATCTCATGCTCGACGTCACCCACGTGGAATATTACCTCGCGCCGGCGTCGCAAACGCCGCCCGGCGAAGCGCGTCCGTCGATGTGGCTCCAGCTCGTGAATCCGTATTCCAACGGGGCGCCGCACATCGGCCCCAAGGATCAGGAGACCACGATTCCGCTCGTCTACCGGCAATACCCGACGCCGCCGACGCTGGTGAGCCAGAGCGGGATTCAGGGCGCGAGCTCGAGCTCGCCTTCGCGCGGGGGGACGTCGCTCGCCGACGCGGCCGCCTGGCACTACACCTACGAGTACCAGGCGCAGATCACCGCCCACGATCAGATCAACAGCTCCATCACCTACAACACCGATCTCAGCACCTCGTCGCCTCCCGAGCTCCGGAGCGCGTTGGCCGAGGGGCCCTTCAGCCTCTTCGTGGCGCTGGCGCGCTTCTCGGCGGCGTACGAAATCCTCGGGCCGATCCTCGCGAACCCCGACGACCCCTCGTGGGCGGCGGCCGTGAAGGCGTTCTCCGCGTGCGTCACCGAGGTCGTGCAGAACACAGATTGGAACCCGTCCTCGGCGCAGGCCCGCGCGACGTCGCTCGGGCGCGTGATCGACGATTACGTGATCACGGACGAAGAGAACACGAACGGACGGCTCATCGCCCTCTCTTGGGCTCCGCGACAGACCCCCTCGTCCTTCGCCGGTGTCACGCTCTCGGTCCTCGCGATTGGCCCCGACGGCACGCCGTATCCGGGCCAGTCTCCGGGGACGGTGCCTTTCGGCGTCACCGATCTGTACCAGCCGAATCCGCCGCTCACGAGCGACTGGGTGTCGCATCGGGTGGAAGTCGATGCGCTCAACGTGCTCTCCGCGGAGAACGCGCTGGCCGGCGTCCAAGTGGAGCGCAACCTGATCAAGCTGGCCGGGCCCGACGGACAGACGGATTGGACCGTGAACGCCGAGTTCGTCTACATGACGCCGCTCGTGCGCTTCGGCCAGCCGATCACTCCGTTCATCGATTACGGCGAGCCCATCGACATCACCACGCTGCCGCAACACGGATCCGGCCCCGGCTGCCCCGATAGCCCGCGTTGCCTTTGCCAGTGGATCTTCACGATGATGAACGATCTCATCGGCAATCCGGTGGAGGTCTCTTCGCTTCGCAAGGCGCTGCGGAGCGCGGGCCTCGCCGACGACGTGTCTCGGCGGGTGAAGGTGCAGTGCAGCCTGCGCTATGCGATGTCAGCCGCAGCTGGGGGCAAGGTCGGGGCCGCGCCGATCACGCCGACCTTCCCGGTGAAGCTGGCGCGCTCTTTCGAAATCAGCGCCGATGCCGATCAGATTGGCGCGTTCGCGAAGCTCTACGCCGAAGCGATCACGAAATGGTGTCAGGACAACGGCGTGGCCTTCGGCGCGGCGGCGACGCCGGCGGGCGCCATGCTGGTCTTCGACGTCACGCTCTACGCTCAGCTCAGTGGCACCAACGTGCCGGTGTTGCGGCTCGGCAACCTCGATCTCGCGCTCGCGGACATCGATCCCGTGCCGGTCGCAAAGCACGCACGCGCCGCGCCCTGACACCATCCGAGACTCGTCGGCTGCCCGCGGGGTGGCCGCAGATAGGAAGGAAACCAATGGACATGGAACACCGAGGGTCGAAGTTCTCCGTCATCGATCGTGGCACCGTTCTCAGCTCCTGGGATGGACAGCCCACGACCATCTTACCGAATCAGAACGTCAACATGGCCCCGACGACGAACGGGTCGCTGGTGCTCGCGTACCAGAACATGTCGGCGCAGAACAACCAAGGGAACATCTCGCTCACCTCCGGAGGGGGCGCGCCGCAGTTCCTCGAAGTGCCGGCGCTCGCCAACCAGCCGAGCATCCTCATCCAGAATTGGCACGCCAACAACCTCAGCATCACCAACATCAGCCCCACCGGCACGCAGATTCCGATTTGGCTCGAGGCGCTCGGTCCGGGGCTTCCGGGCCTCGTCCCGATGAAGCTGCCGACCGACGGCACCGCGGTGCGCCTCGTGACGGGGCAGGCCGCGCAGGGCACGGCGTTGCCGCAGTACATGAATCTCGTCCTCGCCTCGCAGACCTCGCAGCTCACCATCCTCGCCATCGTCGGGGGGAAGGCCGATCAAGATGGCAACAACGCTTATGTGATCGCGCTCAACGCCACCGCGAACACCGGGCCCGGCGGGGCCACTCCGCCGTCCGGCTACTACGCGACGACGACGGGCAACCAATACGCCTTCCAGCTCAACTGGGGGAGCTCGACGGTCTTCGTGGCCGACTTCTCACCGTCGACGGCGTCGGCGGCGTCCGTGAGCTTTTACCCGCTCTGATCGCTGGACCTCGGGCCCGGGGCGGCGCGGTCCGCCGAGGCGCTGTCTCGATGGATCACGAGCAGCCCGATCCCCGGGCTCGAGGGCCCCTCTCTCGATGGGGCCGTGAGCGGCCCCAAACCCCCTCGCTCAGGAGCCGCGCATGTCCAACCATTCTTTCCCCGAACGAGCTCATGCGTTCCGGATCATCGACCAGAACACCGTGCTCGCGAGTTGGAACGGCCAGCCCACGGTGCTTCTGCCGAACCAGAACGCGAACATGCCCCAGACCCCGAACGGGTCCATGGTGCTCGTGTACATCAATCAATCCCTGCAAAATAATCAAGGGACGCTCTCGCTCACCTCCGGCGGCGGTCAGCCGACCTTCCTGGAGGCGCCGGCGCTCGTCAACCAGCCGAGCCTGTTCATCTACAATTGGCGCGCGAACAACCTGAGCGTCACCAACATCAGCCCCTCGGGCACACAGATCCCGATTTGGATGGAGGGGCTCGGCCCCGGGATTCCGGGCCAGAGCCCGGTTCCACTCCCGACAACGGGCTCCCCCGTGGCGCTCGTGACGGGGCAGGCGGCGCAGGGGACGGCACTGCCGCAGTACATGAACCTGGTCATGCGATCGCCGACATCGCAGCTCACCATCATCACCATCATCGGCGGACCCACCGATCCGAGCGGCAACAATGCTTATGTAATCGCGCTCAACGCGGCGGCAAATACGGGCCCTGGTACCGGCAACAGCCCGCCGTCCGGCTATTACGCGACGACCACGGGAAACGAGTATGCGTACCAGCTCCAATGGGGCAGCTCGACTGTCTTCGTTGCCAACATGTCTCCCGCGACGGCGGCGACCGCCTCCGTGATGTTCTATCCACTCTAGGGCGCGCCCATGTCTCTCGTCCGGCAAAGGTCGCAGGAGCGGCGCTTCGAAATCATCGACCGTTTCTCGGTCGCCCCGAGCTGGAATGGGGCGGCCCTGACGCTCCTCCCCAACGACAACGCCAACATGCCCGTGACCCCGAACGGGTCGATGGTGTTCGCGTACCAGAACATGTCGACGCAGAACAACCAGGGGAACCTCTCGCTCACCTCCGGCGGGGGCGCGCCGCAGTTCCTCGAGGTGCCGGCGCTCGCCAACCAACCGAGCATCCTCGTCGGCAACTGGCACGCAAACAACCTCAGCGTCACCAACGTCAGCCCCTCCGGCGCCGACATCCCCATTCGAATTCAAGCGATCGGCCCCGGCCTCCCGAGCCTCGTGCCCATCGCGCTCCCCAATGACGGCACCTCCGTGCAGCTCGCGAGCGGCCAGGCCGCCCAGGGCCCCGCGCTGCCGCAGTACATGAACCTGGTCATGAGCTCATCGAGCTCGCAACTCCACATCTTCGCCCTCATCGGAGGTCCCACCGACTCGAGCGGCAACAACGCTTACGTGATCTCGGTCAACGCGACGGCGAACACCGGACCTGGCACCGGGGTCAGCCCGCCGCCCGGCTACTACGCGACGACGATGGGCAACCAATATGCGTACCAGCTCCACTGGGGGAGCTCGACTGTCTTCGTCGCGAACCTCTCCGGCGATACGGCCGATGCCGCGCAAGTCGTGCTGTATCCGCTGTGATGATTGCGCGTGGGCTCATGCCTCGAGAGTCTTCGTGTGCGCTTCGTGCTCGAGCGCGCGGGCTTTCGGGGCTGAGCGAGAGCAGGATGGGCTGGTCTCTGGGCGCCGATGAAGGCTCGGCGCGGGTGAGGTGACGATGAGGTGTTCCGAGCGTTTGCCCCGCATCACCGCGGCGATCCATCGTTATGTCGAGCAGTACGATCCCATTGGTTTCCTCGTCGGCGTGCTCCTGCCCGGTGAGGGGCCGAGCGAAGCGCGCCGTTGGGATTTTGCACATGGGGTCGCGCGCGAGGGAGGGCTGCCCCCTGACGCGCGCACCATCTGGCAGATAGGCTCGCTGTCCAAAACCTTCACGGCCACGCTCCTCGCGCAGGCGACGCAGCGCGGGCTCCGCCTGGACGAGCTCGTGCAGCCCTACGCGCCGCCGGGCGTCGTGCTCCCCACGTACGATGGGGACGACGAGCCCCTCGGCCCGCGGTTCGTCGATCTCGCGACCCACACGGCCGGCCTGCCGCTCGACCCGCGCGGTGTCCCGCCGGAGGGCGGCTACACCACCGAGGAGATGTATCGCTATCTCGATCGCTACGCCCTCGCGATCGCCCCGGGCAAGCATTGGAGTTACTCGAACACCGGCTTTGGGCTCCTCGCCAACATCCTCCAACGGTTCTCTCGGATGCCGTCCTATCAAAGCATGATCGACGAGCTGAAGGACGAGGGGCGGCTCCCGATGCCCGATACCACCGTATCGCCCGACGAGGCGCAGAAGCTCCGTCGCGCCTACGGGTACACGGCGCCGGGCCGGCGGGCGAAGTGGGATACATCGACGTGGCCCGCATTCGACGGCTCCGGCGCGCTGTACTCCACGATCGATGACATGATGGTTTGGCTGCGCTTCAACTTGGCTCAGACGTGCTCGCCGATCGATGATCTGCTGGCGATCACGCAAACGATCTACGACTACCGCCCGCCCCAGCCCATGGGGCTCGCCTGGCAGCTCACGCCCTATGCGCCGTCAGGCGCGACGTGCTGGGCGAAGGACGGGCGGACCACCGGTTTCCGAAGCTACATCGCCTTTTCGCGCGAGCTGCGCGGCGGCACGGTGATCCTGTGCAACAGCATCTGGGCCGATCCAACGGAGCTCGCATTGGAGATCATGCGAGCGCTCGCCGCGCCCGAGTGACACGGGCGTCCTCATTGTTTCATCCGCAGTCCAGGGAGGGGCGGACCGGCGAGTGGTGGACGTTCGCCCGATTCGCCATGTCGCGCGGGCTGCGTCACTCGCCCTGATCGCAGGTGATGGTCGGCGGGGCGCAGCCGAGCCCCAACGCGTCGACCACGGCGACGGATTGGCCGCGAGTCGCGACCGCGACTTGCCCTTCCGGGCAGTCGATCGCGGCGATTGGTACGGCGCCGTCATCGAGCCCGTCGCCGAGCGATGACATGGTCGTGATCGCGCCGCGGGCGGTGGCGGGCGCATCCGGCAGGCCGGTGACGACGAGCGGCGCGCAGCGGATGGCGAGCCGCGAGAGATACGTGCCGCTGGTCTCCGTGTCGGTGAAGGCTCGCCCCTCGAACCCCACCACCACCTGGTCCGCGGGGCACGTCACCGTCCTGATGTTGGTGGCGGGCTGCGTCCCGTGGCTCGGCAGGGTAGCGCCCGCCGTGAGCGAAAGCGTGCTCGATTTGCCGCTCGACAGGCCCACGGTTGCGCACAGGGCGCCGAGGCTCGAGAGCGGCACGCCTCCGTCGACCGTGCCGGACTGAAAGCCGACGAGCACCTGTCCCGCGGGGCAGGCGTCGTCGAACATCTCGCCGCCGTCGCCGCCGCCGAGGGGCGTGTTCTCGACTGTGCCAAGGTGGATGTCGCACGTGACGAACGCGATCTCGGAGACACCCGAGATCGCGTTGCATGCTGGGAGCCCACCGAGGACGATCGGGAGCGCGAAGCTCGCCCATCGTCTGGTCATCCGTCGTTGCCGTCGCCTTTTCATGAAGCGCCCTCCCGAGCGGCGCTGCCACGCTCGCTGCGGCCGCCGGCCGCGACGCGGACGGTGCTAGTGCTAGTACGACCGGCCTCGAAAGCCGAGCGAAATGGCGCGCGCCGACGAGGGTTGTGGGGCCGCGGCGCGCGGCGTATGAAGGTTCGAGTGAGACCCTCGACGCAAGGCGCGGCGGCGCGCGCCGCCATCATGGTGTCGATCGCTTCGATGCTCGTCTCCACCGCCGCCGTGGCTGACACCAACCCACGTGACGTGGCGGCCGCAGAGGCGCTGTTCCGGGCGGGGCGCGATCTCGTGGGCGCGGGTCGTTACGACGAGGGGTGTCCCAAGTTCCACGCGAGCTTCGCCCTTTATCCGAGCCCGGGCACGCTGCTCAACATCGCCAAGTGCCACGAGCACGACAACAAGCTCGGGGCAGCGCGGGAGGCGTACACGCGCGCGCTCGATCTCATCCGCGAGGTGAAGGACGCGGCCCGCCAGAAGACGCTCGACGAGACGGCGCGGCAGGCCATCGCCGCCCTCGATCAACGCATGCCGAAGCTTCGGATCGCCGTCTCCTCAGCCCCGCCGGGCTTGAAGGTGATCCGTGATGGTCAAGAGAGCCCCGCGGCCGCGCTGGGCGCACCCATGGCCCTCGAGCCCGGGCCGCACGAGGTGATCGTGAGCGCGCCTGGGCACCGCACCGAAACGCGGTCCGTGTCGCTCGAGGAGGGGAAGAGCACGAACCTCGAGATCTCGCTCACGCCCGATCTCCCGCCCGCGCCCGCGCGCACTTGGCTCCGGCCCACGGGCGCGACCTTCGCTGCGATCGGCGCGGCGGGCCTGGCTGTCGGCGCCGCCACGGGGATCGTCTCGCTCAACAAGGTGAGCGCCGTGAAGGCGAGCTGCGGCGGGACGCGCTGCATAGGCCCCAACCAGGCAGCACAGGACGACGTGAGCGCCGCAACCACGCTCGGCAACGTGTCCACGGCGGGCTTCATCGCAGGCGGTGTGCTGGCCGCGGCAGGTATCGTGTTGTTGGCGCTGCCGGCTGGAGGTCCGCCGAAGTCGGCCACGGTGGGCGCCTCGTTCGGTCTCGGGAGCATCGAGGTCCACGGACGTTTCTGAAGGATCGGTCACGGCCCGCGCGGCTGCGCTCATGGGCTGTTCGATGACTCTCTCGACATCGCTCGCGTGGAGCGCAGCGCTTCGCGGATGCGACCGTGCTCACGCGATCGATCTGCTCCCGCGCGGTTCGGCATGCGTCTCGGATCTTGCGATGAGCGAGGTGTCGCGGGTGTGACGCCGCGATCGATGTCTGTGACAGGCCACGCTCCAGGCGCGACACGGTGAGCGCGAGCCCCACGTCATCGATCGAGCTCCTCGTTCATCGCTCGATCGGGTTGGTCGTGCGCAGCGCGTCGGGGGACGAGCAGCGCAACGGTTGCATCAGCACACGTCCAGGACCAATGGCCTGCGAGGTAGGGAGCCGCGCACACATCGTGCAGCAGCTCGTGGGGTGCTCACGCTTTTCGGGCTGCTCGGGGGCGCGGAAGAGCACCCTCTCGTCCGCGCGCTCTGGTAACGTACGGGCCGAGTTCGGAGCCACGACCGAGGAGCATGGAATCGCTCGACCAGGGCAGGGTGATCGCGGGCCGATACCGCCTCGAACGGGCCCTGGCGAAGGGGGGCATGGGGAGCGTTTGGGTAGCTCGCCATCTCCAGCTCGACGTGGACGTCGCGGTGAAGTTCATGTCGCCCCAGCTCGCCGCATCCCCTGAGGCGCAGGCGCGTTTCGAGCGGGAGGCGAAGGCCGCGGCGATGCTCAAGATGGCGAACGCCGTGAGCGTGTTCGACTACGGTATGGAGGGCGACACGCCCTTCATGGTGATGGAGCTCCTCGAGGGGGAGGATCTCCAGGCGCGGCTCCTTCGCGGAGGCACCCTTCGGCCGGCGGAGCTCCGGGCCGTCTTGGAGCCGGTGTGCAAGGTGGTCCGCCGCGCGCACGAGCTCGGTCTCGTGCATCGCGATCTGAAGCCCGGGAACATCTTCCTCGCGCGCCAGGGCGGCGAGGAGATCATCAAGGTGCTCGATTTCGGCATCGCGAAGGACACCGGCTCGGCGCTCGGTGGCAGCGCCACGCAGACCGGCGCGATGCTCGGCTCGCCCCACTACATGAGCCCCGAGCAGGTGCGCTCGACCAACCGTGTCGATCACCGCACCGACCTCTGGGCGCTCGGGGTGATCGCCTTCCAGTGCCTCACCGGCCGCCTGCCGTTCCACGGCGACGAGGTGGGCGAGGTGCTCGTGGAGGTGTGCACGGCCCCGATTCCGGTGCCGTCCACGCTCGTCCCCAGCCTCGGTCCGCACGTCGACAGCTTCTTCGCGCGCGCGCTCGACCGCGATCCCGCCCGGCGTTTTCAGAGCGCCGCCGAGCTCTACGACGCCCTCGCTGCCCTCGTTGCGCCCGCGCAAGCGTCCGCGCCTGCGTTTGCGCAAGCGTCCGCGCCTGCGTTCGCACAGGCCGCGCAAGCGTCCGCGCAGGCCGCACCTGCGTTTGCGCAAGCGTCTACGCCTGCATTCGCGCCAGCCGCTGCGCCAGCGCAAGCGTCTGCGCCCATCGTGGCGACGCTGTCGCCGTCCGTACACACCGCGCACATCGTGCCCGGGCGGAGCGGGCGCGGCGTTGCCATCGCTGCCGTGATCGCCGGCGGTGCGCTCACGCTGGCGGGCGTCGCATTCATCGCGCTCCGCATGGGATCGCATGGTGCTGCGCCTGCTCCGGCCGCGTCAGCGGCGCCGTCTGCGACGATTCCCGAGCCGCCTGCTAGCGCGCCGGCGCCGCTCCCCTCCACCTCGGTCAGCGCAGGCATCGATGCGCCGGCTGCCGCACCCTCGGCGAGCGCGTCGGCGTCGTCCTCTGCGAAGTCGACCGCGCCTTCGAAGGACCCGCGCGGGCGCCCCTCGAACAGGAAGCCTTCAGGCAAATCGAAGAACGGCGATGATCCCCTCGATCACATGTAACCGGCGCCGCGTGGTCCTCGCGGTGGGCATCGCGGGGATGTTGCTCGCCCCCGCCGCTGCCCGCGCCGATTCGCCGAAGAACGATCCGGTCGCCGCCCAGGCGCTGTTCAAGGCCGCGCGCGAGCGCATCCAGGCCGGCGACTACGCCGGAGGGTGCCCGAAGTTCGAGGCGAGCTTCGCGCTCCAGCCCTCGGCGAGCACCATGATCAACATCGCCAAGTGCCACGAGCACGACGGCAAGATCGCCTCCGCGTGGGACGACTACCAGCGCGCGCTCACCTTGAACCGCGAGACGAAGGGCAACGATCGTCGCAAGGAGCTCGAGTCCCTCGCGAAGAAGGGGATCGAGGCGATCGAGCCACGATTGCCGCGGCTTCGCATCGTGATGAAGAGCCCGCCGCCCGGGCTCAAGGTGCTGCGTGATGGCAGTGAGATCCCTGCCGCCGCGCTGGGCGAGGCGCTGCCGGTCGATCCGGGCGCGCACGAGATCGTCGCCAGCGCGCCCGGTCACGCCGAGCAGAAGCGCTCGGTGACCGTCGCGGAGGGCAAGAGCGACACGATCGAGATCACGCTGTCGGCTGCGCCCACCGCAGAGAGCCCCGCGTCCAACTCGAAGGTGCCGACATGGGCTTGGATCGTGGGCGCAGCGGGGCTCGGCCTCACCGGCGCGGGCGTCTTCTTCCTCGTCGACAACAGCGCGGCGATCCACGCCCTCCGCTCCCAATGTCGCGACGTGCCCGGCGGCGTGTATTGCCCGCCCGGCTATGACTACGCGAGCGACAACGCGCGCAAGAACCGTGATCTCCCGCTCGCCATCGCGCTGGGCGGCGCGGGGCTCGTGGCGATGGGCGTCGCGATCGGCGGCATCGTGACGGGCGTGGCGAAGAAGCCGGCGCCGGCGGCGGGGATGACGTTCGTCCCTTGGTTCGCGCCGGGCGGTGCCGGTGCCGTGCTCTCGGGGAGGTTCTGATGGGCATCGATCGACGGCGCCGCGGGCTCGTGATCGCCGCCGCGACGGGGCTCGCCATCGCCGTCGCCGGCGCTTGCATCCCCGACGTCGTGCCGAACCAGTCCACGCTGCCGCGATGCGACGGCGTGAAGGCCACCTGCGGCGATGAAGGCACCGACGATTGCTGCGCCGCTTCGGTGGTGCGCGGCGGCACGTTCAAGATGGTCAACGCCGACTTCGCCATGGCGAGCGTCAGCGATTTCAAGCTCGACCGCTACGAGGTCTCGGTCGGTCGGTTCCGGAAGTTCGTCGAGAGCTATCCCGCGAACAAGCCCGCCTCCGGCGCCGGCGCGCATCCCCTCATCTCGGGCAGCGGTTGGAACCCGGCCTGGGACGACAAGCTGCCCGCGGATCGGAAGGCGCTCGTGAACGAGCTCGGGTGCGATCCCAACTTCCGGAGCTGGACCGACGCGGCGGGCGCGAACGAGGCCATGCCGATCAACTGCGTCTCCTGGTACGTCGCGTTCGCGTTCTGCGCCTGGGACGAGGGCCGGCTGCCGACGGAGGCGGAGTGGAACTACGCCGCCGCGGGTGGCAACGACCAGCGCCCGTACCCTTGGGGAGCCGACGATCCGGACACGACCTTCGCATCGTTCGATTGCACCGGCGGCACCGCGGAAGAGTGCATCCTGCGCGTGGGCACGAAGCCGACCGGCGACGGCAAATGGGGGCAGGCCGATCTCGCCGGCAACGTCGCGGAGTGGAACCTCGACTACCACGGCGAGCTACCGCCGAGCTGCGACGACTGCGCCAACGTCGACGCCGGTGGCTCGTTCGATGACATGCCCGTCACCGCGCGCGAGGCGCGCGGCGGCGATTTCGCGCACGACGCGGGGGCGATCTCCACCGCGGCCCGGCTCGCCTTCCAGCCCGAGGACGTGCTTGATTTCGTCGGCTTCCGCTGCGCGCGGGACCGCTAGGAGGGCGAGGAGCATGAGCGGAACCATCCCCTCGACCGTTGCGATCATGCCCCTCGCCGGCGCGACGGCCGCCGCCGTGGCGTGGCGCTGGCGCGGGCAGCTCTGGATCACCGTGATCGCCAAGGCGACGTTCGCGTTTGCCAGCGACGCTGCGATGTCGAGGATCGCGCCCGATCCCATCCTCGCGACCGAGATCCATCACGGCCAGAACCCCGGGCGCAGCATTCGAGCTGCAGGCGATCTCGCTCCCCACCTCGCCCGCGCCGACGTGCTCTTCGCCGGCAGCGCTCACGCCCCCGACGGCACCCGCCAGATGCACGTCCGCCTCGCGCTCTTCGCCGGTGAGCGACCGCTGCTCGACAAGTGGCTCCTCGTGCAAGATCCAGCGGGCTTCACGCGGATGCCGATCGTGTACGAGCACGCGCTCCGCGGGCCGACCGGCGCTGACAACCCCTTCGGCCTCGCCGCGAACGCGCATGTCGTCGATCCAGCGCACCCGACCGCCGCGGCCGGCTTCGGTCCCATCGCGCGCACCTGGCCCGCGCGCAAGCGCCTGCTCGGCGCCCTGCCACGCAAGAAGCTCGAGGGCGCGATCGCCGAGATCCCCGACGATTTCGATTGGTCTTATTACCAAGCGGCGCCGCCGGATCAGCAGACCGACCTCCTGCGCGGCGACGAATGGATCGTGCTCGAGGGCCTCTCTGCGTCGGCGCTCCTCCGCACGCGTCTGCCCGATGCACGTGGCGTCGCACGTCTCCATGGCCTCTCCGCCTTCGGCATTCCGGAAGGCCAGCCGCTCGCCCTGACGGCCGACACGCTCTCCATCGACGGCGACGAGCAGCGCTGCGCCGTCGTGTGGCGCAAGAGCTTCGCCGTCCCGTCCGAGGCCGCGCTCGCCGCGGCGCGCATCGTCGCCGGCATCGAGCTTCCGGGCGAGCCCGTCGCGTGGCCCGACCCGCGCGCCATCGAAACGTTCGCGACCGTCCTCGGAGCGCAGGCAGACAACCCCGAGACGATCGCCCTCTTTTCCGGCAGCGCCTCCACCGACGACCCAGCGACGATCGCGCTCCTGCCCTTCGCTGCGCCCGCGTCCGCGGTTCCCTTCCGCCCGGGCGCACCCTCCGTTCCCACGGCCAGGATCCCCGTCGAGCCGGCGCCTTCCACGGGCACGTTCATGCTCGATCCCGCGCGGCTCGCGCCCACCGCGGCCGCGCTGCCCTTCGACGCCGCGCCGCCCTCCGCTCCCGCAGCGCGCGCCGCTCTTCCATTCCAACCCGCGCCCGCCGTCGCGCCTCCCATGCCACCTCGCGCGCCCGTCGAGCACGTGCCCACCGGTACCCTCGCCGTCATGGGTGCGCCCTCCGCCACGCGCGCACCTCTCCCGTTCGCCGCGCCCATGGCACCGCCCGCACCGATGCTCGCGGTGGAGCCCCCACCGCTTGCGCCCATGCCTGCACCGGCTCCCATACCTGAGCCCGAGCTCGAGCTCGCGCCTGTTGTCGCGCCTGCATTTGCTGTCGCGCCTGAGCCTGTTGCTGCGCCTGCGCACGAGCTCGCGCCCGCACCTGCGCCCGTTGCAGCGCCGATCGCAGCAGAGCCGCCGGCCTCCCCATGGGCTCCTGCGCCTCCTGTGATGCCTGCGCCCGCACCCGCGCCGCCGCCCCCTCGTCCTGCGCTACCTGCTCCGTCCCCTGCGTTGAAGAACAGCCTCTACGACGCCTTCAAACGCAAGGGGTCCTGATCGAGCCGGAAGCGCGATTCTCGATTATCGATGAAGCGCATCGCGAGGCACGCCGGGCGTCGGAGGGCCAGCGTTCGTCGTGTCGAGCTGCTCCAGAACCATGATCGCAATCGTGGTCGAGATCGGATCCGCGAAGGCAACGTGTCTCGCTGCAAGAGCTTCGATGTCGTCCAAGCTCGGAATCACCTCATCACGTCGCCGCATCGTCAGGCCGGAGAATGGCCCACGCGATCTCCGGGAACAGCACGCGCGATGGTGGGTCCTGCGTCACGCCGATCAACCCGCCGACCAGATCCATCGCGTGCTCGTGCCCATCGGCGCCGAGCGCGCGCATCGAGACGCTCGACAGCCCCGGTGGCATCTCGGCGAGCCCCGGCCCCTTTGGATCACCGAGCGCCTCGATCGGCGCACGTCGCGTCTCCGCGGCTTCGTAGGACGCGAGCCAGCGATCGAGGTGCGGGTTCGGAACGAAGTGGTCGTGGGGAAAAGCGCGCAGGTAGGGGAACAGCACGTGGATCCAGCCGGTGAGCTCGTCGGCGCCGTTCTCGTAGCGAAAGAAGGCACGCCAGAACGCTTCCTCGTGGTCCCCCTCCGCCGACGCGATGATCTCGTCGAGCACGGGAAGGAGCTGATCCATCCAGGGCTCGAGACCGTAGGGCGCGAACCGCTGCGCGCGCGTCCTGAGCTTGCACCAATCGTCGGCGGTGCCGAGCAGATGAACGCTCGGGATCCCACGCCGAGGGAACACGCGATCTCCGGGGAACGGCGGCGTCCACTCGAAATGGGGCGCGAAGGGGCCCGCCGTCGCGAGCTCCGAGGCCATCCGCTCGACGGGGCCGGTCGTGGAGAAATCGGGGGTGACGAGGTATCGCAGGTCGCCCACGAACGCGCCGATCTGCCGCGAGAAATCAGCGAACAACAGCGGCCACGGGCTCTCCTCGGTGGTCTCGGGCACGTCCGCGGCGATGGCGAAATCAGCCTCGTTGCGGAGGAAATGACGCCGCAGATCGTCGCGATGGGCGACGTGATGCGTGAAGCCCCGCGCGAGGCAGAGCCAGATCACATCCGGCGAGATCGCGAGCGGATGGCGCTCCGTGTAGGCCATGTAAGCAGCCTGCACGAGAGGGTGCACGTCGGTGCGCCCGACGAGCGGCCTTTGCCAGCGGTATCTGGCCTCGATCGGCGCGCCGAGGAGGCTCGTCAGCTCGGCCTCCGCGTCGAAGGTCGGAAGCGGCTCCGCCGCGGGCTCGATGTCGGCAGCGGTGATCGTCGTCACGTTCATCGATCCTCCTCCGGACGCGGCGCACGATAGCGCATCTCTGCGCGAAGCGATCACGACGTGACGCTTGGCATGCGCCCTCCTTCGCGCGATCATCCGCCATGTTCCGTGCTCGGACGTCCCGCTCTCCGCTGAGGCACGCGCACAACTATTCGCATCCGGGCGGCAGCAGCGACGCTCCCTCGGTGCCTCTCGACGGCTCTGCTGCTGGCGCCCTCCCGGGGGCCGCGCCACCGGACGTCTCCTTGCCGAGCGACGCATCGTCGCAAGGGGCGCCCTCGAACGGTAGCGCGCCCAACAGCAATACATCGCCAGGCGGCCAGACGAACGACCTCTCGCCCAGCCCGAGCCCGAGCCGCATCACACTGTGGGATCCCGTCTCCCGAACCGTCCAATCCGTCCGCTTCTCCGGGACGGCAACCAAGAAGGATACGGCACCTCGCACCGTCGCAAAGGATACGACCTCGCGAGACACGATGTCACGGGACACGGCCTCTCGAGATACGGTGACTCGGGACACGGCCTCTCGAGATACGGTGCCGCGAGATACGGCCTCTCGCGATACGGTTTCTCGGGACGCTCCCTCGCGAGACACCCCATCGAAGACCCCCGCCACCAGCGCCAGTCCCGTCCCGTCGCAGGCGCAGCACGTGCCCGCGCCGCAGCCGGCGCCGACTGCGCCGATGCTTGCCGATGGCGCGAGCCCGAGCGCCGATCCGAAGCCCGGGGAGAGCCTGGGGACCGCGATCGGCGCGATCTCCCAGGGCGCCGCGATCGGAGGGGGCTTGATCGGGAAGGGGGCCACGCCCGAGGCGCTCGGCGAGGCCGCGCAGGCCGTCGCAGGCGCCGGCGCCGCCATGCTCGCGGGGAAGGCCGCGCCGGCCGTGATCGGCGAGGTGGCCAAGTCGGCGGTGGGCGCGGCGGTGTCCCAAGGCGTCGCCAAAGCCGTTTCGTCCATCGGTGAAAGCGCTGCTCCGAACGCCTCCAGCGCTGCCATGGAAGCGGCCGCGCCCAAGGCCGCATCCACGCTCGCCGGCCAGAGCACCACATCCGATACAGGGGCTCTCGGCGAGGCCGCAGGAACGCAATCGTCGCCTGCGCACGAGAGCGCGACGCCTGCCGAGGCCCTCCAGAGCGATGGCTCCAAAGCAGCGTCCGCGCCGACGGCTCAGGACGCAAAGGCACCTCCCGCCGACGCGCGCCCGAGCGCCGATACCACCCAGCAGGCCACGCCCTCGAAGGGCGATTCGACCATACCCGACACTGGCAAGCTGGAGGCGTCCGACCAGGCCAACGATCTCGCCGACACGCCCGCGAAGAGCGATTCGAATGCGCTCGACGCCGCCAACGCGGAAGCCTCGGACAAGGCCACAGACGATCTCGGCGAAGTCATCGAGGGCCCGCCGGCCGAGGACGCGAACGAGCTCGCGGCGTCCTCTCCCGAAGACGCATCGTTGAACGACAGCGCGCCGGGAGCCCATGAGGGCAACGCCGAGACGATCGCCGCCAACGATCCGTCTGTATCCTCCGATCTCGCCGCGAGCAGCCATTCCCTCACGAATCCGGGCCTCGGCGCGCCCTCTCTGTCGTCCGTCGACCGTGCTGCCGCCGTCGCGACCGCAGCCAACACGGCTGTTGCGGCCACCGCCGCCGTGCTCGCCTTCCGAGGGGACAACAGCCCGTCTGCCATCACCACTGGGGCCTCTCCCGAGGAGGCTACGAATCTGCCGACCACGGCCACCCCGAGCGCGCCGAGCTCGAGCCGCCCGACCACCGCGCGCGCGCCGACGTCGAGCCGCCCGACCACCGCGCGTGCGCCGACGTCGAGCCGCCCGACCACCGCGCGCGCGCCGACGTCGAGCCGTGCACCGAAGCGAGCTCCGCCGCCGAAGTCGGTTCACCCCCTGAACAAGACCCCGCTGGTGTCCACGGTCCACGTGACCTATCGGGACACGGAGGGGCAGCAGCACACGGGGGTGCTCGTCAAGGCGAGCGATCCGCGACCGAAGGTGAAGGCCTTCGAGGTCACGGAGAACAGCGGGACGCCGCCGCGGACTTACAATGTCGCGACCGAGGTGCTTCCAAACAGCGCCTCTCTCAAGGTGGGTGATTCGGTCTCGTTCCAGGACAACACGAAGAATTCGGTGGAGGGCAAGATCTCGCGGGAAATCGAGATGGAGGTGCCGGGCTGGGACGTCGAGGATGGCTCCGGCACGATCAAGTCGGTACCGACCAGCGCGATCCAGATCGATCCCCAATTCGCACAGCGCTTCGAGCAACACTCGAAGCAGGGGGCGCACGAGCCGGCGACGATCCCGAAGAAGATTCACCTCGTCTGGATCGGTAATCCCATCCACGAGCAATTCGCCCTCAACGTCGAGCAATGGA
The DNA here is from genome assembly GCA_001931535.1 of Minicystis rosea. Lineage (GTDB taxonomy): Bacteria > Myxococcota_A > Polyangia > Polyangiales > Polyangiaceae > Minicystis > Minicystis rosea. Next base: position 1,506,346 of record CP016211.1, read on the forward strand.
AGGCGCGGCACCCTGATTGGGAGGTCACGCTGTGGTCCGATTCACGCTTCGGTGGATATGAGGCGACCGCGCAGCGGATGAGTGACACGGGCGTCCGGGTGGTGGACGTGAACGGGGATCCCGACCTCGACAAGAGCTGGTACCAGAAGGAGGCTGGGCTCACGTCTCGCGTCGGCGATGGCAACGCAGGCTCCGAATCCAACCAGTGGACGCACTACGGCGCGGCGTCGGATCTGCTGCGCCTTTACATCCTCCAGAAGCACGGAGGGGTGTACTCCGATACGGATCTCGCCTTCGACGACGACGCCTCTCGGGATGTTGCGGACGACGCGAAGGCCCTGGGCGACCGAGCGATCGACCACGACAATCTCGGGGAGCTGATGAAGGACAATCCCTTCCAGCTCATGCTGCACCGCTCGCAGAACGACGCTGCCAACGATCTGATGATCTCGGCTCCGCAGAACCCGTATGTGGAGCAGCTCATCGAGATGGCTCACCAGAGCCTCGATAGCCTCTACGCCGATCCGCACAAGCTCGACGACTACAAGAGCACCACGGGGCATCTGCAATCTGGGCGGGCCACGATCACCCTCGCGACGACGGGGCCCATGGCGCTCCGTGAAGGCCTGAAGGCTTTCTACCACGCTCACGCGGCCACGGATCCGAAGCGGGTCGACTTTGCGGTCTACCTGAAGAACGTGAAGCCCGCCAGCGCGGGCGGATGGACCGAGGCCTCGACCGACGCGACCGCAAACACCACCGGCTTCGCGCCCGCCGCGACGACCAGCGGCGGCCAGCAGGCGCCGAGTCACGTGGCCAGTGGGCAGACGCAGAGCAGCTCGCAGACGCAACAGGGGATGAAGGATGCCGATCTGCAATCGCTGATCGCCCAGAGCAACACCTGGTCGCACCCGCCCTCCAATGCGGACAAAGCTGCGGCCACGAAGGCGCTCGGCGATTTGATGCGCGCGCAGGGGGCGGACGCGGCGCTCGTCCAGCGGCTCGGAGAGCTGATCCAACATCCGAAGTCGATCTCTCAATTCGAATTCGCCACCTGCGCGCTCACGAGCACCGTGTATTCGTTGCTGAAGGACGATCTCGGAGGCTTCGCGCGGCTGGTGGCGGCGGAGTTCACGGGCAAGCTGTTCGACGCCGATGGGAGCTTGAAGAGCGACTTCAGCTTCGATGGCTCGCCGGCGTCGTCGAGCGCCGCGGCCACCAATCCGATCCAGCGCGTGGTCGACGGCAAGCTCGATGTGGCCAAGGCCCCCGTCCAGAACAAGCTCTTGTCGAACGGGGTGAAGAAGGCGCAGGCCAAGCGCTCGGATCTGGAGAACAAGGGCAAGGTCTGGTCGAACGAGCATTTGCTCGATTACCTCCTGGCTCGCGGGCTCGGCAAGATGCTGAGCAAGATGGCGCCCGCGCAGTACGAGGCGGATCTCGGGACCACCGAGAAGGTCAACCCCGGTTACCGAGACAAGACCCCGAATCGCGCGGTGAGCGCGGTGGGACCGTCGAAGAAGCACGGTGATCTACTCCTGTCCGCAGACTCGCTGGTGACGCTGGTCGATCAGGTGCTCGGGGGAATGCGCAGACGATGGTCGATGGCGCGAGCTACGATCTCGATGCCGTCAATGCCGTGCTCAAACAGCCGGGCAAGGCGCCGTTCGCGTTCGCGACGATGATGAACGGAAACGCGCTGTACCAGGCGATGAGCCAGCCGGAGAGCGCGCAGCCGTTCGACGATTCCACGGCCATCGACCCGTCGAGCGCGCATCAGGTGGTGATCGACAAGCCCATCACCTTCGATGGGACGCACTACACGGTGTCGCTCTATTCGTGGCAGCAGAGCTTCTCGGTGCAGGTGGCCAAGGACGCCATGCCCAAGCTGTTCCCGGCGATCACCTACGGGAGCCTGGTGTCGAGTGGAACGCCGGGGACGACCGCGACGAACGAGGTGTCGTCGGTGGTGACCGGAGCCCCCAAGGGATTGAAAGGGCTCGTCGCGGCGCTCAAAGGGGGCTCGCGTCCCATCATGGGGCCGGCGACGTTGCTCGACGCGGCCAGACAAGCGATCTCCGCGGCGGACGCGGCGCTTGGCGAGGCCGAGCGCAAGGCGCGAGCGCTCGACAAGAAGGGTGAGGCGATCGCCAGGAATCTGGAGAAGCTCGAGGCGCGCGCCGTCGATTCCATCAGCGCGCGAGACACCAATCGTGCGCTCGAGAGCGAGCTTCACGCGATCGCGCAGAAGCTGGAAGCGGCCGCGCAGAGCGCCGATGCCACGGCGATCACGCAACACGCGCTGGAGCTCGATCTCTTGGCGAGCCGCGTCGCCGTGCTGACGAGCAAGAAGGATGGCACGAAGGAGAAGGCCGCGCTGGATCAGGCGGTGAAGGCGCTGGGCGCGTTTGCGCTCGAGTCGTTCTGGAAGTCGCGGCCGGCCGCGATGAGCGACGACGATGCGGTGAAGGCGCTGTCCGATCACCTGATGAACGCGTATCGCTCCGGCGCGGTGGACGCGGGCACCGCGGCGATCAACACCTTGGCCAAGTCGAGCGATCCTTCGTCGCGAGAATATCACGCGGCCAAGGACGCTGCGACGAAGCTCGCGGAGCAACATCAGCGCGAGATGCGCGCGGAGGGGCCGTCGCGGGCCGAGCGCGATGCGCCGCGCGCGCCGAGCGAGGTGGTCGTCCACCTCATGTCCGCGGTCGAGGCGCTCCAGGCCAAGCAGCCGAGCCCGGTTCTGGCGAAGATCACGCGCGACGCCGAGGCCGCGATGCTCAAGCACGAGCTCACGGTCGAGCAGACGAGGAAGCTCCTCGGCGACGCGAAGGCGCTCGCGGAGGAGAGCGGTCTCACGGAGCTCGGCACGCTGATCGAGGACGCGATGACGTCGAAGCTGCCGGCGTCCTCCGCGGCGATGCCGCTGACGCGCCTGCACGACAACATCTACGGTCGCGTGTTCGAGTCGTCGTTCATCGCGGACCTCGTGGCCTCGTCGCCGGTGGAGGTGGCCGCGGCCATGACCGCGACGGCCAAGGCGACCGCCGAGTGGTTGGACAAGCCCCCGGCACAAGGAGGGCTTCAGGAGCAGACCCTCCGTAACGTGGCCAAGTCGCTGCAGAACGATCTGAGCAGGGTCGACCCGCGCTTCTGGTTCAGCGAGGTGCCCGCGCTCGAGAGGATCCAGCGCGCGACCTCCGACGACGAGCGCATCGCGGCGATGAAGGACTACCTCAACGCCGACAAGGCCACGGGTTACGAGAGCCTCTCGGTCCCGTACGTGATGGTGAAGCTGTGGAACGCCGTCACGCAGGCGAAGATCCTCGACTGGAAAGAGCGGGCCAACGAGAACTACCGCACCACGATCCAGGCGGAGGCGAAGCGCGAGCACCCCATCGCGAAGCACAACATGAATCACCCCGAGACGGAGGGTGCCGGCATCACGTTGCGGCATCAACCGACGGCGGTGATCGAGCCCGGCACGCTCCCGAGCACGCGCCCGAGCACGGTATACACACCGAAGATCACGCCCGAGGACAAGGACGTGACGGCCAGCACGAAGGCGGCGCTGGAGCACGGGATTCCGTTCGCCGGGGGCGTGTCGGGGACGACGAACATCATGCTGCATCTGTTCGAGCACCTCGCGAAGACCACGGTGCCGGACCTCGACATCAAGAGCTTCCTCTTGGGCACGATGATGTTCGTGGTGCACGACGGCGGGCACTCGATGCACGAGGTGCTGTGGACCGCGAACCAGCTCGACGCGTCCTTGAACCTCGGTCTCAACCTCGGGGACAGCAGCAAGCCCAGGGAGTTCGTGGCGGACTACCAAAAGCTCATCGCGCTGTTCGAGAACGACAGGATTCATAGCGATCTCGCCCAGGCTTCCGCGAAGGCCTTCGACGCGACCCGGAAGTACTTCGACACGCACAGCCATTACGCCGCGTCGTCTCCTTCGTCGGACTCCGCGTCCACGACCCCGAGCACCAGCGCGAATGCGTCCTCCGACGCGTCGCAGAGCCCGACTGCCGTGACCTCCGGTTTTACTCCGATGTCGCAGGGGAGGGCGACGCAGGGTCTCAGGGGGCTTCTTTCAAAGGTCGCTTCGGCGATCAAGGGCAAGCCCGAGGCATCGCCTCCCGCGGCGCAGGAGCGGAGTCACCTCGACGAGAACAAGCTCGTCGCGCCGCACGCGGACAACACCACGCCTCTCCAGGATTGGAATCCGACGCACCGCGAGTGGTATCTCGATCAGGCGACGCTCCTCGACGCCTACCGGAACGCGACGGACGCTGCCACGCAGAAGCAGCTCGCGCTGCTGATGATGCACAGCCTCTACAAGGCCGCGGCCATCCATCAGGACAAGGCCGACGCCCAGGGGCGGCAGATCTCGGCGTTCCTCTCGGAGGGAGGGACATACCACCGCAGCACGGCGAATCCGCTCCTCGATCAAATGCACGTCGCGTACGAGACGGCGCTCGGCTTTCCTCCGAACGCGAACAAGCCCGGCACGCCGACGGGGATGGTCCACCTCATCGACAGCGACCGCTTCAGCGAAGTGCTCGCGCGCGAGTACGCCCTCACCATCGACGGCGTCCCGCTGCCCCAACGGATGAACGACCTCGATCACTTCCGCGGCGCCGCCCGGAAGCTGATCGAGCACGTCGACGGCCGCACCAAGGAGGCCGGCGCGCAGCCGGTCCTCTTCGATGTCTCTTCGCTCCTCGCCGAGAAGCTCGTCGGGGCGCCGCTCGATGCCAAGGCCGTGGAGGCGATGGCTCGAGACATCGAGTCTGCGTTCCTGGACGAGGTGAATCACGCGCTGGAAGGCAAGAGCGCCGAAGACAAGGCGAAGCTCGTCGACAAGCTCGCGAGCGTCGTCAACTACCGCATGCAGGTGGTCGCGTTCACCCAGCATTCGCCGTCGGGCCGGTCGATGCTCGTGACGCCGCGCCTCTTCGACGGCACCCTCACGAAACGGAGCGAGCTCTCCGGGGAGATGGAGAACCTCATCTCCCTTCTCCCCAACATCCGCCAACGCTCGCTGACGGAGCAGCTCGGGCAGTCGCTCTCGAAGAGCGGTTATCGCGTCGATCCGGTGACGGCCATGGAGGCATGGCTCGACCTCGAGAGTGTGGAGTCGATCTTCGCCAAGGAGGGTATCCCGCTCACCAGGCTCGGGACCAAGGCCGGGCCGATTCCGCAGATCCATGGCAGCGTGCAGAGCTTCCTCGGCGAGGGCACGACGTTCGCCAAGTTCAAAGACTTCGCGGAGCAGGCTGGGCACGCCAAGGATCCCGGCGTGGAGGTCCTGAGTCAGGGCACCGTCGCGCTGCTCGAGGGGCTCTCCACGATGGAGACCGCGCTCGGGGTAGACGTCCACCACGCCTTCGCCCAAAAGGGCCTTGGGGATCTGCTTCAGACGGCCTACTTCCGCATGGAAACGGCCATGAAGGAGGCAATGACCTTTCCGGGGCCGAGCGCTTTGCCCGCGAACGTGAAGACGTTGGATGGCAAGTCTCCCAAGGCCGACGCGGCCCGCGAGGACAAGCGTCCGCCGTCCCACTTCGCCAACCAGATCGAGCTCATCCACCAACAGGCACAGGCGATCCTCGAGATCGTGAAGCCGTACCACGATGCGGACTTCGAGCGAGGTGTGCTCGGGTATCTCGGCGACACCATCCCCAACGGCCTCGAGGCGCACGCGGAGGTGTACCCGTCGGCGATGCACACGCTGGCGAGCACGCTCGCGGCGGTGGAGAAGCAGAAGGGGAGCAACGCGCTCAACATCGCCGTGCTCGCCGACAGCTATTACGAGTCGGCCGGAGCGATCGAGCACGCCAAGACGTACGATGTCGTGACCCTCGATGGGACCACGCTGAAGGGCGGAAAGCCGCTCGGAGACGGGAGCTTCACCAAGGCGGAGCCGGACACTGGAAAGAAGGCGCCCGGCGCCGAGATGAAGACCGTTCAGAAGACGTTGGCCGAAGTCGGCAACAAGAAGATCGACGTCTTCCTCGGTGAGTTTCGCCACAACATCTCGGGGACGAGCCGCGTTTACGCGATCGAGGATCTCGCGCACCAGGTCGATCAGCTCTTCGAGAAGGAGCTGGTCGCGAACCAGCTCACGGTCGTCATCGACAACACCATCGACAAGCTCAAGTCCGAGCACATCGAGCGCTTCCTCGAGCACAACCGGGCACGGATCGAGGGGGGCGAGCTCAACGTGGCGATCTTCCGGAGCGCGCAGAAGTTCGACATGCTCGGCATGGACAACTACTACGGCGGCTTCGTGGTGAACGTGAACGACCCGAAGTCGTTCGCGAGCTTCAACGAGCGGAGCCGAGATCCCGTCGATCGGCTGAAGGGCCTGAATCGCCAGGGGCTCACCCACACGCTCACGCACATGGGCCGGGAGCTCGACGCCTATCGGGCCGGGCTCATGGCCAACACCAAGGCGCTCTACGAGAAGATCCCGGCGGGCCTCAAGCACGATCCGACGGCGACGCTCCCGGACGGCGACATCCGCACGGAGATGCGGATCTCGATGATCGAGGACGATGACAGGCAGGTCTTCCTCGACATCGATTTCAATCCGAAGGGCCAGGCCTACTACAACGCGTTCATTTCCGAGCTCAAAGCCTTCATCGAGGCGAACAACCTCCCGGTCGACGAGCGATCGAGCTTCGGATTCGCCGTCTCGAACCTCACGGGCCTCCCCAAGATGGGGAAGCTCCGGTTCAACCCGGGGCTCGAGCGGCCGGAGCAGCTCGAGCAATATGCCGACTTCTTCCAGCGCTGGTTCGACTTCGTGGCACCGCGGGTCGGCCGCAAGGACACCACCACGTCGATCCTCGACGCGCTCAAGAACGGGGGGTTGAAGAGCGTCTCGAGCGCCGCCGTCACCACGGGGTGGAGCCCTGGAGCGAACGACACGGTGGCTGGCGCGCAGACGACCAGCAGCCAGGCGGAGGCACAGGACCGCAGTGAGCCGCAGCGGAGCTCGAACGATGCGCTCGAAAATCTGATCGCGCAGAGCAACACGTGGTCGCATCCACCTTCGAGCGCGGATCGGGCCGAGGCCCAAAAGCTCCTCGGTGATCTGATGCGCAGCCAGGGCGCGGATGCGGCGCTCATCCATCGATTGGGAGAGCTGATTCAGAGCCCGGGGTCGATCTCCCAAGACGAGTTCTCCACCTGCGCGCTCACGAGCGCCGTCCATTCGCTGCTCCAGAACGATCTCGGCGGCTTCGCGCGGCTCGTCACGTCCGTGTTCACCGGCCGGCTCCTCGCGCGCGACGGCAGCCTGCTCGCGGACTTCTCCCTGGGCTCGAATTCACCCGCGCCGGGAAGCGCCGTCACGAATCCCATCCAGCGCGTCCTCGACGGCAGCCTCGATGTGAGCCGCGCGGGGATCCAAAACAAGCTCCTCTCCAATGCGGTCAAGCGAGCGAAGGCCAAGCGATCCGATCTGGAGAGCAAAGGGAAGGGCAAGGCGTGGTCGAACGAGCACGTGCTCGACTATCTCCTCTCGCGCAGCCTCGGCAAGATGCTGAGCAAGATGGCGCCGGAGCAGTACGAGGCGGATCTCGAGGCCACGGAGGAGGTCAATCCCGGTTACCGCGACAAGGCGGAGACGCGCGCGGCGGATGCGACGGGGCCGTCGAAGAAGCACGGTGATCTGCTGCTCTCGGCGGACTCGCTGGTGACGCTGTTCGGGGAGGTCTTCGGGGCCGGTGCCCAGACCGTGATTGCGGGCGAGGACTACGATCTCGATGCCGTGAACGATGCGCTTCTGAGCCCTTCGCAGGCGCCGTTCGCGTTCGCGACGATGATGAATGGCCAGGCGCTTCACGAGCGGGCGCAGGCGTTCAAGACCGATCCATCCTCGGCGAAGCCGTTCGACGATGCGAGCGAGGTGGACCCGTCCACCGCACATCAGGTCGTCATCAACGGGCCCATCACCTTCGATGGGACGCACTACACGGTGCCGCTGCACTCGTGGCAACAGGACTTCTCCATCCAGGTGGCGAAGGACGTGATGCCGACGCTGTTTCCGGCGATCACCTATGGGAGCTTCCTTGCGGACGAGGCGCAGGGGCCGAGCGCGTCGAGCGCGACGGTGACCGGCGCTCCCCGCCGCACCGTCCCCCAGCGCAACCGGCGCAGAGCCCAACCCCGCGGCACGCCCACGCACCGGCCGGTGGGCAATGCAGCCTATGACGCGGTCGTGGCGAACCTGGGTGATTGGGAGCTCACGGGCGATTACCTCGATCGGGTGGAGCAGAGCGCGAACGAAGGGCATCCACCGGCCTTCATCGTGAACGCGATCCTTCCGTATACGCAAATCGAAAACATCGCTGAAGTCCTCGAATCCATCACCCGTGGTTTGGACATGAGCGCTCAGGGCTACGGGCGGAGGTTCGCCGTCGTGCTCGGGATCAACGCGCCCGCGGGTCGATCGGCGCAGCTCGACGAGGCCATTCAACGAGCCCAGGAGATCATCGACGAGTATTACTTTCCGATCGCGATCGTGCGCTCGACCATCCCGGGCTCGGGGAAATTCCCCTACGGCAAGATGCGAAATGCGGTGATGCACAGCGAGGCCACCCAAGCGCTCACCCGCTCGTTCGCCAGGGCAAACCAGCATCCTTACGTCTCGATCCAGGATTTCGATACCGGCCAGAGGGGAACGCCGGGCGGGAATCACGTCTTCGAGCACCTCCACCAACGGATGCAGGAGCAGGGGAGCCGTCCGCTGATGATCGCGGGCGGCTATCGGCCCGGAGACGATTTCGTGAAGCGCACCATCGAGCGCTTCGAGGCGGCGAACGAGAGCGTGCCCGACGAGCTGACGAAGAACGGCGGGGAAGCCTTCCGGTCCATGTTCACCGAGCACATCTACGAGGACATGGCCTCACGGCAGGAGTACGCGAGGCGCCACCCGCTCCTGCCTTATGCCCCCGAGCCGAACCTCTTCCTGGACGCCCTCGCCGTCGTCTACGGCCCCAAGCTCGGTTTGGATGCGCTCGGCTTCGGGGACGGCGGCGCCGAGTTCACCAAGCTCGCGAAGAACCTCGCGGGCTACGAGGCGGCCGAGCTCAATCGTCATTTCTCGGCGCTCCGCAGGGAGGCCGTGCCCGAGATCAGGATTCCGCGGTCCAACGTCGCGCTCGAGCTCCCGCGCTCGCCGGACGCCATGGACGTGGATTCGGACGAGCCCTCGCCGTCGCCGCCCCCGCCGACGCTCCCGCGCGATCAACAGGAGATCGAGGCCAGCGCCGCGATCGCCGCGCAGACAGGCAGGCACCCGGTCAGGGAACAGACGTACCACGTCGACTATCCCGGCATGTCCATCGAGACCGATCTCTCGCGCCTCGCCTACACCTACCTGAAGACGCACAAGGATCCGCAAAGCCACATCGGGCTCACCACGCCTGCAGACCGCTTCTTCGAGGGCAAGTCGGCCAAGGAGGGCGCGAGCATGGTGAAGCTGCGGAAAGCGCTCGCCAAGAAGAGCGCGCAACAGCGGTTGACGTTCCAGAGAGACCTGCTCAATCCGAATAGCGTGGCTTCCAATCTGGAGTTCATGCCCAACATGGACCATAACCAGATGAGCGCGGCGCTCTCGACTTCGTTCCCCAAGGGCAGCGCCTTCGAGGGCATGGCGGCCGGCGTTCAACCCGGTCAGAAAGGGGCCTTCTTCCAATCGGTGGCCATGGCGGTGCCGCATGCGATCGAGCTCATCTCGGTCCTTGCCTCTCACCTCCTCCCCCGCATCCACCGGGGCACGCCCATGGATGGCAATTGCCTCTATCATGCCATCGTCCAGGCCCAGAACGGCGGGCACGTGAACGCGAATGCCGCCGCGACGCTCCGGCAAAGAGCGGTGGAATGGGTGCTGAATGGCAGGAATCTCGGGCTCGTGTCCGAGTACGCGTTCAATCATGGTGTCTCGATCGACGAGCTGATTGGCACCCTCGCGCAGGATGGCAATTGGGCAGGCGACGCGGGTGACCTCGTCCCTTGGGTGCTCGCGTCGATGCTCGGCGTCACCATCGTCGTCCACCGACCGACGGGCGCTCCGATTCCCGTCGCGCCGCTCAGGGGCACCCCGCAGGGGACGATCGACGTTTACCTCGAGAACAACCATTACAGTGTTCACAATCCCTCGTCCTCCACGCAGCAAGGCGGTCAATCCAGCGGGACGTCGAAGGGGAAGGGCCCGTCCGCCGGAACCACCGGCTACTCCCCCGGCTCGAACAGCGAGACCGCGACCACGACCGAAGCCGCTCGCGCCGACGAGGGCCGCGATCTCGGCGACGTTGCCAAGGACGCGGCGGCCTCCATGCGTGACCGCGTCCTCGACGCGGCCAGGGAGCGTGTCGCGCGAGCGCCGGATGTCTTTGCGAGCGGCAAGGTCGACGCCGAGCTCGTGCGCCTCACGCACGAGGCCATCCTCGCCATGGAAGGCCAGATCCGCGCCGCGGCGCAGGGCGGATCCATCGATGCTGCCACCGGCCACCTCACGCAGGCGGCCGCCGTCGCGATGACGGATCGCATCGCCGCCGCCGTGAGGGCAGGTGGACCGTCGGTCCTCGACGGTGACCAACTCGGCGAATCCCTCGCTCGCCTCGCCGCGGATACGGCCACGGTCGTGATGGGCCGTGTGACCGCGGCCGCGAGCGCCACCGTCCCCCAATCGTTCCTCGATGCACTCGCCGAGTCGCTCGCGACCCGGAGGGAGTGCGGCTGCTGAGCGCAGACATGCTCTCTCTCGACAATGACCTGAAACCCGTTGATCGCCGGCCGCGCCGGCCCGAGACGCCCCGATGACGATCCCTCATCCTCTCAAGGTCCGAATCGAGTCCTCCGCGTTCTCCAGCGAGAGCTTCCACGTCTATCGGATGCTCGGGAAGGAGACGATCTCGCAGCTCTTCTCGATCGAGGTCGAGGTGGCCTCCAAGACCGACACCGTCGACTGCGCGGCGGCGGTGGGCACCGACGTCGGCATCGTGTTCGAGCGCGACGGCACGGAGCTCCGCCGCATCCACGGGATGATCGCCGAGGCCCACGACCTGCTCGCGCGCTCGCTCGAATATCGGCTCTACCGCATTCGCGTGGTGCCGCGCGCCCTGCGCCTCGCGCTGGTCGAGACCTCCGAGGTCTCGATGAACGTCGCGGTGCCGGACATCATCCGCAACAAGCTCGCGCTCGTGGGCCTCTCCGACGTCGAGCTCCGCCTCCGCGCCGCGCCCCCGACGCGAGAGTTCGTGGTGCAATATCAGGAGACCGATCTCGCCTTCGTCAGTCGCCTCGCCGAGCACCTCGGTATCGCCTATTACTTTCGCCACGACGGCGGCCAGGACACGATGGTGTTCACCGATCATGCCGGCGGGTTCGAGCCCGCGGGAGAGCCGATCCGCTTCAGCGATCAAGGACAGCTGCGCGAGGTCTACCAGCTCGAGGCCGTGTCGCGCGTCATCCCCGGCGTCTTCGTGATGCGCGACTACAACTATCGCCAACCGCTGCTCGATTTGACGGCGAACCATGCGGTCGACGGGTTCGGCGGCGTCGTCGAGTTCGGCGCGCATTACAAGACGCCGGACGAGGGCAAGGTCCTCGCGCAGATCCGCGCGGAGGAGCGGCAATCCACGCAGCTCACCTATACGGGGAAGAGCAACGTCCCCGCGATTGGCGCGGGCGTGCAGTTCACGGTGGAGGATCATCCGTACCTCGGCTCGGTCGACCTGGTCGGGCTCTCGGTGGAGCATCGGTTGAACGTGTCCGAGGATGCCTCTCTCGACCTGCGCGCCGAGGCGCCTCAGCACTACACCAACGTCTTCCACGCCATCCCTGCGCAGCAGCCTTATCGGCCTCCGCGCGTCACCCCGCGGCCCCGGGTCGATGGCCTCGTGACCGGCATCGTCGACGCCGGGCCCGGTGGATCGAGCGACTACGCGCAGATCGACGATCAGGGCCGCTACCTCGTTCGCATTCTCTTCGACACCGCTGCGGGCGGCGGCACCGCTCCGTCCCGCCCGGTGCGCATGATCCAGAACCACGCGGGTGAGAACTACGGCACTCACTTCCCGCTGAAGCCCGGCGTCGAGGTGCTGCTCGCTTTCGTCAACGGCGATCCCGATCGTCCGCTCATCGTCGGCGCCGTGCCGAACCCGCTCACTCCTTCGCCGGTCGACAACGCGAACCGCACCACCCATCGCATCAAGACGAAGGCGGGGATCCTCTTCGACTTGGTCGACGAGTAATCGAGATGTGATCGTTGCGAGCGGCCCGCCGTTGCGTGGGGAGCAGGAGATACGCGTGTATTTCGAGCGGCTTTGATCGACGCCGCGGGCCGCTTGGCAGCTCGATCCATCCGAGAAGAAGAGGAGCGCGGTGATGCGAGGACTCCGCGCTCCTGGGTTCCTCGAGCATCACGCGTGTTGCGCGAGCGGCACGTCCGGCTCGATGCCGACACCTTGGATGGGGCGGCCGTCGGGCAGTACGAAGGTGGCGCCAACGGCGAGCTCGGGGTTCCTGTCGGCAGGGGAGGGGCGCACGACGAGCGCGGTCCCTTTGCCGAACGTGGTCTCGCCTGCGATCACGGCGCGACGGTGAAACTGGAGGCTCCCTGCGACGAGCTCCGCGGCAGAGGCCGTGTTTCGGTCGACGAGGATGCAAAGGGGCATCGAATGCGGTGACGCGTGCCTCGAACGATGCACTGTCTCGTCGCCGTCCGCGTCGATCGCGCGCGCGATCACGGTGCCCGGCGGGAGGAAGTCGCCGGCCAGCTCCAGTGCGGCCGTGAGCTCGCCGCCGGGGTTGTCGCGGAGGTCGATGACGAGCGTATCGAGGCCTTCGGCGAGGAGCGACGCGAGCGCCGTGTGGACGCGGGAGGGAACGTCGAGCGAGAAGCGGCGGATGCGCAGGTAACCGATGCCGTCGCCGAAGTGCGCGTGCTCGACGGGCGCGTCGCCGGAGCAAGGATGGAGGGACGAGAGGATCGCGTCCACGTCGAGCGCCGGCGCGCCCTCGCGATGCACGCCGCCGTCGCCGGCGTTGTACGTGAGGAAGACGTTCGTCAGGCTCGGGATGACCTGCGCGCCCAATGGGCAGTTGAAGTTGTTGCCGATGCGCGGGCTGAGCAGCGACGTGGCGGGGAGGAAGTTGATGAGGACCCGGATGTTGCCGAAGATGTGCCGGGCCTGCCCCATGAAGGTCGGGTGCAGGGTGCCGAGCTGATCGCCGAGGCTCACCGGGCTGAACGAGGCCATGTTCAGCGCGGGCAGCATCGAGAACCACACGTTCGGCGAGAAGGGGACCTTCATCGCGTTGAGCGAGAAGTTCGGGAACGGGAAGGGACCGAGCGCGGGCGAGAGGCACACGTCGGGGAAGCCGAAGCTCATCCCCATGCCCTTGTTGTTCGCGGGGAGCATCGCGCGCCTCCTTCAGCCGAGCAGGACCTGCTTGCCGTTCACGGTGACCGTCTCCTCGGTGAGGATCGCCGCGTTCTTCGCCTTGGTGAACGAGGTCGTGTCCACCACCGTGTGCGCCTCGGCGGCGCGCACGCTGAGGAGGCCGCTCACCCGTTGGTAGAGCGAGTTGAGCTTCTGCACGACGGCGTCGGCCACCACGCGCGCCTTGCCCACTTCGATCTCGAGCTCCGGCCCGCGGATGGACACGCCCCGATCACCCGAGAGCGAGAGCGATCCATCGCGCGCGTGCAGGGCGACGTTCCCCTGGAGCGAGAGGGTCGTCGTCCCCGTGCCGTGGAGAACGCCGATGGCGTAGTGCTTCGCGCCGCGCCCGATCACGAGCAGCACGTCGCCGACAGCGGGCTCGTACGGCAGCACGAACGCAGGCTCGACCGCGACCGGCCCGTCGATGCCTGGAATCTCCACCGTGATTGCGCCGACGGCGACGACGCGGGCCGGGCCCAGGTACTCGCTGGGACGCTCGGTGGTGCTCGACGGCGACACGACGTTCGCGTGGGCGGCCGTGGACGGCAGCGCGCCGCCTCTCGTGTCCAGCAGGGGATCGCTCTTCTTGATGGCTCCGATCGACATCGCCAATCCTCCACGCGTTACGCGCGCCGCTCGGGCGGCGTCCAAGCCTCGGCCTCCAGCCGATCGACGTCCGTGCGTCTCGCCGTCGTCATGCTGGCCCCGTCATAGCGGGTCTTCTCTTCGCGGACGTTGTGCAGGTTCACCCAATCGAGGCTCGCGCCGGTGAAGTCGGCGCCGGAGACGTCGGCGTGGGAGAAGTCCGCGTGGTTCGCGCGCGCGCCGACGAACAGCGCCTCCGCCGCGCGCGCTTCTTGGAAGATCGACTCGCGGAGATCCGCACCGGCCAGGTTCGCCCCCGCGAGGTCGGCCCCGGTGAACGTCGCGAAGCGGAGCATCGCGCCCGCGAGCGAAGCGCCCGCGAGCGCCGCCTCGCCGAAGAATGCGGCCTTCGCCATCGCGCCTGCGAGCACCGCGCGCCGCAGGTTGGCGCCCTTGAAGTTGGCGTTGGTGACGATCGCTTCCTTCAGGATCGCGCGCTCCAGATTGCTCTCGCCGAAGTCGCAGTTCGAGACGTTGCACCCGGTGAGATCCATGCCCGAGAGGTTCCCGCGCACGAAGAAACATCGGGTGATGGAAAGGCCTGCGAGCGCGATCGGCCGGAGATCCACTTCGGTGAAATCGACGCAGTCGAGGACGGCCTTCTCCAGCTTCGCGCCCTCGACCTTCGCGGCGCGCATGGGCACCTGCGTGAGCAGGGCGCGGCGGAGATCTGCATCGCGGAGATCGGCGCGCTCAAGCACGCAGCGGACGAGCCGTGATCCGGCGAGATTCGCGCCTCGGAGATCGGCCTCGGTGAGGATCACCATCTCGAGATCCTTGTCCGAGAGATCGACCCCCCGAAGGTTCGCCTTGTAGAGCATCGATGCCTTCAGAGATGCTCCCCGGAAATCTGCGCCGGTGAGATCGCACCCGCTGAGCACCGCTTGATCGAGCTTCGCGCCGCGGAAGCTCGCGGCGCGAAGGTTCGTGCCTTGGAGCGAGGTAGACGTGAGGTTGGCGTTCTCGAAGTCGACCCCGGCGAGGTCCATCTCCTCGAGCGCGGTGCCGGCGAGGTCGGCCCCTTCGAAGCTCACGGCGCCGAGGCGCGCGCCGTCGAGCACCGTTTGCACCATCTTCTTCGGCAGCGTGGCGCCGCGGAGATCGGCCTTCACCAGCACCACTTTCTCGAGCGATGCGCCGGCGAAGCTCGCACGCGTGAGGTTCGCCTCGGAGAGTGTCACGCTCTCGATCCGCGCGTCTTCGAGCGATGCGCCGGCGAGGTTCGCCCGCGTGAACGAAGCATTCGTGAGCGCGGCGCCCCGCAGGCTCGCGCCCGGCAGCTCGGCGAGATCGAGCCGCGTCTCCGCGATGGTCGCGCCCGAGAGATCCGCGCGCGCGAGCCGCGCCTCGACGAGGGACGTCCCCCGCAGCGTCGCGCCCGCGAGGATCGCGCCGGTCATCGGGCTCCTCACGAACTTGGCGCCCGCGAGGCTCGCGCTCGCGAGGTTCGCATCCGAGAGATCGCTCTCCACGATCACGGCCCCTTCGAGGCTCGCGCCCGCGAGGCTCGCGCCCGCGAGAACGCAGGCCGTGATGCGCGCGCCACGGAGGTTCACGCGGGCCAGATCGGCTCCACGCAGATCGAGGCCGTCGAGGATCGCGCCTTCGAGCGTCGCCCCTGCTCGGGCCTTCGCGAGCACGTCGTCGCGGATCAAAGGTCACGCTCCAGGGTCGATTTCTTGAGGTTCGCGCCGTTGAAGTCGCAGCCGCTCCCCGAGGTCTCGTAGAGCTTCGCGTCGTAGAGGTTCGCGTCCACGAACTTCGCCTCCGCGACCCGCGCGCCGTGCAGGTCCGCATCGAAGAGGTTGGCCCGCGTGAAATCGGCCCTCTCGAGGGTCGCGCGGTAGAAGCGGGCCTTGCGCAGGTTGGCGCCGAAGAACCGCGCGCCGCTCGCGATGACCTCGGTGAAATGGGCGCTCTTGAAGATCGTGTGGGCCATGTCCGCGCCGGTCAGCGTCGCGCCCATCCAGATGCTCCCGTCGCCGCGCGCGTCGTGGAAGATCGCGCTCGTGAGATCCGAGCCGGCGAAGCTCGTCCCGGTGAGCGTCGCCCCCGCGAAGATCGCGCCCTCGGCAGCGCATTTCGAGAAGAAGGATCGCGTCACGCCGGCCTCGGAGAAGTCGGCCTCTGCGAGCTTCGCGCCCTCCACGAGCGCCATGTGCCATTTCACTCCCTTGGCGATGGCGCCGCTCATGTCGGCTCGCGAGAGGACGAGCTGCTCACCATGGCTCCCCGAGAGATCGGCCTTCACGAGGTGCGCGCCTTCGAACGACGCGTAATCGAGCGTGGTGTCGCGGAGGACGGCCCCTTCGGCGCGCACGCGCGACAGGATGGCGAGGCCGAGGTCCGCGCCCGTGAGATCCGCGCCGCCGAGCTCGGCCTCGAGGAGCACGGCCTGCTTGAGCTTGGCGCCGCGGAGCTTGGCGCCCGTGAGGTCGGCGCCCGACAGGATCGCGCCGGTGAGATTCGCGCCGGACAAGTCCTTTCCGCGGAGATCTTGATCGCTCAAGTCCTGCCCGGAGAGGTCGGCGCCGGGGCCTACGCCATCGAGCTTCTTCGGCTCGACGGCGCGGAGGCCCATGGATGCCAGCTTGGGATCCTGGAGGAGCTTGTCCCACGGCTCCATCCCTTGAAGCGGCCTGCCTTGATCCGCGGCGCTCTTCCGCGCGGTCTGCACGGCCTTCACCAACGTCTGGAACGACCGCCGGAGCCCGGGGTCGGAGAGCATCGGTGGCACCCCGGCGTTCATCCACGTGCTCGGCGCCGCTGCGGGCTGCTGGTCGCGGAGGGCCTCTTCGATGATCGCGCCGAGCAACCTCTGGCCCGGCATGGCGATGCCCCAGAGCGCCTTCATGACGGCGCTGATCTTCGCTTGCAGCGGCTTCGCGAGGCCGCCGAGCTTGGTCTTCACCAGCGCCGAGACTGGGTCGAGCCCCGTCGTGTCGGGCGGCGGCGCCTCACCCGCGCGCTGCTTGCCGAGCGCCACGAGCGCGTGCCAATCCTCTTTGACCTCGAGCGGGAGCTGCTCCTCGAGCTCCAGCGGATCCGCCTCGAATTTGCGGTGAATCTCGCGATAGTGCGCATCGGGGAGCGGCGCCTCGTCGAGCTTCTCGGACGCGACGAGCACGGTGTGCTCCGAGAGATCGCTGTCGCTCACCGGCGTGAGGCCACGCCACGTGAGGTACAGCGACCCCTCGTCGAGATCGGCGAAGAGCGTGTCGAGGACCATCGCCACCTCGCGCAGCTCGCCGCCCGGATCGGCCGCGAAGGCCCGGATTCGCAGGCCCGGCAGGCGCGAGCGGAAGACCTCGATCGATGGATGGAGGTTTTGGAAGACGAGCTCCTCGTCACCGCGGAGATACGGAATCCGCTGGTCGAGCGGCGCCGCGTTGAAATAGGCCCAGTCGAAATCCTCGGCGTAGTAGGGCGCGCGATGCTTGCGGTAGTGCTCGCCGTACTTCTTGCCGATGCGGGCGCGCCGCTCGGGCCGGTTCGGAGACCACGGGCCGAAGCCGGCAGGAGAGGGGCGATCCGATCGGCTGCGGAGGACGTCGTCGGCGTGCTCGACGTTGGGGAGCTCGCGCGTCTCGAGGCCTCGGCCCACGGGGTTTTGCGGATGCCCAGGCCCACCGAAGGCGTGCCGATCGTCGATGGGCATGCGATCGAAGGGGACCGGATCGCTCATGGCCGGCCCGAGGAGCCCATCCATCCACACGCGGTGACCGACCACGCGGAGGATCTTGGACCAACTGCCCACTGCGAAGCGCACCGGGCACTCGGTCATCCGCTTCTTGCCCGGCGTGTGACAAGTGCCACGCAGCAGCACGTCGGCCCGCGGCTTCCAGTCGGCGAAGTCGCTCGCATAGAGACACTCGCCGGTCTGATCGTCATCGTCGTCGCGGAACACGTCGCCGCGCAGGCTGCCCTGCGCGAGCACCGGGTGCCCGTCGGGCAGCGCCGGCGGCTCGCCGTTCCGCAGCGAAAACTTGGCGCGCACGATCACGACCATCTCGGGCCGCGGCGGCGTCCGCGACGTCACCTTGGCGCCGACGAGGAACGGGGTGAGGTTCTTGCGCTTGATCATCGGCGTCGACCCACCGTGAGCCTCACGCGAGGAGGTGGAGGAGCGCCACGCTCTTGCGGAAGAGCGCAGCCTTCGTGTTGTCGAGGTGGAGCTTGATGTCCGAGGGCTTGAGCTCGATCTCGGCGAGCGTCACGTCGACGCTCGCGCCCACGGTGACCGACGCTTCCAGCCCGATGTTGACGTGGAGCGATCCGCCGATCGACACGCCGGTCTCGGCGCCGATGGTGGCGTCGTTCATCATGCCGAGGACGACCTCGTTGACGATCCCGAGGTTGACCGTGTTCTCGACGCCGTCGACCACCGTGACGCTGTCGCCCTTCGTGTACGCGTGGCTGTTGCCGTAGGTGGTGTCGTCGGTGTCGGCGTGCGTCGTGGAGATCGTCTTCGCTGCCTCGGTCGTGCTCTCCATGTTGCCCGTGACCTCGGTGGTGTCCTTGGTCTCGTCGGCGGTGGTCACGGAGGTGATGGTCTTCGCCGTCGTGGTGGACTTCGTCTCTCCCTCGACGGTCGTCTCGTCGCTCGTGGATTTCGCGTCAGTCTTGGATGTCTTGATGTCGACCCAGGTCTCGTCGTGGATGAGCGGGATCCGGAGCGCGGACGAGCCCGTGTACGACTCGATCTTCTTCGCCCAAGTCTTCTCGAGCACGAGCTCCGGGTTGTCGCGGAACTCTTCGCCGGGGCTCTCGGAGCCGGTCTGGCTCACGACCGCGTTGCCGTAATACTCGTCGACGTTGTCACCGTGGTAGGTGCTGTCCACCATCCCTTTGTCGGTCTCTTCGAAGAGCATCCCGTCCATCACCTTGACGCGGCCTTTGTAGGTGATGCTGTTCTGGAGCACCTTGCCGGTCTTGGCGGTCATGCCGGACTCGTGCTCTTGCCGGCCGTGGACGACGAGCTCGTAGTCCCCGCGGATGATCTCGATCTTGTCGCCGCCCGTCGTGGTGATCCGGTTGCCGTCGGTGTGATCGCGCCACGTGTGGTCGTCGTCCGCGGTTTTGCCGATCCGCAAATACGAGGACATGCCCGCCGCGAAATCGGGCACGTGGAGGACGCCGAACCTGCCTTCGCCAGCCATGGATAGCTCCGCCGGATCTTCAGAAGTAGAGGTTCATCGCCGAGAGCACCTTGCGGGTGAGGGCGACCTGGGTCCTGTCGAGGTTGAGCTCGATCTTCTCGGGGCTGATCTCGATCGACGTGGACGCGTCGACCTCGAGCTTCGCGGTCAGGCTGAACGACACCTCCGCGCCGACGGTGAGGTTGAACGATCCGCCGATCGACACGCCGGTCTCGGCGCCGATGGTGGCGTCGTTCATCATGCCGAGGACGACCTCGTTGACGATTCCGAGGTTGACCGTGTTCTCGATGCCGTCGACCACCGTGACGCTGTCGCCCTTCGTGTACGAGTGGCTGTTGCCGTAGGTGGTGTCGTCGGTGTCGGCGCGCGTCGTGGAGATGATCTTCGCCGCCGTCGTGCTGCTCTCGATGTTGCCTTTGACCGTGGTGGTGTCCTTCATCGCGTCGGCCTTCGTGATCGACGTGATGGTCTTCGCCGTCGTGGTGGACTTCGTCTCTCCCTCGACGGTCGTCTCGTCGCTCATCGACTTGGCGTTCGTCTTCGAGGTCATGACCTCGGCCCAAGTCTCTTCGTGGATGAGCGGGATCCGGAGCGCGGACGAGCCCGTGTACGACTCGATCTTCTTCGCCCAGGTTCGATCGAGGATCTCGGGATTGTCCTTCGGCACGCTCTGGATCGGGTGCGCCTTGGAGTCGTCGAGGACGTCGTCTTTGTACTCGAGCGACGAGCCCGGCGCCTCGGTGCCGGTGTAGCTCGCCTTGAGCTTGCCGTAATAATGGTCGACGACATCACCGTGGTAGATGGTCTTGACCTGTCCTTTGACGGTGGTCTCGACCATCTTCCAGGTCCCACCGTAGTCCTCGACCCACTCGATGCTGGTGCCGCCCGCGAACGTGGCGGTGACCTCGGTGACGTGTCCTCCGGAGATGTCCCATCCGGACTCGTTGTCTCCTCGGCCCAAGACGAGGAGCTTGTAGTTCCCGGCGATGACCTCGACCTTGTCCCCGCCGGTGGTGGAGATTCGGTTGCCATCCGAGTGATCCCGCCAACCGCCCTTGGTGTGGAGCTTCGCGCTCTCGGCCTTGCGCTCGCCCGGCGGAACGAAGTCGGGGCAGCCATCCCGCTTCCGGTCGTCGTCGATGAACGCCGTGATGCGTTCCGCGAGATCGTCGCCGGCCAGCGATCCGAGGGGCGCGGCCGCACCGAGGCGGAGGTAGGACGCCATCCCGCCGTTGAAATCGGGCACTTCGAGGTGTGCGTGCTTGCCGTCTCCAGCCATCGGAGCCTCCGTTTCAGGGCCTGTCCAGAGGCATCCTAGGTCAAGTGCGGCCGGCGCTTCCAGCGAGGCCGGCACCGGAGCGGGCCGGCGGCTCGATTTGTGGTCACCCCCGAAGATGTCGTCGATGTCGGTCGATCTCGCTCTTCTTGGCTGCGGTGCGCGTGCGACGTCGTCGGACAGCGCCTAGCCCGGAGCCTGCCCGGGTCGCAGCCGGGCATACACTTGTGCGAGCTCCTCCAGCACCTCGGCGCCCATGTGCAGCGTGATCTGCTCCTTCTGCTCTCCCTCGCGACAGTGCAACGTCACGAGCGCCACACGATGCCGAAAGCCCTCACCGCGGTTGGACGAAGTGATCTCTTCCACCCTCCAGTCGATCGCCTCGACGAACCGGCCCTGCGCGACGACGGTGCGCTCGAGCAGCTCGGCGCGCACGTGAGCCTTGGCCCGCTCGAAGCCGGGCAGGAGCAGCGTGCCCATCCGATCCGCGGCGTCGTCGCCGGCGAGTCGCCGTAGATCCTCGGCGAAGCGCGCGCGATCGAGGTCGATTCGGGCGGCGGCGCGGAGCACGAAACGGCAAGCTCGAATGGCGCGCGCGAGCTGGTCGTCGGCGACCGCGTGGCGCTCGGCGAAGCGAGTGAGGAGCGTCTCGATGCTCGCGGGGATGGGCTCGGGAAGCGACGGCCCGAGCGCCTCCCAGAGATGCTGTTGTGCGCCCTCGGGCAGCGCCAACAGACACAAGAGATCGGCGGCGATCCCCGGAGGCGCAGCCCCGCCGCGGAGACAGTGCAACGCGACGGGAGGCGAGGTCGGCGTGATGTTGGAGGGCTCGGCCATGGATCTCACAGTTGGTGGGTGGGCCGAGACGCATACCACCAACGGAGGCCTTCAAGAGCGGTATCGACTGATCGAGCCCACACTGGATTGAGCACCTATGGGGGATGGCACGTTGGGCGCCATTCATCGGGCAGCAAGCTTTCGCCTGCCGCTCCGACGTTTGGTGTGCTCACGCAGCGTCGGGGGAATCAATGGGCTGTTCGCAGCGCTCGCTGCGCTGTGTGCGGTGCGCGGCCCGAGTCGAGTTGGGGAGCGATGAAGGGCCGTTCCTAACCGCATCCCGGCGCGCAGGAACGCGGTGGCCGCGTGCACTCTGTCATGGCCGCTGGAGGGGAAGATGGGGAGCGCCTCAGGCGTCGTTCGTTCCTACGCGTTCGACGCCGCGCAGGGGGCTCAGTTGGTGCACGTGTATTGCTCGACCTTCACGTAGGATGTCGGGTAGCCGGTGCATTCGTTGTAGAGCCCGCAGGTCGTGAAGTAGCAATAGCCGACCTCGCGGGTTTTCGTGGCGTCGCTGTAGTACGTGGTGATGCGCACGATGCCCGAGCCTCCGATGGCCTGATCGGCCTCCGCGGTCTGTTCGGTGTCGTCTGCGGCCTCGCTCTCCGCCTCCGGAGCGGTGGGGACGCTGCACGCGGCCGCCAGGAGGGACACGGACATCGACGCGATGATCATAAGAATGCTCTTCATGTGGGTCTCCTTGTGGACCGGCGAGACGCGCGCGACGGCGACCACCACGAGCGAGCGCTGCTCGCAGCGACGGTGTGCCTCTGGATGACCAGCGAGCCATGGAGAGCGCTCGACGGGCCGCGACGTCGTCCGCGGTCGGAGCTCGCCCTCGCAACTCGCGGACCAACCTGCACCACGTGATTGGGCGCGGATTCTCGGTTCGATCGTCACCTGTTGAAACGCTTGCCCCGTTGCATGCAACGGCCTCGGCGTGGCACCCGACGGTCCGACGTTCCCCACGCCGGCGATGCCGCAGCGGCAGCTTCCGCAGCGAGACCTCTTCTTGCCGAGCAACGTCGCGACCGACGTCTTCACAGGTGACGGCACGTGAGATATCGGCGTCACCGGTACGCCCTCTGCGGGCCTGTCGTCGATCGCGTCGATCGTCTGGAGTCGCCGCGAACAGCGCGCCGTCGACACATCGATTCGACGAGACGGCGGCGGCCGGCCCACTACAATGAGGCCGGTGGGAAACGAGCTGACCGAGCGAACGCCGTCCGTGGATCGCTCGCGCGGCGCGCGCATCGAGCGCTACCTGTTTTTGGTGATCGAGGGGGCCCGGCTCGATGCGGGCGGGCTGCGTGTCGCCCTGCGAGGGACCGAGTCGCTGCGGATTGGTCGCGGCGAGACGCGCGCGCTGCTCCAAGGCGAGGCGGGGGCGAGATCGCTGGAGGTCCCCGACGCGCGCATGTCGGGCACGCACGCGCGCGTCGTTCGCGAGGGCGGCGCGTTTCGTGTGGAGGACGCCGGCTCGACCAACGGTACCGTGGTCAACGGCGATCCGATCTCGTCCCATGTTCTCCGGGACGGTGACGTCATAGAGCTCGGCCAGACCCTCTTTCTCTACCGCGAGCTCGAGGAGGAAGCTTCGGCCTCCGCGCGCGATCTCGATCCGAGCGCGGCGGCGCCGCGGGAGCGCGGCCTCGCGACGCTCGTCCCCGAGTTGGCGCGACGCCTCGATCGGCTCGCGCGCCTGGCTCCCACGCCGCTCTCGATCGTGCTCCTCGGCGAGACGGGCACGGGCAAGGAGGTGCTCGCGCGCGCGATACATGCCCTGTCGCAGCGCCCAGGCCCGTTCGTCGCGGTGAACTGCGGCGCCATCCCGCAGAACCTCGTCGAGAGCCATTTGTTCGGGCACGTGCGCGGCGCCTTCTCGGGTGCTCTGCGCGACGAGCCCGGCCTCGTTCGCTCGGCCCAGTACGGCACGCTCCTGCTCGACGAGATCGGCGATCTGCCGGCGAGCGCGCAGGCGACGCTCCTTCGCGTCCTCCAGGAAGGCGAGGTGATGCCGGTCGGCAGCGCGCGGACCGCGTCGGTCGACGTCCGCGTGATCGCGGCGACGCACCGGCCTCTCGAAGAGCTCGTCGAGCGGGGTGAGTTCCGGCGCGATCTCTACGCGCGCCTGGCGGGCTACACGTTCACGCTCGCGCCGCTGCGCGAGCGCATCGCCGACCTCGGGCTGCTCGTCGCCGCGCTCCTGTCGTCGGGCAAGATCGGCGCGCCGAACGGCCTTCGCCTGCACCGGCGGGCGGCGCGTGCGCTGCTGCTCCACGAATGGCCGATGAACGTGCGCGAGCTCGAGCAGTGCCTGCGCGCCGCGTCTGCGCTCGCGGAAGATGGCCAGATCACCGCCGAGGATCTGCCCGCCCCGATCGCCGCGGCGCTCGACGCGGCCGAGGTGGCCGACGACGACACGCCGGACGCGCAGGACGAGCAGCTCCGCCGTGAGCTCCTCGTGCAGCTCGCCGACGCGAAGGGGAACGTGAGCGAGGTCGCGCGCGCGATGGGCAAGGCGCGCCAGCAGATCCAGCGGTGGATGCGCCGGTTCGCCATCGATCCAGGCGCGTACCGCGGGAAGTAGCCTGCGGTAGAGCCACCGCGCGAAACGCCGGTGCGCTAGAGCACCGAACGGGTTAAAACGGCAGCGATTCCCGATCGCTTCGCTCCTCTCGCTGCTGCGCCTCCAAATTCTGGAGCGCTGCCGCTCGACGCAAGTCGAACAGGTTCTTCCGCGCGCCCACGTAGCGTGCGCGATGCCCTTTGCGAGCAGCGATGTGGGCGAGTGCGTGCTCGACGGCGACGCGGGCACGCAGGGCGGCGCGGCCGGGAGAGGTGCCTTGGAGTCGGCGCAATCGCTTTTGCAACGGCTCGTCCTCGCTCATGAGGACCAGCCGCCCTCGGCCTGAATGTCTGTCGGTGCAGTGTGCACGCAGCGGACAGCGACCGCATGCGCGCGCGTCGAACTGCACGGTCTCGCCAGGCTCGTAGGGCTCCTCTTCGCCAGCGGGGCAGGTGATCGTCTGCGCGCGCACGTCGATCTTGAAGTCCGCCTTGGAGAACTTGTTGCGGTTGTGGGGACGGTGTCCCCAAGGCTTGC
The DNA here is from genome assembly GCA_001931535.1 of Minicystis rosea. Lineage (GTDB taxonomy): Bacteria > Myxococcota_A > Polyangia > Polyangiales > Polyangiaceae > Minicystis > Minicystis rosea. The sequence goes on from CP016211.1 coordinate 1,530,838, forward strand.
AAAAGATCGCGCCGCCATCGCTCTGCACAGCGTCGACCAACGAGCTCGTTACGTAGGCGCGATCGATGTGCAGCTCGGTGAGCGACAGGCCTTGTCGCTGGATGTCGGCGCCGAGCGGCGCGGCGCCTTCTTCTTCGGGCCAGTTGGCCGGCGTCACGGCGCACGCCACGATCGCTGGAACATCCAGGTCGCGCGCGATGTGCTCCTTGTAGCCGTCGAAGCGCTTCGTCTTGCTCTTACGACCGTGCCGCATCTCCGTGTCGTGGAGTGAGATCAGCCGGTCCTCTGCGACGCCCAGACGAATCTGCACGCGCCCGCCGACCGTCTCCAGGTTCTGTGCACGGATCGTCGTCACCGCTTCGAACAGCGAATGCAGCGGCGTCTCCACGACGTCATCGAGGTGTCGCTCCACCCAGCGCGTCAGCGATTCGACCTGCCGCTCCACGCGCGCCACGGCTTCAGCCTTCTGGCGCGGATCACTCCAGTCGATATCGAGCCCGGCCTTGATGCTCGGCGCGAGCAACAGCGGGATACCGGCTTTGCGGCAGATGTCTTCCGGATGGCGCGCAGTGATCTTCGACACGACTCGCACGATGTTTCGCGCCGCGTGACCGAGCAGGTTGATCGTGTCCTCAACCCGCCCGGCCCCGGCCAAAGGGCGGCTGTCGATGGCCACCCGTACCGCTTTCGTCAGCTGCTGCCCCTCGCTCTTGGTTGCGACCGCATCGCGCACCAGCGCCACCGTGCGCTCCAAGAGCACGCGGTCGAGCTCGTGCGCGATCATGCGCTCTCGGAAGGTCTGCAATGCGCCTTGCGAGAACGGCGGCTCCTCGACGTCCATGCAGTCGAGGACCATCTGCCAACGCCGGTCCATGACGGAAAGCTCCACCGCGTCCGCATCCGAGGAGCCTACGTACCCCTGGAGCAGCGTCACCATGCACAGGAAAGCCGGAGGATGCGGCTCATCGCCCGCGCCGGTCTGCCGGTAGACCTCTTCGAGCTGTGCCTGGAATGCGTCGTCGAAGATGAGGTGACGCTTCTCTCGCAGGAACCCGAACAGCGTCCGCACGCGGCCCAGGCGCTTCATGATGAGCTGCTCTTTCTTCGTGATCTCGATCGGTGGCTTCCATCGCTTCACGGTGCACCTCGCACCCACCACGAGATCATCCGGAGCGCGGGCTGTCGATCCCCATGCCGTGCAACCGGCGGAAATCGCTCGAACGGTAGGCTGATCGGCGCTCTAGGCTCTGTCTGACGACTGCTGCGTGCCCCGCATCGTCGGTCGAGCTCGCTCGAAATACGAGAGTATTCCTCGCTCGCTCTCCCTAGCTGCGTTGCGCTCGCGACGTCGTCCGACAGAGCCTAGCGGGCGCGCATCATTTGTCGCTGTGCGGAGGCGGCGAGGACGACCAAGCCGTGCGACTTCGCGCTCTCGTGGGCGCGCTTCGCGAGCGCCGCCGCCTCCTTGCCGATCGACGCGCGGCCGAGCGCCAGCAACGCCTCGATGGCCGGCTCGACCGCCTCGACCTGATCGAGCTTGGCGGTCAGCTCGGCCCGCCGCGCATCGCGCCCCTCGGGGGTGACGTCGAGTAGAACCGCGAGGGCGAGCGCGAGCGCGTCGATCGCGTGTGCGCTCCGTGCGCGTTCTTCTGCTGAACGCGCATGCGTGAGAGCCGCGCGGGCGTCGTTGCGGGCGACCGCGCGACGCGCCGCGAGCACATCGAGGAGCGCGAGCATGCGCAGATCCGACGCAGCAGTCACGGCTCTCTCCGCGTCCTGAAAGCGCGCGCCCTCGGCAGCGCTTCCCCGCTCGAAGGCGAAGCGCGCGCGGTCGAGCGCGATCCCCGCCAGCACGATGGCCTCCTTCGCCGCCGTGCCCGTGGCGTAGGCGGTCTCGTACGCCGCTTCGGCGTCGGCGACGCGCCCCTCGTACCACGCGAGCTGCGCGAGCGCGCCGTCGGCATGGGCCACCCCCGCGGTGTGCTTGATCTCGAGTTGGATCGCGCGCCCCTCGCGCAGCTTGTCGGCCACGCCTTCGAGGTGCCCGAGCGCGAGGTCCGTCGAGGCGAGGTTGAGGAGGCGATACGCTTCGCCTTCGCGATCGTGCGCCTCGATGTACGTGCGCCCGCCCTCGTCGAACAGCGGGCGCGCCGCGGCGAGGCGCCCGGCGCTCATGTTGACGAGCCCGAGGGACACGGTCTCCCGCGCGAGCCGGTACAGGTTCCCGGAGGCGCGGTGGGCGGCGACGAGCCGCTCCCCGAGCGCGATGGCGCGATCGATGTCGCCGCGCGCCTGCGCGATCTCGGCCGAGCCGGCGTCGCAGTTGAGCACGCTGCCCTCGTCCTTCACCTCGACGAACACCGCGCGCGCGCGCCCGAAAAGGTCCTCCGCTTCGTCGAGGTGCCCAGCCCGAAGGTGCCCGTAGGCTTGCTTGAACATCGCGTCGGCGCGCGGGACGCGCGCGCCCACCTTCGACGCGAGCTGCTCCGCCTCACGCGCCGCGGCCATCGACGCATCGTCTCGTGACTGGCGCGCATAGACGTAGGACGCCACGAGCTCGACGCGCATCCGATCCCAGTCGCTACCCGGCCGCTTCTTGGCGTTCTCCAAGAGCTCGATCGCATCCGGTCCCTTGCCGGCGCCGACGAAGGCGCGGGCCAACGATGTCACGTAGTCGATGCGATCCGGATAGAACCGGACGAGCGCGCGGTAGTCGTCGACCGCGGTGGCCCAGTCGTGGCGCGTCTCGGCCGCGAGCGCGTGAACCCCGAGCTCGTCGCCGCGGCGGAGCGATGCGCCGAGCCGCGCCGCCGCCTCTGCCGCCTCCTGCGCGCGGAGCTGCTCGCCCAGCCTGAGCCGCGCGCTGGCCAGCGCGGAGAGCGCGGGAGCGAAGCGCTGCGCGAGGCGGTGCGCCTCTTCGAAACGCTCGGCCGCGTCGCGGTAACGAAAGACCCGCATCGCGGAGAGCCCCTCCACGTAGACCATCGACGCCTCGGCGCTCTCGGGGAGCGTCGACGCAAGCGCGCTCTCATCCTCCGCCGAGAGCGGGGGACGACCGAGGCTCCTCCGGATCCGCGCCCCCGCCGCGCGGACGAAGGCGTTGACGTCGCCGGCCGGTTGCGTGAGCGAGATCCGCGCGAGGATCTCGCCGCGCGATCCATCGTAGAGCTCGATGCTCGCGGCGAGCGTGTCGTCGTCGGAGATCTCGCCGCCCACGATCACGTCGGCGCCGGTCGCGGCGTGGAGGCGCGACAGGAGCTCGGGATTCACCGCGGGCTCGCGCACGTCGAGCCCGCTCGCCTCCAGCATCGCCACGCGCGTGTCCGCGTCGGGAATGCGCACGCCGTCGCCGATCCGCAGCTGCTCGGACAAGAGCTCCGCGAACGTCGCCGAGAGGCGCCGTGTCTGCGCCGCGGCCCCGCGGGCGCAGAACCCGGACACGATGACGAGCGGGCGCGGCGTGGCCAGCGCGACCGGCCTATCGCTCTTCGCCGACGTCGCCCTGTGGACACCACCCCCTGCCACCAGCGCGCTCACCGCCGCGAGGGCGACGATCCACCGGCGCGACGACGCGCGCTGCTTTCCCGTGCGCGTCGTCCTCGTGGTCGCAGCGACCGCGCCGGTCGTGGTCGCCAACGCCGTGTCGAGCTCGTCCAGCAACGCGCGCGCGTCGCGCGGCCGATCCGACGGCCGCACCGCGAGCGCCCGCGCCAGGATCTCCTCCCACGGGCCCACGTCGACGCCCGCGCATCCCGGCGTCGGACGCTCCTTCGCGAAGGCGGCGCGATAGCGCTCGTTCGCATCGTGCGTGTCGACCGGCGGACGATCGATGAGGATCTCCGTGATCAGCAGCCCGAGCGCGTACACGTCGGTCCATGGCCCGGTCCGCGCTCCCGAGAGCTGCTCCGGCGCCGCGCTCAGCGCGGTGAACGCGCGTCGCTGCGACTCGGTGGCCGTCTCGCCGCTCGAGGCGCCTTCGCCGTCGGGCGCCATGATCTTCGCGATCCCGAAGTCGAGCACGCGCGGCGAGACGCCGCCCTTTACGGGCACCAGCATGATGTTGCTCGGCTTGATGTCGCGATGAACGATGTTGAGCGCGTGCGCTTCGGCAATTGCCGCGAGGACGGGGCGGAGCAGCTCCATCGACTCCGCAGGTGTCCTGCCGCCCTGTCCGCGCCGGCCCGCGAGGTGTGCTTTGAGGGTCTCTCCCTCCAGCCACTCGAGCGCCATCCATGGCAAGCCGCCCGGCGCGCCCCCGAGCGACGAGACCCCGGCGTCCATGACCGCGACCACGCTCGAGCCGCGGAGGCGCGAGAGGACACTCGCCTCCTTCAAGAACTCGTGAATCAGCTCGACAAAGGCGTCCGGCTCCGCACGCAGCGCCGGGCGAAGTATTTTGAGCGCCACTGGCACGTCGAGCGCTAGGTGTCGGGCCTTGTAGACGACACCGAAACCGCCCTCGGCAACAAGATGATCAACACGATATTTCCGATCGAGGATCGTTTGTACGAGCCCCAGCGGATCATGGAGGCTCCTCTTCGCGGCGTTCATGCGTCCGGTCTCGGTTAGCACGAGATGCATGGCGTGCTATCCGCCAAATGCTCGTTCCGAGCGACGTGACGAGCCGTTGAGCCTGAGCTCCCCCCGGTTTCGCCTCGAACCGGGGAAGCTCAAACGTCCTATCGGGCGCCGAGGTCGCGCACATCGAAGCACACACCCTCTGCCAAACGCATCCTCGAGCGTTCTACCTCTGAGCGTGGTTGTGCGTGATGGTCTGTAAGAATGGGTCGCCTGGAGCACCTCGAACATGATCCCGATGGCCGGGCCACGCATCCCAAGCTAGATATCGACCTCCTCCGAGGGAGTCAGGAACCATTGAGCACGCCGGCACGATTGAACGGTGCGATGTTCGTGTCGGGGACGCGGAAGCTCTACGTCGGCCCCCTCGTCGCCACGAGGCGACACGCGCATCACGCGGCCCAAATCGTCATGGCGCCGGAGGGGCTCTACATCGAAGACGGTGTCGGCGGACGCATTCGCGCCAGCACCGCCGTCATTCCTCCACGCCTGCTCCACGGACACGGCGCGTGCGCACATGGTGCCTTTCTCTTTGTCGACGGCGACGACCTGGCGAGCCGAGAGCTCTGTCGTAACGCCGAGCCTCGGTGCGAGACGTGGAGGCGCAACGCGCTCGACCTGGGCGTCCCTCGCGATCCTACGCTGGAGCAGGCTCGCGCCCTCATCACCACCGTCCTCTCCGCCGTCGACCTCCATCAACCACCGGCACCGCGACACCCGGCGGCACGCCGAATGTGCACGTACCTCGATGGCGAAGGCCACGTCGACCTCGCGAGCCTTTCCCACGAGGCCGGGCTCTCGCCCCGGCAGATGCGTCATGCCTTCGCGCGTGACGTCGGGCTCCCGATGCGCGCATATCTCCGGTGGAAGCGATTGCGCCGCGCCATCGCGGCGGTGGAGGAGGGCGCGAGCTTGAGCGCCGCCGCGGCCTCGGCCGGGTTCGCGGACAGCGCCCACCTGAGCCGCGTCTTCCGCGAGCAGTTCGGCATGACGCCCACGCAGGGGCTCTGCTCGATCACGTGGCGGACGCTCGACTGACGAGGAACTCGGGGAAGCCGTCCCTTCGGCGCGGCATCCCGGTTTGAAGCATGATGACGTCCACGTTCCCGCAATGATGAATCGTGTGGGTGATCACGTGGAGGATCATCGTGGCAGCGGTCATCGTCACGACCTTCCCGTCGGTGAAGCGCAAGCTCCTCGGGTCCAAGCGACGCCGCGGTCTCCACATACCAGCGGTCGATGGCCTCGGACTCGCGATCGAGCTCCTCGAGCGAGGGAAAGACGTTGCGCCGCGTGGACTCGTAGCCGTGCGCGACACCCATGAGGTGAGCCTGAAAGATGTGCCTGACGACGTGAATGTGATCGAGCGCCAGCACGATCAAGTCTGCGCCCTTGTGCGACGCGAAAGACTCGACCGCGCGAAGGGCAGCGAAGAGCTGTCGATTGGCCCACGCGGTCTGCATGACGAGCACTTGAAGAGGCGTGGGAGCGAGGGACTCATCCGCGGACACGATCGAGAGAGGATGGTTCATGCCTCCGAGCGTAGGCAGCGCTCGGATGGTGCGCTTGAACGCAACGGCGGACGCGATCCTGTCGTCAACGGGAGAGCTCTTTCATGCCCGCTGGAGCGTGGTGGAGACACGGCATCGGCTCATGGGCTTCATCACCGCGCAGCTCAGTGACCTCGATGCGATTGGCGTGCTCGATGGCATCGCCTTCATCGAGCAGCGCACCACATCGGTGCCCCATGGGCCGGATCTGCGTGCTCTTCGTCCGAAACTGGATCCTGCGCGGCGGGAGGCCCGCGCCTAGGTTTTGGCCTCGACACGGAGGAGTCGATGACCAAGCCCAGCCCCATTCTGCTCGCCCTGATCGGTGTCACTGCCATTGCCTCGACGGCGTGCTCCGACGCAGATCCAGTGGAGTCACCACGCCCACCGCTTCTCCCGGCGACCACGCTCCAGCAGATCACTGCCGAGCTGGTGACGCGCTCGCAGGCACCCGGCGCCATCGTCGGCGTGCTGCGCGGTGACGAGCGCTGGATCGGCGCGGCGGGCAGCGAAGATCTCGCGGGCAACGTGCCGATGCGTCCGGATCGCGTCTTCAGGGCGGCCAGCATCACCAAGATGTTCACGGCCTCGCTGGTGATGAAGCAGATCGAAGCGCGCAAGCTGCGGCTCGACGATCGGCTGTCCACGTGGGAGCCGGGGTTCGCCAACGCCGCCTCGATCACGCTCGATCAGCTGCTCTCCCACACTGCAGGCGTGACCACACGCTGGTTCGATCAGCCCGACCTCCAAGCCGTCGTGACCGCGGATCTCACCCACGTCTTCACGCCGGAGGAGACGCTCGCCATCATGCGCGAGCAGCCGCCCCTCGGGCCGCCCGGCGTGAGCGGGATGGCGTACTCGAATACCGATTACGTGCTGCTCGGCGAGGTCGTGCATCAGGTCACCGGCGCAGAAGTCGGCGATCTCATGAAGAGCAGCGTCTTCGATCGCATCCCCCTCCCACACACCACATATCAGTTCGATCCACCGAAGAACCTCGTGCCGGGCTGGTTCGAGCTCAACGGACTCACGCTCGACACCTCGTCGGTACCGCAACAAGCGCTGGTGAGCTTCGCGGGGGCGGCGGGCGCCGTCCACGCGACGGCCGACGATCTCCTCACCTTCGCCGACGCGCTCTTCCGGAAGCAGAGCGTGGTGAGCAAGGGCTCGCTCGCGCGCATGATGACGCCCGCCGAGGAAGGCTCCTGGTACGCGCACGGCCTGATGCGCTTCTGCCCCTGCGACGACGGCCCGAACGGCACCCATTTCACCGGGTGGGGCCACGCGGGGAACCTCCCCGGTTACTGGTCCGAGATCGTCTACTACCCCGAGCGAGACGTCATCATCGTCGCCATGATCAACCGTGACATGGTGAACGGGGTTGCCCTCGATCACCCGATCTTCGATCCGACGTTGGCCTCCGTGCTCGACGCCCTGGAGCAGGCCGCGCCATAAGAGCCTCATGCGACGCATCGCCATCCTCGCCGTCGACGAATGTCAGGGCCTCGATGTGGTAGGGCCGCTGGAGGTGTTCCACGGCGCCAACGCGGCGCTGCGGCGCAACGGCGCGCGTGACCCCGGCTACGCGGCGTTCGTCGTCGGCGCGCGGCGCACACCCGTCCGTACGGAGAGTGGGCTCCGCATCTGCCCCGAGGAGACGTTGACGAGCCTCACCACGCGCGGCGCGCCCCCATCGACACGTTCATCGTCGCCGGAGGCCCCGGCGTCCAACAGGCCATTCAGAAACCTGCCACGCTCGCCGCCGTCCGACGCTGCGCGGGCCGCGCCAAGCGGACGGCCTCGGTGTGCACGGGCGCGTTCCTCCTCGCGGCCAGCGGGCTCCTCGACGGCCGCCGCGCGACCACGCACTGGGCCTATTGCGACGCGCTCGCCCAGCACTTCCCGCGCGTGGCCGTCGAGCGTGGATCCATCTACGTGCGCGACGACGCCGTGTGGACCACGGCCGGCGTGGTGGCGGGGATCGATCTCGCGCTCGCGTTGGTGGCGGAGGATCTCGGGCCCGATCTCGCCACGCAGGTGGCGCGTTGGCTCGTGGTGTTCATCCGTCGCGCCGGCGGGCAGCCGCAGGTCAGCGCCCAGCTCGCGGCGCAGGCCGCGGAGCGGCCCGAGCTGCGAGACGTGCTCGCCTGGATCGACGAGCACATCGACGAAGATCTCTCGCTCCCCGCGTTGGCCCGCCGCCTGGCCATGAGCGTCCGCAACTTCGCGCGCGTCTTCCGCGAGGAGACCGGGACGACGCCAGCGCGCTACGTCGAGCAGGTCCGCCTCGAGGCCGCTCGCCGCCTCCTGGAGAGCTCGAAGAAGAGCGTCGAGCAGGTGGCGGAGGCCACAGGCTTTCCTCGCCCCGAGGCGCTGCGCCGCGCCTTCTCGCGGCAGATCGGCGTGAGCCCCAGCGAGTACCGCGCGCGCGTCGCCGGGCGTGCTTGAGCCTCCGTGCACGTCATCGAAGTCAGCGATGACATGGGCGACCGAGCGTGTCGGTAGCGCTGTGATGCGATGTTGAACATCGTTTCACAGAGCATGCATGTTGCGCCGGAGCGCGTTCAGCCGAGGAGCTGCCCGTGGCCGTCGGTTGGTGGGAAGACGCCTCGAATCGGCCCTGCCGTCACAGCGTGTACCGGAGGTGCTGCTCGAGGTAGGCGAGCAACTCTCGGCCAACATAGGGGTTACCGCGCTCCATGAGATTGTCGCTGCGATAGCGGGGAGTCGCCGACAGGCGATCGATCCAGTAGAGCTCGGTGGGCGGATAGAGCTCGAAACCGGCCACGTTCTTGAGGCTCTTCCAGGCTCCGCGCGGATTGGCCGCGTCGATCTTGCCCGCGTGCGAGAAGATGATGCGCCAGAGGTGCTTGTGGAGCATGGAGCTCCCGCTCGTCGGGACGACCTCGCCGTTCACGATGCGCGCGGGCAAGCCAGGCGAAGGGTTCGTGTCCTGGTTGCTGGTGAGCTGGCAGTCGATGGTCATGTCGAGATCGTCATTCGTGCCGGCGGTCTCGACGTAGGTGGCTTCGTAGTGGAAGAAGATCTGGTTCCAGACCGGCACGGAGCCGAGGAAGCCCGTATAGTCCCTCATGTTGGAGACCAGCGGGTGCCCCCCGAAACGCATCCATTGCGTGAGCGCGTCGTAGAGCTTCGCCGCGAGCTGGCCCATCTGCTGAGCCATGTTGGTCGCGAATTGCGCCTCGCCCCCGTTCTGGGCGATGAGCGCGTCCGCGACCTGCGCGCCCTTCGGGCCGAGCTCTGCCTCGAGCCCCTCGACCAGCGCCGCCCTCGTCTTGGGCATGCCCGGCTTGAGGTACGCGGGCAGGGAGAAGCGGCCCGACTCCGTCGTCCCCGGCAGCGTCCACGGCGCGCCCAACGTCCACGCCTTGCCCAGCATACCGTAGTTGCCGAAGAGCTCGGCAGCGAGCAGCTCCATCTCCTCTTCGTCGAACGCGGCTCCGGAGATGGTCTTGGGCCCGATGGGCTTGAACAGCGCCGACGCGGGGGCGGCGTTGTGGCAATGCCCGGCCCACCCGTCTGCGCCCGCCGGCTGGTGATTGTCGAGCTCCCACTTCTCGGCCGCGTCGCCGTCCTTGCCCACCGCCGTCGCGTAGCGCTTCATGACCGCGCGGGACCGGGCCGCGATCTCCGGCTGCGACGAAGGCCAGTAATAGAAATTCCAGGGCACGAGCGGCGCGGCGTCGAGCGGCTGATCGACGCGCGACCAGCCCTTCTGTTTGAACGTGCAGCCGATGGTCCCAACGCGGCCGGTCCCAGCGGCAACGACGAACGCGCCGTACTCGCCTATCGGCACCTCGTACGTGAGCGTCCCCGTCCCCGTCGCGACGTGGCCGGTCACCGGATTGTTCTTGGAGAGCGTCAACAACGCGCTGTGATCATGCGTGATCTGAAGCGTCCCCCCGGTGTCGGTCGGGATCCAGATCCGCCAGTAGGTGAGCCCGCCTGGGTCCGCCTGCGGGATCCCGAGGGGGAGGCGGAACACGCGCATTCCGAGCGTGTTGGACAGGTTGGTGACGACGGGGTTGGGATTGGTGGGAGCGGGCATCGCAAGCTCAGGAGCGGTGGGCGCGGAGGATCTCGGCGCGGGTGGCGTCGTCGAGATCGCCGCTGGGATCGAGCCCGTGATCGCGCTGGAACCAGCGAATGGCGCCGCGCAGCTCGGGGCCTATCGGGTCCTCGATCCGGCCGACGTCGTAGCCGAGGTTGTGGAGGCGCGCCTTGATCCCGCTGCTCCCTTCGTCGGGCGCGTGCGCGACCGGGTTGAGATGGCCGAGATCGAGATCCCACGCGTGGTCCTCGATCTCGATACGGCCTTTGCGTGCATCGACGGGGATGAGGACATCAATCTCGCCGTCGCCGCCCGTGCTCGCCTCGGAGTGGACGGCGTCATCGATGAAGAGCTTGTAGGGCTTGCCAGCGTGGAGCTTCCGCTCGATGTCGAGGATGTGGACGCGAAGGCGCCGCGCGCCGCGCTTGACCTTGAAGCGATGGACGCGATCGGTGGCGACCTCGATCTCCTTCGCAGCCCGATCCGGGATGACGATGGTGTCGCCGGGGAAGAGGAGGTCGGGATCGGGACGCTTCTTGCGGAGCTTGGCGTTGTCGGCGTGATCGTAGATCGCGTGCCAATCTCCAAAGCCATATCGATGCGCAATGGTGGTCAGGCACTCTCCCTGCTCGACGACATGAACGACGCTCATCGATCCTCGCGCTGCCGGCGCGCTCGAATGTACTCCGAGGCATACGCGCCGAGCAAGCCCGCCCGGTCGCCGCGAGGAGCGAAGGGAATCTCTGCCGCACCCCCGTGCGAGGGGCGCACGTCGTCGCACCATGGCCAGGCCCGTGGAGGGTTGGCAGCACGGTTGTTTGCAGAATGCTCGACCGCGGCCGACTCGTTCGGGCCTGGGGTTTGGGGCTGATCAGCGCCGCACGTGTCCAGCGCGCGGCGCTGATCGAGAGGTCATCGCAGCTTCGACGACGTTACTGCTGATAGCACATCGAGCAACCCGTGTACGTGGTGCAGCAACCGCGCTTGCACGCCGCGGAAGGGTGGCCCGCCGCCTTGCAGGAGATCATGCAAGATACGTATGCGTCATCGTATTGCACCGGGATCGGGAGACCGGGCTCCTTGGTGGGACACACCAACGGCTCGGCGGCTTCGTCGACGTCCGCGCCGGCGGGCGTGGACTCGCGATCATCCTGCAGCGCGCAGCCCTGTCCGGCGAACCCGATTGACACCGCGAGAAACAAAACACCGCAGAGCTTCTGAATGATCTTCATGAGTCTCCTCCTGTCAAGCGATCATGGTTTCGTGTCGCGAGACAGGGCGGAGCGAAGCCCGCTGCCGCGATGTCTCGCGCCATCTCGCGCCGTCACCGATTGCAACGGGTAGACCACGAGCAAACCCCGTTCATTCGCAGCAATTGCCGCTCTAACGGTCCTCGATCGCAACCTGGGGGACGGTGCATGCAACACCGGAGATGTGGCAATCCGCGCGCGACCTGTCTCGAGCAGCGGGCAAGAACCGTATTGACGCCTTGCCTACGGCGGAGCCACGCAGTGCGAGATTCGCAGGTGTGTGGTGCCTGGAGGCACCCAGGATTCAAAGAGCTGAAAGCCCTGAAGCGTCAATCGATCGCCACCGCACAGCCCCGCCATCAGCCACGCGGGCACGCGCTCGAGATCTCGGCGGCGCGCTCGGCGGCCTTGGCCCTGGCGGTCTGGAGCCCTCGCTGCTGCTCACCCATGCGGCTCACGCGAGCAAAGACCTCGGCCGCAGGTGTCTTGATCTCACGAAACGTCGGCTCGATGCCGCGCATGATGCCGGCGAGGCCACGAGCGGCCTCCTTCATCGCTGGATCGACGACCTCGGCACCTTCGAGCGCCCCGGCGCAGCCAAGAAGGTGCGCGGAGAGCGATACCTGAGGAGCGGGAGTCGTGATCTGAGCGCAAAGCGCCTCCACCTTGGCGCAGTCGGGGGGCGCGGGGTCCACACCGGCTTCGGGGCGATCGAACGCATGCTCGAGGCCCCGGAGCAAACACGGTTTCATGAGGGCCGTGACATGCTCGGAGACTGTCCCCATCTCCGCGAGCGCCCCTGCGACCGGCTTCCCGAGCGGACGCATGGACTCGAAGAGCGCGTTGCGGTCGGCCTCCACGCCGCGCGCCGCCGTCGCGACGCCGACCAGCGCGGCGCGGTAATCGGTGGCGTACCGCTGGAGGTCCGGGCTCTCGGCGTGTACGCGATCGAGCTCGGCGACGGCGCGTTCGGCCGCAGCCATGATGCCGTGCGGGGCATCGCCTGCATCGACGCTCGCCGCATCGATCGTGCGGCGGAGTGCACTGCACTCGCCGTCGCGGCGGTTGCATCCCGAAAAGCCGAGCGCCGCGAGGGAGAGGATGATGAAGGAGGCGCACACTCGTGAGAGCATCCCAACGGGGATACACGCTCTGCCAGGGCCCTCGCAAGGATCTGTTGGCAAGGCGCGACTCGGAATCGATGCGTGAGCGGGTGGCGAAGATAGCCACTCACCAAGTCGATGGGACACCGACCCCATGGCTGTCACCGAGGTGTGGCAACCTCGCTGGCCGGTAGACCGCTCGATTGGCGTGGTCCGGTGGGGGACCATGCGACGACGAATCGGCCGGCGCCCCTCGTCAGAACATCAAACAAGAAGAGGTGAACGTCTCCGTGGCGGACGCAACAATGCTCGGACGATGAACCAAACCATCTTCGATCGACTCACACCTTGTAGTCTGCTCATGAGCGGCTTGATGCTGACGGGTTGCCCTCTCATCGATCCACCGTCCGGCGGCACCAGCAGCAGCGCGAGCAGCTCCAGCTCATCCACCAGCGGTGGCACTGGGGGAGGGGCTTCATCCTCAGGCGATGGCGCGGGCGGCGCCGCGAGCAGCTCCGCCACTGCAGGCGGCGCAGGCGGGGCCTCACCCGCAGGCACGGGCGGCGCGAGCAGCTCCTCCAGCGTGACGAGCTCGAGCTCTTCGAGCGGAGCGAGCGGTTGTTCGACAGCCGCGGACTGCCCCGGATTCGACACCTCGTGCACCGAGCGTGTTTGCGAAGGCAGCGGCGCATGCTCGGTCGCCAACAAGCCCAATGGCACCTCCTGCGCCGACGCCTTCCCGGCCGGCCCCGGCGTTTGCGTGGCGGGGAATTGCCAGGGCGGCTGCTGGATCGGCGGGCAGTTCCATCCGCCGTCGGTCGGCGGCGGCTTCGGCACCGATGTCTGCCAAATCTGCGATCCGAGCATTTCGAAGACCTCGTTCGCATACGAGGGTGGGCCCTGTCATGCCAACAACGAGCTCGGCAATTGCCAGGCGGGCATCTGCCGCTTCGACGGCGGCGCGTGTCCGGGCGCCGAGTGCCGCGATTGCACCGTGACCTCGTGCAATGGTGGCCTTTGCTATGGCCTCACCCGGGAAGGGACGTGCTCCGACGACGGTGATCCGTGCACCGTCGACCAGTGCTCTCAGGGCACGTGCGGCCACTTCCCGTCGGCGACCGGACCGACCTGCGGCGGAGGTTGAGCCGGCCCTGTCGGCGACCGGCGAGCGTCGTTGTTGATCCTCCCCCGGTGGACAGTTCGACGATGTCGCCATGACCATCATCGATCCTCGATTCGAGCCTCTTTGCATTGACGGAGCGCCGCCGAGCGGCGTCGTCGAAGCGCTCGAGCTCGTGGTCTCCGCGATCCGAAGCCGCAACGTGAGGTGAGCCGTGGGCCTGCCGTCGCCCGTGGGCGAAGATGAAATCCATCGGCTCGCTCGCGGCGACGGTGTGCTCCGGGATCGACGTTGCACAAATTGAGCAAAGGTTGCGCAATCCGCGCACGAGCTGCGCAATCTCGCGGTTGGTGAGCACGTTTTTGTTGAAGCGATGTATTGATTTGCCGAGCACGGCTTGGGTACGTATTCGAATGCCGGCTCTCGCCGTGCTCAGGCATTCATCACCGGGGGCGAACATCGCTCATGAAGAACATCCTCGTCCGTGGATTGGCCATCTGCTCGACGCTCCTCGCAGGCTGCTTCTTCGGCGGTTCGGGTGGGCCGCCGAACGGGAGCACGACCCAAGGCACGGGGGCGACGGGAGGCGGCGGCGCCACGAGCGGCGGCGGCACGACCGTCAGCTCGACCAGCAGCACGACCGGCACTGGCGGCGGCGTGGCGGATGGAAGCATCGTTTGCAATGGAGCCCGCGGCGTCGAAGCAGGCTCACCGTGGCCGATGGAAGGGTGCTGCAACGATCGCCGGTCGCGGACGCCGCTCTTCGGTCCCGCCAGCCCTCGAGTCGCCTGGGCGCTCGATCTGGGCTCGAAGGTCCTCACGCCTCCAGTCGTCGACGACGAGGGTTGGATCTACGTGATCACGGAGGATGGGCACCTGAATGCGGTGCAGCCCGACGGCACCCTCGGATGGGCCTACGACTTCGCTCCCTCGACCGAGACGCGATCGACGCCTGCCATCGGGGAGGACGGCACGCTCTACTTCGGCGCGGAGACTGGCATCTTCGCCGTTTCGCTCAATGGTGAGAAGGTGTGGCGTTTCGACGCCGGCGGCGACAAATCGGCGGTCGCCATCGGCGAGGACCGCACCGTGTACGTCTATTCTTCGAATGGCACGCTGTACGCGCTCGGGCCGGATGGGGCGCCTCGTTGGACGCTGGAAACGCCGCCGATTCCCGTCCAACAGTCGGATGGGAAAGCCCAGCCGCACATCGCGATCGACGCCGCCGGGCTCATCTACATCGGTCTGGCGGCCGGCATCGTGCAAACCGTTCGTTCGGACGGGACGACGAAGATGATGTCGGCGAAGATCTGCCCGGCCCCGGTACGCCAGCTCGTCGTCTCCACCAGCGGTACCATCTATGCCGAGTGCACCGACGGCGCCCCCACGCTTTATGCGCTCAACCCTGCGGGCGAGCTCGTATGGTCCACCCATGACTCCGGAGGAGGGGTCAATTTTCGGCGACCCGCGGTCACGTCGGACGGTGGGCTCGTGCTCACGTGGCAGGGCTTGAACAGGCTGAGCGCCGACGGAGACACGGTGTGGGGGCACTCCGCCTTCATCCCGGATGCGAACACCGGGCTCGCGCTCGACGGGAGAGGGTTCGTCTTCGCCGCTGCCAGCGAGGACAGCAGCAACATCAACTTCCGGGCGCTGCGCATCTGGACGGATGAAGGCAAAGAGTTCTGGAAGCACGAGATCGATCCGGCAAACCCGCTCGAGCCCGGAAGCTCTCCCGGCGCAGCGGTCGTCGAAGGCATCGTGTACGCGCCCGTGGGGACCTCTCTTTGGGCCTTCGACTCGAAGTGATCGTCCGGTATCTCTCGTCTGAACGAGAGACTCACGTGCCGTATTGCGTCTGACGCTCCTCGACCTTCCGAACGGGTGAGCCCGCGTGTCGCCACGTCGATCTGGCTGAATGCTCGGCGCTGCGTGCTTCGCACATCCCCCGTGCGCTTTGAAGACTCTCGCGCCAGCTCGGATTGTCGCGTTGCGCCCGCGGGCTGCTCGCGGTTGCCGGCTATTCTTCTGCGTCGCGCTCCGCGATCGATGCGCCGACGTCGGCGCACACGAGCTCGTCATCCACCTTCATCCACAGCGCCAGCCCGAGCTTCGTGCAATCCCACGTCGGCGCGACCCGCTGGTCTCCCACTTCGAGCTGGATCCACCGCTCCGGTTGGATCGTCGTCGCCTCCGGCGGCTCGCACGTCTCCGCGTCCCGGAACGAGAGCGACGTCTGTCGCGCCCACTCGCCGCTGCACGCGCCCTCGGCCCGCGCCACCTGCTGCACCAGCACGGTCCGCGCGCGATCGCCCGTGTTGGTGACGAAGATCGTGCGCGCGTTGGAGTGCCTGCGTCCCGGCCGCACGTCGATTCCCACGCTCGCGGGAGACCGTGAGCCGGCGGTGCAGGCGCTCTTGATGGGGACCGCGAGGCGCGGCACGACAGGCGCGCTCTCCACACAGGACACGCACAGGGCAGCGAGCAGGATCGAATAGCGGTGCACGGCAGCCTCCGCGGTCCATGAGAGCGCAGGTCGCGCGCGCCGGGAAGCGCCGCAGCGGCGAAGTGATGGCTGGCCTACGCTTCGCGAGGGCGGGAAAGCGTCGAACGACTACTCATCTTCTTTCTTCTTCGCCGCCTCGAGTCGCTTCAAGTGCCCCGCCGTCGCCGCCGTGGGCTTGAAGCCCGTGGGCGTTGCCGTCCACGTGAGCTCGAGCCCGCGCATCGGCGGCAAGTGGCCCTTCGGCGGCGCGCTGTCGTCCTCCTGCGAGCAGGCAGCGAGGACCTCTTTCGACACCACGCCGTCGCCCACGTCGACGTCGATCACCAGATCTTCTTCCCCGTCACGATCCACGTCGCGCAGCTCCCACCTCTGGAGATATCGCCGCACGAAATGCGCCGTCGGGGCGCACCGCAGCGCGAGATCGTCGAGCGCCGTGAACTCGAAGGACGGTGTCAGCTCCTGCTTCTCGTCCGCGGGCAAGCTCGAGAAATCGTAGAGCTCGACCACCTTCGCCACGTAACCCATGCGCGCCAGCGTCCGGTCGCAGAGCGCGCGATCGACCTGCCCGCGGCGGCGCACGACCTTGCAGTCGTACGCGGCGCGCACGTTCGCCAGGCGGTGCAATCGGAAGGTGCCATCGGCACCGGCGCGGACGACATAGGCCTCGTCGAAACACCCGTTGCAGCTACAACTGTTCATCATCACGAGGTGCTCGTCCGCGCCTTTCGCCGTGAACGCGCCGCGCACGTGCGCCTGCGGGACGATGATCGCGTCCTCCGGCACGAGCCGCGCGCCCGGCTCCGACGCGGGCGCGCTGTTCGACGGGCAGGCCGTGCAGCCCGTGATGGGATTGCCCTTTCGCTCGGCCACCGCCGGTTGACACAGCGTCGCGAGCACCGCGAGCTCGGTGCGTTGATCGGCATCGAGCCGCGCCAGCAGCGCCGGCGGCGTGGGTGGATACTCCGGTGCTCCGCTCAGCACGCGCGTGGAGCTGGACGGTGTCGGCGCAGAAGCCGTTGCGGAGGGCGCGAGCGGGTGGTGCAGCTCGCGAATGGGCGCGGCGGGAGGCGGCTCGGCGGGCGGCGGATTGGCGCAGGAGGCGGCGAGCAGACCCAAGAGCATCGCAGCGTTCGGCAGGCGCATGGATCATCCATTCATACCCGTGCGCGAGAACCGGGCGATCCGAAACTTGATCTCCCAACGTCCGTGGACACCGCCGCAAGCGCGAGGGAGCGCCGCTTCAGGATCGGAAGCGCTGCTCGAGCGCGCGAATCTCGCCGAGCCCGACGATCTCGGTGAACCGCTCGAAGCTCGGCAGCTTCGCGAGGCGCCCCGCGGGCGTGCCGTGGGTGCGCAGGTACGCGAGGTGATCCTGCAGCGCGGCCACCAGGGCCAACACCGATCCGATCGGGAAGAGCACCAGCGCGAAGCCGAGCGCGCGGATCCGATCGATGTCGATGGGCGGTGTTCGCCCGCCTTCGGCCCAATTGAGCACGACCGCGTAGCCGCTGAGGGCGGCGGCGATGCGTTCGATCTCGGCCTCCGTGGTCGGCGCCTCGACCCACAGCGCGTCGGCGCCGGCCTCGGCGTAGCGGCGGGCGCGCGCGATCGCGGCGTCGACGCCCTCGATGGCGAGGGCATCGGTGCGCGCGATGATCACGAGATCGGGATCCGCACGCGCGGTGACGGCGGCGCGCAGCTTGGCCACCATGTCTTCCACGGGGACCACGCTTTTACCGGAGAAGTGCCCGCATCGCTTCGGGCTCACCTGATCTTCGAGGTGGATCGCCGCGACGCCAGCCTGCTCGTACTCGCGCACCGTACGCAGGACGTTGATCGGGTTGCCATAGCCGGTGTCGGCGTCGGCGATGACCGGCAGGTCGACTGTCTGGACGATGCGCCGTGCGTTGTCGATCATCTCCGCTGCCCCGAGCAGGCCGATGTCCGGGCGCCCGAGGAGCGAGGCCGTGGTCGCGAAGCCGCCCATGTACATGGCCTCGAACCCGGCCTGCTCCACGAGCCGCGCCGAGAGCGCATCGTGGGCGCCGGGCGCGAGCAGCGGTCGTGCGCCGCCCATCAGCGCACGAAGCCGCTTCCGCCGGTTTCCAGGATGGGTCGACAGATCAGCCATGGCGAGCTCCTCTCCGCAGGTCCGATCGCGGCACCCGACCACACGAGCTCGCGCGCTCGTCCACCGCGCCCTGCTTCACCCGACGAGAAGCAGCCGGCATACCGCCGCACGCCGCGCTCGCTCCCATGCTTCGTCGCGCGGCCCGTGTGCTCGATCCATGAGAGACCGGCCGATTCCAAGCCAACCTCGTCGACTACTGCTTTCGCTCGCGCGACCGCGCCAGAAGCCGTGCGAGCCATCCCTCGCGGGCGGCGATGCAGGCTTTGCCGAGATCGGATTCGGGAGCGATGTCGTAGAATCCGTGGAACGCGCCGCCCCATACGTGAAGCTCGCAGTTGCCACCCGCGGCCCAGATGGCGCTGGCGTAGGCCACGTCTTCGTCGCGGAACACCTCGGCGGCACCGGCGTCGATGAACGTGGGTGGCAGTCCACTCAGGTCCGTTGCGCGTGCGGGTGCGGAGTAGGGGGATACGCCATCGGTGCCCCTTCGATCGCCGAGCACCGCCGTCCAGGCGGTCAGGTTGCTGGTGCGATCCCAAACGCCGGTTCCCTGGTACTGGTGGGAAGAGACCGTGTCGTTGCGGTCGTCGATCATGGGGCATTGGAGGAGCTGCCCGGCCAGCTTCGGGCCCTTGCGATCGCGCGCGAGGAGCGTCGTGCCCGCCGCCAGCCCGCCGCCCCCACTGCCACCGAAGATGATCAAACACGCGGGATCGAACTTCAGCGCTTCGGCATGGTTTTCCATCCATTGGAGGCCGGCATAGCAATCCTCCACGGGGATCGGCGCGGGGTGTTCCGGGGCCAGACGGTATTCGACGGTGACCCCCACCGCGTCGTATTTCATCGCCCAGTCCACCAGCGGATGAACCGCAGCAAACCGGTTGCACATGACCATGCCGCCACCATGGATGTTGTAGATTCCAGGGCCGGGCTCGGAGTGGTCTTTGCGGGAGATCACCGATACGACGATGTCGACTCCCTGGTAGCCCGGGATCGTGTAATCGACGCACCGGACGGGCCGGTCGCCGATGATCTCGTCGATGGTCGGCATCTTCAACGCCCGGAAGTGCGCCAGGCGATCAGCGGTCATGTTGACCGGAACATGCCCCTTCAGCGCCGGCAGGATCGCGGCGAGCTGCGGGTCGAACGGCGATTGTGCGGTCGGTGGCTTCATGGGATCTCCTTGTGTCGAGTCGTCGTGAGGTGTTGCCATGCGCGGCGTCGTCCAACACGAGCGCTGCGCCCGGGGGCTGCGCGCGCATTGCTCGGAGCACGTCAAATCGCGAACAGCCGCAAAAACAGGGGCGCGAGGAGCGATGTGACGATTCCGTTCGCGCCGATGGCGAGCGCCGCAAAAGCACCTGCCGTGTCGTCGAGCGCCGCGGCGCGCGCGGCGCCGAGGCCGTGTGCGGCCGTGCCCGCGGCGAGGCCCTGTGCCCGCCGGTCGGTCACGCCGGCGAGGCGCATCAGGGGCACGAGAAGCACGGCGCCGATGAGCCCGGTGATCAGCGCGAACGCCGCGGAGAGCGTGGGCACGCCGCCGAGGCGCGCGGAGATGCCCATCGCAATCGGCGTTGTCGCCGACTTGGGGAGGAGCGAGAGCACGACCATGCGTGACGCGCCGAGCACGGACGCGATGCCCGCCGCGCTCGCCATGGCCGTGAGCGCCCCCGCGAGGAGCGCCGTGGCCATGGCGGACGCCGACCGACGAAGCCGCGGAAGTTGCTCCGCGAGCGGCACCGCGAGGGCCACCGTGGCCGGCCCGAGGAGCAGATGGATCGGCCGGGCGCCCGCGAAGTACGTGTCGTAACGCGTGCCGGTGACGCGAAGCAACGCCGCCAAGATCGCGACGGCGACGAGCACCGAATTCGCCAAAGGAAAGCCGCGGAACCGCGCCTCGATGCGCTTGCCGACGGCGAAGGCAGCGAGCGTGAGGCCGATCCAGACGATCGAGACCCCGAGGCTACGCAGCGCGCTCATCGAGCAGCCTCCGCGGGCGCGAGCCGGTGCATCACCCAACCGGTGACGAGCAGCGCGGCGATCGTCGAGCCGCACAGCGCGCCGAGGATCGGGAGCGCCTCGGCGCGCAGCCGCTCGATCTCGGCCACGATGCCGACGCCGGCGGGGACGAAGAACAGCGGCATGTGCCGGATGAAGTGAGCGGCACCACGCCCGAGCGGCGGCGGCACCCGGCGACGCGCCCCGAGCGCGACGGCGAGGAGCATCATGCCGATGACCGCGCCCGGCATCGAGAGCCCGAGGCCACGCGCGAGCGCTTCGCCGACGAGCTGGCAACCGAGGAGGATGACGAACGCTTGCGCCATGGCTTGCCCGGCCATCGATACCCTCGAGCGTCGATGATCGGCACCCGAGGCCTGCGCAATTGATTTTTGTCGAACGCGCAACGATGCAGATCGCATGGACTACCTGACGGCGATGACCGCCTTCGTCCGCGCGGCGGAGCTCGGGGGCTTCTCCCGAGCCGCAGCCGCGCTCGGGGTCGAGACCTCCTCGGTGTCGCGCCACGTGCAAGCGCTGGAGCGGGATCTCGGCGTGGCCCTCTTCAATCGCACGACGCGCCGCCTGCACCTCACCGAGGCGGGGACGAGCTTCTACGATCGGGCGGCGCGCATCGTCGGAGACGTAGCCGAGGCGCGCGCGGTGGCGGCGGCCTTCAATCGAAAGGCGCAGGGGCTCTTGCGGCTCCGCGTGCCGATCGCCTTCGGCAGGCGGCACGTCGCGCCGCTCCTGCCCGAGTTCCTCGGCCAGTATCCGGACATTCGCATCGACCTCGCGATGGCGGACGTCGCCGGGGATCTCATCACGACCGGCGGCGACCTGGCGATCCGCATCGGCGCGCTGCCCGACTCGACGCTCAAAGCGAAGAAGCTCGCGCCGCACCGTCGCGTCGTGTGCGCGAGCCCCGAGTATCTGCGGCGCCGCCCGCCCATCCTCGTGCCGGCGGATCTCGCGGAGCACAACTGCCTGCTGTCCACCTTCGCACAGGAGACGTGGTGCTTTCGCGGACGCGAGGGCGCGCCGAGCGACGAGATCCCCGTCTCGGGCAACCTGCGCTCGGACGACGCCGAGGTGCTTCTGGAGGCCACGCTCGGAGGCCTCGGCCCCGCGCTGCTGCCGACCTGGCTCGCGGGCCTCGATCTGCAAACGGGTCGTCTGGTGCGCGTGCTGCCCGATCGGGAAGTGCGGATGTCGCCGGAGGATCGCGCGATCTATGGTGTCCACCCGCCCAAGCCGGTGGTCGCGCTCAAGGTACGTCTCTTCCTGGACTTCTTGGGACGCCGCTTCGGCCGACCGCCCTATTGGGATCGCGACGACAGCGTGTGAGACGGGATGGGAGCAGCTCGAACGCGGGACGCGCTCATCGATGCTGCATGATCGCAGCCGACTCGCAGCGCATGCGACTCCAGGTCGCGATGCTCGGAGCGTGATCGATATCGATGCTCGGAGGCTTAGAGGACGCCCCGGCGAGCTTGATCGCGCTCGATCGAGCGGAACAGCGCGCCGAAGTTGCCCTCACCGAACGAGAGGTGGTTCTCGCGCTGGATCATCTCGAAGAAGATCGGGCCGACCACGTTGCGCGTGAAGATCTGGAGCAGGTACCCGTCCTCGTCGCCGTCGACCAGCACGCGGTTCGCGCGGATCCCTTCGCGATCCTCCCTCACGCCGGTCACGCGATCGAAGACCGTGTCGTAGTACTCGGGATCGATGTCGAGCGTCTGCACGCCCGCCTCCTCGAGCCCGCGCAGGCTGCCCAGGAGATCGCGGGAGAGCAGGGCGAGGTGCTGCACGCCGGCGCCCTTGTACTCGCGGAGGTACTCCTCGATCTGGCTCTTGTGCTCCGTCCCCTCGTTGATGGGAATGCAGAAGGTGCCGCAGGGCGAGCGCAGCGCGTAGGAGTGGAGGCCCGTCTTCTCGCCGCGGATGTCGAAGGTGCGCACCTCGGTGAAGCCGAAGATGTCTTTGTAGAAGCGCTGCCAGCGCTCCATCGTGCCTTTCTCGACGTTGTTGGTGAGGTGATCGATCGCCAAGAACCCTCGGTCGGGCACGCGCGCGGGCCGCTCCAGCGGGTTCCACAGCCGCTGGAAGTCACGGCGCTTGTCGAGCAGGTGGATCAACGAGCCGCCGATGCCGTACACGGCGGGCGCGTCGCCGAAGAGCGTAGGCCCCTCGTAGCGCTGTGCGCCCCGCGCCAGGGCGGCGGTGACGGCGTGCTCCGCGTCCTCGACCCAGAGGCCGAGCCCGCTCACGCAGGGGCCGTGCTCTTGGGCGAAGCGGGCGGCGAACGATTCCGGCGAGCGGCTCACGACGAAGCGGATCGCGTGCTGCTCGTACAGGTCCGCGTGCTCCGTCTGGTGGCTCTTGGTCAGCGAGAAGCCGAGCGCTTTGAAGAGCGCGTCGAGCGAGGCGAGGCCTTCGGCGTTCGGCGCCGACCACTCCACGCAGGCGATTCCATCCATCCCGATCGGGTTCTGCGTCGTCATCTCACGTGCCTTTCTTCGCTTGCCAGCTCTTCCAGTAGTCGGGGGCCTCGGCCGCGCGCGCGGCCTCGGTCAGCGCGAGGGGGCGCCGCGTGTCGATCATCACGGCCACCTCGTCGGTGCGTTGCTTGGTCTCGGCCCGCTCGGCGGCGCCGGGCTGCGGCCCGTGGTGGATGCCCTGCGGGTGGAACGTGACCATTCCAGCGCGCATCCCCGCGCGGCTGAAGAAGTCGCCGCGGTGGTAGAAGAGCACCTCGTCGAAATCGATGTTGGAATGGTAGAACGGCACCCGGAGCGCGCCCGGATCGCCGTGCTCCAGCGGCCGCGGGAGGAAGGTGCAGAGATAGACGCCTTCCGCGACGAAGGTCGCGTGGGCCGAGGGCGGCAGGTGGTACCGCTCGCTCGTGATGGGGCGGATGTCCTTCACGTTGAGACGGAAGGCCGCGAGCTCTCCTTTCCAGCCCACCACGTTCAGCGGATCGAAGGGATAGAACACCCGGGTGATCTCGCCGCCGCGTTGGATACGGAGCTCCCACTCCCTCTGGCCCGGCTTGGGCGCGGCGGGCTCGGGCGTGGGCACCTCGATCACGTCGGGATCGAAGAGCGCGTGCTTGCCGAGCAGACCGCGCTCCGGGATCTGCACCTCGCCGCGCGTCTGGATGACGAGGAGCTGCGTGAGATCGCTCGGCGAGAGCCGGTACACCGTGCCGCGCGGGATGACGAGGTAGTCTCCCGCGCCATAGGTGAGCGGTCCGAAGTCGGTCTCGATCCTCCCGGAGCCGGTGTGGACGAAGAGCACTTCATCGCCGTCCGCGTTGCGGAAGGCGTAAGGCATCGCCTCGCTCACCCGCGCGAAGCTCAAGATCGCGTCGTCGTTGCGGAGGAACGCGACACGCGAGGTCAGGTAGTCGCCCGCGCCGAGCCCCGGCAGCTCGGTAGCGGCCAGCGCGCGCGGCCGGAGATCACCCTCGATCCGCGTCCAGCCCACCGGCGGCGCGCTCCGATAGAGGTGTGTGGCGCGGCCGAAGAAGCCTTCCCGAGCGTACTCTTCCTCCACCGTTCCGGCCGGCAAGTCCACGTGCGCCTGGCGCGTCACCAGCCCTCGTATCCAGTGCATCTGCTGACCTCCTCAGCGATCGGTAGCGCCCGTCAGCCCTTCGATAAAACGCAAAGTTTTGCTAGATGTCGTTCGAATCCGTTGAACGACCTGATCACCCTCGACCAGCTCCGCGTCCTCGACGCCATCGACCGGCGGGGCAGCTTTGCGGCCGCCGCAGAGGAGCTGCACCGCGTCACCTCAGCCGTCAGCTACGCGGTACGCGCGCTCGAGGAGGCGCTCGGGCTCGCGCTCTTCGATCGCGCTGGGCACCGCGCCGCGCTCACCCCGGCCGGCCGGCGCATCCTCGACGAGGGGCGGTTGCTCCTGGAGCGGGCGCGCGAGCTCGATCAGCTCGCTCGCGATCTGCGCGGCGAGTGGGAGGCGACGCTGACGGTGGTCGCCGACGGCGTGCTGCCCATGCCCCCGCTCATGCGCGCGTTCCGGCGCCTGGAAGCGCGGGGCGTGCCCACGCGCGTGCAGCTCGCCGTGGAGTACCTGGGCGGCGTGCGCGAGCGCTTCGAGCGGGAGCGGGCCGATCTCATGATGGTGCTCGACTTCGCCGGCGACGAGCTGCACATCGCCGAGCCGCTGCCACCGCTCGAGATGATCCTCGTTGCCCGTCGCGATCACCCGGTCCACGCCGGAGGCCACGCCGGAGGGCACGCCGGGAGGCGCGTCGATCGAGCCGATCTCGCCGCCCACGTCGAGCTCACCGTTTCCGATTCCCGCCGCGACGGCGCGCCGCCGCTCGGCCGGCTGTCCCTCGGATCATCGCAGCTCTTTCGGCTCAGCGACTTTCACTCGAAGCGCGAGGCGCTGCTCGAGGGCGTCGGTCTCGGATGGATGCCGCGCGACCTGATCGCCCGCGATCTCGCGCGCGGCACGCTGCGGCCGATCGATTTTCGCGAAGGCCCGCGTCACGTCTTCCATCCGCACATCGTGCGGCGGCGCGGCGTCCCGCTCGGGCGGGCCGCGCGGGCGCTCTACGACGAGATCCTAGAGGAGCCCGGCGGGACGAAGGCGCGGGCAGCGAAGAAGAAGCCCCGCCGCAGGCCGAAGGACTGACCCCTTCCAGCGAGCGGCAAAGCTCATGTCGACCGCGCCAAGGCCACGGCGTCGGGACCTGCCGGGAAGCGGAGCGTCCCCGAGGCATCGTTCGCGGCCAGCCACACCGCTTCGGCCACGTCGGACTCCTTCGTCACCGCGGCCGGCTGCCCGAAGGAAGCGAAGATCCGCTCTGCGAAAGGCGCGTACGCTTCGGGGAAGAGCCCCGCCATGCGGGTCTGTCCGTTGCTCGTGAAGCTGGTGCTCGGGCCGTAGCCCGGCTCGACGAGCTTCACCCGGACGTTGAGCTCCTCGAGCTCGAACGCGAGCGACGCGGTGAACCCTTCGATCGCCATCTTGCTCGCGGTGTACACGGCCACGAGTGGCATCGGCGCCAGCGTCGCGCTCGACGTCACGTTGACGATCACGCCCGACCTGCGCTCGCGGAACGCCGGCAGCACGGCCTGCGTCATCGCCATCATGCCGAAGGTGTTGGTCTCGAACACCTCACGCACCGTGGCCATCGGCGTGACCTCGAAGGCGCCCATGAGCCCGATGCCCGCGTTGTTGACGAGCACGTCGATGGGCCCGCTCGCCTCGAGCGCTGCCGCGATCTGCTCGGGCTTCGTCACGTCCAGCGCGACCACGCGCAGCCGTTCCGATCGAGGCAGCACGTCCGCGCGCGGCGTCCGCATGGCAGCAACCACGTTCCATCCCTGCGCGTGGAAATGGCGCGCGGTCGCGAGGCCATAGCCCGAAGAGCAACCCGTGATGAGCACCGTCTTCATCGCGTCTCTCCCGCGTTGAGCTTGCCGCCGACGAGCACCTCGTCTTGGTGCTCGGCCTGCTCCGCGTCTCCTTTTCGGGGACGGGCCTTCATCGTTGCGCGGAATCCGTACGTCGCCTTCATGTCTCCTCCTTCGTCGCGCCGAGCGCGGCGTTCATGGGGGCAACGTAAACAGGACGAGCCGGACCCTCTACCATGCAGAGTCCACGTTTCATTTGCTAGAGTCCGGACATGAAGGATCCCCTCTCCGAGATCATCGCGCTGCTCCAGCCTCGCGCGGTGTTTTCGAAGCGCATCAGCGGCGCGGGGCGCTGGGGTGTTCGCTATTCGGACTTCGGCCAACCGAGCTTCTGTGTGGTGCTCGAGGGCAGCTGCCGTCTCGCCGTCGACGGGCAACGTGCCGTCACGCTGGAGGCATCTGACTTCATCCTCCTGCCGGCGACGCCGGGCTTCACGTTGTCGGGCTTCGAGCCGGTGAGACCCGAGCGCATCGATCCGAAGGTGACGCCTTCGCCGACCGATGAAGTCCGCCATGGCACGCGCGGCGGCCGGCCCGACGTGCGGCTGCTCGGCGGCTACTTCGTCTTCGATTCACCCGACGCGGCGCTCATGGTGTCGCTGCTGCCGGCCATGGTGCACGTGCGCGGCGTCGAGCGGCTCTCGGTGCTGGTGCGCCTCGTCGGCGACGAGTCGACCGCGCAGCGCTCGGGTCGTGACCTCGTTCTCAAGCGCCTCGTCGAGGTGCTGCTCATCGAAGCGCTGCGGTCGACCTCGGGAGACGACGCCCCTCCCGGGCTCCTGCGCGGGCTCTCCGATGCGCGCCTCGCGGCCGCGATTCGGCAGATGCACACGCACCTCGCGCGTCCGTGGACGGTGGCCCAGCTCGCGAAGACGGCGGCGCTCTCGCGCTCGGCGTTCTTCGAACGATTCACCCGAACCGTGGGGCTACCGCCCATGGAGTATCTGCTCGCGTGGCGGATGGCCGTCGCACGCGATCTTCTCCGCAGCGACTGCGGGATCTCCGAGGTCGCCGAGCGCGTGGGCTACAGCTCGGCGAGCACCTTCAGCACCGCGTTCAACCGACACGTGGGGCAGCCTCCGGGGCGCTACGCACGCGCGGGATAGCAGGGATGACGGGCATTCAGGCTCCGGCGACGCCGTGCCCGACCATCTTGCTCGGGTCGACGATCGCGTCGAATCGCTTCTCGTCGATGTACCCGGATTGGAGCGCGGCCTCCTTCAACGTGAGGTTCTCGTCGCTTGCCTTGTGGGCGATCGCCGAGGCCTTGTCGTAGCCGATCACCGGGCTCAGCGCGGTCACCAGCATGAGCGAGCGGTCGACCAGCTCCTCGATGCGCGGGCGATTGAGGCGTGTCCCCTCCACCGAGAAGCGTCGCAGCTTGTCGCATGCGTCGCCGAGCACGCGCGCGGCGTGGAGGAAGGCGTTGATGACGATGGGGCGCATCGCGTTGAGCTCGAAGTTCCCTTGGCTTCCGGCGATCGCGACCGCGTTGTCCTCGCCGATGACCTGGATGCAGACCATCACCATGGCCTCGCACTGGGTCGGGTTGACCTTGCCGGGCATGATGGATGAGCCCGGCTCGTTGGCCGGCAAGATCAGCTCTTCCAGACCACAACGCGGACCCGAGGCCAGCCAGCGCATGTCGTTGGCGATCTTCAGCAGCGCCACGGCGATCCCGCGCACCGCCGCCATCGCCGCGACCATCGCGTCCAGCGAGCCTTGGGCCGCGAACTTGTTGGGCGCGGTCACGAATGGACGGCCGGTCAGGTCGGCGATCTCGGCGGCGATGTCTCGGCTGAAGCCCGGCGGTGCGTTCAGCCCGGTGCCGACGGCCGTGCCACCGGCCGCGAGCTCGAACAGCCCCGCTTCGGCAGCACGGATGCGTGCCAGCGCGTCGCGCATCTGCTGCGCGTAACCAGACCACTCCTGCCCGACCGTCAGCGGCACGGCGTCCTCGAGGTGCGTTCGCCCGATCTTGACGACGTCGCGCCATTCGTTTGCCTTCACCTCGATCGCGGCGCAGAGCGCCTCCGCATGGGGCAAGAGGTGCTCCTCGAGCTCGAGCACGGAGGCGATGTGCATCGCGGTCGGGAAGGTGTCGTTCGACGACTGTCCCATGTTGACGTCGTCGTTGGGGTGCACCGGAGACTTGCTGCCGATGACGCCGCCGAGGAGCTGAACGGCGCGATTCGACAGCACCTCGTTGACGTTCATGTTCGACTGGGTGCCCGATCCCGTCTGCCAGACGTAGAGCGGGAAGTGCTCGTCGAGCTTGCCGGCGATCGCTTCGTCGGCCGCGCGCACGATGGCGTCGGCCTTCCATTGGGCCAGCCGCCCGGCCGCGGCGTTCACCAGCGCCGCGGCCTTCTTGACGTAGCCATAGGCGTGATAGAGGCGCTTCGGCATCCGATCGTCGCCGATGGAGAAGTGGACGAGGCTGCGCTGCGTCTGCGCGCCCCAATAGCGATCGGCGGGGACGTCGATCTCACCCATCGAATCGGTCTCGCGGCGCAGACCCTTGGCGTCGATGCCAATCGGGATGGCGCGGAGAGCCGGTTGCACCTGTGCGGCCATCGATGGCTCCTCGCTCCGACTCAATACGTCGGCGTATAGAGCTGACCCTCGATCCAGGCCCGGATGTCCGGCGGCCTTTGGACCTGCGCAAGCCCGTCGTCGAACATGCGCTCGGCGACGCGCGCAGCCGTGGTGATCTCCGATTCCAAGATGTCGGCCTGGCTCGGGAACAACATGCCCCTCGCGCGGAGCTCCGGGCCGACCTGATCGGCGAGCGCCTGGGCCGCAGTCACGAAGCATGCGTCGGTGATGCGCTTGGGCCGCGCCACGTAGGTCGCGAGCCCGATGGCCGGAAAGACGTAGAAGTTGTTCGCCTGGCCGGGATGAAACGTCTTCCCGTTCACCGTCACGTCGGGGAACTGCACGCCCGCTGCGTAGAGCGCTTTTCCCTTCGACCACGTATAGGCTTGCTCGGCCGAGCACTCCGCCCGGTCCGTGGGATTGGAGAGGGCGAAGATGATGGGGCGCTCGTTGAGGCGGCTCATCGTCTCGACCACGCGCTGGGTGAAAGCGCCGCCGGTGGTGCTGACACCAATCAACACCGTCGGCTTCAGCGCCGCGATGGTCTCCACGAGATCCTTGGACGGTTTCGCCTCGTGCGCATACAGCCTCTGCGTGTCCGACAGATCGGTGCGCGAAGGCTCGAGCAGCCCGTCGACGTCGAACATGGAGATGCGCTTGCGTGCGGCCTCTCGCGACAACCCCTCGAGCTCCATCGCAGAGGCGAGGAGGCCGGCGATGCCGATCGCGGCCGAGCCTGCGCCCAAGAACAGGATTCGCTGCTGGGTCAGGGGCGCGCCGACGATCTCGAGCGCCGTGGTCAGGCCGGCGAGCGTGACGCCGGCCGTGCCCTGGATGTCGTCGTTGTAGCAGAGGACCTTGTGCTCGTAGCGCGCGAGCAGGCGGATCGCGTCGGTGCCCTTCCAGTCCTCGAAGTGAATGCAGCAGCCGGGAAAGACCTGTTGCACCGCTTGCACGAGCTCGTCGACGAGCTCGTCCAACTTCTGCTCGGGCGGGGGCAGCTCGCGCAGGCCGAGATAGAGCGGGTCGGCGCGGAGCGCCGCGTTGGTCGTGCCGATGTCGAGCAACATCGGCAACAGGCAATCGGGCGGCACTGCGGCGCATGCCGTGTAGAGCTGGAGCTTGCCAATCGGGATGCCCATGCCATTGGCGCCGATGTCGCCCAAACCGAGGATGCGCCCGCCCGTCGAGACGCAGATGAAGCGTACGTCGCGCGTGGGCCAGTTGCGCAGCACCTCGGCGATGCGGCCTTTCATGAGGCGTGTGACGTACATGCCGCTGGCTCGCCGGTAGATGTGGCCGAACACGAGGCAGGCCTCGGCGACGGTGGGGTCGTAGAGGATCGGCACGAAGCGCGCCGGATCGGACATGACCGTGCGGTAGAAGAGCGTCTCGTTCCGGTCGGCCAAACCAATCAGGTAGATGTAGCGCTCGAGATCGTTCGGCTTCGCTTCCAGGTGTTGCATCACGCGCTCGACCTGCCGATCGAGGCTCTCGACGGCATAGGGCAACAGGCCCTCGAGCCCCTCTGCGCGGCGTTCTTCGTTGGTGAACGCAGTGCCCTTGTTGCGAACGGGGTCGTCCAGCAACGCCCGGCCGAACAAGGGCTGTCGCGACGTGATCGTTGCAGCTCGTGCCATGGTCAGCTCCTGTGTGCCCGCGCGTCGACGACGGCGGCCCCGGCCATTGGTATGGCCGTGCAGAAGCCACCGGCGCTTCGCGCGAGCCCGACCGATGCCGGCCGCGCGGCCCGCGCAGCCACGTTCGAAGGTCTCTGCAGCACGCGTGGCACCTTGGCCAAGAGCGATCAGCAGACAAGCCTCTCACCGGTCGGAACGACGGCCGGCCTGGAGCAGGAGGACATGACTTGCGCGAGGGCATCACGGCTGCGATCGTGGGCTCGTGATCGCCGCCATCGTCGAGGGCCTCCGCTTTCGCCGGCTGCCGCCACGAGGCGAGGACGACGATCCGCTGGCGCGCGCCTGGGTCGAGACCGACGATCTCGAGGGGATGATCGAGCTGCTCGCGATCGGCGGGCAGGTGGGGCTCTACGGCCTCGACGGCCGCCGCGAGGATCTGAGCCTCGGCGATCGCCGGCCGCGCCGGTGGCTCTTCCGTCTGCGCACGCCCGAGGGCAAGTACGTGCGCGTCGACGTCACGCGCGAGGGCGGCGCCGCCGCGTTGCGGGAGCAGGTGCCGGCGATCGCGCCGTACAGCGCGTGGTCTGCTGCGATCGAGGCCGAGCGTGATCGCACCGTCGATCCCATCGCGCGGCTCTTGCTCGATCTGCGCCGCATCGGCGCCGCGGATCCGCGCTGGGGAGCGCGCTGGACGCTGCCTTCGGCGTGGCGTGCGAGCGAGGACAGCATCGCCATGCGCGACCTGCTCGATCTGCTCGGGCGCGACGATCTCCGGGCCAAAGCGCAGCGCGCCATCGAAGAGGGCATGCCACCGCCCGGCCCGCAGGGCCTGCGCATCACGTCCCCGGATCAGCTCGAGCCTTACCGGCGTGCGCACGAGGCGTGGCTCGTGTCCACGATTCGGAGCGCCGTCCCCGAGCCGCCGCCGCTCCCCGGAAGCGAGCCCGAGGCGCCGCACGACGCGTCGCCGGTGGAGCGCACGTTCGGCTACCGCACCGCGCCCTCCGCGAAGGGGCACACCCGCGCGCCGGATCAAGACACCATGATCGCCGCGCCGGCATCCGCAACGTCACCATGGTCGAAGGTCGCGTTCGGTGGAGCGATCGTTGCGGTCCTCGCGATCCTGCGCTGGCTGTTTCCGTGAGCGGATTGGCGTAGGGCAGGGATGGTGTCGAGCTCCAGGCGGGGACTCGGACAAGTGTGTTGACGCGGCGGTCTTCACCCGGGGGGCATCAAGTCATGTGCTTGCCCAGCCACGCGAGCATTGCGAGCGGCTCATGCGTCGTCATCGGCCCTCACGCGAAGTAATGAGGCTGGTCGAGATCCGCGATCAGGCCCGGCTGCGTGGGTCGCCACTGCAATCGCTCCTGCGTCTCGTCGCTCGACGCCGTCACGCTCATGGCGGCAAAGTGCGAAAACCACGTGAAATGCGCGTCGGCCTCGTCTTGGCTCTTGGCGACGACAGGCACCTTCAAGCGCCGGCCGATCACTTGGGCGATCTCTCGGAACGGGACGCCTGCCTCCGCGACCGCGTGGTAATAGGCCCCCGGCGTCGCCCGCTCGAGCGCGAGGCGATAGATCTTGGCCGCGTCGAATCGATGGACGGCCGGCCATCGATTCAGGCCCTCGCCCACATAAGCGGAAGCTCCCTTGTCGCGGGCGAGCTTGATCAGGATGGGAACGAAACCGTGGTCGCCTTCACCGTGCGTCGACGCCGGCAGGCGGACGACGGACACGTTCACCCCTCGGTCGATCAGCGCGCGTACCGCCTCTTCCGTGGCGACGCGCGGGTTCGGGCTCGGTGAGCGTGGCATCGTCTGTTCGGTGACGACGTTTTCAGCGGGAAGCACGCCAATCGCCGAGGTGACGAGCAGCGGTCGCCTCGAGCCGGCGAGCGCCGAGCCGAGGGCGTCGATCACCTTGCGATCGTTCTCGCAGTTGGCTTTGAACTTCGAGAAGTCGTGATTGAATCCGGTATGGATGACGGCGTCGGCTTCGGACACGCCGCGTTCGAGGCTCTCGGGCCGCCCGAGATCGCCGCGGTACACGACGGCGCCGGCCTCGGTGACGGCTTGGGCCGCGGCGTCGGAACGAGCGAGCCCCACGACGTCGTGTCCAGCTGAAGTGAGCTCGCGGACGACTGCAGACCCCACGAATCCGGAGGCCCCCGTGACGAAGATGCGCATGGTCTCCTGCTCCTTGTTGGTGCGGAAGGTCGGTCGGGTCGGAGCGCTGCTCCGCATCGACGAGCGAGAGGATGCGCGCTCGGTGAGCCTCCATCAATCAGCATGCTCGTCATGCTATGCATGCGTCCAAGTATGGCTAAACGATCGAGCAAAGACGGGTTGGACGGGCTCGGCGTGCTGCGTGCGGTGGTCGAAGCCGGGAGCTTCATGGGGGCTGGGGAGGCGCTCGGGTTGACGCAACCGGCGGTGAGCCGTGCCGTCGCGCGTGTGGAAGCTCGTGTCGGCGTGCGCATCTTCCAGCGGTCGGCGCGATCGATCTCGCTGACTGATGAAGGGGCCCGCTTCTACGAGTCGATCGTCCCGCATCTGCGCGCCATCGAGGAGGCGACGAATCAGGCCGGAAGCTCGAGCGCAAAGGTGCGCGGGCGGCTCCGCGTGAACGTCGATCCGGGAACTGCCCAATTCGTCCTCATGCCACGTCTTGGGCCGTTTCTGGCGAAGCACCCCGAGCTCTTCGTGGAGCTCGTGGTGCGTGATCGCATGGTCGACTTGATCCGTGAGGGCATCGACGTCGCCATTCGCTTCGGCAACCCGGAGCCTTCCGCGCTCAAGGCTCGATTGCTCATGCGCACGCGCATCGTCACGTGCGCATCTCCGGAGTATCTCGCGCAGCACGGCACGCCGCGCCGTCCGCACGACATCGAGAAGCATCGATGCTTGCTGATGCGCGATCCCGCGACGGGAAGCCACTTCGGTTGGGAGTTCGTGCGCCGGGGGAAGGTGGTGCCGGTCAACGTGAAGGGCCAGATCATGGTGAACCACTTCGGGCCCATGGTGGCGGCGTGTCTCGCCGGACAAGGAATCGCGCAGCTCTTTCATCTCCACGCGCGCGCGCACTTCGCGGATGGGCGGCTCGTGCAGGTGTTGCCCGAATGGGCCGAAGAGACCTATCCGCTCTACGCGCTCCATCATTCCGCGCAGAACATGTCGGCGAAGATTCGGGCCTTCCTCGACTACGTCGTCGCGGTGACGAAAGAAGCGACGGCCACGGAAGCGGGCGATGACACACCTCGACGCGCGGCGCGACGAGGTGCCCGGGCGGTCACGGTGCGTTGACTTCGGCGACGCGCGCTTGCTCGAGGAAGGCCGCGCGCGTCGCTCGTGATGCTCGGATTGCCGAGAGAAGATTGAGTGTGTGATGAGGCCGGGCTCCGTGAGGAGCCTCGGCTTCCGGACTACGCGCTTCGGCTGTTGGTGATCTCCTCACCTCGCGCCGATCGTTTTGGGAGCGCCTCGAATCTCAGGGCGTATACGTCCAGGTGGCGACGTCGAGCATGATGTCCGTCTCGCAGAGCTTGTTCGTGTAGCCCGAGGCGGTGCCATCGGCGTCGAAGGTCGCGGCGAACCCGAAGCCATTGGCATGGTAGCAGTTCGGGTTGTAGGTGCCGTCGAGGCCGCCGGGCTGCACGCCCACGCCGATGTACCAAGCATCGGTGAAGCCGCCGGCGTTGCGTCGCAGGTACGTGTGGAAGCCCTCGTTGAAGCTGCCGTCGGCGGAGATCCATTCGACGAGCGCTTCGATGTCGAACGCCTCCTGTCCAGGCGACGGGATGCGACACACGGCGAAGCCGCCGTCGTACACGACACGAACACGCACCTTCGTGTCGGGCAGGGTTTCAGGGTACTTCGGACCGTCCTTCACGTAGAGGAACGGCACCTCGATGTCGTTGACCGGAAGCCCGTCGAGCACCGCCTGCGCGGTGAAGGTCTGGTCCGGGCCGCAGGGCGTGTCGAGCGACTCCACCAGGATCGCGCCTTCCTCCATCGTCGAGCAGGCGCGGCGCGTGCACGCGAGCCCGCTCGCCGCGCAGATGCACTCGTTGCATTTGTCCGTCGACGGGAAGCGCTCCGCGAACGCGTAGTCATGACCATTGTACGTGCAGCCAGGCTCCTGGTCGGGGCAGGTTCGGCTGGTGCACGTGGTGGTGCCATCCGCGTTGCAGTCGCAGAAGTTGCAGTTGTCTCCGACGGGGAATCGCTCGCCGGCGACGTGCCCCTGGATGATGCAGCTCTGGCCGCCTCCGCTGCCGCCGCTGCCACCGCTTCCGCTGCTGGTCGCGCTGGAGGACGACGACGAGGACGCGCCGCCAAAGCCTCCTCCGCCTGCGGCGCCGCTGCCGGTGCTCCCGCTCCCCGAAGAGACCGAAGCACTGGAGTCCGAGGTGGCCGGCGTCTGTCCGCCGCAGCCGGGCAGGGCGGCCAAACCAACGAGTAGAGTGAGGGATCGCAAAGAACGCGCTTCGAAAGACAACATTCGATGAAGGTACCAGAGGACCGCAGTGTGCGGGGCATCTCGTCGCATGGAGTCTCGTCGATCTTGGAGGGTGATCGTTGGTCGAGGTGCGTGCGCGTCGCCGAGTGTGCGGTGCACGTGCGCGCACACCGTTCATGCGTCGAGGCCCGTTGGAAAGGCGGTCTTCCTGTTGGCGCATGACGTGCTCGACGCGCTTCCGGCAGCCCTTCCTGCGCTGCCGAGGAGCGCCCTGTGTCTCGATTCCCCGTGATCGATTTCCCACGCCGTGTGCCCGTGCGCCGAGCGTTCATCCCACTCTCCGGTGCCGTGCTCGCGGCGGCGGCGTTGATCGGTTGCGGCGAGCCGCGGGCCGACGAGCCGGAGACCGGTGTCGC
Organism: Minicystis rosea; assembly: GCA_001931535.1. GTDB lineage: Bacteria > Myxococcota_A > Polyangia > Polyangiales > Polyangiaceae > Minicystis > Minicystis rosea. The sequence goes on from CP016211.1 coordinate 1,565,708, forward strand.
GAGCCTCGCGGCGAGCACCGCGTCGTTCTCCATGGCGGTCGATGACGCGCTCGATCCCCGGGCCGCGATCGCGTCGAGCGATGGAGCGCGTCCGATCGCGGCGTACGCCGATGATGCGGGCGTGGTGACCGAGCTCGTCACCGGCGAGGTCATCGTGCGCGCCGCGACGGACACCGAGCGTGCCGCGCTCGATGCCTTCGTTCATCGTTGGGGCGGGAGCATCGTGGCCGACGACGCCGCGCCGCCGCCCCCCGCGCGGCTTCGTCGCGACGTGCGAGCATCCGAGCTCGCGCCGACACGTTTCCTCGTGCGCCTCGATCCGTCGGCGGCGCCGATTGACACGTATGCGGCGGAGGCCGCGCACCGCGGGCTCCGCGGTGCCTATCGTGCATCGTCGGCGGCAGCGGTGAGGCTGCTCGCGCTGATCTCGCACGAGCGTGAAGCCAACGGGCTCGTCTTGTCTCCCAACTTCGTGGCTCGGCCCGGGAGCATGTTGCATGGCACCCACGAGTCGGTTCAAGGAGGCGCCGTCGTCAATCTGTTCGACCACGCCACGTTCCGCGGGAAGACGATGGGCCCGCTCGGCAACGGCTCGACGATCAGCCGAGCATGGCAGTTCGTCGCCGGTCACGGCGCGCCTGCGAACAAGCTGGGGATCGCCGTGCTCGACGCGGGCTTCTGGCTCGACCCGCAGGGACATCCATTCGACGATCCGGCCGGCACCCGATCGGATCTCCCGGCCTCGCCGACGCAATGGGACTTCGTCGACAACGACGCCTTCGCCGGCGGCCCCAACACGCTCGACTGCAACGGCAAGAACCAGTGCAGCTGGCACGGCAATGCGGTGGCCGGCGTGGCCGCGGGCGCGATCGACGATCTGCGCGGCTTCGGCGGATCCGGCGGCACGGTCGCCGAGCCCTGGCTCTTCCGCATCGACTACACGCAATTGAAGGAGACGGCGGCCATCAAGACCGCTCGTCTCTGGGGCGCGGATGTCGTGAACATGAGCTTTGGTCTCGACTGCAACGCGGACTGCATGGATTACGACAAAGACATCGGCCTGCTCGACGAGGTCGCCAAGGCGAAGGCCGCGGGCCTCGTGCTCGTGGCCATCGCGGGCAACTACGCGAAGGACGTGACCGCGGCGAACCTCACGCCCTGCGTGCTCGACGGCGTGATCTGCGTGGGCGCGCTCGCCGACGACAGCAGCAGCGCACGGAGCAGCTCCGACTTCGGGGCCGGCGTCGACGTGTGGGCGCCCGGCGAGGCGTGGGTGGCGGCGAATGACGACACGTTCCCGAATGGGAGCCTCGTCTCCGGCACCAGCATCGCAGCGCCGATCGTCGCGGGCGTCGCAGCGATGATGCGCGCCATGAATCCATCGCTCGACAGCGACGCCACGCGCGCGATGCTCCACGCGAACGAGCGCCCAGTGAGCTCACCCGATCCCAAAGTGACCTCGATCATCGATGCCTTGGCCGCGGTGGAGGCGGCGGCGGGCCACCAGATTCCGGCCGATGCGCTCGAGCCCAACAATGCACCAGGGACCGCCTCGACGCTCGTGGCGGGGGCCGGTAACCCGGAGCGCACCATCGATCATCCGGGCGACATCGACTTCTATCGCTTCTCGCTCGCCGACTATTCCTCTTTCAAGCTCACCGTCGACAACATGGTCGACCTCGGCCCGCTCTACGTCACCATCGTCCCGGAGACCGCGCCGGGCGTGCCGAGCAACGTGACGCTCAGCAAGACGCCGACGGGCCAGATCTACGTCGCGGCGCTCGCCGCGCCGGGCACGTACCTCGTGAAGATCACCTCGCCCCGCCCGCAGCCTTATGCGCTGTTCCTGTCGGTGGACGCCAAAGGGCTCTCGCCGGATGCATTCGAGATCAACGACACGTTCGGGACCGCGTCCAAGCAGCCCGAAGGCGGCTTCGAGGTGAACCTGCACAAGGTGGGTGACGTCGACCACTACGCGTTCAACGTGTCACCCCCGCCGCTCCAACCCTTCTGGGCTTATGGCTTCTCGATCGACTCGGCCGATTACCCGCTCACCGTCGACGTCTACGTGAGCGGGCAACTCCTGATCTCCTATGGGCCGACGAAGAAGGTGGACATCAACCTGCCTTCGGGCTCGGTCGTGGTGCGCGTCGGCGGCGAGCAGCGCGGGCGCTACACCTTCCACGCGGGCGCGTACGAGACGGGATCGTTCGAGGTCTACAAAAAGGAGCCCATTCCCTGGTACGTCGATCCCGGCGGTCCGTACGAGGGTGTCCTGATCGGGATCGACGAGACGGTCGCGTTGCCGGCGCGCAGTGGAGGCGTGCTCGTGATCGAGGGCCAGGTGCACGTCGAGCTCCTCGATCTCGATGGCAAGTTGCTCGCGAGAGACGTGCTCACGCGTCAGGGCAAAGCGATCTCGCTCGCCGCGCTCGAAGGCCGCGCGGGCGCGCTGCACATCCTGCGGGACGAAGGTGCGACGACCCCGAGTGAAGGCGGCCCGGCGTTCCCCGGCTCGGTGTCTTGGTCGGTGACGCCGCTCGAAGCGGCGCGCTGATCCGCGCGGCACGCGGCGTACGGACATCACGGAAACGTGGTGTCCGTAGGCCCGTTCCTGCGTGGTGTGGTGTCTGCGGCGGTCCACGAGCATGGCAATCGAATGCACCTGGGCCATGATCGGGCTCGACCCGACGAACGCGGGAGTCCGTGGCAAGCGAGAGCGATTCAGGCGTGCTGGGGAACGGACTTGCTCCTGAGCCCGCGGTGGACGAGGTAGAGGAGGGCGCTGATCGATCCGAGCAGCGGCAGGGTCACGAGGTAGGGAGTCACCGGGATGCCGAGCTTTCGTGCGTCGCGCCGCATCCATCCGCCGACGATGAAGAGCGCGATCGTGAGGTCGAGGAGCATTTGCAGCGCCCAGGGCTCGCGGAATGCGAGCGTGAGGAAGCCGAAGTAGCCGTGGCGCGCGACCACGAGGACGCTGAAGACCGTGAAAGGGATGAGGGCGAGGAGGGGGACGATCTTCTTCATGCGCTCTACCATCGCGGTAGGAGGTCACATCGTCCATGACCTCCGAGGTCATGTCCGGTCGGCGCGACCCCGTGTAGGCTTCGAGGCGTGCCCGCGATTGCCGGTCCTTCGTTGCCGCCGTTCGGCGCCTTGCTGCGGCATCACCGCGCTTCTCGGGGGATGAGCCAGGAGCGCCTCGCCGGTGAGGCGGAGATCTCCACGCGTCACCTGAGCTGTTTGGAGACGGGGCGCGCCGCGCCGAGCAAGACGATGGTGCTCGTGCTCGGATCGGCGCTCGATCTCGCGCTTCGCGATCGCAACGCGCTCCTCGAGGCGGCCGGTTACGTGGCGGCGTATCGCGACGAGCCGCTCGACGCGCCCGAGGCAGAGTCCCTACGCCGCGCGGTCGATTTGGTGCTCGGCGCCGTCGAGCCGAACGGCGCCGTCGCCTGCGATCGCGCGTGGAACGTCGTGAAGGCCAATCGCGCCGCCGCGCGCTTCTTCGCGCTGTTCGTCGATTTCGAGAGGTTGCCGCCGGAGGTGATGGAGAACCTCGTCGTCGCGACGCTCCACCCCGCGGGGCTCCGGCCGGCGGTGGTGAACTTCGAGGAGGTCGCCGCGCTGATGCTCGAGCGCCTGCGCCGCGAGGCCGCGCGTTCTCCGGACGAACCGCGGATTGCCCGCGTTCGTGAGGCGGTCTCCGCGATTCCCGATCTGCCGTCGCGGCCCGCGCCGCCCATCGAAAGAGGCCCTTTCGTCACACTGCACCTGCGGCGTGGATCGGCGGAGGCGCGCATCTTCACGACCATCGCGTCGATCGGCACGCCCATCGACGCGACGGCGGAGGAGATCCACATCGAGACGTACTTCCCCGCGGACGAACCGACGGCTCGTCTCGTGCGCTCGCTCGGCGCGAACGCTGTCGATCACGAGGAGGACGCCGGACGCCGTCGTGAGCGCTTGTGACAACGCTCGTCGATGCAATCACTCTGATGGCGTCCACCGCGCACACGACGACGCGCTACAGGCCCGACGACCCGCCGAGCACGTAGCCGAAGCGCGTGTCGAACGAGTCGCCGACGGGCGGGGACAGGACTTGGTTGGTCGCGGTCACGCCGGTCGCCGTGCCGTAATAGACCATGATCGTCCCGGTCGAGCTGGGGTTGCGGGCGACGACCGCATCATCGAAGCCATCTCCATTGAGATCGCCGGCCCCCAGGACGGTGTTCACGTAGGTCCACGGCACTTGTTCGGCGAAGCTCGCCGAGATGCCCCCTGCCGCGCCGAGGTGCTCGGTGACGTAGTCGGTGCCGGCCCAGAGGACGTCGGAGTAGCCGTCTCCGTTCAAGTCTCCTCCGCCGGACGTCTTCACGAGCGCGGATGAAGAGCTTCCACCGCCGCTCCAGACCACGGCCGGCGCCGCCGTGACGCCGTCGGGACCACCGTAATAGACGTAGCCGGGCATGCCCGTCGCGTCGTTCGTGCTTCCTCCGTTGGTGGTCGTCACGACGTCGGCGTAGCCATCACCGTTGACGTCGCCGGCACAATCGACGCCTCGGGTCATGGAGCTGCCCCACCACGCCGCGGGCCCCTTGCTGCCCGGGAGCAAGGCGATCGGCGTCGTGACCAGCCCGGCGGCGCTGCCCATGAACAGAACGATGGAGCTGCCGTTGGCGACGGCGATGTCCGCGTAGCCGTCGCCGTTGACGTCGCCGATGCCGGAGATGTTGCCTCCGAAGGAATTGGTTCCGGTGAGCTTCGTCGCGGTGGGATCGACGCCGGTGGCAGACCCATAATAGACGTACGCCGCGTTGCCGCGGCCGGCCCCCACCAGCACATCGGCGTAGCCGTCACCATTGATGTCCCCGCCGGGGGAGACCCACGAGCCGAAGTAATCGCAGTCGGCCATGCAGGCAGGGTTGAGGCTGCTGCACGATTGGCTGGGGCACGTGGCGCCGCAGGTCCCCACGCCGGCTTGCGGCCCCTTCAGCGTGACCGCCGGTGTCGCGGCGAGGCCGTTCGGTCCGCCGAAGTAGATCCAGACCTCATCGGGCGAGTAGCCGGCGCTTCCGCCACTGCAGCCGGGGAGCCCGCCGTTGGTGCCGACGATGGCGTCGGCGTAGCCATCGCCGTTCACGTCGCCGGCGCTCGTCGCGACCCAACCGAAGTACGACGCATCCGCCGGTGCCGCCACGGTCGCGGTGGGCTTTTCGGGAATGCCGTCCGGACCACCGTGATAGACATAGAGTCTGCCTTGTCCCTTCGGAAACGACGGTGGGATTCCCTCGCTCCGCACGGAAGCGATGATGTCGGCAAAGCCATCACCGTTGACATCGAAGCTCGTTCCCCACGACGTGTCCACCGGCGCGCTCTTGTGCCCGACGACGAATTGCCAAACGGGGCTCGTCGTGGTGCCGTGTTTGCCGCCCGATCGGCCCGAGAGCTTCCAGTACACGACGCCGGGCGGCAGATCGGTGGCGAGCTTCACGCTCGTGCCCGGAGCGTCGAGGGTCGTGATGATCGAAGCGCAGGCGCGGTCGTGACAGAGCGTGACGCGGGCGCCGTCGGTGCCGTCCGCGAGCTGCCAGCGCAGGGTGGGGCGCCACGAGCTCACGCGACCCGTCGACGTCGGGCCGATCGGCCTCGGCGCGGGCAGCGCAGGATCGCACTCGTCCGGCGCACAACCATCGATCGGGCCACCGTCGACGGCGACGCATTGGCCGTTCTCCTCGGAGGGCAGCGTCTCGCCGGTGCACGGGCCGAAGGCGTAGCGAAACTCCTGCTGCTCCGTGCACGTCTGCACGCCGTCCTTGCACGCGCCGACGCCGCGGGTGGAGGCCGGCCCGGTGTAACAGGCCTTCGCTTCGCCGGGGTTGCAGGGGCAGTCCGTGAAGTCGGGGCCGTTCGTGCAATCGACGCCGCCGTCGACGTGGATCGTGTCGTCGGGCATGTTCCCGAGCGCCAGATCGGTGCCGGCGCACCCGGCATAAACCATCACCGGGAGCGAGCAGAGCGAGAGGGCGAGGGCCGCTCGCGTCACGGCGCGACGCGGAGATCGATTGAGAGGAGTCGTCATGCCGGCCCTATGGAAGCGACCGGATTCATCGATCACGGATTCGTATCGGCTTCGGGAACGAGCGAGCGAAGCTTGACGGCATAAGGGCTCTTCGGGTGCGCGCGCAGCATGCGCCGGGCGAGGTCGGCCGCGGCCGCGCGCTGACCACCGCGCACCAGCGCCTCGACCCGCAGGACGCTCGCGGCCTCGCGCAACACCCCACGTGGGAACGCGCGCGCATAGCTGTCGAGCGCGGCGAGCGCGCCGCTCGCGTCACCGCCGGCGAGGGCGTGGCGCGCCTTGTCGAGGGCAGCCACCTCGTCAGCGAGCGACGGACCGGGCGCCGCCGCGCTCGGCGCGGTGCGCGGCGGCGCGCTCACCGCTGGAGGAGCAGTCGTCACTTCAGCAGCTTCAGCAGGTGCGGCGGCGGTCGGCGCGGCAGACACCAGCGGAAGAGGAGGCGGTGGCGCGTCGGGCGCCGGCACGGAAGGCATCGCGACGGAAGGCGCGGGCGTACGGTGGATGATGGGGAACGTGAGAATCGCGATCGTCGCCGCGACCACGAACGTCGCCGCGCTGATCGCACCGATCCACTTGGCCGTGAGGCCGATGCGAACGGGCTGCGCAGGCGGCAGCGCGCTCGGACCGCCGCTGCCTCCTCCTCCGCCTCCTCCGCCGCCGGAGATGGCGCGCCCCATCGCGGCGCGTGCACGCTCGCGCGCTTCGATGGACGCCTGATCATCGAGAGCCGATCGCAGCAGCTCGCCTTCGATCCCATCCTGATCGACGAAGGGCCGGAAGTCGCTCATCGTTGCTCTCCCTTCGGACCGGCTGCGCGCGCCATCAGGCGCTTGACCACACCTTGAAAGTCCTCACGTGCACGGCGCAGGCGCGACGCGGCGGTCCCGGTCGGCACGTCGAGGATCGCACCGATCTCCGGCACCGTCATCCCCTCGAGCTCGAAGAGCACGAGCACGGTCCGCAGATCCGGCGACATCTGGTCGAGCGCCTCGTCGAGCAGGCTGCGCGCGCGCTTGCGCCCCAAGGCCTCTTCGGGAGAGTGGGTCGGGTCGGGCTGCTCCCGGTCGACGGTGAACACCTCGCGCCGGCGGGTGTGCAGGCGGCGGATGTCCGATGCGATGCGCCGCGCCGTCTCGAAGAGGAACGCTCGCTCGTGGCCCTGCGTGACCTCGTGGATCCGGCGCGCGGCGACGACGAACACCTGCTGCGCTCCGTCGTCCGCCTCGACGGGCTGGAGCCCCAGGCGGCGCAGCGATCGCCAGACGAAATCGAACTCGGCCTCGAAGAGCGCGCGCAGCCGAGCCTCGTCCGGAGCGACCGACGGAGGGGCTTGGGGCTCGTTCGGATGGACCGCGCTCATGGCCACGCGCGTGTATGGAAGCGATCCGTCGAGTCGATCACGGAAACGTCATGGAAAGCGGAGGCCGACCGCGAGGCTGGGCTCCACGCTCACCGGACCCGGCGCATAGATGGTCGTGGACGGCCGGAGAATGAAGCGATCGCGGATGAAGGTCGCCGTGACTGCAGCGCCGAGCTCGGCCCAAAAGCGGCGCGCGAAGGTAGCGCGCACTCGCCCGCGCGCGCCCGCCGCGCCCCAGAAGCGCGTGCCATTTTGAGGTTCCTCGCCTCCCGAATCGATGGCCCAGATGGCCCCTGCGTTGAGCACGCCGCACGGCGCGAATTCGAGCCAGGCGACGCCGGCGGAGATGGGGCAGAGCTCGACGCGCGCCGTCGTCCAACCGAAGCGCGCGCGCGCGGGCTCGGTGCCCATCAGGATGGGGAACGTCTGATCGACTCCGATGCGCATCGAGGCGCGGCCGTATTCGAGATCGACGAATGCACCGGCCCCGAAGATCGCGCTCGGCGCGACGGCGAAGACGGAGAACGCCCGGAGCCCCGTGCCCACCACGAGGCGCGAGGATCGCGTTCGGACAGGCGCCGCGATGGAGCGCGGCGGAGCCGGCGCGAGGCTCCGCGGCTCGGGACCCGGCGGTGGCGGCGGAGGCGGTGATGGAGGTGGTGGCGTGGGGAGCGGCTCGGGCGTCGCCGTCGGGCTGATGGCGACCGCGGTCATCACCGCCAGCCCCGAGACCAGCTCGTCGCACGATTTGCCTTCGACGGTGCGCGTGACGCGCTCGCCGTCAGTCCCCGTCACCGTCAAACGACCATGGGCGCGCGCATCGATCTTCACCTCGATCTCGAACGTGCGCGCGCGCTCGCCGGGCGCCGCGATGGGCGCGTGGATACCGCGCCGCCGGAGCTGGTCCACGAACGACTGCGCCGTCGGACACTCCACGGGCGCCCGGTACTCGATGCGGATCGACTCCTCGTCGTCCGCGCGCACGGCCCCGCCCCACGTCAATCCGACGAGGACCAGGGAGCCGGCGAGCACATCTCGAGGGCGCATGAGGGGCCGAAGATACACGCGATCCGATCCGCCACCGTGCGCTACGCCCGAGCCCTGGGTGACCGGCCGTACGTATCACGACGTGACACGATTTTCATCGCGTGCGCATCGACTTCTCGCAACGTGCCGCGGTGACGCAGGTCGATGAGAGCGCGCCGCAGCATGGCCAGGGCTCGACCCATGCTCGCCTTCATTGAACCGCGCGTTGCTGAAGGCAGGGGGCATGCGCGCCATGTGCATGTCGGGCTTCCCGCGCCGATCGACACAGCAGATCTCGAGATGGAATGGATCGTTTCTCGACGTGCCGCAGGATCTGTCGTGCTCGACGCGGACGCCTCGAAAGACAGGCACCATCGAGGATGGCGTCTGGTCGCGGACCGCAGGGAATCCTATGAGGGACAGACCATGACGACGTGGCCCGTGACCAGAATTCAGGATCTCCTCGGCATCGAGCTGCCCATCCTTCAAGCCCCCATGGCCGGCGCTGGAGGGGCCGATTTGGCTGTCGCAGTGGCCGCGGCGGGCGGCCTCGGCGCGCTGCCCGGCGCGATGCTCGGGCCCGAGCAGGTGCGCGCTCAGGTGGCGAGCATCCGGGCGAGGACGGCAAACGCGGCGAAGAAGACAATCCCGCTCAACCTCAACTTCTTTTGCCATCGCGCTTCACCCATCGATGCGGAGCACGAAGCGCGGTGGCGTGAGCGTCTCGAAGCGTATTACGTCGAGCTCGGCGTCAATCCACAGGGCGCGCCGCCCGCGTCGGGCCGGGCGCCCTTCGACGCTGCGATGTGCGCGGTCGTCGAGGAGGTTCGGCCCGAAGTCGTCTCCTTCCACTTCGGTCTCCCCGATGCCGAGTTGATCGAACGCGTGCGCGCCGCGGGCGCGAAGATCTTGTCCTCGGCAACGACGGTCGCGGAGGCGCGTTGGCTCGAAGAGAAGGGGTGTGACGCGATCATCGCGCAGGGCGCAGAAGCGGGCGGTCACCGCGGGATGTTCCTCTCCGATGACACGGCGGCTCAGGTGGGAACGTTCGCGCTCGTCCCTCAAATGGTCGATGCCGTCGCGGTGCCCGTCATCGCTGCGGGCGGGATCGCCGACGCGCGCGGGATTGTGGCGGCGTTCGCGCTGGGCGCCTCGGCCGTGCAGATCGGGACGGCTTACCTCTTCACTCCCGAGGCGACGCTCTCCGCACCGCATCGCGCAGCGCTCCGTGCTTCACGAGACGACAGCACCACGCTCACCAACGTCTTCACCGGCCGTCCGGCGCGCGGCATGGCGAACCGGCTCGTGCGCGAGGTCGGGCCCATGTCTCCGCTCGCGCCGGCATTTCCACGCGCGAGCATCGCGGTCGCGCCCCTTCGCGCCGCAGCGGAGGCCGCGGGCTCCGTGGATTTCTCACCGCTGTGGGCCGGGCAGGCGGCGTCGCTCGCGCCGTCGCTCCCGGCCGGGGAGCTCACGAAGCGGCTCGCCGCGGAAGCGCTCGCAAAGCTCGGGCGCTGAAGCACCTCGCTGCGCCGGCATTCGCCGTCTCGAATGCCGGCACGCTCTCGCGCATCGCCGCTGACTCGTCATCGGGATCGCGCTTGCCGTCGATGAATCGCGTCGCGCCTCAGTCTGCTCATCTCGGTGACGGAGCGTTCTTACTGCGCGACCTCGCACACGTAGGCCGCCGTGTTGGAGCAGGGCCAGTCGTTCCAGGAACCATCGACGTAGAGCTGGGTGCAATCCTCGTCGCCCGAGTTGTTCGGCTCGTTGGGGCTCCAGTTCGAGTAGGTGAATGGATCTCCGCTCGTCCAGGTGAAGGTCCCCTCCGTCGCGGTGTCCATCGCGCCGATGAGCACGGTTTGGGTGGGGAGGAGCGACTGGACGAGCGCGTTCTCGGCCGCGTCGCCGATGGAGGCCAGATGTCCGCCCAGGGCCACGCATGCGCTCTCCGCGGCGGTCGACGACAGGGCCGTCGAGAAGGCCGCATAGCAATGGTTGGTGCTCGCATCGAGCTTCGCCGCGCTCGCCCCGGAGCCGCTCAGGCACGGGAGCGTACAATCCGACGCGCACGCATCACCGTCGGTGGTGTCGCCGTCGTCGCACTCCTCACCACGGCTCGTGTCCAAGAAGCCGTCGCCGCAGGCGCTCGCCCCGATGTGGATGTCGTCGATGAAGATGCCGCTCGAGGTGTTGACCTCGTCGTCGATCGTGTCGAACCGGATGCGAAGGCGCGCGAGCTTCCCAGCGTGCGCCTCCGGGATCGCGAGGGCGTAGGAGGCAAAGGTCTTGAAGGTGCCGGTGACCTGCTTCTGGACGAGGACCACGTCACTCGCGTCGAGGATCTCCAGCCAGAGCTGGTCGTAGTTGTCGGACGACTCGGTGTCTTTGAGGACCGCGATCCTGGCGACTGCCCCGTCCACCGGCACGAGGAAAGGGGGGCGTCGCGGCCGAGCCCGTGACGATGCCAGCGTCGTAATTGCCCGTCGCCGGATCAGCCAGACGCAGGCTGTTCGGCGCGCTCGCAGCTTGCGTGGTCGATACGTGCCAGACCACCGTGGCGGAGCTCGATACGACGGTCAGCTCGTGCGCGCCATCATCGAAGTCCTCGTCATAGGGCAAGAGCTCCGACTTGCACGTGGCCCCGCACCCGTCGGCCGCCGTCGTGTTCCCATCGTCGCAGGCCTCCACGCCCGCCTGTACGAACCCATCTCCACACGAAGCCTTCTTGCATGTAGAGAGGCAAGCATCGGTGTCATCGGCATTGCCGTCGTCGCACGCTTCGCCTGCTTGCACGATCCCGTCGCCACACGAAGCCTTCTTGCACGTGGAGAGGCAAGCATCGGTGTCATCGGCATTGCCGTCATCACACTCTTCACCCGCCTCCACGATGCCATTGCCGCACATGGCATTGGCTTCGAGGGTGCAGCTCGGCGAGCAGCCGTCACCGGCCATGGTGTTGCCGTCGTCGCAGGCTTCGCCGGGATCGAGCTTGCCGTCGCCGCACATGGCATTGGCTTCGAGGGTGCAGCTCGGCGAGCAGCCGTCACCGGCCATGGTGTTGCCGTCGTCGCATGCTTCGCCCGCCTCCACGACGCCGTCGCCGCACATGGCATTGGCTTCGAGGGTGCAGCTCGGCGAGCAGCCGTCACCGGCCATGGTGTTGCCGTCGTCGCAGGCCTCGCCGGGATCGAGCTTGCCGTCGCCGCATGCGGCCGACGTCTCCACGGTGCAGGTGGAGGAGCAGCCGTCACCGGCATTGGTTTTGCCGTCGTCACATGTCTCGTCCGCGTCGACGATGCCATCGCCGCACGCGCTCGTCGGTGTCGTTTCCTCGGCGTTGCAGCCGGACGTGAAGGCGAGGCAGACACATGCTCCGAAGAGGCCGAGGACGCGAGTGGATGAGGCGGTGCCCGCAGGCGACGAAGGCTTGCTCATGGCCGTTCCCGAACAGCAATGGATGTGCCGACTGGGCACGGCCTCATGACACTGCAGTGCAGCGCGCTCGATGCCACGCGAACTGGAAGCTCGCGCCTTCATGCATGGAGGTGCGAGCCTCCAGCGCGGCTTCTCCGGCTTGCTCGATCAGGCGCGCGGCGGGCGGCGGCCGCGCGCGCGAAAATCGCGCGGCGTCATGCCCATGCGGTCGTGGAACGTGTGCACGAAGTTGGAGAGATCGCCGAAGCCGACGTCGAGCGCCACGTCGGTGGCCCGGCGGCGCGTGTCGAGCAGCAGCGCGGCGGCGCGGCGCACGCGCGCGTCGACGAGGTAGCGGTGCGGGCTCGTGCCCACGATGGCGCGGAAGGCGCGCGCGAAATGGAAAGGGCTCGCGCCCACGCGATCCGCGAGCTCGGCGAGCGGCCATGGATCTGCGCAGTGCGCGTCGATCAGATCCAGCGCGGCGCGGACCCGCTCCGCGTCACGTGCAGACGGCGCGCGGCTTGCGGCCCGCTCCGCGCCGTACGCGCCGAGCACCGCCGTGATCGCCTCCATCGCGAGCGCGTCCGGATCGATCGCGGCGCCGGATGTCAGCGCCGAGCGCGCGGTGGCCACGACACCGGCGACGCGCGGCACCGGCGGCAGAACGCTCGTGGGAAGCAGACCGGGCGCGGCGAGGCGCACTTCGCGGCGAGCATCCTCGAGCAGCGCGGTGTCGATGGTGAGCGAGGTGCAGTCGTCGCCCGTGCACGTCGGGTGCGCGCATTCGAACTCGGCGTCCATGCGGCCGAGCAGGAGCCAGCCCTCGCGCAGCTCGCGCGGGCGCCGCTCGTCGTGGGCGCGGTACGAGAACGCGCCGCGACGCACGACCGCGATCGTCCACGACCCATGCCGCTCAGGGAAGGGCGCGTCACCCGGCCCGAGATTGCAACGCACGTCCCACAAGGTCACGCGCGCCGATTGCGCGCGCAGCGTGGATGTCGGGTTCGCGCTCACGACCTCGACGGTAGTGGACCTCGAGCGATGGAGTCAAAGCGCGCGCCCACGTTTGTGCATGCGCAAGATCCCCCAAGTCCGATCGCGCCGCTGGAGGCAGGCTGTCGTCCGTTCAAGGAGGCAATCCCATGTTCCATCACGTGCAACTCTCCGTCGCTGATTTTTCCCGCTCTCTTCACTTCTACCGCTCCGCCCTGGAGCCGCTGGGCTTCGTCGCGCAGCACGTCGACGAGGCCGGCAAGAGCGCCGGCTTCGGCCCTCCCGGCGCGGTCAAGCTCTGGATCGGCACGGGCACGCCCTCGAAAGGCCCCGTGCACCTCGCATTCGAGGCAAAGGATGCTGCCGCAGTCGCACGCTTCCATGCCGCCGCCGTCGCCGCAGGCGGACGCGATCACGGCGCCCCGGGGCCGCGGCCGGACTACGGCCCGCACTACTACGCAGCATTCGTCATCGATCCGGATGGCAACAACATCGAGGCTGTCATCGTGTGATCGATATCGAGCCTCACGCCGATGCTCTGCGGGCATGACTCCATGATCCGCAGAGCGTGCGTGAGAAGACACTCGGAGGCGCCCGCGTTCAGCGCTCGTGCGAGCCCGCTTGCGGAAAACGCTCGAGGTGATCCAAAAGGCGGTCCGCTCCTCCCCCAAAGGCGAACCAAGTGATGATGCCCGCGACCCCTCCTCCGACGATGGGTACGGCTCGACCCACGAGCTCGGCGAACTTCCTCTTGGTGAGCTTGACGCCAACCCACTTCGCGACCTGTTTGGCGATTTGATAGATCGCATATTTGGTCAGGGGCGCCCGCGGAAGCCGCTTTACAACCTCGGTGCCCATCGCCGTGGCGAGCTTCGACAGGCCCGTTGCTGCCTCCTTCGCGCCGAGCGTGACGCCGATGAACAGCGTGAGCACGAGCTTGGTCTCGTCGTCGATGTCGTCCTCTTCTTGGAAGAGGCTCGGCCATCCATGAAGGTATGCGAGCTTCTGGAGCACCACGACGACGTGCCAGAAATACTGGGTCATCTCGACGGGGATCGTGCCCATGATCCACCAGCCACCTGGCAGGCTGGCGACGGCCGACGTGGCGCTGACGCCCGCGCGATGCCACGCGATGGAGCTTTGCGCTGCCCGCCTGATGACGTCCTTCGAGATCCCTGCTTTGGCCGGCGTCGTCGCCACCGCCCGCTCGATCGCGTCCGCCGGCACCTGTGCCGTCAGCGCCGAGCGCAGGAACGATGTGCGATCGACGCGGACCCCTGGAAGCCTGAGCGCTGCTTTGAGGACCGCGTTCCAAACTGTGAGCCCCGTGTCGTCATCCATGGTTGCCTCCTCCCGAAACGATGGTTGCAAGTCGTAGGCTCCCGCCGCGCCATCACGGAGCAGCGGTCATCGCCGCGATCGCCGTCGCACTCGAGGAGACGAGTCCCTCGCTCGTTCGCCGTCCGCTTCCTCGACGACGGGCGCCGCGTGGGCGATCCGATCGTGAGCATCTCGTGCGCTCGTGTGATCTCGGCGGGGGCTCGCAAAGCACCCCCTGTGCCGGCCCACGCATGCTCGAAGCTGCGGTGATGGCGTGTTCGGCCTGGTCCAATACGCCAGCTTTGGCCAGCGACAGGCCAGAATTGGCCGGGGCGGCTGTCTCATGCCGAGAGGCGTGGAGGAGCGCCCATCGCGACATCGAGTCGCACACCGAGGCTGTGATAGGGCCGCGCTGCCGGGCGTCGAATGCTTTGTCACAATTTGAAACATTCGCGGGCCTCGGTGCGCATTGCTTCCTGCGGCCGGGAGGTCGATCCTCGACGCGACGCGCTAGCGCTCCACCGTCTCACCGTCTTCGAGGTATGTCATGACGAGCTGCTCCATCTTCCTTGTTGCTCTCGCCGTCGCGGCGGGCGTCGGGTGCGCGCAGGGGACAACACTCGAACGCGGCCTCGGTGGCGCCGGCGGCTCGGTTTCATCGGGCGATGAGGGCGCAACGACGTCGGTGTCCAGCTCGAGCGGCAACGTGATCTCGTCAGGCACCGGCACGTCGTCGTCGAGCACCAGCACCTCGTCGTCGAGCTCCAGCTCGTCCTCGTCGAGCAGCTCCTCGTCGAGCTCCAGCGCATCCAGCTCGTCGTCCTCGTCGAGCTCCAGCGGTGGCACGACGTGCGTGCACGACAAGTGCGCGACGGGCACCAGCTTGAGCGCGTCGTGCGACACCTGCGTCGCGCAGGTCTGCGCCGCGGACTCGTTCTGCTGCTCGACGTCTTGGGACTCGTCGTGCGTCGGCGAGGTGGCGAGCGTCTGCGGGGATACCTCGTGCGGCAGCTCCGGCTCGTGCGCACACGATCTGTGCAGCACGGGCACGGCGCTCGACGCGAGCTGCGACTCGTGCGCCGATCTGGTCTGCCTCCTCGACGACTTCTGCTGCTCGACGCTGTGGGACTCGTCCTGCATCGACGAGGTCGAGCTGTTCTGCGGCTTGACTTGTCCCTGAGCGCCGGCCGTGACGAGCCGCTCGGCGGTCATCCCATCTGCTGGATCACCGGCGGCCCCGGCGGCATCAGGACGCCCGCCGCGGATGGAGCGCACGGGCTCGTCGTCGCGACACCGCTTCTCGAGCGGCGTCATCCGCTGAGCCGACACGCGACCTGAAGCTGCGGATACCGGACGGGTGATCCGCGTCGCGACGACACCGATCTCCGGCAAGAGCGGCCCTCCCAGCGCGAGGCAGGCAGCGCCATGATGGGAATGGTGCGCTCATGCCGAAAGCGCGCGAATCCATGGCTGGCAAGGTCTTCGGGAGTCTCACGCCCCGAGCCGCGATGAGTGAGCTCGGTCGGCGTGGCGCCGGATTGCCATCATGAGCCTCTCCGCCCCTTACACGATTACCGAGCTTCTGTCCGGCGGGGGCAGGGTGACCCTCTATCGCGCGATCAGGAACGCGGACGGCTGTCCGGTCGTCCTCAAGGTGCTCGACCCGCGGAACAGCCGGCCGACGGATCTCGAGCACATCAAGCACGAATACGAAATCGGACGACGATTCGACAAGCCGACCGTCGTCAAATCGCTCGCCCTCGAGACGTATCAAGGCATGCCGGCCCTCGTCCTGGAGGACTTCGGCGGCCGCTCCTTGAGCGATTTGCTCGGAGCGCCGATGGCGGTGGAGCGCTTCCTTCCGCTCGCCGTCGAGATCGCGGAGGCGGTCTGCGACATTCACCAAGAGGGCATCGTTCACAAGGACCTCAAGCCCGCCAACATCCTCGTCAATCCGACCACCGGCAACGTCAAGCTCGGTGACTTCGGGCTCGCGTCGCGCTCGCCGCGCGAGCAGCCGATCGCGGAGCCTCTCCGCCTCATCGAAGGCTCGTTACCGTATCTGTCGCCCGAGCAGACGGGGCGCACCACTCGGGTCGTCGACAGTCGCGCCGATCTCTATGCGCTCGGCGTCACGTTCCATCAGATGCTCACGGGAAGGCTGCCGTTCGAGGCGAAGGATCCGATGGAGTGGGTCCATTGTCACGTGGCCCGCACCCCGCCGTCCGTCTCGGTGATCGTCCCCGAGGTGCCCGAGATCCTCGCGCGCATCGTGCTCAAGCTCTTGTCCAAGATGCCCGAGGATCGGTATCAGAGCGCGCGCGGGTTGCAGCTCGATCTGGAGCGGTGTCTCGCTTCGTTCAACACGAGCCGGAGCATCGATCCATTCCCGCTCGGGGAACGGGACGCGACCGGCCGCCTCCAGATTCCACAGAAGCTCTATGGAAGGGACGCGGAAATAGCCCTCCTGCTCGACGCCTTCGGCCGCGTGGCCGACACGGGGGCGCCGGAGCTGTTGTTGGTCTCGGGCTACTCCGGAATCGGCAAGAGCACCCTCGTTCGCGTGCTCGAAGAGCCCACCGTTCGAGCGAAGGGTTTTTTCATCTCGGGGAAGTTCGATCAATACAAACGCAACGTCCCTTATGCCACGCTCGTCCAGGCCTTTCGCGAGCTCGTGCTCGAGATCCTGACCCAGAGCGCAGAGCGGATTGCAGCGTGGAGACAGCGGCTCCTCGAGGCGCTCGGGATCAATGGCCAGCTCATCGTCGAGGTGATCCCGCAAGTCGAGCTCGTGATCGGGAAACAACCGCCGACGCCGGAGCTGCCGCCGGTCGAGGCGCAGAATCGGTTTCGTCTGGTGTTCCGGCGCTTCATCGGGGTGTTCGCCCAGAAGGAGCACCCGCTCGCGCTCTTTCTCGACGATCTGCAGTGGGCCGATTCGGCGAGCCTCGGCGTGCTCGAGGATCTCGTGGCCCACGCCGGGGTTCGCCATCTCCTCGTCGTCGGTGCCTATCGTGAGAACGAGGTGACCCCGGCGCACCTGCTGATGCTGAGCGTGGACGAGATGCGCAAAGGGGGAGGGCGTGTCTCCGAGATCGTGCTCGGTCCGATTCCGCACGAAGCGCTCGTGGTGTTCGTCGGCGATGTCCTGCGATGTCGCCGCGGAGAGGCCGAGCCCATTGCGGACCTGCTCCGTGACAAGACGGCCGGTAATCCCTTCTTCGTGATTCAGTTTCTCACCGCGCTCCACGACGAGGGGCTCATCGTGTTCGACGTGCGCGCGGGGCGCTTTCGGTGGGATGTCGCGAAGATCTTCGAGAAGGGCTTCACCGACAACGTGGTCGATCTGATGGTCGGGAAGATGCGACGGCTCCCCGCGGCGACCCAGGAAGCCCTGAAACAGCTCGCCTGTCTGGGAAACAGCGCGGAGGTCGCCATTCTGACGATCGTTCACGGCGGCTCGGAGGAGGACACGCACGGAGATCTCTGGGAGGCCGTCGGCGCGAGGCTCATCCTCCGCCAGAACGATTCGTACAGGTTCTTTCACGATCGGATTCAGGAGGCTGCTTATTCGCTCGTTCCCGAGGCGTCGCGCGCCGAGATGCACCTCGGGATCGGCCGGCTCCTCTCGTCGCGGCTGTCCGCGGAGGCGATCGCGGAGCGCGTTTTCGACGTCGTGAATCAGTGGAACCGCGGGGCCCATCTCCTCACCGACCCTCACGAGAAGGAGGTGCTCTACAAGCTCGACGTCCTGGCCGGGACGAAGGCCAAAGCCTCGATCGCTCATGCGTCGGCGCAGAGTTGTTTTGCCCAGGCTTCAGCCCTGTTGCCCGAGGATGCTTGGAGCAGGCGATACGAGGATACGTTCGCGCTCCACCTGGATCTCGCCGAATGCGAGTACCTCCTCGGCAGCTTCCAGCGAGCCGACGCGCTCTTCGACCTGATTCTCCAGCGGACCCGCTCTCCGCTCGACCGCGCCAAGGCCACTCGGCTCCGCATGCGCCTCTACCAGATGGCCGGGCGACACCGCGATGCCGTGAGCGTGATGATCGAGGCGGTGCGCCTCTTCGGGATCAACCTCCCGGAATCCGACGACGAGATCCAGGCCGAGGCGGACGCCGAGCTCCAGAGGATTCCCATTCTTCTCCGCGGGCGCGCCATCGCCGACATCGCGCGCGTGCCCGCGAGCATGGCCCCGCGCGTGCGGGCCATCCTCGACTTGCTCGTCGAGGCGATGGCGCCGGTGTACATCGCGCGGCCGGCGTACTGGACCTTGATCATCGCCAAGGGCTTGCGCCTCTCGTTGGAGCACGGAAGCTGCGACGCGTCGGCGTTCGTCTACAGTTGTTACGCCATCATGCTCGTGTCGATGTACGGCAACATCCCCTGGGCGCTGCAGTTCTCCGAGATGTCGATTCGGTTGAACGAGACGTTCGATGGCATGGCGCTCGAGGGGAAGCTGCTCCTCATCCACGGGGCCCAAATCAACATCTGGTGTCGGCGCTTCGCGACGAGCCTCCCCGTCGTGGAGCGGGCTTTCGCCGCTTGCCTCAACGTCGGAGACTTCGTCTTTGCCGGCTACGCATCGTACAACTTGGTGTGGCTCCTCGTGGAGAACGGCGACCCGCTCGATCACGTCATCGAAGCCTCGCGGACGTACGCGGCGTTCGCCAAGGAGAGCCACAACGATGCGGTGTATCGGGTCGTCCGGACCGTGGGGCAATTCGCGGCGAGCCTGAAAGGAACGACCGTTGCCCCCGCGTGCTTCAGCGACGGCGACTTTGACGAGGCCGAATGTGTTCTCGCCTTGGAGAAGGCGGGATTCGGCGTGGGGGTCGCGTACCATCACATCATGAAGCAGGTCTCGGCGTTCATCCATGGACGATACGCCGAGGCGCGGCAGGCTGCGGCCCGCGCCGCACCGATGTTGCGTGAAGTGATGGCCATGGCCAACGAGGCGACGCACCACTTCTACTACGCCCTCACCCTGACGGCGCTTTACCCGGACGCAATAGCAGAGGAGCAGCAGCAGTTTGCAGGGATGCTCGAGGTGCAGTTGCGAAAGCTCTCGCTCTGGGCGGAGCACTGTCCGGAGAGCTTTCAGAACCGCCATGCCCTCGTGGCGGCCGAGGTCGCGCGCATCGAGGGGCGTGATCTCGAGGCCATGCGCCTCTACGAAGAGGCCATTCGCTCGGCGCGCGAGAACGGCTTCGTGCAGAACGAGGCGCTCGCCTACGAGATCGCTTCGCGGTTCTACCGAGCACGAGGGTTCGACGAGATCGCCGAGACGTACCTCCGCAACGCGCGCTCCTGTTATGCGCGCTGGGGCGCCGACGGAAAGGTCGCGCAGATTGACCACCAGCATCCGCGCCTCGTCGAGCCGAGGACCCTCGCGCCCACTGCCACCGTCGCCGTCCGGCCCGTGGAGCTCGACCTCTATGCGGTGACCAAGGCTTCACAGACCATCTCGGGCGAGATCGTCCTCGACAAGCTCCTTTGCACGCTGCTCGAGGTCGTCCTCGAGCAGGGCGGCGCGCAGAGGGCTTGTCTCGTCCTGTGTCGCGACGAGAGGCTCTCCATCGAAGCAGAGGCGACCCTCGAAGACGAAGGTGTGGTGACGACCGTCCTTCGGCCGGTGCCCGTGTCGTCCTCCGAGCGCATCCCCACGTCGCTCGTCCGCTATGCGCAGCGGACGCGGGAGCGTGTCATTCTCAGCGACGCGGCCTCCGGTGCAGGCAAGTTTGCCGGGGACGACTACTTCGCTCGGGCGAGGCCCAAATCGGTTCTCTGCATGCCCATCCTGCGGCAGGCCGAGGTGGTCGGGCTGCTCTATCTCGAGAACAACCTGCTCGCCGGAGCCTTCACGCCCGAGCGGCTCGTGGCGCTCTCGCTCTGCGCCACGCAGGCAGCCATTTCCCTGGAGAACGCGTTGCTCCTCCAACGCGCTGCCTTCTTGGCGGAGGCCGGAGAGATCCTGTCTGCATCGCTCGATTACGAGCAGACGCTTTCGCATCTCGAGCAGCTGTGCGTGCGATCGCTCTGTGACTGGTGCGTGATCGACGTGGTGGAGGGGGAAGAGATCCGGCGCATCTCCGGCGCGCACGCGGACCCGGCGAAGGAGCCGTTGCTCCGCGAGCTCTCACGGCGATATCCACCTCGCTGGGGCTCGCCCCATCCGGCGGCCGAGGTCCTCAAGACGGGTGCGCCGCTCCTGTTTCCCGAGCTCCCCGATGAACGCATTCGAGCCCTCGCTGCGGATGACGAGCACGTGCGATTGAGCCGTGCGCTGGGCGCGCAGAGCTCTTTGATCGTGCCGCTCGTGGCGCGCGGGCAGACGATCGGTGCGCTGAGCATGGTTTCGGGCACACGTGGCCATTTCGGGCGCGCCGATCTCGAGCTGGCCGAGGAGGTGGCGCGCCGCGCCGCGACCTCGATCGACAATGCCCGGCTCTATCGCGCGTCGCAGGAGGCCGTTCGGGCGCGGAACGAGTTTCTCACCGTCGCTTCTCACGAGCTCAACACGCCGGTGACGTCGCTCATGCTCGCGCTTTCGTCTTTGCGCCGCGCGACCGCGTCGGGTCGGCCCGTCGATGCCCACGTGATGGACAAGCGTATCGAGCTCGCCTCGCGCCAAGGGACGCGGCTGACCCGGCTCATCAATGATCTGCTCGACGTTTCCCGCGTCGAAGCAGGACCGCTCGCGCTCGAGCTCACCGACGTCGATCTCGACGCGCTCGTTCGCGAGGTGATCGAGCGTTTCAAGGACGAGCTCTCACAGTCCCGTTGCCGAGTCACCGTTCACGCGAGCGCACCGCTCGTGGGGAGATGGGATCGAGCCCGTCTCGATCGGGTCGTCATGGATCTGCTCTCCAACGCGATCAAGTTCGGCGCCGGAAAGCCCATCGAGATCTTCCTCGACGCCGAGCGCGGCATCGCGCGGCTCGCGGTTCGGGATCATGGCATCGGCATCGAGCGGGAGCAGCGTGATCGCATCTTCGGGCGCTTCGAACGAGCCGTGTCGGAACGACATTACGGCGGGCTGGGCCTCGGCTTGTACATCAGCCGCCGGATCGTGGAGGACCACGGCGGCACGATTCGATGCGACAGCCGGCTGGGCGCCGGCACGACGTTCACCGTCGAGCTCCCCTGCGCGGGCCCACCGTAGGGGGCTGCATGCGATCATCGCCCATGCATCAAGGGATGCGAATGCCAACACTCAGACCGAACGAGCCTGTCACCACCGGGATCGCGTGAATCTCCATTTCGGGGTTCGCAAAGACGAACCGCTGGCGAACGAAGGGGAAGTCGAGCCCTCCGAGCGCTGCGATCACGAGCCGATCCTTCATCGCTTCGAGCTCCACGCGGAGCCCGGTGCCGAGTGACAGCCAGGGAATCTTCACCTCGCGGGCCTCGACGATGGCGGCGCTCGTGAAGCCGCGCGCGCGGACGAATCCGCCTTCTGCGACCACGCAGGGGTAGATGAGGAGGCGGGACGCCGGCCGCACCGTCACCGGACAACCTTCGAGCCGGCCTGCGCCCCATGCGAACGAGGCGCGGCTCGGGCCCGTGTCGATCGCGCCGCTCGTCGCGTAAGCGGCCGAGAGCCGCAGCGCCCAGCCATACGGGCGCTCGGCGCGCATTTGCACGAACGGCCCCGCGCCCATGATTACGCGCGGCGCGATGCCGACGGGGGCGACGCCGTCGAGGCCGACGGTCCATCGAAACCCTGTTGGAGCGGGGCGTGGAGACGGCGAATGGGGCGCGCGTTGGAGCGTGTCCAATCGATCAGGCAGCGGCGGCGCCGCGAGCAGCGACGGCGTGTCTGCGTGCTCGGGCGGTGATGGCGCGGGTGTCGGATCGGGCTTGGGGGCAGGCTTCGAAGCACGCGTCGAAGCCGCGAGTGATGCACCCGGATCGATGGTGAGGGCCGCGATCAACGCGAGTCCCGACACGACCTCGGCGCACGACGGGCCGTCGATGGATCGGACGCTTCGGCCCCGCGTGCTTTCGACGAGGAGCCGCCCGACATGATCCTCGCCGAGCTGCCCGACCTCGACCTCGAAGACGGTCGCTGCCTCTCCAGGCTCGGCGGGCCGAGCGCGCTCGCGATCGAGGCGCTCGTCCGGCGCGGGCGCGGGATCGTGAGGTTCTTCCATGTCGGTGTCCGGCACCTCGCGGCGGCGGCTCCGCGTCCGCCGGGCGCGCGCGGCGACGTGGAGCGTGGTGCTGAACAGGAACGCCTGCTCGCTCCCCGGCGTGATGTCCTCGAGCCTGCGCGAAGCCACGATGAAGACCTGCTGGAGGGCATCCTCGGCGTCGCCCTCGGGCACGCCGAGGCGCAGGAGCGATCGCCAGACGAACGAGAAATACCGAGTCACGATCCCGTGGAGGCGGTCCGACGATGCGTGCTCGATCGGATGCTCGGTGACGAGATCGGACATGACGATGGTTCGCGCGGGAGGCAGGGCATTTACACATCCCCGCCGGGCGGCGCATCGATCACGAAATCGGCACGGCGGGGAAATGCCCCACGCGAACCGTGCAGGCGAGCGCTACGCGGGCGATGGTGCGGCGATGTTGCTGCGCGCGCTCACCGCCTGGTCGGGTGTGAACCGGATTGCCGACGCGGACAACCACTTTGAAAAGCCCATGGCAAGGGCGATATCGATGGTCGCTTCCGTGCGCAGCCGTGGCGACCGCATTGCAGCCACATCCGTGATCGCGCTTTCGGCGAACGGATTCAAAGGATGCACGATGGGCGCCGTCATCTGGGCTGAGGACACGAGCGCCGGATACGAGCGCGGAGGCTTCCTGTCGGGCGGCTCACAGTGTATCCGAAGGACACGCCCGTGAGTGCTCCTCCCTATCAGCTCACCGTCGACGGCTTCGCGGCCGATCGCTTCCGCGTCCAGTCCTTCTCTGGCAAGGAGGCGATGTCGGAAGCGTATTCGTTCGACATCGTGGTCACGGCCGACGCCGGCGAGGACATCGAGCGGGCCGCGCTGGGCAAGCGCGCGGCGCTCGTGCTCAACGTGGGCGAGGCTCCGCGCGCGTTCCATGGGGTCGTCGCGGCGGTGCGGCTCGTCGAGGTCCACCACGTCGATCGCAAGCTCACGTACGAGGTTCGTCTCGTCCCGCGCTTGTGGCTTCTTCGACGCAAGCGGCGCTCGCGCATCTTCCAGAAGATGCGCGTGCCCGACATCGTCATGTCGGTGCTGGGCGAGGCGGGCATCGCGACGCGCTTTCAGCTCACGCGTGCCTATCCGGAGCGCGAATACTGCACGCAATACGAAGAGACCGATTACCGCTTCGTCCAGCGGCTTTTGGCGGAGGCGGGGATCTACTTCTACTTCTTCTGCGGCGGTCCCGTGAGCGATGCGGCGCTCTTCGCCGATGCGGCGCTCGGCGCGGCGGCCGCGGTGGGGAGTGATCTCGTGGGGCAGTTTGCGGGCTCCGCGGTCGGGTCGCTTTCGGGCGCGGCGGCGCAGATGGCCGAGACGTTGATCCCCGGCGATACCATCGTCTGCGCCGACGACGCGGCTTGCTATCCGCCCGTCGCGGGTGACGATCCAGCAGCGCTCGCGGCCTCGACGGCAGCCGCGCTGGCCCCGGCCGCGGGCGATGCGCTCGGCATCGGGGGCGGCGGCGCCATTGGTACGACGTCGGCCATCGCGGGCTCGGTGATCGCGGCGGCGACCGTGGGGGCAGGGGAGGTGCCGAGCCTTCACTACCTCCAGAACGAGGACGCACGCGTCACCACGTACGACAAGATCGCGCGCTTTTCGCTGCGCAACACGGTGCGCTCCAGCGCGGCGATGTTTCGCGAGTACGATCCCATGCGCCCGACGGTGCGCCTGCAGAGCACCGCCGTGTCGACGCAGCCGTTCCCGCCGTCACCGTTCGAGCTGGCGGCCGAGGCCGTCGCCGCGGCCGAGAACGCGACGGCCGCGGTGACGGAGGTGCTCCCCGTTCCAGCCGCGGTATCGGCGGGCGTCGCGGGGATCGAAGCCGCGGACGAGATGGTGAATCAGGTCGCGGGGGCGCTCGGGCAGAAGGTGCCTTTCGAGGTCTACGACCATCACGCGCCCTTCCTCTTCGCCAAGTGGGGTTTCGCGGGCGACGAGGCGCCGCGCATGCTGCGGCAGAAGCGGCGGCGCGCGTCGATCGCACGCGGCGAGGGCGGCTGCTCGGACTTCTCGCCCGGGCATCGCTTCGCGCTCCACGATCATCCGGCCTCGCAGCTCGACGGTGTCTACGTGCTGACCAGCGTCGAGCACCGCGGCGAGACGCACCCGGCTTCCAAGGGCGAAGGATGGCGCGTGTACTGGAATCACTTCGAGTGCGCGCCTGCGGAGATGACGTATCCGCCTCGAAGGCCGAAGCGCAAGAGCGTGCAAGTCGCGCTGACGGCGACGGTGGTGGGGCCGCCCGGTGAAGAGATTCACGTCGACCCGCAGGGGCAGATCAAGGTGCAGTTCCACTGGGATCGCGAGGGGAAGCACGACGACAGCAGCTCGTGCTGGATCCGCGTGATGCAGCCGTGGTCGGGGGCGGCGTGGGGCCATCAATTCATTCCGAGGGTGGGAATGGAAGTGGTGGTGGTCTTCGAAGGAGGCGATCCCGACAAGCCGATGGTGATGGGCTCGCTCTACAACGGGACGCATCCACCGGCGTTCAAGCTGCCGGAGCACAAGACCAAGAGCGGAATTCGCACGCAGAGCACGCCCGGCGGAAAAGGGAGCAACGAGCTGTCGTTCGACGACGAGGCCGGGCGCGAGCTCGTCTTCATCCACGCCCAGCGCGACTTCGAGGAGACGGTCGATCGCAACCGGACCGTGCGCGTGGCCGGCGGGCAGAGCTCGACGGTGCTCGGGGGCGCCGAGGGGCGCGTCGGCGGCGACGAGCGGCTCGAGGTGGGCGGCTCGCGGCGCAGCGCGGTCGGCGGCGAGGACACGCTCGAAGTGAAGGGCGCGGTCACGCGGCGCGTGGGCGGGGCGCTCCGCGCGTCCATCGCGGAGGAGACGGAGGTGGTGCTCGGCCGTGGGCTCTCGCTCGCGATCGACGGCACGCACGCGGTCCACGTGGGCGGCGAGTTGCCGGCGCAGAGCGACTATTTCGTGGAGGGATCGCACTCGCTCGGCGCCAAGGAGCGCATCCTCATTCGCGCCGAGGAGGGCGTCGTGATCGCCTGCGGCAAGACGTCGATCACGCTCGCGCCCGACAAGCTCGTGCTCAAGGCGAAGACGATCGAGATCGAGGCCGAGGAGGCGCTCGAGTGCTCGAGCAAGAAGGGGCCGAGCCTCACGCTGGGCGACGAAGCGCTCGTGCTGTCGAAGAAGCTCGCCATCTTCACCGAGGACGCGGCGCTCGAGCTCGACACCGAGGTGAAGACGAAGGGGAGGCAGATCAAGCTCGGCTACGATCCGAGCAAGCCCTCGAAGGACAAGGACGAGAAGCCGCCGGAGACCAAGCCGTTCTCGATCAAGCTCGCGGACTACTTCCTGTCGCCGTATCGGAAGAAGAAGTACCACGTGCTCGTCGAAGGCCTGCGCATCGAGGGCGAGACGGACGGCGAGGGCATGGTGACGTGCGACGTGCCGGCGACGGCGCGATCGCTCCAGATCCGGATGTGGCTCTCCAACTATCCCGAAGGGCCGCGCCGGGACTACACGATCGATCTGGAGGAGCTGCCGCCGCCGACGAGCATTCCCGGGGCGAAAACGCGGCTCAAGAACCTCGGGTACTACCAAGGGCGCATCGACGAGCTCACGGACGACGGCTTCCGCTCGGCGAGCGCTCAGTTTCAGCACGACCACAAGGAGACGCACGGTCTCGAGGTGAACGGCGAGCCCGATGAGGCGACGCTTGCAGCCCTCGCCGACGTGCACGGAAGCTGATGGGACACCCGAAAGGCTTCGGCAAAGTTGCGCTCGGTGGGACCGGGCAAGTCTCCGACTCCGGGTGGAAGGCGCCCAGGCTCGCGAAGGCGCTCCTCGAAGCGCCGGTGGCCACCGCCGACACCACGAAGACGAGCCTCGAGAAGGACATCACCGCCGGCATGCGGAAGAAGGTCACCCTCGGGTCGAAGACGGATTACCAGAGCGAGCTCGCGGTCCTCTGCGATCACATCCAAGCGCGCGCGAAGATCGGCCTCGACGAGGCGTGGATCTCCGCGTCGGGGTACAACTTCCCCGACGTCGCCGACATCATGAAGCGCGCGAACGTGCCGAACCTGAGCCCGGACGCGATCACCAAGCTCACGGCGGAGTACGAGGACTTCGCCGACGCGCTCATCTTCTACAACGCCGGCGAGGAGCGCTGGGCGCGCGCCTTCTGCGAGAAGTTCTTGTTCTCGGCCTACGGCGGCGTCGGGCAGACCCACGGCTACGGGCAGAACGACGAGCCGCTCTTCTTGGAGTTCCCCACGGTGCATCCGATCGTCGTCGCGTGCCAACACGTGTCGAGCTACGCGATCCTGTCGCGCGGCGTGCCGCTGACGGAGATCCAGAAGAGCGGGATCACCGGCTGCTCGTGCTCCGGCGGCGTGATCGGGTACGACGCCTTCGACAAGGCGATCAGCCAGAAGAAGCCGATGAAGAGCCCGGCCCCCACGGTCGACGAGGAGGGCAAGCCGCTCACGTACAAGCAGCAGCAGGAGAAGCTGAAGGAGCTGGGCAACGCCGGGCAGAACACCGGCGCGCCCGCGTGGGCCAACGCGAAGGAGCTGACCAAGCTCGGGATCACGCCGGGCAGCGTCGTGAGCTTCAACGGCGGCGGCTTCGACTACACCGGTCAGGACGTGAACGTCGGCACGACGCACAGCGCGGTGGTGCTGCGCGTGTCCGGCGAGCGGATCCAGTTCATCGACACCGGCGTGGTCATCGGCGACGACGAAGCCGGTACCGGCGAAGCAGGCACGGTCGATCACAGCTTCCTGTCCGGATCGCTCGCCGCGCAGGACAGCGTCGTCGCGGTGGGCGTGCTGAAGGACTGCAGCAAGACGCTCACCGAGTTCGCCGAGAAGACCATGAATGCGCGGCCTCTCGGGCTCACGCGGCTCGTGGTGGTGGAGACGGCGTCGAAGCAGGTGCTCTTCGTGAGCAAGCTCCTCCACATGCGCTGGCCGGTGTCGCAGCTCATCTGGTCTTTGCGCGGGCTGCCCACCGAGGGGCTGACCGTCGCGTGGCTCGTCTACGTGACGGACACCAAGGCAGGGACCGCGCTGCTCCTCCAGAAGCCGACCGATGCGCCGGCGAGCTTCCTCGACGCCACGGGGGTGTCGCTGGATCTGATGAACGTCATCGTCTCGGATGGCTCGGACCTGAACGTCTATCGCCACCACAACTCGGGGACGTGGCGCCGCAATTTCAGCAGCAACAAGGACAAGGATCCGGGCGACGCGGAGACGTGGACGCTCGAGGTCGACACGTCGAAGCCGCTCCTCAAGTGGTGCCTCGAGCGCGGCGGCTTCGGCAAGCGATTCCTCCGCGAGCCCGGCGAGAAGAAAGGGGCGTTCGACAATGGGACGGTGGGCTCGACGCTCGTTGATCCTTGAGACGGTAGCCCTCGTGAGCGCGGTCGCCGCGTGCGAGAAAGCGACGGACGGCGCGCCGCCGGTCGCTGCCACGACCGCGGCGCCGGCCGTCGATCCCGACGGTCCCGCGGCCGCGCTCGCGTCGGAGGCGGAAGCGCGTGCGACCTACGATCGCGCGGTGTTGGCCCATCGCGCGGGGCAGTGGGCAGCGGCGGGCGAGCTCGCGCGATCGGTGGGCGCTTACGGCGGGGCGCTCGGCGTCGACGGGTACGTGGTCGCCGCGCGCGCCGCCGAGCGCGCGGGCAATCCGGCACGCGCGGCGCGGATGTGGGCCCGCGCGCATGCGGCCGCGTGCGCCGCACCGTCGTCGTGCACGGTGGAGCCGCCGCGCGACGATCTGTTCGCGCGCGCGGCGCGGTACGGCAAGTACGTGCCCTGGTACGGTCGCGATCGGTGCGCGCGTGCAGTCCGCGCGACCTCCACCATCGTCGATGGATCCCTCCAGATCACACCCGCGCGCGCCCCGGCGGGCGGCTACGAGGTCCGCGAGGTGCCTTCGCGGGTGCTCCTCGAGCGCATCGACGCACCCGCCGGCGCAGATCTCCTGTGCTGGAGCCAGGATGGCCACCGGCGCGTCGCAGTGGTGCCCGCGACGGCGCACCAGAAGCGCACGGTCCTCTTCGGCGCGAGCGGCGCAGGTTGGACGTCGCTCGCGCTGCCCGACGACGTGCTGCCGGAGATGGTCGGCTACGTCGGCGCTGACGGACGCGCCCTGTTCCCGACGATCAACCGCACGCCCGATCGCGAGATGATCACCTTCGTGCTGGCCGATCCGAAGACATCGGCGATCCGCAAGCTCGCGTGGACGCCGCCGCCCAGCTCGCCGAACGCGAGCCTCGGCGCCGGAGGGGAAGTCTATGCCGGCTTCGCAGCGCCGTCGCCGAAGCGCGAGATGGTGATGGGCCTCTCGCGCTACGACGTCGTGAAGGACAAAGGCGTCGTGCTCTTCGAGGACACGAGCGACGCCGACGTGGGGCCGGTCGACGAGCAGGGCCGCGTGCTCGTGTTGAGTGGCCGCAAGCTGCGTTGGATCGAAGGATCGACCGGGAAGGTGCTCGCCGAGATGACGAGCCCCATTCCCACGACGCACGATGGATTCGGTTGGCTCGGCGTGGTGCCGCCCTCCACCGTGGTGTGGACGAAAGCAAACGTGGTGCGTACGGCGGATGTCGCGACGGGCACCGTTGCGATTGGCGGCATCGTCTGGCACCCGCGCGAAGGCGATGCTCCGCCCGATCTCGCCGCGGTGACCCGCGCCCTCGGCGACCTGCCGTCGGGGCCTTCTCGCAAGCCGTGGAGCGCATACCCAGGCTGGCGCGTCGATCGCGTCGACGGCGCGAGGGTGCGCGTCAGTGCGGCCGGGCGGCGCGATCTCTCGGTCGTCGTGGCAGCCGATCGGAAGGGCGGATTCGTCGTCGACGGCGATGGGCGCTTCGAGATCATCGGCGACGTGCCCGCTGCGTTCCGCGCGTCTGCGTCTTGTCGCGACGGCGGGCCGGACGCGCCCGCGCTGCCGGTGGAAGTGTGCGCGGCGGCGCTCGGGCACGAGGGCCTGACGGCTGCGTGGCTCGAGGGCAGGTAGGTTGGTTGGAGGAGGCGCGGCATGAACGATGTCCAAGCTCGATGGGGAGGCGAACCGTGGGCGCGTTGACCTTGACGCTCTACGCGCAACTGCTCGCGCGCCTCGCGTGCCGGCGCGGCGCGCGGGTGGAAGACGTGCTCGCGGAGCTCGGCGTCGGCGCCGACGATCTCGCGCGCGACGAGCAGGCTTTGCGCCGCGAGCTCGCCGCCGCGTGGCCGAGCCGCAAAGGCATCGACGCGATGAAGTTCGCGACCGCGCTCGGGCGAGAGCTCGAGCGGCTGGGCGCGCTCGGCGGCGACGGCGCGCCGGCGGAGGACCGTGAGCGCGATGCGGCCAGCGCACCGCTCCCCTCGGAGACGCGGCCGCGCGAGCCGGAGCTCCCGAGCTTTTTGCAGACACCGCGAGCGCAGATCACATCCTTCGCGCCGGCGCCGGTGGCACCGCCGCCCATCGTCCACACGCGCATGGAGGCGACCACTCCATCGCGATCTCCTCTCGCCGGGACCGCGGACATGGATCTCAGCGCCATCGTGGCCGCCGTCACGCGGGGCGCGACGCCGTTTCAAGCATCGGAGGGATCGAGCGCACCGGCGCCCAGCGCGCAGACCGCGCCCGAGGCCGACGCCGGCGCGCCTCCCGAGGCCGGCAAGGCGGTGCCGCCCGCGCGGGTCACCGAGCTGACGGTGGCGCAGTATGCATCGCTGCGCGTCGAGCTGCAGAGGAGACCTGATCAAGCGGCCTCGATCCTGAGCCGCTACCAGGTGCCCTCGGAGTCGCGCGAGGAGCTCGACGCCTCCTGGCGAGCCCGATTCGAAGCGGATCCACTGCTGCGCGCGGAGTTCGCCCGCGCGTACGCGGCGTACCTGGCGTGGCTCGGCAGCAACACCGGCGGGTGATCGCCAGCGCGGTCGCGTCCGATGCAAATTACCCGAGAACATCGATCACAACGCCATATCGAGGCCGAGCCGACATCGCCGTTCGCGAGACGGCGCGGCGCCATTCTTTGGCAGGGCTCCCACCATGACGACGCCGAGCGCTCCACGCGGGGGCGCGGCCTGCGTGCGTCCGAGGTCGCCTGATCGGTGTCACGTCGGACGCGCCTCGCGATTCGTGGGCTTCTTCGGTCGCACCGCGAAATCGCCGCCCCTCTTCCCGGAACACGAATAAGTATCGTTAAGTGGTCGACCGAGGGGCATCGCCCAACGTTGAGCGCACGAGCCGAGACGAGACCCGGATACAGAACAGATACGCCATGAGAGCCAAGCAACCCCTCCATCACCGCGCGCTCCGTTGGATTGCGACGACCTGCACCGCGATTGCGTGCGCCGCCTGCATTGGAGATCCATTGCCTCCGCCGAAGCCGCCGACGGTGGTCGCCGGACGAGCGTACATCCCTCATGACGGCACCGTTGCGGTCGCCGACACGCGCTCGGGCGCGCTGGTCCGCAACGTTCCCTTGAAAGGGTACAGCGGGTCGTCTCCCGCAGCGTTCGATGGAACGCTGTACACCGGCGGCGCCGAGCTCGCGGCGGTCGACGTCGCGACTGGGAAGGTCGGCTGGACGATTCAGAAGCCCGGCCGGAGCTTTCACAGAGTCGCGGTGGATGCGGAGCACGTGTTCTTCGAGTCCGTGTCGGACGACGACAGCCGTCTCGGCGCGGTCGACCGCGCGACCGGCCGCGAGCTCTGGACCGTCGCGACGTCGACGCTCGCAAACATCGTCCCCGCGGGCGACACGGTGATTACCACCAATCAAAATCACTTTACACCGCGGATCACTGCGCGAGATGCGCGATCGGGCGCGATGCGATGGGAGGTCAAGGACGTGCCGTTCTTCGAGCCGGTCGTCTCCGGCAAACGCGTCATCTTCATCATCGACGGTATCCCGCGCGCCGCGCGCGAGCTCGACCTCGACACGGGCCGCACGACATGGCGCGACAGCGTGGGCGACGCCGGTCCTTTCGCGATCGCCGACGGTGCCCTCTACATCCAGCACGGCACCCAGATCCGCGCGCTCGATCTCGCGACCAAGCAACCGCGATGGTCGGGAACGTGCCACGGGGTGATCGGCGCGGGCAGCGGCTTCGTCATCTGCGCGGGCGACAAGGTCACCGCGCACCGGGCCGACAACGGCGCGATCGCCTGGCAGACCGAGCTCGCGCAAGGCCCCCTCTCGGAGCCCGTGATCGCCGATGGGATCGTCTCCATCCGCACCCGCAAGCTCTCCGGCGCCACGTTCGCGCTCGACCTCGGCTCGGGAAAGCTCCTTTGGCGCTCGCCGTGAGCTTCGCATTCGCCATTCGCCACGGGTGACGCTCGCGCGGCACGCGGATTCGGTAGCGCACGAAGCGACGGTTACGCATCGACGTCAGGCATCACGCGGGCGTCGACGGCGCAGCCCATGTGTACACGTGGGATCCGCCGAACTGTCGCGCGCCGGGATCGCGGTCGCGCACGGGCTCGATCGGTGAGGCCTGGATGAGCATCAGGCTCGCGCGGGGGCCATACGAGACGACGAAGAAACGCTGATCGAGCGTGAGCGTCGCGCCGCGCGGATAGGGCACGTCGAAGGCAGCGGTGAGCGCGCCCGTGTCGATGTTCCAAAAGGTGATGAGTCCGCCGTACGGGTGGGTCGCGAGGGCGGTGCGCGATCGCTCGTGGATGCACACGCTGAGCGACTCACCCATCATGACGGCCCGTCACCGCCTGCGGTCTCTGGGCGTAGCGGAGCTGCCCGCCTTTGGGGCGGATGGAGACGCCGCCGAGCGCGTTCGTGGGGAGGCCGTCGCGCGGCGCGGAGACGAGGACGAAAGCGCGGCGGCGCGCCACCGCGACGTGACCCGCGTTGATGCGAGGCTCGGAGACGGGGAAGCGCTCGAGGAGCTTCCGGCTGGCCACGTCGACGAAGCAGATGCACGGAAGGTCGGCTGCATCGGCCGGAGGATGTCCGTCCCGCGCGCTCCGAGAAGCATCGAAAGGGCTGCCGCCGTTGGTGATCGCGAGGGTCTTGCCCTCTTCGATCAGCAACGCGTCGTGCGGGGCCTTGCCGTAGGTGGGGAAGGTGTCGACGACGGCGAACGTCGATGGATCGCGCACGGAGATCACGCCGTCGTTCGAGCCGAGATCGCTCTCGACGGCGAAGAGCACGTCCGCATTGCGCGAGAAGGCGCCGTGTCCGTAGAAATGGTGGCCGTCCATCGGGGCGATGGTTCGGAGAAGCGTGCGTGTCGCGAGATCCAGGTACGCGCCGCCCGGGCCGCGCTTCTCGAGAATCCCGGCCTCGGCGCGCCGCGGGTGTGGAGCGAAGCCGTGCGCGAGGAAGTCGAGCGGGATGATGTCGGGATCGGTCGCGCCGGCGTCGAGATCGAGCACGTCGAGGCAGTGACGGACCTTCTGCGTTTGGGGATCGATGTAGCGCGTGCCCCCTACGAGGATGCCGAGCCGTGCAGCGGTGCTCATCGGGCGCCGAGCCTATCAGGACTGCCGGCCACCTCGTCGCATCCGCATGCCGTTTGCCGTCGGCGGGGCGTGTGCTCGTTCGGTCAGCCGTCGAGGATCTCCGCCGCGAGCGCGAGGGTGCGCGCGTGCTCGGGCACGCTGTCGAGGAAGCTCCGGCGGAGCGCGGCGTCGTCGATGCGCGCGGCTTGGGCGAGGAGACGAGCGCGTGCCTCGGCGAGCGCCGTCTGCGCCTCGTCGGTGTGGCCGTTCGCGAGCAGGGCCTCGGCGTGGACGAGGCGCGTGAAGCCGCCGCGAAAGCCGAAGGCATGGAAAGCCTCGGCGCGGCGCATCGCTTCGCGCGCGGTGACGAGCGCGTCGGCCGCGCACCCCCGCGCGAGCTGCACGGCGGCGAGCGTTGCCGTGGCCGCGGCCTGGTTGTGCGGCACGGTGCTGAGCTGCTCGACCGCGAGCCGTGCCTCGCGCTCGGCGTCGTCGAGCGCGCCGCGGCGCTCGTGGACGAGCGCGAGCGCCCAGCGTGCATGCCCGTCCGCGAACGGGACGCGATGCTGCTGCTGCGCGAGCGTGCGCGCCGTCTGCTCCGCCTCGTCGACCGCGCCGATCTCGCTCAGCACGCCGGCGAGGAGGAGCGCGCCGATCGGCACGACCCCGAGACGCGAGGCGGCCGCCTCGACCGCAGCGCGCAGCGCGCGCGCGGCCCGCTCGTGCGCACCCAGGAACCAGAGGTTCATCCCCAGGAACGTCTGCGCCATGACGATGCCCGCGCGGTGGCCGATGCTCTCGAAGGTCGCGAGGCTGTCCTCCGCCCACCGGAGTCCGGACGCCGGATCCTCGTGGAACCACGGGTCCCAGATGGCACGGGCAAGCGCGCTCCACGCGCGGGTTCGAGGCTCCTCCGCCGCGACGGGATCGACGAGCACCGCGAGGCGATCGAAGAGCGCGTCGCCGCGGTCGCGCCAGCCGCGCAGGGCGAGATCGTAGAGCCCGACGACGAGGGCCTGAACGAAGGCCGGGACGGCCCCTGGAGCAGGGGTGACGGTGCAGAGGAGATGGAGCGCTTGCAAAGCCTTCTCTTCCTGGCCGGGATCGACCAGGTTCAGCAGCGTCGACCGCGCCGCCAGAGCCCATGGCTCGCTGCCCGGCGGCGCGAGGCGCATCAACTGTTCGGCGCAGGCGATGCCCTCCCGCCATTCACTGCGCCAGGCCATCGCGTCCATGCGGGCGCTGAGCAAGCCAATCTCGATCTCGCGGAGCGCGCGGCGCTCGTCTTCGGGGAGCGCGTGGAGGAGCAGGAGCCCGCGGTCGGCGCTCGCCAACATGGTGTCGATGTCGTTCGCGAGCTGGGCGCGGCGCGCGGCGCGTCCGAGGAACGCGGCGGCGCGGCCCGGCACCGCGCCGCGCTCGAAGTGCTCGGCGAGGACGATCGGCTCGGTCTCGCCGACGCGCTCCAGCCACTCACCCGCGAGCCGATGCCCCAGCGTGCGATCGTCGTGCGTGAGCGTCGCGTAGGCGCCCTCGCGCAGCAGCGCGTGACGGAAGGCGAGCTCGATCTCCCCGGGAAAGCGGCTGTCGCGTCGCTGCGTGAGCACGTCGCGCTCGACCAAGACGTCGAGCCAATCGCCCATGGGCGTCGGCCGCATGCTGCTGCCGAGCAGCGCGGAGACACCGCCCTTCCAGAACACTTCGCCGAAGATGCTGGCGGCTCGCACGACGCGTCTCGCGTCGTTCTCCAACGCAGCGAGCCTGGCCTCGACCATCGCCAGCACCGTCTCCGGAAGCGGCGTGCCCCTCGAGTCTTCGGCGTGCGCTCGGATCAGCTCTTCGAGGTAAAACGCATGACCGCCGGAGCGCTCGACCAGGCGCTCCACGACGTCCGTGCTCACGCCTGCGCCGAGCACTTGCCGCACGAGCCGCTCGCTCGCCTTGCGGGTGAGCTCCTGGAGCGCGAAGGTGTGAACGCGACGCTCGGCCCATAGGCGTGGGAAGATCTCGTGCACCTCGGGCCGCGCCAGCGCGACGACCAGGAAGGGCCGATCGCGGAGCTCGCGCAGCAACGCGTCCACGAGCCGCACCGTGGGTAAGTCTCCCCAATGCAGATCCTCGAGCACGAGCAGCACCGGGTGTACCGCGCACTCGGCTGCGAGAAAATCCCGGAAAGCCCAGCGCATCCGCTCGGCGAGCGCCATCGGATCGGCGCGCGCGGCGCGGAGCTGTGGGCTCGCGTCGTCGGGGAAGGGGACGGAGGCGAGCTCTCCCACGAGCTCGGCCACGTGTTGCTGCTCGACCGCGGGGAAGTGTCGCGCCACGCGGGCGCGGAGCAGCCGTCGCCGCTCCTCGAGCGGCTCGCCGCCGCGGATGTCGGCGGCCGTGTGGATCGCTTGCCCGATCAGCCCGAACGCGGAGCCGGCGCGCACGGGATCGCCGCGCCCGATCCAGATCGCCATCTCGGGATGGCGCGCGCGGGCTTGGTGGAGCAGCTCGTGGAGCAGCCTCGATTTGCCGATGCCCGTGGCGCCGGTGATCAGCACCGCGGCGGGCGTGGACTGCTCGATGCCCTCCTCGAGCATCGACTCGATGGTGCGCAGCTCGCGATCGCGGCCCACGCAGGCCGTGGGGCGGCCGAGCAGCGTCCGCGCATCTTCCGCGATCAGGTGCTCGCCGCGGAGCACGAGCCCCTCGCCGGTCTCGCTCTCGCCGACGTCGAAGCGCGCATCCAGGAGACCTGCCGTGACGTCGTCGATCGCGATGAGCGGCACATCGCGGCTGCGGGTCGCGGCGCCCGGCGCGAGCGACGCGACCAGCCTCGCGGCGCGCTCGACGGTGTCACCGACGGACAGGCGACTGTGCGCGCTGCGGCCCGTCGCCAACGCGATCGATCGCTCGGCCGACAGCACGGCCCGGAGCGCGAGGGCACAGTGCGCCGCGCCCGCGGCCTGATCGGTGGCCACGGCGTTGCCCGTCAGCGTGATGAGCGAGGACCCGTCCGCGAGCATCGCGAGCCGGCCCTTGTGCGTTTGAGCCGTGCGTTGCAGGTGCTCGTGCTCGTGCACCGCCGCGTCGAGACGCACCGTCTGCGCCGCGCGGCGCTCCCCCTCGTCTCCGCGACCGACGAGCACCACCGAGACCATGCGCCGCTCACCGTCCGTGAGCGCGGGCGTCTCCGCCTTTCCGCGAGGCGTGGCGGATGACGAGAGCGGCACCTCGATGCCCGCGAGCGCGGACATGAGCGCGGTGCCGTTGCGCGGGCGCGCCTCCGGATCCCGGTCGAGCATGCGGGCCACGAGCTCGTCGAGCTCGGCGGGCACTCCGGCCACGAGCTCGCCGAGCCGCGGCGTCTCCTCGAACAAGATCTTCGCCAGCACCGGGACCAGCTCGCCGCTGAAGGCCGGCTCGCCGGTGACGCATTCGAAGAGCACGCAGCCGAGCGCCCACACGTCCACCGCCGGGCCGATCTCGCCGCCGCTCTGGGCTTGCTCGGGTGCCATGTAGCCGACCGTGCCGAGGATCGTCCCCGTCTCGGTCAGCGGCGCGCCGCTCGCGAGCCGGACGACCCCGAAATCGAGCACCCGGGCATCCTCGACGTTGCCGCCGACGAGGAAGATGTTGGCGGGCTTGAGATCCCGGTGAACGAGGCTGCGCGCGTGCGCCGCCGCGAGCGCGGAGGCCACGCGCGTGGCGAGGGCGTGCGTCTCGCCGATCGAGAGCGTTCGTCTGCGCAGGAGCTGAGCGAGGTCTTCGCCCTCGAGCCACTCCATCACGAGGTAGTGGCGGCCGTCGTCGCTACGCCCGTGGTTGAGGTAGCGGACGATGGCCGGGTGCCGCAGATCGGAAAGCGCCTGCACCTCGCGGGCGAAGCGCCCTTCGAGCTGATGCTGCCGGGCGCGCAGCACCTTCACGGCCACCGTCGCCCCAGTCGCGCCGTCGCGCGCGCGGAAAACGTCGCTCATGCCGCCGCTGCCGGTCAGCTCGACCAGCTCGAAGCGCCCCCCAAGACCGCTCCGGGCGTGAGCGGAGCCGCGTCGTGCAATCGCTGTAGGTCGAGCTCACGCGTTGGCATCCGAGCGGCGATGTTAAACCGAGCCCCCCTCGGGAAAAGCAAGTTTCTTGGCTCGGCTTGACGCCGGTGGGCGAGACGCGATAGCCCTATTTCTGAAATATGAATCAGTCGTCAGTTTCGCCCACGCGTGGCACCACGGCGAAGGCGAAGCGCACCAAGGAAGCGATCCTCCGGGCGGCGGAGCGAGTCTTCGGCGACAAGGGATTCGAGCGGGCGTCGATCGCGGGCATCACCCAGGAAGCTGGCGTCGCGCAGGGGACGTTCTACCTCCACTTCGCCGACAAGAAGGCCGTCTTCGTGGCGCTCGTGGAGGAGCTCGGGCACGCGCTCCGCGCCGCGCTCCGCGAGGCAACCGCGGGGCTCGGCGATCGGATCGACGTCGAGCGCGAAGGTTTTCGCGCCTTCTTCCGCTTCGTGGCCGGGCACCGGGATCTGTACCGGATCGTCCGCCAGGCGGAGTTCGTCGACGAGCCCGCCTACCACGCGTACTACGAGCGCCTCGCCACGGGCTACGCGCGCGGCCTGCGTCGCGCCATGGACGCCGGGCAGATCCGGCGCGCCGATCCGGAGAAGCTCGCCTACGGCTTGATGGGCATCGCCGACTTCCTCGGCCTGCGCGGCGTGCTGTGGGAGCGCAAGCCGGACGTGGACGCCCTCACCGACGCAGCCATGAGCCTGCTCCGCGATGGGATCGCCCCGCGCGAGCGAGAGACGAAGACGGCCCCCGCACGGAAGCCGTCACCGACGAAGAAGCAGCCACGGACCAAGGTCCGGAAGGGAGCATGAGTCATGTCGATGGATCCCGGTCAGTCCGTCACGTCGCGGACCTTCCGCACGTCGCGCATCGCAATCCACGCGCTCACCGCCGGCCCGGCGGAGGGCTTTCCCGTGGTCTTCATCCACGGCAACTGTTCCGACGGCCGCTTCTTCCGCGAGATGCTGGCCGCGCTGCCGCCGCGGTTCCGCGCGGTCGCGCCGGATCTGCGCGGCTACGGCGCCACGGAGCTCGCCCCGCTCGATGCCACGCGCGGCCTGCGTGACTTCGCCGATGACGTGCACGCGCTGATCGAGAGCCCGGAGGTCTTCGGCGGCGCTCGCAAGGTGCTGCTCGTCGGCCACTCGGTCGGCGCCGGCGTCGCCATGCAGTACACCATCGATCACCCGGAGCGTGTCGCCGGCCTGGTGCTCGAGGCGCCCGTCTCGCCCTTCGGCTTCGGCGGCACGCGCGACGTCGCGGGCACGCCGTGCTTCTCGGACTTCGCCGGCTCGGGCGGCGGCACGGCGAACCCGGAGTTCGTCAAGCGCATCGCCGATCAGGATCGCAGCGCGGACATCCCCGTCGCGCCTCGCCGCGTCCTCACCGATTGCTACGTCAAGCCGCCCTTCCGCCCGCACAACGAGGAAGAGCTCCTCGACTCGCTGCTCAGCACGCGCGTGACCGACGGCAATTATCCAGGCGACGTCGTGACCTCTTCCAACTGGCCCGGCGTGTCACCCGGCACGCGCGGGATGAACAACGCCATCAGCCCCAAATACCTGCGCCTCGACGGCTTCGCCGACATCGCCGAGCGGCCGCCGGTGCTGTGGGTCCGCGGCGCCGACGACGTCATCGTGTCGGACACGTCGCTCTTCGATCTCGGCTACCTCGGACAGCTCGGCGTGGTGCCCGGTTGGCCCGGCGTGGAGGCGTATCCCGCGCAGCCGATGGTGGCGCAGATGCGCGCCGTGCTCGACGCGTACAAGGCGCGCGGCGGGCGCTATCGCGAAGAGGTCTTTGCCGACTGCGGGCACTCGCCGCACATCGAGAAGGCCGAGGCCTTCGCGGCGCTGGTCTTCCCCTTCCTCTCCGAGCACGCGGGCTGAACGACGAACATGACACGTTACGCAAACATCATCGGCACCGGCCACTACGTACCAGCTCGATGCGTCACCAACGCGGAGATCGAGCGCCGGCTCGGCGAGCCCGTGCACGACTGGCTCGTGCAGAACGTGGGCATCGAGCAGCGGCACTTCATGGCCGAGAACGAGGTCACTTCGGATCTCGCGCTCGCCGCCGCGCGCGAGGCGCTCGAGCGCGCGGGCATCGGCCCCGCGGATCTCGACCTCGTCATCGTCGCCACCGACACGCCCGATCAGCCGAGCCCGGCCACCGCCGCCGTGCTCCAACACAAGCTCGGCGCGGTGAACGCCGGGGTCTACGACGTCAACAGCGCCTGCGCCGGCTGGGTCATCGCGCTCGACATCGCCGCCAAGACCATCGCCGCCGACGAGGACTACAAGCACGTCCTCGTCGTGGGCGCTTATGGCATGAGCCGCTTCCTCGACCAGCGTGACAAGCGCACGTGCACGATCTTCGCCGACGGCGCGGGCGCGGTGGTGCTGCGCGCTGATCGCGAGCCCGGCTTCCTCGGCGCCAAGCTCGACGCCGACGGCACGTACCACGACGCGCTCGGCGTCTACGCCGGAGGCACCGCGCGGCCCTCCACGCTCGCCAACGTGCAGGAGGGCGGCCCGCCGTATGTGCGCTTCGTGCGCCGCTTCCCCGCGACGTTCAACACCGAGCGCTGGCCGCGCCTCATCCAGCGCGTGCTCGATCGCCGCGGGCTCCAGAAGTCCGACGTGGCGCTCTACCTCTTCACGCAGCTCAACCTGCGCGGCATCGAAGCGACGATGGCGGCGCTCGAGCAGCCGCTCGATCGAACCCACTGGATCATGAACAAGTGGGGTTACACCGGCTCGGCATGCATCCCCATGGCGCTGCACGACGCCGTGCTCGCCGGCAAGGTGCGGAAAGGAGATCACGTGGTGCTCTGCGCCAGCGGTGGCGGCATCTCGCTCGCCGCGGCGCTCGTCCGCTGGACTGTTTGAAGATCTGCTCGCCGGCGGGGGCTTCGCGCCCTCGGGGGCGCCGCACGACGGATTACCCGACTCGCAACCGCGAACCCAACCGAGGTGACCGATGAAACGACGGCTGATCCCGAATCTTGGCGTTGGAATGGCGATGTCCCTTTTGCTCCCGGCGTGCGCGCCGGACGCGCGGGAGGAGGTGGACGTCGCCGTCCAAGCAATTGAAACGTGGAGCCCACCGCCCGCTGCGGTGGCGGCGCTCTTCGATTCCAACAGCGCACCGGAAGACAGCTTCTCCGTGGTTGGCACCGTCACACCGTCGGTGAGCTGGTCATGGGGCGCGCTCGAGCTGCTCGAAGGTCACCAGACCTTCCGCACCGAAGGCTACAACCGCCGCTCGCAGAAGCTCCGCCGCAACGACACCTACCAATCCTCGGAGTACCCGCTGAAGACGTACTTCGGCGAGCTCAATCAAGAGATCGTCGATGCCTTCAACCTCGCGTACGGCGCGAGCTGCGCCACCGGCACCGCCGAGTGCGCCGAGCCCGGGCCGACGCGACCGGCGGCGCGCTACGTGGTCCTCCACAAAGGGCCGCAGACGACACAAGGCCTTTGCAGCGCGGCCCGCCCGCCGGTGCTCCTCGTCCACGGCTCGCTCCAGGACGGGAACGTGTGGCTCTATCCCAATGGCAACGACGGCTCCGGCCACACCTTCGAGAACGCCTCGCAGCTCACGGGCATGACACAGGCGCTCGAGGCCGACGGCCGCTGCGTCTACGCAGTTACCTTTGGTAACTTCCACGGTGACAACTACAACCATGCCATCCACGTCGCCAATGCCATCGGGCGCATTCGGCAGATCCACAACGTGCCGCGCGTCGACGTGATCTCGTGGAGCATGGGCGGGCTCGCGGTGGACACGTACCTCGCCAACCCCGCCAATTGGACGGGGTGGAGCACGCGCTGGTTCGATCAGGTCGCCGCCGCGCAGGCCGCGCGCGTGCCGCATTATCGCGACGACATTCGTGCCTACATCACGCTGTCGGGGCCGCACCTCGGGATCGATCTCAACTTCCGCCATCCCATCGATACGCTCACCATCGCCAGCACGTCGTACAACGCGCCGGTCGGGCGCGGGCCGATGCCGTGGACCTTCTTCTCGGCGCTCCAGTGCGTGACTTGGGGCCCGGATTCACCGTGGTACCAGAACCCTTATGCCGCGTCGGTATGTCAGAGCCGCGGCGGGACCTGGCCCGACTTCTTCAATCGCATCTACGTCTCCAACCTCACCGGGCTCGACACCACGGGCAAGCCCGTGTCGGCGACCTCGTTGAAGACGCTCAACACCCAAAACGGCGCTTCGTCGAGCGGGTTCTCGTTCGACGAATACAACCTCTCGCTGTTCGGCAGCGTGAACGACGCCGGCCGCCACGTGAGCCCGTACCTCGGCCAGCTCCAGGCGGCCTACGATCTCCGGCCGTACTACCCGATTCCGCTGCGCAACACGTCGGCGTGGAGCGACGTGGATCAGGACGAGGCGCGCTGGTTCCCGTGGATCGACGGCAAGCTCGTCTACAATCCTTACAACATCTTCCTCGCCGCCGGTTACCTCGACGACGACGATCACACGCTCTGCCGCAACGCGGCCTTCGAGGTGCACTCGGGCGCGTGCGCCGCGTACCACGCTTACAACACCAACGCGAACCGCGAGGGCTACGACTCGCTCGGCTATGCGCGCTACCGGCTGCACGAGGGGCTCGGCATCGCCGCCGCGGTGGAGATGGGCGGGCACTTCATCCAACACCTCTCGGCGCAGGGGCTCGACACGCGGCTGCCGGCGCTCTTCGTCTACTACGGCACGGGCTCGACCACCGACACGGCCCCGTTCGAGACCGACGGCCGGAGCTGCCCGACGTGCAACGGACACAGCGACGACGTGCTCTTCGAGAAGAGCGTCGCGGCGCTCGATCAGCTCACCCAGGGTTGGACCACCGCGCAACGCAGCGCGAAGGCCACCCAGGAGGCGGTCGCCCTCGGGCACCTCGAGATCGGCGTCAGCCCGATCGCGTTCAATCGCGTCAAGACCTACCTGCACGGCCTCGACGGGAACTGATCACCCGATAGGCCTCCGCTTCACCGGCGGGCGGATGCGCTCCGCCCGCCTTCGTTGCTCGGGCTCCCCGCACAGCACGTTCCGTCCTCGCGCCTCGACGGGCTCGCATCTCGCGGGCCCGATCGGCCCGGCGTACGGAAACGTGCTTCGAGCCATCGGGAGAGGTCCTGATCGCGTCGCTCTTGCAATGGCGCATCCCCGCAGGATCTCGGCCTCTCCGTCTCTGCGCCGGTCGCGGCTTCGAACGAGCCCTCCCTGAATTTCGGCGGAAGCGCTTCCCGCGCACCCCTCGCTCTCGGCTACACTTCGTACGTTGAGCTTTCCTGGCTTTGGCGAACGGTGCTCGAAGAGGCGCTGTTCAAGGCTTCGATGATGAGGGTCCGTGCAATGCCCAGCGATCTCTCCGAACGGCTCCACTCGGCGCGACGGCGGTGGAAGACCTGCCTGTCCTTCGCGCTGTTCGCGACACTCGCAGCGACCACGGGCTGCGGAGGCGGCAGCAACGTCGACGCGTCTTCAGCGACGTCCGGGGGCTCTTCTTCTTCCGGAGGCGAGACCGCGGCGCTCGCGTCCGCGAAGACGATCGCTCCGGCGTCGGTGGCAGCCGGCGACACCATCCTCGTTTCGTGCGTGCTCGTCGACGTGAAAGGCGAGCTCCAGCAGCCCGCGAAGGACGTGGAGCAAGCGCTGGTCTTCACGCCTGTGGACTCGGTGCAGACCGATGAATCCGGAAACGTGATCGCCGTGCGCGCCGGGGCCGTCGACGTGCGGTGCGAGTTTCCCGCGCTCGGCCTCGGCGATCCCACGGGCGCTTCGATCACGATCACGCCCGGCCCCGTCGCCTCCGTCGACACGACGCTCGATACGACGTCCGTCGTCGCCGGTGGCGACGTGAAGGCGACCTGCACCGCGTACGACGCGTTCGGCAACGTGGTCCCAGACGCGAA
Source organism: Minicystis rosea (assembly GCA_001931535.1). Classification (GTDB taxonomy): domain Bacteria; phylum Myxococcota_A; class Polyangia; order Polyangiales; family Polyangiaceae; genus Minicystis; species Minicystis rosea. The sequence goes on from CP016211.1 coordinate 1,608,508, forward strand.
GCCGACGCTGACCTCGACGCCGATGGATGGCGGCAATGTTTTGAGCGGCCTTCAGGGCAAGTTCACGCATGCCGGTCTCTACGATGTCGCGTGCGAGGTCCCCGGCGCGGAGCCTCGTCCGGTGGAGCTCGAGGTCGTTCCGGGGCTCCCGGCCGCCATCGTCATCTCGCCAGTCCCGACGAAGGCGCTCTACCCCGTGGGCTCGGTCGTCTCGGTCAAGCCGCTCGTGACCGACGAATACGATAACCCGATCATCAACGCTCCCGTGGCGTATACGAGCGCTCCGAGCGCGAGCTCGACGCTCGGAAACAACCACTTTCAGTATCTCACCGGCGGCTTCTACGATCTCACGGCGACCGTCGCTCCGCCCACCAAGACGGGAGAGCCGCTCACTGCGTCGACCCAAATCGAGGTCGGCGGCGTCGGGCCCGCGATCGATTGCGACAGCCCGCTCGATGGGGCCATGCTCAACGTGGCGCCGGGCTCGAGCGTCAACTTCGGCGGCAGCGTCCACAGCCCCAATGGAGGCGTGACCGTCACCGTGAACGGGACGGCGGCGTCGATCGCGGGCGAGACGTTCTCCGCGCCGATCACGACGCGGTTCGGTATCAACTTCGCGGAGATCGTGGCCACGGACAAGAACGGCGCCGAGAGCACGCGCACGTGCTCCTTCCTGGTCGCGAACCAGTGGGCGCCGGAGACGCAGCTCTACGCCGACACCATCGACCTCAAGCTCACGCAGACCGCCGTCGACGATGGAAACCGCAACAACGCGTTGGGCTCGTTCGCCGACATCCTCCACGCCGTCGCCAACAGCGCCGGCCTCGTGAGCACGATCGACACGGGGCTCAAGGCGGCGAACCCGCTGAAGGCCTCGGGCTGCGACTCTCAGAGCTGCACCTTCTTGGGCTGCGTGTGCTGGTACAGCTCCGGTATCGAGTACAAGGGGGTGAGCCTCCCCGGGCCGCAGACGGTGAGCCTCACGCTGGTGAACGGCGGCCTCACGGCGAAGGCGCGCATCCCGAACGCGGCGATCAACCTGCGTGTCCACGGCGACGTCGGTCCGGTCCCGTACGACACGACGGGGTGGGTCACCTTCTCGTATCTGGACGTGACGATGACGCTCGATACGAAGCTCTCCGGCGGCAAGCCGCACGTGAGCCTGCGGCCGAACACGCTGTCGACCTCGGTCGGCACCGTGAGCACCGCGTTCAGCGGCGTCGACGGCTGGATCATCAACAACGTCGTGACGCCGCTCGCGCAGGGCCCGTTGCAGAACGCCCTGAAGAGCCAGGTGCAGAGCTACCTCAGCAACAACTTCAACACGATGATCGACGGCGTGCTCTCGGGGCTCGACATCTCCACGCTGGGGGCGTCGTTCAACGTCCCGCGGCTCGATGGATCGGGCAACATCCCGCTCTCGTTCGGCCTCGGCTTCTCCTCGTTGTCGACCACCGCGTCGCGCATGCTGGTGGGGATCTCGAGCAAGCTCACGGCGCCCGCGGGGCAGGCGATTCCGTCGCTCGGCATCGCGATCCCGACGGGGACCGTCCTCGACGACCCCACGGTGAGCGCGCCGCAGTCCGCGGCCGTGGCGGTGCACGTGGGCGTCATCAACCAGGCGCTGCACGCGCTCTGGCGCGGCGGGATGTTCAACGCGACGTTGAGCGGCGACAAGCTCGGAGCCGGGTTGCCGGCGACGGCGAGCGCCAAGATCACCACGCAGCTCCCGCCCGTCGCGGAGATCAAGGGCAGCGCGGTCGAGCTCTCGCTCGGCGCCCTCGAGCTCTCGGTCGCGTATCCCGGTCTGTTCGGAGGCACCGATCCCGGGGGCAACCCGCTCCCGCCGCTTCAAGTCGAGCTGGGGGCGCGCGCCACGGCGACGCCCACGCTGGTCGGCAACGATCTGCACTTCGGGAACCTCGTCATCACCGAGCTCCACTTCTCGTCGGGGAACGTGGCGCTCGATGCACAGACCAATCAGGTGCTCTCGTCCCTGCTCCAGAAGATCGTGCAGAACCTCGTCAACCAGTCGTTGAACAACGCGCTCCCCGCGCTGCCGATCCCCTCGTTCCACTTGCCGGCGAGCCTCCAGCCCTACGGCGTGGGCCCCGGCGATCTCGGCCTCGTGAACATGTCGCTCGGATTCGATGCGCGTGACTTCGTCCTTCGTGGCCAATTGGGGGTGAAGTGAAAACGGCGCTCTTTCTCCTCCTCTCCGGCCTCACCTTCGCCATCGGATGCGGGAGCTCGTCGCCCGATGATTCTTCGGGAGGGAAGCCTCCCCAAGAGACGCCTTCGTCGCTGGTCGTCTCGGTGGACGTCTCTCCGAAGCTCCCGTTCTACCCGCTGGCGAGCGACGTGGCCGTCGCCGCGACCGTCACCGACTCCGCGGGCAAACCGCTCCCGGACGCGAAGATCACGTGGAAGCTCGATCCCGAAGACGCGGCCCAGGCCGTGGACGAGGCGAGCACGTTCACGCTCGAGAAGCCCGGCCCGCTCACGTTCGAGGCCTGCGCGGTCGACAAGAGCAACGGCAAACAGGTTTGCGGACAGGCGATCATCCAGGTCGCGCCCGAGCCGCCCGTGCTCGTGTTGACCAAGCCCGCGCCCGGCGCGGAGCTCGGTGGGGATGGGACGTCGACCTTCACCGTCGAAGGAAAGGTCACGTCGTCGAAAGCGGCGCACGTCTTCGTCGACGGTGTCTCGGTGGACGTCGGGAGCGACGGCTCGTTCACGACCGACGTCCCCGCAGCGTTCGGCGTGAACCACCTGATCGTGTCGGCCAGCGATGGTGAGAACACCGAGGTGCGACGCGAGCTCGACGTGGCCTTCGGGGCCGCGTACGCGCCGGCCGTCGACGCTACGGGGGCGCCGTCGTTGTCGGTGCCGGACGCGCTCGTCCTCCGGCTCGGTCAACGCTTCTTCGACGATGGCACGCCCGTGGCCCTCGATGCGCCGCACCCCGTCGTGATGCGGGACATGGCGGACATCGTGACGCGGGTCGTCGCCGGGATGGACCTCCTCCAGCAGATCCCCAACCCGATCCTGAACAGCAGCGCCGCCACGCTGCAGGCGACGTCCGTCGAGCTCGACGACGTCACCGTCGAGATGTCGCTCGTCGACGATGGTCTGGATCTGTTCGTTCGCGTCGGCGCGCTGTCGCTGGGCACCGCGGGCTCGCTCGAGGTCCTGGACACGACGCTGAGCCTCGACGGCGGCGTCGACGCATCGGTGTCCGCATATGCGCACGCGTCGATCACCAAGGCTTCGCCGACGGATCCCGTCGTCGTGACGGTGAGCAACTTCGACGTGGCGCTCGAGACCGCGACGGGAGCGTTCAACGATCCGCAAGCCAACGCGGTCTTCGCGCTCGGATCGGGCTTCCTGCGGGCGACGGTCGAGGGGCTCTTGCACGACGCGCTCGCGGGCACGCTCGAGAGCACGGTGCCCGACGCGCTCGAGAGCGTGTTTCAGAGCCTGGATACCGCGCTCGCGAACAAGACCGTGAGCCTCGACGCGCCCCCGCTCGCGAAGGTGGCGATCACCCTCGACGGTCACCTGACCCAAGTGGACACCGCGTCGCTTGACTCGATGCGCGCGGGGCTGTCCCTCGACATCAAGACCGATCACGCCGCGCCGGCGCATCCGGAGTCGCGCGGTGTCGCGCTGATCGATACGAGCGAGGCCGATCCGCTCTTCGACGCTCCTCGTTCTCAGCTCAGCATTCGGCTGCTCGTTCTGAACGGCTTGCTCCACAACCTGTGGAACTCGGGCCTCCTCGAGGTGCCCGTTTCGAGCTCCGTTCCGCTGCAAGTCTCGGGCAAGCTCCCGCCGATCGTGCGGCTGCCGAGGAAAGGCGAGGGAGCCGATCTCGTGGTCTCGCTCGGCGAGCTCGAAGTGATCCCGAACGGGGATGCGAACAATGGCCGCTTGGGTGTGCTCGTCGAGGCTGGGCTCGACATCGGCCTCGCGAACGACACGCTCAGCCTGAAGCTCTCCCCCACGCCCTCGGTGACCGTTTGGATCATCGACGAGCCTCTGGGCACGACGTTGTACACGCCGGATTTCCTGAGGTCGTTGTTCCTGGAAGTGCTCTGGCCCAAGCTCCAAGGCGGTATCGAGAGCGCGCTTGCGATCGAGCTGCCCATTCCTCCGCTCGATGCGATCGCGAGCGTGGCGCCGAGCCTCTCCGGTCTCGAGCTCACGACCGGGATGAATGGAAAGGTCGCGTACCGGAGCGGCTTCCTCGTCCTGGATGCCGACATCGCCGCGACGCTGCCCTGAAGCTCGAAGCGTGCACCGCAGCGCACGTCGTCTCGAATCCCTCACAGTCGTTCATGATGGCGCGCACGCGCTGCTCGGCCTCGCAGGAGGTGCGGCCGAGCAGCGTTGGCAGGCGCTCTCCGCGTGCGCGGGATCACGCGGGCGCGGCGGCCTCGGCGATCAGCGTGTCGGTCGCGATCACGCGCGCGTAGGCCAGGCCGAGCGCGGCCATGAACGCGCCGTGAACGTCGGCGGCGGCGACGATCCGCTCGCCGAAGGGCAGCGCGGGCGCGGCGCAGGCGTCGTGGAGCACGGTGCACGCGAACCCGAGATCGACCGCGGCCCGCACGGTCGCGTCGATGCACATCGAGCTCATGTCCCCGGCGATGACGAGCTGCTCGATGCCCGCCTCCCGCAAACGTGCTTCGAGCGACGTCCCGCGGAAGCTGCTCGGGAAGTGCTTCTCCACCACCGTCTCGCCCGCGGCCGGCGCCACGATGGGCGAGATCTCGGCCCCTGCGGTCCCGGGCAACAGGAAGGTCGCGCCCGGATGCGTGGACGCATGGCGGACGTGGATCACCGGCTCTCGGCGCGCGCGGAAGAGCGCCAGCGCTCGCGCCGCATTGCGCGCGGCGGCCTCGGCCCCAGCGAGCTCCATCTTGCCGCCGGGGAAGTAGTCCTCCTGGATGTCGATCAGCAGCAGGGCCGTCCGCTGATCCTGCGTCGTGCTCTTCGTGTCCGTCGCGCTCGCCTCGGTCGATCGATCGTTCATGGCTTGCTCCTCGTTCCCCCTCGACGCGCCGGAACGTAGGCAGGAGCGCGTTTTTGCGCGATTGGCGGAACCGACAAGATGCAGGCCGGATCCGCCAATCCATGTCGCGTCGTGTAGAGTCGGCCTGCGCGCCGCGAGGCCCGACGGAGTGTTCGAGGAGGATCGGTGATTCGGATCGCGGTGCTCGCTTATGACGGTTGCATCGCCTCGAGCGTGACCGGCCCGTTGGACGTGCTGGCGGTCGGCAACCAATCGTGGAGCGTGCTCCATCCTGGGGCCGGGCCGTTCTGCGAGACCGTGCTCGTGGCGCCCGGCGGCTCCCCCGTGCGGAGCTTCCAAGGGCTCGCGCTGTTGCCGCAGCAGGCCCTCGAAGGATCGGGCCCGTGGGACGTGGTCGTGGTGCCCGCGGCCTCGGAGGAGCCGGATGCGATCCTCGCTCGCGTCGAGCTCATCGAGTGGCTCTCGGCATGTCACCGGCAGGGCGCATGCCTTGGCGCGGTTTGCGCCGGCTCTTTCCTCCTCGCCGGCTGCGGCGTGCTCGGCGCGCGCCCCGCGACGACGCACTGGCGGCTCGCCGAGCGATTCCGCGAGCGCTTTCCGAGCGTGCCGCTCAAGCCCGATCAAATGCTCATCGACGGCGGCGACTACGTCTGCGCCGGCGGCGTCACTGCCTACCTCGATCTCGCGCTCCACCTCGTCGCGCGCTTCGCCTCGCCGGAGACGGCGGCGATGACCGCGCGCCTGCTCCTCATCGATCCCAACCGGCGCACCCAGCGTCCCTACGAAGTCTTCCAGGGCCGCAAGGGGCACGGTGACGTCGCAGTGCTGCGCGCGCAAGAGTGGCTCGAAGCGCGGACCGGCAGCGAGAAGATCACCATGCGCGGCCTCGCCCGCGCGGCCGGCCTCGGCGAGCGCACGCTGCTCCGTCGCTTCCAGAAGGCGACCGGCGACACGCCGCGCGGCTACCTCCAAGCCCTGCGCGTCGAGGTCGCGAAGCGCCTCCTCGAGACCACCGACCTCGGGATGGATCAGATCACGACACGCGCCGGCGCCACCGATCCCAGCTCATTTCGCCGCCTGTTCAAGCTCCGCACCGGCCTCACGCCCGGCGAGTACCGGCGGCGCTTCGCCGTCCGCGGCGCGCCGGAAGCGCTCGCCGATCGCGCCGATGCAAGCCGCGCGAAGGCTGCTCCCAACCGTGCTCAGCGCCGGTGATGTTTCGAATCGAAGCCGTTTCGTCGCGTATGCACGCGGTCGACGAGCACGTCTGCATGTCGATCGTGGAGATGGAACGAGCACGCTGCGTATCGACCGCATGGGCCGAGCGCGTCGATACGCAAAGGTGTTCGTGAACGTGATGGAGGACGAGGCGTCGTCGTTCAGCGCGCGGCGCCGCAGAGCGCAGCGCGCGCGGCGGTGGGATCACCGGGGAAGCGGAAGCGCGTGAGCCGCGGCGCCAACATGATGTTGCGCACGAAGCGCGCCGGCGTGAGGCGCGCGGTCGTGGCCTCGACGAGCGCGCCGAGATCCCCACAGCGCAGCGCGGCCCGGGCGTCGGCAATCTTGGTGTCGGCCGGCGTCTTGGAGGTCGCCGGGACGTCGGTGAAGTGGGCGATGGCCCAGACGGGATCCATCCATTTCTCGTGGCCTGGGCGCCCGCGGCGCTCCAGCGTGACGTGCGCGGCGATCGCATTGCCGAGGCCGAGCCGATCGAGAGGATGCACGCCGAGCCCCGCCGCATACCCGAGGATGCCCACGTGCCCGCGCGCGGACACGACGTTCACCGGCACCCACGACGCCAGCGGGAGCTCCTGCATCTCATCGCGTCGCCCCCCGGGCTTGGGTATCACGAGGACCCGCTTCTGCTTGGCCATGTCGCGGAGGCGATAGCCCTCGGTTGCCCAGCCATACCCGCCGTAGGTGCCGAGCGTGACCGTGGCGAAGATGCCGATGCGATCCGTGTAGTAGTAGCGCTCGTCGGCGATGCCGTGAGGCCCGATCCCGTCCTTGCCTTTGCCGATGTACGGCACGCGCAGCACGGCCATGCAGAGCAACGCCCAAGGCAGGAGGACCAGCGCGACGCGCGTCGGCCCGCGCGTCCACGGGACCACCGCGATCGGCATGAGCAGCGCGAACCACGCAGGCACGAGCATGCGGCCATGCATGAAATCGCCGCCCACACGCGTGACGTACGCAGCCTGCAGGAGCGCGCACACGACCGGCACGATCATCACCGCGAGGATTCGCGCCCGGCGACGCCCGGTCCGGCGGAGGGCCGCCCGCGCACCCATGATCAGGAGGAACATGGCCACGGCGAAGGGGATGCCCAGGTGGTACGGCCGCGCGAAGTCGATCAAGTAGTGGAACCCTTGATCCCAGCGGGCCAGCGACGCCTCCTTGGCGATGGCGGTGCTCGGCACCAGCGCCGCGAAGTACCCCATGCGGAAGATCTGGTAGGTGACGGGGAGCGCGGCGGCCGCGACGACGGTACGAAAGCGCGCTTCGCGACGGAGCAGGAGCAGCACCGCCACGAAGCCCACGCTGTACAGCCCGAGATCGGGCCGGATGAGCGGCCCGAGGCCCACGACGATCGGGAGCCAGCGCCGCCCTTCGCGCGGGTAGCGCACGAGGCCGCGGAAGCAGAGCCCGAGCCAGCCCATGGAGAGCCCCACCTCGAGCCCCGCGGTCGCGAAGCTCCACACCGGCGGCACCGCGGCGATGGCCAGCGCACCGAGCGGCAGCGGGAGCCCGCGCTGCCCTCGTGCGCGCGCGAGCTGCAGCGCCCCTTGCTGCGCCAGCACCACGCCGGCGATGGTGCTCGCGAGACCGAGCACCACGGAGGTCACCTCGATCGGCACGCGCTCGTGCAGGATGGGGTAGAGGGGCGCGGCGAGGAGGGTCAGGATCGCGACCCAAAGCGGATTGGTGTACGCCTCGACGCGCTCTCCCACGTTGAAGACGGGGCCGTGGCCGGCGAGCACGTGTTGGACGACACGAAAGTCGATGAACGCGTCCTCCGTCACCCAGACGTGCGTCGCGGCGAGCACGAAGAGGAGCACGGGGACGGCCAGGAGCAACCGACGCGTGCGCAGCGCACGCAAAGCGACCGGCCCCGCCGCCGTGGCGGGGCCCTTCCAAGTAAGCATGTCGCGGGGGTATCACGGCCCGCGAGCACGCACCACCGCGCCGCGTGGTCTCGCATCCGCGCGCCGACCTCTTGCGCCGGGATGTGCCACGCCGGAGCCCGGCGACGCTGGATCGCCTGGGGCAGGACGGAAGTTGGTGACGAGCCTCGCCCCTCGCCGGCGTCTCGTGGTCGCGGGAACGAGCCGCCGGAACGCGATACCCATTCACATACCAGTGCTCGGCCACCGCGAATGGCCTTTGGCGATCATCCCAATTCGGGATACACGAATTGCGATTTCTCCAACCCATCAGCTCGAGAACGACACGATCTGTCTGCAGGAAGCGATCGCATGCGGAGGATGACAGGGGCCCCGTTTGGCCGGCAAGCACTCGCGCCATCCATCGTGTGAGCTCGTGGTCGATGATGCGGGCGGCCCGAGCTTATGAGGCCGCCCGCATCGTGATCACTTCAGCTTCCCTGTCCAACCACGCGGATCGTCACGCTCGCATTTCCCAGCGTGGCCGGGATGCTCCAGATCACCTGCCCATCGGCGGCCGTGCCTTGGCTCGTGTCGACCTCGAAGGACACGGCGGCGCCGGGAGCAAACGTCACCGGGCCGACGTCGGCGTCGGCGATGGGCGGCGTGAGGACGAGTGGAGCCTGGCAGTTGTTGGTGCCCACCACGGAGAGGCCATCGACGCAGCGGCCGGACTCGCCGTCCTCGGATCCTTCGATGTGCAAAGACAGGCAGTCGGTGGTGGGCGTGACGGTGACCTCGCTGTCGGTGGGGAGGAGCGGGCACCCGCCGTTGCCGTTGCAGGCGGCAGCGAGGCTGATCGTGAGGATGGCAAAGGAAGCAAAGAGAGAGCGCATCGTCGGTACCTCCGGGGTCGGGGTGTCGCACGCCGGAGAAGCAGCGCGCGTACCACGCTCGCACCGCGCGGATGTCGGCGCTCTCCGGCCCTCCGAGGTGTGGCGACGCTGTCACGCCGAGCGCGGCGAACGTTTGCGTCGCATGCGCGGGATGGTTGGGGCACTACGGATCGCTCGCTCGGAGATCTGGAGTGGTGCCTCGAAGCTCTGGATTCGAGAGGAATGGTCGTCAGTGGTAAAACGCATGCAGACAGGGAGTCTGGGCGGTTCCTTGACGCCCTGTTCTCCGCACATAGGCTTGGCGCGGGTTCGAACATCCTGTTTGCAGAGGAAGGAGGCGAGCCATGCCGCTACTTCGGCGCACGAGCGACGAGCCGGACCCCGCGGGGCATCGTCTGCGCCCGTGGGATCGATGGATTCATGGGCCATCCCGTCGGGGGGAGCGCTCGTCCCCGAGCTCGTCCGAGGTGTTCGAGCCGGGCCGGCGCGACACCGCAGGTTTCGACCCGACGAGCCCGACGGAAGCTTGGGAAGATGAGCTCCAGTCGAGAGGCCATGGGCTCGATTATCCCGTCTCTCCTGCTGGTGTGGTGACGGCGCCCAAAGCCGGCTTCTGGATCCGATTCGTGGCCTGGGTCATCGATGACATTCTGCTCCTCGCCATCGGTGCCATCATCGGCACAGGCGTCGACGGGACCGCGGGCGCCATCGTCGGCACGCTCATCTCGGCGGCCTATTACGTCTTCTTCTGGACCAGGACCGGACAGACCATCGGCCAGAAGCTGCTCCGGCTCCAGGTCGTCAGCACCGATGGTGGCCCCGTCCGCATCGGCGCCGCGATCTCCCGCTACCTCGGTTACATCGTCTCGTTCGTCGTGCTCTGCATCGGATTCATCTGGATCGCCTTCGACGCCGAGAAGCAGGGCTGGCACGACAAGATCGCCAATACGTACGTCATCAAGGTCTGACCCCGCGGCTCCTCGGCACGTGGCCCGCGCAGATTGCCGACATCGTTCGGAGAGGTGGTGTCGGCACCTGTCGCCGGAGAACGAGGCGTCGTGCGTGATTGTTCCAGTATCGGTGTCGATGTTCACGATGACGATGGCGCGCCGTAATTGGCCGCGCTTGCCGACGAAGGCCCGGCCGCAGATCACCGGCGCGAGGGGCGCTCTGCAACGGATCGGTGACGCGCCGTCGTCGCGGCGGTGGCCTCTCGGTGGGCGATCCGTTCTCTGTTCCGCGTGGCAATGGGCTTGGATACGTTTCCAATCATGCCGACGCAGCACGAGAGCGGCGTGAACGATTCGAGGACGCTCACCTTCGCCGTCGTGTCGGGGCTCCCCGATGCAGGGCGTCTGCTCGACGACATGTGTCGCGCGCTCGGGGACGCGCTCGCCTGCTCGGTCCGCGGGCGCGTGCTTCCCAACTACGGCGCGCTCGAACAGGAGGTGCGTGCCGGCGGCGCGCAGATCGCATGGGCGCCGCCGCTCGTGGCCGCTGCCCTCGAGGATGCGGGCCATGCCTCGATCGCGCTCTGCTGCACGCGCGGCGGGCAGGCCGGGTATCACGCGGTGCTCTTCACGCGACACGCGTCGCCCATCGAGACGCTCGCGGATCTGAAGGGCACGCATGCGGTGTGGGTCGATGCGTCGAGCTCCGCCGGTTACCTGTTCCCGCGGCACGAGATCGTCGCGCAGGGCCTCGATCCCGTCACGCTCTTCGGTCGCGAGAGCTTCCTCGGCACGCATGCGCGCGTCGCATGCGCGGTGCTCGACGGCGAGGCCGACGTCGGCGCGACCTACGCGCTGCTCGATCCAAACTCGGGCCGTCCGCTCAGCGCCGGCTGGCTCGAGGCCGGCGCCGGCATCAACGCAGCCTTCGTGCTCGCGACCGCCGGCCCCATCCCGTCCGACGCGATCGTGCTCGCCAAAGCGCTCCCTGAGGAGCTGCGAGAGGCCCTCGTCGCGGCGATTGCAGCGCTGCCCGCCAAGGCCTCCGAGGCGCTGGGGCAGCTCTTGAACGCAGATGGGTTCGCGCCTCCACCCGCCGCGCATTTCGATTCGCTGCGCGAGCGGATGCGGAACGCTCAGCGCCGCTGAGGAACGCATCGGAAGGCGCGAAGGCCGGGCTCTTCGAGCCTGCCTTCCGCGTGAGCCCTCGAGCACCGAGCGTGCGGGAGGGCTGGCGATTTCTAGCTCGTGAGCCGAGCGATCGCTCGCTGAGCGTTCATATGCTGCGCCAGCGCGAGGGCGGTCACGCCGCTCGTGTCGGCGCGATCGAGCGAGGCGCCGCGCGCGAGGAGGAGATCGATGACCTCGACGCGATCGAACATCGCCGCGAACATCAGCGCGGTCTTCCCGTCGCCGCCATGGCCGTCGATCGCGGCGCCGCCGTCGAGGAGGATCGCAATCATCGCGAGATCGCCCTTGAACGCCGCTCCCGCCAGCGGGGTCTGCCCCCGGTCGTTGGGACGGTCCATCGCGGCGCCGCGCGCGAGGAGCACTCGGACCGCTTCGCCATGACCGTGATAGGCTGCGAGCATCAGCAGGGAGTCGCCGCGCTCGTTCCGCAGATCGACCGGCACGCCGGCATCGACGAGGGCCGCGAGCGGAGCGGCCTCGCCGGCGCGGGCGTGCTGGAAGGCGCGCTGGACGAGCGCGAGCACCTCGGCGTCATCGTCGTTGAGAGCAAGGGGAGCAGGTGTATCGATGTTCATCGGATCCTCTTCGGCATCGGCGGTACAGCGAAACAGGGCAGCAGTCGGGCTCGGGATGTGACCGAGAAAGCGCCGCGCGGGCCGACGGACGACGCGCGGCGACAGCGGCTTTCTCGATCACCTCTTCAGCGTGGAGCGCGGCGCAGGTGGACGGCCTCCGAGAGGCGCACTCCGAGCCCGGCATCGGCCCGGCGGAAGTGCTCGATCGAGCGGGCGATCACGTCCTCGCGGCGCACCTGCGAGAGGCTGCCGGCGATGTTCTCGACGAGACGCGCCCGCGCATCTTCGGGCATGAGGCGATAGAGATCGCCGGCCTGGACGAAGTCGTCGTCCTCCGCGCGCGGGCGCTCGACGTACGCGCCGGTGCGGCCTGCGATGTCGTAGCCCTCGTAGAGCGGCTCGTCCGTCTGCACCGGGCCGTCGTACGAGTTGGGCTCGTAGTTCTTCGACGCGCCGCCGTTGTCACCGCCGGCCATGTAACCGTCGCGACCGTAGTTGCGCGCGCCGCCGGGGACCGCGTGCGGCGTGTTGATGGGGAGCTGGGTGTGGTTGATGCCGAGGCGGTAGCGGGCCGCGTCGCCGTAGGCGAAGAGGCGTGCCTGCAGCATGCGGTCGGGCGAAGGCCCGATCCCCGGCACGAAGTGGCCCGGATCGAACGCGGACTGCTCGGTGGCGGCGAAGAAATTCTGCGGCGTGCGATCGAGGACGAGGCGGCCGATCTCGATCAGCGGAAAGTCCTTCTGCGACCACACCTTGGTGAGATCGAATGGATTGAAGCGGTACGTTGCCGCCTGCGCCTCGGTCATGATTTGCACCTTCAGCGTCCACGAAGGGTGATCGCCCCGCTCGATCGCCTTGTAGAGATCGTGCAGGTGATGCTGCGGATCGCGGCCCGCGATCACCGCGGCCTCTTCGCTGGTGAGGTTCTCGATGCCCTGGTTGGTCTTGAAGTGAAACTTGACCCATACGCGCTCGCCGCGCGCGTTCACCCACTGGAACGTGTGTGATCCGAAGCCATCCATGTGGCGCAGCGAGGCGGGGATGCCGCGATCGCCGAACAGCCAGGTGAACTGGTGCGTGGCCTCGGGGGAGCGCGAGAAGAAGTCCCAGATGTTGTCGGGCTCTTGGCGGTTCGTGTACGGGTCGTACTTCTGCGAGTGGATGAAGTCGGGGAACTTGATCCCGTCGCGCAGGAAGAAGGTCGGCGTGTTGTTGCCGACGAGATCCCAGTTGCCGTCCTCCGTGTAGAACTTGATCGCGAAGCCGCGCGGATCACGGGCCGCGTCGGCCGCGCCCTTCGAGCCGGCGACGGTCGAGAAGCGGACGAAGACCTCGGTCCGCTTCCCCCGCTCGGCGAACATCTTCATGCGCGTGTAGCGCGAGACCTCGGGGTTCGTGACCTCGAAGGTTCCGTGCGCGCCCGCGCCGACGGCGTGGACGACGCGCTCCGGAATGCGCTCGCGGTTGAAGCGCGCGAGCTTCTCGAGAAGGTGGACATCCTGGAGGAGCACGGGCCCCGTCGGGCCGGCCGTCTGTGCGTGCTGGTTCTGCGGTACGGGGGCGCCCGCCTCGGTCGTCAACGTGGGGCTCGCATGCTTGGTGCTCATCGATGTTCTCCTCCGTCGGGGCGCCTCCGTCGGACCGCCGCGACGAGGAGGGTTGTGGAGCCTCTCCCGGTTTCGATCCAAGACATCGTCGCTATGCAAGTGATAGCGTGAGGCTATCAGTCGACCGGAGGCGAAGCCCGTGCCCCGCATCCAGGATCTCTCGCTCCAGAAGCTCCAATACGTCGTCGCCGTCGCCGACACGCTCGGCTTTCGCAAGGCGGCGGAGGTCTGCCACGTCTCCCAGCCCTCGCTGAGCGCCCAGGTGCGCGAGCTGGAAGAGACGCTCGGGGTGAAGCTCTTCGAGCGCGACCGGCGCCGCGTCCTCGTCACCGCGGCGGGGGCCGATCTCGTGGCGCACGCGCGCCGCGTCCTTCGCGAGGCGGAGGCTCTCGTCGAAGCCGCGGTGCGCTTCGGTGATCCGCTCGCGGGCCCGCTGCGCATCGGGATCATCCCGACCATCGCGCCGTATCTATTGCCCGAGGCAGTGCCGGCGGTGATGGCCCGCTTTCCCAAGCTGCGGCCTCTCTTTCGCGAAGAGAAGACGGAGGTGCTGGTGGAGGATCTCGCGGCGGGCAGGCTCGACGCCGCGGTGCTTGCGCTCGAGGCCGATCTCGGGGACCTCGCGCACGCGGTGATCGCCGCCGACCCTTTCGTCCTCGCCGCGCCGAAGAGCCATCCGCTTTCGAAGCGGCGCCGCATCACCGCGGCGGATCTCGAGGGCGAGACGGTGCTGTTGCTCGACGATGGTCACTGCTTGGCTGGGCAAGCGCTCTCGTACTGCGCGAACGCCCGCGCCAACGAGGCGAGCTTCCGCGCCACGAGCCTGTCGACGCTGGCGCAGATGGTGTCGGGCGGCGCGGGGGTGACGCTGCTGCCGGCGCTGTCGGTGCCGATCGAGAACCGCCGCGGCCAGCTCGCGATCCGGCCCTTCGCGGCGCCGCAGCCGAGCCGCACGGTGGCGCTGGCGTGGCGGCCGAGCTCACCCATGGTGCGGGCTTTGAAGGAGCTTGCCGCCGTCCTCCGCAAGGCGTGGCCGTGATCGTCGAAGCCGGGGTCTCGGGACGAGCGTTGGATGCGCCATTCGGCGCTCCCGTTGATATCGTTTCGACGTGACCCATCGATCGCTCGTGATGTCGCTGCTCTTGATCGGATGCGCGCCCGAGCCGCGCGCGGCGCACGGGCCCGTCACGCTGACCGTGGCGCCTCCTCCCGCGGCTCAGACGGTGACGTCATCGCCGAGCGCCGTCGCGCCGTCGCCGTCCTCCGAGCCGTCGCCCGAGAATGCGCGCGAAGCTCCGCCCCTCCGCGAGCTCGACGTGTGCGCCGATGATCGCGCGAGCGTCGCGGCCCTGCTGGGGAAGTATCCGAAGGACGTCGAGGATCGATCGAAGGGCAGCGTCGGCATCGGCGATCTCGAGCGCGAGGCGCCGAACAAGGAGGAACCGTTCGGCATCGGCTCGAGCGGCTCCGGCCACTGGGGCCCGACCGACATCGACGGCGACGGCGTCGACGATCTCGTGCTCGGGTACACGAGCGTCGACTTCTGGAGTCACCTCTACTTCGTCCGGCGCGGGAGCTGCTTCGCGTTCGCGGGGTACATCGAAGGCTATCAGGTCGAGCTCGGTCCGCTCGTGGGCGGCCGCCGCGACGTTCGCGTGCTCGCCTATCCCATCGGGCCCATCGCGCGCATCGAGGCCTACCGCTGGACGGGCAAGGCATTCCAGAAGAAGGCCGGCGCCAAGCGCTGACAGCGGTCGTCATGCGGCTAAGGCGGTGCGTCGGCGAGCCCGTTGCCCACGTTCCGTGCACGTAGCTTCCGTGCTACGCCGGAGTGACCGTGAGCATGGACCGCCGCACGTTTCTCTCGCTCGCTGCCGCGCCCCTCGTCGTCGGGTGTGGTCGTGTCGATACCACCGCTCCTGCGCCGTCCGCGTCGAGCGTCGCCACGGCGACTGCGCCGATTCGCGTCGAGGTCTTTCATGATCTCGTGTGCCCGTGGTGCCGTATCGGGCTGCACAACCTCGGGGTCGCCATCGATGGCTGGTCGGGCTCGGCGGTGGAGGTCGTGCTCCGGCCGTACCTGCTCGAGCCCGAGACACCGCCTGAGGGGGTCGACTTGCGGGCGCGGTTGCAGCGCAAGTACGGCACGCCGTCGGAGCAGATGTTCGCGCGCGTGACCGCGGCCGGCGCGAAGGCAGGTGTGCGCTTCGACTGGGAGAAAGTGCGGATCATGCCGGCGACGGCGAAGGGGCACGCGCTGCTCGGGTGGGCGCCGCGCGAGAAGCAGCGCGCGCTCCTCGATGCTCTGCATCACGCCTATTTCGAAGAAGGCGCCAACATCGGTGACGAGCTCGCGCTGGCGTCGATCGCGGCGCGCGTCGGGCTCGACGGCGACGCGGTCCGCGCGGCCGTGAGCGACGCGGCGCGGATTGCGGATGTCCGCAGCACCGCGCAGACCGCGAGCGCGCAGGGGATCGACGGCGTGCCGCACTTCCGCTTCGGCGCGCAGCGGCTCCACGGCGCGCAGCCGCCCGAGGCGCTGCGCTCCGCGTTGGCGCAGAGCGCGGGGTAGCTGCCGATCGCGCGGAGCTTGGACACGCGCTCCGTGTCGCGCCGGCGCGGAACGCCAGGTCACGTCATCGCGGCCTCGTGCGGGCGCGTTTGCGCGTCTCGCCGCCGTCCGTCGATCCTTCGACATGCGCACCTCGGCAGTCGCCGAAGGCGTGCTCGATGCCGTCGAGGAAACAGCAGAGGCCGCTCTCGAAGATCGCGTCGAGCCCCATGTCCACGTCGGGCCCCTGACTGAGCCGCGCGAGCGTGGGAAAGCGCGCGGTCAGCGGCGCGAACGTGGCCTCGTGCGCGTTCATCCACTCGTCGCTGTTCATCCCCGTGTCCTGCTCGGCTTGGCGCTCGGGCTCGACGCTCATCGCCATGCCTCGGATGTAGCCGATGAACGCGACGCCGGTGCGCAGCGCCGTGGCGGGATCCAACCCGAGCTCGGTCAGCGCCTCGAGCACCCACTCGGTGTGCACCATGCCGTTCGGCGAGGCCTGCGGTCGCGTCAGCGAGAGCGCATGCGAGAGCCACGGGTGCCGCGCGTACTTCTCCCAATGCAGGCGCGCGATGGCCTCGAGGCGCGATCGCCACCCGCGCGTGCCTCGCGCGGGGAGCGGCTGTTCGGCCATCACCGCGTCGATCATCGAAAGCAGCAGCTCGTCCTTGGACGGCACGTGGCGGTAGAGCGACATGGTCGCGACCCCCATCTCGGCGGCGACGCCGCGCATCGACAGCGCCGCGAGGCCCTCGTCGTCGGCGATCGCGATCGCGGTCTCTACGATGTGCTCGCGCGACAGATCCGGCCCGTCGTCGGGCCCGCGCACGATCGTGCCCACGCCCGGCACGACGCGGACGAGGCGCTCGCGCCGCAGCGTGGCGAGCACCTTCGCGGCGGTCGCGAGCGCCACGCCGTGCTCCCGCACGATCTGCCTCGCCGACGGCACCGGCGCGCCCGGCGCGAGCGCGCCCGATCGGATGCGGGCGCGCAGCGCCGCGACCACGCGCTGCGAGGCAGTGTTCTGTTTCATGGCTGGGTGTTCTAGTACACCCGGCACGTTTCATCGACAGTCTTGCGTTGCGTGCGTACATCGCACGCATGCACATCCTGATCTCCGGCGCGAGCATCGCGGGTCCGGCGCTCGGCTTCTGGCTGGGTCGCTACGGCATCGACGTCACGGTGGTGGAGCGCGCCCCCGCGCTTCGCGAGGGCGGCTACTGCGTCGACATCCGCGGCGCTGCGCTCGACGTCATCGAACGCATGGGCCTCCGCGACACGCTCCGCCCGTTCGAGGCCGACACCCTGAGCAACGCGATGATCGACGAGCGAGGCCGGCGCTTCGGGCGCATGCCTCGCGGCTTCGGCGTCATCGACGAGGGCGACATCGAGATCCTCCGCGGCGATCTGGCGCGCGTCCTCTACGAGGAGACTCGCGCGCACGCTCGCTACCGCTTCGGCGACGCGATCGCCGCGCTCGAGCCGCGCGCGGACGGCGTGGCCGTCACGTTCGCGAGCGGCGCCACCGAGACGTTCGACGCGGTCGTGGGCGCCGACGGCGTGCACTCGCGCACACGGGCGCTCGCGTTCGGGCCGGAGGCCGAGTTCGTGCGGCCGATGGGCAGCGCGATGGCCGTGTTCTCCGCGCCGAACCACCTCGGGCTCGATCGCGAGCAGCTCCTCTTCATGGGGCTCGGGCGCATCGCGAGCATCAAGAGCGCGTACCAGAACCGCACCCTGATGCTCGCCGTGTTCTTCACGGCACCGCCGGCATTCGATCACCGCGACGTCGCGGCCCAGCGCCGGCTCGTCGCCGATGCGTATGCCGGCGCAGGCTGGGAGTTTCCCCGCTTGGTCGAGGCCATGTGGACCGCGGACGACTTCTACTGCGATCTGACGTGCCAGGTGCGGATGGACGCGTTCCACAGAGGCCGCGTCGCGCTCGTCGGCGACGCCGCCTATTGCCCGTCGCCGACGAACGGCCAAGGCTCGAGCCTCGCGCTCGTGGGCGCCTACGTGCTCGCGACGGAGCTCGCGCGCTGCGGCGACCCCGCGCGTGCCTTCGAGCGCTACGACGCGACGATGCGCGACTTCGTGCGCAGGAACCAGGACATCGCGCTGAAGGCCGGTGCCGGCTTCGCCCCGCAGTCGTCGTTCGAGGTGCGGGCACGCCGCCTCGGCATGAAGCTGATGCCGTACATGCCCGGGAGTCAGCTCGTGATGAAGCTCGCGATGCGGCAAATCCGCGACGCGGCCTATGCCCTGGAGCTGCCCGCGCCGGCGCGACTAGGCACGTGAAGCGCGGCGCGGCGCGCCGTGCTCTAGGGCTCGGGCTCGCCGCTGCTGTCGCGCGGATAGTCTCCCATCTGGATGTGCCATCCATTGGCCTCGTTCCATGGCCTCGGGAATCTGCACTTCCAAAGATCGATGACCTGAAAAGAGAGGGTCCCGAGCTGGGTCCAGCGATCGTCGGGGTGCAGAACATAGGCTGTGCACTGCTTGACGGCCTCGCTCGCGAAGCTCTCCCCGGAGCGGCTCACGAACACCGAGAAGACGAGGCCTTCGGGCACGAAGCCGAGGAAATGCGTGGAGACATCGGGCCCCTCGATGGGCTTGGTCGCCATCACGACCGGGAGGACGACATGGCGCTCTGCTCGGACGTTGCCATCGCGGTCCATCGACACGATGCGGAGGTGCTCCGGTGAGCGGCTGTAATCGCTCGGGCGCCGGCGATCGATCTCGACACACACGAGCTCACCGCTCGGCGATGCGCGCAGGCCGATGTGCTCGTTGCAGAGGACGTTGCGCAGCGGGCCGCTCGCTCGATAGAGCGTGCCGTCGAGCACGGCGCGGGTGCCGCCTGCGAAGCCGAAGCCTTGGTCGCCCGCATCGAGGATCTCGACCCATGTGTCGCCCACCTTTCGCTCGGCGCGCGTGGTGTCGTAGGGACCGTGGCTTCCCGATTCGGCGAGGATGCGGAAGGGGATGTGGCGCGAGGTCCTGAGCCACGGGGTCAGCTCGCGATGGAACGTGCAGCCGGTGCACGTGAGGAGCGACAGAGCTGCGAAGAGGGCTGCAGCGCCCGATGTTCGGGTCATGAGTCTCATCGTTGACGCAACGCATGTGCCGGCGGTCGGCGGCCCGCGATGCATGCATGGATCGGGGACACACGTCGTTTGGCGAGCGAACGACGCTACGCGATCCGTCTCGTCGGCGGGGATCAGGCTACGCGGGGCGCTGCGGTCGGCGACCGCTTCCGCGTGTGCCCGGACATCGCGCTGGCCCTTGTTCGTCGCCCCGTCGTCGCACTAACGTCGCCCCGTGCTTTCGCGCGCATCGATCTTCGCCACGCTCGCCCCGTCGATCTTCATCGCTCTCGCGCCCGGTTGCGGCGGGGGAGGGGAGACCCACACCGACACGACCTCGTCCTCGACGTCGGCATCGTCGTCGTCGTCGAGCGGCACCGGTGGTGCCGGCGGCGACACGACCAGCAGCACCACCAGCTCGAGCAGCAGCGGAACGGGTGGATCCGGCGGCTGCGCGCGCGCGCCCGGGCCCGCCGACGGCCCGCGCAAGCTCGTCGTCGGCCATCCCTACGACGCCGACGCCAACGCCTCCAAGGTGTGGGAGGTGCTCGATCTCGATGCCGCCGGCACGCTCACGAAGACAGGCACGACCTTCGAAATGGGCCGCGCCTTCTGGGGTGAAGTCGCCTTCACCCCCGACGGCAAGGTCGGCATCGCCGTGCACGACGATGGCACGCTCGGCGTCTTCCGCTTCGAAACGAGCGGCGAGCCCACGGTCGTGCACGCGAGCTTCAAGGGCTCGTTCTATGCGGGCACGGTCATCATCGATCCTTCGGGCGACGGCGCCTTCGTGCTCGACGAGAACTGGCGCAACAACGGTGGCGGCCTCTACCGCATCTCCATCGGGTGCGACGGCACGCTCACCGATCTCGGCTCCGTGGCTCCGTCGAAGCTCGCCCGCGGCATGGTGCGCCTCGGCCAGACACCGAATCACGCCGTGCTCGCGGCGACCGACGTCCTCACCTCGAAGGCCGGCGACAACGCGCACCTGCTCGATCTCGGCGGCGCCGCGCCCACATTGCTCGCCGGCGCGCCCGCGTTCGCCGACGACGAGGCCATCATCTCGGCCATCGCGCGCACCCACGACGATCGCTTCGTGCTCATCGGCGACAACAGCGAGTTCGCCTCCGTGCCGAACCGCGTCGCCGTCGTCGGCGTCAGCGGTGCTTCGCTCACGGCCGCACAGACGCTGAGCCCGATCGAAGATCCCGTCTCCATCGTCACGAGCCCCTTCGACAACGCCGCGCTGGTCGTCTCCGGATACGGCAACGCGTTCTTCGCGCTCGGCTACGATCCCGGCAACACCACTGCGCCCTTCACCGTGAAAGGCCAGGTCACCTATGTCGGCAAGAAACCGCAGCTCCCGGCCAATGCGGTCCTCGTCGATCGCGGCGCGCTGCGCGGGCGCGTGTGGGTCGCCGAGAACGAGGGCGTGCGGCAGGTGCGGTTCGAGCAAAACGGCGACATCACCGACATCGGTTTGTTCTCGCTCGGCTCGGAGATCGAGACCCTCGTGGGGGCCATCGGCGTGACGCCGTGATTGACCCGGGGGGACGCATGCAGCCCGTGCTGCATGGCCCTTCATCGAGCAATGGCTCGCACGGATCGCCGAGCAACCCGGCTGGCGGCCGCCCCATGCCTTGATGCCTGCACCCACCGCAGGTTGAGCGCGCGCTCGCCCGCACGACGCAGCCGTGCGGGTCGATATGGATGCGTTTCGATGAGTGGCCTTGCGAGGCCCCACCTGCCGAGGCCGCATCGACTTGCGGAAAGGAAGGCGGGCGAGAGAAGGACCCTGTGTTGTCCGCCCGCCCGCCTTCCTGCGCACCATTCGTCGGAGCTCCGCCGTTATTTCAGGCGGTCGACGATTTTTTTCCTGCTCCCTACGGCCTCGGCCCGATCGCCGAGGCGGGGCCGCGAAGGACACGATTCTCACGGTGACCGAGCAAGGCTTCGTGCGCCGGCGTCACTGCGCGCGGGCGCCTCTCAGGACACGCATGCGCGAGGGCGCCGCGTCGGCATCTCCTTCGCGTAGCAACGGGTCGCATACAGCGCCGACGTGGCGTGCGTCGCGAGCAGATCGAGGATCTCGCGATCGATGGGCTCGATGGATGTCTTCTGGGCGCGCATCCGGAACAGCACGAGCACGCCGAGGAAGGTGCTCTCGATCCTCATCGGGACGCAGGCCGTGATCGGCAGCTCGCCGCCCGGGCCGAGGGTTCGGGGGACAGCCTCGTTGAGGAATGTTTCGCCGTGGAGCACGACGTCGCCGACGATGCCGTCCTCCACGCAGAGCTGCTGGAGGTAGTGCGGATCGACGCCGCACGACGACGCCGGCGAGAGCGAGCCGTTCGGCGAGACGTCGAAGAGGGCGAACTCCTCGCAGCCGAGGAGATGCGTCACGATCTCGTGAATGGCCGTGACGACCCGCTCGCGCTCGAGCGTCGCATGGAGGCGACGGAGCGCGATGTGCAGGTTGGCCAAGTCGGCGGTCTGCTTCGCGACGGCAGCGCTGCGCTCCGCGAGGCGCCTGCCTTCTGCCTCGATTTTGAAGAGCCGGATCTGTCGCACGTCGACGTGTCGGTCGTCCTGGACCGGCGCGACGGCGGCGTCGCGGAGGCGCGCGTTCTCGCGCTCGAGATCGCCGACGAGCGCGCGGAGCTTCGCGTTGTCGTCGAGGAGCTCGCGCAGACAGCGCTGCGTGTCTTCACGGATCTGCCCGACGTAATCGGGCGCTTTCAGGGGTGTCCGGTTCCACATGTCCTTCTCGTTCCTTCGACGCACGAAGCCATCGATGATGGGCGCGCCGCCTCCGCAATCACCGTGCCAGCGCGCTTCGGCGCGAAGCGCACGAGAAGTCGGCGTGGTCTCCAGACGGACCAGCACGGTGCTCGCGAGAAGCCGCGACCGCGTGCGCGGGATCTCGCGAGCGCGCGCGCCGAGATGGAAGCGCTCTCGGGATACCGCGCGAGACGACGGCAGCGCGCGCGCAGAAGCATGCGACGCGTCGCGGCGGCACATCCGTTGCTGAGCTCGGTGCGGATGGATGCTCCCTGGCAGCTCGCATGGATTCGCGGCCGGCTCGCACCGCGTTGGATCGTGGAAGCAGCGGCGCGGCAGCGCGCGAAGCGGGTGAGGTTGTCGTTCGTCGCCGCCCGACCCATCGAGGTGGAGAGCATCGCGCTGAGCATCGCCGAGAAGCTCGGATCGAGCTGGCGGGTCGACGTCGATGCCATCCGCGTGGGCGATTGCTTACTGTCGGCGGCACAACCGTTCGATCTCGTCTGGGCGCTCGGCGCGTTGTCGGCGCTCGCGTTGGAAGAGCGACAGCGCTTTGCTTCCGCGGTGGAGGCGGCGCTCGCGCCGGGCGGTTGCTTCATCGTCGACCCGTCCGAGACCGCGGCGCGGAGCACTGCGCTCTCGCCCTGTGGAGCACCGGGTGTACTCCTGAAATGCGCGTGGCCCGAGCCCATCCGATGACGCCCGCCGCCCGCGGATCCGCCCACGTTTTTCCAGAGGATCCGCCCCGCTCGGCGCGCGTTCCACGTGCGCGTGCTTCGCGGGTCGAGCTTCGCGATGAGCCTCTCGTACCGGCGTTCGTCGCGGCTTGTGGCGGAGCGACGACTCCGCCATCATGCCCACCTCGCGCGTCGAGCGCGTGGTGGGGCGAGGTGATGGCGGCGCAGAGCACCGAGGGGGCCACACTGCAGCAACGCAGTGAGATCGAGACCGAGCGCCCATCGCTGGAGCATCCGCGAACATGGGGTGAAGTCCCGAGCTGCGCCGTGATCGTGGTGGATGAGGGTTTGCGAATCCTCCACGCCAATCGCGGTTTTTCGAGCCTGGTCGCGTGGGCCGACGAGAGCCTCCTCGGGCGCGCGTTGTCCGATGTCGTGCCCTCGATGTCTCAGGGCATCACGACCGTCGTTCGACGGGCCCTCGAATCCGGCGAGCCCACCGCCGACGTGATCGTGTCGAGCGATGCGGCCGAGCTCGCGCTCGATGTGCTTCCGATCGGTGCGCGGAGGCACGAGACGAGCGCCGTCATCGTTCTCTCCGATCCACGGCACCGCGTGATCGACGACGTCTCGGAAGCGGGGCGAGCGTTCTTCGATTTGGCGCGACGCCTGGCGCGTGCGGACACCGACGAATCCACGGCCGTCATCGAGGAGGCGCTCCGCTTCGTGGTCGAACGATGTGGGCTCGATCGCGCGTACGTCCGGCTCGTGGCCGATGACGAGGTGAGCTACGTCACGCCGTACGAAGCGCATCGGCCGGGGCTCCCGCCCCTCGCGACGACGGACATCCCGATCGCGTCGCGGGCCTGGGCGAACGAGCGGTTTGCTCGAGGCGAGTTCGTGGCCATCTCTTCGCTCGAAGAGCTGCCGCCGGACGCGAAAGAATTCCGCGACGCGCTCGAGCAAATCGGGGTGCACACCACCGTCGGGGTTCCCGTGCTCGATGGGCCGCGCCTCCTCGGGTACGTCGCGTACGTGGCGCGCGAGCCGCGGGCTTGGTCGCCGGGCGCGATCCTGCGCCTGCGCTTCCTCGGCGAGGCCATCGCGGCCATCCTCGCTCGCCGCCGGGCCGAGGAGGACATTCGCTTCCGCGTCCACTTCGAAGAGCTGCTCTCCACGGCAGCCGCGCGGTTCGTCTTCATCGCCCCCGAGGACGTCGACGCCGAGATCCAGCGGACGCTCGAGAAGATCGCCGTCGAGCGCAAGCTCGATCGCGCGGTGCTGATGCAGCTCGACGACACCGGCGTCGATCTCGCGGTGACGCACGAGTGGTGCGCGCCGGGCGTCGCGTCGATCAAGGCGCTCTTCACCGGCCCCGTGACGACGTTGTCGCCGCTCGTTCGAAAGACGCTCGCGGGGGAGGCCGTCGGCGCCCGTGCCGAGGATGCGGAGCCGGGATCGGACGCCGACGCGCTCCTCCGGCGCATGGAGGCGCAGGCCTTCGTGCTCGCGCCCCTTCACATCGAGGGGCGCGTGCGCGGCGTGATGATGCTGCAGCTCACCCACCGCCGGCGCGATTCGCTGCGCGGCGGCGTCGCCCGGGTGAAGCTCGTCGCGGAGGTGATCGCCGCCGCGCTCACCAGCCGCGCAGCGCGGGAGCGCGTGCAGCGCTGGGAGCGCCGCTTCGCGCAGATCCTCGAGTCCGCCATGGATGGCGTGATCCTCATCGACGGCGCGGGCATCGTGAAGGACTGGACCGCGCAGGCCACCTCGGTGCTCGGCGTGGGCCGCGAGCTGATGCTCGGCAACGATCTCGCGCGGCTCATCCTCGTCGAGGATCGATCGACGCTCGCCGCCAAAATCGCGGCCACGCTGGCCTCCCATGCCCCCGCGCAACGGTTCGAGCTGCGCGCCCTGTGCGGGGCTGGGCGCGTCGTGCCCGTCGAGCTCTCCATGACGAGGCTCGATCGCGCCGAGGGCACGCTCGTCGCGGCGTTCATTCGCGACATCACGGACCGCAAGCGCGCCGAGGCGGAGAAGCAGCGCGCCTTCGACGATGTATCGCGCCAGAAGCGCACGCTCGAGCGCGAGCGCGACTACCTCCGCGAAGAGCAGACCCCGGCCATCATTCTCGGCACGAGCCCCGCGATCCGTCGTGCCGTCGAGCTCATCGACGCCGTCGCCGAGACGACCTCCTCCGTCCTTCTGTTGGGCGAGTCGGGCGTCGGGAAAGAGGTGTTCGCCGCCGCGCTGCACGCGCGCAGTCGCCGCGCCGACGGGCCTTTCGTCAAGGTCAACTGCGCGAGCGTGCCGGGCTCGCTCTTCGAGAGCGAGTTCTTCGGCCATGCCAAGGGGTCGTTCACCGGCGCCGTGAAGGAGCGCATCGGCCGCTTCGAGCTCGCCGATGGAGGCACGCTCTTCCTCGACGAGGTCGGAGAGATCCCCCTCGAGCTCCAAGCCAAGCTCCTCCGCGTGCTCCAAGAGGGCGAGATCGAGCGCGTCGGCGAGGATCGAACGCGGAAGCTCGACGTCCGCATCGTCGTGGCCACCAACCGCGATCTGGAGCAGGAGGCCGAGGCCGGCCGGTTCCGCCGCGATCTCTACTATCGCCTCAGCACCTTCCCCATCGCGATCCCCAAGCTTCGCGAGCGCGGGGAGGACGTCCTCCTCCTCGCGCGGCATTTTCTCGCGCGCCATGCGGGGGCGATGCGCCGTTTCGGTCTATCGTTCACGCCCGCCGATGAGGCGCGCCTCCTCGCGTATGAATGGCCCGGTAACGTCCGCGAGCTGAACCACGTGGTCGAGCGCGCCGTCATCCTCTCGCGCACGCCGCCGCTCCGGCTGGATCTCGCGCTTCCGCACCGCGGCGGTCCGCGCCCGGAGCCGAGCCCCGAGCTCCTCCGCGACGACGATCTACGCCGTCTCGAGCGGGACAACCTCATGCTGGCGCTGAAGAGAGCCGACGGCCGCGTGTCCGGCACCGGCGGTGCAGCCGAGCTCCTCGGGATGAATCCATCCACGCTGCGAGATCGCTTGAAGGCTTTCAAGATCTCGCGCGATTGAGCCGCGCGCGGGCGCTCGCGAGATCTCGCAGCCCGCGTCGCGGGATCCCGCGCGACCAGCGCGAGCGCGCGGAGGATGGCCGCGAAATCGCGCATCCCGCGGGATCTCGGGCGCTGGCACACCGCGTGAAAACACCGCTCTCCCGTGCTGAGAGCAAATCCCATCGTCCGTGGGCTCGGGTGCTTTGCTGATGTCGTCGAGGAGGCGCGCGTCATCGTCGCCGTCTTCGATCCGCGTCACGTGCTCGCGCGCTGTCGCGCCGCGGTGAGCCTCTACGGGAGGGCGGTGTTCCCGTCCTCGCCGAGGCGCGCGTGAGCCCAACGTGCCGGATGGAGATCCTGGCCGAGGCGGATCGTCTGTGGGCTGCGGGCGCGGCGCGGCGCTTCGCGGCCGACCTCGGGTTCACCCCGGAGGAGCAAGCTCGCATCGCGGTGAGCGTCGCCGAGCTGGCGTCGAACGTGGCGAAGCACGGCGGCGGCGGGCGCATCGAGCTCACGGCGATCACGTCGCCCGTGCTCGGCTGCGCGGTGCGCGCCATCGACACAGGGCCGGGGTTCGCCTCCATCGAGGACTCGTTCCACGACGGTTTCTCCGAGGGACGTTGGTTGACGCCCGACGTGCACGCCCACGAGCGGCGTGGGCTCGGTGTGGGCCTCGGCGCCGTGCGCCGTTTGATGAGCGCCATCCGGGTGCAGTCGCGTCCGGGCGGAGGCGCCGTGATCGAAGCCGTGCTTTGGCGTGCGCCGGTGCGCACGCGTGACGACGTGGAGGAGGAGACGTGTCCGAGAACGTGAGCAATGCCGTGATGAAGCAGATGTTGGATCGCCTTCCCGGTGCGGCCTTCGCGTCGCGGTTGAATACGGCGACGGGCCAGAGCCAATGGCTCTACCTCAACGCGCGGGCGGCGGCGTTCTACGACGTACCCGACGCGAGCCTGCGCGCCGACCCCGATCTGCTCCGGGAGCTGATCGTCCCCGAGGACCGCTCCGAGCTCGAGAACGCGATTCAGCGCGGCATCCAGTCGGGCGCGCCGATGGTCTACTGCTGCCGCATGCGCCGGCGGGATGGATCGATCCGCTGGGTCGAGACGCACGCGCTCGTCGAGGCCGATACCGAGGGATCGATCATCTGGTACGGCCAAGCGCTCGACGTCACCGATCGCAAGCGCCTCGAAGAATCGCTGCTCGAGGCTCAGAAGGCGAGCGCCCGCACCGAGTCTCTGTATCGACAGATCATCGACGCGCTGCCGCTCGGCGTGATGGTGATCGGTTCAAAGGCGGAGCTCGTGCACATGAACCCCGCGTCCGCCGAGCTCCTCGGCGGCGCCATGGATCGCGAGAGCCGTGACGTGACGACCGACGCGCTCGGCGTCTTCCATGCCGACGGCGCGACCCCGATGCCCATGGAAGACAGCGGCATGGCGCGGTGTCTGCGCGGCGAGCGCGCCGAGGAAGAGGTGGTGATTCGCAACCCGCGCGTCGCGGGCATGAAGCGGCTCTCGGTCGCGTGGACGCCGGTCTACGACGAGCGCGGCGGCATCCGCGCGGCCGTCGGATCGGCGCTTGACATCACGCTGCAGCGCGCGCTCGAGGCCGAGCTGCGCACGCGCAACGCCGAGCTCGCCCAGAGCGAAGAAGCAAAGACCCAGCTCATCGAGCGCCTCCGCCACGCGATCGACGAGCTCTCGAACCCCATCCTCGAAGTCTGGGACGGCGTGCTCGCGATGCCCATCATCGGGCTCGTCGACTCGCGCCGCACGGCGGACATGGTGCAGCGCCTGCTCGGCGAGGTCGCCCGCACGCAGGCGAGCTTCGTCATCGTGGATCTCACGGGCGTGGACATCGTCGACACCAAGACGGCCGACCACCTGATGAAGCTGATGCGCAAGGTCGAGATCGTCGGCTCCCGCTGCGTGCTCACGGGCATCCGGCCCGCCGTCGCCGAGACGCTGGTCGACATCGGCGTGGACTTCAGCGGCATGAGCACCCTGCGCAACCTCAAGCACGGTCTCCGCGATGCGCTCCGCGTCGCCCGCCGCGAGCGCGAGGTGGACATCGAGGACGAGGTCGTCGCCGACGCCCAACCGCAGAGGCGTCGCGCCCGCTGACGCGTGGGCATCGGTGCGGAGGAGGTAGGCGTGGACATCAACAAAGCCGGCGCGATGATGATCGTCGAGCGGACCGTGCTCGTTCGGCTCAACCCGATGCTCGTCGACGCGGCGGTGCGGGAGCTGCGTGCCGTCGTGAGCAGGACGCTCGAAGAGCAGTCTTTACAGGGGCTGGTGCTCGATCTCACCAGCGTCGACGCGATGGATAGCTACATCACGCGTTGCATTCGAGATCTCGCCGTCAGCGCCCGCCTCATGGGGGTGCCGACGATTGTGTGCGGCGTGCAGCCCGCCGTCGCCGACACGCTCGTCGAGATGGGGATGACCCTCGGCGACGTGCTCACGACGCTCAACATCGACGCTGCGCTCCGCGCGCTCAGGGCGCCCCGGAATGCGCGCTCCCAAGCCTGAGGGCCACATCGATGTTGAACACCACGACCGTCGACCCGCCGACCCGAGACATCGCAGACGAGGTGATGCGCGTCCTCCTCCAACACGTCTCGTCGCCGACCGCGCAGTCGATCCTCTCCGTCGCGCGCCAACGCGGCGGCGTCACCAACACGCAGATCACGCGCCTCCAGCTCCGGCAGATGCTCGATTCCATCGAGCGGAGCTTGGTGTTCTTCGTCGGCGACGCGGCGCAGGCGAGGGCCTGTCGGCTCGCGCTCGAGATCCTCGCCAACGTGTCTCCGAGCCCCGCGGGGCCGGTCGCACAGGTGGTGAAGATCGTCGTCGAAGACGACATCGCCCGCGCCCGCAACGCTGCGCGGATGCTGGCCGGTCAGCTCGGCTTCTCGCTCGTCGGGCAAACGCGCCTCATGACCGCGGTCTCCGAGCTCGCGCGCAACATCGTGCAATATGCGGGCGAAGGCCAAGTCGAGCTCTCGCCGAGGACCCCGCCGCCCGGCGTCGAGATCGTCGCCAAAGATCGCGGCCCCGGCATTCCGAACCTCGATCGCATCCTCGCCGGCAACTACCGTTCTCGTCTCGGCATGGGGCTCGGGCTGCGCGGCGTGCGCAGCCTCGCCGAGCGATTCGACGTCCGCACCGACATGGGACGCGGCACGACCGTCACTGCCATGCTCAGGACGGCATAGGCGCCAAAGCACCTTCGCATTCACGCTCGCCGGCGTGTTCGCGCAACGTCGCTTTCTGCTTTCAGTCCAACGAATCTCCACCGCGAGCATTGGAATCGTGATGCGAAAGGCACGCGGTGGGGGCAATACACGAAGCCTGCATCACGGCGGCGCCGGTGCCGGCTTTTGCTTCTCGGCGCTGCGAAACGAGCGGAGGCGCCGCACCAGCTCGGTGTCGTCGTGCTCCTCGGGGAGCAGCTCGATGGCCCGCTCTTCGGCTGCGACGGCGTCCCGCAAGCGTCCCTTCTCGAAGAGCAGCACGGCGTAGGTATCCATGCAGCGATAGCAAGTCGGGTCGGCCTTCACGGCGCGCTCGGCGAAGGGCAGGCCCGCGTCTGCGTGGCGGAGGCGCGCCTCTGCACGGGCGACGGCGTCGAGCTCCGTGGCGGTGCGCGCCACTTGCGCGAGGCGCTGCACGAGCGCTTGCGCTTCGGGCGTCGCGCGCGAGCCTCGGGCGAGCGCGAGCTTGAGGGCGGCGAGCAGGTAGCGCGGCTCCTCGGGCTTCGCCGCAAGCGCGGCCGCAATCTCGGGCTGGGCATCCTCGAAGCGGCTTTGCCGCACGAAGAAGAGGGCACGCCAATAGTGCACCTCGGGTGAGCTCGGATCGCCGGCCAGCGCGGCGTCGAGGTGCTCGAGCGCGCGTGACCCTCCGCCCTCGCCCCATTTGTCGAGCCGGGCCCAGAGCAGGTGCACCTCGGCGTCCGACATGGCCCGCTCGCTCTGAAGAGGCTCGGGCGGACGCAGCGTGTACGCGCGCGACATGATGGGGAGCGTGGCGCGGAGCACGTGCTCGTAGAGCGCCCGACTCAGCTCCGCGGTGTCGACGCCGGCGAAGGCCTGCTCCCAAGCATCCATGGCGCGCGCGCCGTGTGTGAGCGCGTCGATGAAGGCGGAGAAGCGCTTCCGATAATCCTCCGGCCCCGTCATGAGGAGATGAACCAGCGCCCACGCGCTCACATAGAACGTCGTTTGCTCGCGCTGTTGGTCCATGGATGGAGCCGTGGCCGAGGACCCGTGCGCCGCATAGAACGTCGCGCGATCGGCGCCGACGAGCCGCTCGACGGACGGGAGGTGCGAAGCCGGCACGAACGCCCGCGTGAAGGTGCCATTCTGCCGAAAGAGCCACTTCGGCGCCCGCGTGATTCCGATGTTGGGGAGCGGCCCGCCCAGGAACACGCGGCCATCGGCGACATGGATGGTCGAGTAATATTCGGCCATCCCCTCGTTGAGCCACACGGGGGCCGAGCTCAGGCTCTGGCGAATGAAATGATGCGTGAGCTCGTGTTGGAACGTGAGGCGCGCGCGGTTCTCGAGCTGGCCGAACATCACCGCGGTCGGCACCGGCTCGAGATCGTTCGCGAGCGACGGAGAGAAATACGCGTCGCTCCCCCGGCGTCCGAGCGCGCGATAATCGGACTCCCGCCGAAAGACGACCACATCGATGCGCCCGGCCCGCGACTCGTCCGTGGGAAAAGCGACGTCGGTGAAGACGTTGTAGACGGTCTCGAACTGCCTTATCGCGTGCTGCGCGTCCTCGGGGTCGAGATCGGTGCGGACCACGAAATGGCGCGAGGTGGCTTCGGTCCAGGCATATCCTCCCTGGGAAGGCGAGGTGAGCGGCGGCTTGATCGCGGCGCACCCGAGCGTGCTCGACGCCGACAGCGTGGCGGCGATCAACGTCAATCGAAGGACGGACATGTTGGGCTTACTTTCATCCTCGGCTCGAGCCGAGGTGATGGCTGCTCTCATTCGAAGGCCTTTGTACGCCGGCGTCTGTGCCCGTGCCCCGATGCGGACGCTTCGTGGCTCATCATGATCTCGTGATCGATACAAGAAACATCTTCTCCAACGAGCCTCTTTGGGGCGATCGCGCCGGCGAATGAAGGATGCGTGGACCTACGGGGCTCGTTCGAAGCGAGGCGCCGTGTTCACGAAGCGTGCCGGCATTGCGACGTGAGCGGCACGCATGATCGAGCATCTCGGTAGAGGATTGTGAATCTGCATTCACGGGACGTGAATGACGCTGCGTTCTCTTGGGGGCGGACGGCCATCTCCCGTCTCGAACCGCGCCGGAGCGAAACCGCATGCGCATGAAGGGCCGCCGATGCGCGAGCGCAAGCCATGCGGCGCGCATCGTCGGGCTCCAGGTTTCGCGCGCATGATCATGCTGCGCGGCGCCTCGCTTTCTGCCCTCGTCGCGATGGCCTCACTTTCCGGGGCACTCGCATCGTTCCCTGTCGGTTGCGAGCCGGCCGCGCACCCGCCGGCGCTGGATCCGACCTTCGGTGGCAATGGCTACGTGCATGCCGTCACGGCCCGCAACGCGGTGGTGCTCTCGACGATCGACGAGCTTTCGGATGGCAAGATCGTGGTCGGCGGAAACACCTTTGGCTATCTCGGTGACGGCTTGCTCGTCGGCCTTCGCTACCTCGCGGACGGGACGCTGGACCCGTCCTTCCACGGCGATGGCATCGTTGCTTTGAACCCTTGCCATTGCACCGGCTTTCGCGGCGGGATCGCCGGTTTTCGCCTCCAGGAGGACGGCTCGCTCCTCTTCGTCGGCTCGACGGCGCTGCGCGCGGAGCCCGGGCAGAAGAGGCACGAAGGCATCGCGTTGCTTCGCTATCGCGAGGATGGCACGCGCGGCGTCGAGCCCGGCGATTCAGGAATCGACGTCGTCGATCTCGAAGGAGACTACTCGGTACGAGCAGCAGCGTTTCTCGCAGAGGAAGAGGCTGTGCTCGTTGCCGGCCATCATGAGAACCGGCTCTTCGTCGCCAAGGTTCGGGAGCGCGGCACCGATCTCGACACGACCTTTGCGGAAGGTCGAGGTTGGGTCGCACCGATCGCCTCCGGCTCCGCATCGGGCGCGGGCGCGATGGCGGTCGACGACGATGGACGCATCGTCATCGCGGGCTGGATCGAGGATGACCGCGACCGCGATGCGATGGTGATGCGCCTGCTTCCTGACGGCGCACCGGACGAGAGCTTCGGTGCACGCGGTGTCGTGCGGCTCGCGCGCGCGGGCTCGCAGCAGGCACGTGGGATCACGCTGCTCTCCGATGGTCGCATTCTCGTCGGAGGCGACACCAACGATGCGGACGCGCGGCGCTTTCTCCTGCTTCGTCTGCTCCCCGGAGGCGAGCTCGATCCATCCTTCGGGGACGCCGGCATCGCGCTCGCGCCGCTCGGGCGCGCCGATCCGTATCAGACGCATCGCGTGTCGATGGTCACCATGCAGGACGGGCGCCTCCTCGTCGGGAGCAACGCGGTCGTCGATGCGGAGACCTCGCGGCCGGTGATCGCGCGCTTTCTGTCCGACGGCTCGCTCGATCCCACGTTCGGAGAAGGAGGCGAGGCGACGTTCGCCGTGAAGAAGGGGCCGGATTGGGTGCCCTCACCGAAGTACGGTCACAGCGAGGAGACCCAGCTCACCACGCTCTCGCTGACGCGGGACGGGAAGCTGCTCGTCACGGGGACCTGGTCGGCCTACCCGTTCCAGGGGTTCCTCGCGCGCCTCTTGCTGTGAGCTTCGCCGCAAAATCGCGGGGCTCGACGAAATCGTGAGGGTGATGTCGAATGGCGCCCGCCTCGCGCGACTTCCTGGTCGAGCCGGTGACGAACGCGCGCAGTGGGCCGCGGGGCGCATCGGGAAGAGAAGGTCGATCATGAAGTTCATGCTCCTCGCGTACGAATCCGCCGCCGACTTCACGTGCCGCACCAGCAAAGATGGGCCGGCGTATCGGGAGGGCTGGACGGCGTTCGGCGCCGCGCTCCGCGAAGCCGGCCTCTACGTCGCAGGAGCGGCGCTCCGAGAGCCCGCGACGGGCGCGACGCTGCGCGCGCCGGAAGGGAAGCGCCTCGTGCAGGACGGGCCGTTCGCCGACAGCAAGGAGCAGCTCGGCGGATACTTGGTCCTCGAAGCGCCGTCGCTCGACGTTGCCCTCGAATGGGCCGCCAAATGCCCGGCCTCCAAGAGCGGTGCGGTGGAGCTGCGGCCGGTGCTCCCCGTCGGATGCGACATCGAAGGGCGAGGGAAGGGCACGATGTTCGGCCTCCTCGCGTATCAACCGCCGGCCGATTTCGCCGTGCGATCGGGGCCGGCGTCGCAGGCGTACTGGGAGGGTTGGTCTGCCTTCGGCGCGGCGCTCCGCGAGGCCGGCGCGTTCGTCGCCGGGGTCGGGCTCCAGCCGGCGGAGACCGCGACGACGCTCCGATCGAAGGACGGCAAGCGCCTCGTGCAAGACGGGCCTTATGCCGACACCAAGGAGCAGCTCGGCGGCCTCTTCGTCGTCGCGGCCGCGTCGATGGAGGAGGCGCTCGGCTGGGCGGCGCGTTGTCCGGCGGCCACGCATGGAGCGGTCGAGGTGCGGCCGTTGCTCACCGTCCCGTGAGCGATCCGCGCCGAGCAGCGGCGGAGGCCGCACGTACGTCGTATCAGCGGCTCTTCGCCTTCCTCTCGGCGCGGTCCCGCGATCTCGTCGCCACCGAGGACGCGCTCGCCGATGCCTTTCGCGAGGCGCTCGAGCGCTGGCCCGAGACCGGCGTGCCGGCCTCGCCCGAGGCTTGGTTGCTCACGGTGGCGCGCCGCCGGCTCGTGGACGCGAGCCGGCGCGTGGGCACGCGCGCCGCGGTCGAGAGCGATCTGCGCATGGCCTGCGAGGAGGCGGCGACGATCGCCTCTTCGCCGCGCGCGTTCCCGGACGATCGCATCAAGCTCCTCTTCGTGTGCGCGCACCCCGCGATCGCGCCCGAGATGCACACACCGTTGATGTTGCAAACGGTGCTCGGGCTCGATGCGGTGCGCATCGGATCGGCGTTCCTCGTCCCTCCGGCCACGATGGGACAGCGGCTCTCGCGCGCGAAGACGAAGATCCGTGACGCGGGCATCGCCTTCGAGGTGCCCGAGAACGACGAGCTTCCGCCGCGCCTCGAGGCGGTGCTGTCTGCGGTCTACGCCGCGTACGGCGTGGGCCGTGATGGGCCCCGCGGCGACGAGGGCGCAGCCGATCTGCGCTGCGAAGCCGTCGCGCTCGCGCGCATGCTCGCGGCCTTCCTCTCCCGCGAGCCCGAAGTGTGGGGCCTCGTTTCACTGCTCCTCCACTGCGAGGCACGCGAGCCCGCGCGCCGCGCCGCGGACGGCAGCTACGTGCGCCTCTCCGAGCAGGACACCGGCCTCTGGGATCACGCGCTGATCGCGGAGGCCGACGCCGCGCTCGACGAAGGATCGCGCGCGGGCCGCTTCGGGCGCTTCCTGTTCGAGGCCGCGATCCAGTCCGTGCACGCGCGTCGCGCGGTGACGGGGACGACCGACTGGTCCGCCGTCGCGCTCCTCTACGGCGCGCTCATGCGCATCGCGCCCACCATCGGCGCCGCCGTGGCGCAGGCCGCCGCCGTGTTGGAAGCGCACGGCGCGCCCGCCGCGCTCGTCCTCTTGGACGCGCTCTCCTCGGGCGACGTGGCTGCATACCAACCCTACTGGGCTGCGCGCGCCGTCGTGCTCGCGCGCCTCGATCGCGCGGCCGAGTCGCGCGACGCTTATGCACGCGCCATCGGCCTCTCCGCCGATCCCGCGGTGCGCGCCTTCCTCCGCAAAGAAATGGAAGCGCTGGCCACCTGAGTTTCGGGCCTCTCGTGCCGCCGCGCCTCGATCGTGGCTCGGATCCGCAAACCGATGCGCCGATCGACGCCTCGGAATGGGCGGCGAGCGATTCTCGTCTGCGCGATCGCGATCTCGGCTACGACCGCACGCACGTGGCGCACTGGCCACGCAGTTGCACCTCGGCCACCTTGTTGCGGATGGCCTCGCCGCGGAGCGATACCGCGCTGGCGGGGAGGCACGCGACGGTGCCGCAGTCGTTGCAGACGAAATGCGGGTGGGCCCCGTGCTCGGCCGAGGTCGTGTGAGGCAGCTCGAACCGCCAGACGTTGTCGCCGAGCTGCGTCTTCACGAGCAGCCCGGCTTCCGTGAGCGACAACAAATTCCGGTAGATGGTGGCGCGATCCAAGTCGGCGCCCGACAGTCGCTCGGTCAGCTCGGGGTGGCTGATGGGGATCCGGAGCTTCGCGAGCTCCCGGAGGACCGTCATCCGCTGCTCGGTGACTCGGAGGCTCCGATCGATCAGGAGCTGCCGTAGATCGTCATCTCGAAGCAAGCGCGTCTTCGCCGCCATTGCTTCCAGGTTCCCTCGTTCCTCAGGCCACGGCAAGCAGCCGCTCGCTCGCGGCGCGGGCCGCTGCCGACGACGAGCCGGTCGAGGATGCCACGCCCATCACGGCGCGGCCTCATCATGGGTCCACGCCGGAAACGGATCCTTCAGCTTCGCCCAGCGAGAGGGGCCTGCTTCGAGCTCCTTCGGCGTCAAGAGCGCGGCCTCGAGCTTCTCGCGCAGCGCCGGTTCGTCGAGGTCGACGCCGATGAAGACGAGCTCTTGCCGGCGGTCCCCCCACGGCTCCTGCCAGTCGCTTTGGATCTGGATCCGCGCCTCCTCTTCCTCGGGCCACGCGTCCTTCGGAAGCGCCGCGTACCACATGCCTGCTGCCTCGCAGGTCCCCGACCCGCCCGCTTGCGACCACAGCCCCATCACGTCCATGCGGGTCGCGAGCCAGAAGAATCCCTTCGAGCGAAGGACGCCGTCCCACGTCTCCGGATCTCGAAGCAGCGCCCAGAACCGAGCGGGATGGAAGGGGACGCGCGCCCGGAACACGAAGCTCGCGATGCCGTACTCCACCGACTCTGGCACGTGCTCGCCGCGGAGCTCCTTGAGCCAACCGGGCGCCCGCGCGGCCTTGTCGAAGTCGAAGAGGCCCGTGCCGAGGACAGCCTCGAGCGGAACCTTGCCGCGCTCCGCGCGAACGATGCGCGCCTCGGGGTTCAGATGTCTGAGCATCCCCTCGAGTCGCTCGGTCTCCGCCGCCGAGACGAGGTCGAGCTTCGAGACGACGAGGACGTTGGCGAACTCCACCTGCTCGACGAGGAGATCGGCGACCGTGCGCTCGTCATCCTCACCGACCGCGATCTTCCGTGCGCGGAGGTCGTCCTCGCTCTGCCAGTCGGCGAGGAAGCTCTTGGCGTCGACCACCGTGACCATCGTGTCGAGCCGCGCCACGTCGGACAGGCTCGTGCCGGTCTCGTCCGCGAAGGTGAACGTCTCCGCGACGGGGAGCGGCTCGGAGATGCCCGTCGACTCGACGAGCAGGTGATCGAACCGGCCCTCGCGCGCGAGCTTGCCGACCTCGACGAGCAGGTCTTCACGCAAGGTACAGCAGATGCAACCATTTTGCATCTCTACCAGCTTCTCGTCGACGCGGGAGAGCGCGGCGTTCCCCATCTTCACGAGCTGCGCGTCGACGTTCACCTCGCTCATGTCGTTGACGATCACCGCGACCCTGCGCCCCTCGCGGTTCGCGAGCACGTGGTTCAGCAAGGTCGTCTTACCCGCGCCGAGAAAGCCGGAGAGCACGGTGACCGGGAGCTTGTTGGGTGTTGCGTTCATGGATGCTCAAATGCAATTTGGTTGCATCTGTGTCAAGCTTGCCCTGCTGGTCATGTGGCGACAGCCAGCACGGTGGGAGAGCCTCGATCGCGCTGCTCCACCTCTTCGTCTGCACGTCGTTCGAGCCGCAAGTCGCGCGGGCGTCGTGCGATGACGGGGCCATCGGTGCTGCTCGGAGCGGGGCTGGGCCTTCTCCACGCGAGCGACGTGGATCACGTGGTCATCGCGTCGCAGTGACGCTTGCGCGCATGATGCTCCGCGTGAGGTGTGCGCTCCGAGCCGCGCAAGAGATAGTGGTTGACGAGAACGCGGGCCCCCAATAACGAACGACACGTGCTGGTGCTTCTGGCCGTGGCCGGGGGCTGAAAAGGGAACCCGGCGAACATCCGGGGCTGCCCCGCAGCGGTAAGCGAGAACGAGCCCCACATGGCGCACTGGTCCTCGTCGGGCTGGGAAGCGGTGGGGCCAGGAAGCCGGCCGAGCCGGAGCGCTCGTCGCGATGCTGCAACCCTCGTGCGATCCATGCCGCGAGAACGGTGCGTTTCACCCGCGGCTCGCGGAGCTCCTCGTGCAGACCTTCGAGGCTGTCGAGGTGCAGCGGATGGCGCTGCCCGACGGCCCGGTGATGCAAGCCGAGGTCACCATCGACGACTCGCTCGTCATGATCATGGCGCCGAGGTCGGGGGCCGCGCCGATGCCGTGCTCGCTGGGGATCTACGTCGACGACGTCGACGCGACGTATCAGAACGCACGGCTCGAGGCGCGCGCGGGCTCCAGGAGCCGGCGCACCAGCTCTACGGGCATCGGACCGCGCGGATCGAGGACCCCGCTGGAAATCTCTGGACGATTCACACCGTGATCGAGACTCTGTCTCCCACCGAGGTTCGCGACCGAACGTCGCGGATCGTGCAGCGAAAGAGCAACCGAGGAAGAGAGCCGTTCTCGTGCAGCCGCCCCGCGTAGCGCCCTACAAGCCCCGTCACCATGTTCGCATCGTCAGCGCAGCGTCGCTCTTCGATGGCCACGACGCGGCCATCAACGTCATGCGCCGACTGATGCAAGCGTCCGGCGCCGAGGTCGTCCACCTCGGTCACAACCGCTCGGTCGCGGAGATCGTCAACTGCGCCATCCAGGAGGACGTGCAGGGGATCGCCATCACGTCCTACCAGGGCGGTCACGTCGAGTACTTCAAGTACATGATCGACCTCCTGCGGCGCGCCGGCGCTCGCATCGAGGTGTTCGGCGGCGGTGGCGGCACCATCCTCCCCTCCGAGATCACGGAGCTCCACGAGTACGGCGTCTCGCGCATCTACTCGCCCGACGACGGCCGCGCGATGGGCCTCCAGGGGATGATCAACGATCTCCTCACCCGCTGCGATTTCGAGAAGCGCGAGCCGGATTTCGAGCCCTTCCTCGCGCGCCTCCCCGAGCGCGACCCGGCCACGATCGCGGCGCTCATCACCATCGCCGAGAACTTCCCCGAGGCGGGCGACAAGCTCCGCGCCGCGCTCGCGTCCCGGCCGGCGAAGGCGACGCGGACGCCGGTGCTCGGCATCACCGGCACCGGCGGCGCGGGCAAATCGAGCCTCGTAGACGAGCTCGTGCGTCGCTTCCTCGCCGACAGTCCCGACAAGACGATCGCCGTGCTGTCGGTCGACCCGTCCAAGCGCAAGTCGGGCGGCGCGCTCCTCGGGGACCGCATCCGCATGAACGCCATCGACGACCGGCGCGTGTACATGCGCTCGCTCGCGACCCGCCAGTCGAACCTGGCGCTGTCCAAGCACGTGGGCGAGTCGATCGAGGTGTGTCGCGCGGCCGGCTTCGATCTCATCGTCGTGGAGACGTCGGGCATCGGGCAGTCCGACACCGAGATCACCGAGTACGCGGACGTCTCGCTCTACCTCATGACCGCCGAGTACGGCGCGGCGACCCAGCTCGAGAAGATCGACATGCTCGACTTCGCCGACATCGTCGCCATCAACAAGTTCGACAAGCGCGGATCGCTCGACGCGCTCCGCGACGTCAGGAAGCAGTGGCGGCGCAACCACAACGCCTTCGACGTCTCCGACGACGGCGTTCCCGTCTACGGGACGATCGCCTCGCAGTTCAACGATCCGGGGATGAACCGGCTCTACCGGACCATCATGGAGGTCGTCTCCGAGAAGACCGGCGCGGCGCTTCAGCCGCGCCTGGCGTTGACCGTGGGGATGAGCGAGAAGCGCTGGATCATCCCTCCCGAGAAGACGCGCTACCTCGCCGAGATCGTCGAGACGTGCGAGGCGTACGACGCCTTCGTGCGGGCCCAGGCGGCCATCGCGCGGAGGATGTACCAGCTTCGCGGAACCATCGAAGCGCTGCGCGCCAACGTCGGGCGGAGGCGCCTCGAGATCGTGGAGCCGACGGGGCCCGAGGACACGGTGCAGGTCACCCAGCGCATCGAGGGAGAGCCCGCGTTCCTCGGCGAGATCGTCGAGCTCTACCGTGATCTCGAGTCGCGCCTCGCCCCCGAGTGCAAGAGGCTCCTCGACGAGTGGCCGGCGACCAAGCGCCGCTACGCCGCGGCCAAGTATCAGTTCCAGGTGCGCGACAAGGTGATCGAGCTCGACCTCGTCTCCGAGACGCTCTCGCATCTCCGCATCCCCAAGGTCTCGCTGCCCAAGTACGAGGACTGGGGCGATCTCTTGACGTGGCTCCTGCGCGAGGCGCCGCCCGGACAGTTTCCCTTCACCGCCGGCGTCTTCCCGCTCAAGCGCGACAACGAAGATCCCGCGCGCATGTTCGCCGGCGAAGGCGGCCCGGAGCGCACCAATCGGCGCTTCCACTACGTGTCGCGCGGCCTCCCGGCCAAGCGCCTCTCGACGGCGTTCGACTCCGTCACGCTCTACGGCGAGGACCCCGATCGCCGGCCGGACATCTACGGCAAGGTCGGCAACTCCGGCGTCTCCATCGCCAACGTCGACGACGCCAAGAAGCTCTATTCCGGCTTCGATCTCTCCGATCCGACCACGTCGGTGTCGATGACCATCAACGGCCCGGCGCCGATGCTGCTCGGCTTCTTCCTCAACGCCGCCATCGATCAGGGCTGCGAGAAGTGGATTCGGAGCCAGGGGAAGGAGGCCGAGGTCGAGCAGCGGATCGCGGAGATCTTCGCGCAGCGCGGGGTGCCCCGGCCGACCTATCAGGGCGCGCTCCCGGCGGGCAACGACGGCCTCGGTCTCATGCTCCTCGGCGTCTCGGGCGACGAGGTCCTGCCGCGTGAGGTCTACGAGAAGGTCCGCGCGGCGACGCTGTCCTCCGTGCGCGGCACGGTGCAGGCCGACATCCTCAAAGAGGATCAGGCGCAGAACACGTGCATCTTCTCGACCGAGTTCGCGCTGCGGATGATGGGCGACATCCAGCAGTACTTCATCGACAACAAGGTGCGGAACTTCTACTCGGTCTCCATCTCCGGCTATCACATCGCCGAGGCCGGGGCGAACCCCATCTCCCAGCTCGCGTTCACGCTCGCGAACGGCTTCACGTTCGTCGAGTACTACCTCTCGCGCGGGATGCACATCGACGACTTCGCGCCGAACCTGTCGTTCTTCTTCTCGAACGGCATGGATCCCGAATACACGGTGATCGGGCGCGTGGCGCGGCGCATCTGGTCGCGGACGATCCGCGACAAGTACGGCGGCAACGAGCGCTCGCAGAAGCTCAAGTATCACATTCAGACGTCCGGCCGGTCGCTCCACGCGCAGGAGATCGCGTTCAACGACATCCGCACGACGCTGCAAGCCCTGCTCGCCTTGCAGGACAACTGCAACTCGCTGCACACGAACGCGTACGACGAGGCCATCACGACGCCGACGGAAGAGAGCGTGCGGCGCGCGCTCGCCATCCAGCTCGTCATCACCAAGGAGTTCGGCCTCGCCAAGAACGAGAACCCGACGCAGGGATCCTTCGTCGTCGAGGAGCTGACCGATCTCGTCGAGGCGGCCGTGCTGAACGAGTTCCGTTCGATCTCCGAGCGCGGCGGCGTCCTCGGCGCGATGGAGCGCATGTACCAGCGCTCGAAGATCCAGGAAGAGTCGCTCTACTACGAGACCCTGAAGCACAATGGGGCGCTCCCCATCATCGGGGTCAACACCTTCCTCGATCCCAATGGCTCGCCGACCGTGTCGCCGCCCGAGGTCATCCGCGCCACGCAGGAAGAGAAGGACTACGCGATCGCCTCGCGCGATGCGTTCTGGCTCCGCAACGAGGAGCGGGCGATCGCGGCGCTCGACGCCGTGAAGCGCGCCGCGCTCGATGGGCAGAACGTCTTCGACGCCCTGATGGAAGCCTGCAAGGTGTGCACGCTGGGCCAGATCTCCGCGGCGCTCTATCAAGTCGGCGGCCAATATCGGCGCAACATGTGAGAGGAATGCGGATCATGAATGGGTCGCGCGTCACCGCCGCCGACTGGCGGGCTCAGGTCGACAAGGAGCTCGCCGGGCGAGCGTTCGAGGCTGCGCTCGTTCACGAGGCGCTCGCGGGCGTGCGCATCGAGCCTCTCTACACGGAGACACCGCCGGCGAGCCGGCTCTTCCGTGAGCTGGACGTCGAGCCGTTCCGGCTCTGCATGCGCCACGAACACACGGCCAGCGCCGACGAGGTGACGGCGGACGTCTCCGGCGGCGCCGATGCGCTGTGGCTCGGGCTCGATGCCATGGCCGGCGTCGTCTCGTCGGACACGCGCGCGCGCCTCTTCTTCGTCTTCGACGTCGAGGACGTGCCTCCGGAGAAGATCGTCGCGCGCCTCTCCGACGTGGCTGCGGAGGTCGGATCGCGGTTCGCTTTGGGCCTCGATCCGATCGCGCAGCGTGCGCGCGGCGGCGCACCGTTCACGAGCCTGAGCGAGGACCTCGCGTCTCTCGGACGGATTGCACGCGCCGTCGAGGCGTCGTCGCCGAGCGCGACCACCGCGATGGTCTCCACGCTCCCGTATCACGACGCGGGCGCAGATGCGGCCGATGAGGTCGCGATCGCGCTCTCCACCGTCGTGCGCTACCTGGACGCGCTCCTCGACGCCGGCCTTTCGCCGACGGACGCGGCGCAGCGCATCGCGGTGCAGATCGCCGTCGGTCGAGACACGTTCGTCGAGCTCTGCAAGCTCCGCGCGCTCCGCACCTGTCTTCGCAAGCTCCTCGCCGCGGCCGGCGCGGGCGCGACGCGGACGCTCGTGCACGCCGTCTGCTCGTCGCGCACGCTCACCGTGCGCGATCCCTGGGTGAACATGTTGCGGTGCACCACCCAGATGTTCTCGGCCATCCTCGGCGGCGCCGATCTGGTGACGCCCAGCGCCTTCGATCAAGCCTTCGGCGCGTCCTCTCCGCTCGGCCGCCGCGTGGCGCGCAACACCGGGCTCGTGCTTCGTGAGGAGAGCTTCCTCGGCAAGGTGACGGATCCCGTGGGCGGTTCCTACTACTTCGAGACGCTCACCGACACGCTCGCCCGCGAAGCGTGGCGGCGCTTCCAAGCGATCGAACGCGACGGAGGCATCGTCGCCGCGCTGGAGAGCGGCCGCATCGCGGCCACGATCGAAGCGACCTATCGCGAGCAGCTCTCGCGCATCGCCAAGCGCAAGGTGCCCATCCTCGGCGTGTCGGAGTTCGCCAACCTCGATGAATCCCTCCCGCGCCGCGCGCCGAGCGAAGACGCATCGCGCCCCGTCGCCGCGCTCGCGGAGCATCGCGACGCTGCTGCATTCGAGGCGCTGCGCGCACGTGC
Organism: Minicystis rosea; assembly: GCA_001931535.1. Taxonomy (GTDB): domain Bacteria; phylum Myxococcota_A; class Polyangia; order Polyangiales; family Polyangiaceae; genus Minicystis; species Minicystis rosea. The sequence goes on from CP016211.1 coordinate 1,650,517, forward strand.
CGAGAGCGCGGCGAGCCCGCCCGAGGCGCTCCTCTCGACGCTCGGGCCCTTCGCCGAATCGCGCGCCCGTGTCGGGTTCGCGGCCGGCTTCTTCACGGCCGGCGGCATCCGTGCCCGCGAGAGCGCTGCCCCGGAGAAGGCCGCGATCGCCTGCATCTGCGGCAGCGACGAGCGCTATGCCACCGAGGCGGCGGAGCGCGCTCGGGCGCTCAAGGCTGCTGGCTGCACGCGGGTGCTGCTCGCTGGACGACCCGGACGCCTCGAAGCCTCGCTGCGAGAGGCCGGCGTCGATGGATTCATCTTCGTCGGCTGTGACGTCGTCGCCACCCTCGGCGAGCTCCTCGAGGTCGTGTCATGAGTCGCCTTCCGAGCTTCGGTGAAATCGATTTCGACGCCGTGCAGGTGGACGCCGTGCGGCCTGCCTTTCGCGCGGAGGACGGGTGGGACACGCCCGAGGGCATCCCGCACAAGCGCATCTACGCGGCCGGCGATCTCGACGGGCTCGCGCATCTCGGGACCTTCCCGGGCTTCGCGCCCTTCGTGCGCGGTCCATACCCGACGATGTACGTCCAGAAGCCCTGGACCGTGCGCCAATATGCAGGCTTCTCGACCGCCGAGGAGTCCAACGCGTTCTATCGCCGGAACCTCGCCGCCGGGCAAATGGGCCTCTCGATCGCCTTCGATCTGGCGACCCATCGCGGATACGACAGCGACCATCCGCGCGTCACCGGTGACGTCGGCATGGCCGGTGTCGCCATCGACTCGATCCTCGACATGCGGCTCCTCTTCGACGGCATCCCGCTCGACAAGATGAGCGTGTCGATGACGATGAACGGCGCGGTCCTCCCGATCCTCGCGCTCTACATCGTCGCCGCGGAGGAGCAGGGCGTCCCGCCCGAGAAGCTCTCCGGCACCATCCAGAACGACATCCTCAAAGAGTTCATGGTGCGGAATACGTACATCTATCCGCCCGAGCCCTCGATGAAGATCATCGCGGACATCTTCGCGTTCACCTCGCAGAAGATGCCGAAGTTCAACTCGATCTCCATCTCCGGCTATCACATGCAAGAGGCTGGGGCGACCGCCGATCTGGAGCTCGGATACACGCTCGCCGATGGCCTCGAGTACGTGCGCACCGGCATCGCCGCGGGGATGAGCGTGGACGCGTTCGCGCCGCGGTTGTCGTTCTTCTTCGCCATCGGGATGAATTTCTTCATGGAGGTGGCGAAGCTCCGCGCGGCGCGCCTCCTCTGGGCCGAGCTCATGTCGCGCTTCTCGCCGAAGAGTGACAAGTGCCTCGCGCTCCGCACGCATTGCCAGACTTCCGGCTGGTCGCTCACCGCGCAGGACGTCTACAACAACGTGGTCCGCACGGGCATCGAGGCGATGGCGGCGACGCAGGGACACACCCAGAGCCTGCACACGAACTCGCTCGACGAGGCGCTCGCGCTGCCCACGAATTTCTCCGCGCGCATCGCCCGCAACACGCAGCTCCAGCTCCAGCTCGAGTCGGGCACTTGCCGCCCCGTCGATCCCTGGGGCGGCAGCTACTACGTCGAGCGGCTGACGCACGAGCTCGCGACGCGCGCGCGCGCGCACATCGACGAGGTCGAGGCGCTCGGCGGCATGGTCAAGGCCATCGAAGCGGGCGTGCCGAAGCTCCGTATCGAAGAGGCCGCCGCGCGCACCCAGGCGCGCATCGACTCGGGCCGGCAGGCAATCATCGGCGTGAACCGTTTCCGCCCGGAGACCGACGAAGCGGTGCCCGTGCTCAAGGTCGACAACGCCGCCGTTCGTCGCACGCAGATCGAGCGGCTCGAACGGCTCCGTCGCGAGCGCGACGGCGAGGCGTGCCAGCGGGCGCTCGACGCGCTCACGACCTGTGCACAGCGCGGCGAGGGGAACTTGCTCGAGCTGGCGACGGCCGCCGCGCGAGCGCGGGCCACGGTCGGGGAGATCTCGATGGCGCTCGAGAAGGTGTGGGGTCGACACAAGGCGGAGATCAAGGCGATCTCCGGCGTCTATGCTGGTGAGGTGGGCGAGAACGATACCGCCGTCGCGGCGGCGCGCGCGCGCACCCAGGCCTTCTTCGATCGCGAAGGGCGGAGGCCTCGCATCCTCGTCGCCAAGATGGGACAGGACGGGCACGATCGCGGGCAGAAGGTGATCGCGACCGCGTTCGCGGATCTCGGCTTCGACGTCGACATCGGCCCGCTCTTCCAGACACCCGAGGAGACGGCGCAGGCCGCCGTCGAGAACGACGTCCACGTCATCGGCGCGAGCTCGCTCGCAGCCGGTCACCTCACGCTCGTGCCGGCGTTGCGCGCGGCGCTCGCTGCGCGGGGCCGTCCCGACATCCTCGTCGTCGTCGGCGGCGTCATCCCCCCGACGATTACGCAGCGCTGCGCGCCGCCGGAGCCGCCGAGATCTTCGGGCCGGGGACCGTCATCGCCAAAGCAGCAGAGGCCCTCCTCGACCGCTTGGAGGACGAGGGCTCGTGACGTCGAAGCGCCGGCGCCTCTCGCTCGACGCGTACGAGCGTGGCGTCCGCGAGCGGGATCGCGCCGTCCTCGCGCAGGCGATTACGCTCGTCGAGAGCCGCGACGAATCCGACGGCGCGCTGGCGCAGGCGCTCCTCACGCGCCTGATGCCCGCGACCGGCAACGCGCGCCGCGTCGGCATCACCGGCGTCCCCGGCGTGGGCAAGAGCACGTTCGTCGACGAGCTCGGCATGCGCCTGCTCGCGCGCGGCAAGACCGTCGCGGTCCTCGCCATCGATCCGTCGAGCTCCGTCTCCGGCGGCTCGATCCTCGGCGACAAGACGCGCATGGCGCGCCTGTCCCTCGAACGAGGCGCGTTCATCAGGCCATCGCCCAGCGGCCTGACACCGGGAGGCGTCGCGCGACGCACGCGCGAGACCATGTTGCTCTGCGAGGCCGCGGGCTTCGACGTGGTCCTCGTCGAGACGGTGGGCGTCGGTCAGGGCGAAACCGCGGTCAGTCAGATGGTCGACTTCTTCCTCGTCCTCGCGTTGCCGGGCGCAGGGGACGAGCTTCAGGGGATCAAGAAGGGCATCCTCGAGCTCGCCGACGCCATCGCGGTCAACAAGAGCGACGGCGACGGCGCGACACGCGCCCGGGCCACGCTCGGCGATCTTCGAGCCGCGCTGCGCTACCTCCCACACCGGCGCGCGAGCTGGAAGGTTCGCACGCTGGCCACCTCGGGCCTCACGGGAGAGGGCCTCGACACGCTCTGGGATGTGATCGAAGAGCACCGCCGCATCCTCGACGCGTCGGGCGAGCTCGCCGCCCTGCGCGCCGAGCAACAGCGCGCCTGGATGTGGTCCTTGATCACCGAGCGGCTCGAGCGGACCTTCCGCACGCACCCCGATGTCGCCCGTCTGCTCCCATCGATCGAAAACGACGTTCGCAGCGGCCGCATGACGCCGCCGAACGCAGCCGACGCGCTCTTCACGGCCTTCGATCCCAACAAGTGAGTGGCGGAGACAGCACGCGTCCATAGCGACTCTTGCCCGTCATCTGCCCATCCGTGATCGAAGCCGAAATCCAGGACGACCCGGGTGGCTTCTCGAGCGGCAACAAGGGCGGATGGAGACGTCGAGGCTGCGAAGCTCGTGGGAAGCGACGGTGAGAAACTCGCTCCGTGCCCGCACGGCTTCCTGGGAAGCGCGGTAGAGCCGAGCGTTGTCGATGGCGATCGCCGCGCGGCGGGCCACCTCGGCCAGCTCCTCGACGCCGCGCTCCGCGGCGCGGTGAGGCGCGGTGAGGCGCGCGATGCGCTCGTACTGGTGCTTGAAGCGCGCGACCTCGGCGCCCGCCGACGCCTCCGCGCGCAGGATCTTCAGCAAGACCGGGACGACATCGCCTTCGCGGCAGGCGCGACACGGGCGTTTTCCGCGATCCTCTTGCGGATCGCGTAGCCTCTCACGACGTTCATCGGAACCCTTGCTCGCTCGCCCGCGAAGGGGCCAGCGAAGCACTCCTTAGCCCAGCGTGAGCGCGCCGCCTGGTGCGCCGTGTGGGGGCGGGCGGCTTCCGGTTGCCCCGGCTATGCAGCCTGGCCCCTCGCGCTCTCGGTCGAGAGGGGCAGCTCCACGCAGAAGGTCGAGCCCTGGCCGACCTCGCTCGATAGACGGATCCGCCCGCCGTGGGCCTCGACGATGATGCGCGTGATATAGAGGCCGAGCCCGAGTCCGCCGTAGTGCCGCCACGAGACGCCGCGGCGAAATCGCTCGAAGAGTTGCGCCTGCACCTCGGTTGGGATCCCGATCCCATGGTCCGTCACCGAGAGCCGCACGACCGGCCCCTCCGTCGTGACGGTGACCTCGATCGGCGCGCGTTCCCCGAACTTGATGGCATTGGTGAGGAGGTTGGTGACGACCTGCTCGAGGCGGTGCGGGTCCCACCGGCCGACGACTGGCCCCTCCGCGCGCACGGCGAGCACGCTGCCCGATCGCGCGATCTGATCCCCGAGGAGGGTGACGCTCTCGACGACCAGCTCGCGCAGATCGACGGATGACCTGTTCAACTCCAGCCTTCCCGCCTGGATGCGGGAGACGTCGAGGAGCATGTCGACGAGGCCGTCGAGGCGCTTGAGCTGGCGGCCGGAGAGGGCGACCGCGGATCGCACGCGCTCGACGTCCATGCCCCGCGCGAGCCTTTGCTCCAGCGATTGAAGGGCGAGCTGCAGGCTGGTGAGGGGGGTGCGCAGCTCGTGCGAGGCGATGGTCAGGAACTCGTCCCGGTGGCGGACGGCCTCCTCGGCGGCCGCGCGCGCGAGCCGCTCGTCGAGGAGGAGCCGATCGCGTTGCTGCTCGGCGCGTATGCGCGCGGTGACGTTGCGGAAGCTCCAGACCCGCCCGACCACGCGCCCGCCGAGGCGCTGGGGCTGCGAATAACGCTCGAAGATGCGCCCGTCCGCGAACGGGAGGACATCGAAGCTGCTCTCCTCGGGCGAGGCATAGACGTCGCGGACCCTTTGCAGGAATGCCTCGGGCTCGAGGAGCTGGCTGCAGACGAACGACCAGAACGCGTCGTCCGTCCCGGTGGCGAGGACGTCGTCGGGGATGCGCCACATCTCCGCGAACCTGCGATTCTGACGCACGGCGCGCTGCGCGCCGTCGACGACCAGGATGCCGTCGGTCGTCGATTCGAGCGTGGCTTCGAGGAGCGAATGGGAATGGCGCAGCACCTCCTCGGCCTGCTTGCGGGCGGTGATCTCGGTCGAGATACCGAGGATGCCACCCGGTTTTCCGGCGGGGTCGCGGAGCGGGAACTTGAGGGAAATGTACGTGCGTACTCCGTCGCCCTGCGGGACAACCTCCTCGAGCTCCATGAGCCGATCCTGCTGCATGACGAGTTGATCGTTGGCGCGATAAGAATCGGCCTGCGCTTGCGGGAAGACCTCGTGGTCGGTCTTGCCGATGGTCCCCTTTCGGCTGCGCTGAAAAAGCTCCTCGAACGCGCGGTTGACGAGCTTGTAGCGACCCTGGATGTCCTTGGCGAAGATGACGGCGCTCGTGTTGTCGACGATGGATTGGAGGAGCGCCTGGTTCTCTTGCAGGAACGCCTCCGCGCGCCTTCGCTCGGCGTTCTCCTGCTGCAGGTCGGCGTAGAGGCGCGCGTTCTCGATGGAGATAGCCGCCTGGGCCGAGAGCAGGCGGATGAGCTCGACACGGTCGGGGGTGAAGGCGGAGCGGGTGAGGTCGTTCTCCAGATAGATGACGCCGGCCAGGTGGCCCTTGTAGCTGATGGGCGCGGCGAGCGAGGAGCACGGCGCGGCATCGGCAAAGCAGGGATCGCGCCCGAACGGCCCGTCCGTCGTGCGATCGTCGAGCAGGACGGTCTCGCGCGTCCGCGCCACGTACGTGATGACGCTGCTCGGCAGGTCGGCGCGGCCCTCGAGGGGCGCGGCGCCGAGCATGTGGACGGCCGCCTCGCCAATGCGGTGCTCGGCCTCGACGACGAGCCGTCCCTCGCGCAGGAGCAGGAGAACGCCGCGCCGCGCGCCCGCGTTCTCGACCAGGATGCGCATGAGCGCGTCGAGCAGGCGGTCGAGGACGATCTCGCCCGAGATGGCCTGGGAGGCCTTGAGCACCGAGCCGATGTCGAGCGCGGCGCCGGTGGGCGCAGCGGCCCCGAGGCCCTTCGCGCCGCGGAGGATCTCGCTCGGAACGAGATCGGGGTACGCGCGCTCGAGGCGCCGCATGGCCTCCGTCGCGCCCCATCGGCCGTAAGCCCTGTGCGCCTCGGTGAGGTAGGCGCGTGCGACGGTGGTCTTGCCGAGGGCGCGAAAAGAGAGGCCGGCGAGCTCGTTGGCGAGCGCCTCGTCGTGGAGGAAGTGTCCGCGCCGGGCGAGGGCGATGGCCTCGTCGTAGTGATGCCACGCGGCGAGCGTGTCGCCGCGGACGCGCTCGAGCTCGGCGCGGAGCAGGGCGCTGCGGTGCGAAAGGTTCTCCGGGCAGAGCTCCGCCCAGCGCGAGAGCCTTTCCGCGAAGATCTCCGCTCGGGCGAGGAAGACCGCGCGCTCGTCCGGCGAGACCGCGTCCGCCGCCTGCGTGAGCGCGACGCCGGCATAGCCATGGTACGCGGGGTTGCCGTGCCAGCTCGTGACGACCGGACTCTCCATGTTCAGCGAGAGCGCGGTGCGCGCCGCATCCTCGAACGCGCCCTGGAAGACGTAGAGGACGACGACGTAGAAGCTGGCGAAGAAGAGCGTGCCCTGGCTGTCGATCCGGCGAGCCTCCTCGATCACCTCATCGATATCGACCCACGCGCCCTCGATCTCGGCCGGGCGCGCGCTCTCGACCGAGAGCTGATGCGCGATCTGTCCGACCGCGGCGATCATCCAGGTGATGGCGTTGAACCTGTCGAGCTTCCGTATCGGCTGGTAGCTCTGCGCCTCGGCGAGGAGGTCGGAGAGCGGCAGGCCGCGGAGGAGGCTGTTCGTGACGCTGTTCGACGCATTGTAGAACGCCCAGATGTACTGGCCCGTCTCGAGCCCGGCGTGCATCCCGGCGAGCAACGAGTCCTTGCAGGCGAGGTAGCCCTCTCTCCAGTGCTGCACGAAAGCGCCCCACATGTCGCGGAGCATTGCTTCGGACTTCTTGTCCGGGGAGCGCTCCCAGAGGTCGATGGCGGCACGGCCGAAGCGATAACCGAGCGCGATGTCGCCACGGCCGCAGAGGACCGCCCCGAAGTTGATGCAGCCAAAGATCGCGTGCTTCGACAGCCCGTGGCGGAACGCGTTTTCGAGGACCTTCGCGACGACGATGCCGAGGTTGTTGGGGCTCAAGAACCAGCAGGGAGAGTAGAGTTCCTCGAGCACCTCCTGCATGGCGCGGATCTCCGGGGCCGCGAGCGGCGGCAGGTCTGGCAGCGCTTCGAGCGTCTTTTCCCGGACGACATCCAGCGTTGCACGGATCTGGGCGTCGACCATGGTCTCGTCGGGGAACGCGGGCAGGTCGAGCCCGAACGGGCGCAGGGCTGCGAGGGCCTCCTCGAGCGCGGCGGACAGGTCGTGCTTGAGCACCTGCACGCTCATCTTGATCCGCAGCACCTCGGTGCGATCGAGCCGGCTCGTGGCCCGCGTGAGGCAATCGGAGAGGAGCGCGAGCGCCTCGTCATGCTGGTCGCAGAGCGAGAGCATGAGGCCGGTCTTCATCGCGTACCTGAGGCGGAGTGGGTACTGCGACGTCCAGGCGTCCTCCGGGAGGCGCAGGATGCCGAGCTGCAGGTAACGCAGGGCGGCGCCGAAGGCGGCCGCGTCCTCGGCGCGGCAGGCGGCGTCGAGGTTCATACGCGCGAGGCGCAGGCACTCCGTGGGGGCCGACACGAGGTCGCCCGCGCTGTTGAGCTGGCCGACGACGTCGAAGAGGCTCTGGCTCTCCGAGAGATCCACCTTGCCCGCGAGCAGCCGGCCGATCCGGAGGTGGCAGGCGGGTCGGTCGGCCGCCGGGATCATCGCGTAGGCGCCCTCCTGGACCTTGTCGTGGGCGAAGCGGTATCCCTCGCGCCCGGGTATCACGAGCCCCTCGCGTATGGTTGGATCGAGGCGGCCATACGCTTCTTCCAGCGAGCACTCGCTCACCGTGGCGAGCACGTCGAGGTCGAACCGGTTGCCGATCGCCGCGGCGAGCTCGAGCGCTTCTACGGTCGAAGGCGGCAGGCGCGCGATGGTGCGCACCATGAGGTCGACGACGTTGTCCGTGTACGCGAGCGCGTCGATCCGGGCGAGGTCCCAGCGCCAGCCGGAGCCGGCAGCATGCGTGAGGGCGCCGTGGTCATGCAGCGAGCGGACGAACTCCTTGACGAAGAACGGGTTGCCGCCCGTCTTTCTCTGCACCACGTCGGCGAGCGGCCCGCAGTCGTCATTCTCGAGGCAGTCCGAGAGCATCTCGAGCAGGTGTGGGCGCTCTAGCGGGGCGAGAACGATGTCGCGCGCGACGAGCCCGGCGCGCCCGAGCTCCTCGATGGCCAGGGTGAACGGGTGCGCGGGCGAAACCTCGTTGTCGCGGTAGGCGCCGCAGAAGAAGAGCGCCTCGAGCGAGTCGTCGGCGAGGAGCGCGCGGAGCAGCCCGAGGCTCGCGGGATCGATCCACTGCAGATCGTCGAGGAACAAGACGAGCGGGTGCGCGTGCCGCGCGAACACGGAGACGAACTGCAAGAAGCAACGGCGCAGGCGGTTCTGGGCCTCGAGCGGATCGAGCGCCGGGACGGGCGGCTGCGGGCCGAGCACATGGGAAAGCGAGGGGATGACGTCGCAGACGACCTGCCCGTTCGGCCCGAGCGCCTCGAGGATCGCGCTTCGCCAGCGGAGGATGCGCGCCTCGCTCTCGGTGAGCATCTGCCGTACGAGGCCGTCGAACGCCTGGATCACCGCGCTGGAGGGGGCCCCGCGGCTGTAGTGGTCGTACTTGCCGTTCGTGAAATAGCCTCTCTGCCGCGCGAGCGGTTTCAAGATCTCGTGAACGAGGGAGGACTTGCCGATGCCTGAGTAGCCGGAGACGAGGACGAGCTCGCGGCTGCCTTCGAGCGCGCGCTCGAATGCGGTGGTGAGCGCCTCGATGTCACGCGCGCGGCCGTAGAGCTTCTGGGGGATGCGGAAAAGGTCGCGGCGATCGCGCTGGCCCGCGATGAAGGGCGCGATCGTCCCTGCGGCGCGCGGGCCCTCGCGGCAGCGCTCGAGATCGGCGAGCAGGCCCTCGGCGCTCTGGTAGCGGTCCTCGGCGTTCTTCGCGAGCAGCTTGAGCACGACGGCGGAGACGGCCTCGGGGATCGTCGGATCGACGCGGGATGGCGGCGCGGGCGCGAGGGCGAGGTGCGCATGGATGAGCTCCATCGGGTCCTGGGCCTCGAAGGGGCGCTGCCCCGTGAGCACCTGGTAAAGGATGACGCCGAGCGCGTAGAGGTCGGTCCGGTAGTCGACGCCGCGGTTCATGCGGCCCGTCTGCTCCGGTGAGACGTAGGGCAGCACCTCGGCGAGCACCGCCGGCGCATAAAGCCGCTCGTGCGCGCGGGTGATCTCGGCGTCGACGCCGAAGCTGGTGATCTTGACCGCGCCGCACGCGCCGACGAGCACGTTGTGCGGGCGCAGAGCGCGGTGGATGAGCCCTGCCGCGTGGACCGCGGCGAGACCTTCGGCGAGCGAGGTCGCGAGATCGAGCGCCTCGCCGAGCGGCATTCTGCGTGACGGGCGCGCGGCGAGGAGCTGCGCGAGATCGCGGCCCGGGAAGTCCTCGAGGACGACGATCAAGGCGCCGGCGAGCTCCTCGACGCGGTGCACCGCGACGAGGTGAGGCGACGCGAGGCGCGCGATGCGCTCGTACTGGTGCTTGAAGCGCGCGACCTCGGCGCGATTCGCTCCCTCCGCGCGCAGGACCTTCAGCAAGACCGGGACGACATCGCCTTCGCGGCAGGCGCGTACTAGTTTGAAATGAGCAGTCTCCTCGAGCTTCTCGAGGAGCTCATACCCTGCCTCGACGATCATCGACGACCTTGCTCGCTTGCTCGTGAGCGGCGGCGCACATGGCCAACTGTATGCCCGAGCGGGAGGGGCGCCACCGCAGTTGGACGGCGCCCCGAGGTTGACGGGCAGGCAGATGCCTGTCGGCGGACGAGGCGGGGAGTTGATCCTCGCCCGCTCGGGCGTCCCGGAACGGTGAGCTCACCTTGAAGCGGTCCTCGGTCAGCTCCGAGTCGAGGTAATCCTGATCGAGGAAGCCGATGCTCTTCTTCAGCTCCTTCTTGTCGGCCACCATCCATCCGACGACGTAGCGGCTGAAGACATCGAGAATGACGCACAGGGAGCAGTAGGTCCACGTCGCGGGGCCGCGCAGCTTGGTGATGTCCCACGACCACAACGCATTGGAGCGCGCAGCGAGGAGCTCGGGCTTTTCGTACACCGGGCAGCGGCGTTGATCATGACGCTCGCGCACCTCGCGTTGCCCGTCGAGGACGCGGTATATCGTGCGCTCGGAGCAGAGATACTGGCCCTCGTCGAGGAGCGTGGCGATGACCTCGGCGGGCGCGCGGTCGACGAAGCGCGGCGCGTGCAGCACGTCGAGGACTTGTTGCCGCTCTCCGGAGGAGAGTGCACGCGGCACGCGGCGTGGCCGTCGTGGTCCGTGCATTGGCTGCGTCCAACGGTAGTAGCTGGCGCGCGAGAGATCGAGGGCGTGGCAAAGCGGTGCGATGCCGAGTCGAGGCGCGTGCTGGTCGACGAGCTGCCTCAACGTTTGCCTTTCGGGTCCTCGAGCGGCGTGCGTGTCGAAGAGCGCGCTCGACCTTACCTGGATCGATGACGTAAATCCGGCGCGCGGCGTGTTCGTGACCGTGCAGGGGCTCCTCGTGTACTTCGAACAGGCGGACGCGCGGCGGCTGTTCACTGCAGTGGTCGATCGATTCCCCGGCGTCGAGCTGATGTTCGACATCATCCCGCCGTGGCTCTCGAAGAAGACACTCGAGGGCTTTCACAAGACGAAGCACTACCGCGCACCACCGATGCCGAGGGGCGTGCGGCGTGCTCGCGCGTGGCGTGGGTGGTTGGGTGCTGCGGTTGTTCTCGCGAACACCAGTGCTGCGAAACCCCCCACCTGCCATCGTACACGTGACGACGACCGCAGCGAAGGCATGAGGCCGTTCCCCGGCGTATGCATCGTGCGGCCGGCCTCATTGGGGAAACCCCATTGGGGTTGCTTCGTCATCGACCCTCGATAAACTCGTTTCACGGGGTACCTCACACCGGCAGCGCCTCATCGTGCAGGCCGGGGGAGGGATCTCATGCGATCCATTCTCAGGACGGGTTTCGGTGGGCCGGAAGTGCTGGTCATCCGCGAGATCCCGGAGCCCGAACCGAAAGACGGTCATGCGGTGATCGAGGTCGAAGCGTTCGGCCTCAACCACGCTGAGCTTCACATGCGGAAGGGGGAGTGGACCGAGATTGCCGATGTCAGCGGCATCGAGTGCGTCGGTATCGTCAAGTCCTGTCCCGGCGGCGAGCTCGCCGTCGGGACCAAAGTGGCAGCGTTGATGGGCGGGCTTGGCCGGACGATCAACGGCAGCTACGCCGAGCTCACCCGTGCCCCCGTGACGAACGTGGCCGTCATCGAGTCGCGCCTTTCGTGGGCTGACTTGGCCGCGATTCCGGAGTCCTACGCCACAGCCTGGACGTGCCTGTTCCGCAAGCTGGAGGTTGCTCGTGACCAGACGCTGGTCATTCGCGGAGCGACCTCGTCCTTGGGCCAGGCGGCCCTCGACATGGCAGTCAACGCCGGGGCCAAGGTCATCGCCACCACCCGGAGCCGTGAGCGTTTCCCGATGCTCGGACGCTCGGCGCCGTCCGGGCGGAGCTCGAGGGGCCGAGCATCTCCACTCGGATCGCCGAGGCCGGGAAGATCGATGCCGTGCTCGACCTCGTTGGCAACACCACATTCTCGATTCCCTCGCAATGCTGCGTCGGGGCGGCCGCGCGTGCCTGGCCGGATGGCTGGGCGGCCTCGCGCCGATCGCCGACTTCAACCCGCTGTTGCAGATGGCGAGCGGCGTCTGCCTGATCTTCTTCGGCACTTCGTGTTCGGCAAGCCTGGCTTCCCTCTATCGGACGTGCCCCTACAGGCCATCGCGGCCGACGTGGAGGCAGGACGTTACAAGGCGAAGCCGTCGCGCGTATTCCGCTTCGAGGACATCCAGGAGGCTCATCGCTTCATGGAGTCGAATCAGGCCAAAGGGAAAATGGTCGTGGTTCTATGAGCGGTTGTCGAGCTCAGAAGAACACCATGCCTTCGTACGGCTCCGCGCGGCACGCAGCCAGGCGCGAGCGCCAGTCGCCGGCGTGGATCTCCAGCTTGTGACCATCGGGATCGAGGAAGTACACCGAGTCGCCTTCGCTGGTGTTCTGTCGCCACTCCGGCGCTCCACTCGTGCGGATTCGGGAGGTGGCCGCGGCGAAGTCTTCAGGCGTCACCGAGAACGCCAGGTGCGTGTACTCCGGCAGCGGCTCCGCCCTCGTGCGGCCGTCGAGCGAGAGGCAGAGCCACGTCACCTCGCCGGCCAACAGATACGCGCCCCGCGCCCACCTGGCCAGCGGTCGGAAGCCGAGGACGTCGCGATAGAAAGCGAAGGCTCGGTCGAGCTCCCGGACGGAGAGCGTGACGTGATTCAGGCCGCCGATCATGTCTGCTCCTTCGCCTCGGCGAGCGAGCCTACCACGAGCCTGCTGAAATCTGCCCGCGCCGCTTCGGGCCCGTACATTGGAAAAACATCGCTGCCATCGGCCTGATGCCCAGGGCTCCCGCGCCGGGATACCATCGCGGATCATGACCTCGACACGTCGCGGGCCCGAGCCTTTCATCTATCGCGGACCGACATCCTTACCCGATCCCGACGTGGGAATTGCGTTCGGCCAAGGCGCCATACGCGGCATCTACCAAGCCGGCGTGGTCCATGGATTCATCGTCAGCGGCTATTTCCCCGGGGTCGTCGCGGGGACGAGCGCCGGGTGCATCACGGGCACCGCCCTCGCGCTCGCGGGCCAAACGGACGACGAGTCCAAGCGACTTGCGATCGCCGAGCACCACATCGAGATATGGCGCCAAAATCCCGCGGAGCGGGTGCGGAAGGCGCTCGTCGACGGCCCGGTCGGCAAGCTCGTCGGTGACTTGGGGAAGATTGACGTCACCCTCGGCCAGCTCGTCAAAGCCTTGCGCGGTGATCCCATATCCATCGTCCGGGTGCTGCGCGGCCTCCCGCTCCGCTCGGGGCATGTGCTCGAGGGCGTGCTCGCCGGGCTCTTCGGCGCCGTCGAGGGCGCAGTGCACGGCCTCGAAGTCAAAGGCTCGATCCTCCGCGAGGTGCTGATGCACGCGGCGCAACACGTGCTCTCTGCTTATGGGATGGAGCACGCGCTCTGCGCGGAAGATGCCATTCAGAACCAATTCGATGCGCTCGTGGAGCGCTTCGCGCCCGGCGGCAGGAGCGCGACCCTCGGCGCCCTGGACCGCACCGAGCTCGTGTTCCAGACAGCCAATCTCAGCCGGAGGACCCACGAAGGAGAGTCCGTGGTGGTGGACTTGGCCCGTGATGGTCGCCTCGGTCGCCCCGACTTCTCCTCTGCCAACCTCATTGCGGCCATGCGTGCCAGTTGTGCTTTTGCGCCCTTCTTCGCCGGTGTCCGCGCGCGCGAGCTGGGGATGGCCACGCTGCCCGAGGGCATCGGGCACGACGATCTCCTCTTGGACGCGGCCATCATCGCACGGGACTCGCTCTCTCCGGCGATTGGCCGGTGGGTTCAAAGGCTCGATGGTCGCGTCTCGCCGCATCGCCTCTTCGCCGTTCATCTCGCGCCGCTCGGGCCGGTGCCGATACCGGACAAGACCTCTCCTTTCATCGGTCAGGCGCTCCACAGCCTGAAGCTCCGTGACGAGCTCGATCAGCGCTACGCCACCGCCGTGGTCGAGCTGATGACCGAGCTCGTCGAAGCCTTGGTGCGCAAAGGCGAGGCCCTGCCCAAGCGTGCTCGTGGCCGCTATGTGTCGGTCGACGTCACCCCGATTGCGCCCCACGACATGCTCCCTTTCGCCGGCATCAGCGTGCCGAAGGAGCAAGAGCTCCGCGAGGCGTGCGCCGCGGGTTGTCGCGCCGCGCTCGAAGCGTTGCATGCGGACAGCCTCCGCACGCTTCCCGGAGACAGCCTCGTTCCCTGCACAGCTCTCTTGAAGCATCTGCGCGAGAAATACCGGGCCTCTTTCCAACCGCTCTCCGACGTTTGCGCGTCCTGCAAGGGCGATCTCAGGCGCCCGGCGGTGCCCGAGCCGAAGATCTCGGAGGCTGCCCAACGCGCGCTCAACGATTTTCCACCGTTCCATGCACAGGCTCGCGGCGGCGTGCGCCGGCCGAGGCCGCTCCGCATCGCGGTTCCGGCCGGCGGTGTCTTTCTCGGTGTCTTTCAATTCGGCGCCATCGCCGCGCTCGCCGACTACGACATTCGGCCCGATCTCTATGCCGGCGCTTCGGTGGGGACCATCTTCTCGTATCTGCTCGAAAGCAGCTTGCGCAATCCCACCGACAACATCCCGAAGATCGTCGATTTGGCCCTCACGGTCCCCGAGTGGGTCGACGCCGTCGACGGCACGCCCAAAGGCCGTGTCGACTGGATCGTGGACCACCTCCAACGTCGTTGGGACAGCGCCGAGGTCCGGCCCCTGCGCGATCTTCGCCCGCGTCAGATCGCGGCCATGCTCGCGACCGATCCGCACGGCGAGACGGCCGCGACGTGGAGGAGCTTCCGCAAAGGGCTCGGCGCCCTGCTGTTCACCCCCTTGCCGCCGAGCGCTCGGGAGCAGCCCCGTCCGCTCGATCCCAAATATCGTCTCGACTCCAACGAATGGGCATCGGTTCATCGAACCATTCACGAGCTCTCCCGACTTCGTCTCGACGGCGCGGTCGAGCTGCTCGACGAGATCGCGGCCAACCTCGGCTTCTTCACGCCGGGGCCTGATGAGAACAAAGGCGAGGTCATCGGCTTTTCGAGCATCAAAGCCAAGATGGAGTCGCTCGTCTTCCCCGGCGCCGGCAAACCCACGCTCGAACGGCACTCCCGAGAGCACGAGGTGCGGTTCATCTTCACGGTCACGAACCACACCCTGGGTCAGCTCGAGCATTTCGGCTTCGCGGACGGCGCCACGACCTCCACCGCATCTCCGGACGCGGTGGAGGCCACCCTGGCAGCCTCCTCGTTCCCGCTCGCTTTCCGCCGTCGCTCGCGCGAAGAGATCTTCGGCACGGACACGATCGACCGCCGGGAAGAGCTCTACGCCGACGGCGGCATCTTCAACAACTTCCCCAGCGATACCGCCTTCGCGTATCTACACGCGCTCACCGGATACGAGGCGACGCGGTGGATCGGCGACCAGGAACACGAGGTCTATCTGCTCAGCCTCACGTCGCCCACCACGATCGAGAACGATCTCCCCGAGGACGATGGGCTCGTCTGGACGCTGGTGCGGGCCTTGGCGAGGATCGATGATGAAAAGGTCCAAAAGACGTTGCGTGGACAACACCACATCAACGTCTTGGCGGAGAGGGCCAATCCCATTCTGAAGCAGGAGGGCGCGCGTCAGGCCATCCGCGCCAAGATGATCCCCATCTCTCCCGCCTATGGGATTTATGGTCATGCCTTTGCGTTCAAGGACTTTCTCGGCTTCCGCATCCAGAAACAAGAAGAGATGCTGGCCTCGGGCTGCCGCCGGGCGCGACTCGCGTTGGAGTGGGACAAGGATCTGAAGAAGAACGGAGATCGCCGGCGTCTACCGCAGCTCATCGACGAGATCAGGGGCGAGGTGAAGAGGGTGGAGAGCCGCTTCCCGCGCCACTACCGCAAGGATACGTGCCTCTTCGGGCGCTTCAGCCCTCGTGAGGAAGGCGTCCTCTGCCCCTTCACCAAGACCGAAGAGACGAGGCTCGTCTTCGATCGATGCCGAGCCACGATGGATCGCGAGCTGTCGGTGCCGAACTTCAAGCTCTGAGCCGCGAGCCTGTCATGCATCGCGGAAGAAGGGGGCTTTGCCTGGGAGGAGAGCGCAAAGCCCTCTTCCTCGACATCACACCTCGCCAGCCGGTGTTTTGGTCGAGCGGGCGGGTGATTCCGAGCGACGGCGGCCATGGACGCCGACCTCGGCGACGGTGTCGAGGAAGTCGCGGAGCACGGGGGAGGTGTCGTCGGGGCGCCAAGCGACGAACAGCTCGGCCGGGGGGACGCCGGCGAGCGGGCGGAAGACGGCGCCGGGGCGGCGCGCGCCGCGGACCGAGCCGGGGAGGATGGCGACGCCGAAGCCCGCGGCGACGAGGCTGACCATGTCGAGCTGCGGGGCTTCCTGCACGATGCGCGGGGTGAAGCCGGCGTCGTCGCAGAGGCGCATGATGAAGTCGAAGAAGGCAGGGCCGCGCGCGCGCGGGAAGGTGACGAACGGCTCGCGCGCCAGCATCGCGAGATCGATGCGCGCATGCACGACGAGCGGATGGCCCTCGGGCAAGGCCACGACGAGCGGCTCGTGGCGCACGAGGCGCGACGCGAGCTCCCGCTCTTGGAGCGGGCCACGAATGAAGCCGACGTCGAGGCGACCTTCTCGCAAACCGTCGAGCTGATCTTGCGGCGACATCTCGCGCAGCACGACCTCGACCGTCGGCGAGCGGGCGCGGAACGCGCGCAGCAGCTCCGGAAGACCGCTGAAAGCGACGGAGGACGGGTAGCCGACCGCGATGCGCCCAATTTGTCCCAGTGCGGCGCGCCGCGCTTCATGGAGGCCGAGCGCGAGGGTTTCGAGCACGCGTCGCGCGTGGGCGACGAGCGCGGCGCCGGCCGGCGTGAGCTCGACCCGGCGGCGCGATCGATCGAAGAGCGCGAACCCCAGCTCGGCTTCGAGCGCCTGAATTTGGCGGCTCAGCGGCGGCTGTGCGATGCGTAGGCGGCGCGCTGCCCGACCGAAATGCCGCTCCTCGGCGACCGCCAAGAAGTACCGCAGGTGGCGCAGCTCCACGGGCCATTGATACCCCCGAGGTATCATTCGTTGCAAGAACACATATTGGACGCATCAAAGGACGCGTTGCATGCCTGACGTTGCGTCATGTGGCTCGTACGCGTAGCGCTCCGGCGCCCCTATACGTTCGTCGTGATGTCGATGCTGATCGTCATCCTGGGGGTCGCGACGATCCTCAGGATGCCGACCGACATCTTCCCGGACATCGATATCCCCGTCATTTCCGTCATCTGGAACTACACGGGGCTACCGCCCGAGGAGATGGAGAAGCGGATCGTCACTCCGTTCGAGCGTAACCTCACCACCACCGTCAACGACATCGAGCACGTCGAGAGCCAGTCGCTCACCGGCATCGCTGTCATCAAAATCTTCTTCCAGCCGGGCGCGCGCATCGAGGCCGCGACGGCGCAGGTGACGGCGATCTCGCAGTCGGCCGTGCGGCAGATGCCGCCCGGGACGACGCCGCCGTTCATCATTCGCTACAGCGCGTCGAACGTCCCCATCATGCAGGCCGCGCTGGAGAGCGACGCGCTCAGCGAGCAGCAGCTCTTCGACTACGGGACGAACTTCATCCGCGCCGACATGGCGACGGTGCAGGGCGCGCAGATCCCGTGGCCCTACGGCGGCAAGCAGCGGCAGATCATGGTCGACATCGACCCGCCGCGGCTCTGGGCCTGGGGGCTCTCGCCGCGCGACGTGACGGCCGCGATCGCCACGCAGAACGTCATCCTCCCGACCGGCACCGCGAAGATGGGGACGAACGAGTACCCCGTCCTCATGAACTCGAGCCCGGAGGCGATGCGCGAGCTCGGCGACCTGCCGGTGAAGACCGTCAACGGCAAGACCATCTACGTGCGCGACGTGGCCAACGTGCGCGACGGGTCCGCGCCGCAGACGAACATGGTGCACGTCGAGGGGCGCCGGTCGGTGCTCATGTCGATCCTGAAGAACGGCAACGTGAGCACGCTCGACGTGGCCGCGCGCATCCGCGAGATGCTCCCCAGCATCGCGGCCAAGCTCCCGAAGGAGCTCAAGACCACGCTGCTCTTCGATCAGTCGGTGTTCGTGCGCGCCGCCGTCGAGGGCGTGCTCAAGGAGGCGGCGATCGCGGCCGGCCTGACGGCGCTCATGATCCTGCTCTTCCTCGGGAGCTGGCGCGCGACGCTCGTGGTCGTGGTCTCGATCCCGCTGTCGATCCTGGTGTCGATCATGATCTTGTTCGCGCTGGGGCAGACGCTCAACGTCATGACCCTGGGCGGCATGTCGCTCGCGGTCGGCATCCTCGTCGACGACGCCACCGTCGAGATCGAGAACATCCACCGCAACCTGGCGCAGCGAAAGCCGCTCGTGCGCGCGATCCTCGACGGCGCGCAGGAGATCGCGGTCCCCGCGTTCGTGTCGACGCTCTGCATCTGCATCGTGTTCGTGCCGGTGGCGTTCATCACCGGCGCGGCCAAGTCGCTCTTCATCCCGCTGGCGATGGCCGTCGTCTTCGCGATGCTGACGTCGTATTTCCTCTCGCGGACGCTGGTGCCGACCTTGGTTCGTTACCTGCTCCGCGCCGAGGTCGGCGATCACGGGCACGGTCACGGGCCGCCAGGGACCGGGATCTTCGCCCGGCTCTACGCGGCCTTCGAGCGCGGCTTCGAGCGCTTCCGCGACTTCTACGGGCGCTATCTGTCGCTCGCGCTCCAGAACCGCGGCGTGTTCGTGGGCTGCTTCATCGGGTTCGTCGTGCTCTCGATGGGCCTGTTCCCCATGGTCGGGCGCGACTTCTTCCCCGACGTCGACGCCGGCTTGATGAAGCTCCACGTGCGCGGGCCGCCGGGGACGCGCATCGAGGAGAGCGAGAAGCGCTTCGCCGCCATCGAGGAGACGATCCGCACCGTCATCCCGAAGCACGAGCTCCGGACGATGCTCGACATCATCGGCACGCCCTACAGCGGCATCAACTTGTCGCTCAGCGAGGGCGCGCTGATCTCGCCGGCCGACGGGCAGATCTTCATCGCGCTCGAGGAGCACCACAAGCCGACGCCGGACTACGTGCGGCAGCTCCGCAAGACGCTCGCGGCCAAGTTCCCGGACACGACGTTCTTCTTCCTCGCGCCCGACATCACCACGCAGGTGCTCAACTTCGGGCTCCCCGCGCCGATCGACGTGCAGATCGTCGGGGCGCCCGGCGACGACGAGAAGTCCCTCGCGGTGGCGGCCGAGATCGCCGAGAAGGTGAAGGCGATCCCCGGCGCGGCGGACGTGCACGTCGCGCAGGTGGTGCGGCAGCCGGAGCTGCGCATCGACGTCGATCGCACGATGGCGTCGGGCTTCGGGCTCACGCAGCGCGACGTGGCGAACGACATCCTCGTCTCGCTCTCGTCGAGCTCGCAGGTGCAGCCGAGCTACTGGCTCGACTCGAAGCGCAGCGTCCAATACCTCGTGGCCGTGCAGACGCCGCAGTACGCGAACGACTCGGTGAGCGCGCTGGACACGACGCCGCTCTCGGTCGGCCCGACCGAGACGCCGCAGCTCCTCTCCAACGTCGCGTCGGTCTCGCGCACCACGGGCCCGGCGAACGTCACGCACTTCAACGCGTCGCGGACCTACGACGTGCAAGCCAACGTCGATCGCGCCGATCTCGCCTCCGTCGCCGGCGCGGTCGAGCGCGTCGTGGCGGAGATGAAGCCCCGCCTGCCGCGCGGCATGGTGGTGCGCGTCAAGGGCCAGGTCGAGAGCATGGAGTCCTCGTTCCGCGGCCTCGCCTACGGCATGGTCTTCGCGGTCGTGCTCGTCTACTTGCTCATGGTGGTGAACTTCCAGTCGTGGCTCGACCCGTTCATCATCCTCATGGCGCTGCCCGGCGCGCTCGCGGGCATCGCGTGGATGCTCTTCCTCTCGGGCACCACGCTGAGCGTCCCCGCGCAGATGGGCTCCATCATGTGCGTCGGCGTCGCCACCGCGAACAGCATCCTCGTCGTCACGTTCGCGAACGAGCAGCGCCAGCACGGACGCGACGCCATCACCGCGGCGCTGGCCGCCGGGATGACGCGGCTCCGGCCCGTCATCATGACGGCGCTCGCGATGATCATCGGCATGCTGCCGATGTCGCTCGGTCTCGGCGAGGGCGGCGAGCAGAACGCGCCGCTCGGTCGCGCCGTCATCGGTGGCCTCCTCCTGGCCACGGGGACGACGCTCTTCTTCGTTCCGGTCATGTACTCGCTCCTCCGCCGACGGGCGCCCGTCGAGGATCCGGAGACCGCCACCGTATGAATGCTCCGCTTCGTGCTCCCACTCCCGACGAACGAGACAGCGCGCCGAGGTCCGTGACCCCGCACGCCGAAAGCGATCTCGGCTTCGCGCTGCCTCCTCCCGCGCGGATCTCCCGCGCGCGGGCGCTGGCCATCGGCGCATCCATCCTCTCGGTGCTCGCGGCGGCGTTCGTCATCCGCTGGCTGCCGAACCGACACGCGCGGCAAGCGCTCGAGGCCGACGCGCGCGGCCAGGAAGCGATCACGCCGCGCGTGCAGATCGTGGTGCCCACCGCGGTGTCGAGCGATCGCGCGCTCGCGCTCCCGGGCAGCATTCAGCCGCTCGAGGAGACGGTCGTCTATCCGCGGGCGAGCGGGTACGTCCGCAAGTGGCACCACGATCTCGGCGACAAGGTGGCCGAGGGCGATCTGCTCGCGGAGATCGACACGCCCGAGCTCGATCAGCAGATCGCGCAGGCGCGCGCTCAGCTCGCGCAGGCGGAGGCGGGCCTCGTGCAGGCGAAGGCGAACGGGCACTTCTCGAAGGAGAACCTCGATCGCTACAAGCAGCTCGGATCGGAGGGCCTCGTCTCGCAGCAGGACCTCGCCAAGCAGAAGGCGCAGGCCGAGGTCGACGAGGCCAGCATCTCGGTCTCGAACGCCAACATCGGCGCGCAGCGGGCGAACATCCAGCTGCTCACGCAGATGAAATCCTTCGCGCGCGTGACCGCGCCCTTCGCGGGGACGATCACCGCGCGCAGCGTGGAGCGCGGCGCGCTCGTGACCGCGGGGACGGCGACGCCGCTGTTCAAGCTCTCGGCGACGGACACGGTGCGCGTCTTCGTGCAGGTGCCGCAGGACGTCGCGCCCAGCGTGCGCACCGAGGTCGCTGCGAGCGTGAAGATCCGCGAGTTCGCCGGCCGTTCTTTCGAAGGCAAGGTGTCTCGCGCGGCCGGCGCGCTCGACGCGACGACGCGCACCATGACGACCGAGGTGCGCGTGCCCAACCCCAAGGGCGAGCTCATCACCGGGATGTACGCTCAGGTCTCGCTCACGCTGCCGACGCCGCATCGCGTGCTCTCCGTGCCCGCGACGGCGCTCCTCAACGACGCGACCGGCCTGCACGTGGTCGTCGTCGGCGCCGGTGAGCGCGTTCATCACGTGCCGGTCGTCGTCGAGCGCGACACGGGCCCGACGGTCGAGATCGCCAGCGGCCTCGCGCCCGACGACCGCGTGGTGAAGCTGCCGAGCGTCGATCTCCTCGAAGGCCGCCTGGTCGAGATCGTTCGCTGAAAGAATGCGCGGCGAGCGGCCTTCGCGATCCTGCGATGGCGCTCGCCGCGCGGCGCTCCAACGCGCCCCATGGAGGGGCCCGCCTGCGTCGGGCCAAATCCCGCCCTTGCGAGCTCAGCCCTGGTTTTGTCGCTTCTTTGGCGTGTCCAAAACCTTCCGCCGCGCGCCGGCAGCTTCCGCCGCGCGCTTGAAGCCTATTTCCCGCTGATTTGAAGCGCCCGCTTTCGGGCTCCAAAACGGCCCGGCCGGGAGCTCATCGGCAAATGGTCGAAATCAATACGAAATAGGGGGGCCGTTGAGACCATCGGGGCCGCGGCGGAAGCTTCCGGACGGCGGCGGAAGGTTCAGGACGAGCGCGCCGAGCTTCGCGGAGGTGTCGCCGGGTCTCCGTCGTGCGCACGAGAGCTTCGAGAAGGAAACCGAAGCGTCGACGGCGCTGGCAACGCGATGGCCGAGCATCGCGCGACCTCGCCGATGCAGGGCGCTGCGCGCCGTCGTCACTTCGGTGCGGAGGCGTCGGGGCTGCGGGCCTCGATGGCGTCGATGGCGGCTTGGATCTGCTCGCGCTCGGCGGGGGTGAAGCAGCGGTAGCACTCGGGCGCGGGCTTGCCGCTGGCGCCGAAGAAGCCGCGGATGCCGCCGGGACCGCCGCCGCACACCGTGTTGAGCAGCGGCTTGAGCAAGGGGAGGGCGCGCGCGTCGCCTTCGCGCTTGGCGCGCTCGAAGAGCGGCTTGCGCGCGCATGGACGCGCTTCCAGGAGATCGGCGGCGAGGATCAGGCCCGGCGAGGCATTGCGCCGGATCTCGGGATCCTTCAGCAACGCCGCGGCCTTCGCCTTGGCCATGAGGCTCGTGCCGGTGGCGACCTCGAAGAGGAGCTCGCCGCCGCGCGCGCCCATCTCGCTCACCATCACGTCGAGTGCGACGGCGGACGTGTCGCTCGGGCCGTTGGCGATGTTCACCAATGCGGCGCGGAAATCGGCGTCACCGGCCGTGTCGGCCGACAGCTCGATGAGGCGTCGCGCGGTGCGGAGCGCCACCGAGTACGTCTTCTTCTCGGCCGCCTGCGCCAGGAAGAGCGCCTTCAACACCGCCGGATCCTCGGGGAAACGCTGCGCGAGCTGCCCGAGCGCCTCCGTGCCGGAGGTGGTCGCGGTCTGCAGCTCGGCCGCCGACGCGCGCGGCGTCGCAGGCTTGCTCGTCTTGGTGGCCGTGTTCGTCGTGCGCGGGGACGATGGCCAGCTCGGCGCCGCGGAGCCCTTGGGCCCCGGCTCGGCGGCGGTCTCGTCCTCCTCGAGGATCTCCACCGCGTTGGCGCTGCGAACGGCGACCGCGGAGCTCACCACGATCGTGATGGCGGCGAGACCGGTCCACGCGAGCACGGCCGGCATCGTGGCGCGCCCCCGCGGTCCGGGCGGCGTGACGCGCGTCCGATCGAGGGTCGGGAGCGAGTCACGCGGAGGCGGCGCTCGGCGTTGGCCGCGCGCTGCGATGGTGGCGCCGGGATCGGAGCGCGAGGAAGACATCGATCGCGGATCCTACTGCACACGCGCGCCCGCGGAAACGATCGTTGGAGCTCAAACGATCTCGTGTAGCCCCGATTTCCCGAGCACAAAACACGAAGGCCGCCGGATGACGGCGGCCTTCGCAATCAGCGCCGGCTCGTCCGGCGCGGGGTTTGGGGCCGCTTGCGGCCCCATCGTGAATCAGCGCCGGCTCGTCCGGCGCGGGGTTTGGGGCCGCTTGCGGCCCCAAGTGACAAATCAGCCGTAGGGATCGTCGGCCGGCTTGGGCTTTGCCGGAGCCGGTGCGGGCTTCGGCTTGTCGGCCGGGGGCGCCGCGGGCTTGGGCGCGTCGGTCGCGGGCGGAGGCTTGGGAGCCTCGGGCTTCGCGGTCGGCGCGACCGTCGCGGCCGCCGTCGTCGAGGGAGCCGCGGAGGCCGACGCGGCCGCGGTGGCCGAAGCAGAAGCGCTCGGCGCTGCGGAGGCCGACGCGGTCGGCGCCGCGGACGCCGTGGCGCTCGCGCTCACGGTCGGCGTGGGCGCGGCCGTCTGCGTGGGAGCCGGCGGCGGCTTCGCTGCCTCGGTCTGCGCCGTGGGAGCCGGCGTGCTCGGCTTCTCGTCGCCGCGACCGAGCAGGAACCAACCCAGCACCGCGAGACCCGCCGCGATCAGCAGGAAGGTCAGCATGCGCCCGCCGCCGCCGCTCTCTTCCGGCTGCTGGAGGATCGGCTTGGCCGGCGCGGCCTCGCGATCCTCGTCCTTCTTCGGCTTGGGCTTGTCCTCGGTCTTGGCCTTCGGCTTCGGGGCGTCGTCCTTCTTGGGCTCGGCCTTCTTCGCCTCGGGCTCCTTCTTGGCTTCGGCCTTCTTCTCGGGCTCGGCCTTCTTCTCGGCCTCGGGCTCCTTCTTGGCCTCGGCCTTGGGCTCCTCCTTGGCAGCGGGCTTCTCCTCCGCCTTGGGAGCTTCCTCTTCCTTCTTCGCCTCGGGCTTCTCCTCGGCCTTCTCGGCCTTGGGCTCCTCCTTGGCGGCAGGCTTCTCTTCCGCCTTCGCGGCGGGCTTCTCTTCGAGCTTGCTGGGCGCGCCCGCGGGCGCGTTGAGATCGTCCTCGAGCGACGTGCCCACTTCACCGAGCGCTTGCTTGAGCAGCTCGGCGGCCTGCTTCATGACGGTGCGCTCCTCCGGGGGAGGCATCTCCTTGTCGGGCTCCGTCTTCGGGAAGAAGCCGCCGCCGTCGTCCGACTTGGCCTCGGGCTTGGCATCGGACTTCGCGGCCGTGGTGCTGCTGCCGCCGATCGATCCGAGGCCGAGCATCGTCCCGGCGCGCTTGTTCGACGTCGTCGAAGGCTTCGTCTCGGCGGGCTTCGGCGCTTCGCCGGGCTCCGCGTCCGCGCCCGCCATCCCCGCGCCGGTGGTGCCGGCCTCGTAGGCTGAGCCCGCGGTCGCGTTCGTCTCGACGAGCTTCTGGATGATGCCCTTCGACTTGTCGTCGATCTTGATGAACTTCACCCCCATACCGGCGGGCATCGTGCCGTCCTTCGCCTCGCTTGACTCACGCTTCCAGACCACGCGTCCCACGCCGGAGAGCACGGACTGCTCATCCTGGATGCGGATCTCGAACTTCAACAGCGTTCCGGGAGGGAAGGGCGAGGGCGTCTTGATGAAGATGCCGCCGCGGCTCACGTCGTGCGAGTGGTGCTCGATGAACTCGTCGACCGTCGCGCTCTTGTAGCGGACGGTCATGCTCAGCACCTTGGCTCGCGGGTCTTTTCGAGTGTCCTGGGCCATCAGGGTAGATCTCCCAACAGGATCCGCGATTCGCCGATGGCACGCGGATGAGGCGGTGATGTTAGCCCTGATCCGTTTTAAAAAACCACAAGGATGCAGCGCAGGCGTGTGCGTGCCTGCCGCGAGGCGCTCTCCCGCGCCTTTCCCGCGATCCATGACGAGCATGGGCTGCCGCCTTCCGTGCGCTGCCCGACCTCGGCCGCAGAATCGTGGCGGCGCCCGCGCTCGTGGTAACGTGCGCCCCGCATGGCCGCCCGAGATCACTTTCGCGCCCACGCTCGCCGCCGGGTCGATCTCGACGCCACGCTCCGCGGTCGTGACGGCGGCTTTGCGCACGTCGCGCGTGTGCGTGATCTCGGCCTCGGCGGCGCCTGCGTCGAGATCGGCGACGCCACCGGATCCGCGCTGCTGCTCTCCGGCGATGCTCGCGGCGGTGTCGGCGTCGAGCGCGAGGTCTCGGTCACGCTCGAGGTGATGGCGCCGACCCTGTGGGATCCGCTGCTCCTCGGCGGCCGCATCGCGTGGGTCCGCCGCGGCACCCCAAGCCGCCCGACCCGCGTCGGCGTGCGCTTCGAGCACCGCGATCCCGCCTCGCTCTTCGCCCTGTTCCAGCTCCTCGGCGCGCACGTCTACGACGCCTGAGCAGCTCCGCGCCGCCTGAAGGACGCGCGACCGCGGGCACGATCACGTGCTCGATCCGCGCGTCGAGTCGGGGATGGATCGTCGCGAGTCGCGAGGGCTTGCGCAATCGTTGGAGCTCAAACGAATCGCCGGTGCGAGCACGGTGCACGAAGAGCGCGATGTCGGCGGTCGCGCCTCGCGGTCGATCGTTTGAGCTCAAACGAATCGCCGACGCGAGCGCTGCGCACGAAGCGCGTCGTCGTTGGATGGGCTCTACGGTTTGCGGATGCGATCGAGCAGCGCGCGCGGTGACACGGGCTCGTCGCCGAGCGGCGCGCGCTTGCCTTCTTGGTTGTACGTCCACGCGTACATCCCGCCGAGGACGGCCGACGTGAGCGCGCAGACGACGAGGAACGGCACCAAGAAGAACGACGACAGGAAGGGGATCAACGATAGGACCTTCACGCCCACGACCACGATCGCCGATGCGACCACGACGACGGGCCACGGCGCCGCGTAGGCCAGGCCGAAGCCGGGGAAGAGACCGCCGAGCACCATCCCGAGCGCGAGCTTGCGGCGGCGCTCCGGCGGGAGCTTCTCCTTGCTGCCGAGCACGATCGCCGTGCCGACCTTCGCCGCGAGGCCGCCCTTCTCGAGGGCCGACTCCAGATCGCGCAGGGTAGCGAGGCCGCCCTTCTTCGAGGTGGGGCGCGACGCGCGCGAAGGCGCGGGAGGGCGGCGCGTGCTCGGCGTGTAGAAGATCTCGCCCGTCTGCTCGTCGATGTCGAGCTCGAGGCCGCCTTCACGGCACATGCGATCGAGCAGCTCACCGGCGCGGGCCGGCTCGATCGCGAGGTGCGCAGCGACCGCCGCCTTGGTCAGCCGCGTGCCGTCTTCGGCGATCTCGATCACCGCGTCCTGAAACGCCGCGTAGTCCACCCCAGAGTGGTAAAGCACGGCAGGCCGCAGAACAAGGCCCGCACCCCGACGCTGCGGACAGCAGCGCGGGAGCGGGCCCATCGAGCGCGCTCGGTGCGCGCGCGATCACGTCCCCACGGATCGCGCGCGGAGCATGCGGACTAGAAGGAGAACACCGGCCCGATCGTCGGCGAGAAGACCACGCCGAACGTCGGCCACATGAA
This sequence comes from Minicystis rosea, assembly GCA_001931535.1. Taxonomy (GTDB): domain Bacteria; phylum Myxococcota_A; class Polyangia; order Polyangiales; family Polyangiaceae; genus Minicystis; species Minicystis rosea. The sequence goes on from CP016211.1 coordinate 1,677,152, forward strand.
CATCATCTTGAGCTCGGCCGAGAGGCCGAAGAGCGGCGTGATACCGAACGTCGTGCCCACGCCGAAGCCGCTGAAGTTGCGGCCCGTGATCTGGTACGCGTTCAGATCGCGCGCGTAGCTCGTGGTGGCGCCCGGGCACTGCTTGCCCATCTCGTTCATGCCCGCCACCGAGTCGCAGACCGTCACCGGCACGGACGCGTTCACCTGCGCGAAGCCGATGGGCGCGATGAACACGTACGGGCGGAACTTCTTGTCCTCCATCATCGCGCCGAGGAAGTGATACGAGGCGCGGATCTCCGCGTGCAGCGGGAGGAAGCCGAGCGCGCCGTTCAAGCCTTGCGGCACGTTGTCGGGCGTCGGCGAGCCGCCGATGGCGAAGCCGATGCGCGCGCCCACGCTGATGGGGACGCTCTTCGAGAGCTGGCGATCGTAGCCGGCGAGGATGCGAACGTCGGCGAAGCCGAAGCCGCCCTGCACGCCGTTGGTGTTGCCCACGGCGACCGGCTTGCCGAAGAACTGGTGGCTCGAGTCCGGGTAGAAGCAGGCGTAGGAAGAGGCCGCCTCGGAGTCGAGCGAGCACACGTCCTGCGCGCTCTTGATCAGCAGCATGTCGAACTGCACGCCGACGCTGACCAAGTTCATCCGCTTCTTCTTGCCGTCGTCGGGGCTCTTCCCGCCGCCGCCCTTGTCCTCTTCGCAGGTGCCGTTGAGGCAGGTCAGGCCTTCCTTGCAATCACAGGCCGACTCGCAGCTCGAGCCCCAACCCTTGTCGGTGCGCTTCGGGCACGCGTTCTCTTCGCCGGGCTTCCCGCCGCCGACCATCTCCTTGCAGTCGACGCCGGTGAAGCCGGGCGGGCAGGTGGTGTCGCGGCACTTCGCGGGCGCCTTCTTGCCGGGCAGGTGCGGCGCGTCGCCTTCGATCTCGTTCTTGATCGTGGTGCGGAACGGCTCCTTGTTCGAGCCGAGGCCGCCGGCGGGCTCGCCGTCGGTGCCGGTGAAGGCGAAGAAGTACTTGATGTCGCCGGTGGTGGTGACGCCGTCGCAGGGGATCTCTGCGCCGTAGCCCTTGCCCACCTTCTTCATCTCGAGGCTCTGGTACTGCGCGGCGCCGAAGGGCTTGTAGCGCAGCGTGACCTTCGAGAGCGGCACCTCTTCCGAGGGCTCGATGTAGAGAGGCAGGGGATAGTTGACCTGCGACTCGGTCGGCGGCGTGAAGGTCGCGTCGCCGGTCGGCGCCGCGGGCTTCGGCGTCGACGAGCCGCCGCCGCTCTTGCCGGCGGACTTCTTCGCTTCCTCGAAGGCCTTGGTCAGCTCGGGTGTGGTCAGCGCGGGATCGAGCGCGGCCTTCGGATCGACCTTGAGGGCGTTCACGAAGTCGGTCTTCGCGTCGTCCATCTTGCTCATGCCGACGCCGTGCACCGTGCCGAGCGCGATGTGGATCTTGCCGAGCAGCTCGGGCGAGCAGCCGTCGCCGCCGCACTTGCTGACCGCGTCCTTCAGCTTCTTCTCGGCCTTGGGGAAGTCGGCGTTGAGGTAGTCCTCGTTGATGGCGCCGTCGTAGAGCTTTTGCGCATCCTTGTCCTTGGGGCCGGCGACGGCGGACGAGGCGGCGCCGACGACGGCGGCGGCGAGGGCCAGGGCAGTGAAGGACCGGAGCGGGCGAAAGTGCACGGCAATCTATCCTTTAGGTGAGGACGGCGCGGGTGACGGGCATACTAACGGGAGATCGCGTCGCGAGTGCAGAAAGCCGCGGAAGTCGTCTCACGTCAAGACCGTAACGAGGCCAAAGAGTTTGTCGCTCTCGGCCTCGTCGTTCGTGGCTGCAGGCGCGGGCATGCAAGTTCGCAATGCGCGCGAAGCAATTTGCGACGACGTTCGCCGGCGCGACGGTCGTCGATGCGAAGCGCGCGGGGGCGCTCGCGGTAAAGATCGGCGCTGTACCGGCGGCCGATGCGCGCTCGCGTGTGGCGCGCACCGCGACGCCGTGCGCGATCGTGGCGCTCGGCGTCGCGAGCCTCGACGCCGACACGCGCGCCGCGTCGGTGCATGGGAAGGCGGGCCAGCTCACCAACCACGGCGCGACGACTTCGGAGCGCGTGCGGGCGACACGCGAGCGCAATGGAACACCCACGGCGCGAAGCCTCGCGACAGCGCGAGGCATGCGCCGAGAGCGCCCCATCGGGCTGCTTGCGTTACGGCTGCTGTCCACCCTCGGTACGGATGAACTGAACGCGGCGGTTGAGCGCGCGACCCTGGTCGGTGTCGTTCGCCACGAGGGGCCGCTCGAGACCATAGCCGTGCGACGTGAGGCGGTTCGGGTCGATGCCGTGCGCGACGAGGTACTTGAGCACCGCCGCGGCGCGCCGATCGCTGAGCTTCTTGTTGTACTCGGGCCGGCCCTTGTTGTCCGTGTGGCCCTGGATCTCGAGCTTGATGCGCGGGAACTGCTTCAGCACATCCACCACGGCGTCGAGGATCTTGAAGCTCTCCGACCGGATCTTGTCCTTGTCGAACTCGAAGTGGATCTGCTGGAGGATCTTGATCTCCTTGTCGGTGATCACGACCAGCGACGGCTTCTTCGGGCAGCCCTTGTTGTCGACGGGGCCCGGCTCGTTCGGGCAGCCGTCGTCGATGTCGAGCACCCCGTCCTTGTCGTTGTCCGGGTCGGGGCAGCCGTCGGCGTCCTCGTAGCCATCCGGATCCTCGGGCTCGTTGGCGCAAGACCGACCCGTGGTCGGATCCTTGTCCTTGTCGTCCGGGACCCCGTCCATGTCGTTGTCGGTCTCGGGGCACCCGTCGTCGTCGAGGTAGCCGTCCTTGTCCTCGGGCAGAAGGACGCATTGATCCTTCGAGTCGGGGATGCCGTCGCCGTCGGTGTCGGGATCGTCGGGGCAGCCGTCGGCGTCCTGATAGCCGTTGTAGTTCTCCGGCTCGTCCGGGCACTTGTCCTCGTTGTCGAGGTAGCCGTCGCCGTCGCGATCGCCGGGGGCGGGCTTGATCTCCTCGAAGCCGCGCTCGGAGCACTTGTCGGGCGGCGAGAGATCGTAGGCCGCATGCGCGTTGGCGCGCCCGATCTGCAGGTGATCCTGCGCGCGCGGGAAGTAGCCCTGATCGAGCTCGGCCTCGGCGAACTTGAGGTGGCTCTTGGCCATCGCCAGCTCGCGCGGCGCGCAGCGCACGGCGCCGTTGCGCTCCGCTTGCTCGGCCACCTTGCGCAGGCCCTCGATGTCGCCGCGCATCGCGGAGACCGTCGAGCACGAGCTCGTGAACGACGCCAGCGTCATCACGAGCGCCGCCTGCAACACCCGCGTCATCCGCCCCGGTGTCTTCATCGCGTGCGTCTCGGGAGCGACGCGGGCCGGCTGTTCCGGCGCGCTCGCTCGTGGCTCGATCGTGCTGAAGTCGCTCATCGGCCTGCGCCCTCGTGCGCCTGCTTGGAGAGCTGAATGGCCTTCTCGGCGTACTTCTCGGCCTCGTCAGCGTAGTCGATGGCGTCGCCGTAGTCGGCGGACGATGCTTCTTCCATCGCCTTGCGGAGGTGCTCGCGGGCGTAGTGATACTCGTAGGGCGCGTACTTCTCTGCGCCGAGCGCCTGGGCTGTTTCCAGCTTCGACGTCGCTCCGCCCGCGTAGATGGCGTAGAAGAAGTTGCCGCAGCCGCTCGCCCCGAAGAGGCAAAGCCCCGCCAGCGCACCCAACATCGCTCCACTCGTCGTCCGCGCGTGCGTCTTCACGTTGGCGCTCTTTCTCGAGAGACCCGAGAGGCGAAAAATACCTCGATCGGCGTGGCACGACGCTATCAAGCCCGATCGTGATGCGTCAACCCTCTCGCCCCGACGAGCGCATGGGGCACGCCGGTCACCGGGAAGTTGCCCGCCGCGCATCGCCCGCGGTGGCACCGGCGCCAGCCGCGTAAGCCCCGAACGAGCATCACGGCACCCGTGGTCTCAGGTGATGATCGCGGGCGCGGTACGAAGCGCGGGCGGGGGAGCGTGGCGGTGATGGAAAGCAAAAGGGCCGCTCATGGCTCGGCCATGAACGACCCTCACGGTGCTCGAGAGCTCGCGCGCCGTGGGCCTCGAGAGGCCCACGTGCTAGCGACCGATCGCCTTGGCTCAGAGCTTCCGGTAGACGCCGACCACGAGCCCGAGGAGCATCGTCGGGCGGAAGTCGGTGGCGCGCACGAGGATGGGGGCCATCTTCGAGTTCGCCGGCTGGAACCGGATGTAGTCCTTCTCGGGGTAGTAGTACTTGACCGTGGCCTCGTCGCCGATGAGCGCGACGACCACGTCACCCCGCTGGGCCGTGAGCTGCTTCTTCACGAAGATGTAGTCGCCGTTGAGGATGCCGGCCTCGATCATCGAGTCGCCGTTCACCCGCAGGCCGAAGATGTCGCGACCACCGCGCACGAGGTTCCGCTCGATGCGCACGGTGTCGAGGACATGCTCCTCCGCGAGCAGCGGGAGACCGGCGGCGATCCGGCCGAGGACCGGGATCTCCACCATGTCTTCGCCCTGATCGTTGGCCGGCGCGGCCGCACCTTCCGGCACGGACGGCTGCTCGGAGCGGGGCGCGGGCTCGAGATCGCGCGGGCGAAGAGCGCGGCTCTTCATGTCCTCGCGGGTCAAGTAGCCCTTCCGCTCGAGCGCACGCAGGTGATCGTTCACCCCGTTGGTCGAGCGAATGCCCATGTGAGCGCCAATCTCGCGGAGCGTCGGCGGATAACCGCGCTCGTTGATCGACTGGCGAATGTAGCGGAGCACCTGCTGCTGGCGATCGGTCAAGCCCTGCATCGGTCTGGCACCCTACTGAACGTGTGGCGAGATGTCAAAAGTATGCCACTGTTCTCGCCAACGACCGAACAAATTGCAGTGATTTCTGTCCAGCAACCGTTTTGCCCGAGGTTTCACGGTGTATGCGCGACCGTGTCGCCCGCGGAGCCGACGCAGAACAGCCTCGTTCGGTGACCCATCACGACCGAGCCCATCGGGACGCGAGCGGACGGACCGCACGAAGCAGCGCGGAAGCACGGGCGACACGGGTTCAGCAAGCCGTTCAGTAAGTGATTCATGGAGCGGCGCCGTAAGTGATTCACCCGAGCGGACGCGACTCCGTACGCAGCTCGGTGGAGCCGTGATTCAGCGCCGCGCGACGCGAAGGCACCGGCGCAGCAAATCAGACGCAGCGGCGAAGCGAGTCAAACCGGCGCAGCAAACCAGAGGCTGCAGCGACGCGCGTCAAACCCACCGGCGCCGCGGATCAGAGGCTGCGGGAAAGCAATCAAAGGCGCGGGAAAGCAATCCAAGGCCGGCTCGTCCGGCCTGGGGTATGGGGCCGCTTGCGGCCCCATCATGACGAGGCCGCTTGCGGCCCCATCGTGAGTCAACGAGGACGGGCCACGCCGGGGGTGATGCCGCGGCCTTCGAGCATGGCGCGGAGCTCGTCGACGTCGCCGGAGTGGGCGATGGCCTGCTCGAGCGAGATGACGCGGCGCTGGTAGAGGTTGAAGAGCGCCTGGTTCATCGTCTGCATGCCGCTGCCGGACTGGCCGACCTGCATCTGCGAGTAGATCTGGTGCAGCTTGTCTTCGCGGATCAGGTTCCGAATGGCGGCGTTGGGCACCATGATCTCCATGGCCAGCGCGCGACCCGGGCCGCTCGCGCGCGGCAGGAGCACCTGCGTCATCACGGCCGCCAGCGTGAAGGAGAGCTGCGCGCGGACCTGCGCCTGCTGGTGCGGTGAGAAGACGTCGATGATGCGGTTGATCGAGCTGATCGCCGAGTTCGTGTGCAGCGTGGCGAAGACGAGGTGGCCGGTCTCCGCGATGGTCAGCGCGGCTTCGATCGTCTCCAGGTTGCGCATCTCGCCGACGAGCACGACGTCCGGGTCCTGACGCAGGATGTACTTGAGCGCGTCCTTGAAGGACGCCGTGTCCGCGCCGACCTCGCGCTGGTTCACGATCGAGAGCTTGTGCCCGTGCAGGTACTCGATCGGGTCCTCGATCGTCATGATGTGGAGCCGCTGCTCCGAGTTGATCTTGTCGATGATCGAGGCGAGCGTGGTGCTCTTGCCGGAGCCCGTCGGGCCCGTGACGAGCACGAGGCCGCGCGGCTTGTTGGCGATCTCGGAGGCGACCGGCGGCAGCCCGAGCTCTTCGAAGGTCAGCACCTTGAAGGGGATCTGCCGGAAGGCGCCCGCGACCGCGCCGCGCTGCACGTAGATGTTGGCGCGGAAGCGGGAGACGTTGCGGAGGGGGAACGAGAGATCGAGCTCGTTCGTGGCCTCGAACGTGGCGCGCTGATCCTCGGTCAGCATCTCGTAGCAGAGCGCCTTGGTGTCGTGCTTCGTGAGCGGCGGGAGCTTGAGCGGCACGACCGAGCCGTCGATGCGCAGCGCCGGCGGCGAGCCGGCGGTGATGTGCATGTCGCTCGCGCCCTTCTCCACCATGGCGCGGAGGAGCTGCTGGAGGTTGTATTTGAGGCCTTCGCCCGGCTGTTGCGGTTCGCCTTCCATCGATCAGTCTCCCATCGTGACGCGGCCGACTTCCTCGGTCGTGGTCACGCCCTGGAGCACCTTCTCGATGCCGCTCATGCGGAGCGTCATCATCCCGTTCTTGATGGCGGCGGCCTTGAGCTCGGCGGTGGACGCGCCCTGGAGCACCATCTCCTTCAGGGTCTCGTTGAAGCGCATGACCTCGTAGAGCGCGACGCGGCCCTTGTAACCCGAGCCGTTGCACGTCTTGCAGCCGGCGCCCTTGAGGAGCGTGGCGCGCGCGATCTGCTCGGGCGTGAAGCCGAACTCGGCGAGCACCTGCGGCTCCACGCGGATCTGCGTGCGGCAGTCACTGCAGATCTTGCGGGCGAGGCGCTGGGCGAGGACGAGGTTCACGCTGGCGGTGATGAGGAAGGGCTCGACGCCCATGTTGAGGAGACGCGAGATGGTCGAGGGCGCATCGTTGGTGTGCAGCGTGGAGAGCACCATGTGGCCCGTGAGCGCGGCCTTGACGGCGATCTCGCCCGTCTCGAAGTCGCGGATCTCGCCGACCATGATGATGTCCGGGTCCTGCCGGAGGAACGAGCGCAGGGCGGCCGCGAAGTTGAGGCCGATCTCGTCGTGCATCTGCACCTGGTTGATGCCGTGGAGGTTGTACTCCACCGGATCTTCGGCGGTGCTGATGTTGTGGGCGATCTGGTTGAGCTCGCTGAGCGCGGAGTAGAGCGTCGTCGTCTTGCCGGAGCCGGTGGGGCCCGTGACGAGCACCATCCCCCACGGCTGGTGGATGGCCCACTGGAAGTCGGCGAGCGGCTTCTGATCGAAGCCGAGCTTCGTCATGTCGAGCTGGAGGTTCCCCTTGTCGAGGAGGCGCATGACGATCTTCTCGCCCCAGATCGTCGGGAGCACGGAGACGCGGAAGTCCATCTCCTTGCCCTTGCCGAGCTTGAGCTTGATGCGGCCGTCCTGCGGGAGGCGGCGCTCGGCGATGTCGAGCGAGCTCATGATCTTCACGCGGCTCGCGATGGCGTTCTTGAGCTTCATGGGAGGCTGCATCTCCTCCATGAGCACGCCGTCGACGCGGTAGCGGACGCGGAGCTTCTTCTCGTAGGGCTCGATGTGGATGTCGCTCGCGCCCTTCTTGATGGCGTTGAGCAGGATGGCGTTCACGAGGCGCACCACGGGCGCGCCCTCGGCCTGCTTCTCCAGCTCGAGGACGTTGATGTCCTCGGCGTCGATGGAGAACTCGACGTCCTCGTCGGCGAACTCCTGGAGCACCTCGTCGTAGGCCGCGGCCCCGCCCGCGTTGTAGGCCCGCTCGATGGCGCCGAGGATGCCCGTCTCGGACGAGACGACCGGCTCGACGTTGAAGCCGGTGAGGAACTTGATGTCGTCGATGGCGTGCAGGTTCGTCGGGTCGGCCATGGCCACGACGAGCGCGTTGCCCGAGCGCGAGAGCGGGATGATCTTGTGCTTCTCGCAGACCTCCTTGGAGACGAGCTTCGTCATCTCGGGGTCGATCTCGTACTCGTCGAGGTTGACCGCCGGGACTCGGTACTGCGTCGAGAGGAAGCTCGTGATCTCGTTGTCGGAGATGTACCCGAGCTTGGCGAGGGCATAGCCGAGGTTGCCCCCGGATTTGCGCTGCTCCTCCTGGGCTTGCCGGAGCTGTTGGAGACTGATGAGCTTCTCGCGGACGAGCAGCTCGCCGAGGCGGTTGGTCGATGACATGCGGGCGATCATGGTCGCGGCAGCGGGCGGCCTCGTCAACTCTCTCCCGGCGCGCCGCGGAGGCCGCGTGTGCGATGGCCGGCCGTCGTCCTCGGGGGCTCGATGCGCTACCATCGGGCCGCGTGGGCTTCTTCGATCGGTTCCTGCCCAAAGCGAAGCGGGAAGGGCGCGTCGCCCGCGAGGCGCACGAGCGCGAGCTCGACGGCGATCTCGCCGCGGCGGTGTCGCTCTACGTCGAAGCGGGGCTCCCAGACGATGCGGCCCGCGTGCTCCTGCTCCGCGCCGACGCGGAGGCGGCGGTGGAGAAGCGCATGGCCTACTGCGCCCGCGCGGCCGAGACGGCCGTCGACGAGGAGCTCAAGAAGAAGGCGCGGGCGCGGAAGGCGCTGATCGCGTTCGATACGCTGCGCAGCCGCGGCGGCGCGTTCCTCGCGAGCGAGGTGCTCGTGGTGGCGCGCGAGCTGGAGGAGGGCGGCGAGCTCGAGCGCGCCGCCGAGGCATTCGCGCTCGGTGGTGATGGGGAAGGCGAGGTGCGCGCGCTCACCGCCGCCGGCGCGATCGAGAAGCTGGAAGAGCGGCTCAAGGCGGCCGAGAGCGCGACGCGCTCGCAGCGCGAGCTGGAGACGAGCCTGCGGAAGATCGCCGATCTCGATCGCACGGCCGAGCGCAAGGCGGCCCTCGCCGTGGCCGCCGCGGCGAACGCCGAGCGCGACGACGCGCGCATCGGCGACGCGGCTCGGGCCGTTCGCGCCAAGCTCCTCCGCGGGCCGGTGATCGAAATTGCGATCGACGGCGATCCGCTGCGTTGCGCGCTGGGAGACGAGATCACCATCGGGCGGGGCGACGCCACCATCGTGATCGCCTCGCGCGCGGTGAGCCGGCGACACGTGCGGATCGCGCGCGTCGCGGGCACCGTCGTCGTCGAGGATCTCGCCACGCGCAACGGGACGATGCTCGCGGGCGCGCGCATCGGCGGGCCGATCCCGGTGGGCGAGGGCGTGAGCTTGATGCTCGGCGGGGAGGTGCCTTGCACCATCGCGCCTTCCGAGCGTGCCGGTCTGTTCGTCGTCGTGGTCGCGGGCGCGCGCTACTTCGCGGCGCTCGGTGAGCTGCCGGTGCACGGTTGGCGCATCGGGCTCGACGGCGACCTCGTTTCGCTCATCACGCCCGCGGGCGTGGAGCGGCCGTTCCTCGGCGCGTACCAGCTCGCGGCGCGCGTCGAGCTCGGCCATGGGGATCAGATCCGGGCGTCGCGCAGCGGGCCCGTGGTGCTCGAGGTGCCGGCGGCGCGCGTGTCGAACGAGGGGCCTTCGGCCGAGGACGACTTCCTGCGATGAGCCTGTTTTCGCGGGTGAAGTCGTGGTTCGGCGGTGAGGCCGCGCCGGCGGCGGGCGAGGGGAAGGCCGAGGTCGAGGCGCCGCAGGCGCCCACGACGAGCGCGGGCCTGAACGAAGCGTCGCCGGAGACGAAGAAGGTACCCGCGGCGGTCCGTCGGCTGGCCAAAGTTGGCCTGCCCGAAGGGCCGAGCACCGAAGAGGCGATCGCGTTGCTCCGCCAGGTGCGCGGGACGGTGCACGAGGCCGCCGCGGTCACCGAAGCGCTGCGCGGGCTCGGGCAGCGACCGATCGCGGAGCCGGTGCGCGTCGCGTGCGCCGACGTGCTCGCGGCGCGCGGTGACGAGCAGGGAGCGCTGCGCGTGCTCGAGGGCGTGACGTCGACGCCGGGGCTGTTGTTGGCCGCGGATCTGTATGCCTCGACGGGGCAGCTCGCGCGCGCGGTGGGCACCATCGAGCGCGTGCTTGCGCGCGATCTCGATGCACCCGGCGCCCGCGAGCGACACCAGCGCTGGAGCGCGGCGCTCGGTTATGCGCGCGGGCCGGTGCGCCGGCTCGACGAGGCCACCGTGGTGGCGCCGCAGGCTTCGGGCGCGCCGTTTCGCTTGTTGCGCGAGGTGGCGCGCGGCGGCGCGGGCGCCGTCTACGAGGCCGAGGACGAGCTGCTCGGGCGCAAGATCGCCTTCAAGGTCTATCACGGTCGCGGGAAGGACGCGGCCCTGCTGACGCGCGAGGCGCGCCTGGCCGCGGAGCTCGCAGGGCCCGGCGTGCTGCGTGTGCTCGACGCCGATCCCGAGGCTGGGTGGGTCGCGCTGGAGTGGATCGCGCGCGGATCGATCCGCGACATCCTCAAGACGGGCGACGTGGCCGCGCTCCTGCCCATCGGGAGGTGGGCGCGTCCGTTGTCGCGCGCGCTCGCGCGGGTGCACGCTGCGGGGCTCGTGCACGCGGACGTGAAGCCCGCGAACATCCTGCTCCGCCAGCCGAACGATCCCGTCCTCGGCGACTTCGGGCTCGCGCGCGCCATCGGCGCTCCGGCCGAGGGCGGCAGCGCGGGCTACCTCTCGCCGGAGCGGCTCGCGGGGCGCGCGAGCGATCCGCGCGACGACGTGTACGGTTACGGTCGCATCCTCGAAGACGTGATGCACCACCTCGACGAGGCCGGCACCGACGCCGGCGCAGAAGGCGAGGCGTACCGCGCGCTCGCCCTCGTCTGCATCGGGCCGGACGAAGGGCGCCCGGCCGACGCTGCGGAGCTGCTCCGGCGGCTGCCGTGATCGTGGGCTACTTGCCCTGACACTTCGCGAGGCAGTCCGTGTAGCTCGGATCGTTGCCTTGGATTTGCGTGCACGTGTGTTGGTTGATGCACTGCGATTGGCAAGCGAGCACGCCCGTGCAGGCTTGGGTCATGGGCATGCCGCTGGAGCTGCTGCTCGCCTCGGCGCTGGCGATGCACTCGGCGTAGTGATCGTTGGCGCGCGTGCAGTCGTCTCCGCCGCAGCCGACGGTGGCGTAGATGCACCCTAGGGCGCCGAGCGCGGCGACGGCGAGCGTTCGTCGGAAGTTCATCGAAACGTTGTCTCCTCCGAGCCCCCGGGCGGACGGCGGCCCTCGCCAGACCATCGCGCGGGCGGCGGCGATCGTCAACTTTCACTCGCCGGGGCCGGGGTGCTCGGCGGGTTGATGCGCGCGGCCGCGAAGCCCTGATAGAGTGCCGCCGATGATCGATGGAGGATCGCTTTGATGCGGATCGCGCTGGTTGCCACGCCCCTCCCGTTGCCGGACATGCGGCCCGCTCCGGGGGCTCTCGACGGCGACGTGATCCGGTCGCGGCTCCCGCTCGACGACAGCGGGTTCCGCCTCGTCGACATCGATCCTGCCGTCGATCTGGCCGAGCAGATCGAGACGCTCTTCGAGCGCGGCGAGATCCCGCGGGACGCGGCGGTGCTCTTCTACGCCTCGTCCAGCGTGATCCTCAGCGTCGAGGGCGAGCTCTTCCTCGCGCTCGATCCGTCGAGCCCCGACACGGGTGACTCGGTCCGCGATCTCGCGCTCGTCTTTCGCGAGCGCTCCGAGGGGCCGCTGGCCTTCGTGATCGAGTGTCGCCACGCGCCCGATCCCGAGGATCCGTTTCGCTCCGCGTCGGTGGCCGCCGCCGCGCGCGACGCCGTCTCGGCCGGGGGCGGGCGCATCGAGCTGCTGGTCGCCGCGCAGCCGATCCTCGAAGGGGAGGCGGAGGATCGGGTCTCGCCGCTTACGCGCGCCTTGATCGAGGCTCTCGACGAGCAGGACGCCGCGCTCGGCATCACGCTCCGCCAGTTTTACGAGAGCGCGCGGGAGAGCCCGCAGATCGCCGGTCGCGTGCCCGGCTTCGCCTACGGAAAGGCGAGCACCGCGTTCGAGCTGATGCCGCTCACGGACGAAGGCCGCGCGCGCGCCGAGGCGCCGGTCTCGCGCGAAGCGCCCGCGGAGGACGAGGTCCTCGTCGAGGACGAGGGGGCGCACGAGGTTCCGGTGACGGAGGAGGAGCCCGTCACCGAGGCTTCTGCCGAGGGCGACGAGCCCGCGATCGAGGAGCCGGAGGCGCCCGCCGACGAAGCGACGGAGCCGTCCGAAGAGGACGTGTCCACTGCAGAGATGGAGCCGCTCGCCGAGGACGAGATCGCCGAGGTGCTCGCGGCGGCGGCCGACGAAGCGGCGACGGTGCCGTACCGCAGCGACATCGCCGTCGAGATCGACGAGCCCGTGGCGCCGCCGCAGAACGACGCGGAGGAACTCGCGGCGCCGGTCCCAAACCCCGCGCCGGACAAGCCGGCGCCGGTCACGATGGGACCGCACGCGGTCCCAAACCCCGCGCCGGACAAGCCGGCGCCGGTCACGATGGGACCGCACGCGGTCCCAAACCCCGCGCCGGACAAGCCGGCGCCGTCGCGCAGCGAGAGCGTCAGCGTCCCGATCGCCATCGAGCCTGCGCGTGCGTCCGAGCCCGATCCGCTTCCGCGCGTCGTGATCAATGCGCCGCCGCCGAAGCCCGCGAGCATCGCGCCCCCGAAGGCCGCGAGCGTCGCACCCCCGCCGAAGCCCACGAGCGTCGCGCCGCCGAAGTCCGAGAGCATCGCGCCGCCGTCGCCTGCATCGTCGGAGGCCGTGACGCGCCCGTCGCCGCCGCCTGCGAAACCGGTGAGCATCGCGCCCGAGGCGCCGTCCGCGAAGCCGGTGAGCATCGCGCCGGAGGCGCCGTCCGCGAAGCCAGTGAGCATCGCGCCGGAGGCGCCGAAGGCTGCGAGCGTTCCGCCGCCGGAGCCCGTGACCGCGAGCGATCACATGGCCGCCGGTGATGCGCTCCGCACCTCCGGGGACTACGAGGGCGCGCTGGCTGCGTACAAGCGCGCGCTCGCGATGCTGTCGTCGACCTCGCACGGCGAGCGCGCCGACATCTACGCGCGCCAAGGCTTGGTGAAGCAGGCCCAGGACAAGCGACGGGAGGCCATCGCGGCCTTCGAGAAGGCCATCCAGCTCGCGCCGCTGACCGATGCGGGCGTCCCGCCTGCGCATGCGACGGCGCTCGCCGCGTTGGTCGAGCTCAACGTCGCCGAGGGCGATTGGAAAGCCGTCGGCGTCGCGGAGGAGCGCGTCCTCGCCACGCTGCGCGACGAAGACGATCGCTTCACGCACCTGCTCACGTTCGGCGCGCGCTGGCAGGGGCAGGCGAACGACGTGGCGCGCGCGCGGGCCACCTTCGAGCGCGCGCGCGATCTCCGCCCCGACGATCTCCGCGTGCTCGAAAAGCTGCGGGCCGTGTACGAGCAGGCGGGCGCCGCGGCCGAGCTCTTCGCCACGCGCCTGCGCATCGCCGAGCTCACCCGCGATCTGCACGCGCGCGCGGAGCAGTACTTCGCGCTCGGCCAGCATTGCCTCTTCGAGCTGCGCCGCGAGGAGCTCGGCCTCGAGCTGCTCGACAAAGCGCTGGAGAGCGATCCCACCATGCTCGAGCCGCTCGCCGTGATCGCGCGCGTGCTCGCCGACAAGCAGGAGTGGAGCGAGCTCGAGCAGGCCTACCGGCGCATGCTCGATCGCGTCGAGCACACGCCCGAGGGGCCGACCCGCACGGAGGTCACGTGGGAGCTGTGCCGGCGCCTCGGCAACACGTTCCGCGATCACCTCGACGATCCGGCGCTCGCGCTCGACGCCTTCGAGGACGCCGTCAACGCCAAGCCGAACGATCTCGCGACCCGCCTCACCACCGCGGAAATCGCGCGATCGCTCGGGAAGAACGATCGCGCCGTCGCGCACCTCGAGACCGCGGCCGCGCTCGATCCGAGCCGCGTAGCGACCTTCCACGATCTCTTCGAGTGCTTCCAAAAGCTGCGCCGCCCCGATCAGGCCTTCCAGGCCGCGAGCGTGAGCATGTTCCTGCGTCAGGCCGACGCGCGGGAGCGCTTCATCTTCGAAGAGCACAAGCCCGAGGGCGTGCTCAAGCCCGCCTATTCGTTGCGCCCCGAGTCTTGGGAGTGGCTGCGCCCGCACGATCGCGACATGGAGGCCGAGGCCGTCCTCGCCGCCGTCACGCCTGCTGCGATCGCCGCGCGCCTCGCGCAGCTCGAAGAAGCGGGGCGGCTCCCGGCGCTCGATCCCGCGGGCCGGCAGGATCCGGACAAGTCGACCGTCTCCATCGTCCGATCGTTTACGTGGGCGAGCCATTTCCTCGGCGTCCCGGCGCCGGCGGTCTACCTCTCGGACGAGCCGCAGCTCGCGCTCGCATCGGTCATCGCCGAGGAGCCGACGGTCTTCGCCGGTCAGAAGGTCCTCCGCGGGCGCTCGCTCCCCGAGCTCGCCTTCTTCGTGGGGCGGCACCTCGCGTATCACGTCGGCGGCCACCGCCTCCTGCTCTATTACCCCTCGATCGAAGATCTCACGGCGTGCTTCCTCGCGGCGGTACGCATCATCCTCCCCGAGGTGCCCGCGCCGGCGCCGATGCGCGCCACCGTGATGGAGCTCGAGCGCGCCATCGCGCTGCGCCTCGGCGAGACGGCGCGCGTCGATCTCGCCGCGGCCGTCGCGGCGTTCGAGGCCGGCGGCAGCCGCGCGCACCTCACCGAGTGGGTCGCCGTCGTCGAGCGCTGCGCCACGCGCGCCGGCTATCTGCTCGCCGGTGATCTCGACGTCGTTGCCGGCGTGCTCAAGAACGAGCCGCGCGGCCTCTTGGACGCGGACGCCAAGATGAGCGACCTCCTCGGCTTCGCGGTCTCGGACGAGCTCCGCGCGCTGCGCGAAGCGTTGGGCATCGCCATCCAGCCGTAGCCCGGAGATCGGCCGGTCAAGGCTTGCCGGCAAGCACCGAGCACCGAGATCGGTCCAGGGACCCTTGCCGGCAAGGCATCGAGCTCCGAGATCGGTTCAAGGACCCTTGCCGGCAAGGGGATGGGGCACCGAGATCGGTCCAGGGAAGCTTGCCGGCAAGGCACCGAGCACCGAGATCGGTCCAGGGAAGCTTGCCGGCAAGGCACCGAGCACCGAGATCGGTCCAGGGAGGCTTGCCGGCAAGGCATCGAGCACCGAGATCGGTCCAGGGAAGCTTGCCGGCAAGGCACCGGCGACCGATGGCGAAGCCGTCGCCGACTGCGCGGCTCGAGGGTTCACCCTTCGCGCGGCGTGTCCGGGCTCGCGAGCGCGAACCGCGCGATCTCGTCCTTGCGCATGAACACCACGCCCGCGTGTCGCTGCGCGTACTCGATGAACGCCTCCAGCGCTTGCACGTGCGCCGGTGTCCCCGAGATGCGATCGTGCGTGCTCACCGACATCATCCGCCGCCGCACCGCGGCCTCCGCATAGAGCACGTCGAACTCCGCCCGCAGATCCGCGGCGAACGCGTCGGCGCTCAGCGCGGGCGCGTCGTACCGGACGATGTCGTTGTTTCGCAGCGTGTACGGCACGACTCCGAAGGGTTTGCCGCGCACCGGGACGATGAACGGCTCGTCTCGGCTCACGTCGTCGATGTGATAGATGAAGCCCAGATCCTGCAGGATCTCGAGCGTGCGCGGCGTGCCGCGGAGCCAGAAGGCGTTGAACCCGACGGGCCGCGTGCCCGTCACCTTCTCCAGCGTGCGCACGCTGGCCTCGTAGCTCGCGCGCTCTTCTTCCGGCGTCATCGAGAACTGCGGCGTCCACGTCTGACCGTGGGCCGCGGCCTCGTGACCGCGCGCCACGATCTCCTTCGCCAGCGCCGGGCTTCGCTCCACGGCCAAGCCGACCATGTGCGAGGTGACCTTCACGCGCTTCCGATCCCAGAGGTCCAAGAGCCGCGGGACGCCCTCCTTGAGGCCGTATTCGTACCACTTGCCCGCCGGCAGATCGGGCCACTTGGGATCGATGGAAGGGAACGGCCCGCTCGCCCCTCGATCCGGCTGCGCTCCGGCTTCGAGCTGCATCGAGATGGAGATGACGAGCCTCGCGGAGCCCGGCCAGAACGCGCCTTTCCGCGCGCTGGGCGCAGCCGCCGGCGCCGCGCGATCCACGCAACCGGTGACGGCCGCGATCGAAGCTGCGCCGAGCCCCTGCAGGACGGCGCGTCGAGGGAGGCCCGCACGCGCGGAGCTGCGATTGAATCCGCCGCTCGGGATTGACGGCATGAAGTGCTTGTCGGTCGACATGATCTCCTCCTCAGCGGCCCTTCAAACCGCGCGCGCCCCCGCCGATGACACCGCGTCGCCGCGTGTCTCGGCGAGCCAGCCATCGACGGTCAGCCGCAGATCGCCCGCGCGCGCCGCGAGCACGTAGTACGCGAGCGCGTAGACGAGCTGCGCGCCGGCCATCTCCCAGGCCTGCCGCAGGCACGAGCCGAACGTGAGCGCCGTGATCACCGCGCTGCCCGCGAAGAGCGCCGCGCGCGTGCGCAGGCCGACGAGCACCAGCACGCCGATGACGAGCTCCACGAACGGCAGCCCGAGCGCGAACGCCGAAACGCTCCACCCCGGCAGCCACGTGCTCTGGAAGTCGCGCACGAGCCCCTCCGCGAACGCGCCCGCGTGCCCGACGCGCGCGAGCCCGTGCGCCGCGAGGTTCACGCCCAGCGTCAGGCGCAGTCCGAGGTGCGCGCGCTGCGCGTCGGTCCACGGCGATCGAACGGCGGCGCTCATGCGTCCCTCCGCTCGCCGAAGCGGCTCGTCCCCTGTCCCGTTTGCGCGCGCACGATCCCCGTGGAGCCGCCGGCCGGCGACCCTCGATGCTCGTTCATGGTCTCTCCTCTGCGCGCCGCGCCGATTCTCCGGCGCGGCGAATGCTCCGGCGATCCATCGCGCCGGGCCCGAAAGAGTTAGGCCACGCGCGCGCCTCCACCAAGCCCGCCTCGCTTCAGTACACTCGTGCCTGGAAGGAACGAATGGTCGATCGGGACGCGCTTCGGGACATGGAAGTCTTCCTCGCGATCGTCGACGGCGGCACGCTGGCCGCAGCGGCGCGCGCGCTCCGCGTCACGCCCTCGGCGGTGAGCAAGCAGATGGCGCGGCTCGAGGATCGCCTCGGCGTGCGCCTCTTGCAGCGCACCACGCGGCGCCTGCGTCTCACGCCGGCCGGCGCGCGCTACGGGGAGCACGCGCGCCGGCTCGTGAACGCCCTCGCGGAGGCCGAGGCCGACGTGCAGTCCGAGGTCGCCTCGCTGCGTGGTCGCGTGCGCGTGAGCGCGCCCACGCTGCTCGGCCAGGAGGTCGTCGCGCCCATCATCGCCCGCTTCCTGCGCGCGCATCCGGACGTGATCGTCGAGCTCGATCTCGCCGATCGCTTCGTCGATCTCGCCTCCGAGCCCATCGACGTCGCCGTACGCGTGGCCGCGCGCCTCCCTGCTTCGGATCTCGCCGCGCGCCGCATCGGCGTCATCCGCTGGATCCTCGTCGCGAGCCCCGACTACGTGAAGCGCCGCCCCGCGCCCCGCCGCGTGGAGGACCTCGGAGGCCACGCCTGCCTCGATCTCGCGCACGCCGAAGATCGCAGCCGCTGGCGCCTCACGCTGGCCGGACGCACGACCTCGGTCACCGTGCGCGGCCCCTTCGTATCGTCGAGCCTGATCGCGCTGCGCTGCTGCGCGATGGCCGGCGCCGGCATCGCGCAGCTCCCGGCGTACCTCGCGCACGACGACCTCACCGCGGGCCGCCTCGTGCAGGTGCTGAAGCACGCCGAGCTCCCGCGCCGCGCGGTGTTCCTCGTGCAGCCAAGCCGCGCGCTCGTCCCCCCGCGCGTGCGCGCCTTCGCCGACTTCCTCGCCCGCGAGCTGCCCGCCGCGATCGGCGACGAGCGCGCCTGAAGCGCCGCTCGGGCCTGATGGAAACGCTACTCGCGACCCTTGATGAAGGCGAAGTACGCCTCGTTGCTCGGCTCGCGTCCGAGGAACGCCTTCACCATCGCGCGCTCGTCCGTGCCGCCGCCGCGCGAGAGCACCTGATCCCGCCACGCCGCGGCCGTCGCCGGGTTGAGGAGCCCCTCTTTCTTGAAGCGCGTGAGCACGTCGCGCGAGAGCGAAAGTGCCCACTGGTAGCTGTAGTACCCCGCGTCGTAGCCGATGAGGTGACCGAAGCTCGATTGGAAGTGCGTCCCCTTCACGTAGCCGAAGGAGTCGACGGCCTCCTGGACCTCCTGCACCACGCGCGTGCTGTCGAACCCGGCGGGCCGCGTGTGCAGCTCCTGATCGAGCGTGGCCAGGAAGAGCTGTCGCTGCGTGTCGAGCGCCCGGCCGAAGCCGCGCGCGGCCTTCATGGCCTTGAAGAGATCATCGGGGATCTTCGCGCCCGTCTTGTGGTGCTTGGCGAAGAGATCGAGCACCTCGCGCGACCACGCCCACTCCTCGAACATCTGCGACGGCGCCTCGACGAAGTCGCGCACCGTGTTCGTCCCCGAGTAGCTCGCGAGCTCGCCGCGCGTGAGCAGGTGGTGGAGCACGTGACCGAACTCGTGGAAGAACGTGACCACGTCCTCGTGCGACATCAGCGCCGGGGCCGATCCCGGCTTGGGGAAGTTGCACTCGAGCGCCGCGATCGGCGTCAGATACCGCCCGTCCGCGAGCTTCGCCGGCGTGCGGATGGGGAACATCGCCGCGTGCTTGTACTTGTCGGGCCGCGAGTAGAGGTCGAGGTAGAACTTGCCGAACGCCTTCCCGTTCGCCCACACCTCGTAGGTCTTCACGTCGGCGTGCCAAGCCGGCGTGGTGATCTCCTTGTACTCGATGCCGTACATCTTCGCGGTGATGTCGAG
Source organism: Minicystis rosea (assembly GCA_001931535.1). Classification (GTDB taxonomy): domain Bacteria; phylum Myxococcota_A; class Polyangia; order Polyangiales; family Polyangiaceae; genus Minicystis; species Minicystis rosea. The sequence goes on from CP016211.1 coordinate 1,695,948, forward strand.
GAGCCCGCGCGTCACCGCCGTCACTTCGAAGTAGTTGGCGATCTCCTTCGAGTCGAACTTGAACTTCTCGGCGCGCACCCGATCCATCAAGTAGTAGCGATCCGGCGGCGCCAGCTTGTCGCTCGCCTTGCCGCCGGCGGTCGCATGGTGGCGCATCAGCTCCGCGAGCTCGACCTTCGCCGGCTCCTTCACCGCGTCCCGCACCTCGGAGAGGAAGCCGCGCACCGCCTGCGCCGACTTCGCCATGCGCGGCTCGATCGCGTAGTCGGCCCACGTCGCATAGCCGAGGAGCTTGGCCTTCTCCTGCCGCAGCGCGAGGAGCCGCTCGAGGACGGTGACGTTCTCCTGCCCGCCGCGGTTGGTGAAGGAGATGTAGAGATCGAGCGCCGCCTTGCGGTCCACCGCATACGTGACGAACGGGAAATAATCGGGGTAGTCGGTGGTGATCTCGACCTTGCCGTTCTTGTTCGGCGGGTGCTTCGCCTTGTACTCCGGCGGCAGGCCTTCGAGCTGCGCCGGGCGGATCTCCAGCGTGCCGCGCGCCGACGCGATGTTGGACTCGAACTCCTGCCCGAGCTTGACGATCTCGTCGTTGAGCCTCCGCAGATCCTTCTGCTTCTCGGGCGGGAGCGCGAGGCCGTTGCGGCGGAAGTCGCGGAGCACGTCGGCGAGCAGCCGCTTGCGCTCACCTTCGAGCGGCTCGTTCTTGGCCGCGTAGGCGCGGAGCACCGCGGCCAGATCGGCGTCGAGGTAGAGCGCCGTGTTGAACTTGTCGGTCTTCGGCTCGCAGAGCTTGGCCGCTTCGCGCACGGCCGTGTCGGGGTGCGCGACCGCCATCAGGTAAGGGAGCTGCCCGCCCTCCGCGAGTCGCAGGGCCACCTGATCCATGCGGCCGAGCGTCGCGTCGTAGGTGAGCTTCTCGGCCGGGGCGCCCTTCAGCGACTTGATGCGATCGATGAGATCCTGCGCGGCCTTCAGGTGATCGTCGCAGGTGCGCTTCATCCCCTCGACGCTGATCGTCGTGCCCACGGGATCCGCGTCGGTGACGACGGGATCGGCGCCGCTCGGCGCCGGCGTCGCGGCCGCGCCGGCGCTCGGCGCGGGCGGCTCACCGGGCGTCTGCGGCTCGGGCGCCGCAGGGCCACAGGCGAGCGCCAAAACGGGGAGGAGAGCGACGAGATACGAGGACCGAGGCATGGGGCCGCGAGCATAGAGTGTGAGCCCGCCAGCGCAAACCCCGACCGGTCGGCTGCATCACCGTCGCGAGGAGCATGGAATGAAAACGGGGCGAGCCATCCGGCCCGCCCCGCTCTTCGACCGTCACGCGTCTGCGTGAGGCCGCTCGGTCACATGTCCGCGAGCGCGACGCCGCAGCGGTAGAAGCGGCTGGTCACCTTCGCGTCCGGCGTGCCGCCGCTGATCTTGAGCGTGAGGGACGTCACGCCGGTCGGGATCGTGAGGCTCTGGAGGTAGGCGTCCTTGTCGACCGTCTCGGTGATCGAGCCGACCGAGGTCGCGCCGTTGAGCACGTCGACCTTGAGGTCGCGCACGCCCGAGCCCGAGCGCTGGCCGCCGCAGAACACCGAGACCTTCTTGGCCGCGGCCGGCACGTTGAACGAGTAGTGATCGACGTCCGTCGCGGAGGTGAGATCGCCCTCGACGAAGTACTGCGCGACGAGCGTGTCGGGCATCACGTCGGTGAGCGCCTCGGCGCCCGCCGCCGTGTCGTTGCCGGTGTCGTCCGTCTCGCGCGGGTTGGACGTGAAGGCGTAGTGCCAGACGATGTAGAAGTCGTTGGCGCCCGCGGTCGCGCCCGACGGGCGCTCCACGATGAGGTAGTAGCTCTTCCCGAGCTGCGTCGGCGGCACCGACGGCTCGAGCGCGACGCCCGCCGTGTCGCCGGCGTTGGCGAGATCGAGGACCGCGTAGTCGTTCGCCAGGTCCGCCGCGTCGACGAGGCTCATCTTGCCGATCGTCGCCGTCGAGCCGTTGCCATCGGCGCCGGCGGGGAGCGGCGCGAAGCCGAGCACCGCGTAGTCACCGTTCATCGGCGCCACGAGGTCGGAGGGCAGGTCGAGCTTGTAGACGTCGACGTCGCTCGTCGAGCTGAAGCCACCGTAGACCTGGGAGATGTAGTAGTTGCCGTTCGTGCCCTTGGCGTAGAGCCCGGGGTTCGCGTTGGCGGCGTCGTTGTTCGGCTCGACCTCGAACGTGAAGTTCGGGTTCTCCGTCGGGTCCTTGGCGATCGTGCCGATGCCGATGGCGAAGTCGTAGTTCGTGATCTGGGTGGCGTCGGAGCACGACGCCTCGCCGAAGACCGCGTTGCACTCCTGGACCTGGATGAAGAACGTGCCGTCCTTGGGCAGCACCGTCCACAGCTCCGAGTCGTTGACGTGCGGGAGGACCGTGAGCTGCACGGGATCGTCGTCACGCGCGATCTGCGTCTTCGAGTCGTCGAAGAGGGTCACGACGAGATCGGGATAGGTCGGGTCGGTCTCGTCCGAGGTCGGCTTGGCGTCGGTCTGGACGAAGAGCACGTCGCCCTTCTTGCCGGTGAACTTGAAGAAGCGCGAGCTCACGAGCGGATCGGGGAGCTGGCACTGCGCGCCCTGACCGTCGTTGGGCGTGAGCTCGGTCGCGGTCTCGAACGTCGTGCCGCAACCATCGGCGCTGCCGCCCGACCCACCCGTGCCGCTCGAGCTGCTGCTCGTGGCCACGCTCGAGCTGCTGCTCGACGAGCTGCTCGCGGTCCCACCACCCGAGCCGCCCGTGTTGGTCTCCGTGCCGCCGCCGCAGCCGACGCTCGCGAGCGCCATCGCCCCGAAACCCGCCGCGAACAATCCCAAGAAAATCGTCGACCTCATGCTGCCTCCGAGCTTCCCCATTGCGCGGGTCGCGCCCGCTCGATCGGGGGGTTGGAATCCGTACACCAAGGGGTATGGCTCCACAAGAGCCGCGGCGCGCCGCGGCCTCGAAGGGATCGCGCCTTGCGGGCCGGCGTGGGCACCGCCACCATCCGGCCGTGCGCGCGCTCCCCATCGTCGACGAACGCATCGAGGCCATCCGCCGCCGCCGGCAAGCCGAGATCGGCGATCGCCTCGCGCACGGCCTCGGGGCCGCGGCGGTGTGCGCGCACGACGCCATCGACGAGGAGCTCCGCGCCGCGCTCACACGCTCGACGGCGCTCGAGCCCGCGTGCGCTGCGGGCTGCTCGAGCTGTTGCCACGTGCACGCCGACGCCACCGTCCCCGAGATCGCGGCCGCGGCCCAGCATGTGCGAACCGCGCTTTCACCCGAGGAGTTGAGGGCGTTTCGCGATCGCCTCGCCGCGCACGTGGCGCGCGTCGAAGGCCTCGACGATCAAGCACGCTGGGCCGCGCGGATCCCCTGCGCTCTCCTCTCCGCGGAAGGGAGCTGCTCGATCTACGAGGCGCGCCCGCTCCGCTGCCGCGCCTTTCACTCGTGCTCCGTGGATCCGTGTCGCGCCGCGTTTCAGGGCACGAGCGACGAAGAGGCCATCCTGAGCCCGCCGCTCGCGCGCGCCGCCGGCGCCGTGGAGGACGCCTTCGATCGCGCGCTCGTGCAGGCTGGGATCGGCGCGGAGCCCTATCGCTTCGAGGTCGGGCTCCTCGTCGCGCTCGATGATCCCTCGGCCGTCGATCGCTGGCGCGCGGGGGAGGACGCATTCGCTCGCGCGCGTCCCGATCCGATGTGAGCGCCATTCGGCGCCCACATCGGATCGAGCTCCCGTCCTCGTGGATGCCCGCCGGAGTATTTCTCCCGAGCTCCGGAACATCCGCGCCGACCTGCTGTCGCGCCCGCAATGGATGACGAGCTCGGAGGTTTCCACGACGATCCTGCATGGGTCGCCGCCGCCGCGCATCTCGAGCCCATCATGGCGCCGGAGCCGAGCGTCGCGCCTCGCAACCCCGATGCTCGGCGCGCGCTCGTGCTCGCAGTCCTCGGCGTTCTCTGCCTCGGCGTGATCTTGGGCCCGCTCGCCCTCGCGCTCGGTCAGCGGGCCCGGCTCGCCATCATGGCCGATCAGAGCCCTCGTGATCGCCGTGACGCGGGCGTCGCGCACGCGGCGATCACGCTCGGGAAGGTGGGCCTCGCGCTCCACCTCACCCTCTGGGCCAGCGTCATCCCGTGGCTCCTCTTCGTGCTCCCGCTCCTTGCCCCCGGCGGCCGCTGACCGGCGCCTTGTCGGATCGCTTGCTCGCCTTCGTGGACCGCCCGCTCACGGGTGCCTTGTCGGATCGCTTGCTCGCCTTCGTGGATCGCCCGCTCACGGGTGCCTTGTCGGATCGCTTGCCCGCCTTCGTGGTCCGTCCGCTGCCCGGGGCCTTGTCGGAGCGCTTGGCCGACATCGCCTTTCGCCCGCTCGTCTTCTTCGCAGCCTTTCGCGGCGGCTTGGGGCTCTTCAGGATCGTGCCGCGGCAGCGCGGCACGCCGCACCTGCACGCGTAGAGCTCGGCCCAGCGATCCTGCCAGTCGTCGTCGCGCACCAGCGCGTAGTCGTAGAGGAGCTCGGTGCCTGCGGCGACGTCGGTGATCGCCTCGATGAAGACGCGGCCATCCTCGATCACCGCCTCGCAGTTGGGCGCGCAGGCGTGGTTGAAATAGCGCGCGTCGTTCCCGTCGACGCCGCCGTCGATCAGGAGGTCGTCATCGACGGCGAAGAGGAAGGTGTGATGCTTCTCCATCGCGTCGTCGTCGTAGCGACGGCCGGCCTCGTCCTCCGTGATGAGCTCGCCGGTGTACTCGATGATGCGCGTACCCCGCGGAATGCGGCTCCGCGCGAACACGCCGAGGCCGGCAATGGCGCTCGGTTTCACTTCGATCATGGGCTCTTTCGATCGCTTGCTGGTCATGGGCCGGCGCGATTATGGACCGAGCGCGTCGCGTCGCGACGACGAAAGGCACGCACGACACCCCCGCATCGAGGCGAAGCGGCCCGCGGCGCGTGGCGCGGGCCACCGCGCCGGTCTCCTCCGGCCATCGCGTGGGGGCGCCCGAGCTTCATCGATTGCCGCGCGAAATGGGGGCGACCCCCGCCGCTCAGCGCGGCCCCATGAGCCAGACGGCGGCCAGCGTCACCAGGAAGTAGGGCACGAGCCCCGCGGCGCCCGCGTAGTCCTTTGCCATCCGCTGGCCGAAGAAGAGGCACACGATCGACGCGCCCGAGAGCGTCGCGCCCCAGAACGCGAGCGTCGTCGCGTGCATCAGGACCATCTGCCCGACCCCGAGGGCCGACAGCGCCCCGGCCGCGATCTCGAGGATCGTGATCGCCGAGAGGAGGAGCGGCACCATCCCAGCGAGCGGGCTCTTGGCGAAATGGCCCGTGAGCCACTCGAGGTTGCCCTTCCGGTCGACCACTTTGTCGAGCCCGGATTGGAGGAACAAGATCGCCAGGAAGACGGCCGCGAGGATCGACATCACGAGGCGCGCGGTCACGGCGTCCGGGGTGGACATGGCGGCCATCGTAGCAAGCCCACCCTTCGCTGCTCTACGCTTACCGCATGCGCCTCGCCTCCGCTCTCCTCACTGCGTTCGCGCTCGCTCTCACGCTCCCGGCCTGCGCCGAGACACCGCCGCCGCCCGCGACGGTCCCCGTCGCGCCCGCGCCTCCCGGCCCCTCTGCGGAGGCGGCGCCGCCGTCCGCCCCGCGCCCCGCGCCTCCGAAATCCACCGCGGCCGCCCGGCCCACGGGCGTGCCGGGCACATCGATTCACTTCACCGGCGGCGACGGATCGAGCATGGAGCAAGCCATCGTGATCGAAGGCGCCCAGGGTGAAGTCGACGGCGTCCGCTCCGAATATCAATACCTCGAAATGGTCCTCGGCCCGCGGTCCAACTGGACACGCACGAAGCAATCGCTGGTCGATAAAAACGGCCGCAAATACGATGTCCTCGAGGTCGATCACCAGGGCCGGCCCGAGACGTACTGGTTCGACATCACCCTTTATTTCGGGAAGATGTGAGCCTCGGATTCGCGCGGTCGCCCGATCCCGGCGGCGCCGTCATCGCATCCCTCGGCGCGGCACCCTCGCGATCGCGGTAGGTCGGCCCCACGCTCGCCGTGGGGGTGACATGCGACCGTCTACGTTCTTCGTGCCGTTCATTGCCGTGCTCGTATCGATGTCTTGTACGGAGCGATCCGGCTCCGATGGACTCGGCCATACGGGCGTGAGTCGATCGCCGGTCGTCGGCAAGGGCGCGCGCGCCGACGTCACACACGACGCCGTCGTCACGGTGCGGACCTTCGGGACGAGCCTGTGCAGCGGGACCATCATCCGTCGCAACGAAAAGGGCGACGGCCTCTACGTGCTCACGGCGGCACATTGCTGCCGCTCGTCGAACCCGCCGCGCAAGATCCTCATCGGCGCCGACTACGCCGATCCCGTGCTCTCCTTGCCGGTCACGTCCTTCCAGCCGCACCCCTGTTACAACCCGCTCAGCAACGACTACGACTTCTGCGTCCTCGAGGTCCCGGACAAGGGTGAGCTCAACGTCACACCCATCCCGCTCGTGGAGGGGCCCGACGAGCTCGAGGCCGGCGACTCCGTGACCGTGGTGGGCTTCGGCAGCACGCCGGCCTCGAACACCATTCGCCGCCGCGCCGAGGCCCAGCTCGCCGAGGTCGGGCCGCTCGCCATCGCCATCGATCAGCGGGACGATCGCCCGGGCATCTGCTTCGGCGACAGCGGCGGTCCGGTGCTCATCGATCAGGGAGGCCGCGAGGTCGTCGCCGGCGTCGTCTCCTTCGGCGCGCCCACCTCGCTGTGCAACGTGGTCGGCGCGGCCGAGCGCATCAGCTTCCGCGGTGTGCGCGACGAGTTCCTGGACAAGGTGTTGAAGGGCCAGAAGTCGGAGCTCGAGCAAATGCTCGTGCGTCGCGATGGGCCTACGCCGGGCGCCGTCCGCGACACCTATCTCTCGGCCGCCGAGCCCGACCAGAGCTTCGGCAACCAAGTCACGCTCCTCGTCGGCTCACCGCCGAAGGAGCGCGCGCCCCACGTCACGCTCATGCACTTCGATCTCTCCGCCATCCCCGCCGGCGCCACGATCCTCACGGCGCGCATGGGCATGCATCAAGAGAGCAAGACGGGCCATGCCCGCATCTTTCTCCACCGCGTGACGCGCGATTGGGACGAGCAACAAGAGACCTGGTCCTCCTTCGGTCGCGAGGGCTTCGATCCCTCGCCGTTCATCGAAGTCGACAACTCGAGCACCGTGGTGACCGGCACCGAGGAGATGTGGTTCAATCTCACCGAGCTCGCGACCCGCTGGGCCGCCGGCGAGGTGCCGAATCGCGGCATCCTGCTGCAATCGCCGGACGACGAGCAGACGGAGTTCATCAGCAGCGAAATCGGTCGCATCATGGACCGACCGTGGATGTCGGTCTGCTACCTGCCTGCGAAGACCGAGCCTCCGAAGAAGGATTGACCGGCGCCCGCGCCAGGAAGCGATCGACGAGGCGCGGCGAGAGGCTCGCGAGGGGGCGCCCCTTCTTGGGCAGCGCGTCCACGCCGAGCGCGAACACCTCGATGACGTCCTCCGCCACCCGGAGCCGCAGGAAGTTGCGATATCCAGTGTGCTTGATGGCGGAGAACGCCTCGTTTCCGTGCCGTCCGAAGACGAGCACCGATATCCAGAGATAGAGTCCGAACACCACCGCGCCGAGCACGTATCCCCAGGCGCCGAGCACCGCGATGTAGGCGAAGAACGAGGCCACGAGCGAAAGCTTCTTCGCGGCCCAAACGTGCATGGCGGGCCCCGTGCCGCCGCCGAGCGCGCTCTCCACCACCTCGCGAACGATCCTGCGTTCCCGGCCCGCCGCGAGCCCGCCCGCGAGCGCGCACGCGAGGTGCGCCGACCCATGCCCGAAGCCGGCCACGTACCGATACCAGCGCTTGTGCGTGTCGGTGAACGCGAAGAATCCAGCGATGATGAAGAGCACCCAAGCCATGCTCGCCGGGCTCTCCGCGACGGCCGAGAGACCATCGATGACCAGCACCGTGCCCTGCAGATACCACGGGCCCTCCGGCGGGCGCGGCGGCGGCATCACCAGCCCGAGAATCACGTAGACGGTCGCCGTGGTCACGCCGAACCAACCGTTCTTGAACATGAAGGCGAAGTCCCACATGGTTATCCAGCGCGACTCTCTGCGCGAGGGATAGTCCTTGTCCGGCAGGCACGTATACGTGCGATCGAGGAGCTTCACCGGCCCGGGTATATTGGTGTGTGTCGGGTGCAGGAACGCGCCTCCGCCGCCCGCGGTCACCAAGTGTCGCTCGCCGCTCCCGTCGCTCTGGCGCCGATAATGATGTTGATCGCCCGCGAGCTGGAGCACGATGGACACCCCGCGCGCTTCGAGCAGCCGGCGGAGCCGATCGAGGTTCTTCGGCGCCGCGGCTTCGCCGTTGACCTCGGGCGCGCGATATTGCCAATCGGGCTCGGCGGTGCAGAGAATGGCGCGGTCGCCGGCCTCCATCTCTTTGATGGTCGAGAGCGCCTCGAGCTGGGCTTTGTCGATGTCGCTGCACAACTGGACGTCGACCGCGACGAGCCATGTCCGAAAAGGCAGCTTGAGCGCGAAGTAACTCCGCTCCTGGGGCGTGTGCCAATCACCGATGTTGTTGCCCCCGCCGAAGAGGCTCATGAAGGAGCCGAGCCCATCGTACCAATCGTGATTCCCCGGGATGGCGAAGAGCTGCGGCCGCGCCTCATCGCTCTTGCCGGGCTCGAAGGGCAGGGCGGTCGAATAAGGCATGACGAGCCGCTCCTCGTACCCTTCGGCGGTCGGCGTGGGATAGACCTCGTCGCCGCCCATCACCAGAATACGCCCGCGCGGGAGCCGCGTTTCGGATCCATCCGCCGCAATCACGATCTCCGGCCGCGCGAGGAGCGAGGCCACGGTGAACGTCGGGGCGAATCCATCGCCGGTGTCGGCGACGTAATCGATCCAAGCCTCGCCGCGATCCTCGGCGCATCCCGAGAAATCGAAGACGAGCCGCTTGCTGCTGAGCGCCTCCATGGCTCGGAAATCCGCGCGCGCGCCGAACAGCGACGACACGACGATCTGAATGCCGGTGCGCGCCAATTGCCCCGGATCGAACCAGCCGACCATCGGCGCCCCAGCCGACTTCCGCTTCTGAAAAAGCCCACCCATGACAGGTCACGCTATCCCACGCGCCCGATCGATGGAAACAAGCCGGCGCCGGGAGGCGCGCTTTCGCGCTCGGATGGGCGTGGTTTTCGCGGTATCATCCCTCCGGGAGTTGTTCATGTCCGACGAGAATCAGAAGAAGGAACCGCCGGGCGCACCGGTGGAGGGCCGCACGCAGGCATTCCGCTTCAAGATCGATGGCTGGATGGCCGAGCTGATGCAGCACGACCTCGACGGCCCGCCCGAGACCGAAGCCGCACCCGACGCCGAGCCGCCGAAGGGCGGCAAGTAGCAGCGGGCGAGGGAAGCGACCGATCGAGCACGGAGATACGGACCGTCGGAGCTCTCGTCGACGCGACCGACTCCATCCATGACCGAGGTTGTCACCGGCCCACGGTCCGCGTCACCATCCGCGGGCCATGACCGACATCCTCGACGTCGCGCGCGCTCGCCGCGAAACCCCCGGCTGCGAGAACGTCCTGCACTTCAACAACGCGGGCGCTTCGCTCGCGCCGCTCCCCGTCCTCCGCGCCCAAACCGAGCATCTGGAGCTCGAGGCGCGCATCGGCGCCTACGAGGCCGAGCTTCGCAGCCGCGACGCCATCGAGCACACCTACGATGCGCTGGCCGCGCTCGTGGGCTGCCACCGCGACGAGATCGCCGTCGTGGAGAGCGCCACCCGCGCATGGGACGCCGCGTTCTATGCGGTCCCGCTGCGCACCGGCGATCGCATCCTCTGCTCGCAGGCCGAGTACGCGGCCAACTACATCGCGTTCCTTCAAGTGGCCCGCCGGACCGGCGCGGAGATCGTCCCCGTGCCGAACGACGAGCACGGTCAGATCTCGATCGAGGCGCTCCGCGGGCTCATCGACGATCGGGTCAAGCTCATCGCGCTCACCCACGTTCCGACCAACGGCGGACTCGTGAACCCCGCAGAGGCCGTGGGCCGCGTGGCGCGTGAAGCGAACGTGCCTTTCCTCCTCGATGCGTGCCAATCCGTCGGCCAGATGCCCACCAACGTGGACGCGCTCGGCTGCGACATGCTCTCCGCCACTGGCCGCAAATACCTTCGCGGACCACGCGGAACCGGGTTTCTCTACGTGCGGCGCAGCCTCATCGAGAAGCTCGAGCCCCTCACGCTCGACCTCCATGCGGCGCGTTGGGTTTCACGCGACCGCTACGAGCTGCGCACCGACGCGCGCCGCTTCGAGTGCTCGGAGATCACGTACGCCGGCAAGCTCGCGCTCGGCGTGGCCGTGGACTACGCGATGTCGTTCGGTCTCTCTGCGATCCGCGATCGGGTCACCATCGTCGCCGAGGCGCTGCGCGCCGAGCTCTCCACGATCCCCGGGGTGCTCGTGCGCGATGTGGGCGCCGTCCGCTGCGGCATCGTCAGCTTCACCGTGGAGGGGCGCGAGCCGGCCTGGATCATGGAGCGGCTCCGCGCCCAAGGCATCAACGTGTGGACATCGTCCCAAGCCGGGACGCGGCTCGACATGGAGTCGCGCGGGCTCGCCGCCGTGGTGCGCGCGAGCGTCCACTACTACAACACGGAAGAGGAAGTCGCGCGGTGCTGCGCGGCGATTCGAGCGTTGGTTTGAGCTCGGCCTCCCAAGCGCGTTTCCCCAAAGGCCATGTAGCTTTTACCGGTCGAGCGCCGCCTCGACGCGCGAGCGCTCGGGCGTTCGCCGACCCCTCCAAGTGGCGCGCTCCGAACTTTTTGTGACCGCCTCCAGATCCATTCGCCGGGACGCGCGTCGAAGGCCCTTCGACAGAGCCCGCCGCCCTGTCGCGGCGATCTCGTCCTCTTCGTCCTGGAGGCTGCCATGCGCTCGTTCACGCTCCCGCCGCACGCACGGCGGGCCTTGGTCCTCGTGTCTCTTCTCGTCGCCGCCGGCTGCGTCACCGTGGCCACCCGCGATCACGATCGCGCTGCGTTTCCAGGCGATTCTGCGTCGCGCGGCGCCGAGCCGGCCGACGCGCCGCGCGTGACCGAGGCGCTCCGCGCCGCGGCGCCGCTCGCATGCCCCACGCCCGCGGGCGCTTCGCCGAAGTCGGTTGCCGAAGGCGATCCCGCGGCACGCGCGGGCGCGCAACGCGGCATCGGCTTCGTCGCGCGCGAGGCGCGCGCCTGGCAGGACAACCACAAGTGCTATGGCTGCCATGTGCAGGCCGTGACGCTGGAGGCGCTCTCCATCGGCCGGCACAACAAATACGAAGTCTCGCGCGCCGACATGGAGGCCATCGTCCAAGGCCTCACCACCATCAACGGTGGATCCCGCGGGCCGAACGGCCTCTCCGTCGGCGGCGGCACAGGCCTCATCGAGACCTCGAAGGAGTTCGGCGGCGCCGCCTTCGCGCGCTACGACGCGCTCGCCGGATCGGATGTCCGCGAAGATCTGATCAAGGTCGCCGGCGAGCTCACCGCCTACCAAGAGAAGGACGGATCGCTTCGCAGCAGCGATCGCCGCTTCCCCGTGGAGATCGGCGAGATGCAGGCCACCACGCAGGCGATGCAGACGTGGCGTCAGGCCTTCGAGCGAACCGCGGACGAGCGCTGGCTCGCGCCCATGCGCAAGGCCGAGGCCTACTTGCAAGAGCGCGCGCGCAAGCTCAGCGCCGACCCGGAGGCGAGCATCGTCGATCTCAACTACGCGGCCATCGGTCTCTCCTCCGCCGGCGCGCAGGGTGGGGAGGGCACGATGCGCGCGATCGCCGAGCGCCTGCGCAAGCTCCAGCGCGAGGACGGCGGTTGGGCCTTCTCTACGCGTGACGCTCCGAGCGCCTTCGCCACCGGGCAAACGCTCTATGCGCTGCGCCTCATGGGCGCGAGCGATCAAGACACGGGCGTGTCACGCGGCACGCGCTGGCTCCTCGAGAAGCAGGGCGCCGACGGCGGTTGGTCTCACAGTGGCAGTGGCAAGGCCGAAGCCATGTGGGCCGTGCTCGGCCTCGTCTCGGTCGATGTTCTCTCCGTCTCGATCGCAGGTGTCACCGATGGCCAACACGTGAGCGGCCGCGCCGGGATGCAAGTGAAGGCCGCCGACAACGCCGGCCGGGGCGTCGAGCGCGTCGAGATCACCATCGACGACGTCCCGGTGCATCGTGCCTGCGGTGGCTCCGCGGCCTACACCATCGATGTGGACAAGCTCGAAACCGGCGCGCACCTCGTCGACGTCACCGCGACCAACGCACGCGGGCAGACGAGCCGCCGCCGCCTCGAGCTCTACGCCGGCCCTTACTATCTCACGCAGCTCGGCACCCGCTTCGACGACGGCGGCACCCTCATCTCTCTGCGCGACGTCGCGCCGCCCTCCGTGCACGGCGACGTCGTCGTCCGCGTCTACGGCACGCGCGCCGACGGTGGCCGCACCGTGCGCGCCGACGAAGTCTTCACCACGCGCAAGACGAGCGCCGAAGGCGCCATGAGCTTCTTCTGGAACGGCCAGCGCGACGGCAACAAGCCTGCTTCTCCCGGCGGCCGCTACATCGCCGAGGTCTCCTTCCTCGATGCGCGCGGCAAGGCCGTACAGAAGGCCGAAGTGCCCTTCGTGCACGACACGCTGGAGAAGCAACAACGAGCCTTCGGCGAGGTCGAAGGCAACCTCGTGGTCAACGGCGGCGCGCCCGCGGCCAACACGCGTGTCGAGCTCGTCGACGCGCAAGGCAACGTCGTACAGAGCGCCGTCACCACGAACGAAGGCAACTACCGCTTTCGCAACGTCGATCGCGGCAGTTACAAAGTGCGGGTGAGCCGTCAGGGCTTCCGCGCCGTCGAGGCGCCCGTCGCCGCCGCGCCCGCGGCCGCGCACGCTGCGCCCAAGATGGATCTGCAAGCGAAGTAAAGAGAGCCGCGCGATCCGCCGCGGACGCGCTACTTCGCGTCGGACACGCGATGCGCCGTCTCGAGCGCGAGCGCGATCATCTCGTCGAACGTCGTTTGCCGCTCCTCCGCCGAGAGGTGCTCGCCTCGCCGGATGTGATCCGACACCGTGAGGATCCCGAGCGCCCGCGCGCCGTGCTCCGCCGCCACGCCGTAGAGCCCGGCGACCTCCATCTCCACCCCGAGGATGCCCATCCGCTCCATCACGTCGAACGCCTGCGGCTCGGGCGTGTAGAACAGATCCGACGAAAACACGTTCCCCACGCGCACCGAGACGCCTCTCTCCTTCGCGGCGGAGGCCGCCGCCGAGAGCAGCTCGAAATCGGCGAGAGCCGCGAAGTCATGGTCGTGGAAGCGGATGCGATTGACCTTGGAGTCCGTCGACGCGCCCATGGCAATGATGACGTCGCGGAGCTTCACGTCGGCCGCGAGCGCGCCGCAGCTCCCCACGCGGATGAGCGTGCGCGCGCCATACTCGCGCACCAGCTCGGTCGCGTAGATGGAGCACGACGGGATCCCCATTCCATGCGCCATCACCGACACCCGCCGCCCCTGATGGAAGCCGGTGTATCCGTACATGTTGCGCACCGCCGTGACCCGCCGAGCGTCCACGAGGAACCGCTCGGCGATGTGCTCCGCGCGCAACGGATCGCCCGGCATGAGGACGACATCGGCAAAATCGCCCGGCTGGGCGCTGATGTGGGGCGTAGGCATGTGCGGCGAGCCTATGACAGCCCGCCTCCGCCGAGCGCATGGAATCGCCTCCGCCGCCGCGCGAAAGCGAGATGCACGTCTCCGGCACGCCCAATGCGCGTGCGACGCCAAGCCCGAATCTTCCTCATCACCTCGTGGCCACCGCGATTGTGGACACCTTGCCAATATCGATGTCGTCCAACTTTCGTCACGGCTCCGGCAAGGCGCATGCGTGACCGTCACAAGGGATCTCCGTTTGGAAACCAGCGTGCCAACAGCGAAATTCGCGGTGCTGGCCAAAGTTATGCAAAGAAGACAAATCGGACATTGACACTTCCGATTTACGAGCGCGCGACTTTTTCGCGACCTACCTTCCGGGCCCATAGGAGGTCGCCATCATGCTTCGCATGCGACTGACCTCGACCGCGCGAGCCCTCCTCGCCGCGCTGGTCGTGGGTGCTACTTCCATTGCCCTCTACACGAATCCCAAGCTCCTCGGCAAAGTCGCTCCCGAGGCCACGGCCCAGAGGCCGAAGAGCAATGTCCCTCCGGTCGCCGAGCTGCCGGGTGAGCGTGCGGACGGCGCGCTCCCCGTCGTGGCGGACGCGGCGCCGGGCTGTGCCCAACTGCCGGAGGTGCGCTTCTATCACTGGGCGTGGAACGCCCAAATGGGTCTGATGCTCGCGAACGGCGGCAAACAGGCCGTGGCCGGGAGCTCGATGTGCAAGCACGGCGTCAACCTCAAGCTCACGCGCGAGGACAACGCCGATCAGATGCAGGCCGAGATGGCGAGCTTCGCAGAGTCGTTGAAGCGCGGTGAGGCCGAGCCGGCCAAAGGGGCTCACTTCGTGGCCATCATGGGTGATGGATCGGCGCAGTTCCTCAAGGGCTTGAACGACAAGCTCGCGGCGCTGGGCCCGGAGTACACCGCCGCCGTCGTCGGCTCCGCCGGCTACAGCCGCGGTGAGGACAAGCTCATGGGCCCGCCGGCCTGGCGCGACGATCCGCAGGCGTCCCGCGGTGGTCTGGTCGCAGGCGTCCTGCGTGACGGCGATTGGAACATCGCGCTCAAATGGCTCGGTGACAACAAGGTTCCGAACAACCCCGACGAGACCGCGTACGACCCCGACGCCCTCAACTGGGTGGGCGCGAGCGACTACGTGGACGCCGCGCAGAAGTACGTGAACGGTCATTGCGCCGAGCTGCGCAACGTGAAGACGGGGAAGAAGGAGAAGCACTGTGTCGACGCCGTCGTCACGTGGACGCCGGGCGACGTGGCGGTGGCAGAGCAAAAGGGAGGTCTCGTATCGATCGTCTCCACCAAGGAGTATCGCTCGCAGATGCCGAACGTGATCATCGGCAACCGCAAATGGATGAGCGCCCACCGCGAGATGGTCAAAGGCATGCTCGGCGCCATCTTCGAGGCCGGCGAGCAAATCAAGCAGGATGACGGCGCCCTCCGCCGCGCGGCGGCGGTGAGCGCGGTCGTCTACAAGGAGAAGGACGCGGGCTATTGGTACAAGTACTTCACCTCGCAAAAGGTGCAGGACAAGAAGGGAATCACCGTCGATCTCGGCGGCTCGTCGGTCAACAACCTGGCCGACAACGCCCAGCTCTTCGGGCTCGCTCCCGGGTCGGTCAATGCGTTTGCCGCGACGTACACCGTCTTCGGCAATGTGGTTCACTCGCAGTATCCGGCCCTCCTTCCGGCCTTCGCGCCGGCGGAACAGGTGGTGGACGTGTCCTATTTGAAGGAGCTCTTGGCGACGAGCGCACCCTCGGCTCCCGATGTCACCCGCTTTGCCTCCGAGCAGAAGGTGAAGCAGGTCATCGGCCGCCGCGCTTGGGACATCCGCTTCACGCCGGGCAGCGCGGTGTTCTCGCCCGATGCGCGGAAGGAGCTTTCGGCGCTGCGTGACGAGCTGGTCGTGGCCGGCGGCACGCTCGTGGAGATCCACGGCCACACCGACTCCGACGGTGGGGCGGAGGCCAACATGCGCCTCTCGGAGCAAAGGGCCTTTGCGGCCAAACGGTGGCTCGAGCAAGAGGCTCCTTCGGCCTTCCCCGAGGGCCGGATCCGCGTGTTCGCCCACGGGCAGACCGAGCCCGTGGAGAGCAACGCGACGCTCGACGGACGCGCCAAGAACCGGCGTGTCGTCGTGGTGATCGGCACGCCGGGCGCCTGAGCGTGCGAGCGAGAGAGCGGCGTAAAGCAGCTTTCTTGGTCACGACTCGATAGCTCGACGGCCATTCGATGGGCAATCACGCGCCGGCCGCGGCGCGCGCCGGGATCGCTTTGCCCGGTGCACGCCGGCCGGCGCGTTTGGGAGGCTCGCTCGTGAACGCTGCGATTCTCGCTCTCTCTCCGACTCGTGCCATCTCCCGCCGCACGGCGCTGACGTTCGGCGTGCTCTGGGCCATGGCTGCCATCGTGTTGTGGATGGCTTCTCCCTTCGCCACGCTGCCCACGCCGCGCGCGGTGTGGTCGGCGCTCGGTGAGCTGTGGTGGACCGGCGGGATGGGCCCCGAGCTCTGGCAGACCCTGGTGCTCATTGCGGAGGCCACGCTGCTCACCGCGGTGCTCTCTCTGGCCCTCGCATATGCTTCGGTTGTCCGCCTTTTCGTGCCGCTCTTGGATGCGCTCTCGAAGCTGCGCTTTCTGAGCCTCACCGCCTTGGTCTTCCCGCTCACGTTGATCACGGGCGGAGGGCACGCGCTCAAGGTCGCCATGCTCACGTTCGGAATGTCCGCCTTCTACCTCACGGCGATGGTGCGCATCGTGCGGGAAATCCCGCCGGCGCGCTTCGATCAGATGCGCGTCCTCGGGGCCTCCGATCTTCGCATCGTTTGGGAGGTGGTCATCCTCGGCACCCTCGATCGCGCGCTCGACGCCCTCCGGCAGAACGTGGCGATGGGCTGGTCGATGATTACCATGGTCGAAGGCATCTCGCGCTCCGAAGGTGGGATTGGAGCGCTCCTTCTCAACCAGTACAAGCACCTTCGGCTCGCGCACGTCTACGCGATCTTGGTGGTGGTGCTCGGGGTAGGCCTCTTGATCGACTGGGGAATGGGCGCGCTCTCCGGCCTCTTGTGCCCTTGGACCCGCCGCCGGGAAGCGCCGGAGTCGGAGCGTGACCAAGAGGGCTGACATCGCGATGTGAAAGACAGATCGGGTGGATCGAGGTATCGGCGAAAGGGCGCGAGTCCTTTCCAGGGACTGAGGAGCAGGCCATGATCCGCGGTTCTCACAATGGTGAGGTCGTGCTCGACGTTCGTGATGTGCGGCAGTCGCTCGGCGGCGCGCCCGTGCTCGACGGTGTGAGCTTTTCGCTCGTCGACCGTATTCGCGAGGGGACGACGACCGGGCAGATTGCCAGTTTGCTCGGGCCGTCCGGCGTCGGCAAAACACGCTTGCTGCGCCTGCTCGCGGGCCTGGATGCGCCGGACGCGGGCACCATCCTCGGTATCGGTGGCCGGCCCGTGGCGCCGGCGGAGGTGGGTTTGGTGTTTCAGGACTATCCGCTCCTCGATCATCGTACGGTGATGGGGAATCTGGAGCTGGCCGGCGCCATCGGCGGGCTCGGGGCGGAGCGGCACGATCGGGCGCGGGAGCTGCTTGCGCTGGTGGGCCTCTCGCATCGCGCCGGCTACTACCCGGCGGAGCTCTCGGGCGGCCAGCGGCAGCGCGCGGCCATCGCCCAGCAGATGATGGTGCCGCGGCGCCTGCTCCTGCTCGACGAGCCTTTCAGCGGGCTCGACCCGACGGCGATTCGCGCGGTCACGAGGCTCCTCACCGACGTCGCCAACGAGCATCAGCTCAACACCGTGGTCATCGTCACCCACGATGTGCGGGCCGCGCTTGCCGTGAGCGACACCGTGGTGCTGCTCGGTCGAGGGCGCGGCAGCCGGGGGCGCCGGGGCGGGGCGACCGTCGCGGCGACATACGATCTCGTCGACCTCGGCGTGGCCTGGGGCGAAAACCAAGGGACTCGAGATCTCGTGTCCATCGAGCGAGAGATCGAATCGCGTTTTGCCGAGCTTTGAACGCTCGTCGCGTGATGAGGAGAACGAACATGCCTTCCCCTGCGGAGATGATCCGTTCGCAGAGCAAGACCGAGGAGCCGCCGTATACGCGGTATGCGCTCCTCAACCCCTACAACCTTTCGGTGCTGGCGGGCGCGGCCGTGACGTCGGCGGCCACCGGCGAGGCGTGGATTGCCCTTTGCGCCGCGGCGGCAGAGGCGGTGTGGCTCCTCCTCGCGCCGCAATCGGAGGTGCTGCGCCACCACGTCTTCGACGGCATGTGGGCGGCGGCGCGCAAGGCGGAATACGAGGCGCGGCTCGCCGGCAAGGTCGGGCTCCTGGTGCCCGGCGATCAGGCGCGCGTGCACGGGCTTCTCGAGCAGCGCGGTCGCATCGAGGAGCTCGCGCGCGACAATCCCTCGTTCGCGACCTCGCTGGTGAAGTCGGAGCTGGCCCGATTGAGCGGTTTGGTGGAGGACTTCGTCGATCTCGGGAGCGTGGCCGCGCGCAGCGAACGGCACTTGGGGACGCTCGACGTGGCCGCCATGGAGCGGGCGTGGGCGGGTTATGCGGCGCAGGTGAAGGCGTATCCGGAGCGTGATCCGCGCCGCGCCGTCGCCGCCAAGAACATGAGCGTGCTCAAGCAGCGAAGCGAAAGGCACGCCGATCTCGCGCGCGCGCTCGGCACCGCGCGCGGGCAGATGGATCTCATCGAGAACACGTTCCGCCTCCTCGCCGACGAGATCGTCACGATGGTCAGCCCCTCGGAGCTGGGCCAGCGGCTCGATGATCTGCGCATCGCGGTCGATGCCATACGCGAGACGGTGCGCGATTCGGGCGCGGAGGAGATCGTGGAAGAGGTCGAGCCGGTTCGCCGGGAAGGAGCGCTGCAATGAGCACGAAGAAGGGTTTCGACAAGGTGCTTGGCTGGTTCGTCGAGCGCGAGGAGGAGCCCGTCGCGCTCGTCACCGAGGATGTGGAGGTGGTGCCCGATTCGGGCGAGCGCGCGCCGCAGGCTCAGCGTTCGTCAGGGCCGGTCGCGAGGCCGCCGGCGGCGCCGTCGGGCGCGAGCTTCGCCGAGGTTTATGCGCGGGCGGGCGTGCCTGCCGAAGAGCACGATCGCACCGAGCGTGCGCTGGAGCTCCTACGCTCGCTCCCGCCCAACGTGCCTGTCGACGCGCGTCGTGCGATCGTCACGGCTTCGCTGGCGGCGTTCGGCATCCCCATCGAGCGCATTCTCGAGACGGCGGCCGCCGAGGTGCGCGCGCTCGATGGGCACGTCGCGGCCGGCCAGCAACGATCGCAGCAGTCCCTCGGGGCCGCGCGCGCCCGCATCGAGGCGCTCGAAGCAGAGATCGCCGAGGTCCGCCGCCTCATGGCCGCCGAGGCACACGCGCAAGAGCAGCTGAGCTCCGCGATCGGCGCCGAGCGCGCGCGCATCCGGGCGCTGTTCGATTTCTTCGGCAAGAGTGTTTGATGCACTCGGGGGGGCGACACGCCATTCTCGAACGCGATGGCTCGGTGATGCCTCAATGGGCGTGGGCGGGGCGAGCGGTCGTGGTGGCAGGCCCGCGCAGCATCAGAATGGCAAGCACGAAGCACCACGTGACGAACACCCCGACGCAGACACAACTGATGAGGCCGCCGCCTGCCAACAGCGGCGGCGCCCAGATGCTGCCGGCGCTGCCGATCAAACAGATCACGCTGACGGGGATCCCCAGGTGCCCGTACCAGTGCGGGAGCACGCCGGTCGCGTAGGTCGCCCACGTGGTGGCGAGAACGAAGGCGAGCATCGGCAGGAAAACGAGCGCGAAGCCGACGCCTGCGAGATCCGAAAGGCCCTTTGCCACCGCCTCTTGGCCGGGGTCGAGCGCGAAGGGGATCACTTGATAAACCGTGAGCACGACCGCCGCGACGGCATGCGCGATGACGCCTGCCGAAAGCACGGCGATCCACAACCAACCTTCGTCGCCTTCGGCGCGCTTGAAGAGGCGCGTGAGGTACGCGAGCTGCGCGAGCGAGGGGACCGACGCGAGGATCGCCAAGTAGTTGCCTATCAAGAACGGGAGCCGATGAGCGCGGTAGTACGTAACGACCTCCGCGGATGACGCTCCGAGCGGCGGCCAGAAGGGGGAGAGGATGAGGACGGCCCCCGACAGGATCGCGAATGCGATGCCGCCCCAGCCCGCGATCTTGGCGATGCGTTGCTCGCCTTGGTCGCCGCGCGTGATCGTCATGAGGTCGTCGTAGGCCGTGCGAAAGCGGTCGTCAATCGATCGATTGATAAATGGATCGATCGACCGTGACGCCAACCATCCTAGGGTGTGCCGCGGATGGCGAGACCCCCGAGCCCTCGATCTGCGGAGGAGTCGAAGCAGCGTCTCCTCGAGGTAGGCAAGAAGCTCTTTGCCAGGCATGGCTTCGCCGGCGCCTCGACGCGCGCGATCGCCCAGGGCGCGGCGCTGAACATCAGCATGATCCGCCACTACTTCGGGAGCAAAGAGGGGCTCTACGTGGCGTGCCTGGAGGACTTCGCGCGGGCGCGGACGGGCGTCCTCGATCACGTCCTCACGCCGGCGGCGAACGTGGTGGAGTTTCGCGCGAGGCTCGAGCTGGCCGTGGAAGAGACGCTCCGGTTTCACCTCGCCGATCCCGAGGCGCTCGAGATCCTGATGCGCGACATGCGGCCGGGGGCCAAGCTCCTCGACCCCTCGCTCGAAGCTGTTTTCGTCGAGTTTCCCGTGCGGCTCGCGCGCTACTTCGCCGACGGACAGCAGCGCGGTTGGTTGCGCGCCGGTGTCGATCCGCTCGTGCCTGCGGGCCTGCTCTACTTCTCCTTCGCGGCCCTGCTCCAAGTCGACTTCATGGCGAAGCGCTCCATGGGGCTCACCCTGCACGACCCCGAGCAGCGCCGCCTCCTCGTGACGCAAGCCGTGGACGTCGTCCTTCGGGGCGTGCTCGACGCCTCCGCGTGATGTCGAGGAGCGTGCAGCGAAAGCTCATCTCGCCTCGAGGCTCGCGTGCATCGAGGGCAGCCATGCGCGCCGACGAGAGAGCATGCTGCGACGGTGCGCGTCGCGAATGACGTGCCGTCTCGAGTGATCAGCCCGAGAGGAGCCGATCGAGGCTCACGTCGATCTGGCTGAGGCAGAGGCGGGTGAGGCTGCGGAGCTCGGATTCGCCGAGGCCGAGGCGATCGCGGAGGCGTTCGCGCGTGCGATCGAGGAGGTCCTTGCGGGTTTGACCGAGCCAGCGCGAGACGCTGACGCGATGGACGCCGTACATCGAGGCGACCTGCTCGACGCCGAGGCCGTCGGTGTAGACGAGGCGCAGGACGTTGCGATCACGCGGGGAGAGGCTCTGCAAGGCGGCGCCGAAGGCCTCGCGGAATGGGCCGGCGTAGCGGGTGCGGATCTGGTCGAGCTCGGGATCGTCGTCGGCGGCGAGGCCCCCGAGGACGGAGTCCGTCTCGTGCACGTCGCGCGCGCGGCGGCGATGATCGGAGAGCGCCTCGTGCACGACGAGCGCGCGGAGCCAAGCGCGGAGCGGGCCCTTGCCGGAGTAGGCGGCGATCTTGGGCTCGACGTCGCCGGCCGCGACGAAGAGCTTGTAGCGGAGGCGCTGGCGCAGATCGGCCGACGCGGCGCCGTGGATGCGGAGCTTTCCGAGCGCGCGCTCGATGTCCGGGCCGAGCTGCGCCTCGAAGGCCGCGAGCGCAGCGGCGTTGCCGGCGGCGCAGGCGAGGGCGAGCGCGAGATCGGCCGCGTGCGGCAGCGCGGCGTCGCCGCCGTCGATCAGCCGGCGCCGGAGCAGATCGGCGTCGACGGCGAGGTTGGGCCAGGCGGTGCGCGCCACCTCGACGGCGCGTGCGATGGCCAGGGATCGCTCGTCGCTCGGCACGTTCTCCACTTACCACATTCCGCGCGGGCCGCGTTCCTGTCTATCCTCGGCGCGATGGAGTGCCTCGACGAAGCACGGCTCTTCGAGCTGTTCACGGGCGAGGTGCAGGCGGCGGATCGCGATCGCGTCGACGTGCACCTGGACGGTTGCGAGGGCTGCCGCGCGCTGGTGGCGGCGTATGCGCGGCTCGTGGACGACACGATGGAGGACGGCGCGCCGCGGCCCGAGGAAGAGGCTGTGGAGACGGCGCCCGCCCCCGCGGAGGGCGGGGAGGCGCCTTCGCGCTTTCGCGTCGGGGACGTCGTGGGCGGGCGCTATCGGTTGGAGCGCATCGTCGGCGAGGGCGGGATGGGCGTGGTATGGGCCGCGCGCGATCTCGAGGCGGGGCGCGCCACGGCGCTCAAGGTGCTCAAGGTCGACACACCGGAGATCTCGCGGCGCGCGCTGCGCGAGGCGCAGGTCACGAAGGGCATCGGCCACCCGAACGTGGTCGAGGTGCGCGACGTGATCGCAAAGCCGGGCGCGCCGCTGATCTTGGTGATGGATCTGCTGGAGGGCGAGTCGCTCGATGGCCTGCTCGGAAGGCGGGGGCCCCTGCCGGTGCACGAGGCGGCGACCATCCTGCTGCCGCTCGTCGCGGCGGTGCGGGCCGCGCACCTGCGCGGAGTGATGCACCGCGATTTGAAGCCGCAAAACGTGTTCCTCGCGCGTGAGGACGAGGGGCGGGAGCCGGTGGTGATGCTCCTCGACTTCGGGCTCGCCAAGGTCGTCGGGCACGAGGTGGAGACGCTCACGCGGACGGGCGCGATCGTGGGGACTCCATATTACATGGCGCCCGAGCAGCTCTACGGGGAGCGCGACGTCGATTGGCGCGCGGACGTGTGGGCCATCGGCGCGATCGCCTACGAGTGCCTCACCGGGCGCCGGCCGATCGAAGGCAGCTCGTATGCGCAGATTTTAAGGAACGCGAGCCGCCGCAGGATCGAGCCGCTCGCGGCGAAGCTCTCCGGCGACATCGGGACGCTCGTCGATCGGATGCTCGCGCACAATCGCGAAGGGCGGCCGTCGCTCGCCGAGGTGCACGCGGCGCTCGACGCGCTCGCGAGGGTTACGTGAAAGAGGGCATGGTCGCGATCGCGATGCTCGCGATCGTGGGGTGCGATCGCGCGCTGCCGCCGCTGCCCGAGGTGATGATGATCGTGGACACCGACGTGGCCGTGCCGCTCGCGGCGTCGCGGTTGCGGATCGACGTGCTCGCCGAGGATGGCACGTGGTTGCGATCGGCCGACGCGGCGCGCCCCGATCCGCGTGACTGGCCCGTGAGCTTCGGTGTGTACACGGAGGATGCGACGCGCGGGGGCCGCGCTTGGGTGCGGCTGCGTGCGTATCCGGATGGACGCGTGCGCGACTATCGCGGCGAGAACCCGTTCACGTGGGGAGGCGCCATTGATGAAGGGATCGCCGTCACGAATGCGCCTCGGCTGATCGAGGATGGACGCGACGTGACGCCGGCGAGCGAGCCTGATCCCATCGCGACCATCGATCGGCTCGTCCTCGTCACGCTCGAGCCGGATCAAAAGCGCGAGGTGCACGTGGTGCTGCACGGCGCGTGCGTGGGGACTTCGGCGCGCTTCGGGGCCGATCCCGCGAGGCTCGTGCCCGGCGAGGCGGAGACGTGCGTCGACACGGAGAAGGCCCGTGTCGCGGTCGCGGTGGAGCGATCCGATCCCGAGGGGACGCATGGAGGCGAGTCGGTGCAGAGCACATGGCTCGCCGATCCGGCGTGCCCGGCTCCAAATGGAAGCGCGCGGGTGTGCGTGCCGGGCGGAGCTTCGTTGATCGGCGCGACCGATGTGCTGTCGAGCGCCGTGCTGCCTGCTTCGCCGATGCGTGTGGTCGGTGTGCGTCGCTACTTCCTCGATCGCGAAGAGGTCACGGTGGGACGCTTGCGTGACGCGATTGCCCGCGGGTTCGTCGCCGACGAGATGCCGTATGCGAACGAGGCGAAGCTCGATGCGACGGACGTCTTCAAGCTCTGCACGTGGTCCAAGGTGCCGAGGGATCGCGAGGGCTACGCGATCAACTGCGTCTCGTGGTTCGCCGCGCGCGCGTTCTGTCACTTCGAGGGTGGGGACCTCCCGACCGAGGTGCAATGGGAGCACGCTGCCACGGCCGCGGGGCATGCGCGCAAGGCACGATATCCATGGGGGGACGCGGCGACCGATTGCGATCACGCGGTGTATGGCGGATCGGTGGAAGGCTCCGGCGTGCCGGATTGCGCGGAGGAGGGCCCGCTGCCGCGCCCTGCCGACGGTGGGCCGGGCGATGTTTCTCCGCTCGGCATTCATGGCCTCGCGGGCGGCATGACGGAGTGGACCCTCGACGTGGCCCGGCCTTACACCGATGCATGTTGGGGTGATGCGGCGCTCGTCGATCCTCGTTGTGGAGATCCCGAGCAGGATGTGTCGCTGCGCAGCACCCGGGGAGCCAACTACGGAGGTCCGATGACCTTCGGGAGCACGCGTTACGACATGGATCCGATCCGACAGTCGACGTACGTCGGCTTTCGCTGCGCATACGAGGACGCCGGGCCATGAAGCGATGGCTGCTCGCGATCGCCGCGCTCGCGAGCGCGTGCGCGCCGGTCGAGCTCCCGCCGGAGGGACAGATCCGGTTGTTCATCGACACCGATGCCATCCTCCCGCCGGCCGTCGGAGAGGACGATGGTGGCCAGATGGCCCTCTTCGATCGGCTGCGCATCGAGATCTTTCCGCCCGGCGAGAGCGTGGCGTGCGCGGGCTGCACGCGCGAGATCGGCATCGATCACCGCATCGTCTTCGAAGGCCGCGCCAGCATCGGGATCGTGCCGCCGCCGGGCGAAGGCGGCCGGCGCGCGCGGATTCGGCTGTATCGATCGACGGGCGCGGACAGCGCGGAGCCGCGCCCGACGTCGATGCTCGAAGCGGTGGTCGCGCTCCCGGCCGTCGAAGCAGAGGGCATCGTCGACGTGCACGTCGTCCTGCGCACCGATGATCTCGGCACGCCTCAGGGCACGCTCGACGCGCCGATCGCCGCGCAGCCCGGCCCTGCCGAAGGAGGGCTCGCGGGGACATGGGCCGCCGCCGCGCGACGCGGTTGCGCCGGCGCGCCCGCCGACGGCGAGGTGTGCGTGCCCGGCGGCGCGTTCTGGATGGGTGACCCGTCGTTCATCGTGCCGACGGAGCGCCTCGTCGTGCTCTCACCCTACTGGCTCGATGCGACCGAGGTCACGGTCGCGAGGTTTCGGGCCGCGGGCTTCGTCTCCCCGCTCGCCCACGGATCGGGAGCGATGGCGCATTGCACGTTCACGAAGCAGCCCGGTGCGTTCGAGGATCTTCCGCTGAGCTGCCTGACACGCCCGCTCGCGCAGAAATTCTGCGAAGCGAAGGGCGGCGCGCTCGTCTCCGAGGCGCAGTGGGAGATGGCTGCGAGCGCGCGGCGAAGCGCGCCTTTCGTGTGGGGAAGCGACACGCCGCGCTGCGAGGACGCCGTCATCGCGCGGCTCAATCCGAGCACGGGCCTCCCCGGCAAGTGCAAGGCGCTCGGCGTCGATTTCCAGCTCCCCGGCGCTGGTCTCCGCGATCGGCTCGAGCTCGAGGGCGGCACCATCGTCGATCTCATGGGCAACCTCATCGAATGGATGCGCGACGATTGGGCCACGGATGACGAGCCTTGCTGGAGCGCACCGATCCTCCACGATCCCGTGTGCGAGAGCGATGGGCACCCGCTCACGTATTCGATCCGTGGATCGGGGTGGGCAGGCACCCCGGCGCGCGCATCGGAGCGCGAGTTCAACGAGGTCTCGATGCCCAACGTGGGCTCGATGCAGATCGGGTTCCGCTGCGCGCGATCGGTGGAGTGATCGCTACGGCACGCGCACGGCCCAGCCGAGCCCGCCGCCGTCGATGGGCGGGCGCTGCGGATCCGGTCGCGTGGCCACGTACGTGGTGACCACGACCCCCGTGACGACCGCGGCCGCCGCCGTCCAGAACCACCAGCGCGTGAGCACGCTGGGCCGATGCGGTTTGAGCGATGCCGCCAGATCGACGCGCTGGCCCGCGGCGGCGTTGACGTTCACCTCGTAAGGATCGAAGTCCCGCTTGCGCACCACGACGTGATGCACGCCGGCCGGACGGAGCAGGCTCACCGGCGCGACGCCGACGTCGAGGTGATCGACGGTGACCACGGCGTTGGCCTCGTTCGCCGACACCACGATCGTCGCGGGCATGCGCTCGACGACGAGCTTCAGCGCGCGGCGATCGCCGGGGCGAACCGATTCGCGCGCGACCGCGTCGGTGAAGCCCGGGCGCGAGACCACGATCACGTGCGCACCCGGATCCAAGAGCACGCGGAACGATTCGGCCGGCGGCGGTTTGCCCGGCCCTGCGGGGAGCGTGCCGGCCACGAGCAGCGGCGACGCCGCGGATCCGAGGCTCGGATCGTCGCTCCCCGCGGGCTCGAGCGGTTGCCCATCGATGGTGATGGACGCGTCCTTCGGCTCGAGCGTGACGTCGAGCGCGCCCACGAGACCATCGATCTCGCCGGCGAAGCGCCGCGCGTCGGCGACGGTGGCGTCCGGCAGATCGTCGCTCGCCGTGCGCTCGCGCAGCGCCTGCGCGAAGCTGCGCCGCGCGCGCACGTATTGGCCGAGCGCGCGCTCGCAGATGGCGATGTTGTACGTCGTCCACGGGTGTGGGCGGAGCTTCGCCGAGCGCTCGAAGGACGCGAGCGCAGCGCCCCATTGTGCATCTTTCGCTAGATCCGTACCGCGAACGAAGGCCGCGCGCGCCTCGACGAGCGGCGCAGGATCGTCGGCCCGAGCAGAGCCGGCAGTGCAGAGGACGAAGAGCGCGGCGAGCAGGCGAGCGCGAATCACCGAGAGCGAGGCTCGCTCAGAACGGCACCGTTGTCAGCAGCTTCGGCGCCGTGCCCGGCACATCGGCCGCCGCCGACGGCGCGGGCACCACCGCCTTCGCGCTCGGCGTGGCCGGCGCGCGTCGCGGCGCGGGGGGGCGCGCGGACGCGGAAGGCACCGCGCTCGGTGCGGGATCGACGGACGCAACCGGCGCGGAGGCGCTCACCGCCGGCTCCGCGCTCGTCGCGACGACCGCGGGCTCCTGCGGAATGGGCGCGGGCGTCGACGGCGACGGCACGCCCACGAAGACGACCACGGACGCGCCCGCCGCGAGCACGAGCACGGCGCCGCCGATCCCGAGGAGCCGCGACAGCGATCGCGGCGGCACCGTCGCGCGACCGCGGAACATCTCCGCGCTCGGTGGCTCGCTCGACCTTCCATCCGCAGGCGTGGTCGCGAGCGTCGCCGCGACCTGTGGAGGCGGCTTCGACGTCGGCGCAGGAGGCTCCTTCGGCAGGCTCGCGTCGTCGCTCGCATCGATCGCATCGAGCGCTTCCTGCGCCGATGCCGGCCGCTTCTCCACGTCGATGGAGAGCAGCGCATCGACGGCCCGCGAGAGCGCGGCGGGCACGTGCGGCGCGCGCGTGGACAGCGGCGCCAAGTCTCCGATCGTCAGCCGTCGCAGCACCTGACCGAGGTTGTCCCCGCGCGTCGGCACGTCGCCCGCGAGGCACTCGTAGAGCACCACCCCGAGCGACCAGAGATCCGCGCGACCGTCGACCGCCTCACCGAACGCTTGCTCCGGCGCCATGTAAAAGGGCGTACCGACCAGCGCCCCGGTGGCCGTGAGCTTCGATGCCGCGTCGGGCCGCTCGCCGCCGGCGAGCAGCTTGGCGATGCCGAAATCGAGGATTTTCACCTCGCCGCTCGGGAGCAGGAACAAGTTGTCGGGCTTGAGATCGCGATGAACGATCCCCGCGCGATGCGCGACGTCGAGCGCGCCGAGGACGGTGCGCGCCAGCGCGCGCGTCTCCGCCACCGACAAGGTCCGATCGCGATCGAGGCGGGCGCGCAGCGACTCGCCTTCGAGCAGCTCCATCACCAGCACGGGCGCGCCGTCCGCGGTCTCGACCACGTCGTGAATGGCCACCACGCTCGGGTGTTGCACCGCGCCGGCCGCGCGCGCCTCGCGGAGCACGCGGCGTCGCGCGCTCGGATCGTCCTCGCGCGCGCGGATCAGCTTGAGCGCGATCGGGCGGCCGGTGACCGTGTGGGTCGCCGCCCAAACCGCGCCCATCCCCCCGCTGCCGAGGTGGCGATCGAGGCGATAGCGCTGAGCGATGACGTCGCCCGGCCGCATCGCCTCGGTCTATCACGGAAAAGGGCGGCGGTGGTCGCAGGCGATCACACCCTCACGCGGCGATCGCCGGCGCCCACAGCGCGCCTTCGATCCCCACGAGGATCTGCTGCGCGACGGCGACCGCCGGCAACCCGAGGCGGCGGGCCACGGCTGGCTGGATGCCCGAGAGCTCGCCGAGCAGCGTCGCGATGGCTTCCTGCTTCGCCTCTGCGATGTGCGCACGATCACGCGCGCCGAGCTTCGCCTCCAGGAACGCTGCCACCCGGAACGACAGCGCCGCGTGCACGCACTCGTCCTCCGCGATGGAGGCGAAGGCCGCGCGCACCGCGGCGTCCTCCGCGTGGCGCGCCTGGTGCAGCGCCACGGCCGCGCCGAACGTCTCGCGCACCGTCCCTTCGACCGCATTCTCCAGCGCGATCGCCGCGATCGATCGCTCGACCCGCGGGCCGACGAACAGCGCCGGCGTCTCCGCGCCGTGGGCCCGCGCGAGCTCCGTCATCAGGACCGCGTGGCGCACCTCGTCGGCCTCCGCCGCGCGCGCATCCGCGACGAGCGCCGGCGGCGCCCCGAGCGCGGCGAGCTCCGCCGCCAGATCCTGGAACGCGATCACGCTCGCCGCCTCCAGATGCGCCGCGCGCGCCAGGTAGGCGCCGACCGATCCATCGCCTGCAGGCGCCTCTTCCAGCGCGGCGGGCCGCCGTCCGGCCACGGGGCAGCCCGAGTGGTACTCCCCGTGGGACTCCGTCACCTCGCACGTGATCGTCGCCTTCTCCGGCATCGTCGGGCAGCCGCCGTTGCTGCTGCCTCCGCCTGCTCCGCCGCTCCCCGTATCACCGTTGAAGAACGCCGTCTGGTACGCCGAATCGAGGTGACAGGCATTCACCTCACCGTCCTTGCAGACCTCGGCACAGGCCGTCGCGCTGATCGAGGGCGCGACCTCGCGCCGCCCGAAGGCGTCCTGCGCCAGCTCGCAGGCCTTGGCGCCGTCGACTTCGACATCGAAGGAGCGCACCACCTCGGTGTACGGGCACGGCGTGCACGCGGACATGGCAGCGGATGTGGAGACTATCGAGACGAGCAACGTAGCGAGACGTTCTGGGCTCATGGAAGGCGACGATACCAGATTATCCCGCTCCTGGATGTCATCTCTTCGCCTGTTGTTGGTTTCTGCAAAGGTTACGGGTCTTTATTTACCAAACTGGGATCGAGGGCAGGTGTTCTCCCAATCGGTGTTTGGTCGCCCATGTGATGGGAGCCCGGATATCGCGCGGAGCGCTCCTGTGTTTCGTCCTTGTTTCGCCGGCGGGCTTGCGCCGGCGTTTCAAGGCTCTTCGAGGAGATGTCGAGTCAGCTCGACGAGGCGTGCGGCGCTCTTCATCATGGCGCGGAGCACCGGCGGCGGAGGCGGCGCTTCGGGCCGTGCGAAGAAGGGTAGGGTAGGGTCGAGCGGATCATAGAGCTCGGCCGTGAGGCAGCGCGCTCCCTCGCCCGCGCCGAGCGGGGCTCGATCCGCGGAGCGTGCTTGTCCGCGGAGACGCGCGAGCTCACAGAGCACCTCGAACCAAGCGAGCTCCCGCCGCGAATAGGGCTCGACCGTGAGCGTGCCGAACGCCGCGCGCGGATCGCCCTCGACATCGATTCTCAAGCTCACGGCGACGGCCACCGGCGGTGACGGCATCGTCAGCGCCAGCGTCGGCCCGTCGAGCGGGCCGGGCGTGCCGCCCGACACCGACCACTGATATCGAATCTCGCGATCCAACGGGAGATCACGAATGTCGGCGTGAAACGTCCCGGCCTCGCCTTCCACCGCCACGGCCCGGCCGCAATGCGTCGGATAAGGCCCGGAGAGGGTCACGCTCCGTCCCGGCAAAGCATCGAGCACGTTGCGGGTGATGCGATCCACGGCCGCATCGCCCTCCGCCAGCACGCGGGCCCAATCGGTCGTCGCCGCCGTGAACACCGTGCCTCGATGCGTGTAGAGGCCCATCGTCGCCGCCGAGCGCGCGCCGGCATTGGCACCCTCCCAATCGGCCACGGAGGCGGTGGCCAGGATCTCGAAATCGAGCGGCGAGCAGTCCGCGCCGGTCGTCACCGGGAGCCCGCGCGCCCCTTGCGCAAACACCGCACCGTCGCACTCGTATCCGACCAACGCCGCCGCCTCCCCGAACACCGCATCTCGGGCGAGCCCCGTCCCCGCGAAGATCCAGTGATCGGGCCGCACCACGGTATACCCTCCTCCCGAAGGCCTCTTTGCGTTCCACTGACCGCCCGCGCTGCGATAGGAGACCCCGGTCATGACGTTCTCGGGCCGCGTGCGCGAAAAGCGATCGCGGCTCCCGTCGTCTCCCGGGTGCACCCGCTTGTCGACCTCGAGCGCCGTATCCTCGTCCGAGAGCGTCGCCCGCCAATACGAGACGTTCCCGCTGAAGAAGGCCACGTTGCCGCCACGTGCGATGAACGCCTCGACGTGGTCGCGCATGGCGTCGCTCCAATATTCGTCGTGACCGACGCTGAGGAGCAGCCGATAGCGAGACAGGAAGTCTCCCGGGTTCTGATGGATGTCGAGATCGG
Source organism: Minicystis rosea (assembly GCA_001931535.1). GTDB lineage: Bacteria > Myxococcota_A > Polyangia > Polyangiales > Polyangiaceae > Minicystis > Minicystis rosea. Next base: position 1,726,444 of record CP016211.1, read on the forward strand.
TGGCGTAGTCCGCCGAATAACCATTCTCCTCCAGCCAGCGGATGAATTTCGCGTCCCAGTGCGCGAAGGTCTGGCGCGGAGAATCGAGATCGTAGGCGTCGACGACGTCCGCGTCCCAAGGCGTGCCGCCCGTGCCATTTCCTGGGCGATGCAGGGTCACCTTGCGGGCGGGCCAGGTGTAGAGGCTGCCGCGCGGGTCACCTTCGGCATTGTAGGCGGCATAGGTGAAGAGGGGAATCTTGTAGAGAATGGGAGACGCCGGCACCGCGCTCCGCACCACGAAGAGGGCTTTGCCGCAGCGGCCGTCGGGATCGCGGCGATCGAGGCGCTGAATGGCGCGTACGTGACCGTGCCCGTCGCCCTCGACGAACATCGCCACGTATGCGCCCGAGGGCCAATCCGCGGGGATCCGCACCGCGTGGCCGCGCCAGACCTTCGACCAATCGTCGTAGGGCGCGAGCGCGGGAAAGCGTTCTCCGGGAATCCACGTCGAGACGCCCATGCGCTCGAGGCTCGCGCCCTGGCGATGAATCTCGATCCTGAACTCCGGCGCGTCCGTGGAGACGTGGAAAAACAACGTGTCTCCCGAAGGCACGCTGGGCACGCTCGGGTAGCCGAGGATCATGACCGGACGGTGGAGCCCGGCACCGATCATGGCAATGGCGCTTCAGCGCGTACCAAATCCACGCGCCGGTAAGGTCGCCGGAATGGCCGCAGATGCCGAGATGCGGAATCGTGGAGAAGGAGAGGACGAGCCTCTCCCATGATTCAACGCTTGCGCGGGCGCGGAATGCCGTATTCGTCGAGGCGGGCGATGAAGGTGCGGCGCGACATGCCGAGCGCGGCGGCGGCTTGGGTTTGGTTGCCGGCGGCCGCGCTCAGCGCGTCGAGGATGCGTTGGCGCTCCAGGGCGTCGAGCTCGGCGCGCAGGCCGGCGCCGGATGCGAGCGCGGCGCGCGCCGGCGCGGCCAAGTCGGCCGTCGCGGTGGCCGCGGGCTCGGGGGCGGCGGCGGGGGCCTCCGATGCGGGGCGCGAGCCCGCGAGGAGCAGGTGATCGGGCGTGATCTCGTCGGTCTCCGCGAGCACCACGGCGCGCTCCATCACGTTGCGCAGCTCGCGCACGTTGCCGGGCCAGGCATACGCTTCGAGCACGGCGAGGGCCGAAGGCGCGATCCGCGGCGCGGGCCGCCCGAGCTGCGAGGCCGCGCGGCCTGCGAACAAATGGGCGAGCGGCTCGATCTCACCCCTGCGCTCGCGGAGCGGGGGGATGACGAGGGGGATGCCGCCGAGCCGGAAATACAGGTCCTGCCGGAAGGTGCCCCGCTTCACCTCGGCTTCGAGATCGCGGTTGGTCGCCGAGACGAACCGCACATCGATGGCGCGTGCGGTCAGCGCGCCGACGCGCGTCACCTTGCGCTCTTCCAACACGCGCAGGAGCTTCACCTGAATGGCCGCGGAGATCTCGCCGACCTCGTCGAGGAAGACGGTGCCGCCGTCGGCCGTCTCGAGGAGGCCGGGCTTGGCCTGCGTGGCGCCGGTGAACGCGCCTTTTTCGTGGCCGAAGAGCTCGCTCTCGAGGAGCGTCTCCGAGAGGGCCGCGCAATTGAGCCGAAGGAAAGGCGCGGCGCGACGCGGGGAACGGCGATGCACCGCCTCGGCGAGCACCTCCTTCCCGGCGCCCGTCTCGCCCAAGAGGAGCACGCTGATGTTGCCTTGCGCCACGCGGGCCGCGAGGTCGTGCACCTTGCGCATGGCCTCGTCGCGGACGATGAAGCCATCTTCCGCGGCGACGGGGGCGCGGCCTTCCGTGCGGCGCACCACGAGCATCGCCGCGCCGAGCGACACCGTGTCGCCGATGCGCAGCGGCAGCGGATGCCCCGGCGTGCCTTTGATCTCCGTGAGCTGCGCGGTGTGCGGCGAGCCCGCGGCGGGCGCGCGCAGGCGGATGCCGTTGGCGCTCCCGAGATCTTCGACGAAGAGCTCCGCGCCGATGCGCAGCACGGCGTGGCGGCGCGAGACGGAGGCGTCGTCGACGCGGATGTCGCACTCCGCCGCGCGCCCGATGATCACGCTGCCGGAGGTGGGCAGCACATGGGTGCTGAGCTTCGAGCCGATGACGACGAGGATCTCCAGCTGGGGTTCCTCGGCCGATCCCTCGTTGGGCGCTCGCGGCGGGCCGCTTCGGGTCACAGGCTGCACCCTAGCGAGGCTCGTGTCCCGGGTCTAGACCAGGCCGCAGTTTCGCGCACGTACGGGGCGTCTCGGGCGGCCAACGTGGGGGCCGCGCCATCACCGCGCCCCTCCGCCGCCATCGCGAGGGGTCCCGGCGCGGAAGGGAGGACCACCGCCGTCGGGTCGAAACCCATGGCCGGCAACCGCGACGAGGGGAGCGCCATTCCTGTCGGCGTCGTGGTCGCGTGCCATTTCGTCATCGGCTCGTCGACGGTGGCGCGCGTCGCGGAGCCAGAATGCCATTCGAGGATGATGGGTATCTCTGTTCGATGCGCGTCATCGAGTCCGGCGAATTGGATTACGTGATCTTCGATCCCGTTCCGAGACGAAGACGTCAGTCGTGGATGACTCGATGTCTCCTGCGACACGAGCGTGCCAGTCTGGAGATGCGTTTTCAACCTTCGAGCACGAGCCGCCTCGCCGCGCGGGTCCCGGCATGAGCGCGTGATGCATGATCGGCGCTCGCCGTCGCGACGCAACGGCGGCTATGCTGTGGGCATGCCCATCGATCCCCTCGAGGAGGCGCGCGTCTTCCTCCCCGCGTCCGTCGAGGCGTGGCCCGACGCGCTCGCTGCCATGCCGCACGAAGATGCGGCGACCCTGGTGACGGATCTCTACCGGGCCTGGCTCGAGGGCGCGCTGGGCACGGCCCTGTTCGACGCCGAGGGGCCGATCGCGCAAAGCGATGCCGACCGGCGCATGGGGCGCATGTTTCTCCGCTTGCCCAAGCCGCTCAGGCTGGGGGACATGTCCATCGAGATGGGGCCCTCGTCGGAGCACGACCTGTGTCGCTGGTGCTGGGCGCCGGCCTGGACCTTCTGCTCTCAGGACGAGGATCTCCTGGTGATGAGCGACGGGTGCGTGGCGCCGCTCCTCGAAGAGGCCCGGGCGGGCTGTCCCAAGCGCGACTACGTGATCAGCATCGTCGAGCACCACGCCCGCGATCGAGCGCACGGGCACCTTTGGAACAATGCGGCCGGCCTCGATGCCGTGCTCGCGAAGGTGCGCGATTGGATCGTGCTTTCGCGCGACGCGGGCGCGGTCGAGCTGACGGCCTACCTCGAGCGGCTCGCGAGCTACGCCGAGCCGCGACGCGTGTCGCGCGAGGAGGCGATCACCCGTGTGTTCGATCTGCGGCGCTGCGATCCAGAGCGGCACCGCGCACCCGAAGTGAGCCTCTCGGGCGGGCAATGGGTCGCGCGCTTCGATTGGCTCGTCGTCGGTGCCGCCACGCTCCACATCGACGTGGAGAGCGGCCGCATGTGGGCCGAGCTGCCGCCGAAGTAGGGACGCGCAGACGCGAAGCATTGCAGCGCGGACGATCCTCGAAGTCGCGGTCGCCTCCTTCTATCGGCGGGAGAGCCCTGATAAGAGAGGTGGATGAGCATGAATCATTACTTCACCCTCGCACGCCGCCCCGACGGCGAGCTCGCGGACTCCGACCTCGAGACCCACGAAGTGAAGATCGAAGCGCCTGCCGCCGGCCAGGTCCAGATCCGCACCACGTGCCTATCGATCGACCCCACCATCCGCATCTGGATGAGCGACATCCCGCAGTACATGCCGCCGATCCCGGTCGGTGACGTCGTCCGCGGGCTCGGCATCGGTGTCGTCGAGCAGTCGGCGCACCCCGGCTTCGCCGTCGGCGATCGCGTGATTGGCCTCGTCGGTTGGGCCACGCATCCGACGCTCGATCCGGCGGTCGCCTTCCTGCAAAAGCTCCCTCCCGACCTCCCGCTCACCGACGAGAAGATGCTCTCTCTCCTCGCGACCACCAGCGGAATGACCGCGTATGTCGGCTTCCTCGACATCTGCCAGCCCAAGGCGGGAGAGACGCTCGTCGTCGACGCGGCCGCGGGCGCGGTGGGCGCACTCGTGGCCCAGATCGGCAAAATCAAGGGTTGCCGCGTGGTGGGCATCGCGGGCGGCCCCGAGAAGTGCCGTTATCTCACGGAGGATCTCGGGCTCGACGGGAGCATCGATTACAAGAACGAGGACGTCGGCAAACGCCTCTCCGAGCTTTGCCCCGACGGAATCGACATGTGCTTCGAGAATGTGGGCGGCCGCATCCTCGACGAGATCCTCCTGCGCATGAACAACTACGGTCGCGTGTCGGTGTGCGGCCTCATCGAGGGCTACAACAGCGCTGGCAAGCCCGTCCCCGGCCCCTATGCCTTCGGCATGGTCCTGATGCGCCGCCTCCGGGTGCAGGGCTTCATCGTCACCGACCATGCGAACCGCTTCGCCCAAGCCACCACGGACCTCTTGCAGTGGGCGCAGACCGGGCGCGTCAAGACCACGGAGGACGTGCGCAAGGGCTTTGCGAACCTGCCCGAGACGCTGCGCCAGCTCCTCCGCGGCGAAAAGCACGGCAAGATGCTCCTCGTGCCCTGACGGACTTCGGTCTCTCTGCAATGCCTCCTCGCGCAGGAGGTCACTCACCGAACGTGCTCGTGACCGATCGATGTTCCGCGTGAACGTCGATCGGTCTCACCAACGTGCCTGAGCCGCGCCTCGGCTGGGCGGCGGTCCCCAAACACGATATCGAGGCGATTTCGAGAGCGATCAGGCCTTCGGTGCGTCCGGAGCTCGGAGCGCTGCGAGCACGGCGGCGAGCGGGCGCACCACGAGACGTTGGCCGGGCTCGATGGGGAAATCGAGCGCGATGTTGTTGTCCAAGGCCACGTCCTCGGCATCGCATGCATACGTGCGCGCGATGTCGACCAAGCGCTCACCGAGCTCCACGACGTGGGTGACGGTCACGCGGGCAGCGCTCCTCCGAGCGGCGGTCGGAGCGCTGGTCGGTCGAGACGACTCCTCCTCACCGCGGAGGCACTCATCCAGCGTGCGCGGAGGGGGGCCACCGAAGAGCCCGCTCACGAGCGCTCCCACCGCGTACTTGGAGGGGTTCGCGAGCAGCTCGTGAAGCACATGCCCCGACCGCACCTTCGCGCGGGTCGCGACGTTCGTCGCGACGGAGGCGTTCCTTTGGTCTGCAGCGTGGATTGCCGAGAGGAGCCCAGTCGCGAAGACGGGCCTCTTGCCCGGGCTTTTCCGCTCGGCCGCGAGCGCCGCCGCGAGCGCACGCTCGGCTGCGTCGAGCCGCCCCGAAAGCCCGAGCGCGTGCCGCACGTCGGTCTGCTCGACCTGGAGACAGCCGTAGAGGAAGTGACCCAGATCGATCTCGGCATGCTCCCGAGTTGCCCCGGCCTGCACGCCGATCTCCAAGGCGTTCATGGCCGGCGCGGAGAGCTGCCGGATGAGACTCTTCGCGTCGAACGCCATCGGGCGGGGAGCATAACGACGAGAGGCGCCTCGGTACAGATCAGCGTGCTCGAGGACGTCGCGACTCCGCTCATCGGGTCGCGAGAACGGCCGCGAGGAGCGCGCCGGCGGCGGCGATTCCGACCGCGATCCACACCCAAGCCTTGCTCCGCGCCGGCCGCGCGCCGCCTGGATCGAGCTCGACCATCGCGAGAATCCTGTCCACGTCCCCCGCATCCGAGGGGGCGGCCGGCGGTTGCGCCGCCTGCAGATCCTTGGCGTCGATCGGCACGCGCCGGCCGGCGCGCTCGGTCGTGAGCTCGCCGCGCTTCGGCTCGAGCTCGTTCGGCGGCAGCCGCGCGAGCACGTCGCGTGGATAGAGCGCCGTGCCGCAGCTTGCACAGCGGATGGGCCATGGCGCATCCTTCGCACCCGGCGCGGTGACCGCGGCTTTGCAGAGGGCCTCACCGCAATAGAGCTTCGCCACCATGGCGCCCCTGTAGCGTACGTCGGCGGCGCCGTCGACGTCGTCGCGGAGCCCACGGTCGTCGTCGCCGCCTTCGCCGGCGCGCAGGTGCCGCCTTCACCGAGCGCTCGCTTCATGCTGCGCTATCCGCTCTGCCGGCCTGACGCAATACCCGATCATGGTGGGTTGCATGCGCGGGGGATCCGCACATCGCCATGATGCCTTTGATGCGACATGCGATGTCGCAGCGACATCCGTTGGCGGGCAATCGCGACATCGCGTGTCGCAGGGCAATTCGCTTCGAGCCTCGCAAATGGCCTGGTCATTCATGAGATTTCGTATACGAAGAGGCGCGCGCGGCCCGACCCACGATCCACGGCGAGCAGAACAGCCTCGTACGTTCGATTCGTCGACTGCGTGGCACGACGCATCCCAAAGCCCTCACGCGCAGCGCGGGCCCACCTCGCTCAACCCGCGGGCGGCCGGCTCCAAAGCCATGTCCCTTCAGGAGGAGCTCATGTTCTCACGTTTGCGTACGCCGTTTCTCTGTCTCATCCTCTCGGCCTTCACCGTTGCTCCCGCTTGTGGCGGGACCGGCAGCGAGGGAGGGAGCACCGGCGCGAGCTCCAGCGGATCCGGCGGGACCGGCGGCGATGACATGATGCCCATCGATCTCGACTGCATCGGGCCCGCGAGCACCATCTGCTATTCGCTGGCCGGCTGTACCAAGAAGATCATCGACGGCTCGTTCCGTGACGTGGAGGCGTGCAAGGCGCGCCTCCAGCAGCTGTGTACGCGGGCGCTGCGCGCACCGGAGACCTCGTTCTCCACCGAGATCATGAACGCGTGCGCGGACGACTTCAACGGAGCGAGCTGCTACGACGTCATGGAGCATCTCCCGCCCTCGTGGTGTCGGCCCGGTGGCGGGGGGCTCGCAGACGGTGCGCCCTGCGGGAACGATTGGTCCTGCCAGTCGGGCTATTGCCGCATCACGGGCGCCTGCGGCGTGTGCGCCGCGCGCGCGACGGAGGGCGGGTCGTGTGTCGTGAGCGAGGACTGCGACTATGGCCTGACGTGCGTCCCCTCGGGGACTTGCACGTTCTTTCGACACTCCGGCGAGACCTGCGATGACGACGCCCCCTGCGGGATGAACCTGGTGTGCAATCGCCCGGACGTGGGGCAGCCCGGGCAATGCATGGTGATCGCCTGGACCCCCCAGTGCCTGCCCCACGCGCCGGGCGAAGATGGCTGCGGCGCGTATCAAGGCATGTGGTGCAACCCCGCCACGAACAAGTGTGAAGAGGTGGCCTATGCCGATTTCGGGCAATCGTGCGGGGAGCGCCCGCAGGGCTTCCTCGCGTGCGACAGGGGTGTTTGCTCCGGTCCAGCCGGGGCTCAGACCTGCGGCGCGCCCGCCGCCGACGGCGCCCCCTGCAGCACGGATTCGAGCCTCGCGCCGTGCGACCTCGGCGCGCGTTGCCTCGACGGCGTCTGTCGCGCGCCCGATGCGAACGCGTGCCCCTGATTCATCTCTCGGCATCAGCCGTGCCGGCGACGTCCACTCCACGCGCCTCCTCACCGCGTGACCCGAGACATCATATCTGAAGGAGATGGCGCTTCGTAGCCAGCCGGCGCCCGCGGTCGATCAGCTGCGCTTGCTCTTCTTCCGGCGCCGCCGCTCCAAGAGGAAATCGATGAGCACCCGCAGCTTCAAGGGTGTTTGAACGCGGCTCGAATGATAGAGATGAAACCCCGGAAACGGGGAGCAGTAGGGCTCGAGCACGCGCACGAGCTGTCCCTCTTTGAGGAACGGGCGAACGTACTCCTCCATCATGATGGCGAGCCCCACGCCGTCGACCGCGAGCCGAGCCATGTGCGCCGGATCGTTGGTCGTGACGCGGCCCTTCACCTCGATCTCGAAGGGCTTGCCGTCTTCGTCGAACTCCCAGCGATAGCGGGCGCCGCTCGTGACGTGGCGGTAATCGATGCAATCGTGATCGAGCAGATCGCGCGGGTGCTTGGGCTTCCGGCGGCGCGCGAAGTAGGCGGGCGAGCCCACGACGACGAGGCGCTCGGGGCCGAAGACGTCCACCGCGATCATGTCCTTTTCCAAGCGCTCGCCGAGCCGGATCCCCGCGTCGAAGCCCTCGGCGACGATGTCGACCAAGCCGTCGTCGAACGAGACCTCGACGCTGATCTCCGGATACTGCGCGAGGAACTCGGCGAGCAGCGGCTCGCGGGTGAAGGGCGTCAGGCCGCGGGGGACCGTGAGCCGCAAGGTCCCTGCGGGGCGCTCGCGGAGATCGTTGAGCGACTCGACCGCGGCGTGCATCTGCGTGAACGCCGGCTTCATCTGCGCATAGAGGCGCTCTCCCGCCTCGGTGAGCCCCACGCTCCGCGTCGTGCGATGAAGGAGCCGCACGCCGAGCCGCTCTTCCAACTGCCGCACCGTCTGGCTGACGGCGGAGCCCGTGACCCCGAGCTCCACCCCCGCGCTCGTGAAGCTGCGCTTGTCCGCCACCGTCACGAATGCGGTCATCCCCGCGAGCATGTCTTTCATTGCCAAGCCAGGCTAATCAACCCATCAACCACTGGCGACCTATTCTTCGAAGCGGGCGCCGCTACCTTGGGGCGCATGAAGACCCGTGCCTACGGTACGTCCGCTGCCAATCAACCCCTCGCGCCCATGTGGATCGAGCGCCGCGAGGTCGGCCCCCGCGACGTGCTCCTCGACGTCCTGTTCTGCGGCATCTGTCACTCGGACATCCATCAAGCTCGCGGAGAGTGGGGAAACTCCATCTTCCCGATGGTGCCCGGTCACGAGATCATCGGGCGCGTGGCGCGCGTCGGCGCCGAGGTCACCCGCGTCGCCGTCGGCGATCTCGCCGGCGTGGGGTGCGTGGTCGACGCGTGCCGCACCTGCGCCACGTGCCAGCACGGCGACGAGCAGTTCTGCGAGAAGGGCGCCGCGCTCACGTACAACAGCACCGAGATGGATCGCGTCACGCCCACGTACGGCGGCTATTCCACGCAGGTCGTGGTCAGCGAGCATTTCGTGCTCGGGCTGCCGAAGGGGCTCGATCCCGCGGGCGCCGCGCCGCTCCTCTGCGCAGGGATCACCACGTATTCACCGCTTCGGCAATGGAGCTGCAAGAAGGGTGATCGCGTGGCCGTGATGGGCCTCGGCGGTCTCGGTCACATGGCCGTGAAGCTCGCCGCGGCTATGGGGGCCGAGGTCACGATGCTGAGCACCTCGCGCGCGAAGGAAGCCGACGCGCGCCGCCTCGGCGCCACGTCGTTCGCGCTCACGAGCGATTCGTCGACCTTCACCAAGCTCGCGGGGAGCTTCGATTTGATCATCGACACCGTGTCGGCCCAGCACGACGTCGAGGCCTGCCTCGGCCTCCTCCGGCCCTACGGCGCGCTCGTCCTCGTCGGCGCTCCGCCGAAGCCGCTCTCCGTCGGCGCATTCTCGCTCATCATGGGCAACAAGCGCCTCGCCGGCTCGGGCACCGGCGGTATCAAGGAGACGCAGGAGATGCTCGATTTCTGCGCCCAGCACGGCATCGTCTCCGACGTCGAGGTGATTCCCGTCGACAGGATCAACGAGGCTTACGAGCGCATCCAGCGCGCGGACGTGCGGTATCGATTCGTCCTCGACATCGGGAGCCTCGCGGCGGTGTAGCGCGGGGCGCATCTCTGCGATCCACGAGATCGCTTTGCCGCGCGGTGGATCGAGGAGAGCGAGTGAAGCATGCCGGCGCGCCGCGCTCGCTCTCCTCGAGCGCCTCAACGGGGGGTCGGGCAGGTCTGCTCGAAGTGCGTGATGTTGCCCAAGAGCAGGTTGCCCGAGGCCACGTAACCGTCGGACAGCGCGATGCTGAAGGTGTCGAGCGGGCCTCCGCCGCTGTCCTGGAGGAGCAGCGTATAGGTGAAGCCCGACACGCCGTTGACCGTCGCGCTGCCGTCGACGAGGCGCGCCGTCCCCACGATCGGAATCGCCGAAGTGACGCTGGTCGCCTTCACCAGCTTGCCCGCCGTGACGTCTTGATAGGTGAAGTTGCCTGAAGGAACACCGTTGATGGAGCCAATCGCCAGCGCGAACGTGCCCGGTTGGCCCGACGGCGTGCCATTGATCACACCCTGTGTCCCAGAGTCCCAATCGATGACGCGGCAGAGCACCGGCTCCTTGGAGCAGGTGATGTCGGCCTCGGTGTCCAGGATGCGGATGTCCGCGATGACGTTGCCGACGAGCGAGAGCGTCACGTGGGCGGCGCTGACGCGGATCGAGCCGCTGTTGATGGTCGTGGACGTGACCTGCTCGTTGAGGACGATCGAGACGTCGACGCCCAATGCGTTCACCGAAATGGCCTGATTCGGGGCGCCGGAGATGCTCACGGGGACGCCGGCGATCGCGAGGCTCTGGAGCGCGGCCCCGCCGCCGAGGGCTGCGCATTGGTCTCATCTCCGGGCGAACAAGCGGGGCGCCGTCGACGGTGAAAATGACGGCAAGCGCAGTCCCCCTAAGAGCGGGCGCACTGGTGGCCATGTTGTCGTACTTGACAACGGTCGCGCTGATGGGCGCGCCGCGGGATGGGCGACAGCAGTGAGGTTCAGCGGTGGGCGGAGGAGCAGGTGGCGTCGGCGAAGCTCGGCGACGCGCGTCGCGTTCGGCGGGCCGCGTCGATGTTGCGACAAGCCGCCGACCAGCCGGCAGGTCGACTGACGGAGGTCTTCTGCACGCGCGCGGAGCTGCAAGCGGCGTACGACTTCCTTGAGACCGAAATGGCGCCGAGGGCGCTCACGACGGCGTTCGCAGAGGCGTCGCTCCGCGCGGTGAGCGACGCTTCGTTCGTCTATGTGGTCGTCGATGGGACCAGCCTCTCGCTCACGGACGTCTCGAAGACGAAGGACTTCGGCTCGCTCGGCATGCGCTCGCTTCCGACGCGAGGGTTGAAGGTCATCGACGCTCTCGCGGTGACTGCCGACGGAGCTCCCGTGGGGCTGCTCGACCTCGAGTTCTGGGCGCGCGGGCCGAAGAGCAAGAAGGGGCGGTACGCGCGTCGACGCGACCTTGAGACCGAGACGGCGCAGTGGGTCGACGTCGTGGCGCGTACGGGCAAGCTGGTGCACCAGAAGGCGCCCTCGTGCATGCCGTGGTTCCTGATCGACCGCGAGGGCGACAACGCCGAGATTCTGCGCGCCGTTGCGAAACAAGGGCGGTTCACTATCCGCGCGAACCAGGACCGCCTCGTGGTGCTCGTGGATGGCCGACGGCGCCTGCTGCGCCGGCACATGCGCAAGCAACGCATCGTGGGCAGCTACGACGTCGACATCCCCGCCGGGCCGACACGAGCCGCCCGGCGCGCCCGGCTCGACGTACGCTACGCGGATGTCGTGCTCGATCTACCCGAGCGTGCAACGCACCACCGCACGACGATGAACGTGCGCGTGGTCTGGGCTCACGAGCGTCGCACGCCGCGCGGCGAAGAGCGCCTCGACTGGATGCTCCTGACCAACGCCGAGGTGAACGGCTTCGAGGACGCCAAGGGCATCATCCATGGGTACTGCTTCCGGTGGCGGGGGGAAGACTTTCACCGGGCCTGGAAGCGCGGTCATTGCAATGTCGAGGACACGCAGCTGCACACCAAAGATCGCGTCATCCGCTGGGCTACGATGCTCGCCGCGGTGGCAGCTCGCGCCGAACGCCTCAAGCACCTCGCCCGCACCCAGCCCGACGCTGCGGCGAGCGTCGCGCTGTCCCCGATGGAGATCGAGGCGCTTCGCGCCGCGAAAACCAAGTACAAGGCGCGCACGGAGACCATCCCGGAGGGCGTGCCGACCATCGCCCAGGCCGTCCTCTGGATCGCCGAGCTCGGCGGCTACACTGGCAAGTCCTCCGGCGGGCCGCCGGGCTCCACCACGATCGGACGTGGGTTGAAGCGGCTGATGATCTGGACCGAGGCGTTCGAACACTCCGAGAAGCTGCGGCGAAAATGAGACCAATGCGCAGCGCCGAGGGTGGGGGCGAGCCCTGCTTGATTGCACGTGGCGGTGGCCGTGGCGGACACGGTGGTGCCGGTGACGAGCCCGCCGAGCACGTCGAACGACGCGACGGAGGCGCTCGAGACGGAGGATTGCAAGGCGCCGCTGATGGACACGTTGCCGGCGCCGAGCGATAGGACTCCATTGCTGAGCCCCGCTAAGACGTCCGCGGCCGAGCCACCCGTGGACGGCAAAGGCCCTACGTGGAGGACGGGAAAAAAGCCCGGAGGCGCCGCGAGCGCGCTGCCTGTGGCGAGGGCCGCGTCGCCGCTGAAGCTCGCGGGCGAGTTGAAAGCTTCTTCCGCCTCGGCGACGTTCTCCTTCTCCAAAGCATCATCCGGTCCGGCGAGGCACCCGCTCGTCCCGATCAAAAGGATGCTTCCCAATGCCCATAGGCAACGCTTCACCAACGCGTTCATGGATGGACTCCTTTCGTGGACATTCGTCCACGAGCGCATCGACAAGGGTCGACCACGACGCAGGGCGCGTCGCTGTCATCGACGCTCCAAACTTAGAATTCGCGGAAAGGCACGCCAGCAGAGTTTTCCCGAAATCAAACCTCATGGTGAGGTGATCGCTTCCCGGATCCTGCGGTGAGCCCGGACGGGAGCGGCGGCGCGAACCGACGCGACGGTCGCGTGCGCTCAGGGCGACACGGGCCTTGGAATCACGGCCCTCCGGACGGAGAACGTCGTTTCCTCGCGCTGCGCGGCGAGATGCCTTTGCGCGCTTCCGATCAAGGCCTCGCATCGGCGTGACGCTTTCGGCGCGGAACGACGATTCACGAAGCGCGCGGCTCCGCCGGAATCCTCTCGTGCGCTGCGCGCCGCCGCCGCCCAGGCGTGATGCTCGCTACCCTCGTGCTGGACGCGCAATCGCCCCGCCGCGCGATCCTCGCGGCCTCGGCTCGCCGATGATGGGTGCGAAGGCTTGACGCACACGGGATCTGCGCGTTTGCTCGCCGCCGGCGTCGACGCATGGGCCCTGCGATGAAAAGCACACGACGAGGGCTTTCGGGGGCCGTGCTCGCCGCGTGCGTTGCCGTCCCGATCTCGGCGAGGGCCGGGGATGCCACCGCTCGTCGCGTCATCCCCGCGGGCCACGAGTCGCTCTTCGTGGCCATGCTCGGCGGCAAAGAGGCGCTCCCCGGTGATTGCCGGTTGGAAGGCGCGAGCATCGAGCACGATCGCGTGCTCGCGCATTACGTCTGCGCGACGCGGCCCGCCGACATCGAGCTGCGCCATCCCGAGACCATCGCTCCGGGCGCGGGCCCCATCACCCAGCGTTTCGCCGTCCTGAGCCACCCGCCGGCCGAGGCGCCGCCGGCGCTCGTCGATGCCATCGCGACGCGGATTCGCGAACGCGAAGCGGGCTTCGTGTGGTTGTCGAGCGAGGCGGCGCCGCCGACTCCACCGGTCCCTGCGCCGGTGCCGCCGGAGCCGATTCCCGTGCCGTGGAGGCGATTCCACGACATGGCGCTCCTGCCTCTTCTCTTTTGGTTGTTGCGCGCCAAGGACCGAGAGTCGATGTCCACCGCACGTCGTGTGGCCGCGATTCTGGTGTTCGGGTCTGGCACCTTTGCGGTCGCCCATGGAGTGTTGGGCTGCGTGGGCGCGGCGGCGATGAGCGTGGCTTTCCACCGGCCTCTCGAGGCCGTATCGACGCTCGCGGTTGGTCTCGTGGCGTCTCTCGTGCTCGGCGTGCTGCTCGTGATGTCGCGGAGCCCGGTGTTGCCGCGGGGCTTCGCGCGCCATGGAGCCGCCGCCATGATGGCTGTGGGGGTGTGGAGCTTGATCAACCAGGGCGGCCCGCCGGCCACGGGCTCGACACCGTTCGGCCGCGTGCTCGCGTTGCGGCCTCACGTCGAGTACGTCGACACCACGCCCAACCGCCCGCGTGTCCCGGTGCGCACCAACGCACGTGGATTTCGTGGGCCGGAGGTCGCCGATCGATCGGAGGCGGGGGCGACCCGCGTGGTGCTCATCGGCGATTCGTTCGTGTTCGGCAGCGGCATCGCTTGGGAGGAGACGATTGGCGAGGCGCTGCACGGCGCGCTCGCCGAGATCGCGCCGGGCCGCGCCTTCGAGATGGTGAATCTGGGCATCGGCGGAGACAACCTGCCTTCGCACGTCGACGTCTACGAAGAGGCCACGAAGACGCTCCATCCGGATGTCGTGGTGCTCTGTCTGACGATGCCCAACGATCTCTCGGCCAACGACGATCAGCTCCTCCGCCGATCCGAGGCCCAATCGATATCGTTTCGCGCCACGACGTGGGCCTTCGGGCTCACGTTCGCGCGCTTCATGTGGACGCGATCGGTCGTGTCGTCCGCGTACACCAAGGAGGCTTTGGCGGTGCTCGATCGGGAGACCCTGCGGCTCCGGGGTTTGCGGGCCGGGACCGATGCTCCGCCGCTCCTCGTGTATGCCTATGTCGAGGCGCCGGAGCTCATGGCCAAGACGATGGGGACGCTGCCAGGAACGCGCGTGGTGCCAACGGTGCCGTCGGATCCTTCCTATTGGATCCCGTTGGATGGGCACCCGACGGGCGCGGGCAATCGGGCGTTCGCGGCGGCGCTCGCGAAGGCGATCGTGGCTTTGCCGGCGCCCCAACGATAGTCGCCGTCCGGCCGAGGAAGACGTCTCAAACGGTGCTTCAAGCGACGCTTCAAACCACCAACGAAACCTCGTCCGTCTCGTCGCCGACCTGGCCGTCGCCGCGCTCGGCCGCCTTGAGTAGACGCCAGATGTGCTTGCCCAGGACGTCGATCTCCGTCGACGCGAACTGCTCGCCGCCGAAGGCTTGGATGGTCTCGGTCTGCTTCTTGAGAATCTGCGCGTCCTGCTTGAACACCCGGAGCGCGAGCGGCTTCACGAAGGGCCGAATGAGGAACGCCGGCAAACGCGTGCGAAAGCTGACGACCGCGTAAATGCGGGTGTGGAAGTCGCTGATGGGGGTCATCACCGAATCCACGAGGATGTGATTCTCCGTGCCGATGCTGTACTCGACCTGCGCGATCGAGGGCATGATGAAGCGGTCGAAATGCGTGACCACACCGCCCGAGGGAGAGAGGATGCGCGCGATGAGGCCCGGCGGACGGGGCTCGCCCACGTATTCGGCGACGGCGCGATCGCGCGTGCGCGAGACCTTGGCCTGGATGGTGAGGCCCCGGCTCTCCGAGCGGAAGAGGCCGCGATGGAGGAACGCGGTGTGCGGCACGTCGAGCGCGTTCTCGATGGTCGAGTACATGGTGCCTTCGGCCTCCACGACCTGCGTGACGGTCGTGTAATCCTTGGCGCCGAGGAAGGCGAAGCGATGCGGCTCGGTGCGCGGAGGCTCGGTGAGCTCGCCCTGGAAGGCCCCGGTGTAGACCCACACGAAGCCTTGTTGCTCGATGGTCGGGAGCGCGTGCGCGTTGCGCGCCTTCGCGGCGGGCGAGCCCGTCAGCGAAGGGATGAAGGTGCAAGCCCCGTCCGTCGCGAAGCGCCAGCCGTGGTACGGGCAGCGGAGCGTGCCGTCCTTCACCTCGCCGAGGGAGAGGGGCACGTTGCGGTGCGGGCAGCGATCGATGAGCGCGCCGGCGCGGCCGTCTTCGCCGCGGAAGAGCACGATCGGCGTGCCGAACAGCGTCGTCCCGAGCGGCTTGTTCCTGAGCTCACGCGACGTGGCCGCGATGAACCAATGACCGGGGAGATGCACCACCGACGCGCGCCCCCGACGGAGAGGGACCAACGCGGCCCGGGGCGGCGCGGTGAGCGCGGAGGACTCGGCGCCCGCTTCGTTTTCCACGCGCCGACTCTAACCCGAAGCCGCCGGAGGGGCGAGCCGTGAGCAACGTGATCCCGGAACGACGCTCCGCGCCCCTGCTCTTCGACGTCCTGCCCGATCTCGGGCGGCGCGTTTCGTGGACACCGCTCGCGCACGTGCCCACGCCCGTCGAGCCGTGCGACGCCCTCGCGGGCTGGCTCGGCCGCGGCGGCGTCTTCATGAAGCGCGACGACCTCGTGTCGCCGCTCTACGGCGGCAACAAAGTGCGCCGTTACGAAATGGTGCTCGGCGACGCGAAGGCCAAGGGGGCGCGGCGCATCGTGACCGCGGGCGGCATCGCGTCCACGCAGGTGATGGCCACCGCCCTCTTCGGCAAGGCGCTCGGCTTCGAGGTCTCCGCGGTGCTCTTCGATCAACCCGTGACCGACTTCGCCAAAGCCTCGCTCCTCGGCTTCGCCGATGCGGGCGTCGAGATCGTCCACGGCGGCGGCTACGCGATGACCGCGCTCCGGGCGCTGCGTGCCTATCGGCGTGTGCCGGGCAGCTATTTCATCATGCCGGGCGCGTCCGACCCGATGGCCAACATCGGTTACGTCGATGCCATGCTGGAGCTGGGCGCGCAGGTCGAGCGCGGCGAAGCCCCGCGGCCCGACGTCATCGTGGTGCCCGCCGGATCGTCGGGCACGCTCGCCGCGCTCGCGCTCGGCGCCGCATACCTCGGCTGGCGCACGGAGATCGTCGGTGTGCGCATCACCACCGCGCTCGCGTGCAACCGGCTCACGGTGAAGTGGATCATCCGGGGCACCGATCGCTTCCTCGCCCGCGATCCGCGGTGGCGATCGATGCGGGATCGTGTGCGCTTCTCGATCTTCGGAGCGGAGCTCGGCCGAGGTTACGGTTACCCGACGGACGCGGCGCGCGAGGCGGCCGAGCGGTGGGCTGATATCACCGGTGTGCGGGGTGAGGTGACGTACAGCGGCAAGGCGCTCGCGGCGGTGCGTGCGTTGTGCCGTGATTCGAGGCGGCGGGATCAAACGATCCTGCTTTGGAATACGCTGTCGACGAACCGCCCGACGCCGGGGGCCGAGGTGAGGGCGCGGTTGCCGCGATCGTTGGATCGGGTGCTCGATACACCATCCCTTGCGTGAGGATGGGGGAGATTCAACGCAAGGGCGCGAAGGCGCAGAGACGCAAGAACGCGAGAGGGTTTCGAGGTGCTTTGCTCCTACGTGTCTGAAATCGAAGGCGCGTTGAGAGCACGCAATGGCGTAGTGGGTGCGGAGACTCGTTTGCGTTGGATGTCGAAGCGCGAGGCTCAGCCGGCGGGCTTCTTTGCGCTCATGACGCGTGACCACACGACGAGCCTCATCGCTTCTCCCATGGTGGCGGGGCGGCGCCCCGTGCGGGTCGCGGGGAGCGTTTGCACCAGCGAATCGGGGGCGGGGGCGTTGCGCCAAGGGGCGTCGTCGCGGGCGGAGATGGCGGCGAAGCGGCCGCGTTGATCGACTTCGTAGTCGACGGCTTGCACGGCTTCTTCGAGGGTCGAGAAGCGTTCGACGAGGTTGTCGTCGACGGTGACGTGCCAGCGTTTGCCGCGAGCGGCGCGGGACAGGACCAACACTTCGCGCAGGCGACCGGGCTTGTCCTCGTAGTGGAGGGCGAGGCCGTGGCGACCGAGTGACTCCCAAGCGTTGCGCGAGATGGCCACCACGTCCGGATCGAGATGGAGGCCCAAGGGATCGAAGCTCGCGGCGCGGTGCTGGATTTCACGGAGCGTGATGGCGCCGGCTTCCACCTCGAAGCCCGGGCAATCGAGGGTGATTCGGCTGAAGATGCGGCGCGCGTCGTTCACGTCGCCGCCTTGCAAATCGAGCTCGCGCGGCATGCCGAAGAGCGAGGGGAGGGTGCAGAGCGAGAGGCGGGAGACGTCGGCGAAATCGAGGATCAGACAATCCTTCTTGCCGGGGAAGAGGCGCGTGCCGCGGCCCACGCACTGCGCATAGAGGCCTTCGGAGCGCGTGGGGCGTGCCATGGCCACGCACGACACCTCGGGATCGTCGAAGCCCTCCGTCAGCACCGCGACGTTGGTGAGCACGGAGATGCGGCCTTCGCGAAAGGCAGCGAGGACCTCGGCGCGGCGATCGCTCGGCATTTCGCCGTGGATCACGCCCGCGGGGACACCGAGGAGGCGGAGCGCTTGGGCGAGGTTCTTGGCGTGGCCGACGGTGACGCAGAAGGCGATGGTGCGGCGATCGCGGGCGAGCTCCTGAATCGAGCGGGCCACGAGGGCGTTGCGCTCTTCGATGTCGACGGCCTCGGCCAGCTCCTCTTCGCGAAAGTCGACGCCGCCCGCCGTCACGCGCGTGAGGTCGGCCGCCGTCTCGATGCGGAAGCCGCGCAGCGGGACGAGGTAGCCGTCGTCGATCATCTCGGGCAGCGTGCGCGTGTAGACGATGCGCTCGAACACCTTCTCGAGGCCGATACCGTCGCCGCGCGCCGTGGTGGCGGTGAAGCCGAGCAAGGTGCCGTTCCACGCGGGATCGAAGGCGCCGAGCTGGCGGAGGACGCGTTGGTTGTCCTCGGCCGCGGCGTGGTGGCATTCGTCGTAGACCACGAGGCCGATGTCGCGATCGCGGATCACGTCGGCGAGGCGCCGCTCGTGCAGCGATCGAATGGAGCAGACGACCACCTTGGCCGACCCGGGCGCGCGCCGATCGGCCTGCTCGATCGCCACGGCCGCGGGATCGCCGAGGGCGCGCGCGATCTTGTCGGCGGCCTGCGTGAGCAGCTCTTCCCGATGCGCGAGGACGATCACCTGCCGCCGCGCGAGCCGGGCGAGATGGGAGAAGATCACGGTCTTGCCCGCGCCCGTGGGTAGGCACACGACGAGGCGGCGCGCGCCGCTCTTGCGCGCGGCGATCACCGCGTCGATGGCGGCCCGTTGATAGGGGCGAAGGGCGGGCGCGTCGGCCGGCACGCGCGCCTTGTAGCACGCGTGCCGTCGCGGCGCGTGTCACCTACGTCGAGAGGGCGATGACCATCATCAGCATGGGGAGGCCGAGGAAAAAGAGCGCGAGCAGCCCGGCGAGCCCGCCCGCCCACGTCGATTGACGCAGGGCGAGCTGGGCTTCGATGGATGTCGCGCTCGCATCGAGAGGCACGCGCGCCACGGGGATCCATGCTTCGCCCGCGCGGAACGGGTGCGCGGCGCGCTCCGCTTCGGACTCTCCAGCGCGCGAGAGGACGCCCAGCGCTTTGCGGGCTTCGCCCACGAACCCGGGCAGCGTCGCCGTCTCCGCGGCCCCATGCGTCTCATCGAGCCGATGGCCCTGTGCTTCGCCGGCATGCACGCGCGCGAGCCAATCGAGGCGCCGCCGGTTCGCGCGGGCTGCGAGCATGGTCATCGCGAAGGATCCGGCGAGCAACGGAAGGCACGGAATCCAGGTCCCGGTGAGCGATGTCGCCAAGCACGGGACGATCATTTGGGCGCCCGCGGCGACGTAGATGCGCGGGAGGAAATCGAGCGATCCGCCCTGCCGCAGGCGGGCGTGATGAAAGGCCAGCGGAGCCACGCCGAGGCCGATGAAGAAGCCGAGAAAGGCACCGCCGAGGACGTCGTTCACGAGGATGTGCGCGCGCGTCAACCCCGGTGCCCACGTGGAGCCGACGTGCGCCAGCGGGAAGGTCACGAGCAGCACCAGCGCGCCGCCGATCATCCCGAGCCCGATCGAGCGGCCCACGGCGCCGCGCCCGCTCCGGGCCTGCGCGACGATCCGCCCGAAAAACAGGCTCGTGACGAAGGTCGCGCCCCACAAGAGGAGCGCATGCGTCACGTTCAACAGCGACGGGCGAGTGAGCAGGCCGGAGCCGAACGAGAGCTTGTAGGCCATGACCACGGCCGTCGTCACCGCGGCGAAGGCCCGACCACCGGCGCGATCCGAGGCCACCCGAGCGCGGGATCATCGAGCCGAGGAGCGGGGACCTTCGCCATCGGCGATCATGGTAGCGCGCCGGCGCGCGATGCTCGATGGGATGGAGTGCCGCGTGGAGCTTCGGCTCCACGCGGCGGGGCGCGCGATCACCAGATCTCGCAGCGCGGGGTGTGCACCATCGGGCTCCCGTCCGGGATGTTGAAGGCCGCTTGGAACTCGGGCAGGTTCGCCAAGGTGCCATTGACGCGGAAGCGCGGCGGCGGGTGCGGATCGACGATGGCGAGGAGCTGCTCTTCCTCGGGGCGCGCGTTGCTGGCCCACACGTTGGCGTAGCTCAGGAAGAACACTTGATCGCGCCGGCGATCCTCGATGGTCCCCTGATCCGGCACGCGTGCGCGCAAGGCGCGGAGCGCGAGCTTCACGCCGCCGAGATCGGCCACGGCCTCGCCCGTCACGAGGGCCCCGTTGACGTGCACGCCGCCCGCCACGGTGAAGCGCGAGAACTGCTCGGCGACGCAGCGCGTGCGCTCGTGGAAGCGCTCGGCGTCCTCCTTCGTCCACCAATCTCTCAGGTTGCCGTGACCGTCGTATTGGCTGCCTTCGTCGTCGAAGCCGTGCGTGATCTCGTGCGCGATCACCGCGCCGATGGCGCCGTAGTTCCACGCGGGCGGCGCTGCGGTATCGAAGAACGGCGCTTGCAGGATGCCGGCGGGGAAGACGATCTCGTTGAGCGCCGGGTTGTAATAGGCATTCACCGTCTGCGGCGTCATCTCCCACTCGGTGCGATCCGTGGGCTTGTCGATCTTGGCCATGCTCCGGCGGAACTCGAACGCGCTCGCGCGGAAGGCGTTCTGCACGTACGAGCCGCGATCGATCTCGAGGCCGCCGTAGTCGCGCCACACGTCGGGATAACCGATCTTGTTGGTCATCAGATCGAGCTTCTCCTGGGCGCGGGCGCGGGTCTCCGGGCTCATCCAGGCGAGCGTCGCGAGGGTTTGGCGCAGCGCGCTTTGGATGTCGTCCACCATCCTCGACACCCGGGCCTTGGCGTTGGGCGGGAAATGCCGCTCGACGAAGAGCTTGCCCACCGCGAAGCCGAGCGCGCCGTTGGTCGCGCGGAGCACGCGCGCCCACCGCGGCAGCTCCCGCTCGACGCCGGTGAGCTTTGCGCCGAAGCGGAAGCTCTCCTCGGTGAAAGCGCGCGTGAGGTAAGGCGCCGAGGCCTGCACCAGGCGGAGCCGCAGATACGCCTTCCAATCGGCGAGCGTGCGCGTGGTGAGGAGCCGGTCCACCTCCGCGAAGAAGCGCGGCGCCGTCACGTCGATGCGCTGGATGTCGGGGCGCTCCACCAGCGCGAAGTAGCGCGGCCACGAGAAATGCGGCGTGAGGGCCGCGAGCGCCGCGCGATCGAGCATGTGATACGTGGCATAGGGATCGCGTCGCTCCACGCGGGTCATGGATGCGCCGGCCAGCGCGGACTCGATGGAGATGGCGGTCGCGGCGTCGCGCTTCGCGTCCAGAGGCGCCTCGCCGGCGAGCTGGAGGAGCGCGATGGCGTGCTGCACGTACGCATCGCGGATGGCCTGCGAGCGAGCATCGGTATCGTGGTAGTAGCTCGCGTCGGGCAGGCCGAGCCCTCCTTGATCGGCGACGCCGATTTGCTGGCGCGACTCCATCGGATCGGCCATGCGGCCGAAATCGAAGACGGCGTCCACGCCGATGCGCTGCAAGCGCACGATGACCTCTTGCAGGTCGTCGAGATTGGCAATCGCGTCGATCTGCTGCATTTTCGGGGCGATCGGCGTGACGCCGGCCGCCTCGATGGCCGCCTCATCCATGCCGCTCGCATAGAAGTCACCCACCTTGCGGGCGTCCGTGCCCTCGGCAGCGGGCTTGGCGGCGGCTTCTTCGAGGATGGCGTGGACCTTGTCGCGCGTATCCGCCGCGAGCGCATCGAACACGCCCCAGCGGGCATATTCGGGGGGAATGGGGTTGGCCTTGCGCCAACCGCCGACGGCGAAATCATAGAAGTCTTGGGCGGGAGAGACGTTGGGATCGAGGTTTTCGATGGGGAAGCGCCATCCCCCGGAGTCGGTCGTCGTGGCGGCCGACAGGGCGAGCGCTCCCGCGAGAGGCAGGAGCAATCGAATCAACGGAAACCTCCTTGAGCGAGTGGGCCATGATCGACGTGGAGCCCAGAGGAGGTCCCTCGCAAGACTTTACAGCGCTCCTTCCCGCGCGAGGCGCTCTATCCTCGCATCGTTCGTTCGCGCTCCGAGCGGCGAGCACGGACGGCACGACGGGCGATCGAGCCGGGATCGACCGAACGCTCGGTGCCCGCCGGGAGGGGGCCGCAACAATGGATATCGCTGTCGAGGAAGACGAGAGGGCGTCGCGGCGAGAAGCGCGGTATCGATGTCGAGCGCGGCAGAAGGGGAGCTGCCGGCGGACCCGACGCGCTAGCAGGATGGTGAGAAACTGCTTCGCGCCCGGGGAGGACTACTTCTTGTCGACCGCGGGCTCGGTGGCGGCGGGCTTCTTCGCGGCATTGGCTTCGACGAGCTTCTTGAGATCGGCGAGGCCCTTGTCGAAATCGCTCCCGATCAGCTTGTCCATGTCCATGAACAAGCAGAAGGCTTTGGACATGAAGTTGTTGTGCCCGGTCATGGTCCAGGTGACCTTGGTGCCCGCGCCTTCGGGCACGAGATCGAACGTCGTCGTGTTGGTCGCCTCGAAGGGCTTGATGAACTCGAGCTTGATTTTGACGAGCGAGCCGGGCTTCGACTCCTCGATGGTCATGCGCCCTTCACCGACGTCCTTGTTGCCCTTCCAAGCATACATCGCTCCGGGGCCGGCGTTGCCGTCGTAGGTGCGTTGCATCGTCGGATCGAGCTTGTCCCACGGTGACCACTTGGCCCATTGATGGAAGTCGTTGATGGCGGCGTGCACGGCGTCCGGCGGCGCGGCGATGGTCGTCGAGCGCTGATAGCGGAACTCCGACGGACGCGTGGCGACGACGACGACGAAGAGGAGAACGAAGGCAGCGAGGCCGAGGCCGATCTTCTTCAGCATGAATGTCTCCCGGGGGCGTTCCCTGGTATCTCGTCTCGGAGCCGTGGGTCAACCCTGCGAGGCGCGGGCGGCGCGGCCTGGCTTCGGACGGTGCGGGACCGCACGAGATCGCTTGCGATCGGCGCGGTTTGCTTCATCGTCCGGGCGATGTCGAACCGATCGGATGACGCCAAGGCCGTGCTCCTTCGACCGCTCGATGCGGACGCGCAAAAGACGTACGAGCGCGCCTTGCGCCTGCTCTCGTTTCGGGCTCGATCGGCGAAGGAGCTCCACGATCGCCTCCTCGAAAAGGGCGAGCCGGCCGCGCAGGTCGAGGCGGTGATGGCGCGGCTCTTGGCCAATGGTCTCATCGACGACACGCGCTATGCCGAGGCCCGAGCGCGCACCGGCATCGTCGGCAAAGCGCGATCGAGCCGGCGTTTGCAGCAGGATCTCGCGCGCCGCGGCGTCTCGCGGGACGTGGCCGGCGCCGCGATCCAAAAGGTCCTCGCCGACGAGGGCACGGACGAGGTCGCCGTGGCCGAGCGCGCCGCGCGGAAGAAGCTGCGATCGCTCGCCGATCTCGAGCCCGCGGAGCGCCGGCAAAAGCTGTGGGCCTTCTTGGCGCGGCAAGGCTACGGGCCCGATGTCGTGCGCCGCGCGCTCCGTGCCGTGCTCGACATGCCGCCGCCCGACGAGGACTGATCCCGTCATCTCATCGACTTTGCGGCCGTGCCGGACGGAACCGTTTCATCGAGATCG
The DNA here is from genome assembly GCA_001931535.1 of Minicystis rosea. Classification (GTDB taxonomy): domain Bacteria; phylum Myxococcota_A; class Polyangia; order Polyangiales; family Polyangiaceae; genus Minicystis; species Minicystis rosea. The sequence goes on from CP016211.1 coordinate 1,749,964, forward strand.
CTTGTGGCGCACAACGCTGCTCGACCCCCGCACCGAGCAGCGTTATGCCGGCACGAAGGAGGCAGTCACATGCGCACCATGTTCGAGCCGAACCTCGTCCTCACGCGGGAGCCCGATGGCCAGTTCACCCTTCATGCGGTGACGGCGACGCCCAACAGTTGTTATGGCGCCGGGCGCGCCGAGCGGGGCATTCCCCCGACGGTTCGGCTCATGCCGGAGGCCGAATCGGTGCTTCTTCACATCACCCATCACGGCGGGCGCTGCCTGCAAGTGATGAAGCCGGTGCGGCACCATCTCCCCGATCTCGATCTCGGACCGAGCCATGGCAAGACGACGCTCATCGCCTTTGCGATGATCGATGACCGCATCGTGGGATCGGCGACCCTCGATGTCTCGAACCTCGGTGGGGTGGTCCCCGGGCCGGGCAAGGACACGCCCCTTCCACTCGATACCTCGGATTGGTACGCGTGGATGAACTTGATGCCACCGGGCCCGCGCTCCCTGCACGTGACGGGCGTGGTCACGGTGGGCAATCCCGGTTACGAGGTCAAGCTCACGGAGGCCGTCCCCCAAGGGATGAATCCCAAGGACCTGATTCTCGATCTCGTCCTCACCCGAAAGCCGGGCATCTGGCCGCAGGTCGTCACGCAGATGCCGGTGTCCTTCGTCAAGCCGAGCCCCTCCGTCGATTACGACAGCGTGCTCGTGCGCTTGGCCGATGGCTCGGGGATCCCGATTCGGGTCGAGAAGGCGCACTGACGGTCGCCGCATGCGGCGAGACCTGCGTTCCCGCGTTCGTTGGAGCTTCGACGAAGGGTCGTGCTGCCGGCGGGCGGGTGCGTCGAGCAACGCGTCAGCGCGGCTCGGGATCGCTGTGTCGCCGCCACTCGTCGCGCGCGCTCGCATAGGCGGCGCGCGCGGCCAGCTCGCGCTCGGCCTCGGTGATGGTGAGGGTCTTGCGGCGGCCGCGGGCTTCCACGACCATGGCGCGGCCGATGCGGGCGCGCGCTTCTTTCAGGGTCCCCGGCCAGCCGCCCGCAGCGAGGCGGCCTTCGCGGTGCAGATCGTCGCGAAAGCCCTGCGCCCAGGTCTTCCCCAATGCGGCCGCGCCCTGCTCGATTTGGGAGCGTCGCTGGGAATCCTTGTCGGGCGGAGGCCCCGCCGGATCCGGCTCGAGGCCGGCCTGGGGTTTGGCGCCGCTCGCGGCCCCATCGTGAGCCATCACGTCCGCTTTCAATCTTCCACCGGTGGCTGCGGACCGGGGACGATGCCGGCGATATCCGGATCTTCCCCCGGGTTTTCAGCGGAACGGACGGGCTTGTCCTTGCGACGGTCTTGCCGGTTCTGGATCTTCTCGCGCTGCTTTTCCTGCCGCGCGCGCTCTTTCTGACGTTTGCTAGCGCCTTGCCTCTGCATCATCCAGACACCTCATGTGGTCGAGAGCACGTCAGTCGGAGAGCTGGACGCGGCCTGGCAGGCCCGAGGACACCCCGCTCTTGCCGCTCCGTCGGTGGCCTCTCCAACGGTTTGCCGATGTCGCCGCTACGCTGCAATGACGATGATGACGATGCCAACCGAATATCGATGAACTCTGGAATGAATTCGGGCTGGCGGCGTCCGCATCGAGGCTGGGGGCTGGAGGCTGGAAGCTGGAGGTTACGCCCCCCGCGATCCTGCTCTGGTTCGAGAACGTCTCGGCTCGTCTCCTGCGCGGTCGCACGAATGTCGTGAACGGCGCAGGTAATACGTGATGCTCGTGCCGAAGGGGAGCGCGTGATCCCCGTGTGACTTGCGCGCCTGATTCGCGTGCCTGAGTCGGTTGACGGACGTGAACGGCGTTCTGACAGGGAAACCGCGTTGACCGGCGACGTTCGGGAGAAGAGCGAACCTACTCCCGTGCCCCCGATCTTGCAAGGCACGCGTGTGATTATTTTGCGCGTGTGGGCGAACGGCATCGTCCGCGGACGGATGACGGCGGACGAGGAAGCGCGGGGCGATACGTGCTCTCGTCCTCGCTGCGAAGGTGGAAGAAGAGGGGCCTTCAAAGCGATCTGGGATCATGCGATATCGGGCCGGCTGCACGAGCGGGCGCGGCCCGGGCGCGTCTTCAGCGGTCGAGGGACCGCGGGAGATCGGTCAGAATCGCGGCGGTGCTCTCGTAGATGGCTGCGGCCCCCGCGCCGGTGAGGGTTTCGCGTGGAATGCCGCCCGTGAGCACGGCGACGCACGGAAGATCGAGCCGAGACGCGGCTTCGATGTCGTAGATGGTGTCGCCGATGACGACGGCGCGCGCGGGATGGCCGAGGCGCGCGAGGGCGACGGCAAAGAGATGTGGGCTCGGCTTGGTCGCGGGGACATCCTCTTTCGCGACCACGACATCCACTTCGACGCCGAGCAGCTTGCGATAGTGATCGAGCTCGTCCCGTTTGGACGAGCTCGCGAGCGCGGTGCGTACCCCGCGGGCGTGCAGAGCCTCGATCAAGGCCCGAGCGCCGGGCAGCGGCTCGGCATGGTGGATGAGGCCTCGTTTTCCGAACTCCTCACCGTGGAACGTGCGCGCGCGCTCGGCGGTCTCGTCGTCGATGTCGCCGAGCAGGGCGGGCACCAGCCGATCGCCGCCCATACCGAGCGCGCCGGCGATGGTGACGATTGGGATTTCCCGGCCGATTCGGCGAAAGGCTCGGCTCCAAGCGAGCACGTGCAATGAATTGCTGTCGATGAGCGTCCCGTCGACGTCGAGCAGCACCGCATCCACCATGGCGCTTGGCACGATGAGCAATCGGAGTGCCATTCATGGCTCGCGCGTTCCGATGTTTGATAAGCTGCCATCGCAGGAGCTTGGGGATGAAGGGGAAGACGGGAGGAACGCGAAGGAGATCGGGAGTCGTGCCCAAGCCCGGCCTCATCGTGGGATATCGTTATGCGCTTCGCTCGCGCCTCGGCCGCGGCGGTCATGGTGAGGTGTGGGAGGCCGAGGATCGCATCGGCGGCGGGCTCGTGGCGGTCAAGCTGCTGCGCGACGGCCGGCAGGAGGCGCCCTCCCGCCTCGGGAGCGAGGTATCGATTCTGCGGCTCCACCAAATTCCCGGTGTGGTGCGGCTCCTCGACGAGAGCGCGGGAGAGCCGTTGCCCTTCATCGTTTTGGAGCTGGTGCGCGGTGAGCCCTTTCCGGGACGCGGCCGCCTTCGTGATTGGTCGCGGCTCGGCGAGACGGTGATTGCGCTCGTCGAGATCCTGGCGCGACTCCACGCCGAAGGCGTGGTTCATCAGGATCTCAAGCCCGCCAACGTCCTCGTCGACGCGGTGGGGAAACCGACGATCCTCGATTTCGGGATCGCCGCCGATCGTCGCTTGGAAACGCTGCGCGACGATGGATACGTGATGGGCACGGTGCCTTACATGGCCCCGGAGCGGCTCCTCGGACAGCCGGTGACGCCGCGGGCCGATTTGTATTCGCTCGGTGTCTTGTTGTTCGAAGCGCTCACGGGGCGGCTCCCGCACGAAGCGGAGGACACGCGCGATCTCGTCCGCGAATGCGCGCGCGCGCCGTCGCCGCCCGTGCGGCAGATCGCGCCCGAGGCGCCGCCCGCGGTCGCAGGCCTCGTGGATCTGCTTCTCTCCAAGGATCCGGCGCGGCGACCCGGATCGGCGCTCACGGTGCTGGGCATGCTCCGTGGTCATCCGCGCGCGGAGCGCGCCGACGAGCTTTTGTTTCGGCTCGGTGGAGACGAGGTGATCGATCGCGTGCTCGGGCGCGTGCGGGCGGGGCGTCGCGTGGATTTGGTGGGCCCGCGGCGCACGGGGCGATCGCGCTGCCTCGCGGAGGTGAAGGCCGCGATCGAGCGGGGAGGTGGGCGCGTCGCGCTGCTCCGGCCGGCGCGCTGCGCGTTCGGGAGCTTGATGCCCCTCGCGGGATCGCTGCGCGATCAATGGACGGCGCGGCTCGCCGAGGTCGCCGATTTCGCGGCTGCGCGTGTGCGTGCGGCGCTCGCCGAAGGCGTCGTGGTGTTGGCCGACGACGTCGATCGCATGGATGAATATTCGGCCCTGGTGCTCGAGCGCTGTTGCGATGCCGGGCCGATCGTGCGCGTGCTCGAAGAGACGAATGCGTGCCCGCACGACGAGGGCACGATCCGGATCACGCCGCTCGACGTGTCCGCGCTGGCGCCGCTCTTCGCTGGGCCGGAGCGCCTCTTTCATCTGCCCTCGCAGGCTGCGCGCATCCTCCATGCGCGCACGTTCGGCGTGCAGGCGCGCGTCGTCGAAGAGATCCATCGCTGGCTGCGCGCTGGCGCCGTGGCGTGGGGTGGATCGGAGCTCGTGGTGGCGCGCGATCTCTTGGAGCAGCTCGACGCCAGCGCCGCGCCGCGCGCCATGGAAGACGATCTGCGCGACGTGGGAGAGCCTTTCTCTGCGTCGCTCGAAGAGCTCTTGGCGTGGTCGTCGCTCGCTTGGCCCGATGGATCCCCCGAGCTCTTGAGCGCGTGCGCCGGTCGTCCCGTCTGGGAGATCGAAGCGCACCTCGAATACCTCGTGCGTCGCGGCGCGGCCCGCCGGCATCCGGACGGGCGTGTCGAGCCGCTCTCGTCGCCGTCGGCGGATCGTGCCTTTTCGCTCGCGCGCCGGCGCTACGAGCACGCCGCCATCGCCGCGGCGCTCCCCTCGGGCACGCCGCGGAGGTTCTTTCACCTCGCGGCCGCGCTCGATGCCGAGCCCGCGGAAGCGAGCGTCACCGCCCTCGCGGAAGAGGCCGTGACCCTCGCGCGCCGCCTCGCGGACTCGGGGACGGGCGATCTCGGGCACGCCACGATCGCGTTGCAGGAAGCGTTGTTTCAAATTCGGTGCGCGCCCGTGGAGGCCTCTTTGGATCTGCAACGCGCCGAGGAGCGGGCGCTCGCGGCCTTGGTCGATCTGGCGCTGGCCGATGGCACCGAGCGCGCGGTGGGGCGCGCACAATACGAGCTCGGTCGCGCGCGGTCGCAATCCGATCTCATCGGTCAGATTCGGCAGCTCGTGGAGGGCGCGCTGGCCTTCATGGCCGGAGGAGACCGCGCGCTTCGTCTGCTCGATACCACACCTCCGTTTGCCGATCTCGATTTGGAGCGACGCCGCCAGGCGCTCCGTGCGCGCGCGTCGCGGCGCTGCTCGCCCGCCGTCGAGGACGAGACCTTACGAGACATCGAGTCTTGGGCGGCGGGCCAATCCGATCCGGTGACCCAGGCGCGGCGATCCGCGTGGCTCGGCTGGTGGCATTACCGGCGTGGTCGTTATGCGGAGGCGGCCCGCCTGCATCGCGCCGCCGCGATCGCCGAGCCGAGCCGGAGCGGTCGGGTGCTGGCGCTCGTCGCCTGCGCGTCCGCGTTGATGGAGACGCTCGACGCCCGCGATCTCGACGAGGCGCAGGAACGCGCGGAGGAAGCCCTGAGCCTCGCGCGCGTCGTGGGCAGCCCCTACATCGAGGCGCGCGCCGAGTGGATTCGCCGCGCGACTCTCCATCGCAGCGGCGCCGACGTCGATCCCGATCTCGAGCTGGTCGAGGCCGCATCTCGGCTCCGCCTGCGCGACGTGGAGGCCGCCATTTGCCTCGTCGAAGCGGTGTTTGCGCACCGCCGCGGCTCACGCGACGCTGCCCGCGATCTGGCCATCAAAGCTGCAGGCTTGTGGAAGTTCGTCAACGACCCTTGGCCGCGGATGCTGGCGCGGTGTCTCGCGCTCGCCGCCGGCGGAGAGGCCGAGTCGCCCGACGAGGTGAATCATCTCTTCGAGCGCGCCCGCGCCTGCCCCGTGCGCGGGCTCGGCATTCAAGCCATCGGGCTCTTGGCGCGCGCGCCGGGCAGCCCATCTCCCGCATGGCGGGAGTCGGCGCCACCGTTGGCGGCGACCATCGCGCCGACCGCATGGAGGCGGCGCATGGATGTGCTGTCCGTCGACGAGGCGCTCGACGCGCTCAGGGACGGCGCTCCTGGCAGCTCGCCTTGATGTAGCGAGCGCCGGAGAGCGATCTCACGTAGGCGAGAAAATCGGCCGCGCTCGCATAAACGCCGGTGCGATGAACGAACGTCAGCGAGGCCCGCTCGTTGCGCGGGCCGGGCGCGACGTAATTGCTGAACAGACACCAATGCTCGATGGTGTACGACGGGTCGCCCGGGTGCGCGGGATCGGCCTCGATGAACACCTCTCCCACGGCCTTTTCTCCGATGTAAAGGATGTAATCGCCGATGTCGATCTCGAGCTGCTCGTCGTTTCGGCTCATCGGGGGGTGGAGCGGGAGCAGCCCGCCGCGCGGTGTCGTGTCGCTATTGTCTTGGCTCATGAAGACCCTCCTCGAATGTGTTGTCGACGATCCAGGGCGCGAACGCCCTGGTGATGGCGGCGATGCTCGCCGCCCAGGAATCCGCGCTTCGGGCGGGATGCGGGCGCGGCCCCAACCCGAGGCCGCGTCCCACCCGTCCGCGAGGCCGATCCGATCGGCGCCCGCGCGAAGCATCGATTGGAGCGCGTGAATGTCGATTCGCCCATGTCGCTCGTAGATCAAGGCCACGAGCCCGGTGACATGGGGCGCCGACATGCTGCTCCCCGATCGCTGGACATAACCTCCCTCCGCGGCGGCGGCCGACCAGATGCCGCAGCCGGGCGCGGCGAGATCCGGTTTTCTGCGCCCATCGCGGGTGGGGCCCCGGCTGCTGCTGCTGCTGACGCCGGTGGCATATCGATGCAGACAATTGGCCACCGTGATGGCACCCTCCGCCGCCGCGGGGGTGCCAATCATCGTGCCGGTCGCGGGCTCGCGAAAGACGATGCCCGAGGTGCCGGTGAGGGTGGCGTGATATCGAATCTCCCCCGCGGGCTCGCCGCCGCGCGGCCGGAGAGCGATGGCGAGCGTCTCCAGCGCTGCGGCGCCCGACTCCGGTTGGAGGAGAACGACAATGCAATTGTCACCATTACGGGCATCGTGCAAGGTCGACGAGATGGTGATTCGCCGCGCACCGGCGAGGTACGAGGCTGCTTGGGACGGGGGCACGGGGCCGAGGTGATCGCCGTTCGGCGTGAAGATGACCGCGTCGAGGCGCGCGGCGCCCGGATACCAGATCTCGACGGCGTCCGGCGCGTCGGTGCCGGCAGGCACGATGAGCTGGATCGCGTGCTCCTCGGCGGACGTCACGACGCCCTCCGCATGGCGCCGCCGCTCGCCCTCGTTGCCGGCGGCGACCACCACCGCGCGCCCGGGCACCGACACCAATGCATCGATGGTCCGCTCGGTGAGGCTCGTTCCATCGCGCGGGCCGCTCTGGGTGCCGGCGCTGAGGTTCACCACGCAGGGGCGATCGCCGGCCCGCGCGAAAATGTAACGAAGCGCGTCCACGAGCGAGGTTGACGATCCGATGCTCTGCCCCGACGCTCGACGGAGGTTGACGAAGACGATGTCGGCCTCGGGTGCGACGCCGACATACCGGCCCTGCGAAGCGCGCCCGTTACCCGCGGCGATGCCGGTCACGTGGGTTCCGTGACCGCCGGTGGGCGGTGCCGGCAATGCGGCTTCGGAATCGATCGTGACGGCACGATCGATGTCAGCAGCGTTGTGCTCGACTCCATAGCACCAGGGCACGGGAGCGCGCTGGCCCGGGCCGGCCGAGGTGGTTTGATCCCAGAGGCTCAGGATTCGTGTTCTCCGCGGTCCGAGATCGGGATAGGTGAAGAAGTCCGGATGGTGGACGTCGATACCATCGAAATCGATTACGCCGATGACCACGCCGGCGCCGCGCAGCGATGGATGGCGTTCGGGCACGGGATCGAGACCGAGGCTCGGCACGCTCGCGTCGAGGAGCGGGCCGAGGGGCTGGCCGAGCTCGATGAAGCGCACCGCGGGATCCTGCTCGAGCCGGCGCAGCGCCTCGATGGGCGCGCTCACCGCGGCGATGCCGGCGATGACGCGGTGCACGCGCGCGCCGGCCGCTTCGAGGCGGGCAGCGTCGCCGCCTCCATGGATGAGGGCCGAGACGATCACCGATCCTTCGGGCGCGACGGCGAGCCCGTGGAGCGCCGGCAACGCGGGACTCGCCGGCCGTTCCAGGCCGAGCGGGTGAAGCGGTGGCGCGGCGGCGCGTCGATCACGATGGAGCATGTCGGCGACGACCTCCGCGGGGAGGCGCAGCACGGCAGCGAGGCGCGCGTCGAGCTTCTCCTGTGGGGCGTGGGACGACTGCATGGATGAGAGTCTCCGCGAAGCTTCGAGGATCGATCAGATGACCTCGACGACGGCGCCGTCGGGGTGGAAATGGCCACCGCTTTCGTCTTCGGCCGTCGCCAGGAGGAGAACGGTGCCCCGCTCTCGCAGAGCGATCGGAAAGCTTCCAAACGCGGTGTCGCCGGAGGTCGCGGCGATCTCTGCCTGCACGGCGGGCGTTGCCGGCCCTTCACCGCGCTTCTCCTCGAGCAGAACCGAGATGCGCTGTCCGGGGATCACCGGGCGCACATCGACGGTGACCACGAAGGGGACCCGGCTCGTCACCGCGGGCGGGGCCCTGAGCACGATCGATCTCGTCACGCACGTATCCTTTCCTTCCCGCGGGCGATTCGGGGGCTTCTGAAAACCGGGTCGCTCCTCCTCCGGCCGCGCCCCCGACGTCCCCTCCCTGCAACCTCCGGAGCGACCCGGCGGAGATGCATTGTGCAGCGTACGTGCCATGAATGCGCGACGCCCTGCTTTCACCGTCCGGCGCGCGATTTCATGCTCGGGCGCCCGCGTCGCAGCATTGGTTTGCCTTGCTTCGTCCCATGGGTTGCGAGATCCGGCAATCCATTGCCGTCCGCCGCGATCACGTAATGCCGAAGCCGTGCCGGCGAATCCCGAGCGTCTTGATCTTGTGGGCCAAGGTGCGGATGGGAATCTTGAGGAGCTTGGCCGCCGCGGTCTGGTTGCCGCTCGCGGCTTCGAGCGCGCCGAGGATCAATTGAATCTCGGTTTGCTTCATCGTCATCTTGAGGCCCGCGGGCATCAACGCCGGGCGCCCGACAGCGGCGCTGCTCGGCTTTTCGGGGGCGCTCGTTTCCGCGCGGTGCCCCGACCGGCAAACCCGATCGGGGAGGTCGTCGTCGCTTAAGGTTTCGCCCTGCGCGATGGCCACCGCGCGGTGGATGGCATTGCGCAGCTCGCGCACGTTTCCCGGCCAAGAATAACCCTGCAAGAGCGCGAGCGCGCTCGGTGACAACCCGCGGACGTCGGCCCCCGTGGCCTGGTTGGCCTCGTGGAGAAAACGATGGATGAGAGGGGGTATGTCGTCGCGGCGCTCGCGGAGCGGAGGCACGGTCAGCGTCAGCCCGCCAAGCCGGAAATAAAGGTCCGAGCGGAACGTGCCTTTTTCGCACATGGCCTCGAGATCGCGGTGCGTGGCCGCCACCACGCGCACGTCGACCTCGGTTTCGCGTGTCGATCCCACGCGGGTGATGCGGCTCGTATCGAGCACGCGGAGGAGGGCGGCCTGCGCCGAGAGCGAGAGCTCGCCAATTTCGTCGAGGAACACCGTGCTCCCGTCGGCGGCTTCGAAGATGCCTTTTTGATCCTGGACGGCGCCCGTGAACGCGCCGCGAAAATGGCCGAACAAGGTGCTCTCGACGAGCTGATCGGGAATGGCGCCGCAATTGACCACGATCATGCGCTTGTGGCGCCGCGGGCTCGCGGCGTGAATGGCGTGGGCCACGACCTCTTTGCCGGTGCCGGTCTCCCCGTGAATCAAGACGGGCAGCGTCGCGCGGGCGAATCTGGTGACGGTGTCGAGCACGGTGCGCATCCCGGCGCTGGCCACGACGGGCTGGGATTCGCCGCTGGACGAGAGCGCCGGCGCTTCGGGCGCCCACGCGCCCGCGCGGGCCTGCTGCACCGGCCGATCGCGCTCGGCGCGATACGCGGCGGCGCGGCTCTGCTCGACGAGCTCCTCGGCCTTCGTGCTGGTGGCGGGGAAGAAGGCGACGCCGACGAGGAGCGGCGCCGCCGGCGATCCGTCGGCGAGCGCTTGGCCCAGCAAAAGGGCGTTCTCCGCGTCGATCTCGGGACAGAGCACCTCCACCGCATCACCGCTGTAGGTGGCGATGCGATCCACGTCGCGGAGCCGCTCGCGGACACGCGAGGAGAACTGGCTGACATGGAGATCGGGCCGCCCCGCGCGCACCATCAGCACCGCGAACGTGCGGCGGAAATGGCGCGCTCTCCGCACCTCCTCCTCGAGCGCGGTGCGGAAGCGCTCGTGGCTGTCGAGGCCCGGGCCTTCGCTGTCCGCGGCCGCCGCATGCACGCGCACCCGCACGCCGCCGAGCGCGATCTCGCCGCCCGGATCGATGGTCGCGTGCTCCACGCGCCGCCCCCCGACGAAGGTGCCATTGGTGGATTGGAGATCGTCGACCAACACCACACCGTCGACGAAGGAGAAACGCGCGTGGGTGCGCGATACGCTGGGATCGGGGATGAGGACATCGGAAGGTGGATCCCGCCCGAGGACGAGCGGCCTCTCCGGCTGAAGAGGGATGATGTCCGCCCCGTTGCGATGATAAGCGATGAGGAAAATGCGACTGCCGAGCGGCGCCGCCTCGAGCACCTCGAGCGTTTCGCGCGAGATGCGCTTGGTGGGCGCGGGCGTGACGGTCGACGGGCCGCTGGGTGCTTTGGCCATCGGGGCCAATCTATCATGGGGGCTCGTGCGCTCGTGATTCCGCTTTGGCGGCGCGCATCCGTGGTACCACCGAGCGTGGAAGTCCCACCCGTGGTCACCGTTCGCACCCAACGGTGATTCGGTGTTTCGAGCAGGGCTTTGCCGCGCGAACGCGGGGCGCCGCTATTGGGTGAGCGCCGCGAGGCTCTCCGCGAAGCGTGCGATCTCACCGTCGTCGAGGCCGCTCTCCGCGAGATCGTCGCGGGCTTCCGCCGCGATGGAGGCCGCCGTGATTCCGCGCGGCAGGCGCACGATCAAGGAGGCGAGGCGCGCGGTGATGCGGGCAATCGCGGGGCGCAGATCGTCTTCGAGCGAGAATGCGGGCCCGGTGCTCGCGGGCACGCGGCGCTGCACGGCCTTGGCGGCATCCATCTGCGCGCGGAAGAAGGCGTCGACGAGCTCGGCGCGCGGCGCGCGCACGCCGCGATCGGCCGCGGCGCGAACGACGAGCGCCCGTGCGGCTTCGATCACGCGGGCTTCCTGCGCGGGATCCTCGACGGCTTGTCCGGCGCGCTGTTTTGCGGCCGCGACCAAGGGCATCAATGCGAGGCGCTCCGCAGTGGCGCTGAGGATCGCGCTCACGGGCAGCGCCGTGGGCGGGCCGCCGCCGGGCCCGAGGTGACGCGCGCGCAACCGGCCGAGCGTGCCGCTTTGCTCTGCCGCGAGGAGCCAGTCATCGAGACGCGCCGCGAGATCGGGCCGATCGGCGCGCACGAAGAGGGCGACCACGTCATGCGTGAGCGGGCCGATGGTCTCGACGCCGGGGAGGCTCGCGGCCCAACGCGGCGCCTCGAAGGTGTTGGTCATTACGCCGTCGACCTCGCCGCGGGCGAGCGCGCCGGGCACCGCGCCGTTCTCGGCGACGGTGACGATCTGTGCTGCGTGGAGGAGCTTCTTCGCGATGCGCTCCAGGTGCCCGCCGCGGTTCACCGCCACGCGCATCTCCGGTCGATCCAGCGCCCGCGCGGCATCGAGCGCGCTCCCGCCGCGGGCGATCGCCCACGCCGGGCGTCGGAGCAACAGCACCGCACCGCCGCGCGCCACGGGCACCGTGAAGCGCCCTGCGATCGATCGCTCCGGGCGCACGGTGATGCCGTCGGCCGCCAGCTCGAAGCGCCCGGCGCGCAGATCGCCTACCAAATCAGGCCATCCGAAGCGTACCCATGCGACCGTGATCCGCTCGTCGGCCGCGAAGGCCCCGAGCAATGCGCCCGCGAACCCCTCGCTTCCATCGTCTTTGCCGGCGCTGAAAGGCGGGTAGTTGCCGCTCGTCCCGACACGCAACGCGCTCGCGGGCGGGCGTGCCTCGGCCGTGGTCGCGGCGTGGCTCGCCTGGGGCGCCGCGGGCGCGCAGGCGGCGAGCGTGAAGCACAGGGCCGCAACGCACGCGATCGTTGGGCGCGCGCGTGAACCGGTCTGCGAGCGGGGAGGGCGGGCGCTGCTCGTCACGAGGCGCGTCAGTTCATGTCGATGGCGTGCCGCTTGAGCGCGGTGAGATCGCAGATCTCGAGCGCGCGCTCGTGCGTGGCCGTGAGCACCACGAGCGGCGCGCGGCCTGCGTCGAGGGCCTCTTTCCAGCGCGCGGCGCACAGGCACCAACGATCACCGGGCTTGAGGCCGGGGAAGCCGTACTCGGGGGCCGGCGTGGAGAGATCGTTGCCGCGGCTCTTCGAGAAGGCGAGAAACTCGACGGTCATGACCGCGCAGACCGTGTGCGAGCCCGCGTCTTCGGCGCTGGTATCGCAGCAGCCGTTGCGGAAGAAGCCGGTCATGGGTCGCTTCGAGCAGTCGGCGAGCGGGCCACCGAGGACATTGCGCGCGGGTGCGGTCATGGTCGTGAGGCGGGCCCATACCACGTCGGGGCGCGGCCTCGAAGCGCCCCCATGCCCGCCCGCCGACGGAGGCCCGCTCCGCCCGCTCGATCCCTCGTCCGCCCGGGGCCGTCGTTCGCGCGTCGACTGCCCTTCCGCGGCCGCCCGGCCCGCGCTATGACGCCGCGCATGCCGAACCCGAGTGGATCCAACGACTCCTTCGCCTCTCTCTTCGAGCAGTCCGCCGGGGCGACCCGTGGCCGACAGCGGCGGTACCATGCGGGCGAGTCCGTCGAGGTCACCGTCGTCGCCATCGCGCGCGAGGCGGTTTTCGTCGAGCTCGGCGGCAAGCAGGAGGGCATGTTCGACCGCGCCTCGCTCGTCGATGACAGCGGCAAGCTCCGCGTCGAGCTCGGTAGCAAGCTCTCAGCCGTGGTGGAGAGCGTCGACGGCGGCACCGGCCAGGTGCGGCTGCGCCCGGTCGTCATCCGCACGGCGGACGCCGGCGACGTGGGCGTGGTCCGCGCGGGCGAAGGCGCGCCCGTCATCGTCGAAGGCGCGCGCATCAAGGGCAAGGTCACCGGCGTCGAGCGCTACGGCGTGTTCGTCCAGATCGCGGGCACGCACGGGCGCAGCGGTCGAGGTCTCGTGCCCACGGCGGAGACGGCCACGCCGCGCGGGTCCGATCTCAAGAAGCTCTTCGCCGTCGGCCAGGACGTGGAGGCGAAGATCCTCTCGGTCGACGAGACCGGCAAGATCCGCCTCTCCATCTCCGCGCTCGGTGCCGACGACGAGCGCGCCATGTTCGAGGCGTTCAAGTCCAAGGGCGAGGGCGACGCTCCCGCCGAGGCGCCCGCCAAGGGCCAAGGCGCTCCTCGCAAGGACAAGCCCGCTCCCGCGCCGCGCGGCTTCGGGACGCTCGGCGACGTGCTGAGCAAGGGCCTCGCCTCCGCCAAGCCCGCGCCCGCGAAGGAAGCGCCGAAGGCTGCTGCGCCCGCGAAGGAAGCGCCGAAGACTGCTGCGCCCGCGAAGCCGCAAAAGGGCGCTCCGCCGGCCGGCGGCCGCCCGAAGCGCTGATCACGACGGGGCCGCGAGCGGCCCCAAACCCCGCGCTGGACGAGCCAGCGCTGATCGCTTCGCGACCATCCTCGATGGTCATCAGGGGCGCCGTGCTTCGGCGCCCATGATCGTTTGAGCTCCAACGATTACGCCGCCGCTGGTGCGCGAGATGGTTTGAGCTCCAACGATCGCGTCGTGGCCCGCGCCGATGATCGTTTGAGCTCCAATGATCGGTCGTGTCGCGTCGCGCGGCTTCGAGGAGGCTCAGCCGGTGGAGCCGTAGCCGCCTTGGCCGCGGGCGGTGGCGTCGAGCGTGTCCACGAGCTGTAGCTTCACTTGGAGCACCGGGCAGATCACGAGCTGCGCGATGCGGTCGCCGCGCCGGACCACGAAGGGCGCGTCGCCGTGGTTGACGAGCAGCACCTTGAGCTCGCCGCGGTAGTCCGCGTCGATCGTCCCCGGTGCGTTCAGCACGGTGATTCCATGCCGCAGCGCGAGCCCGGAGCGAGGGCGCACCTGGCCTTCGTATCCGCTCGGAATGGCGACCGCCCAGCCCGTCGGGATGAGCTCCCGCGCGCCCGGCGCGATGGTGGTCGGCTCGGTGACGGCGGCCGGGAGATCGATCCCCGCCGCACCCACGGTCTCGTAGCCCGGAAGCGGGAGATCGTGCGCGCCGACACGCATGATCTCCACCTGCACTCGCCCGCTCATGAAGCCCACCGTGCCACAACTGTGGCAATCCGTGTGGCATCGGCGGGTGGGGCCGCGTTCACGCCACAAGATTGCCGCGCGCGGGAGCCCTGCTTTAGAGTTCGCGGGGCCGAGGTTTCCGCATCATGAAGCGTCTTACCACCATCGTCCTTTCCCTCGTGGCGCCGCTCGCTTGCTCCACGGCGGTCGCGTCGTCCGCAGGGCCTGCTGCGGTGTCGGCTTCGCCGAGCGTGAGCGCGGCGCCGGCGCCGGCCGTCGCGCCCGCGCCGGACGCAGAGGCGCGGACCGCACCGCCGCCGTCGGCTGCGCCCTCCGCGCCGCCGCCGGAGATCCCGAAGGGCACCGCGGTGCTGCACATCGGAGACTCGTTCACGCTCGCGGGCTTCGCGCAGGCGCTCAAGCCGCGGATGAAGGCGCTCGGGGTTCGTTACGAGGTGCGGGCGGAGACGAGCTCGTTCACGACCACGTGGTCCGCGAAGATGGATCGCATCGTCGCCGACACGCAGCCCGATCTCGTGCTCATCAACCTCGGCGCGAACGAGGTCGCCAACACCGATCCGGCCGCGCACGCGCCGGCAGTGCGGCGCATCATCGCGGCCATCGGCAACCGCCCGTGCGTGTGGATCTCGCCGCCGTCGTGGCGCAAGGACACCGGCATCACCGACGTGATTCGCCAGAACTCCGCGCCCTGCCGCTTCTACGATTCGGACAAGCTCGTCGGTCAGCCCATCCCGCGGCAAGCCGATCACATCCACCCGAACGAGCAGGGCGGCGCCATCTGGGCCGACGCGTTCTGGGCTTGGTTGCAAGAGCAGCGCGCGCCGGCCGCGCCGTCGGATGGGAAGGCCAAGCGGAGCCCGTGGCTCCTTCGCCCGGCTCCTCCCGAAGAGCATCAGCCGCAGGCGCGCTGACGGATCCCGAGGCTCGTTTTGGCGCGGTGCGCGCGGTGCGTCAGGCGCTGCGCGAACGAGCCTTCATTTCGGGGATCACATCGCTCATCGAGGCAGATACTATGTTCCGCTTGCCCCACGTCCGGGGCATGACGGGAGCTCTTGATGATGCGCAGCGGTCGGCGATTGCTTTCTTCCGATGGGTCCACCGGGGCGCGCGCCGGGCGCGTGAAGGGTATCGTCGCCGGCCTCGGCGTGGTGCTGGGGGCCTCCGTGAGCGCGGCGGCGTGCGGGAGCATCGAAGGCAACGATCTCTTCACCGACGGCACGACCGGGTCTTCGAGCTCGGGCGGTATCGGTGGCTCCGGCGGGAGCACGTCGTCGAGCACCACGTCGTCGAGCGGTGTGCTCCCGACCTGCGGCAACGGCGAGCTCGACACCGGAGAAGCATGCGACGGCGCGGATGTCGGCGGCGCCACGTGCACCTCGCTCGGCTTCGCGAGCCCGGGCACGGTGACGTGCACCGCCGCGTGCGAGCTCGACACGTCGGCCTGCAAAGCCACCTGCGACGGTGCGCAGATCGAGCCCGGTGAGGACTGCGACGGCACGCTGCTCGGCGGTCACTCCTGTGTGGAGTTCGGCTTCAGCCAGGCAGAAGGCTTGACCTGCAAGAGCTGCCAGCTCGATCCCAGCACGTGCAAGGCCACCTGCAACGACGGTGAGATCGAGCCCGGCGAGACGTGCGATGGAGCGTCGCTCGGCGGGAAGACCTGCGCGGACTTCGGCTTCACGAACCCTTCGGGCCTCAAGTGTCTCCCGGACTGCTCCGGCGTCGACGCGTCCGGCTGCAAGGCCACCTGCGGCAACGACCTCCTCGAAAAGGGCGAGATCTGCGAGGGCGCGAACCTCAATGGCAAGACGTGCGTGGACGCCGGCTTCGTCAACCCGGCGGGCCTCAAATGCACCGGCTGTCAGCTCGATGCGACCGGCTGCAAGGCCGTGTGCGGCAACGGCAAGATCGAGCCCGGTGAGGATTGCGACGACGGCAACACCACCGGCGGCGACGGCTGCGCCGCCAACTGCAAGCAGGAGATGACGCCGGGGAGCACCTGCGGCGGCGCCATCGCGGTCAACGTCGCGGCGGGCAGCACGACGATCACCGGCTCGACGATCGGCGGCGGCAAGCACACGGGATCCACGTGCGATGGAGCGGACGCGAGCGATCGCGTCTATGCCCTCACCATGCAGGCGAGCGGCTATCTCACCGTCAGCCTCTCGCGCGCGCAGACGAATTTCGACAGCGTCCTCTACATCTCGCAGGGCTGCAGCGACACCGCGGACAACACCACCCTCCTCTGCGCCGACAGCTACGACGTGGGCAACACCGCGCTCAATGGCGGCGAATTGGTGAGCATCCGCGTGCAGCAGGGCCAGAAGTACTTCGTCTTCGTCGACGGTTATGCGAACGGCGACGCGGGCAACTACCAGATGGTCGTCGATCTCTCGTCGGGCACCGATTGCAACGATCCCGTGCCGATCCAGCTCGAGCCGGGCACGCCCATGACCGTCCTCGGGACGAACAACAACGGCAACGCCACCGCGCAGGGCACCTGCGGTGGTCAGCCCGGCGGCCACACCGTGTATCGCATCACGCGATCGAACGCGGGATCGATCGGCGTCGATACGGACGACGCCACGACCAACTACAACTCGGTGCTGTACGCGCGCTCGATCTGCGTCTCGCCGGCGCCCGAGCTCGCGTGCTCGAACCAGGGCGGCACGGCGGGCGAGTCGATCACCCTCAACAACGTGCAGGCCAATACGCCGGTCTACGTCTACGTCGATGGCAGCCAGACGGGCGGCGGCAGCGCGAATGGCAGCTACGGGCTGATCCTCACGCCTTGATCACGATGGGGCCGCAAGCGGCCCCAAACCCCCGCCCTTGATCGATATCGGGACCCACGCGCGAGGAGCCGAGATGAGCTCCTCGCCGCTGGGCTCCATCCGACGACGGCTCGCGACGTCGTCAGACAGAACCTGGATCACCCACTCACTTCGGAGCGTTCTTGAACTGGTCGCGGCAGCTCTCGCCGCAGGCCGCGTTGCCTTTGCAGCGCTTGGCGCACTCTTCGAGCGTCTTCGCGGGCGGCGGTCCCTCGGCCTCGGGCGCGCGCGAGTCGAGGCTCTCGCAGGTGTTGTTCATGCCGCACACCCGGCCTTCGCCGCAGTCCGAGTCGTAATGGCACTCGAGGCAGCGCAGGTTGTAACAAATGAGCTTGCCGCCATCCACGTCGCGGCCGGCGCAGTCGGCGTCGGTCTGGCAGGAGGCGTAGCGGCTCGGAGGGCAGCCGGTCACGAGGAGCGCGAGAGACAGCGCCGCGCCGAAGAGGAGGGACGGTTTCTGCATGACGGCCGCGGAGGATACACACCTCCGCCGCGGCGTTCTATCGCGAGGACCCGGTTACGGTGACGACCACGCGCCGGCGGTGCGGCGCCGCGCGATGCTCCCACAGGTAAACGCCTTGCCAGGTGCCGAGCCCGAGGTGGCCCTCGATGATCGGGATCGTCTCGGCCGTTCGCGTGACGGCGCTGCGCAGGTGGCTCGGCATGTCGTCGGGGCCTTCGGCGTCGTGCTCGTAGCTTTCCGACATGGGCGCGAGGCGTTCCATCCATCGGGCGAGATCGCGGAGCACGGCCGGATCGGCGTTCTCCTGGATCACGAGGCTCGCCGACGTGTGTTGAATGAACACCGAGCAGATCCCCGCCGCTGCCCCGGACTCGGCCACCACCGCTCCGAGCTCGCGGGTGATGTTGGTGAAGCCTTGGCCGCGCGTGGAGATCTCGATCGTGCGCTGGTGGACGACGAACGCCATCCCGCGCTTATGGCGCGCCCCACGAGGCGCAGCAAGCCGCGCCCGGCCGCCCGGTCCATCGCGACCAAGCTGACCGAGCCTCGAGCGAGCGGCCGCGGGCCATTTCGTTGGAGCTCAAACGATCACGTCCGTGATCCACCGCCACGCCGTCCAATGCTGGAACCAGGCGCCGACCTTTCCGCCGAGCGCGGCGGCCTCGTCCGCGTCGAGGCCGGCCGCCGCGATCTCGCAGGCGCGGGGGAGCGGCTCGCCCTGGGCGAGCGCTTCGAGCAACGCGAAGGCCGCGGGCTCGAGCTCTTCGAAGGACACCACGAGCTCGCGCCGGAACAGCGCCACGCACACCGCGCGCGGCCCGGCGAAGGGCGGCGTGGGCTCGTCCGCGTCGGCCGCGGCGCGCACCGCGACCCGGTACTCGTGCACGGGGTGCGCGAGCTTCAGGCGCACGAGCAGCGGCGACAGCACGATGCGCGCGCGATCCCAAGCGTCGGGCGGGAGCGTCGCGAGCTTCTGCGCGTCGAGCGGCGGCGGCTCCGCGCCGTCGAACACGTCCACGATGGCATTCTCGTAACGAATCATCTCCAGTGCGGCCTCGCGCAGCCCGGGCGCGAAGCCGGGATACGTCTCGGCGAACCCGACGATGCGATCGCCGAGATCACGCAGCGATGGATGGCGCGGCGGGCACGCGGTCAGGTAGGCCGTCACGAAGGCATCGAACGCATCCTCTCCGAGCAGCGCCGCGAGGCCCGGGTAGTCCTCGAACAACGCATCGAAGTGGCGCAGCCAGAACTGGCGCCGGTAGATGTCGGCCTGCTCCACGGGGGTGAGCCGATCGTTGCCGGCGACGTGGACGACCGTTTGCGCCGCGACCTCGGCGTCGTCGCCGATCGCATGCTCGCGCCGGAAAGCGCTGGAAAGGAAGCCTTGCAGCGCGACGAGCTCAGGCGGCGCGGGCACCTTGCACCTCGTCGCGCGCGGCGCGCGCCTTGTTCGCCTCGGCCACCAGATCGGCGAAGGGCGGGATGTGATCGTCCCACTCGATGAGCGTCGACACGGGCCCGGTGCGCCGGAGCGCGCGCCGATACAGATCCCAAACGGGATCGATCACCGACGCGCTGTGCGTGTCGAGGATGTAGGCGCCGTGGTTGGTGTGGCCCGCGAGGTGGATTTGCACGACGCGCTCGGCGGGCACGCCGTCGATGTACGCGTTGGCGTCGAACCCGTGGTTGTAGGCGGACACGTAGACGTTGTTCACGTCGAGCAGCAAGCCGCAGTCGGCCTCTTCGACGACGGCGGAGACGAAGTCCCACTCCGTCATCTCGCTCGAGGTGTACGTGAGGTAGCTCGACACGTTCTCGAGCGCGAGCCGCACGCCCAGGAAATCCTGCACGGCGCGGGCGCGTTCGGCGACGTGCTTCACCACCGCCTCGGTGTACGGCAGAGGCAGGAGATCGTGCAGGTCGACCCCGTGGGCGCCGCCCCAGCAGAGGTGGTCGCTGACCCACGGCGATCGGGTGCGCGCGAGGAGCGCCTTGAGCTTCCCGAGGTACTCCCAGTCGAGCGCGTCGACCCCGCCGATGGAGAGCGAGACGCCGTGCTGCACGAGCGGGAACCGTTCGAGCGCGCGCGCGAGGTTGTACATGGGCATCCCGCCCGGGACCATGAAGTTGTCGCTGATGATCTCGAACCAGTCGACGCCGGCGCCGCCGCCCTCGCCGAAGATGTCGTCGTAGTGCGGGATGCGCAGCCCGACGCCGACGCCGAGATCCGGCAGGCCGAGGCGCGGGGGCAGGGAGCAACGTGTTCGTTCCATCAGATCCCAGGGGGCGCCGGGAGCCCGAGCCGGGCCCGCGGTGCGTTGTGGCACGCGTTCGTCACTGTCGCACGATGCGGCGGCGCTCCCGCGCACCGTGACCGATGAATCGTTGGAGCTCCAACGATTGCGGCAGGGCCATGGGGCGAGTTCGTTCGAGGTCCAACGATCGCGGTGCGGGCGAGATCGTTGGAGCACCAACGAAATGAGGCTCCCTCCGGCGCGACCGTCTCGGTGACGAGGGATCGAGAAAGCTGACGCTTCTTCGATCACGTCTCGAGGCGATCGTTCCGGAGAGAGCCCCGGTTGGGCGGCGGGGCCGCGAGCGACCCCGACCGCGCCCGTGCGACTACTTGCAGTCGGCCGGCTTGCAGCCGCCCTGACCCTTGCAGGCGTTCTGGCCCTTGCAGGCGTTCTTGTCGGTCTTGCAAGCGCCCTTGGCCTTGCACTCGTTGTGGCCCTTGCAGCAGGCCTTGGCGCCGGCCGGCGCGGCCGCGGGGGCCGCAGAGGCCGCCGCAGGCGCCGCGGCGGGGCCGGGAGCCGCCGCCGCAGGCTGCTGCGCCTCGTTGGCACAGCCCGCGAGACCCGCCAGCATGCCGCCCACCGCCGAGAAAGCCATCGCCTTGCCCATCTCAATCGCCATCGTCTACCTCCGAAATTCGTTACTGGATCAGCACCCGCGGGGCACGGAGCCTCGAGGGGAAGCAAGCTTCAGCGGGCCATGTTCGCGGACCCGAAACGCGCGCGGATTGAACACCGACCGACGTCGATCGGCCAAGCCCACGACCATGCTCGTGCACCCCTACGCGCGGCGGCGTGAGCGGTTTCACTGGGCATGCGAACGCAACGTCGAGGCATCGGTTCGAAATCGGCGGTCCAGGCTGCGCTGCGGCAGACCAGACCGCCGATGATTGGACGCTCCGGCCCGGCCGAATGGCTCACGGTGTCCGTGACGAATTGCGACCATGCCCTCGATTGAGCGCGATTTTCCGGGCGTTGCTCGATGCATGCGCGGCGGCTACGGTCGGCGCGTGGGGTCGACTTGGGGAGCGCGCGCACGTCGAGCTTTCATGCTCGCGTCGATCACGAATGTCGCGTGTGCCGGTGCGGGGCCGGACGGCGCGCGCACACGAGTCGATGCCACGCGATCGATCTCCACCGATCTCGATCGGCTGGCAGGTGGCCTTACCACCGCACACGCGGCCACGTTTCGCAGCATCCTCGAGACCACGCTCGCCGAGGATCCTTACGTGTGCCGGCCCGCGGTGCGCGAGGTCTTCTTCGGCGCCGTGCCCGAGGGCGAGCGGCTCATCGTCGGCGTGATGCCGCACTATGGGTTCTTCTTCGGGCCCATGCGCTACGGGGTGCGGCGGCGCGCGGCCTCGTGGGAGGTGACGGTCACGATTGCCGTCGATCTGCCCGCCGAGGGCGGCATGATCGAGCTGCCCGATTGCGCGCTCGCCGAAGAGCTCGCCGGCCCCGGCCACGACGTCGCGACCATCGGCGCGACGTGCCGCGGGACACCGTATGCCGCGTCCGGATCGCTCGAAGCCTGCCCCGGGAGCGGCGTCTTCACGGTGCCCGCCACACGCCGTGCGATGCGCGCGTTGCTCGCGCGCTGGTCGCGCGAAGCTCCCGGGTATTGGGATCGCGACGCGGCCGCGTTCGGCATCCCGGTGCGCTATCGCTTCGCGTTCGTCGACGCCGAGGAGATCTCCCCGCACCGCGCCGACCTCCGCGTGCCCCTCTCCACGACGTGCGGGCGAACGCCGTATTTCGCCTCGTTTCGCAGTGGTTGGTCACTGCCCATCGTGGCCCACGAGGTCGGCCACGTGCTCGGCCTGCTCGATGAATACGAGACCTTCTCGGGCATCACGCCGCTCTATCCGAAGACGCCTTTCCCCGGTGCGGAGGTGAGCCGCATGGGCCTCTCGATGCGCGAGGACACCAAGGTCCTACCGCTCCATCACTACCTCGTCCTCCGGCGCTGGTTCTGTCCCGAGCCGGAGGGCGGCTTTTACGACGTCGCCCCGTAGATGCTCGCCCGCGCCTCGTCGCACTCGGCATCGAAGCCCGGTGGATGGAGAAAGGCCGTCTCGTCGCGGCGCAGGTGATCGACGGCGATCCGCACGATGTCCCGCGAGCGGGCGAGGCGCGCTTCGCCGCGCCCCACGAGCCCTCTTTTCTGCAAAGGTCCCAGCCAATCATCGAGCAGGGCAAAGCCCCCGCAGCAGTGATCGATTTCGAAATAATGGATTCGCCGGGGCTCGGCGCCGTCCTGAATCAGGGCGCTCGTCGGGAGGCGATAGCGCACCTCGGCGAGCGATTCGGCCAGATGAACGGTGGTGTTGCCGTCGTGTCCGACGCCCAGCAACAACACCTGTCCATCGAGATCGTGAACACGGCCTACGGGGCTGTTCGGCCCATGAGGGTTGTCGACCGGATGCGGCGTCGTGATGAAGGGCGCCTCGGGGCCGATGGCCGCGAACGCATGTGGGGAGTTGCTGCGGAGCACGCCGTGGAGCCGAAAGAACGTGTCGGCCACGACACCCATGCTCCGGCACGGAGAGGTCATCGGGTCGAAGACATGATTGTCGTCGTCGGCCATGCTGGGCATCACGAGCGTGCCCGAGGGGCCCAAGACCGTTTGCAGAGCCTCGATCAATCCGCGCGGCCCACCGTCGACGGGCGCCACGTTGGAAAACGCCGTGTGCACCAAGAGCACGCCGCCGGGCTCCACGCCGAGCGCGAGGAGCTGCTCCACGAGGTCGCGTTGGTTCATGGCTCACTGTAGCGCGTTCGGGGAGGAGGGAGGATGGAGCGGCAGGCGAGCGTCCCAGCCTATCCTCACCAATGCAAGGTCAGGGGGAGCGCGGGGCGAAAGTCGTGTGCTTCGCCGGCGCGTGCGTCGTCCCAGGTCAAATCGAGGTGATGGGTGGCGGCGTCGTTCACGGCGATGATGCCGAGCTTGGAGAGCGTGGCGAGGCCTGGAGAGAGAGGTATCGAGCGAGGGCCGGAGACGGCGATTCCCGTGAGGCGGCGGCGGGCGCCGCGGTGCTCGAGCGGTGGGCGGCGCTCGGGCGGGATCGCGGCGGGAGGTGCCGAAGGGGAGGTGAGAAAGACGATCGGCTCGTCCAATCGATGTCGCGGCGTGACGATGGGAATGTGAGCGCCCGCGGGGAGAAACGCAGCCTCGTAGGGCCATGTCTCCAAAGTTGGTGCGCCGGGGCTCGGACAGAGCGCGATACCGAAGGGGACGGCGCCCGTGGCGCGTGCGTGGAGGCGCTCCCAGAGGCCGAGTGGGCGCACGAGGGTAGATTGAAGAGCTGCGTCGTCGTGCCGGTGGAGGAGCTCCAGATAGGCATTGTCGAAATAGGCGCAGGCGTTGGCCGTGCCCTGGCCGGTGTGGACCAGGCGCCGGCCGACGTGGATTCCAAAGTCGAAGAGCGCGTGCTCGGCGGAAGCAACGTCGTCCACGCAGATGAAGACGTGATCGAGGGCGAACGTCATGGTGCCTTCAACGAGGTGCGGTGTCGTTCGGCGGAGCGGTGGGGCATCATCTCATGGATCTCCACGTTCCGGGTCGGCGGAGATGCTGTGTCCCCATGACCTTCGTGCAGTGGTGAAGGTGAGCGGGCGCGCGTCAGTCTTCGACGGGATCGAGCGTGCTCCAGGCGTAGTTGCCGGAGGCGTCGAAGCCGGCGCTGAAGGTGCAGTCGTCGCCGAGGGTCAGAGGGCCGCCGCCGAAGTCGATGGTGCCGTTGCCGCGGCCGCGGGCGGTGATGTTGCCGCTGGCGTCGACGGTGACGCGATCGAACGATTGGGATGCGGCATCGCCGAAGCGCTTGCTGAAGAGGTGATTGCCGGCGGCGTCTTCCTTCACGAGGATGGCGTCGAAGGTCGATTCGTCGCCGGCCGGGGTGAGGGTGCCGCCGCCGAAATCGAAGGGCCGCGAGAAGCGACCGGCGACGACCACGGAGCCGTCCGCGCCGACGGTGAGATCGGCGATGCGCGCGAGCTCGTCGCCGAAGGGTTTCCGCCAGCGCTCGTGCCCGGCGGCGTCGTAGCGGGCGACGAGATCCCACTTGGTGCCTTGCTGCGTGTCCTGCGCGCGGCCGCTCACCACGACGTCGCCCGCGGGCGCGAGGACGATGCGCACGAGGCGGCCGCCGAGCGCGGAGATGGATCGCCACCGGAGATGACCGCTCGGATCGAGGCGCAGCAAGAGGAGCGCGCCGCTGCTGCGCAGGGTGCTGTTCGACTCGGACGCCGCGGAGAGGCTGCCCGCGACCACGACGTCGCCCGAAGGATCGACGGCGAGCCGGAAGAACCAATACGTGTCCTCCGCAGGGGGCGTGTAGGTCCACACCGGGTTGCAGCTCGCGTCGAGCTTCTGAACGATGGCGGTGCCGTGGCCGCCGTACAGAGGCCCACGTGCCACCAGCTCGGCGCCGTGACCGTCGGACATGAAGGCGCGGACATCGTGGAGCGCGCCGCTGCTCACGCAGTGATCGGGATCATCGACAGCGGGCGGCGCGGTGACGCCGCCGTTCGTGACGGCGCCGTCGTCGACGACGATGGGGCCGTGCATCGACGAGGCGCCGCCGTCGGTGGGGAGTGATTTCCAGCCGACGGGCGCGGTGTCGGGCTCGCTGCAAGCGAGGAGCAGCGGGAGCAGCGCTGCGAACGGAGAGCGGTGGATGCAGAAGGATGATCGGTGCATGTTCCCTCCCGAAAGCACGGAGGGGACATCGAGCTCGAAGGCCGCTTGCGCAAGCGGCCTTCGACGTCGATTCGACGCTACACCCCCGACGGGCGCGGCGGGTGCAGGCTGAGCGTGCTCCTCGCACCCTTGGGCAGGTTGCGGTCGAGGAGGAGCAGGCCCGCGGGCAGGACGATGACGGCGGCGAGGAGGCACGCGACCTCGCCGAGCACGGCGGCCGCGCCCATGCTGCGCACGCCTTCGTTCATGGAGCTGAGCAGCGCGAGGTAGCCGAGCGTCGTCGTCATGCTGCAGAGGATGACGGCGCCGCCGGTGTTGGAGACGGCCGCCTGCGCGCCGCCCGCGCCTTCGCGCACGTAGCGCTCGACGATGTTCACCGCGTAGTCGACGCCGATGCCGAACGTGATCGGGAGCGCGATGAAGTTCAGGAAGTTGAGCTTCACCTTGGCCCACACGAGCAGGCCCACCATCCACGCCACGCCGACGAGGAGCGCGCCGAGCACCGCGAGCGCGGCGCGGCCCGCGCGGAAGGCGACGATGACCACGAGCAGCGTCGCGCCGAACGAGAAGAGCACCGCCGGCGGCACGTCGTCGAGCACGGCCGCCCACATGTCCGCGTAGATGACCGCGCGGCCCGAGCCTCGGATCACCGAGCCGTCGGGGAGCTTGGTCTCGCGGTACGAGTCGGCCCAGCGGAGCAGGTAGTGCGCGTCGTCGATCAGCTCCGGACGCGTGGGCGAGATGTACACGATGCGGCCGCGCGTGCCGTCCGTCTCCGTGAACATGCGGGCCATGCCCACCGGCAGCTCGGCGATGTCGAAGGGCTTGAGATCGTCGGGCGGGAGGAAGTCCTTGAGCTTGTTCCAATCCGCGTCGGGGATGAGGCCGCGCTTCTGCGCGCGCATGACGCGGTCCTTGATCTTGAGGAGGATCGGGATCTTCGCGGCCTGATCATGCGGGACGAAGTCCTGCAACGCGTAGATGGCCTTGAAGGGCTTCTTGTCTTCGGGGGCCGCGTCGCGGCGCTTGTAGAGCTCCTCGCGGAGGGCGGAGACCTGCTCGGGGCGATCGACGAGGATGGCCATGCCCGAGGCGCCGACGTAGCGCGTGATGCGCTCGGCCTTGGCGCTGCGCGCGGAGTCCTCGGCGCGCGCGGTCTCCTTGTTGCGGAGCTTCTTCATGTCGTACTCCATCGGGTCGTTGTGCACGTACACGACGGTGGCGACGACGCCCGCGAGCGCGAGGCCCACGCCGCCGAAGAACACGGCGCGCGGCGCGATGGGGATGAGGGCCGCGAAGGGCTTGCCGAAGGCGATGCCCGAGCGGGTGATGCGGCGCAGCTTGGCGATGGGCCCGAGCGCGACGTCGAGCGACGAGGGCGGGCCGGACGACTTCACCTTGATGGGCGCGATGCGCTCCATCACCGCGAGGATGCAGGGCAGGGTCAGGTACGTCGACGTCCAGCAGAGGACCATGCCGACGCTGCCGATCATCCCGAAGTCGCGGAAGCCGCGGAACTCGGTGATCATCAGCGAGCCGTAGGAGGCCGCGGCGGCGCAGCCGGCGGTGAGCGTGGGCAGCCAGGTCTCGCGGTGAGCGATGCGCACGCCGTCCTGGAGGCCGGCGCCGCGGCGCCGCGCTTCGAGGAAACGTGACATGTAAATGATCGCGAAGTTGATGCCGTTGCCCGCGATGATCGTGAAGAGGAAGCCGGTCGCCATGTTGAGGTGGCCGACCAGGACTTGGGTGATGCCGAAGGTCCACGACACGCCGATCGCGATGGTGAGGACCATGGCGAAGAGCGTGCGGATGCGCAGGTAGTAGAGGAAGACGACGCTCGTGATGAGGATGACGCCGAGCTTGCCGACGTCGGTGAGGTCCTCGTTGACGCGGCGGAACTCTTCGTTGCCGCTCTTGAGATCACCGCTCATGCCCCAGGTGATGCCGGGGTCGATGGACTTGAGGTCGGCCTTCTCGACGACCTCGCCGATGCGGCGCAGCGCTTCCTTGCCGCGCTCGAGCTCGGTGCCCATGACCTGCGAGCGGATGGCGACGACCAGCGTCTTGCCGTCGGCGGATTGGTAGTAGCCGTCCGGGTACTGCTGCTCCTGCTCTTCGCTGATGCCGAGCGTCTTGCGGATCGACGTCGCGTCGAGCGGGGGCGGCGGCTCGCTGTCGTCGAGCAACGAGCCCGCGGCCTTGTTGACCTCGTACGAGAAGCGCGCCTCGATGTCGTCGTGGACCTTCTGGAGCTTCTCGGTGTCCGCGTAGAGGCCGGCGCGCGGGGAGATGAACTTCACCACGTCGTGCACGCCGTCCTCGACGCTGCCGACCCACGGCGAGCCGACCTTGGCGATCTCGGGGACGAGCTTGTCGCCGGCCTTGCGCAGCGCCTCCTTGGGCGTGTTCGGCCCGGCTTCGAGGACGATGAAGAGCGATGACACGCCCGCCGTCTTCGCGGCCACGCGATGCAGCTCGAGGACGCTGGGACGGTTCTCGGGCAGCAGGGCCTCGAAGCCCGTCTGGATCTTGAGCTTCATCGCCAAGAAGACGGACAAGACCGTGATCGCGAGCGCCGCGAGCAACGGAATCGCAGGCCGGTTCACCTGAAAATCGGCCAGCTTGTAGGCGAACGCGGTGCTGACGGTGGACGGTGGCGGCGCGACCTCGTAGGTCGACGGCGGCGCGTTCTCGATGCGAGGGAGTGCCGGCGGCCGCGGGATCTCGGGTGAGGGCTTGGAGCTCAGGGGGACCTCGGCAGGTTGAGCGACTTCGCGCCCGCGAGGCAGCCTGCGGCCCCGCGGTGACGCGCGCTCAGCCTAACCGGAGTGCCCTCTCGGGCTCAACGGCTGCCGATGCGAAGCAGCACGACTTTCACGGTGTCGATCAAGATGGAGAGGTCGAACCACACGGACAGGGATTTGATGTAGAAAAGATCATAGGCGAGCTTTTCTCGCGCATCTTCGATGGAGGCCCCGTACCGGCAGCGCACTTGAGCGTGCCCCGTGACGCCCGGCTTCACCCCGAGACGCTGCCGGAAAAAAGGGATTTCCCGCTCGAGCTGCTCGACGAAGATCGGCCTCTCCGGACGCGGGCCGACGAGGCTCATGTCACCTACGAGCACGTTCCAAAGTTGCGGAATTTCGTCGATCCGCGAGCGGCGGAGGAACCGGCCCACGCGCGTGACCCGAGGGTCGTTTTCCGCGGCCCACGCGGCCCCCGAGGCCTCCGCGTCGGTGCGCATGCTGCGGAGCTTGTGCATGCGGAACGTGCGCCCGCGCTCTCCGGCGCGGATCTGCGAATAGAGCACGGGGCCCTTCGAGTCGAGCTTGATCGCGAGGGCCGCGACGGCGAGGACCGGGAGCCCGAGGACGAGGCCCACGAGCGCGGCCACGAGATCGAGGCCGCGCTTCAAGAGCCGTGTGGCGCGGGTCACGTGGAAGCCGTCGGTGAAGAGGATGTCGCTCGGTTTCAGCGCGGGAACGAAGACTTTCCCGCTCACGCGCTCGTAGAAGGTGATGCCGTCCTCGATCTCGATGCCCGTCAGCTTGAGCTCGAGGAGCGCGGCGACGGGGAGGGCGCCGCGTCGCTCGTCACATGCGACGAGGACATGACCGATGTCGCATTCTGCGACGATGCGACCGAGCTCTTGGTAGTTGCCGAGAAGCGTGGTGCCGGGCACGCCGTTCTCTCCATCACGGCCGAGGACGCCCGCGAGGCGGAGGCCGGTCGGCTCGTCGCTCGCGATGAGGGCGGAGCACGCGCGCGCCAGAGGTCCGCTCCCGAGGATGATCGTCGCGCGACGGAAGCTGTCGCTGCCTTCGATGCGCTGCCACGCGGCACGCCACGCCGGAAGGACGAGCGCGGCCGCGCCGAGCGATGCGACCAGCGCGCGCTGCCCGGCGGACCCGCGATCAGGCCCGAAACGAAGCACGATCCAGAGCATCGCCGCGGCCACGAGCAGCGCGCGCGCGAGGGCGCGGAGGAACGCGCCGCGCCGCATGGGACGTGGTCCGTAGAGGCCGTGGTAGTACATCGAAGCCTGCGCCACCGCGCAGACGACGAACGCGCGCAGCACGTTCTCGTGCCCGAGCGCCTGCGCCCAGCCGAGCGTCAAGCCCGCCGCAGAGATGCACAGGAGCGACAGCAGGCTCGCTTCGACGAACCACACGATCGCGCGCCGGGGCGACCGGAAGAGCTCGAGCATCGGTGCCTCTCAATGCGGTCCGTCACGAACGCCGCGCGCCGGACCGGTCGTCAAGGAGCGCGGGGCCGTCGGGTTGCCACCTGGCTGCCCATCGCATCCGTGCCCACGACGGGAGCAAGGACGGTGCTCGCAGCGGCGTCCTTCCGAGACGGATGCGCGTGTCGATCCACGTACGAAAGGGGCGGAAACCGCTCGAACCAGGACGGAGCAACGCGCCCGCAAATGCGTCGATGCTGCGCAGCGCGGTTGTCGGGAATCGCGTGCGGACGCTCGCGCGGAGGACGCGTCGTCATCGGATCGCGGCGCCTCGACGCACGCGAGGAGGGCAGGGCAGCGCGCGTGATCGGTGGTTGCCTTCGTCGCCGTCGAGGCCTGCGATGCGCGTGACCTCGTGCCTTGCTCCGCCGCAAACGAGGCTGTGGCGGTGCCGCGCAGAGATGCGGAGAGAAGAAACGATCCCTGTGGATCAGAACAAGTCGGGCGGGAACGAGGTCGGGGCACCGGACTCGTCCCAGCAGGCGACGTAGCCGTCGGCGTGCAGCGCGCATGCGGCTCGCGTACCGCCTCCGGCGAGGTCGATGGCGTCGCTGATGTCGAACGGCGTGACCGTGACCGCGAGCATGTCCGCGTCGGCCCACGCGAGGCGCAGCACCATGCCGTCGATCGTGCGCGCATAGACGTAGGTCTCGAGCACACCGCCGCTCAGCTGGACGACGCCGCTCAGGCCGGCGACGGGCACCACCGCGCCGTCGCTCCAGCACACGACCGTGCCGTCGGCGCGCACCGCGCAGGCCGTGGGTGAGAGCGGATCGTAGGTGGGCTGGTGGACCGCGACCTGGACGGCGTCGGAGATGCCATCCACCGTGGCCGGCGCGGTGTGGGTCCCCCAGCACACGACCGTCCCGCCGGCGCGCACGGCACAGGCTACGTCGGCGGACATGGCGAGATCGATCGCGTCGGGCACCCCGCTCACGTCGATCGGCGTCTGGGTCCCGTAGACGCTCGGATCGCCGATCGGCGCGAAGGGGCCGCCTCCCCAGCAGATCACCTGCCCCGAGGGCTCGATCCCGCAGAGCGCGTGCATCGCGGTGGCGAGCTTCACGACGTTCACTTGCGGGAGCTCGGTCGGCACGGGCGTGTACGTGAGGAGCGGGACGGCGGGACCGAGCTGCCCATGATCGTTGAAGCCCCAGCACCACACGTTGCCCGACGCCCGGAGCACGCAGGTCTGCTCGAGCGCGCACACCACCTCGACCGCGTCGTCGATCCCCGGGACGTGCCAGAGGCCCGGCGGGATCCCCGCCCCGCCTTCCGGCGGCACGTAGCAATCGACCGCGCCGTGCCGCACCACGCAGTACGGAAGCCCCTGCGAAAGCCGCGCCTCGACGAGCGCGCCTCCCTCGCCGCCCGCGCCCCCCACGGCATCGCCGCCTGCGCCGCCCACGGAGACACTGCTCGTGCCGCCGGCTCCGCCACCGCCGGTCCCGCCCGACGATGTCGTGCCGGCGGTGCTCCGCACTTCTTCGACCGAGGGCCCGCAACCGATGGCGAGGACCGCGACGACCGCACCCGCTCCCAACAAGCTCTTGCGCATGCCAGAGAGCCTATCGGCAGCGCGAGAGAGAGACCCTTAATCGCACCTTAACCCGACAGCCGCGTGCCGGCGTCGCCATGCTCGCTCGAGCACGAGCGCCGTTGTTGCGGGGGCATGAGCCAGGGAAGCGTCATGGGACCTCGCTGGGAGATGGGTTGAACGCGTCGCGCCGCCTCGTGCTTGCGAGCCATGTGGCTTGCGCTCGATCTCGTGAGCGCGCGCTCGCAGGGCCGATGGTGAACGGCGTGATCGGTGTCGGTCCGACGTTTGCTTTGGCGGCCGCCGATGCTGGGATGGATGAAGGGCAGTCTTGCCCTCGGGCTCTTGGGAATGGTCGCGTGCAGCGGCGGCAGCGAGACG
This sequence comes from Minicystis rosea, assembly GCA_001931535.1. Lineage (GTDB taxonomy): Bacteria > Myxococcota_A > Polyangia > Polyangiales > Polyangiaceae > Minicystis > Minicystis rosea. The sequence continues at coordinate 1,780,705 of CP016211.1, forward strand.
CGGCCACCGCACGAGACGGCGAGTGGGGGCGCGGCCGGAAGCGCGGGGAGCACGGGAGGGAGCGCTGGATCGAGCCCGGCGCCCGATGCCGGGGGCGCTCCCCCGAGCGTCGATGCTGGCACGAACGACGGCGGCGCCGCCGACGCGAGCGCGCCGTGCACCACGACCATCACCTATGGTTCAACCTGGATCCATGGTCCGAATCATCCCCAGTCGTTCGACGTCACCAGCGACGACGTCACGTGGGATGGGACATGCATCGACGATGGATCCAACTCGTATGCGGTGCTCTCGAATGGATGGAAGCCGTACTTCAACGGCAGGTCGGCGTGCGCGATGGCCATCGATCATCACGGTGGCTGCCAGAACGTCGGCGCCTGCACCACGCGTGTGACGTATGGCAGCACGTGGATTCCAGCGCCGAACCATCCCGCGCAATTCGATGACGTGGCGGGGCGCGTCTACGGCGATGGGTTCTGCATCAACAGCGGCAACACGTCACACGTGAGGCTCTCCAATGGTTGGGTGCCGACGTTCCAAGGCACCTCGAGCTGCGCAGTCTCGTATCGATGGCAGGAGTGCGGAGGGCTGTTCGATAATCCCGTGCTGCCCTTCGACTGCCCCGATCCCGGCGTGATCCACGATGATGCGCAATACGTGCTGACGTGCACCTCGGGCGGCGCGGCGGCGGCGTTTCCGCTCTTCGTTTCGACCGATCTCGTCCACTGGGAGAAGAAGGGCCACGTGTTCCCCGCGGGCTCGCGGCCGGCATGGGCGACAGGCGATTTCTGGGCGCCGGAGATTCACGAGATCGGTGGAAAGTATGTGGCGTATTACTCGGCGCGCGGCACCGACGGCGTCCTCGCGCTCGGGGCCGCGAGCGCGCCGAACGCGCTGGGGCCGTATACCGATCTGGGGCACGCGTTCGTGCACGACGCGAACATGGGGCTCATCGACGTGAGCGCGATCTCGACGGGTGGGAAGTCGTATCTGATCTGGAAAGAGGACGGGAACGCCAAGGGGAAGCCGACACCGATCCACGCGCAGGAGCTCGCGAGCGATGGATTGTCCCTCGTGGGATCGAACGCGCCCACGTTGATCACCAATGATCGACCGTGGGAAGGCGCGCTCGTGGAGGGGCCGTTCATGGTCGAGCGGAATGGGATGTTCTATCTCTGGTACAGCGCCAATGGCTATGCGTCGCCGCAATACGCCGTCGGTGTTGCGCGGGCGTCGAGCCCACTCGGTCCCTTCGAGAAGCAGAGCGGGCCGCTCCTTGTCACGAGCAACGCGTTCGCGGGGCCGGGGCACTGCTCGGTGGTCGACGCGCCGGGCGGCGAGGACGTGATCGTCTATCACGCGTGGGAGGCAGGGAAGATTGGCCAGGCACCGGGGCGCGAGGTGCTCGTGGATCAGATCGTTTATGCCGGCGGATGGCCGGTGATCGCGGTCGGGCCTTCGCGAAGCTCGCGGGTGATGCCGTGAAGGGGCACCCTGCCGCGCCCTGATGGTGGAGAGTGTGGGTGCGGGTACAGACCGGGTGCCCTGGTGACAGATCAGGCCGGGACCCTGGGTGACAGGTTCCATGTAGCTGGGACAACGGCTGCGGAGGAAAGCCGTTGCCCTGGCAGGAAGTCTGTCCCGTGGACGAACGTGTCCGTTTCATCACCGAGGTCAATCAAACCCAGGAGTCGTTCGCAGCGCTGTGTCGTAGGTTCGGGATCAGCCGCAAGACCGGCTACATGTGGTGTGAGCGTTACGAGAAGGACGGCCCCTCCGGCCTTGAAGAGCATCGCGCGAACGCGGCCGCAACGGCACGCCGCAGATATTCCGCGGGATCGACGCCCACGAGCTTCGCGCTCTCGAGCAACGAATAGAACAACGCCGCCACCTGCGTGCCGCGCAGCGAGCGGGAGCCGTAGTGATTTTTCCGGCCCACGACGGGGCCGCGCAACGAGCGATCGCCGGGATTATTGTCCAGCGGCAGCGCGGGATCGTCCACGAAGCGGCAGAGCAGACTCCAGCGATTCGTCAGGTAGCGAATCGCCTCGTACAACCGCGTTCCCGGCTTCCGTTCCGCGCCGCCCGGTCGCGTGCTTGGGTCAGCTCTTCAGAGCTTGGCAGCCACCGCTGCGAGCTGGTCTGCGCAGATGCCCCAGCCCTCAAGGAAGCCCATCTTCTCGTGCGCCTGGCGGTCTTCGACCGTCCAGTGCCGCGCCCGGGCGATGTACCGGGTCTTGCCGTCCTCGTTCTCGAACGTGAGGGTCACCGTCATGAAGGGCTTCTGCGAGGGCTTCCAGGCCTCCGTGTAGGCATCGGTGAAGACGAGCTTCTCGTTGGGGACGACCTCGAGGTACACGCCCCGGTTGGGGAACTCCTGCCCGTCGGCGGACCGCATGACGATGTGGCTCGACCCACCGGGCCGCACGTCGAGCTCGACGTGCGGCGTGGTGAAGGGCGGCGGCGCGAACCACTGCTTGAGCAGCTCCGGCGTCGTCCACGCCTTGTAGAGTTTCTCGCGGGGCACGTTGATGAGGCGGCTCAGCACCAGCTCGCGGTCGTCGGTCGGGGTGATGTCGTTGTCGCGGGACATGTTCATTCTCCTCGTTTCGGGTGATGTCGACGATCGAGAGCGCGGTGCGACTTCATGAGCACGCTCATCGACGTGCCTCCACCGGGCCTCTCGTTCGACCCGAAGACATGGACGGCGCGCCGAGGCGCGACTCATCGGTGGTCGCGTCTTTTTTCGCGGGACGAAGTCCACGTGCCCCGGAGCAGGCGATCCAGCACTCGGAGATATCTTTCGTGGAGCCGGCAGAAGCAGCGCTCCACACATAACGCTACGCAACAAACTGTTCGCTACAGTCCTTGACGGCCACGACGCCCGCGAGCGCGGGAGCATGGCGATGAGTCCGCGCATGGCCGAGGTCTTGCCGGCTGGCCGGAGCACGAGCGGTCCCGGCCCAATAGCCCGCAGGGCTTCGCGGCACGGGCGGTGTGATTTCCGACTGGCAGGGCGGCCCACCTTTCCCGGCGGTGCACACCATCGTCGCCGCCACGTCCGAGCTGCACGCCGTAGATCTTGGCGATGGAGGCGCGACCGTCATCCCGTCAGACGCACCGCCATCGCCATCGCCATCGCTGTGTTGAGCGCGATCCATCCGTACCGCTCCCATCGCGGCATGACGCGCACACTCATCTCGTACCAAGACACGACCCGCAGGCAGAACGAAGCCGCGAGGATCCCCGCACCGAGGGCACTCACCACGGTCACCATCTACGTCGCGCCTCGCCACGCCTGCGCGCACGGACACACGAGGATTACTTCTTGGCCGCCTGCGCGCAGAGGCGCGCTTCCTGTTCCTTCAGCTCGGGCGTGAGCGCCTCGCCGAAGTCCGCCGGATCGAAGACCTGACGGAGCTCGAGCTCGGACTCGCCGATCATCGGGTTGGGGCAGCGCTTCGCCCATTCGATCGCCTCTTCCTTCGACTTCACCTGCCAGAGCCAGAAGCCGGCGAGCAGCTCCGTCGTTTCGGCAAACGGCCCGTCGATGACAGTCCGCTTGATGCCCGAAAAACGCACGCGGGCGCCCTTCGAGCTCGGGTGCAGCCATTCGCCCCCGAGCATCACGCCGGCCTTCACCTCGCCCGGAGCAGCCTAGGCTTCACCCAGGCTACGAACGAGGGCGGTGCGATCGACACACTGGTCGGTCCGCCTAGACGGTGATCACATGTCGCGCCGACGGCAATCAGGCAGCATCCTGCGGATCATCCGCGCGGCTCGTGCCACGGCAGGAACACGCGCAGCCGCTCGTCCCTCAAGAAGAGCCCTCCCCAGATCATCGCGGCCACGTAAACCGGGAACAAGACGTGGCTGAACAGCGGGTTCCCGACCCGCACGTGCGTCGCAATCGCGCCGCCGAGATAGCCGGTCAGCAGCACCCCACCCAGCACCGAGGTGCGCGGCAACGCATACGTGACGACGCTCACGAGCAGCGTGATCCCGATGCCGCGGATCGCGCTCGCGGGATAGCCGAGCTCGGCGCTCGCCTCTGCCACCATCGGTGCTGCGAACACCTTCACAAGGGCATCGAAGAGCAGGAAGGCCACCGACAGGCCACTCAGGATGCGGCCGGCCCAGACCCGCTTGTTCGAGAGCGGCAGCGACTCCATGGCATGCTCGGACTGCGCAACCTTCGTATTCATGGCAATTCTCCTTCTGGGCTTGGCTCGGATGTTGCTCGCGTGAGCTTCGTTCTCGACGAGGGAGGCTCCGCGGTCGATTCGAGCGCTTAGACCGCCCGCGGGCGCCTGACTCATCGGTCGGCCGTGAGATTTTTTGAGCTGGAGCACGGGATGCTTCGGCGCTCGGGGGGCGGCGGCAGCCCGAAGAGCGCGCGAGCACCTACGGCGCATCGCTCCACGGGCAGGTGCGATCGGTCGGCGCGTGGCTCAAGCGCGAGGCCACGCGCTCCTAACATTCTCGAAACAGAGCCTGAGGGACTACATGAGCGGTTTAGAAATGTCCGGGGATGACGGTGCTCTCGCAGGCGCTCGCCGTGCACGACGGCGCCCACTGGGTCGCGCAGGGCAAGAGCGGCATCGGTATTGGCGGCTCGATCGATTTCATCGCGCGGGGGGCAAGACCTGTGAGGTCTATGGCGTCGGCCTCTTCACCCACGTCGCCGGTGCGCCGACCGCGGCCCGCGTGGTTCGCTTCAACACTTCGAGCGCGCGTTTCGCGAGTTCGGGCTGCCTCGGCGCATCCGCTCGGACAATGGTCCTCCGTTCGCGACGACGGGCATCGGCGGGCTGAGCGAGCTCAGCGTGTGGTGGATCAAGCTCGGGATCGTGCCGGAGCGGATCGAGCCTGGCAAACCGCAGCAGAATGGTCGTCACGAGCGGATGCACCGCACGCTGAAGGACGACAAGCGCAGCAGCTGTCGTTCGACCGGTGGCGTCACGAGTACAACGACATCCGGCCGCACGAGGCTCTCGCGCAGCAGACGCCGTCGTCGCAATACACGACGTCACGACGGGTGATGCCTGCGTCGCTGTCGTCTCCGGAGTATCCGGCGACGATGGCAGTGCGTCGCGTGCAGTCGAAGGGTCAAATCAAGTGGCAGGGCCAGCATGTTCACCTGACGCATCTGCTGCGCGAAGAGCCGGTGGGCCTGGAGCAGCTCGACGAGCAGCGCTGGCGACTGCACTACGGGCCCGTGGTGCTGGCGGAGCTGACGATGCACGGCAAAGAGCTGCGCCTCGACAAGCAGCGTTGAAGGAACACGAGCGCGCTTCGACGAAGAAGACGTCGAGCCCTTCACCGCGTCGAGCCTGGCGCCGTGCTCGGGCGCATCAAGGGTGCGCCCGAGCCGCCGGCTCGGGCCGGCTTCGCCGCGGGGGCTCGCGGCTCCGGATGGCATCACCGGAGCTGCCCGTTGGTGAGACCGGACCTGGCTGCGCCGGCTCCTGCTTCTACTCCTCCCGGAGCAGGGGACCGACGACCCCGAAAGTGTCACCCAGGGTCCCGGTCTAAAGTGTCACCCAAGGACCCGGCCGCACCGTGCTGGGTGGGATGGTTGAGCATGCTCCCGGGGGGAGGAGCGCTTCCCAAGGTCGAGGTGTGACTCACCTCAGGCGCGAGGAGCGCTCCGAAGGTCCAGGGTGTGGCTCACCTCAGGCAGGGGGAACGCTCCCGAAGGTCGAGGTGTGGCTCACCTGACTCGCGAGGAGCGCGCCGAAAGTCGAGGTGTGGCTCACCTCAGGCGGGGAGAACGCTCCCCAAGGTCGAGGTGTGGCTCACCTCAGGCGCGAGGAGCGCGCCGAAAGTCGAGGTGTGACTCACCTCAGGCGCGAGGAGCGCGCCGAAGGTCGAGGTGTGACTCACCTCAGGCGCCAGGAGCGCGCCGAAGGTCGAGGTGTGGCCGCACGCCCGGGTGGGGCGGTTCGCGAGAGAGGTGGTGTGCTGAGGGGAGACCCGGTGGGGCGTGATGGGGATCACGCCCCAGCGACTCAATTGAGCGCGTCGGGGGGCGGCGGGGGCACGGAGGGGGCGCCGTTTTCGGGCGTGCTGCCGTCGGGCGGGACCGAGGCGTTGCCGTTGTCGTCGGCCTCGGCGAAGGCGTCGATGGCCACGACGCGCTCGCCTTCGTCCACGTTCATGAGGCGAACGCCCTGCGCGTTGCGGCCCGTCTCGCGGATCTGGCTGACCTTGGTGCGCAGGGTCTGGCCGCGATCGGTGACGAGGATGACCTCGTCCGTCGGTGCGACCAGCGCCACGCCGACGACGGGGCCGTTGCGCTCACTGGCGTCGATGAGGATGACGCCCTTGCCGCCGCGGCTCTGGAGGCGGAACTCGTCGATGGGCGTCTGCTTGCCGTAGCCGCGCTCGCACACGGCCAGCACGCGGTCGCGATCGGCGGTGGCGGCCGCGGGCTCGGCCCCCGCCTCCTCCGGCTGGGGCGCGGCGCGCGGGCCGGTGACGCCGAGGCCGACGACGATGTCGTCGTCCGAGAGCTCGATGCCCTTCACGCCCATGGTGGCGCGGCCGGTGGGCCGCACCTGCTCCTCGGAGAAGCGAATGGACATGCCGCCGCGCGTGGCGATGAGGATCTCGCAGGTGCCGTCGGTGATGGCGGCGCTGAGGAGCTGATCGTTCTCCTCGATCTTCACGCCGATGATGCCCTTCTCGCGGAAGTTCTCGTACTCCTCGAGCGCGGTCTTCTTGATCTGGCCGCGCGTGGTCAAGGTGACCACGAAGGTCTTGTCGTCGAACGTGCTCGGCACCGGCGTGATGGCCGCGACCTTCTCGCCCGGTTCCATCCCCACGAAGTTGACGATGGCGCGGCCCTTCGCGTTCCGCGCGCCTTCGGGGATCTCGTACACCTTCTTCACGTAGACCTTCCCCTTGTCGGAGAAGAAGAAGACGTACGAGTGCGTGGAGGCGACGAAGAGCTGGCTCACCCAGTCTTCATCGCGCGCCTCCATGCCGACCGAGCCCTTGCCGCCGCGCTTCTGCGCGCGATACGTGGAGACGGCGGTCCGCTTCACGTAGCCGGCGTGCGAGATCGTGACGACCATGTCCTCTTCCTGGATCAGGTCCTCCTTGTTGATCTCGGCCTCGGCCGGGACGATGTCGGTGCGGCGCTTGTCGTTGAAGCGCTCCTTGATGTCGGCGAGCTCCGTGACGATCACGTTCATGAGCAGCGCCGGATCGGCGAGGATGGCGCGGAGCCGCTCGATCTCGTTGGAGAGCTTGCCGTACTCGTCGGCGAGCTTCTCCATCTCGAGGCCGGTGAGGCGGGAGAGGCGCATCTCGAGGATGGCGCGGGCCTGACGCTCGGAGAGGCGGTACTTGGGGCGGCGATCGGCGTCGGCGCACTCCGTCTCGGGGCGGCCGGCGCGGCGGAGGAACTCGCCGAGGCCGGCGAGCTCGAGCTTCATCAGGTTCTCGCGGGCCTCGTCGCTGTCGCGGCTCGCGCGGATGGTCCGCACGATGAGGTCGATGTCGCTCGTGGCCATGCCGAGGCCTTCGACCAGCTCGCGCTGGGCCTCGGCCTGGCGCAGCTCGAAGCGAGACCTGCGCGTGACGACCTCGCGGCGGTGCTCGATGAAGTGGACCAGCGTCTCCTTCAGGTTGAGCACGGCGGGGCGGCCGTGGGCGATGGAGAGGTTGATGACGCCGAAGCTCGCCTGGAGATCGGTGAGCCGGAAGAGCTGGTTCAGGACGACCTGCGGGAAGGCGTCCTTCTTCAGCTCGATGACGATGCGCATGCCTTCGCGATCGCTCTCGTCACGCACCTCGGAGATGCCTTCGATGCGCTTCTCTTTCTGGCACTCGGCGATCTTGGCGACGAGGCGCGCCTTGTTCACCTGGTAGGGGATCTCGTGGACGATGATCGCCTCGCGATCGCCCTTGTTCGTCTTCTCGACGCTGGTGCGGCCGCGCATGACGATGGAGCCGCGGCCGGTGCGGTAGGCCGACTCGATGCCGCTGCGCCCGTAGACGAGGCCGCCCGTCGGGAAGTCGGGGCCCGGGACGATCTGGATGAGCTCGTCGAGGGTGACGTTCGGGTTGTTGATGATGGCGACGGTGGCGTCGATGATCTCGCCGAGGTTGTGCGGCGGGATGTTGGTCGCCATGCCCACGGCGATGCCGCCCGACCCGTTGACCAAGAGCTGCGGGAACTTGGCGGGGAGGACGCTCGGCTCGAACTCGGTGTCGTCGTAGTTCGGGATGAAGTCGACGGTCTCTTTGTCGAGATCGGCGAGGAGCTCACCCGCGATGCGGGCGAGGCGCGACTCCGTGTAACGCATGGCCGCGGCCGAGTCGCCGTCGACGGAGCCGAAGTTGCCCTGCCCGTCGATGAGCGGATAACGCAGGCTGAAGGGCTGCGCCATGCGGACGAGCGCTTCGTAGACCGCGGAATCGCCGTGCGGGTGGTACTTGCCGAGCACGTCGCCGACGACGCGGGCGCACTTCTTGTGCGAGCCCGAGGGGCCGATCTTCTGCTCGCCCATGGAGAAGAGGATCCGCCGGTGCACCGGCTTGAGCCCGTCACGCACGTCGGGGATGGCGCGCCCGATGATCACGCTCATCGCGTAATCGAGGTAGCTGGTGCGCAGCTCGTCCTGGATGCTGACGGGGACCTTCTGAAGGTTGTTGGTCGGCTCTGTGTCCATGCGGATGGCGCTCCGTTGCGCCGTGTTTCAAGGCCTCGGACTGACGATCCCGAACCGCTTGGGGCCGGGGCTCGGGCCGCATGCGGCCCGGGTTTGGGCGCGCTCGCGACCCCGTTCTGACGATGCGGCGGGCGCGCCCGCGCGACATCCCACCCGCGCGCAGCGACCGGCCTCCTGCGAGCCCGAACGCGAAGCGCGGAGCACTGTCAACTAGTCCAGTGATGGCCCGGGTGCAAAGGGTTTGGCAGGCCGAATCACGGGCTGCTCACGCGCTGCTTCAGGGGCTGCTCACGGGCTGCCTACGGGCTCGACGACGCGATCGGGACGAGCGGATCGCACTTGGCCAGGACGGTCACGCCCGCGAGCGCGGTGGCGAAGCAGGTGGCCGTGCCCGTGGGCACCGGCATGTCTTCGTAGGCGTTCACGGTGAACGCGTAGCCCTCGCCGGCCGTGATGCCCTGCTGGAAGAGCACGGCCGCATCGGCCTTGCAGGCGAAGTCTTTCTTCTCCATCCCCGCGAGGGACGGATCGAGCGGAAGGATGTCGAACTTGGTGACCGTGCCCATGTCGGCGACGCAGGCGAGCGAGCTCAGCGTGGCGCTCGGGACCACGCGCACGCCCGTCGTGGTCGGGGGCAGCGAGGTGTTCGTTTCGAGCGGGGCGCAGGGGCCGATCTCGACGCGCTCGTAGTAGTCCGTGCCGACGCCTTGGACGCCGCCGCAGGGGCTGTTCTCCGGGGACGTCCAGCGCGGCGTGGCGGGCTCCAACGTGCCCGCGTGCACCATGTGGCGATCGCCCTGCGCGGTCGTGTACTGGCAGACGTTGACGAGGACGGTCGCGCCGTTCTCGCTGACCGTCTTGCAGATGCCGGCGTCGAGCTGCTGCTTGGGGAGCGGCTGGCAGCGACCGTAGCAGCCGTTGGCGAAGCAGTCGGCGTCTCTCTCGCAGAGGCCCGCGCCGAGCGGCGCCGCGCCCGTGCCGATGCACTGCGCGTACGCGGGCTGCTGGCTGCACACGGCCCGGAGCGTCGAGGCGTTCTCTTCGTAGCCGTCGATCTCCGCGTTGTAGCGGTGCCCGGCGACGCCGTTGGTGAAGGCCACGCGCTGGCTGCACGGCGTCGGATCCGACGACGAGAGGGTGACCGGAAACCCGGGCGCGCCTTCGTCAGGGCCGAGATCGATGAAGGTGACGACGTAGCTGCGCATCGCGCCCGGCAGATCGGCGCAGAGCAGGCCCGGCGTGGCTTCGAGGAACTCCGCGGGATCGATCTCGATGATCGGCTGGCCGATCAGCGTCGACGTCGAGGAAGTGGTGTCCGTCGTCGCGACGCAGCCGGCGGCGAAGGGAAGGGCAAAGAGGGCGGGGAGGGCGATCCATCCCGTGCGGCGCGGTCGCATCCTCGCGGCGGAGTAGTCGATGGACGCAGCCGATGCCAGCGAAAGCGTCACCCGCCGCCGGAGCCGCCCGAGCCGCTCTTGCCACCCGTACCAGTGCCGCCCGTGCCCATGCCGGTGCTTCCTCCCGTGCTGCCCGTGCTGCCGGTGCCGCCACCAGTTCCCGCGTCGCCGCCGTCGGTGTCGCCGTCGCTGCCGTCCGCGTCGGCGCCCGCATCGGGAGCGGCGACCCACGCGCAGGCCTCGAGCACCTCGGGGCAGTGCATGATGATGTTGCAGGGCGTGAGCTCGAGCTCGACGTAGACCGGGCCACCATCGACCAGGGTCGCGTTCAGCATCTGGCAGGTCGCCCCGGTGCGCAGGGTCTGTCCGGGGCAACCCACGCCGGTGCCGGCTTCCGCCGCGCCGGTGCCGCAAGCTTGAAGGGCCGCGATGCAGGGCGGCGCGAGGGTGTTGAGATCACCCGCGTCGGGGTTGCCGGTGCCGAGGAGGCAAGCGTCTCGGTAGAAGCGCTTGCACGCGGCGACGTCGAAGCCGGCGGTGCAGGCCGGCGCGAGATCGCAGCGGACGCTTTCGATCTGGCGGCACGCTTCGATGTTCTGGGCATCCGTGCCGCAGCTCACGAGCGCGAAGCCGACCGGCAAGGACGCGAGGACGGCGGCGAGGAGGAGGCGAGCGACCGGGCGCACCGGCAGGTGCCTAGCACGCGCAGCCGTGCGCGCGCGAGTTTTCGGCCGGTCACGTGTCCCGAGGCAGCGATCGGAAGGCGCGGAGGGCCGGCCGGCGCGGCGCCTCGGCCGATTGCGGCGCGGTCTCGGACAGGGCGGCCCGCGCCCGCGTCACCAACAGAATGGCCGCGATCGCGCTGGCGATCGCGATGAACGCGGTCCCCGCCAGCGTCGCGGGGCAGGGGATCCCGGGCGCGATGGCGAGCGGCGGCACCAACGGCCCGAGCAACAGCGCGAGCACGAGGTACGAGACGCGCTCGTGCCGGCGCATGAGCCCGTTCGGCAACACGAGCCCGAGACCATCGGTGCGCGCGCGCACGTAGCTGACGAGCGACGAAGCCACGAGGGCCGCGAGCGGCACGGCCAGCGTGCCGAGCCGATCGCGGTAGTAGAGCGACAGCCCGACGAACGGCGCCGCATCGGAGAGCCTGTCGATCACCGCGTCGAGGATGGCGCCGGCCGGCGACGCGCGACCCTGCGTGCGCGCGACCAGGCCATCGATGGCATCGAGCCCGCCGCCCGCTGCGATGCAGAGCGCCGCTTCGGGGAAATGCCCGATGGCGAGGAGCGGCACGCTCGCGAGCGAGAACGCGAGCGACAGCCACGTGAGCGTATCGGGCGAGACGCCGAGCCGCGCCAGCGCTCGACCGGCGGCCGCGAGCGCCCAGTAAAAGGCCTCCACCACCCAAGCGGGGCACAGCGCGCTCCCAGGTGAATCGCCGAGCCGCTCGTGCTTCAGGCGCCCCGATCGCATCACGCGCACCGCATACGAAAGCGCGATCGCTGTGAACAAAAGGAGCGCTGCAATCGAGAGGATCGGCACCGGCAATGCCCTTGCACGCGGCGAGCCCGGGCGCGGAGGCGCGGCCCTTCGCGCGACGCTTCCGCTCGTCGCGACGACGCCGGTGCTTCGGCTCGCCCGCGCGTCCCGAGCTCCCGAAGGACGCGCTGACCACGACACCGAGCTTCGGGCCGGCGCGACGCACGCCGAGCGAACGAACGCGCGAGCCGGGCCCGAACGAGCTCGGCTCGCGCGATCGTCGATGGCTCACTCGCAGGTCACGATGGCGAGGCGAATCGAGCCGTCGCGCTGGGCATACGAGACGCCGAGCTCCGTGCCCTTGGCGGAGACGATGCGGGGGAAGCGCGCGGCCGCTTTGCCGGAGATCTTCAGCTCCTCGCCGACGGGGCCGCGGCTGGGATCGATGAGCGACAGGTAGACCGACGAAGGCCCGTCGCGCCATTGGTAGTACGTGACGGCAGCGCGCCCGCCGATGAACGCGACGTCGGGGTAGTTGGCGCTGCCGCTCGGCGGCGAGATTTGCTTCTCGTCGGAGGGCTTTCCGCCTTCGCCGATGGTCGCGAAGTAGATGGCCTCGTTGTCCGCGCCGCCGCGCGTGTCTTCCCAGACCACGAGGTAGCTGCCATCCGGCCCGGCCGCGACCCGCGGGACGTTGCCGCGACCCGCCGCCGTGCGGAAGGTGATCGGGCTCGGCACCTCGCCGCCGAGCGCCGACGGCAGCTTCGCGAAGCCGATCTGCGCGCCCACGCTCCACACCGCGGCCCCGCCGCTCCGCGCGCTGGCCACCGCCGCCTGCGCGCTGCCGGGCAGCGCGATCTGGCCGCTGAGCGCGCCGTCCTTGATCTCGCCGATCCTCGCTCCGCCGGCCTCGGTCCACGCGACGAGCGCGCCGTTCGCGGTCTCGGTCGCGTCGGGATGGGCCTCGTGGCTGCCCGCGCTGGCCACGGTGATGACCTTGCCGCGCGGCTTGCCGTCGGCGTCCACGTGCAGCGCGCGCACGTCGCCGCCCGCGCCCGCGAGCTCCTCCCAGGTCAACAAGAAGCCGCCGCCGGCGAGCGTCGTCACGGCGGGCGACACGGCCGCGCCCGGGCCGGAGGAGACGCGGTGCTCGCCGAGCACGCTGCCGTGATCGTCGGCGATGACGAGCACCACGTCGCCGCCGTTGTCGCGCGGATCGGTGTACGCGACGGCGAAGTGGCCGCCGCCGAAGGCGATCGCGGGTGTCTCGCCGTCGCCGATGATCTTGTCGCTCTTCACGGTGCAGCTCGTCACCGGCTTGGCCGGTTTGCTCGTCGACGAGCCTTGGCCTCCGGGCTCCTTGCCCGGCTTGCCCGGCTTACCGGTTCCATCCGGGCCCACCTGGACCGGATCCGCCGGTCCACAACCGATCGCCGCGACGGCGGCCAGACACGATGCGACGGCGCACGCGCGCCGAACAACGCTGTTGCGCATGGTTTCCCCCAACCGAGGGCGCCGGCGACGACCGGCGCGGCGGTGTTCGACGTAAGCAAAAGGACATCCATCGGCGCGTGCTCCGTGGACACCGGCGCGCGTGCGCGCGGGGCACAGCGAGCATCCCTCGGGACGGAGTCGATGGGCGTCGCGGGCAACCCGCGCCCGCGCCGCGCTCAGCGCTTCACCGAGGACGGCGACGCGCGCACCATTGCAATGGCGCCGGTACGGCCGCCCGCTTCATTGCAATGGTGATGCGGCCTCGCCGATGGAGGCGGGCGTCACGTGATCACAGCCGGCTCACCCGGCCGGGGGGTTGGTGCCGCGTGCGGCCCCATCGTGATCAGCGCGGCCGGATCGGGCTCACGGGCAGCCGTTCGGTGCGGAATCGGCGAAGGTGGTCACGATGCAGGTGTCGATGCTCTTGGCGAGCGCCGCGCAGTCGCCCTGCTGGTTGTAGTAATCGACGCAGCCCTGCACGCTGCCCTGGTCGTACTCGAGGCATTGCGTGCCGCCCACCTGCACGAGGATCAGCGTGGGGCAGGGGCGCAACGTGGCGGTGCACGCGAGCGCCTGATTGCGCGTCTCTTGGGCTTTGCTCAGCGCATCGCAGGCGTCCGCCTCTTTCTGGCGTTGGCCATTGCCCGCAGGACGATACTTGCCATCGTCGCCGCCGCCGGCGCCGCCCGTATCGGCACCACCTTCCCCGCACGCAGGGACAGCGAAAGACGCGAAGAGCATGACGACGGTCGCAGCGGCAGCGAGGACGGAGCGCATCGTCGCCCCGCTTAGCAGAGCATGCCGCCGGGCCCAAGCATGAGAATGGGCTCCGCCTCCGATTCGCGACGTCGGCTCGAGATTCTTTGGGGCGCTCTTATTCGCTCTTCGCGCGGGCGCCGTTCTTGGCTTTGCCGGCGGGAGCGGGCTTCTGCGGGGGCTCGAGCGCTTCGGCCAAGGCGCCGAGCACCTTGCGGGCGGCGGTCACCTCGCGGGGCGACACGCGGGTGAGCGCGCGGCGGACCTTGCTCTCGATCGTTCCGGACTTGACCTCGTCGAGCTTGCGGCCCTGCGCCGTGAGCCCGAAGAGCGCGCGGCGCGCGTCCGTCGGATCGACCTTGCGGGTGAGCAGACCCCGATCGACGAGGCGGCTCAGCACGCCGGTGAGCGTGCTCGGATGCACGTGGAGGATGTCCGCGAGCTGCCCCGCCGCGATCCCGGGGTGCTTGCCCACGATCCGGATCACGAGCCGCTGCGGGCCGGTGACGCCGAGCTGCGAATCCATCTGTTTGGACGATGCTTCGAGCCCATGATCGACTGCCCAGAGCAGCCGCATGAACTCGATCACCTCCCCTAGGCCGACATCGTCGGTCGCATCCAGATCCTCGGGCGCCTGCATCGTTTCAGCACCGGGGATAACACCGTTCAGCCTCGCCGCGAAGCCCGTCCGGAGCCGCCTGATGCCGATTCTGGTTTTACCCGCTAGACGGACCTCGTCTGCCCTACGCTTGCACCCCGATGTTCCTCTCCGCGCGCATGGGGCCCAAACCCGGAGCGCAAGGCAATGACCACGATGGATCTCCCGCTCCCCGCTCTCGACGACATCGACGGTGACCGTCTCCCCGAAGCGCTGCCTCCGGTGGTGGACGCGCACGTTCACCTCTTCCCCGACCGCGTGTTCGAGGCCGTGTGGCGTTGGTTCGATCGCCACGGCTGGCCGATTCGCCACAAGCTCCATACGCCGCGCGTGATCGAGTTCCTCCTCGGCCGCGGCGTCACGCGGTTGGTCGCGCTCTGCTATGCGCACAAGGCGGGCATGGCCCGCGCGCTCAACCATTACATGGCCGCGGTGCAGGCCGGCGAGCCGCGCGTCGTCGGCCTCGGCACCGTCCTCCCGGGGGAGGAGGGCGCCGACGAGATCGTCGCCGAAGCCTTCGCGCTCGGCCTCCACGGCCTCAAGCTCCATTGCCACGTGCAGGCCTTCGCCGCCGACTCCGAGGGCGCGCGCGCCGTGTACGCCGCCTGCGAGGCCCGAGACAAACCCGTCATCGTCCACGCCGGCCGCTCCCCCGCGAGCCCCGCCTATCCGTGCGACGTGCACGAGATCTGCACCCCCGATGCGATCGAGCGCGTGCTCCGCGATCACCCGAAGCTCCGCCTCTGCGTGCCTCACCTCGGCGCCGACGAGCTCGACGCCTACGAGCGATTGGTCACGCGATACGACAACCTCTGGCTCGATACGACCATGGTGGTGGGTGGCTATTTCAAAGGCCTCGCGCCCGAGCGGGTGATCTTCGCGCGGCCGGAGCGGATGATGTACGGCACCGACTTTCCCAACCTGCCTTATGCGTGGGACCGCGAAATCAAGGCCATCGCCAAGATGGGTTTGAAGGAAGAGCAGCTCGCCATGTTGCTCGGCGGGACGGCCACCGAGTTTTACGGAGCAGGTCAATCGCAGCAGAAGGGGTGAGCGATGGAGTCGTGACCGGCGAGCGCGCGATCCGAGCCCCGAAATGAAGAAAGGCACCGAGTCGCCTCGGTGCCTTTCGCGTCGAGCGGGCCGGGGTTACTTCTTCGGCTCGCCCATCATCTCCTTCATGAGATCGTCCATCGAGTCCGACGGCTTGGCGCTGGGCGCGGCCGACGTGGCGGGCTTCGCCGTCGTCTCGCCCATCATCTGCTTCATCAGATCGTCGTCTTCGTTCTTGGGCTTGTCGTCCTTCTTCGGCGCGTCGCCCATCATCTGCTTCATCAGATCGTCGTCACCGGCGTTCGGCTTCTGCGTGTCGACCGGCGCCGCGGTGGCGGTCGCCGTCGGCGCGGCTTGGAGATAGGGATTCGTCGTCCCATCTTTGCCGAACTTGGCTTTGTCGGCGTCGGTGCAGGGGACGGGGTTACTGCGGTCCTCCTGCACGCATTGCATGAGCCAGGCTTCGCGCGGCGTCTCCTGCCTCTTCTCCGCCGTGGCGTAGGCCTTGCGGATGTCGGCGTCGACGAGGACCGTCGAGAGCGGCGGCACGTACATCACGAGGAAGAGGCCAATCGCCAAGATGCCCGTGAAGGGCAGCACGATGCGATAGAGCGAGAGGAGCGGCTTGTCGAAGCGGAAGCTGGCGATGAAGAGGTTCAGCCCGAGCGGGGGCGCGCAATAAGCGAGCTCCAGGTTGAGCAGGAACATCATGGCCAGGTGGAACGGGTGCAGGTGGAACCGCGCCGCGAAGGGGAGGATCAGCGGCACGGCCACGAGGATGGCGCTGAAGCCCTCCATGAGCATGCCGATGATCACCAGGAAGATGTTGAGCACGACGAGGAACTGCCACGTCTGCGTCAGGCCCAGGCCGAGCATGAACTCGAGCACGAGAGCGGGGATGCGCTCGTTGACCACGAAGTTGATGAGCGCGTTGGCCATCGAGAGGATGAGGATGATGGCGCCCGCGAGGACCATCGACGCCTTGGCGACGCGCGGCAGGTCCTTCTTCAGCGACAGATCCTTGTGGATGAAGAACTCGACGACGATCGTGTAGACGGCGGTGAGCGCCGCGCTCTCGTCGAGCGAGGTGAGGTGCGTGCCCAGGCCGCCGAGGATCACCACCGGCACGCCGAGCTCCCACTTGAGGAGCCACAACGCGGAGGCCATCTCGCGCACGTTCGGCTTCGACCGCGGGACACCGTGCTTGGTGCCGACGTACGCCGCGTGGACGGCGAGCAGCACCATGATGAGGACGCCGGGGATGATGCCGGCCTTGAAGGCCGCGTTGAAATCGATGCCGGCGACGAGCGCGTACACCAGGATGGGCAGCGACGGCGGGAGCAGGAGGCCGAGCGAGCCGCCCACGGTCACGAGGCCGAGCGCGTACTTGTCCGGATAACCCTGCTTGCGGAGCGCCGGATAGAGCAGGCCGCCGATGGCGACGATGGTGACGCCGCTGCCGCCCGTGAGCGTGGTGAAGAACGCGCTGGCGACGATGCACACCATCGCCAGGCCGCCGGGCAACCAGCCGAAGAACGCCGAGGCCGCGCGCACGATGCGATCGGGCGCCTTCGATTCGGCCATGAGGTAGCCGACGAAGGTGAAGAGCGGAATCGTCACCAGGATGGGGGAGTCGGCGAACCGCTCCTCCATGACGTTGGGGGCGATGCGCCGGAGAAACTGTTGGGTCGCGTCGTGGTGGGTGAGCCAGAGCAGCTCGCTCGCTCCACCCATGACCGCGAAGAGCGGCGTGCCGAGGAGCGCGAGCGCGATGACGACGAGGGCGAGGAGGACTCCCATCACGCACCCCCTTCCGCGCTGGCGTCGTGGCCGTGCTGGCCGATCTCTTCCTTGTGGGCCTCGTCGGGATCAGCCTCGACGTGGCCGCTCAGCGTGAGGATCGCGCGGAGCACGAAGCGCAGCGCGATGGCGAGCAGCCCGAAGGGGAACACCAGGCCGAGCGTGTGCGCGAGCGCGCCGCGGGTGTTCTCGCCGTCGGGCGAGACCACGAAGGGTGGATGGGTGCCGGCCTCGAGTGGGATCTTCAAACCCTTCACCTTCTCGACGGGCCAGCGATCTTCGTAGCCGGCGCCCTCGACCCACTCGTTCCAGCGGGCCGCGGTCATCCATTGATCGTAACGGGTGCCGGAGAGCACGCGCGGGAGGCTCCGGAGATCGAGCCCGATCTGCTTGCGCGTGAGGAAGGCGTGGTTGCCGACGTGGTGGAGCGCGTTCTCGATCTTCACGCCGGCGCGATCGTCGGCGCGCGAGCCGTACGACTCGATGGCGATGTGATCGAAGAAGCCCCACACCGCCGCGAAGCACACGAGGGCCGCGGTGAGGTAGTTGAGGACGCTCACCGGCAAGCGCAGCTTCTTCGGGATGAAGCGGAAGACGACGTCGACGTGGATGTGCTTGCCCGCGCCCGTCGCCAGCGATCCGCCGAGGAGCGCGAGCCACAACGTGAGGCGCGTGCCCAGGCCGCGCAGGCCGCCGAGGAGCGTGAGCGTCGAGCCTTCCTGCAGCCAGCCCTTGATGTTGTCGAAGTAACCGGCGGTGGCCTTGTCGAGCGAGAGCGCCGCGCCCGGGGCGGCGGCCGCGCGATGCCACACCACCATCAGACCGATGCCGGCCGCGATAGCGAAGAGGGTGATGTTGCGGCGCTGATCCTCACTCCGCTTCTGCCCGGTGCGCCACGCGAGGAGCCCGAACGCGACGGCGCAGAGCACGGCGCGGAACACGGTGCCCGCGGTGGTCGTGACCGACTCGGAGAGCCCGTTGAGGAACACCCACGCACAGAGCGCGAGGATCTGCCAAACCAGGACGAACGTGAGCAGGCGTGACTCGAGCCACGTCCACCGCTCTTCGAAGCGCGCGATCGGCTGCGCCCACGCGGCGCCCTTCGGCTTCGCGGGCGCGACGTTCGGCGCCGCCGCGTCGGCCGTGTCGCTCGCGGTCGCCTTCTCGTCCGCGGCGGGCGGCGCGTCGCTCTTCGCTGCGGTGTCCGCCTTCGCTTCGGCTTCGGGCTTGTCGTCGGCGCCTGCGGCGGCCGCCTCCTTGGCCTTGCCGTTGGCGGCTCCGTTGGCGTGCGCCGGCGGAGCCGCCTCTGCGCTCGGCTTCTTCCCGTTGCCCTTTCCATTCGATGCCATCGGGGGCCAACGTTATGCGGTCACGGGGCCCTTCGTCCATATGGCCGATGACGTGGATCGCACGAATCGCGTGCGCCGCGCGCCGTGTCGCCCGCCTCGCGTCGCGTCGCGCGACACCGCCGCGCGACGCGCGCTGAGCCGACGCGCCGTCATTCCCAATCAAGCGCCGCGGGCTGCGACGATGGAATCAGCGGCAGCAGCTCCAGCTCTCTTGATCGACCTTCCAGCGGCCTCCCTCGCGTACGAGCTGCACGGTGCCCGTCGCGGGCTGCTCCTTGCCGTCCTTGTCGCGCTGGGTGCCCGAGATGGTGACCGTGGCCTTGTCGCCCTCGACGCGCTCGGAGCCGATCTTGAGCATGCCCCCAGGCACGTTCGCCTTCAGCGTGTTCAAGTCGGTCGCGAGGCGCTTGCCCCCGGTGCTCGACACGAAGGGGAGCACCTCCTGGAGCCTGTCGGCATTCCCGATCGCCGTGACATACGCCACGTACGCATCGCCCGGCCCGCGCGCCGGCGCCGCCTCCGTCGCGGGAGGCGTCGATCCCCCGCAGGCCGGAGCCCCGAGAAACAGGAACGAAATCGAAATCGAAGCGAGAATTCGCGAGAGCATGCCAACAGCGTAGTGCCTTTGGCCGAAACCTCGACGTCGTTTTACGTGAGCCCCGATCCCTCGCGCGCCATCCGCCTCGACGGGTCGAGCCCCGGAGACGCAAAGCCACAACCCCTCTGCGCCTTTTTGCGTCTTTGCGTCTCTGCGCCTTTGCGTTGAATTCCGATCGACAGCAGCGATCGGTTCAAGGCCGGCTTGCCGGCCCCATCGTGACGAACGCCGGCTTGCCCGGCCTGGGGTTTGGGGCCGCTCGCGGCCCCATCGTGACCACGGTATTGGACCGCGAATCAAGGCCGGCTCGCCGGGCCCATGTTGATCAAGGCCGGCTTGTCCGGCCTGGGGTATGGGGCCGCTTGCGGCCCCATCGTGACCGTGACCCGCATCAAAACCCGCAGGTGCGCATCATCCGCTCTTTGCCCAAGTAGCGCTTGGCGCGGCGCTTGGCGATGGCGTTGGTGAGGCGCTGGAGGGGGAAGGTGTCACCGGCGTCGACGATCTCGGTGAGCGTCTTGACGTAGTTCTCCTTCTCGCCCTTCATACAGTAGTACTTCGCGGCCAATTGCAGCTTGGGGAGGAGGGTTTTGCCGCCGGTGACGGCGATGGCGGCGTCGATCTCCTTCTTCCCGTCCTCGAGCTCGGCCATCGGGCTGCGCGCGTGGTAGGCGCCGAGCACGGTGTGAATGGAGCCGTACATGTAATCGTGCTTGAGCTCTTTGGCGCGCTCCAACATGGCCACGCCGATGAAGAGATCGGCGACGGCGGCGGGCTCGTCCTTGATGATGTTGACGCGGCTGATCCAGGCGTAGCCCGTCCAGAAGAGCTTCTCCGTGTCCTTCTCGGGATCGTCGAAATTCTTCAGCCACACCTTCATGGTGTCGTCGTTCTTCTTCGCGGCTTGGAAGCCGGGGGCGCGCTTGTCGAGGAGCTCGAGGCCGTAATGAATGGCGCGGTCGTAGGCCGCGAGCGCGCGGGCCTTGTGATATTGATATTGCGCGCCGTTCTCGCCCTCGGCGTCTTCGGCCTGCTCCATCTGATCTTCGATGAAGGCGAAGCCGGCGGAGGTCCAGCTCTTCGTCAGCATGAAGAGCGCGTCCTCGTTCTCGGGCGCGAGGTAGTGCATGCCCTCGAACTGCGTGACGCCGGAGAAGGCGGCTGTCTGCGCGACCTCGTAATCGCTGAAACCGTCGACCGCCGCCGAGGCCTTGCGCGTGCCTTCGATCTGGCCGTCGAGGATCATCTTCTTGATGCAGCCGGTGCTGCCCAGCCCGAGAGCGCCCACGAGCGCGAGGGCCGCCACGCTGATCTTCGTCATGGCCCACGCTTGTAACAGAATCCACACGCGCGCGTCGACGATCGTCAAGCAGCTTCGCGGGTGCGGCGCGGTGCGGCGCCGCTCCCCGTGCGCGCGTCAAACCTGCTACCGTCCCGCGGCCCATGAACCGCTTCCGAGGCGAAGGTCCGCGAACGCCCGCGGCCATGAACGGCGCCGGCGACGCGAGCGCCGAGCGACAAGCCCGCCGCGACATCGTCGCCGTCTGCCGCCGCATCTACGAGCGCGGTTGGATCACGGCCACCGATGGCAACGTCTCGGTCCTCCTCGGCCCCGATCGCGTCCTCTGCACGCCCACGGCCATCAACAAGGGCACGATGACCGAGGCCGATCTCATCATCACCGACCGGCAGGGCAACCGCATCACCGGCACGCGCAAGCCGTCGAGCGAGCTCAAGATGCACCTCGCCGCCTACGACGAGCGGCCCGAGGTGCGCGCCGTGGTCCACGCCCACCCGACCAACTGCATCGCGTTCTCGCTCGCGGGCGTGAGCCTCGCGCAGTGCCTCTTGCCGGAGATCGTCTTCACCTTCGGATCGATCCCCACGACGGCGTACACCACGCCGACCACCGACGAAGTCCCGGCCGAGATTCGCAAGTGGATCCACGATTTCGACGCGATGATCCTGCAGCGTCACGGCAGCCTCACCGTCGGCGCCGACGTGCACGAGGCTTACGACAAGCTGGAGCGGATGGAGCACGTCGCCGAGATCACGTTTCGCGCGCGGCAGCTCGGGCCGATTCGGCCCCTCGCGCCCGAGCAGGTCGCGCGTCTCCAAGCCGTGGGCCGCAGCCTCGGTCTCCCCGAGCGCAAGATCCTCGGCACGCCGTGCGACCATTGCAATGCGTGCCCGGGCGGCGGCAAAGACCGCGCGCCGGTCGCGAGCGCGCCGCCTGCGCCTGCGGTGAGCGCGCCGCCTGCGCCTGCAGTGAGCATCGATGATCTCGTGCGGCGGGTGAGCGCTTCGGTGGACGCCGCGCTCGGTGGTCGATCGCGCTGAGGAGCCCTCACCTCGGCGGCCGTTGACGGGCAGCGCGCGAGGCACGTAGCCTGCCGCGATGCAGCAGCCTCCCGGCTATGGTCCGCCCGGTTATCCTCCCGGCCCTCCCGGTGGCCCACCGGGGTATCCGCCGCCGCCAGGCCCTGGTGGATATGGCGCGCCGCCGCCCTTCGGTGGTGGCCCGCCCGGCCCGGGCGGCCCGCAATATCCCTATGGATCGCCGCCTCCCGGCAGCCCCATGGGTGGAGGCGCGCCGCCGCCCAAGAAGGGCATGAGCACGGCGGCCATCATCCTCATCGTGCTCGGTGTCGTGAGCGCGCTCGGCCTCGGCGGCTGCCTCCTCTGCGTCGGCGTCATCAAGGGCAAAGCGGATGACGCCAAGGAGCAGGAAGCGCTCGACAAACGCCGCGCCCGCAACGTGGCCATCAGCGAGCTGCTCAACACCTATCGCACCAACGAAGTCCGCGCCGACCAGCAATTCAAGGGCAAGTGGGTCACGGTGCAGCACGGCCAGGTCGACGAGGTGCGCTCTTCGTACATCATGATCGGCACCGGCAAGACGCTGGAGATTCCCCAGGTACAGTGTCTGCTCAAGCCCGATCAGATGTCGCGCGCCAGCAGCCTGAGCAAAGGCCGTCACGTCATCGTGCGCGGCAAGGTGCAAGGGATGCTGCTCAACGTGCTGCTCCAGGACTGCGAGCTGCTTTGAGGCGTCTCCGCCTCTTCGGGCCATCGCTCCACGCGTGAGTCCAAGCGGTGCTCAGGCGTTGGTCGCTGCGAGCGGCGCCTTGAGCTTGATACCGGCCTGCTCGACCGTCGCGAGCAGGCCTAGCAACGTCTCTTGCCTGAGCCTCAGGTATTCATCGGGTGAGGTGGTCTGAAACCAGGCCAGCACCTCGACGTCGAAGGCCTCGTCGCGGATCTTGGCGAGGGACACGTTCACGTCGGACCAGATCTTCGGTTGGGCCTTGAGCATGGATCTCACGCTCTCGACCAGCTCGCGCACCGTGCCGGGGCCGGCGCTGCGATCGAGCGAGAGCACGCAGGCGAACTTCATGCGATCGCGCGCGGCGAACGACTCGATGCGCATGTCGGCGAGCTTGCCGTTGGGGATCGTCACCAGCGTGCGATCGAGCGTGCGAATGCGCGTGGAGCGGAGGCCGATGGACTCCACCGTGCCCGTGAGGCCGTCGACGGTGATGGAGTCGCCGATGCGGAAAGGCTGATCGATGCCGATGGAGAGTGAACCGAAGAGGTTCTCCACCGTCTTCTGCGCGGCCAGCGCGATGGCCACGCCGCCGATGCCGAGGCCGGCGATCAGGCTCGTGGCCGGATAGCCGAGCACCGAGAGCGTGGCGATGACGGCCGCGACGACGACCGCGGCCTTGAGCGCGCGCGCGCCGAGCGGCACGAGGGATCGCGCGGCGGAGTTGACCTTGGTCGAGGGTAGCCCGAGCACGCGCGCCGCGGCGACGTCGATGCCGCGCTCGACGAGCCAAAACAGCGCGACGAACGCGCCCGCGTGGAGGACGCTGCGCATGAAGGACTGCGCCGGCGGATAGAGCGCGAGGCTCGGGAGGGCGAGGTACACGACGCCGAGGGCCCAGAGCATCGCGAGCGGACCGCGGAGACGCCGGAGGCGCGCGGCGTTCCACGAGGGCCGGGCGCGCGCCATGATGCGCCCCATCACCACGCGCGTGCCCCAACCGAGCAGCTTGCCCGCGAGGAGCGCGAGGACGAAGAGGATGGGGAGCGCGATCCACTGCCAATACTGGAGCGCGCGCGGGCCCGTGCGCAGGAGGCGCTCGGGCAGGTGATCCTGGATCCAACGATCGCTCAAGCGGCCGTACCACTCGTCGATGTGATCGACCGTGGCCCGCGAGAAGATCCAGCGCGCGCCTTCGGGGTGCGCGCGCCGCACGAGGCGCACGGGCGCCGGCCCGCTCGGGCCGGGGATGCTCCCGATCTCCTCGATCCCGACAGGGAGCTTGTCGACGTGATCACCCAGCGGATGCGGCGAGATTTTCTCGATGTCGATCCAGAGCTGCCGGTCGAGCACGGCCTTGAGCCGCCGCGCGAGCTGCGCGCCGTCGGGCCTCTGCGCCTCCGACAGATCGAGATAGCCGGCGGCCTCGGCCCACTCGCCCACCCGGCACAGGTCGAAGAAGTGCTGCACCGAAGCCCGCGGCGAGTCGGCCGCGACCGGCACGGCCGGGGCTGCGGGCGCGGGCGCAGGCGCGGGTGCAGGCACGAGGATCGCCGGGGCCGGCTTCGGCTGCGCGGCTTCCGCCGGCGTCGCAGCGAGCAGGCTCGAGGCCAAGACGAGGCCGGTCCACGCGCGCGGAGACATGCCCGTCGCGATACCACACGCCCGCGCACCGACCCTCCACGCGCACTCCATAGAGCAGAGGAGCCCGCCCGCTCTGCGCTCGGCTCGCCCGCTGCAACGTGGATGATGGCATGGCCCATCTCGCCATCGCATCACCGGCGATGGTGATGCGATGGGACGGTTTCACGATGTAGTCACCAGTGTGGGTGATGAGGATCGGTCGAGCTCGATACGAACCGCGCGCTGCGGCCGGCGCCTTCGGTTCCCGTTGCCTTGCCGGCAAGGCTCGATGACCGATCTCGGTCGCTGGTGCCTTGCCGGCAAGGCTCGATGACCGATCTCGGTAGCTGGTGCCTTGCCGGCAAGCTTCCTATGACCGTTTGCGGTCGCCGTTGCCTTGCCGGGAAGGCCTCCCGTGAGCGTTTGCGGTCGCCGTTGCCTTGCGGGGAAGGCTCCCATGACCGTTTGCGGTTGGTGGAGCCTTGCCGGCAAGCCTCCCATGACCGTTTTCGGTTGAAGGTGCCTTGCCGGCAAGCCTCCCTTGACCGTTTGCGGTTGCGGGTGCCTTGCCGGGAAGGCTTCGCGACCGTTTGCGGTCGCAAGTGCCTTGCCGGCAAGCCATCACGGCCGGGAAGGGGAGAAGCCTCGATGTGAGGGGGATTCGAGAGCACCGGACGAGGCGCGCGGGGAGCGCTGCCTCGTCCGGTCGGGGGAGGGATCAGCGACGGCGGCGGCGCATGCTGGCCAGGGCGGCCAGCGCAGCGCCGAAGAGCCAACCGGCGCTGGTGTCGTCGCCGGAGCGCGGGCTCGCCGCGCAGAGGATGCCGTTGCCTTCGGGGACGATGCCGTCGGCATCACCGCCCGTGCCGCCGCCACCGCCGCCCGTGCCGCCGGTGCAGGTGCCGACGACGTTGGTGGTGGAGGAGCAGGTCTGGCCGTTCGGGCAGGTGTTGCCGCCGTTGCCGCGGCAGCCGTTGTTGCAGGTGTGCGTCGTCTCGTCGCAGACCTTGCCGCTGTTCGGGCCGCCGCAGTCCGAGTCCTGCACGCAGGTCACGCACTGGCCGATGGTCGCGTCGGTCGAGGTGCAGTGCTTGTCCGCGGCGCAGCCGTTGCCGTCCTTGCCGCGGCAGCCGTCGATGCACTTCTTCGTGGTGTCGTCGCAGACCTTGCCGCTCGTGGCGTCACCGCAGTTGGTGTCCGTGAGGCACTCGGCGCAGATGCCGATGGTCGCGTCGTTCGAGGTGCAGGTCAGGCCGTCGGGGCAGCCGTTGCCCGGCGTGTGGCAGCCGTCGACGCAGGTGTTGGTCGTCGTGTCGCAGACCTTGCCGCTGTTCGCGTCGCCGCAGTTCGTGTCGGTGAGGCACTCGACGCACTGGCCGATGGTGTTGTCGTTCGAGGTGCAGATCTCACCCTGCGGGCAGTTGCCCTCGATGGTGCCCTTGCAACCGTCGACGCACTTGCTCGTGCCCGTGTCGCAGACCTTGCCGCTGCCGGGGCCGCCGCAGTCCGCGTCCTGGGTGCACTCGACGCAGATGCCGATGGTCGCGTCCGTCGACGTGCACTCCTGACCGTTGGGGCAGCCGTTGCCGGTGGGGTGGCAGCCGTCGATGCAGGTGTTCTTGGTCGTGTCGCAGACCTTGCCGCTCATCGCGCCGCCGCAGTCCGAGTCCTGCACGCAGTCGACGCACTGGCCGATGGTCGCGTCGGTCGAGGTGCACGCGTCGCCGGCGGGGCAGAGGTTGCCGGTGGGGTGGCAGCCGTCGATGCACTTGTCCGTGGTGGGATCACAGACCTTGCCGCTGTTCGGGCCGCCGCAGTCCGAGTCGCCGAGGCACTCGACGCACTGGCCGATGGTCGCGTCGCTCGAGGTGCAGAACAGCGTGTTCGGGCAGCCGTTGCCGGTGGCGTGGCAGCCGTCGATGCAGGCGTGCGTCGGGTCGCAGACCTTGCCGCTCATGACGCCGCCGCAGTCGCTGTCCGCGAGGCACGCCACGCAGACCTTGGGGGACGCGGTCGTGTCGCAGACCGGCGTGGGCACGCCGCAGCCCGCGTTGGAGTCGCACTCGTCGACGATGACGGTGGTGGGCGGAGAGCCGGCCACGGGGCCGTTGCCGTCGGTGGGCGTGGTGGCGTTGGGCGCACCGAGGAGGCCGCCTGCGCTGATGTTCGCCTGGTTCTGGAGGCTGCCGGAGAAGCCGGCGTTCACCTTGACCTGGAACGTCACCACGCTCGTCCCGTTGACGGGGAGCGTGCCGCCGGTGACGGCGTTGGCGCCGGTGCCGAGCCGCACCGTGATGGTGCGCGCCGCCGCGTTGTAGTCGGCCTGATCGTCGCCCGTCGCGTCCGTCTTCGCGCCGTTGTTCGGGCCCGACGTGATGGAGATCGTCCCCGGCACGTAGGTGACGCCCTGGGGCAGCGCGTCGACGAGCACCGTGTTGATCGAGGTGTCGTTGCCCGTGTTCACCACGTTGATGGTGTACTGGAGGATGTCCCCCGCGAGCAGGGACCCGCCGTTCACGTCGGTCACCGTCTTCGTCGACGTGTTGAAGTCGGGCTTGAACGTCGAGATCGAGGTGATGAACGCGCCCAGGTAATACGTGTCGCCGGTCGACGTCGCCTGCACCGTCGCCGAGGTCTGCCCGCCGAGAAGCTTGGCGGTGACGTCGACGATGTCGAGGTCCATGCCGGCCATGCTCTGCGCCCCGCCGGTGAGCTGCGGGAGATCGCCGGCCACGCTCACCGGCGCGCCCAGGTTCGAGCGGGTGCCGTTGAAGAAGTTGTCCAGCGGGTTCTGCGCGTCGCTGAGTGCCACGCCCCCGTTGAAGAACAGGTTGTCCCCGGTGATGCTGTTGTCGCCTTCGTAGGCGATGACGCCGAGCTTCCCGGTGAAACCCACCGTCGGGACCAGGAAGCCGTTCAGCGTGGCCGTCTGGTTGTTGTTGGTGCTCACCACGTCGAGGCCGTCGAAGATGGCCAGGTTGCGCAGCGGGTCGGCGGCGCGCTGGTAGAGGACGACCATCGACCAGCCGCCGAACAGGTTGTTGTTGTTGACGTTGTAGAAGGTGGAGGGCGCGATGCCGCTCACGCGGTAGGCGCCGTTGCCGTTCGCCTGCACCAGCGCGGTGATGTCGGCGACCGCCTGGTAGGTGTTGTTGGTGTTGGGCAGGAACGTCTGGAGCGCCGTCACCTGCTGGGAGAACCCACCCACGCGATCGAGCGTCACCTGCGTCGTCGCCACGTTGGTGGTGTTCTGGCCGGCCCAGTAGAGGAACGCGTGCGTCACCGTCGCGCCGGCGGGCACCGCGAGCACCGCGGTGCTCCGGGCCTGCGCGGACGTGATGGCCGCGCTCGCCGTGGCGCCGTTGGCGGGGTTGTCGCTCTGCCAGAAGAGATCCGGCGAGGAGTCGTTCTGGTTGTTGGTGCTCTGGCCGCTGCACGCGTTGGCGGCGACCGTGCCCACCACGGGGGCGGGCGTGCCGGCGGCGCACTCGTACCCGAGCGTGTTGCCGATCATCGTGAAGTCGCCGTGCTGATCCACCTGGATGCGCAGCGCGGGCGCCGCGTGCGCGGTGCCGGCGAGAGCCCCGAGGAGGGCGGTGGCGACGAGGATGCTGCTTCTCGTTCTCATGGTTGTTCCTCCCGACCTCAGGGCTTCGCCTTCGGCTTCTTTTCGACGATCTTGAACTGCACGCGACGGTTCTCCTGACGGCCGGCCTCGTTCGCGTTGTCGGCGATGGGCACGTCCTGCCCGTAGCCCTTGGCCACGAGGCGCTTCTTCTCGATGCCGCGCTTGACGAGGGCCTTCAGCACCGCGTCCGCGCGCGCCTGCGAGAGCTGTTTGTTCGCGAACTTGATGCCCTTGTTGTCCGTGTGGCCCTGGACCTCGACCTTGATGATCTCGGCGTGGGCCTTGAAGACCGCGGCCACCTTGTCGAGCAGCTCGTTCGAGATGGGTTTGATGGTCGACTTGCCGGTGTCGAACTGCACCTGCTCGAGGATGACGATCTCCCCCTCGGTGACGTGGACGACCGGGCAGCCGTTCTTCTTCGGGTTGGGATCCGGCGGGCCGGCCTCGGTCGGGCAGGCGTCGAGCGGATCGACGATGCCGTCGCCGTCGGTGTCGGGGCAGCCGTTCTTCTTCGGATCCGGGTTGGGCGGGCCCTTGACGTCGCGGCACGCGTCTTCCGCGTCGATGATGCCGTCGCCGTCGGTGTCGGGGCAGCCGTTCTTCTTCGGGTCCGGATCGGACGGGCCCTTCACGAGCGGGCACGCGTCCGCGGTGTCGGGGATGCCGTCGCCGTCGGTGTCGAGCGGAGGCGGCGGGCAGCCGTGCTTCTTCGGATCGTCGCTCGGAATGCCCTTCACGTCGGGGCAGGCGTCGTCCTTGTCGAGGATGCCGTCGCCGTCGCGATCCTCGGCCGGCGGCGGACAGCCGTTCTTCTTCGGATCCTCGCTGGGGATGCCCTTGAGATCGGGGCACGCGTCGACGTTGTCGAGGATGCCGTCGCCGTCGCGATCACCGGGGGTCACGACCTTCTTCTGCTCGGGCGTGTACGCGATCATGAACACGCCGCGGAAATCCGGCGTGCCTACGCCGGCGGTGAGGCCGGGGCCGGCGCCGAGGGCGAGCTCGAGATCGTCGATGACGCGGTAACGCGCGTCGAGGAGGACCTCGACGTTGGCCGTGCGCCGGAGCGCGTCGCTCGTGGCCTGCGCGTCCTTCACCACGGTGAACGAGGCATAGGCCTCGGGCCCGATCTGGAAGTGACGCTTCTCGCCGAGGAGCACGCCGAGGCCGAAGCCCGCGTTGATCATGGTGCCTTGGGTCACGCCGCTGAACGTCGTGGTGCCCGAGATCTGCGGCCCGGCGGCGAGCGACCACACGATGCGATCGGTGCGGCCGCCGAGGAGGAGATGCGCGGCGCCGCGCACCTTGCCCGTGCCCACGTACCCATCCGATGGCCCCGTGGGGATGTACACGTAGCCGCCGAGGCCGAGCTGGAAGGCGTCGTGGTAATCGCCGAAGAGGCGCACGCGCAGACCGGCGCGCAGATCACCGACCTGCGCCTTGTTCGGCGAGGGGAACGTCGAGCCGCCGGCCGACGGGCTGTCGCCCGCCTGGAGCAGCGCGATCGGCAGATCGAGGTTGATCGAGAGCCGGTTCCACAGCGCGAACGACGCGTTCACGTGCAGGAACATCTGGCTCGACAGGACGGTGCCGACGTTCTCGCCGTTGTTGATTCGGCTCAGCACCAGGGGGTTGTGCGCGTACTCGAGGAGCAGCCCGGCGTGCGGCGTGAGGTGCCCCGCCACGAAGGGCGAAGGCACGCCGAACATCCGGTCACCGGCTGGCGCCGGCTCGAACCGATCCAACGGCAGGCCCTGTGCGCGCGCCGTGGCGCCGGCCAGGACGAGGGCGCCGGCCAAGGCGCCGGCAGAGCAACGTGATCGAAACAAGGATCCCATCGGGGTCTCTCTGCGGCCCGGACAGAGCGGGCCGGAAGCGATGGCGGTGCGGCGGTGCGCCCCGCGCGTGTCTTCCCATCGTAAGCGGGCTTGGTCCCGTCCGGGCAGAGAATCGGCGCACGAACGGAGCGCAACGACAGCGGAACGCCGTTTCCAAGGCGTCCCGCGCACAAAAGCGAAACGGCATGCTCTCCGCTCTGCATGACGACGCCCTTTGCGGTGGCTCGGGGTTCGCCCTAGGCGGCGGCCCGAGCCGGAAAGGACGAACGCCATGTATCGCTTCGTTTCGCCGCTGTTTCTCGCGCTCGCGGCTTGTTCGGCGCCCGCGACCGGCCAGATCGCTCCGCTCGACGCGGACCCGCATGCGTTGCTTTGTGCGACAGAGCCGGCGCCGGAGGGCACGGCGGCGTGCGGCTCGGACGTGGTCTGTGACCAGGACGCGGACTGCGCGGTCTATCCGGGCAATTACTGCCAGCCATCCAGCTGCGACCTGAATGGCTGTCTGCGCGGCCGCTGCACGCTGACCAAGGTGCAAGGGGAGGTCTGCGCGCGCGACGGAGAGTGCGTGTCCAAACAGTGCTCTTGCAGCCAGACCGACGGCGCCTGCGTCTGTGCGCCCGAAGAGGGCCTCGGCTCGCACGGCTTCCCTTGAGGGAGAGCCTCTCTCGGTAGGCACTTCCTGGAACGTCGCCCATACGCTCGTCGACGTGACCGCCCGCGCCCCGCCGCAGCGCCGATCGTCGCCGGTCTCGCGCGTGCCGAGGCGAACGCCGAAGGAGCGCTCGTCCGCATGGGCGAGGCGCTCGCCCTCCCGACTGCAAGCACCGAGCACGAGGTCGCGCAGCTCACGCAGCACGGATCCTCGCCGAGCTCGGCGACGTGCGCGCGCGCTTCCACCCGACGAGCAGCTCGCCGCCCGACGAGAGAGGGGAGTCTCGCGCCGTCCGTGTTCGATGGGCGTGCAACGAGCGTTTGCGCGGCGCGATCACCCTTGGACCGACACCCCTCGTCGCGCCTCGCGGATGATGCTTGGGTGCAGGCCCTGGCGCGCGCGTGCGTGGGATGTCCTTGGCCCCAGGCCTGCGCGACGCGCGCGGCCGCGGGCGCGACCTCGTGCGTCGCATCGCGAGGAGCGGCAGGAACGCGACAACGAACGACGCTGCGAGCATGACGTCATCGTTTCATGTCGACGAGGCCGCGACGTCGCGCGTCGCGAGGGTTGAGGCGCGGCGCAGGCGCGCCCGGGGAACGCTCGCGGCACATGCGTTGCTGTTGGCGCGGTGTCCCCCCAACGAGGAATGATCCATTGAAGAACGTCTTGAGTCTGGCCATGGGCGGTCTCGTGTTGACCGTCACCGCGTGCAACGCAGCAGAGGAGTCGGGAGAGGCTCGGTCCGAGCTCGCGAGGTTCGAGTCGATGACGGTCTCGCAGGCGCAGGCGGCCTATCGTGATCTCGATCGCGCCCAGCAGATCGAGCTTTGGGACGAACAACTGACGCGTCACCTCGCGAGCGGACGCTTGAGCCCCGCGCAGGCCAGCGCGGTGCGCGATCTGCGCGACCACCTGGGCGAGGCGATCGGTCCGAGCGTCGATGCATACGAGGCGCGCCTCCGCGCCGTCATGACCGAGAAGGAGATGCGTCGGATCGTCGGCAGGCTCGGCGACAGGCGCGTCGTCGCGCAGGTGGAAGCTCCGGCGCTCCTCTCGGGAAGCGAGCACGTCGCGGAGGCACCGCAGGCGATGGCCCCGGGCAATTGCAACGATCGTTGGGATTGTGACAACACCTGTAGCTGCACCGTGAGCTACGAGTTCGGGTACTACTGTCACAAGCTGACGTGCACCAGCAACTGCACGACGACCAGCAGCGGCTGTGGCTTCCTGTGGACCCAGTCCTGCACCGGCATGGGGACGGAGACGTACCCGAGCTCCTGCGATAACCCGTAGAGCGTCAAACGGAGTCTCCCGTCTCTGGCCTGCGGATACGCGGCGCTCTTCGTGCGGATCACCCGAAGTCCGGTCGAACGTGACCGGACTTCGGGGCCGCCGCGCGGCGTCACATCAACGACGTCTCGGGCAGGAGAGCAGGAGAGCCGGAGAGCGCGGGCGCGCGTCCCGAATGGCTCCCTCGAATCGAGCTCAGCTCAGGGCTCGCCGGCGCAGCCCGACACCTCCCCCCCGCCGGAGATGTTGTTGCACGACTGTGTCCAGAACCAGCCGCACCCGCTCGACGTCTGCGCGCAGCTCGTGGTGCAGGTGGATTGGTAGCACCAATAGACGGGGTCGCCGATGGGCCCCTGGTCCGTTTGGCACGAGCAGGTGTTGCTGCATCCCCATCGGTTCGAGCAGTCGGCGGGGGCGCTCTGCGGCTGGAGCGTCGGCCTCGTCGCGCGAGGGACGCGCAGCTCCAGCGTGCTCACGATCTTCTCCATCTCGGCTTCGCTCATCACCGCGCGGAGACGAGCCTCGTATTTTTCGGCCTCGGGGCCCATCGCCGCCTCCAGGTTCGCGCGGAGGTCGGCGACGACCTCGCGCTGCGCCGGGGTCAGCTCGTCGCTCGCGAGCTGCTGCCCGAGCCGCGCGCGCCACAGCGTCTGCTGCTCCGCCGGGGGCAGCGTGCGATAGTGGGCCTTCATCTCCGCGGTCGACGCGGTCACGAGATCATCGTCGTCGGGCTCCGAGGGCGCGACACACCCGGCCATCACGACGAATCCGATACAGGCCATCAAGGGAGCGGACACGAACCACTTCTTCATGGAAAGAGCTCCTCACGATTCAGCGTTGGCCAGGCGGCGTGGTGCCTGGCATGGCCTCCGCCGACAGCAACGCATGTGCCACGAACGCGCATCGGGGCAGCGCCGCGCCCGCCGCCGGCCCTGCGACGCGCGACGTCGCGGCCGTTTCGACACGAGGCGATGGATCCGCGTTCGCATCGTCGACGCCCGCTGCTTTTCAACCTCTCCTCGGGGTGCGACGCGCGACGTCGCATCCGGGGCCGCGCGCGTCGCGGCGAGCCTGGATGTCCCCTTGACCTCTGCCGTCGTTTCCGCTGTGCTCTCCGGCGTTCTACGCCGCGAGCGAGAGCACGCCATACGAAATCTGATGATCCGTCTCCGCAAAGGCTCCTCCGACCGGAGGCCCCCGACACGCTGTCTGCATTCCAGCGAAACGGCCCATGGGATCTCGAGGTCGATCGCCTTTCTCGGTCGAGTGCTCACGGGGCTTGCGCTGTGCGTCTCGGCGCAGGCTTCGGGCTGCCTCTTTCCATCGTTCGATGACGTGACTCCATGCACCGAGGGGTGCGATGAGTCGTGCGATCTCACGGCCGGGATGGGCGGGCCTGCCGGCGTTCGTATCGTCCCTTCCAGCGGGGCTCCCACCTTCTGCATCGACGCGACGGAGGTCAGCGTCGGTCAGTATCGCTCGTTCTACGAGGGGGCCGCCTTTCCGCTGAGCGCATCGTTCTTCCCCGACCAGTGCGACTGGAAGGCGAATGAACGAGAAGCGTTTCGTCCGCTCGGAATCGGGACGAATGGCCAGGGCAGCGATTATATCTGGCCACATTTCGACGACAGGAAGCAGGAGAACCGGCCGGTCATGGGCATCGATTGGTGCGACGCCGCCATCTTCTGCCACTGGGCCGGCAAGCGCCTGTGCGGCTCGGAGCAGCCCACGAATCGGCACATCGACACGACCGAGTCGAGCTGGAGCCGAACCGGAGAGTGGTTCCGAGCGTGCGGCGGGCCGGAGGGGCGACGCTTCGGCTATGGCTCCGACACACCGATCGCCGGCCGCTGCAACCAGGGTGAAGGAGGAGACCCGAACCCCTTCAACACGACGGATGTCACCGAGCCGTCGTCCTGCGCCGCCGCCTGGCCCGATGGGCCGGTCTACAACATGAATGGCAATGTGCAGGAGCACGAGGACAACTGCACGGACGGGTCGACCTCGACCTTCGCCACGGACACCTGCTACCCCCGCGGCGGCGCCTATCTGCTCGACCTCCAATACACGTCGTGCGCGTACGCGGAGATCGGCTCGGTATACCCCCGCGGCAAGAAGACGGAGTTCACCGGAATTCGCTGCTGCTGGTGAGTGGGCAGGCCGCGACGCGCGACACCGCGGCCGCGACGTCCGGCGTCGCAGCCTTCGATGATGTGGGAAACGGGGGAGAACACACGGTTGGACGCAATCGTCACTGTCGTCTCGTTGGGTTGCGGCCGCGACCTCCCGCGGCGCGGGCCTCGCAAAGGGCCTCTGTAGAATGGCGTAGATCCCCGATTCATCGCACGTCCACGCGTGGCACATGCGTTGCTGTCATGTCCGGCACCCCTCGCGGAAACTTCGGAAAAGGAGTGCTCGAATGAAGCGTCCCGTCGCGCTCGGTGCGGTCGTCTGCTCTGCCATGATTGGCTGCTTGGGCCCTCGCGGTCTGGACGAGAATACGGAGCAGAGCTCCGACAACCTCGTGAGCCAGAAGATTACGATTGTCCCATCGATGGTCCATGTGGACCCTGCCCACCCCCCGCAGGGCAACTACCAGACGCTGTTCGATGAGCAGAGCCTCGCCGGCGATCCCGTCTTCGGCACGGCGGGGGCGCCGGTCACGAGCTGGGGTGACCAAAGCTGGGTCGCCGCGGACTACCCGGCCGGCTTCTACATCGATCTCGGGGACACCTACGTCGTCACGCACCTGGCCTATTTCGACACCTTCAACACCGGCCCGGTGTATTTCGACATCGGTGCTCCCGGCGCGTGGACCAATGAAGTGTCGGACTCGAGCGACGGTTGGCAGAGCTGGAAGATCTTCTCCGTCGGCGAGCAGACTCGGTACATCCGATTCTCCAGGGGGATGTTCGCGGGCGTCAACGAGATCCTCGTCTACGGATATCCGGCGGGGGGAACTCCTCCGCCCAATCAGCCTCCCACGGTCTCGGTGGGGAGCAGCCAAACGATCACGCTGCCGGTCGCGTCCGTGAGCTTGAGCGGCACGGCGAGCGATCCGGATGGGACCATCGCATCGTATCAGTGGTCTCAGATCTCGGGACCGAGCACCGCATCGCTCCAGGGCGCGGGCACCGCGACGGCGACGGCGTCGGGGCTCGTCGCCGGTACGTACTCGTTCAAGCTGACGGTGACCGATGACGACGGCGCGACCGCCTCTGCGACGAAGTCGGTGATCGTGAACGCGGCGCCGAGCGGCAATGGCACGACGACCGAGGTCTACGCGTCGTCTTCGACGCCCGGTTACTATGGCTACGTGAAGTATCTCCCGCCCGGCTATGACGGGAGCGCGAATTGGCCGGTGGTCTTCTTCCTCCACGGCCAGGGACAGACCGGCAATGGCTCCGCGAGCCAGCTTTACAAGGTGCGGGCAAACGGGCCTCAGCACTACATCGACACGGAGGGTAAACAGTATCCGTTCATCCTCATCTCCCCGCAGACGAATGGGAGCTGGGGGAGTTGGGAGCAGCAGTAC
The DNA here is from genome assembly GCA_001931535.1 of Minicystis rosea. Lineage (GTDB taxonomy): Bacteria > Myxococcota_A > Polyangia > Polyangiales > Polyangiaceae > Minicystis > Minicystis rosea. The sequence goes on from CP016211.1 coordinate 1,815,588, forward strand.
TACATGAATCCGTTCGTCGATCACATCAAGCAGACCCTCAAAGTCGATCCCAAGCGGGTGTACATGACGGGCCTGAGCCTCGGCGGGGGCGGGACTTGGGCGTACGCGCAGCTCTTTCCGGAGAAGCTCGCAGGCATCGTCACCGCGTGCGCTGGGTATTATGGGGCGACGGATGCCGACGGGGCGAAGCTCGTCAACCAGGGCGTGGCGGTGTGGTCGTTCCACGGCCTCAAGGACACGACCCTGAACGAGGGCGGCGACGTCGCGTGGTTCGACGCCATCGGCCACGCGCTCGGCGCGAACACGGGTGTGAAGAATACGTATCAGACCGGAACCACGGCTTGGTACACGTCCTTCTACCGCCCCGCGACCCACAATTGGGAGTGGATCCCGGGGCAGACGAGCGTCGATGGGAACAACGCGCCGGCGTCGTATCCTGCGCACCTCACGCTCTATCCGCTGGACGGTCACTTCATCTGGGATTCCGTGTACAAGGATCAGAATGTTTGGGATTGGCTGCTTGCCCAGGCCCGGCCTTGATCTCGATGGGGCCGCAAGCGGCCCCAAACCCCGCGCCGGATGAGCCGGCGCTGAGCACGTTGGGGCCGCAAGCGGCCCCAAACTCCGCGCTTACCGATCCAGCGCTGATCGAGGATCGGTGAGCGTCGGGGAGCTGGGCTCAGAAGCTTCCGTGGAGCGCGACGCCGGTCGGTGAGATGGCGAGCCCCGTGCGGGCCGCCGCGCCGGTCTTGTGCGGCGAGCTCGACACGATCCAGAGGGTCGCGGCGGCGGCGATCGAGGCGAGACCCACGCCCATCGCCACGCCGGAGGCGATGAACTTCGACCGCGTCGGCGCGACGGTGTCCTCGGTGCACGAGCGCGTGACGCCGCAGCCGGCCTTGATGTCCGCGTATTCGGACTGCGCAACGCCCTGGAGCACGCCGAACGCACCGAGCGACACGGCGCCCACGCCGAGCAGGATCCACGGCGCCGGGGACGACACCTCGGCGCGCGGAGTTACGCGCGCCGAGGTGGGCGTGGCCGGCGCGCGCTCCAGCAGGACGATCACCGTGCGCATCTTCTCGCCGCGGGCGATCACGAGCTGAACCTCTTTCGGAGAGAAGCCACCGGCGTCGAGGCGCAGCTTGACGGCGCCCGGATCGAGCGTGAGGGCCTGGCCTTCGAGGTGATCCGCGAGCCGTGTCGCGCCGGCGTCGACGTGCACGTCGAGCAGATCGTTGCCGTCGCCGTCGCGCGCGCGGACCACGATGCTCGGCAGCTCGCTCTCCACCTCGCGCAGCCCGGCCGCGCAGTCGTCACGCACGATCTTCGGGCACGTCGTCTGCGCGCAGCGGATGAAGTCTTCGCGGGCAGCCTTGAGCTTGCCCTCGGAACGAAGTGTCTGCGCCGCCTCCACCGCGGCCACGCACGCGAGCTTGTCACCCGCACGTGCAGCGGAGGGCGCGAGCACCACCGCCACCGCCCCGAGAACGCCGAACGAGAGGGGACCGAGTCGGCCGAGGAGGCGCGAGCCGAGCGAAGCGCGAGGGTGAAAGCGGGCTCGGGCCCGCTGCGGGAGGGGCCACGTCGGTTGGCGACGCGAGACTCGGAGAGGCATTCTAGGGCCCATCATCCATGCACTCGGGGTGATAGCGCTTCCTTCCGGTCGCATCGATCGTGACGGGCTCGCACTTCTTCTTTGCGACACGCTGCGGAGCGGTGACCGCGTTCTTCGAGGGCGGTTTGACGGCGACGGGCTGGACGGTGCTCGTCGCGCTCGGCACCTCGCCGGCCGGGCTGGGCGGCGGCGACGCGACCGCGGACGGCGCTGCGGTCATCGGAACGGAGAACGCCGGCGAAGACACCGCAGGTGGAGCAGGCTTTACGTCCGACGAGCGCGTGTCCGGCGAGCGCATGGCGAGGAGCGCGGCCAGGGTGCCGCCCACGACGAGCGTCGCCGCGGCCACGCCCCCGAAGCGGAGCGCGTTTGCGCTCTTGGGGGCCGCGGGAGCTCGTCGAGAGGACGTGTCGCTCGGCTCGGACGCGGCGCTCGCCGCCGCGATCGGTGACGCGGCGACGGCCGTTCCCGCGAGCCTCGGGGGCTCGATGGCCTCATCGTCCCTACCGTCGACGTCGACGGCGACGAGCGCCCGCTCGAGCTCCGCCACCCGTCGCGAGCGCTCGCTCAATGCTTCACCGGCGAGGTCCTCCAGCCACTCCGCGACGCGCGAAGGGAGCGCCGGTCGCATCGCGTCCTCGAGCGCGCGTGCCATTTCGGCGGCGGTGCCGAAGCGCTCTGCGGGATCGCGCGCGAGGGCCCGGAGGACGAGGGCGTCGACCGCGCTCGGGATGTCCGGCGCGTGTTTGCTCGGCGGATCCGCCTTGCCGAACAACAACCGCTCGAGCACCTCGCCCTCGCTCGCGCCGCGCACGAATCGCTCGCCCACGAGCGCCTCCCAGAGCACGGCCCCGGCGGCATAGATGTCCACGCGACGCGTGAGCGGATCGCCGCGGACCTGCTCGGGCGCCATGTACGGCAGCTTGCCCTTGATCTTGCCCTCTTCGGTCGTGTGCATCTGGCCGGCGGCCTTCGCGATGCCGAAGTCGACGACGAGCGACGTCCCGTCGCGACGAAGCATGATGTTGTGCGGCGTGACGTCTCGGTGGATGAGGCTCAGTGGTCCCCCGCGCTCGTCCTTCGCCTCGTGAGCGGCGTGCAGCCCGCGCAGCATGTCGATGATCACCGCGCTCGCGATGGGCGGCGGGATCCTCGACCGGCGCTCCATCACCAGCTTCTGGAGCCGGTGGAGCGTCTCGCCTTCGACGTATTCCATCACGAGGAGCACTCGCTCCTCGAGCGTCACCACGTCGAGCATGGCCACGACGTTCGGGTGCTGGATGCGCCCGGCCATGCGCGCCTCGTCGAGCAGCATCGACACGAGCTCCTCGTCGCGCGCGAGGTGATCGTGGAGCCGCTTGATCGCGACCATGCGGCCGAAGCGCGCGGGGCCCATGAGCCGGCCGAGGTACACCGTCGCCATGCCGCCGCTGGCGATCTCTTCGAGCAAGGCGTACCGGCCGAGAGCACGGACCTCCGTCCGTTTCGCCGCGGGGAGCGGGGCCGACACGCGCCGGATGGTAAGCGTTTTCGAGCGCTTTCGCACCCTGTTCTTGAAGTAGAATCAAGCGACGGATGGCCGATCGACCTGCTCGTTCCGAAGCCGCGTTCGACGCCTCGGTGACCACAGTCCTCCGCGACCGTGTGGGTGATCCACCGCGCGGGACGTTCACCATCGCGCTCGCGCAAGATCCCGCGCGCCGGCTCGTGATCGACGGCTCCGCGCCGCGCCGCCTCCTCATCGGCAAGTCTTCGTCGTGCGACCTGATCCTCGATGATCCCACCGCGTCGCGCCGGCACTGCGCCATCGAGATCATCGGCGCGCGGCTCCGCGTCACCGATCTCGGATCGAGCAACGGGACCACGGTCGAGGGCATCGCCATTCGCGAGGCGTTCCTGCGTGGAGGCGAGACGCTCACGGTGGGCTCCACGAAGCTCTCGGTCACGCACTCCCCGGCGGGGGAGAACCCTGCCGTGCCCTACGCGACGCGCTTCGGGCGGCTGCTCGGCGAGAGCCGCGTCATGCGCAGGCTTTACCCGCATTGTGCGCGGCTCGCTGCGAGCCGGGTTCCGGTGCTCATCGAGGGCGAGACCGGGACGGGCAAGGAGGTGCTCGCCGAGGCGCTCCACGAGGAAGGACCGCTCGCGAGCGCGCCCTTCGTCGTCTTCGACTGCACCGCGGTTCCGGCGAGCCTCCTGGAGAGCGAGCTCTTCGGCCACGAGCGCGGGAGCTTCACCGGCGCGACCGCGGCGCGCAAAGGGGTCTTCGAGCAGGCCGAGGGCGGCACGCTGTTCATCGACGAGATCGGCGATCTCGATCTTCCCCTGCAATCGAAGCTCCTCCGGGCGATCGAGCGCGGAGAGGTCCGGCGCGTCGGGGGTGACGGCTGGAAGCGCGTCGACGTTCGCATCATGAGCGCTACGCGGCGTGACCTCGATCGCGAGGTACAGGCCGGCCGGTTCCGCGACGATCTCTTCCACCGGCTCGCCGTGGCGCGCATCGAGCTGCCGCCGCTGCGCGCCCGAGCCGAGGACATCCCGCTGCTCGCCGCGCACTTCCACCGGCAAGCGGGCGGCGACGGCGCGATCCCATCGGAGATCCTCGCGCGCTGGAGAGACGAGGCCTGGCCTGGCAACGTGCGGGAGCTTCGCAACGCCGTGTCCCGGCTCGTCGCGCTCGGGGAGGACACGATGCCGCCTCGGTCATCGCCGAGCCCGACAGGCCCCTCGTCGAGCGCGGGGCCCGACTTCATCGCCAGCGTGGTCGCGCAGAAGCTGCCCATCGCGCGGGCGCGCGCCGTCGTCGTGGAGGCGTTCGAGCGGCAGTACCTCGAGGCCATCTTGGCAGAGCACGGCGGCGTCGTGACGCGCGCCGCAGAGGCGTCGGGGATCGCTCGGCGTCATTTCCAACGCCTGCGCGCCCGGACGCGCTGATCGCGAATGCCAGTTCGGACGCCTTCGTCGGGAAGGCGCTCTCACGCTCGCCTTCCGTGAGCATTCGTCGACGATCGGGAGCGTCGCTTCACCGCCGTCGCGGCGAGGGGCTCGGGGCTTTCTTGGAAGCGCTCGCGGGCTTTGGGGCGGCGCTCGCTTCACGGGTGAGCGCATGGAGCTTCGTCATCGTGGCCCAGTTGCGCGTGGTCGCGCCGTCCTTCAGCGCCTTCCCGAACGCCGCCGAGAGCCGGCTCTCCAAGATCCCCTGCGCACACCACAAGTACGCAATCCGCCCGCGCACCGCGAGCGCGTCGGGGGCCCACGTCTCTGCTTCGAGCGGCGCGAGCCGCGCGCGATCGGCCGGGGTCGCGAGCACGGCGACGAGCAGCCGCGAGGGATCGTCGGCGACGTCGGCGAGCGGGTTCTCCTCGATGACGGCGGCCACCTCGTTCGCGGTGACGACGATGACGCGCGCGGGAACGCCAATCTCTTTGCCGAGCCCTTGCTCGATGCGGGCCGCGGCGTCCTCTGCCGTCCCACGCTTGCTGGTGAAGACGACGTTCCCGCTGTTGAGCAACGTCACGACGTCGCCGTACCCGAGCTTCTCGACCAGCGCGCGCAGATCGGCCATGGCGATCCGCTTGGCGCGCCCGACGTTGATGCCTCGAATCAGCGCAACCAGCTTTCCCATGTGCGCCCGAAGGTATCCCGGAGACGACGCGCAAACCAGACGTTCATGATGCGTGCGCGTGTGGCTGAGAGAAGGAGCGCAATCACCCGGCTGCAGCGAGAGCACCCGCGCTTCGACTTCATGCCTCTGCATCACTGCATGCGTGCGTTCTTCGTCCTCTCTGCGATCCGTGCCTCGGCGTGTGTGGATTCAGAAACCCACGTCGCACTGGCTGGTCGCGGGATTGCAGAACCACGGCTCGCTCGAAGGCGGCGGCGGGCAGAGCAGGCACGGGACCGGGCCGCAGCCGGCGGCGACCCAGGTGTCGAAGGCCGAGATGGCCGCCATGGCGGCGCCCGGTTTCGTCTCGTTGGCTGCGAGCTCGCAGCCGCAACCATCGTGGATCACCACCTTGCCGCTGCACTGCTGGACGCTCAGCACGGGATTGCAGGTCTGCGCCGCGAAGACGGCGCTCTCGAGGATGGCGCCGAGCTCGTCACAGCCGCCCGCGCCGGCGGTGCCGCTGCTCGTGCTGGCACCGACGCCCGTGGTCGGCTCGGGCAGACCGCCACCGGCCGCGCCGTCGACGTCGACCACCACCTTGCCACCGCACGCGGCGACGAGCGCGGAGACCACCGCGAAGACGAGCGCCGCCGGCTCACGGCGCGCGCGTGAAGCGAAGAACGAAGACATCGTTTGACCTCCAACGATCGATCGGCGCGCCGAGGCTATCACGATGCCGAGAGCCCATCCCGATCACCGAGTCCCCGCAGAACGAGACCGAGAAAGACGACGCGCAGCCCTCTCCTGGGGCTTCAACCGAGCGCGCGCACCGCACGCAGCGCCGCCTCGACGTCTTCAGGCGTGTTGATGAGCCCGGGCGCGAGCCGCGCATAGCTCGTCGCATAAGGGGTCGTCGTGGCGATCACCCGCGCTGCCGCGAGCCGCTTCACCACGGCGCGCGGTTCCATCCCAAGGACCTCGAACGTGATGATGCCCGCCGAGATGTCATCGGCGCGCGGCGTGTGCAAGACGACGTGCTTCATGGCCGCGAGGCCCTCCTTGCACTGGCGATTGAGCTCGTGGATGCGCGCGGCCACGCGGGCTTTGCCGATGGTCCGGTGGAAGTCGAAGGCTTCGCCCAGCGCCCAACGGTGCTCGAAGGCGTGGAATCCACCGGGCGTCATCATGTCTGCCGTCGTCGGCGGGGGTGGCGTGCCCTTCATCCAAGCGCCGTAGGCCTCGGGGCCGAACTGAGGAATCGTGGGCCGGAGGAGGCGCCATTTCTCGGCCTTTCCCCAGATCAGCCCCGTACCGTGCGGGCCGAAGATCCATTTGTGACAGCCGGCCACGAAGAAGTCGCAGCCCAGCTCGCTCATGGTCACGTTCTCGACGCCGAACCCGTGCACACCGTCCACGCACAGGAGGACATGGCTCTTCGGATCGCGGCCCGCATTGGCGCGGGCGACCACCTCGGCGATGGCTCGAACCGGCGTGCGGACACCCGTGCTCGAATGGACCCAGGTGATGGCCACGACGCGCGTCTCCGGCCGGATGGCCCGCGCGATGGCCTCCGTCATCGCGGGCGCGGTCGCCGCGGCGGCGCGATCGTAGAGCGGCACGCGACGCACGACCGCGCCCGTTCGCTCGGCCGCGAGGCGCAGGGACTCGTGGGTCGCATAGTGATCGTGCGCCGTCGTGACCACGTCGTCGCCCGCGCGCAGCGGAAGGCCGTTGTAGAGGGTGGCGAGGCCCATCGTCGTGCTGTCGGTGAGCGCGATCTCGTCCGGCTGAACGCCCATGTACGCCGCCGCGGCGACGCGGACCGGGGTGACATGATCATGGTCCTCGAGATAGAGCACCGGATTGTCCTCGAGCGCGCGCCGATGGCGTTCGATGGCCTCACGCACCGGCTTCGGGTGCGACGCGAGAAGGAATCCCCCGAGATGAATCCAATCGGGCGAGAGATTGAAGGCCGACCGCACGTCCTGCCAGGCATCGCCCGCAGGCGGCGCATGATCCGGCACGGGCGCCGTCACTTGTCCGTGGCAGCCCATCACGGTCGTCGTGGCCAGCACGCTGGTCAGGAACTGCCTGCGCTTCACGGTCGTCGCATCCATCACATACCTCGCGCGCATCTTGGCATCGGGGCGCTCGGACGGCGCGTTTCCGTGGTGAGCCGCCGAACGCGGCCGCGTCGATCGCGAGGCTCGGAAGAAATATTTCACGAGGTCACGCAACTACGGCAGGCCACCGGTCGATACGTAGTCATGAGGATTGCGAACATGATCAAGATGGCTCTCTATCTCTGCCTCGGTCCCGCCTGCGCGCCCATCCCGGACGTCGATTCCGCGGGATCCTCCGCGCAGGATTCCACCGCAACGCGCGCTCCCTCGACGGCGTCGTGGGCACCGCCGCCGGACGTCATCGCTTGGACGCTCGACGGCGCACCGGCCCTCGTCGACGGCGCTTCGGGCGCCGTCCTCCAGCCATTGCCGGCCATGGAAGGAACGGGCGATCGCGACGTTGCTTGGGACCCTTGGTCGCATCGTGTCGTGATCCTTCAAGGCGACGAAGGCGGGGAGGGCGGGGAGATTGCCAGTCACACGCTCACGTCCACGGCTGCCGGCCGGCATCTCGGCGATCGCGTGCACGTGGCTTGGATCGACGGCCGCGCGCGCGTGTTGCCCGCGCCGGCCGGCGTGGTCGTGATGGAGGAGAGCTATGGAAGCCGCCATCGCCTCCTCGGCGCGACGCCCACCGCGAGCGTCGCCGCACCGCCGCCCGCATCGGCGTGGCTCACGATCGAGCCCGCGGGCGCCGTCCTCCACACGCTCGCCGCCCGCGAGGAGCCGCCCGCGCTCGAAGTGCGCGCTTCCCTCGTGAGCGAGGCCGGCGTCGCATTGCCCGAGGTGCAATCGCTCGCGATTGGCCCCGCCTCGACGCCATCCACGGCCCGCCTCGTCCCCGGCCCGTCCGAGGGAAGCGCCATTCTCGTCGATGTCGCCGGCTCTTCGCTCGTGGTCCGCCTCATCGACGGTGGAAGCGCAGGCCCCGCCTCGACGATGGCGCTCCCCGCGCCGGACATGCGCATCGAAGCTGCGGTCTCGCTGCGCGGCGGATCGGTCGTGGCGATGTTGATGTCCGGCGTGACGCGCATCATTGCGATCTCGCTCGACCCATCCGGCGCGGTGAGCGGCGCGGCCCATCTCTCGCTCCCGGGCGAAATCACCCCGCCGAGGCAGTTGTTTTCGCGCAATCTCGCGGCCCAAGGGCCTGATCGGGTCCTCGCCGCGACGAGCGCCGGCCTTCATTCCGTGCGGGTGACGCAGGACGGCAATGGGGTGCTCGGCCTCGAGCTCGCCTCGGCATTTGTCGGCTCGGCGCTGCGTGGACCAATTGCCGTCGTCGAACCGTCTCCCGAATGACGAATTCTTGGGATACCGTGAGGCATGCTTCGACGTGCTGGGCTCTTTGTTCTGTTTGCGCTCGGGGCCCTCGGATGTCGATCGGAGGACGAGACGAGACCACCGACCTCGTCGAGCTCGAGCGGCGCCGGCGGGACGGGTGGAATCGGTGGTTCGGGCACGGGCGGCTCCGGCGGTAGCAGCACGTCGAGCACGAGCAGCACGAGCAGCACGGGTGGTGCAGGCGGGATGGGTGGAGCCGGTGGCAGTGGCGGAAGCACCACGTCGTCGACCGGCTCGACCACCTCGAGCAGCACGACCTCGAGCAGCAGCACGAGCTCGAGTAGCAGCTCGAGTGGCACCGGCGGCGGCGGCGCGTGCGGCCCCTCCGGTCCGGCCGAGATCGTCCAGCCCGGGACCGGATCCAAGATCCTGCTCCGCGGCATGGTGGTCACGCCCGATCAAGCCTTCCAAGGCGAGGTGTTGATCACCGGCGACACCATTACGTGTGTCGCCGCCTCGTGCGGGGCCGCGGACGTCGTCGTCGACACGCACGGCTCGATCTTCCCGGGCCTCATCGACACGCACAATCACATCCTCTTCGACATCTTCGACGAGACCGATTGGTCCCCGACGATGTCGTACATGAACCACAATCAATGGACCAACGAGGCTCGTTATGGCGCCATGGTCGACGCCAAACAGTACCTCAATGGTGAGTCCAGCTCGCCCGTCGACTACGGCTGCGAGATGAACAAGTACGGCGAGCTCAAGGGGCTCGTCGCCGGCACGACATCCATTCTGGGCGCCGCCAACCCGGCGAACCGCGCCTGCTATGGCTCGCTCGCGCGCACCATCGATCAGACGCCCAACGGGCTCGGCGCCGACAAGATCCAAGTCGCCACCCTGTTCCCGGACACCACGGCTGCGGACGGCGTCTGCACCAACTTCACGGCAGGCAAGACGGACGCTTACGTCATCCACGTCGGCGAGGGCGTGGACACCACGTCGCTCAACGAGTTCGCCAAGCTCGGCACCATCACGACGACGGACAACTGCCTCTACAACGCCAAGACCACCGTCGTCCACGGCGCGTCCTTCGGTGACAACGAGCTCTCGATCATGGCGCAGAACGGGATGAGCCTGGTCTGGTCGCCGCGCTCCAACGTCTTTCTCTACGGCGCGGGCACCGATCTCCACAAGACGGCCAACATCCCCTTGGCGCTCTCCAAGAACATCAACATCGCCCTCGCCCCCGACTGGTCCATCGGCGGCAGTCAAAACCTGCTCGACGAGCTGCGCTTCGCCAACCACGTCGACGACACCATCTGGGGCAACCAGATCTCGCCCCAGATGCTGGTGAAGATGGTGACCACCAACGCCGCCAAGGCCCTCGGCCTCGGCGCCGTCCTCGGCTCGCTCGAGCCCGGCAAGAAGGCGGACATCATGGTGATCGGCGGCGACACCTGCGCTCCCTACGACGCGCTCCTCGCCTCGACGCCGGCCAACGTTCGTTTGGTGATGGTCGGCGGCAAGGTGCTTTACGGCGACGCCGCCCTCAAATCCCTCGGCCCCGCCACCCCCGGCTGCGAGGATCTCACCCTCTGCACCACCTCCAAATTCGCCTGCGTCGCCACGGCGGGCACCGCCACCGACAAGCTCGCGCAGACCTTCGCCCAAATCGAAAAGACCATCAGCGACGCCCTCGTCGCCTACGACGCGCTCAACCTCACCGCGTGGAAGTTCTCGCCCATCACGCCGGTCGTTCGCTGCCAGTGATTACGATGGGGCCGCAAGCGGCCCCAGACGAACGGTGCGGCGCAGTGGCATTGCTTTGCGCGGCACACGGAAGCGCGTCGCGCGGTCACGATGGGACGGCCCGTCGTCGCGTGATGTCCGACGCGGGCCGTCTCATCGTGGTACGTGAACGCGTTACTGGCAGAGCCCGCCGGCGCAGACCCCGCTCACGCAGTGCCAGTCCTGGGTGCAGCTCTTCCCGGTGGCGCAGGCCGGGCAGGTGAAGCCGCCGCAGTCGACGTCGCTCTCGCCACCGTTCTTGACTCCGTCGGTGCAGTTCGGGACTTGGCAGAGACCGGAGAGGCACACGCCGGTCTGGCAATCGGCAGCAGTGGCGCAGCCATATCCGTATCCGCACTTCGCGCACGGGCCGCCGCAGTCGATGTCGGTTTCGCCGCCGCTCTTGATGCCATCGCTGCACGTCGGAGCCTGGCAAATGCCATTCTCACACGCACCCTCCTGGCAATGCCACCAGTAGGTGCAGCCCTGTCCGGTCGCGCACGTCGGGCAGTTGAAGCCGCCGCAGTCGACGTCGGTCTCGTCACCGTTCTTGACGCCGTCGGTGCAGTTCGGGACTTGGCAGAGACCGGAGAGGCACACGCCGGTCTGGCAATCGGCGGCGATGGAGCAGCCATATCCGTATCCGCACGGCGCGCACGGTCCGCCGCAATCGATGTCGGTTTCGCCGCCGCCCTTGACTCCGTCGGTGCACGTCGGTGCTTGGCAGATACCGCCCGTACACGCGCCCTCCGCGCAATGCCAGGAGTACGTGCAGCCCTGTCCGGTCGCGCACGCCGGGCAGGTGAAGCCGCCGCAGTCGATACCAGTCTCGTCACCGTTCTTGACGCCATCGCTGCACGTCGGCGGCTGGCACACGCCGGCCACGCACACGCCGGTCTGGCAATCGAAGGCGGCGGCGCAGCCCTGCCACGGGAAGCACTTTGCACACGGCCCACCGCAATCGATGCCGGTCTCGGCGCCGTTCTTGAGCCCATCCGTGCACGCCGCGGGCTGGCAGATGCCGCCGGTACACACACCCTCCTGGCAATGCCACGGGGCTTCGCAGCTCTGCCCGACCGAGCATTTGGGGCAGGCGAATCCGCCGCAGTCGACGTCGGTCTCGAAGCCGTTCTTGATTCCATCGGTGCACATCGTCGACGGCATGCACCCTCCTCCGGAGCAGGTGAGGCCCGGCGCGCAAAGCGCGCCGCACGCGCCGCAGTTGTTCGGATCGGAGAGCAGGTCGACGCACGCGTTGCCGCACGATCCGAGGCCGGGGGGACACGCGCCGCACACGCCGGGCTGCCCGCCGCCTCCGCAGATCTCCCCGCTGGAACAGCTCCCACAATCCATGAGACCGCCGCAACCATCGCCGGCGAGGCCGCAATTGAAGCCGAGCGTCGCACAGTTGGTGGGGGCGCACGCCGCCTGACATGCGTTGTCCGTGCAAACGTTCGAGCAGCACTCCCCGCCGGAGAGGCAGGGCGCGCCGGCCGTGCGGCACGACGGATCCGGGAAGTCGACGCCGACCGTGGCCTGGCCGTTGCGCCTCATGCTCAGCGTCACGACCACCGGCACTTGGCTCACCGTCGCGATGACAGGATCGCTGAGCCACGTGGGCACCGATCCCCCTGTGACCAGCGCACACGGGCCCGCATAGGCATTGCCGGTGAAGCGCACGGTCCCCGTCGGCAGGCCGTGCAGGTCGAGCACGCTGCCGAATCCAGGCATCACGTCGGTGGAGTGCGTCACGCTGAAGGCGCCTGTCGCCGTCACTGCGATGCACCCGACGCTCCCGTCGAGCGGAACCTGGGTAATCGCGATCTGCGCCACGCCCGTGGCGTCCTCCTCGCCTTCGCTCCCCATACAGCCGGCCGCCGTCACGATGAGCGCCACGCCAATGCCCATCGCGCCTCGCATCATCCAAGGCATCGTCCTCATCCAATCCTCCTTTGCTCGCCGGCTGCATCGCCGGCGGATGCTGTTGACGATCGACGGTGAGGATTGTTTCGCGCCTTCGACGCGACGGTCCCGCAATGGGCATGATGGACGGCCGCGGCGATTGCGTGCGACGCAGGCGACGATGACGCGCGAGGTGCATCGGGGCCCCACGCCGCCTGCGCCCGGGGCCTCGTCGTGGGCAAGGAGACGTCGCGTTCGAGCACCCTCGTCGGTGACGCTCGGTCTTCGGAGACAGGGAGCCCTGTCGCGCTCGAATGGCGGGCGCGGCGTACCGTGTCACGGCATCTCGAAGCTGTCCGTCGGGCTCGAGCCTGGGACCGAGATCATGGCTCGGCCACGCTGGGGAAGCTGCCTGCCCCGTCGAGGGGCGCTCTGGGGCGTCGCTCGCGGGAGCCGCGTGCCAGGATGGATGCATGATCGATGGGGATTGGCTCACGAACGGCCGGGGCGGTGCGCCTCCGCAGGCGCTCGGCGTGCGCGCCATCGTGATTTACAAGCTCGCCAAATCGGCGCTGCAGATCGTGCTCGCGCTGGTGATCTTGCTCTTGGCCTCGTCGGGGCTCGCCGCGCGAGCGCATGAGGTCATCGTCACGTTGGGCCGGGAGAGCGTGAGCGCTTGGAGCGCCGCGCTGGCCGGTATGCTCTCCAAAGCGACCACGCCGCACGGCGCCCATGTCGTGAGCGCCGCGCTCGCGGCCGATGCGCTCCTCAGCTTTCTCGAGGGGTGGTCGCTCCATCGTGGCTATCGATGGGCGCCGTGGCTGGTCGTCGCGGCGACGACCTCGCTCGTTCCCCTCGAGATCATGGACCTCGTCCGCCATGGATGGCGCGTAACGCGCGTCCTCGTCTTGGTGATCAACGTCCTCATCGCCGTCTATCTGGGCCGGCGCGCCCGGCGGGGCTCATGAGCCATGTGTTTCACGACGTTGACGAACGCATGCTGAAGGGGCGAGGCACGGCTCCGCGCTCGATATCGAATCTCGTGATGCCGATGGTGAGAGATCGATGTCGAGCGCGGGGAGGTCAGCAGTTGTCGGCGATGATTTCCCAGCAGGCGCCGGCGAACTCGCGATAGGCCTCGCGCTCGAGCTTGGCGGGCTCGCCGAGGACGGCGTTGCCGTGCTCGGCGAAGAGGGAGCGGAGGGCGCCTTCGATTTCGGTGCTCGTCTCCACCCAGAGGAACTCTTCGATGCCGTCGGTGATTTGATCGCGGAGGAGGATGGGGATGTCGCGCAGGCTGACGTCGCCGCTGAGGCGGCGCCAGATGGAGGTGGCGATGCGCTCGGCGTGATCGGGCCAGCGGGCGAAGGCGCGGCGGAAGGTGCCGCCGATGAGGCGCAGGACTTCCTGTGCGAGCTTGGCGACGCGCGGGCGCTGCACGCGCTCTTCGTTCTCGGCGACCATGGCGAGGTAGTCGTCGGAGAGGAGCTTCCTCAGATCGTCGCTCACGATCTGCTGCGATTCGGGGGTGAGCTTGAGATCGGAGATCTGCGCGAGGAAGCGATCGCGCCACATGCCGAGGCGCACGGCGAGCATGCCCTCGGGGGTGGTGTCGAGCATCTCGCCCATGGGATCGATGAGGCGGCGGCCGAAGGTGGAGAGGACGTGGCCGAGGATGCGGCGCTGGTGCTCCTCGCGGCCGAGCACGGACATGGCGCGCACCAGGATCTCGCGCGAGGGCGCTTGCACGACGACCTTGCCGCCTTCGCCGAAGCGCTCGTCGTACATCCGCAGCGACGAGAGCATCTCGCGGAAGGCGTCGTCCGCGGGGCCGTTCTCCTGGCCGTAGACGCGGATCACCAACCCGGTTTCGGGACCGGCGCCGAAGAGTCGGTGGAGCTCGTGGACGACGTCGTCCGACGAGACCAGCGGCTGCCCCGGGAGCGAGTGTTTCCGGTTCATGGCCACGATTTACCCTACCGCGTTCTGCTCCGGATCACAGCCGCCAACGCGGCGCTTGGATCCCACGGAGTGGTCACACGTCGTCACCCATGGCGCGCGGCGAGAGCGCCCCACGTGTCGGTCAGCGTGAGAATGCCGTGAAGTGACGCTCGTACGGCTCGGCCGCGATGCGGACGACGGCCTCGGCATACGCTTCGGCGGCGGCTTGGCACGCGGGGAGGCTGCCGGTGAGCCACGCGGCGGCGAAGTTCGTCTCGGTCGGGGGAGGGAAGACCTTCACGGCGCGAACGTCGGCCGCCTTGAGGGCATGATCGAGGGCGATGGTGGCCTCGATGGGGGGAGCGACGAGGTAGGCCATGGTGTCGCCCGGGGCGAGGCCGGCCTGCGCCGAGAGATAATGGCCGAGGGACGCGATCACGTGCGGGAAGACGGTGACCGAGGCCTTCTCGTCGGCGGCGTAGAAGCAGGCATCATGCGCGAGGCAGCGGAGGAGCGCGGTGAGGCCGTGCTCGATCTCGTCGGGATCCGAAGCGGCGAGGACACCGAGGATCTCACCCGAGAGGCGGCCCGAGGCGTGCGCGGATCCCGCATAGAACGAGCGCGCGAAGACCACGTCGACGGCGGCGTGCTTGGTGGCTTCGTCGAGGGCGACGTAGGTCGAGTCGTCCTGGTCGACGGTGACGAGGCCGAGCGAGGTGTGCCGCTCGGGATCGGCGCCGTAGGCGCGCAGGAGCGCGGCGTCGGCGGCGGGGAGGCGGCGCACGGAGAGCACTTTGGGGATGATCGGTTCGAGCACGCTCACGATTTCATCTCCACGAGGCGGACCCGCTCCTGCGGGGCGCGGTAGCCGCGGCCGCCCGCGTCGCCCAGCTCGCGGCCGAGCTTCGCGAGATCGAGGCTCACGCCCGAGGTGCCTTGATCGATCATGGCGCTCACGAGCACCGCGAGGCGCTTGCCGGCTTGCTCGGGCGGGGTGCCGCGCGCGTGGATGTTGGACATCATGTTGCGGTCGCCGTCGGTCTTGCCGATCTTGGGATCGTGGACGAGGTAGGCCGAGAGGCCGTCGCCCGTGCCGAGACCGGGGCGCTCGCCGAGGAGGATGGCGGCGACTTTGGCCTGTGTTTCCTGGCCGATTTCGTCTTCGAGCCACACGCGGGCGAAGCGGGCGCACATGGGCGTGCCCACGCGGAGGCCGCGCGCTTCGCAGGCGGCGGTGAAGTGCTGCAAGAGATCGAGGCCGGATCCCATGCACGCGACCGCGGAGAGGCCGTCGGCGAGGATGGGTTGAACGTCGACGTTCTTGTCGGCCCGCGCGCGGAGGAGCGCGACCGAGGCCTCGTCGAGGCGGCGGCCGAGATCGGGGCGGAGCAGGAACTCGCGATGATCGGAGACGCGGGATCGCAGCGGGAGCAACCCGTTCTGCTCGGCCCAACCCGAGGGCAGCTCGGTGTGCACGGCTTGGTGCGCGACGGCGAGCTCGGCTTGAAACTGAAGCACCACGTCGGTCGCGTAGCGCGTGCCGACGTGGCCGATGCCGACGAGCGCGGTGGTGTGCGCGGCGGCATGCGCGGCGTAGCGGCCGCGCGTGTGGGGCGCGGGGAAGACGCGCAGCGGCGGGGCCGGGACGGCGGTGGACGGCGGCGGAGGCGGCGGAGGATCTTCGCCTTCGAGGCGGCGCTTGAGGGCCGCCATCAGATCGCGCGTGGTGCTCATCGAATGACCCCCGGATCGCCGAAGCGCTCGCCCGGCCGATCACCGCGCCAGATGTCTCGCTCCTCGAGCCAGGCGTCGAACTCGGGCGCAGGGCGCTTGCCCACGAGCGCGCGCACGCTGGGGATGTCGTGGAACGAGGTCGACTGGTAATTGAGCATGATGTCGTCGCCCACGGGGAGCGACATGAGGTAGCTGCACCCGGCCGCGGCGAGCAGGACCTTGAGGCACTCGAGCTCGTCCTGGCTCATCTTCGCGTGGTAGGTGAAGCACGCGTCGCAGCCCATGGGGATGCCGAGGAGCTTGCCCATGAAGTGATCTTCGAGCGCGGCGCGGGTGATCTGCGGGCCGTCCTCGAGGTACTCCGGGCCGATGAAGCCAACCACGGTGTTGACCAAAAAGGGCTTGTAACGCCGGGCGAAACCATAACAGCGCGCCTCCAGCGTGACTTGATCGGCGCCGTGATGGGCGGCGGAGGAGAGGGCCGAGCCTTGGCCCGTCTCGAAGTACATGACGTTGGGCCCGCGCGTCGCGCCGAGGCGCTTCATCTTGTCCCAGGCTTCATCCATCAACGCCAGCGAGATGCCGAAGGCGCGATTGCCCGTCTCGCTCCCGGAGAGCGATTGGAACATGAGGCCCATGGGGGCGCCGAGATCGAGCGCCTTCATTTGCACGGTGACGTGCGAGAGCACGCATTGCTGCGTGGGGATCCCGTTCCGGCTCATCACGTCGCCGAGGGCCTTCAAGATCTCGGCGGTCGACTCGGCGGTGTCGGTGGCCGGATTGACGCCGAGCACGGCGTCACCGCAGCCGTAGGAGAGGCCTTCGCGCGTGCTGTAGAGGATGCCCTGCACGTCGTCGGTGGGGTGGTTCGGCTGGAGGCGCGAGCTCATGCGGCCGGGCAGGCCGAGCGTGTTGTTGGCGCGGACGACGACCTGACATTTCGCGCCCGCGATCATGAGGTCCATGTTGGACATCAGCTTCGCGGCGGCGGCGGCCATCTCCGGCGTGAGGCCGGCGGAGACGGAGCGGATGGTCGGGCCGGGCGTGCTCGTGTCGAGGATCCACTCGCGGAATTGCCCGACGGTGAGCTCCTTCACGGCGCGGAAGGCCTGCTCGTCGAGCGTGTCCTCGACCATACGGGTGAGCTCGTCCTGATCGTACGGAACGACCGGGTTTTCCCGGAGGTCCCGCAGCGTGAGCTCCGAGAGCACCGCCCGCGCGGCGACGCGCTCGACCGGATCGCGCGCCGAAACGCCGGCGAGATCGTCACCGGACTTGGGAGGATTGGCCTTCGCCAGCACCTCCTTGACCGACCCGAAACGGTAGGTGCTGCCCCGGATGGTGGCGTGAAGCTGCATACGCGCCCGAGCCGACCTTAGAAGGCCCCCGCCAGAGAGACAAGCCTTTCCACCGCGCCCCTCCGCAACCGCACCGCCACAGCATCAGCCACAGCAGCGGCAGCGCCAGCCGCAGCGGCAGCGGCAGCGGCAGCCGCGAGCGCCAGCGAGCGGACCCAACCAAGCGCCCACCCATCATCAGCAGCACCCGAACGGATTCGTACGAACCCGAACCAATTCGTAGGACCTCAACCGATCCCTCGATCGCCCGCCCCCCGTCGCTCGATCACGCCTTCCCCTCACGCCGCTTGCTCGCCGCCCATGCGAGCCCCTGCGCATTCAGCTCCACATCCAGCTTCAGCATGGATCGATCCTCGTCGCTGAGCGCAATCCGCGCATCGAACGCTTGCCACAGCTTCGCTTCGATCGACTTCTCCAGCGCAGCGCCCGTGAGCTCTCCCGCCGCGGCCTCGTGCATCGCGGCCTCCGAGAGATCGATCCAATCGTGGAGCTGCGCGGCCACGGGGCCGATGGCGCGCACTTCGCCGAAATGGGTGAGGAAGGCGCGATCGGTGCCGAGGCCGGCGATGCGATCGATGGCTTTGCGGGCTTCGGGGGCGTCGAAATCGGTGGGGCTCGTGGAGGGGAAGGCGAAGGGGCCGGGGCGCTGGAGGGCCGGGTACACGAGGCCGAAGGCGTCGCCGGTGAAGACGGCGGAGGCCGCGGGATCGTGGACGACGAAGTGATGGTTGGCGTGACCGCGGACGTGGAAGAAGGCGAGCTCGGATCCTCCGGCGTCGATGCGGGCGCCGTCGTCGAGGGAGCGCACGCGGGCCTCGGGGACGGGCTCGATGGTGCCGTAGAGGGCGCGGAAACGATCCGCGCCGTAGACCTGGGTGGCGCTCTTCACGAGCTTGCTGGGATCGATGAGGTGGCGGGCGGCGCGCGGGTGCGCGAGGAGGGTGGCGTTGGGGCAGGCGCGCATGATGGCGCCCGCGCCGCCGGCGTGGTCGAGGTGGACGTGGGTGACGATGACCCAACGGACCTGCTCGGGGCGGAGGCCGCGCGCGTCGAGCGCCGCGAGGATTTGCGGGGCGGCGACGGCGGTGTTGGTCTCGATGAAGGCGGCCTCGTCGCCTTGCACGCGCAGGTAGGCGGCGGCAAAGCGCGGGTGGATGTAGTCGCAGTCGATGGTGACGATCTCGGGCGCGGCCATGAGAGGGAACGTAGTCGAAGCGGGGGCCCTCCGGCGAGCCGGCGAGCGGGCGCACGCCGCGCTTCGGTCTCGCCCCCGGACTTGCTATACCCGAGGCCCCGTCAAGGAGACCGATTGCCATGTGGAGCCCCGAGGGCCGCAAGCACAACGCAGCAGAGCTTCGCAAGGTCGCCGACAAGGTGCTGCGCTACCGGCAGCTCTGTGACCGCTTCGCCGGCTATTTCCAGCCCGAGAGCGACAACGCGCGCCTGCTCCGGCAGCTGCGCGGCAAGCTGGAGGATCTGCGCGCGCGCTCCCTCGATCGCGAGAAGCGCCTCGCCAAGGGCGTGGTGAAGATCGGCGTCGTCGGCCTGGAGAAGCAGGGCAAGAGCGCGTTCCTCTCGGCGTGGCTCAAGAGCGAGAAGCTGCTCCCCAGCGAGGCCGAGCGCTGCACGTGGAGCACGACCGTGGTCGAGCCGGCGGAGGAGGGATCGTTCTCCGCGGTGGTGACGTACTACGGCGAGGCCGAGTTCAAGCAGCGGATCCAGAGCTACTTCGACGCCATCGAGCCGGGCAGCGCCGAGCGCTGGCAAGGGCTCAACCAGGCCGAGATCGGCCGGCTCAAGGCGGCCTTCAAGGCGCGTGAAGGCTTCGACGTCGACGATCCCGATCGGGCCGGCAAGCGCGAGCAGACGGCGCTCGCCGAGCTCATCGAGATCGCGGCCGGCCTCGGCGAGATCAAGGCCCGGCTGGGGAAGGATCCGGTGCGCATCGACGCGAACAGCGTCGACGATCTGGCGGAGCAGATCCGGCCCTTCATCGCGCTCAAGGACACGAAGAACGGCAACCGGCCTTACCCCGGCGTGCGCGCGGTGAAGATGGTGACCGTGCAGATCCCCGTGCACGGCGCCATGCCCGGCGTGGTGCTCATGGATCTGCCCGGCATCGACGCGCCCTCCGACAAGGCGCGGCGCGACACGGAGGAGGCGCTCACCAACGAGGTCGACGTCACCATCTTCGTGAAGGACGTCACGCGGCCCTCGCTCGTGCGCAACGAGATCGAGCTGCTCCGCACGGTGCAGTCGGCCGATCGGAGCATCTCGCTCAAGGATCGGATCTTCGTGGTGCTCACCAAGGTCGATCTGTTCGAGCACCCCGACGAGAACGGCAATTGGCACTGGTCGCTCGCGGCCAAGAACTTCCGCGAGCAAGGGGTGGATCGGATCTTCCCGTACTCGAAGCTGTGGGTGCACAAGGGCGTCGACACGAGCCATCCGGTGGCCAAGCAGCTCCAGGACTTCTACAGCTCGACGGTGCCGGTGAGCGGGCTCGAGCGGCTGCAAGAGGCGGTGAGCCACTACCTCTCGACGGACGTGGAGGCGCTCGATCGCAAGGTGCTCACGGCGGTGAGCCAAGAGTTCGGCGAGATCGAGGCGCAGCTCCGCGGGGCGCTCGTCACGGTGAAGGACGGGCTCAGCGATCGCGAGTTCGAGCGGCGCGCGGAGCAGAGCTTCGATCTGCTCTTCGAGAACATCCGCGCGGGGGAAGATCCGGTGGGCCTGTTGCCGGAGATCCGCCAGCGGCTCAGCGACTTCATGGACTACGAGATGAGCGAGCCGGAGCGCATCCGGCGCGCGACCCGCGCCGACGAGCGGATCAAGCAGATCCGCGCCGATCTATTGGCGCGCCTCACGCCCGAGGAGGCCGAGGCCAAGCGGCGGCAGATGCCGAGCCCCGGCCTCATGAACGAGACGGCCGTCGAGATCGAGATGCGCAAGCAGATGCGCGAGCGCGTGGCCGCGCGGATCGCCGGGCTCGGCGAGGATTTTCGCAACACGTCGCGGGAGAGCGTGGAGAAGATGCTCACCGAGATGTTCGTCAAGGCGGCCTACGAGGGCGGGCGGCTCGAGGTGCTGCTCCCGGCGGGCAAGGCGCTCATCGATCGCATCGACGCGCTGGGACGCGCGGGGCACGTGTCCGAGAGCGTGGTGCGCTACCAGAACAACGAGATGGCCAAGGCCGACGTGGCCTTCGAGGTGCTGTCGCGCTACTTCGCGCGGCAGATCGTGGACATTCTCGATGCGACCGATCCGGGCGATCGCGAGATCCGCGAGCGCGAGATGCGCGGGCTCGAGCAGTTCTTCGGCATGGGGATCGCGGACAAGGCCCAGCCCGCCGGGGCCGCGGCGAACGCATCGCCGCCGGGGATGCTGGGGCAGGTGAAGGCCAAGCTCGGGCTCGGGAACGAAGGTGATGGGCAGCAGCCTTCGCCGGCGCCGAGCTTGGGCGCGTTCCCCACGACGGGCGCGGCGGTGCCGATGGCGGCGCCCAAGATGACGCCGCAGCCCGCGCCGGCCGCGCAGCCGGCCCAACAGGCGAAGGCCGCGGGCACGCCGGGCAAGCCCGAAGGGCCGACGCGTGATTGGTCGAAGATGCTGGCCCGCGTGCGCGCCGACGTGGAGCGCATCTGCGACTTCCTCGAAGCGCTGGCGAAGCACCCGCGCGGCTTGCAGAAGTACCACGAGGAGGCGGTGCGCACGGTGCACGACTCGTGGATCGATCGCGAGGGCGAGCAGTCGCTGCGGCGCTGGGTGCGGAGCGAGTGCGCGCGCATCTGGCCGCACAAGTTCGCGGCGATCGAGGCCGAGAAGGAGCGCGCGCGCGCCGACATCGAGGCGCTGGAAGAGCTGTTCGGTCCACCGGCGGCGCCTCCGCCGCGGCCGGCGGCCGCTCCCGCTGCGAGCGCGCGTACGTCCGCCGGAGGCTGAGCCATGCCCTACGATCCGACGCGCCTCGCCAGCTACGTTCGCTTCTACCTCACGGTGGTGAAGCAGCTCGGCGCTGCTTGGGAGAATCTGGATCGCACGCACGGCGTGGTGAAGGAGGTGCTCCAGCCCTTCGGCGAGCCGCTCGCCCGGGTGGGATCCGCGCCGCTCGCCGCGGCGCTGGGCGCGCCTCCTTCGTTTCGCGAGTCGTTCGCGGAGCTGTTTCGGCCGGAGAACGAGGAGAGCTTGAGCGGGCTCGTCGATCTCTACGAGGTCGCGGGGCGCTTCAGCTTTCAGGGCGAGGAGAACGCGAACCTCGCGCGGGTGCAGGCGCTCGTGTCGGGCGCGCGCAACGAGATCGTGGCGCAGCGGATGCGGCTCGCCGATCTGATCAAGCTGCCGGACGTGGCGCGCGCGGTGGCCTCGCGCCTCGCGTCCGAGGAAGCGACGCGCGCCGGTACGGCCCGCGCCGAGAAGACGGCCGCGTTCGAGCCGCTCGCCGAGCAGGTGCACCTGCGCGCCAAGCAGACGATGGAGGCGGTGAAGGCCGTCCCCATGCCGGACCTCGCGACCGCGGAGAGCGCCGCCGACGACTACAAGCGCTACATCACGAAGCTCGAGCAGTTCTACCAGACGTGCCTCCCGTTCCTGCGCAAGGCGATCGCGAGCCTCTATTCGTTCGTCGGCGCCGAGCCGACGGCGAGCTGGCCCGACACGCTGCCGCTCGCGCGCGAGCTGCCCGCGGAGCTCGTGACGTTGCCCCCGGCCGATTCTCCCGAGCTGTCGCAAGCGCGCGCGGCGCTCGCGGCCATCGCGGAGGAGGAGATCGCGCTCGGCCGCGCGCAGGGCGAGATCGCCACGAGCCTGGCCCGCTACGAGGGCGAGCTCGCCGCGGCCGCGGTGCACGACAAGGAGATCGAGGTCGAGATCGCCAAGGCCAACCACATCGCCGACTACCTGGCGGCGACGGAGGCCGCGCAGAACGCGCGGCAGACGCTGGCCTCGCTCGAGCAGCAGAAGGCCGATCGCGTGCGCGCGGCCGGCGAGGTGTGGCAGCGCCACCAATCGATCGAGGCCGGGATCAAGGTGCTCGAGGAAGAGCTCAAGGCCCGCGTCGACCAGATGGCGCAGGGTGATGCCGAGCTCGCGGCCGAGAAGAAGGCCGAGCCCGTGCTCTTCGGCAAGGACGAGTGGCGCATGCGCGTGGCCGCCATCGAAGGGCAGCTCGAGTCGCAGCGCGCGGCGTACCAGCAGCGGCAAGGCGTGCTCAACGGGCTCCGCATCGATCTCTCGAGCGTGAGCGTGCAGGTGCAGACGGAGCAGCAGCAGGCGCTCCTCGTGGATCGGCAGCTCGCCGACACCCGCGCGACGCTCGAGGCCATTCAGAAGAGCGTGCGCGATTTGGCGAGCACGCTCGGCACCGATCGGCCCGCGCGGCCCGTGCCGGTGAGCGAGGCGCGCGAAGCGCTCGCGGGGCTGCAGCAGGCGCGGATCGAGAACGGGCAGCGCATCGACCGGCTCAAGGCCGAGATGCGCCGGCAGAAGGAAGAGACGGTCCGCGTGCTCAGCCGGCTCAAGCAGATCGGCGTGGAGCGGCAGCAGCTCGGGGCCATGGTGCAGAGCGCCGAGGTGGCCGTGTCGAAGGGCCGCGAAGAGGCGCTCCGGCACCTCGCCTCGCAGCGCCGCGCCGCGGTGGAGCGGCACGTCAGCGAGGTGCTCGGCACGCTGGAGAAGTCGCTCACGATGGTGGGCCCCGTCTTCGTCGATCCGGCCCGCAAGGTGATGACCGACGCGACCGAGCCCAAGCCGGAGGTGGCCCTCACCGTGATCGAGGCCGCCGACAAGGTCGCTCCCGTCGTGGAGAAGCTGGGCCGCGAGCTCGACGCCGAGCTGCTCGCGCAGGACGCGGCGCTGGGCCAGATCCAGCGCGAGTTCTGCGACGTGGCCGTGAGCGCATGCAAGGCGGCGTGGAGCTGAAGACGTGACCGAACGGCGTCGTGCGTGACGCGTCGTTCGAGACTCGGAACGTGACGGCGAAAGCCGATGACGTGCCCGAGGCGGCGCGACGTTCATGCAGGCGTGGGTGTCGGGGGACGGGAGGACCTCAATCTGTTCCTCCCGTCATCGGTCCGTAGAGAGGCGGAGTCGCACGAGCGCGCCGCCGCGCGCTGTGGTGTCAACACCGTTTACGGAGCGTGCTTGTGGGCTGAAGCTCGGCCCTAGGCTCTGTCTGACGACTGCTGCGCGCCCCGCATCGTCGGTCGAGCTCGCTCGAAATACGAGAGTATTCCTCGCTCGCTCTCCCTAGCTGCGGTGCGCTCGCGACGTCGTCAGACAGAGCCTATGCTGGCCCGCGAGCGTGCGCGCCGCGGGCGAACGCTCCAGTGTCGGAACCGTGCTCGCGCGATGACGGCGCTCACCGTGCCGGGCTATGTGCGGCCGTCCTTGTGTTGCCCGCCCTGCCTCCCCGGGGCGCGCGGCGCGCAGATGAGCCGTTTCGCTTCCGCGCGGCCATTACACCCGTCGAGCTTTGCTCGACGCGTTGGGATGACCGCGTCGATTCGCAGACTTCGAATGGAGCATCAGAGTGGGAAACGTACGATATGAGACCGCAGGCCGCCGCGACTCCGCTGGTCGTGGAATGAGCCCGATGCTGGAGGGGGCGGAGCCGCCGATTCGAGGGGCCGCGCTCCTGGCGCTGCTCGGCGCGGCGCTGCTCGGTGGAGCTGCGTGTGGTGGCGGCTCGGGATCGGGCGCATCGACTGCGACTTCATCCGCCGGCACGGGCGGGGCGAGCGGCTCGACCGGAAGCGGCGGCGCCTCGAGCGCAAGCGGCGGTGGGGGCACCGGAGGCACGAGCACGGGAGGCGCGGGCACGGGAGGCGCGGGCACCGGAGGCGCGGGAGCGTGCGTGTCGGCCGCGGACTGCCCGGCTCCCGCGGGCGAGTGCGTGAGCGCCATCTGTGTCTCCGGGGAATGCGGCACGGTGAACGTGCCCGCAGGGACCGCGACCGCGACGCAAAAGGCCGGGGACTGCCACAAGAACCAATGCGACGGCGCTGGCAAGGTCGTGGAGGTCGTCGACGACAGCGATCCTCCCAGCGACGATAAAGAGTGCACCACGGATTCCTGCATCTCCGGCGTGCCCTCGCACACGGCGAAGGCCGTCGGAACGTCGTGCGGGGCCGGCCAGGTATGCGACCTCGCGGGCAACTGCGTCGGATGCAATCAGCCGATCGACTGCGGAACCGACACCGCTTGCAAGAAGTTCTCTTGCAATGCGGGCGTCTGCAACACCACGTTTCCGGCCGCGGGCACGCCGGTCGGCGCGCAGGTCAGCGGAGATTGCCACAAGAGCCAGTGTGACGGCGCAGGGGCCGTCGTGAACGCCGTCGACGACACCGATGTGCCCGACGACGGGAAGACGTGCACCGTCGACGCCTGCTCCGCCGGTGTCCCCTCCCACGTGGCGAAAGCCGCCGGTACGCCGTGCGGTACGAACCAGACCTGCGACGCCGCCGGCAACTGCATCGCGTGCACCAAGGCGAGCGACTGCGGCACCGACACCGCATGCAAGACCTTCTCGTGCGACGCAGGAATTTGCAACGTCACCTTCGCCGCGGTGGGGACACCCGTAGGTGTCCAGGTGGCCGGCGATTGCCGTAGGATCCAGTGCGATGGCGCGGGCACGATCGTGGACGCGATCGACGACACCGACGCTTCGAGCGACGGGAAGGAGTGCACCGTCGATTCCTGCATGTCCGGCGTGCCTGTCCACATCGCGAAGCCTGCGGGCGTGGCCTGCGGGAACAATCAGGTGTGCGACCTCGCGGGCAACTGCGTCGGGTGCAACCAGCCGAGCGACTGCGGCGCCGATACGGCCTGCAAGACGTTCTCGTGCAACGGTGGCACTTGCAGCGTCAGCTTCACCTCGGCGGGCACGGCCGCCGGCCTGCAGGTGGGAGGCGACTGCCACAAGAGCCAGTGCGACGGCGCCGGCGCGATCGTGAACGCGGTCGATGACACCGACGTCCCCGTGGACGACAACAACCCATGCACGGTGGAGAGCTGTAGCGGAGGGACGCCGCAGCACGTGATCAAGGCGGGCATGCCGGTGGGCATGCAGGTCGTGGGCGACTGTCACCGGAAACAGTGCGATGCCTCGGGCGCGATCGCGAACGTCGTCGACGACACCGACGTGCCGGCGAAGGACGGGAACACGTGCACGACGGAGACCTGTGCCAACGGCGTTCCGCTGCTCCCCAACGCGCCGAGCGGCACCAAGTGCGATTATGACGGCGGCGGCATCTGCAACGGCAACGGCCAGTGCATGGGTGCGTTCACCATCGTTCGCGTCGGGGGCAACTCGAGCGCCAATACGGCTGCGGTCTCCCTCGACACGTACGTCTGGTCGAACCCACCGCCTGCCTCGCCCGCGCCGCTCTACACCCATCCTCTCCCCACGAATGGGGCTGCTGGCACCACCACCGCGAATCCGCTGACGCTGAGCGCATCTGCGCCTTCGGAGGGCGGTCTCTCGCGCTCGGGCGACGGCCGCTACCTGACGCTCGCCGGCTACGCCGTCCCGCCGGGGAGCTCGTCGACCAGCGCCCCGCGCGTGGTCGCGCGCGTCGACACCTTCGGGCTCGTCAACACGACCACGAGCCTCGGCACCAACGTGTTCGCCGGCAGCACCATTCGGGGCGCAACCTCCGTCGACGGGAGTGGCTTCTGGGCATCGGGGAACGGCAACAACGGCTCCGGCGGCGTCTGGTATGCGCCGCTGGGCGCGCCGGTGGTCTCGCAGATCCTGACCAACCCGAACAACGCGCGGATGGTGAACGTCTTCAAGGGCCAGCTCTACGGCTCCGCGAGCGCGAGCCCCTTCACCGGCGTGTTCACCATCCGCACCGCAAACAGCTCGCTCCCGACGCTGCCGGCCACGGCAACGATGCTGCCCGGGAGCAGCGCCGCGAACGCCTACGGCTTCATGCTCCTCGACGAGAGCGCCGCCGTCGCCGGGGTCGACACGCTGTACGTCACCAGCGACTCCAGCGTCCAGCGCTGGGCCTTCGACGGCGCGAGCTGGAGCCTGACCACCACGTACGCGATCCCCGCCGCGACGCTCGGGGTCACGGGCTGGGTATCGAAGGGCACCGGGGTGACGCTGATCGTGACGACCTTCAGCGCCGCTTACTCCCTCGTGATTCCCACGCCGGGGGCAGCAGCGACCGCCAATCTCTTCGTCTCCGCGGCGACGGGGACGTCCTTCCGCGGCGTCGCGCTCGCTCCGGTCTCGGGCCCCGAGCAGTGAAGATGTGACCGAGGAAACTGTGGTGCGTCGCGCGGCGTCCGTCGCGCGACGCTTTCTCGGTCACATCTCGAGGCGCCGCTCAATCGATCTTGTCGAGCGCGAAGGTGATCTCCGAGCCGAGGTTGCTCACGATCCAGAAGCGATAGTGGTGGGCCGCCGCGGCATCGCGGACCACGTAGCCGGTGTTCGAGAGGCCGTCCGCGCCTTCCACGTACGAGGTCCAGGGGCAGGTCGCATAGTCCTTCGGGATGCTCGACAGGCTCTCGAACGTACCCTGCTTGGGGCAGTACACCATCGACCCACCGCCGTTCGACGAGAGGTCCACGTTGATGCCTTGAAGGAAGACGAGGTCGCCGACGCAGGGGTTGGCGACGTCGAGCGCGCCGGTGGCGAGGTCGAGGCACGTGATCCCTTCGGCGAGGCTCACCGTGGTGGTCGCCGGCTCGCTGCCGCCCGTGCCCGTGCTCCCACCGCCCGAGCCGGCGGTCCCGCCGGAGCCCCCCGAGCCGGTGGTCCCGCTGGACGTGGGGCTTCCGCCGCCCGCGGTCGTTCCGGTGCCGCCCGAGCCGCCGCAGGCAGCAGCAGGCGCGAGCATCGCGAGGAGGAGGATGGTGGCAAGGTGGCGAGTTCGCATCAGCGTTTTCATGTCTGCCACACGAACACGGAAGAGCGTGCACCAGGAAGGCGCATCGGCTCACGGCGCTCGTGCAAAAAGCCACAGCCCAGCGCGGCGTGCTCGGGCGACATGCGCCGCTGCCGACGGCGAGACGTAAGTCCCCGCCGTCCCCCGTCGTGACAACCACCTCGCTCCGTGGTTGCTGGCCGCAGCACAGCCGTCGTCAGCTCGCCGCCGCGAGCTCGTGCGGCAGCGGCACCTCTTCGCCCGCAAACGCGGCCGCAACGGCACGCCGCAGATACTCCGCAGGATCGACGCCCACGAGCTTCGCGCTCTCGAGCAACGAATAGAACAACGCCGCCACCTGCGTGCCGCGGAGCGAGCGGGAGCCGTAGTGATTTTTCCGGCCCACGACAGGGCCGCGCAACGCGCGCTCGGCGGGATTGTTGTCCAGCGGCAGCGTGGGGTCGTCTACGAAGCGGCAGAGCAGACTCCAGCGATTCGTCAGATAGCGAATCGCCTCGTACAGCCGCGTTCCCGGAGGACTCTGCTGCTCCAGGATCCATTGCTGGATCTCCGCCAGCACCGCACGCGATTCGTCCCGTCGCAACTTCCTGCGCTGTTCCAGATCGTCGCCGGCGCGCGACTCGATCGCGTACAGCTTGCCGATCCGTTCGAGCATCCAGCCACTCTCGTTCGGGAAAGCCTGCTCGCATTCAACGAAGTTGCGCCGCGCGTGCACCCAACACTGCACGAGCTTGAGCGCCGGGTACTTCTTGGCGAGCGCGTCATAGGCCTTGTAGCCGTCGCACATCACGTAGCCGTCGAAGCCCGCGAGCAGCTCCTCGGCAGCCTCGCTGTCACGGCCGCCGTGGATCTCGTAATAGACGCCCACGTCGGAGACGAGCGTCCAGATATGCCACTTCGACGCTGCTGCATGCCCGCCCTTCTTGTCATGCAGCGGCCACGGCGTCTCGTCCGCGAAGAGCAGCTTCTGGGCGTGCTGCACCATCCCGAGTCGCACGTAGGCCGGCAGCAGGAGCTGGTGAAGGCCCCAGAGCTGATCGAAGAGCGTCTGGGCCTCGACGACGAGCCCCGCACGCGCCATCGCGCGCACCTGTCGCTCGAGCGGCATGTGATCGAGATACTTGTCGATGGCGACCACGCTCGCGAAGCCGACCGAATAGCGCCCGCCCTCGATCAAGCGGCGCGGCGTCGGCGCCGTCTCGATGCAACCGCCGCAGCGGCAGCGGTACTTCTGGCGCCGATGGCGCTTGATGAGGTAGCGCCGCTCGACGACGTCGATCTCCTCGCTCTCTTCGTACTGCCCCTCCCACGCTTCGAGCGCACCACCGCAGCTCGGGCAGGTCTTGTCGGCGTCATCGAGATCGTGGACGACGTCTTCGATGGGCAGCTTCGGTTGCTCGCGCGGGCCGTGGCCCTTCTGCGGCGGCTTGTCGGTGGAGGGCTTGTCACCGGCGGCGCGTTTCTCGCTCTGGTGATGGAAGATGCGTGCGCGGTTCGCCTCGATCTCTTTCTGGAGCGCGCCGATCTCCAGACGCAGTTGTACCGCAGCCTCGCCCGTCGTCGTGGCCACCTTCTTCTGCAGCGTGAGGAGCCTTTCGACCAGCCGCTCGTACTCGCGGAGCAGCGACATCGCCATCGTGCGCAGTCGCTCGAGGTCCTTCTCGTGCGCAATGCGGTCGGCGTCGGTCACGTCCCTTGGACGCCGAGCCCGCGCCGAATGGCTCAGACGTGTGAGATGGTTTCAGCGAAAGACGACGCGCTGTTCTTCTGCGCGCCACGGCGGCGGGCTGAGCACGACGCGTCCGACGAGCTCGCTGCCTTCGAGGAACAGGCCCAGCTCGCTCATCGTCCACGAGAGCGGTCCGTCACCGGGGCGCTGCCACGGCGCGACGAAGCGGCCTTGGCTCAATCGCTTGGCGAGGACGACGTGGCCTGTGCCATCCCAGAAGAGCACTTTCGCGGTGCGACGCCGTCGTCCCACGAACACGAAGACGCCGCCGTCGAGCACGTCCGTGTTCATCGCTGCGCGCACCACCGCCGCGAGCGTGTCGAACGACTTGCGCATGTCGACCGGCTCGCGATGCACCCAGATCCGCACCGCGCGCGGCAACCCGATCACGCGAGCCTCCGCACAAGCTCGGCGATGTCCGCCATCGTGGCGCCCTCGATCCTGAGCCCCGCAGGGCCATGCACGACGAGCGACGACGCGACCACCGGCCTCGCGACCACCTCGACCGCGCGGAACGTCGCAGCGGCGCGCGGCGCGGGCGTGCCTCTCTCGTTTTGTCTCCACTTGCGCAGCGTGGTTGCACTCACGCCGAGCTCTTTGGCGACCCTCGACAGCCCGACGCCTTCGCGACACCGCTGCTCGACGAGCTCGAGCACCGCTTGTCGCGTGGCCTCCGAATAAGGTCGGCCGAACCCGACATCGCTCCGCACCAGCGCAGCCCGAATCTCCTCAACCGTCTTCGTCATCATCGCCTCCTCACGCGCACGCGCGAGGAGATGGGCAATCGAGGGCTACGTCACGACGGGGCGGCGCGGGGTATTACGGCGAGACGGCGCGGCCCGCGCACCGTCTCGCCGCGCATGTTTCACTGCGGATCGTCGCTCATCAAACCCACGATCGGGTCCGCGCCGATGCCGTAGAAGTTGCTGAGGAACACGGCTTGGACGCCGTGCTGCCAGGCCGTCGAGCCCTGGATGTTCGGCGTCGTGTTGGTGAACGGATCCTCGGGGAACTGGACGAGGTGAATGCCCATCGATACCCCGTCTCCACCGGCCATGTCGGCGAGCCAGATCTGATTGCCGGAATCGTGCTTGGGATAGAAGGTCATGGGCGCGGCGCGGAACTCGTTCAGGCTCGCGGTCGTGAACACGCCCGGGGTGCGGGTGCCATTGATGACGTTGAGCAGCGCCATCGCGGTGCCGATGAAGCCGCCCGCGCTGCATTGATGGTTGACGACGTGGTCCGTGACCCCGGGCGCGCCCGTCTGGCCGCGCGCGATGGTGTAGCGGAGGACCTCGTCGTGCTCGGGATCCTTGGTGCAATCCATGTCGTGGATGCCGACGGGCATCGTGATGTACTTACGGAAGAACCCCTCGAACGTCTCCCCGGACTGCTCCTCGATCATGAGCCGCAGCATGCACGGGTTCGCGCCCGAGTAGGCCGGGACGGTCCCGAGGTTCGCCGTGGCGATGATGTTCCTCTCGCTGAGGGGCTCGTTGCAGCCCCCGGTTTCGATGAACTTGGAGTTGTGGGTGAGCGCGTCCCAGATGGTGATGTCCCAGAGATCCCAGCCAGCGGTCGGCGAGCCGATCTTCGTGGGATCGAGCCGGCTCGCGATGAGCGGCAGGATCGTTTGCGTGTGGATGTTATAGCCCTTCTGCTCCGCGAGCTTGAGCGCGGCGAGGCCCGTGAGCGTCTTGGCGTTGCTGTAGTAATCCCAGTGGGCCTCGGGCGTCAGGCGCGTGCCATTGCCGATGTCGCCGGAGGACGTCACGCCGAGGAGCTCGCCGTCGCGTGACAGCGCGAGCGTGTAGCCGCCTGCGTTGGGATCGCCCGGCGGACGCATGAACGTGTGCGCGCGGGCGGCCCACTCCGGGGGGACGGCCGGGTATTCGTTGGTGATGGGGAGCTCCTCGCCCATCGGCGCGGAGGAGGTGTATCCGCCCTTCACCCGATCGAAGTCGACGAGCGCCCACCCTTGCAGCTTGTTCTCATCCATCTTCTCGGAGAACTGCTGGAGGCGCGTCGACGGCGCGAAGTCCGTCGCGTTCGCCGACTTCTGGAACACCGCATCGTAGTAACGGACCCCCGCGAGGAGGCGAGACTCCACCCGTGCCAGCGTGAGCCCGTTCGCGAGCTTCTCTTTCCACAGCTTGGCGAGGGACGGGTAATCCGCGTCGAGGACGATGGACCACTCACCCGTGGTGTTCTTCGATCCACCGGCGCGCGAGAGGACCGCGGTGAGGCGGTGCGTGCCGTACGTGGTGCCGTTGGTGCCCTGATACGCCTCCAGCGTGGTGACCTTGTAATCGTCGTTCAGGTAGGGAGCCGCCCACGCTTGGAAGTCGGTGGCGAGGCCATCGAAGAGCTGTTGGGTCGCGGTGCCGGCCTTGAACACGGCGATGTAGACGACGCCGCTCGCCGTCTGCTGCGCCTCGACATCCGAGAGGATGAGGCCCGCCGCGGCGTTCGTCGTCTTCCAGCTCTGGAGCTGAGCGTAGGTGATCCCGGCGTTGAAGCCCCAACCGCCGCTCCCGGCGTCGAAGAGAGCGTCGAAGTAGGCATAGCCGCTGGTCGTGTCGGTGTAATAGAGCTCGACCTTGGAGAGGCGGAGCCCCACGGCGACGAGGTCCGAGATCTTGGTGTTGAGCTGGGTCCAGTTGAGCCCCCGATGGAGCTGTTGGGAGGACGCGGTCGCGCTCGGGGCCCAGATGCCGGTGAAGAGCGGCTCGTCACACGTCGCCGTGAGCGAGACGATGCCGGCGCTCTGCATCGAAGAGTCGGTGAAGATTTCGACGGGGATCAAGCCATTCGCATGGCCTGTGTACGTGGTGTTGCCCGTGAGCTTGCCGCTGTTCGAGCAACCGAAGACCGAGGCGGTGCCGTCGACGCAGAGGAAGTCGTACCCCTGCTCGAAGTTGACGGTGGCGCTCCAAGAAAACTCGCCGCCGTAGCAAGGGTCCCACATGGACCGGTAATGCGCCGAGTTCGGGAGAGGGCCGCTCGATTTGCACGTGCGGTTGTGGTTGAAGCCGCAGTCGATCGCGTCCCGCGGCGCGGAGAGGGCTTGTCCCGCCTCCGCCGTCCGCTCTTCGCCCGCGGCCGGCGATGGCTCCGCGGATTCGTCGGCGGCCGGCGCCGCACAACCCACCAAGAGAGAAGTCGCAAGGAGCAATGTGGTTTCGAATCGTTTCATGGATCCTCCTGGACGAGATGCGGCCGATGGCTCGGATCGCCGCGCAGACGAGCCCAATGGCGCGTCATGGCGCTCCGAGGGAGAACGGCAGCTAAGAACGACAAGGTTCCGAGCTTCGCGTGAGTCGCTCGGACCGATTCTTTTTATGATGGTGTGTGACGAGGATCAATACGAAGGAGACGTGCGCTGAGACAAACGCCGTCTTCGATGCTCACGTATCGTCGGGTGCGATGGCCATCGTCGTTGGGCGACATGGTGTTACCAAGGAAGCCTGTTGGATGTTTGGACACGGGGATGTGTCGTTGGTCCGTGGTGAACGTGGCGGCGATCGCCAGCGCGGCTACCGCTGTCGTCTCGGCAATGTCCGCTGGGCTTCGCGCACGGCTTCGGCGAAGAAGGATGCGCCCACGGCGAGCACGTCCTCGTCGACGGTGAAGCCGGGGCTGTGCAGCGGGACGTAAGGCCAGCCTTCTTTGCAGGCGCCGAAGCGTACGTAGCAACCGGGGACGTCGCGCAAGTAGAGGGAGAAGTCTTCCGAGCCCATGCTCGGGTGCTCCTGCGGCACGACGTTGCGCACGCCGGCCACGGTCTCGGCGGCGCGCTGGCAGATGGCTGCTTCGCGCGCGGTGTTGATCACCGCGGGGTTCGCGGTGCCCATCTCCACGGTCACGCGGGCGTTGTGGAGCATGCCGGCGGCCTCGGCCATGCGGCGGATGCCGAGGATCACGCACGTGCGCGTGGCGGCCTCCGTGGTGCGGATGGTCCCTTCGAGGGTGGCCTCGGCGGCGATGACGTTGGCGGCGGTGCCCGCCTGCACGCGGCCGATGGTGATCACCGTCGGATGGAGCGGATCGATCTCGCGCGTCACCAGCGTCTGCAGCGCGGTGATCAAGAAGCCCGCGACGATGACGGCGTCGATGGCCTCGTGCGGCCGCGCGCCGTGACCGGCCTTGCCCTGCACGTGGAGCGCGAAGCGATCGCACGCGGCGGTGACCGCGCCGCTCGTGACCATGATCTGGCCGGTCGGGTAGTGATGCGTGACGTGACCGGCGAAGATGGCGTCGACGCCGGCCAGCGCGCCGGACTGCACGACCACGTCCGAGCCGGCGCCGCGCTCTTCGGCCGGCTGGAAGAGGAGCACCACGTCGCCCTCGGGCCCGCCGTTCTGCGCCAAGAGCTGCGCGGCCCCGAGCACCATCGTCATGTGCGCGTCGTGCCCGCAGGCGTGCACGCAGCCCGGGTGCTCCGACGTGAAGGGGAGCCCCGTCGCTTCGCAGCCCGGGAGCGCATCCATCTCCGCGCGGAGCGCGATCACCGGCGCGGACGATGAGCGACCGCGTAGCCGAGCGACCACGCCCGTCCCCGGCCCACCGTACGTGGCCTCGAGATCGAGCGCGCGAAGCTGATCGAGGATGAGCCGAGCCGTCTTCTCTTCGTGGAAGGCGAGCTCGGGGACTCGATGCAGGTTTCGCCGGAGCTCGATCAAGGGTGCGATCATCCGCTCTGCCTCGAAGGCCTCCGCGGCACCATCTGGTCCTCGGACGACGCGCGAACAAGGTCTTTCTCGATGGCGGCCGCGCCGGCCCTTCTGCTCGGCCGGCGGCTCGTTCGGGCACCGAGATTGCCGTGGGGAGGAGAGCATGGGGCTCGAGATCGATCGGGATCGTTTCGAGGACGAGGACTACCTGCGCTTCGCGGAGCGGCTGCGGAGCGGGCTCGACGCGCTTGCCGAAGTGATGGCGCGGCCCGGCTTCGGCGCGGGAGAGCCGACCATTGGCGCGGAGCTCGAGCTGTGCTTGGTCGACGACGAAGGGAGGGCGCTCCCCATCAACCGCGCCGTGCTCGCCGGCACGTCGGATCCGCGCCTCACGTTCGAGCTCGATCGCTTCAACCTCGAGGTCAACGCGCGCCCCACGCTGCTCGCCGGCCGGCCCTTCGCGGCGCTCGAGTACGAGCTGCAGAGCGCGCTCGCCGAGATCGCCCGCGCGGCCGCGCCGCATGGAGCGCGCATCGCCATGGTCGGCATCCTCCCCACGCTGCGGCCCGCCGATCTCAGCCCCGAAGCGGTCACCGACGCGCGTCGCTACCACGCGCTCTCGGAGGGCCTCCGGCGCGTGCGCCGGCAGCGCTTCCACGTGCGCATCGAGGGCGAGGACACGCTCGACGTCGAGGACGACGACGTCGCGCTCCAGGGCGCGACCACGTCGCTCCAGGTTCATCTGCGCGTCGCGCCGCGGGACTTCGCCGCGGCCTACAACGCGGCGCAGATGGCGACCGCGCCCGCGCTCGCGGCGGCCACCAACGCGCCCACGCTCCTCGGCCAGCGTTTGTGGGAGGAGACGCGCATCGCGCTCTTTCGCCAGCTCATCGACGATCGCCACGAGGCCGTGGTCGAAGACTGGCGCCCGGCGCGCGTGTCGTTCGGTCACGGTTGGGTGCGTGAAGGAGCCTTCGAGCTCTTCGCCGAAGCGGTGAGCATGCACCAACCGCTCTTGCCCGTGTGCGGCGCGGAGGATCCGCTCGCCTGCATCCACAAAGGCGGCGTGCCCGCGCTCGCGGAGCTGCGCATGCACGTCGGCACCATCTGGCGCTGGAACCGCCCGGTCTACGATGGATCGGGGAACGGGCACGTGCGCATCGAGCTCCGCGCGCTGCCCTCGGGCCCGACGGTCGCCGACATGGTGGCCAACGCGGCGTGGATTCTCGGGCTCACGCTCGGTCTGATGCCCGATGCGCGCGCGCACACGTGCCGGATGACCTTCGGGCAGGCGCGCCGCAATTTCTACGAAGCCGCCCGTCATGGCCTCGACGCGGAGCTGCTCTGGCCGAGCGCCGAGCCGCCTTCACCGCGACCCGTGCGCGCGGCGGATCTCGTGGAGCGCCTCCTGCCGCTCGCGGAGCGCGGCCTCGTGAGCGCAGGCGTGGATGCTTCCGAAGCGGCCGCGCAGCTCGCGATCATCGCCGACCGCGTGCGCCGCCGGACGACGGGCTCGCGCTGGCAGCTCCGCACGTTGGCCGAAGAGGAGAAGCGCGCGCCGCGGGCCGAAGCGATCGCGGCGATGTTCGCGCGCTACCGCGCCGAGGCCGAGACGGGGCGACCCGTGCACACCTGGTGCGCACCGAGGTGAGCGCCCGGCAGCGGCGCGGCGGCTCGGGCAAACGGCGGGTGAGATCCGTCGAGCGGGTCGATCACGTCGCGAACCGGCTCTCCGAGGGGCGCGGGCGGCCGGCGCACGTCGTGATCCGGTGCCGAGGAACGCTCGCCGAGCCGGATCACGACGTGATCCGACGGCTCGAGGGAGTCGGCCGGTCCGATCACGTCGTGTTCGGGTGCCACGAGGGCTGCGGAGGGTCATTCACGTCGTGATCCGGCGCCACGCGGGATCGGCGGAGCTGGATCACGTCGTGTTGGAGGTCGAGGAGGACCGGGAGACGGCGTTTCGCGACGTGATCCGCGGCGCCGGGCTCGAAGGCCCGAGCGGCGCGACGTGAAGGGTGGCGAGCCTCGCCCCCCGCGGTGCGCTCAGCGCGCTCGTGCGTCGAAGCGCTCTCGAGATCGCTCGATCGAAACCCAGTGGCTGCCGATCCATCGGACCAGGTGCTCCAGCGGCTCGAGCAGGCTCCGGCCGAGATCGGTCAGCTCGTACTCCACGCGCGGCGGCACCTCGGGGAACACCTCACGCGACACGAAGCCGTCGCGCTCGAGATCGCGCAGCGTGGTGGTGAGCATCCGCTGCGAGATGCCGTCCAGCATCTGCTGCAGTTCGGAGAACCGAGCACGCTGCCGCGGCGCCCGCGAGAGCATGACGAGCAAGACGATGCCCCACTTCTCACCGACCTTGCTCAGGAACGCGCGCACGATCTTGGACTCGTCGCTCCGGCACATGCGCGCCACGGGATCGGTGGTCTTCTTGCGGCCTCTCTCCATGGTTCCCTTCATGTGCGTTGCTGCGGCCAACGTGCCGTCTTCCGTTTCGCGGCGCTCGCCTTATCGTGCAGGCGCTCTTCGCCACCGACGAGAGCACGGCCGCCGAGCGCTCGCCACGCGGTAACACACCGCGATCGGCCGGCGGCGAGAAAGGGAGATCGTTCCATGAGCCAGTCCTTCACGGCGGCGGCAGATGCCCCCGTCCGCGCGCAACCTGCCGTCGTCTCCGTGAGCCCCGTCGTGCTGCCCGCGCCGGAGCGCGGCGTGGATCTGCGCGTGCGCATCTCCGCGCCCGTCACGGGGAGCCATCTACCGATCCTCGTCTTCGCGCACGGGTTCGAGTTGTCGTCGGAGGCCTACGCGCCGCTCGCGAGCCACTGGGCCGCGCACGGGTTCGTCGTGATTCAACCGACGTTCCTCGATTCGAGGACGGTCGGCCTGCGCCCCGACGATCCGCGCGCGCCCGTCGTGTGGAGGATTCGCGTGGGCGACATGAAGCGCGTGCTCGATCATCTCGACCTCGTCGAGGGCGCGGTGCCCGGCCTCCGCGGGCGCGTCGACCGCACGCGCGTCGTCGCGGCCGGGCACTCGTTCGGCGCGCACACGACCAGCCTGCTCTTGGGCGCGCGGGTCGTCGGCGCCGACGGCAACACGGGCGAGGACCTGCGCGATGCGAGGATCCAGGCCGGCGTGCTCCTCTGCACGGCCGGCCGCGGAGGCGACGATCTCAGCGCGTTCGCGAAGGAGCACCTTCCGTATCTGAACCAGAGCTACGCGACGATGACGGCGCCGGCGCTCGTGGTCGCAGGCGACGCGGACCGCTCCGCACTGACGGTGCGCGGCCCCGACTGGTTCGAGGACGCGTACGCGCTCAGCCCCGGAGACAAGGACCTCGTCACGCTGTTCGGAGGAGAGCACATGCTCGGCGGCATCTCCGGCGTTCGCGTGACCGAGACGACGGACGAAAACCCCGAGCGCGTCGCGGCGGTGCAGCGGCTGACGACGGCGTACCTGCGGAGCGCGCTCGACCCGAGCGATCCGGCCTGGGCGACGGCGCGGCGTGAGCTCGTGGAGGGGCCGACGCCGCTCGGGCGAGCCGAGAGCAAACGCGCGTGAGTCGTCGCGCGCTCACGGCGCCGCTTCACGTGTCGCGAACCGGGCATCGCGAGCGCCGCGAAGATCGCTTCAGCGCTTGGCGTCGAGGAGCAGCACCGTCGCGAGCGTGGTGCCCTGACGGGCCGCGTTGGCGACGCTGAGGCTGTAGTGGTTGCCCGGCGTCGGGTGGATGAGCACGGCGGGCGTGGCGTCGGGCTCGTCGTCCTTGGCGACGACGTTGCCACCGCGATCCTTGATGAAGAGATCGATGTTCTGCCCGTCGTCGTCGGCGCCGGCGAGGGCCAAGGTCGGATCGGTGACCAGCGCGAGGCCGCCGAACGAGCTGATCTCCTGCGGCTTCAGCACGGTGCCGTAGAACGACCAGTTGCCCTGCTCGTGGAACACGAGGCTGCCGCCCTTGGAGTCGATCTTCTTGGCGGCCGCGGTGGCGTTGCGGATGGCGCGACCGATGGACGCCACGATGCTCTTCGTGGGGATCGAGTAGCCGCCTTCGTGCATGATGGCGAGGGCCACGAAGTTGCCGCTCGACTTCGATTTCTCGAGCGCGAGACGGATGGTGTAGTTGCCGTCGCGGGCCGGCCGGAACTTCACCACCGGGGTGGGATCGTCGTCCGTGTCGGAGGCGAGCAGCGTGCTGCCCTCGATCACGCCGAGATCGACGTCGATGGCGTTCTCCGAGCCGCCGCCGATGAGCACGTACTGCCGGCCGGCCTTGAACGACTGCACGATGTCGATGTTGGAGCCCGTCTTCAAATAGGCACCGAGCAAGCAAGCGTGATCGACGTCGAAGCCGTAGTTGGTCTTCGACTCGATCTTCTTCGCGGCGTCGGCCACGTTGCCCACCGCTTGGAGCATGAACTTGCCCGGCGCCCAACTGTCGAGCGCGCCGCTGGAAGGCGGCGCCGCGGGCGCGGGCGGAGGCGGCGTGGGAGCGTGCGCCTGATGCGCGGGCGCGGGCGGCGGAGGAGGAGGCGTCGGCGGCGCGGCCCCGGGCTTGCCGTCGCGGAGGCCGCGGAGCTGATCCGCGAGCTGCGCGAGGCCCGCGCGATCGAGCGTCGCCGCGCTGCCCTTGAGGGCGACGGCGGTGGTGATCGAGGACTCGATGCGCTGCTTGTCGTTACGGTACTGCTCGAGCGTGAGCTTGCAGGTGTTGAAGTCGTTGCAGAGCGAGACGCGCTGCTCCTTGAGCGAGCCGATGACGTTGTTGGCCTCGCGGACGACCTGATCCTTCTCGGGTGATCCGGTGGACGGGCCGTCGCTGCTCATGGACTCGAAGCGCGCTCCGACCGCAGAGCAATCCTCCCGGACGATCTGCCCGATGGGCGCCGGGCACGTGTACTCCTCGTAATGGGAGCCCGGCGGCGGCGTCGACGAGCACGCCGTGGCGAGCGAGGCGAGGGTGAGAGACAGCGCAGAGGCAGAGACGAGTCGGCTATGCATTCTGGGCGACGTCCTTTCGTCGTTGGGCTCGAGGCCAACCGGACAAGAACACCATTGGAAGAGGGGATCGTGTCAAGCAGATCGCACGACCCGCGCTGTCATACCGGCGTGCTCGCTCGGTGAGGGACGCGGCCCGTGTGTCGTGTACGGAGCACGGTGCAGGCGCGTTGTTCCGCGGGTCGTCACGATCGCGGCCTCTCGCCCGCGGCGCCGTCGAATCAGGGCCGCGGTAAGATGAGGCGATGGGGGACGAGCGGCCTGCCTTCGACGATGGAGACGAGCTCCGGCCGGCGAGCAGCGATGTCTCCGATGCGGAGCTCGCGGCCACCGTCGCTTCGCTGGTGCGCGCGGATCTGACGGGCGCTTCGGTGGGCGCGGTGATGCGCTCGTTCGAGGCTGGATCGGCCGAGGAACAGCGGCGCTTTGCGTTCGCGTGGGGCGACGCGATGCGGATCGACGGGCTCGGCGATTGGATCGCTGCGGAGGACGAGCGTCGCGCCCGCGCCGAGACGATGGCGCAGCAGATCGCGCCGTTCGATCCGGGACCGGGTGAGAGCGCGGTCGCGTTGGATGCGCTGGCAGCATTCTCCACGTGGTCAGCGCACGCGTATCCGCTCATCATCGTTCCCGGTTACACGCCTGTGAGCCTCGTCGCACCGATCCCGGGTGTGCACCCGATCGCGCGCCGCCGGCTCGATCGTGCGGCCGCCGACTTCCGCGCGGGGATGGCGCCGTTCATCCTCGTGAGCGGCGGTGCCGTGTACCCGCGTGGCACGCCCTACGCCGAAGGCATCGAGATGAAGCGCGAGCTCCTCGCGATGGGCCTCCCCGAGGATCGCATCCTCGTCGATGCGCGCGCCCGTCACTCGACCACGAACCTGCGCAACGCCGGCCGCATGATGCTCGATCACGGCATGACGCGGGCGGTGATCGTGACGCTGGGAGGCGGTCTCTTCGGATCGGATCTCTTCGGACAGGACTTCTACTTCGCGCACCCGGTGCTCTCGACGTTCCATGCGCGTTGCGAGCGCGAGCTCGGGTATCGGGTGGGCGAGCTCGAGGCCGCGGGCGAGGAGCACATCACGTTCGTGCCCGCGGCCGACGTGCGGCGCGTGGGCTTCCGCGACGCGCTCGATCCGTGACGTCGCGCGCGTCGTTCGGAGCCCTACTTCTTCACCAGGCGTTCCCGCAACGCGCTGATGCGCGCCTGCGCGTCGGGAGCGAACCAACGATCGAGGAAGCG
Organism: Minicystis rosea; assembly: GCA_001931535.1. Lineage (GTDB taxonomy): Bacteria > Myxococcota_A > Polyangia > Polyangiales > Polyangiaceae > Minicystis > Minicystis rosea. The sequence continues at coordinate 1,855,497 of CP016211.1, forward strand.
TTCCCGCCGCGCCTCGCGCGTCGCCTCGATGCGGGCGATGACGGGCGCGACGAGGTCGGCCTTGGTGTCGGCCACGGCCTCGACGGCGTTCGCGGCGAAGCGACGGGCCTGCTCCTTCGCCATGCTCACCGGGTCGTCGGTCACGCGATCGACGATTCCGGCGGCGAGCGCCTCGCCGGGCGAGAAGCGGCGACCTTCGAGGAACACGGTGGCGGCGAGCGCGCTGGGCGTGCAGCGACGGACGATCTCGAAGGCCGCGGCCGGGAAGGGGAGGCCGAGCGCCACCTCGGTGACCCCGATCTGAAACGCACCCTCGGCCATGACGCGGACATCGGCGGCCATCGCGAGGATGCAGCCCCCGGCGAGAGCGTGGCCGTTGACGGCGGCGACGACGGGGCGAGGGAAGGCCAGCACCTTGTGGAAGAGCCCGTCGAAGGCGTCGACGAAGCGGCTCATCGCGGTGCGGTCGTAGGCGTGGATGGTGAGCAGATCGAGGCCGCTCGAGAAGACCTTGCCCCGGCCGGTGAGCACGACGGCGCGCGCGCCACCTTCGAGCGTCTGGTCGAGCGCTTCGCTCAAGGCGTCGACGAAGGGATGATCGATGGCGTTGCCGCGGCCGAGATCCAGGCCGAGGACGGCCACGCCGTCATCGAGGGTGCGGTGAATGGGCATGGCGCGATTCCACCACGAACCGCGGCCCGGGTGGCGTGGTTTGCGCGCGCGCGCCCGTGCGGCGGGGCGCTCGCGCGGATCGCGGCCGGCCTGGTTTTCCAGGGGATCGTGAGGCAGCACGCGTGCGCCGGCGATGCGCCGTGTGCGCGTGATGGGGTTCGGTAGGTAGGTGTTCGTGCCGACGCGGAGGGTGGAGGAGACGAAGGGCGACGAGGCTCTTCGTGATCCGGCTCCGCGTCGTTCGCCGAGCGCGCCGCGGATCTCCGCGGCGATTCGCGCTACGAAGCCTGGCTCTTGCTCGTGCGCGTGCGCTTCGCGGTGGTGGTGCGGCGCCGCGTGCCCGTGGCCTGGCTGCGCGGGGTCACGCTGCGCTTCGTGGTGCGGCGCGTGCCCGTGGCCCCGCCGGCGCGGCGCGTGGTGGCGCGCGTCGCCTGCGATTTCTGTCCGGCGGCGGTGCGCTTGGCGGCGCCGCGCTTGGCCGTGGTGCGCTTGGCGCCGGCGGCGGTGCGGGTGCCGCGCGCGGCGGTGGTCTTCTTGGCGGCGGTGCGGCGACCGCGCGCGGTGGTGGTGCCCTGGCCGGCCTTGCGGCGCGTCCCGGCGGCAGCGCGGCGACGGCCGGCGGCAGGCTTGCTCGCCTGGGCGCGGCGCTTCGTCTCCTCCGTCGGCGCGATCGTCTCCTCGCCGTGCGCCGTCTTCTTCTGCTTGCTCGTGGACTTCGACCTCTGGCTCTGGCCTCTAGGCATCGTTCCCTCCCTCGGAAGTGCTGGAGCGTTTCGGACGCACGCCCATAGCGTGGTCGAAATCGCTCGGCCGTCATCGTGCCATTCCAGGCGGAGCCCTCCAACCGTCATCGACGCGGGGGTTCCCGCATATCGGGCTCCGGAACGACCCGTCGTGTCTCGGCCTCGCAAGCGCGCCGATGCGCGCGTCGCCCCCTGCTCCGACGCCGTGCCAGCACCGTTGTCGGGGCCCTCACCGTCGCGCCACCGCGCTCGGATACCCACCTTGAAAGCGCCGGACGCGTGACCATGCCCAAACGGTTCTAGTTCGACATTCCCTTCCAACACACGAGCGCCGTGTCCCCGACTTGAAAGAGAACCTGGAGAAGGGAGCGAATCGCATCCTGTTGCGATTGAATCAGGCCCGGATGACGGTCGGTGATCTGACCAAGACGCCGGCGCCGGCCTGGAGAAGGGACACCGTGGACGAGATAGGAATGCTCCAGGTGCACCAAACACTTCGGGCAGCGTGCTTTGGAGCGACTCTCCTCTTCGTGATGGCGATGTTCGAAGGCGTGTTGACCGAGGTTCATTGCAGGTGGCGGGCTGGTTCGATGACGGCTCGGTGCTTCGATGAGAGGTCGAGGTGATATCGAGTCTGTAAAGGCATGTCCGTCGGAGTGTCGATGTTGGTGCGTGAAGGCGTCGTGTTCGCGGCGCGAGCAGGGAGGTGCGCCGGCTCGCGGCGGTGACCGGGCCGGGGCGTGAGGGGGCCGTCGAAATCGTGCGCTCGGCCCAAGGTTCGTGACGCTTCCTGGAACCTCGGCGCGCGCGCTATGTCGCTGGGCACGATGCGCCGACGCCTGGCAGCTCCTGCCCTCGCCCTCGCTCTTTGTGCTTTCGCGGCGGTCTCCGACGCCCAGACCTCCGCGGCGGATCCGGCAGCCCGCGGGCTCGACGTGTTCCTCCATGCGCCCGACGCGGCTGCGCCCGGTGCGCGCGTTCCCCTGCAAATCGAGGCGTTCGGCTTCCCGACGGCGATCACGCTGGCGCCGCTCGCGGGCGCCACGGTGGAGGCGGCGTGGGATCCGGAGCACCTCGGGCCGGGCGTGACCTCCGCGCCGCCCGCGGTGCGCGCGATCACGGATGGGAGCGGGCGCGCCCACCTCGACGTTCCGGTGCCGGAAGGGGACGAGCGATCGCTGGTGCTGCTCGTCGGCCTGCGCAGCGGCGGGCACGAGCGCACGCGCACCATTCACGTGCGGCGCGGCGCTGCGCATTCGGTCGGTCTGCACGTGGCCGACACGCGGGTGGTGCCGGGCAGCTCCGTGTCCGCGTGGGTGCTCGTGAACCGCGCCGAGACGGGCACGCCGGCCGCGGGGACGAAGGTGGATCTCGCGCTGCTCGAAGGCGGGTTGCCGCGCTTCACCACGCAGCTCGTCACGGATGCGGCCGGCACCGCGATGGCGCGCGTGCCGATCCCCGAGGCGGACGAGCCGTCGTGGAGCTGGACGCTGCGCGCGCGATCGCTGATCGCGGGCGACGCGGGATCGGGCGAAGGGACGGTGAAGCTCGTGCCGCGCGAGGAGACGCCGGGGAAGCCGCGGCTCTTCGCCGGGTTCGACGGCGACGCGATCCTCGCGGGAGACAAGGCGCCGTTCACGCTGCGCGCGCGCGACGCCAACGATCTGCCGATCGCCGGCCTGCCGGTGCGTTATTGGGTCGGCCCGAAGGGCACGGAGCCGCCGAAGGACGCGGACTGGGAGCGCCTGACGAAGCTCGCGACGACCAACGCGGAGGGCGAGGTTCACGCGTCCACCGACGCGCCGTCGCTGGTGGTGGCCGGCGTGGGGACGACGCTCCGGCTCGTGGCCAAGACCGAGGTCGAGGGGCACGCGCTCGCGCAGACGACGACGGTGTCCGTGGGCGTGCCGACGTCCACCGCGACGCTCTCGCCGGAGGCCGGTGTGATCGTGCCGGGCGTGGAGCAGCGCTTGTTGCTGCGCGTGCGCGACGGGCACGCGCGGCCGGTGGCGGCGACGTTCTCGATCGAAGGGGATGGCCTCGCGAGCACGGTGACCACGGATGCCGAAGGCGAGGCGGAGGTGACGTGGCGCCCGCCGGTGGACGTGGGCGCGCAGCGGCAAGTGGGGCCATGTGCGGGCGGCGTCGCGGCCGCCGTGACGGTGCGGCCTCAGGGGGAGGTGGCGGCGCTCAAGCCGCGCCGCGATCCTTTCGAGCTGTGCCTCTCGGTCGATCGCGAGGCGAGCGCCATCGTGCGCGTGGATCGGCCCATCGCGCGGGCGGGTGATCGGGTGCGCGTGCGGGTGCTCGAGGCGCCCGCGATCGACGCGAAGGGACGCGCGATCAAGCCGGAGGACGGGCCGAAGCGCGCGTGGAGCGTGGTCCTGCGATCGAGCAAGGGCGAGCAGGCCGCGAGCGCTTGGATCGAGGACGGCGAGAAGGGCGGCGACATCGAGATCCCGCCCGGCGAGCCGGGCGCTTGGACGATCTCGGCGGCGGCGCCGAGCGCGCATCGCGCCGCGCCCGTCGCGGTCGGCGCGATCGTGGTGACCCCGCGCGTGCTGCCGCTCTTGTCGGCGCGCACGAGCGGCGGGCGCGCCGCGCCGGGCGGCGCGGTGGATGTCGACGTCGATCTCACCGACGAGAAGCGCCGCGGGCTGCCGGGCACGGTGGCCGCCGTGGTCGTCGATCTGCACGGAGGCGGCTCGACGTGGGGCATCGAGATGCTCGACGCGCGCCGCTCGATCTGCCGCGATTTCGGGGTGTGGTACGAGCGCTGCGATCGCTTCGTCGAGGGTGATCCGGCGCTCGATGCGCTCCGTCGCGGTGTGCTCGGCGAGGCGGGGCGCCGCACGACGGCACCCACGAGCGACCCCGGCGGCAGCGCGCGCGCGGAGCTCGTGAAGACCTTCGGCGAGGTGCTGCGCTCGCTCGAAGGCGCCGTCTACGAGGCCACGCAATCGGCGGATCGGCTGCGCGATGCGCGCCGCCGCGGGCCGCATGGTTACGTGTGGAACCCCGAGCTGATGACGCTGGTGACGGCGGCCATGGATCCGCCGCCGCGCACGCCGGGCGGCGAGCTGCTCGGGCTCTCCGACCTGATGAGCGTCGACGCGCAGGTCACCTTCGACAACGTCGCCCGCCGCGTGACGAGGCTCAAGCTCTTCCGCGTCCTCGCGGCCGTGCGCACGTGGCGGCACGAGCAGCAGCTCGATCCCGACGAGCCCGTCTTCCGCGATCCGAACGCGCTGCTCCGCAAGCTGGTGCGCGACGGCCGCATCTCCGAGGATCTGATCCTCGATCCCTGGGGCGGCACGCTTCGCTTCGTCCCGGCCCACGGGCCCGGGCTCCCGTTCATCTCGGCCATTCGCGGCTTCGAGCTCCATTCGCCCGGTCCGGACGGCGTGAGCGGCAACGGCGACGACGTGAAGGATCCCTTCGAGCGCGTGCTCAAATCGGGCACGCCGTACGCGAAGGCCGCGCAGGAGGATCGGCTCGTCGACGCGCGCTTCGACATGGAGGTCGGCGAGGCGACCGTCGCGGCGTGGCAGCACTTGCTCGAAGAGCTGACCGGCACCGCGCTCGGCCGCGGGCAAGAGCTCGGGCTGACCGGCACCGGCGAGGGCGGCGGCGGGATGGGCTACGGCTCGGGGCACGGGCGGCTCGGCGGCGTGGGCCGCGGGAGCTCCGCGCTCACGAGCGGCGTGTACTGGTGGTCGCCGCCGGTGCGCACCGACGACAAGGGGCACGTGCGTTTCCACGTGCCGCTCGGTGATGCAGAGACGACGTGGCGCATCGCGCTCGTGGGCGTGCCCGACGGCGCGCGCCAAGCGACCACGCACGTCGACGTGCCCGTGGCCCTGCCGCTCTCGGCACGCGTCGACACCGGCGCCGCGTGGGTCGAAGGTGATCGCGTCGAGGCCGCCGTCACCGTGCGCAATCGCTCCGACAAACCGGTGCGGGCCGCGCTCGCGATCACGGCTTCGGGCGTGGCCCGTCTCGTCGATGGCAAGGATGCGTCGCGCACCGCCGACGTGCCCGCGGGCGGCGCCGCGGTGGTGCGCGTACCCGTCGAAGCCGGATCCGCCGGCGCGGCGTCGCTCGCGGTGACCGTGCGCGCGCCCGATCTCCCGGACGATACCGTGCGCCACACGTGGCAGGTCGCGCCCGCGGGCGAGCCGATGGATCTCACGCGCGCGCAGTGGATCGACGGGCGCGGCACGCTCGCGGTCCCCGTCGCGGGCGCCGCCGAAGGGGACAAGCCCGCGGTCGCAGCGATGCGGCTCGTGGGCACGCCGCGGCTCGTGATCGAGCGCGGCATCGCGCGGCCGCTCGCGGCGGCGCTCGAGGCGATGAACCCGGACCGCCTCCCGTCGCGCGCGGCGCTGCTCGACGCGGTGGAGACCGGCGTGCGCGTGCAGCGTTGGGCCATCGCGCAAGGCGGCGACGATGCGCCGCTCGCGGTGCGCGCCGCCGAGATCACGCGCCGCGCGCGCGGGCGCCTCGCGGCCTTCGGCGCGCAGGGCGGGACGTCGGACTGGCTCGTGAAGCATCGCCTCCGCGTCTGGGTGCCGCCGGAGAAGGGCGAGACCCGCGAGCGTCCCTCGTGCCCTCCGGCCGCAGGCCAGCGCGACGACGATCTCACCACGCTCGAGTCCGAGCCGCCGCCCGAGTCCGGCGCCGCGCTCTCGTGTTGGGACGCGCTCGCGTCATCGGCGATGGATCAAGTCAACGTGGTCGGCGATCCGGTGCTGCTCGCGCGCGCCTTCCTCGCGGTCGCCGATCGCCCGCACCGCGCTGCGCTCGCCGCGACATTGATCGATCGGCTGCGCGAGAAGATCGCGCTGCGTCCGTCGGGCGCCGTCACGCTGCCCGAGGCCCAGGCCAAGACCCGCGCTGCACGCGCCTTCGTGTATGCCGCGCTTCTCCAAGGCGCGCGCCTCGGGAAGCCGAGCGCGGCGCCGGCGGATCGCCTGATGGCCTGGGTGGCCGTGCAGCGCGATGCCGATGGAGGTTATGGGTCGGCCGCCGCGACGCGCGCCGTGGTGCGCGCGCTGCTCGCTGCTGCACCTGCCAACGAAGGCCCTTCGCATGTGCTCGTGAAATTCGGCGCGACCCGCACCGAGGTCGAGGTGCCCGCGTCCGCGCGCATCGAGGTGCCGCTCGACGCGCAGGCCACCGCGGTCGATCTCGAGGTCCAAGGTCCCGGCGTCCTCGCGCGCTTGGAGCGCCCGGTGGTGCGTCCGTGGTCGCGCCCGCCGGAGGCGCCCGAGAGCCCGCTCGCCGTCGACGTGGCGTGGCCGACCGAGGCGCGCGCCGGCACGAGCGGCGTCGTCTCCGTGAGCGTGCGTCACAACCGCGGGCGCGCGACCTCGGTCGATCTGCGCTTGCCCTTGCCCCCGGGCGTCACGCTGGCGGAGTCGGTCGCCGACGTGCGTCAGGTGCAAGGCACCATCCTCGCGCGCCGCGCGCTCGATCCGAGCGGGTTGCCGGTGGAGATCATCCTGCCCGTGCGCTTCGGCCTCGCGGGGCGCGTGACGGTGCCCGAAGCGCGCGCGGTGGTCGCGCACGACGAGGCGCCGCGGGCCCTCGCGCCGGCGCGCCCGCTGGTGATCAAGTAGCGCCGCGAAGCTTCATCGCACCGCCCACCTGCGCATGGGTGAGCCGCGCTTTGCCGCACGTCGGAACCGTGCGTGGCATCTTGCCGCGGATCCGGTGCTTGGTTAGGGCGCCTTGGTCCCGATTTCGTGGGGACCCCCTGGAGACGTCATGACCCAACGCATGCTCGCTCGTGCGACGAGGACCCTCGCGATCCTCTCGGTGCTGCTCGCATCGATCTTCACCGCTCGCGTGGCCTCCGCGACCACGATCAACGGTGGAAACATCATCAACCAGACGTGGAGCCCGGCGGGGAATCCCTACATCATCCAAGGCGACATCATCGTCCCTTCGGGCTCCACGCTCACCATCCAGCCCGGGACGCAGATCCTGATCGCGAGCAGCGACGGCGCGGCCTCGGGGCTCGACACGGCGCGGGTCGAGATCACCGTCCGCGGCAACCTGAATGCGCAGGGCACGGCCGCGAGCCCGATCACCTTCCAGGCGCAGACCTCGACGAGCGCCAGCGCCTGGTACGGCATCGTCATCGACGCGACCACGGCCGCGCTGAGCACCGACTTCATCAAGGTGCAGAACGCCCGCTACGGCTTCTACGTGAGCGACGGCAGCCCCACGATCAACGGCCTCACGGCGACGGGCTGCACCTACGGCGCGTACGTGCTGAGCAAGGGCAACCTCACGCTCACGAACAGCATCCTCTACGCGAACCAGCAGTACGGCGTGCGCGCCTTCATCGACGGCGGCATCGCCTCCACGATCTCGCTGACCAACGACACCTTCTACGGCAACTTGAGCGACGCCGTGTACGTGACGACGTCGGGGGCCTCGTCGCTCGCGCTGGCGGTGACCAACACGATCATCACGCAGAACTCGGGCTACGGCATCAACCGATCGACGGGCAGCTCGGTGACGGCGACGGTCACGTACTCCGATGTCTGGAACAACAGCTCGGGCAACTTCTTCAACGTCACCGCCGGCACGGGCGTGTTGTCGACCAATCCGCTCTTCGTGTCGACCGGCGCTGGCAACCTGCGGATCACGTCGCGATCGCCGGCGCGCTTCGCGGGCAACGCCGGCGGTGACATCGGCGCGCTGCCGTACGTGAACGATCCCACCCCGAACCTCGAGGGCGTCCTCTGGACCGACACGACGCTCGCCGCGGCCGGCTCGCCCTACACGATCACCGGCGATCTGACGGTGCCGGCCGGGGTGACGCTCACGATCCCCGCCGGCGTCACGTTGGGCGCGTCGAGCTCCGACGACATGGGCTCGGGCCTCGACACCGCGCGCGTGGAGCTCATCGTCCGCGGCACGCTGCTCACGCAGGGCACCACGGCCTCGCCCGTCGTCTTCAAGGCCGCGACGAGCACCAGCGCCAGCGCCTGGTACGGCATCGTCTCCGACACGCCGGGGACGGTGCTCACCACCAACCGGACGACGATCACCAACGCGCGTTACGGCCTCTACGTGAGCGACGGCAACCCGTCGGTCAACGGCCTCACGTTCACCGGCTGCACCTACGGCGCGTACGTGCTGGGCCGCGGGAGCCTGTCGTTCACCAACAGCATCTTCCACGCGAACCAGCAGTACGGCGTGCGCGCCTTCATCGACGGCGGCGTCGCCTCCACGGTGAAGCTCACCAACGTGGACTTCTACGGGAACCTGAGCGACGCCGTGTACGTGACGACGTCGGGGGCCTCGACGCTGACGCTGGCGGTGACGAACGCGATCATCACGCAGAACTCGGGCTACGGCATCAACCGCTCGACGGGCAGCTCGGTGACGGCGGCGGTCACGTACTCCGACGTCTGGAACAACAGCTCGGGCAACTTCTTCAACGTCACCGCCGGCACGGGCGCGCTGTCCGTGAACCCGTTCTACGTCTCGCCGAGCACGGGTGACTTCTCGCTGCAGAGCACCAGCCAGTGCATCGATTCGGGGACGAGCATGGGCGCGCCCTCCGCCGACATCTCCGGCACCGTGCGCCCGCTCGACGGCGACACGATCAACGGGCCGGCGTACGACATGGGCTCGTTCGAATACGCGCCCGCGAACTTCTGCGGCGACGGCATCGTGGGCGCGGGCGAGGTCTGCGATCAGGGCGTGCTCAACGGCAGCTACGGCGCTTGCAAGACCGATTGCTCGGGCCTCGGCCCGCGCTGCGGCGACGGCGTCAAGAACGGGCCGGAGCAGTGCGACGACGGCAACGCCAACGACAACGACGCTTGTCGCAACAACTGCCAGACGGCGAAGTGCGGCGACGGCGTGGTGCAGACGGGCGTCGAGCAATGCGACGACGGCAACAACACCGACACCGATGCTTGTCGCAACAATTGTCAGACGGCGAAGTGCGGCGACGGCGTGGTGCTGATGGGCGTCGAGCAGTGCGACGACGGCAACCAGGTCGACAACGACGCGTGCCGCAACAACTGCCAGGCGGCGAAATGCGGTGACGGCGTGGTGCAGGCCGGCGAGCAGTGCGACGACGGCAACCAGGTCGACACCGATGCTTGCCGCAACAACTGCCAGACGGCGAAGTGCGGCGACGGCGTTGTGCAGGCCGGCGAGCAGTGCGACGACGGCAACCAGGTCGACACCGATGCTTGCCGCAACAACTGCCAGACGGCGAAGTGCGGCGACGGCGTGGTGCAGACGGGCGTCGAGCAGTGCGACGACGGCAACGGCAACGACGGCGACGGGTGCCGCAACAACTGCTCGCTTCCGAGCTGCGGCGACGGCGTGGTGTCGGGCACGGAGCAGTGCGACGACGGCAACCAGATCGAAACGGACGGCTGCACCAACACCTGCATGACGGCGAAGTGCGGCGACGGCATCGTCCGGGCCGGCGTCGAGGAGTGCGACGACGGCAATCAGGTCGACAACGACGGCTGCACCAACGGCTGCAAGACGCCCACGTGCGGCGACGGCATCGTTCAGGCCGGCGAGGCGTGCGATGACGGCAACCAGGTCGAGACCGACGCGTGCTTGAACGACTGCAAGGCCGCATCGTGCGGTGACGGCTTCGTGCAGGCCGGCGTCGAAGAGTGCGACGACGGCAACGCCACCGCCGGCGACGGCTGCACGGCGTGCAAGGTCGATGCGTCCACCACGAGCTCGTCGAGCAGCAGCTCGGGCACGGGTGGGACGGGCGGCGCGGGCGGCTCGCCGAGCGCGAGCAGCAGCAGCGCGAGCTCCAGCGTGGCGAGCGGCACCGGCGGCGCCGGTGGGGCCGGCGGCGCGGGCGGTGGTGGTGCGGGTGGCTCTTCGTCGAGCGGATCGGGCGGCCCGGGCGACAGCGGCGGTTGCGGCTGCAAGGCTGCCGGCGCGGCAGACGACGCGCCGGGCGCGGGCTTGTTGCTGGCGATCGGCGCCATGGTCGCGGTCGGCCGGCGCCGGCGGAATCGGTAAGCTCGATGCTCACGGCCCCGGGGCGCGCGCTGCACTCCGGGGCTCGCTCCCTCGCTCGGGCATCGCACCGCGATCGCGGTGAAGCCCCGTTTTCCCAAGCACGATTCGACGACGCTCCTTCGCGCCGCGAGGCCGCCGAGGCCGCGAAGCGCATCCCAGGGCTTGCCGCCTCGCGCCCGCCGGCTCACGCCTCGGGCTCGATGTCCCGCCGTCTCGCGCTCGCTCTGGCGATGCTCGTCGCCGCCTGCTCCAGCAAGAAGCTCTCGCCCAGCACGACCACGGGCGCCGCCGCGTTCCCCGCGTTTCCCAAGACCGAGGCCGAGGCGCGCGAGCTCGTCGAGCGCGAGACCCGCCGTCCACCGCCGCCCACCGAGCCCGAGCTCGACGCTGCTGCCCTCGTCGCGGCGGCCGAAGCGCGCGGCTTCGGTCAGCTCCCCGCAGGGCACGGGCCCATCGTTCGTTGGATTCAGTCCGCGCTCGAGCGTTCGCCGCTCGATGCCTATTTGCTCTTCGGCACGTACCACGACGCGCCCGGCCAGCTCGATGCCTTCCGTCGCCTCGTCGGTCCCGGCGGCGTGCGCGGCCTTCACGTCGTCGCGGCGGAGCAATTTCGCGCCGACGGCGAGTGGCAAGAGGTGCCCTCCGAAGCGCAGCGCGGCGACACCGCGCTCCTCGATCATTACCGATCGAGCGGCGATCCGCGTGCCTTCGAGAAGCTCGCCGAGCACCATCGCGAGAGCGACTACGCCGCGTGGAAGCTCGGCTACGAGGACACGGTCCTGGATCTGCTCGTGCAGGCTCGCGCCACCGGCGTGCGCTTCGCCGGCTGCGACATGCCGGCCGCGCTCCAGGATCTCTCGGGCGCGCTGCCCAGCGATCTCCGCAACCGGCTGCGCGAGATTCATTGTCTCCGATCACTGCCCATCACGTGGCCGCGCCGCGCGGCGTTGATCTGGGGCGACGCGCACGTGCGAAAGCGCGGCCTCGCGCGGTTCATCATCGCGAACGCCGGCCTCGTATCGATTCACGCTTTCGGGCAGCGGCAGGGTGACGGCGACGTCGAGCGGGAGCTCGCCAAGGCGCTCGTGGTCAACGATCCCGTGCTCATTCCGCTCGGCGCCGACGAGGCCGCGCTCCTGCTCCCGGATGCGGCCCTCGGCGGCCGCGTCGATCGCGTGATGACGAAGGCGGATGCGGGATCGTGCGCAATGGGCGTGACGGTGCACGCCGATGTCGAAGGAACGTTCACGATCGGGGACCGTACGCTGACCGTCGGCTCGACGCCGGTGACGGCGACGCTGTCGCCGGGCGACCATGCCTATGCCTTCAAGCATGCTGGCCGCCGCATCCTCGGTGCGCTGCGGCTCGCGGAGGGCCACTGCGTGGAGCTCGCGTTCGAGTCGTCGACGACGAGCTACGTCGAGCGCGTACCGCGCTGAGCGAGATCGCGCTCGCCGCTCATCGGGAGACGCGTCACGATCAAGGCCGGCGCGCCTCGTCCACGTACGTTCGCAGGTCCACGACCACGCTGCGGAACGCTTCGTCCTCCAGCTTCCACGTGGTGATCGGCTTCCACCGCGGGTACTCCGGATCGGCCTTGGCGTTCGGTTGGCGCGGGAGCGGGGAGAGCCGCTGGAACCAGAGGCGCGGGGACCTGTCCTTGCTGGTCCCGTCGTCGCCGAGCACGATCCCGAGCGGTCGCAGCACGATGGGAATGACGATGGCCTCGCCCGCCTCGTGGCGCTTCTGCGCGGTCTTCATCTCGACGTCGAAGCAATAGTCCGAGGCCAGGTAATCGTCGCTGAGGAGCAGCAGGATCACGTGCGCCTCCGCGAGCCTTTGATCGACGGTGCCGCGCCAGTTGCCGCCCGGATCGACGGCGCGGCTGGTCGTGCTCTCGAAGTAGCCCGTGCGCCGGAGCAGCGTCAGGTGCTTCTCGAGCTTCTTGCAGAGCTCTTCGTCCTCGGGCGCATACGAGACATACACACGCACCGGGCCGCTCTGCGGGAGCCTAGGATCGGCTGCTGTGTGGGTCGTGGGCGTGGGCGTGAACGTCGAGACGTTCGTCGACGGCGTTTGCACCGGCAGCGTGGCGGGCATCTCCGGCACCTTCGCGGGCGGCGCGGTCACGGGGCTCACGCGCACGCCGAGCGCGTGCTCCGCCCAGCGTTTGCCGCGCGGGATCTTGTTCACGTCCGGCCGGAAATCGCGGTTCTCGTCGGACCATCGACGCGGCCAGATGCGCAGCGCGAGCTCGCCGCGCTCGTTGGCCACCACCGAAGCGAAGTTGTACCCGTGCCCCGCGGGGATCTCTTTCGAGGCTTGTTTCTCCGCGTGCGACGCGCCCGCCACCACCCGGAGGAAGCCGTGGCTCCCACCGCCGGTGCGGCTCTCTTCCGACTCGGCCTCGTGCACGTGACCCGAGAGATGGAGGTGCGCGTAGCGACGCAGGTTGGCCTCCGCATCCTTCGCGTCGGCGAGCCAGCCGCGCAGCGGATGGTGGCTGAGCGCGATCACGAGCTCCTGATCGCCGATGGGCAGATCGTTGAAGCCACGTTCGATCTGCTCGTTGCCGAGGTAGAGGCGCCCGAAGTCCGCGTCGCCCGAACAAAGCAGCGCGGTGTTGAGGCCCACGAGGCGCACGGTGAGGCCGCGGCTCCGCTGGAAGCGCTGGCTCCACGAGAGGCGCTCCTCCGCGGGACGCAGCGGGCCGAGGCATGCCGGCGCGAAGTCGGCGGCGAACGCCAGATACGCTTCCATGCGCCGCGCGAGCTTCTCGCGATCGCCCGCGCTGCCGAGCGCCGCATCGAGCGTATCGCTCCCCGTTTGCAGCGCCTTCACGAGGCGGTCGACGTCGCGATCGCGATCCTTGCCGCGATCGATGTCGTGGTTGCCGGGCACGACGAAGACGTCCTTCTCGGCGAGCCCGAGCTTGCCGGCCACCTCGAGCAACCAAGCCTTGGCGCCTTCGTACTCGCGGCTCTTCGTGTCGGGGGCGCGCACCACGCCGTTGCCGCTGAAGGCCACGTCGCCGGTGACGAGCAGCGCGTCCGGCGCGGGGATGTCGAGGCCCTCTTGGCGCGCCGCCACCACGTCGCGCGCGATCTCGCGCAGCACCATCTTCTGGTCCCAGCGGTGCGCGGGATCGCCGTGCCCGACATGGATGTCCGAGAGATGCACCCAAGTGAAAAGCGCTTCTTCCATAGGCCCCATCCCGCAGCGTACCACGCGGGCGCCGCCTTTCGCGCTTGACGCGTTCGGCGCGCGCCCTCCCTAATCCGCGCATGAACGGCAAGGTTACGATGGTCACGGGCGCCACCGCCGGCATCGGCAAGGTCACGGCGCTGGAGCTCGCGAAGCTGGGCGCGAAGGTGATCGCGGTGGGCCGCGATGCGCAGAAGGGTGAGTCCACGATCGCCGAGATCAAGCAGTCCTCGGGCAACCAGGACGTGCACTTCATGCGCTGCGATTTCGCGTCGCAGGCGTCGGTGCGCAAGCTCGCGAGCGAATACCGGGCCTCGTACGATCGCCTTCACGTGCTCGTGAACAACGCGGGCGCCATCCTCGGCGAGCGCCGCACGACGGAGGACGGCGTCGAGGCCACCTTCGCCACCAACCACATCGGGTATTTCCTGCTCACCGAGCTGCTCCTCGACATCCTCAAGGCGAGCGCGCCGGCGCGCATCGTCAACGTCGCTTCGGAGGCGCATCGCGCGGGCCCGCTGGATTTCGACGACCTGCATTTCGAGCGGCGCGCCTACTCGCCGATGGGCGCCTACGGCGCGTCCAAGCTCGCCAACATCGCGTGGAGCGCCGAGCTCGCCCGCCGGCTCGAAGGCACGGGCGTCACGTCGAACTCGCTCCATCCGGGGGTGATCGCTTCGAGCTTCGGCCAGTCCGGCCCGTCGTGGATGCGCCTCGGCGTCAAGCTGGCAGCGCCGTTCATGAGCTCGCCCGAGAAGGGCGCCGCCACGAGCCTGCACCTCGCCACCTCGCCTGCGGTCGAGGGCGTGACGGGGCAGTATTTCAAGGACAAGAAGCCCATCAAGCCGAACGGGCAAGCACGTGATCCCGAGACCGGCCGCCGCCTCTGGGCTCTGAGCGAGAAGCTCGTCGAGAAGAGCGCGGGCGCGCCGGCCTGATCGGATCGTCGATCACTCTTCTTCGCTCGACCGCGGCGCGTCGTCCTGACTTCGTCCCTCGTCGATGCGCGTCCGATCCTCGAGGCGTTGCATCGGCGAGGGCAGGCTCGCGCGGCGCGTGGCGTCGTCCTCGTCCGAGCCGGGATCGCGCGGGAAGAGGCGCCGTTTGTCGGTCGAAATCGTGGCCGCGAGGCCGATCGTCAGCATGCCGGTGAGCGCTTGCCGGGGCTCGCCGCCGGGCGGCGCCGGATCGAGGTGGCCGCGCGCGAGCACCAGATCGAGCCCCGACGTCAGCGCCCAGCCGCGTGAAAGGGGGATCTCCAACATCGCGCGCCCCGAGACCTTGGTCGCGACGAGCGTGCCCGTCATCGGCGGCGGCGGCATCCCCGGCAAGGCCGGCGGTGGATCCGCGCCGATCGGTGTCGCGCCGTGGCTCGCGCGCACGAGGCCGCGCAGCATGATCCCGCGTGGACGCGAGAACGGCCAGCACGTGAAGCGTACCGTCGCGGTGTGCTGCTGTCCCGATCCGATGCGCGGACCGAGCGAGCTGTACGACCACGTGTAGCGCGCGTTGATCTCCGCGCGTCGTCCTTTCCAGCGCAGCCCCAACGCGGCCTCGGGCGCCAGCACCGCGTCGCGCGTCGCGGCGATTGGCATCGGGCTCGCCATCGTCCCGCCGAAGCTCGCCGTCATGAACAGATTGGGGGCGAGCTCTCGGCTCGCGCCGAGCGTGGCGGACAGCGCGTGGATGTCGGCCGGCCCGCGGCGGCGATCGACGTCGAGCAGCGCGTGCTCGTAGTGCGTGAAGCCGTAGCGCAGCTCGGGCGTGATCGCGATGCGCGGCGCCACGTCGATGCTGTACGAAACGCCGCCGTGCCCTTCGCGCATGTCGAGGCCCACCACCGCGGGCACGTCGGACGCGAGGGCGCCTTCTTCGGAAAAGCCGGCGTCGACGCCGAGCTCGGTGCGCGGCGTGGTGACGAGGGCGTACGCCATCTCGGCGCCCAGGCCGTATTCGAGGCGCTTTGCTTCGAGGAACGGATCCCGCGCCAAGAGGAGGCTGTCGGCCCGGATCCCCCAGGTCGTCGCCAGCGATCCCTCCGCGGACAACGTGAAGCTCGCGTCCGGCGAGAGCGACCACGTGGCGGTCGCCGATCCGTCGGCGCTGAGGTCGTCGCTCGGCGCGCCGCCGCCGCCGCTGATGTCGAGGGCCCGCGCGTAGTGCGCCCGCCCCTCCATGGCGAACGAGGCGCGCGGCCCTTCGGCGCTCGCATCGCACGCGATCTCACCACCCGAGAGCAGCGTGCTCGCCGCGAACGGCGCGATGCTCGCCTGCACCGCCTCCTGAATCGAGGCGCGCATCGTGGCTTCGATCTCCCAGCCCGGCAGGTGAAAGGGCAGCACGATGGCTACCTCGTTGGATGCCTCAGGCGTCCTGCGCGGTGCGCGTTTGCACGACATCCGTCACGACGCGCGCGCACGCGACGCGCGCTCTCGATACGTCGTTTCTCGGCCCTTGCGCGTCCTGCGCGCAGCCGTGTCCGCTCGATCGCGCGCGCCGCCGCGCTCGGCTTCATCGCACCGAGAGTCGCTCCGGCTCCGGCAGCGTGGTGCCGGTCCAGCGGTAGAGCCCCACCCACACGCCCAATCCATGCGTCATGTGCATGGTCGGGAAGATCACGAGGAGCCGCGGGAGCACCGCCATCTCGGTGCGGCGCGCGACGCGGACGGCCTCCGCGAGCACGACACCCGTGTAGGCCCCGAGCGCGAGCGCGAGCAGGGCTCGAGCCATCGGCGTGAACAGGGAGAGCACCGCGAGGAGCGCGAACGTCGTCACCGCCGCGAAGGGGACGAGCGGCCGCGGCGAGAGCATCCGCCGCCGCCGGAGCAGCGTGCGCGCGCGTCCGCTGCCGTACGCGAAGTACTGCTTGGCGAGCGCCCGCAACGACGCACGCGGGTAGTAGAACGAGACGATGTCGCGCGAGAGGTACACCGTGCCGCCCGCCTCGATGATCCGCTGGTTGAGCTCGGCGTCCTCGTTGGTGCGCGCCTCGGCGTCGAACAGCCCGACGCGCTCGAACACCTCGCGCCGGAAGGCGCCGCTCCACACCGACTCGACGAAGCCTTCGCGCGACGGATCGCGGTAGGCCGACCCGCCCACGCCGAGGGGGCTCGACAGCGCTGCGCACAGCGCGCGCTGGAACTCGTTGCGCGGTCGCGCGCGGGCCGCTCCGCCCGCGGTGGTCGCGCCGGTGCGCCGGAGAGCGTCGACGGCGGAGCTCACGTAGTCGGGGGCGTAGTCCGCGTGCGCGTCCATGCGCACGATGACGGCCCCGCGCGCTCGGCGGATGCCCTCGTTCATGCCGGCGGAGGGATAGCGTCCCGGGTTGTCGATCAGCGCGACCCGCGGATCCTCGGCCGAGAGCCGCATCACGATGGCGCGTGTCTCGTCGGTGGATCCGCCGTCGCAGACCAGGATCTCCACGAGCGACGTCGGGTAGTGCTGCGTCATCGCGCGGCGCACCACGCTCTCGATGTACGGCTCCTCATTCAAGCACGGGATGATGATCGAGCATGTCGGCCGCTCGGGGAGCGGCGGCAGCAACAAGCGCCCATTGGGCATCGCGGACCCCTCCGCGCGAGCGCATTGCGTGCGGCGTGCCGCCGGCAGAGGGCGCAGGCTGCACGCCCGTCTCGCGCCGGCCACGAAAAGGCGGGAAGTCGCCGAGAAGCAGGCACCGTCGCGCTGTGCTCGCCGATGCGAAGAAAGGTGTGATGAAGGGCGCGCCTTGTCTCGGGCCCGCGAAAAGGCGAGAGCACCCAGAGAAACAGGCCTCCCACGCGAGACTCGATATCTGCTTCGCCCCCGGCATAGTGCCTTTCTTCCCGACTCCCGCGTCGATCCCGATTGACGTGCTTCCTGCGACACATGCCAGACTGTCCGCCGATGATGTCGCTCCTCGATCACCCGACGCTCGATCGCACCATCTTCTTTCCCCGCCCGACGTTCGCGGCGCCGCCGCCGGGCGCGCGCGACGTGATGCTCGAGGTCGCCCCCGGCATCCACCTGCATGCGCGCATCCACGACGCGCCCGAGACCGCCGCGGTGCTGGTCCTCTTCCACGGCAACGGTGAGGTGGTCTCCGATTACGACGCGCTCGCGCCGGCGTTTCGCCGCGCCGGCGCCGCCCTCGCAGTCATCGACTTTCGCGGCTACGGCTTGAGCGAAGGCACGCCGACCCTGCGCAACCTCGTGGGCGACGCGCGTCCGGCGCTCGGGGCCATCCTCCCGTACCTCGCGCGCGACGGCGCCACGCCGCCGCTCGTCGTCATGGGGCGTTCGCTCGGGAGCGCGTGCGCCGCCGAGCTCTCCGTCGCGCTCCCCGAGGTCATCGCGGGGATCGTCTTCGAGAGCGGCTTCAGCGACGTCACCGGCCTTGCGCGCCGGCGCGGCATTCCTCTCACCAGCGTCCCCGACTCGGATCTCGATCTCCTTTGCCCGCTGCGCAAGCTCGGGCGGAGCCATCTCCCGTTGCTCGTCCTCCACGGCGAGCTCGACACGCTCATCCTCCCCGACGAAGGCCGCGCCGTCGTCGAAGCCTCGGCCGCCGCCGACAAGCGCCTCGTCCTCGTCCCCGGCCACGGCCACAACGATCTCTCGCTCCACCCGCTCTATTGGCAGGAGCTCGCCGCGTTCATCCAGCGGGTCACGGGGAAGGGCGTGAGCGCGTGAGGGATTGGCAACGTCCCGCGACCACGCCTGTGGCGTAGAGGGCGCGCCGCCCTCCACGTGATCACCGCAGCGCGCTCAGCCCGCGGCCGCCTGCGGGTCCAGCAGCGAGTCGCGCGCTCGAGTGGTGGCCCGCAATCCATCTCGGGCGCGGACGGCGCTCGGATCCGGTATTCTCGCGACATGCGTGACGACACCAAAAGGCGCGCCCCTCGCTTGCCTCTGCTCGCGCTCGCGCCGATCGCCGCGATGCTCTCCGGCTGCTCCGCGGGCGTCGAGCCGTGGGCCATGTCCTTCGGCGACGAGGCCGAGCAGTCCGTCTCGCCTATCGGCGTCGATGCGAACGGCAACGTCGCGCTCGCCGGGTGGTTCCTCGGGCAGATCGATCTCGGCGGCGGGCCCCTCCAGGTCGACGACGTGCCGGGGAAGACCGACGTCTACGTGGCTTCGCTCGACGCGGCCGGCCAGCACCGGTGGAGCCGTGTCGCCGGCGGCGAGGGCGATCAGGTCACCGCGGGCGCGGCCTTCGACGCGGACGGGAACACCATCGTCCTCGGCGGGTTCTCCGAGAGCCTCGATCTGGGCGTCGGCGACGAGATGGAAGCGCTCTCGCACGACATCTTCGCGGCCAGCTTCGGGCCCATCGGCGAGGGGGTCTGGGCGAAGCACTTCAGCGCGGACCTCGGCGGGCCGACCGGCGGCGGCATGTCGATCCCGAGCCGCGTCATCGCGGGCGGCGACGGCGGGATCTTCATCGGCGGCGGGTTCAGCGGGACGCTCGGCTTCGGCGGCCCGCCCATCGATGCACCCGAAGGCAGCATGTTCAACGCGTTCGTGGCCAAGCTCGATCACCGCGGCGACCAGGTTTTTGCCATGCGGTTCGACGTCGCCGACGAGCTCGTGTCCGACATGGCCGTCGACGCGCTCGGCGCGCTGACGGTCGCCGGGGTGAGCGGGAGGTTCTTGACCGGCAGCGCGGTGGGCCTCCACCCGCCCGGCGGCTTCGTGGCCCGGCTCTCACCCGGCGGGAGCCTCGTCTGGTCGATTCCGATCACGGGCACCGACGAGAGCCCACCGGACGTGAACGCCGTTGCCATCGGCGCGGGCGGCGCCGCGTTCGTCGGCGGCTGCTTCGGCGGCTCTCTCCACGTGGGCAAGGAGGAGGCGCACGCGCGCACGGAGAAGGACGGCTACGTCGTCCAGCTCGACCCCTCGGGCGCGCTCGTCTCGCTGGCGACGCTGGAGGGCGCGTGCGTGCTCGCGCTGGCCGTCGACGCCGGCGGGCACGTGCACGCGGGAGGCCAGTACACCGGCGCGCCCGACCTGGGCGCGGGGCCGCTCCCACGACGCAGCGTCGCGGCGGCCTTCGTCGCGGAGCTCGCTCCCGCGGGGCGTGTGGTGGGGACGCGAGCGTTCGGTCACGACGGCGACGCCAGCGTCGTCACCAGCCTCGCCGCCGTCGACGATGGGCTGGTCATGGCCGGCACCTTCGAGGGGACCTTCGACGTGGCGCCGCACCCTCTCACGAGCAGGGGCGCGACCGACATCTTCGTGGCTCGCCTGCGCTGAGGCCCTCGAGAGGCTGATGCTGACGCGGCGCCCATGCGGCCCGCCAAACCTAAACCAGGCTGTCGCGGCTCTCGCCTTCGACGATGGGCGTGAACATCCGCAGCTTGCCGGTCTTGCCGCGCACCGCCATGGAGGGCAGCTCGGTGAAGGCATAGTGACCGTTGACCGCGTTGCGGGTCGCCTCGCTCACCAGGATCGGTGTCTTCAGCTCCTTGGTCAGGCCTTCGATGCGTGAGGCCGTGTTCACCGAGTCGCCGATGACGGTGTACTCCAAACGATGCTCCTTCGAGCCGATGTCCCCGAGCACGGCCTCGCCGGTGTGGACGCCGATGCCGATGCGGAGGCGCGTTTGCCCCCGCGCCTCGCGCTCGAGGTTGAGGATGCCGAGCTCGGCCTGCATCGCGAGCGCGCAGTCGAGGGCGTGGACCGCGTGCGCGGCGTCCTCCAGCGGCGCGCCGAAATACGCGAGCAGCCCATCGCCGATGAATTTGTCGAGCGTCCCGCCGTGGCGGAAGATCTCGCGCACCATGCGCGAGTGATACTCGTTGAGGAGCTCGACGACCTGCTCGGGCCGGAGCGTCTCGCTGAGCGCGGTGAACTCGCGGATGTCCGCGAACAGGATGGTCACGCGCCGCGCCTCCGGGCCCTTCGTCGCCTCGCCGCGCTCGGCGAGGATGTTGGCCACTGCCGGTGAGAAGTAGCGCCCGAGCCGCTCGCGCCGCGCCATCTCGTCGTTCACGCGCGCCACCAGCGCGCGCACGCGGCGCACGAGCTGCGCCGAGGCCATGGACGAGAGCCCGAGCACGATGGCCGACGCCACCCACGCGCCCGGCGCGATGTGCGCCTGCCATTGCAGCGCGATCTCGAACACCGTCGAGAGCCCGGCCACGAGCAGCACCTGCGTCCGGCTCAGCGACAGCGCCGCGAGCAACACCAGGAACACGAAGATCCCCAGCGCGAAGCCCGCCGTCCCGCCCGGCGAGCGCGCGAGCGGGATGGCCAGCGCTTGCAGCAGCCACACCACCGGCACGTCGGCGAACGCCACCGCGACGCCCGCGCGCTGCGCGAACCACGGCCAGCGCAGGCCCGCGAGATACACCCCGAGCGCGATGGGGAGGTACGCGCCGAACACCAGCACGTACGATCCCCAATCGGCCTGCCCCGCGCCCTTCCAGAGCCCGATCGAGAGGAGCAGGACGGCCGCGACGCCCGCGAGGCGAACTTGCCCGAGCTGGTGTGCGAGCGCGGCGCGGTGCGCGGCGAGCGTTCGATCCAGGGCCTCCTGGTCGACGGGACGCTCGGGAGCCTCCAGCGCGAGCGGCGGTCCGTCTCCGGGCATGGCGGCATCCTACGCGGATTTACGTTCGTGGTGCTCGCGTTGCACGATGGCCGGCGCACATGCGTGCCCCTTCACGCGCGCGCAGGGGAGGGGACACCTTCGCGACACGAAGACACGAAGCACCGCGGCCCGATTCGATCGCAAAAAGGAGGGCGCCCATCGACGTCGCGGCGTCGATGCCGCGGCCGACACGCTTGCCGCGGCATTTCACGCCTCCGTGCGGCCCGTGCTCAGGGGACGAAGTTCGTCTCGCGAAACGCGGCGACCACTTGGAGCCTCGCGCCGTCGATGAAGAAGACGTACTCGTACTCGCCGTCACCGGCGTCGTTGAACGCGAGCTTGACGAGGTCGTACCGCGCGCCGTCGACGAAGGCCTTGGAGCCGCCGGGCACGACGCAGTGCGGGCACGTCGAAGCCCAATCCTCCACGCATCGCGCGCTCTCCTTGCCCGTCCCTCCGCCCACCATCGTGAGGAAGAATGGGTGTTGCGACGGGTGACGGAGGTCGAGCTTCCGCGCGACCACCTGCGCGACGTAGAAGCGCCGCGCCGCATCGCCCACGGGCGTGGGAGGCGAGGTGACCTCCCCATGGATGAACAGCGCATCGCAGGGGCTTTGCGGCTTCGGTGGCGCGCTCGCGGCCGCGCTCATGGCACCCGCGTCGTGCACGGATGCAGGCGTGGATATCGACGCGTCCACCGCTGTGATCGCAAGCTCCGCCGTCGCCACGGATCGCGTCGCCCCGGTGGCATGCCGCTCCTGTTGCGGCGTGCACCCCGCGAAGAGCAACAGCGGTAAGAGCCATCGTGACGTCATGGTGTTGCTCGTGCGGGGACGCTCGTTTCCTCGCTTCGATCAGCGACGCGCGAGCGCCTCGAAGATCGCCGCGAACGCCATCGCTCCCGGATCCGGCACGCCCTGGAGCGCGGCTTCCGGCACGTAGCTCGAACGCCCGGCGCGCGCGCTCTTCATGGTCGCCGTGAGGCTCGCGCCGCGCCTCGCGGCCGCCGCCGCGCCGTCGAGCCCTTCGCCCGCTTCGAGCGCGCGCACCGCGGGGACGAGCGCATCGAGCATCGTGCGATCGCCTTCGTGGGCGCCACCGTATTGCTGGATTCGACGAATGCCTTCGTGCAGCGCCGCGGTCCACGCGGCGGCGTCGGGCGAGGCGCCCGCGCCCGCCATCGACGCGCCCATCGCCGACACGCCGATCGAGAGCAGGATGCCGCTCGACCCGCCCATGCCCTTCGCGAGCCGATCCGCGATCGCGCTGCACAACGCCGCAGGCTCGGCGAACGGGAGCGTGTCGAGATCGGCGAGGATCGATCGCGCCGCGGTCGCGAACGTCGACCCCGTGTCTCCATCACCCACCTTGGCATCGAGCGCGTTGAGCTCCGCTTCGAGCCCCGCGAGCGTGTTGCAGACGATCTCGACGACGCGCCGTCGCGGCGCATCCGAGGACGGCGTGTGCGCCGCTCGTTTCAGCCGCTCGGGCAGCGGCAACGGCGTGACCTCGCGCGGTCGTTGCGCTCGCGGCCACGCGCGCGGCGCGACCTCGGAGGAGATCGCGATCGCCGTGTCCGTATCGAGGGGCAACACCGAGATCGAGAGCCCCTTCATGTCGAGCGACGTCATCAGCCGCTCCGGCCCCACCACCAAAGCCACCTCGTGCTTCATCGCGCCGAGGAGGGCGCGCGTGGCGACGCCCATTTCGATGGGCGGCACGCCGCCCAGATCATTGATGAGCACCGCGACCGGCTGGCGCGTGCCGGCGAGCGCCCGATCGAGGCGCGCGGCCATCGTGGCAGCGAGCTCATCCATCGGTCGATAAGCAATCTTCTCGGCGCCGGGCTCGCCGTGGATCCCGAGGCCGAGCTCGACCTCGTCCGGTCCGAGGCGCACCTCCGTCGGCTGCCCCGGGATGGTGCCCGTCGACAACGAGATGCCGAGCGAGCGAACGCTCCGCGCCACGCGCTCGGCGCCTTCCTTCACGGCAGCGAGCGTCGCGCCCGCCTGCGCGAGGTGGCCCGCGACCTTGTGCACGAACAGCGTGCCCGCGAGACCGCGCGGCCGCGGCGCATCGGCGATGGCGATGTCGTCGGAGACGATCACCATCTCCACGTCGAGCCCGAGCGCGCGCGCCTTCTCCGCGGCGAGCCCGAAGTTCAACCGATCTCCCGTGTAGTTCTTGACGATGAGCAGACAGCCCGCGTCCCCCGTGACCGCGAGGATGCCGGCGAGCACCGCATCGACGCTCGGCGACGCGAAGATCTCCCCGGAAACAGCGGCCGTGAGCATGCCTTCGCCCACGAACCCGACGTGCGCCGGCTCGTGCCCCGCGCCTCCGCCCGACACGACGGCGACCTTGGACTTGTCCCAATCGGTGCGGACCACGACCTTGATGCCCGGATACCCGTCGAGCCTTCCGAGCTTTCCTCCGCTCAGCGCGACGACGGCATCGATCGCTTCCGTGACGATGTCGCTTCGATCGTTGATGAAGTGCTTCACGCCGCCATCTTGGCACACTGTGCGCTCGTCGAGATCCTCGGCCGCGCCTGCTCGCTCAGGGCAGCTCGTTCTTCACGCGGAAGCGCTTCCAAAGCTCGATGGCGCGAGAGAGGATGACCGGGGGGTTGAAGAGGGAAGGGACGCAAAGGTGCGGCGCGAAGACGCAAACGGCGGGGCTCGTGCCGAGCCCGAGACGCGCTGCAGATGTGGAGTCGCGTTGGGGGCAGGAAGGGCGTCGAGATCACGCAGGGTGTGGTGGCGATCCATCAATCCGATCTATCGTCGTCGAACACGGCATCTGCCGGCGAAGACGGCGTTCGTCCGGCGGCGCGCATCGAGCGCGCCACGAAGACGTC
The DNA here is from genome assembly GCA_001931535.1 of Minicystis rosea. Taxonomy (GTDB): domain Bacteria; phylum Myxococcota_A; class Polyangia; order Polyangiales; family Polyangiaceae; genus Minicystis; species Minicystis rosea. Next base: position 1,879,579 of record CP016211.1, read on the forward strand.
GAAGGCCTCCATCAAACGGCGCTCGACCTCTGCGCCTTCGAGGATGCCCATGGCCCGCGCGACGGCCTCCATCGTCGACAACGCATCTTCGCGCGGGGCGGCGCGGAGCCGATAACGGCTCGGTGGGCCGGGCGGGAGCACCACGGCCTCGGCGCCGGCGGCGTCCGGATCGCGCAGCGCGGCCCGCCTGGCCTGTGGCCAATTGCCATCGGGGACGATGAGCACCGGCGGCTCGCCGTGACCGTCGATCGGTGAGAGCAAGCGCGCGCCAGGCAGCGGATAGAGCAGGAGGCGGCGACCTTCGGGCAGCGGCGTGCGCGCTTCGGGATCGTGCTCGCCGCGCAGGCGAATCTCGGCGCCGGCGAGCAGGCGAGCCGCGAGGCGTCCGGTGTTGGTGCTCTTTCGGATCTCGGCCCGATGAATGATCAGCGCCACGCGCGTGCGCACCGGGATCGCCGTGAGCGCGGCGCACAGACAGTCTGCGTGGATCAATCCGCAGCCGGTGCAGCGATGTCCCCGCGCGAGATCGGCACGCAGCGCCCCTCGGCGCGCGCGCGGCGACGCGGCCAGCTCGGGCCCGTTCGCTCGGAGAATCCTGTCGTTCGGTGCGGACATGAGGGCGGCAGCATAGCGCGCGGCCCCTCCACGTCCGCTCGCAGCCAACTGGAAAATTGCGCACGACACGGGCCTTCCTTCGCCGGCCGTGAGCGGGCCTTCGTGCGCATGGGGAGCGCCGCCTTTCGCTGGCTCCCCACGATGACGCCGGATCGCGCGCGAGGTGCGAGCGCATGCCCTCTGGCGAAGCGAGCCTCATCGATGCGAGCATCGATCGCGCCGCTCCGCGACCGCAGCCGGAGCGCCAGAGGTTCACCGCTGCGGAGCGAGGTCAGCGATGCGAGCGTTCGGAGCATTCGTCGGTGGCGCGGCGCTCACCGCCGTTGCGATGATGGGTTGCGGCGGCAGCGGCGGAGACACGTCGGGCTCCGGCGGCCACGCCGGCAGCGCCAACCACACCTCGGGGAGCGGCGGCCACTCGACCACCACCACCACCACGACCTCGACAGCCTCGGGCGGCGGCGCCACGACCTCGAGCAGCACCGGCGGCGGCGACGTCTTCAAGAGCGCTGGTTGCGGCAAGACGGGCGCCGCCAAAGGCGTGCAGAACCTCAGCATCGAGAGCAACGGATCCCGGACCTACGTGCTCTCGGTCCCCGACGATTACGACGCGAACAAGCCCCTCGCGCTCGTCTTCGGCTGGCATGGCATCGGCGGAAACGGCTCCGGGATTCGGCCTTATCTGGGCCTCGAGAAACCGGCCGCGGGCCAAGCCATCTTCGTCTACGCCGACGCCATCCCCCAGGCCTCCGAAGGCGGGCAGATCGGTTGGGATCTCAAAGCCGATGGTGTCGACGTGGCTCTCTTCGATGCGCTCCTGAGCTCCGTGGAGGATGCTTATTGCGTTCACACCGATCGGGTCTTCTCCACGGGGTACAGCCACGGTGGGTACATGAGCAATCTGCTCGGCTGCGTGCGCGGCGACAAGCTCAGGGGCATTGCTCCCATCGCCGGCGGCGGCCCCTATTCTGGGAGCTGCAAAGGCCCGCTCGCCGCCATGGTGATTCACGGATCGGCGGACCAAACCGTGGTCCTCGACAATGGAGTGAAGAGCCGAGACTACTGGTTGAAAGCGGACGGCTGCGGGACGACGTCGGCTCCATCGGACCCGGCGCCCTGCGTGTCGTACGCCGATTGCTCGGCGGGGCACCCCGTGGCGTGGTGCCAGCACGACGGCGCCCACATCGTGCCCGACTTCGCCCACGAAGGCGTGTGGGCGTTCTTCGCGAGCCTGTAATCGAGCCTCGGGCGCTCCGTTCTCACAAGTCGTACACGTACGCGGTGACCGTGAGCGCCACTTGCCAAATGCCGGCGTTGGCGCGCGAAGCGCTCGATCCTGGCATGAACAAATAAGGCCAAGTGAACGACGGGCTCACGTCCGCGATCGGGCCCTGCCGGCCGGGGACGGTGGCGACGGCCCAAAAACCGAGCGGCACGTACGATGTCTCGAGCGCCCTGTTCAAAGCATAGATGCCATATCCGCTGGCGAACCCGACCGCGAACGGATCCACGATGCGGAAGAGCATCGAAAGCGGGAGATCGAGCGCGCCCCGCGTGACGTCGGCGGGTACTTCGTGCTCGAAGCGGACGGTCGTGGAGATCTCCGGAGAGAAATAGATCTTCATCCGGCGCGGGACGATGACGCGCATGGGGATGCTCGCCCAAAGCGTCGTGCCGGCCGATCCCTGGAGGCTGCCCGTCGATGCATATTGCTTGGGGAAGAACGAGGCGCCGCCCTCCACCCCGAGCTGAAAAACACCACGCACGAGCCGGAAAGTCACATGCATGGAGGGATAGGCGATCTGCGCATGTGGGGAGATGACGACGCCCACGACGCGACCGCCGAGCGCAAAGTCGTTGGTGATGGAGTATTCGAGGCCGGTGGTGATCGAGGCGAACAAGGCCGCTCTCCCCGAAGCCTCGTAGCCACGCGACCCTTGGGCGTGGCCCCAAATCTCCAACGTGCCGGCGGGGGCGACCAGCGGCCGATCGACCTCCGATATCGAGAGCCGCCTCTCTTGTGCACGGGCGAAAGACCCAGCGACGGTGACCGCGAGGCTCAGCGACAAGGCCGTCGCGTGCCGCAAAAGCACTCGAGTCGTCTTCGTCTCGACGACACGCTCAATCATCGAACCCTCCCCAACACCGAACGTATCGGGCAAAAGAACCGCCGTCCATGGTCACGCGTTCGCGGAGAATGTCGCGGTCGAGCGCCGGCATCGAGAAGACGCGCTCGTTGCGGGGACTCACGTGCCCGAGGCGTGAGCGGCAAAGCGGTTGCGCGCGTCGGCCTTCCTGGGCAGCGCGCGCGACGCTCCTTCGATCACATCCTCAGAAGGTTCCGCCGACCACGATGCCGCCCGGTGCCGGGCGCACCCATGCCGTCGGCGGAGGCGTCGAGTCCTTCGGTGCGGGGGGCTTCAAGACCACGATGAGCACCGCGCCCGTCGCGGCGATGGCGGCGCCGCCGATCCACAATGCGTCGCCGACGACGGCGAGCGTGTTCGAGGACTTGATGGCATCGGCCGCCGAGGCGCGACAGAAGGTGTCGTCTTTCACGGTCACGCAGGCGTCGGCGCCCGGGCGCTTCGTCTTCGCCACCACGTCGATGATGATGCCCGAGATGAACGCCGCGCCGCCCGCGCCGGCCAGCACCACGCCCGGCAGCCAGGCCTTCGCGCGGCGCGTATCCGCTTCGGTCTTCTCTTGGGCCTCGCGCTTGGCCTTCTCTTCCGCGGCCTTGCGAGCGGCTTCTTCTTCGCGCTGCACGCGCGCGTCGAGGTTCTTGATGCGGGCATCGAGGAGCCCGTGCTCCTCGGGCGGCGCGGCTTCACGCCACTTGCCGAGGTAGTCGCGCGCCTTCTTCGCGTCGCCGAGCCGCTCGTAGGCGTTGGCCATGCTCTCGAAGATGAGCGGCTTCTGCGAGATCTCGTAGGCCTTCTCCCACGCGTGAATGGCCTCTTCGTAGTTGCCCTGCGCGTAGGCGGCGGCGCCGTCGTCGAAGAGCTTCTTGGCTTCGGCGAGGCGCGGATCGGTCTTGGCCGGCGCTGGCGGCGCCTTCTTCGACTGCGCGAAGGCGGGCGAGGCGACACCGGCGGCGAGCACGCCGGCGAGGAGGGCAAGCGACAGGCGCATCAGTCGAACGGGCTCCGGATGTCTCGGGGGGTGCGCTTCGTCGAAGCGTTGGCCGTCGCGGTGGGCGCGGGCGCGGCCGGGGCTTTGGGCAAGGGGCCACCGCCTGTCTTGGCGCGTGGAGCGGTCGAAGCAGCAGCGGTCGCCGCGGCGGATGCATCGGCGCTCGCCGTCGCGCTCGCGGTGGGCGCGGCGCTGGCGGTGGGCGCGGCGCTCGTGGTGGCAGCGACGCTGGCCGTCGTCGCTGCGGCCGTCACCGATGCGGTCGCTGCCGGCGCGGTGGGCGCGGCCACGTCGGGCTTGGCGCGATAGAGCAACAGCGCACCGAGCGCGCCGAGCGAGAGCATCGCGATCGCGCCGAGCACGAGCGTTGCCGTGTTGGTGCCTGCGCGCGGCGGCTGCACCGCGATCGCTCCCGTGGCCGCGAGCCCGCGCGTCGTCTCGCTGCTCGGCGCAGCAGCGGCCGGCGCCGAGGGGGGCGCGGCGGGAAACGCGCCGCTCACGGCTGCGAACGCACCGCTCGTCCCCGGCGGAGGCACGTTCATCAGTGACGACTTGGGAAAGCCCGTCGCCGCCGGGACCACCTGCGCCGTCACATGACCGCTCGCCGGCGCGCTCTGCGCCGCATGGGCACCGCTCTGCGCCGCATGCCCACCGCTTTGCTGCGCATACGCTCCGCTCGGCGCCGCATGAGCACCGCTCGGCTGCGCATACGCTCCGCTCGGCTGTGCATAGGCACCGCTCTGCGCTGCGTGAGGACCGCTCTGATGCGCATGCGCGCCGCTCTGCTGAGGATAGGCACCGCTCTGCGGCGCATGCGGACCGCTCTGCGGATGCGCGTAGCCGTGTTGTGCATGCGCGCCGCTCGGCTGCGCATACGCGCCGCTCGGCTGCGCATACGCGCCGCTCGTGGCGACGTGCGACCCGGTGTACGCCGGTGCCTGCGGCTGCGCGGTTGCGGCGGCGTAGCTCGCGGAGACGCCGCCGATGGGGCCGTCGTAGACCGTGGTGTGCTCGGCGACGGCGGGTGGCGGGGGCGCGGCGCCCGTGGCCACGAGGCGCAGCGCGTCCACCACCTCGCGCATGCTCTGGAAGCGATCCTCGCGGCGCTTCGCCATGCAGCGCAGGATCAGATGCTCGGTGGTCTGATCCATCTTCGCGAGCCGGCTCGGCGGCTCGGGCGCCTCGGTGATGTGGCGCGTGAGCACGCCCATCGTCGAATCGGCGACGAAGGGGAGCCTCCCCGCGAAGGCGCGGTACATCATCACGCCCAGCGAATAGATGTCGGTGCGATGATCGATGGCGTCGGCCCGCGCCTGCTCCGGCGACATGTAATACGGCGTGCCCAGGATCACGCCCGTCTCCGTCAGCCCGCCGTGCGACTCGCCGTGGAGGATCTTGGCGATGCCGAAGTCGAGCAGCTTCACGAAGAGCGGGTCGCCGGCGTCGTTCACCAGGAAGACGTTGTCGGGCTTGAGATCGCGGTGAACGATGCCCTTGTCGTGCGCGAGCTGCAGCGTCTCGGCCACCTGAGTGAAGATGTGGACGAGCTGCGGCCGCGCGAGGCCCTGGCGCATGGCGTGCGCGAGATCGTGGCCGTCGAGCAGCTCCATCACGACGAAGAACGAGCCGCTCGGGAGCTGGCCGAAATCGCTGACCTCGACGATGTGCCGGCTGCGCAGGAGGTTCGCCGTCTGCGCCTCGCGCACGAAGCGCTGGAGCACGCCGTCGCCGCGCTCGACGCCGGCCTTCAGCACCTTCATCGCCGCGACCTTGCCGACGACGACGTGGCGGCACGCGTAGACCGTGCCCATGCCGCCCTTGCCGATGATCCGCTCGATCTTGTAGCGGCCCTCGACGATGCGCCCGACGAGCTCCTCCGGGCGCATGTTGGCGTCGGTGTTGAGGGCCACGAGGGGCACCCCATCATCGCTGCAGTTCGCGACGCTCTCGAACCCCGCGCCGTACTCCCGGTGGCACACCGGACAGACCTTCACGCGCCCATGATGCCCGATTCGCCCAGGATGGGCGCACTTTTTTTGGTCCATGGGCGGAAGGGCCCGCGGTCCTTCGATCGCGGGCGGAACACGACGACTCGCGCGATCGGACCGACCCAGCGACGCGACGCCTCCACGGTCGCCGCATCGAACGCGGGGAAGGGGAGCCCCGATGTCCGTGTCGAGAAACCTCGTGTTCGGCCTCCGTCCGGTGCCTCCGAGGCTCCGGGTCCTCGTGGTCAGCCGGTGTTTCCCGAATCGCCTCGAGCCCCTCGCGTGCGCCTTCGCGCGGCAGCAGGTGAAGAGCCTCGCGCGCCTCGCCGACGTGGAGGTCTGGTCTCCCTTGCCGTACGTCCCCGGCGCGGCCTGGTTCGGTGATCGCACGCGCGCCGGCCGCCTCAGCCGCGTCCCGCTCCGCGATCGCATCGACGGCATCCCCGTCGTCTACCCGCGCGCGCCCTACGTGCCTGGAGGCGGTCGCGTGCCCGGCTTCGCCGCCCTCAATCTGCCGCTCTACATGGCCGCGCTCCTGCCCGAGCTCTCCTCGTTGCGCGGTCGCTTCGACGTCGCCCTGGGCACCTTCCTCTATCCCGACGGCGTGGCCACCGCGGCCCTCGCGCGCTTGCTCGGCATCCCCATCCTGCTCAAGGCCCACGGCACCGACGTCAACGTCGTCGCGCGCTGGCCTTCGGTGCGGCCGATGATCCGCGCCGCGCTCCAGCGCGCCCGCTTCTCGCTCGGCGTGAGCCGCCCGATGGTCGAGGCTCTCGTGGAGCTCGGATCGCCCTGCGATCGCGCCGTGCTCCTCCCCAACGGCGTCGACCGCACCATCTTCCACCCGCGTGATCGCATCGCTGCGCGCCGCGCGCTCGGTCTGCCGGACACGGGCCGCACCGTGCTCTTCGTCGGAGGCCTGGAGCGCGAGAAAGGCCTCGCCGAGCTCTTCGACGCGTGGGTCTGTCTGCGCCGCACGGAGACCGCGCCCGTGCATCTCGTCTTGGTCGGCGAAGGATCGCTCCGTGCGCGCCTCGATGCGGCCGCGCGCGATCTCGGGAACCCCGAGCGCGGCCGCCTCATCCTTGCAGGCCCGCACCCGTTGCCCGGCGTCGCCGATCACCTCGCCGCCTGCGACATCTTCACGCTCCCGAGCTGGCACGAAGGCACACCCAACGTCGTCTTGGAAGCCCTCGCCGCCGGCCGTCCCGTGGTGGCCTCACGCGTCGGCGGCATCCCCGACGCGCTCCCAGAAGGCCGCGCCGGCCTCTTGGTCACGCCTCGCGACACCCGCGCTCTCACCGTCGCCCTGCGGGAAGCGCTCTCCCGCACCTGGGACGAAGAAGCCATGGTCGCCGCCGCGCCGCCCTCCTGGGACGACAGCGCTCGCCGCCTCCACGATCTCCTCGCCGACGCCGTCTCGGGCGAGAGCAGCCGAGCCCTGCGCCACCACCTGGACCCCGACATCGAGACCTCGGGCGCCTTCCGTGCGCCGAATTGACGTCGCCCACATCGAGGCCCGTCGCAAGAGCGTTTCGCGCGACTGAGCCCGTTGCCGTCGAAACCGCGCGTGCTCGACAATGCTCCGTGCGCCTTCACCCAACGCGGCGACGCGCACGCGAGGAGATCTCGAGATGGATATCAAGCTGACGGCCGACCGCGAGACCGTCGATCGCGTGTTCTCCGCCATGTTCCCCGATGGGGTGTCGCTGCCGGCCTTCGACACAGAGACCTTCTGTGCTGCGACGATCGCGTTGGGAGGCAACTGCGCCGAGAGGCTTCGCCAGCTCGCGATCTGGCAGAGTGAAGCTCACCCCTTGGGCTTGGATGATTGGCCAGTCCTTGCACATCTCTACGAACGCGCCGCGTCCATGGCGCCGACGGATCTCCGCATCCCGCACTCCCGCGGCGTCTCCGCGCTCGAGGTCGCGCAGACGTCGACCCACCGCGAGGCATCCAGCCGAATGTTTCAGGTGGCGCGCGCGGCGTTTGAAGAGGCGCTGCAGCGCGACCCATCGTGCGACGATTCCATGTACCTGCTCGGGCTCTCTCACTATCTCGACCAGACGCGGGACATCCCTGAAGCCAAACCATGGTTCACGCGGGCCCTGGCCGCGAATCCCGCGCAGGCACGCGCTCGCCTCTATCTCGGGCACTGCGCGCAGGACGAAGGGGACTTTCGCGGCGCCCTGACCGAGTACGAGCAGGTCGACGAGGAAGCGCTGCTCCGCGAGCTGCCGTCTTGGCACGTCTATCGGCTACACGAACAGATGGGCTATTGCCACGCCAAGCTCGGGCACCGAGAGGAAGCCCTGAGGCTCCTCGACGGTGTCTTGAAGCTGTACGAGCAGGCCGAGCCGGATGCCCTCCCCGACAATCTCATCGGCTTCCCGAGCGAGCTCATCGAGATTGCGACCTCTGACCTGGTCTGTGAGCTCTTCGATCGCATCGATCGCTGCGTGCGCCGTCACGGCTGGGCATTCCTCTATGCGCCTGATCTTGAAAGGGGCAGGGCAATCAAAGCCAACGCCGTCCACGGCTCGTGAAGGAGAGCGTGCCTGTCTGCACGACGCGCCGACTGGCATCCACCAGATACTGAATCTGCATCACCGAGACGCGCAAGGACCGCCAGCGCTCCACATCAATCCTCCTCTTGCTCCAGCGCGGCCTTCCAGCGCAGGCTCGTCTCGAAGCGCTCGCGCACCGCTTGCAGCGTGCGCGCCGTGATCTCGAGATCGCTGCGCGAGAGGCCGCGCCCCACGGCGGAGAGGACGCGCGCGTCCGCCAAGTCCCAAGCATGCACGAGCTCGATGCCGGGGGCGGTGATGGTCACGAGCGGCGAGCGCGCGTGCTCCGGGTTCACGACCAGCGTGACCAGACCTTCGCGCACGAGCGCGTCCACCACGGGCTGCACGTTCTGCCGCGTCACCGAGCGCGCGCGGGCCAGCGCCGGGACCGTCTGCGCCCCATAGCGAGCGAGCCCGCGCAAGAGCCCGCGCCGCGTGGCCCTGCGGCCATCGCCGCCGTACATCCGCTCCGCCACCCATTGCAGCCGGTGGTTCAGGGCCACGGTCTCGTCGACGACGGCGCGCAGCGCGCCGTGCTCGTGCCGCTTGCGCAGACGTCGGGGAGCTCGCGAAGTGGGCATGTGGCGAGCTTGCAAGATGACAAGATCCTTGTCGAGAACCCAGCGCGCTGCGCTTCTCGCTCTCGTCGCGATGAGGCACAAGAAAAGCCGTCCGAGCCACGGAGGCGAGCATGTCGGGTCTCGATCACGGCCTTTCGCGATTTTCGTTCGAGCTTACCGAGGAGCAAACGATGGTGGCGCACGTCGCGCGCGACTTCGCGACGCGCCGCCTCGCGCCCGGCGCGGCCGAGCGCGACAAGACGGGCACGTTTCCGCTCGAAGAGGTGCGCGAGCTCGCGGCACTCGGCCTGCACGCCATGAAGGTGCCCGCCGCCGACGGCGGCGCCGGCACCGACAACGTGGGCTACGTGCTCGCGATGGAGGCCATCGCCTCCGCGTGCGCGTCGACGGCGGTCGTGCTCGCGTCCAGCAACCTCACCGCGAAGCTGCTTTGCGATCACGCCTCCGCCGAGCAGAAGGCGCGCTGGCTGCGGCCCTACGTCGAAGGCAAGCTCGGGCCCGCGAGCTTCGCGTTGAGCGAGCCCGGCTGCGGCTCCGACGCGGCCGCGCTCACCACACGCGCGCGCCTCGACGGTGACACGTGGATCCTCGACGGCGAGAAGATGTGGATCACGAGCGGGACGCAGGCCGGCATTCACCTCGTCTTCGCGCGCACCGACGGCCCCGGGCGCGACGGCATCAGCGCCTTCGTGGTCGAGCGCGGGACGCCGGGCCTCGTCGTCGGCAAGGAAGAGGACAAGATGGGCCAGCGCGCCTCCGGCACCGCCGCCCTTCATTTCGAGGGCTGCCGCGTGCCCGCGGCGAACCTCGTCGGCCGGCGCGGCGGCGGCTACTCCATCGCGCTCTCCTCGCTCGGCGCGGGCCGCGTGGGCATCGCCGCGCTCTCCATCGGCCTCGCCGAGGCCGCGCTCGCCCAAGGCCTCGGCTATGGGCGCGAGCGCAAGGCCTTCGGTCAGGCGCTCGTCGACTTCCAGAACACCCAATTCGTGCTGGCCGATTGCCGCATGGAGCTCGACGCCGCCTGGCTCTTGATGCTGCGCGCCGCGCGCCTCCTCGACGCCGGCGATCGCGCCGTCGCGGAGACGAGCATCGCCAAGCTCTACGCCTCCGAAGCCGCCGGTCGCATCATCGACCGCATGGTGCAGCTCCATGGTGGTTACGGCTACTCGCGCGACTACACCATCGAACGCCTCTACCGCGACGCACGCGTGACCCGCATCTACGAAGGCACGAGCGAAGTGCAGCGGCTCGTGATCGCCCGCGAGATGCTGAAGAGCGGGTGAGGCGTTCGGTGTCTTGGTGGAGATTTCAACGCCAAGGCCTCACGGCACGACAAGGCATCTTGGAAATGCCTCGTTGCGTGCCGTCATGCGCTTCGAGGAGGCGCAGAATCGATGTCTGCGACAGCCATTCTCACTTCGGGGGCGGAATGGGGATGTTCTGCGCGGCGAGGCGGAAGATGAGATAGGCGCGGAACGTGTTGCTGCCCGTGGAGTGGAACGCGTCGGTGACGCCGCCGGGGTTGTACCACATCCAGCGGGCGGCCGGGTCGATCGAGCCCGGCGTGGGCGTGTCGCCCGTGGGGCAGGTGGGGGGAAAAGTGCCGCCGGGCGTGGGATCGTTGGCTTCGCCGACAGCCAACGTGCCGACGGCGTTGTTCGTCATTGCGCCGGCGCCGTTCACCCAACCGGCGCTGGTGGTCGCGGGATCGCCGGTGCCGTCGTTGCAGATGCCGATTTGAACGTTGATGTCCGCCTGGGAGGGGCCGGTTTGGCTCGAGCTCAGGTTGATGCCGGTGGCGCACACTTCGAACTTCGGATCTCCGGTGTAGAGCGGCGTGCCGCCGGTGCGGAGGAACTGGCCGAGCACGCCTTGGGTCACCGAGAGATCATCCCACGTGACGATGTAGAGATAGGCCGTGGGCGGCGCGTCGGCGGCGGGGATGACGTAGGTCTCCGGGCCTTCGCCGCAATTGAAGATCTGCCCGGCCGTCTGCGCGCGCGTCCCCTGCGTGAAATGCGTGATGCCCTTCGCGTCGCCGTAACCGAAGCTGTAGGCGTTGTCGGCGGTGATGACGACCTCGACATCGGTCATCGGCACCTCGGGGCTGCCACCAGTTCCACTGCCGATCCCAATGGAGCCACCGATGCCGATGTCCATGCCGCCGGCGCCGCCCTTGCCGCTGCTCGACGACGAGGACGTCGCTCCGCCGAACCCCGTGCCGCTGGAGCCTCCGCTGCCCGTCGTCGACGCGGTGGATGCGCTGCACGCCGGGACCGCGAGGAGGGCGGCACCGAGCAGGATCATCCAGCGAGCATGACGTTGCGAAGGCGAAGAAGGAGCGTTGAAGGATTGCATCATGGGCAAGCTCGACATTTATCACAATCATCCGCCGACTGTCGGCGCGCTCACGCTCTGGGACCGCGACCTGCCGGGGAGTCATGACGGTGTCGTGCAAAAGGGACAGGCTCGTGATTTTCGGCCTGCTCCAGGCACGCGTGATCTTCCGGCCCGCGGCGCGACGCGAAGGAGCGGTGAGGCGAGGGCGCGTCTCGAGATGTGTCGATAATTGCTGCCACGCGCCCCGCCGCTTCGGTTGGCCTTCCTCAAAATCGCCGAGGATTCCTCGGTCGGCCGCCCTAACGGCGGGCGCTCGCGACGCAATTATCGACACATCTTCAGCCTCGATGGGGTGACCGTCGCGGGCGGGGGCGCGTCGTGGATGCGGGGCTCGTGCCGCGGAACCGCTCCCATATCGTCACGGTGCTGATAAGCTCCCGCCGCTCATGACGACCGCCGCGGGCTCGCCCGCCGCCCCACTGAAACCGAAGGCGCCCGAGCCCTCGGGCCCCGCGCCGCTCGCCGCCGTGGGGGCTTCCTTTCTCGAGATCGCCGAGACGGTGGGGGCGATGGGCCTGCTCGGCGGCCAGGTGGCGCGCCGCCTCTTCACGCTCCGGCTCGACGGCGCCGAGGTGCTGCGATCGCTCTACAAAATGGGGGTCAAATCGATCCCCATCGTGATCGTCACCGCCCTCTTCACGGGCGTGATCATGGTGCTCCAGGCCGCGCCGCTGGTGCAGCGCCTCGGCGCGTACGGCTTGCTCGGCTGGGGCGCGGGCTTCGGCATCCTCCGCGAGATCGCGCCTCTCCTCACCGCGCTCATGATCAACGGCCGCGTCGGCGCCAACAACACCGCCGAGCTCGGCACCATGGTGGTCACCGAGCAGATCGACGCGCTCCGTGTCCTCGCCATCGATCCCATCGCGTTCCTCATCGCGCCGCGCGTGGTGGGGATGGTGTGCACGCTCTTCCTCGCCACCATCTTCGCCGACACGCTCGCGCTCCTCGGCGCGTCGCTCGCGGGGCACGCGCTGCTCGGCGTCCCGCCGGGGCTCTTCTACAACGGCCTCACGAGCGGTTTGCTCGGCATCGGCGACGTCACCAGCGGTCTCGTGAAGAGCGTGGTCTTCGGTGTGGTGATGGCGCTGGCGAGCTGCCAATACGGCCTCGGGGTGAAGGGCGGCGCGCCCGGCGTGGGCCGCGCGGTCAACGCCACGGTGGTCGCCTCGGCCGCGGGCATCTTCGTCCTCGACTACTTCGTCTCGTTCACGCTCTAGGCGATCGATGTCCGAAGCCCACGCCGATCATGCCCCGGAAAGCGTCTCCGCCGCTGAGCTCAGGGACGACTACAGCCCCGAGCCCACGGGCCCCGCGTGGGTCGGCGCGCGCGCCATCGAGCTCGTCAAGGTCGGCTTCGAGCTCTACTCCGTCTTCGTCCGCACGCTCTATTACTGCTTCCGCGGCCGGCGCGAGCGCGGCGCCGTGCTCGCGCAGATGCACGAGATTGGCAATCGCTCGCTCTTCTTTCTCAGCGTGGTGATGGGCTTCATCGGGATGATCCTCGTCCTCCAGGCCGGCCTGCAGACGAAGCGTGTCCTCCCCGAGCTCTCCCTCCTCGGCGCCAACTACCTCGAGCTCCTCATCCGCGATCTCGCGGCCTCCATCGGCTCGCTCATGCTCGCCACGCGGGTCGGCGCCGGCATCGCCGCCGAGATCGGATCGATGGTCGTCACCGAGCAGGTCGATGCTCTCCGCATGTGCGCGGCCGATCCCATCGACTACCTGGTGAAGCCGCGCTTCATCGCCAGCCTCGTCATGACCACCGCGCTCGGCATCTGGTCGTGCGCCGTGGCCATCCTCACCGGGATGCTCACGGCCTACGTCATGTTCGATCTGAGCCCGCAGACGTTCTGGAACCTGAGCCTCGTGACCCACGGCGATCTCATCCTCGGGCTCACCAAGTGTGTCGCCTACGGCGCGGCCATCCCCGTGGTCAGCGGCCACTCGGGCCTCTCGACCTTCGGCGGATCGGAGGGCGTCGGCTGGGCGACGACGCGCGCCGTGGTCAACTCGTCCCTCGCCGTCATCGTCCTCGACATGCTCATCTCCGGCGCAGGGTTCTTCATCTTTCCCAAGGGTTAGCGTCGCGCCGGCAGGCGCGCCCCAGGCGCGATGAGGGCACGGCTCGCGTGCGCGGTGAACCGCGGCGTCGCCCTGGTGTACCCTCGGCACATGACGCGCCGGATAGTTGCTGCTCAAACGATCGCGATCACCCTGGCTTTGCCGGTCGCCGGTTGCGGCGAGGTCTCGAAGCTCGATGGGTGGGTCCAGCACTTCAACGCCATCCACCACTACGACGACACCTCCAATGTCGTGACCACCCACGGAATCGGCTCCGATCAGGCGGGGGACATCGTCTTCACCGGCCTCCTCGAGACGCCGATCTCGTTCGGGGCCGCGCCGATCGGCACGGCCGGGGCCGCCAACATGTTCCTCGTGAAGCTCGACGCGAACGGCAAGTTCGTGTGGAACGTCGCGAGCGCTCCGCTCGATGAAAAGGGCGCCGTCACCGCGCACGCGCTCACCGTGAGCGCCGCGGGCGACATCCACGTCGCCGGTGGTTGGGCAGGGAAGGTGACGCTCGGCGGCGATCCCTTGCCGGAGGGCGAAGGCTTCGGCGCCTACGTGGCCAAGTACGACAGCGCCGGGCAGCATGTTTGGGACGTCGGCATCCTGTCCGTCGGTGGCACCGATGAAGGCTTTGCCGTGCGCCCCGTCGGCGTGGTCGGCCTCGCCGAGCGCGAAGGGCAGGGGCTCGCCCTCGTATCGCAATGCCAGCACGGCGCGCGCGTGGGCAGCATCGAGCTCGCCGGCACGAAGCAGCGCGGCCTCTGCACCTTCGCTTTGGATCCCGAGGGAAAGCCGCTCTGGGGCAACCGCATCGACGCGCACTACGAGGCCGATACGCCGACCGCGCGCATCGCCTTCGATCCGCAGGGCAACGTGATCGTCGGCGGCTTGCGCGACGGCGCCTCCAGCGTCGAGGCCTTCGCGCGCAAGCTCGACGCGAACGGCAAAGAGATCTGGCTCGTCGCCTTCGGCGAAGGCGAGCAGACCTTCGACGGCCTCGTGGTCGACGAGAGCGGCGACGTGCTCGTGGCCGGCTCGAGCGCCGATGGAAGCAGCGTCGATCGCCGTGTCCGCAAGATCTCCGCCGAAGGCAAGATGCTTTGGGAGCGCAGCGTCGACGGCGTCGTCGGCCTCGACATCGGCGCGAAGGACGGCCTCCTCATCGCCTCCTCCGAGCCGTCGGGCCAATACGATTATCGACCCATCTTCCTCACCGCCGACGCCGCCGGCGATCAAACCTCGGAGGCCCTCGTCAACGAGCTCTGGCTGCCTTCGCGCGTCCGCTGGTACGGCGATGGAAGCTTCCTGACCTGCGGCAATCGCACGCTGTGGCCCGAAATCGTCGTGGGCCGGCAGCGCTTCGTCGCCCCGCAATGACAAGGCGGCTCAAGGCTCCGCGTCGCAGCGTTCACCTCGAGCCTCGCGCATCACGCGCTCAAACGGCTCCAATCACGATGGGCCCGCGATCGGCCCCAAACCCCGGGCCGGACAGGCCGGCCCTCGATCGACTCCCCGAAGCTATGGATCAAGGGCCGCTTGCGGCCCCATTGTGACCACCATCAAGTCGCGTGCGCTGCAGCCTCGCTGGGCGCCGTCGCGCGCTTCCACGTGCCGCGCACGGGCGTGCGGCTGGGCGTGAGGATGGCGTCGCGCACCGCCGTACCCGCGGGCTGCACGAGGAGGAAGTATCCGAGGCAGAGCGCGCCGCCGATGGTGCTCACGCGCCCGAACACCGGCGGCCACAGCGCGACGGCCGTGCACGCGGCCGCCAAGAGCAGCTCGGCCGCGATGAACGCGCCGGCGAGCGCCGCCTTGCGCGCGACGACGGCGCGCGGATCGATGGTGGCCACGAGCATCTCGCCGACCGCGGTCGGCCCGATCGTGCGCGCTCCGTCGACATCCTCGACGCGGCCGTACACGAAGACCTCGTCCGCCGCCGGCCCGACCTTGGCCTCGATCACCCGCGAAAACCCGCGCGCTTTGCGTGCCGAGGTGAACGCCTCGTCGAACGCCGACGCCGACGTGCAAGCCGCCGCCTTCGCGAGCTCGTCGGCCGAGAGCCACACCTCCGCTTTGGTGTGAGGCGCGATCGCAATCGACGTGCCCTCCGCGGAGAGCGAACCGCCGAGCGCTTCGCCTTCGGCTTTGCGATCGTGGAACACGATGGCATCCTCGCCCTCGACGGCGCGGCCGACCTGATCGATCCGTTGCACTGCGACCGCGCCTTCTGCGACGCGCCCGCGCACGAGCCCTTCGCCGGTGCCCGCCCCGAGGAGCCGCATCTCGCTGCGACGGCGCAGGAGCTCACGCGCCTGCTTCCACGTTGCGGCCGCGACCAAGAGCGTGTTGACCCAAAGGATCCAGAGGGCCAAGAGGCCCATGATCTCGTTCGTCAGCATGTGTCCCCCGCGCGGCGATTACGCGCTCGCGGCCTCGGCTTCGGCGCGTCGCACCTCGCGCGACGCGAGCTCGATCGTCCCCGCGCGCTGCTCGGCCACCGCCACGTCGCGCGCCTTCGGGCGCGCCGGATTGAAGAGGTACGTGCGCAGCAGGTAGAGCACCATGCTCGGCTCATCGAGCGATGGATCGATGCGCGGCACCACCTCGCGCCCGTGCGCCTCGTGCAGCACCGACCAATGCATCCCCGCGCGGTTGTGGTGGATGGTGTGGTAGCCGTTGTTGCACATGATCCAGTTGAAGCCGCGGCCCACGAAGTTGCGCGAGTGATTCCACTCGCTCTCCGTGTCGCAGCCGTCGTGTTGGATCAGGTTGATGCGGAGGATGCTGCGCGCCCCATAGACCTGCGGGATGACGATGAAGAACAGCGTCGTCCAGAAATCGTGCAGGGCGAGGAGCCCCGTGAGCCCGAAGGCGAAGACCAGCTCGACGCGGTATTGCCGCACGAAATTGCGCTTCCCCGCGCCAGCGAGCGCGGCCCAGCGCTGCACGCCTGCGAACGTGTTGGGCCCGGCCACGTTGGGGAAGTGGAGCAGGTTGAGGAGGTTCCACTTGAACGACACGTTGCTCGGCGCGGCCCAATCGGGCTGGCCGTCGTCGTCGAAATGGTGGTGCACCAAGTTGTGCGACGGGATGTTCGCCGACGCCGGATACAGCGAGCCGAAGCTCAACACGTACCGGAAGACGGCGTTCAGCGCGTCGCTGTGAAAGACCTTCTGGTGCAGGTGGTTGTGGATCACCACCGCATTGAGAAAGCTGAAGTAGCAGGCCGCCGCCAGGAACAGCACGTTCCGGCACGCGGGGACGAGGTACATGGACCCGAGCAGGGCCATGTAGACCGTGATGATGCCGATCTGACGCCATTCCGCCGGGTGCTTCACGAGCCACGGCGTTCTTCCCTCTGCCCTCTTCACGGCTCTCCGCTTTATCAGAGTCGACCGTCATGGACAACGCCGGACGCGTCGAGCTTCCGACACCGCCAGCATTCGACCAGGGCGCGTAAGTACGTACGCGGCCTCACCCGAACGCTCTCGCCGTGACGTCACGTACGGATGGGCGCGTAGCGTGATTCGCTGCCGCAACCTGCGGGCCAAGAACGTGCTGCTTCGTAGACGGCCCGGACGAAGTAAGGTATCCGACGACTAGGGTCAGGAGGATCCGCGGGGCGTGCGGGCTTCAAGAGGGAGCTCGTGATTGCTTCGTTCACGTGGCCAGCCGGCCCCCTACCGAAGAGAGAAGGAGACCGAGGTGACCGCCATCTCATCGACGCTGACATCGCTCCCGTTCACGCAGCTCCGGCGGAACCGGCACTTCTATTTTTGGTACGACGGCATCTACGTCGTGCTGTTCGTGTCGCTGATCGCGCTCATGCGGCACGTGAACCACCAGCCGCTGATCCAGACTTGGGACAACCGTTACTGGTTGCTCCTCCCGCTCGTCTGCCAACTGCAGATCCTCTGCAGCGTGTGGATCCACAACTGCTCGCACGGCAACTTCCCGCGGCCCATCAACCGCATCGTCGGTGAGCTCTGCGGCGTCGTCGTCCTCACGCGCTTCGCTTCGTGGGAAGTGATCCACCAGCGGCACCACCGCTACTCGGACGACGTCGAGAAGGATCCGCATCCCGTGATGGCGAACTACTGGAAGTACGTCGTCTTCACGCTCCTCAACGTGGAGCGGCAGCTCCAGCGCACCTACTTCGATCTCTACGGCGACACGCCGGAGACGCGCCGCTCGGAGAAGCTCCGCGCCGCGCTCAGCTTCACCACGATGCTGCTCCTCCTCGCCACCTGGTACACGTTCCTCGGCCCGCTCGCGTTCTTCTGCTTCTTCGTGCCGGCGACGATCCTCGGCATCCTGCACCTCATCCATTTCAACTGGTCGACGCACAACGCGTTCTCGCCGACCCGTGACTATCGTCCCGTGAACTTGAACACGGGGTATTACAAGATTGGCAACCTCATCTGGCACGGCATTTACTGGCACGCGAATCACCACAAGAAGGCGGGCCTGTTCAATCCAGGGAAGATGAAGAACGGCCAGGAGATCATCATCCCGGGGCAGTGAGCGCCCGTTCCTGCCCGCTCGCTTTGGCCCGCGCTTCGCAGCGCGGGCCGGCGTATGGGAAGCCGTAGCCTCCTCGTCGCTCTGCTGACCTCCCTGACGTGCGCAATCTGCGCGTCCTCCTGCACCTCGAAGCCCGAAGCAGACAACGCCCCTCCGGCGACCCAGGCTCCGCTGCTCGCGCCGGCGGAGCCCGTGCAACGTCCGCGCGTCTCGCCCCGGCTCCGCTGCCTCGAAGCGTGTCGCGGCGGCGCCGCGGAGATTCAGGCGTTTTGCGGTGCCATCGAGGACGAGCAACTCCGCAGCGGATGCTGGTCGCTCCAGCTCACCGGGTCCGCGGGGTGCTTCGCCTTCTGCTACCGCAGCTTCTGAGCGATACCGGATCTCACCCGGGCTCCATCTCTTCCACGCGCGCTTCGTTCGACGGAGCCTCGATGATCCCCGCGGGCGCGAGCTTCTCCCGCACCGTCACGACGAGGCGACCGCCGCTCTCCAAACGTGCTTCGGCCGTCACCGCGAGAAAGGCACCTTTCGGCGGCGCATACAGCATCGCCGTGCCACCCGCGGCGGCCGCGACTTGGGCCGCCGTGAAGCCCGCGTGGGCGTCCGTCACGTGGATCTCGCGGAGCACCACGAGGACGTCGGCGAGCGCCGTGGCCGCGAAGGCATCTGAATAGAGCGCCGACGCGACGAAGGTCGGCGCGGCGATCGCGGAGGCGCTCATCACCGCGTCGATGCCCATCCCGTGCTCGACCTTGCGCGCGAGCTCCGGATCGAAGAGCCGCACGACCGCGCGCAGCTTCGGGTTCAGGACCTTCGCTTCGAGCGCGATTCCCAGGTTGACCGCGTCGTCGCCGGTCACCGCCACGATGGCGCGCGCGGAGGTCACGGCCGCCGCGTCGAGCAACGTGGCCACGCGCGCGTCGCCCACGAGGAAGGTGCCGCCCGCGCGATCGGCCTCCGCGTGCTCGGCGCTGGCGCTGCGATCGAGCACGACGAAAGGCACGCCGGTGCGCGCGAGCTCGGCGCACACGTGGTTGCCGACCTCGCCCATACCCGCGACGATCACGTGATCACGCTCGTGCCGCTGCACGCGGCCGGTGAGGCCCTCGACGCGCTCGCTCACGATGAAGTCGGTGACGAACGAATAGAGCACCGCCGTCGAGGCCGAGCCGAGGAGCATGAGCAAACAGGCATAGAGCTCGATCGCGAGGCCGCCGCCGCGCGCCGTGATGTCGCCGTAGCCCGTGGTCGTGACGGTGGTGACCACGAAATACACGGCGTCGATCACGGAGAGCCCGAGCGCGAAATGAAAGACGGCCACGCTGGTGACGACCAGGAAGAGCAAGACGGCGCCGATCGCCCGGAGCCCGCGCGGCGCGTTGCCGAACACGCGACGCACGAAGCGCACGGCCTCGACGAGGCGCCCGGGAGGCCGCCGGCGCGGCGGGATCTTCACCGCGAGGCGGCGGGCCCAATCGTCGCGCGGCTCGAGCGAAGGTGCGTTTCCGCGCTCGGGTAGCCCGAGCACCATGGGCACGTCGTCCAGCACGAAGGCCCCTGCGACGCGCTCACCCAGCGAGGCCGCAGCGAACACCGGCGCTGCCACGTTGGACACGCCGAGCGCGCGGCGCAGGCCGAGCGATCCTTCCACGTGACGCGCGAGCGTCTGATCGAAGATGCGCGCCACGATGGGGAGATCGGCGCGGATCCGCCGGGCATCGAGGGCGATCTCGAGGTTGACGAGATCACCGTCGGTCGCGACCACGAGCGCGTCGGCGCGATCGATGCCCGCTTTGGCGAGGAGGCGTCCATCTCGCCCATCGCCGAGGAACACGGTGGCGCCCTGCTCGCGCGCATCCTCGAGCCAATCGTCCCGCGTGCGCGCCGTGACGACGGTGACCTCGGCCCCCAAGCGACGCAGCAGCGAGACGACCATGCGGCCGACGCGCCCGAGGCCGACGACGACGAACCGCCCGCGCTGTCGTGGAGGAGCGTCGATCATGCCCGCGCATCGTAGAGGGGCAGGGGAGCCATGCCCTACGCCTCTTTCGAGGTCCGCTCGTTATCGTTACTTCTTGGCCCCTGCGTCCGTTGCTGCCGCGCCTGCATCCGTCGCCGCGCCGCCATCCGCTGCTGCTGCGCCGCCGTCGATGGCCGCCGCGCCTGCATCCGTCGCCGCGGTGCCTGCATCCAGAGCCTCAGGCGCGCCTGCATCGACTGCGGGCGGCGGGGGAACGACCTTCAGCTCACCGGCCCAGCAAGCCGGGTTGGGCGGTGGGACGAACTTCACGGCGTGCGAGGCCTTGTCGCCCTTCTTCGTGACGAGCTTCTCGGTCTTGTACACCGTGGCCTCGCCGCAGTCGTAGCCGGTCTCGTTCTCGCCGCGGATCTTGTCCTTGTTCTTGCTCGTGTCGTGCGCCGCGTCGGCCACGCTGCGCGGTGCGCGCTCGTTGCTGCACTGCGCCCACTCGATGGTGTACTCGGCGTTGTCGTCGACGAGGAACGTACGCGGCCGCGGATCCTGCGGGCGGCGGAGGCCGCTGATGATGACCTTGGAGACCGGCGTCTTGCCGTCGAGCACGCGCATGCGCACCGGGAAGCGCAGGCTGCCTTCCATCTTGGTGTGACCTTGCTCGAAGTCCGCGCAAACAGGCAGATCATCCAACGGTGTGGGGATGGGCGGCCCCGCGCAGGCGGAAGAGAAGGCGAGCGCAACGAGCGTGGCGGGCGCGAGGAGGCGGCGGGACATGACCGCGGCGCTAACAAAGCCTGCGCGGGGCCGCAACCGCGGATGGTTCGACCGCAACAACACGGCTGAAAACAGGATGGTGCATGGGCCTCCGCGCATGCAGCAGCGCGTCGTCGTCCGCGTGAGGGGACCCACTCGCTGACGAACGTCAATGTGAGGCGATGGAATACGCACGAATGAGGCGGGGATCAGCGCTTGACTTCGCGCGCCCTTCTACGGCAAGTACCGACTCGGTGAGCCTCGTTCGACCGCGCGGTCGAGCGAGCGGCGCGCGGATCCGAGTGGAAGCTCGGGGGCGCGCCGGCCGGAGGCGCGCTCGACATCTCCAACGCGGAGTCGTGACGAATCGTGTTGCCCGCCCTCGCTGCCCTATTGGTGAGGAAGAACGTCGCCTGGGCCACGGTCGTGGTCGTCGCGCTTCTCACGGTGTTCCTCGGCGCGCGCGCGACGCGTGTGGAGCGCGATGACGATCTCCTCGCGTTCCTTCCGAAATCGAACCCCGACATCCAGGTCTTTCAGGACGTCAACAAACGCTTCGGCGGCCTCGGTGTGGCGCTCGTCGGCATCGCCACGGAAGACGCGCTCGCGCCCGAGTTCCTCGGCAAGCTGAAGCAGGTCACGAAACAGCTCAACGAGACCAAGGGCGTCGATTACGCCTTCAGCCTCGCCAACGTCGATGACTTCACGCCCGATCCGGAGAAGGGCGGCATCGGCGTCGATTACCTGATTCCGTCGCAGCTCCCCAAGACGCCGGCCGAGCAGACGGCGCTCCGCGAAAAGGTGATGTCGCGCGAGCAGGTCGTCGGCAACCTCGTCTCCAAAGACGGCAAAGCCGCGCTCATCTACTGCTTCCTCTCGTACGGCGCCGATCCCAAGGAGTCGGCGGCCACGGTGCGCACCGTCGTCGAAGGCACGTTCACGGGCGCGGGCAAATACTGGGGTGGAGCGCCCTTCATCCAGAGCTACATCTTCAGCGTCACGCAGAAGGATCTGGAGCGGCTCACGCCTTGGGCCTGCATCGTCATCCTGGCCATTTCGGTGTGGGCCTTCCGCGACACGGTCGGCACCATCCTCGCGCTCTTCACCACCGCGGCTGGCATCGCCGTGGCGCTCGGCCTCATGGCCACCTTCGGCGTGAAGACGAACCTCGTGCTCGGATCGATGCCGGTCATCCTCTTCGCGCTGGGGAGCGCGTATCCCATCCACATCCTCACCCGCTATTACGCGGTCGTGGGCCGGATGGGCCGGGACAAGGCCATCGAGCACGCCATCGTCTACCTCGGCCCGACGGTGATCGCGTCGGGCCTCACCACCGTGGGCGGGCTCTTGTCCTTCGTCGTGATGGACATCGATCCCATCCGCACGTTCGGCCTCTTCACGGGCCTCGGCGTCCTCTTCACGCTCGTCCTCTCGGTCACCTTCGTTCCGGCCGTCATTCGCCTCGCCGATCTCAAGGCCCGGCTCGATCTCGCGAACCACACGAGCCGCGGGATGGTCTGGCTGAGCACCCGCATGGCCACGCACCGCGTCGCCGTGGGCGGGAGCCTCGCCGTGCTGGCGCTCCTCGGGTCGCTCTTCGTGAGCCGGATCGACAGCCGCGTCGACAACGCCTCGTTCTACACGCGCACGAGCCCGCCTGCGCAAGCGGAGACGTTCATGCGCGATCACTTCGGCGGATCGCAGTTCTTCCAGGTCCACGTCGAAGGCGACATGACCGATCCCGACGTGCTCCGCTCGGTGCGCGATCTCGCGGATCGGATCAGCGTCCTTCCGCACGTCACCTCGGTGAACCACATCTCCGTGGTCATCGCCAAGATGAACGAGGCCATGGAGGGCGACGAGCGCGTCCCCGACACCGCGGCCAAGGTGAAGCTGCTTTACGGCTTCCTCGCGGGCCGCAAAGCGGTCTCGCAGCTCGTCACCGACGATCGCGCGCACGCGCTGCTCATGGTCAAGGTCGACACCGATCGCGCCGACGAGCTCGAGACGGTGCTCGCCGACGTCGAGCGCACGGTCACCGCGGCCATGCCGAAGCGCTTCGTCGTCGCCGACGTGACCGGTCCGCGCAAGGACGACGTGCGCACCGCCGTGGAGAGCCTGGTCTCGACCCGCATTCATGCGATCGCTGCCCAGCATGGTGTGCCTTTCCCGAAGGCACAGGCCGACGCCGTCGCCCAGAAGATCCATGATCGCGGCGCGCGCAAGCCGGCCGATCCCAAGCCGATCGAGGCCGCCATCCTCGCCTTCCTCAAGTCCGAGGAGTTCACGGGCGAGCTGCCCAAGTCACCGGCGGACGCGCAGCAGCGCGTCGTCACCGCGCTCGCCGGTCTGAGCTCGCCGCCCAGCAAGGAAGCTTTGGCGGCCGCGATCGCTTCGGCCATCGAGAAGCCCGAAGGCGACGCCGCCGTCCTCGATCTCGCGGCCGCCGTGCGCAAGCCCGTGGCCGAGATCCTCCGCCGCCAGGTTGCGCTCTCCGATGCGCGCCGCCTCGTCGCCGATGCCGGCTTGGCGCTGCCCGCCGGTGATCAGGGCCAGCGCTTCGTGGCCGCGATCGGGGCCGCGCTGATGGATCTCGACATCACGCAGATCATCCTCCCCGCGTCGCCCGCGGCTTCCGACGCGAAGACGATGGCGGTCACCGTGACCGGCCAACCCGTGCTCAACCGTGGCCTCTCGCGCAGCGTCGATCAGAACCAGCTCAAGAGCTTCTTCCTGGCCATGGGCCTGGTCTTGATCATCGTCCTCGTCCTCTATCGATCGTTCTGGAGCGCGCTCCTCGCCATGGCGCCCGTGACGATGACGCTCCTCGTCGTTTACGGTGGCATGGGCTTCCTCGGTGTGCACCTCGACATCGGCACCTCGATGCTCGCGAGCCTGACCACGGGCGCCGGCGTCGACTACGCCGTGCACCTCCTGGCCGCATGGAAAGGGCCGCCCGGCACGGGCAAGCCCGACAAGGCCGCGCTGCGGGGCGCCGCCGCGTATTCGGCTTTCCTCGTCGGCCGCGCCATCTGGACGAACGCGCTCATGGTCGCAGGCGGCTTCGTCGTGCTCACCATGGGCGAGGCCCGTCCGCTGCAGAACGTGGGCATGTTGACGGCCGTCGCCATGATGGCCGCGGCGCTCGCCACGTTCGCCGCCATCGCGGCCTTCGCGCGGCGCCGCAGCTACGATGACCGCCCCAGAATAACCGAGATTCTGCCGTCGTCAGACGCCGCCGAGGGCGCGCTCTTCGCAGACGACGAGCCCTCCCCATCCATCGCCCGAGGTTCTTCATGAAGATGCGTGCTCCTCTCGGTTTGTCCCTGGTCGCGGCGGCCGTCGCCGTGCTCGCGTGTCCGGCGCCCGCCGCGGCCGATCCGGCCGGCGACAAGATCGTCGCCGAGGTGGACGCGGCCATGAACCGCGCCAAGACGCACAAGTTCGACTACGAGATCATCAACCAGGAGCCCGGCAAGTCCGAGCGCACCATGGCGATGCGCGTGCAGATCAAGGCCGAGAAGCGCCTCACCGAGTTCAGCGCTCCCGCGGACATGAAGGGCACCAAGGTCCTCATCCTCTCGCCCACGCAGATGTACGTGTACCTCCCGGCCTTCGGGAAGGTCCGCCGCATCGCCAGCCACACGAAGGATCAGGGCTTCCTCGGCCTCGCCTTCAGCCAAGACGACATGGCCCAGCAGGCATACGGCTCGGACTACGAGAGCAAGCTCGCCGGCGAGGACGGCGCGTCCTGGAAGCTCGTGCTCACGCCGCGCGCCGGCAAGGAGACGAGCTACGCCAAGATCGAGGCCACGATCGCCAAGGACAAGAAGGTCCCCACCGAGCTCAAGTACTTCAACGCCGAAGGCAAGAACATCAAGACGGAGACCCGCACGGGCTACACCTGCGAAGGCGACGTCTGCACGCCCGGCGAGCTCAAGATGACGGACAACGCCAAGGGCAACTGGACCAAGCTCGTCCGCAAGAGCTGGAAGGTCAACGAGAACATCTCCGACGACGTGTTCTCGCAACGCAGCCTTGGTGAGTGAGCGCGAGTGAGCCTGAGTGAGCGCGCATGAGTGAGCGTGCGTGAAGAAGAGATCGAGAAGGCGGCGCGTAGCAGCCTTCTCGGTCACGTCTCGCGTGGCCGCTGACATCGAGTCGGCCACCGCGGGAACGTCGTGAGGAGAGGCGCTTCGTTGACGTGGAGTCAGCGCGGCGCCTCGGTGATTCGAGGGGCGATGTGTCATTGATGTGGAGTCAGTGACGGCGCCTCGGTGATGATGAGAGCAGCGGCGCGTCGCAGACCTCGAGTCGGCGACAGTGCACGAGTGTCGGCCCGAGCGACGGCTGCGGTATCGGCCCGAGCGACGGTGCGTGTGATTGCGCGAGTGATTGCGAGTGAACAAGAAAGCCTGCTGTAGCGCCCTCCTTCTCGGCTCGATCCTCCTCGCCGGCGCCGGCGCGCCGGCGCGCGCCGACGAGCTCAAGATCGATTGGGGCGGCAAGATCCAGAGCGATCTTCGCTTCCGCCTCCAGGATCAGACCGTCGGCCACTATTACGATCAGGCCACGCTCCCCGCCGGCGTCGAGCGCAACCAGAACCTGCTCTCGATCAAGCTCAAGGCCTCTTACGGCAGCTTCGCGGGCGTCGCCAACATCGACATGTACCTGAACCCCGTCGGGGCTCAGATGAAGACGCTGAAGGGCTTCGACGATCTCCAGAAGTACAACGCCACCGCGCCCTTCACCTTCGAGCCTCAAGCCCTCTACGTCGAAGGGAAGAACCTCGGCATCAAGGGCCTCGACCTGCGCATGGGCCAGCAGCTCGTGAGCTGGGGTGTGGCCGACCAGTTCAACCCCACGAACAACCTGAACTCGGACGACCTGCGCGATCCGCTCTTGTTCGGCAAGCAGGTGCCGAACTTCATGGTGAAGCTCGATTACTGGGTGACGAAGAGCTTCTCCATCTCCGGCGTCCTCGTCCCCGTGTTCCGCCCCGCGATGCTCCCGCGCTCGTCGGCGCTCGGCGCCGTCGACATCCAGCGCATGCCGTTCGCCGATCCCATCCTCCGGCACCGCATCGAGAGCGAGTTCGGTTATGCCGCGTCGCTCGGCTATCCCACGGTGATCAACAAGGTCACGCCCGTCCTCCCCGAGACGAGCGCGGAGAACATGCAGTTCGCCTATCGCCTGGCGGGCACCATCGGCGAGCAGGACATCGCGCTCAGCTATTACCTCGGTCGCACCGACTTCCCTCAGCCGTTCGCGAATCACACCTTCCAAAAGGACAAGCAGCAGTGTGATCCGAACAAGCCGACCAACTGCAACACCGGAACGCTGCGGACCAACGCGCTCCTCGGCTACCCGCGGATGCACGTCTTCGGCTTCAACATGAGCGGTGAGTTCAACCCGTTCAAGAAGATCTCCGAATCCATCCATGGCATCGGCTACCGCATCGAGGCCGCGGTGGTGGTCCCCAAGCGATCGACGATTCGGCTCACCCAGGACACGCTCACCGCGCTCTTCCAAGGCGCCGGCGAATACGATTACGACGGCGACGACAAGCCCGGCGGCGGCGACACGACCGTGATTCAGCCCACGCCGTTCCTCAAATGGACGCTGGGCCTCGATTACACGTTCGGATCGCACGTGTACGTCAACGCGATGTGGGTCCACGGCCTCGCCGACGAATACGGCGCCGGCGATTGGATGCACGAAGGCTGGGTGGTCCGGCAGAGCGGCGTGGCCACGCCGGGTAACCCGAACGGTCCGGTGGTCGGCCCGCTCATCGGATCGATGTGCGTGAACAACCGGCCCAAGAGCGGCGAGAAATGCGCCACGGAGACGCTCGCGCCCCGGCTCGGCGATTACCTGGTGCTCGGCGCCGACTTCAAATTCCTCGACGACGCCGGCCTCTTCCGCCTGTTCACCATTTGGTCCCTCTCGGGCGTCACGATGGAGAGCTGGCAATTCAACGAGGGCTCGACGACCGAAGGCAAGCGGGTCCGCACCCATTACTCGCTCTTCACCAAAGAGGGCTTCAGCGCCTCGATTTACCCCGAGGTGGATTACAACTTCGGCAATGGTTTGGAGCTCGGCGCCGGCGCGCTGATCCTTCTCGGGAAGTCGTACACCAAGTTCGGCGACCCGGCGTCCGGCGGGTCCATCGCCTTCACCCGCGCCCGCTACAGCTTCTGATCCATCTGGAGAGGTCCGCGGCGCTCTGCGTTGCGGGCCTTCTCGCGCGGCGAGGCTCGATGGGCCTCACGCGGTCCCATGGAAGCGCGGCTCATTGCCGCATCGAAGGGCGCGGGGGAGCCGCGCCGAAGCCCCACACGTAAAACGGATGCCGGCGCTCGTGCCCTCGCCGCGCGACTTTCGACGGGCACGGGGGGCCTCCTTAAGCGATTCCCTGTACGGGGCGTAGGCGAACGTGTAACTTCGCCGCGAAACGATGGATCCTCGGGAGATGGAAACGCTGATCCAGCGCCTCGTGGCGAACCCGCACGACGAGGAGGCGCTGGCCTATGCCCACCGCGCTGGGACGGTCGACCCGCGCTCGTACGCCGTCCTGCTGGAGAAGGTCGGGCAGGCGACGACGGACACTGCCTATGCCGCGCACTGGCTCAGCGAGGCGGCGAACGTCTGGTCCACGACCATCGGCGACGCGCACCACGCCGCGCGTACGCTCATGGCCGCGCTGGAGAAGGATCCGACCGCGCGCACCGCGGCCGATCGCTTGGCGCAGCTCTACCGCGAGAAGGGCGACGTCAAGGCGCTCGTCGCGCTCCTCGAGCGGCTCGTGAAATCGACCGCGCCGCTCATCAACGAGCGGCCCGAGGTGCGCGCTCAGCTCCTCGCGATGTACGAGGAGCTCGGTCGCCTGTGGAGCGGTGAGCCGCTCGCGCGGCCCGAGCGCGCGCTGGAGAACTGGCGCCGCCTGGCGGAGCTCGATCCCACGAACGTCTACGCCATCTACGCCGCGCGGGAGCTGCTCAAGCAGGGGCAACAATGGGCGGACGCGGTCCAATACTTCGGCATGGAGCAGGCGATCGTCGACGATCCCGATCGCAAGCTCGCCCTCTATCGCGACGAGGCCGACGTCCGCCGCCGCGCCGGTGATCACGCGGGCGCCACGCAGGCGCTCCGCAACGCGCGCGCCGTTCATCCCGACGACGTGACGCTGAAGCAGGAGCTCGGCGTCGCCATCAACGGGCGCATCGACGCGGGCGAGAACGTGCCCGCTGCGGAGCGCGAGGAGTCGGCGCAGCTCTTCGTGTCGCTCGCCGAGACGTACGACGGCGACTACGGCATCAGCTATTCGGTGTCGGCGCTGAAGGCCCAGCCCGGGAACGATCGCGCCATGCAGCTCGCCGATTACTACGCGGGCCTGCTCAATCGGACGGCGGAGATCGGCCCGCAATACGCGGCGTATCTCGAGGCAAACCCGAACGGCTTCCTGGCCGAGGTCGCGCGCGCCAAGGTCGGCAATGCGCGCCCGCCGGCGCCGCCCGCGCCCGCTCCGGCGGCGGTGCCTGCACCCGCGCCCTCTGCACCGGCGGCAGAGCCTTCGGCACCGCAAGCCGCACAGCCCGCGCCGCAAGCCGTGCAGCCGGCGCCGCAGGCCGCGCCTCAACCTGCTGCGGCGCCCACATTCGAGGGGCGTCCCTCGCAGCCTTCGCAGCAGCCTCCCGTATCCGGCGGCGGCGCGGCGGCCGCGTTCGGCGAGCTCGCCGCGGCCACGCCGCCGGCCGGCGCCGATCTCAACTCGCTCCTCGAAGAGGCCGCGTCCGAAGCGCAGAAGGGGCGCAAGCCGCAGGCGTACGCGAAGTATCGCGACGCCCTCAAGTTCGACGCCGCGCACCCCGAGGCGCTCTCTTGGGTCGAGGATTACCTGCGCCAAAAGCGCATGTACACCGATCTGCGTGACGTGCTCCTCGCGGCCGCGCGCGCGCCCAGCGTCTCCGCCGACACGAAGAAGGCGCAGCTCCGTGACGTGGCCGGCATCTGCGAGTCGCAGCTCCGCGACATCGAGACCGCCATCCAAGCGTGGAAGCAGGTCTGTCAGATCGATCGCGCCGACGAGCAGGCGCGCGAGCAGCTCCGCCGCTTGCTGGAGAAGGGCGGCCGTTGGGACGACCTCGGCATGCTCCTCGAACAGGAGGCGATGAGCACGCCCGACGTCGAGCAGAAGATCGCCCTCGAAAAGAAGCTCGCCGCGCTCCACGAGACCAAGCGCAAGGATCCCGCGGCCGCCGCCGAGGCGTGGGCGCGTATCGCCAACCTCTCGCCGCAGGACGAGACCGCGATCCAGACCTCGGTCAAGCTCTACGAGAAGGCCGAGCGCTTCGATCTCGCGGCGCAGGTCCTCGGCGACACCGTGAACGGCGTCGACGACAAGGAGACGCGCGCGGCGCTCCTTTCGAAGCTCGGTGAGCTTCGCCTGAAGACCAACGATCCCGCCGGCGCCGGCGACGCGTACGCCGAGGCCGCCGAGGCGATCGAGCAGCCCAAGCTCTGGGAGCAGGCCGAGAAGGCCTACGTCACCGCCGGTCGCTTCGCCGAGGCCGCGTCCGCGGTCGAGCGTCGCGCCGAGTCGGCCGACGGCAAGCAGAAGGCCGCGCTCTTCGCGCAGGCCGCCGATCTGCTCCTCAAGTCGGACGACGTCGGCGCCGCGATCACCAAGCTCGAGCAGGCGTCGGAGATCGATCCCACGAACGACGGCTACGCGCAGGCCCTCGAGGAGCAGTATCGCAAGGAGACCCGCGAGCCCGATCTCGTGCGCTTCCTCATCTCGCGCGCGGAGAAGCTCCCCGACGCGGCTCGCCGCGTGGCCCTGCGCAAGGCCGCGGCCGAGCTGCAGCGCACCCTCGGTGATCGCGAGGGCGCGCGTGAGAGCCTCGTCCTCGTGCTCGCCGACGGCGACGATCCCGAGGCGCTCTCGAAGCTCGTCGACGACGCCATCGAGCGCGGCGATCATCAGGAGGCCGTCGACTTCCTCCGCCGCCTCGGCCAGAAGGCCACGACGCCCGAGCAGAAGGTGGGCATCGCCCTGCGCGAGGCCGGCATGCTCGTCGACAAGCTCGACGATCTCGACAGCGCCCTCGAACGTTACGAAGGCATCCTCAAGGATCTCGATCCGAAGAGCCGCGCCGCGCTCTCGGCCATCGCTTCCATCCACGAGAAGCGGGGCAACGACAAGGGTGTCGCCGAAGCGCTGGAGCGCGAGATCCCGCTCGCCGAAGGCGAAGAGAAGGTCGAGCTCGCGCAGCGCCTCGCCCAGCTCTACGAAGGCCCGCTCGCCGATCCCCGCGGCGGCATCCGCGCTCTCTCGATCGTCCACGCGGCCGATCCCGAAGACTTCGACGCCATCGCTCGCCTCCAGAAGCTCGCGGAGGAGGTCGGTGATTTCGAGCGCGTCGCGGCGCTCATGACGACCCTCATCGAGGTCGAGGGCGATGAGGAAGAGGCTTCGCGCATGACCGTGCGCCTGGCCGAGATCCTCGCCGACAAGCTCCAGCGCGGCGACGAGGCGCTCGCCGCGTTGGAGAAGCTCGCCGACGGCGGCGATCAGCCCACGCGCGACGCCTACGTCGCCCTCGGCGATCGCCTCGGTTGGAAGGGGATCGTCGCCACCAAGCTCGTGACGTGGAACGAGTCGACCTCGGGCGCAGGCCGCAACGAGGCGCTCCGCTCCGCGTTCCAGCGCTTCCTCGAGATCGGCCGCGATCAGGACGCCGCGCGCGTCGCCATGGAGATCGCGCGCGGTCGCGGCGCCGATCACGAGCTCGCCGAGAAGCTCGAGGAGATCGCGGCCCGCCTGCGCGATCTCGACGCCCTCAGCGTCGCGCACGATCTCCTGGCCAAGGAGCTCTCCGGCCCGGCCCGCTCGGCCGAGCTGGTGCGCCAGGCCGAGGTCCAGGTCGCGGCCGGCATCGATCCGCTCGAGGCCATGCAGCACGGTGAATCCGGCCTCACCAACGTGCCCCCCGGTGATGTCGAGCCGCTCCTCGGCCGCCTCGCCGCGCTCACCCAGGCGCCCGGCCACGTCATCGATCTGTACGAGCGCCAGGTCGGCCGTTGTCGTGCTCCCGCCGATCGTCTCACGGCCCTCGCGCGCGCCGCACAGATCGCGGCCGAGCGCGGCGCCACCGAGCGCGCCAAGAGCTTCTTCGAGCTCGCCCTCGGCGGCGGCGTGCAGGAAGACACCATCGCGGCGCTCGAGACCGCGGCCCGCACCGGCGACGAGACGGCCCAGAGCGGCGTCGCCCTCCGCACCATGCTCGCCGAGGCGCTCGCCGCCGGCGGCCAGGGCTCACGCGACGGCGGCCGCACGCGCGGCGCGCTCCTCCGCCGCGCGGCCACCATCGCGCAGCGCGACCTCAACGACATCGACAAGGCCTTCGGCTGGCTCGGCGACGCGCTCATCACGCACGTCGACGACGCTTCGCTCGACGCGCTCGAGACGCTCGGTCGCGAGGTCAACGCCGTCGCCCGCATCGAGGCCACGTTGAGCCGCGCCCTCGAAGAGGTCTTCGACGGCCCGCTCGTTCGCAAGCTCCTCCAGCGCCGCGCCCGTCTGCGCCGCGACGTCACCGGCGATCAGAAGGGTGCCGCCGTCGATCTGAAGAAGCTCCACGACCTGTCCCCCTCGGATCAGGACGTGATGAACGAGCTCTCGAACCTCCTCCTCACCCTCGGCGATCACCGCGGGATGATCCAGCTCTACGAGGATCAGATCCTCCGCGGCCGCGATCCCAACGTGCGCGCCGATCTCGCCCGCAAGGTCGCGCGTCTGTGGGAGGAGGAGCTCTCCGACGCGCGCGAAGCCGCCGACGCTTGGCGCCGCGTCCTGCGCATGAAGGCCGGCGACGCCGAGGCCACCGCCGGCCTCGATCGCGCCAAGGCCGGCAAGCTCAAGCGCCCCGCGCCCAAGTCTGCATCTGCCGCGCCGTCGCTCTCCATGCCGCCGGCTGCGCCCTCGCTTCCGCCGGCCGCACCGTCGCTGCCCCCCGCAGCGCCCTCGCTTCCGCCGGCTGCACCGTCGCTGCCCCCCGCAGCGCCCTCGCTGCCGCCCGCGGTCTCGCTCTCCACGCCGCCGGCTGCGCCTTCCGCGCCGCCGCCCGCCGTGGCCCCGGCGATCGTTGGAGCTCAAACGATCTCCGCGCCCCCGGTCGTTGGAGCTCAAACGATCTCCGCCGATCCCACTCCGGCAGTCGTCGCGCCCGAGGCCGGCAGCGCCGGTGTGATTGCCGCCGCGGACGTCGAGGACGCGGAGCGCACCGCCGACGAGCTGCCGCCCGGTTTCGTGGCGGAGCCGACCCCGCACGACGCCGCGCCCCCCGTGGCTGCACCCGTCGAGGCGCCCGCGCTCATCGCGGCTCCCGCCCCCGTCGCGCCGCCTCCGGTGGCCGAGCCCGCGCCCGTTGCTCCCATGGAGGCCCCGATCTCGGAGCCCGTGGCCGCAGCACCCGCACCCGTCGCCGAGCACCTCAACGGCTCGTCGGCATATCCGGACGCGCACGCCGCCACGCCGCTCGCGGCTCCGGTGGCTGCGCTCACCGACGTGGCCGCGCAGCCGATCGAGCAAGCTCCCGCCGAGCAGCCCGCGCACGACCAGGCCCAGTACGCGCAGGCCGGCTACGAGCAGGCCCAGTACGCGGCGGCCCAGCCGGCCTATGACACCGAGCAGTACGCGCAGCTCGTCGCGTACTACGAAGGTCAGGGCTACGACTCGGCGACCGCGGCGCAGTACGCCGCCTACTACGTCCAGCAGAGCCAACAGCAGGCCGCGCAGCCGGCCGACGCCGAGCACGCCGTAATCAGCGCCGACGAAGTGGCCGAGGTCGACGACGCCGAGCTGATCGACGACGACAAGCCCGCTCCGTGATTCTCCCCCCCGCGCTCCGGCGCGGCGACGTCATTGCCGTCGTCGCGCCTGCCAGCCCCTTCGAGCGCTCCCTCGCTTGGGTCGGCCTCGGCTTCCTCGCCCAGCGTTATCGCGTCCGCGTCTCTCCCGGCATCTTCGCGCGCACCGGCTACCTCGCCGGCGACGACGATCGCCGCCGCGACGAGCTCGTCGGCGCGCTCACCGATCCCGAGGTGCGCGCCGTGCTCGCGGTCCGCGGCGGTTACGGCGCCTCACGCTTCGTCCACACCATCGACTGGAGCGTGCTCGCCGAGAAGCCTCGTTGGATCATCGGCTTCTCCGACATCACCGCGCTCCACGTCGAAGCGGCCCGCGTCGGCGTCGCCTCGATTCACGGCCCCAACCTCACGGCCTTCGGTCGCGCCGACATGGCCGCACGCGCCTCGTTCCTGCGCATCATCGAGAATCCCGAGCAGGAGATCGTCTATCGCGATCTCGGCGTGATCCACGAAGGCACCGCCGAGGGCCCTCTCTACGGCGGCAACCTCGCCCTCCTCCAAGCCTGCGCCGCCGCCGGCCGCCTCGTGGTCCCCGAAGGCGCGATCCTCTTGATCGAGGACGTCACCGAGCGTCCGTATCGCATCGATCGCATGCTCGCGACGCTCATCGCCGGCGGCCATTTCTCCCGCATCTCCGCGGTCGTCGTCGGCGACTTCACCCAATGCGATCCCGGCCCCGACGGCGTCACCGTCGACCAAGTCATCGATCATCACCTCGGCCGCCTCGGCGTCCCCGTCGTCCGCGGCGTCCCAGTCGGTCACGGTGACCGCAACGATCCCGTCGTCCTCGGCGGCCGCGCCCGTGTCGTCGCGCAGGGCAGGGCAGGCACCGTGACCCTCGGCGGCTGAGCCCTTTGCTCGCCGCCCCTACCGCGGAATGGGCCGCGCGAGCACCTCCATGCACATGTAGTATCGCTCGCTGATACCGTATTTCACCGCGCGAAAGCCGTGCTCCTCCAAGAGCGCATAAAGCCGCTTTCGCCCGAAGTTGTGGAGATGCTCGAGCTCGCCCCAATAGGGGTTTTGCCCCATCTCGTCGAGCCGCTTCCAAACGAAGCTGTCGGCGTTGGGCATCGAGACGAAGAGCAGCCCATCCCCCGCGATGATCTGGCGCGCATGGGTGAGCGCGGTCTTGGGAAAGGGGATGTGCTCGAGCACGTCCGCCATGGAGATCACCGTCATCTTCTCGGCAGGATTGAAATCGGTGAGCTCGAGCGCGTGCGCCTCGATGCCGTAGCGATTCATCAGCTCGACGTTCTCTTTGCGCATGTCGAGCCCCACCGGGTCGAACCCGTACTCGCCCGCCGTCGCGAGGAGCGCCCCGTTGCCGAAGCCCACGTCGAGCCAGCGCCCGCGCCCCTCGCCGATCACGGCGGTCACCTTCTCCACCATCCGCGCCGAGACCGCGCGCGATCCGTACAAGTCCCAACCCGGCCGCTGATTCGGCATCACGCTCGCGAAGATCGCCGACAGCGCCGGATCGCTCAGGTAGCCGTCGACGAACACGTGCGCGCACGAAAGACAGCGCATCCAGCGGATCTGGGGCGGGATCTCCGGCTTGTAGAGCGGGTGGTGCCGGCAGTCCCCGATCTTCTCCTCGACGAAGCTTTCGGCCTCGCAGAGCGGGCAACGTCGATACGGAATCCGCGCCTCGTGGGGCTCCATGATCGCCGAGCCTAGCCCAAAACGCCCGCGCGGCGGGCCACGCAAACGGTGGCCGGCCTCGCCGCGTTCGGCCCTGCGCCGCCAATCTCGGCGACCGCCGAGCGAAATCGCGCGGCGCCTGTCACGGCGCTGTAACCGGCACCGGCGGAGAGCACGCCCATTTCGACGGCAATCGTGGCCGAGGCGACACGCTTCGGAGTATGGTCGTGCGCGACGTGGACCACCAAGGGCTCCTCGGGCGCGTGCTCTCGGCGCGCTATCGGCTCGATCGGCTGCTCGGTGCGGGCGGCATGGGCGCGGTCTTCGCGGCCGTCGACCTCGAGCACGACGCGCCCTGCGCCATCAAGGTCATCGACCTCTCGGGCCGCCCGGACGCCCTGCGCCGCTTCGGCCGCGAGGCCGCGCTCACCTTCGGTCACGATCATCCAAACGTCGTCCCCGTCATCGACGCCGGATACGACGGCGATCTCGACCGTCCCTTCCTCGTCATGCCGAGGCTCGAAGGCCGCGACCTCGGCGCCCGCCTCGCGCGCGGCGGCGCCGTGCGGGCCGACACGGCGGCCCGCATCGCGCGACAGGCCGCCTTGGGGCTCATGGCGGTGCACGCCCAGGGAATCGTGCATCGCGACGTGAAGCCCTCGAATCTCTTCCTCGAGCGCCGCACCAGCGAGGCTGTCGTCCGGCTCATGGACTTCGGCATCTCCAAAGCCTCCATGGAGCTCGAGGCCCTCACGGCGACCGGCACGGGCCTCGGCACGCCGAGCTACATGGCACCCGAGCAAATCCGTGATGCCAAGTCCGCGAGCGCGCGCGCGGACGTCTACAGCTTGGGTGTCGTGCTCTACGAGATGCTGTCCGGCCGGCTCCCGTGGACACACACCACGTCTCTTCACGATCTCTTGCAACAGATCGTCTCGAGCCCGCCTCTATCGCTCGCCGGCATCGCGCCCTCCGTGCACCCGGATCTCGCGGCCGTCGCCATGCGCGCGCTCGACAAGAATCCCGATCTCCGCTTCGCCGATGCCGAGTCTTTCGCGGCCGCGCTCGTGCCTTTCTGCGGTGAGAGCGATCGTATCGAGTGGGCCGAAATCACCATCACCGTCAGCGAGCTTTGGCCCACCGGCGCCGACTCGGCACGTGATCATGCCTTTGGCGCGACCCAGCCCATGCCCTCGCCCACGGAGCGGGAAGCCCTCCTCGCCGCCGCCGTGACGCGCCCCGCGCTCGACGAGACGGACGTGCCTCGGACCGTCGGCGCACCGATCTCCGGTGGAATCGCCGCGCGCCTCGGCGACACTCCATCGGGCGACGCCGACGCGCGCTACGAGCTCGGCCCCGTCGTCGGCAAAGGCGGAATGGGCGTCGTCTACAAAGCGCGCGACAAGGTCCTCGGCCGCACGGTCGCGCTCAAGATCCTCCGCGACGACGACGAGCGATCCGGCGATCGTTTCTTCCGCGAAGCGCTGGCGCAGGCGAAGGTCGAGCACGAGAACGTCTGTCGCGTCTTCGAGGTCGGCACCCTCGGCGGCAAACCCTTCATCGCCATGCAGTACATCGAGGGCGAGACGCTTCAGCGCGCCGCCGCCGCGATGACGCTCGAAGCCAAGGCCCTCGTCCTCATGCAGGTCGCGGAAGCGCTGCACGCCGCGCATCGCGTCGGCCTCATTCACCGCGACGTCAAACCTTCGAACGTGCTCGTCGAGACCGACGAGCTCGGTCGCGCCAAACCCTACATCGTGGATTTCGGCATCGCGCGCCAAACCAGCGACGAAGGGCTCACCCTCACGGGGCAAGTCATCGGGACGCCGCAATACATGGCGCCCGAGCAGGCCAAAGGCCGGGCGCATGAAATCGATCGTCGTACCGACGTTTACGGCCTCGGCGCTACCCTCTACGAGCTGCTCGTCGGTGCGCCGCCCTTCGTCGGCACCGAGCCCGCCGAGCTGATCCTCAAAATCCTCACCGAAGAGCCGATCCCGCCGCGGCAACGCGACCCCAAGATCCCGGTCGACCTCGAGACCATCACCCTCTCTTGCCTCGCCAAGGAGCCCTATCGTCGTTACGAATCGGCGCGCGCCCTCGCCGAGGATCTCCAGCGTTGGCTCGACGGGCAGCCCATCCTCGCGCGGACCACCGGGCGCATGGAGCGCCTCCGCATGTGGGCGCGCCGCCACGTGGCCGTCAGCGTCGCCAGCGCGATATCCATTCTCGCCGTCGGGAGCGTCGCCGCCTTCATGCACGTCAAGGCTCGGCGAGATCTCGATACCACGGTGCAACGCTCGGTCGCCGTCGCGGACGATGCTTTGCGAGAGGCGCATCGCGCCGCGGAGGCAGAGATATCGCTCGAGCAGCGGGCCTATCAGCTCTTCGACACGGGTGCCGCAGACGCGGAGTCCGTCTGGGACCAAGCCATGAAGCTCGCCCCGCACGTCGAGTCGCCCGAGGCCGCGGCGAGCGAAGCGCTCGAGACCGCTTTAGCCCTCGATCCCGATCGCTCCGACGTGCGCGCCCGCCTCGGCGACGTCCTCCTCGATCGCGCCCTGCGCGCCGACGACGCGCGCCAGCCGCTCCTCCGCGACGCGCTCGTCCAAAGGCTCTTCCGCTGCTGCGATCGCGATGGATCGAGGCGGCGGCGGTGGGAAGCCGGAGGCACGATCGACATCGATGTTCGCCCGGCGGGAGCGACAGTGACCCTTTCTCACATCGCGCCCGACGCCGCGGGCCGCATGGTGGAAGAGCCCACGAAGCCCATGGGCCGTGCACCCCTGATGGGCTTCTCGCTGCCTCGCGGCAGCTACGTCCTGGCGTTCGCGGCGGACGGCCGCGCGCCCGTGCGCTTTCCCGTCCTCGTTCATCGAGGCGAATCGGTGCGCATTTCCTTCGAGCTCCCGCCCACCGGCGACGTCCCCGCCGATTACGTCTACGTCCCTCCGGGCCGCTTCGTCACCGGCTCGCGCTACAACGAGCTGCGTCCATTCCTCGAGACGACTCCATGTCACGACGCCGCGACGGGTGGTTATCTCATCGCCCGTCATGAAACCACCATCGGAGAATGGATGGCCTTCCTCGACGCCGCCACCGAGCAGGAGCGCGCCGCGCACTCGCCGCGAGCAGCGGGCTCCCTGGTCGGATCGGTCCGCCTCGAGCGCGTCGATCAGACATGGCACTACCATCTCGGCTCCGACAGCACGCACGAGTGGCACGCAATTCCGGGCGAGAAGCTTCATTACAAGACCCGCACGCAACGCGCCGAACAGGATTGGCTTCGTTTCCCCGTCACCGGCATCAGCCCCGACGACGCCGAGGCTTACGTCGCTTGGCTCGATCGTGCAGGTCGCGTCCCCGGCGCGCGCCTCTGCACCGGCGCCGAATGGGAGAGGGCGGCCCGCGGCGCCGACGAGCGCGAGTTTCCCCACGGTGATGTCTTGGAGCCCGACGAAGCCAACTTCTATCCGACCCAAGCCATCGTCGGCTGGGGCCCCGACGAGGTTGGCAGTCATCCGCTCTCGCGAAGCGTCTTCGGCCTCGACGACATGGCCGGCAACGCGCACGAGCTCACCACGCAGAGCGGCCGCTACGTGGCCCGCGGCGGGAGCTACGTGGAGACCAAAACCACCCAGCTCATCACCAACCACAACACCGTCGAGCGGACCTTTCGCATGCCGAACCACGGGCTGCGTGTCTGCGTGACCTATCCGCGCTCGAAATAGCCACGAGCGTCGACCGCTCGCTGCTGCCTCGGACACAAGCGGTCTGTCGAGCGGCCGAGCGAGCGTTGCTTGACATCCGTCGATCCGGCTCAAGCACACCACTCGTATGCGCACGACACGTCGGATTATCGAGACCGCCGCGAGAATCGTCCGCATTGCATCCAGTGTGGCAATCACGGCTGCCTCGTTGGGCGGTTGCGACACCGACGGGGCAGCGTTCGGTGAGGCCGCCCTGGCCGATGCTACCGGCTATTGCATCTCCAACGTCGCCGTCGATCCGGTCACCATCCATTTTCAGGGGCAGCAGTGGCTCATCGGAGCTGCGGAGGGGCGCGGGCCACGGGACCTGAGCGTCGACGTCAGCGAGTTCATCCAACCGCAGATCAGCACCAACACGAGCGTCAAGCTCGATCCGAACGCGGTCTCCGACGCCGTCGGGTACAGCGTGGCCGCGCGCTATCAGGTCAGGGCGCTGTCCAGCATCACGGTCTCGACGGGCATCTTCCAACGGCTCGAGGCGTATGCCTCCTATCAGCGCTCCGACTGGGAAATCAAGGACGCCGCATGTCTCGTCCACCTCGGATTCGGCAGCACCTTCAAGCCCATCGGCGTGTATTTCGAGACCGTCGGCGGTACGAACATCGCCCTGCCGGATCCAGGGGTCTACGTTCCCGCCCCCACGATCGGCGGCGGCCTTGCACTGGGACCTGCGGAGCCCGTGGATGGAGGTGCCGCGGAGCCCAGCGACGCGGGAGCACCGGACTCCGGCGCTTCGCCGCCACCTCAAGGCAGCGGAGGATGATGGCGAATCGCGCCGGTCCGAATTCCACGCTTGGGAGCCTCGTCGCTGCGCGGGATTTTCGGGCGACGGTGTGACCGCGGGAGCCGATCCGAGGCCGGCGACTCCGTCGCTCGACGGCGCGGCGATCTCGTCAATGCATTGACGGTGCGTCCGCCCAGACCGATGTCACCAAGGATCACGCAAAGAGGTCTCTCGACCCGGAGGAACCTGATGAACCGGACCGCAAAGGCCTTGTCGGCGTTGCTGGCGCTCTTGCCCCTCGTCGCATCGCAGAGCGCTTTGGCGGCGACGCCGCCACCCGCCGGCAGGAAGCCGAACGTCGTGGTGATCATGACGGACGACGTGGGCTTCATGGACCTCGGCGCCTACGGCGGCGGGGCGCTCCGTGGCGCGCCGACACCCAACCTCGATCGCATGGCCGCGGAGGGCATGCGTTTCACGAACTACTACGGCCAACCGACTTGCACTCTGGGCCGCGCCTCGTTCATGACCGGGCGATATCCGATGCGCTCCGGCATGCTCGGCGTCCTCGTCCCCGGCGCCCCGAACGGCCTTTACCCCGACGAGCCCAACATCGCCGGCTACCTGAAGAAGGCCGGTTACGCGACCGTGCAGCTCGGCAAATGGCACCTCGGCGACAAGCCGCAGTTCTATCCGACGAACCTCGGCTTCGACGAGATGGCTCACATGCTCCCGTATTACGCGAACGTGTACACGTACGACGATCCCGAGTACTACCCGGACTTTCCCTTGAATCGGCCTGCCTACCAAGAGTGGTGGAAGAGCGTGAATCGACAGGAGTGGGAGGGCGTCGCGGGGCAGCCGGCGCGCGCGCGCCGCACCTTCGTCTCCAAGGATCTGGCCACCATCGATCGCGAGATCCGCGAAACCGCGATCGCCTGGATCACGAAGCACGCGAGGGATGAAAAGCCCTTCTTCATGTATCTGAACTTCATGAAGATGCACAATCCCACGGTGGTCGACCCCGCGTGGAAGGGGAAGTCGCCGGGGAAGTACCCTTATACCGACGGGCTCATGGAGCTCGACGACAACAGCGGGAAGGTGCTCCAGGCGATTCGTGATCTCGGGATCGACGATGACACGCTGGTGATTTGGACGGCCGACAACGGCGCCTGGATCGACACTTGGCCCGACTCCGGACTCCAGCCGTTCCGCGGGGAGAAGAGCAACGCCTTCGAGGGCGGCGTGCGCGTCCCGTGCATCGCGCGGTGGCCGGGCCATATCGCGCCCGGCTCGGTCAACCACGACATCTGGACGCACATGGACTGGTTGCCGACGGTGGCCAGCCTCTCGGGGCTTTCGGTGCCGCCGCGGCACTGGCGCGACAACAAGGGCAAGCCCATCGTCTTCGACGGGATCGATCTCCACGACTCCCTCCTCGGCACCGGGCCGGGGAAGCGCGACCAGTTCCTCTACATCAACGCGGACGGCGGCTTCCAGGGTGTGCGCGTGGGCCGCTTCAAGGCGCTCTGGACTTCGCACGACTCGTGGCTCGGCGTCTCCCGCGGGCAGACGCTCCCGGCCATCTACGATCTGTTGATCGACCCGTTCGAGCAACACGACATCATGTTCATGGGCTCTGCGCCGACGTATGACGCCCTCCGGACCTCGCCCGGGAGGAGCCCGCTGCGCGATCACGGTTGGGTCTTCGTGGAGCTCAACCAAATCGTCACCAACTTCTTCGCGGAGCTGAAGAAGTATCCGAATCGGCCCGAGCCCCCGGCCGGCGAGACGCTTTATCGCGGAATCAAGCCGGTGTTCGGAGAGTGATCCCATGTCGAAGCGCGCGCTCGCCTGCATCGCCGCGCTGGTCGCGGCAGCCGCGGGAATCGCCGTTCGCGCGCACGTGTCGCGGGAGCGCGCTTCGGTGGGAGGATCGTGCTGCGCCGGCGCGCCGCGGCGCCCCTTTCCGGCCGGCATCGCCAAGCCGGCGGGGATGACGTGGATCCCCGCCGGCGAATTCATGATGGGCTGTGACGACGCGGCCGCGGACGAGCGGCCCACCCATCGCGTCCGCATGCATGGATTCTGGATGGACGCGACCGAGGTCACCTTCGGCGCATTCCGCCGCTTCATCGAGGCGACGGGCTACGTGACGACGGCCGAGAGAAAGCCCGACCTCGCCGCGATCATGGCCCAGCTCCCGCCGGGGACGCCGCCGCCGCCGGCGGAGATGCTGGTGCCCGGCTCCCTCGTCTTCACGCCCACGCGAGGGCCGGTATCGCTCTCCGATCCTTCGCAGTGGTGGCGGTGGGTGCCGGGCGCCTCCTTTCGCTTTCCGGCCGGGCCGGGAGGCCCTCCGGCGATCGAGGATCATCCGGTCGTCCACGTGTCTTGGGACGACGCCGTCGCGTACGCAGCCTGGGCGGGCAAACGGCTCCCGACGGAGGCAGAGTGGGAGTATGCGGCGCGCGGCGGCCTTTCAGGCAAGCGCCATCCATGGGGCGACGACAAGCCCTCTCGCACGGCGCCGCGGGCGAACCTCTGGCAAGGGCGATTTCCCTTCGAGAATCTGGCGATCGATGGGTACGAAGGCGCCGCGCCGGTCGCGTCCTTCCCGCCCAATGGATATGGCCTCTACGACATGGCAGGCAACGTTTGGGAGTGGTGCGCGGACAACTATCGCGCCGACACCTATGCAGCGCGGGCCGGCTTGGGCGTGGTGAACGCCGCCGGCCCGGACACGAGCCTCGATCCGGACGAGCCCACCGTGCCGAAGCGCGTGTGTCGCGGCGGCTCGTTCTTGTGCAATGATGTCTACTGCACTGGATACCGCGTCTCGGCGCGCATGAAGACGAGCCCGGACACGAGCCTCGGGCACACCGGATTTCGCTGCGTGATGACGGCTGCGCCGAGCCCGAAGACCGAGTAGCCCGGTTCAGCGAGGCAACGGCTCCGCCTCACGCATCCGGACCCGCGCAGCGGTCGGCCGTCACGACTCGCTCGCGCCATATGGTTGACAAGGAAACCATCGTTGCGTAGTTTCCTAGGCAACCGTATGGCGCGCCGCCGAGATCCATCGCATCCGCCCGAGGTGAGCCCGCTCGAAGCGCATCTCGGCTATTGGCTTCGGTTCGTCTCGAACCATGTCTCCCACGCGTTCAGCGTGAAGCTCGCGGCGCGTGACGTGACCGTCGCGGAGTGGGTCATCCTTCGCGAGCTCTACGAGCGCGAGAGCGTCGCCCCCAGCAAGCTCGCGGGCGATCTGGCGATGACCCGCGGCGCCATCTCCAAGCTCGTCGATCGTCTCTCGAGCAAAGACCTCGTTTCGCGCGCCCAGGGGGAGGGCGACCGTCGTTACCAAGCGGTCGCCCTCACCGCCGCGGGCCGGGCCCTGGTCCCCGTGCTGGCCGCGCTCGCCGACGAGAACGATGCTGCGTTCTTCGGGCATCTCTCGCCCGACGAGCGCG
Source organism: Minicystis rosea (assembly GCA_001931535.1). Classification (GTDB taxonomy): domain Bacteria; phylum Myxococcota_A; class Polyangia; order Polyangiales; family Polyangiaceae; genus Minicystis; species Minicystis rosea. The sequence continues at coordinate 1,921,726 of CP016211.1, forward strand.
CGCACATCGAAGGTGTTCTCCGGGAGATCATCCGCCGCCGGGGATTGACCACCGTCCCCGTCGACTGACGATCAAGCAGCTGCGTTTGCATCGGGGGCTCCCGCGCCGAGCGCGTGATCGGGCCGATCCATGAATTGAGGCCGAGTCTCGACGACCATTCTCGGCTCTTGTCGAGCACGAAAGGACAACGCTCATGAACCAGCATGTGAAAGACGTCGCGGAGGAGTGCACGAAGGCTTCGGACGAGTCGCGCCTCACGTTTCCCGAGGTGCTCGCGAAGCTGAGCGAGGTCGGCATCGAGCAGTATCACGCGGATCTGCTGCGCTCCGAGAAGACTTATTATCTCGGGAGCGGAGGATCCGTGGTCGTGGCGGCGGCGCCCGTCGAGCGCGTGCCGGCGGCGGGCTTCGTCGCGTCCGACGTGGCCGCGGCCGTGCGCGCGAGCCAGGCGGGCGCCATCGATTACCACACGTTCTGCGAGCGCGTTGCGGCTGCAGGCTGCACGGGATACTTCGTCTCGCTGGTGGGGCGCCGCGTCGTCTACTTCGGGCGCACCGCAGAGAGCTACGTGGAGCCGTTTCCGGGGAGCGGCACCTGACGCCTGCCGGTCGCATGCGCAGTATCGTTTTCGGCGAATGCCACCGTGACTCGTTTCGAAGGCGCGCGTGTCATGGATGCAGCCGTGGGGCAGTGCCCTCGTGCCTGGCGAAGACGACGCGCGTCGCAGGAGCCAAGCGTCCGCAGCGAGGTGACAGCTCGTCCTCTTCGAGGCCACGCCGCCTCGGGCTGACGTTCACTTCCTCGATCACGTTCCGAGCGATTCGGCCGGTTCGGCGAGCTCGGTGATGCAAAGGCCGCTCAGCCGCTCGGGCGCGAGCGCAGCGGGCATGCGATCGCGACGGGCGATCGAGCATGTTTTGCGAGGAAGATTGATCGCCCCGGTCAAACCAACAATCTCTCCCTCTCTCGTCCCTCATACCACCTGATCGTGATTGCGGGCCTCCCTGCCTCCCGGCCGCTCCGCCCGGGCGCCACGTGACCCGCGCCGGTCGATCTCTCGACTGGTTCGGGGACCCTCGGTATGGCCGCCGTCTTTCCGCCGTGGAGCAACACCGCGTTCCGCGTCGCGATCGTCGTGATCGCCCTCGGCGGATTCTCGGCGCTCGCCGCGCCGATGATCTGGGTGCGCACGCCGTGGGTCCGCGCGCAGAACGAGGCGCCCAATCAACCCGTCGAGTTCGACCACCGGCACCACGCGCGCGACGACGGCATCGACTGCAAGTACTGCCACAACACTGCGCATCGGGCCGCGACGGCGGGCATGCCCTCCACCGACAAGTGCATGGGCTGTCACGAGCAGATTTGGGGGCAGAGCCCGCTCATGGAGATGGTGCGGCGCAGCTATTTCTCGGGCGCGCCCATCCCCTGGAATCGCGTCCACCAACTGCCGGACTTCGTCTATTTCAACCACGCGATCCACGTCAACAAGGGCTTCGGCTGCTCCACCTGCCACGGCCGCATCGATCAAATGGCGGCGGTGTATCAGGTCGCGAGCCTGAGCATGGGATGGTGCCTCGATTGTCATCGGCAGCCGGAGAGGTTCATCCGGCCGCTCGACCAGATCACCAACATGGATTGGACGGCCGGTGATCGTCAGCTCGAGATCGGCCGCCGGCTCGTCTCGGCGCTGGGGATTCGGAGCCTCACCGGCTGCACCACTTGCCACCGCTAGGAGGGTGTTTTGGGCGATCGCAAGCAGAGGCGACTCGAGGTCTTGCCGGACGACACGGGGGCGATGCGCCGCCGCGAGTGGCTCAAGCTGCTCGGCGCCGGCATGGCCCTCGCGGGCGCCGAAGGGTGCCTCCGGGAGCGCCAGGAGAAGATCCTGCCCTATACGCGGCAGCCGCCGAATGTCACGCCCGGTATCCCGCGGTATTACGCCACGAGCCTCCCGCTCGATGGATTCGCCACCGGCGTCCTGGTGTTGAGCCACGACGGCCGGCCCACCAAGATCGAAGGCAATCCCGATCATCCCGCGAGCCTCGGCGCCACCAGCATTTTCGATCAAGCGGCCATCATCGATCTCTACGATCCCGATCGGGCCTCGTCGATCCGCACGCCGGAGGGGCCGAGTGGGATGGATCCCATCATCGCTCACTTCGCGGGGCCGCGGGCCGACGCGGGCGAGCGGCTGCGCTTTCTGCTCGGGTCGGAGGGCTCACCATTGATGGGCCATCTGCTGGGGCGCATTCGCGAGCGCTTCCCCAAAGCACGGTTCACGTTTCACGATGGCAGCCGGCCGGCGTTCGCGGGGCAGGGCGGGCGCCTGGCCTTCGGCGCGCCGGTGCAGCCGCAATACGATTTCGGCGCCGCCAAGGTCGTGCTCTCGCTGGCCGACGACTTCCTCGCGACGGGGCCATTTTCGGTGCGGTATGCGCGGCAGTTCGCGTCGCGGCGCCGCGTGGCCAAGCCGACCGACTCCATGAATCGGCTCTATGCCGTGGAGACCACGTTCACGGCGACAGGCACCCTCGCCGATCATCGCCTGCGGCGGAAGCCCAGCGAGATCGCGTGGGTCGCCGGGAGGGCGGCGGCGGAGATTGCCAATCTCCCCGGCGTGAAGCGGCCGCCGCGCGCCGTCCTCGATGCGCTCGCGCATTTCCGCGGTGGGACCGCCGATCCCGTGGTCCTCGCGCTGGCCCGCGATCTCGCGCGCAACGCCGGTGCCTCCATCGTCACGGTGGGACCGGGACAGCCGCCCATCGTCCATGCGCTCGGGCACCTCATGAACTCCATGGTGGGCAGTGAGCGCACCGCGTGGAACATCGCTCCCACCCTCGTTTCCTTGGGCGATGCCGAGCAGGATCTCGGATCGCTCATCGCCGAGATCGACGCCGGCGCGGTGGAGACGCTGGTCATCGTCGGGAACAACCCCGTTTACAGCGCGCCCGTGGATCTCGATCTCGGCCGGCGCATTCGCAGCGTCGCCACGGTGCTTTATCTCGGGAGCCACGAGGACGAGACTGCGGCCGTGGCCGATTGGTTCGTGCCCGCGGCGCATCCGCTCGAGTCGTGGGGAGACGCGACGGCGTACGACGGCACGACGTCGCTCCTCCAGCCGCTCATCAAGCCGATGCGCGGCGGGCGCTCGGCGGTGGAGATCCTCTCGCTCTTCGCGGGGGTCGATCATCCCGACGATCGGCGCGCGCTCGAGTCGTTCTGGACCGCGCGCCACCCGGATGATTTTCAAGACTTCTGGCCCAAAGCCCTCACCACGGGCGTCATCGCCGGCACGGCGGCGCCGCGCCTCGACAGGCCGCTTGCGACCGACGCCATCGCGCGTGCTCTCGCGGCGCACGCGCCCGAGCCCGCCGTGAACGAGATCGAAGCGTCGTTTGCCAACGATCCCAACGTGCATGATGGGCGCTTCACCAACAATGCTTGGCTCCTCGAGCACCCGCAGCCCGTCACCAAGCTGGCCTGGGACAACGCGGCGCAGATCGCGCCGGCCACGGCGGCGCGGCTCGGTCTGCAAACCGAGGATCTCGTCGAGCTCGAGCTGGGCGGCCGGCGCGTGCGCGCGCCCGTCATCGTGGTACCGGGCCACGCCGACGAGGCGGTCACATTGCACCTGGGTTGGGGCCGGGGAGGAGCGCTCACGCTCGGCCGGGAGGTCGGCTTCGATGCCAATCGACTCCGCACCTCCGCCGCGCCTTCGTTCGCGAGCGGGCTCGTGATTCACAAGCTCCCCGGCGCCAAGCACACGCTGGCGCGCTCGCAGCTCGAGATGCGCACCGAAGGGCGGCCCATCGCGCCCTTCGCCACGCTCGAGACGTTCAAGAAACACACCGAATTCACGGCCGAGCTGCGCGGGCCGCTGCCCTCGATGCTCCCGGCCTACGACATGTCCGGCGATCAATGGGCCATGACCATCGACACCAGCATCTGCACGAGCTGCGGTGCGTGCGAGGTGGCCTGTCGGTCGGAGAACAACGTCCTCGTGGTCGGCAAGGAAGAGGTCGCCCGCGGGCGAATCATGAGCTGGCTGCGCATCGATCAATACTTCGAAGGACCCATCGAAGCGCCCTCCGTCACCAACGAGCCCATGCTCTGCCAGCACTGCGAGAAGGCGCCGTGCGAGTACGTCTGTCCCGTCAACGCCACCGTCCACTCGGGCGACGGCCTCAACGAGATGGTCTACAACCGCTGCGTCGGGACGCGCTTCTGCTCCAACAACTGTCCCTACAAAGTCCGGCGCTTCAACTGGTTCGACTACAACAGCGAGCAGCCGGCCAACCGCGGGCGGGTGCAGCTCCAGCACAACCCCGACGTCACCGTGCGTCAGCGGGGGGTCATGGAGAAGTGCACGTATTGCGTGCAGCGCATCCGCGAGGTGGAGATTCACGCGCGGGTGCAGAACCGCGCGATCCGGCCGGGCGAGGTGGTCACCGCCTGTCAGCAGGCCTGTCCCACGGGCGCCATCCAATTCGGATCCCTGAGCCATCGAGGCACGAAGATGGTCGAGTGGCGCAACGAGCCGCGGAGCTTCGAGGTCCTCCACGATCTCGGCACCCGCCCGCGCACCGTTTATCTGGCGCGCATCTACAACCCCAATCCAGAGATCGGGTGAGCCGTGGAAGAGCCGGTCATCATCGGACGGCCCACCGACGCAGGGCTCTCGGAGCAGCTCCTCTCGATCACGTGGAAGCCGCGCGGCAAAGGCTGGTGGGTCGCGTTCGCCGCGGCCCTCGCGCTCACCGGCGTCCTGCTCGCGGCCATCACCGTCACCGTGTTCGTCGGCATCGGCCTGTGGGGCAACAACATCCCCGTGGGCTGGGCCTTCGGCATCATCAACTTCGTCTGGTGGATCGGTATCGGCCACGCCGGCACGTTCATCTCGGCCATCCTCCTGCTCCTCGAGCAGAAGTGGCGGACGAGCATCAACCGCTTCTCCGAGGGCATGACCGTCTTCGCCGTCATGCAGGCCGGCTTGTTCCCGCTGCTCCACTTGGGGCGTCCGTGGTTCGCGTATTGGCTCCTGCCGTATCCATCCATCCAACGCATCTGGCCGCAGTTCCGCAGCGCGCTCCCTTGGGACGCGGCGGCGGTGTCGACGTATTTCACCATCTCGGTGGTGTTTTGGTACGTCGGCCTCATCCCCGATTTCGCGGCCCTGCGGGACGTGGCGCCCGATCGGGCCCGCCGGATCATCTATGGCATCCTCGCGCTCGGCTGGCGGGGATCGTCACGGCACTTCCGGCACTATCGCATCCTCTATGGCCTCCTCGCGGGCTTGGCCACGCCGCTCGTGCTCAGCGTGCACTCCATCGTCAGCAGCGATTTCGCCACCGGGGTCGTGCCCGGGTGGCACTCGACCATCTTTCCCCCGTTCTTCGTGGCCGGCGCCATCTTCTCGGGGTTCGGCATGGTGATGACGCTGATCATCCCCGTCCGGCGCATCTTCGGCTTCGAGAACGTCATCACCAAAAAGCACCTCGACTCGATGGCGCGGATGATCCTCACCACCGGTTGGATCGTCATCTACAGCTACTTCATCGAGTTCTTCATGGCCTGGTACAGCGGCTCCGTCTACGAGCGGCACCAGTTCTTCGTGGCGCGGCCCTTCGGCCCGAACAACGGGGTGTTCTGGCTGCAGATGATCTGCAACGTGGCCATCATCCAGCTCCTCTGGTCGAAGCGGGTGCGCCAGAGCGAGCTCCTGCTCTGGCTCATCTCCATCGCCGTCAACGTGGGGATGTGGTGCGAGCGATTCGTGATCATCGTCCAGAGCCTGCAGCAGGATTTCCTGCCCTCGTCGTTCCGACCCTACCAGCCCACGATCGTCGACTGGAGCCTCTACGTCGGCACCCTCGGCTTCTTCATGCTGCTGTTCCTGCTCTTCCTCCGGCTCTTCCCCTTCGTGCCCGTGATGGAGATCAAGGAGCTGGCCCACGAGCTGCGCCACGAGCACCACGAGGGAGAGGAGGAGCACTGATGCGCAAGGGTTACGTGGGCGAGTTTCGGACTTCGGACGAGCTCCTCCAGGCGGCGGCGGAGCTCCGGCGCCGTGGATATCGCGAGCTCGACGCCTTCACGCCCTATCCCATCAGGGGGCTCGAGCAGGCGCTCGGGCTGCCGCGATCGCGGATCGCGCGGATGATCTTCCCAGTGGCCATCGCCGGGGCCGGGCTCGGTTATCTGATTCAGCTCTGGTGCAACGCCTTCGATTATCCGCTCAACGTGGGTGGTCGGCCGTTGGACTCGACGCCGGCGTTCATCCCCATCACGTTCGAGGCCGGCGTGCTCACGGCGGGGCTCTCGGGGCTCTTCATCCTCACGCTGCTCTGTCGTTTGCCGGACCTCTACAGCCCGCTCGTCGACGTGCCGGGCTTCGAGCGCGCCTCGATCGACACCTTCTGGGTGGGCATCGACGAGCGCGATCCATCGTTCAACGAAGTGCAGATCGAGCGTGATTTGCGCGATCTCGGCGCGGTCACCGTCGCGCGGACGCGGGAGAGGGCGCGATGATCTCGCATCGGGGGAAGGCCTGTTTCGTGCTTTGGGCCGCAGGCTCGCTGGTGGGGTGTGACGTGCTCCCCACCATCGATTTCCAGCGCATGATGAACCAGGACAAATTCACCGTCTGGCAACACTGCGCCTTCTTCGAGGATGGCCGCGCCATGCGCACGCCGCCCGAAGGCACCCTGCCGCGCGACGTGCCCGTCGGTGATCCGCCGGTGAACCAGGGCTTGGTCGGCGATGCCTACGTGGCCGACGTGCCCATCCCGGTGACACGCGATCTCCTCGGCGCGGGGAAGGCCCGTTTCGACGCCTTCTGTGCGCCCTGCCATGGCATTCGCGGAGATGGCGAGTCCATCGCCGCCCTCAACATGGATCTCCGGAGGCCGCCCGCGCTGGCCGGCGCCGGCGCCAATGCCGCGTCGTTCCCCGCGGGGAGGATTTACCAGATCATCGATCAGGGTTACGGCCTCATGCGATCCTACGCGGAGGATCTGATCTCGCCCGAGGAGCGTTGGGCGGTAGTGGCCTATCTGCGGGCGCTCCAACTGAGCCATGGAGTCCCCTTGTCCTCGCTGCCGCCCGCGCTGCGGCAAGAGGCGGAGAGTCGGCTGCCATGAACGACGACGACACCGCATTCCGCGGCGGGACCCGCCTCTTCACCATCGCCTTGGCGCTCGCCGCCCTCGGCGTCATCGGCCTCGTTCTCGGCGCCATCGTGGCGCCGAGAGAGGCCCTGGCCGCGTACCTGACCGCGTTCGTGTACGTCACCACCATCGCGCTCGGCGCGCTCGTCTTCCTGATGATCGTGCACGCCATGCGCGCCGTTTGGCCCACGCTGCTCCGGCGGCTCGTGGAGGGAATGACGGGCGTGTTCCCGATCCTCGCGGTGCTGTTCATCCCCATCCCGTTCGGGCTCAGGAGCCTTTATCCGTGGACGCGCCCCGAGTCGATTCACGACGAGGCCGAGCGCGCGGTGGTGGAGCTCAAGCTCTCGTATCTGAACAGCGGGGGCTTCATCGCCCGAGCGGTCCTCTACTTCGTGGTGTGGATCGGCGTCAGCTACCTGCTCCGCCGTTCCTCCGCGATGCAGGATCGCGACCCCGGCTTCGACGCGCGCAGGCGCATGCACGTGATCTCCGCCGTTCTCCTCCCGGTCGTGGCCATCGCGCTCTCGCTCGCGTCGGTGGATTGGGTCATGTCGCTCATGCCCGCGTGGTATTCGACGATGTTTCCCGTCTACTTCTTCGCCGGCGGGTTCTTGGGCGCCATCGCGCTCCTCACCGTCATGACCACGGCCGCGGATCGCACGGGCGCCATCCTCGGGATCAACGCCTCTCATTATTACGCGCTCGGCCGGCTGCTCCTCGCGTTCGTGATCTTCTGGGCCTACGTGGCCTTCTTCCAATTCATGCTGATGTGGATCGCGAACCGGCCCGAAGAAGCGGTGTTCTACGTCGCGCGGGCCCACGGCGGTTGGCGAGGCATGACCATCGTCATGGTGTTCATGAGCTTCGCCCTGCCGTTCTTCGTGCTCCTCGATTACGGCATCAAGCGGCGGCGCGCCCCGCTCACGGCCATGGCCGTGTGGCTCCTCGTCGCGCACTACCTCGACGTGCATTGGCTGGTCATGCCCACGGTGCGGCCGCGCGGATTCCCGCTGCACTGGGTCGATCTCGCCGCGCTCCTCGCCGTGGCCGGCATCACGGTCGTCTTCGCCGTCCTGCGTTTGCGCGGGCGCGCGCTCGTCCCCGTCAACGATCCCCGGCTGCCCGGGGCCATCCAATACGAGAGCCTATGAGCTACCGCGTCCGCCACCCCGACATGCACCAGGAGGAGGACGTCGTCCATCGGAAGGGCGTTTACGCCTTCCTGGGCATCGTCTTCGTCGTCTCGGCGGTGCTCATCGTCTGGACCGTGTCCCTCCTGAATCAACAGTGGCGGGAGCTCCGCCCCTCGGGCGCGTTCACCGAGGAGTTCCTCGGCCCGCGCCACCAGGTGGCCCGCGTGCGCCAAGACCTCTTCGACGAGCAGCGCCCCGAACGATCGCTGAACGCCATGAAGCGACAGGAGCTCGGCTCGTACGGTTGGGTGGATCGGAGGCGCGGTGTGGTGCGCATTCCCATCGAGAAAGCCATGGATCTCGTCGCCGAAGGGAAGCGGCCGTGAAGCGCCTCGCCGCTGCCTTCGCGCTCCTGTGCGCGCTCGTTCTCGCGCCGCGGAGCGCGGGCGCACAGCCGCTCCCGCGCACGGGGCCGACGGAGCTGCCCGCGCCGGCGCAGGAGGTGGACATCGACGAGCACCTCGGCAAGGCCTTGAGCCGCGATCTCGCGCTCACCGATCAAACGGGCCGGCACCTCGTCCTCGGAGACCTGCTCGACGGGCAGAAGCCCGTGATTCTGGTGCTCGCCTATTACCGCTGTCCCATGCTGTGCGGGCTCGTGCTCCGCGGCGTGGTCGATGGGATGAACCAACTCCGCTACACGCTCGGGCGCGATTACCGCGCGCTCACCGTGAGCATCGATCCGCGCGACACGCCGGCCGAGGCCGCGGCCAAGCGGAAGAACACGCTGGGCGCGCTGTCGCTGGGGAGCGACGGTCAGCGCGAGTGGCCGTTCCTCGTCGGTGAAGCAGGGCCGCTCGCGCGGCTCGCCGACGAGGTGGGCTTTCGTTACGCCTACGACGCGCGCACCGATCAATATGCGCATCCGGCCGCGGCCATCGTGCTCACGCCCGATGGTCGCGTGTCTCGTTATCTCTATGGGGTCGCGCCCTCGGGCCGGGATCTGCGCCTCGCGCTCATCGAGGCCGGGGAGGGGAAGACAGGCAGCATCATCGATCGCGTGATCATGACCTGTTATCAATACGACCCGGCCTCGCGGGCTTACGGCCCCTACGTGATGGGCTTTCTCCGCCTCGGTGCGCTCTTCGTGCTCGCCACCGTCGCCGGCACGCTGGTCGTCCTCTTCCGACGTGAATGGAAGCGCGGCGCCGCCGGCCGAGCAGCGAGCGAAGCGAGGCCCCGATGAACGAGATCCTCCGCCGCATCCTCTTCCTGCCTCCGCAGGACTCGACGATCGCCCACGAGATCGACGCGCTCCATTACTTCGTCATCCTCACGACGATGGCGGGCGCCACCCTGGTCACGCTGGTCGGCGCCTATTTTCTGGTCCGTTATCGCCTGCGCCAACGCGAAGCGGATCCGCCCAACCCCCACGCCGACGCGCACCCGCATTTCCTCTACAAGGTCGCGGCGCTCATCGGCCTCTGCGTGCTGTTCCTCGTGTGGTGGTTCATCGGCGTGCGACAGTACATGCGCCTTCGCGTGGCGCCGGCCGACGCCATGGATGTCTACGTCACGGGCAAGAAATGGATGTGGAAGTTCGCCTATCCCGAAGGCGCCCGATCCATCGGAGTCCTCTACGTGCCGGTGGGGCGGCCCGTGAAGCTCATCATGACGTCGCGCGACGTGATTCACAGCTTCTTCGTGCCCTCTTTCCGGGTCAAGCAAGACGTCTTGCCGGGCCGCTACACGACCATGTGGTTTCAGGTCATGTCGCCGGGCACGTATCAGATCCTCTGCACCGAGTATTGCGGCACCGGGCACTCCACGATGTTGGGTGAGGTGGTGGCGCTCTCGCCCGACGATTACGGACGTTGGCTCGGCGGCACGCCGGCGGAGCCCGGGGTCGCGGCGCCGCGCTACGTGGATCCGGCCATGGGTAGGCCGGACGCGGCATTTCCACGCACGGAGCTCAGCTTGGCCCGCATGGGTGAGCGCGTGGCCGCCGAGCAGGGGTGTCTGCGCTGCCACTCGCTCGATGGTTCTCCGCACATCGGGCCGACCTGGGCGGGCCTCTATCAATCCACGGTCCCACTCGAGAATGGGAAGGAGGTGCTCGTCGACGACGCGTACCTCACCGAGTCCATGATGGACCCCGGCATCAAGATCCATCGCGGGTTTCAAGCGGTGATGCCCTCGTATCTGGGCAAGCTCGATGGGCCGCAGATCGCGGCGATCGTCGATCTCATTCGCTCGCTCAGGGACGTGCGGCCCGAGCCCGGAGCCCGGACGCCGACCGAGGCCGTGGTGCCGCCCGCCGATCGTGATCGGCCGGGAGCGAGCCGGCCCGAGGCGCCGCGCCCGCCGCCGCCGAGCGGAAGGCCCGCGCCGCCGCCTTTCGCGGAGCCGCCCGGGGGCCGCATCCCGCCACAGGGAGAGAAGCGATGAGCGAGATTTGGAATCACGCCCCGGAGCCGCCCGAGCCCGAGCCCGATTACCTGCGCGCCGACCGCGGCATCAGGAGCTGGCTCCTCACCAAGGATCACAAGCGCATCGCGCTGATGTTCTACGTGGTCATCCTGGTCGCGATGATCCTCGGCGGCATCTTCGCCCTGGCCTTGCGCACCGAGCTGCTCACGCCGGATCGCACGGTGATGGATGCCGACACGTACAACCGCATGTTCACGCTCCACGGCGTGGTCATGGTCTTTCTCTTCATGATCCCGGCCATCCCCGCCATCTTCGGCAACTTCGTGGTTCCGCTGATGGTCGGCGCCAAGGACCTCGCGTTCCCCCGCCTCAACCTGGCCTCGTTCTACACGTACTGCGTGGGCGCCATCTGGGTCCTCGTCACGGCGGTGTGGGGCGGCGCGGACACGGGGTGGACGTTTTATCCGCCCTACAGCACCACGACGCCGGGCAGCGTGTTCCCGGTGGCCATCGGGATCTTCATCCTCGGGCTCTCGTCGATCATGACGAGCCTCAACGTCATCGTCACCACCCACACGATGCGGGCCAAAGGCCTCCATTGGATGCGCCTCCCGCTCTTCATCTGGGCGCTCTACTCGACCAGCGTCATCATCCTCCTGGCCACGCCCATCCTGGGCCTGACGGTGCTCCTCGTCGGGTTCGACAGCATTTACAAATTCGGTATCTTCGACCCGGCGCTCGGCGGCGATCCGGTGCTGTTTCAGCACCTGTTCTGGTTCTACTCGCACCCGGCCGTCTACATCATGATCCTGCCCGGGATGGGCGTGATCACCGAGACGGTGTGCACGTTCTCGCACAAGAAGCCGAACTCGTACCTCGCCATCGCGATCTCTTCGGTGGGTATCGCGCTCGTCGGCTTCTTCGCCTGGGGCCACCACATGTTCGTGGCCGGGATGAGCGAGCTCGACGCCGGCATCTTCGGCTCGATCTCGATGTTCGTCGGCGTGTTCTCGGCCATCAAGGTCTTCACCTGGGTGGCGACGATGTACAAGGGGAACATCCGCTTCAACACGCCGATGCTCTACTTCTTCTGGTTCCTGTTCCTCTTCGTCTTCGGGGGATGACGGGCATCGCCGTGGCGACGCAGTCGCTCGACGTTCATTGGCACGATACGTATTTCATCGTGGCCCACTTCCATTTCATCATGGTGGGCGGGACGCTGACCGCGTTCCTCGGGGCGGCCCATTATTGGTTCCCGAAGATGTTCGGCCGGCTCTACTCGGAGCGCGTGGGTCTCCTCACGTCGTTTGCGGTGTTCACTGGCTTCGTCCTCACGTTCTTTCCCCAGTTCCTCCTCGGCAACATGGGGATGCCGCGCCGCTATTTCGCCTATCCCGAGCGGTTCCAGTGGCTCAACGTGCTCTCCACCGGCGGCTCGTACCTGCTCGCCGGAGCGCTCGTGATCGCGCTCGTGAACCTGCTCGTCGCGCTCCGCTGGGGAGACCGCGCGGGCGCGAATCCGTGGCGATCGCGATCGTTCGAGTGGGACACGCCCTCTCCGCCGCCCAAGCACAACTTCGACGCGCCGCTGATCATCGATCGCGGCCCCTACGATTTCGAGCTCTCGGAGGAGGAGGCCCATGCGCGCACCCACACTTCATGAGCACTTCGCCGATCTCGACAAGCAACAGCACGCGTCCCGGCTGGGGATGTGGATCTTCCTCGGCAGCGAGGCGATGCTGTTCACGGGGCTCTTCGCCCTCTACGCGGCCTATCGGGTCATGTATCCGGTCGAGTTCGCCGCCGGCGTGAGCAAGAACAACCTCGCGCTCGGCACCATCAACCTGTTCATCCTGCTCACGGCCAGCCTCACGGCCATGCTCGCGCTCCTCGCGGTGCGCGCGGGGGCGCCGCGGCGAGCGACGGTGTTGTTCCTCTTCACCGCGCTCTCCGGCGTCGTCTTCCTCGTGCTCAAAGGCACGGAGTACGTCCAGCACTTCCAGGAAGGCATCGTCCCCGGGCCGGCCTATCACTTCGCCGAGCTCCCGAGCCGCGGGGCCAACCTGTTCTTCACCCTCTATTACTACGCGACCGGCCTCCACGCGATTCACCTCCTCGTGGGCATCGGCCTGATGGTGTGGGTCGCGTGGGGCTGCCAGCGCGGGATCCATACGGCGGCCGATCCGGTGCGGGTGGAGAACAGCGTCCTCTATTGGCATATGGTGGACATTTTCTGGATGTTCCTCTGGCCGCTGTTTTACCTCACCCGCCTGTAATCGAAGGAGGGCGCATGGTCGCCGCCGCAGAGTCGTGGGTTCGATACGTGATCACGTGGGGGGCCTTGGTGATCCTCGCGCTCGTCTCGCTCGGCCTCTCGTTCTTGCAGCTCGGGAGCGCGTTCCTCCCGATTTCCCTCGTGATCGCGTCGATCATGGCGGCGATCGCGTTGTTGTTCTTCATGCACCTCGACGCGGCCCGGTTTTCCATGCGAATCGTGCCGGGCGCGGTGCTCTTCTTCGTCGCGCTCCTCGTGACCCTCACCGCGCTCGACGTGGCCTCGCGACGGACGTACCCGAAGGCGCCGTCACCGAACATGGGAGAGCCGGCTGGGGAGTAGGGTTCAGAGGAGAGGGGAAGAGACGTAAAGACGCGACGGGGCGAAGACGCAAAAGGCGAGAGGGTATGATCTCGATAGGCCCTCTCGTGTTTCGCGGGTCTCGGCGTAAGCGCGCGTTTTTCGATCCAGCGGGCCGAAAAGCACCATGAATTTCCGCGCAACGGCGTCGGATGGGCGGGGTCTGCCGGGGATTCGAGGCCTCTCGCGGCTTTCGTCCGAGCAGGCTCGGCCTCGAATTCGGCATGCACGCGTCAATCCCGTGGATCCCGTGACGTCGAATCGGGGATTGATTCACTCCACTCGCCCGCTTGACGTCATTTCGCCCGGCACAACGGACCCGCCCGGAAGGCCGCAAGAGAGAGGTTTGAGTTCGCCCTCGCGGCTCAGGGAACCGGAAAGGAGACATCTCATGTCGAACATGGATGAGCGCGAGCCCAACGTCCGGGAGAACCAGGGCAACGAGACGGGGCCTGTGACCGAGCCCGCGGACAAGCGTGCGCGCCACTCGGAACAACGTGGCTTCGCCGCGATGGACGAGGAGAAGCAACGGCAGATTGCCAGCAAGGGAGGAAAGGCCGCGCACGAGAAGGGCACGGCGCACGAGTTCACTCCCGAAGAGGCCCGCCAAGCCGGCAAGAAGGGCGGAGAGGCCGTGAGCAAGAACCGTCAGCACATGGCGGAGATCGGCCGCAAGGGCGGCGAGCGCGTCAGCCAGGACCGAGAGCACATGGCGCAGATCGGCCGCAAGGGCGGCGAAGCCGTCAGCGGCGATCGCGAGCACATGGCGCAGATCGGCCGAAAGGGCGGGGAAGCAAGGGGAGAACGCTGACGGCGCATCCCCGCGCTGGCTTCGTTGCCGGTAGCCCCCTCTCCCGATCGTCGGGAGAGGGGGTTTTTCTTCTCATGCTCTCGATGTCCACCGTGCCGGGCGGGCTCGTCCATGACATGGATCCTCGAGCCGGCGAGCCCGACGGGCGCCTTGACGCGTGTCGGCCCCCGAGGCGCGTCGCGCGTCGCGCGCCGCCACCGAGACCGGATGCGACGGCCTCCCGCGCACCAAGGTGGGTTTGCGGCGCGCGGCGGGCAGGTGGCTTTGCGACGGCGGCGCGCGACGGGCCCGGCGAGCCGAGCCACGCGAGCAGCGTCGTGGGCAGAGCAGCGGCCGGCCGGCGCTTCGCGGCGGCGCGGGCGCGCGGGACGTCGCGAGATCGTTTGAGCTGCAACGATTCCGGGCCGCACCGCGCGGCCGTGGGAACGGTGGGGCCGCGGTGCGCGAAGGCGCCGGCACGATGCCTCGTTTGACGGCGGCGCGCGTTCGCGGATAGCGTCTCGCGATGGCCGCAATCGATCTCTTGAGAGCACCAGAAGGCGCGACATCGGCGGAGCTGCGCCGGCTCGGGGTGAAGGGGGCCGGGCTCGGCGCCGTCCTCTTCGCGCCGGGGCTCCTGTGGTACCTGTTCGCGTCGGATTGGGCGTTTGCGACGTTCGGCGTCCAGGTGGGCGACAAGCTTTACCTCCCGAGCGTGGTGGTGCTCGCCGTCGGCGGGCCGATGACCGCGGGCTATGCCCTGCTCATGATCGGCCTCGCCCGAATGCTGTTCGGCGCTTCTTGGCACTCGAAAGCTCCGCTCGCGTCCCTCGGGCGAATCCTCTTTGGGTTGATTGCCACCATCGGGCTCGTGATCGTCGTGATCAAGATCTTCTTGATGACTTCGCGGGGCGGGTGAGCGGCGATGGGCCTCGTGCGGCGCGGCTCCGGTGCGCAGCACACGCAGACCAGAATTGGCGCGCGATCTCGAAGGACGTCTGTCTCGTTCTGGTCTTGATGCGCTTCGAGCCCGTCATCCCGGCACCGACGGTGCCAGTCTCGTCGACAATCATGTTGCCAAGAGCGATGGACACGCCGATGTGCGTCGACCCGGCATGGTGCTCGCGCGCTGCGTTCGGCGCGTCGAGCCCGCTCAGCGGGCCGGGAGGCAGCGGCTCGGCGCCCCGAAGATCCGGCGCCACGCTTTGCGATCGTGTGCGGGGATGATCTGGAGGCCGGGATCCATGGCGTGGAGCTGCGTCAGCTTGGCCAAGGTCGCGTCGGCCTCGCTGCCATCGTGATCGGTGAATTGGAGGACGATGCTCTTGCCTCGCCGTCGCTCCACCGCCTCGAGCAGGTTGGCGGCGTCGCCGATGTGCAGGTAGCGCTCGGTGGGGGATCGGTTCACGAAGGTGCCAATGCTGCCCGGCGTGTGGCCGCCGAGGGGCACGAACACGATCGATCCATCGCCGTAGAGATCAGCGCTCTTGTCGAAGTTCTCGTAGGGCTTGTTCGTGAGCTGGATGGGTTTGGCCCGTGCCTCGACGGCGAGAGCGTGGGCCTGAATCACGTCGAAGCCGCCCTTGTCTTTTTGCTGCGAGGCAAACGAAAGCTCCGCGGGCGCGACGAGCACGGGAATGTTCGGCAGATCCACGAGACCACCCGCGTGATCCCCGTGGATGTGCGAGAGGGCGATGGCCCCGAGGCGCGACGGATCTTCACCGACGCGGCGGAGCGCATCGGGCGCGCTGGCCACGAGGTCGCCGCCGCCCTGCACCGATCGCAGGAGCTGCCGCGAGAAGAAGCCCGCGCTCTCGAGCTCCTGGGAAAAGTGGCTGCTCCGCCCCGTGTCGACGAGGACGTGCCCTTGCGGGTGCCTGACGAGCAGCCCGGAGAACGTCACCTCCCAGACCGGATCCTCGCTCGACCCCGCGAGCCCATAGTTCCCGGGCTGCTTGTTGGTGGCGTATTCGACCCAGCAGATCTCCATCGGCGGCGCGTGCGGCTCTGCCGTCACGAACGCGTGCGGAGCCGCGGGCGGCAGCGTGGGGCCGCAAGCGGCGAGCATCAGGGAGGCGACGAGAAGAAGAGCGCGCGGCGCGTTCACGGCGGCAGCTTCGCAAAAGTACCTTGCGAAAGGAACCTTCTCGATGGTGCGCGCCGCGGATCGCCATGGCGCATCCGCAGGAGTCCGGTTTCATCGTGTGGTTTGTTGCCCGAGCCTCCGGCGCGTCGCGCCGCCGCGGCCGAGCCAGCAAGGCTATCGCCGCTCCACACGCAGCATCGTCCTTTGGCGCCTGAGGGGGCACCGCGAGCGAAGCCGAAACGGGGCTTTGCCCGTGGAGGGAAGGGACAGCGCCGCCTTGCCGTAGCTCAGGACTCCCAATCCCAGGACTTGGTGCTTTTCGCGTACAGGGCCAACCACTCTTCGTTGGACATGCTCGAGTTGCCGAGCAGCACGAGCTTGCCTTTCTTGCCGTAGTGCGACGGCACCACGTGTCCGAAGACGTGGATCTCGTACCGCGTCGTCGAGGGAAACAAACCCACGATGAGCCTGGGCACGGCACAACAGCAACTCAGGTGGCCCCGATCGCCACAAGCCATGATGTTGCAGTCGACCTCGATCCGAAGGAGCTTCCCCTTGGAGGCGGCGGCCTTGCACGTGGCCTTGGCCGACACGTCCATGCCGAAGTCGCATTCACTGCGCCAGAAGAGTTGATCAGGGTGCAGGTGGGGAGGGACGGTCCCGCTCTTCGGGGTCATCTTTTTCTTCGCCAGGAAGGTCTCGGCGTCCTGGTAATCGACGACGGCACCGAGCATGTCTCCCGTCACGGTCTTTCCGTCGTACGAGACCACGTAGCTTGCGACATAGCGCACGCCCTTGGGAACGCCTCCGGTCATGAAGGTCTTGAGGTCGATGCCTTCCACGACGGGACGTCTGTAACCCACCTCTTCCTTGGTGTCGGACGGCGCAGGGAGCACCCGCAAGGGGGCGGCCCTGACGTTCGCCGGAGCGTTGGGGGTCTTGGTGTCGCGCGGGGCTCCCGCCAAGTGTGGCGTCGGCGAGACTCCCGAGGGCGGCGCCAATTGGGCGAGAGGGCTGGGGGCCTTGGCTTCGTCCAAGACCACCTGTGAGTTGTCACCCGGACGCGGAGGCAATGAATCCCTCACGCTCTTGGTGATGTTGTCGTAGGCAGTGATCACGCCCGGGCAACCGGGCTTTCCTTGGTACGGTGGCCGAAGCAGGCTCGCGCAGCGGACGGTGGCGCTCAATCCGATCGCGTTGTCGTGAATGGAGACCCAGCCGCACGCGGGGCACGAGTAAAAATGCGACATGCTCTGCCATGACCTCCCGGCGTCGCCGCCGGCGCTGCGTTCTCGAAACGACGCACCGTAGTTGGTTCCGGCTCGCAGGGCCAATGAGATCGGGAGAGCCGCTCGCGAAGGCGGATAGCGAGCCGCGGCACGCGTCGAGCGATGTGCCGCGGCCCGCCGAGCTCGTTCAAAAGACGATTCGCACGCGCCTTGGGGCGAGCTCCAAGGCGATCGTGCGGCGGGGTGATCGCCCGCCGAGCACCCACAGCGGTACCCCGACCGCTGCGAGGGCGGCGCTCCCGCCGAGCAGCGAAAGCGCGATGGGCTCCCCGGAGCGCGTCACGCCCATCCAGGCCGTCGCACCGATCGCGGCCGCCGATGCGAAGGTCGTGAGCAGGATGCCCGTGAGCCACATCGCCGGGTTCCGACGTTGGTCCATGCTGCCCTCCAGCAGGGGAGCATCCGCGGGGTTCGGAGGCGGGTAGGGATATCCAGGGGCGACTGGCACCATCATGGGGTAGGGCGGATAGGGATAGGGGGCTTGTGAATAAGGTGCATATGGATAGGGCGCGTATGGATAGGGGGCCTGTTGTGGTGAGGCCGCTTGTGGGGGCGGTTGTTGCGCGGAGGGTGCTTGTGCAGGTGGCTGCGCGGAGGGTGCTTGTGCGGACGGCGGCTGCGTGGAGGGGGCTTGCGCGGGAGGCAATTGGGCGGCGGCCGTCGAGGCTGATAGGAGCACTGCCGTGCCGAGGAGGAAGCAAGAAGAGCGCATGAGACAAGGTACCATGGTGATGTCGAGCGCACGAGGTTCACGTCGGGCCTCGTGGGTCGAGGCCGCGCGGGCCGGCGCCGAGGTGGGGCCACCATGGACGGGGGAATGAGATAGCCTCGCCGTCATGCGACGTGCTTCCGCCTCCACGCGCCCCTCGTTCCGCGCTTTTGCGATGCTGCTCCTCCTGACGTTGCTCGCGGCTTGCAACAAGGGAGGGAGCGAGGCGACGGCTTCGGCTCCCCGTGCGAACAAAGAGGAAGCGTCGATGGAGTCGATGGCGAAGATGCCGGCGCCGTCGGCGGCCGCGTCCGCGGTCGCGGAGGGCAAGGGCTCCGGCGCGAAGAAGGCCGAGGTGAAGACGTGGAAGCGCGCGCGGCTGCCGTCCAATGCGGCGCGGCTCGCGGTGGGAGATCACGAGACGCTGCCGCTCGTGGGCGTGGATGCGCACGTGCGCATCGACGGGTTTCGGGCGCGCGTGGTGCTCGATTACTACTTCGAGAACCAGAGCAGCCGCGGATACGAAGGCACGTTCCAGCTCCGTTTGCCGAACGATGCGTCACCGTATTTCTTCGCGTTCGGTCCGATGGTGAAGGTGGCCAAAGGGCCTCCGGAGCTGTTCGCCGCGGGGCGCAAGCTCGAGGTCGAGCCGGCTGGGTTGATGGCCGATCGCGCCGAGACGTGGACGCAGCCGAAGGAGGCGCGCATGGTCCCGAAGGCGCGCGCGGCGGTGGCTTATGAGCAGACGGTGCGGCAGCGCGTGGATCCGGCGCTGGTCGAGTGGGCGGGCGCGGGGGTGTTCAATGCGCGGGTGTTCCCGCTCGAGGCGGGGAAGGTGCATCGCGTCGTGCTCGGGTACGACGTCGATCTCGTGCGCGCGGGTGATGATCTCGAGTATGCGTTCGACGTCCCCGAGAACGTGCCGACGATCGCAGTCGATCTCGGGGTGCTCGCGCCGGCCGGTGCCGGCGTGACCGTGAACGGCGACGACGCCACGGGGCGGCCGCTGTTGGGGACGGCGGACGAGGGCGGCGGGCGCAAGGGATATCGCTTTGCCCAGCCGAAGGGCGGGACCATCACTGTGCGTATGAAGGGCGCGGCGCGCCCCATCGTGCTCGCGGGGGAGGACACGCACACGGGGCCTTACTTCGCGGTCGAGATGCGCGCCGATCTGCCGGCGGACAAGGCCGCGCAGAGCGCGGATCGCGGGGTGATCCTGGTGGATACGTCGCTCAGCTCGAACCCGGACAAATACAATGTCTGGCTCTCGTTGATGGAGGCGCTGCTCACCAACAACCGCGACACGATGAAGCGCTTCGCGGTGCTGTTCTTCGACGTCGAGGCGCGCTGGTACAAGCCGGCGTTCATCGACAACACGCCCGAGAACGTGGCCGAGCTGATGGCCCATGCGAAGACGCTGGCGCTCGAGGGAGCGACCGATCTCGGGGGCGCGCTCGCGCAGGCGGCGCGACCGAAATGGGCGGCGACGCCGGGGGCGCCGTGGGACGTGTTCCTGCTCAGCGACGGGGCCGCGACCTGGGGTGAGAGCGACCCTTATGCGATCTCGCGCGCGCTGTCCGGTGGCAACGCGGCGGCGCTCTATGCCTATCAAACGGGGCTCTCGGGGACGGAGACGGGGCTCCTCACGCACCTCGCGCGCGAGAGCTCGGGCGCGGTGTTCTCGGTGGTGGGCGAGGCCGAGATTCCGGCGGCCTCACGGGCGCACCGCGCGCGGCCTCTGACGCTCGAAGGCATCGAGGTGCCGGGGGCGACGGACATCCTCGTGGCCGGGCGCCCGCGCGCGCTGTTTCCGGGACAGCGCTTGTTCGTGACGGGCCGGGGAACACCGGAGAAGGGGGTCAGTCTGGCCATCACGGTGTCGGATCGCGGCAACCGGCGCACGCTGCAACAGAAGCTCGATGTGCCTTTGCCCTCGCGGCTCGCGCCCCGGATTTACGGGCAGATCGCGGTGGCCGGTTTGGAGGAGCTGGGGCCGCCGACGGAGGATCTCGCGGCCTCCTATGCAGTGCATTTCCGGGTCACGGGGCGCACGACGTCGCTTTTGATGTTGGAGAGCGAGGATGCTTATCGGCGGGCGGGGGTCAAAGCGCCGGATCCGGAGCCGGTGAAGAACAGCCCCGCTGCCGCGGCGATCGCGGCGGCGATCAAGGCCATCGGAGATGCGCTCGGCGATCCCAAGGCCGGGTTCTTCGCATTTCTCGATCGGCTCGGGCGCGCGCCGGGGATGACGTTTCAGGCGCCGGCCGCGGTGCGCGAGGCCCTGTCCACGCTGCCGCCGGCGACGTTCACCGTCGAGGCGCCGCCGCTCGAGACGCGCATCGCCGCCGCGCAGGATCTCCCGGGCAGCTTCCGCGAGCTGCTCTCGATTCGTCAGATCGAATACGAGGCCTTCACCGCGGAGGCCGAGCGCCGACGCAAGGCGGCAGGGCCGGCCGATGCGCTCAAGGCGTTGAGCTCGCTCGTCGAGGAGAGCCCCGGTGATGCGGTGTTGGCGCGCGACGTGGCGTTCACGGCGATGTCGTATGGATTGGGCGGGCACGCTTATCACCTCTTCCGGCGCGTGGCCGCGGCTCGCCCGCACGAGCCGCAGACGTATCGCGCCATCGCGGCCTGCCTCGTGGAGATGAAGCGCGTCGATTTGGCGATGGCCTATTACGAGGTCGGGCTCGCGGGGCAGTGGGACGCGCGCTTCGGTGATTTTCGGCGCATCCTCGCCCTCGAGTATCTCCACACGTTGCGGCGGATCGCGAGCGGTGAGCTGACGACGACGCTCAAAGGCTTCGCCGACGCGCGCCTCGCCGAGCTGTCGAGCACGTGGGGCCCGAAGCAGGCCGACGTGGTGGTGATGATCACGTGGAACACGGATCACACCGACGTCGATCTCCACGTCGTCGAGCCGAGCGACGAAGAGTGTTATTACGCCCACCGGAAGACGAAGCAGGGCGGCGAGATCACGCAGGACGTGACCCAGGGATACGGCCCCGAGATGTACGTTTTGCCGAAGGCCGCGTCCGGCGAGTACAAGATTCGCGCGCACTACTTCGCCAGCGATCGCAACCGGCAGAGCGCGCGCACCAAGGTGCAGGCGCTCGTCTTTCAGGGGTGGGGGACGAAGGAAGAGCGCGTGACCGACAAGGTCGTGACGCTCGAGTTGAACAAGGCCAAGCACGACATCGCCACGATCACGGTGCCGTGACGGGCGCGGCGCTCAGCGGCGGCGCCGAGGCACGTCGGCGATCGGGCCGAGATCGGCAGCCCACGGCGTCTCCACGTTCTCCCCTTGGTCGTGGAGGCGAATCTTGATCAGCTCGGCGCGCTCACGCATGGAGCGCACTCCACACCGCAACGCGCCGATTTCTGGGCGCATTGCGGTGAGGGTGCGGTGGTCGCACGGGGTCTTCGGAGCGTCGTTCGCGAGGTGGGAGGGCGAGCGCGTGCGGAGATGGGACGCGGTGTGACTCAGGACCGCTTGCGGAAGTCCTTCATGAAGTCGACGAGCGTCGCCACCGAGTCGTAGGACACGGCGTTGTAGGTCGAGGCGCGGATGCCGCCCGTCGAGCGGTGGCCGGCGAGGCCGACCATGCCCTGCTTGGCTGCTTCGGCGACGAACTTCTTTTCCAGCTCCTCGCTGGGGAGGCGGAAGACGACGTTCATGTACGAGCGGCTGTCCTTCTCCACCGGCCCGCGGAAGAAGTCGGGATCGGCGTCGATGGCGCCGTAGAGCAGCTCGCCCTTGCGGCGGTTCTCGCGCTCCATCACGTCGAGGCCGCCGATCTCCTTCACGTACGCGAGCACGTTGCGGATGAGGTAGATCGCGAAGGTGGGGGGCGTGTTGTAGAGCGAGTTGTTGGAGGCCTGCGTCTCGTAGCGGAGGATGACGGGGATGTCCTTCCGCGCCGTGGCGAGGAAGCTCTTCTTCACGAGCACCATGACGATGCCGCTCGGCCCGATGTTCTTCTGCGCGCCGGCGTAGATGAGCGAGAACTTCGAGACGTCGAACTTCTTCCACATGAAGTCGCTCGACATGTCCGCGACGAGCGGCACGTCGCCGACCTCGGGCCAGAAGTGCCATTGCGTGCCGAAGAGCGTGTTGTTGCTCGTCATGTGCACGTAGGCCGCGTTGGGATCGAGGGCGAGCTCGCTCTGCTTGGGGATGCGCGTGTAGCGCTTCTCGTGCTCGGTGGTGGCGGCGACGCGCGCGGTGCCGAGGCGCTGCGCCTCCTGCAAAGCCTTCTCGGCCCAGCCGCCGGTGACGATGTAATCGGCGCTCTTGCCGGCGGGGAGGAAGTTCATCGGCACCTGCGCGAACTGCAGGCTGGCGCCGCCTTGGAGGAAGAGGACGTCGTAGTCCGCGGGCACGTCGAGCAGCTCGCGGGTGAGCGCGATGGCCTCGTTGTGCACGGCTTCGTACGCCTTGCCCCGGTGGCTGTGCTCCATGATGGACATGCCCGTCCCCTCGAAATCGAGGAGCTCGCGCTGCGCGCGCTCCAGGGCGGGGAGGGGGAGTCCGGCGGGACCTGCGTTGAAGTTGTGCACGCGAGCCATGTCTCTCTCCTGGCGAGGACCGGCAGAGGTACCGGCCTGCTTCGCGCTATACCACGACCCCGTCGTGGCCACGCACGAGCCCGTCTCGGGCGCTCGCCCAAGCGGCGAATGCCGCATGCGCGGAGCACGGTCCGAGCGGCCGAGCGGACGGTGCTCGCGAGGCCGTCCACACGCGGAAATCACGTGCACACGCGCGGACATTCTCCATCCGTACATGTCGCGGATGGGCTGTCCAATCCGCCGTCCTTGCGTTACTTTCTCGCTCCCTGCATCACGGAGACAGGGCATCCGTCCCGCGCTGGGCGCTGCGCCTCGCCGGGGACGGAGTCGGGGAGGGCCACCTCGTCACCGTGCTCGCTCACGCGGGAATGAAGATGCGACCGAGCCGCGTCGTGCTCGGAGCATCGCGACCCGATGAGCGCGCGCGGAGACGTCGGGGCTTCGCGGATCTCCGTCCGCGCCGGAGACGACGAATGGCGAATGGTTTACAGCGAGGCGTTCGAATCGATCCGCTCTGGACTGGCATCAAGCTCGGCGGCCGGCCGCTTTCGTACGGCAAGGTGCTCGCGTTCGAGCCCGATACCAACACGCCGAAGATGCTTTGGAAGAGCAGCGATCGATCGGTGCCGTGGAACGGGCCGAATGGCAATCAAGTCGATCTCGACGAGCACGGCAAAGCGCTCGTGTACGGCCATGGCCTCTATCAGCTCGTCATCTGCGATCGCACGCTCGTGCCGCTGGAGACGTGGGAGCCGCGCTTTTACGGGCACGACGTGGTGAGCGCGCGTGATTTCGGGGCCGTCGGCGGCGGGGACGATTCCATCGACGAGGACACGGGCGCGCTCCAAGCGGCCATCGATCACTGCATCCGCACGGGGGCGAAGCTCTTCATTCCGGCCGGTGTCTACAAGCTCAAAGACTCGCTGCGCATTCATCGTCTCTCCCTCACACCCGACGCTCACCCGCTGTCGAGCCGCGTGCCCAGCGCGCCCTTCGATCGCCGCGTGTTCGCGCCCTTCTCGCTGGAGATCATCGGCGAGCGCGGGGCCTTCGGGATCGCGGGCAACGACACGGTGCTGCTCGCGACGTTCGCCGATCGACCGGCGATTGCCATTCAGGGTGCGAGCGGCGTGACGCTCTCGCGCCTCACCGTCGAAGGGCTCAATGACTATCTGCTCGAGGAGGGCGATCCGATTGCCCTGCTCGACGATCGCACCTTCGTGGCCGCGCTCTGCCGCGACGGCGACAACCGCCTCCCGGCCGCGCGCGACAATGCCATTCACTCTCCCTATGCGGGCGTGGTGATCGATCCTTATGGGGTCGGCGGCCCGCCGGCGGACGGCGGTTATCCCGGTCACGAGGACGATTATCACCGCAACGGCCTGGCCTCGACGGACGTTACGCTCGAGGAGTGCACGTTCTCGCGCTTCGTCGCCGGCGTGCTGGTCTCGCCCTCGGGGGCCGCGCGCAAGCCGGAGCGCATCACCGTGAGCGCCTCGTCCTTCGAGCACAACAAGGTGGCCGTCGCCGTCTGTCAGGGCACGAGCGACGACGTCACGCTGCGCAACCTGCGCGCTTTGGGCGGGCTCTTCTTCGTGAGCACCTGCTCGTACGGTGACGGCGCGCCTTCGGCCGAAGCGCCGTCGATTCGCGGCGCGGTGGTCGAGTCGACCAAGTACTTGTTCAACGTCAACGCGCCCGATCGGAGCGTCGTCGTCGAGGGCGTCGCCTGTGCCTCGACGCTCGGCCTCGGGTTCATCGAGAGCGCGTATGGGGCCGATCAACCGACGCTCACCTTCGTCGGCTGCACGTTCGACATCGTGCAGACGTCGCCGGCGATCGACACGCACCTCACGTCGAGCGCCAGCGTGCGCTTCGTGGGGTGCAGCTTCACGAGCTCCGATCGGGGCTTGCCCATCCGCTTCTGCAATGCGGGGCCGCTCTCGTTCTCGTCGTGCGCGTTCCTCGACGTGGGCACCGATGGCAGCGGCTTCACCGCGCCCGATCCCAGCGAGGTGTGCTTCGTCGGCTTCGAGAGCTTGGAGAAGGTGACGTTCGAGTCGTGCAACGTCGGCGACCGCTCGCTGCCCAGCCAGATCATGGTGCTCGATCGGATGCACCGCACCTCGCGCATCTCCTCGCTCAACCGCACGTACGTGCTGCCGGGCTCGCTGATCATCGCCGCCGACATGAGCGCTGCGCCCATGGAGGTCTCGGCCGAGGCCAAGGTGCTCTCGCTGCGCGGCGTGACGCTGACGCGGGATCCGCGCGTGCCGGGAGAGGTCACCTTCGTCGCGCCCGATCCTTCGGTGATCAAGCCGGGGGACTTGGTGTTCGCGGCGGCGCCGGGCTTCGTGCCCGAGCACTACGGCACCGCGCGCCGGAGCCGCGGCGTGTGCGGGGTGATCAAGAGCGTCCTCGGCGCCAACGTGCGGCTCACGTCGGTGGTGAAGAGCTTGCCCGAAGGGAAGCAGGATCTCTCGGTGAAGTACTTCCCGCGCCTCCATCTGCCGAGCAGCGGCACGACGACGGCGGGCAGTGACGTGATCCACGACGTGACCAATGCGCGCACGTGGCGGCAGCACGATCGCATCTCGGGCGCGGGGATTCCCGAGGGCGCGTACGTGGCCGATCCGGTGTATTCCGGCGCGACGCGGATCCGCATCAGCAAGGCTGCGACCGCGTCGGGCAACGTGCGGCTCTACGATGCCGACATCACCCGCTTCGCCGATCAGCGAGGCACCTTCCTCCGCATCGATCCTCCGCTCGCCAAGGCGGTGCCGCGCGCGCCGATCCACGTGGATCCGATCGAGCCGGCGCCGTCGACGCGGCGCACGCTGATTCCCTGACGCTCGGGGCGCTCGCGAGGCGGCCTGCGCTGCTTCGCGAGCGCGTGATCGGGCGTCAGCGCAGGCGCATCGTCATGTTGACGGTCACCGGCTTGCCGTCGAACGGGGGCACGGAGGCGCTGCGGAGCATGGTGGCGACGCAGCTCCCCGCGCGCGTGCCCGCGAGCGGGCCGCCGTTGATCGTCGCTTTGGTGACGCGACCCGAAGGCGCGAAGGTGACGCTGATCCGCGCGGACATGGAGGCGTCCGAGGACAGGCAACGCGCTGCGCGCGGAGCAACGGCGGTGAGCGCGGAGGTGGCTGTCGATCGGTCGAGCGATCGCTCCGACGTGATGGGCGGGAGGATGGGCACGTCGATCGAAGGGGCCGGCGCGGTGCTCTGCATTGGACGAAGCGCGGGAGGCGCCGCGCCGAGCGGCGGGATCGAGGCCGAATCTTCGGGAGGAATGGAGGCGAGGGGGCCTTCGACGTCTTCCTCCATCGACGGGCTTTCGCGCGGGGGCAGAGCCCATGATGCAGATGGAGGGCCGGCGGGCTCGGCTGTCAGCGCCGCCTGCTCCGCGCTGGGCGGCTCGGCGTCGTGGGATCGGAACGCCGTCGCGGCCAGCGCCGCGCACGACAAGCCGAGCACCGCCACGCCGATGATGAGGCCGCTCGTGTTGATGGCGCGGCGGGCGCGCGGGCGGCGCACGCTCGTGGTCATGGAGAGCGGCGTCGCGGTCGCGAGGACGGGAGGCTCGCTTGCGTGCGCGGGATCTTGCTGATTCTCGTCGCGACGGGGGAGGCTCTCCCGCGGAGCGACGCGCCACGCGAGATCCGTGAAGAGACCTCCATCGAGGTTGATCAGATCGGGATCGATCCTGCGTGCGCGGTGTGTCATCTGCGGCCTCCGCGGAGCCGCTAGGCATCGGACATGCCGCAAGAAAAGGCGGGAAACACCGGCGCTCGACGCGAATCCACGGCGTCAAAGCGCCACACCGTGCAGTCACGCCACAGCGCACGACGCCGCCCCCGCGGAGGCGGAGCGCGCCGAGAAGCAGAAAGATGGCCCCACATCCGAAAGGGCATGTGGGGCCATCGAGGGGAGAACGGCGTGTGTCGCGTGCATCAGCCGCGGACGCCGCCGCGCGCGGGCTTCTTGCCCTTCGACGGCTCGCGTGCGGGTGGATGCCGCGGCTCGCGCAGCTCGGGGAAGGGCCGCCGCCCGAGGCACCAGGGCAACAGACGCGCGATGTTGCGCGCGTCGTCGATGCCGCGGTGATGCGTGCCTTCGAGCGGCAGGCCCACCCGCGCCAAGGCGCTCGCCATGCCGTAGCGGGTCGTGTCGTTCTGCTCGAAGCTGAACCGCTTCTTCAGGTTGAGGTGGCGACCGCGGAAGGGCAGCTCCACGTGATGGAAGCGCGCGTCCTGCTCGAACTGGCGCAGATCGTAGGCGCCCCACGAGCAGAAGAGCGCGTCGCGCCCATCGATGAAGCGCTCGAGGTCCGCGATGGCCTCGCGGAAGCCTCTGGCGTTCGCCACGTCGTCCTGCGTGATGCTGGTGAGCTGCGTGCAGAACGGGGTGAGGATCGGGTGCCGGACGGGCTGGATGAAGGTCTGGAACTCGGCTTCGGGCTCGAGCGATCGCTCGTCGACGAGGACGGCGCCGATCTCGATGATCTCCATTTCGTTCGGCGGGACGTCGCCCGCGCCCTTCTCGGGCGTGCGCTCGTCGCAGGTGGCTTCCAGATCGATGACGAGGTAATGGGTGGTGCGGCTCATGATGCGTCTCCTGGTTCGGTGCGGCGTCATGATGCGCACGTGATGAGCGACGCGCCCGGACACGATCCCGGACAAGACCTCGGCCGAGCGCCGGCGGCCTTTTCCTGGGCCGAATACGTGGCTTGGCTGGTCTCCGAGCACGGGTCGCTCGCCGCGGTCGCCGAGCGGCTCGCGGCGCACCGCGCGTACGCCGACGACGCGGCCTCGATCGAGCGGGCGCTCCGGCGTCTGCGCACGCGCGGCCAGCTCGCGGGCGGTACGTGGGGAGCGCGGGCGCTCGCGGCTTTCGGCCTTCCCGGCGCGGTCGATGCGCGCGCGCGTTGGATGGGCGCGTATCACTCCCGCTTCACCGATCTGCCGCTCCCGCTCTGTCAGGACCTCGTTCGTCTCTGGGATCGCCCGCCCGTGAGCGATGCGCCGGCGAGCTCCGCGTGGCTCGCCATCGCGCACGCGAGCTGCGCCCTTCGCAGCGGGGATTCCACGGCGGCCGCGCCGCATTTGAGCCGCGCGCGCGCCGCCGTCTCGAAGGCGCCGCCCGAAGCGCGCGCGGAGCTCCTGTTGGTCGAGGCCTTCATGGCGAGCCGCACCGACGTGGCCCGCGTGCCGTCGATCCTCGCCGCGGTCGAGCCGCTCCTCGCGCTCGATCTCCCGGCCGACGAGCGCGCGTGTCTCCATGCGCGGTGGATCGATCAACGCGCCTACGAGCTCAACAAGCGACGCGATGGGCGTGATCCCGATCCGGTCGCAGCGGAGGCGCTCTACCGCAGCATCCCCACCGAGGGAGCCCCGCCCTTCGCGTTGTGTCGGCGCCAGAGCGGCCTCGCGTATGCGCGCTGGAAGCAGGGATATCGCGACGAGGCCGCGGCGCTGGCGCGCGAGGCCTGCCGTCACGCGGGCGACGGTGGCCATCTTCGGCTGCGCGCCATGGCGCTCACCATGGTCGCGCGCATCGTCGGCGGCGCCGAGGGCGAGGAGGCGCGGCGCCGCGCGCTCGCCATCGCGGCGTCGCTCGACGATGAAGCGCTGCGGTTGCGTTTCACGGGCCGCGCGGGCGCGTCGCGCTGATCGGACGAGGGCGTGTATCCTCCGGCGAGGATGGGGCGCCTGTTCGTGCTTTCGCTCGTGATCGTCATCCTCGTTGCGTGCGAGCGGCGCGGGCCCGCGCCGAGCCCCGAGCCCGATCGCGTCGCGCCCGCATCCACATCCGCGCCGGCGCGGACCTGCGTCCCGAGCCGGACGCTCTGCGGCGACGATGGTCCGCGTCGCTGCAATGCGCAGGGCACCGCCTCGGCGTCGATCGCGCGGTGCGCGGCCGATCGCGCGTGCCGCATCACGAAGAGCGGCCCCGCGTGCGCCGTGTGCGATCCCGCGGGCGTGCCGACCTGCCAAGACGATCACACCGTCGTCGCCTGCACCCCCGATGGCGCGCTCCACATCACCGACTGCGCTGCGCAAAAACAGCGTTGTGTCCATGGATCCTGCGTCGCGCGTCTGTGCGAGCCGGGGCGCAGGCACTGCCACAACGGGCGGCTCTACCAGTGCAACGCGACAGGCAGCGATCGCGTGCTCGTGCAGGACTGTTTCGCCGATGGGAGCGGTGTCTGCCAGCCTGACGTCAATCCGCCGGCGTGCCGCGTGAAGTGCAAGGCGGCCCGAGGGCAGACGCTCGTCGTCGCGGTGGACGACTGCACCTGCGACTGGTCGACGGTTCCCTTCTGCGCGGAGGAGTCCGAGGAAGGAGGGTGCGCCACCCGACTCTGTGTCGCGGGCGGGCAGCTCAGCGCGGGCGCGACGGCGCTTCCGTGCCACCGCGAGACGGCGGGGCTCGTCGTGCCGGGATCGGAGAAGCGCGGCGCGTGCAACGGTGATGGAGAGATCGGGAGCATGACCATCGCCTACGAGGTCTGCCGTGACGGGAAGGCCGTCGCCGCCACGCGCATCGCTCCGTGCGCACGATGATCCTCTTTCAGCTCAACGCGTGAGGTCGCGCGCGCAGCGGAAGCCGACGGTCTCGGCACGCTTTGCCGGCATCTGCACGCCGCCCAGCGCGGCGCGCGCATAGCCGTCGTCGATGGCGTACCACGAGGCGCCGTAGGCCCAGCGCATGTCGGCGTGCGTGCGATCGCGGGCGGGCTTCCTGGTCCACTCGGTGAGGTTGCCGCCCATGCCGTAGATGCCTTGAGGCGTCTTGTCGGTGGGGAACTGCGTCGGGTTGCAGGTGCCGGCGCGCTTGTAGGGCTTGCCCCAACAGATCTGGTTCGTCGCCACGGCGGTGCCCCAAGGCGAGGGCGTGCGGCTCGGGCCGCCGCGCGAGGCCCACTCCCATTCGTCGCCGGTCGGGAGCCTCTTGTCGTGCGCGGCGCAGTAGGCCTCCGCCTCGCCGATCGAGACGCAGTTGACCGGGTGATCGTCGCGGTCGCTCGCGCGGCCGTTGCAGAAGCGGCTCACCTTCGTGTCCTCGTCCGGGCTCCACTCGGTCGAGCGCGGGACGGCGGGGCAGTCGGCGCCGTTCGCGCACTCGCGCTTGCAGGCGCCGCTCTGCACGCAGGCGCGAAACTCCGCGACGGTGACCTCGTGCTCGTCGAGGCAGAACGCGGTGACGTCGACGTCGCGCCCCCGTTCGAGCGTTTGCAGCTTTCCGCCTGGGATCGGCTGCGTCCCCGAGGGGCACGCGGGCTTCGGTGCCGCGAGCGGTGGAGCCTCGTCCGCGGGAAGCGCCCCATTCGTCGTCGCGCGCGACGTCTCCGCCGTGACCTCGACACGACCGACCTCGGCTTGGTGATCGTCGTCGGCGTGCGACGTGCGGCAGCCGAGGAGCGGCACGCCGAGCGCGAGGCTCAGGGCCAGGTGGATCGAAGCGCTCGCCGCCGTCATTGCGCGCTCGCCACGTGGTTCGTCGAGGCGACGTCGTAGGCGCAGCGCGCGCCCACCATGTGGCTCACCGACGCGGGAGGATCGCGGCGAGCGTTGTCCACCGTGCTGATCGGCTTGCTCCGCCGATCGATGCCGCCGATGTAACAAAAGCCGCCGCCGCGGGCGACGGTGCCTTCGTCGTCGATGCCATCCATCGTCCACTCGAACATCGAGCCGGCGAGATCCATGTGCCCCCAGCGCCCCGCGCCGAGCGGCCGCGATCCCACGGCGAGCACATCTTTCAACGAGCAGCTCTGGTTGCCGTCACCCATGCAGTTGTAGACGGCGCGCTCGGGCGTCTGCGGCGCCGATCCCCAGGGAAACATGCGGTTCTCGTCGCCGCCCGCGGCGGCGTAATGCCACTCGGCGTCATCCGGCAAGCGCCCACCGGCGAAGGCGCACACCGCCGCCGACGTGTACCAATCGATGAAGTTCTTCGGGAGATCCACCTGACCGACGCGCCACGTGTCGTAGCGCTCCCAGCCGTGGAGACGCGCCTCGCTCATCACCTTCCACTGCGCGCTCCAGCGCACGTCGCGTCCGTTCGAGTCCTTCCCGAGCACGGTGCCCGGGGCCGGCGCCGGGCTCCCCGCGTCGACCCAAGCGCGCACGCGACCGACGGTGAGCTCGTACTTGTCGAGATAGAAATCCCCGACGTGCACCTGACCGGCCTTCTTGTCCGCGTACGTTCCAGCAGGCACGAAGAGCCGCGTGCAGCACGACTCTCCCTGGCAGAGCGGGCTCTGTTTGCACGTGGGATCCACCGGCGCCGTCGCGCTCGCGAGGACGATCGTGGCCGGCGTCTCGGCCGCCTCGGCGCGAGGCGGCGGCGCGGGGGCAGGGGCCGGCGCGGGCGCCGCCGGCGGATGGAGGCTCGGCTCGCTCGCCGCCGCGCATGCGCAAAGCGAGAGGGTGAGGATCGATCCGAAGGCTAACTGTTCGAGGGACCAGGTCATGGGCGCGATCGTATCGACCACCCCCTGCATGGGCCGCATTTGCGGCGATGGTGCCGCGGCGAAGCGCGCCTCTCTGGAGAGCTAGAGCGTTGGTCGTTGGGCGTCAGCGTTCACGTCCACGTTTACGTGAGCGTCAGCGATGACGGCGCGCGGACCAGGTCCGCACGCAAAGTCGGACCGCTTTAGAGATGCTTCTTGGCGATCTCCGCCCACGTCCCCGTGGGCTCGATCTCGAGGTACTTCCGCCAGCAGGGCCGGGCCTTCGCGCTCTCGCCGGCCTGCTCGTAAGCCATGGCGAGGTTGAAGTAGGCGTCGGCGAACTGCGGATCGCTGGCGATGGCGCCCTTGAAGAAGGTGATGGCTTCCGTGGGCCGGCCGCGCTCGAGCATCACGTAGCCGAGGTTGTACTGCGCCTCGGGCTGCTTCTCGTCGAGGCTCAGGGCCTTGTTGTAGAGGCGCTCCGCCTCTTCCTCGTCGCCGCGGCGGAAGCGGATGTTGCCGAGGTTCGTGTAGGCGATGGCGAGCCACGGATCCATCTCCAGCGCGCGCTGGTAGAGCTGCTCGGCCTCGTCGAGCGTCGCCGGATCTTCGTCGAGCTGGCTCGCCTTCACGTAGAGGTCGTACGCGGTGCGCGCGCGCTCGCGGCCGACCACGGGGCGGAGCACGCGCACGACGTCGTCGCGCAGCGCCTTCACGTCGAAGTCGAGCAGCATCTGTCCGGTGACGGGCTCGTACGAGAACGCGGGGCTCTTCACCACGACGCGCTTGCCGTCGGACACGATGCGCAGCTCGGCGAGCGGGCGCGTCACCTTTGGCAGCGAGACCTGGATGTTCTCGACCGCGCGGGCCACGTCGCGCAGGCGCACCTTGCGCGCGAGGAGATCGCGCGCGGCGCGCAGCGCGATGATGTCCGGGAACGTGTACGCGCGGCGCCCGCGACGGCGCCCGCTGGGCGTGACGATCCCGGCGCGATCGAGCGCGCGCAGACGCCCGGACGAGATGCCGAGCAGCTTCACCACCTCGGGCCCGGTGAACATGTCGCTCACGGGCTCGCGTCCCCGCGGAGGCTCCGGCGGATCGGAAGGCCGATTCGGCGGCGGGGGAGTCGAGGCGCGGCCGCCACCGGGCCCGAAGATGACGTGGATCACCTTGTCGGGCTCGTTGCCGGATGCGGGTCGGTCCTTCTTGCTCATCGTGTCTCGGCGGATCGAGCCTCGGCCTGGGCCTCGGATCCCGTGCCGGCTGCGTCGCTGACGCGGCCTCGCGTGGATCTCAAGTCACCCCGGGAGAGGCGCGCCACCACTTCTACCAGAAGGGCGACGCCGCGGGCGCATGGCGCGACATCGATCTCCGCCCGCACCGTCCCGAGCGGGGCCCCGCGCGGGCGCTGGCCTCCCGATGCGCGATGCGGAGCACGCGGAGGCGGACGTGCGGATCCCGCCGTAGCACCGCCGCGAGCGCAGCCGCGTCGGCGTCGGGCACCGTGCCGCCGGCGCTCGCTTGCAGCAGCAGCACGCTCGTCGATCCGTAGTAGACGAGCCGGCCGCCTTCCATTTCGGTGCGGCCTTCGCTGACCACGTCGGCGCCCTCCACGATGTCGCCGAGCGGTCCGGCCGCGGCGGAGACGAGCTCGACCTGTCTGCGCTGCACTAGAGGCACGGCGCGGATCTTGGCGAGCCCGGGATGACTTCGGAGCGGAGGGGGTGGCATCGGCGATCGCCATCGTAGTTGGGTCGATCTCGTCCGCGAAAATAGGCGGCACCGCTTCGCGAGAACTTGCGCACCTCGCCGACCTGTGACTCCCCCGCGGTGCCGGATCGACCCGTGATTTTCGCGTCCCGTCGATGCGGCGCCGCACTGCGCGCGTGTCACGCGGGCGGCCCGACATGATCGCGCTGCGCGATCTCGACGCGCGCCGTCACGAGGAGCGCGCGCTTCGAAACACGCTCGGTGATCGGCACGTCACGTTTCCGTTATTTGGCCACGCCGCGCGCCGTGCGCGAGCATTCACGCATGGGCTATCAGGGTCACGAGCGTCGCCGTCACAAGGTCTACATCACAAGAAATACCGAGTATCACGTGCGCGACGGCGTCTGCGTCGCCGTCCGTGATCGTCGCTCGCGGAGCTTCCGCAGCGCGCACATCGCGTTGAACCTCAAGCTCTCGGGCGGCGTGCGCCTCTACTCCAACGGCGCGCTCATCCCCAACGAGGAGAGCCCCGAGGTCGGCGACGCCATCTTCTTCACGATGATCGGCACCGACGGCGACGCGCGGCAGATCGTGACGAGCCGCCTGGAGAAGGTCGACCGCCCGCCGAAGACCGACGTGGCGCTCTACCCCCGCGCGCTGTAACGAACCCACGTGCGCGCGATGATCCTCGCCGCGGGCCTCGGCACGCGGCTGCGTCCCCTCACCGACGAGCTCCCCAAGCCGCTCGTCCCCGTCGGCGATCGCCCCGCCGTCGCTCACATCGCCGCGCGCCTCGCCGGCGCCGGCATCACCTTCGCCGTCCTCAACACGCATCACCTCGCCGAGGCCTTCACGCCCGCGGTGCTCGCATCGCTGCCGCTCTCGCTGCGTGTGATCCACGAGCCCGCGATCCTCGGCACCGGCGGCGGCGTCGCCAACGCGGCGTCGCTGCTCGGCGACGACGACGTCATCGTCTGGAACGGGGACATCCTCGCCGACGTCGACCTCGCCTCCATGGTCGCGCAGCACCGCGCCTCGGGATCTCCCGCCACGCTCGGCATCGCGCCGCGCGCCCTCGGGGAAGGAACGATCGGCCTCGGTGAAGGCGGCCGCGTCGTCCGCCTGCGCGGCGAGCGCTTCGGCGAGGAGATCGCGTCCGGCGACTTCCTCGGCATCTACATCCTCTCGCCCTCGTTCCGCGCGCGCCTCCCGTCGCCCGGTTGCTTGATCGGCGACGGCGCCATGCCCTTGCTCCGCGAAGGCTCGCGCCTCGGCACCTTCACCATCCCCGGCCCTTGGGACGACATCGGCAGCCTCGCCAGCTACCTCGCCGCCAACCGCCGCTGGCTCGCCGGCCGCACCTCTCACCTCGGCGAAGGCGCACACCTCGACACGCACGTCGATCTCCGCGACAGCATCCTCGGCGCGGGCTCTTCCGTGCGCGGCACAGGGCTCCTCCACGACGTCGTCGTCTGGCCCGGCGCCATCGCCGAAGCTCCCCTCTCTCACGCCGTCGTCACCCCTCGCGGCATCGTCCACGCCCCCTAATCACCGACGCACCACCGCCGCCGCAGCCACACCCAAACCCGAAACGGCAGCCGCAACCAAAACGGCAGCCGGCAGCCGCGAGCGCAAGCGAGCGGACCCCATCAAGCGTCTCCCGATCGTCGTCCGAGCCCACTTCCTCGCGCTCGTGCCTGCATGTCGTTGCTGCCGATCGTGGCGCGCGACGCGCCTCACCCGCGCCCACCTCACGCCGCTTGTGAAGCACGTTGCTCCCGCGCCACGATGCTCGCGTGGCGGATGGACCCTCGCTCATGCGCATCGGACGCACCCGCGGGCGGATCGCGCGCTGGTTGCGCCGCCTCGCGCTGGCCTCCGCGCTCTCGCCGATCGCGCTCGGCCTCGTCGAGGTGGCGACGCACGTCTTCCCCGACGATCAGTGGCGCGCCGTCTGGTCACCCGTCGTGACCTGGGGACCGCTGACGGGGATCGTGCTCATGCTCCTCGCGGCCCTCGTCTACGCGATGACGTCCTCATGGACGACGACGGGCCACGTGACGATCGACGACGGCCGCATCTCCGCGCGCACGCGCGGCGGCTTTCCCCTCGCGCGCGCCGAACGCCCCGCGAGCGGCATCATCGTTCCGCATGGCTCTTCGGCGCGCGCCGAGCTCGAGCTTTCGGGAGGCGACACGCTGCACACCTCCTTCACCTCGATCGACGAGGCGGACCGCTGGCTCGCCCGCCTCGGGCTCGATCCCGCGAAGCGCGCCGTCGTCATCGCAGGCGCCGGCCCGGCGCGGACCACGCTGCGCGCGCTCGGCGCCGCGGTCTCGAGCGTCCTCGCGAGCGCGACCGCGCTCGGGATGTGGATCCAGCGCTTCGGGCGGCTGCCCACGTGGGCGATCCTCCCGTGGCTCATCGTCACCGTCATGGCGAGCTTCCTCGCGGTCCGCGCGAGCCGTCCCGCGACGGTGCGCGTCGGCGTCGACGGCCTCGTGATTCATCGAGCCCTCCGCGATGTCGTCGTTTCATTTCGCGATCTCGAGAGCGTCCTTTCGACGTCGAGCGGCCTCGTGATCCGGCTCGTCTCCGGCGAGCGCATCCATGTCCGCATGCCCGATGCCGAGGCGAGAGAGGCCATCGTTCATCGCGTCGAGGTCGCCCGGCTCCGCGCCGGCGGCGGGCCGGCTTTGGATGGCATCCTGGCCAAGGCAGGCCGCGACGTGAAGGCGTGGCGCGATCACCTGCGCGCGTGGGCGCGGGGCGGGAGCGCATTCCGATCGGCGCCGCCGAGCCCGGACGAGCTCGAGAGCGTCCTCGTCGATCCCGGTGCGACGGACGCGACGCGCATCGGCGCCGCGCTCGCGCTCAAGGAGATCGAAGGGGTCGGCCGCGTCCGCATCGCGGTGGAGGCTGCGGCGAATCCGAAGCTCCGGATCGCGCTCCAGCATGTCGCGAGCGAGACCGAGGACGACGCCGCGCTCGAAGAAGCCGTGCGCGCGATCGAAGCCGAGGGCTGAAAGGTCACGCCTCGCCGCGCCGCGCGCCCGCTACTCCCGCCAGAAGAACTTCCAGGGGTTGTGCTTCAGGTCGCGCACGAGCTCCTGGAGATCGTCGTAGAGCTGCTCATCCATCACCACGGCGCCGACGGTGCCCTTGCCGCGCTTCACGTGGGCGAGGATGGCCTCGGCGTCGGCCGTCGCGGCCTTCGCCTTGCCGGTGATCTCGGCGACGTCGTCGATGGCCTGCTTGAGCTTCGCCGCCTGCTTGGGATCGCCGACCGCGTCGCTCGCGCGCTTGGCGTTGGCCATGGTCGCCTTCGCGTCGGCCAGGATCGGCGGCAGCTCGCCCGTGGCGCGGTCCGCGTTCGCGAGGATGCGATCCACCTGCGGGTTCTCCACGAACTTCGTGCGCGCGGCCTTCACCGTCTCGTCCGTGTCGACCGTGATCTTCTCGACGTTGGCCGCGATGCGGTCGAGCCGATCCTTGTTGCGGTCCATGAAGTCGCCCGACCCCTTGAGCGTCTTGCGTAGGCCCTCGAAGGCCTCGCCGATCTCCGCCTTGTTGTCGCGCAGACCGGACACCGTGGAGTGGAGCAGCTCGTACATTTCGGCGATCAGCATGTCGAGGCGCGGCGGATCGAGGCCGCGCACCGTCGAGCCGTCGGCGAGCACGGGGCGATCGCTCGAGCCCGGCTCGATGGCGAGGAACTGCTCGCCGAGGACGCTCTGGTTGGTCACGAAGAAGATCGAGTTCTCGTGCACGCTCTGCTGGTAGCGCTTCTCGAGCTGCACCTTGAGGCGCACCAGAGGCTCCCGCTTTCCCGTCCGCGGATCGGTGCCACCGCGGAACCCGATCTCCGAGATCTTTCCCACCTTCACGCCGGCGATCCGCACCGGCGCGCCCGTCTGGAGGCCGCCGGGGTTGTCGAAATCGACGAAGATCGAGTAAGTCGGCTGGAAGCTCACGCCGCCCATGATGAGGATGAACGCCGCCAGGAGGCCGAGGGCGCTCAGGATGAGGATGCCGACCTTGACTTCGATGGAGCGCGGGCTCGCCATGGGCGCATCATGGCTCAGATCCCCGCGCCTCGGCGAGCGGATCCGCGTCGTTCTCCGCTATCCTGCCGGCGGCCCGCGGAGCTCCTCGTCGCGCGGGCAGGCCAGGCGATGATCTCGTTCCGCCACGTGAAGAAGTCCTTCGGCCCGAAGGACGTGCTCAAAGACGTCTCCTTCGACGTCCACGACGGGGAAGTCTTCTTCATCATCGGGCAGAGCGGCGTGGGCAAGAGCGTGCTCATCAAGCACCTCGTCGGCCTTCTCTATCCGGACGGCGGCGAGATCTTCCTGGATGGCGAGGAGATCAGCCGCTTCGACGAAGAGCAGATGTATCCGGTGCGAATGAAGTGCGCGATGGTGTTCCAGCACTCGACGCTCTTCGATTCGATGACCTGCGTGGAGAACGTCGCCCTCCCGCTCCGCAAGCACAAAGGCCTGCGCCCCAACGAAGCGATCGCCGAAGCGCGCAAGCGTCTCCAGCAAGTCCACATGCAGGACTTCGGCGACCGCTACCCGCCCGAGCTCGGCGACGGCATGCGCAAGCGCGTCGCCATCGCCCGCGCGCTCACGCTCGATCCGAAGTACGTCCTCTTCGACGAGCCCACGACCAGCCTCGACCCCGTGAGCGCACGCCGGGTGGACAAGCTCATCCGCGAGCTCTCCGACACGCTCGGCGTCACCAGCATCGTCGTGAGCCACGATCTGGTGAGCATCTTCTCCATCGCCGATCGCATCGTCATGCTCTACCAAGGCCTCGTCCGCCTGCTCGGCAGCCAAGACGACTTCCGCAACTGCGACGACGCCATCGTGCAGCAGTTCATCACCGGCCGCGCCGAAGGCCCCATCGAATAGCCGCGCCTCGCGCGAGGCGCTTCGCATCTCGCTCGATACCAAGCCTCGCGATCTCACCGGCAAAGGGATCACGGACGACGTCTCGACCAGCTCTCGGTCTGCGGCATGGCGTGAGGCGCCCTCGCGCCCGGCACGCTCGTCCCCGTGACCGCGCTCCATCCCACCGGAGCGCCGCCCGCCGACGATCTGGTCGACGAGCTTCGTCCTCCCGAGCCCATCCATCTCCGCGCCGTCGCGTGGATCGAAGCGAGCCGCACGATCCCGTGGACGCAGCCGCACCGTGGCGCTCGCCGCGCGATGGGTCGGAGCGAGCCGAGCACGCCTCGCGCCTTGCGAGACCTCGCTCCTCGCGCCGGAAGTGTCACGAATCAAAAGTGAAATCGCGATCGTCGTGCCGGAGGTGTCGCAAATCGAAGTTGCAACGCCCATTTCTGTTCCGGAGGTGTCGCAAATCAAAGTTACAATCCCGATCATCGCGCCGGATGTGTCGCAAATCAAAGTTGCAACGCCCATTCCTGTTCCGGAGGTGTCGCAAATCAAAGTTGCAACGCCGGTTCCCGTTTCGGAGGTGTCGCAAATCAAAGTTACAACGCCCATCCCTGTTCCGGAGGTGTCGTGAATCAAACATGCACCCCGGACCTTCGCGCCGGAGATGTTGCTCGTACCGAACGAGACCGCCATTCCCGACCCGGAGGTGTGTCGAATGCGAGGTGCGACGGCGCCTTGCGCCATGCCGCTTGGAGCTGCCCGTGAGCGACGACGACCTGACCATCGAAGAGCTCGCGCGTGAGGCCGACATCCTGCCGCGCGCGGTTCGTTACTACTTCCAGCGGAAGATGTTGCCGAAGCCTCCGTTCAAGAGCCGGAACACGCGCTACGGTCGCGCGCACCTCGTGCGGCTCCGGGCGATCGTGAAGCTGCGCAAGGGGGGCATGCTGCTCGACGCCATCCGCAAGAAGCTCGCGGGCATGACGGAGGACGAGCTCCTGGAGCTCGCGGGCATGGCGCCGCCGCCGGTCGATCACGCTGCAAGCGAGCCGTCGACGCCGGTGACCGTCGAGGCGACGCCTCCACCCCCGCAGGCGCGGCCGCTGCCGGAAGGGTTCCACGGGCCCTACCGCGCGGCGCTCGTGCGGCCCAGCGACCGCTGGGAGCACATCGCCATCTGCCCGGGCGTGGTGCTGATGGTGCGTGGTGACGCGGACGCCGAAGCGTGGCGGGTGGCCGGAGAGATCGTGGCGACGTTCGGAGGCGAGGCGTGAGCCGATGCGCGGCTCGACCGTCGCGGTGGAGCGCGGCTTCGAGCCTGGCCCATGTGCACACGGATCGACGCTCCGAAGGCGCGACGGTATCGCCTACCGGGACGTCGCGCCGATCGTGTAGCGTCTGCGCACGTGACGAGCGATTGCGCGGTTCGCGTTCGTTCGAGCTCCTGGGGAGGTGATCGTGATGGAAGGCGCGCCCGAAGCGTCGATTGCCGCCGTATCGGCGCGGCGATACGACGAGATCATGAAGCGATTGTCATCGGCCCTGGGCTTGGTCGTGCTCGCCCTCCTCGTGGCGGCGTGTCCTTCGCCGGCACCGCCGCCGCCCGCTCCCGGCGGCGTGCAGCCGGCGGCGACGCCGGTGTGGAAGCCGAAGAGCTTCGCGCGGGCCGCCGATCAAGGATGCACGCAGGTGTGGACCTGTGATTGCAGCGCGGCCCCCGCGCGCGCCGGTTGTCACGCCGAGCCGACCCCCGACGATCGCACCACCGGCGTGTGCGCCGCCGACAGCGGGCCTGCCAACGGCTGCACGCGCTGCATGGCGCTGCCGCCCGCGGTCACGTGTGCTTGCAAAGATGTTTGCCCTTGAGGCTCACGGCTCCTCGTTCGAGCTCTCGAGGCATCGGTCGGACGCTGTGACCTGAAGGCCGGGCGCGTCGGTCTCGACGCCGAAGGCTCGGCGCGGTGCAGAACCGCGCCGAGTTGATCCATCTCTGCGCAACTTGCGCCGTAACCGGACGATGCGCGCCGCGTGTGCAGCCGCGAACGGCGAGTGGTCTATCGCTTGCTGGTCGCTCGCGGAAGGCGTGACGAGGCGAGCCGGCAACGTCGATCGATCCCTACGCTCGTGAAGCGCGTCGCGCTCGGCTCGTCACGCCATCCCGAGCTGAGTCTCGCGACGATCACGCCTCTGCGCCCATGGGTGTTCGACCGAGCTCGGACGCTCTCCACACAACCACGTTGGGACACGAGCGGTGTCCCACCGACGGAGCATCGAGATGCAAGCAAGCTCTGCTTTCCGCGCCAAAGATCTCATCAAGAGGGTCGCCACCGATCCGACGCTGCGTGCCGCGCTTTCCGCTGCGCAGACGGTCGAGGACAAGCGCAAGGTCCTCGACGACAACGGCTTCGCCGATGTCACGGCGGAGGATCTGCAACGCGCGGCGCCGCCCGCGGTGCGACGCGAGGCGCCCAACCGCGCGACCACCACGAGCACCACCACGACCACGGTGTTCGCGGTCGCGTCCGCAGCCGTCGCCGGGGCCTGATCGTTGTCGGCCGACGCGCTAGGCGGCCACGGTTGGGGTTGAACGACATGCACGAGGTCGCCGAGGTCCGAGCGCCCATCCGCTTTCGAGGGCAGGCGCACCGGGCGCCGAAGACGTTCTGGGAGGGCACGCAGCGGGTCGTCTCCCCGGAGGAGACGTTCGCGCGCATTCGGCCCAAGCTGCGCGAGGTGGGGGTGACCCGGCTCGCGGACATCACAGGGCTCGATCGCCTCGGGATTCCGGTCG
Source organism: Minicystis rosea (assembly GCA_001931535.1). Taxonomy (GTDB): domain Bacteria; phylum Myxococcota_A; class Polyangia; order Polyangiales; family Polyangiaceae; genus Minicystis; species Minicystis rosea. The sequence continues at coordinate 1,962,396 of CP016211.1, forward strand.
TCTTGGCGATTCGACCCAACGCCGGCTACCTCAGCGTCGACGCGGGCAAGGGCTTCACGAAGATCGCCGCGAGCACGTCGGCGGCGATGGAGTGCCTCGAGCGGCACGCCGCCGAGCAAGCGCAGTTGCCCGAGCGGTACACGTCGTACGACGCGCTTCGCGAGGCGCATGCGACGGTGCCCTTCGAGCGCTTGCCCCTCGCGCGCGGCTCGCTGTTTCACGCGCGGACGCCCACGCGCTGGTCGCTCGGTTGGGATCTGGTGCATCAGCGTGAGGTCGCCGTGCCGGCGGACGTCGTGACCCTCTCGCGACATCGGCGGACGCGATCGGATCCGCTTCATTTTCAGCTCACGTCGAATGGGCTCTCCGCGGGGAACAACTTCCTCGAGGCGCTGAACGGCGGCCTGCTCGAGGTCATCGAGCGCGACGCCGTCGCGTGTCGCCGCCTGCAATGGGAGAGCGCCGGACGCCCCATCCCGCGCGTCCGCACGGAGACCATCGAGCGCGCCGAGGTCGTCGAGCTCATCGCGCGTCTCCGCGCCGCCGGGGTCGAGGTGCTGATCTTCGATTGCACGGTCGACACCGACGTGCCCGTCTACATGGCGTTCATCTACGATCGCGAGGTCGGGCAGCTCGGGCTCTATCGCGGCTACGGCGCGCACCTCGATCCTGGGATCGCCCTCGTTCGAGCCATCACGGAGGCCGTTCAGGGGCGGCTCGTCTTCATCGCCGGCTCGCGCGACGACGCGTTCCGCCATCACCGGAGGATCCGCGAAGACGACCGCGCCGCCATCCGGCTGCTCGAGTCGATCGAGCCCACGGTCTCGGTCGCGGCGCGCGAGACGGAGGCCACGAGCTCGTTCGAGGGCGACGTCGACGTGCTCGCGGGCAAGCTCGCGCGGGTGGGGCTCGATCAGATCATCGTGTTCGACCTGAGCGTCGCTGGCATCGACGTCGACGTCCTCCGGGTCTTCGTCCCCGGGCTCGAAGGATACATGTACGAGCACTACCAACCGGGACAGCGGGCGTCGGACTGGATGCAGGCGGCGCGATGAAGACCGTGGTCTTTCTGGGGCCTTCGCTGTCGCTCGCGGAGGCGAGGCGCGTCCACCCGTCGGCGGTCTTCTTGCCGCCGGCGCGTCAGTCCGATCTCTTGAGCGCGGTCACGACGCATCGGCCCGACGTCATCGGTCTCGTCGATGGAGTCTTCGGCCAGTCGCTGTCCGTGTGGCACAAGGAGATCCTCTTCGCGCTCGAGAAGGGGATCACCCTCCTCGGCGCGAGCAGCCTGGGAGCGCTGCGTGCGGTCGAGACCGCCGCGTTCGGCATGATCGGCGTGGGCGAGATCCATCGCATGTTCGCCGACGGCGAGCTCACCGACGACGACGAGGTGGCGCTCGTCCACGGCGACGCCGACAGCGGCCATCGGGCGCTCTCCGAGCCGATGGTCAACATCCGCAAGACGCTGGCGCGCGCGAGGGACGAAGGCGTTCTGGATGCGGCGACGCACGATGCGCTGATCGCGCTCGCCAAGGAGACCTATTTCCCCGAGCGCAGCTTCCCGCAGATGCTCCGCGCGGCGCGCGCCGCCGGCCTCCCCGGCGATCAGCTCGAGAGGCTCCAGGCATTTCTCCCGAGCGGCTACGTCAACGTGAAGCGCGACGACGCGATCGCGCTGCTCGAGATGGCGCGCGATCTGCCTGAGCGGCGCGCGCCGGTCGCGGGCTTCTCGGTGGTCCGCTCGCATCTCTTCGAGGCCCTCTACAACCGCGATCGCACCGTTCGTCGCGACGGCGTCGACGTCCCGCTGTCTTCCATCGGCGCCTGGGCCGCGCTGCACACGCCGGACTTCGACGAGCTCAACGCTCACGCGTTGAACCGCGAGCTCGTCGGCGTGCTCGCCGACCTGCTCGACGTACGCGCCGGTGAAGACGAGATCGACGCGGAGCACGCCCGGTTCCGGCGTCGTCGAGGGCTCGAGACCACCGCGGAAGTCGATGCGTGGCTCGAGGCCAACGATCTCGATGCCGGCGAGCTGCGCGCGCTCGTCGCCGAGCTCGCGACGTGCCGCAAGCTGCACCGCTGGCTGATCACGCGGAAGCACTTCGAGCGCACCACCAAGATCGTCCTCGACGAGCTGCGGCTCTCCGGACGCTACGCGGAGGCGGCCGAAGGCGCTGCGTTGACGGAGCGGCTGATCAACCAGAGCTTCCCCGTCTTTCAGGAGACGGTTCGCTCGGATCTCGGCGTCGAGCAGCTCCTCCGCGAGCACGTCGACGCCACGGCGTGTCGGGTGCACACGACCGTCGAGACATGGGCCGAAGAGGTCGGGTTCAAGGACACGATCGAGCTGCGTTACGAGCTCCTGCGGGAGCGCCTGGCACGACAGGCGCTCGATGACGTCGTGGGAGAGCTGCGAGCGGCGCTCTCGGGGCAGCGCTAGGCGCCACACGGCGACGCGCTGCGGGCACGATGCGTCCCGGGCTTCGATCGCCTCGTTCGCGAGACGCCTGCCGACGCACCGGGATCGCCCTTGCGCTCCCTGCGCCCTTGCGGTCCTCTTGTTTTCGGGGCTTCGAGCACGCGTCGCGGGCTCGAGATCATGAAGGCCGCTTCCGCCGCGAGCCAGGAGGATCCGATGCGACCCGACGAGATCAACCGCTACCTCGCCGACTTCGCGAGAAACCCCGCCGAGGTGATGGACCGCGTACCGGACAAGCGATCCAGCGATGGCCAAGTGCGCGAGGAGGTCCTCACGGCCTTCGACGACGACGCCATCATGACGGGTGATTTCGTGGCCCAGCGCGACGCGATGCGCGCGGGCCTCTACGGCGAGGACGACGCCGGCAACCCCTTCACGGTCGCGGACATGGCCGCGGGCAAGGCGCCCATCCAGCGACGCGACGAGGCCAAGGATCTCGTCGACGAGCTCCGCTACGAGCGCCCCGAGGACGTCGACAAGGCCGGGCTCACGAAGGCCGCGCTCCCCGAGACGCCGTGGTCCGACGACTACTGGGCGGTGTACCTCGGCATCACCGGCTGCCGCTACGGCGACTACTTGTTCCCCGACTCGGACGATTGGCGCGAGAACCACGCGTACGTGGAGCGCAACCCGGCGGACAAGATCGCGGCGAGCGGCGATCAAGCGGCCATCGACGCGCTCTCTCCTTCGGAGAAATACGATCTCCTCGTGGGCGACAAACGCTTCGGGCTGACGCGCGCCATGTGGGCCGAGGGCAAGGGCTACGTCGAACAATCGGGCTCGGTCGAGAAGTGGATGGGCATCTGCCACGGCTGGGCGCCCGCGGCCTACATGCTCCCGCGGCCGCGGCGCACGGTGACGGTGAAGACCGCGACGGGCGTGCTCCTGCGGTTCTTCCCGGCCGACATTCGCGCGCTCGGATCGCTCCTGTGGGCGCACGCGTCGCCCGCGCTCCGCTTCTGCGGGAGCCGCAGCGAGGACAAGGATCCGAAGAAGGACGAGAACGGGCGCGTGCTCTCACAGTCCGCCTTCGACAACAACCCAGGGACCTTCTACCTCGCGATGGTGAACCAGATCGGCGTGAGCAAGCGATCCATGGTGATGGACGCGACGTTCGACTACGAGGTGTGGAACCAGCCGATCTACTCGTACGAGATCCACTACTTCAACCCCGAGACGATGCAGTTCGCGGGCTCGGCACGCGAGGGGACGATCGCGCGCGGCGACTTCCGGCGCGATCGGTTCGGCAAGTACCGGAGCAAGGATTTCAAGGCCGTGCTCGGCGTCGCCATGCGCACGCGGTACGTGATCGAGGTGGCCCCGACGCACGCGCCCACGAGCGATCCGTCGAACGACGCGACGGCGACCGTCGATTACTACTTCGACGTGGAGCTCGATGGATCGGGCCGGATCATCGGCGGCGAGTGGTACTTGAACCGGCACCCGGACTTCCTCTGGACGCCCGCGCCCGACAAGCGCGCGTGGACGCCCGCGGACGACTTCGCGACGGGCGATTGGGACGGGATCTCCGCGCTGCCCTCGACGTGGCAGAACGCAGCGGCGCGCGCCTCCGCGGATGGAATGCCGCTCGCGAAGGTGGTGGAGAAGTTGATCGCGCTGGCCTCGGCGTGACGCTGGCTCGGGTGCGCATGAACGGCGGATTGCGCAGGCGTCTTGCGGTGACGCACGTCGCGATCGCGATGGCGGCGAGCGGTGCGCTCGGCTGTCACGTCGGGCCGGCGTTGCCGCCGCCGCGGTGCACGGACGCGTGGCGCGAGGTGCCGGTCGCGTCGCGCACGTACGACTTCGCAGCGGACGCGAAGCGCACGGCGCGCGGCAACGAAGGCTACGGGCGCTTCGCCGATCGGTTGCCGCGGCGGGGCTGCGTGAAGGCGTGGACGGTGCTCCTGTACATGGCGGCGGACGCGGCGGATCTCGGTGCGCCGGCGCTGCGCGATCTACGTTCGATCGAAGATCCGAAGGGCTCGGCGGGCTCGACGGAGCAGGCCGACGTGATCGCGCATCTGCATCGGCCCGCGCCTGCACCGACGGTGCGGTTGCATCTGTTCCGCGCGCCGGATGGAGCGAGCGGGGAGGGGATTCGCTCGCCGATCGTGGAGACGCTCGCGGACGATCACGCCGCGCCCGAGGAGAGCCTCGCGCGCTTCGTGACGTGGGGAATGGAGCGCTATCCCGCCGAGCACTACGCGGTGATCGTGTGGGGGCACGGCCTCGGCTTCCGCCCGGCGACGAGCGGGCGCGTGGCGCCGGTGCACTACGACCGCGCCGGGATCAGCGGCGGTCTCGCGTTCGACGAGACGGCGGGGACCGCGCTCGACACGCCGGCGCTGCGGCGCGCGCTGCTCGGGCCCGTGAGCGACCGGCGCGCGTCGCGGCTCGTCGATCTGTATGCGTCGGATGCATGCCTGATGCAGTCGGTCGAGGTCGCGGGCGAGCTCGCCGGCGCCGCTCGGTTCGTGGTGGGCTCGGAGCAGATCGAGGAAGAGTACGTCGGGCTGCCGTATCGCACGTGGCTCCCGTTGCTCAATGGATCGGTCCCGTTGCCGCGCGCGGCTGCCTGCGCGCCGGAGGATGTCGTGTGTCACGCGGCCGCGGCGCTGCCGCCTTCGCAGCGTGACGAGGTCGAGCGGGGAGGCTCGGCAGCGCCGGGGCTCACGCTCTCGACGGTGGATCAGGCGGCGCTCTCGCTCGAGCTCTTGCCGGCGCTGCGCCGGCTCGGCGACGCGATCGATGCGTACGTGCGCGAGGACGATCTGCGGCGCATCGGGCTCCAGGTTCTCCTCGGACTCGATCGCGGCGCGCCCCGTGGAACGCCGGGATTTCGCGGCGGGACGCGGGACGTGGGGGTGTTCCTTTCGCGGCTCGAAGCGACGGTGCTGCGGCAGCCGGGCGAGGACGAGACGAAGGCGCGCACGGCGCTGCTCGACGCGACGCACGCGGCCAAGGCTGCGCTCGGGAAGGCGGTGATCGCGGCCGCGCTCGGGACGCGCTACCGCGCCGTCGGCTTCGAGGGGATGGCGGGGCTCAGCATGTGGTTGCCGCACGACGCCGATGAGCTCGCGAGGCGCGCACCGTTCTTCGCACCTTCGGTCCTTCATCGTGAGAGCCCTTCGTTTCGCGGCTTTCTCGAGCGCGTGTTGGCGCCGCCGCCGCGGTAGCGCGCACTACCGGGGGGCGGCGCAGAGGCGCCGCGCGACACGAGCCTGCTCTCGTGGTGCGAGATTCGAGGGTTCGGGTTATACCGGCGCCGTCGATGCCGCGCGATCGGGCGAGCCGTTGCCACCGCGTCGTTGCCGCCTCCTTCGCGGCTGCGCTCACCGCGTTGCTCGGTGAGGGCAGCGGCGCGCGCGCGGAGCCGCCGGGCTCGGTTCGTAGGGCTCCTCCGCCCGGCGTCGTCGTCCCGCGCGTGGCTCCGCCGTCGTCGTCGACCGTCACGGCGATCGAGCCCGGCCGTGTGCAAGGGATCGAGCGGGCGGCGGTGGAGGAAGGAGAGGCGCAGCGCCGGCTCCTGAGCGGGCTCTTGTTCGTGCCGCGCGAGATGGTGCGCTTGATGTTTCTCGCGGGCGGCGTGACGGCCGGCCTCATCCGCGACGAGCAGGTCGTGCCACGCGCCGCCGAGCTCTTGTCCCCCGGGCCGGGGCAAGTGTCGCTGCTCCCTTGGCTCTTCGTCGACACGCGCCGGCGCACCAGCGTGGGCGCGCAGATGATCGCCAGCGGTCGCGAGTCGGGCACGCGTCTCTCGTTCGGGTTCGGCGGCGTGCACGATTGGGGTGGTGAAGGCCGCGTGCGCCTCGGCTTCGGCTGGCCGATCCCGTTCGTGATCTCGATGGAGGGGCTCGCCGATCAACGCTCCACGCTCGACTACCTCGGCGTCGGTCAGGAGCCTGACAAGGACGCGCGGAACCGCTTCCGCACGGGCGCTCTCACGCGGCAAGCGACGTACTACGAGCAGCGCTCGCGCGTCATCGGATCGCTCGGCGCCCGCGTCGCGCCGGACTGGGAGATCTTCCTCTCGGGGAGCTTCACGAGGAGCTTCGTGCAGGACACGCCCGAGGGCGGCGCTGCCACCATCAGCCGCGTGTTCGCGCCGGGGAGCGTGCCGGGCGCGCCCGGCATGTCGGCGGCCTGCATCAAGAAGGGCGCGATCTCCTGCGGCGCCGAGAGCCACGTGGCCTACGGCGAGCTCGCGCTGCGTCTCGACACGCGGCCCACCAAGGCGCGGCCGTCGGCGGGCGTGCTCGTGGAGACCTACGCAGGCGTGGGCCATGCGTGGGGCGACGACGACACCGCGCGGTTCTATCGCGTGGGCGGCCGCGCCGCGCTCTTCGTGTCCATCGTGCGACCGACGAACATCCTCTCGCCCAAGCTCGTGCTCGATGGGATGGTCGTCCCCGGCGATCGCACGCCGCCGTTCACCGCGCTCGTGAGCCAGCCGGATTTCCGCGGCTTCGACAACCGCTTCGATCGCGTCTCGCTGGTCGCCTCGCTCGACTATCGCTTCAGCATCGTGCGCTTCCTCGGCGCGCGTCTGTTCATGGATCTCGCGAGCGTCGGGCCGGACGTCGGCGCCATGCTCGACGCACCGAAACGGCTCGCGGGCGGCTTCGGCTTCGACGTGTTCTCGAGCTCGACGGAGCTCGCCTCGATGGTGCTCGCCTTCAGCAGCGAGGGCGCGGTCGCAACCTTCACCTTCGGCGTGCCGACCTTCTTCGGCGATCGCCAGCACCGGCGGTGATCATGGGTGGTCGGAGGCGCCTCCTCGTGCTCGTCGCCGTGCTCGCCGCCGGCTGCGCCGTTCGCCCGGTGCGCTTCGCCGACGCACCGGCGATCGAGGCCGTGTCCGACGACACGCCGGTGCCGATGCCGCGCGTCTTCGAACCAGTGCACGAGTTCCGGTTGTCCGAGGCCTACCTGCGCCGCCCGATCGTGAACGCGCTCGATCCGGAGCGCGCACCGGAGGGCGGCGACGTGAACGCGCTCGACGAGGTGCCGCGCTCGACGTGGATCTCGGCGCCCAACGCGTCACCTCCGGAAGACGTGCTCGATCCGCCGGTGCCGCCGCTCCATCCGCTGCCGAAGATGGCCGCCGTCTCCGCGGAGGCGCTGCGCGTGATCGACGCGCGCGGGCGCACCTTCGAGGTGTGGCGCGATCCGGCGGATCGGCCGGAGATGTCGACCGCCGCGGCCGCGACGGCGAGCGTGCTGATGCGCGCGCTCGGCTACCACGCGACCGGCGCGTGGGCGCGCGACGTGACCGCGAGCGACTTCACCGCCGTCAATGCGGCCGATCGCGAAGCGCTGAAGAAGCTCTTCGATGCCGGCCCGAAGCCCGTGAACGGGCGCTATCGGGTGGGCTTCGTGCGCTGGCCGATCGGCGTGGATCTGGGGCCGACGCACGCGCTCGATCGCCGCGCCGACGATGGCAACGATCGCGTGCCGCACCTCGACCGCCGCTCGCTGCGCGCGCTCGGTCCGGTGTTCGAGTGGCTCGGTGTGTCGCGGCTCGGCAGCGGGGTGCTGCGCGACGCGTACACGGGCAAGCCCGGCAAGGGCCACGTGGTGCATTGGGTCGTGGACTTGAGCGGCGCGCTGGGGGCCGATGCGGTGGTGCGCCCGGAGCGGCCGCGCGACGACGACGCCGATCTCGCGGGCCGCAACATCTGGGTGACGATGGGCACGCTCGGGATCTACGCGCCGGAGGTGACCCCGACCCAAACGCGCTGGCCGTCGATCGGCGAATTTCCACCGACGCTCGCGCGCACGCCGTTCCAGACCTCGCCGCCGCTCGAGCCGATCGATCGAATGCGACCGAGCGACGGATACTGGATCGGGAAGCGCATCGAGGCGATCCCTCACGACACGATCGTGGCGGCCCTCACGGCCGGGCGCTTCTCCGACGGCACGGCGCACGCGCGCCTCGGCGAGCTCTTGGAGGCCCGCCGCAACGCGGTGGTGCGCCGCGCGTTCGCGGCGGTGACGCCGGCCGAGGTGGATCGGATCGACGCGACCGCGCTGGTGCTGCGCGACGAAGCGATCGCGCGCGGTGTGTCGCGCGCGGTGACGCGCTATCGGATCGAGATCGTCGACGACCACGGCCAGCGCGTGGTGGACGTCGCCGACGTCCCGGCCGAAGGCGCGCGTGTCGTGATCCCACTGCCGGCGAAGGCGCCGTCGTACCTGGTGCTGCGCGCGACCGCCGTTCGTGACGGTCGAGCCGCGCCGCGCGCCATGGAGGCTCACCTCCTTTTGCGCGACGGTGGATGGAGGGTCGTCGGCGTGCGGCATTGAGCGCCGTGACCCTCACTCGATGAGGGCAGCCGATGCTGCCCTCACGGTTGCTGGAAGATGGCGTCGCGATGCGCGGGCCCGCGGCGCTGCGTGCGGTGGCCGCGCGACGAGCGCTCGAACGATGCGCCGCGCCTGCCCGGCAGGCTCACGTGAGGGCTCGGCGGGCGTCGTGACGCGCGCGCGGACGGAGCTTCAGCTCCGGCCCGCCTTGCGGCGCGCGATGTCGAGCCCGAGGCGATCGGCCTCGCGGTAGATGGCCTGCCGCGACATGCCGAGCGCGCGCGCGGCGGACGCGACCGAGCCATTGGCGCGGGCGAGCGCGTCTTCCAAACGAGCGCGCGCGAGCGACGGATCGGTCGACGGCGGGAGCGAGGGCTTCACGCGCATCGGCCGCGAGAGCGCCGCCGAGATCGAGCTCACCGCGAGCGGGCCTTCGGGCGTCGCTTCGAGCGCGGAGACCAGCGTCTGCTCGAGCTGCGGGACGCCGCCCGGCCAACCGGACCGAACCAGCGCCTCGAGGAACTCGGGCGTGAGACGATCCATCGGGATCGCGCGACGCTCGGCGATGTCGTGGACGATGGGGAGGATGTCCTCCCGGCGCGCGTCGAGCGAGGGCACCGTGATGCGCTTGCCCGAGAAGAGCGTGGCGAACCAGGGCGCGATCGCGCCGTCACCGGTCGCCCGATCGAGCGGCTGGTTGGTGGTGGCGATGATCGACGCGCCGCCGCCGCGACCGACCGCGTGGGCGATTTCGAGCTGGAGCGGGCGCGGCACCTTGTCGGCGTTGAGCACGAGCCACGTTGCGGGGCGCGCACCAGGCGGGATGACGGGCTTGCCTTCCGCGGCGCCGTCGACGACGACGACCTCACCCGCGCCCTCGCGCAGGGAAGCGGCGAGGCGAGCGAGGGTGCGTTTGCCGACGCCGGGCCCGCCTTCGATGCAGACGCAGGAGCCGCTCCGCGCGAGCTCGAGGATCGGCCCGATCCAATCGCGCCGCTGCTTGGGGCCGTGAACGAGCGCGCCCGAGCGCTCCACCGGGCCGACGTACGACGTGAGATCACGCTCGACGAAGATGGCGAGCTGACGCCCGAGGCGCACGACGTCGCCGTGCATCACGTTGATGCGCCGCGCGCGCACGCCGCCGACGAACGTGCCGTCCGTCGAGCCGAGATCCTCCAGGTAGCAGCCGTCGGAGCGCACGCTGACGCGCATGTGCTCGGGCGCGATGCCAGCGCCCTCGATGCGTGCATCACGCGAGGCCGCGCCGACGACGGCACCATCGGCCAGCGTGACGGTGCGCGGCGGCTCCGCGAGGTCCACGAGAACAAGCCCCCACCCGCCGCTGCCGTCGCGCCGGGCCTTCGCGAAGACACCGGAGCGATACTCCTTCTGTCCTTGCGTGAAGGGCGCCACGGGCGCCGGGTCGTTGCCGCTGATCCTCAAAGCTTGATGTTCGTTCATGTTCCCCCCAGAACGCGAACCGTCCCTCCTCCTGAGCTTCCGACCAAGCAGCGATGGCCTTCGCCGTCGCTTGACCGCGCGATCACCCCCCAAGGTGCCTTCCGCGCGAAGCCGCCCAGGGCTGAAGCCGTGGGGGCACGGTGCGTTAGGAGCAACCATACTCGACCGTGAGCGGCTGGCAACCGTCCGGGCCTTAGTAGAATTGACGCATTTGTATTCTTTTTGATCCGCGCGCTTGACAGACCCCTACGTGGGGGGTACCAAGGCCCCGTCGCCGCTCGGGGCTCATCACCACGGAGGCGACCTGAACAGAATCGGGCTCTGCCCGACCTGCTCAGCGCAGGCTGCGACGCAGCTCGCGGGAGTAACTCAGTGGTAGAGTGCAACCTTGCCAAGGTTGACGTCGCGGGTTCAAATCCCGTCTCCCGCTCTGGTTCACGTTGGTTGATGGGGCCCCGGCCCCATCAACGGTCACGAAGAGGCCCTTGGTGGCTGTCGTACGAAGGCCGGTGGAAGCGATGCTTCGCCGGCCTTCGCGTTTTGTGCCCGGACCGTGCAGCGATGCACGTGCCGAGCACGATCCATCGAGCTTGGTTTGCAGGCTGGATGGCTCGGAATTGCGGGAGTAACTCAGTGGTAGAGTGCAACCTTGCCAAGGTTGACGTCGCGGGTTCAAATCCCGTCTCCCGCTCCGGTTCACGTTGATCGATGGGGCCGCTGTTTCGTGGGTCGATGGGGCCCCGGCCCCATCGACGCTCACGAAGAAGCCCTGGTGGCTATCTCATGAAGGCCGGTGGAAGCGATGCTTCGCCGGCTTTCGTGTTTCTAGGCGCTGAGCAACGGTCACGCAGAAGCTGTCTCGTGAAGGCCGGCGGAAGCGATGCTTCGCCGGCTTTCGCGTTTCCGCGGCATGCAGCTGCCGTTTTGGGGCCACGTGGAGCTTCGTCTCAGCTAGGCCGGCGGTGCTTCGACGCACGAGCTGAGAAGCGTCGGCGGAGCGATGTTTTGCCGGGTTTTGTGCTTGTTGCGGGCCTGGTCTCATCTGCGGCCATGCGCGCGTCGATGCCCGTCTCGTGAAGGGCGGTGGAACGATGCTTCGCTGGTTTTCGCGTTTTGCGGGGTGATGCCCGGGCGCGCGTGGGGCGGGGTTTGGCGGGGTGGAGCGGTGCGGGCGGGTGCAGTAGCGTGCGGGGATGGGACACGAGCTGCGTGGGCGCTGGGCGCTGGATCCCGAGGTGACGTTCCTGAATCACGGCTCGTTCGGGGCCTGTCCGCGCGAGGTGCTGGAGGCGGCGCGGGCGATGCGCGAGCGCATCGAGCGGGAGCCGGTGCGCTTCTTCGTGGGGGAGCTGGAGAAGCTCTACGACGAGGCGCGCGGGGAGATTGCGGCGTTCGTCGGCGCCGACGCGGACGATCTGGCGTTCGTGCCCAACGCGACCGCGGGCGTGAGCACGGTGCTTCGCTCGCTCGATTTCGCGCCGGGAGAGGAGCTGCTCACGACGGATCACGCCTACAACGCCTGCAAGAATGCGCTGGATCATGCGGCGGCGCGTGCGGGGGCGAAGGTCGTCGTGGCGCGGGTGCCGTTTCCGATTTCAGGGCCGGATGCGGTCGTGGAGGCGGTCCTCGCGGCGGTGACGCCGCGGACGAAGATCGCGCTCATCGATCAGGTGACGAGCCCAACCGCGCTTGTTTTCCCGGTGGATCGCATCGTGTCCGCGCTCGCGGAGCGCGGGGTGGACACCATCGTCGACGCCGCGCACACGCCGGGAATGCTGCCCATGCACGTCGATGCGGTGGGCGCGGCCTACACGACGGGCAACTTCCACAAGTGGACCTGTGCCCCGAAAGGCGCCGCGTTTCTCCACGTGCGCCGCGATCGGCAGGCGGGCGTGCGGCCGCTCGCGATAAGCCACGGCGCCAACTCGCCGCGCGTGGATCGATCGCGTTTTCGGCTGGAGTTCGATTGGATCGGGACCGTGGATCCGACCGCGTTCCTGTGCGTGCCGGACGCGCTTCGCTTTCTCGCCGCGCTCGTGCCGGGCGGCATTCCCGAGCTGATGGCGCGCGGGCACGCGGCCGCCGTGAAGGCCCGAAGAGCGGTGTGCGCCGCGGTCGGGATCGATCCGCCCTCGCCGGACGAGATGCTGGGTTCGATGGCGTCGGTGCCAGTGTCGGCCGCTGCGGACGTCTCGGGCGACCAGAGCCCCTTCGACCCTTTGCAGGAGGCCCTTTTCAGGGATTTCCGCATCGAGATCCCAGTCTTTCCCTGGCCGGCACCTCCCGCCCGTTTGTTGCGCGTCTCGACGCCCATCTACGTCACCGATTCCGACGTGCAGCGGCTCGTGGAGGCCCTGCGCGCGCTCGAGGTGACACGAGGGTGAGCAGACCCCGACGACGCGCCCGCGAACGCGGCGTGGGCGCGTGCGGGGCCCAGCGTGATCACGATGGGCCCGGTCTCGATCGCAGCGGCGCGATCGACGAGGACGTCAGCGCTTCTTGGCTTTCTTCCAGAGACGGGCGATCCAAGCCTCGACGTCGTCGACGTGGCTCGGGATGTGGGCCGAGAGGTTTTCGTATCCGTTCTCGGTGACGACGACGTCGTCCTCGATGCGCACGCCGATGCCGCGATACTCCTCGGGGACGGTGAGATCGTCCTTCTGGAAATAGAGGCCGGGCTCCACGGTGAGCACCATGCCCGGCGCGAGCTTGCCGAGCTTGTAAGCCTCTTGTCGCGCCTTGGCGCAGTCGTGGACGTCGAGGCCGAGCATGTGACTCACGTTGTGGAGCGAGTAGCGCTTGTAGAACTGGTGCTCGTCCTTCAACGCGTGCTCGGCCGTGGTCTTGAGGATGCCGAGCTCGGCGAGGCCCTCGGCGAGGACCTGCATGGCCGCGCGGTTTGGATCCATGAAGTCGTTGCCGGGCTTGACCATCGCGAAGGCGGCCTTCTGCGCCTTGTAGACGAGGCGATAGATGGTGCGCTGCGCCTTGCTGAAGCGACCCGAGATGGGGAGCGTGCGCGTGATGTCGGCGGTGTAGAACGAGTTGCCCTCCACGCCGGCGTCGAGCAGGAGCAGGTCGTCCGCGGCGATGCGGCCGTCGTTCTGCGTGTAGTGCAGCGTGCAGGCGTGGTGCCCCGAAGCGGCGATGGTGCCGTAGCCGACGTCGTTGCCCTCGACACGCGCGCGCATGTTGAAGACGCCCTCGACCTCGCGCTCGCTCTTCGCCTTGGGCAGGCGCAGGATGACGTCCTGGAAGCCGCGCTTCGTGGCATCGATCACCGCGCGCAGCTCGGCGACCTCGACCTCGTCCTTGATGAGCCGCATCTCCGCGAGCGTCGTGGTGAGCTCGGCGTCGCGCTCGTCCTCGGCGAGGGTGCCGTCGATGATCGCCGAGAAGCCGCGCGTGACACGCGTGGGCCGCGCGCTCCGATCGGCGAGCGCGGCCACGTAGGCGGCGAGATCGGCGATGGGACGGCACTCGTCGACGGCGAAGCGCGCGCGGCTCTCGGGCACGCCGAGGCGCGCGCCGACCCAGAGCTCACCCTTGACGCGATCGGTGAAGAAGGTCGGATCGGAGCGGCCGGGGTTGGGCTCGACGAAGAGCACGTGCTTGTGCCCGCCGTCGGCGAGCGGCTCGAGCACGAGCACGCAGTCGGGCTCGCGGTTGCCGGTGAGGTAGTAGAAATCGCTGTTCGGCCGGAATGGATAGTGCGTGTCGTTGGATCGCACCTTGAGGTGGCCGGCGGGGATGATCAGCGTGTCCCCCGCGAAGCGCTCGGAGAGCGCGCGGCGACGCTTGGCGAAGGCCTCGTGGTGCTCGATCGGATCGGGCAGGCCGGCCGTCGGCGGCGTCCAACCCTGGAGCATGAAATCGATGAGCGCCTTCGGCGCCGCCGTGTCGTGCGAGGCCTTCGGAGGCGGCGCTGCCGCATCGGCCTCTCCGGCGGGCTCGATGATGCCGGGGGCTTCGGTGACGGGAGCGTGCGTCGCGAGGACGGCCGCGAGGGTAGGGGAGAGCTCGGCGGGCTGGGTCATCGCCGAACGTCTTATCACGGGTCGCCGTGCGACGTGGAAGCCCTCCGGCTCAATTGGATTGGCAGGCGATGATCTCCTCGTCGCAGCCGCTCGTGGCCGCGTCCGCGAGGCAGGTCCGACATTCCTTGCTTACAGGGGCGTTCTTGCAAAGGTTGAGCTCGCACACCTTGACGCAAGCGTTCTCTGCAGCGCAGCCGCACGCCTGGAGATCTTGCCAAGCGATGGTGGCTTGCGTGGAGCACGCGAGGTTGGGATCGGCGGCCACTCCGCCGAGAAGCTGGCTGCACGTGACGCAGCCCATGAATCCGCCGCCCACGCCCACCGCGATCGCGGTGCTGCTGAATCCGCCGCCGATGCCGCTGCCCCCGCCGGTCCCGGGCGGCGTGCAGTCCGTGTCGAAGATCTCGGGATCGATGTGCTGTTGCGTGACCGGATAGCAACAGAGGCTCTGATCCGGATCCGACTCGTTCAAGGTGAAGGCGCCATCACCGTCGACCGACATCACTGGGCCTGGGCAGCTCGTGTCGGTGAAGTGCGCGAGCGCGCTCTTCATCGGGGGACATGCGGAATGGACGTCGTACTCACCTTGGCTGAAGACGAAGCACGCCGAACGACCACAACCGCCGCCGGCGAGAGGGAAGGTGCTCACCATCGCGGCGAGGACGGCGAGACCGAAGAAGCGGTGGGACGGAGCAAGCAAGCGCATGCGCGGAGGGTAGCCTGGCACGCTCGACTCCACCACTCTCCGGCGAGCCCGAGATGCATTGCAGCCCGCGCGGAGCGATCCGGTGCGCATGCATGACGGAGCGTCAGCGCGCTGGAAGATCCGGAGCCGCGGTGGGGCCAACTCCAATTCGTGATCACCACCTACGTGATCACACCGGTTGATCGTAGAGAAGACTTTCACAGTAGAGCAAGGGGAAAAGCGAGGAGGGGTGTGAGCGCGAGAGGCGCGTCGTGTATCCTCGACGAACGGGGCATTGTCCGAGCATGGCGACGATTGCATTGCCGCGCGTACCGGAGGCGGGAAACCAGCTCGAAGACTACGTCGCCGGCCTGTTCCAGGCGGCTGGCTACTACGTCGAAAAGAACGTTCGCCAGCGCGATGTCGTGGACGTGCTCGAGCTCGATGCCGTCGCCACGAGCTACGATGGACCGCTCCCGGAAGCGGTGCTCGCCGAGGCCAAGGGCGGACGGTGGGGCTTCCCTGACATCTTCAAGGTCGCCGGGTGGATGGCGTACCTCGGCATCGATCGCGGAGGGTTCTTCGTCAAAGAGCCGCCTGGTGCCGGCGCTCGCGACGTGGAGAGGATGGCGCGCACCGTCGCGGCGCTCGGCGTCGAGCTCGTCGATCTCGGTGACTTCCAAAACCCCGGAGGCATCCTGGGCGCGCGCGGCTTCCGCCCGCTGCGCGACCCGCTCTTGCTCGACGTCTTCAGGCTCGCGTTTGCGGTCGAGCGCGCATTGCTCGACGGCGTGCGCGCGGTGCGGCGCGCGCACGAGGATCGCCGAGGTGCGCAGGAAGTGCTCGCGTATCACGATCTCATCAATGACCACGTCTTCTTCCTCAAGGACGTCGACGAGCGGCTCCGCCGGCTGTACGCCGCGTACCGCAGCCACCCCAAGCTCTCGCTCACGCTCGCGCGCGAGAGCGCCGGCGAGCCGTTCGCAGAAGCTTCCGAAGGGCCCGTTCCCGAGGGCGCCGTGCGCCTCCTCGTCGAGGCGATGTACGAGGGCAAGCACCCGCTGCTGCAGGGATCGTTCTACGTGGAGCACCGCGCGCGGCTCGCGATCCTCAAGGCGACCATCGATCTCGCGTGCCTCGACGAAGCCGGGCAGCTCCCCGCGCAGGCGCTCGCGGCCCTTCCGGCGACCTTCCTCGAAGGCCTGCGCCGCGTGCGCGCGCGGCCCGCGTTTCGGCGCTACGCGCTCTTGTGGCAGGTGTTCTTGTGGGGCTTCGGCGGTTTCTACCGCGCCGATCGTGCGCGGGAAGAGCTCGCGCTCCTGGGCGCGCAAACGGGCATGACGGCGGCGGAGGTCGGTGAAGGGCTCTCTGCGTTCGACGATCTGTTCCCGCTCGCTAGAGGATCGTGGATCGTGCCCGTGCGCGGCACGGGCCTGCGCGTCGTCAAGATGGTGCCGGCGGCGCTCCGGGGCGTGGGCGCCGTGCAGCGGCTGCGACGCGCCGGGGCTCGAAATTACGATGGATTGGGCCTCGGCACGCTCGGGCGGCGCAACCTCATCACCTGGCACAACGCGCTCGTGCGACGCCTCGCTGAATCGGCGGAGAAGAAGGCGGCCCAGTAGGCCATAGCCCCTCTCGCCACGCGCGCGCCGCCGGTGCTACCGTCCGCCGCCCCGTGAAGCAGGAGTCTTTCGCCGCCCGCGCCCTACACGCTGCCCGCGCCACGTGGGCGGAGCTCATGCGTGATCGACCTCGCGCGGCCGCCGCGATCCTGGGTGGGCTCGCCGTCGCCACCATGATCGCGCTGGTGATGGCGCCGTGGCTTCGAGACCTGTCGACCTTCGGCTTCCACGACTGGGACGCGCAGACGTCGCATCGGTATCTCGTGCTGACGTCGCTGCTTCGTCACCACGAGCTCCCAGGGTGGAATCCGTATGCGTGCGGCGGCTTCCCGGCGTGGGGCTATGTCGAGGCGGACACCATCCTCGTCTCGCCGTTTCTGCCCGCGTATCTGCTCCTGCCGCTCAGCGTCGCGCTCCGGGTCGAGGTGATCGGCATGGCCGTGCTCGGCGCGGCCGGCGCGTGGGCGGCCGCGTCGCGCTACACCGAGAGCCGAGCGGCGCGGGCGCTCGTCGCGGTGCTGTGGGCCGTGAACGGGCGCTGGGCGCTCCAAGCGGCCGCCGGGCACACTTGGCATCTCGCTTATGCGTTCATGCCTTGGTGCTTGTTCTTCTTCGAGCGGGCGCGCTTGCCGGAGCGACGCGTCCTCGATCTCGCCGGCGGCGGCGTGGCGATCGCCATGCTCGTCTATGCCGGCGGCATCTATCCGTTGCCGCACACGGTGCTCCTCCTCGGCGTGTATGCGTCGCTCCTCGCGCTGACGGAGCGATCGGCGCGACCGCTCGTCACGCTCGCGATCCTCGGTGTGCTCGGCGTCGGCCTCTCGGCGCCGAAGCTGCTCCCGTTGCTCGATGGCTTCCGCAAGGCGCCGCGCCTCATCGAGTCGACGGAGAGCCTGGATCTCGGCTCGCTCGTCACGCTCCTCACGTCGCACGATCAAGCGTTCTACTCACGGCCGGCGCCCGTGCGGCCCTATGGCTGGCACGAGTGGGGGATGTACATCGGCGCGCCGGGCGCGCTCGTGTTGCTCGCCGGCATCTTGTTCGTGCAAGGGCGGCGCGAGGCCGTGCTCAAAGCGGTCGGCATGCTGTTCCTCGTGCTCGGCTTCGGGGCTTTCCACCCGGAGGCGCCGTGGGCGCTCTTGCACAAGCACGCGCCCGTGTTCCGCTCGCAGCACGTGCCGTCGCGCTTCCTCTACACGGCGGTGCTCGTCTTCGGGCTCGTCGCGGCGGCCGGCATCGGGCGCTTCGTCGCGCGGCGGCGAGCGTCGCTGCCATGGCTGGACGCGGCGCTCGCCGTCGCGCTGTTTCCGCTCGCCGTGGACATCGCGCTCGTCGCGCAGAAGCCGATGGCCGCCGCGATGTGGATGGTGCCGCCGAGCAACATCCCGCAAAACCGAGCGTTTCATTTCGAGCAGGATCCGCCGTTCCAATACAAGCGCCGCGACTGGGCCGGCCCGATGTACCTCGCCATGCTCGGCAACACCGGGGTGATCAACTGCTACGGCACGCCGCCGTTCGATCGCAAAGGCGCGCGTCCGTTGCGATCGCCCGACTATCGCGGCGAGGCCCACGTCGTCCTGCCCGATGGGGCCCGCTCGTCCGCCACGGCGAAGGTCGTGGGCTGGAGCCCGAACCATGTCGACATCCAAGTGGACGGCGCCGAGGCCGGCTCGCTGCTCGTGTACAACATGAACTTCGATGAAGGCTGGCGATCCTCCACCGGCTCGGTCGTCGCGCACCACGACGCGGTCGCGACGCGCCTAGGCGGCGGCGCCGCCAAGGTCACCTTCTCGTATCGGCCGCCGTACCTCGGCGCCGGCGTGCTCGTGGGCGCGTTGACGCTCGGAGCCCTCGTCGTGCTGCGCCGTCGCGAGCGCGCCGAAACGGTGGTCTCGTGAAGCTCCTTCGCTGGGCCTTCGTCGCCGTCCCGCTCCTCGGCCTCGCCGAGCTCGGGGGTCATTTCTGGTTCGCCAAGCGGCCTCCTTCGTTCGACGACTGGTACGGCATCACGGACGGCGTGCGCGCGATGAAGCAGCCCGGCGATCTCGTGATCGTCGCGCCGGCGTGGGCCGATCCGGCGGCACGTCGCGCGCTCGGCGACGAGCTGATGCCTCTGCGTGACGAGGCCCGCCCGGACGTCACGCGCTATGCGCACGCGCTCGAGATCTCCGTGCTCGGAGCCCACGCCGAGGAGACCCGTGGCTTCCGCGAGATCGAACGCCGCGAGGTTGGTCGCTTCCTGCTGCGGCGCCTCGAGAACCCAGCGCCGGCGCACGTCACCTACGATTTCGTCGATCATCTCGATCCGGCGGTCGTCGACGTGCGCGGCACCGATCCTCCGGTCGTGTGCAACTGGAGCGCGCACGCTCCCATCGCGGCCGGCGGGCTCGGGGGGCACCCCACGTTTCCGACGGCGCGCTTCGAGTGTCCGGGCGGTGTCTTCTTCAACGTCAGCGCCACCGTGATCGCGGACGAAGAGTTCCGGCCGCGCCGCTGCCTCTGGTCGCATCCCTTCGCGCGCGGCGAGATCGTCACGCGCTTCCGCGACGTGCCGCTCGGTCAGGTGATCCGCGGTCACGGCGGCCTCTATTGGATCATCGAACGCGAGAAGAAGGGCGCGCCCATCACGCTCACGGTCCGCGTCGACGGCGACACCGTGGGCAGCGTCGTGCACCGCGACGGCGATGGCTGGTCGGCCTTCGAGATGCCGCTCGGCCGCCATGCGGGCACGCGCGCGGCCACCGTCGAATTCGCGGTCTCGTCGCCCAATTACCGTGACCGACACTTCTGCTTCGAGGCGGACTCCCGATGAGCGCGGCGCGGACGCGAAAGATCGAAGACCTCGGCATCGCCCTCACGTTGGGCGCCGGCTACGTCGCGTGGCTTCTGCGCACCGTGCGCGATCTCGGCTACGCCCGCGACGAGGGCTTCTACTTCCAAGCCGCCGGCTCGTACGGCCGTTGGTTCGAGCAGCTCCTCCAAAGCCCGAGCGCCGCGCTCGATCGGCGCGCCGTCGATCTCGCGTGGAGCGCGAACCACGAGCACCCGGCGTTGATCAAATCGCTCTTCGCCCTCTCCAGCACCTTCCTGCAAAAGAAGTGGCACCTCTTCGCGATGGAGGGGACGAGCTACCGCTTCCCCGCGATGGTGCTCGCCGGCCTCGCCGTGGCGGTGATCTACCTTTGGGGCACCGAGGCCCGCGGGCGCGTCACCGGCATCGCCGCCGCGCTCGCCTTCGCGCTGATGCCGCGGGTGTTCTTCCAAGCGCACCTCGCCTGCTTCGACATCCCCATCGTCGCGATGTGGACGCTCGGCGCGTACGCGTATTGGCGCGCGTTGCGACGCGGTGGTGTCCTCGCGCCGCTGGCGGCCGGCGTCGCCTTCGGGCTCGCGCTCGATACGAAGCACAACTCGTGGTTCTTGCCCATCGCGTGCACGGCGCACTTCGTCGCGCTGCACGCGTGGAGCGCGCTCGGCCGGACACGCTTCGGCGAGCTCTTGCCCCGCCCATCGGTGATCGCGCCGGTGCGCCGGCGTGCGTTTGCAGCGCTTGCCGCGATGGGGATCGTCGGCCCGCTGGTCTTCTGGGCGCTGTGGCCGTGGATCTGGCGCGACCCCATCGCGCGCGTGCGCGAGTACGCGCTCTTCCACTTGAACCACGAGTACTACAACATGGAATTCCTCGGCAAAAACTACTGGGTTGCGCCCATGCCGAGGGGATACGCGTGGCTCATGACGCTGGGCACCGTGCCTGGTATCACGCTGGTGCTCTTCGTGGTCGGGCTCGCGGTGCGCGGTCGCCTGTGGATTGGCGGCGTGGTGGATCGCCTGCGCGGTCGTGCGTGCGCGGCGCGCGTGGTGGATCCGACGGCGACCGATCTGCTTTGGCTGCTCTGCCTCTTGGTCAACTACGCCGCATGGCTCTCGCCGCGCACGCCCATCTTCGGCGGCACGAAGCATTGGATGACGGCGTATCCATTCCTCGCGCTCTTCGCGGGCGTGGGCTTCGACGCTGTCGTGCGGGCCGCGCGCCGCGAGCTGTTCCGGTTGCGGCGCCGTCGCGTCGCGCTGCGAACGCTCGCTGCGAGCTCATGGGCCGCAGCTACGATCTTCGGCGTGGCCGTGGTCGCCGCGCCGCTCGTGGAGACCGCGCGCTCGCATCCATGGGGCCTCTCCGCATACACGCCGATTGTCGGCGGCGCGGCGGGCGCGGCCTCACTCGGCTTGAACCGCACCTTCTGGGCTACACGACCGGCGCGGTGACGCCGTTCCTGAACACCGAGGCTCCGCGCGGTGGGTCCGTGTACATCCACGACACTGCGCACCCGTCGTGGGACATGCTCCAGCGTGACGGCAGCCTGCGCAAAGACATCCGCGGCGTGTGGTCGATCGCGGGCGCCGATTTCGGTCTCTACCACCACGAGAAGCACATGCTCGGGCAGGAGTACCAGAACTGGGTGGCCTTCGGCACGCTGCGCCCCGCGTACATCGGTGGGCTCGATGGAGTGCCGGTGATCGTCGTCTACGAAGACCCGCGCGTCGCGCGCACCCGCGGTCGCTGAGCCGCGCTGCTTCCGTTCACGCCCCGAGCCGAGGGCTCAGGGCGTGCAGAAGCCGTATTTCGATCCGTTGTACGTCGGCGTCAGGTTGGTGAACTGATTGCAGTACCCGGCGTTGGGACATTCGCTGGAGAAGTCCTCGACGGGGTGGCACCACTTGAGGCACTGCGAGCCGCAGACCAGCGTCGGCGCGCAATCGCCGAACTCGCAGTCGCTCCCCGCGGCCTTGTTCAGCGAATAGAAACAGTCGAACGAGCCGGCGTTGTTGTCGTAGTTGCACGCGGCGCCCGGTCCGCACGAGGTCGCGCTCGCAGGATCGCAGTTGGCCGTGCACACCGTCGCGCCGGGGACGGTGTGGGTCGTCATGCTGGCGCTGTCGTAGTTCTTCGCGGCTACGCAGTCGCCGCTCCCGCAGTCCTGGAAGGACTCGCAGAAGGGCGCACACGTCGCCGTGCGCGAGTCGCACCAAGTGCCGGCGGGGCAGGCGTCGTCCGTGGTGCAGGCGGCGAAAGGCTTGTACGTGCTCGCCGCGAGCGGCACGCACTGGGTGTTGCCCGTGCTCGGGTCCACGATGGTGCAGCGCTCGCCGGCTTTGCAGTCCTCCGCGTCGTGCTTCAGCCGGCATTTCACGGGCCCGCCGGTGCTGCTCGAGCTGCTGCTCACCGAGCTCGAGCTCTCCGACGACGAGGACGAGCTTGCGGAAGAGGAAGCCGTGCCATCGCCTCCGGCTCCGTTGCCGCCCGTCCCATAGGTGAACGTCGGGTAGCTGCATGCCGCGAAGGCACCGGCGAGCGCAGCGCTCAGCCCGAGCCGGGAGAGCCGGATCGTCATCGGTATCGAAGCCATTTCAACGCTGGTCGATGATACGCGGGACATCGCGCGCCGGCGCGGAAATCGCCGGCAAGCCGTCCTCGCGCGGATCAGCCCTTCTTCGCGGTCGTCTTCGACTTCGCGGCGGTGCGCTTGGCAGAGGAGCGCGGCGCCGCGGCCTTCGCCGTCTCGCGTCGCGACGGCGAGGAGCTCTTGGCGGCCGACGGCGGCGCCTCGGCGGCGCGCTTCCGCTTGGGTGCGGGCGCTTCTTCCACGCTGGGAGCAGGCTCGGCGGCGCGCTTCGTCCGCTTCGGCGCAGGCGTCTCCGCAGCCTCTTTCGCTGCGCGCTTGGGCGCTTGCGCGGGCGCAGAAGGCTCCTTCGTCTTCGTGACCTTGCGGCGCGGAGCCTTCGTCTCTTCCTCGGGCTCGGGCTCGGGCTCGGGCGCGACGGGCGGCGCTTCGAGCATCGCCGGGCGCGCGGCCTCGGGCTCTGCCGGCGGCTTGCCCGCGCCCACGATCCCCCCGATTTCCCGCCCGAATGCGGCGGCCGGCGCATCGACGCCGTGCGCGTCCTGATCGGACAGCGGGGTGAACGTCACGCGAACCGTGCGCGCATCGGCGAAATCCCACGTGGCCGCGTAGCCCGAACGCAGGAGCGTCGCCTCGGCGGCCGCGTCGATGCGAGGCCGCGCCGCGCGTTGCTCGGCGGGTGCCAGCGCGCGGCCGACGTCGATCCGGCGCTCGAGCGTGGGCAGCGGGGTCACGCCTTGCTCGGCGAGGTCGGCCAGCTCGTCGGCGACGGCCTCCTCGAGATCGAGTCGCTCGTCGTCACCGCCGCCGTCGATGCGGAACGTGGCCTCACGCAGCTCCGGGCTGTAGGCCGTGAAGCGCGCATGCGTCACCGCCGCGGCGCGATCGAGCGCCTGCCGGAGCGTGGCCGCGTCGGCACGCTTGCTCACCGTCGCGGCGACGTACCCGAGCGTGTCGAGCTTCACGGTCACCGTGGTGCGATCTTCGCCGAGGTGCGCCGCGGGGGTGAGCAGCCCGGCTTGGACGGTGCGGAAGATGTCGCGCCGGATGACGCCGTCCTCCGCGAAGACATCCTCGACGTGATCCGAGCTCATCAGCGCGCGGGCGAGCCGCGCCACCAGCTCTTCGACGGCCTGATCGATCGCGTCGCTGCCGAACGTGCTCGTGGGCTCGTCCGACATGGGGCCGCGCGGCTCGATGTGCGGCTCGATGACGGCGAGCGCCGGCGCGATGATCTCGTCCAGCTCGCGCGCGAGCGCCGCGGCTCCGCCCTTCACCACGAGGATGTGGCCGTGCGCCTTGAGCGCGTCGACGACGCTCGTCGAGAGTCCGCGGGAGAGATTGCGCTCGTTCACCGGGCGGCAGCTTACACAATTTGTCCGTGCGTGGCGCCGCGTACCTCGGCGTGGCGTCGGTGCGGTCACGGATTCGTGAAGAGCCTCAGGAGGGATCGATCCTCCTCCGCAGCCAGGGTCCGTCCGGTACACCGGCCGTGCCCGGCGGCCCAGCGCTTCCAGCCCGCAGCGCGCCCGTGCGATAGTAGGCCCGCATGCGCCGCGCTTTCACCTTCGCGACGGCGGTCTTCTTCGTATCTCTCGGCGCGGCCGGGCCTCGCCTCGCGCTCGCGGCCCCAGGGAGCGTGTCTGCCCCGCCGCCCTCGTTCCCGTGCCCCGGCTGCGTGGTGCACGTGCCCGCGCGCTTGCCTGAAGGCCCGCGCCCCCTCCTCGTCGCGCTCCACGGGGACGGCGGCGCCATGGTCCCCTTGGTGCGCGCGTTTCAAGCCGCCTGCGACGAGGCCGGCGTCATCCTCCTCGCGCCGCGCTGCCCCCGCGAGGATGGCTGCGCCGCCGGCAGCTATTGGCAATGGCTGCAGGATGCTCGGCACGACGAGCGCTGGCTCGGCAGCTTGATCGATGCCGTCGCGGCGCGTTGGCTGATCGATCCGGCGCGCGTCTACGCCGCCGGCTACAGCGGCGGCGCCACCTACCTCGGTTGGTACGTGCCCACGCATCCCCTGCGTTTCGCGGCTGTCGCACACATCGCCGGCGGCGCGCCCTACGGCCGAGCGTGCCCAGCATGCAAGGTCCCGGTGCTCTTCACCATCGGCAGCGTCGATCCGATGATCGTCCCGTACACCGCGCCGCTCCGCGCCTACTACGATGAATGCGGCGGCCACGAGGTGGTCTGGCAATCGCTGCCCGGTGTCACCCACGAGGGCATCCTCGGCACGCTCCAGGCCGGTCGCGCGAAACAGGTTCTCCAATGGCTCTTGGCACGTCCCGCGGCATGCACCGCCGACGCGGCGGACGCAGGCGCCGTGGACGCCGGTGTGGCGGACGCGGGCAACACGCCGGGGCCGAGCGGCGGCGCGTCGGACGCAGGTGCTCCCATCGCGCCGGTTGCGACCGTGCCCGAGCCGGGGCGCGCGGATCCACCGGCCCGCGTACCACCCAAGGCTGGATGTGCATGCGGTGTCCGAGCCGCGCCCGAGGACGGCGCATGGATCGCGGCCACGACGCTGCTCGTGGGCGCGACGACGCGGAGGCGTGCGCGCGCAGGGCGCACCTCGCGCCGCCGCCGCTGACGTTTCGGGCGCAAAGGACGCGGAGAATCAGGCCGATTCGTGCGCTGCGTCTTTGTGCCTTTGCGTTTTTATCTGGCGGAGGAACGCGCGCTCTGATCTAGCATGGCGCCCCCATGATCGATCGAGGCCGTCTTCTCTTGATCGCAGCGCTGCTCCCCGCCGCCGCGATCTCCGCCGGTGTCGTCGCGTGCGGCGGCGCGGCTGCCGATGCGCAGGGTGCCGTGCCCCTCGCCACCGCCACGCCCGACCCGCCCGAGCGCGAGGAGCCGGCGACGCTCGACGTCCTCGCGACCCCGGAGGTCGACGTCAAGATCGACGGCAAGCCCGTGGGGAAGACGCCGATCAAAGGCTACAAGGTCCCGCCCGGCAGCCACGACGTCACCTTCGTCGACGACACCGGCCCGCGCACGATGACGGTCAACGTCGAGTCGGGCGAAGGCAAGACGGTGATCAGCGATCGCCCGCCGACCGCCATCGCTCCGGCCGCAGCCGACAAGAACGACAAGAAGAAGCGCTGATGACGTGGCCTCGCGTTGCGAGCGCCGCGCAGTGATGCGCGGCTCGTCGCAGCATCGTCGGTCACATCTGGTGCTCCTTCATTGCGCACGCACGTAGGTGCAGCGCGTGCCTTGATCGAGCACTTCCACCGGCGCGCCGTTCGGATCGATCGTGAGCGTCGACGGCAACGGCTGGCCAGGGCCTGCGGTCGGGCCTTCGACGGCGAGCTGAATCGCGCCGTTCGCGATCGTGTACTTGCCGCGCCGAAACACGATCCCCGCCCACACGCACACCGCGCCCGGAGGGCAGGGGGACACGCGATCCTCGGCGATGAACGATCCATCGGGGTTGAGCGTGAGGCGCCGCTCGTACGTACGCGCGCCGCATGAAGCGGACGTCCATCGTCCCGCCGGCGTCGCGGCTGGAGTCGATGCCGGCCCGCTGGCTTGGCCGGTCGCGATCGAGGTGGTCGGCGAGGGCGGCGTCGTCCCCTCCGGCGTCGGGCCGGTGGAGCAGGCAGCGAGCAGCGGGAAGGCCAGCAGGCAGGCGCGGAGGTCCATGCCCCAAGCGTAGCCCGCTCGCCGAAAACGCCGGCAAAGTTCGGGTGAAAAAGCTTCCGCCGCGCTCGGGAGACTTCCGCCGCGGGCTGGAGCGCTTCTGCCGCGGGCTGGAGTGCTTCCGCCGCGGCGGATCTGGCGACAGTTTCGGCCCTTCGTGCGTCGAGGTTGCCGAGGGCCGATTTTCGGGTTCTGGCCGATGCCTGCGTTCCCCGAGAAATTCGCGTTCTCTTCCGCGGCGGAAGCTTCTGGAGCGCGGCGGAAGCATTCCCGCGCGCAGCCGAAGCACTCCGGCCCACGGCCGAAGCCTTCCGGCCCGCAGCCGAAGCCTTCCGGCCCGCGGCGGAAGCTTCTCGAGCCGCGACGGAGGCATTCCGGCCCGTGGCGGAAGCCTTCAGGCACGTCGCGAGCGCCTTCAGGCCACCGTCGCCGCGCTCGCGGCCGGGAGCATCTCCAGGCTGGGCGCGGCCACGTCGTTCAGCACGGCGCCCAGCACCTTCGACGAGCCGAGCTGCTGTGTCGCCCGCGTGAGCGCTGCGCCGCGCGTCGCCGCCGCGCGCACGACGATCAGAACACCGTCGGAGACCGCCTCCAGCACGTTCGCGTCGCCGGATCCCACGATGGGCGGCCCATCCACGATCACGTACTCGTAGCTGCGTCGCAGCGCGCCGATCGCGGCTTCGAAATGCGTCGAGTGGATGGCTTCGGGGTGCGCAGCCACGCGATCCGGCTCCGCCAGGAGCGACAGCGACGCGCCGAGCCGCACCACGCCCCACGGGATCCCGCGCCCGCTCATGCGCTCCCGGATCTGCTGCGAGAAGCTCGCCTCCTTCGGCAGGCGCAGGCCGAGCTCCGCGGCCAGGCGAGGCTGCTCGAAGTTGCCCTCCACCAGGATCACGCGCGCCCGCTCCGACTCCGAGAGCGTCAGCGCGAGCCGCAGCGCCAGCGAGGTCTTGCCCTCGCGAAGACCTGGGCTCATCACCGACACCACGAACGAGCCGTCACCGCGCTTTTGATCGAGCCGATGCCGGAGCACACGCAGCGCGCCCAGCGCCGCCGAAGGCGCGCTCGCCAACACCTGCGCGGGCACGCCGGGATCGACGTCGGCGCCGATCACTTCGACCTCGGGATCGTCGAACACCGCCTCCACGACGGCGTGGGAGAAGCGCGGATCGTCCCGCAGGACGAGCCCTCTCCGCAGCGACGCGGGGCGCACGGCGAGCGCGCCGCGCGCTTCCTCCGGCGTCGGCGGCGGCGTGATCACCGAGGTGGAGACCTGTGGATCGACATCGTCTACCTCCGTGTCGCCGTGCTGCACGGCCGGCACGATGGCGCGCTCCGGCGGCCGCGGGCGCACGGGCGGCAGGTGCGGCATGGCCACGAGCACCAAAGGCCCGCCGATGGCCGCGATGTCGCCCTCGTCGAGGAGCGTGTCGTTCAGCAGCACGCGCGCCGCCGCGTAGCCGAGCGCCAGGAACAGCGCGATCGTCGCGCCGGCGAAGAACACGCGTCCGCGCCCGCGATCGGGCCGCGTGGGCACGTAGGCCGGCTCGAGGATCTGCATCTCCTCGTGTCCTTGCTTGGCCACCGCATCCGCCGAGAGATCGGCGGCGCGCGCGTTCTGTTGGATGGTGCCGAGCTCACCGCGTGCGCGATCGAGCGCCATGCGCAGGCGGTGCCACTCGGTCTCGAGCTCCACGATGTCCGTGGGGCTGCCGGCCGTCGCCGCGCGCGGGATTGAGCGCGGCTCCCCGCTCGGCGCACCGGCGCGCCGAGCCTCGATCTGCCGGCGCAGCGCCGCGCGCTCGCGCTCCAATGCGCGGCGCCGCTCGGGCGTGAGCGGCACGCGCGGACCTGCCGGCGCCGCGCCGAAGCGAGCCCGCGCGAGCGTCGACTCCGCGGCCGCGAGCGCCCTGCGGGCCGCATCGACCCGTGCTCGCCCCGAGACGGCATCCGGATGCGCCGGCGTCACCGACGTGAGCTTCTCGGCCAGCCCCGCTTCGGCCGCCGACAGCGCCGCCGCGGCCGCGTCGCGCTGCCGTTGCGCGTCGGCGATGCTCGTGGGGCCCGCGATCGGCGCGCCCTGCGGAGGTGCCGTGCCCGCAGCCGGCGCTGCGCTCGGCCCGAGCTCGGACTCCACGCGCGAGAGATCACGCTCCAGCGCGCGCAGCGTCGGATCGCCCGGGGCTGTGGAGCGAGGCCCCATCGCACGCGGCGCGGGCATGCCGGGGATCACCGGCACCGGCGCATACGGCGAGTCGGCGCCGCCCCATTGAAACTGCGGATGCTCGGCGAGGAACGTGGCCAGCGCGCGGCTCGCGTCGTCCGCGCGCGCGGTGGCCTCCTCCAGCTTGCGGCCGAGGAAGTTCCGCGTGAGCGTGGCCGTGTCCAGGTTCTGCCGGTTGTATTCGTCGATCATCCGATCGGCGAGCCGCGCCGCGACCTTCTGCGCGATCACGGGATCCTCGTACGAGAACGAGATCACGTAGCTGTCGCTGGCGCGCGCGCGGAACCCGGTGGCGAGCACCATCTCCTCGACGCCGTCGAGGACCGAGCGCCGCGTCTTCTCCGGGAAGAGATCGTATTCGCGCAGGACCTGCTCCAGGTTCGGCCGCGCGTAGAGCAGATCCTTCAGCTTCGGCCCGAGGCGCGCCGCGCGCGCGGTCGCCGACTCCCCGTCGCTCATCGCCGGCTGCACGCCGTCGCGGTAGAGCACCGTGGTCTCGCTGCGCCAGACCCGCTTCGCGTGGAGCGCGAGCGCCAGCGAGATGACGAGCCCCGTCGCCGCGATCGCCGCCGCGGACCGCCAGAACATCCGGGTGCGCGAGAGGAGCGTCACGATCCGCGCGAGCCGCTCCCGGGGTGTGCTTTCGGTGCTCAGGCTTCCCATGCGATCTCTCGTGGCGCACGGCGGGGACACCGCGCGGAGGCCTCCCTCCTGGGCAATGCCCGTGCTCGCGACGGCGCGCAGGCTGGGGACACATGACGCGCGCCGCGTGCACGGAACGCCGTCGCTCAGCGATGCAGCCGCGATCCGACGTAGACGACCACGAGGAACGCCATCGCCGCGAACGTCACGAGCGCGGCCTCGCGCAACGAGAGCTTCACCGAAAAGCGTGGATCACGCGCCCGCGCCGCGGAAAACAGCGCCGTGGACGACGCCAGCACCATGTACAGGACGTCCTTGTACGTCCACGAGAGGAACGTGATGCCCAGCAGCGCGCCCGCGATCGCGGCCGTGATCGCCGGCGCGAACCGAGCCACGTCGGCATCCGGCGGGCGCCTCTCGCCGAGCCAGAGCACGGCCGGGACCTTGAGCGAGAGATACAGCCCGAAGCAGAACAGCAGATACCCGATGAGCCCGGTCTCCGCGATCGCGAGGATGTACGCGTTGTGGGCGGTCATTCCGATCGACGACGCATCGGTGAACTGTCCGGCCCCGAGCCCGATCCCCTTCGTCGCGCGGATGAGCTCGAACGCTTCGCGCAGGATCTCCGCTCGCTCGTCCGTCGAGTCGTCGGCCTCCGCGCCGCTGCGCCCACCGAGCAGCAACATCGGCGGCCCCACCACGCACCCGGCCACGATCCCCCAAGCCCCGAGCTTGCGAATCGCCTGAATCCCCACCACGGCGAGGAACACCAGGAGCCCCGTGCGTGACTTGGAGAGCACCACCGCCACCGCGACCGCCACGTGCGCTCCGAGCGCCGGCAGCCCGCGCAGAAAGCCCACGACGCGCCCGAGGAGCGCATCGTCGAGCAACGGTGGCAACAGCACCTGCGCCTTGCGCGCCGGCACCGCTCTGCGCCGGCGGACGGCGAGCGCGACCACGAAGGGCAGGGCGATGGAGATCGTCAGCGACAGCTCGTTGGGATCCGCGAGCGATCCGCGGTACCGCACGCGCCCGCCGATGGTGGCCGTGCTCAGCGGCCCACGCCGCTCGCAGCGATAGTTCCCGTCGGGAACGGGCGCGTTCTTGCGACAATCGAGCACCGACTCGCACGGCCGCCCGTCGAAGCTGAGCTCGCCGCGCCCCTCCCAATCCTCCGGCGCCGCCAGAAAACACCCGTAATCGCGCTGGCTCTGCACGATCGCGACGGTGGTCGCGAGCAGCGCGCACGCGACGAACGTGACGGCGAACGCGCGCACGCCGGACGGCGATGCGCACCCCATCGCGATCACCGCGTAGATCCCGCCGAGCACGGCGAAGAAGGTGATCTGCTCGCCGAGCACCGCCGGCCGCTTCACCGCCGTGACGACGAGCGCCCACGCGAAGAAGCCCAGGATGAACGGCACCTGCGGCGCCATCGCGAGCCGGATGCGCCGCCGCACGACATCGGCGGCGATGGCGATCATCGCGGCCGCGAAGGCGATGTAGAGCAGCGGCCACCCGGCGAGCGCGCTGATGAACTCCTGCGGCTTGACGATGACGAGCGCAGCGAGGGCGCAGGCGATCCACGCGGCCATGATCGGAACCCGTGGCCCGCGCCGTCACGGCGAGGGCGGCTCCGCCGGTTCGATGCCGAGAGCGCGGATCGCGCCGCACATCCGTCCACGCGTCGCGGCTCACTCTCCGGCCTCTCCATCGGGCCGCCCGTGCTCGCTCGGCGCGCGGGCACGATCGCTCCCCATCGCTCCGGACGAGCATCGAAACCGGCGGGACCATGACCACGCGACCGCACGGCCACCGCATCGATCCCTCGAGACCTGCGCGCTGCGCCTCAATCCTCCTCGCAGCGATCGCCTGCTTCGCGCTGCTCGCGCTCGGCTGCGCGCCGACGCACGTTCACTACGATTTCGCCGCGGAGCGCCGCGCCGCGGGCACGTACCTCATCGGCGCCGGTGACGTCCTGCAGGTCCGCGCGTGGAAGAATGAAGCCCTCAGCCAGCGCGTCATCGTGCGCCCCGATGGTTTCGTCACGCTCCCGCTCATCGGCGACGTGCGCGCCGGCGGCCGGCCCGTCGAGGCCATCGCCGCCGACATCGCCGGACGCGCCGCCAAGTTCTACACCGAGACCCCGGTCATCGCGGTCGAGGTCGCCGAGCTGCACGGCTATCGCGTGTACGTCCTCGGCGAGGTCTCGCGCCCGGGCGAGCTCGCGCCGCGCGGGCCCATCACGGTGCTCCAAGCCATCGCGCTCGCAGGCGGATTCACGCGGTTCGCGTCACCGAACGCGATCGTGATCGTGCGTCACGACGCCCGCGGAGAGCGCCGGATTCCGATCTCGTATGCAGAGGTGGTGGAGAAGGGGGATTTGAAGCAGGATCTGCCGCTGCTCACCAACGACACCATCGTGGTGCCGTGAGCGCCGCCTCGTTCAGCGTGGAAGCGGCCCGATCGTGATCAGCGCCGGCTGGCCCGGCGCGGGGTCTGGGGCCGCTCGTGGCCCCATCGCAATCACTTGCGCCGGTTGGCGGGCGTGGCGGGCGTGCGGCCCTTGGCGGGCGTCGTCGGGTGCGGATCCGGACGCGCGGGCTCCGCGCGCGGCGGCGGCGGGGTGACCGGACGCGGGCGCGGGCGCGGCGCGGGCGTACCGCGCGGCGTGACCGGCGTCGGCGAGAACGACGGACGCGACGACGGCTCCGCCTTCGGATCGCCGGGGATGCAGAGCTTGAGCAGACCGGAGTCGGAGATCTTCGTGCAGATCTTCATCCCATCCGGGCAGTCGGCCTCCGTCTGGCAGTACTTCGAGCAGATGCCGGGCTGCTCTTCCTTGCCGACGTACTTGAGACAGTGGTTGTGCTGGCAGTCCCAGCTGTTCATGCACGAGCCGTTGGGGCCGTGCCCACCTTCGTGCTGCACCAGTTGCCGCCGCCGTCGTCCTTCGTCCGGCACGCCAGGTCGCCGCCGCAATCCTGGTCGTAGGTGCACGCCTTCGTGCAGATGTTGCCGGTCGTGGAGCACATCAGATCGGCGCAATCGAGGTCGGTCACGCACTCCTGCCCGAAGGCCTTCTTCTCCTTCTTGAGCATCTTGCAACCGCCGAGGCTGCCCGCCATCAACCCGGCGAACATCACTGCCAAGAATCCAGCGCCCACCCTGCTCGACCAGTGCTTTCCGTTCATGTGCTCGGGACCCTCCGCGGCCGCAATGGCGGCGCTTTTGCGCTGATATCACAACAATGCCCCAATCGTAAAACTACTTCCGTTCTCGAAGCCCGAGCACATTTCCGCCGTCAGAAGACAATCGGGGCAGGTCCCAGTAAGCTCGCGGCCGATGGCCTCGAACCGCACCCGCGACCTCGCCCCTGTCTCGGTCGAAGACGACCGCACCGGCATGCACCCCGCTGCCCTGCGGCGTGCCTTCACCGATCACGTGCAGTTCACGCGCTCGCGTGATCTCGACGCTGCCACCGCGTTCGATCGCTACATGGCGCTCGCCTACAGCGTCCGTGATCGCTTGGTGCAGCGCTGGTCCAAGACGCAGCGCACGTACTACGCACAGGACGTCAAGCGCGCTTATTACCTCTCCGCCGAGTTCCTCCTTGGCCGCGCGCTCCTCACGAACCTCGAGGCCCTCGGCGTCTACGACGACTACCGCGAAGTCCTCGGCGAGCTCGGGATCGATCTCGACACCCTCATCGAGCGCGAGCCCGACGCCGGCCTCGGCAACGGCGGCCTCGGCCGCCTCGCGGCTTGCCTGCTCGAATCGATGGCCACCCTCGGCCTGCCCAGCGCCGGCTATGGCATCCGCTACGAATTCGGCATCTTCGAGCAGGTGATCCGCAACGGCGCGCAGGTCGAGCGTGCCGACGAGTGGCTCCGCTTCGGCAATCCGTGGGAGATCGCGCGCCCGG
Source organism: Minicystis rosea (assembly GCA_001931535.1). Classification (GTDB taxonomy): domain Bacteria; phylum Myxococcota_A; class Polyangia; order Polyangiales; family Polyangiaceae; genus Minicystis; species Minicystis rosea. The sequence continues at coordinate 1,994,824 of CP016211.1, forward strand.
AGTACACGGTCCCCGTCCAATTCGGCGGTCACACCGAGCACATCTCCGACGGCCACGGCGGCTTCCGCGTCGCTTGGCGCGGCGCCGATCGCGTCACCGGCGTGCCGTACGACACGCCCATCGCTGGCTATCGATCCAACACGGTCAACACCCTGCGTCTCTGGGCCGCGCGGGCCGGCGAGGAGTTCGACTTCGGCCTCTTCAACGCCGGCGACTACGTGCGCGCCGTGCAGGGGAAGAACGACTCCGAGGTCATCTCCAAGGTCCTCTATCCCAATGACAACTTCGAGGCCGGCCGCGAGCTCCGCCTCCGGCAGGAGTATTTCTTCGTCGCCTGCTCCATTCACGACATCGTCTATCGCTATCGCAAGACGCACCCTGATTTTTCGCGCTTCTCCGCGAAAGTGGCGATTCAGCTCAACGATACCCACCCTGCCATCGCCATTGCCGAGCTGATGCGCGTGCTCGTCGACGAATATGGTGTCGGCTGGGAAGAAGCCTGGAAGCAGACGCACGGCGCCTTCGGCTACACCAATCACACCCTCTTGCCCGAGGCGCTGGAGCGTTGGCCGGTGGCGCTCTTCCAGCGCCTCCTCCCGCGGCACCTGGAGATCATCCAAGAGGTCAATCGTCGCTTCCTGCGCACGGTGATGCTCGCCTATCCGCACGACGCGAGCCGCCTCGGCCGCATGTCGATCATCAGCGACGGCAGCGATCCTCAAGTGCGGATGGCGCACCTCGCCGTCGTCGGCTCGCACTCGATCAACGGCGTCGCCAAGCTCCACACCGAGCTCATCAAGAGCGAGCTGCTCCGCGACTTCCACGACATCTGGCCGGAGCGCTTCAACAACAAGACCAACGGCGTCACGCCGCGCCGCTGGATCATGGCTTGTAACCCGGGCCTCTCGGCGCTCATCACCGCGCGCATCGGCGACGCCTGGATCGCCGATCTCGAGCGCCTCAAGGACCTCGAGCCCCACGTCGCCGATCCGGCCTTCCTCACGCGCATCGGCGAGGTCAAGCAGCACAACAAGGAAGCCCTCGCGCACCTCGTGAAGCACGAGCTCGACATCACCCTCGATCCGAAGTCGCTCTTCGACGTCCAGATCAAGCGCCTCCACGAGTACAAGCGCCAGCTCCTCTGCGCCATCCACATCGTCTCGCTCTATCTGCGCTCCAAGCGCGGTGAGGCCGTGCTCCCGCGCACCTTCATCTTCGGCGCCAAGGCCGCGCCCGGCTACCGGATGGCGAAGCTCATCATCCGCTTCATCCACGCCGTCGCCGAGGTGGTGAACGCGGATCACCGCGCCTCGCCGCTCCGGGTCGTCTTCCTCCCGAACTACCGTGTCTCGCTGGCCGAGAAGATCATCCCCGCCGCCGATCTCTCGGAGCAGATCTCCACCGCCGGCATGGAGGCGTCGGGCACCGGCAACATGAAGCTCGCCATGAACGGCGCGCTCACCATCGGCACGCTCGACGGCGCCAACATCGAGATCCGCGACGCCGTGGGCGCGGAGAACTTCTTCCTCTTCGGCCTCACCGCACCCGAGGTGCTCGAGTTCAAGCGCGCCAACATCCCGGGCCGCGCCGCCTACGAGAAGAACGAGGCGCTGCGCGAGGTCATCGACCTCATCGCCGGCGGCTTCTTCTCACCGGACGAGCGCGACCTCTTCCGCCCGCTCGTCGACACCCTCCTCGGCCGCGACGAGTACCTCGTGATGACCGACTTCGCCGCCTACGCCGCCTGCCAAGAGGAGGTCTCCAAGGCCTTCCTCGACGTCCCGACCTGGACGCGCAAGGCCGCGCTCAACATCGCGCGCGTCGGCAGCTTCTCCTCGGATCGCACCGTGGCCGAGTACGCGCGCGAGATCTGGGGCATCGAGCGCGTGAAGATCGAGCTCGACGCTTACGACGGCGGCGCCAGCGCGGCCGCTGCGATCGCGGCGCATCCGGCCACGAGCGGCGAGGACGCCGCGGACTGACCACCCCGTCCGGCGCGTCGCCGCTCGTCGCGACGCGCCCTTCCCACCACGACCCATCATCTCGGCGCGCGCGTCGCGGGGCTGCCCGCGGCGGGCGTGCGCCCGACGACCGAGGCGGTGACGCTCGTCGGCCCGCTGTTCGCATCGGCCGAGGAGCCGCGACACTGGCGCGCGGCGTGCGAGATGGTTACGTCGTGGCGACGCCCCGAGGCCGGAGCGGGCGCTCGTCCGTCTCCCTTGCTATCATCCCGCCCCAGCACGATGCCGAGCGATCCGCGCGAACGAGAGAACCACGAAGGCGACGTCACCACCGAGCGCAAGAACAAGCTCGAGAAGGTGCGTCGTTACAAGGTCCTCCTCCACAACGACGACTACACCACCATGGAGTTCGTCGTCTTGATCTTGATGAAGTTCTTCTACAAGACGGAGACCGAAGCGACGCACATCATGCTCAGCGTGCACCACAAAGGGCACGGCGTCGCCGGCGTGTACACGAAGGATGTGGCCGAGACCAAGGTGGCCCAGGTCCTGGATTACGCGAAGGAGCACGGGATGCCCCTTCGGCTCACCGCGGAGCCCGAATAACCATGCGTGTCAGCCCTGAAGTCGAGATCGCCTTCGCCCTCGCCCAGCGCGAGGCCGCCCGCCGTCGCCACGAGTACGTCACGGTCGAGCACCTGCTCTACGCGCTCCTCTTCGACGAGGAGACGGCCTCGATCGTAAGGCACGCCGGTGGTGATCCGGGCACGCTCAAAAAGAAGCTCGAGAAGTTCCTCGATGAGGAAGTGCAGCAGCTTCCGGACGAGGCCAGCGAGAGCTTCCCGTCCTTGTCGCTCGGCTTCAACCGCGCCGTGCAGCGTGCGGCCATGCACGTGCAGAGCTCCGGGAAGAAGGAGCTCAAGGGCGCCAACGTCCTCGTCGCCATCTTCGCCGAGCGCGACTGCCCGGCGGTCACGATGCTCGGCGAGCAGGGCGTCACCCGCTTCGACGTCGTCAATTACATCTCGCACGGTGTCTCGAAGAGCGGTCAGGACGACATCGCCAAGGAAGAGCCCGGCGGCCAAGGCCCCGGCCCCGACGCCGGTGAAGACGGCGAAGGTCCTGCACCCGTGAAGGACCCGCTCGCCGCCTACACGATGAACCTCAACAAAGAGGCCGCCGAAGGTCGTATCGACCCGCTCGTCGGCCGCGAGAACGAGGTCGCCCGCGCCATCCAGGTGCTCGCCCGCCGGCGCAAGAACAACCCGCTCCTCATCGGCGACGCCGGCGTCGGCAAGACGGCCATCGTCGAGGGCCTGGCGCAGAAGATCCACCGCGGCGAGGTGCCGAAGCCGCTCGAAAACGCGGTCGTCTACGCCCTCGACATGGGCGCGCTCCTCGCGGGCACCAAGTTCCGCGGCGACTTCGAGAACCGGATCAAGGCCGTCATCAAGGCGCTCGAGAAGCAGCCGGGCTCGATCCTCTTCATCGACGAGATCCACACCATCATCGGCGCCGGCGCCACCAGCGGCGGCACCATGGATGCGTCGAACCTCCTCAAGCCCGCGCTCGTCTCCGGTCGCCTGCGTTGCGTCGGCGCGACCACGTTCCAGGAGTACCGCGGTCACCTCGAGCGCGACAGCGCGCTGGCGCGTCGTTTCCAGCGCATCGAGGTGGGCGAGCCCAGCGTGGACGAGACGACCAAGATCCTCCAGGGCCTCCAGAAGAAGTACGAGGAGTTCCATCACATCACGTACGCGCCCGCGGCCATCGAGGCCGCGGCCAAGCTGGCTGCGCGCTACCTCCAGGATCGGCGGCTGCCGGACAAGGCCATCGATCTGCTCGACGAGGCCGGCGCCGCGGCGCGCCTCGCCCACGGCGACGGCTACGTGGTCACGGTCGAGGACGTGGAGCAGGTCGTGGCGAAGATGGCGCAGATCCCGCCGCGCCAGGTGTCGACCTCGGACAAGGAGCAGCTCCGCGATCTGGAGAAGTCGCTGCGCGGCGTGATCTTCGGTCAGGACGAGGCCGTCACCCAGCTCGCGACCGCCATCAAGCTCTCGCGGGCCGGCCTGCGCGCGCCGGAGAAGCCGATTGGCTCGTTCCTCTTCACCGGCCCCACCGGCGTCGGCAAGACGGAGCTCGCCAAGCAGCTCGCCAAGGCGCTCGGCGTCGGCTTCCTCCGCTTCGACATGAGCGAGTATCAGGAGCGGCACACCGTCTCGCGCCTCATCGGCGCGCCGCCTGGCTACGTCGGCTTCGATCGCGGCGGCCTTCTCACCGAGGCGATCGCGAAGACGCCGCACGCCGTGCTCCTCCTCGACGAAATCGAGAAGGCGCACCCCGACGTCTTCAGCGTGCTGCTCCAGGTCATGGACCACGGCACGCTCACCGACAACAACGGCAAGAAGAGCGACTTCCGTCACATCGTGCTCATCATGACCAGCAACGTCGGCGCCCGGGATCTGGCGCAGGCGCGCGTGGGCTTCGGCGAGCGCGGCACGGCGGGCGACGACGACAAGGCGTACAAGAACCTCTTCAGCCCGGAGTTCAGGAACCGGCTGGACGCGCGCATCGCCTTCCTCCCGCTCGACAAGGCCGTCATGGGCAGCATCGTCGACAAGTTCGTGCGTGAGCTGGGCGCGATGCTGGCCGACAAGAACGTGACCGTCTCCGTGACCGAGAGCGCCCGCGCTTGGCTCGGCGACAAGGGTTACGATCCGGCGAACGGCGCGCGCCCGCTGGCCCGCGTGATCGACAACGAGGTGAAGAAGCCGCTCGGCGACGAGCTGCTCTTCGGCCGGCTCGAGAACGGTGGCCACGTCGAGGTCGACGTCGTCGACGGGAAGGTGAAGTTCTCCTTCACATCGGCCGAAGCCCCGGCCGAAGCCGTCGAAGCCTGACGCTCCCATCCTCGAGCCACCGCCCGTGAACGCCGAGAGGAAGGTTTCCTCCTCTCAGCGTTTTCGGTTTGTTGCCCGCGTGATCTCGATGCTCGCGAGGCTCGCTCGCCGCATGGCTCTGGGCCCCGGATCCCTCGCGCTCGCTCAGCGTGGGGGTGTTCGCGCAATGTGCCTCTCCCACGTTTCGCCGACCGATTGAGCTTCGCCCACGTCGTGCCCAGGGCTCCTCGCGTGCTTCGACGCAGCCGCTGCGGCCTCGCGTCGAGAGCACGCACCTGCTCGCTCAATCGAGCTTGTTCGTCACGCTCAATGGCGATGCTGTGCTCGTTCAATCCGCATTGCTCACCCGGTTCGCGCGGCTCGCACAAGCGACGCAACACGCCCGCTCTTGCATCCACGCCGCAGCGCGCGCTCGAGGGCGTTGCCGACCTCTACGCGCGGCCGGCCATCAACGAGGAGCGTGCGGTGACCCACCAAGCTACAACGCGTCTCGTTGCTCGACGTGCTCGGGCCCGTGAAGAGCTTCCGGTCGCCGCGTCGTCGTGCGGCCGGAGGCGCGTCGTCGATCTCGCCTTCAGTTGAGCGAATGCGGCATCGCCAGCGGGAACTGGGCGATCTCCGCGTCGAACATGCGCCCGTCGGAGGCGTGCATCTGGTACGTCCCGCGCATCGATCCGCGCGGCGTTTCGAGCACGCAGCCGCTCGTGTATTCGAAGTGCTCGCCGGGGCGGAGCACGGGCTGCTGGCCGACGACGCCCGGCCCGCGCACCTCTTCGACCTTGCCGCTGCCGTGGGTGATGATCCAGTGCCGGCTCTTGAGCTGGACGGTGTCCGCGCCTTCGTTGGCGATGCGGATCGTGTACGCGAACACGTAGCGATGCGCCGTCGGGGCTGACTGCGAGGGGACGTAAACCGTCGAGACGGTCACGCGGATGTTGTTCGCGATCGCGGTGCTCACGCGGAGTCTTACGTGCCACGCGCGCGGCGCGCGCACAAGAGCCCGTGTCACCTCGGCCACCCGCGCGGCTCGGCTGCGAAGGGCGGGGATGTCCGCGGCGCTCGCTCGGGCTCGGGAATGTGTCGTTACGCGATCCCCCGAGCGTTGACACGAAGGCTGGCCGTCCGCACGTTCACACGACCGTGAGCGACTCGGATCCGGCCCCCAGGCCCGCTCGTGATGGGGTCGTGAGTTCGCAGGACGGCGCCCGCGAAGGTGAGTTCGGAGCTCGTTCCGAGCCCATCTCGACAGGGCCCGACACGGCTGCCGCGCTCGATGTTCGCGATGTTCTCGATGCCGGCGCGCCGCGCACGGTGATCTCGCATTCCTTTTCCGGCGCAGCGATGCGCCCGCCGTCCTCGACCGCAACCGCCGAGGCCGACGCTTCGCCGAGGACGAACCCTTCCATGAGCGACTCCGCATCTCCTCACGCTTCCGATCGCGCCGCGGTGCCGGCTTCGCCTGCGTTTCCCTCGGCATCGCGGCTCGTCCCATTGCGACCGCTCGCCGCGCCCGATCAGGACGAAGCGCTCCCCGGCCTGGTCGCGCTCGGCCCCGTGCCTTCGGAGCGCAAGGCGCGTGATTGGGCCCTCGTGCTCCAGTCGATGTCGATCTGGCACGCCATTCGGCGCTCGTATGCGGGCTGGGTCATCCTCGTCAACGACAGCGATTACGCCGCGGCGTCGCAGTCGATCGACAACTACGAGGCAGAGAATCGCGACTGGCCGCCGCGTCCCACGCGCGAGCGCGCGCGCCACGCCTCGACGGCCACCATTCCCATCATCTTCGGGCTGCTCGTCGCGTTCTTCGTGATCACGGGCCCGGTCTCGTCGGGATCGTTCTGGTTCGATCGGGGCATCGCCTTTTCGGAGCGCGTCCTCACGACGCAACCGTGGCGCGCGGTCACCGCGCTCACGCTCCACGCAGACAGCGTGCACGTCCTCGGCAACGCCATCTCGGGCACGGCGTTCGTCTCGATCCTGCAGCGTCGCATCGGCGCGGGCGGCGCCGCGCTCGCCGTCCTGGCCAGCGGCATCGTGGGGAACGTCGCGAACGCCTTCTATCATCAAGTCACGCATGGCCAGCACGCGTCGCTCGGCGCCTCCACCGCGATCTTCGGCGCCATCGGCCTGCTCGCAGCCACACAGCTCGTCCTGCATCGCCCCGAGGCGTCACCGCGCCGCACGTGGCTCGATCTTGCTCGCCCCATCGTCGGCGGCTTCGCGCTCCTCGGCGCGCTCGGCGCCGGCGGTGAGCGCACCGATCTGGGCGCACACCTCTTCGGCTTCCTCGCCGGCCTGATCATCGGGGTTGCCGTCGCGCTCCCGCTGCGTCGCGCGACGGTCGCGGTCGACGTGGGCAGCGGCCACTACGGGCACGATGTGTCGCTCGGGAGCGGTGCTCCCCGCTGGTGGGTGCAGACCGTGCTCGGCGCGATCGCGGCCGCCATCGTCGTGGTGAGCTGGCAGATGGCCCTGCGTTGAGGGCCTGATCGAGAACGCCGTCGTCTCGGCCGTCTCCGGCACAAGATCGTAGCGACAATCGCAGAAGATGGCGCAGCGGCCCTTTTCGCACGGCTGCTGCGCAGCCATCCTCGTCATGTTTTGCAGGTGATGCCGCGATGGATGTCGATCTCATCGCGGCTCCAGACCGAGCCTAGTCGACCGGCCAGATCCCCACGCTCCCGCCGACCCAGGTGAGGTCCTTGTTCTGGTCGACGCCGAGCATCTTGCCGCGCGAGAGGCGAACCAGGTTCAGCACCAAGGTCGGCTTGGGCTCGTTCGGCGCGCGGAGGAACATCATCCGCACCTCGGCCTTCACGCCGTTGCCGTCGGGCATCGAGAGCGCGGGCTCGTAGGTGATCTTCTCTTGGATGATCCACTTGTCGCGCTCGTGCGCGGGGATGCCTTCGATGTCCGCGCGCGTCGGATCGATGATCACGCCGGCGCCGGCGAAGGAGAAGAGGGGCTTCAGCACGTAGCGCTCGAGATCCTCGGGGATGCGATCGAGCTCGGAGACGTAGCGGGCGCGCGGGACGGCCGGATGATCGATGTAGGGGAGGGAGAACTTCGACCACGTCCAATACCAGTTGGGGTGCGAGCACCAGGTGACGTCGAGGTCTTCCGTGTACGAGAAGGGCAGCTCCGCCTTCTTCTTTTCGAGCTCGTCGAAGACCACGCGGTTGAAGATGCGGCGCACGGGCACGAGCTTGCCGTCCACCTTGCGAAAGAGGCGGCGGCCGTCCTTGATCAGCTTGGTCGGGCACTCGGCGTCGATGCCGACCAGCATCTTGGTGGCGACGAAGTCGGGATACGTCTTCTGCGAAGGCGGATCGAGATCGAGCAGGATCACGTGCGCCGGATCCTCGCCGCCGAGGATGGCGTCCTTGAGGCGCGGGATGAACGACTCCCGATCGAGGCCGCTGAAGAAGATGCTCCACTTGCGATCGAGGCCGGGAATCGACTTGATCGATTCGGCCATGACGCCCGATTGCACGACCATGAGCCCGTAGAGCGAGGGGAAGGCCTGGAGCTCCACGACTTGGCCCCGCAGCTCGCCGTTTTCGTCGCGGGTGATGGCGAAGTCGACTTGGGTGCAGTTGGGGAGATGATCCATCCGCGGCACGTCGAGGTGGGCGGGGATGGCGCGCTTCATCTTCGCGATGAGCTCCGGGTTCGAGAGCTGCTCGACGATCTCGTTGGCGTCGCGGGCCAAGCGATCGCGGAGGCTCGCGGGAAGGAAGAGCGGTGTCTCCGCGATGCGGAACGCGAACTTGGTGCCGAGCGTGGCCTCCAGCCGGGAGAGGTAAGATGTATAGAAGTGCTCGTCGTAGGCGGCGTTGAACGCCCTCCGCAAGATCGGCTCCATGATGCTGCCTTGGTATCACGACTGGCGCCGGATCGCGTCGTTTCGTGGTAGGGTGGGCGCCATGATGTTTCGCCTCGCCCTCGCCTTCACGACGGTTGCCTTCGCGCTCTCGGTGACCGCCTGCTCGTCGCTGACCAAGCCGGACGAGATCCAGATCGTCGCGGAGCCGGCGCCGGCGCAGCCGGCGATTCGGCAGCTGCCCAACATGCCGGCGCCGGGCGGGGCTGCTCGTCCGACCCCCGCACCGCAGCCGCCGAGCGGCGGCGGCTGCGGCGAGTGACGGGAACGTCGTTTCGTCGCCCACGCTTTCCCTCGTCGAGCCCGAGTGAAACGCTCCTCGGGCTCGCGAGCGACCGCCAAGATGGGAGATGGGACCGAGAAAGCGTCGTGAGCGTCGCGCGGATAGGAAGGACGATCGACGCGCCATCCACGCAGCGCTCTCGATCACACCTCGCGTGATCGTTCGACATGCCCACAGAAGCGGGCCGCCCCAGACGACCCGGAAACCGTCATTCAGCGCGCGTGCGGAGCTCTTCCGTTCGCGACACCAGACGAGGACACCGTGATTCCCACGATTCCGCTTCACGAGACGGCGGAGCATGCGCAGCTTCGCGAGCAGGTTCGCCGCTTCGCCAAGGCCGAGATTGCGCCCTTCGCGCGCGCTTGGGATGAAGCGACGGAGTTCCCGAGAGAGCTTTTCGTCAAAAGCGGTCAGGCCGGCCTCACGGGGATTGGATATCCGGAGGCGTACGGCGGCGCAGGCGGTGATCTCACACACGTGCTCGCTGCCGGAGAAGAGCTGATCATCGCCGGCACGTCACCCGGTGTCTCGGCGAGCCTCGGCAGCCACCGAATCGCACTGCCACCGATCCTCGCGGCCGGGAGCGAGGAGCAGAAACGGCGTTTTCTCCCGCCCGTGATGCGTGGTGAGCACATCGCCGCGCTCGCCATCACCGAGCCGGGCGGCGGCAGCGACGTGGCTTCTCTCGCCACGCGCGCCGTGCGCGACGGCGATCATTACGTGGTGAGCGGCGCCAAGACCTTCATCACCTCGGGCACGCGCGCCGATTTCGTGGTCACCGCCGTACGCACCGGCGGTGCAGGGCATTCCGGCATTTCGCTCCTCGTCATCGAGCGCGGCACGCCCGGTTTCACCGTGAGCAAGAAGCTCGACAAGATGGGTTGGTGGGCCTCCGACACGGCCGAGCTCACCTTCGAGGACTGCCGCGTTCCAGCGGCCAACCTGCTCGGCGAAGAGAACACCGGGTTCATCCCCATCATGATGAACTTCGCGGTCGAGCGCCTCCTCCTCGCGGGGAGCTGTGTCGCCATTGCCGAGCTCGCTTATCGGGAATCCATCGAATATGCGCGGGAGCGGCGGGCGTTCGGCAAACCCATCACCGGCTTTCAGGTGATTCGCCACAAGCTCGCCGACATGGCCTCACGCATCGCGGCGGCGCGGGCCCTCACCAACGAGGTCCTGGTGCGGCACCAGCGCGGCGAGATGGTGACGGGCCTCGCGGCCATGGCCAAGAACACGGCCACCGATGCTTGCTCGTTCGTCGTCGATCAAGCGGTGCAGATCCACGGTGGATATGGCTACATGCGCGAATACGTGGTCGAGAGGCTGTATCGCGACGCGCGGCTCTACCCCATCGGCGGTGGCACGCGCGAGATCATGAACGAGATCATCTGCAAGACCGAGGGATACTGATGCTCAGAGGTGGATTCGTGATCTCCGCCCTTCTGCTCGTGGCCTGCAACAAGGCTGCTGAGCCGGAGCGCGGATCGGCGCCGGTTTCCACGGGCGCGAGCGCTCCTGCGGGCACTGGCACCGGCGCGAGCCCGCGGCCGGCGGGCGCTCGTGAGGTGGTTTGGGAAGCGCCGGCGAATTGGACGAAGGCCGAGAATACGAGCCCGATGCGCAAAGCCACCTACCGAGTGCCGCGCGCCGCGGGAGACTCGGAGGACGCCGAGCTCACCGTCTCTCAAGCCGGCGGCTCGGTGGAGCAGAACATCGCGCGCTGGGCGGGGCAGCTCGGCAAGAGGGCTGAAGACGCGAAGCGCGAGAAGCAGCGCGTCGCGGGGCTCGATGTCACCGTGGTCGACATCCGCGGCGATTATGCGGGCATGGCGATGCCGGGCGCGCCGCCGCAGGACAAGAAGGCTGGTTGGGCGCTGACGGGCGCGATTGTCGAGACCACGCCCCCGACGTTCTTCAAGCTCACCGGTCCGGAGAAGACCGTGGTCGCCGCGCGGGCGGACTTCGACCGTTTCATTGCCAGCCTGAGGGCAAAATAGCGCTCCGATTCACCTCCGGGCGCGGTATGCTGTGCGGCCGCCGCCCACTTGCCCGGAGGTTTCATGCGTCGCCGCCGTACCCACGTCGCACTTGCTCTGATTGCGTCTACGCCTTTCGTGGCCGTCCTGGCCAATGGTTGTGCTGCAACCAACAACGGTAGCTCTTCATTCACGTCATCGAGCTCGTCCGGCGCAGGGGGCAACGCCGGCGGTGCTGGGTCGACCAGCGGGAGCGTCGGTGGCGGCAGCGGTGGTGGGGGAATCACGATCAACCCCGTCGGCAGCGGCGGGAGCGGGGGCACCGGGGCGGGCTCGTCATCGATCCGTGCAACAACGGTTGTGGTCCGGTGGAGCTCTGTGACGAAGCGCACCTCGGCACCGATGACAACTGCGACGGTCTCGTCGACGAGACGTGCGCGTGTCAGGCGGGACAGGCGCACTCGTGCTTCAAGGGCAATCCGGCCAAGGAGAACGCGCCTGGGTGCTTCCCCGGCACGGAGCTCTGCAACGAGCAGGGGAAGTGGGGCCCCTGCGTCGGCGGCGTGCACGATTTCGGGGACAACTGCTCGGCCAACGACACGATGGCTTGTCACCCGATCTCGTCGCCTCCGTATGCCGATGTCTCGCTCAAACAGGGTACGGGCAACTTCAGCGCGAACGCGCAGCCCGGCTCCGAGACGTATACGGTCGAGTGCCCGGCCGGCGTGAGCCAGTGCCCGATGGTCACGTCGCCGGACATCTTCAAGCCGCTCCAGTCGGGCGAATACACGGTCACGTACACGAAGAAGGTCGCCGGCGATCCCAACGGCAAGTCCTGCACGTATCCGCTCTTCGTCGGCGCGCCCGGCCTGCGTATCGAGCTGTCGTGGGAGCACACCACGGCGGACAGCGGTGTCGATCTCGACCTGCACGTGCACCAGCCGGACAACACGCAGCCGTGGGGCATCAGCCCCGCCGTCCCGCAGGATTGCACGTGGTCGAACTGCGTCGTCGACGACTTCTCGCCGCCGCAGGGCTTCGATTCGCCGCACTGGTTCGCCGACCCGCCGGCCATGCCGCCGACGCCGGTCAACTGGTACAAGGACACGCAGAACCTGCAGAACAACACCTGCTACAACGACCCGCGCGGCGTCGGCGACGATTGGGCAGTGTTGAACCTCGGGTGCCACAACCCGCGTCTCGACGTCGACAACATCACTTGTGACTATTCGGTCACCGACCCGAACAGCCTCAGCTTCTGCACGCCCGAGAACATCAACATCGATTATCCGCCGCCGGGCAAGTGGACGCGCATCGCCGTCCACTATTACAACAACCACGGTCTCAACTACGACGTTCACCCCGAGATCAAGATCTTCTGCAACGGCGCGCTCGCCGGGCATCTCGGGCCCTCCGGCTATTACCTGCCGGAGACGCCGGTGACCTTCGAGTCGTCGGACGGCGCGGGCATCGGCGGCAATCGCTTCTGGGTCGTCGCGGACGTGGCCTTCACCGACGATCAATGTGGCAAGTCGCTGTGCACGGTGCGGCCGGTGTACTCCGATCCGGATCAGAAGACGCCGTTCTTCACCATCGACGACGCCGCCACGGCGACGTTCGCGCCGCCGTACCCGCCGCCGCCGTGAGCGCAGTGAGCCATGGATCTCGCCGCTTTTGAACGCGACAAGAACCTCGCGCGCTTCCTCCCCGGGGAGCGCGCGGGGCATTACGAGAGCTGGTTTCAGCGGGCCAATCACCCCACGCGCCCGCTCGCGTTCTGGATTCGATATACGCTCTTCTCGCCGAAGGATCGGCCCGAGGCTGGCCTCGGCGAGCTTTGGGCCATCGTCTTCGACGGTGAGACGGGGGCGCATGTCGCGCTGAAGCGCGAGGTCCCCATCGCCGAGGGGAGCTTCGATCGCGCGCGCTTTCGGGTCGATGTCGGGGACGCGACCCTCGCGGGCGAGGGCCTCGCGGGCGAGCTCCGCGGCTCGGCCGGCGGCGGCGCGCACCGGATGGCGTGGGATCTCTCGTATCGCGGTGATCAACGGCCGCTGTTCTTCTATCCACTCTCGTTCTACGGCGCGCCGTTTCCCAAGGCGAAGAGCCTCGTCGGCGCTCCGCTCGCGGTCTACGCGGGCACCATCGACGTCGATGGTCGATCCATCGACGTGGGGGGGTGGGTCGGCAGCCAGAATCACAATTGGGGATCGCAGCACACCGATCGTTATGCCTGGGGCCAGGTCGCCGGGTTCGACGATCACCCGCGGAGCTTCCTCGAAGTGGGCACGGGCAAGGTCAAAATCGGCAGGGTTTGGACGCCGTTCCTGACCTCTCTCGTGCTCCGTCACGAAGGTCGCGAGCACGCGCTCAACGGGCCTTTGCGCATGATCCGGGCCCAAGGCTCGTTCGGTTACTTCGACTGGCGTTTCACCACGGAAGACAAGGTGGTTCGCATCGAGGGCCGCATTCACGCGAACCGTGACGATTTCGTGGGGCTCACGTATTTGAACCCGCCGGGCGGCATCAAGCACTGCTTGAACAGCAAGATCGCGACTTGCGATCTCACGGTGACCTACAAATCGGGGACGCGGGCGGGGCAGGTGGATCGGCTCCGGGCCACGCGGCGGGCCGGCTTCGAGATCCTCACCGACGATCGCGATCACAGCGTGACGATGCACGTGTGACGCGGCGCGCGCCGTGACCGAGGCCGCGAAGGCGCTTCAGTCACGGCGTCATCCAATCTTCATTTGAAGTCCTGCACGGCCCACACCTTGCCATTCGGCAGCACGTAGAAGCCGCAAGCCACCTTGGTGTATTGCGTGCTCGACATGTTGATGTAGTGGCCGTGGCCGTCGTTGAACTCGCCCGGGCCTTCGGCCCACATCGCCGCGAGGCAGCCGGTGATCATGTTCTCCGGCGGGCCCGACCAGCCCGGGCACTCGTTCTGTGCCCACTCACTGCAGGAGGGGAAGGCGCTGTGTGCCTGCATGGTCGTCGAGTCCTTCTGCGCCTCCGTGGCGGCGCAGACCTCGGTGTCGCTCCACCGTTGATAAGGTGGCAGGCCCAGGGTGGCGCGATAATCGTTGATGGTGTCCACGCAGAGCTGCGCGGCTTGATCGAGCGGGTTGCCGCTGCTCGAGCTGCTCGAGGACGAGGCGCTCGACGATGCGCTGGTGGACGACGAGCTCGAGGAAGTGCTGGTGGACGACGATCCGCTCGACGAGCTGCTGCTCGGGGATCCGCTGCTCGACGACGCGCCGCCGGAGGACGCCGTGCTGGTCGACGAGGCCGCGCCGCCGCCGCCGGCAGCACCTTGGCCCGAGGTCGGATCGCCGCCGCCGTTGCCGCCGGGATCACCGCTGCCAGTTGCCTGATTGCAACCGGCAGCGCCGAGAACGAGACATGCGAAGAGCACCGAGCCGAGATGGAGGCCAGTCGTGGGGGGCATGTCGGCCAGCGTATCGGTCGAGACGTGCTGGTCAATCGATACCGCTGTTCGTGAAAAATGGCGGTGTCGTGTGACGCCAAATGCGTGATGGGAGACATGGTGTCGCAACGAAGCTGGATCTCGACGAACCCTGTGGATTGGCCCTCATCGCGGGCTCCGCGCGTGTTCCTGCGCGAGCGCCGTCACGCGCGCGGAGGTTATTGGGGGACGATCGGTGATCGCGAGGCCGCCGTCGCGGCGATCCGACTATGCCGAGGTGGCGCGTCCGCGTAGAATCGCGCGCGTTGCGATGAGAGATGGTATGCGAGCAGGCCGAGGTCTCGAAATGTCGTCGAATGGAGCGGCGGAATCGTCGAGACGATCCTCCTCGAGAATGGATGGTGGCCTGCGCTGGTCAGGCATGATGGGGCGCGCTTCGCTTCTCGCGTTGGCGCTCGTTCTCGGCTGCTCCAAGACGGGCTCCGAGGCCACGCCCGCCGCTTCGGGATCGGCGGCGCCGCCGCTCGGACAGGATGATCTCGCGTCCTCGAACGTCGATTCGGTGCTCGGGCGTGGTGTGCCGCTCGTGCGGGTGACGAAGACGGCCATCGAGCTCGTGGGTGATCCGTCGGGGCGCGTTGCGCTGCCGCCGCGGGAGCGTTGGGGCGAGGGGATCGACGCGGCCTTCAAGCCGGGGGGCGCGAGCGACCCTTACCTCGAGCCGCTCTCTGCGGCGCTCGGGCGGGCGAAGCGCGGCGCGGTGACGGCGATCTCCTTCGATCGCGCGCTCCCTCAGCGCATCGTCGGCGAGGTGCTTCATACGGCGGCGCATGCTGGATATGCCACCGCGCATCTCGTGGTCCGTCGGCCCGACGGGCGCGTCGGGTTTCTCGCGCTCACGCTGCCGCCGTCGAAGCGCCCGGAAAAGGCATCTTCAACCGCCGTCAGCGTCTTCGTGACCGCACACGGGCTCTCGGTGAAGACCGATCGCGGGAACATGAAGGCTGGTTGCGCGGAGCCGGGGCCGGGGATGACGCTGCCCTTCGGGCCGAGCGGGCTCGATTTCGAGGGCCTCCGCGCGTGCGCGGGCAAGCTGCGGGCGTCGATGGCGGAGACGCCCGAGCGTCATCAGGTCACCATCATGGCCAATCCCGACATCGTCTTTGCGGATCTCGTTCGGGTCATGGATGCGCTTCGCGACGACGGGGCGGGACATGCGCTCTTCCCCGATGTGGTGATGGGGATGATGCGCTGAAGAGGTGTGTGATTAGGGGCGAATTCAAGAGCTCCCCATCACACCGAAGACCGTTCACGAAACCTTCGACGCCCGATCCGCGCGGCACGCGGATCGAGCGTGCTTTGGAGGCTCAGCGCGCGCTGCGGTCGAACTCCATCGTGCCGTCGTCCACTTCGCCGAAGCGCAGGTTGATGAGGTCGAGGAGGTAATTCTGATCGAGCCGCCAGGGGCGCTTCGATCCTTGCTTGGGGAAGCTCGGGATGGCGCGCTGCACGTAGCCTGACGAGAAATCGATGAACGGCAGCTCGTCGATGCTCGCGTCGGCGCGGCGGGGCGTGGCTTTCCGCGCGCCGATGGTCTCCATGTGGCGGAGCAGGCGGCAGACGTACTCGGAGGTGAGATCGGCCTTCAAGGTCCAGGAAGCGTTGGTGTAGCCGAACGTGCAAACGAGGTTCGGCACGTCGCAAAGCATCATGGCTTTGTAGGTCATCGCCTTGCCCGGCTCGACGCGGCGGCCGTCCACTTCGATATCCATGCCGCTCAAGAATTGGAGCTTGAGGCCGGTGGCCGTCACCACCAGGTCCGCCGGAAGCTCGGCGCCGGAGCGGAGGCGAATGCCGTTCTCGGTGAAGGTGTCGATGTGATCGGTGACGACCTCCGCCTTCCCCGAGCGGATGGATGCGAAGAGATCGCTGTCCGGCACGAGGCAGAGGCGCTGGTCCCACGGGTTGTAGGCGGGCGTGAAGTGCTTCTCGACGTCGTAGTCGCGGCCGAGCTCCTTCTTCACCAGCTCGATGAGGCGCTTCTTCGCGAAGGCGGGCCGGCGCCGCGCGAGCTGGAAGAACAGCATGCCGAGGACCACGTTCTTCCACCGCGTGATCCCGTAGGCGAGCGACGGGGGCGCGTGATCGCGCAGCCAGTTGGCGATCACGTCCTCCGCCGGCATGGAGACGACGTACGTGGGCGAGCGCTGGAGCATGACGACGTGCGCCGCCTTCTTCGCCATCTCGGGCACGAGCGTGACCGCGGTGGCGCCGCTGCCGATGACGACGACGCGCTTGCCTTGGTAGTCGACGTCGTCCTTCCAGAACTGCGGGTGCACGACGCGGCCGCGGAAGCGATCGATGCCCGGGAGGTCCGGCGTGTAGCCGGCCGCGTAATCGTAGTAGCCCGTGCAGCTCACGATGAAATGACAGGAGAAGCGCGCGGGCTCTTCACCGGGCCCGCGGCTGACCTCGACCGTCCACGTGGCGGTCGCGCTCGACCACGCGATGCGCGTCACCCGATGATCGAAGCGGATGCGCGCGTCGATGCCCTTCTCGGTCGCCGTCTCGCGCACGTAGCGGAGGATGGAGGGACCGTCGGCGATCGCCTTCTGCTCCTTCCACGGCTTGAAGGCGTACCCGAGCGTGTACATGTCGGAGTCCGAACGAACGCCGGGATAGCGGAAGAGATCCCACGTCCCGCCGATGGCGGCGCGACCCTCGAGGATGAGGAAGGTCTTGTCGGGGCACTTCTCGCGCAGGTGACAGGCCGCGCCGATGCCGGACAGGCCCGCGCCGATGATGATCACGTCGACGTGCTCGACTCCGCCTCGATCCATGCGCGCGTTGTAACCCGCGGGAGACCAGACGTCGTCGACAATCGAGGGCCGCGGCCGACCGAGCCGAGCATGGCGCTGCCGAGGCGCACCGACCCCGCGGGACCACGCTTCGGGGGAAGCGCTCGGACGCGCGCGTCGCCTCCACCGTCATGCAGACGCTCGGCGCGCAGGCATCGTCGAGGCTGCTTCGCCGGCGCGGGTCTTTCGTGGCAGGACGGATTGCCGCGAATGCTGAACAGGGCCCCTCATTTCGTGACATGACGCGTTGTCACCAAGTCGAGGGCGCCGCCTCGGCGATGAATCGCCATGAAACGACACTGTTTGCAGACACGCGAGGCTGCGACGCGCGGCGTCGGGTGGTGCTCTGATGCGTCGCGAAATCAGCGGGAAAGAGCGGCGAAGTGCAGGTTGGATACGTATCGTCGTCTTTCGAATGCTGATAGCGTGATGGCATGAGAGCGAACGTTCGCGCGGGCGCGGCCCTCGTGGTCCTCTTCCTTGGTGCAGGTGCGGTGTCGTGCGGCGCGACGGGCGGAGGGCCCGCCGACACGGGAGGCACAGGGGGAACGAGCGGTGGAACAGGAGGCTTGTCGTCGAGCTCGTCGCACGGGACGGGCGGTGACGTGAGCTGGGTGGACTCGGGCCTTCCCGACGGCGGCGACCCGGACGCGAACCCATGCGACATGCCGAATCCGCCGGACAATTGCCAGCTCGTGCCCTCGGGGCCGGCGTGCGGCGACGGCGAGAACAACCAGCCGAGCGAGCAATGCGACGACGGCAACACGCTGCCCGGCGACGGCTGTAACGGCATCTGCGAGATCGAGAACGGGTTCACGTGCCCGTCGGTCGGCCCCTGCAAATCCAACTACGCGTGCGGCAACGGCATCGTCGATCCGGGCGAGGTCTGCGACGACGGCAACGTCGCGAGCGGCGATGGCTGCAGCGCCGACTGCTTCACGCAGGAGCTCGGCTACGTGTGCACGACGGCGGGCATGCCATGCACGGCGCTGTGGATTTGCGGCGACGGCGCGCTCGATCCCGGGGAGACGTGCGACGACGGCAACACGGTGGGCGGCGACGGCTGCTCGTCCGGCTGTTTGGTGGAGATGGGGTGGGTGTGTCTGTCGCCCGGCGCGCCCTGCCAGCACGCGGCGAGCTGTGGTGACGGCATCCTCCAACCGAGCACGGGTGAGGTCTGCGACGACGGCAACACGGTCGACGGCGATGGCTGCTCGGCGGATTGCAAATACATCGAAGCGGGTTGGGTCTGTCCCACGCCCGGCCAGCCCTGCGCCAACACCGTCAAGTGCGGGAGCGGCAAGATCGAGGGCAACGAGCAGTGCGACGACGGCAACGTGACGAGCGGCGACGGGTGCAGCGCGACCTGCATGCTCGAAGCGGGCTTCACGTGTCCATTCCAAGGCTCGCCGTGCGTGACGAAGTGCGGTGACGGCATCGTCTCCGGGCCCGAGCAATGCGACGACGGCAACACGACGAACGGGGATGGTTGCAGCGCCACGTGCCGGTGGGAGCCGGGTTGGGCGTGCATCGGGCAACCGGGACAGTACGTGTGCCACAAGACGACGTGCGGCGACGGGATCAAAGAGGGGACCGAGGCGTGCGATCCGGGCACCGGCGCGGGGGGATTCACGACACGGGCAACGGCTGCAGCCCCTTCTGCACGTTGGAGCCGAACTGCAACAACCCGGGCGGGGCCTGCAGCTCGACATGCGGTGACGGCATCCTCCTCACGAGCTCGGGCGAGGAGTGCGACGACGGCAACACCATCAATGGGGATGGGTGCTCGTCCACGTGCAAGGTCGAGCCGGGCTTCGAGTGCTCGCAGCCGCCGCTCGGCACGTCGTTGAAGGTCCCGGTCGTCTATCGCGATTTCAACGCGCGGAGCGATGCGAATGGTCACATCGACTTCAACCCGGGCGCGAACGGACAGAACAATCCCATCACGGGTCTCGTCGCGAACAAGCTCGATACGATGGGCAAGCCCGTTTACATCGGCTCGGGTGGGGGATTCATCAACAACGCTGCGAGCTATGCGCAGTGGTTCCGCGACGACCCGATGGGCAACGGCCACGTGAACCGCACCATCGTTGGTGAGATCACGCTCTGGGACAACGGCAACGGCGGATACGTCAACCGTTGGGGAGCGAACGGCGAGAAGTGGACCATCTCGTCGTACTCGAACATCCAATGGTGCTCGAACAGCTCGAACGACTGCGCGGCGTGCCCGTCGCTGGCCGGCGGTGTCTGTCTGGGCACGTGCACGCCGTGGAACAACAGCCAGACCTGCATCGCGGTCAAGACGACCACGGCGTACGACGGCAATCCGGTCTTCTTCCCCATCGATCCGGTCGGCTACACGCCGGCTGGGCCGAACTACGCGGCGGGCGGCGCGCTGCTCATGAATCCGATCTCGCCGTATCAGCTCGCCACCATCGCGCCCGCGTACGGTGGCAATTGGGACAACGAGCCGAGCGGGCAGAATCACAACTTCAACTTCACGAGCGAGATTCGTTATTGGTTCCTCTTCGACGCGGCGAAGACGTATCAGCTCGATTTCACCGGCGATGACGACGTGTGGGTGTTCTTGAATCGAACGCTGGCCGTCGATCTCGGCGGGATCCACACGCCGCAGAGCGGCAGCGTGACCATCAGCGCGGCGACGGCGGGGCAGTTCGGGCTCGTGAGCGGCAACGTCTACGAGATTGCCGTGTTCCAGGCGGAGCGACAGACGACCTCGTCGACGTTCAAGCTCACGCTCTCGGGGTTCAACATCGCGCCCAGCGCGTGCAAGCCGGTGTGTGGCAATGGTGTGGCCACGCCGCCGGAGCAGTGCGACGACGGGGCGAACAACGCTTCCGGTTATGGCAAGTGCCAGCCGAATTGCACGTGGGGCCCGCGCTGTGGAGACGGGATCGCGAATGGGCCCGAGCAGTGCGACAACGGCGTCAACCAAACGGCGTACAGCCTGACGATGACCTCGGGCTGCGCGCCGGGGTGCGTGCTGCCGCCGTATTGCGGTGACGGCATCGCGCAGGCGCTCGACGGCGAGCAATGCGACGACGGCATCAACGACGGCAGCTACGGCACGTGCACTCCCGCGTGCCAGCGGGCGCCGTGGTGCGGCGACGGCGTGGCGCAGAGCGCGTTCGGCGAAGAGTGCGACAGCGGCAAGAACGATGGGTCGTACGGCACCTGCGCGCCCGGCTGCAAGCTGGGGCCGCGCTGCGGTGACGGCGTGGTGCAGTCGGCGTTCGGCGAGGCGTGCGACGAGGGAGCCAACAACGGCAAGCCGGGCAGCACGTGCAGCCCGAACTGCAAGCCCGTGGGGACGTGCGGTGATGCGGTCGTGGTGCCGCCCGAGCAATGCGACGACGGCACCAACGCGGGCGGCTACGGCAAGTGCGCGCCGGGCTGCGTGTACGGCCCGCGCTGCGGCGACGGCGTGGTGCAGAAGCCCCACGAGCAATGTGACGACGGCACGAACAGCGGCGGTTACGGCAAGTGCGCGCCGGGCTGCGTCCTCGGTCCTTACTGCGGTGACGGCGTGGTGCAGCCCGGCTTCGAGGAATGCGATCTCGGGGTGAGCAATGGCAAGCCGGGCAGCGTGTGCAGCTCGGCGTGCAAGAACGAGATCTCGGTGCCGCAGTGAAGTGAGCGGGCGGCGATTGGGCGCGAGCGGTCGAGGTTCGATGGATGCATCGGCGACCGCCGTGCTCGATCACCGATGAGCGCCCTCACCACGCGGTCGGCGTTCCGTCGCTCGCGAAGGCCGCCGCGTGGAGGCGCAGGCGGCCGCCGATCCATGCCGGCCAGTAGTACGCTTCGCGGTACGGGAGCCGTGTCGAGCCGGAGCGCTCGAGCGATTGGCACACGGGACGGCGCCGATCGCAGCGGAGCTCGCACCCGAGGTGCCCGTAGCCGCCGCAGCGCGCGCGCGTCTTCCACCAGTCGTCCGCGTCTCGGCCAGTCGTCTCGACGATGCCGGCGTGCTCCTCGGATTCACGGAAGTAGTAGACGTGCGGCGGCGTCGGCCCGCCGAGGAGGCGGCGCACCTCGGCGGCCTTCGCGACGCGGGCAGGGGCGCGCACGAGCGCGGTGGCCGCTTCGTCCGCGGTCTTTGCGGCGTACACCCAAGGCGCGCTCGCGGCGTCGGCGGCGAGATCGAGGTTGCTCGGGGGCAGCGCAGCGGGCGTGAGAAAGACCCAGGTGTGGGGGCGATCGCCGCCGTCGCCGCGCAGAACGACGTCGGTGCGCCCATCGCCGTCGACGTCGGCGAAGGCCGCGGTGAAACGCTCGGCCTCGACGAGGCTCGCGCCCGTCGGCCGCTCGTGGAGCTGGCTCACGTGCACGAAGTCGCCCTCGCGGAACATCGCGAGCGCCGTGTGCTGCTCCGGATCGGCGGCGATGGAGACGCTGCCGCGCTCGCCCCACGCGGCCTCGGCGATGGGCACGAGCTCGCCCGGGATCTGCTCACGGAAGAGGGCCATGCTCTCCGCGGTGACCGCGTAACCGGAGACCACGCGGCGCGCGTCGTCGCGTGGGGGCGCAGGCTCGGCGAGATCGTAGAAGGCGTCGATCACCTCGCGCCCCGCCTCGCTCCGCGTGAAGACGAGCCCGCCCTCCAGCGCGTCTGGGGCCGAAGGATCGAGCGCGCGAAGGGCTTCGACGATGCGCTTCGTCTCGGGGCGACGTGCGAGCACGCCGGCATCGATGCGCTCGCGCGGCTCGAGGAACGTGCGCTGCCAGTGGCGTCCGTAGACGAGGCCTCCCGAGGGGATCACGCTCTTCGCGTCGCGGAGCAACCTCTCGGCGAGCTCCACCGCGGCGGATCCGTCGGCCGGGTGCGAAGGGGCGGCGAGCCGCGCGTCGAGCGCGGAGAGATCGCGGACGTCGACGGCGGGCAGCGTCCGGCCGAGAGGGGCTCCCTCGAGTGTCCCGACCTCGGGGGCGAGCGGGACGCGGACGGCGGCGCGCAGGCCCGCGGGCTGACCGAGCACGGCCAGCGTCTCGATGAGCACGTAGACCGCGTCGTGCGCTCGCCTCGCGCCGAGGACACGCACGCCGTCGGGCCAGCCGCGCAGCGGCTCCGGAGGCCCTTCGCGGCGCACGCGCCACGCGGCGCGCGCGGCCGCCGGTGAGCCGAGCATGACGATCCACTGCTCCGGGACGCGCTCCTCGGCTACCACGTGGATGGGCTCGGTATGGAAGGATCCGCGCGCGCGCAGCGCCGCGAGCGGATCGCGTGGCGGCTCGGGCGCGGCGCTCGCGCTCGGCGGCGCGGAGGGGATCACGACGGCCGGCGTTGGACGCGCCTGACAGCCGGCGACGAGCGCGAGGGCGAGGCACAGGCGTGGCGACGTCCGACGCATGCGCCGATGCTAGCGCGGGATCACGCGGCGCTTCGCCGTCAGAGATCCCACGCGCACCGGAATCCGATGGTGGCGATCCCGGTGACGCACACCGGCTGGACCTCGACGAGGACCCGAACGTGAACGACGACCGCAAGTCCCTCACGCGAGGTGCGATATACAGAAGCATCGTCTGCGTGCGGCGCGCGCCCGAGCTCGATGCATGATGCTCCGCTTCCCCTATTTCAACCTCTTGGATCACGGGCCAACCATTCCCACCGAGCCGCCACGCCCGCGGTTCTTGCTCGAAGTGCCCGGCAAGGGCTTTCCGTGTCGCGCCATCGCCGGGAGAGACTCGGTGGCGGTGGTGACGGGGTGCTGGACACCGAGGGAGGGGCAGCTCCTCGTCTTCGACGCAACGACCGGCGCGCTTCGCTTCACCCATGATGCCGAGCCCGGGCGCTATCAGGGCTTCGCCGCGTTCACGCCCGGCGGGGATGTGCTCTTTGCCACCATCGGCAGCGACGTGGCCATTCATCGCCTCGATGGGCACGGGAAGCTCGTGGGCGTCGACCGTTTCCGTTTGCGCGCGCTGCCGCCCGAGCCGTTCGTCAGCGCGGAAGTGTCCGTCGTGGGGCTCGAGGTCGTCGACGAGGATCGCTGCTTGGTCTCGCTCTTCGAGGATGACGAGCCCTTCGGCAGCTACACCACGCTTCGGGCGCGGGGCACCGAGCAATGGATGATCCGCGGGAGCTTCGATGGGCGCGCGGGCGATCGGGTCTTCGGTCACGTGTGGTTGCGCCTGGATGTGATCGCGGAGCAGCGACCGCTCGAGTGTCGTGCCTTGGACACCGGCGAGGTCCTCTGGTCGCGGACGCCTCCCGACCACGAGCACGAGGGCGTGTGCGGGAGCACCGGTGGCCTCGCGATCGTGAACAGCTCGGCACGGGCGGCCGCCATCGCGATGAAGCGGCCGGTGCTGCCGCCGGCGCTGCTGATGTCGATCGACGCGACGAGCGGCAGGACGCGCTGGTCACACGCGCTCGACGCGTTTCCGCTGTCGGTGATGGCATCGCCGAACGCGGTCGCGATCATCCTGGATCGCGGCGACCAGCCCGGCACATGGATGTGCTTCGACGCCGACGGTGGGCTGCTCCGCGCGGGCTCGTTCTCGGCGGTGCTCGAGAAGATGAACCATGGCGAGAGGCCTTTCGTCGCGGCGGTAGATGGCGCGCACGTCCTCCTCTGGGAGCGAGGTTTGCTCCGCTGCGAGGAGCTCACACCCGCGGGGCGAACCGTGTGGGAGGTGCCGCTTCCCGGCGACCCGCCGGAGGTGATGTTGATGGACGGCGCGATCTGCGCGAGGAATGGAAGGCAATTGACGGTGTTGGGATAGCGCGCCGTCTTTCGTTCGCTAGACGCGTCCCGACTTCTTCCGCGGGCCGCGCATGCATTGGGCGACGAAGTCGAGGAACACGCGCACCCGCGGGAGGCTCGCTTTGTCGCGGGTGTACAAGGCATGGAGGGGCCGCGGGGGGAGCTCGTGGTCGGCGAGCACGATCTCGAGCGATCCATTCGCGAGCTCGTCGCGCACGTGCGGCTCGAAGAACTGGGCGAGCCCGAGCCCGGCGAGGGTCGCTTCGCGGATGGAGTCGATGCTGTTGGCGTTGAGCCTCCCCGTCGGCACGATGCTCTCCTCGCGGCCTTGCGCGAGGAAGCGCCACGGGACGGCCGCCGGGCCGGCGAGATAACCGAACGTCTCATGCTCGCGCAGATCCGCGGGCGCGCGGGGGCGGCCGCGGCGGGCGAGGTAGCGGGGCGAAGCGACGACCACCAGGCGCAGCGCGCCGAGCTTCTTGTGCACGAGCTCGCTCGCGCGGAGCGCGGCGATGCGCAGCACGACGTCGACGCCTTCGGCGATCGGATCGATGACGTGGTCGCGCAGGCTCAGGTCGATCGAGATCTCGGGGTACGCCTCGATGAACTTCGGGAGCGCGGGCGCGAGGACGTAGCGACCGACGACGGAGGGCGCGTCCACGCGGAGCCGCCCGCGGGGCGCGCTGCGCGCCTGCGCCACGGCGCGATCGGCGTCCTCGAGATCGCGCAGGATGGCGGAGCAGCGCTCGTAGTACGCGGCGCCGTCGGCGGTGAGGCCGATGCTGCGCGTCGTGCGCTGGAGCAGCCGCACGCCGAGCCTCGCTTCGAGGCGCGCGATGATCCGGCTCACCCCGGACGCGGTGAGACCGAGCGACTCGCCGGCGCGCGTGAAGCTGCGCGCGCCGACCACACGCACGAAGACGCCGATTTCTCCGAAGCTGTCCACGCCGGGCATCTGGCCTGATTGTCGGCGCCACAGCAAGGATGCCGTGCCGCCGATGGATTGGTCGTGCCCGCTGCTCGTGGTGGAGCGACGAGCGCGCCAAGGTCTCGGCGGTGGCCCTCACGAACAAGGCCTTCGAGGAAGCGACAGTTGGCTCGAGGCGCCCCGCGCATCGCCGGCTCGGTGAGGGGACGTGGCGTAGTAGACTCCGCATCGCGGGTTGGGGCCGCGACACCTTCGCGGAAGCTCCCGCGTCCTCGCCACCTCGGCCGCGCCATCGTCATGTCCTTTCGCCGGCACCTCCCTCTCGAAGACATCACCGCGATCCACAAGGCCGCGGTGAAGCTCGGCCTCGGCGCATCGCGTTCGGCCCTGCTCGGCGGGCTCGATCCGGCCTTCACGGCGAGCCTCGCGATCCATCCGAGCCCCGCCGCGCAGATGCTCACCGATCTCCACACGCTCAATGGCATCGAAGCGCTCACCGATGGCAGCGTCCCCTTGCACGTGTGGCTCACGAACGCGCTCGATCTCACCTCGACGACACGTGAGTCCGAAGTCTTCGCGCGCGCCCTCGAAGTCCTCGGCGGCGCCGCGCGCACCGCGGCCGCGCTGCCCGGTGGAGCAGAGCTCGAGCGATTCATCCAGCAGAGCAACAGCTACCTCGATCTCAATCTCTGGCGCACCCGCCTCGGAGAGATCGAAGGCCAAGTGTGTCGTGTCGAGATCGGTCGATCGAGCTTCGGCACCGGCTTCCTCGTCGGGCCCGATCTCGTCATCACGAATCATCATGTGCTGGAGGCCGTCATCGCGGGGCGCATCGAGCGCGCCGAGGTGACGCTTCGTTTCGACTACAAGCGGCTCGCGGGGAGCAACGTCGTGAGCGATGGCACGGAGCACCGGCTCGCCGACGATTGGCTCCTCGATGAAAGCCCTGCGAGCGCCATGGATGTCGGTCGCGGTGACCCTGATCCCACCGAGCTCGACTATGCGCTCGTGCGCCTCGCGCGCGCGCCCGGCAGCGAGCCGGCGGCGGATCGCGCCGGGGCTTTGCGTCGCTGGATCGTCCCCGCCGCGAAGCCACACCCGTTCTTGCCGCGCACGCCGCTCTTCATCGTGCAACACCCGAAGTCCGCGCCGATCAAGCTCGCGCTCGACACCGACGCCGTCGTCGGCCTGAACGGCAATGGCACGCGCGTCCGCTACCGCACCAACACCGAGCCCGGCTCCTCGGGCTCACCTTGCTTCGATCAGGATTGGAACCTCGTCGCGCTCCACCACGCGGGCGATCCGGACTTCTCGTTCGGTCACGAGGCCGCGTTCAACGAGGGGATCCCGTTCGCGAAGATCGTGGCCCACCTGCGGCGGCCGGGCGTTGGGATCTCGCTGCCGCCGTTGCCGGCGTGATCAAGTCCGTGACACCCGCTGCCGGTGCCGTCCTTTCGTCTCCGCCGCGTAGATGCGCAGCGTGGAGATGCCGAGCGCCATCACCACCGGGCCGATGAGGAGCCCGATCAACCCGAACGTCTCCACGCCGCCGAGCAACGCCGCGAACGTGAAGAGCGAAGGCATGTGCCCGCCGCGGCCCACGAGCCGCGGGCGAATCACGTAGTCGGAGACGCCCACCACCACGACCGCTCCCCAGATGAGCAAGAGAACGCCCATGCCCGCGTGGTGCGAGAGGATGAGGTACACGCCCGCGGGGACCCAGACGAGCAACGTGCCCACGGCGGGGATCAGCGAGGCGACCGCGGTCGCGGCCCCGAAGAACATCGCCTCCGGAATGCCCGTGATGAGATAGCCCATCGCCGCCAAGCCGCCCTGCGCGACGCCGGTGAGCACCGTGCCGAGGAGCGTCGTGCGTCCGACGATGCGGAGCTCGTCGAGGAGCGCGCGCGTGTGGCGCGGGTGGAGCGGCAGCACGTCCTCCGCGCGGTGCGCGAGCGAGCTCCAGTTGCGCAGCACGAAGTACGTCGTCGTGAGCAGGAAGAAGAGGCCGAGCAGCGCGCTGAAGCTCGCCGTCGCCACGTCCGCCGCGAGGCCGGCGGCGTAGCCCGCGACGTCCGCCGCCGCATCGCGGAGGCGCGCGGCCACGTCACCGACGCGCAGGCCGAGCGGCTCGAGGCGCGCGGCCCATTCGAGGATCTTTTCGCGCGCCGGGCCGCCCGGCGACAGCGCCGCGATGAACGCCCCCGCCAGCGTCACGCCGCGGCCCACGAGCAGCGACGACATGCCGACCAGCACGGTGATGATCCCGAGCGCCGAGACGCCGAGCGCGATCGACGCGGCCACGGAGGACTTTTGCCCGCGCGCGCGCAGCCACTCGTAGAACGGCTGCATCATGAAGGCATTGAGCGTCCCGAGGAGGATGCCGATGCCCACCGGGCGCGTGATCCACACCATCGCGACGACCGCGGTGACCGCCAGCACGCCGAGGGCGCGGCGCTCCAGCGCGGGCTCGACGGGCGCCGCGGGCAAGAGCGCGACGAGGGCCGGCGGCGCCGCTTCCGACGGCGGCGGGGTCACCGAGGCGTCGTGCGGCTCGTGGTGCTCTTTCGGTTCGCTCTCGTCGACGGGCATGCGAGGTCTCCGCGCTGGGCGCGGCCATCCTCGTCGGGAACGAGGCGCCGTCAAGCCGATGCGGCGGCCCGGCGCTGCGAAGGTGTGCAGCGCGGCCGTTCAACCCTTGGCGCGGCGAGCGGCGGTCACGAGCCGGAGGTGCTTCGTGGCCTTCGTCGCTCGAGCAACCTCGTCGGACAGCGCCGCGCCGACTTGATGGAGGTCCTCGTCGCGAACGACGTCGAAGCCATGCTTCGAGAGCAACGCGCGCATCGCGTCCGCGGTGAACGACGATCGCAGCGGCTCGCCGAGGCGACCCACGACGAAGCCGACCACGCGGAGCATGAGCGCCGGGCTGTGGTAGAGGATGATCAAGCGGCTCTCCGCGGCGGAGCGCTTGGCGATCACGTCGAGCGTCGCCTCGATGTCCGCGAGCGTCAGGTACATGACGACGCCCTCCCAGACCCAGGTGGTCGGGCGCGCGGGATCGTGGCCGGCCTTCGCGAGCGCGTCGTCGAGGGCGTCGCGCGCGAAGTCGACGGGGACGAAGCGGATGTCCGTCGCGGCGGGAGAGAGCTTGTCCACGCGGGCGCGCTTGTCGCGCTGCGAGTCCGGGTGATCGACCTCGAGCACGACCACGTCGCGGAGCTCGGGCATGCGCCACGCGCGGCCATCGAGGCCCGCGCCGAGGATGGCGACCTGCGGCGACGCGGCCTCGCGGATGGCGTCGTCGATCGCGACCGTGCGCGCCACCATCACCTTCGATTGGCGCCGGAGATACGCGTGACCGAGGCGCCCGTAGAGCCCCTTCGGCGCCACGCCCGCGCGAAAGCGCTCGACGCGCGCCCGCGCCTCGTCGGGCAGCAGCGCGAGCGCCGTCGGATCGGCGAACCGCTTCACCGTGGTGGCGCCGTGCGCCGCCGCGCGTCCCATGCACACGATCTCCGCCGTCCTGCTGGCCCGCCCTGGTTTCATGCATGCGACGATAGCGTCGCTCGGCGCGCCGTTCACGTGCGCATCGCGCCGATCCATGCGGAACGTGCCGCACGATCGCCCCGTGCGTCGCAGGCACCACCGACGCTGCCCGAGGATCGCGAACGGCAACCGACACGAGCACGGAGTCGCAGCGCTCGAAGCTCGTACCGCGTAACGCCCCGGCCGTGATCGGTGTCAGGCATGCCGCTCGCTCATCGGACGGCACCCGAGCTTCGTGATGGCGACGGGTGGTGCGGAGCGGTGCAGGTGATCATCGCGACGCGCGGGCCCGAGCCGACCGCTCACGGCAGGATCGCCAGCCCGAACCCGGCCTCCGGCCCGAAGTACCGAGGGAAGTCGACGCCGCGTCCATGCGAGCGCGAGTAGCTGAAGAACGGGCTCACGATCGCGCCGTTCTTGCTCACGAGATCCACGCCGAGGTTCAGGATCGCGTACCGCAGCGGCTCCCGCTCCGCGCCGAACGAGAACCCGCGCTCGCTCGCCGAGAAGCCGTTCTTCAGGAGCTCGAAGTACGCCGACACGAACGGCCGCACCCCGCCCGTGACGTGCGCCGTGATCCGCGTCTCCGCGAGAAAGGCCGCCTCCATCGCGCGGATCGAGTTGGGCGCGATCGTCTTCGGAAACAGCCGCGCCCCGAACGCCGACATCGCCGTGAGGCGGCCGCCCCAGAGCGGCTGTCGGTACACCGCGCGCAGCTTCACGTACTCGTACGAGCTGAACTCCCCATTGTCGAACGACGTGAGGGCCGCCGCGAAGAAGCCCTTCGGCGCGACGTACTGGGCGACGTAGCGCGTGACGTTGGCGGCGTGATCACTCTCGTGGAACCACCCAAGCGTGAGCTGGAGCCGCCCGCCTTCCGGCAGGATCGCGCGCGACAACCGCGGGCTCTCCGCGAGCACCTCCAACCCGATGTTCGCCCGGTACGACTCCCACGGCACCGGGTACCCCCGATCGAAATTCACCAGCTCGATGAACCCATGCAGCGCAACCCCCACGCGCACCGCATCCGAGACCAGCGCGCCGAGCACCACGTCGTCTCCGGCCATGGCCTTCCAGCGCAGGCCATGGAGGCCATAGCGAAGCGCTGCCTGATCGGGATCCGCGCGCGGCTCGTCACCCATGAAGCGATGCGCGGTGACCAGTGTTTCGAAGTGCCAGGTGCGCGTCTCGGCGGCTTCATCGGCGGCCGCGGGTGATGCGGCTGTGAGCGCGGTGAGGCCGAGGGAGATGCCTATCGCGATGCGGAGGGATGGTGGCGCGCCATG
This sequence comes from Minicystis rosea, assembly GCA_001931535.1. Taxonomy (GTDB): domain Bacteria; phylum Myxococcota_A; class Polyangia; order Polyangiales; family Polyangiaceae; genus Minicystis; species Minicystis rosea. The sequence goes on from CP016211.1 coordinate 2,024,609, forward strand.
GGCAGGGGCGCGGCGAGGTGCGAGCGGCATGGTGCGAGCATTACCAGCGGGGGAGGGGGCACGAAATGGCTGTTGCTCTTCGGGGACATCGGCTGTGCTTGCATCGGACCGTCGCTCAACGACGCGTCCGGCGGGCAAAGCAAACGGTTCCAATCCCGCGCAGCCAACTGCGGAGGCTGGCGTCGTCCTTGTTCCTCGAGGGACATGGCATTTCGGGGGCCTATAAGGCCCGTCCCCTGGAGGGACATGGCATTTCGGGGCCCTATAAGGCCCGTCCCCCGGAGGGACATGGCATTTCGGGGCCCTATAAGACCCGTCCCCCGGAGGGACATGGCATTTCGGGGCCCTATAAGACCCGTCCCCCGGAGGGACATGGCATTTCGGGGCCCTATAAGGCACGTCCCCCGGAGGAACACACGGGTGAGAGAGCGCCTCCATACTCGTCGCGCGCCGGCGCTCCCACGTATCGGCACCTGCGTGTGGTCTCCCGTCGGGCGCGAAGGGCGATGGCATCGGTGAGAGGCAAATCCGTTCTCGACGCTTGTGCGCCCTCGCATTCGTGCAACGATGACGGCTGCCGCGTGTGCGGCGGGAGGGTCTATGACGAAGGTCGCGCGATCCGATTGGAGGATGCAGGCGGGGGTGATCCGAGATCGCCTCGAAGACAAGGCGTTTCCGATGAAGACCGCCTTCAAGCCCCACGCGAAGGCGTTCCTCGCGGTGGAGGCAAAGTACGCGGCGGCAGCCAGCGCCGTCGACGCCGCGGAAGAGACGAAGCGCGATGCGCTCGCCGCGATCGGCGAGGCCGACGACGCGCTCGACGCAGAGCTCGATGCCTATGCCGACGTGCTCAGCAACGCTGGGCTCGGCCCGCGTCTGAGCCCATTCAAGCCCTTCGCCAAGCTCACAGTGAGCGAAGTGAAGGCGCTTGCCTATGCGAAGGAGGCCGAGGCCGTGCGCGCCCTGGTGGCCGCGGTCGCGAAGAAGTCGCCGCCGGCGAACGTGACGAAGGCGGGCGCGGCCTGCCTCGCGAAGGCCTCGGCGGTCGAGAAGGCGCTCAAGGCCTATGGGAAGCCGGCGACGGCCTATCAAAAGGCGCTCGAGCAGCGCGCGGCGCTCCTACCGGACCTGCAGAAGGCCATCAAAGCCCTCCGCATCCATGCAACGAGCGCTTACGCGGACGACCCGGCCACGGCGAGCACGCTCTTCGCCTCCCCCGAGGCCGTGCAGGCGCCGAAGCAGCGCCGCGCGCCGCGGAAGGCGAAGGGCGAGGGCACGCAGAAGCCGGTGACGAACGGGGCCGCGCCGGGCTGAACATCCAACCAAGCACGATGCCGTGGAGGCGGGGCCGGCGCGGTGATCGGTACGCGCGCGGCAGGTGATGGGCACGCCCCGATGGATGACCATCGGGGCGTGCCGTGCGCGATCGAGCTTGTTCAGGGAACGATCTTGTCGACCACGATCGTGCGCTGACCATCCACGACGAAGATGGCCGACGTGCTGTGGGCCGCGGCGGTCACGGTCACCTCGAACGAGAACTCGCCGCCCGCGTTGGTCGTGAACGAGTCGGGCAATTCGAGGCCCATGGCCGAGAGCACGGCGACAGACGTGTTGGCGAGCGGCTCGGTGCCGGGCTTGTCGCCAACCTCGCCGAGCGCGTTGCGGAAGAGCTTGCCGGTCACGAGGAGCTTGGGCTGGCCCGCGTCGACGACGGTGCTCTCCGGAGGCCCGCAGTCGCCTGCGTCGCCGCCGTCGTCCATGCCGCATCCGTCGGGCGCGAGGGCGTCCGGGGCTCCGGCGTCGGAAGGCTCGAACAGCCACGTGTACTCGAGCTCGGCGTGGACGTCGGTGACATCGGTCCCGACCGCGTTGATCTGCACGAGCGTGGAGGCGTCGCTGCTCTCGTCGGTGACGGTCCACGTCGGGCTCTTCGCGTTCCCGACCCAGATGAAGTCGGCTTGTCCGGGATAGGGCGCGACGCACGAGCCTCCGGGCACGAAGCTCAGGGCGACCTCGGCCGGCGAGATGGTCCCGCCGTCCACGGACGGCGCGACGCGAATCACGCCCGAAGAACGGGAGCTGCACAACGTCACCCGGTTGCGCGCCGCGAGCCCGACGTGCTCGAGGTACTCCGTGCGTCGCCACGCCGTCGCCGCCGATGCGGTGGTGACGAGGTGCGAGGCTTGCGGGCCGGCGCCGATCGAGACGAAGGCGCGACCCACGCCGGAGCCTTGGATGCGGGCGGGGACGAGGAGCTGTCCCTGACCGTCGAAGTCGACCGACAGCGCGTGCGTCGTGCCACCGTCCGCGTCGACGATCGCGAGGATGCCTTCCGTGCCGATGTCGGCTCGGAAGGCGACGCCCTGGCGTTCGCTCGCGATGTCGGTCGTGATGACGAGGTTAACCGGCTCGCCGTCGGTGAAGCCGGCGAGCGAACGGAGCTCGCCCCAGACGACCGTCTGCGTCTTCGCGGGCGCGCTCGCATCGGGGATGTCGGGCACGCAGTCGCCGTCCGCGGCGACGCGGCAGACGTCCACGGACGCCACGATGGGCTGCACCACGAAGGAGAAGCTCTTCGTGAGCATCTCCGCGCCGTCGGTGCCGAGGGCGGCGCGGATGACGCCCGTGCCGGTGGGCTCGGGCGTGGCGGCGAACTGCAGCTCGATCGGCCCGCCGTCGGCGGTGGAGACCACTTTGGTCGAGACCGTGCCGCCGTCGGCGAACGAGAGCGCGCCGTCGGCCGCGAGCGTGAGCTGCCAGTCGCCGGGAGGGGCTTTGACGTTCGCCACCACGTAGACCTGCTTCGTGGTTGCCGGAATGGCCATCGCGCCGGCGTCATAGCGCGTCCCGCCGGAGGCGATCTCGACATCGACGCTCATCGCCGTGGGAGGGGCAGGATCGGCGCCGTAGTAAGAGCATGCGAGGACGATCACGGGGGTCGCGGCGTAGAGCGCGAGGAAGAGTCTCTTCATGGCTAATTGCCTCCTCCGTTACCGACGTTGGGCGAACCGCTCGGGGTGATGTAGTTGCGCAGCGCTGCCTCGAAGATGTCGAAGTCGGTGGTGATGGCGAAGAAGCCGCCGCCGTACCAGCGGTTCACCTCCGCGGCCGTGCTCACGTAGCTGCCTGCCGGCGCGTTGACGGTCTTGCGTGCTTCCACGAGCGGGCCGACGGTCAGGCCGAAGCCGTACCAATCGAGCGCGAGACCGAGGTACACGCGTGGGCTGCCTTTGAAGGTCGCCACCATGTCGGGGCCGACGCCCACGCCCCAGGAAAAGCCCTTGGGCATGTCCACCGCGTCTCGACCATGGGGATAGACGGTGAGGAGCACGGGGACTGCGACATCCGGTGTGACCTGGGCCTCGCGCACGTATTTGAGGGTGGTTCCGTTGGATACTTCGCCGAGGCTGCGGACGGGGCCGAAGGCTGTCATGACACCGAGCCCCGCGCGCACGCCGAGGTGGCGCTTCGCGTGAACCACGAGGGTGTTGCGCGCGATGATCCGCGCCGTGGTGCTGCCCGGCTCGGTGCCGGTGGTGGTCTTGCACACCTCGTTCTTGTCCCGAATGGCGCAGAGGGCGATCTCGTATCGCCTCGCGCCGTCCAGGCCGGGCAGCGCGAGGATCTGCGTGCTCCCGGCGAGGACCTCGAGTTGATCGGGCTTCAGCTCGTCGAAGCTCGAGCGGATGCCGCCGCCCGTGCGGAAGACATCGTCCGCCTTCTCCGTGTCCTTCCGCGTCGCAGTCTCGTGCCCGACGAGCGAGACCGCGTGCTGCACGACGCCCTTGTCGTTGATGGACAGCGCCACCGCCTGACCGGGCCGGACCCTGCGGACACGCACATAGACACGATCCGTCGCCTCGAGCTGGCGCGCAGGCGCGCGCTGGAAGCCCGCATCGTAGTCGTAATCGATGACATAGGCTCCCGGGCGCCCTTTGCCCTTCGTGTCCCCGTCGGTCGTTTCCGCGATCAGCACGTCCTCGTCGACGACCGGGAGCAGTTGCTTCGCGAGGCGGCACAGGCGAGAGAGCTTCTTGTCGAGGGCGTCTTGCCGATCCCTGCGGCTCTTTTGCTCGTCCCGCTGCTTGCTGACGAGAGCCTGGAGGGCGGAGAGGTAGTCCCGCACCTTGGTTTGGGCTGCCTTGAGCTGGCTCAGATCGTCATTGGCCCCCGGCGACTTCGGCAGCAGCGCTTTTGCGTCGACGATGGCGTCGTTGACCGCCTGCTTGCCGGCCCTTTGGGCGTAGTCGTCGAGGTAGCTCCCGATCGCGCCGCGTGCCTTGGCGACGGCCTTGTACGCTTCCTGCTTCTTCGCGCTGTCGTTGGCGTTGGCGCTCGCGTCGTCGACGGCTTTGTTCATCGCCGTGATGGAGGCCTGAGGCTCGCCGTCCTTCTTGTCGAGCGCGATGGCGAGCGCGGACGCGAGCGCGTCGAGCGCGGCGGTCTTGGCCAGCTCGCTGTCGAGCGGAGCCTTCGCTTCGGCGACCCTCCGGGCCTCGACCCGGAGGTCGGCGGTCTCGTACGAGCTCTCGAAGGCCGCTCCTGACGCCCCTCGTTGCGCGAGCGCACGCAACGACACGCCGCGCGGATATCCACGCACGGTGACCCTGACGATCGCCGGATGGAAGTCGTCGAGGATGCGGTCGAAGGCGAGTGGGGTCGACTCGCCAGGCCACACGGGGATTGGCATCGCGGGCACTCTCGAAGGAGCCGGGAGTCGGTCGGCCGACGGGTATGCGGAGAGCACGACCTCGAATGATTGATCGATGGCGAAGCTGGCGCTGTCGATGCATATGCTGTGATCGGAGGCGCTGAACGTTCTGTTCTCGACCAGCGCCCCCGTCGGGCTCACATAGTATGTGGCCTCCTTGCAGCTCTCCGACGCCTTGTTGAGCGCTTCGATCTCGCTCACGAGCGCGGCGTGCACGTGCCACTTGGCCCAGAAGGATGAATACGCTGCTCGGAATTGCGCTCGGGCATCACCCTTGTGGTCCTTGAGCGCTGCTTCGTACGCCTTTTTCTCCTGCTCGTACGCGCCGATCTGCCAGAGGAGCTCGGCGTAGGGATAGTCATGCGCCACGACCAACAACACACCTGTCAGCGGGAGCGGTAGGGGCGCGAAGAAAACGGGCGGGAGGGGCGGAACGAGCGTGACGGGGGGCGTGGGGTATTCCGGGGTCAGCGGTTTGGCCTGCGGCTGATCGAAGCTCATGTCCGTGACCGCTCGTTCGATGTCGACGGTCATGTCCCGCGCCGGCTTCTCTTTGTTGGGACACCCGGCGTACGTCGGCTCGGGAGCGAGGTAGTACGCGCGTGCGTCGACGACGTCGGACGCTTGCTCATAAAGGTTGATCTTGGGTCGCTCCGCCGCGCACTTCGAAGGATCCTTGTCGCAGCTCTCCTTGGCTCGCTTGATCTGCTGGAGCTTTGCCGCGCTTCGGGCGGCCTTGGGATCGACGAGCCCGACGGCTTTGTCGACATCCGTCGAGTTGTCGGAGCGCCCGCACACCTTCATCCCGAGCGCCGAGGCCTCTGCGGCGACGAGCGCGACGCACGACGGAGGAAGCTTGTCCCCTGCCTTCTCGCAAGCATTGTGTGCGAGCACGCGCATGGCCTGGGGAATGACCTGTGAGTCCAACGCGCGGAGGCGAGTGCGCCTCGCGTGCGAAGACTTCTCCCAGGACTCGGTCGGTGTCCCCCCGAGATCCCCTGGCTTCCTTCGCTCGGCGATCCACTCTTCCAGGTACGCGCAGCCTGGAAGCCTGTCACCGCGCGACTCGCACGCGGCCCACGCCTCGCCCGCGTATGCTTGGAGCTTTGCCAGCTCCTTGTACCGCGCCGCGTTCGCGCCCTCGGTGGGCAGGTTGAGCGTATCGAACGAAATCTCCTGCCCATCGCAACGGACACCCGTCGAGGTGACGTATTGTCCCCAAGCCGTCGAAGGCCAAGCGAGCCAAATGGGCAACAGGAGCAAGAGTGGCAGCACCATGCTCCGGCGCAGCAATCGTGCAAGTCGGCATATCATGGTCAAAATCGCTTCTCCGTTCATCACGTCGTCGAAAGTGAGCTCCCCAGCGCACGTGCGAGTCCAGGGATGACGCAGTCAGTCCTCGATACCGGCGGTGCCAGTGGACCTTTCGGTGCAAGCGCCTCGCCTCGAGCTCGCCCTTCGGGCCATGAAGGGCGGTGATGATGCTCGTGACTCCGCGCATCGTGAATGTTCCCGTGTTCGTCTCCGGAAGCATTGGAGGAGATTGGCGATCGCTCGGACGTGCCCGAGGGCCCTCGAATCTCGCGCCCGCCCAACCCCCGCATCGAACTGCCAGCGTCAAACCCATATCCCGCACGAAACGTAAGCCTCGGACGTTACCAAAACGACGACGTCGCTGAACAGCGAAAATGGACTTGCTCCGCCAGGGCGTGGGGCGTCGTCCGCATGTGACGATACGTCATGCTTGAATGGATTCGCGGCGTGCCAACGAGCGGTCCTCTGGAGCACGCTGAGTCGCCGGGCGCGGCATCGATGCGCTCGGCCAGGAGGCGATCGGTACCAGCACGGCTCGGCCCGAGGAGGCACGGCTCAGGGCAGCCCGTGGCGATCGGGGCATCGGCGTTGGGAGCGGCGAGGACCGCCTTCGTATCGAGGATCGTTCGATGGAGTTGCCCGCCCACATCGCATGACCGTGCGATGCCGGTGAAGACACCTGCGTGTTACCCACGATTCCGACATCGCAATCGGCTCGGGAGGTCAATGCCATGCAGCTCGTGAAGTGGGGTGTGCTCGTTTCGGTGGCGTTTGCCGGCCTCACCGCCTGCGGCTCGGGAGGAGGGGGCAGCGGCGGAAACGGTGGCAGCGGTGGTGGCGGCGGCTCGGTGAGCACCGGGTGCGCACAATGCTGGCCGCAGTGCTTTCTCGACATGTTCGCGGACTGCACCCCAGCCGGCGCGTGCACGCAGGAGACCGGCGCGACGACGGTGAACGCTTGCTATGCGAACGGCGTCAAGGTGAGCACCGGGCTCGGCGCCGCTGGGGCCTCCCTCATCTATTACAAGGCCGATGGCAGCGTGTGCTTCACCGGCGATTCGACGTTCTCGACCACTTCGGTGACTGCCACGTACAAGGACACGGACGGTAACGTGCTGCTGACGGACACGACCTCGCTGTCGGGCAGCACCGCGCAAACCATCGTGTGCGGCGGCGAGACCTATGTGGTCGATCCCAGCTCGGCTGCGTGCCAGTCCTGTCAGATGGGCGGTAGCAGCTCGAGCTGCGTGAACGGCGCCTGCGCGATTGGGGACGGTAGTTAGAAGCGCATCTCGCGCAGGAGCGCGGTCGCCGCGCGCTCCATTGGCGCGGCGTGCGCACGGGGGAGCGACGTCAGATCATCAAGACCGATGCAGATTGGCCACGATCCGGGCCCCATCCACATCGAACCTGAACCGCAATTGCCGGAGACCACGCGCGGTCATCGCATCGATGAGCCGTCGTTTGTCCGCCGGCCTTGCATAGAACATGAAGAAGCCGCCGCCGCCTGCGCCCATGAGCTTGCCGCCGAGGGCGCCGGCGGAGCGGGCGGCTTCGTAGTGCTCGTCGAGGACGCTGTCGGTCATCTTGGAGGCGAGCTTGCGCTTGCGGGTCCAGTGGTGGTGGAGGAGCTCGCCGTAGCGATCGACGTCGCCGTCGACGAGGAGACGGTAGACTTCGTGGCCGATCTCTTTGATGGCGTGCATGCGCTCGATGACTTCGGGCTCGAGCTCGCGGAGGCGCTGGCCTTGCTCGGAGAGGACGACGCTGGCGGGGCGCTCGATGCCGCTCCAGAAGATGACGAGGTTGGTCTCGAGCTCGTCGAGGACGTCGTCGCGCACGGGACGGGCTCGACGTCGACGTGGCCGTCGGGGTGGAAGGTGAAGGCCGTGACGCTGCCGAAGGCGGAGATGTATTGGTCCTGCTTGCCGATGGGCTCGCCGAGGCGGACCATCTCGATCTCGCTGGCTTCCTCGGCGAGCTGACGGGAAGAGACGAACTCGCGCTTGTAGGTGTGGAGCGCGTTGAGGAGGGCGACCGTGAAGGAGCTGGAGGAGCCGAGGCCGCTGTTGGCGGGGAGATCGGCGACGCTGGTGAGCTCGATGGAATGATCGATCTTCGTCATCCGCAGCGCTTCGCGGAAGATGCGATGCTCGATGAGATCGACCGAGGGCACGATCTCCGTCTTCGAGTAGGCGAGGCGGATGTCGCGGTGGAAGCGCTTGTTGGCGGTGACGTAGATGTACTTGTCGATGGCCGCCGAGACGAGGTAACCGCCGAAGCGATCGGCGTACGCGGGGAGGTCGGTGCCTCCGCCGCCGAGAGAGAAACGGACGGGCGCGCGGGAGACGATCATCGGTGCTCTTCCGTGGTGGCTTGGAGATGTGCCGACAGGTCGGCGAGGCCTTCGGGGGATCCGATCTCGAAGAAACGTTGGGTCGCGACGTGCGCGCGGAGGCGGCCTTTCGCGGCGAGGGATCGCTGCACGGCCGAGAGATCGTGCGGCTCGTCCGCCGCGAGCGCGGCGATGACCTCGCGGCGGAGCGCGGTGGCGCCGTAGTCGATGTGATCGAGCGCAGGATCGCGGGGGGCGTCGCGCGGGCGCTTCTCGTAGCGGGCCACCACGTCGCCGTCGACGGCGGTGTTGGAGCGATCGAGTGTGTCGTCGTTCTTGAAGACGGCCATGGTCCCGAGCGCTTCGGGGTGAGCGCGGAGATCGACGAGCGGCGCGCGGTAGTCGAAGGGAAGGTACGAGTCGCCGTACGTCACGAGGAACGTGTCCGCGAGGTGCGGGAGCGCGCGGCGGAGCGCGCCGGCCGTGCCCAAGAGGCGGTCGCCGTCCTCCACGTAGGTGAGGCGCACGCCGTGGGCGCTGCCATCACCGAGCGCGGCGCGCACCTCGGCGCCGAGGTGACCGATGCAGAGGATCACGTCGTCGAGCCCGCACGACGCGAGGCGCTCGAGCAGCCAGGCGGCGAAGGTGCGGCCGGCGACGGGCAGGAGGATCTTGGGGACGCGCTCCGTGCGCGGCAGCATGCGCGTGCCCAAGCCGCCGGCGAGGATGACGACCTGCTCAGGCATGGCCGCGGGGATCGTGATCGGGGAAGACCTCGCGCGCGAGCGCCTCGATGGCGCGCTGCACGGCTTGATCGCTGGTGAGGCTGACGCGGTAGCCGAGGGCCGCGAGCTTGCTCGGATCCATGCGCGAGCGCGGGACGTCGCCGGGCCAGCCACGATCGCCGCCGGTGTAACGGATGCTCGCGCCGGGGTAGGGCGACGCGGCCACGCACATCTCCGCGATGCGGGCCACGCTGGTGTGATCGGGCGGCGCGAGGTTCGAGATGTCGAGCTTGCCGCGCGCGTGATCGAGGCCGAAGAGCATGCCGTCGACGCAGTCGGTGACGAAGAGATAAGGCTTCGATTGCCGGCCGTCGCCGAGGACCTCGAGCTCCGTCTTCTTGTCGCGGAGCTTCTTCAAGAAATCGAGGGCCGCGCCGTGCGTGCCGCGCGGGCCGACCACGTTGCCGAAGCGGTAGATGCGCGCCTCGAGGCCGAAGCACTCGACGAAGGCGGCGATGAGGGCTTCGCCGGCGAACTTGCTGGCGCCGTAGAGCGAGATGGGGAGCGCGCCGAGATCGCCTTCCGCGCAGGTCTTCTCGGTGTCGCCGTAGACGGTGCCCGACGACGAGAAGATGAGCTTCGGGACGCCCGCGCGGCGCATCGCTTCGAGGACGTTGTACGTGGCGATGGTGCCCTGCTCGAGATCGAGGCGCGTGCGCTCGAGGCCCCAGCGCGCTTCGGGGTTCGCGGCCAGGTGCACCACGAGATCGTGGCCGCGCACGGCGTCCGCGAGCCGCTCCAGGTCGAGCGCGTCGGCTTCGATGAGCGTGGCGCGGCCGCTCTCGAGGTGTCCCGCAACGAAGGCGCGCTTGCCCACGGAGAGGTTGTCGTAGATGGTCACGGGACCGCGCTCCACGAGGCGGTCGACCATGTGGCTGCCGATGAAGCCGGCGCCGCCGACGACGAACGAACGCATCAAGCCTGTCCTTCCGCGGTGCCGGCGCGCTCGATCCGCGCCGCAAATTGAAGCTCGTCCCGGGTCACGATCCGGAACGGGTAGTCGTGGATCTGGAGCGGCCACGTGAGCTTCGCGAAGCGGCCGCCGCAGGCGCTCACCATCTCCACCCATTCACCGGGTGTCCAATACGTGCCGCGCACGTGCACGCCGGTCGGCTCGTTTCCGAATTGATCCATCCAGAGCAGGATCCTCTCGGAGACGGGCCCGAAGCGGAAGTGATCCTTGATGGCCACGATGTCGGCGACGCGCAGCGCTTCGCGGAGGACGGCGCGCGGGTCCTCGCAGTGATGGAGGACGTCCGAGATCACCACCGCGTCGAAGGATCGATCGGGGAAGGGAAGGTGGGTGCCGTCGTACGAGGTCACGTCGATCGCGACCTCCGCGCGGACCTTGATGTCGACGCCCGCGACGCGATCGGCGCCGACGGCCTCGGCGATCTTGCGGGCCACGGTGCCGTCGCCGCAGCCGACGTCGAGGACCGAGCGGGCCGCGCCGATCTGATTGGCGAGCGCGCGGGCGACGCGATCCACGCGCGGCAGATGCACGCGCCGGTGGTGCACGGCGAAGATGGCGCCGCGCACGCGGTCCGCGAGGGGCGAGGGGGCGCGCTCGTCGGGTTCCATGGCCCGGAGCTTCTAGTCCACGTGCCCGGAGGGCGCTGTAGCAATTTGGGGAGCCCCCGGATCGCGCGCGCGAAAGGCTTGGAGGACGCGGAAGTCTCGGTCGCGGCGGGGACCGCGTCGCCTGCGATCCCACGGAGACCGAGCGGGCGCGGGCTGGCCTTCGCGGAGAGCTCCGGAGAGGGCGGGGATTTGTGGCTTCGTGCGCAATTCCGCGCCTCGGCGCGCCCACGTGGGTTGGCGTTTCTCCAGCCGGACGTGCCTGCGCGCGCGGATCGTCAAACGATGCGGTGGCCGCCGTCGACGTGAAGCACTTCGCCGGTGGTGAAGCCGTTCTCGATCAAGAACATCACCGCATGGGCGATGTCCTCGGGGCGCCCGACGCGCCCGACCAAGAGCCGCGCGGCGGCCGCGTTCAAGCGTGCGTCCTTGTCGGGCCCGGCGAACGCATCCCAGAACGGCGTGTCCACCCACCCCGGCGAGATCACGTTCACGCGGATCGGCGCGAGCTCGATCGCGAGCGCGCGGCAAAGCCCGGCGAGGCCCGCGTTCACCGTGGCGACCATCGCGCCGTTGCGGGTCGGCCGGTCCGCAGCGACACCGGCCGTGAGCGTGATGGATCCACCTTCGCGCATGCGCGGCGCCGCATGCTTCGCGATGAGGAGCGGCCCGAGGATCTTCGTCTCGACCACGCGCCGGGCCGCCGCGAGATCGAACGAGGCGACGGGCTGATAACGAAGATCGGCGGCCGTGACGACCACGTGATCGACGTGGGGCTCCGAAGCGAAGAGGCGCTCGACATCCTCCTCGCGGGCCATGTCGATGGCCACGGTGCGCGCACCGCCGATCTCGCGTGCCGCGGCTTCGAGCTTCTTCTCGTCGCGCGCGGCCAGCACGACCTCGGCGCCGCGCGCCCGCGCGGCCCGTGCCACCCCGAGCCCGATGCCCGAGCTCCCTCCGACGACGATGATGGTTCGTTGATCGAGATCCATGACGAGTCCTTTCCGCGCGACGGCGCGTGGGGATTTCGTATGTGTCTGTGCCATCGCCGACAACGATCGGTCGTGGTATCCATCATCCCGTTTTCGGCATGATCGACATCGGCGACCTCCCTCTGTTCGTGGCCGTGGCGCGGGCTTCGAGCTTCGTCGAAGCGGCGCGCCGCACGGGGACTCCGACGACGACGGTGAGCCGCGCGGTGGCTCGCCTCGAAGAGGCGCTCGGCGTGCGCCTCTTTCAGCGCACCTCGCGGCACGTGTCGTTGACGGCCGATGGAGAGCGCCTGCTCGCCCGCGTGGGGCCGCTCGCGGAGGAGCTCGGCTCGGTCCTCGACGAGGTCAAAGAGGGCAGCATCGGTCTCTCGGGGCGGCTGCGGGTGACCGCGCCGGTCCTCACGGGATCGGGCCGCGTCGCGCGGGCGCTGGCGTCGTTCGCGGCGATGCACCCTCGCCTCGAGATCGAGCTCCACCTCAGCAACGCCGTCGTCGATCTCGTGGCGCAGGGCTTCGACTTGGGCCTCCGCGCCGGGCCGATCGCGTCGTCGGGGCTCTTCGCGCGGCGGCTCTGGTCGGTGCCGTTCGCGCTCGGCGCGTCGCGCGCATTCGTCGAGCGCGAGCTCGGCGGCCGCGCGCTGGTGACGACCGAACAGCTCACGTCGTTGCCCGCGGTGACGACGCGCACGTCGGTGCGGTTTCGCAGCGACACCGGCGAGATCTCGACCATCCGCCTGCGCCCGCGCTTTCGCGTCAACGATCCGCGCGTCGCCGTCGACACCGCCGCGCGCGGCGTCGGCCTCGTGTGCGCGCCGCGCGAAGCCGTCCTCGCCGCCGGCCTCGTCGAGCTCGCGACGCCGCTGGGCCCGCCGGAGCCGCGCTCGATCTACGCGGTGTTCCCTTCGCGAAACCTCCCGAAGCGCGTGCGCGCCGCCATCGATTGGATCGCCCTCGATCGGGGTGGTTGATCCTCTCTTCGGCGGCGCGCCGGGGTCATCGCGCTGCGTTCGGCGGAACGGCGAAGCGCTGGTAGAGCCGATCGAACGAGAAGGCCACGTTGGCGAAGATCATCGCGTCGGGGCTGTAGAAGACGCTGTATCGCTTTCCGGTGGCGCTGAGCCCCGTCGTCGCGTTCGCATAACCGAAGGTGACCGCCAGCTCGGGAAGGAACGCATAAGCGAGGTCCACGTCGAAACGCGTCCCGGGGATGAGGGACATGGATGCCGGCAGGACGTGGACGCAGCCGGTCGGGGTCTGGATGCACGTCGTCGGGCTCCGTCCTTTGAACGGCTGATCGAGCCCGAGCTCCGCGCGCAGCTCGAGGCCGCGATAGAGCGGCAAGAGCAGCTCGATGGTGTGCCCGAGCCGATTGGCCAAAAGGCTCGCCGACACCAAGGGGCTGTCCACCGTCGCCTGTTTGGCGAAGACGTGGGTCCAACGCTCGCTCAGCGTGATGAAGAGATGGCTGAGCGAGGGCGCCTCGCTCCCGAAGAGCTTGAGCTGCTGCCGCACGCCGAGCCCGACGGTCGTCTCCGCGTAGAGGCCGTAACCGCGGCTCCGTCGCGACACGGGCAAGCCGACGGCGCCCGTCGGGATGATCCACGTGCGGTAATCGCCGCGCCCGAGGAGCGTCGGATCCCGCATCGACGCCGGCCCCGGATACGCCGTGCCCTCGCCCACGACGAAAGGGAGCCCCGCATACGTGAGCTGTATCGGGATGTCGTCGCCATCGACGTTGGTTTGCTTCGTGGTGCTGTCGGTCTCCCCGAAAAGCAGGCTCATCCCTATCCGGGTCGAGATCCGGATCTGATGACGTGGATGCCAAAAGACGAAATAACCCGGCGTGACGGCGAACGAGATACGATATTGCGCGGCGTCCGCGCTTTCATAGCCCCCGCCGAGTCGGCTCAAAGGAAGCTCGTTGTTCCAAACGAGGTTCGTGCCGGCCCATCCGATGGGCCGCGGCTCCGGCGCCGGTACGGGCGATGGCAATGGCGGGCTTGCCGGTGTCGCGGCCGGAGCCGCATTGGATTCGCCGGGCGACGGCGAATCGGCGAGCGCCGGGCGCGAGGCGAGGGCAATCGCCATCGCGCCGGCGAGGGTGAGAGGGAAACGCGTCATTCGCGGACAATGCAAGCGAACGACGTGCTTTTGCAAGCAGGCTCTCAGCAGCGCTTGTGCGCGCCCTTACCCTTCAGCTTCTCCGTGTGCTTCGGGCAGCGATCCTTGATGTTCTTGACGGTGTCCTTGTATCGCTGCTTCATCTCTTCGAAGGCGGCCTTCTGCTCCTTCTTGATGTCCTTCGTCTCGCCGGGATCTTGGGCGATGTCGAAGAACTCGAAGGTCAGGTCGTCGCCCCAGGCGATGATCTTGTAAGGCATGTGGATGAGCGCGCGGCGGCGATCGTTGTCGCTGGTGCGCGGGAGATCGACGATGACGTCGCGCGCCTCGGGATCCTTGCCATAGAGCTCGGGGACGAGGCTCTTGCCGGCGAAGGAGGGCTCGGCGGGCGTGCCGGTGAGCTCCAGAATGGTGGGCGCGAGATCGACGGCGCTGCGGGGCAGGTCGATGCGGCGCGGGGTGATGCCGGGCGCGTAGACGAGGAGGGGCACGCGCACCAGCATCTCGTAGAGCTCGAAGCCGTGGCGCCACATCTTGTGCTCTTTGAAGGCCTCGCCGTGATCGCTCGAGACGATGATGGCCGTGTCCTTCCCCCACGGCTGCGCGGCCACGAACTCGAGCAGCTTGCCCACGTGTTGATCGGTGAAGGTCACCTCGGCGTCGTATTTGTCGCGCGCCGTCTTGCCATAAGGACCGATGCCCGCATGCGCCATGTATTCGTCGTGCGGGTCCATGAGGTGGAACCAGGCGAAGAAGGTCTTGTCGGTGTTGGCCTTGTTCGCGAGGATCTTTTGCGCGAGCTCGACGTGCTGCGGAGAGGTGATGTTCTCGTCCGTCTTGTTGTTGGCGGTGATGCCTTTGACGATGTCGTAGACGTCGAAGCCTTGGTGGAAGCCGGCGTGCTGCTTGTCGAAATAGAAGTGCGCGTGGCCTGCCAGCGTGCGCACGCCGGCCTTCTGCAGCAGCTCGGGGAAGAAGAGCACGGTGTCGGGATAGCTGGAGAAGAAGTAGCCGCTGCGCTCCATCTCGCCCGGATATCGGCTGCCGAGGAAGCCGGCCACGCTCATGGCCGTGTACGAAGAGACCGAATAAGCGTGGGTGTAATTGACGGCCTTCTTGGCAAAGGCGGTGAGGTTGGGGGCGATGTCGCGCTCGTATCCATTCCACGGCATGTCGGCGCGCAGGCTGTCGATGGTGAGGAGAAGCACGTTGAGCTTCCCCGGCGGGCCGGAAGCGGGCGCAGGCGCGGCCGGAGCGGCGCTGGCCGTCGCCGTGGCGGTTGCCGTGGGCGCGGGCTCGGCGGAGGCCGTCGGCGCCGCGGTCGGTGCGGGCGGCGGAGGCGGCGTCGCGGCAGGGTGATCGGCGTCGCCGCCGCACGCGGCGAGGGCGAGGACACAAAGGAGCGAGGAGGAGAGGACCGGACGCATCGGGGCGCTTTTACCTCCGATCGCGGCTTATGGTTGCGAAAACATCATCTTCCGCGTCGCCGTCGCTGGGCGAGGTCCCTCACCGCTGCGGCTGTCTCCCGAAGCGCGATGCTCTTCCTTGTCATCGCAGGGCGAGTGGCCTGTATGCTCTCTCGGCTGCCATGTCCGTCGAGCCGCCCCGCAAGCCTCCGCCCTTGCCGCCGCGCGCACGCGCCGGCGGCGCGCCTCCGCCGCCTGCGCTCGCCGTCCGGCGCGTCGATCCCGCGCTCGTCCCCAGGCACGGGGAGAACGTCAGCCAGGCCATCAAGGATCAAATCTGCGAGATGGCGCTCGGCCTGCTCGAAGAGCAGGTCCAGGCGCGCATCGTCCATTACCGCGCCGACTTGCAGACGAACCCCGAGCTCGACGCCATCACCGCGGAGGTGGTGGCCTCGCTCAAAGAGATCCAGGCCAGCGCCGGGCACGGCACCGCGGCCTCGCGCGATGCCATCCGCGACGCGCATCAGAAGCTCCTGCGCGGTCACTTGGAGCGGGTGTTCCGGCCGGGGACGCCGAGCCTCTTGGTGGAGCGGCGGCTCAAGGAGATCACGAAGAAGCTGGCCCGCCTCTTCTTCCAGTCCGAGCTGCACGAGAAGACGCGCGGCGCCGACGGGGCGACGAAGGTCATCCAGCACGGCGAGCAAGCGATTTACTACCTGCTCGCGCGTTACAAGAATCGCCTCGAGAACGAGCTCGGCGGCTTCGACTACGCCGACGACGACGTGAAGGAGCGCGCCTTCGATCTGCTCGCGCAGGTCGGCAAGGAGATGCAGGACGCCTTCCTCGCGCGCCGCTCGAGCGAGCTCAAGCGCATCGTGCGCGTCTTCCAGGAGGTCTTGGTCGAGTTCTTCGGCAGGCACCTCGCCGCCGCCGTGCCGCAGCTCTCCGAAGAGGTGGTGGTGCAGGCCGCGAGCTTCGAGGGGCGCGCGTACTCGTACAAGATCGCGACCGAGGCCTTCCCTCGGTTCCGCACCGCGTTCGAGCGACGGCTCATGGTGCGGCTCGTGGGCTGGAGCGAGGATCAGCTCATCGCGCGTTTGGCCGACACCGCCGGTCCCGCGCGCCCGGAGACGGTCCTCTTCGTCACCGATCCCCGCGTCTTCAGCATGATCGTCGGCGAGATCAGCGAAGGGCTCTACGAGTTTCTCTGCAACGAGGGGTTCCTCGATCTGCCGACCGACTGGCGGCAGGCCACGTCACAAGCGACGTAGCGCTTCGACGCGTGTCATCGGCTCGCGAGGACGGCAGGTGGGTGCCGTCCTCGGCGCGGTGGATGTGAATCTCGAAGCCTCGGGGCCTCTCAGAAGCGGGCGCTCGTCACC
This sequence comes from Minicystis rosea, assembly GCA_001931535.1. Classification (GTDB taxonomy): domain Bacteria; phylum Myxococcota_A; class Polyangia; order Polyangiales; family Polyangiaceae; genus Minicystis; species Minicystis rosea. The sequence continues at coordinate 2,041,233 of CP016211.1, forward strand.
ACGCCCGAGAAGGCCAGGCAATCCTCGACGCGTCGGCGTTGCACGGGCGTGAGCGCGTCGAGCGCGAACCAGCGAAACGCGGCGTGCTCCGGGCTGAGCGTGATCTGCGCGTCGGCGGGCAGCGCGCAGCGGAAGATGAACGCGTGCGAGCCATAAGCCGAGTGATAGTAGACGCCGGTGAGGTGGCGGATCTCGACCTCGCAGCCGAGCTCCTCGCGGCACTCGCGTGAGAGCGCTTCGTGGATGGTCTCGCCGGGCTCCAGCGCGCCGCCGGGCAAGCCCCAGGAGCGGGCGCCGTAGGTCGCTTCGAGCTGGAGGATCTCGCCCGCGGCGTTGGTGATCACGGCATGGGCGCTGAGGCGGAAGGTGTCTTGGAACGCCATGGGGATTGGGGCCGGTGCTCATCTTACGACGTCGCGGGGCTGCTCTCGGCTGTCTCCGCACGACCGGATTTCGCGCGAAGGGACGGGAAATGTGGAGGGAGGGCAGGGCGATGACGGGAATCGCCACCGTCGGTTTCGTGCGCGCTCCGTTGGTCCAAAGGTCGAAGGCGGGGCTGCGGGTGATCTTTCGCGCGCTCGCTGCCGCGCGATCCCACCGCGAATTCGGATATGTTCGCCGTCTCGTCTTCCGATCGGCACGACTGCGAGACCACCCACCATGAGCAAGCGTTCAATTGGTTTGACCTCCAACCATCGGTTCGCGTCCCTGGCCGCGCTCCTCCTGGGCGCGACGTTCTCGCTGGGATGCGCGCGCGGGCCCGACGTGGCCAGCGGGCTCGGGTTGCGGCGGGTGGTCATCTATCGCAACGGCGTCGCCTACTTCGAGCGGCAGGGCCACGTCGACGAGGACCTCGTCACGTTCAAGGTGCGCACCGAGAAGGTCGGTGACTTCCTCGCCACGCTCGCGGTCATCGAGCAGGGCGGATCGAGCGTGCGCAGCGCTTCGTTCCCCGTCGACGTCGTGAAGGACAAGGACGACGACGACGGCGGCGGCGACGAGCCCAAAGATCCGCGGCTCGAGATGGTGCTCAAGCCGCCCGTCGAGAAGAAGCCGGAGAAGAAAGATCACCTCGAGACGGTGAAGCTCACGCTCGACGGCAAGGAGCACGATCTCATCGTCGGCTACGTGGCCGAGACGCCCGTGTGGCGGCCGTCGTACCGCCTCGTGATCAACAAGGGCAGCGGCGGCAAGGGCCCGGAGAAGGCCGATCTCCAGGCTTGGGGCATCGTGCAGAACCTCTCGGGCGAGGATTGGAAAGGCGTGAAGCTCTCGCTGGTCGCGGGCGCGCCGCTCGCGTTCCAAGCCACGCTGGAGAAGCCCGTGGTGCCCCCGCGACCGGTGGTGACCGATCAGGGCGAGGTGATCGCGTCGGTGCCGACGGGCGAGACGAGCCTCGCCGAAGCGCCGCCGCAGCCCAACGCGACCGAGATCGCGCCGATGGGCCAGCCCGCGCCGGGCACGGGCGGCGTCACGCTCGACGGCTTGCTCGCGGCGCAGAAGGAGGCCGAAGCGGGCGACGAAGGCGGTTACTACAAGGCCGACAAGAAGGCGGAGCGCGCCAGCGGCAAGGACAAGAGCAAGGCCAGCGCGACGCGCCGGCCCGCCAAGTCGAGCCCGAAGGGCGGCGGCGGCCCGGCGTACGATCTGCCGGCGCCCGCAGCGGCTCCCGCGATGCCGCCTCCGCCTCCTCCTGCGCCGCCGCGCCAGAACCCGTCGGGCCCGCGCAACGTGCGCGCGCTCGCCGCCGTGGCGATGGAGGGCGGGGCGACGCACTTCGATCTGCCGTTCCCCGTCGACATCCCCAACAAGAGCGCGACGATGGTGCTCCTCGTCTCCAAGCCGGTGCCGGGTGAGTCCATCTTCCTCTTTGCGCCCGACGGCGGCGTGCCGCAGTCCGGATCGCATCCGTTCCGCGTGGTGCGCTTCACCAACGACACGGGCGGTCTCCTCGAGCGCGGGCCCATCGCGGTCTTCGAGGACGGCGCTTTCCTCGGTCAAGGCATGGTCGATCCGCTGCCCGCCGGCGGCACCGCGACGGTGCCCTTCGCGCTCGAGCGGAGCCTCGGCGTGGAGCAGGGCCGGAACGAGAACGAGCAGGGCGCGCGCCTCGCGCAGATCGAGGGCGGCCGCATCGAGATCGAGCGCGACTGGGTCACGCACACGAAATACACGGTGAAGAACGGCTCCGACGGGGACGCCAAGGTGCTCGTCAAGCACTCGCGCATGTGGAACACGCGCCTCTTCGATCCGCCGAAGGGCACCGAGGACAACACCGGCACGGGCACGGCGCTCGTCCCCGTCGAGGTGGCGAAGCACGCGACGAAGGTGCTCGACGTCGACGAGCGCCGCGTGCAGCGCCGCGGTGTCGACTGGCTCGATCCGCTCGCTGACGAGGCCGTGAAGGCTTACATCGCCGATGCGCGCGCCGATCAGGCGGTGGTCGGCCCGCTGCGCGCGGCGTGGGAAGCGCGTGGCAAGCTGCGCACCACGCTCGACGAGCGCGAGAAGCTCCAGAAGGAGCGCGGCCAGCTCGACGCGCAGATCGCGCAGCTCGACCACAGCATCCGCGCCATCGAGAAGAACAACCTGGCCGCGCAGCTCCGCAAGGATCTGACCGAGCGGCTCGCCAAGGCGAGCGCGCGCATGGACGAGATCACGAAGAAGATGATCGTGCTCGACATGCAGGTCAGTGAGCAGTCGATCCGGTTCCGCGATCTGGTCTCCCCGATCAAGATGGTGAAGCCGCTCCCGCCGCCGTGATCAAGCGGAGCTCGCTGCCCGGCCTCCTGCTCGCGGCCGTGCTCGTTGCGTTCACCGCGCTCTACGCGACGAACGCGTGGGTCGTCGACGACGCGTACATCACGCTGCGCACGGTCGACAACGTGCTCCGTGGCTACGGCGCGACGTGGAACGTGGGCGAGCGGGTGCAGGTCTATACGCACCCGCTCTGGATGCTCCTGCAAATCCCCTTCGTGGCACTCGGCGGCGGCGCGTTCCACACGGTGCTGGCCGTGTCGTTCGGCTGCGTGCTGGCCGCGTTCGCGGCCTCGTTCCGAGCGTTTCGCGATCGCGATCCCGCGCTCCGCACGGCGGCGCTCGTGCTCGCGGTCGTCGCGAGCAAGTCGGTGGTGGACTACGCCAGCTCCGGCCTGGAGCAACCGCTCGGATATCTGTGGATCGCGCTCTTCCTCGCGGCGCAGCGCCGATCCTCCGAGGCGAGCCCGCGGCGGCTCGCGGCCCTCGTGACCATCGCTTCGCTCGCCTGCGTCACGCGCCAGGACACCTTCATCTTGTACCTGCCCGCGCTCGCGGTCGAGGCACACCGCACGCGCGGGCGTGGCCGCGTGAAGGCCATCCTCACGGGCCTCGCGCCCGTGGTGCTCTGGCACGGGTTCTCGTTGGTCTATTACGGCTCGCTGGTGCCGAACACGGCGTACGCCAAGCTGCTCGGCCCCGCGCTCGGTGTCGGTGTGCAGACGATGTGGGGGCTTCGCTACGCGGCGCTCTCGTTCGCGCACGATCCGGCGTCACTCGTGATCGTGATGGCGAGCGTATGGATCGCGTTGCGAAACCGTGATCGCGTTCGCTTCGCGCTCCTCGCCGGCGCCGCCTCCTATCTAGCGTATGCAATCGGGTTCGCGGCCGTGTCGACGCACATGCTCGGTCGCTTCATCGCGCTGCCGGTCTTCGTCGCGGCGCTGGTGCTCTGCGATGCGCTGCCCGGCCGGCGCGCTGTCGCGATCGCGTCGGCGCTCTCCGCGGGCGCGGTCGTCGTGCATCCGACGAGCGCGCTCTACGCAGGCAGTCGCTGGTACACGCGCGCCTCGACGTGGCAGGTGGAGGTCCTCGATCCGCGCATCGTGGCGGCGCCGTATTGGATCGATGCCAAGCAGTACACGCTCCGCGAGCATGCGGATCTGCTCTCGCAGATCCCGGGGATGCCGGTGCCGCGCCACGATTGGTACCTCGACGGGCTCGCGTTCCGCGATGCCAAGGAGCCGCTGCAAGTGGGGGGCGCGTTCTTCTCGTCGCCCATCGGCTACTTCGGTTACGCCGCGGGCCCGCAGAAGATCGTGGTGGATCTCGTGGCCCTCTCGGATCCGCTGCGCGCGCGCTTGCCGGCGTGCGGCGCGGTGCACGAAGAGCGACCCATCCGGCCCGGGCACTTCCTGAGGCCGTTGCCCGAGGGATACGTCGCGTCGTTGCTCTCCGGCGAGAACCGGATCCGCGATCCGCATCTCCACGACTTCTACGAGATGCAGCGCCGCGTGCTGCGCGATCCCTTGTGGAGCCGCGCGCGCCTCGAGGCCATCGTCGCGCTCAACGTCGGCCGGCACCGGCATCTCTTGGATGCCTACGTGCGCGATCACGCGGAGACGTTTCGCTACGACGCGTGCGTGACCGCGGTGCGCGCGGCGGCGCATCGATACGAGCACGCGCCGTGATCTCGGTTCGTGTACGAGGTACACGATCTCGCTCGATGCCTGAAAAATGAGCCCAGCGCGTGATCGTGTACGGGCGACACGATCACGCGCGGCTCACCTTCGTTGCGGTCGGATTACTTCTTCGCGGGGGCGGGCGGCTGGCGGCCGGTGCCTGCGTGCGTCCACGCGCGCTCGAGGCCGATGGCCAGCCAGCGCGCGTCGATCTTGGTCTTGCCGAACGTGGCCGCGACGGTATCGGCCCATTGCGCGGGCGCGGGCAGGGCGACGATCTTCTGACCCTTGATGGCTTCGAGCCCAGCCGCGTCGATGGTGAAGGTCGCGATGCCTTCGCTGGCGAAGGCCGTCACGACACCGCGGGCGACCATGGGCGCGAACACGGCGCGCACCGGGCCGAGATCGGCGGCGTGCTCCGAAGCGGCGCGCACCTCGTCGAGCGTCGAGAGCACGAGGGCGACACCGGAGACGTCGGCCGAGCTCGGGGCAGGGAAGGAGGTCGCCTGCGACGTCTTGCCGGGGCGCGGCAGCCCTTCGATGACGTCGAGCTGCACCGCGGCCTTCCACGGGTTTGCGGTGGGGAGCGCGGGTGCCTTCTTGGCAGCGGCCTGCTCGCCCTTCTTGTCGCGCAGGACGAGCACGTCGTCGGTCGGCAGCGCGCGCGGGATGGTGACGCGCACCGGCCGCTTGAAGCTGCGCGGATCGCCGACGGCGCCCGTCGCCACCGCGTAGGCCAGCGTCTCGGCCGACGCGACCACGAACGACGGCGTGCCCGGCACGCGTGGGCCGGGATCGGCCGTGCGCATGGAGATGCCGCCGGGCGGGGGCGGGTAGATCTCGCAGCTCACCACGCGGCGATCCGGCTCGACGATGCGCGCGCCCGTGGCCACGAGATCGACGAGCGAGCCGGCCTGCGCGAGCACCTCGAGCACCTGGCGCGAGGCCGGCGCGACGAGGAGATCGAGGCGGGGCGGGACGCGCTTCGACTTGAGCAGCGTGGCGGCCGCGAGCATGTCGCGGAGCGTGGCGCCCGAGTCGCCGCCGAGGACGACCTGCGAAACGGGCTTGCCCGCGAGATCGCGCACCGGACGCACCGTGCCCGCTTCATCCATGAGGAGCGGATCGACGGCGGCGAGATCGATGGATACGACCTCCTCGCACGGGGCGCCGGGATCGGGGATGAGGGCCCGATGGGCCTTGGAGCGCCGCTGATCGCGGAGGAAGACCTCGGTCTTCTCGTCGCTCACGAAGAGCGCGGCGGCCGCGCCGATCTGCGGGGCGATGCCGCAGAGCACCGCGCGTTCGGGCACCGAGAGGAGCCGCGCGCTCGGGCCGGCGAACTCGAGGATGACCGGCGCGTCGTGCTCGGCCTCGATGCGACGGACGACCTCGTCGAGGCCGCGGCGGAGCAGCTCGAGCGCGACGTCGCGCGCGCACACGAAGGGGCGGACGCGGCCGGAGAGGTGGATCTGCACGCTGCGCGGGGGACGCACCCACACGCTGCCCGTCGCCAGCGCTTGCCCGAGCTGGGCCGGCGAGACGAGCAGGGCCAGCATGCCGATGCCGCCGACCGACGCGAGGCGCGGATCATCGGTGAGGGCGAGCCGCGCCGGCGCCGCGAAGCGCTCGAGGTGAACCGGGCCGGGGAAGCCGATGCCCGGCCGGGCGATGGGGATGTTGTGCGTGGGGAAGTCGGGTGAGACCGAGCGGTGCCCGCCTTCCTCCACGTCGGCCAGCGAGGCGGCGTCGGTGATGCAGGTCCCGTCGTAGGCCACGGCCGTCTCGACGGGCGTCTTCTTCATTCCCGCAGCGAGCGCCTCGGCGAGGGCGCGCGAGGGTGCTCGCGAGAGGACCACCTGATCGACCTTGACCTGAACCAGGTCGCCGCGAAGCTGCGGATCGGTCGCGCGTCCCGCGAGGATCTTCTGGGGCATCGTGCGGGGAGGATCCCCGGCTCGTGCGCGCATGGGCTTGGGTCGTCCTTGTGTTGTGCTGCGATGAACGGCGCTCGACCCGACCGAGCTGGTCGGATCAAATCACCCCGGCGGGGAGCACGTTCGCGGTGATCCTCCCGGGGACGAAAGCTAGGCGCACGTTAGCTGCTCGCCGGGAGGAGGGTCAAGGCGTGCTTGGAGCGGGCCCGTAGGAGCGGGAATGGACCGGCTGTGGACAGGAAGCAAGGGGGTTCGCGTCGGCGGTACCGGCTTCACCGTTTCCCCGCTCACGCCGCTTGTGCGGGCGATCGTACGCTCCTTCGCGCCCTCGGGTTCCTTATCGAAGTGCTTCGAGAGGCCGGGGGCCGTCGCCGTGGGCGGCCTCACGGAAGGGCGGAGGCGCGGCCGATGATCGCGCCCGCTCGCCGTCGTTCGCGGCCTTCCGTGCGATTGCTTTTCCAGGGCCACCGGTTTGGGTACTCTGCCGGGCCATGTTCCAGGCCGTGCTGAAAGAAGTCGTCGACGGGACCGAAGGTGGCCTCGCGACGCTGCTCATGGACTTCGAGGGCATCGCCGTCGACAGCTACTCGAAGCCGGATGCGCCGTTCGACATCACCACCATCGGCGCGGAGTTCAGCGTCGTGCTCAAGTCGATCCAGCGCGCGGCGCAGATGCTCGAGGCAGGCGACACCGCCGAGGTCGCGATCCAGGCGGAGAAGATGATCACCCTCATCCGCGTGGTGAACGCGTCGTACTTCGTGGCGTTCTCGATGAAGCCCGACGCCAACATCGGCAAAGCGCGCTACATGCTGCGCACCCGCGTGCCCGTGCTCCTCAAGGAGCTCGCGTAGCTCTCACCGCGATGCGCGTCCTCGTCCTCTCCGGGCCGAACCTCGATCGCCTCGGGACGCGCGAGCCCACCATTTACGGCACCACGACGCTCGCCGAGATCCACCGCATGGTGGAGGCCGCGGCGCGCGCGCGCGGTGCCGAGGCCGTCTGTCGCCAGTCGAACCACGAAGGCGAGCTCGTCGGCTTCTTGAACCGCGCCGGCGAGGACGGCTTCGCCGGCGTGCTGCTCAACGCGGGCGCCTACACGCACACGTCGATCGCGCTGCTCGACGCCATCAAGGCGGGCGGCGTCCCGACCATCGAAGTGCACCTCTCCAATCCCGACGCGCGCGAGGTCTTCCGTCGCCGCTCGCGCATCGCGCCGGTCTGCCTCGCTCGCGTGGCCGGCTTCGGCGCGCGATCGTACACGCTCGCCCTCACCGGTCTGCTCGATCACCTCGGGCAGCCGTGATCACACAGGGCCGCAAGCGGCCCTGATCACGATGGCGCCGGCAGAGCGGCCCCAGAGCGGCCCTGATCGCGATGCTCTCGATTCTTTCTCCGCGCTGCGTGCTGCATCGCCGCCGGATCGAAGATCGGTTCACTGACGGCGCTCCATCGTCGTGCCCGCTCGTCGTGACGCGGAGCGCTACGCGATGATGCTTCCTTCTTGCGGTGGCGTTCGCTAGAACGCGCCTCGCCTGCGGGGCTCGCGTGCGGGTTGCACGAGAGCACGTCCTTCAGGGTCGCCATGACCAACAACCTCGATCTGAAAGCCCTTCGTCGCCTCCTGCGCCTCCTCGAGAAGCGCAACGTCTCCGAGTTCGAGTTCGAGGACGAGAAGGTCAAGCTCCGCCTCGTTCGCGGTGGCTTCGCCGTCGCCGCGCCTGCGCTCGCGCCCGTTGCCGTCGCGTCTGCCGCGCCTCTGCCGGCGGCAGCGCCTGCAGCGGCGGTCGACGATGCGAACGTGGTGTTCATCACCTCGCCGTTCGTCGGCACGTTCTACCGCGCGCCCTCGCCCGACGCGCCACCCTTCGTCGAGGTCGGCAGCGCCATCCGCGAAGGGCAGGCGCTCTGCATCGTCGAAGCCATGAAGCTGATGAACGAGATCGAGGCCGACAGCGCCGGCACCATCGTCGAGATCCTCGCGGAGAACGGCAAGCCGGTCGAGTTCGGGCAGCGGCTCTTCAAGGTCAAGAAGGCCTGATTCCGCGGGCGAGGAGCCACGTTGTTCTCCAAGATCCTCATCGCCAACCGCGGCGAAATCGCGATGCGCGTCATCCGCGCGTGTCGCTTGATGGGCATCCGCACCGTCGCCATCCACTCCGAGGCCGACGCCGGCGCGCTGCACGTGCGCTTCGCCGACGAGGCCGTGTGCGTCGGCCCGCCCGAGGCGGCGAAGAGCTACCTCAACATCCCGCAGATCATCGCCGCGGCCGAGATCACCGGCGCCGACGCCATCCACCCCGGGTACGGCTTCCTCTCGGAGAACGCCAAGTTCGTCGAGGTCTGCAAGAAGTGCCACATCGCCTTCATCGGCCCGACGGCCGAAGCGATGCGCCTTTGGGGAGACAAGGTCTCTTCGCGCGGCGTGGCGAAGAGGTTCGACCTACCCCTCCTTCCCGGCACGGGTGTCCTCGCCGACGCGAAGGACGCAGCCGAGCAGGCTGCGCGCATCGGCTACCCGGTCATCCTCAAAGCCTCGGGCGGCGGCGGTGGCCGCGGCATGCGCATCGTCCGCAGCGAAGCGGAGATCCAGCGCGCCTTCGAGACCGCGACGCGTGAAGCCATGGCCGGCTTCAAGAACCCCGACGTCTACCTGGAGCGCTTCATCGAGGAGCCGCGGCACATCGAGTTCCAGGTGCTCGCCGATCAGCACGGCCAGGTGTGGACGCTCGGCGAGCGCGAGTGCTCGCTGCAGCGCCGCCATCAAAAGGTGATCGAAGAATCACCGAGCCCCTCGATGACGGACGAGCTCCGCGCGCGCATGGGCGAGATCATCCGTGAGGCCATCCGCGCGACGGGCTACACCACGCTGGGCACGCTCGAGTTCCTCATGGATGAGCGCGGCGAGCTCTACTTCATGGAGATGAACACCCGCGTCCAGGTCGAGCACCCGGTGACCGAGATGGTGACCGGCGTCGACCTCGTGGAGCAGCAGATCCGCGCCGCCGCCGGTGAGGAGCTTTCCCTGCCCGACACCCGCCCGTGGAGCTTCCGCGGCCACGCCATCGAGTGCCGCATCAACGCGGAAGATCCCAAGACCTTCGCGCCCTGGCCGGGCGCCATCACCGAGTTCCACCCGCCCGGCGGCGGCGGCGTGCGCGTCGACTCCGGCGTCTTCGGCGGCTTCCGCGTGCCCGGCGCGTACGACGCCCTCATCGCCAAGGTCATCACCCACGGCGCCAACCGCGCCGAGGCCATCGCACGCATGCGCTGCGCCCTCGACGAGCTCATCATCGGCGGCATCCGCACCAACGTCCCGCTGCACCAAGCGCTCCTCCGCGAGCCCGACGTGCTCGCCGGAAAGATGTCGACCCGCACCATCGAGCGGCTCGTCGCGCGCGGATTCTGAGTCAGGCGCTCCCCAAGCGGCCATCCATCACGGCGTTCATGGCCTCCGGCGATCGACATCGTCCGGATGGCCACCCTCGACCATGCGGCGCTCGAGCTCCGCGAAACGCCGCTCGAGATCGTCGGGGCTCGTCAGCGGATCCTCTTCCTGGTCCCGCAACTCCGGCGTTGCGCTTCCCGATCGCATCCGGCGTTCGAGCTCGGCAAAACGCTTCTTCAGCTCATCCGCTTCCGCGTCATCGGGCAGCTCCATCTCCGTGGAGCCTTCATCGTGGGGCGATGCGCTCGCACCACGGAGCGTCCCCCATTCGCGCGCCACACCGTGCATCACGCCCGCGCCCACGCGTCGTAGGCTCGTGAGCCCCGTCTGCGTCGCCTCGCGCATGCGCTCCTTCACCACTGCGAGCTCTTCTTCGGCGCGCTCCATCAAGGACGGGGGAACGTCGGGGATCCCCTCGTCATCGGCGCTCTCCGCAGGCCCGACGAGGCGCTCCAGGATTCGATCGACATCGGCGAGTCGCTGTGTGCCCCTGCCTCGACCCGTGAGCGATCGATAGACGTCGCTCTCGGAGAAGGCCCAGAGAGCGAAGGCACGCACCTCGTTCTCGGGATGCGTGTCGCCATTCGCACGCTCTCTTCGCTTCAGCAGGTCTTGCACGCGTTCACGGCACGCGGACTGATAAGCACCTTCGCCACCCGCCTCCACGGGTTTGCGCGAAAGGATCATCAGTGTTCTCAGGGACGCATCGAGATCCTGGCACGCGAGCAGACCGATTCGATCCGCCGTGAGCTCGGCGGCCCGGCAGAACGCCGCCGCGACCTCGCGAACGCCCGCGCGGCGTCCACGCGCAAACCATCGATAGATGAGGCGCGGATCGGGGCCGCGCAGCTTGTTGGGAGCGTGCGCGAGGAAGTGTCCGAGCTCATGCCCCACGACGAAGAGCAGCACCATGTCGTCGGGGTGGGCGAGGAAGACATCATGAATGCGAATGTTGAGCGGCCCGCGCTCGGTCAGCGCGATGCACGCGCGCGACTCCCCATCTTCGGCCCGATACAAATGCACGTCTTCGTCGACGCCCAGCACGCGCCGAGCTTCGTCGGTGATGCTGAGCGCACGCGGCGCGAGCTCGGGTGAGAAGCCGACCGCGCCTGCGAGCCACGCGCGGCGCACCTCCTCGGAGCTCGGCATCGAGGCCCAAAGCTCCTCCCCGTAGCGGCGCATCAGCTCGCGCAGAATGCGCGTCTCCAACGGAACCCGCACGGCATCGCCCTCCAAGACGCCGAGCTTCACGCGCTCCATCTCGCGAGGATGCGCCGCTCCTCGCCAAACCACAAGCGCCCGCTCGTTCACCGCGCTCGGCCTGCTGCCAGCGGCGCCTCAGTCCACGCCCATCGCCGTCCCTACGATAGCGCTTGCAGCGCGAACGACGCGAACCCGCGCCGCACGCCGATGAGCGCTCTCACTCCTCACTCCGCCCCGACCGCGATCAAGGCATCCACCCACGACGCGATCGGGCACGTGCCTCGCGACAACCCGCCGTTGCCTACGTCCCCAGAAGCGCGCCCTCTTCGTGCGTGTATCCGGTCCTGATGAAGAACGGCGCGGACCCTCTCTGGAGCAACGGATCTCGCGTCATGGCGGTCTTCAACAGGATCCCTGCGCAGAGCCCCATGGCGTCTTCATCCGTCATCGGAACGACCTCACCGGTGAGGTGGTCCACGCGGACGCCTCCCGAATCCATCTCCGTCACGATGGTGTCCTCTCCAAACATCTTCTCGGCAAGCGCTTCGACGTCCCTGCGCGTGCCGGTTTGCGTCAGCTTGATCATCAAGGTTCGCTGGTCCCCGCCCTTGATGACTTCGGTGAAGCTCATGAGGTGCGTGATACCCGCTTCCTCCATGCTCACCACGCCGGCCGGTTCCAGCTCCAGAATCTGCCTGAGTTGTTGCTCGAGGTGCTTGATGTCGTTGCCGGTGTGCACGTGCGTCAGCGTGGTTCTCTTGCGGCCCTTGAGCACCTGCCTGATGTAGAGGATGACGCAGGGCGAGGCACCGTGGCTCGCAAGCCATCTCCAGTGAGCCTCGTTCCGCTCGTAGATTACGCCGATTTCGCCCTGGGTGACGTGTAAGAACATGACTTCGTGAACCTCCTGTTGATCATTCGTCGTCATCGCGCGCCGGCACCAAAGCGGCGTTGCTCCAACTCGCCATCGTCAGATCTCCCTCCGAGAGTCCGGTCGACGGCTACGAAGGCACTCGCCGGTCCGAACGACCCGCCCAGCGGAGATGGCCTCCACGACACGGCGCACTACGCGTCCGCTAACCCTCCCAGACACCCCATGCGCGCAGCCCCGCCGCGATCTCGCCAACTGGGGCTCCGCATTCCAAGAGCCGGATGATGGCTTCGAGCTTCGCGCCCTCCTCCTGAACCTCGGCTCGCCCGTGGCGATCCGCCAAGCTCAGGAGAGTAGCAGGTGCGTCCAAGATCGGTGGGTGATCGACTGGGTCATCGCTCGCAGCATCAAACAGCAGGCACGCCAATCCAGCCAGCGCCTCGCGATCAGCGTCACGGAGCGCGCGCACCGCGAGCGCCGTGGCTTCGCAACCAAGGTCGTTCGTGTGCAACCAGTCGCCATCGAACGCGGCCACCATCGCCCGCAGATCGGACACCGAGACGCCGATGGGCTGACCCGATTCGCATGCATCTCGGGCTCCTTCGAGCGGTGCCACGAGCGCTCGGTTCTCGCTCGTGGACCGGCGGGCGAGAATGCGAAGCGCCGCATTCAGCACAAACGCGACCTGAATCTCACGAGACGATCGTTGCAGCGCGTTCTCGACCCTTCCGACGATCTCGTGTGGAGAACGCAGACCACGCCGCGCCAGCTCGGCTTCGACGAGTTGCAGGAGCTCCGCGTGCTTCATCGTGACCTCTTCAAGGTGACGGGCATGAACAACCCTATCCGGGATCAGCGCAGATTCTACAGGCTTTGATCCAACCACATCTCGTGCCCGCACCTTCACGTTTCGTCACGGGGCTCGGTGCACGAGTGTCCCGCTCGCGTCGGATCGTGCCTCTGCGTCCCGCAGGTGACCCGATATCGACATGCGAGCGCGCTGCACCAAAGGGATGACATCAACGAGACATGCCATGACGTCTCGTCGAGCAATCTCCCGCTGATCTCGCTGCGTCCCCGTGTTAAGCCACCTCCGGCGGCACGCCATGCCGCTGGAGGGAACGATCGATGATGCTCGCTCGACGCGCACTTTACATGTCGCTCATCTCGCTCACGCTCGCCGCCTTTGCTTCGGGCTGCGCGCCGCAACATGACATCACGGAGGACGACGACACGTTGGGAACGACGGAGGAGGCGTTGTCGATCGCAGCGCACCGCGAGCACGTGAGCGGTGACCTCTTCCACACGACCTTCGATGTTCGCATCGGCGTATCTGCGAATGCAGTGCTCCGCATCCATCGCGTGACCCGTGAGCTTGCCCCCGGCGTGCCGCGGCCGAGCAAGCACGCTGTGATGATGCTCCACGGCGACTTCGCGACGTTCGTCACCAATTTCCTCCCAACCGCGGGCGATCCGGCGTCGACGGTCTCCGGCCTGGCGAAATACCTCGCGTCGCGCGATGTCGACGTGTGGGGGCTCGATCGTCGCTGGACGCTGCCGGGCCAAGACGGCGATACATCGGACTTCGCCGCCATGGGCGTCGTTCAAGAGCTCGACGATCTCGATCGCGCCATCACCTTTGCGCGCGCAACGCGCCTCGCGACCGGAAGCGGCGGTGACAAGATCGCGCTCGCCGGCTTCTCGCACGGCGGCGAGCTCGCGTATGCGTTCGCCGCGCGCGACGGCGGCCGGCCCAAGAAGCTCCGGCAGATCTCGGCGCTCGCGCCGCTCGACGTGTACTACGATATCGCGCCCGCCGACGCGGACCTCCGCGCGTACGCTTGTGCCAACGCGGCTGCGGAGAGCGACTCGCTCGCGCAGGGCGTCGTCGACGTGCCCAATGATTTCTTCATCTCGCTCGGCCAGCTCGATCGCAGCGCGCCGCTCGACACGTCACCGCTCTTCGGCCCGCCCTTCACCAACCGCGATGCGATGTACTACACCGCTGGGCTCACCCATCAATTCGCGCCGTACACGCCTCTCTATCACTTGCTCGCGCCGGTGCTCGACGGCGACGGTAACGTCGCCTCTCTCCGCTTCACCGGGGAGGATGCGGCCAGCGCTTGGTTCGCCGGCGCGCCGCCGCATCAATCGCTCCGCGAAGGGGCGGAGCTCGACGCCATCTGGTGCGGGACGCCGCCGTCCGGCGCCGACGCTCCGCTCTCGAACATCACCGTTCCAGTCTTCTATCTCGGTGCGGCCGGCGCCTTCGGCGACCACGGTTTGTTCACCACGACGCAGCTCGGAACCAGCGACGTCACCACGGTCGTCGTTCACAAGCTCGGCGCTGAAGCCCTCGCCGAAGACTTCGGGCACGGCGATCTCCTCTTTGCCGCCGACGCCAAGCAGGCCGCGTGGTCACCGCTCGCGGCGTGGCTCATCGCTCACTGAGGTTTGCGGACGCGGAAAGCGGCGCCCCGCTCTTCGCTTCCGCCGCACATGCCTGCGCGGACGACGGCGCGCCTCAATCTCGATGGATCGCGCGTTCCGTCGCCGCGCAGGAACCAAGGCCGTGGTGCGATCGACGGCTGCAATCGGGCCATGATCGTCACCCACTTCTCACCAGCCTGCTGGGCTCGCGTCGTGGTCCACTTCGCGGCTTCGAGCTTCTCGTCGCCATCCTCGACGCTGCTTCAGAACAGGTTCGCTTGGAAGTCGCAGATCGCCATCGGCGTGCCGCGCATGAAAAGGTCCTCCTCGGCGTGTTGCACGAGCGCGATGTTGTAGACATCGCGGGTGTAGTATTGGCCGCCGCGAGAGGTCGTGTGCCTACCATTGGTGATCACGCGGCCGAGCCCGTCCGGCGGGAGGAGCAGCGCTTCCGGGCGGGACCGGCGACGAGGTTGGCCGTCGTATGCAGTCCAAACGACGCCCACGGAGAGCCCCGCCGGAACCAAGAGGTGCTCGATGCTGCGGGTCGTGCGTGGCAAATGATCGAGGGAGGTCTCCTCGATCAATCGATGGACGTACTGCCCCTTTTTCTCGAAGAAGCTGTGTCTCTGGTACACATAGGCGCCCATCGCCGGAATCAACGGCAATGAGCGCGGCAGCGCATTGCGCAGCACCGCTGCTGGAGCACCCCGCGCCGCCTTCGACCACGTCACGCTGATTTGCTGAATGACGACCATGAACGTTTCGATTGGCGCCTTCTTACCATCCAACGGTTGCCCGGATCGTCGAACCTCACGTCGTGCGTCGGAGTCTCTGCCGAAGAAATGCCTCGTTGGGCTGCCCAAGCGCGATGAGCTTCATCATCATACGTGGAGACGCCGATTCCGCGCGCTTGCCGCAACATCGGTTGAGCAAGCTGTCTCTACTCCCCAGTGTGCTCCGTCTGGTTCGCGCGCCTGGTTGCAGGGGCTTCGTCGTCCGATGGGGAAGCCATCGCGTCAAGGACGGTGATAGCGCACCTGCGCCAGCGCGCAAAGACGACGAGCCCCACGCGCCCTGCGGGAAATTCGCGAGTGTTCGAGCTCGGGTGGTGTGCTCGCTCGCGCTCAGCTCGGCGGTGTCAGCACGCATTTGTTCGCGGGCGAGATCCACTCGAATCCCTGCACCCAGAGCTGCGGTGGGAACATCGATGCTTTGGAGGTGAACTCGATCCACTCGTCCCCCCAAACGAACGCGCGCCCAGCTCCCATCTGGATGGCATAGCCGACGTTGACGTCGCCATCGGCCGTGAGCAGAGAGGCAATGGGGGTGCGGGTGCTTGCGTCGCCGCCGAGATCGGAGATGGCGTAGCCACCTTCGAACACCACCGAGGTGAGCCCGGCAGTGATGGGGTGCGTCGCGAGGTCCGTCACTGGCCCGCTGATCAGCGGGCCGCCGTAGGCGACCTCGAGCGGAGCGAGCAACGAGTTGGCGTGCCAATCATCGGTGGTGACGTTGTCGTAGCCCGACATCGACACGATGCCGCCGCCGTCCGCGATCCATGCCGCGAAAGTGGCTGCCTCCGACGCCGAGTAATCTCGCGTCAGCCAATCGAGCACGACGACGTCGAACGGCTGCAACGTCGCCTCCGTGATCGGCTCGTCGGGGGTGGTCTGGATGCGTTGCACGCCGGCACCGCTCGTCACGAGCCATTGCTCGAAGTCCGACGCGTTGTACGCCCCCTGGTTGCCGAAGAGGCCAATCTCGAGCTGGGTGCACTCCCTCGCCGTGCTCCGCAACTCCGAGCGCGCTCCGCACGCTGCCGTGGTGAGGGCCAAAAGGGCGGTACAAAACCGACGCATCATGGACGACCTCCGTGGCAAGCCATCATGTTCCGGAGACCGACCCGGTCCCTCGAAACGCCCACAAACTCCGCCTGTGGGGAGCAGGATAAAGCCGGGGCATTCACCAGTGTCAAGCCCGTCGGATGACGGCGTGACGTGGGCCGGTCACCCGTGGGGGCGGCCCGAGTCGTGAATCGCCTGTCAGGCGGGAGTGCTCGGGCGATACCGAACCAGCGTGGCACGCACCGGCCCACGGTCGCGCGCGACCTCCTCGGTGATCAACGCCGCCGCGCGATCCTCGTCGAATCCACCGGATCCAGCACCGATCACGGGGAGCGCGATGGACTCGAATCCATGCCGCTCCGCAAGCCCCAAGGCGTTGCGCACGGAGCTCTGAATGGACGCAACGGAGGCACGCCACAGCATGTCGATTCCGGCCACGTGGATGATGCCGCGGAAGGGAAGCTCACCCGCGCCCGTGACGACGGCGCCCCCGAGCGGAATCGGCCCGAGGCGGGCAAGCTCGCGAAAAGGAGCAAGGCCTGCCCGTCGCTTGATCGCGCCCGACACACCTTGCGGAAGGAGAAGCCACCACGGAAGCACATTGCGATTCCAGGCATTCACGATGGCGTCGACGGGCTGATCGAGGAGGTCACCTTCGACGACTTGCAGATGCATGTACGGGGAAACGATCCAACGAGCCTCCCATTCCCGAGGCGTTCACGGCGTCGAGCGACTGGACATCGACCCGAAGAGCGTCGGTCTCGTGCGCTCTCTGGCCGCGAGGTGCTCGAAGCCTCTTCGGAGGAGCGAGGAGCGACCGGTGGACGTGGACAGCGCCTTCCGCGTTGCCTACCGTTCGGCGCGTGAAAGATCGGCCCAACCCGCCGCAGAAGCTGTCCGAAGTGAAGACTTGGCTCGCCGCGCATGTCGGCCATCCGGGCTTGTATGCGGCGCTCTCGTGGGCTCCGAAGCGCAAGAACGCCGTGCACGACGCTTGTATTCGTGGCCTCGTGACGCTCGCCTCACCGCGGGCGTTGGATGCGCTCGCCACCTACCGCGAGCAGGATGCGGGCGATCTGGCCGAGCTCGGGGACGCCTGGGATCGCTTCGATCGCGCGGAATTCGCGCGTCGGGTGCTCTCGTCGCCGCTCGTGATCGGGAGCAAGCACGGTCTCGCGCGCATCGATGGCATCGAGCACGTCGCGGACCTCGACACGCTGACGCTCGCGGTCGCCAAAGGGTGCTCCCTCGCGCCGCTCGCGCGTTGCCCCGACATTCTGAGCCTCGATCTGGCGTGTCACGGCGACGTCGATCTAGCGCCCCTCGCCGCGCTCCCGCAGCTCGATCTTTGCGAGCTGCGCGGTTCGGAGACCGTGACGCATCTCGCGGCGCTCGCCGGCGCGCGCATGCGCAAGCTGTCGGTGAGCATCGGTCCCGAGGCGTCGTGGCGCTTCCTCGCAGACCTCCCCCGGCTCGAGCGGGTACGCGTGGTTTGCAAGAAGCCCGTCCTGTCGAAGGCGGATGGCGACGTGCTCCAAGAGATCTTCGCCCGCGGCATCGCGCTCTGCGGTTATGCACACGAGCCCTGGACGTCGGGGCTCGAGTCCCTCGCGAACGGGCGGCCGTTCATCGAACAGGCGGGATTTCGAGCGGTGGGAGCAGGGAATCGCCCGTTGAGCAGCTTCCTTTCCGGATGACCAAACGCGATGCTCGATACGGGCTCTCTGCGCCCGTCTTGCGCTGAAGCTGGCCAGCGTTCGGGCTTCACTCACGACGATGCGCGCGCGTTCATTTCTTCGGCAATGCGCTCGGCAAGTTTCCTTGACTCCTCGGAGCCATTCCAATTCTCACTCAAAACATCGATGAGGGTCGGGCTATAGACGAGCGCTGCCCGAAAGGTCCGAACCCAGGCGGATTGGATGACCATCGTCGCGTAACGACGTGATCCACGATGGCGTCCGACCACCTTGATGTTCGTGTAGCCGTCTCCCCACAGCGGAGGAAAGCAGTACAACTTGGTGCCAGGAGCGAAGTGAGCCGTGCCTGGCCGCTTCTCCTCGCCACCGGGACCATAAGCGCGCTCGTCGACCACGTTCCCAACCACGCACCAGATGGGCTTCACCGCGCTCGGGCGGCTACCTTCCGGCATCAACCTGCCTCCTCACGCGCGCGATCAGATCCACGGCCTTCTCGTCGCTCGCCTCGAACATGGCGAAACCAACGCTCCCCGTGAGCGCGGTAGGCCCGGTTTCGAGCGTCGCGATCACCTCGTGAATCGCCGTGTGCATCGCGTTCGCGCACTCTCGCGCTGCGGCTTCCGAAGTGTCCGCCATCAAGACGGCGAGCTCGTCGGCGCCGAGCCGCGCGATGATGTCATCACGTCGTCCTGTCGACGAGAGACGTCGTACGATCGCTCGCAGCGCATCATCACGGGCCCACGCTGCATCGATGCTGGTGGTGACATCGATCTTGAAGATCGCGAGCGCCATCTCCGCACGGTGGCGGAGAGCGCGAACCATCTCTCGCGAAAGAGCTTCGAGCAGATAGCGCTCGTTGTAGGCGCCGATCGATCCGTCGAGGATCGTCATTCGATAGATGCAGTCGTGATAGGCCTCGTCGAGAGCGCTTTGGGTGTATCCCTCGTGCAGCTCGAGGCGGGCGCGACCGAGTGTCAGCACGGCGCCGTGTCGCAGCGCCGCCTCGCCTTGCAGCGGTCTGTCGCCGAGCCAGGTGCGAGCGGCCCGAGCTTCGCCGTCTTCGACGATGACGTGATAGGTCCTCGCGCGTCGCTCGATGCGCACGTGATGCGCCGCCACGCCGTCGATCCCCAGCACGATGTCGTTGTCCAGCGCGGTGCCGATGCGGGCCACGTCCCCGAGCGCGAACCGATGACCGAGGCCACCATCCATGTCCGGCGCCGCGACGACGACGAGGCGCGCTTGCAACATCGCATTGGGGTGCGCCGGCGCTGCGGCCTGCCCCGGAGCAGGCGGGCCCTTGGGTGGACCAAGCGTCGCGTCCGCGATGGGAGAGGGAGGTGTCGAGTCACGCGTCGAAGCCGTCATCGCAGTGTCCTCTTCGAGCCGTGTTCGAGCTCAGCCGTCATCGCGTGCGCTCGGTGGGAGATGGTCGGCATCGCCGCTGCCGGCGAGGCCATCGGTCAGAGGATCGCCCAAAGGCGACCAATCCGTCGAGCGCTCTCCATTCCAAAGCCGTCGCGCCACACTGATAGCGACGGAAATGCTGCACGCGCCGGGATGTTCGAGGGCTCGGTCACGTCAGGGGCTCCGAAGGCATGCGATCGGAAAAGTGGAGCAGCACCGCGAGCGTCGACGATGCTCGCGTCCTCGTCCTCTGTCCATCAGGAAGCCATCCCTCGCGCGAAAGCCCCGCCGCCGCTCGCGTGTCCGCCTCGATCCGGCCCGAGCCGGTGGACGGCCCGACAATTCCATGGTCGCCGTCGTGTGCGTTTTCGTCATGCCGATCGATTCGATCTGCAATCACACCGTCATTAGGTTGGCTGTTGTCATCGATGTTGGCGTAATGGCGAGTCACGGTATCTCGTCGTGTGCCGTCGTTGGTGCCATGTTATGCGTTGTCTGGTGATATTCTAATGGCATATGTTTGGTGTTTGTCGATTTGTTGCATTGCCGTGTGAATTTGTTGTTGATTCGACGTTTTGTGCATAGGTGTTATTGGTTGAATGGACCCTTGGTGCGTGCCAATGC
Organism: Minicystis rosea; assembly: GCA_001931535.1. GTDB lineage: Bacteria > Myxococcota_A > Polyangia > Polyangiales > Polyangiaceae > Minicystis > Minicystis rosea. Next base: position 2,061,133 of record CP016211.1, read on the forward strand.
TCCGTCGAGATGGATGGATATGGTCGCGCGAGCCGCCGTATTCGTGCGTTTTGTGCGAGCTAATGGCTGCGGCGGAAGAGCCGGTTTGTCCCAGCGCTGACCGCTGCGCGGCGTCGCCCTTGGGCCGAGGTGAGACTCTGTCCTCGCTCCGCGCATCACCGGATGCGTCGTGAGCCGCTGGTGCCTTCGAACCACCTTTGCTGCGGGCCACCGAGGTTCCCCGCCTGCACGGCACCTCTCCCCATCTGCGTGGCCGAGGGCGATGTTTCGCGAGGATGCCCGAGGAAGGGAGAGCGCTCGCCCGACCTCCTCGGGAGGCCCCGCGGTTCGTGTTGACTCACTCGCTCGCTTCCACGTAGAACCGTTTTCGTTTCAGCTCAGACGGGGAGTCGCTGCAGGCGCTCCGACCTCCCGGGTTCGCTGCGAGCGCTCCGAGAACGGAGAGCCCGATGGAGGCACGTTTGCGCCTCGATTGGGCGTGTGTCCTTCCGGAACGTCACGGCATGGACCGTCGGCGTATCACCACATCCGCAGAAGCGTGTTCGAGGCGAGATCCGCCTCGGCCCAGGAGAACGAACGTGACCATCATCGATCACGACAAGAAGACGCAGGCGAGCACGGACGAGCGACTCCAGGCGCTCGAGGAGCAGAACAGCCAGCAGGCCGCGGACGTCGCCCGGCTCGTCGCCGAGCTCGAGGATCGGAGTCGTGTCCTCTCTGCCACGCTCGATGCGATCGCCGACGGCGTCGCCGTCTCAGACCTGCAGGGCAACTTCCTGCATTACAACCCGGCGGCCGAGCAGATCGCGGGCCTCGGGAAGATGGATGCGCCGCCCGATCAGTGGACGTCGAAGTACGGCGTCTTCCGCTCCGACATGGTGACGAACTTTCCCACGTCCGAGCTCCCGCTCGTGCGCGCGCTCGGAGGCGAGCACGTCGACGGCGTGGAGCTCTTCATGCGCCACCAGAATCGGCCCGAAGGCGTCTGGGTGCTCGCCAGCGGCCGGCCCGTGGTGGACGACAAGGGCGCCATTCGCGGCGCGGTCACGGTGTTCCGCGACATCAGCGATCGCAAGCGTTGGGAGGTCGAGCTGGAGCAGCAGCTCGTGCGCGAGCGCGAGAAGACGCAGGCCCTCGAGCGCATGCGCAACGCCATGCAGGAGCTCTCGACGCCCATCCTCGAGGTCTGGGACGACGTGCTCGCCCTGCCGGTCATCGGCGTGGTCGACTCGCGCCGCAGCGCCGACATGATGGAGCGGCTCCTCCGCGAGGTCGAGCACAAGCAATGCCGCTTCGTGATCATCGACATCACCGGTGTCGAGGTCATCGACACGGCCACGGCCGATCACTTCCTCAAGATCGTCAACGCGGTGGGCATCCTCGGAGCGCGCTGCTTCCTCACCGGCGCGCGCGGCGCGGTGGCGCAGACGCTGGCCTCGCTCGGGATGGATCTCGGCGGCCTCATCACGCTCCGCAACCTCAAGCACGCGCTGCGCGAGTGCCTCCGCATGATGGACGACGGCGCCGCGCTCTCCAACGGCAGCAAGGCATCGCATCTGCGCGAGCTCTTGGCTGCCCAGAAGGCGGGACGTCGTGAGTGAGAGCCATCACATCCCGCTCATCAGGCTCTTCGACAACCTGATCGTTTCCATTCAGGTGGCGTTGAGCGACGACACGATCGAGCGCCTCACGGGGCAGGTCACCGACGCGATCGAGCGCACCCAAGTGTCCGGTCTCATCCTCGATTTCTCCGGCGCCGACGTGATGGACAGCCACATCACGCGACGCGTCCGCGATCTCGCGGTGACCGCAGGGCTCATGGGCGTGCGCACCGTGGTGTGCGGGCTGCGCGCGTCGATCGTGGTCACGCTGGTGGAGATGGGGCTCGGCATCCCGGGGGTTCGCACCGCGCTCAACTTGGAGCGCGCGCTCGAGCTCCTCGTCACGACGGCGGACACGAGCTTCCGCCTCCCCATGGAGGACAAGGAGCGCACGAGCGATCCACTCCACGCGCCGCGAGGGCCCGATGTCAGCGCCGGATAACCCCTCGGCGCCAACCTCGAGCCCCAGCCCCTCGGTGAACGACGCGGCCGCGCTCGGCAAATCGAGCTCACCGCCGACATCGTCTCCCTTAGGCGATGGGGGCGCGCTCGGTAGACCGAGCGTTTCTTCGGAGAGGATTCCTCACTCTTCACCGACGTCGAGCCGGCGTTCTCCCGGTGCGCCGCCGGTGGGGAGCGGTCCGACCTCACCTCGTCGCGACGCCGCCGAGGCGCTCGACGGCTTCCCGCTGGCGGCGCTTCGCGAGCTCACCAAGTACCTCTCCGAGCCCAACGCGCGAGCATTGCTCTACGCGAGCGGGACGGCGGCGGGGGTGAGCGTCACGGCGCTCAAGCCGAGCCACCTCTCGATCGTCGTCTCGCAGATCGTGAAGACGTTCGACGTGTTCGGCATCGGCGCCGACGCCAAGGCCAAATGCCTGTTCAACCTGCGGTCGCTCTCGAACACGACGTTCCCAGCGAGCGAGGTCGTCGTCCCCATCACGTCGGAGGGCGACATCGTCACCGCGCGCGAGTCGGGCAAGCAGATGTGCGTCACGCTCAACTTCACGGAGGTGTCCTACGTGAAGGTGGCCACCGCGATCTCCGAGCTGGCGCGCAACATCGTGAAGTACGCCGGTGAAGGCTCGATCACCGTGCGCGTCATCCCCGGCCAGCGCCGCGGAATCGAGGTCGTGGCCACGGATCGGGGCCCGGGCATCCCCGACATCGATGCGGTGTTGAGCCCGCGTTATCGATCGCGTTCGGGCATGGGCATCGGCCTTCGCGGCACGAAGAAGGTCATGGACCATTTCGAGATCCGATCGCAAACCGGGCGAGGGACGACCGTCACCATTCGCAAATACCAGGACTGATGAGGTCAACGAGAACGCATCACGAAAGGACGCGAACATGACTGCTGATTTGCTCGCCGGAAAGAGCACGTTGATTACGGGGGCGGCGTCGGGGATCGGGCAGGGCGCGGCGCGCGTCTTCGCCCGCCGCGGCGCTAAGCTCGTCCTCGCGGACACGAACGTGGAAGGCGGCGAAGCCACGGCGGCCAGCGTGCGCGCCGAGGGCGGTGACGCCGTCTTCGTGCGTGCGGACATCTCGTCGTCGCAGGACGTCGCAGCCCTCGTCGCCGCGGTGATCGAGCGTCACGGTCGGCTCGACTGCGCCTTCAACAACGCTGGGATCGCCGGCTCTCTCGTGCCTCTCGCCGACCTCCCGGAGGAGAGCTGGGATCGCGTCCTCGGGGTCAACCTGAAGGGCGTGTTCCTCTGCATGCAGCACGAAATCAGGCAGATGCTGAAGCAGGGCGGCGGGGCCATCGTCAACACCGCCTCCGTCGTCGGTCTCGTCGGCGGCGCGGCGATGGGCGCCTATTCCGCGAGCAAACACGGCATCGTCGGGCTGACCCGCGTGGCCGCGCTCGAGTACAGCAAACAAGGCATCCGCGTCAACGCCGTCTGCCCGGGCGCGGTGCGCACACCGATGCTCGAGCAACAGGCCCGCGAGGGCGGCTTCACCGAAGATCTGCTGGTCTCCGCCGAGCCGATCGGTCGCCTCGGCAAACCCGAGGAGATCGCCGAGGCCGCAGCCTGGCTCTTGTCCAGCGCGGCCTCGTTCGTCACCGGCCATGCGATGGCCGTCGACGGCGGCTGGGTGGCGCAATAGCGCAGAGGGCCCGAGTGAGGCGTGAAGCGTCACCCCATCGACTCCATCGCTCCTCCTCGGGCTCGTTGCATCACTGCGCGGCGACTCGGTGCTCCGGTAGCCAGACTCCTACCGTGTAATCAGCGAAGATTCGTAGTTTGTTCTTGACCTGGATATGGACGCTTCTAACCTCGGACACTAGGGAGTGAAGCCGGCCGTTCATGGCCGAGCGACGAGAGAGGTCGAAGGCTGCATCGGGCCACTGACCGACGTCGGTGTCTCGCTGCAGAGCGTATTCTGCCCGCTTCAGCTTGCCGGCAGCCCATCGATCTTCATCAAGAGCGATCCGAAGGTGGGGAGCCCGATCGGAGAATCTTCGGTGTTCACGAGAGGGTGACCGACCGCTCGGATCGATCGCGGGTCAATGCTCGATGGGCGGCGTCTTCGCGGTGACGCGCCGGCGGATGCCAATGACAACCCAATAGCGGAGGACGCCGCGTGCATCCTCGGTGTACCCGGTGGCCTCACCCGAGGTATCCATGCAACTGACTCACCCCAATGGGCCGCCCACCGCGCGGTCCGGTGCACCGTTATCGACGCGATCAGGCGCGCCGCTCTCGACGCGATCGCACGCACCGGCCTCGACGCGCGCCAATGCGCCGTCTTCCACCCGCGCTCATGCCCCCATATCGACGCGCGCCGTCGGGGAGGCGCGGACGATTGCGCCTCTCTCGGTGCGATCGAGCGCTCTCTCGCTGCGAGAGGGGGAGTCCGGCATTCTGGAGCGTCTGAATCGCACGCCGCGACGCCGCGAGAGCCCCGTGGAGAAGGGCTATCGCTATCTGCGACAGACGTTCGACGTCGATCGTTGCTATCAATCGACCCTGAGCCGCACGCCCGATTTCGCGGCGCGCATCGAAATGCCGGACGAGGTCTTCACGTCGGCCATCGTCCTCGACGTCCTCCGAGACTGCGGGCTGAGCCCGCGGGTCAAATCTCGAATCGTGGACTTCCTCCGCGAGAGCCAAGAAGAGGGCCTGTTCTCGTATTTCGTGGAGCCGGGCCTGCTCCCGCGCGACGTCGACGACACGGGGCTCGCGCTCTCGGTCCTCGTCGAGGCGAATGCCGTGTCGCAATCGGTGGCGCAGGCGGCACTCACCAAGGTGCTCGAGAACGTCGACGAAGCCGGCGTCATTCACGTCTACCTGCCTCCTCGGGGCGAACGGGAGGGACGTTGCCGGGTCGATCCCATTCCGTGCGCCAATGCCCTCTACCTCGCTTACCTGCTCGGTCGGCAGGCGGAGGCCCAGCCCACGGAGGCCTATCTCCTCGAGGTCCTCTCCGCCCAGCGGAGCGCGACGGCGAGGGGGTTTTATTACTACCTCTCTCCCGACGTGCTCACCTACTGGACCTCACGGCTCCTGCGATTCGAGCCGTTTCGGGCGAGGTATCGAAGCGTCGTCGAGGATGCATTGCGCGTGCGCCTCGGCAGCAGCGACAACGCGCTCGATCTGGCGCTCCGGGCCGTCACCGCCGACAACCTCGGGCTCGAAGGCGTGGCCGAGCGCGCCGCGCTCTTGCAGGCGCAGCGCCCCGACGGCTCGTGGCCCATCGCCCCCATCTACAAGCTCGGGAGATCCGATGTCTACGTCGGATCGGAGAGCATCGTCACCGCGCTCGCGCTCCGAGCGCTCGACCGCCGTTGAATCGAACCTGCATTGGGGGAGGGAAGGAGACGCCATGGAAGAGCACGCGAGCTTCGGGACGATCCAGAGGGCCGGCCGCACGGAGAAATACGGTGAGCGCCTGCGCGGCGTGGAGCTCAGCTTTCCCGACTTCCAGCGGGTGAAGCTGCCGGACCTCCTCTTTCCCATCGCACACGGAATCAGCGACCACCTGCATGAGACTCGGCCGCTGTATCTCGATTGGCTCCTGAGCTCGAAGCTCATCGAGCCGGGGACGCGCGGCTACGACGTCCTTCTGGGGATGAAGCTCGACGATTGCGCGGCCATGATCTATCCGCGACACGGCGGGCGAATGGTCCTCTACGGCGCCGTCTCTTTGGCGCTGTTCTTCCTGCTCGACGACTTCATGGACAGCGTCGACGCCGACGTGGGCAAGAAGCTCGCGACCATCGAGAAGCTCGGGCGTATCGCCACGGGACAGGCGCCCTCTCCCGACGAGGGCAACCTCCTTCGCGCCTGGCATCGCTGGATCAAAGAGGTCGAAGGCTATGCCTCGCCGGCGCTCTTCGCGCGCTTCTCGTCCGACCTCCAGCGTTACGTGCGGGCCCTCCGCGGTCAGACGCTGTTGAACCAAGGCGCGGTCTCCTGCTTGACGACCCACCTGACGCGCCGCCGCGACAACATCGCCAGCGCCTACTTCATGTCCCACGGCGCCATCTTCCTGGAGCACGAGCACAAGCTCGACATGCGACCGGCGCTCGAGGATCAGCACGTCTCGAACATCGCGGAGATCGTGGCCTCGGTCCTCGTGATCCACAACGAGCTCCTCGGGCTCTACAAGGACGTCAAGCAGGGAGAGGCGAATTTCATCACCATCCTGCAGCGCGAGCACGGCCTCGATTTGCAGAGCGCCTGCAACCTGGCCGGGAAGATGGCGGACGACATGGTCAAATCCATGATCCAAATGGAGATGGACCTCCCGCAGCTCGTGGACGGATACGAGGCCAAGGCCGAGGCCATCGCGCGTTATCTGTGCACCGGCTATTCGCTCATTCGCGGGACGATGGACTGGTACATGATCAGCTATCGTTATCGCGACGAACGCTACTTCTCGGCTTGAACGCACGCGATCGCGAGCGCATCGTCAGAGAATGACCTCCATCGGACAGGCGCCGGACGGCGCGGAGGCCGTCGTTTCAATCGAGCGGGTCGAATGCCGCGTGGAGCGGGACGAGGATCCGTTCCCCGTGCAGCACGAGGCCCGCGCGCTGGCATCGCGCTTCGGCTTCGCGCGGCGGGACGCCACCGAAATCGCCATTGCCGCGTCCGAGCTCGCCTCCAACGTGCTCAAGTACGGGGTGCGCGGCATGGTCGTCATCGAGGCCGTCCACCATCCCACGCGCGGTCTCGGCGTACGATTGACGGCCTTCGACGAGGGGCCGCCGTTCGTCGCTTTCGAGGACGCCCTCCGCGACGGCTGCGACGCACGTGGCCCGCTCGATCCCGCGGCCTTCGCCGGCCGGCGCGGCTTCGGCACCGGTCTCGGCACCGTGCAACGCTTCACCGATCTCTGCGGGTGGGCGCCCGAAGCGCGAGGCAAGCGCGTTTGGGCCCTGCGTTTTCTCGAGCGGCCTTGATGCATCACCGCGCTTCAGCGGTATGCATCAGGGCTCATCGTTCTTGGCGGCGTGCGCTGTGCCCCAGGCGCAAAGCCCCTTCATGAGCGGACGCGCGCTCCGGCCCAGCTCCGTGGCGAAGTATTCGACCTTGGGCGGCGTGTCCGGGAGGACCGTGCGTGTGATGAGCCCGTGCTCTTCGAGCTCACGAAGCTGCTCGGCGAGCACCTTCTGCGTGATGCCGGACACGAGCCGCTCGAGCTCGGAGAACCGCCGCGGTTGTTCCATGACGTGAAAGAGCACCGTCATCTTCCAGCGTCCGCCGATGGCTTTGAGCGCGCGGGCGCCGGGCTCGTCGGGCAGGTCTTTCACGATGCGGCTCACCTTCACGTAAGTACCACACGAGAAAGTCCGTAGCGACGAACGACGAAGCGGCGCACTCGTAGCGCATGAAAGTCATCACGGTCGCCCGCTTCGGCGGTCCCGAAGTCCTCTCTTACGACGACGCTCCTTCCCCGCAGCTCGGCCCCGACGAAGCGCGCGTTCGCGTCGAGCTTTCGGGCGTCAACTACGGCGACGTCGTCCTCCGTTCGGGGAAGGCCTTCGACGTGCCGCGCCCCTACGTTCCCGGCATCGAAGCGGCCGGTGTCGTCGAAGAAGTCGGCGCCGACGTGCACGACGTCGCCGTCGGCATGCGCGTCGCCGTTCCTCTGTTCACGACCGGACGCTTGCACGGCGGATACGCGTCCGAGGTCGTCTTCGACGCCGATCGCCTCGTTCCGCTGCCCGATGGCATCTCCTACGAGGCGGCGATCGCTCTCCAGCTTCAAGGGATCAGCGCATGGCTGGTGTTCGACCACGCATCGGTGCAGGGGCGCACCGTGCTGATCCACGCGGGCGCAGGCGGCTCCGGCTCGCTCATGGTGCAGCTCGCTCGCGCACGCGGCGCAACGCGCATCCTCGCTACGGCCAGCACCGAGGAGAAGCGCGATCTCGTCCGCCGGCTCGGCGCCGACACCGTCATCGACTACACCGAGGCTACGTGGCCGGAGCGCGTGCTCGCCGACACCGATGGGCGCGGCGTCGACGTGATCATCGACTCCGTCGGCGGGCGTATTCGCAAGCAGAGCTTCGAGGCGCTCGCCACAGGTGGAGCTCTGGTGCTGTTCGGCTACTCGTCCGAGGTCGTCGAGGACATCGGCGACGGCATCGACGCCACCACGCTTCGCGGCATCTTCTTCAAGGGGCAGACCGTGACGAGCTGCCTGCGGACCCACTTCGGGGAGCCATCGTTCGCACGCACCATCATGGCGCGGCTGTTCGAGCAGGTGCAGCGGGGCTCGCTGCGGTTGCTCCCCGGCGCCACCTTCCCGCTCGATCGCGCCGCCGACGCACACCGCGCGCTCGTCTCGCGCGCCGTCGCAGGCAAGGTGTTCCTCGCCCCGTGTGATGGCGTCGCTCGGCGTTGAGCACCACGAGGCTCAGAGCGGTCGGGGGTGCTTCCCGAAGCGTCGTGATTGAGAGACCCGGCGCATGAATCCAACCGATTCGTATGCGCCTCTGCGCGGAATGGCGAAGCGCCCGATCCTCACCGGTACATGGTGTGAATGAGCCAGAGGAACATCTCCTGTTGGGTCGCGAGCGCTTTCTGCGCCAGCGCCCGAAGCGCAGTGAGCCGCGGTCCTTTTGCTCCGAGCGGTGAAAGCGTCTTCCAGCGCTCGTGAGCGACGCCGAGCTGGTCGTCGCCGAGCTCGGCGAGCTTGTGCACCAGGCGAGCCGGCACGACATGAATCCAGCCGCACTCGTCCGGCTCGCCGCCGAAGAATGGCGACTCCATCAGCCCGCGCTCCGTCATTCGCGCGACCCAAACACGCGAGTCGTCCCACGCCTCCGGCGCGAGACCCGGCTCATCGTGGAGCGCCAGATCGAGGGCGAGATAATGCGGTTCCCAATCCGCGAGGCCCGGAAGCGCGACATGCTCGAAGGGGAGCTGCTCCGGCTCCATCGCCTCGGCCGTAGGATCGGGATCGCGCGTGCGTTCGCCGGTGAATGGGTCGAGCGGCAAGCTGTCTTCCGGAAGCGCCAGCGCTGCGCGCCACGTCGGAAGCGCCGCGCCGAGCGCGCTTCGGCCGGCGATGAAGCACGCGATTCGATTGGTGGAGAAGCCTTTGGCCATCCCTGCGTGACGCTATCGGTCACCCCTCACCGGCGTCAAGCACCCGACTCGGCATCAGGGTACGAGATGAAATGGTGCATGCGTCCGGCAGGAACCTCTCTGTTGGAAAGGCGAGGAGCGCGGCCGGCACAGGCGTGTGTCATCCCGTCTTCCGCATCACGTAATGGCCCACCACCACATCGGCGCTCGAATGTGGCCCGAGCCTCACTTCTTCTTCACGCAGTACGCCGGCCCGAGGAAGGGGTGCTCCTTGGCCGCCTTTTCGCAGACCAGGCCCACGTCCTCGCAGGTCTGCCCGCCGGCGACGATCTTCGTGCCCGGAGGAGCGATGGAGCAGGACGTGGTGCAATAGCCTTGGGCGGCGCCAGCTTCCTTCAGGCAGGTGAGGGTGTTCTTGCCGCAATCCTCGCCCCGCTCGCAGGCCCCGCCGAGGGGGACGTTGTGCTTGTTGCAGGCGGCGGCGAGAAGCGTGGTGGCGAGGAGCAGGGAAATGGCGGCGGCGCGGAGCATGGGCCCGGGTACCCCGAGGAGCTCGCGAGGGCAAGTTGCACCTGCGATGCGCCCTCGTTCCCGCCTTCGAATGGACGGCGGCCGGCGGCGGGATCGCACGAGCCTTCCTCTTCATCTCTTTCATGGGCCTTCGAATCGCTCGAATATGGGCCTTCGAATCGCCCAAGTATGGGCCTCGAATCCATCGAGTATCGGTCCTGTCGAGGCACCTCGCATGCGGACGACATGCACCGTATGCGAGCGGCAATTTGCCGACGAAGCTGTGAGCTCCGATGGGTAGCAATCGATTTGCAGCCGGCGCGCGGCTTCGCTACGCGGGTGGGATGCTCTCTCGTGACCTCGCCTGGTTTGCTGTCGCGGCGTCGGCCGCGGCGAGCTCGACGGCGTCCTCTGCACCAAGCCCTGAATCGGGCCTCGACGACGTTGGCAAAGACGTGCCCGTGAATGGGCACATCCACGGGAGATTCATCCGTGCGTCGCGTCGGCGGAGGAGCCATTGGCGAAGGGCATCAATCGATGTCGCCTGACAATCTCAGGATGTCGTGCCGCCCACTGCGCCTTTGGGGGCGGCGCGCATCAAGCCGAGCACGTAGGTGCCGGCGAAGACGACACCGAGCACGACGGAGGGAAGGATCGTGATCAGGATCTCGGGTGTTCCCGCGATGACATGAATGGTGAGGTGCAGGCACGCGCCGAGCAACGCCGGCACGAGCCAGGCGACGATTCGCTGCAGCGGTCGCCCCGCTCTCGCCGCATAGAGACGCTCGACCGCCCCCGACACGACCAGCGTCGTCGTCGCGCTCGACGCGCCTTGAAGGCACCCGGCCCGCACCGCCGGCGCAGCGCCGTGCTGCAGATTCACGGCGAACGCCCAGCCACCATAAACGAGCGCCGCCAGCATCGTGAGCACGAAGACCCGGAGCGCGGCCCTCTGGGGAACCGTCATCGTCGCGCCCCCGAAAGGCGCTTGCGCAGGGTGCGGCGACCGTAGTCCACCAGCGCAGCCATCGTGGCCGGCGCAATGCAACCGAGCGAGTCGCCGCGGTCCTGATGCGGATTCTGCTCATGATAAAAGCGAATGTCGGGGTCGTCGATGCGGGTCACGTCCTTGCCGACGACGCCTTCGAGATAGCGGACCTCTCCGTTTCGGATCACGCGTCCCGACGCGGGATCCCAGGCGCGCTCACCAATCGCGTGCATGGTCCGATCGAGGAGCTCGTTGTAGAGCGGCGGCGTGGGGCCACTGCGATGGGGCCACGCTTCCACGAAGCTGCGGACCAAGTAGAGATAGCTGTTCACGGTCGATGCCGTGAACGCGCAATGGACGGGATCGAGCGGACGGCGCCGCTTCTGCCGCAGCCAACTGCGAATGCCCACCCATTGCATCACCGAACGATTGCGGAACGACCGCGCGAGGAAGCCCCAGCGCGAGAGGATCACCACATGGTTTTGACCGCGGACGTCGACGTCGACCACGTTGAAGACGACGAACCCGCGAATCGTGCCGCCGGCGCGCTCGCGCAGCAGGACGACCTCGTCGCAGCCGGCGAGCCCAGCCTCGAAGGACGCGCGCGAACGCTCCACGTACTGGCGGTGAATCTCCCATAGGTCATCGATCTGCGCGGGGGTGAGCGCGGACGGGCGTACATCTTCGAGGACGATACCGGCGAGCATGCCACAGCATAATCGAACGAGGATGGCCGGATCCACGATCGACGTCCCAATGCGTCGGCCCGCGCGTGGCGCATCGAGCGCTGCCGGCGACATCGCGCAATCCTGCCCGCCGCGCTTGCCGAATGCGCTGCACCCGATTGCGCGGAGATTCGCCGGGGGGCGTTTCAGCGAGATGAGGAGGGCGGCGCCGCTGCTGGATGGACGATCCGGATGTACTCCTCGTCGTCATGGGCCACGCCGCGGATGATGTCGTTTTCTGGGATCAGCCGCGTGAACGTGAAGCCGGCTTTCCTCAGCAGGCGCCCCGACGCTGCATTGCCCGCGGTGACCGTGGCCACGAGACGGGGCACGCCCATGCCGATGAGGTGATCGACGACCGCAACCACCGCTTCCGTGGCGAGCCCTTGACCCCAGAAGGCAGGAAGGAAGATGTATCCGACGTTGGTGGCAACATTGGTCTCGTCGATGGAGACATCGATCTTGCCGATGTAGATGCCATCACTCCTTCGCCGGACTGCCCAGTTGAGCCACGCCTCTCTGCCATCCGACGACACGCGGGATTCATACTGCGCCCAACGCTCACGAAGCGCCTCGATGTGGATGGGGGCGGCCGTCGAGATCCAGCGATAGATGGCCTCGTCCTGCAGCGGCGCGAACATGGCGTCCGCATGCGCCGCCGTGAGCGGCTCGAGCCGAAGACGCGGTGTCTCGAGCGGAGCGTTCAGCGCGCGAAGGACGTCGGGGCTCTCATGCCAAGTCGGGCGCGGTGCTGTCATGGGGTTGAGCTCATGGGATTGGGCGCGTGGGTCATGCCGAGATTCGCTACCACGAGAGAAGCAACTGAGCGGCGCCACCGGCAAGCATGCTCGGGGCTTCGGCGCGGCCGACGCAGTCGCCGCCATATGGCTTGTTGTAGATGTCGCCCATGGGCTCCTCCATCGTTCGGGACGCGCGACTTTACCGGGCGACCTTCCGTCTCTCAAGCCCACCCAACCGTTGGGCATCTCGCCTCGCAGCATGCCGATCTTCCGAGCAAGAGGCGCAGGACTGGGCGAATCCTTTCAAGTGACGTGATGGGATGTCGGGCGCCGAGGGCGAAACCCCAATGGCATGATGTGCGGTGAACCCTTGGACCAGCGCGCCATCGTGTCTCGTCGCTCGTGAAGGCGCAGGCTCGCGTCAGCGGTCATGATGGAGAGGCTGGTGTGGGGCTCGGCGGTCTTTTATGGTCCGCGGATGTTTCGTATCGGTTTGATTGGTGACTTCGACGCGACGGTCCCCGCGCATCAGGCGATCCCCATCGCGCTTCGGCTCGCCGGTGAGGCGCTGGCGTTGCCGATCGAGGCTTCGTGGGTGCCGACCGAGGAGATTCGCGATGCCGCGCGCGTGAGCGGCTACGACGGGCTGTGGTGCGTGCCGGCGAGCCCTTATCGCAGCATGGAGGGCGCGCTGTCGGCCATTCGGTTTGCGCGGGAGCACGGGCGGCCGTTCCTCGGGACGTGCGGCGGGTTCCAGCATGCGATCCTCGAGCTTGCGCGCAACGTCCTGGGTTGGGCGGATGCCGAGCACGGCGAGACGGCGCCGGGGGCTGCGCGCGCGGTCATCACGCCGCTCGTGTGCGCGCTGGTCGAGGTGAAGGGGGGCGTGCACCTCCAGCCGGGCTCGCGCATCGCCGCGGCGTATGGGTGCGAGGAGATCGAGGCGAGATATCGTTGTCGCTACGGATTGAATCCGGAGTTCGAGGCAGCGATCGTCTCCGGGTCGCTGCGCGTGGGGGCGCGTGATGCGAGCGGTGACATCCGCGCCGTGGAGCTCGACGGCCATCCGTTCTTCGTCGCCACGCTCTTCCAACCGGAGCGCGCGGCGCTCGAAGGTCTGTGCCCGCCGATCGTGACGGCCTTCGTGCGAGCGGTGGCGGAAGTACGCGCGTGAGGCACGCGCTTCACCCAGCGTTGCGGGATTGCTCGTAGCGCTCGATCAGGCGGTGCACCTCGGCCGGCGAGCCCGCTTCATGGATCCATTCGCGAAACGGAGCTGCCCAGGAGGACTCGTCGATCGCGTCGAGCACCTTCTGCGCATCCTCGAGGCAGCGGGCATCGGCGCTCGGGAGGTCGCGCGCCGTGTGCCTCGCGTCCCAGGTGGAGCCATCCCGGAACGCCGTGAGCATGCGAGACAGCGCGAGCGCGGTGTGGCTCCGGCTCTCGATGGACTTCACCTGAGCGGTCACGCTCGCGAAGTCGTCGCCCGCAACTTCTCCTTTGCTCGACGGGGCTGCACGGGGCTTGCTCGACGGGACGAGACGGAGGGCCGGCGGGCGCGATTTCTTGAGGAGCGGCAGCACGGCGTCGAGCGCATCGCCCCACATCTCTTGGCGCGCCCACGCTTCGACCGTGAAGCCGTTGGCATCGCGAATCGATGGGTCTGCGCCCTGCTCGACGAGCCGCCGGACGATGGGCACGCTGGCCGCCTTCCCCTCGTGCACCGCATAGTGCAGCGGCGTGCGGCCGTAGCAGCCACGCGCATCGACGGCGGCCCCGCGCGCGAGGAGGGCTTCGACGATCGCCTCCTTCTTCTGCCAACAGGCGATGTGGAGCAGCGTGTCACCGTCCGCCGTCGTCGCGGAGACGAGCGACGGGGTCCGGCGCAGCTCGGCCGTCACCTCGTCGATCGCGCCGCGCTCGATGGCTTGGATGAGCTTCGTGATGGTCATGGGCGCGAAGCTATCATGCCGTGTGCGCGGGTCGTCGACCTGGGACGCGCGCCTTCTCCAGCGGAGGGGGAGCGTGGCGGCGTGCGCTCCGCGCGCCGTCGTCGAGCGGGGGCTCGGGGCATTTCCGGGGTGATGCGTGGCGGCTCGCGCAAAACGCTGGGCAGGATCCCCGGTCGTTGCTCTATGATGCGACGCCGGCCGACATGACATCGCCTCCCGAGAACAGCAGCGCGCGTCGATCCATCTCCGCGCGCACCCTCACCGCGGCGGCGTTCGCGCTGGCCTTGTCCGCCTGGGCCGCCGCGTGCTCCAGCTTGGAGACGGTGGCCTTCAGCGACGGCGACTGCGTCGCCGGCGGCTGCGCGCAGTCGACGAGCGCGACCAGCTCCTCGAGCTCGACGTCCGGAGGTTCGTGTACGGTGAACACGAACTGCGCGGTGAGCTGGGAGGCGGACATCTTCACCGGCATCATCGCCGCGCAGGCCTCGGGCTGCACGACGACGGGCCTCTGTCACGGCGACGGCAAGGGCGGCATCACGCTCGAAGCCGGCAAGCCGCACGATGCGTACGAGGCCATCAAGGCCTACACGCTCCTCGCCACGCCCGGGCCGGTGAAGCCGCTCATCGTGCCCTGCGACAAGGGCGCGTCCGGCATGCTCTGCAACTTGCAAGTCGACACCGGCACCAACCCCTATGGTGAATGCGGCAGCCTCATGCCGCTCGTCGGCACGAACCTGACCATGGATCAGCTCAACCAGATCGCGGACTGGATCGAATGCGGCGCCCCCGAGAATTGAGCCTCCAGCTTCGTCGCGCCGTCGCCGTGCTCGCGGGCGCTGCCCTCCTCACGGGCGGCCCGATCGCGCAGGCCGGCGACAAGGATCCCGACGGCCTCGTCGCGGTCGCCGAGTCGCTCAGCGACTACGTCGGCGGCAAGAGCAAGGACGCGCTCAAGAAGCTCGAAGAAGCGCTCAAGGCGTGCGAAGGCGCGGCCTGCGAGTCGGGGACGCGCGCGCAGCTCCACGTGGCCATCGCCATCGTGCAGGGCGCGGGCCTCAAGGACTCGAAGAAGGCCCTAGCCTCGTTCGAGGCTGCTTTGAAGGAGGACCCGAAGGTGGTCCCCGACAAGCAGTTCATGAACGCGTCCCTCAACAAGCTCTTCGCCGAAGCGCAGAAGAACGTGAAGAAGGGGACGGCCGGCGCCACGCGCCCAGCGCCGACGAAGGAGCAGATGTCGGCGGTCGCGGCGGCGACTGCGCAGCTCAACGGCAAAGACTGGTCGAGCTGCATGGGCACGATCATCGCCGTGATGGCGGAGAACGAGTTCGCCGCCGGCAAGCTGATCCTGGCCCAGTGCGAAGACGCGGGCGGCCTTGTGCTCGAGGCCACGTCCGACGCCAAGCTGGCCCTCAAGTACGCCGAAGAAGAGGCCAACGCCGACATCAAGAAGAAGGCGAACGATCTGCTCGCGCGCCTCGCCACCGACACGCCGGCCATCATCGTGGTGATGCCGAAGACGGTGGACGAGCCCGTGCTCACCGTCGACGGCGTGGTCGTGCCCGCGGACAAGGCCGACAAGCCCATCCCGCACAACCCGGGCAAGGCGACCGTCGAGGTGAAGGGCAAGAAGGGATCGTTCCCGTTCACCTTCAAGACCACCGAGTCCTTCGATCGCGGTGAGCGCATCACCGTCAACGTCGAGGCGGCCGGCGGCGGCGGCAACGCCAGCGCCATCCAGCAGTGCCTCCAGAGCGCGCGCAACGCGGCCGATCTGCAGAAGTGCATCGAGAGCGGCGGCAAGGGCCGCGGCCTCACCATCCGCGGCGGGCTCGAGGTCGCGAGCTACAACGACAACACCAACGTCGACGTCCTCGCGCCCACGCTCTACTTCAACGCGGAGAACCCGACGAGCGGCTGGGGCGTGGGCGCGACGTACGGCGTCGACATCGTGAGCAACGCCTCGCCGGACATCGTGGCCACGGCGTCGCGCCGCTACGACGAGATCCGCCACGCGGCGACGCTCAACGCCGAGATGAAGATCGGCCCGACGCGCGTGGGCATCGACGGCGGCGTTTCCATCGAGCCCGACTACATCGGCCGCGGCGTGGGCGCGGCGGTGAGCGCCGATCTCTACAACAAGCAGATCACCCCGACGCTCGCGTACCACCTCGGCTTCGACATCATGGGCCGCTGCGGCGCGCACGGCTCGGCGATGAAGTGCACGCCGTTCGACGTGTTCTCGCGCAACATCCTCACGCACTCGATCGATCTGTCGACCTCGATCATCACGAGCCCGCACACGGTGTTCCTGGTCGCGGGCACGCTCTCGTTCCAGGCGGGCGACACGTCGAAGCCGTACCGGCACATCCCGATGTTCAGCGCCGACGTCGCGGAGCGCATCCCGCGCGGCGCCACGCCGAAGCTCGTGGGGAGCGAGCGCTTGCCGACGATGCCGTTCGAGCAGGTGCCCGACTCGCGCAGCCGCTTCGCCGTGCTCGGCCGCATCGCGCATCGCTTCGAGAACGCCACCCTGCGCGCGGACGAGCGCCTCTACGCCGACACCTGGGGCCTCAAGGCGAGCACGACCGACGCGCGCTACTTCTACGATGTCACGAAGACGTTCCGCCTCGGCGGCCACGCGCGCTTCCACATCCAGAACGGGGCCGATTTCTGGCAGCGCGCTTATGTGGCCACGCCGGGCGCCGATGGCTGGACGCTGCCCAAGTACCGCACCCTCGATCGCGAGCTCTCGCCCATGTTCGCGGCCACGGTGGGCGCGGGCTTCCGCTGGCAGGCGGCGGACATCTTCGCCATCAACGTGCTCGCCGAAGGCATGTACACGCAGTTCCTCGACACGATTTACGTCTACGACCGCTGGGCCTTCCTCTCGGCGACGACGCTGGAGCTCGGTTTCGAATGAAGCGCCTCACGCTGGGCAGAGGAGCGGCCCCGTCCCCTGGGCCGGCCCTCGTCACGATCCTCGGCACGATGTTGGTCGCGCTCGCGGCGGGCACGAGCTGCCGTCACGATCCCGTCGCGCAGGACGTCATCGACAGCCTCGGTGAAGAGAAGGGCACGCCGAGCGCGACGCATCGGCCCGGCCAGCCCTGCCTCGCGTGTCACTCGAAGTACGGCGGCGCCAAGCCCGAGATGGCGGTGGGCGGCACGATCTACTCGCTCGATCCGATGACGAAGACGATCGCGCCGGCGAAGAACATCCGCGTCTTCATCCGCGACTCCTCGGCCAACAGCGGCACCACGCGGCGCGCGTGCACCAACTCCGCGGGCAACTTCTTCGTCGCCAAGGAGAACTGGCTCGACATCGTGTATCCGCTCACGCCGACGGCGGGCGGCATCACCATGCAGTCGCTCGTCGGCCGCGATGGATCGTGCGCGAGCTGCCACAAGCTGCCCGACGAGAGCAGCCTCGATCCCGTCACCGGCGCTGGCCGCGACTCGGCCGGCGTCATCATCGTCGACGCGGCGGCGACGGATCCCGAGTGCGGAGGTGGAACGTGAAGCGCGTTGCGGTGGGTGCTCTTCTCGTCACTGCGTTCTCGGCGGTGGGTGTCTTCATCGCGTCCTGCGTCGGCGACGGCGGCACGGAGACCTTCGGCTGCCCGAGCCAAGCCGTCTTCACCGGCGTGTCTCCCGACGGCGGCACGCCCTCCGGCGCGAGCGTCTCGGAGTACATGGCGCGTCGCTGTGGCACCCTCGACTGTCACGGATCCGAGCTGCGCTCCATGCGCCTCTACGGCCAATACGGCCTGCGCGAGCCGGCCGAGAGCAACGTGAGCGGCGGCAAGGTGACGACCTTGGCCGAGCTGAAAGCGAACTACGGCTCGGTCTGCACCGTGGAGCCGGAGAAGACTTCGGAGGCCGTGGACGACGAAGGCCAGTCGGCCGAGCGCCTGCTCGTCGTGCTGAAGGCGCGCGGTGAAGAGGGCCACAAGGGCGGCGCCGTCGTGAAGCAGGGCAGCCCCGGCGACAACTGCATCGCCGGCTGGTTGCGCGGCGATCCCTCGGCCGAGGTGGCCGCCGCCTGCCAGGCCGCGATCAACGGCCTGTAGCCGCACGCGGGACGCACCCGCTTTCCCAAGAGCTTCGCGATCCACCAGCGCCATCCGGTGCGCATGCGGCATCGGGCCGGATGTTCGTCGCGTCGTGCGACGACTCGGCTTGGCTCATCGCACGTCGCTCCACGCGATGGCGAACGCGCTCCGTGGGGGCAGTCACATGAGAGTGCCCGCGATCCATCGGCGATTTTCGCGGGTCTCGTGTCCTCGGGTCGCGCGTGTCTCCGTCGGGGAGCGCCTGGGGGCGCGGTGGATCGTGCGCTCCGCGTCCAACCACGCGCGAATGTTCCCCCGTTCCCCCGGACCCATGTCATAGTGCCGAGCTGCGGCGGACGGCCCATCCCGTTCAGCCGCGCTCAGGCATGCGCTCCGACGCGATCAAACCGGGTGATGTAATCGCAGGGAAGTACCGGGTCCGCGCCATCCTGAGCCGTTCGCGGGGCTACCTGGTCGAGGCCTTCCATACGGAGTTCGACCAGCGCGTGGCCATTCGCGTGCTCTCGCCCGCGCTCGTGGACGAGAAAGAGGTCGAGCGCTTCCGTCGCGAGGCGCGGACGTTGGCCAAGCTGGAGTCGGAGCACGTCGCGCGCATCGTCGACGTGGGCAAGACCCAGGACGGCGCGTTCTTCTTCGCCCGCCAGTACCTCGAAGGGCAGGACCTCGCGGCCACCATCAAGCAGCGCGGCGCGCTCTCGTTGGCGGACGCGGTGCTCTACATCCTCCAAGCTTCGGAGGCCGTCGCGGAGTGCCACGCGAACAGCATCCTGCTCCGCGAGCTCCAGCCGTCGCACCTCTTCATCACGCAGCGCCTCGGCGGCTCGCCGCAGGTGAAGGTCATCGACTTCGGCACCGCCAAGCTGATGCGCGACGCCGCCGCGCCCATGGCGGGCAGCGAGCTCACCGCGACCTCGATGTTCGGCCTCTCGTGCTACTCGTCGCCGGAGCTCGTGCGCAAAGCGCAGCACGTCGATCAGCGCACGGACGTCTGGTCGCTCGGCGCGATCCTCTACCAAGTCCTCACCGCGCGCCCGCCCTTCGAGGGTGAGATGGCCGCGCTCATGCTGGCCATCACGCGCGACGAGCCCGTGCCGGTGACGCGCTACCGTCGCGACGTGCCCCCCGAGATCGATCAGATCATCGGCTGGGCCTTGGCGAAGGACGTCGACGGTCGCTTCGCCAACGTCCACGGCTTCGCGCACGCGCTGCTCCCGTACGCTTCCGCCGAAGGCCAGGTCCTGATCCAGCGCATCGGCGAGATCACCCAAGCCGCCAAGCGCAAGCGCCAGTCGGCGCCGGCCCAATCGGCCGCGATGGATCGCGATCATCCCGTCACCGTCGACGGCAACGATCTGCTCGAGGACGACGACGACGATCCGCGCACCGCCTACCGCCCGCCGGATGCGCCGGTCGTCAGCCCGCACTACGGCGCCCAGCCCGCCTCGGGCCCGGCCAAGGGCGACGACGAGCCGCTCGATCGCACCCTGTTCATCGCTCCGGGCTACTCCGCGCCTTCGCCCGCGGCGGGCAACCCCATCCCGCCGCCGCGCGGTTCGCAACCTTCGTCGGGCCCTGCCTTCGCGGGCGCCGCGGCAGGGGCGGCGCAACCGGCGTGGCAGCCGTCGCCGCAGCCCGTGCCGGCCGCGCCTCCGCCTCCGTTCGAGGCTCCGGCGTCGAGCGCTCCGCGCGCCGCGATGGCGACCATCCAGTCGTCATCGGTGCCGAGCTCGGTGCCCGGCAACCGCCCTCCGCAGCCGAAGGGTGCGAAGGTCGCGCTCGCGGCCGTCGCCGGTGCGGTCGTGCTTCTGTCGGTGGTCGCGGTCGTGGTCGTCCTCAAGGGCCACGGCGGCGAGCCGGTGTCCGGTGTCGAGAGCGCCACCAGCGCGTCCACCGCAGCCGCGTCCGCATCGGCCTCCGCGTCTGCGTCTGCGTCCGCATCGGCCGCGGCTTCCGCCGCCCCGACGGAGGCTCCGGCGGCGAGCGCTGCGCCCACGGCCGAGCCCGTCGCCAGCGCGGAGCCCACGCAGGCCCCCGTCGCGAACGCGGCGCCTCCCGTGGAAGCGAAGGCGCCCGCAGGCGGTGGCAAATGGGCCAAGGCCGACCCCAAGCCGCCGCCCGAGCCCAAAGAGCCCAAGCCCGACAAGAAGGCCAAGCCCGAGCCTGCGCCCGCCGCGCCGAGCGGCGGTGGCGGTGACAACGGCACCCTCGTCGCGGTCGCCGTCGGCGGCACCTGTGCTTTCTCGGTCAACGGCTCTTCCAAGGGCACGACGTCGACGTTGAAGCTCAGCCTCAAGCCGGGCACCTATTCGGTGACCTGCGCTCCCTCCGCCGGCGCCTCGAAGTCGAAGAGCGTCACCGTGACCAGCGGCGGCACCGCCATGGCCATGTTCAAGCTCTGATTCGGCGGCTCCCCGAATAGCGACGACGCAAAGAATAGCGACGACGCAAACGGCCTTCTCTCCGCCGCTTGCGTCGTCGTTTTGCGTTCGGTGCCAGCTCGTTTCGGCCGTCGCAAACGATGCTTCACCACGCGCGGCGGCCGACATTTTTCGCTCCGTGAAAGAGCGCTCGATGTCGGCCGCGAGATGCGTCCGGCGATTCCCTCGCTCGAGGGCTACTTCAGGATGGTTTGGCAGCCGAAGAGCACATCGATGTGCCCCGACTTGCCCGGGCCGACCGAGGCCTGCGCCTGATCACAGGAGGCCGGACAGAGGAAGACCTTCTTGGGCGCTTGAGGGTTGTCGTAATACCAACCCTCGCCGCCGGCACACGCGGCCTCGTTGCTCACGGCGGGCACCGGCTGGGTGCCTTCGCCGATGACGACGTTGACCTTCGTGGGATCGAGCGTGCCCATGCTCGGCGGGGGGATGGTGAGGTCGCACGAGAGCTTGGCCGTCTCGATGACCGCCTGAGCGACCGCGTTGAAGAACGGGTCCCACGCCGCGGCGCCGTCGCAGATCTTCGCGCGCACGCCGTTGGTCTTCTGCACGAGCGTCGTGTACGTCGGCCCCGAGCTCGCCGGGTGCGTCTGATCGGCGAAGGAGCAGACCACGCTGGGATCGGTGGCGTTGCCCCACCCGTAGATGCCGCTGAAAATGTAGTTGTTGAAGAGCCCGTTCCACATCGGCGCGAGGATGCCGGGCGGGAGCTGGGTGCTGTTGAACGGGTTCTTCCCGCCCGCGAACGTCTCGAAATCGGTGGCCGAGAGGCGCGCGTTGTCGTCGGTCACCACCACGATGGTCTTGGTCGCGTTGGTCCGCAGGTGCTGCGCCCACGGCGGGCCGCCGCGATCGTCTCCGGCCTTGAAGCCCGTCGTCTGTCCGAGCGTGCCCAAGAACTGCTCGAGCGGCTGGGTGCTACGGATGTCGATGCTCGATTGGAAGAAGCGCGTTCCATCGCCGCACGCCGAGTCGCCCGACAGCGGAGGCGGGATGCACACCGGGTAGCGCGTGCTCCCGCTGATCATCGTCGGGGTCGCGCCGCGCAGCGAGAGCATGATCACTTGATAGTCGATGCCGCTCCCGCCGATGATCCCCGTGAACGCGTTGAGCCCGTTCTGAATCTGCTGGATCGCCGGCGCCATGCTCGACGAGTTGTCGACCATCCAGATGATGTCGACGGGGAGCACCGTCACCGCGGCCTGCTCCGTCACCGCCGCGCACGCCGCATCGGGTGTGATCGGGGTCTCCTCGGTCTGCGCATCCGAGATGGTGATGCCACCGTCGTTCGGATCGATGATGATCGTTCCGCCCGTCCCGGTGGTCGTGTCACCGGTCGCGCTGCTCGACGTTCCGCCGCCTTCGCCTCCGCCGCCGCTGCTCGTCGTGAAGTTGCTCGGGTTCTTCGCGATGCACGCATAAGCCCCGAAACTGAGGGTGAGGAAGCACAGCGGCAACATCCGAGGGAAGCGATGCATCCGGAGAGGATATCACCGGGATGGCCGGAATCTGGTGTCGCTCGTGTGACCAAGCGATGGATTGCGCGGCTGCGAAATGGTTGCGTGGCAGAATGCGACGCGGGGGGCGCCGATCGGGCCGGGCGTGAGGGCGGGGCCGCGCGAAGCGCGGCGGGGTTTGGGGCAAATCCCCATCGAAACCGCTGGGGATGCACGAGCGCGAAGCGCCGCCGCCAAGCGGCTCCGAAGTCCGGCCCCATGTGGCCGGACTTCAGGCGTGCAGCACTAGCCTCGCACCTTCTGCGCCCGCTTGGCTTTCTTCAGGGCCTCGCCGGCCTCCCGTTGCTTTTGCTTCGCGTCGGTCTCCGCTCGTTTCGCCGCGGCGACGGCCTTTTCGGCCAGCGCCGCCGCTTCCTCCGCGGCCTGCTGCTGGCTCACCAGGGCGGCGTGTGTCTGCTGCGCGCCCGCGAGCTCGCCTTCGAGCCGCTTCACGATGGCCGCGGCCTGCGCGACGGTCGTGGGGCCGCCGCTCCGTGACGCGTGGAGGTAGAAGGAGCTCGCCCACTCCGTGCCCAAATCGAGATCCGGCTGGTCGTGCACGATGGCCTTGAGGCCGCCGTAGGTCGACGCGGCCAGCGCGTTGTACGCATCGAAGAGCGCCTTGCGCTCACCGGCGAGGCGGAACGCATCCCACGCCGCCTCCGCCGCGGCGACGGCCCCCTCGGCCTGCACGCCGGCGTCCACGGCCGCCGCCGCCTCTCCGGCGAGCGCGACCAGCGCGGGCTTCTGGCCTTTGAGGAGCAAGCTCGGCCATTTCTTCTGCAGCTCGAGCTGGGCGCCGAGGACGGGCCGCTTGGCCGCGTACGGCGTGCTCGATCCGAAGAAGAGCTGGTGGAGCGGATGGGTGAGGTCCGCCTTCTTCCCATCGTGAATCGCGCTTGCCACGCGATCGGAGAGCCGATTGAGGACGCGATCGGCGCCGACGGCTGCGGCGTCGGCGGTGTAGACGGCGTCGAGGAGCGATGTCTCCTGCTTCGCGACCACATCCCACTTCGGCCCGAAAGCGGCCCATGGAGCGACGAACGTCGCCGCCCGAGGATCGCTCTGGAGCCGAACGAAGACGAAGAGCCAATGCTCGCGCAAGGTTTGTAACGAGGTGATGCGTGAATCGAGCGTAGGAATTCCAGCCATGCTCGGAAGCATGCAATCACCCGTGCTGCGCGCAATGGTTGCTTCGGGCGATTTGAAGCAAACACGATGTTTGGCCGCGCGCGGTCGCGACCGGGAATAAAAGATGACATGTAGGCACGAAGAGATTGGACGCTTGGAGCGTCGTTGTCGGTGAGCGACGGAGGGATGGAGCAGGGAAGGGGGGCCGCCGGTGAGCGACGGAGAAATAGGGCTGGCGGAAGGTTGCCGTCGCTGAGCGACGGAGGCGTTTTGCTGCCCATAAGCCGCTGTCGGTGGGCGACGGAGGCGTTTTGCTGTCCAAAGGTCGCCGTTGCCGAGCGACGGGGAAATCTTGCTGCCCCAAAGCCGCCGTCGTTGGACGACGGAGAAATTTTGCTGCCCAAAAGTCGCCGTCGTTGGACGACGGAGAAATTTTGCTGCCCAAAAGTCGCCGTCGTTGGACGACGGAGAAATTTTGCTGCCCAAAAGTCGCCGTCGTCGAGCGACGGGGGGATTGAGCTGGTCGAAGGTCGCCGTCGGTGAGCGAAGGTGGCATTGGGCCGCCGGAGGGCGATGAAGCTGGCGCGCGCAGGCTCGTCGAGCCCGGGTTTGGGGGGCGCTTGCGGCTTCATCGTTATCGTGAACAGAGGCGCTCACTGACCCGCGTCCGGCGCGGCGCGGCGCATCACGCCGCTCGCGCCGCGCATTTCTCGGCATTGTGGCCCGGCACCCCCGACGATTTCACGTTGCTATCGCGAGCGTCTTGACAGCCGAACGTGTGCCCGGGCCTCCTGGCGGTTGGAAGGAGGCGCCCATGCGTTTTGGCACATACACCGAATTTCAGAGCCCCCCAATGGTGATCACGCGCGAATCATCTGGGATCACATCGAGGTCGGCGTTCAGGCGGATCAGCTTGGCTTCGACGTCTTCACGTGCCTGGAGCACGACTGGTTCGAGCAGTTCGCCGTCATGGCCGATCCATTGCAGCTCTTCGCGATCCTCTCGCAGCGGACGCGCAACATCCGCTTCCGCGCCCTCTGCCACACGCTGCCGCTCCACAACCCGATGGTGCTCGCCGGGCAGATTGCGCTCGCCGACATCCTCCTCGGGGGGCGCTTCGAGGTCGGCTTCGGGCGCGGCCACGCTTGGATGCAGGAGCCCGCGAACATCGCGCTGGCCGAGAACGTCGAGCGCTTCCCGGAGTGCGTCGACATCCTGCTCAAGGCCTGGACCGAGGACCGCTTTTCTTACGAGGGCAAGTATTACCGCTGCAAGGATCTGCAGGTCGTGCCCAAGCCGATCCAGCGGCCACACCCGCCGATCTGGCAGGTCGGCACGAGCGGGAAGTGGGTCGGTCGCGCCGTCCTGCAAGGCTGGGGCGTCGCGCTCGGCGGCCCCGCGCCGAACGTCGCCTTCGACGAGCCGGCGCGGCTCTACCGCGAGGCGTGCCGCGAGGCGGGGATGCCGACGAACTTCGCCTACATCAAGGCCGTCTATCTCGACGAGGACCATGACCGAGCGATCGAGGAGGGGCGCGAGGCGCTGACGAACTTCGTTCGCTACAACGTCTCGCCGATGGACTCGCTGGATCGGTCGCCCGAGGGCAAGCAGCGGCTGCGGGACGCCGGCTACCATTTCTATGCGGCCGACGACTTCATCCGCACGCGCGACCTCTCGTACGAGCAACTGCTCGAGCACGAGATCGTCTACGCCGGCAGCCCGGAGCGAGTCGCCGCGCAGCTCGTCGAGTTGCAAGACCGATTCCGCTTCGACGAGTTCCTGCTCATCAGCCAGTACGGCGGCGCCGCCCGCTGGCAGGCGATGAAGACGCAGGAGCTGTTCATGCGCAAGGTCGCGCCGCGCATGCGCGAGGCGGCCGCGAAGATGGGGAAGACGAGCCGGTAGGGACAAGGCTCTAGTGCTGCACGCCCGAAGCTCCGCCAGGACTTCGGGCCTCGGCTCTAGGCGCGTCGCCCGCGTCCCGACAAATCCTGCGGAAGCCTACATTCTCCGCGTCGTCCGCACGCGGCGCGGCGTTGCTTGGCCCCTATCTTTCTCCGCCGAGCTTCGGTTACGGTGGCGCCGAAACCCCTGTCCGTACTGCACTCAAGGAGGGATCTCGCGTGACTGAATCCACCATGTTGCTGGGAGCTGCGCTCAACGGCATCGTCGCTGCGCTCCTCAACCGCGACACGCTCCTGGCCGATTTCCCGCGCCGAGAGGAGCTTTCGCGCGTCAAGGATCAGGAGTTCCACCCGCTCTCGCTCTACCTCGAGTTCTGCGACTACATCGAGAACCGTCTCGGCGTGTACGCCTTCCTCCGCGTCGGCCGGCGGATGGGCGTGACCGTCATGGCGACGGCCTTCCCGCCGGGCATCCAGACCGTCGAGGAGGCGATCGCGCAGGTCGACGGCGCGCACCAGATGTTCTGCCGCCCCGTGGTGGGCGCCTTCGATCTCACGCAGCGCACCCCGGGCCAGCTCGTCCTGAATTACACGGCCCCCTACAACTGCACGCTCCAGGAGGGCCTGTTCTACGAGGTGGCGCTCCGCTACGGCGCCGCCAACGCGACCGTCACCCACGCCGCGTGTCGTCGAAAGGGCGCCGAGGCCTGTCGCTTCGAGATCAAGTACTGAGGCCTCGATGAACTCGCGCTCTCTCGATCTCGCCTTCCAGAACGACAATCGCGGCCTGTTCCTCGCCGGCACGCGCGCGCTGGCCTACACCCACGTGGCCGTGGACATGATGCGCAAGCAGCTCGTCCACCAGCTCGGCGAGGATCTCGCCCGCGCCATCGTGGCCCAAGCCGGCCGCCAGGGTGGCTTCAACGACGCGCAGGTCCAGCTCCAAGAGCGCCAGTTCGACGACCTGCGCGCCATGCTCGAGATGCAGTATCACCTCCTCGACGCCAGCGGCTTCGGCAAGTTCGACGTGATGGATCTCGAGGTCGATCCAAAATCGGGGGAGGCCTACGTGCGCGTCCGCTGCGCCGGCTCGCCGGAGGCCGAGAGCCACCGGCGGCTGTTCGGCGCCTCGACGCTGCCGGCGTGCTGGCATCTGGTGGGCTACTCGACCGGCTGGCTCTCCGCGATGACCAACATGCGGCTCCTCACGATCGAGAGCCGCTGCGTGGCCAAGGGTGACCCGCACTGCGAGCTGGAGAGCCTGCGCTACGACGATTTCGTCGGCCCCGAGGCCGCCTTCTGGAAGCGCGCCTTCGAGAGCTCCAGCACCTCGCTGGCCCAGGAGCTGGAGGAGAAGCTCGCGACCATCCAGCGCCAGATGGAGACGATCTCCGCGCAGCGGAGCACCATCGCCGAGCTGTCCACGCCCATCCTCCAGGTCTCCAGCGATCTCCTGGTGCTGCCCGTCATCGGCAACGTCGACAACGCCCGGGCCCGAGCCATCCGCGAGCGGCTGCTGAACCGGGTGAGGAACCAGGACGTCCGCGGCGTCATCCTCGACGTGACGGGCGTCGAGATGATGGATGCGGGAACCGCGTCCCATCTGGTCCGCGTGGCGGCCGCGGTGAAGGTGCTCGGCTCGGAGATCGTCGTCACCGGCATCTCGGCGATCGTCGCCGATGTGCTCGTTCAGGAGGGGATCGAGCTCTCGGAGCTGGTGACGCTGCGCACGCTCCAAGAGGGCATCCTCTACTTCTCCCGCCGCCGCCGCGTGGATTGATTCCTGCTGCTCGCCGGCGACCTCGCTACGCGACCTGCGGCATCTCTCGGCCGGCCCGCTCCTCTCTGCAACAGCGCTTGTGGTTCTTGTCGCTCCCGCACGGGCACGGGCCGCGCCGGCTCGGCCCGGGTGGGCGCGCGACGTCGAGGCGGTGCTACGGCGCGTGATAGCGGTACGCCCACGTGCGACGTCCCGAGGCGTAGTCCGTGAGGAAGAGGTACACGTTGTCCACGGGATCGTAGTCGAGCGCATGGAACGCCACGGTGCCCACGGCGCCGCCGCCGTCCGCGGGGGCGACCGCCATCGTCCGGCTGGTCCACGCGCGGGTGATCGGGTCGAGGGCGTGGAAGACGCCGTCGGTGACGCCGCCTCCGATGACGTGGTTCGCCGCATCGTAAGCCCACCCCGACTCCTCCGTGTGCGGCGCGCCGGTCGTGGTGAGCTCGGTGATGGATGACGCGGCCGGGTTCGCTCGATCCACCTGGACCTCGAACACCTTGGTGGGGGTGCCCCGCGCGATGTAATAGAAGCGATCGTTGGGCGGGAAATAGACCAGGTTGTTCGAGTATCCGAGCCCGCTCGGCGCGCCGGTGAGGAGCTCGGCGCTCTCCGTGGAGGGGTCGAAGAGCTGGAGCCCTTCACTCCCCAGCACCACGATCTTGTGCGAGATGGGATCGGCCTCGGCGGCGTTGGCGTAATAGAAGAGACCATCCATCGATTTCGTGCCGTAGGTCCACGTGCTCGCCGAGATGTCGTATCTCAGCATCGGCCCGTAAAACGGCACCTCGGGGAACGGTGGCTTGGGCGCGCCGCAGGTCTCGGGCTTGGTGCCGCTGACGCCGCCGCTCGTGATGATGACGAGCTGGTGCGCGCCGGCGACATCCATCACCACCATCATGTCCCAAGTGTGGCGGGCGACGGGCGACGACGTGCCGTTGCTCGTCGCCTTCCAAGACGACGTGGCCGGATCCCAGTTGTCGGGGATCATGTCCGCGCAGAGCACGGAGGGGTAAAGGCTGCTCCATTTCAGCGTGATGAAGTCGAACGCGACGACGTCCGTGCCGGTGCGGCCCGCGTGCCCGCCGCCGAACATGAGCAGCCGATGGGTCACGGGATCGTAGTTGAAGCGGCTGTAGTCGGTGATGGCGCCGCAGCCGCCGGGATCGTCCGCGGGTTGATCGCACGCGTACCCGCCGAGATCGAGCGCGGTGTTGTCGGGGAGGTCCGCGAGGATCGGGTTGGGTAGGTGCGCGGGCGGTGAGGCGTCCACGCCGCCGTCGGCGGGCTGCGTGCCGCCCGTGCCCCCGACCCCCGGCGCGGTGCTGTCGCCGCCTTGCCCGGTGTGGCCCTGGGACGAGCCGGAGGAGCACGCGGTGAGCGCGCCAATCATCGCCGCCGCGATCAGGTGTCGTGTCGTTTCCATCGAAGCGCGCGAGAGCAGGCAACGTGCCGCCGGTAAAATCCGGGCGCGCGCCTCGCACCCCGGGACACGGGAGACCCAACCGACGCGGCATTGGGGACATGAACGTCCCATGGGCGTGGTGAGCGGGCACGCCCGCGCCGCGCTCGTGTCGATGCCACGAGCACGATATTCGATCTGCCCCCGCCTCTGAGCGCGGTTGAGATCGGCGAGGAGCAGGCTCAAAGCTCCTTGCAGATCTCGGGCACGCAGGTGGAGCCTGCTTGGTCGACGGCGCACTGGAGGTCGGCGGCGCAGTCGAAGAGGCAGGCTTCACCCAGCACGGGCCGCGGCGCACACTGAAACTGGCCACCGCTGCCCGGGATGCAGGTGCCGGTGGGGCCGCACTCGTTACCGGCCTTGCAGGGCGAGCCAGCAGGCAACACGGGAGCACACGCGCCGGCCGCAAAGTCGCAGTAGAGGTCGGGTTTGCAGGTGCGATCGGTCTGGCAGGATCCGCCGGCGTCCTGCAGCGGGATACACACGCTTCCCTGCGGAGCGAAGTCGCAGCCGAGGCCGGATCCGCAGCGATAATCGGTGGTGCAAGGCTTTCCGTCGCCCGGGAGAGGGCCACAGGTGCCGTCGTTGCAGCCGAGGTTGGATTGGCAGATGGCGGGGCCCATGGAGCCGAAGGCGCAGGGCTGACCGTCGCCCGGGATGGAGGCGCAGTTGCCGAAGTCGGCGTCGCAGGCGAGGTCGGCGGCGCAGAGGACGCCATTTTCGCAGGGCATTCCGAGGCCCGGAGAAGCCGCGCAGGCGCCCGCGGCCGTGTCGCAGTGGAAGCCGGCGGCGCAGGCGTCGTCGCTGTCGCAGGGCGCGCCGGCCATGCCCTTCGCGGCGCAGCGGCGTTTGGCGGCGCAGAGCGAGAGGTTGCCGCAGGGGGCCGCGCTGCTGCAGCCGGTGGCCGTTCGCTCGGCGCATGTGCCCGCGTCGCAGACGAGGCCGAGCGCGCAGGCGGCGTCCGTCGCGCACGCGCCGTTCGCGGGTACGAGCGAATGGCAGGCGCCGGCGACGCAGTGGAGCGGCGGGGCGCAGGCGACGTCATCGATGCACGCGGCGCCCTCCGCGGCAGGTGCGACACACGTGCCTTCGAGGCAGAGCAGGCCGTCAGCGCAGAGCTGTCCCGGGCACGGCATGCCGGCGCCGGGGCGCGCGGCGCAGGTGCCGGAGACGCAGACGCCGGTGGCCTCGGCGCAGATGGGGAAGTCGCAAGGCGCGCCGACGGCGGTGTCGCTCGTGAACCACATCGGACAGAGCGCCTGCGAGACGGTGCCGCGAGGGCGCTCGCACCCGGGGGTCGAGGCGGCGATCAGCTCGACGCAGGCGTGCGCGGCGTCGGCGATCACGTGGGCGTTGCCCGCGTCGATCGCGGAGGCGACGGGCGCATAGGCGTCCAGGCACTTCTGCAAGTAGCCCGTGACACACGCGGCCTCGTCGAGCTGACCGGCGGGGAGGATGGCGCCGCAACCGCACGTCCCCGCGCGCTGGCAGACGAGGGTCGCGAGCGGCTTGCAGTAGTCGTCGGAGAGCGATCCGACGGCGGCGCCGCCGCTGCCGGTGCTGCTCGATGACGAGGCGCTCGACGACGAGGCGCTCGACGTGGCGCTCGACGTGGCGCCGCCCGTGCCGGAAGAGCCGCCGCCGCCACAGGCGGAGATGAGGACGAGAGAGACGAACGAAGCGAGAGAAGCGCTGAAGAAGGCCCGCATGCGACCGCTCTAGACGAGACGAGCGGAGATCGCGAGCGCGATACGGCACGCGCAGCGACGCCCTCTACCCGACGATCGGAACACCGATGGTGCCGGCGACCTGGCGCCCGACCTGAGTGGCCTGGCTCACCACGAAGTCTCGCGTGAACGCAGTCTCACCGGCAAAAGAGATCAACGGCTTGTTCATCGGCAGCAGGACCACCGACGCGCTGACGCGATGCGCCCCCGTCGGTGCCCCGCCGCGGACCCAGCGCGTGTCGCCGCGCGTGACGGCGATGGCGCGAATGGCGTGGAACGGGATCGCCGTGGCGGTCTGCTCGGATCCCGTGTGGATGAGCACGAAGCGCTGGTGCGGATCGATCTCGAACGCGCTGTCGTAGCCGCGAAGCGCGCGGACGACGGCGAACCAGGCACAGGCCAGCCCGATGAGCAGCGCAGGCACCGCGAGCGCCAGCGCTCCTTCATCCAGGCGCCCGCGAAGCCACACCCGGGAAATCACGTGCTCCAGGGCATAGGCCGCGACGCCCAGGAAGACCAAGGCCATGCTCCCCGTGATCCACGGATAGCCTTCGTTATCGAAGGAACGAAGTCGAAACACCGAGCCCGAAGGACGCCACCAAGAAGGAGTACCCAACCAGCGCATGCCGCGGAGCTAACGCCGAGGTCGTGTCGCTGCAACACGACGGGGTGTCGCAAATCCGAGAAGGGGAATCGCAAAGATGCGACGCCGTCTGCGCCGATCGCGTCCGGCGTCCGCGGCGTGAGCTCGAGGTGTCGAGCCGGGGCGAGCCCCGAATCACCCTACGGCCACGCCACCACCGGTCGAGGCGCCGTCCGCCGCCGCCGGCGTGCCGGTCGCATGCTCGCTTTGGGCGTCACGGCCTTGGGAAGCGTGATCATCCCGCCCTGCCAGCGTGCCAGCCCGCCGCGGAGGAGGCCGCTCGCGTCGCTGCGCAACCAGATGAAGGGCCTCGCGGCTTCCAAGGGCTGGGTGCACTCCAGATCTCGATACGCCGCGGACCAAGATCCGGAGTTGCCATAGAACACGCCGTCGTCCCATGCCTCCTCGGCACGGTGCGTGTGGCCGAAGACGACCGCGCGGGCGCGATGAATCGAGGCCACCCGGCGCGCCGCGCGCTGCACGCGTTTCCACACGGCGTCGAGCGGCTCCTTGGGCGCGAGGAGCTCGTAGGTGACGAACAAGATGGGCGCGGCGATGGCTGCGGCGAATGCGCCTTTCGCACCCCAGAGGCCGATGATCGCAGCGACGATCGCCAGGGCCGCGACGGCCACCCGATCGAGCCACAGCACGCGGAGCGCGAGGTGAATTCGGTCCTCCACCGGCGCTGCGAACAAGCGGGCATGTCGCGCGACGGCGAGGAGCGGTGCGCCCGTTTCGCGGGCGGCCCGAAGCAGGTTTGCGCGGCGGCGCGCGCGTGTCTCCGGCAGTCGGGCGCGCGCCACGCCCAGCACGGTGCGGACCGCGCCGATGGCCCAAGCGCCGATGAGCGAGCGGCGCGTCAGCGCATAGAAGCGCGCCCAATGAAGGATGTAACCGAGGGCGGAGAGCTCGTACGAGCCGTCCACGTGCGGGTTGAAATAACCCATGCGCGCGGCCAGGTGACGGGCCACGAGCGAGCCCAGCGTCGGTTGGATGGTCTGCCCGTCGCGGCCGAAGGGGAGCGCCGGATGACGGTGGGCACAATAGGAGTCGTATTGATGACCGTGCTCCACCACGATGCCGTCGCCGGTGCGGTGGAACCAGGCGCGGAAGAGCACGCGGTCGCGCATGGCGGCGCGCGCTGCTGCGGTCGCGCCGGTGCGAGGCCCGCCGAGCGCGGAGAGCCCAGCGTCGGCGAGGCGATCGGCGAGCAGCGCGCGGACCTCGGGCAGCGTGAGCTGCACGTCGTGATTGCCCGACACGAAGACGATGGTGTGTCCATCCGCGAGGAGCTCGCCGAGGGCGCGCACGAAGGCGGGATGATCGTCGAGGATGGCGCCGAGCGCCGCCGTGGCGTGCGCGGCGTCGCGGGGGTGATCGTGAAAGACGCTGACGTCGTCCACGACCCGCGGCGCGTCGAAGTCGAACACGTCGCCGTTGAGGACGAGACAGAGCGTATCGCCGCGCACGCGCCGACGGAGCTGCGCGAGCATCGCGGCGATTTCGGGGGAAGGCGAGCACGCGGGCTGCCGGTAGCGCATCCACAGCCCACTCTCGCGCTCCGCCTCGCAGAGGTGGACATCCGAGAGCACAACGGTATGGGGCACGTGCTCAATTTGGCATCGTCAATCGTCAACCGCGTGACGAGCCGCGGATGTCACGGTGTCCGCGGCGCGCCGCTTTGTGACAACCGTTCCGTGCGCGACATCACGTGATGAACGAAATCACGCAGGTTTCACAGGCGGAACGAGGCTTGACCCGAATCCCGATACGATGTCGGCCGACCGTCGGGCGAGCGTCTGCAGCAGCCGAATTTCAGGCTCGCCACGGGCGGGCTCGCCCGCGCGATGCCGGACACGGCGAGCGTGCGCCGGGCGACCGCCGCCGCCGCGTGTCCTCGGGGGCTCACCCTCATCGAAGGTGCGCAATGGATCGTCCGCGTCCCGAGCGCCTCGAGCGGTCTGCTCCTCTCGACGGCGATCCCGCCGCGCGCTTCGACGTACATCAAACCCCAGCTTCGAAGAGGGCACATGGGATGTTGGTTTGGCTCCCTCTCAATATGGAGAGGCTCGGGCGCAGCTCCTTGCGCGATCGCATCCGGCTGTTCGGTGGGTGAGCGCCGATGGAGCCGTCGTGGGCTCACCGCTTCTTCGAGAGGCGGGCGCGATGGGCGCGTCGCGCTCTTGCCGTGAGCATCGGGTCTGTTGCACACTGTCAACGTATGGAGACGATCTCGACCGTGGGGAACGAAGGCGCGCTCGACGTGCTGGCCGCGCTCATCGAAGAGGAGGCTCGCGTGGCGCGGGCCGAGGCCGTGCTCGCGGAGGCGAGGCGGCGCTTATCCGTGTTGCAGGAGCGATATCGGCAGCTCGTTCCGCCGCTGTCGGCGCTTGTCTTGCCGCCGCCGGCCCTCCCGGCGAAGCGTGGTCCGCGTCCACGCGCGGTGGAGAGCGGCGGGACGATGCGGACGCGAATCCTCCGCGCCATGGAGGCGAGACCCGATGAGGTGCTCACGGCCGCCATGCTCGCCCCCGCCGTGGCGGCACGGAGTCGCGACGCCGTGCGCAATGCGTTGCTCGTGCTCGCCGCCAAAGGGAAGATCGAAAAGGTCGGCCTCGGGCAATATCGCATTGCGACGACGCGACGCGTGTCGGACGAGGCGCATCCGTAGACGATCCGCAGACGAGTCACCGCGCCTCGCAGCCGCTGACAGCGCTTTCGATGGGCTGTCATCGATACGTGCATGCGCTGCCTCGACCATGTCGTCACGTGTCGCCGAGCGGCGCCACCTCCTTGACGCCGCAGCGGATACAGTGCCTCATCCCCGCGGTAGGTATGTTCTTGGTGCGAGGAGCGGTTATGCAGGTGAAGTCCAGGCTCATGTGGTTGGCGGGTGCGTTCTTGGCCTATTCGGGCATGGTGGCCTGCGGGTCGACCGGCAATACCGGCACCAGTACTGGGAACGGGCAAGTCTGCGTGCCCGGGACCAGCATCGAGTGCGCCTGCGTCGGCGGGACGAAGGGCGCGCAGGTCTGCAAGGACGAGGGTGACGGCTACGACACCTGTCAGTGCGGCTCGACATCGACCAGCAGCTCGACGTCGTCCTCGTCCTCCTCCGGCTCGAACAGCTCGTGCGGCGACGGCGTGATCCAGGCCAGCGATCACTGCGACAACCCCTCCAGCGAGTTCTACTGCGCGCAGGATTGCTCGAGCAGCAGCTCGAGCAGCTCGAGCTCCGGCGATCCGTGCGCGGGGCACACCTACTACGCAGGCAAGTACGACGGCGCGCCCTCGGTTTGGTCGAACCTGCCGGGCGCCGGCGGCCTGACGAAGCTCGACGCGGGCAACGCGCAGTGCAAGGCGCTCAACATCGGCGCCGATCACGTCTGCGATTACGAGGAGGTCCTCAAGGCGCAGGCGCAGGGCGAGCTCGCCGGCATCCCCGCGGGCACCACGGCGTGGGTCCAGCGCACCACGGTGGCGATGGTGAAGGGCATCGCCTCGCCGCCCGGGCCCGGCGGGCGCTGCAACGACTGGTCGTACGCGACGAACCACATCTCGGACGGCGAGTACGTCACGTTCGATACGGCGGGTCAGCCCACGTACCACCTCGACAACGACACCTCGTACGATCCACTGGCCCCGAAGTTGGTGCCCGGTGATCTCGAGTGCGGTGGGCAGATGCGGTCGATCCTCTGCTGCTACCAGGCCTGCAACTAGGCGTACGTAATGGTCGCGGGGCCGTCTGGCGCAGGCGGCTCCGCGATCGCTTGTCGTGCCTCGCTCACTCCGACGCGCGTAAGCTGTGATGGTGTCGCGCCGCTTCCTTTCTCCTCTCATCGCCGTGCTCCTCGTCGGCGCGCTCGCATCGGGCGGCGCGCCGCCCGTGCCTTGGCCGCGCGGTGTGCCGCCGTCGTCCGAAGTGATCGACACGTTGGTCGCTGAAGCGGCGGAGCTCGACGCGCGCGAGCAGGCCGAGGAGTGGCTCGACTCGGCGGAAGCAGGAGAAGCGAGCGAGCACCTGCCCATCGATCAGAACGACATCGACAAAGGGCTCTACACGAAGGAAGACCTGTTCCGTCTCGGCGATGGTTTCTTCAGCCATCCATTCACCGTCAATCCCGACGGCTATGGCGATGGACACTTCGTCGCCTTTCGCCGCGTGCACACGGGCGTGCGCGGTGGGCTCGATACGTTCTCGTGCGCGGGCTGCCATTCCGTCGGCGGGCCGGACGGCGCGGGATCGCATACGCAGAACGCATTGCTCGAGGGTGACGGCGATCGGCAGACGAGCGCGATCGAGCGCAACGCGCCGGCATTGCAAGGCGGAGGCATCGTGCAAGGGCTGGGCGCGGAGATGTCGCACGAGCTGCAATACGAGCGCGATCAGGCGCGGGCGCTCGCCGAGCAGCACCAGAAGCCGGCGGAGACGCCGCTCACGACGCACGGGATCTCGTTCGGGTCGATCGTCGTGTACCCGGATGGGCACGCGGACACGTCGAAGGTGGTCGGCGTCGACGCCGATCTGGTGGTGAAGCCCTTCGGGTGGAAGGGCACGACATCGCGGCTGCGCCGCTTCGTCGAGGATGCGGCGCGCATTCACTTCGGGATCCAGTCGCACGTGCTCTGCTTGCAAGCGAAGGATCATCCGGATCCTGCGCACCTCGGATCGGGGACGAATTGGGTGGACCCCGATGACGACGGCCACGTGCGCGAGCTCGAGGAGGGGATGCTCACCGCGGCGGCGGCGTACCTGGCGATGTTGGAGACGCCGGCCATCATCCCTCCCGCGGACGAGGGGCTGCGCGATCGTTGGGCGAGTGGCAGCTCGCTCTTCCGCACGATTGGTTGCGCGGACTGTCACGCACGGCTCGTGCTCCTGAACACGTCGTGGCGCGAGGCGTCGGACACGACCTCCGGTGAGGTGGTGTTGAGCCTGTTCGTGGACGGTGAGCAGCCGCGCGGCACCAATCAGGTCGATCTCTTCAGCGATTTGAAGCGGCACGCGATGGGGCCCGCGCTCGCCGATCCGCACGACAACACGCAGGGCATCCCGCGCGACGTGTTCCTCACGCGGCCTCTCTGGGGGCTCGCGGAGACGGCGCCGTACCTGCACGACGGGCGCGCGGCCACGATCCCCGAGGCCATTCTCGCGCACGGCGGCGAGGCGCAGAAATCGCGGGACGCATTCGCGGCGCTGTCGGCGGAGGATCAAGCGAGCGTCCACGTGTTCCTGCTCTCCCTGACGCGCGAGCCGCGCCTGCGGGTGGCGAGATGAAGGCGCGCGCCATTCTCGCGGCGATCGCAGGTGGGCTCTTGCTCTGGGCTTGTGCGGTGGACGAGTCGCGCCGGCCGGTGGGGCGCAGCTCGCCGGCCGAAGCGCAGAACGTCTTCTCGACATCGCTGCCCGACGACTACCGCGCGCAGGCGACCGCCGCGCTGGAGGCCGACGCCTTTCGGCGCGAGCACCGCTTTCTCGATGCGGTGGATCCGGGGCACCTGTTTCGCGCGACGCGCGTCGAGCAGGCCGAGATCGAGGCCGGAGCGTGGACGAACGAGGAGCTGTTCCAGATCGGCGGGCAGCTCTTCAACCTGGTGCTCACGCGGGACGTGGGCTTCGGCGCGCGGGATTTGCCGCCGATCGCGCGCTTCCACACGGGGCGGCGCGGCGGGCCGGATGCATCGCGCTGCGCGGCCTGTCATTGGCGCGGCGGGCCCGCGGGCGGCGGCGACGGCGCGGACTCCGCGTACCTCGACGGCGATGGAAACTCACTGTCGAGCGCGCTCGCGCGCAACCCGATCGCGTTGCCCGGTGAGGGTTTCGTCGAGCTTCTCGCGACGGAGATGAACGCCGAGCTCTCGGCGCAGAAGAACGCGCTCGTCGAGAAGGCTGCGGCAAAGGGCGCGGCGGTGACGGCCAAGCTGACGGCGAAGGGGATCTCGTTCGGCGCGCTCACCGCGCGGCCGGATGGATCGCTCGTGACGAGCGCGCTCGAAGGCGTGGACGCCGATCTGGTGGTGAAGCCCTTTGGGTGGAAGGGCAACGTGGCGACGATTCGTGATGCCGTGGAGGACGCGCTGCTCATCCATCACGGCATGGAGTCGGATTACCTCGTGTCGACGGCGTCGAAGGAGCGCATCGGACCGTTCGGTGGTGTGGATCCCGACGGCGATGGCATCACGTCCGAGATCACCGAAGGGCAGGTGACGGCACTGACGCTCTTCGTGGCGATGCAGGAGCTCCCGCAGATCGCGGTGCCCGACGCTTCGAACATGGCCCTCGCTTGGGCCGATGGCCGCACGCGCTTCGCGTCGCTCGGCTGCGCGTCGTGCCATGTGCCGTCGCTGCCGCTCGAAGGCACCACGTTCACGCTCCCGAGCAGGACGGGCGGCGCGAGCGTGACCGTGGATCTGGCGAAGGACGCGGCCGAGCCGAGGATCGTGGCCTCGAAGGAAGATGGATCGTTGCGCGTGTCGCTCTTCAGTGATTTGAAGCGCCACGATCTCGGCGCGGCGCTCGCCGAGCCGCGCGCGGATCGCGGTGTCGCGGGGACGTCGTTCCTCACGCGCCCGCTGTGGGGCGTGTCGCGGAGCGGCCCCTACTTGCACGATGGTCGCGCCCCGACGCTGGAGGACGCGATCCTCGCGCACGGCGGCGAGGCGCAGAAGGCGCGCGAGGCCTATGAAGCGCTGGCCGATCCCGAGCGCGGGACGGTGCGCCTCTTCTTGACCTCGCTCACACGCGCCAAGCGCTTGGTCGTTCAATGAAGCGAATCGCGTTGCTCGTCGCGCTCAACGCCGTCGGTGGTTGCGGCCTCGATCCCTTGTCGCAGCCGTGCCCGGCGTGGACGCAGGCGAATGCCGCGGGCGCCTGCGTCGCGCGCGCTTGGACGCTCCCGGGCGCGGGCGACGCGCGCGGTGATGCGTGGGCGCAGAACGTGATGGTCGCCGTCGATGGTCATGGTCGCGGCCTCGTCGGCTTCTCGTCGACGCCGGGCCTCGAGATGCTCGAAGAGACGGCGACGGACACGTGGACGCTGCGGCACGCCGGCGACGCCGTGGGCGGGAGCATCCCGAGCGATCTGGTGGCGGGCTTCGATGGAGCGGCGGTGTTCGCGTGGTCGGTGGTCGCGGGATCGGAGCAGGTGCTTTACCTGAGCGAGCGTGACGCGTCGGGCGCGTGGAAAGAGCCTGCGAGCCCGGCGGATTCGTTCTCGTTCCCTACCACGGCCTACGAGCCGCGCCTCGCGACGAACCAGGCAGGCGAGTGGATCCTCGCGTGGAACCAATGGCGATCGACGCCGAACTACGGCGTATCGGTGGCGCAGCGCGAGAGCTCGAGCGCGCCGTGGAGCATGCCTTCGGGGCCGGATGACGTGCTCTCGATCAACATCAATTACTCCAACGCACCGGTGATCGCGCTCAACGACGCGGGCCAAGCCATCATCACCTGGTATCAGTCGCTCGGCGGCCCGCTCCGCGCCTTCGTCAGCGAGCGCAAGGGCCTGGGCGAGCCGTTCTCCCACGTGACGATGAGCGACATGCTCTCGCCGGACGGCGCGCCCGTGGACAGCGATCCCGTCGCGGCCGTGAAGCCCGCGATCTTCGCGGATGGATCGGCCGCCGCCGCCTGGGCGCAGGAGAACGGGAAGGGCGACACGCTGGTCTACCTCGCCACGCGCGACGCCGCAGGGACATGGACGCGCCCGCGTGATCTCGACGATGCCTTCTCGATGACGACCGGCTACGCGCGGGGCGTGCAGATCGCCTTTGGTCCGCGCGGTGATCTCTACGTCGTCTGGTACCAAGACACCGGCGACGGTGACGCCGTGTACGCCGCGCGCCGCCGTTCCGATGGCACCTGGGCCGAGGATGGCCGCCATCCCGTGCGCATCTCGTCGGCGGGTGCGACGGGCTTGATCCCGAAGATCGCGATTGGGCCCGAGGGCGGCGCCGTGGTGGTGTGGAGCGAGCGCGCCATCGCCGGCGCGCCGTTCCGCGTGGCTGCGCGCCGCACGGGCCCGGCTGATCAGCCGTGGAGCGAGGTCGAGGTGCTGTCGCCGGAGACGGGGACCGATGCCGTGTTGCCTGCGATCGCCGTGGGGCCCGGTGATCGGGCCATCGCTGCGTGGCCGCAGGGACCGGGCCCCGCGCAGCGGGTCATGATCGCTTCGGTGCCGTGATCTTCGTCTTGCCCATCTTGAGGATCCGATCGAAGTGCTCCTTCGATACGGGAACCACGCTGAGCCGCGAGCGCTTGAGCAGGTAGATCTCCGCGAGATCCGGCTCGCCGCGGATGGCCTCGAGCGAGACGGGCGCCTTCAACGCGACGACGGGCTCCACGTCGACGACGCTCCAATCCTCACCGGGCGCGGTGGGATCGGCGTACGCCTCGCGCTTGATGCGCGCCACGCCGACGACGGCTTTGCCTTCGTTCGAGTGATAGAAGAGCGCGAGGTCACCGGCCTTCATCGCGCGCAGGCTGTTGCGGGCCTCGAAGTTGCGGACGCCGTCCCACATCGTCTGGCCGTCGCGCACGAGCTGGGCAAAAGAATATTTGAACGGCTCGCTCTTCATCAGCCAGTGCTGGCGGGACATGGGCCTCCGGGTGTGCGGTGCCGAAGGCTCGCATCGGAGAGACCCGCTCGCCGAACATGCCACCGACGTGACCGCGCGGCGCCAACGTAGCACCGACGCCTCGTCGGATGGGCGCCTTTGTCGCGCGTCCCGCAGCCCGGCGCGCCCGCGGACCGTCGCGAAAGAGCGCCGATTCGTCGCGAAATGACCGAGGATTCCGCGCTTCAATCGGTGATGACGACCGTCGTCCCCGCCTTCACCCGCTTGGCGATCTCGTCGATCTCGTCGTCGTCGAGCGCGATGCAGCCGAGCGTCCAGTCGCTCTCCTTGTGCACGCCCTTCCACGCTTTGCTGTTGACCCCGTGGATGCCGATGCCGCCGCCGATCGTCGCGTCCCGCGGGAGCTCGCCGCGCTTCTTCAGATCGGCGAAGCGCGTGCGGTCCTCGTCGTTGGGATAGCTGACCGTGAGGAAGTGATGGAACAGACCCTTGATGTGCCCGACGATGCGGTACGTCCCGACCGGGGTCACCTTGTCGCCCTCCATGCGTTTGTGGCCGGTGCCGCCGGGGCCGATCGCGACGCGATAGGTCTTCACCACGCGGCCTTGCGAGACGAGCTCGAGCCGGTGATCGCTCTTGTCGATGCGAATCTCGGTGACCGGATCCTGCTCTCCCGATCGAGAGGGCGAGGTGGAGGACAAGCAGGCGAGGGCGGCGAGCACGGCGAGCGCGTTCTTCATGCCCGTGCGTCGCGTCCGTGCACGGGACTGTGACGGCGGGGGCCGATCGATCTACGATCGAAATTAGGCTGTCACACTCGTGCTGCGCTCCGCGATGCACGGGCGATGAGCCAGGCGATGCCCACCGAAAACCCGTCCCCGGCGAAAGAGCTCCTCGGCGATCCCACGCTTCGGCGGGCCCTCGCCGATTTCGTCCGTCGCCGTGTCCCGGCCGGTGAGGTGGACGACGTGGTGCAGACCGTCCTCGTCGAGGCGCTCGCGGCGCCGAATCGGCCGCACGACGCCGGGGAGCTGAAGCGCTGGCTGCTCGGGATCGCGCGCCACAAGGTCGTCGACTTCCACCGTCGAACGATGCGCGAGGGGCCGAGCGAGCTACCCGACATCGAGGCGACTCCCGCGCCGCTCGAGGAGCGCGCGCTCGCTCGCTGGGCCGAAGAGCAAGCCGGCGGCACGGGCGACGCGCAGAAGACGCTCGATTGGATGGCGCGCGAAGGGGAAGGGGAGAAGCTCGAAGCCATCGCGGCCGAGGAGCAGGTGCCCGCGGCGCGCGTTCGCCAGCGCGTCTCGCGCATGCGCCGTTGGATGAAGGAGCGCTGGATGGCCGAGCTCGCCGCCGTGGCGATGCTCGCGCTCCTCGCGGTCGCGGCTTGGTGGCTCCTGCGTCGCGAGACGCCGACCACCGACAAAGGGCCCGACGTTCCGCCGACGATCGCGCCCGAGCCGACGTCGCCGCTCGATCGCGCGCGCGTGCTCCGCGCCGCCGCGCTTGAAGC
Organism: Minicystis rosea; assembly: GCA_001931535.1. GTDB lineage: Bacteria > Myxococcota_A > Polyangia > Polyangiales > Polyangiaceae > Minicystis > Minicystis rosea. The sequence continues at coordinate 2,101,940 of CP016211.1, forward strand.
CTGCGAGCGCCGCGAGTGGCGCTCGTGCCTCGACGATCTCGATCGCGCGCGCGGCCTGGATCCCGAAGGCGATCGCGCCCCGGCCGTGGGCGCCGCCCGCCGGCAGGCCGAGGACGCGCTGCGCGCCGCACCGCAGGACTCGGCGCCCATCCCGAAGAGCGCGCCGCCGAGCAACGCGAAGGATCCGAACGACGCGAGCGAGCCGCCCGCGCCCAAGGAGCGCATCTACGAAAAGAAGGGCACCCCGAAGCCCACCGCCCCGAAGAAGCCGACCTTCGAGAAGGGCGACACCGGCAATGCGCCGACTCCGCAGCCCAGCACGCCGTCCGGCTCGCCGCGCAAGAAGGGCAGCAAGGCGGTGATGAAGGTGATCGACTCGAACGCCTATTGAGCACGAAGGGCTCGCGCCCTCGTTCCACCGAGCGACGCGATCGTGAGGATCGCGTCGCTCGGTGTCGGTGCCAGCGCTCGAATGGGTCGAAGGTGAGCTCGGGCGTGACAATCGTTTGAGCTCAAACGATTGTGCGCGTCGGCCGCCGGCGGTGGTCGATACGCACATCACGGGCAGCTCGTTGGAGCACCGGCGATTGAGACGTTGACCGCGCGTGACCGCTTCGCGCTGCGCGTGGTGCGGCGATCGTTGGAGCGGAAGCGATCGTTCGCGCTACAGCGTCATGCCCGAGGAGGGGATCGGGCGCCACGACTGCCGGCGCTGGGCGTAGCGGCCGCGTGCGAAGGCGCCGAGGACGGGCGCGATGTTGACGGGGATGTCGTCGTCCCACTCGCCGCCGTTGACGCCGTCGCGGGGCGTGAGATCCAACGAGAGGAGGAAGAAGCCGGGGATGGCTTCGTCCGGGATCTTGAGCTGCTCGAGATCTTCGTGGAAGACCTGCATGTCGACGCGCACGAGCCGCACCTTGGCGAGCGCCGTCTGCAGCAGCGGATCGGTGAGCGATTGATCCACGCCGCGGCAGGGCGCGCAGCGGGCCGCGGTGGTCATCACCATCAGCGTCTCGCCGGCCGTGGCGGCTTCGGCGCGCTGGCGCGCGAGCTCCTCGCCCAACGACGAGGACGACATGCCCACGTCGACGACGGTGATGTCACCGGCGCGCTTCACTTTCGTGTACTTGGGCGCGAACGGGCCGACGTCGGCCGGCGGATCGCCCTTCGGTGCTGTTGCCGGTGGGGTGGACGGCGGGGCTGCCGATGCGGCGGGCTCGTCACCGGCCGGATCGACGCGGTAACGCACGGTCCACGCGATGTAGCTGAGGAAGCCGCCCCAAGCCATCGTGAGCACCACGCCGAGCGCGAGGCCCGCGGTGGCCAGCGCATATCCCGAGCGACGGTGGCCGGTGCGCTCGATCTCGCGGCGCGCATAGTGGCCGAACACGATGGCCAGGATGGCGCCCACCGGCCCGAGGAATGCGGCCACGATCGCGCTGAGCGCCAAGCCCGAGACACCACCGCGCGGTGGCGGCGGCGGGAGGAGATAGGGATCGTAGAGAGGCTCCGCCGCATCGCTGTGACCGTCGTGCGGCGCACCGGATGAAGGCTGCGGCGGCGCGGTCGGCGAGGGGGGCGCGGGGATCGCGAAGGTCTCGGGGAGGGGCGGCGGGCCTGCGATTGGCACTGCCTCTCGTGGTGCGGCGACATGCCCGAGGTCGGGCGGCTGTGCGTCGGGGGACCGTTCGGGGTCGCGTGCCTCGCGGGTGGAGCTCTCCGATGGCGATGGAGGCGGGCGTAGCGGGTCGGTCACGGCGACGATCGTAGCGCCGCTCAGCGCAATGCGCAGGCGTAGTCACCGACCAGGACGAAGGCCCGGGTGCAACGAACGCTCACCTTGCGCTTCGTCGTGGAGAAATCGAAGGTTTGGCCGAGCGGCGACCGCTCCATGAACGTCTTCTGCGCCTTGCAGGCGGCGCCCTCGTCGCCGCACGCGACCTGCTGCGCGAGCCGCTCCACTTCGATGTTGTCGGACATCACGTTGTACATACCGGCGGCGCTCGCCAGCACGCACACGAGGAACAGGCCGCTCTGCAGCGTTCGCTTCATTGCGGGCAGTCTACACCACCCCGCGTGCGACGACCGGGATGGACGCGCGGTCCAGCGAACGTCGCGGCGTCCCCCTCGAAGATGGCCGCGCGCGGGCGGCGAGCGCGCTATCGTATGGAGAACGATGGTCGTCCGTCCGTGGAGCGCTTGCTTCGTCGCCTGGGCCGTCCTGATCGGTAGCCCCGCCTGGGCCGACAACGCGCCCGCAAAGCCTGCCCGCGACGGTGAGGCAGCCAAGCAAGTCGCCGGCCCCGCGCTCCCCAGCCGGGGCGACAAGCCCGCTGAAAGCGCAGCCAAGCGCGCCATGCTGCTCAACGACGAAGCCTGGGCGCTCTACGAAGAGGGCCGCTACCGCGCGGCCATCGAGAAGCTCGAGCAGGCCCAGAGCCTCGATCCCAACGGGAAGGACCTCGTCTACAACCTCGCCCTCATCCACGAAAAGCTGGCGAACTTGAAGCAGGCGACGGCGTATTACCGGCGCTACCTCGAGATGGAGTCGGACCCCAAGGCGCGCGCGCGCGTGCAGGCCACGGTGCGGCGATTGGAGGGCGCGCAGCGCGAGGGGAGCGCGTCGCCATCCGCCGCGGGGCCGCTCGCAGCGCGTGATGCCGCGCCGGCGGGGTCGCGGCCGCTGCGACCGACGGTGATCGCGGCGGGCAGCTTCGCGGGCGCGGCCCTCTTGGTGGGGACGATCTTCGCGGTGAGCGCCGTCGCGCGGAACCCGGGAAGCAGCCCGCACACCGGCGACGGCACCGGCATCCAGACGCTGCAGGCCGAGGCGCACACTGCGCACGCGCATGCCGTCATCGCGGACGTGTCGTTCGTCGTCGCCGCGAGCGCCGCGGTGGCAGCGACGATCCTTTATTTCACCACGCCACGCGTGCCGCCGGCGCGATCGGCGTCGCGCGTGACGGCGCTGCCGGGCGTCCTCGGGGTGAAGTTCTGATGCGACCGGCCCGCGCCCGCGGCGTCCTCCGTGTCGCGCGCACGACCCTCGCGATCCTCGTGCTCGGCGGAGGCTGCGAGGTCCTCGTCGACGGCAAGATCCACGACGTGCACTGCGACGACGAGGGTGCCGTCGGTCCGCCGGCCTGTCCCGTCGGTTCGATGTGCACGCGAGGCACGTGCGTCACCGCCACGCTCGGGACCGTGTGCACGACCGACGACGACTGTGGCCGCGGTGATTTCTGCCTCGACGCCTCGGCGTTCGGCGGAACGGGCGCTCCGCGTTGCACGCGCGCGTGCTGCAGCTCGGCGGATTGTGATCCCGATCCGGGCTTCGTGTGCGCCATCGCGCCGGGTAGCGCGGGCAACGTCTGCCGCCTCGCGAGCGACGTGGGCCGCGCCGAAGGTGGATCCGAGAAGCCCGGTGCGTCGTGCGATCGCGACGCCGATTGTCGATCCGGGCGCTGCAGCGAAGGGCATTGCGCCGATACGTGCTGCTCCGACACGGGCTGCTCGGCGTACGATCATGCATGCCGCTTCGGGGCCGGGCCCGCGGGGGAGCCGAATGGTTTCTGGTGCGCGCCTCCAGACGTGAAGAAAGAGCGTTACGCGACGTGCGCCTCACACGACGAGTGCGCCTCTGGCCTCTGCATCCCGCTCGCGCCGGATCCCGCTCCACGCTGCTCCGTTCCCTGCTGCGACTCGTCGGCGTGCGAGCTCGAGCCGGGCAAGGGCACCCCGGTTGCGTGTGCCCCGACTCAGGTCGACGGCGTGTGGATTCGGGCGTGCAGCGCGCTCGTCGCGGGCATCGCGGCCGGCGCGGTGGGCAGCGCCTGCAATGCCGACGGAGAGTGTCGCAGCGGGCACTGCGATGCCGCGCAGCGTTGCAGTGATGCGTGTTGTTCGGACGCAAGCTGTGGAGATCCGTCCTCGTTCGTGTGCCGGCCGATGCGGGAGCCGTCTTCGTGGGCCTTGCGATGCACGGCCAAGTAACGGACGATTCGAGCATCGACGCCCGGTCGGGAAGCCGAAACGGGGACCGTCCTTCGCCTCCGAGCTCCCGGGGCGGGGGCCGAAGGTCCCAAACGGAGCTGACGCGGCCTGGGATCCGCGCCAGAACGGGCCGGATTTGCCCGCGTTGTCGCCACCTCGTGGAGGGCGATGGCATCGTCCCGCCCGGCCCGGTCGATCGCTGCCCCAACGATGGCTTCGCGCTCGTCCCCATCGCCGAGCTCCTCGAGGCCGACGGCGATCCCTTCCTCGGCGCGATCGTCGCCGGACGCTTCGTGATCCTCGGTCGTCTCGGCGCAGGCTCGATGGGCACCGTCTATCGCGCCCGCCAAGAGGCCATGAGCCGCGACGTGGCCGTGAAGATCCTGCGCGCCGATCGCGCCTTCGACGCGCTCGCCAAGGCTCGCTTCGCCCGGGAAGCGCGGGCGATGAGCCTGCTCGCTTCGCCGCACACGGTCACCGTCTTCGACTTCGGCGAGATCCCCGATCCCTCCGGCGACGAGCTCGGCGCCGACGCTTCGCTCTACCTCGCGATGGAGCTGCTCGAAGGCGAATCGCTGGGCCAGCGGCTCAAGCGACGTGGGCGCCTGCCCGTGGAAGAGGCCGCGCGCATCGTGAGGCACGCGCTGCTCTCGCTCGCGGAGGCGCACGAGAAGGGGATCATCCATCGCGATCTCAAGCCTGACAATCTGTTCCTCTCGCCCCTCGCCGCGCCCGAACGGGGCGAGATTTGCAAGGTGCTCGACTTCGGCATCGCCAAGGTGAAGTCCGAGCCGAGCAACGTCGATGCGCTCGAAACGCAGGCGGGGACGGTGTTTGGAACGCCGCGCTACATGTCGCCCGAGCAGGCGCAGGGCAAGCCGCTCGACGCGCGCAGCGACCTCTACACGCTCGGCGTGTTGCTCTACCAGATGCTCGTGGGGCGGCCTCCGTTCGTCGACGACGACGCCGTCGTCGTGATGGCCCGGCACATCAAGTCCATGCCCATCCCGCCGGTCGAGGCCGCGCCCGAGGCGGGCATCGGCACCGCGTTGTCGTCGCTGATCATGCGCGCGCTCGCGAAGGAGCCCGCGGATCGGCCGCAGTCGGCGCCGCAGTTCCTCGCCGAGCTGGAGCGCGCCTTGATCGATCGGGCCGAGGCCCGCGGCGAGAGCGTCGCGGCCGGCGCGAGCGGTGAGCTCGCGGCCATGGTGCACGACGGCCTCGATGCTCCCGCGGCGCGGCGCGGTCGAGGACGCGGGCGCATGCCGCGATCGCGCGCGCTCGCCATCATCGGCCTGTCGGCCGTGGTGGTCTTTCTCCTCGGCCTCGCCGCCGTCGGGGCGCTGCGCCCACCACGCGATCCCGCGCCGATGATGCGCAGCGAGATCGGTCACCTCATCACGGCCCGCCGTCTCGCCTTGCTTCAGGCCGAGACGGCGGCTTCCGCGCGCGCCACCGCATCGGCGCCGCCGCCGGCCGCGTCGTCGCCATCGGCGGCGCCCGCGCCGGCGGCCGTGCCGCCGAGCCACGGGAAGAAAGCCCCGCGTCGCTACAAACGCTTCGAGTGACGGCGCGGCGCGATCACGCCGCCGCGCGCATCGTCTGCGCGATCCACGACTCCATGTCGGCGCGCGACGCGAGCCCGGTGCGGCGACCCACCTCGCGGCCCCCGTGATAGAGCACGAACGCTGGGATGCCCTGCACGGCGTGCTTCGCGGCCATCGCTTGGTTGTCGTCCACGTTCATCTTCAGCACCAGCATCTTGCCCGCGCTGCGCTTCGCCAGATCGGCCACGACGGGCGCCGCCATTCGACAAGGCGCGCACCACGGCGCCCAGAAATCGACCAGCACCGGCACCGGCGAGCCCGCGATCGCCCGCTCGAACGTGTCGGCGCTCACCTCCTGCGGCGCGCCGCTCGGGTCGAGCGCGGCCTTGCACTGCCCGCAAATCGGTCGCTGTCCAACACGCTCGTCCGCCACCCGGTTGATGGTGCTGCATCGATTGCAACGGAAGATGGCCATGGTCCTCGTTCCTCCTTCGGCTTCATCTGTGTCCGACATTGGCCCGCGCAACCCGGCTTGACGCCCCTCGGCGTGCGGCCGTACACACTCCCGTCATGGCGTTTTTCCAGGAGCCTCCGCGTCTCGAACATCCCTTCCACACCGACCGTGTTCTCCGGTCGTACCTCGCGCGCGCCTTTCCCGAGGGCACGCGCCGCGAGGCCGAAGAGAGGCTCACCGCGCTCGGCGATCTCGCCGGCGGGAAGCTCTACGAGCTGCAGCTCGAGGATCGCCTGAACGAGCCGCGCCTCGTCGGTTGGGACGCCTGGGGGAAGCGTGTCGAGCGCATCGAGCTGACGCGCGTCTGGCAGGAGGCGCGCAAGGTCGCGTGCGAGTTCGGCCTCGTGGCCACGCCCTACGAGCGCAAGCAAGGCGAGCATTCGCGCGCCCTCCAGGCCGCGCTCATCTACTTGTTCGCGCCCTCCACCGACGTCTACTCGTGCCCTCTCGCGATGACGGACGGCGCCGCGAAGACGCTCCTCTCGCACAAGAACCAGCCCCTCATCGACCGCGCCGTCGCGCACCTCACGAGCCGTGATCCCAACGTCGCGTGGACGAGCGGCCAATGGATGACGGAGCGCACCGGCGGCTCCGACGTCGGCCTCACCGAGACCGAAGCGCGGCTCGGCGACGATGGCCGTCATCGCCTCTACGGCACCAAATGGTTCACCAGCGCGGCCACGAGCGAGATGGCCCTCACGCTCGCGCGCCCGCTCGAAGCGCCGCCGGGCGGCCGCGGCCTCGCGCTCTTCTATCTCGAGACGCGCGACGAAGCCGGTCGCATGAACGGCATCGCCTTGAACCGCCTCAAGGACAAGCTCGGCACCCGCAAGCTCCCCACGGCGGAGCTGACGCTCGACGGCGCCATCGCGGTTCCGGTCGCGGGCCTCTCGGACGGTGTGCGCAACATCGCGCCCATGCTCAACATCACGCGCCTCTGGAACTCGGTCTGCGCGATCGCCGGCATGCGCCGCGGCCTCTCGCTGGCCCGCGACTACGCGCGCCGCCGCTTCGCCTTCGGGTCGACCTTGAGCGAGCGGCCGCTCCATCTCGAGACGATCGCGGGCGTGCAGGCCGAGTTCGAGGGCGCGTTCCACTTCGTGCTCACGGCCGCGGAGCTCCTCGGTCGCGAGGAGGCCGGGATCGCCAGCGAAGAGGACGCGCGCCTCCTCCGGCTCCTCACCCCGATCTGCAAGCTCACCACCGGCAAGCAGGCAGTGACGACCGCGAGCGAAATCCTCGAAGCGTTCGGCGGCGCCGGCTACGTCGAGGACACGGGCTTGCCGATGTTGCTGCGCGACGCGCAGGTCCTCTCGATCTGGGAGGGCACCACCAACGTCCTCTCGCTCGACGCGCTCCGCGCCGTGGCGCGCGAAGGATCGCTCCCGCCCTTCGTCGCGCGGGTGCGCGCGCTCGCGGAGTCGGCGAAGGATCCGGCCCTCGTCGAGGCCGGCAAGCAGGCCGTGCAGGCCGCCACCAAGGCGGCCACGTGGGCCGTCGAGCGCGGCCGCGACGTGGCCGTGGTCGAGGCCGGCGCGCGCGGCTTCGCGATGACGCTCGGTCGCTCGTTCGAGCTCGCGGCGCTGGTGCGTCATGCGCAGTGGTCGCTCGATCACGAGAAGGATGGCCGGGCCCGCGCGGCGGCCCTGCGCTTTGCGCGCAACGGCGTCGATCGACTGGACGAATCCGATCTCGAAGGCGCGCGCGGCCTCGCCGACGATCAGCCGATCCCCGTGTCCTGAAGCGACGTCGGCCCGACGCGGCGGGACCCGAATCGAGGATCCCGCCGCGGAGGCCGGTCGGATAGCATCGTCGGGTGCGTCCCCGCGCCCGCCTTCCTCTCGCTGATTCTCATCGTGGATCCCACATGATCCACCTCGTCGCCGGCGACGCCACGCATGGACCTCGGGCTCCACGCGGGCCCGTCTCCCGAGGAGCTTCAACATGAAACCCCGATTCTTCTTGGCGGTAGGCTTACCCCTTCTCGTCGTCGCGTGCGGCGGCGGAGGCCAGAGCAACACGGGCGGCAGCGGCGGCACCGGCACGTCCAGCGCATCGAGCGGATCCGGCGGCGCCCCGACGAGCAGCTCGAGCACCACGAGCTCCAGCGGAAGCAGCACCACGAGCTCCAGCGCGAGCAGCACCACGAGCTCGTCCGGCACGGGCGGCGCGCCCGCGAGCGGCAAGTGGGTGAGCGGTTATTACGTCGGTTATCAGCAGAACCTCTATCCCCCCAGCGCCATCGATTGGAGTGGGCTCACCCACCTCATGATTGGTCGCGCCGTCCCGCGCACCGACGGCACGCTCGACACCACCTTCGATATCGACGCCACGAATGGCCCGGCCCTCGCCAAACAGCTCGCGTCGCTCGCCCATCAGCATGGCCGCAAGGCGGTCGTCATGCTCGGCGGCGCCGGCGAGCATGCCAAATGGGTCAGCGCCGCCTCCGCAGCGCACCGCGCGGCCTTCGTGCAAAACCTCAAGGCGCTCGCCGAGGACTACGGCTTCGACGGCTTCGACCTCGATTGGGAGCCGATCGAGGCTGCGGATCAGCCTGATTTCAAGGCGCTTGCCCAAGACATGCGCGCGGCCATGCCGAGCACGATCCTCACCGTCCCGGTGGGTTGGGTCAATGCCAATTTCCCCGACGTGGACGCCCTCTATGGCGAGGTCGCGCCCCTCTTCGATCAAATCAACATCATGAGCTACAGCATGGCTGGGCCGTGGGATGGCTGGCAGAGCTGGCATTCTTCGGCGCTCTATGGTGGCGGTGGCAACACGCCGAGCTCGGTGGACAGCTCGGTGGCCGCTTATCTCGCGGCCGGCGTCCCCGCGGCCAAATTGGGTGTCGGCATCGGCTTTTATGGCTCCTGCTGGTCACCGCCGGTGACCGCTCCGAAGAGCGCCATCGGCAGCTCCCAGATCATCGCCGACGACAACATCATGACGTTCGCGAACATCATGAGCGCTTATTACTCGGCGGCCGATCGCAAATGGGACGACGCGGCCAAGGCGCCTTATCTGAGCTTCTCTTCCGCGCATGGCCCGCAGGGCTGCACCTTCGTGTCGTACGAAGACGAAGAGTCCATCCTGGAGAAGGGCAAGTACGTCGCGCAAAAGGGTCTCGGCGGCGCCATCGTGTGGACCATCAACGAAGGGCATCGGGCCGATCAACCGGCCGCGCAGCAAGACCCTTTGATGAAGGCCCTCGCGCAGGGCTTCCTTCAGTGAGGATGACGCCGGCCGGCGGCGGGCCTCATCGCTCCGCCTCGGCCGGCGCCGCGCTTCGATCGTGCTTCGCGTGACGGCGTCCTGCGGGGCGCGCTATCGTTTCGGCAATGGCTCCCTCCCGTCCGTTCGGCCTGCTCGCCCTCGTGCTCATGGGCGCTCTCCCGGCGTGTGATTCGCTGTTCGGCGGTGATTTCGGCAACGATCCGCACGAGGCCATGCGGCGCATGCACAAGATTCCCGATCTGTTCCCGGCCGGCGTGCTCAAGGTCGAGACGGTGTGGGAGCCGGGCGATGGCATCGCGCACACCCGCTTCATGTACGTGACGTCGAGCCCGAGCTGTCCCGATCCCATCGTGGAGCGCATCTGCGAAGAGACGGGCAGCATCCGCAAAGGGACGGGCGCCAAGGTCGAAGCCTGGTGTCACGGCACCTCGACGGCGCTGGACCGCTGCGAAGACGGGCGCCGTCTGCCGGCCACCACGCGGTGATACCGTGTTTGCGGTGAAGGTGCCGGGAGAGCCGACGCCGTGAGGCTCGGCCCTCCCGGGCAAATTCACGCGGCCAGAACGACTTTTTCGCAGTCGTTTACCTTGTTGAGGAACATCTCGTATCCGCGAGGCGCCTCTTCGAGGGGCAGTCGATGGGTGACGATGAAGCTGGGATCGATCTCCCCCTTCAGGATGCGATCGAGCAGCGGACCCATGTAGCGCTGCACGTGGCATTGACCGCTGCGGATGGTGAGTGATCGGTTCACCACGGCTCCCATGGGGAACTTGTCGATGAAGCCGCCATAGACACCGATCACCGACACGATGCCTCCGTTCCGGCACGCGCGGATGGCCTCGCGCAGCACCAGCGGGCGATCGGTCTCGAGCCCCACGGCCTGCTTGGTGCGGTCGTACGCGAACTCCACGCCGTGCCCGTGCGCCTCGAGGCCGACGGCGTCGATGCACGCGTCCGGGCCTCGACCACCCGTCATGTCGGCGAGCACGTCGTGCACGTCATCCTCTTCGTAATTGATGGTCTCGGTCGCGCCGGCCCGCTCCTTCGCCATCTGCAGGCGATAAGGAAAACGATCGATGGCGATTACGCGCTCGGCGCCGAGGAGGCGAGCGCTCGCGATGGCCAAGAGGCCCACGGGGCCGGCTCCCCAAACCGCGATGACGTCGCCCGGCTCGATCTCGCACATCTCCGCGCCCATGTACCCGGTCGGGAAGATGTCGGAGAGAAACAGCACCTTCTCATCCTCGACGCCGGCCGGGATCTTGAGCGGCCCCACGTCGGCGAAAGGCACGCGTGCATATTGGGCCTGGCCGCCCGCATACCCGCCGAGCATGTGCGAATAGCCGAAGATTCCGCACGGAGAGTGGCCCCAGAGGCTCTCTGCCATCCACGCATTCGGGTTGGAGTTCTCGCACACCGAATAGAGCTCTTCCTTGCACATGCCGCACTTGCCGCACGCGATGGGGAAGGGGACCACCACGCGATCGCCGACGGCGAGGCTCTTCACGTTCGAGCCCACCTCGACGACCTCACCCATGAACTCGTGGCCGAGGATGTCTCCCTTCTCCATCGTGGGGATGAAGCCATTGTAGAGGTGCAGATCCGAGCCGCAGATGGCGGTCTTCGTGACTTTGATGATGGCGTCGTGGGTATTCAGGATCTTCGGATCCGGCACGTCCTCGACGCAGACCTCGCGTTTCCCCATCCAGCAAATGGCCTTCATGGCGCGCCTCCTTCCGCAACCCGCCCTTCATGCATGGATCCCGCGCGGCGCCTCCTTCGGAGGCTGCGCCGGGTGCGCCCCATGATGGATGCTCGCGTCGGAGCGCACGACCTCGCCGAGCTCCATCACCTGCTTGAAGCGGCGCAGCTCGGACGCCACCTCGAGCTCGATGACCCCGCCGAGGAGCTTGGAGAGGCTCCGGCCGATGAGGCCGCGCGGCACCTCGTAGCCCATTCGCACGTGGATCTCGGTGCCACGTTGGCCCGGCGCATCGGTGAAGCGCACCGAGCCGCACGTGGCGACGGGGCCTCGATCGGTGGAGCGCCATTCGATCTTTTCGTTCGGCTGCTCTTCCGTGATCGTCGCTTCCCAAGAGATGGTGTTGCCCGCGGCCATCTTTGCCGTCCAGCGCGAGCGCTGGTCGTCGATGCGCTCCACGGCGTCGAGGTGTTTCATGAACGACGGCAGGTTCCGGAAATCGCGCCAGAAGCGATAGACGTCCTCGCGTGATCGATGCACGGTGATGCTCTCTTCCGGCGGGGCCTGTTGTTTCTTGCGGGGCGCGGAGGACGCGGCGGACGACCGGCGCAGTCGCCGCCCTGCCAACAGATCCCTTCTCGTGATGCCCATGGTGGCCTTCTTTCACGCAGATCGCGCATCCGTCCCCGGACGCTCTCCAAGCGTGCATCACGCCTCATGCCATGACCAGCCGTCCCCCCGTGCCGCGTGGTCGAGCTGGTTCGATAGGATGTCTGCGAGGAAGCGTGCTCGCTCCGGCGCTGTCTCTCTTCGTCCGCTGCGTCATCGGGCCGGCGGCCACGGGCGCCCGACGAGCCGGCTCACTCCGCCGCAGAGAGCGACGGCGCGCGCCGGTCGTCGAGGCTGGCCTCTGCGGCGATCTCGCGAAGGAGCGCGCTGCTGAAATGATCGCGGGCCTGCATGTAGACGCAGCTCTGCACCACGACCGTTCCATATCGGCGCTTCTCCAAATCAGCCGTCATCCCGAAACGGATGGTGGTCACGCCGAGCTCCTTCGCGCGCTTGACCGTTTGATAGAGCAGTTGCCGATAAGCACCATGGGTGTGGACGTAGTCGTAGTCGACCCCGCAGAGGAAGCCGCCATAGTGCCCATCTTGCTTGTGGGCCGCATAGAAGGCCACGGGGCGGCCATGCGCGGGCCCGCCGTGCTCGGGATTCAAGCGCAGCGTCACGATCTCCCAGGCCGGAGACTCCAGCATGGCCGCGAGCAGGCGCGGGGGCAGGTGAAACACGTTGAGCCTGAAGGCTTTGCGCGCCACCGCGAGATAGAGCTGGTGGAGATGCGCGATCTCCTCGGCCGACAAGGGATCCCCCACGCCCGCGCCGTGGACCCGGCGCTCGTAGGAGCGCGCCTGGGCGATGCGCTCGCGCAGGAAACGGCGCTTCGAGCGCTTGATGCCCGCGAGGCTCTCTTCCTCCGTCGCCTCGGTGATCGGGAGGACATGCGTGTCCAGCGTAGGCACCTCCACGAGGCCGTGGTGGAGCATCTCCGTCCGCATCTCGGCGTCGTCGGCGGGGAAATCGCGCAGCACCATCACGGCGCAACCGGACTCGTCGTACGCCGCCCGCGCGACCTCGAGGATCCGCGTGAGCGCGGCGCGCCACGGCCCCGATCGATCCAAATACAGATGATTGCCCTCCGAGAGCAGCGAGCCCAAGAGCAGCGCGCGGGAGCTCAGGAAATGGGGGTCGAGACGGCGCCGCTCCTCGACGCGCCGCGAGACCTCTTCGCGCATGAGCATGTCGTCCTTGCACAACGCGACCGTGAAGGGCGCGGCGGCCACGATGCGATCGCGTGCATCACGCACGATCACGTAGAGGAAGCCCCAACGGTTCTCCGGCTCGCTCCCGCCTGCGAACACCTGCTCCTGCATGCGCAGCGAATCCCAACTGATGAACCCCGCCGTGCCCAAAAGCGCGTTCCAAGTGTCTTTGTCGATCTGCTGGATGGACGTGAAGCGCTCCACGCGCAAACCATCGTCTTGCTCGACGGGGCCCCTCGGGGCGAGCGCGATGGCCGGCGCGGGGCGCGGAGCGCGCTTGTCGGTGACGAGCTCTTTGATCAAGGTCTCGAGCGAAGGCGTTGCTTCTCGGTCGGGCCGCGGCAGCGCGCTCGAGAACTCCTGATCGAGGAAGTCGATGCTCAACCCTTCTTCGGAGAGGACCGCGGGGATGTGCGCGGCCAACCGATCGATGACGAGACGCACGTCCGCGGTGGTGTGCGCCGCCGTGATCGACAAGCGAATCCCGCCGCGGCGCATGGGCACGGTCGGATACACCGACGGCGTGACGTAGATGCCCTCGGCCATCAGGCGCCGCGCGACTTCGAAGGCGAGCCGCGGCAAGCCGAGGCGCAGAAAGAAGATGGGAGACTCGTTCTCGACGAGCAGCGGCAAACCCGCCTCCCGAATCAGACGATTCGCGAGGAGCACCCGCTCGCGCAGCATCGCTTGTCGAACATAGATTTCGGCAGAGAGATGGAGGCGCGCCGACGCGATGGCCGCGCCCAGCATGGGCGGTTGCAGCGGCCCGGAGAAGAACAGCGGCCCGCCCGTCTTGCGGACGAGCTGGCGCTCCTCGGCGCTCGTGAACAGGAGACATCCACCTCCCGCCGCAAAGGCCTTGTTGAGCGACGTGGCCAGGACGATGCGCTCGCTCAGCTTCATGCGGTCGAGGAAGCTGCCGCGGCCGTGCTCGCCGGCCCAGCTCATGCCGTGCGCGTCGTCCACGTAGAGGCGCACGTTGGGCGCGATCTGCAGCGCTTCGCGCAACAAGTCCACGGGCGCCAGATCACCGTACATGCTGTAGACGCCGTCGACCGCGAGCCACACGGTGCGCCGTTGCTTCGCGAGCCGCTCGACGACGGAGAGCACGCGATCGAGCTCCCCATGCCGCACGATCTCCACCTGGCATCCGGCCGTGCGCGTGAGCTGGGCCGCCTGTTGGATGCTGTAGTGCGCTTGATGGTCGAGGACGATGGCGTCCTTTTCGGTGGCGAGCACGCCGAGCGCCGATTGATGTCCGAGCGAGGTGGACGAGCACACGAGCGCATGCCCGCCGAGCACCTCGGACATCAACGCTTCGAGCTCGGCATACGGAGGCGCCGAGACGAATCCACGCGTGGCCGAGAACTGAGTCCCATACCGCGTCACCGCGCGCACCACGCCGGCCACGAGATCCGGGTGATGCTCGAGCCCGAGATACGAGCAGGACGCGAAGCTCAAGAGCTCTCGGCCCTCGAGGCTGAAGGTGCGCCCGTGGAGCTCCTCGTCATCGGGGTCGAGGAAATAGAGGCCATGTCGAATGGCCTCCTGATGAATGGAGTCGATGGTGGCAATTCGTTCCGAAGCTTCCACGCCGGCCAGGCTCCTGAAAGGGTAGGGCAGGGCGCATGAGCAGGAGCCGCGCCAGCCCGCCATTTCGAGGTGCGCGTGGCTCCCGCGATGCGGCCTTCGCGCGGCCGTCGCGCAGACATGGATCGAATTGTGCGGGCGTTACACCATTTGCGCAAACCATGCTCGTGGCGAGCCGTGGGGCGCAGTGGTCGACGAGAATGGTCGTTGGCGGCCTCCATCCCGTTGCAGGTTTTGAACCTGGCCGGCGCGATCGGGCCGTGAGCACCGTGAAGGAGTGATGTCGGCGAGCCCCGTCTTGCGGACGAGACGACCCATCACTCCATCACGGCCTCGCCCACGAAGGCCCGCGCATGGGTCCGCCGCCGCACGCGGACGCGCACGCCGTGTTTGGGCCGGAGCGTCGCGCCCGGCTCGGGCTCGTCCTCGGCGAGCAGCTCGAAGGTGTAGCGTCGCAGCATCGTCGCGAGCGCGAGCTGCGCTTCCATGTACGCGAAGTGGTTGCCCAGGCAGATGCGCGGCCCGGCGCCGAACGGCAGATAGGCATAGCGGTGGCGCGCGGCCTCGTTCTCGGGCCGGAAGCGATCGGGATCGAAGCGCTCCGGATCCGGCCAGAAACGCGCCGCGTGGTGGAGCACCCATGGTGAGGTGAGCACGTTGGTGGGCGCCGGCAAATCATAGCCTCCGAGCGTGATGGGATCCTTGCTGTCGCGCCCGAACACGTACACCGGCGGATAGAGGCGCAAAGCCTCCTTGAAGACACGCAGACAGAGATCGAGCCGCGGCAAATCGCTCACGCTCGGATCGTCGCCCACGGCATCGACCTCGCGCACCGTCGCGGCCAGCACCTCGGGGTGTTTGCAGAGGAGGTAAATGGTCCAAGCCAAGCCGGTCGCGGTGGTCTCGTGGCCGGCGACGAAGAGCGTCAGCACCTCGTCGCGCACCTGCCGATCACTCATTTTGGCGCCGTCGTCCTCGTCGTGCGCTTCCAAGAGGCGTGACAAGAGATCGGCGCGCCCCGTGCCCGCCGTGCGGCGGCGGTCGTCGATCATGCGCTGCACGTGCTCGTCGAGGAACGCAATCGCGCGCGAGAGCTCGCGGCCGCGTGTCCCCACGTGCACGACGGGCCTGGAAAAGCGCTGCTCCGCGCGCGTCAGCGCCTCGCGAACGTTGCCCGTCGCGTGCGCCGCGAGCCGCTCGGCCATGCGCTTCAGCACCACGTGCGCGAAGGCGAACGGTCGCCCCACGATCCAACCCGTCCAATCGAGCGCGATGGTGAGCGCGTGCCCGATCTCGTCGGCCTCCGAGAACGTATCCGCGTCGAACAACGTCTTGCCGGCGATGCCCATCGTGAGCCGCGTGGTCTCCCGCGAGAGCGGAAGCTCTTCACCATCACGCCAACCCTCCATGGTGCGTCGCGTGCACGCCACCATGTCGGTCGCGTAAGCCTCGAGCGCCCGCGGCGTGAACAGCGGCGCCATCAGCTTGCGCTGTCGCCGCCACAGCTCCCCATTCGACGTGAAGAGCCCTTCGCCGGCGAGATCGTACAAGCCGAACCGCAGCATGTCCGACTTGTGAAAGTGCTTCACCTTCTCGACGAGCGCCTCCTGCACCACGTCGGGGTGATTGAGCGCCAGCGCTCGAATCCCAGCCACGGGAATGTCGAGCCTCATCATCGGCGTCGATTGCCGTGAAAGGAGCCCGAGCGTCTTCAAACGCTCCTTCCGAAACCCGGGCAAGTGCCCCAACAGCCCCTGCGCACCCGGCGCGATCGGCATCGCCTCGAAGTCCATGGCTGCATCGTACACGCAGCGCGAAACACGAGACATCGAGAGATCCATCGCCACCACCGCGGGCGGGTGATGGGAGCGTCTCGGCCGGTGGTGGCGTCAATGGAGGTGCGGGCTCTGCACGTTGGAGCGACGCAGCGGCGCGGGCAGCGGGACGAGCGCGGAGATGAGCAAGGCCATGATGATGAGCAGCGCCATCTCGAGCTGGTAAAGGATGCTGGAGCTCGCGAGGAGGCTCTTCGAGTCCCGCTTCAGATCGTGCCCGACCTGCTCTTGGATGCGGCTCAGTTGATCGAGCTGTGCCAGCGCTTGCTCGAGCTCGGTCTTCATCACCAGAGGCACTTCCCCAGTGGCATTGCCGAGCCAGGCCTGCTCCAGCTCGCGACCCGCTTGCCAGCGGGCCTTGAAGCCGGTCAGCGCCCGGCTCTCCGCGTCCACGAGGTAGGTCGCCTCGAACTCGTGCACCAGCGCTTCGATGGCGGCGTCGTGCCGGCGCAGCTCGGCGCGCACGCGCTCGCCTTCGCCGGGCCGCGTGGCTTCGTTCCACAAGAGGCGCTTGCGATAGAGCTGATCGGTGAGCTTGAAGACGTACGTGGCCGGCACCAGACGGTCGTCGTAAATGGCCGAGAACGACTCGTCCCAGCGCTCGATGTTGTGCCGCTCCCAATGGTTGTTGAGCAGCGCCACGAGCAGGATCACGCTCAGCACGAGCGCCGCCTTCAACCTCCCGCCGACGCTGCCGATCCACTTCATATCGATCGCGAATAGCGGAAATGCTCGACTTGGGCAATGTGCGCTGCCCGGCGCCGAAGAGCTCGTTCGGGGAGCTGACGACCGTCCGCATCGTCCCTACAAGGAACGAACCCATGTGCACCCTCGTTGCCGCCGTTCGTCCTTCACCATCGCTCGCGCTCGTGATCGCGGCCAACCGCGACGAGCAGCTCAATCGCCCGGCCACGCCGCCGTTTCTGTGGCCCGGGTCGCCTGCCGTCGTGGCGCCGCGTGACGATCTCGCCGGAGGCAGTTGGCTCGGCCTCAACGAGCATGGCCTCTTCGTCGGCATCACCAACCGCGCCGGGAGCCCACCCGATCCGAAGCGTCGATCACGCGGTGCGTTGGTCATCGACGCGCTGCGCGCGTCCTCGGCGGCCGCGCTTCACGAGCGCCTCGCCGAGCTCGATCCGGCGGCCCACAATCCATTTCATTTGCTCTATGCCGATCGGGAGAGCGCGCACCTCACGTGGAGCGATGGCCACGCGCTCCATCGCAGCGAGCTCGCGCCCGGCCTTCACGTCGTCACCGAGCGGAGCTTCGGCGCGGGGGACGAAGCGCGGGCGTCGCTCGTCCGCCGCCATTGGGCCGAGCTCGGCGAGCTCACGCCGGAGACGATCGCGCCCATCCTCGCGCAGCATGCCGACAACCCGTTCGACGCCACCTGTGTGCACGCCGATGCCTTCGGCTACGGCACGCGATCCTCGATGATCCTGCGCCTCGCCGATCGCTGGGCCGACACGCGCTTCTTCTGGGCGGAAGGTCGCCCGTGCCGCACACCGTTCGTCGATCAGGAAGCGCTCGTGCGCGCCCTCGCGCCGGCGTGACCCGCGGCTTCTTTGTCCGCGCGCCGCGGTGATCGATACGATCCTCCTCGGCCATGCCCATGCTCCACCGCCGCGCTTTTCGCCACGCCGTCGACCTCGGCTGCTCCATCGTCCGCGAGCGCGATTTCCGCCTCGTCGCCGATCGTGCCGTCGATCTCTCCACCGACGGAATGCTGGTCGACACCCATCATCGCGTGCTCACCGGAGAGCCCGTGATCGTGAGCTTCCGCGTCCCGCGCTCCACGCGTTGGGTCGACGCGGAGGCGGTCGTCACGCGCGTCGTCCACGGCCGCCGTCCGGGCGATCAGGGACGTCGCCTCGGGCTCGCGTTCCGCGGGCTCGACGACGAGACGCGACACCTGATCTTCCAGCAGCTCCGCGCGCTGCCCGCGGCCTCTTCGCGGAGCGCGATGCGCACGCGGCGCGCTGACGCGTAGCGAGCCGCGATTCCGAGGCAGTCGGGTCTTCGATGGAGCGCGCGGGCGGACGTCATCCCGGTCACGACGCCCCGCTGGCGCTCTGGCCCGCTCGCCGGCTATAGTCCGGCCGATGTTTCGCCGGGCCCCTTCGGACGAGAGACCCGTCGCCTCGTGCTTGCACGCGGCCCTCGCGCTGACCCTGTTCGTCCTGCCCGCGTGCGCCGCGCCGGCCAGCGAGCCTCCGCGCGTGCCCACCGCGCCGGCGCCGTTGCCTGCCGCGCCCGCGATGCAAGCGGCGCCCGTCACCGCGCCCGCGCCTCCCGCCGTCGATGCCGCGGCGGCCTCTGCGGCCGCGGCCGCGAGCGACGAAGAGCTGTCCGCGCTCGATGACGACGATGACGACGACGGCCCCGGCGCCCGCACCCCGCGAGCCACGCCGCAATCGCCGCTGCTCGCGCTCAGCGACGCCGACCTCGAAGCTCGTTACAAGCAGGACCCTCAATGCGTCGGCTCCATCTCGGCGGGGCGCGCCGGCGCCGGCGTGCTCGTCAACGGCGTTCAAATGCCGCGCAGCGAGCGGTGGATCTTGCTTGATCCAGGTCGCGCTTGGGGCACGCGCGAGACGGTCGATGCCCTCACGCGCATCATCGATCGCGTCAACGAGCGCTATCCCAACACGCCTCCGGTGCCGATCGGGCACATCAGCGCGGCGCGCGGCGGGCACCTCCGCCCGCACGTCAGCCATCAATCCGGCCGCGACGTGGACGTCGGTTACTACTACCGCACCGAGGTCCGCGCCTTCGTCAGCGCCACCGAGAGCAACCTCGATCTGCCGCGCACCTGGGCCCTCGTGAAGACGGCCGTCCGCGAGACGGACGTCGACATGATCTTCATGGATCGTTCGATTCAGCGCCTCCTCGCCGACTACGCCGCGCTCAACGGCGAAGACCCGAGCTTCATCGACGAGATCTTCCAAATCCGCGGCAAGAACGCGCGCGCCCCCATCCGCCACGCCAAGGGGCACGGCAACCACGTGCACTTCCGCTTCCACAACGTGGTCGCGGAGGAGATGGGCCGTCGCCTCGCGCGCTTCATCAGCATCCCCAAGCAGCCCATCACCGCCGAGCGGCACGCCGAGGTCGCGGGCATCACCTTCGCGCAGCACCGCGCGCGGAACGGCGACACGATGGTGGTCCTCGCCAAGCGCTACGGCTGCACGGTGGAGGACATCCAGCGCGCCAACGGCCTCAAGTCGATCGCGCTGCGCGCCGGCACGGTCTACCGCATCCCGACGAAGGCTCCGGCGAAGCCGGCCTTCGCGCCACGTGGCGGCAAGCCGGCCGCCGTGGCCCGCAACAAGCCGCCGCAAAAGCACTGAGCGAATCGCGAGAGCGCGAGAGCCGCGAGCCTCCACTGGCTCGACGGCGCAGCCTTCGATTCCATCTGGTCGGAACCTGCTGGACGTGTGTAAGGGCGCCGCTCGTGTCGCGTTCGGAGCCACCATGAAAAGCACGTTCCCCCGGCCGCTGCGAATGGTCGCAGCAGCCACCGTCGTCTCGCTCGCCGCGCCCCTCGCGGGCTGCGTCGCCAGCGCGAAGTTCTATTCGAAGACCAGCGCCGAGTACGCGCCGCTCGTGTACCGCGCCGTGCGCTGCGACGAGGGTGAGGTGAACGCAGTCCTCGCCGCGGGCGCCATGCCCATCGGCACGATCTCGGCGCGCTCGCTCGCCGTCATCGCGACCAACGACGATCTCTTCGAGAAGGCGCTTCGCACCGCTGGCAAAAGCGGTGGGACCCACGTCGTGCTCACCGAGCGAGGGCTCGAGTCCTTCACGGTGACGAACCCAGGAACCGTCGAGAAGCGGTGCGTGCGCAATGGTGACATGATCGACTGCCAGCGCACCTTCACGCCGCCGACGCAGACGACCTACGAGAAGCCGACCGCGAAGTTCGTCGTGCTGCGCGTCCCGCCCGAGCGCTGGGCCGCGCTGCCTCCCGCGCTCCGTCCCGCCGCCGCACCCTGACCATCACGATGGCGGCGGGCGCGCTCTGCCCGCCGGCCATCTCCTTCACCTTCTCGCACGCAGCGCGAGCCGATCGAGCGATGCGCATCGATTGGAGCTACGCCGAACCGTCGGTGCGAATGCGATCCGCATCCGGGCTCGCTTACCGAAGCGCATATCGAAGAAGCCCACTCGAGCTCTTGCGCGAGGTTGCGTGTCGCTCCGTCGATGCCTCCGACGACGAGCGCGCGCCTCGCGGCACGGGCCCGTCGTTCGCCTCGCTCACGGATAGATCTGCGCGCCCGTGTCGGTCTCGCCGGTCTTGGTGCGGCCGCCCCAGATCACCACCACGTTGCCCGTCCAGACCGCGGTCGCGCTGCGGCGCGCGGCGACGTTCGTGCTCGCGGCGATGGCCGTCCAGCTCCCGCCGCTCGCGCTCGGTGTCCATGCGCCGCCGTCGCCGTAGAGCGTCGCGCAGGAGTCCGTGCCGCAGCCGCCCCACACGATCATGCGATCACCCGTCCACACCGCGGTGTGCTCCGAGCGTTCCGCGGGCGCGCCGGTCGTCGTGATCGCGGTCCATGCAGCGCCCACCGGATCGAGCGAGCCGCCGTCGTTGCGGAAGAAGCCGCCGTCGAAGCCGCCCCACACCAGCATGCGCGAGCCCGTCCACAGCGCGGTGTGCGCCTCGCGCGGGCCGGGCGCGCCGGTCGTCGGGGGCTTGCCCGTCCAGGCGTCGAGCGCGGGATCGTAGAACGCCCCGTCCTTGTGCCAGTCGAAGAGATCGTTGCCGCCCCACACCAAGGCCTGCGTGCCCGTCCACACGCCCGAGTGCCCGTAGCGCGCCGCCGGCATGTTGGTGATCGGCAGCGCCTTCCACGTATCGGTCGCGGGGTTGTAGCGCGCGCCCGAGAAGAGCACCGATCCGCCGGACGTGCCGCTCCACACCACGAGCTCTTGGCCGGTCCACACGCACGCCGTCCCGATGCGTCCCGCCGGCGCGTCCTTGGTCGCCATGAGCTTCCACGCGTCGGCGACGGGATCGTAGATGCCGCCGGTCGTCTCGAGGGCGCTCGCGCCGAAGCCGCCCCACACGATCATCCGATCACCGGTCCACACCGCGCAGTGCGAGTGTCGCGGCGGCGGCGCGCCCGTCATGCTCGTCGGCGTCCACGTGCCCGCCGTCGGATCGAAGCGCCCGCCGGTCGCGAGCGCTGCCGGCGAGCCGGTGCCGAAGCCGCCCCACACGATCATGCGATCGCCGGTCCACACCGCGGTATGCAAGCGTCGCGGTGAAGGCGCGCCCGCCGTGGTGATCGACGTGATGCACCCCGACACCGGCGTGTGGGTGATGTTGCCCGTGCTCGGATCGCATGCATCCGTGGTGCAGGCGTTGCCATCGTCGGTGGAGACCTCGATCGCGACGCACTGCGCCTGGGCATCGCACGTCGGTGTGCCTTTGCAGAGAGTCGCCTCGCCGCAGACCGTGCCCGCGGCCACGGCGACGTGCTCGCAAATGCCCGCGTCGCAGAGATCGGTCGTGCATGGATTGCCGTCGTCGCACGACGGGTCGTTGGTGCACTCGGGCGGAGCGGCATCCGTCGCGTCACCGGCGTCGCCCGCGTCGGTCCCGCCGTCGTCGGGCTCGAAGACCAGCGGATCGTCGAGGTAACAGGCCGGGAGGCTTCCAATCGCGAGGATCGTCAGTGCGAGGCGCGGGCTCGGGCAGCCCGCCCCGAGCGGGAGGCGCATCTCGCCGGGGTACACGGATCCGCGAGATGCTTCAACAAAGCGCTTCCGGGTGCTGGCCCGAGGGGAGATAATGTACCGATGCTTGCCGCCGTGGATCCGGCGCTCTTCGCTCCTCGAGGGAGGCACGGTCTCCATCTCGTTGGAACGCCTCTCCTCCTACCCGGAGGGGGGCTGGGTGGTTGAGCGACCATGGATCGCGAATGGCTCACATGGATCGGACACGATCCGGAGACGTGCCTAGAAATGTTCGATGTTTTCGTAGTGCCGAGTCACTCGAATCCATGGCCCGAGATGTGCAGCAGGAAGGTAAGCCGATGATCCATCGACCTCTGTTCGGCAAGCGCGGCGCCGCCCATGCGGGCGCGTGCTTGTTGATCGCGGCGACCGTGGGCGCGGCGTCGGCCGCGAGCTGCACGGTGGTCGGCGGTACGGGTGGCTCGAGCTCGAGCTCGAGCTCCTCGGGTGTGGGTGGTTCGGGCGGCTCCGGCGGCGCGATGGGCACCGGCGGATCGAACCCGGTCGACGAGGCGCGCGCGCTCTTCGAGTCCACCGTGCAGCCTGGCATGCTCACGGAGTGCGGCTCCTGCCACAAGCTCGGTGGCATCTCGGACAAGCCCTTCCTCTCGGCGCCCGACATCTACGTCAGCATCACCACCTGGCCCAACGTGATCGTGGATCCGCCGTCGCTCTCGGTGATCCTCACGCACCCGCCGGAGTCGTCGCACGGCGGCGGCCAAGCGCCGGACCTGACCAAGGACCTGCGCGAGAAGACGACCGCGTGGCTCGAGTTCGAGGCCAAGCACCTGCCCAAGCCGGACGGCGGCGGCTCGCCGCTCATCGCGCCCTTCAAGCCCTATCTCGCGGGCGCGTTCAACGCCATCTACCTCGACTCGCTCGGGCCCGACTTCGCCAACTGCTCCATCACGTTCAACGCCGAGCAGCTCCCGCAGGGCTCGTCGAAGCCCACGCTCCTTCGCCTCACGAACCTCGAGGTGCACCCCGTCGCCGGCGTGCAGATCCACGTGGTTCACCCGCTCTTCACGGTCTACCCGACCGGCGTCGAGCCCATCCCCGATCCGGCGGACAGCTTCTCGGGCTTCGACAACACGTACTCGCTCGACACGAACCTCACGTTCGGCACCGGCGAGCTGATCCTGAGCTCGTGGGCCAAGGACGCGCGCATCAGCATCGCCTTCGAGAAGATCGAAGCCATTAAGAGCGGTGGGCCGGGGGCGACGTGCAAGAACGTGGCGAAGTTCCAGGCCGAGGTGGTGCCGCAACTGAAGATGTGGCCCTGCTATTCGGAGTGCCACAGCGGTCCCAACATCATGGCCCAACAGCAGATGGATTTGGCGAACCTCGACGCCATGCCGCCGGACGACGCGTGCGCTCAAGTGCGGGCGCGCATCACGCCCGGTGAGCCGGACAAGAGCCAGATCCTTCAGGTCACGGATCCGGCCTACATGGGCATTCACGGCTTCAAGTTCCAGGGGAACAAGAACAACTACAACTCCTTCAAGGCAGCGGTGACACCGTGGATTCTAGCGGAGCAATGAGATCGGCGCGGGCGCTCTGGCGCGTCGGCCTGCTCGCGGCCTTGGCTGCAGCGAGCGCGTGCACGAAGAACGATCCGAACCAGCTCGTCGGCACCGGGTCGGGCGAGTCGTGCACGGACACCACGAGCTCGGGCGGCAAGACGACGTCGGCGAGCTCGGGCGGCAACACGGCGACGGCGTCCGGCACCGGCGGCGCCTCGGGCACCGGCGGCGGCGATGGGACCGGCGGCGCGGGCGCGGGCGTGCCCACCGGCACGGTGCTCGACGATCGCGTCGTCGACTACAACGAAGCGCTGCGCACCGCGGCCTTCAAGCTCGTCGGCAACGCGCCCACGCTGCAGCAGATGCTCGACCTCAAGAACGCCGCGAACCAAGCGCAGGCGTACGAGGCGCTCATCGGCCAGATGATGACCGACACGCGCTTCGCCACGCGGATGATCGCCTTCTGGCAGAACACGTTCCGCCAGGGCGGCGCGGCCAGCGGCGGGAAGCCGAGCCGCGACACCGCGCCCGTGTTCGCCGCGCGCATCGTCTTCGAAGGGCGGCCCTACACCGATCTCTTCAACGCGACGGAGCACACCTGCCCGACCTTCGACGGCACGAAGTTCGTCGACGGCGAGTGCAAGAACGGGCCGATCACAGCCGGCGTCCTCACCGATCCCGGCGTGCACGCGCAGTACTACGGAAACCTTGCCTTCCGTCGGAACCGCTTCTTCCAAGAGACGTTCGCGTGTCGCAAGCAGCCCGCGGAGCTCGGGAGCAACCCGAAGCCGGTGGGCAACGGCAACTCGTACACGGCGCCTTGGGCCTTCGAGTCCATCGCCGGCACGAGCAACGGCGGTCGCATCGACTTCCTCGACGTCTCCTCCGCGGTGTGCGCGAACTGCCACGCGACGGCCAACCACCGCTCGCCGCTCTTCGCGAACTACGACGCCAACGGCCAATACAAGGACTCGTATCAGGTGGAGGTCCCCGTCGCGGGCACGCCCATCGCGATGATGTCCGACTGGCTCCCGACGGGCGAGACGACGGCGTGGAAGTTCGGTGTCCCCGCGGCCGACATCGGCCAGCTCGGCGCGGCCATGGCGAAGGACGACGAGGTCATCGCCTGCGGCGTGCGCCGCATGTGGAACTACGTGATGTCGAAGGGCGACATCGTCATCGACGCCTCCGACGTGCCGGACTCGGTCGTCGCGCCCTTCCTGACGCAGTTCAAAGCGAACGCTTACGACCTCCGCTCGGTCCTCCAGGCGATGCTCGTCAGCCCCGACTTCGTGAGGTTTTAGCCATGAAGACCGAGACCTCGAACAAGATGCGATCCCTCTTCAAGTGGGCGCTCCCGGGCATCGTCTTTTCGGCCTCGTACGGCTTCGCCGCGTGCAGCGAGTCGCTCCCGGGCGGCACGGGCGACTGCCCGCCCGGCACCGGCGGGCAGAGCGCGACGACGGCCTCGAGCAGCAGCTCCAGCAGCAGCGCGAGCAGCAGCTCCGGCACCACGACGGAGACGACGCCGGGCGGCACGCAGACCACCTCGGAGGACCCGGACAACACCTTCGATCACTTCAACGATCCCGGCGCCAGCGGCTCCAAGGATCCTTTCGAGATCCTGAAGGAGCGCGCGCTCGAGGGCCCGCCCGAGGTGCGCACGCGGCTCCACTCGTGCACCAAGATCGCGTACGCGTCGCTGGGCGAGTTCCTCAAGTCGCGCGGGGTGAACCTCAACGCGACCTCGACGGGCAACGGGCCGAAGACGGCCGGCGAGCTCTACAAGGGCGGCGCCGACGCGCTGGGCGTGGCCAAGTTCGACGCGCGCGAGGGGGAGACCTTCTTCCACACGACGGCGAGCGCCACCAAGCTGTTCGACATCTTCGTGCAAGCGGCGCCCGAGGTCATCGCGAACATCCAGAACATGGATGCTTGCAAGTACAATGGCGTGAGCAAGCCGATGTTCGACACGCAGACTGGCAAGTGCGTCTACGAGTCGCTGAGCTGCGTCATGGGGCGGCCGGCGACGCAGGACGATCTGACGATCTGCAACCTCCTGGTCGAGCAGGCCACGCCCAACGATCAGGCGGACCTCGCGAAGAAGCGCAACATCGCCGTCGCGGTCTTTTTGAGCGCGTCGCACACCTGCGAGTGAGAGGCGGAGACACATGGCCATCACGAAGAATCCCGGGATGAAAGATCTCCGCGGCGACTCGCGGCGTACGTTCCTCAAGCTCGTGGGCGCGGCCGGCGCGGCCTTCGCGCTCGAGCGCTCCAAGGTGCTGAACTACCTGCTCGACGAAGGCGGCTCCGCGCTCGCCGACTCGGGTGCGTGCGCCAACGTCTGCCGCTCGGTGCACGTCATCGGCGGCAATGGGAGCGTGGCCTGGTTCCAGCTCCTCTGGCCGCACCTCGAGGTGGCGCAGACCACCGATCCGGGGAAGCAGGCGACGTTCGCGTACCACTCGTACGACGTGGCCGGCTCGCTCTACAACCCCGGCGGCGCCGACAAGGCGTTCTACTACGCGCCGGAGGCGCCGTGGATGTCGGGCGGCGTGCCGACGCGCCCGGTCACGGCGTACATGGCCGGCAAGAACGAGACGCACACGCAGACGCCGACCACGCCCGCGATCGTCTCCAACAGCTCCAGTATGCTGGCCACGGTGGCCTCGATCCAACGCGCCAACCCGGTGCTCCTGCCGGTCATCGGCGTGACGCCCTTCAACTTCGGCGACGCGCCGGGCGCGCCGGCGTTCGCCACCGTGCCGAGCGCGCAGGCGATGATCGAGCTCTTCAACAGCTCGGCCTCGCAGCTCACGCTCGCGGCGCAGAAGGACAAGCAGCTCTACGAGACGTACTACAAGGCCGTCATCGGCCTGCGCGAGGCGGCGGGCCGGCCCACCTGGTCGCGCTACCTCGACACCACCAAGACGGCCTCGAACCTGCTCGGGCGCAACCTCTCCGGCGCGCTCACGCCTTCGCCGACGGATCTCGCGAACTACGGCGTGACCGGGCTCGCGAGCTCCGCGCTCAGCGGCCCCGGCCAGGACAAGATGACGAGCTTCGCCAAGAACCTCATCGTCACGGCCAAGGCGTTCAAGCTCGGGCTGACCAACAGCGTGATCATCGGCCTCTCGCCGGGCGCGACCAGCGAGACGACGTTCACCGATCCGCACGTGGTCTTCACCGCGGGCAACAGGCAGCTCCTCAAGGACACGGTGAAGTTCCTCGGGCAGATGTTGAACGCGTTCTATGCCGATCTGGACGTGGCCGATCCGGCCTGCTCGGGGAAGAAGTTCGCCGACACCACGGTGCTCACCGTGCACGGCGACACCTACCACTCGCCGCTGCAAGGCGACGCCTGGCCGGATGCGACGCCGGCCGACTCGAACTGGATCTACGTGATGGGCTGCGGCTACCTGCGCAGCGGCTGGTTCGGCGGCGTGCGCGCCGACGGCTCGGTCGACGGCTTCGATCCCACCACGGGCCAAGACGTGAAGGGGCAGGCCTCGCAGCAAACGTCAGCGCCCGCGGGCGCGGCCGTGGCGTACGCCATCTGCAAGGGCGACAAGAACCTCGTCAGCGCCTACTACAGCGGGCAACCGTACACGGGCATGGTGGTCTGACGTAGACCCGATCCTCGATCATCCATCGCAGACGCCGCCGGGGCTCGAGTCGGGCCTCGGCGGTTTCGTTTTGTGGTGCGCGCGAGGGCGAAGGCGTGCGTGAGAGCCGGAGTTCAACGCAAAGTCGCAAAGGCGCGGAGACGCAAAAAGGCGCGAAGAGAGAAGGGATTCACGCGAGCAGCGTCGGTCCTTTCGAGCTTTGGTGACACGCGTTCGATGGTTCGCCGACGCGCGTCACGAGCTCGTTTGCGAGGCGTGTCTCATGACCGATCGCTCTTGAAATGCGCCGGCTTCGAGCTCTCGTTTTGGCCATTCTTTCCCCGCTTTTTTGCGTCTTTGTGTCTCTTGCGCCTTGGCGTCGACCTCTCGCGCTGGCCGTCGCGTTCACGTGTGGAGCGTGAGGAGATGGTTCCTCGAAGAACCACGCTGCGCGTGCCCGTGAGGCCGGGCGTTTTTCTTCCTCCCGTCGACCATTTGACGCCGCCGCCGAGAGCCCCCAATAAGAGCGGCTCCGGAGGCCCCGAGGCCTCCGAGGAGATCCCTCCACGCACATGCAGCCTACGTCCTCTCCCGATCTTCGCCCTGCGCCTCGCTCCGACGCCCATCCGCCTGCAAACAGCCTGCAAACGGACTTCTCCGAGTGGATCGCCGCCACCCGCGATCCGGCCGAGCTCGTGCTGGGGGAGCCGGGCTTCTCGTATCCCGATCTCTTCGATCCGGCGCGTCTCGCCGAGCTGACTGCGCGCTTCGACGACTTCTTCCGCGCGGCTGATCCGGACGCGTACGCTCGCTTCGCCGAGTACCGCGCGTGCAAAGGGGAGGGGATGAAGGCCGAGGCCGTGTCGGAGGCGCTGCTCGCCGGCGCGCCCTCGCTCGCTCGCTTCGTCGCTCGCTTGTTCGGGGTCGAGGGCGAGGTCTCCGCGCAGATGGAAGGCGCGAAGAGCCGGCAGATCCTCTGGGACTTCAAGAAGGAGTTCGCGAAGAAGCGGCTCTTCAAGGCGACCGCGGGATCGAGCTGGAAGGGCAGCGCGGTCGACGCGGCCCACGTCGCGCGGCGCACGCTCGTGGCCTTGGGCGCGCCCACGTCGCTCCTCGACAGCGGATCCGACGACGAAGAGATCGCCGTGGCCCGCGCGGTGATGCTGCTGCACGAGGTCGACGACACGGCCCGCAAGGTGGCCAAGGCCGGCGGCGCGAAGTGGACGGACGAGCTCCGCGAGCGCGCGGGCAAGGTGCGCGCATCGCTCGCCGAGGGCGGCGGCGCGGAGATCTCCGACGACGGCCAGCTCGCCGCGTACGCGATGGACGCCGTCGAGGCGTGGCTCGGCGGGCGCCGCAAGGATCATCACGATCCCGCCCGCCGCTGGCCTTCGCTCAAGGCGCCGCACAACCTCGATCACCAGAACTTGGTGCAGCTCCGCCGGCCCGACGCGAAGGTGCCCGAGCTCTTCGTCGGCCCCGCCGAGGAGATGCGCCGCCGTGACGGCTTCGCGCTCACCGATCGGCGCAGCGGCCCGCGCGCGGTCGAGAGCGAGGTCGACTACTGCCTCTATTGCCACGATCGCGACAAGGACTCGTGCTCGAAGGGCCTGCGCGACAACAAGACGGGCGCCATCAAGCCGAACCCGCTCGGCGTGCCGCTCCTCGGCTGCCCGCTCGAAGAGAAGATCAGCGAGATGCACACCATGCGGCGCGAAGGCGACAGCCTCGCGGCCATCGCGCTCGTGTGCGTCGACAACCCGATGCTCCCGGGCACGGGTCACCGCATCTGCAACGACTGCATGAAGGCCTGCGTCTTCCAGAAGCAGGACCCGGTCAACATCCCCGAGATCGAGACGGCCGTCCTCACCGACGTGCTCGGGCTCCCTTGGGGCTTCGAGATCTACGGCCTCCTCACGCGATGGAACCCGCTCAACGTGAAGCGGCCGCACGCGCTCCCGTACAACGGCAAGAACGTGCTCGTCGTCGGCCTCGGGCCCGCGGGCTACACGCTCGCGCATCACCTCACCGCCGAGGGCTTCGCGGTGGTGGGCGTCGACGGTCTGCGCATCGAGCCGCTCCCCGTCGAGCTCACGGGCAGCGAGGATCGATCGCCGCGCCCCATCCGTGATTTCAAGAAGCTCTACGTCGAGCTCGACGAGCGCGTGCTCCTCGGCTTCGGCGGCGTGAGCGAGTACGGCATCACGGTTCGCTGGGACAAGAACTTCCTCACCGTCCTCTACGTGACGCTCGCGCGGCAGCGCCTCCTCCGCATGTACGGCGGCGTTCGCTTCGGCGGCACCGTGGCGCTCGAGGACGCGTGGCGCCTCGGCTTCGATCACGTGGCCATCGCGGCCGGCGCGGGTCGGCCCACCATCATCCCGCTCAAGAACAACATCGCGCGCGGCGTGCGCAAGGCCAGCGACTTCCTCATGGCCCTGCAGCTCACCGGCGCGTACAAGCGCTCGGCCTTGGCGAACCTGCAGGTGCGCCTGCCCGCCATCGTCATCGGCGGCGGCCTCACCGCCATCGACACCGCGACCGAGCTGCTCGCGTACTACATCGTGCAGGTCGAGAAGACGGCCGATCGCATCGACACGCTCGTCGCCGAGCGCGGCGAGGCCGCGGTCATGGCCATGTTCGACGAAGAGGAGCGCGAGTTCCTCACCGAGCAGCGCCGCCACGCGGCCGAGGTGCGCGAGGAGCGCGCTCTCGCGGCGAAGGAGGGCCGCGCGCCCAACTTCCCGCCGATGCTGGAGCGTTGGGGCGGCGTCTCGCTCATCTACCGCAAGCGCCTCGCCGACTCGCCCGCGTACCGCTTGAACCACGAAGAGGTCATCAAGTCGCTCGAAGAGGGCGTGCTCTACGTCGAGAACATGGCCCCGGTCGAGGCCGTGGTGGACGAGCGCGGCGCGGTGAAGGCCATGACCTTCGAGCGCCAGGTGGTCGTCGACGGCAAGTGGAAGAACAGCGGCGAGATCGTCGAGTTCCCCGCGCGCACGGTGTGCGTGGCCGCGGGCACGAGCCCCAACGTCATGTACGAGAAGGAGAAGCCCGGGGCCTTCGTCTTCGACAAGTGGAAGCAGTTCTTCCAGGCGCACAGCGCGGTCGTCGACGACGACGGCAAGCTCGTGGTCACGCCCGCCGAGCCCAAGGACGGTTTCTTCACGAGCTACAACGACGGCAAGCACGCGGTCAGCTACTACGGCGACAACCACCCGTACTACGCGGGCAGCGTCGTGAAGGCGATGGCCAGCGCCAAGGACGCGTATCCGAGCGTGGTCGCGCTCTTCCGGCACGACATCGCGCGCCTCGGCGAGGAGCCGCAGGCGGCGCGCGACGCGCGGAGGCGGGCGCTCTTCGAGAAGCTCGATGACGAGCTCGTCGCCGTCGTGCACGAGGTCAAGCGCCTCACCTCGACCATCGTCGAGGTGGTGGTGCGCGCGCCCGCGGCCGCGCGCGGGTTCGAGCCTGGGCAGTTCTACCGGCTGCAGAACTTCGAGGTCCTCTCGCCCATGGTCGATGGGACGCGCCTCGCGATGGAGGGCCTCGCGCTCACCGGCGCGTGGGTCGACAAGGAGAAGGGCCTGCTCTCGATGATCGCGCTGGAGATGGGCGCTTCGAGCCGCATGCTCGCCTCGCTCACGCCCGGCGAGCGCGTCATCGTCATGGGCCCGACGGGCACGCCCACCGAGATCCCGGAGCAGGAGACGGTGCTCCTCGCGGGCGGCGGCCTCGGCAACGCGGTGCTCTTCTCGATCGCGCGGGCCCTCAAGGCCAAGGGCGATCGCGTCGTGTACTTCGCCGGCTATCGCAACGGCGCCGACCTCTTCAAGCAGGATGACATCGAGGTCGCCACCGATCAGGTCATCTGGTGCACCGACGGCGGCGTCGAGATCGCGCCGCGCCGCCCGCAGGATCGGCACTTCCGCGGCAACATCGTGCAAGCGATGGTGGCTTATGCGGAGGGGCGCCTCGGCGGCGAGGAGATCAAGCTCTCCGAGGTGAAGCGCATCATCGCCATCGGCTCCGATCGCATGATGAACGCGGTGCGCGAGGCGCGGCACGGCATCCTCGCGCCGCACCTCGATCCGAAGCACGTCGGCATCGGCAGCATCAACTCGCCGATGCAGTGCATGATGAAGGAGGTCTGCGCGCAGTGCCTCCAGAAGCACGTCGATCCGGAGACCGGCAAAGAGACCATCATCTTCACCTGCATGAACCAGGATCAGGAGCTCGATAAGGTCGACTTCAAGAACCTGAACGCTCGGCTCCGGCAGAACACGGTGCAGGAGAAGATCGCCAACGCCTGGTTCGATCGGCTCATCGAGAAGCGGCCCGATCTGCGCCGCGTGTAGTGGATCGTCGCGATGCGTCGCGCGCCGCAGGAGGGGCGCGCGGCGCGTCGATCGATGATCCTCAGAACTTCCCGCCGAGGCTGATGCGGACGGTCCTGAGATGGCCCTTGTCGAACGCCGGCCCGAAGGGCCCGTCGACGGGCATGAGCAGCCCGAGGCGCGCATAGAACCCGGCGCCACGGGGCTCGTAGCCCACGAATGGCTCCATCGCCACCTGGGCGCGGTCCGCCGCTCCGAAGCCGGAGCTCAGATCGGTGAGCGCGAAGACAGCCTGGAAACGCAGGCCGCCGCCGAGGCCGAACGGCGCTCGGCCCTCGATCTCGTCGGCGTGCTCCAAGAGCACGTATGGGCCTCGATCGGGTGCACCCTCGAGGACGTTCACGAGGATCGAAGGCGTGAGCGCGCCCCGATAATAGAAGTACTTCGCGAAGTGGACCTCGGCGCCCAACGGGACGCGGATGAAGAGCGTGCCCGGATAGAGCCGGTGGAGGTCGTAGAGGCCGCGTGTCGAAGCGCCCGCGATCATCGTCGCGACGACGTCGGGGCTCGCGTAGTCGAAGTTGTAGCGGGTGGGGACGGAGATGCCGAGGCCGCCGTAGAGGGCCGCGTTCCGATCGATCTTGAAGAAGCCATGTCCGCCGAGGGTGATGTTGCCGAACACCGCGCGTGGATCGCCGAGGCTCGAGTCGGTGGGCCCGGCGACGGCCCAGGGGACATCGAAATCGAGCATGAAATGCGGGGTGACCTCGACCTGGGCCGTGACGCCCATGGCGGCCGCGACGACGTTCCCCGTCGCCCAGATGTCGGTCGTGAGCCCGATTCGCATCCCCTCGGCCTGGGACTCGAAGGCATCATGATGACGTGTTTGCGCGGCGGCGCTCGAGGCGATGGTCATCGCCAAGAGCGTCGTCGTGACGAGGGCTCGAGCATGCATAGGAATAAGGAACCTCCGGCGCCGAGTATACGGATCCACGCGCGTCGATGTCGCTTCGAAAAGAAGCCCGACACACGCGTGAGCCGACTGTGAATCGGAGTCACACCGGAGGCGCGATGCATGCGAGTGAGCCCGCCGTCGATTGGAGTCAGCCGGGGCGGTTACGTAGGGAGACCGTGAATCGGAGTCACACGGGCGCCGGGATCATACCGATCCCGGCGCCATCGATCCTCGTCGAGTTGGCTCGTCATCGTCCACTCGGCCGCTCACGCCGATGGACGCCCAGAATCCTCGCTCGCGACGTCACGAGGACCGCTGAGCGCGTCGCTCGCCGTCACTGGCAAACGTTGTTGTAGCAGTTGCTGCTGGTGCAGTCGGCGTCGTACTCGCAGCCGTCGCCCTTGTCGTTCCCGGTGCAGCAGTTGTTGTAGCAATTGTTGCTGGTGCAGTCGGCGTCGTACTCGCAGGGATTGCCCACGTCGTTGCCATAGCACTTGTTCTCGTAACAGTTGCTGCTGGCGCAGTCGGCGTCGTAATCGCACATCGCGCCGTCCCACTCACCCGTGCACTGACCGCCACCGCCACCGCCACCGCCGCACTGCGCGGTCGCGTCCTCGACGCAGTCCGAGGGATCGTTGGTGGCGCTCTGCCATTGATCGAAGCAGCCCTCCGTGCACGTGAAATCGGCGGGCGAGCAGCCTTGCATGCACGCGTCGATGTCGAAGCCGGAGCACTTGTCGAAGCTGGCCTTGTCGGGACAGCGATAGTTCGTGTCGTTGATGCAGCACGTGAATTTGCTCGAGCTGGTGCCGGCGCCGCTGCCACCATTGCCGCCCTTGCCGTCGTCGCCACCGCTGCTGCCACAGGCGGCCATGAACGAGAAGAGCGAGAACGAGACCAGCGCGAACAGCTTCTTCGAGAACATTGCGATATCTCCCCTGCGACGCGCGGGTGCGCTCCTGCGCCCAGCCACGGTCGCGAATCCGAGCGCGGCGGGCGCGGCCTCCGGGCCGTGTCCTCGTCGTGCTCACCGGGGAGACGCCGGCGCGCCCGGCCTGTAACACAAAAAGTTTCGCGACCCGGCGGAGGGCCCGAAATCAGCGCTTTCTGGGAGGGAAAGGGGGCCGAGACGTCAGCCCTTCATCGTGGAAGGCCTCGCCGCTCGGTGAGCGGGGCGTCCCACCTCATTCGAAATTCTTCTGCCCTTCGAGGAATGCCCCGGCGATGCCGGCGCTCGGCCACGGGAACGTCTCGACGACCTCGGTGCCGTCGATGCCCGTGGCTCGGAGGGTGAACGCGCCCGCGCCGAACCCGCTCGCGTCGGTCAGCGTCCCGTCGCCGCCGCGTTCGAGCTCGGCCCAGTCGGCGTGGTTTGCGCTCTTCACTTCCACCTTGGCGAGCGGGACACGCGCGTTGCGGACCCAAAGGCTCGTCCACCACTCGTTCGATCCGGTTTGGAATTCGTACATCATCGGCCCGGTGTCGGGGCAGCGGGCGAATTGCCAGGTCATCTCGCGCGGGTATTCACCGCTGTCGAGGATGGCATAGGCCTCTGGGCTCGTATCGATGCTGTTGGATGACGTGTCACCGTAGGTGACCACGCGGAGGAGCGCCGATTTGCCCTTTGCGGTCGTGACCCAGATGCAAGCATCGCAATAGCGCGCCACATCCGGGATTCCGTTCCACAAGCCGGCGAGCAAAACCCCTTCGACGGCTTGCACTTTGGAAGCGTACTTGGTGCCGGGCGCACAGGCGTTGTGGAAAGCGGATTCGGCATAATCCACGGGGCCGAGGTGGAATTGCCCGCCTTCGTACGGATCACCATAGATGACGAGCGGGCCTCCTCCGGTGCCGGGATCGGTGACCGTGATGCCCGTCGTCACCGTGGACGAGCCGCCGGTGCCGCCGCTGCCTTCGTTGCTGCCACATGCGCCCGCGAGGAGCATCGCGAGCGCGCCCGAGACCACCGTTCGAGCATGCATGCGGGCATGATAGCCGAGCGCGGCCACCCGGCGTCGTCGCGTGTGCCGTCAGGGCCCGCCGCGTCCGCGTCCGCCGCGCCCCCAGCCCGCTTCGATGCGGAGATCGCTGGACCCGCGATAGATCTCCATCTGCTTGGGAGAGAGCACCTCGGCGAGGCGTTGCTCGCTCTCGGCGCGGAAGGCATCTCGCTGCGCGCGAAAGCCTTCGGGCGAGGACGCGCCCGCGTCCGGATCGCGCAGGCCGCGCATCTTCTCGGCGAGATCCTGCGCGATGCCGAGCACCTTGGCCTTCTGTTGATCGCTCAGCCCCGCCTGCTCGGTCAATCGATCGGCCCATCGCTGTTGGGCCTGCGTGCGGCGATCCTCGCGCTCGCCCGCGCGCTCTTGTTGGATCCGATCCAACACGTCGCGCACGCCCGATTCGAAGACGGGATCATCGACCAGCGGCCGCGCGCGCGCCGGCTCGCCGGTGGCAGCGGGCGCTTCGGCCGCCGCGCGCGGCGGAGGCGCGGAGCGGCGCTGTTGCTGCAGCCGGCTCACCTCCGCTTCGAGCGTCGCGATGCGCGCGGAGAGATCGCCGTCGTCCTCGGCGCGCACGGTGGCCGCGGCCCGCGGCGCGCGCTCGTGATGGCCCGCGTTGCGGCCGGCGAAGTAGCCACCGCCCAAGCCGCCCAGCGCTCCAGCCACGAGCGCGAGCCCTAAATCAGCGCGGACGACGCTCATCGGTACGCCCCGGTGTCGGCCGCGTGGGCCGGTTGTTGTCGCCGGGTCGATCACGATCCCCGGGCTTGTCACGGTCTCGGTCACCGGGCCTGTCGTGATCGCGATCACCGGGCTTGTCACGGTCTCGGTCACCGGGCCTGTTGCGATCACCGGGCTTGTCGCGATCGCGATCACCGGGTCTGTCGCGATCGCGATCGCCGGGGCGATCACCGGGCCGGTCGCGATCCGCAGGACGAGGCACCGGGCGGGCAGCGGGGCGGGGGGCCACCCAACGACCGGGCTTGTGCTCCCAGCGGCCATTCACGCGCACCCAGCGCGGCTGTTGGTATTCGTAGCCCGTGCGGCGCGCCTCCCAATGGCCCGGCGCCCAAACATACTTGCCGCGATCCTGCTTCCACGTGCCATTGACCCAGAGCTGATCGGTGCTCGGCGGCGTGCCGGGATTCTCGACCTGAGGTGCGGGCGGCTCTTCCGTGGCGGTCTCGTCGGAGGGACCTTCGATGTCGGCCGCGGGCTCTTCCCCCGCCGGGGCCGCGCCGTTGTCGGGTTGCTGTTGCGGCTCCGGAGCGTCGTTGTGCGGCCGCCTGCAGCCGCCGGCCGCGGTCACGGCCATCATGGCTGCGAGGATTGCGCCGCGGGAGAGCTTCGTCGTCATCATGGTCCTTCCAGATCGAGCCCCCTGGGTGAGGGGCCGGCCTCGAGCCGGCCCCTCGGTGCGGCGTATCGCAACGCTCATGCCTGCTTCGCGATCGTGGATTCGCGGGCCATTTTGCGAAGCACGGTCATCTTCCCCCACGGGCCACGGGGGCCTGACTCATTTCCAGACAAGCCTTTGCCTGAAAACCGGACAGCGCTGCCGGCGCATCGCGGCGCCGACGCCTCCTCGCGACCCCGGCGATCGAGCATCCGGTGAGGGCTCGACGACGCGCGAAATGAAGCTCGGCGCGCTCTCCAGCATGGTCGGGCCGCAGCCGCCGGCGGCGCCGCGCAGCGTCACCGGATGTGGCCATTCTCACAAGGGCGTCGCCGTGCCCGCGCCCATTGTTGGGGGGCGATGGCATGATGGCTTGCGTGCACCGCCGACCACGGCGACCATCCGGGGCGGAGGACGACGATGGAGGTCAAGGGCACTGCCTTTCTGGCGCGCAAAGCGATGCTCGTCCAGGAGATCGGCGAAACGAAAGCCGCCGAGTATCTCGCGGCCTACGCCCGCGAAGATCCGACGTTCGAGGGCATCCTTGCCACGACGACCATTCCCATCGCGCGCTTCATCGCCTTCAACGAGGCGCTCGTCCGCGATTTCTACGGCGGCGATCGGACCTCGTACATGCGCATCGGCGCCGCCAGCGCGGAATGGGCGCTGACCGTCGGCCCTTACAAGCACATCCGCGCCTCGCGCAGCCTCGCCCAATTCGCCGAATCGGGCCGGGTCCTCTACGCAAACTATTTCACCGGGGGCCGCGCCGAGACCGCCATCGACGGCAACGTCATCGATCTTCGCATCCTCGGGATCGTCGCGCCGTATCGACACGTGTATTTCGAGTACGCCATCGTCGGCTACTTCCAGCGCGGCCTCGAGCTGGTGGGCGCCCGCGCCGTCCGTCAAGCGCGGATTCGCGGGTTCTCGCAGGGCGACGCCGACGTGCACTATCGCTATACGATGGCATGAGATCTCGATTCGAGATCTGGAGTCGCAGGCGGAGCTCCCCGGTCTGAGCGGCCTTTGCCGTGCGCCGAAGCGTGACAGAACGTCAATCGCCTTTCGTGCTGGAAGCGCGGCGTGGGCCCGCCGTGTCGATCCATGTTTGCGCGAGTCGATCCATGCTTGCGCGACGGACCGAGTCGGGCGCGCTCCTCCGAGCTATCCATCGTCGATGACGAGCCTCGAGATCTCATGAAGGGTATGGGGCACGAGCATTGCTGACCGGCGGCGCTCGTGCCCGACACCTCTGCGCTCCCAAGCGCATCCATGGTCCCATCGTGGTGCTCTCGGTCCGCACGCGCGCGCGTTGCCGCGTTGGCGTGCGCGCTGCTCGCGTTCGCGGCGGCGCCGTCCTCGAGCTGGGCCGCGCGCCCGAGCAGAGAGGCCGAGATCGCGCCGCCGCGCCCAAACGAGCCGCTCCATGCCGAGTATCCGACCGGCGCCATAGGGGAGCAGGACGTCGTCCTCGAAATCACGGTGGACGGCGAAGGACACGTCGAGAACGCACGCGCCGTCACGGGGCCTTCGCCGTTCATCGAAGCTGCTTTGCAAGCATCGAGTGGTTGGCGCTTCGAGCCTGCCCGACAGAATGGCAAGGCCGTGCGCGCGCGGATCCGCGCCGCGATCCATTTCACCCCTCCATCCGTGCCCGAGGCGGCGAGCGAGGTTGTCGCAAAACCGACTCGGGTCGAGAGCC
This sequence comes from Minicystis rosea, assembly GCA_001931535.1. Classification (GTDB taxonomy): domain Bacteria; phylum Myxococcota_A; class Polyangia; order Polyangiales; family Polyangiaceae; genus Minicystis; species Minicystis rosea. The sequence goes on from CP016211.1 coordinate 2,139,444, forward strand.
CAAAGGCATCTCCGGTGCCCAAGCCTCTCGAGGTCGTGGTCACGGGCGGCGCGCGTGCGCCCGGGGCCACGTCGCTCTCCAAAGCGGAAGTGCGCGTGCTCCCAGGGGCCTTTGGAGATCCCTTTCGGGCCATCGAAGCGATGCCGGGCGTGACGCCGGTGTTCTCGGGGCTACCGTATTTCTACGTGCGCGGCGCGCCGCCGGGCAACGTGGGTTATTTCCTCGATGGCATTCGCGTGCCGGCGCTCTATCACCTCCTCGCCGGACCCGCGGTGGTGCCGGGGTCGCTCATCCAGCGCGTCGACCTCTTCCCAGGCGGATATCCCGCCGAGCATGGTCGTTTCACAGGCGGTATCGTGGCGGGGGAGACGCGCCCGCCGGCCTCGGATTTTCATGCCGAGGGAGCGCTCCGGTTGGTCGACGCGGGCGCGCTCGTGGAGGCACCTTTGCCCGGTGGCCTCGGATCGGCGCTGGCGGGGGCGCGCTATTCGTATTCGACGCCGGTGGTTTCTCTCTTCGTTCCGGACTTCAAGCTCAATTATTGGGATTACCAAGGGCGGGTCGCGCTCAACCTCTCTTCGCACGATCGGCTCACGCTCTTCGCATTCGGCGCGCACGACTATTCGGCACGTCGCCAACAGGGTGTTTGGGAGCCGGTCTTTGCCACCGAGTTTCATCGGGTCGATCTCCGCTACGATGCCAAGATGGGGGAGCGCACCACCGTGCAGCACGGGGTGACCTTCGGGCGGGATCACAGCATCGCCGGCAATGGATCGATCGGCGCGCCGTCGGTGTCGAGCTCGCTCTTCGCGGCGCGCTCGCGGGTCGAGCATCGTGCGGCGGATGCGGTGCTGGTGCGCGCCGGCGCCAACGTCACCCTCGACACCTATGCGACCGATACCACGGCGCTCGCGGCCATCGATCGCGGGCTCTTCCCGAGCCGGGAAGACCTGAGCGTCGGTCTGTTCGCCGATGCGGTGATCGACGCGGGGCGCGGCGTGCAGATCACGCCGGGCGCGCGCATCGATCTCTGGGGATCGGCTGGGGCCACGGCGATCTCGGCCGATCTGCGCCTCGCCTTGCGCGTCCCGGTGACGGAGCGCGTTCGCTTGATCGACGCCGTGGGCATGGCGCATCAACCACCGGGTTTCGTGCTCCAGGTGCCGGGCGCCGCCATCGGCGGCCTCGCGGGAGGGCTGCAACGCAGCGTCCAAACGAGCGCCGGTGTGGAGGTCGACTTGCCCCTCGAGATCAAGGGCACCGCGACGTTCTTCCACAATGCCTTCTTCAACCTCAGTGATCCCATGGGCCTCATCGGGGTAGGGGATCCCGACGGGAATCCAAGGCCGATAGGCGCGATCAACCAACGGGTGCGCGGCTCGTCGGTGGGCATGGAGCTCTACGTCGGACGCAAGCTGACGGAGCGGCTCGGCGGCTTCGTCTCCTATACGTTGTCGCGCTCGTCGCGCTCCTCGAGCACGGCCTCGTTCGCGGCGCAGTTCGACCGCACCCATGTCCTCAATGCGGCCTTGTCCTGGGACATCGGACTTGGTTTTCGCGTGGGATCGCGCGTCTCGTTCTACACGGGCATGCCGCTCACACCCTTCTATCCGCAGAGCAGCGTGGCCGCGTTCGGTCGAGATCGGCTCCCGCCTTTCTTCCGGCTCGACGCGCGCGCCGAGAAGCGGTGGGTGATCGGGGGCGAGGCTTCGTCTCGCTCGTCCTCGAAATGCAGAACGCCACGCTCTCCAAGGAGCCGAACGGCGTCGATTGCACCTACATCCCCACGGTGGCTTGCAAGCCGAGCCAGCTCGGGCCCATCAGCATCCCGAGCATCGGTGTCGAGGGTGGGGTGTGAGCGCGTCGCACGCATGAATGATCCCGACGAGGGTCGCAACAGTGCACCGCCATGCGACGATCCTCTCTGCGCGCCGTCGCGGGCGCGTCGATCCTGTCATCCATCGTTCTCGCCGGTGCCTGCAGCTCCTCATCCAACGTGGAATGTGGGCCCGATACGAAGTCATCCGACGGCAAATGCCTCGCGTCCACGGGTGAGCCCACAGGCATGGCGACCGGCGGCAGCAGCGGTGGCAGCGGAGGTACCGGCGGTGGCACGACCACGAGCTCGGGGACGGGCGCCGGCGGCTCCGATGGGCTGCCCATGAAGGGTGATCCTTGTCCTCACGATTCGATGGGCAACGACACGCTCGGCGCCCAATGCTCAGGCAATCTCCTCTACGACTGTTGGGGAACGAGGTTCAAATCACCGATTGTGCCGCGTTCGGCGGAGCGTGCGTGCCGGATCCGACCGAATGGACCGAAAATCGCTGCGTGGGTGGCTCGTTCACGCCGTGCAGCGTCGCGACGGACAAATCGAAGTGCTTCGACGGAGAGCACCTGCTGCACTGCGAACAAGCCGGCTATTGGGCGGCGTTGGAATGCCCATCCGTGTTCGGCAGCGGTTATACGTGCATGAAGGCGCCTGCTTCCGGCGAGTCGGGCTGTGTGCCTCCCGGCACGACGACATGCGATCCGGCGACCACCAAAGACATGTGCAGCGCAGACGGCTCGGCGCGGATCGTGTGCAGCAGTGGTTTCCTGATCACCGACTCGTGCGCCGACGATGGTAAGGAGTGCTCGCTCACCTTGGGGGGAAAGCCAGTTTGCGTGCCGCCGGGCGCGACGCCGTGTCAGATTGGTGTCGACAAGGGCGAGTGCATCGGCCAGGGCCTCATCGAGAGCTGCGACATCACCACCCTCCATCTCCTGGTGACGAGCTGTTCCGTTGGGACGACTTGCCAGACGAGCCCGGTCGGCTGGGCGGCGTGCAAGCCGCCCGGCACGCCGACCTGTGATCCCCAGACGTTTCAGCCATCGTGCCTGGATGGCAAGACGGCGCTCTGGTGCGAAGGCAGCGGCTTCGAGAAGCACGTGGATTGCGGGGCCCAGCACTGCATGAACCAAGGCAGCTGCGCGGAGGCCGAGGACTGCAGCCCATCCTCGTACGCGGCCTCGTGTCAGGGCAACACCGCGCTCAACTGCCATCCATTCGGGTACGTCACGCAGACGACCTGCGGCCTCGTGTGCTCGGTCCAGAACGGCGTCGCCGTCTGTCAGTGAGCGGGCCGATTGCATCCCATTTCGTGCCTTCGGACGTTCGTGCTACGAGAGGCCATGTCCTTCCACCGATTCGCACTCATGGGATTGTTGGCCCTCGGGGCGCCTGCCATCGTCGCGTGTGGCAAGAGCGACTCCGGGACGACGACCACCGTCACGACCACCCAAGCTGCGCCCGCGCCCAAGCCGGTCGCCACCACGCCGCCCGCCAAGCCGGCCACGGCGACCAAGCTCCCGGACATCATGACGTCCGAGCAGGCCAACAATCAGTTCAAGGCCGACAAGGCCTCGATGATGGGCCAAAAGGTCAAGATCAAGGGCTATTACATGGGCTACACGAAGCAGGGCGATCAGCTCAACGTGGACATCAGCCCGCAGCCGGACGTCGCCTCCAAGGGCCCGCTCTGCATCTTCCCCGCCTCGGCCAAGGCCGCGCTCGACAAGGTCAGCCAGAAGAGCACGATCACCGCGAGCGGCACCGTCGAGGGCGACTTCTTCGGCCGGCCCAAGCTCACGGGCTGCAAGCTGGAGTAGCCGGCCGCGCAGCGAGGCGCGACCGAGCTCGGGGGGAGCGTGCGCGCGCACCACGCAACAGGGGGTGAAGGTTCGATCCGCGTGAGCCGAGACGCCGCTCAATCGGGCACGGTGGCGGCCAAGGCACCGGCGGTGTCGTAGAAGTCGAGGTATTCGACGATCTTCCCGTCGCGGAATTTCCAGATGTGCGCCGTCGGCGACTCGACCGCTTTGCCGGTCGCGCGGAATCGCCATCCACAACGGCCGATGACCGTCACGCGATCTCCGGCGCCGAAGATCTCGTCGGCGGAGAAATAAAGCATCTCCCAATCCGCCGCGACGGCCGTGAAATAGCCTTGGACCGCGCGGATCCCGCGCCGTGGCCCCGAGAACGACATGCCCGAGGCGCCGTCGGCCACCGAGCGATACACGATGTCGTCCGCGAAGAGCGCAAGCCAGACCGATGGGTCGGTTCCGCACGATTCGCTCCATGCTCGATAGGCTTCCCGGAGCTTCTCCACCAGATCCGTCGTCATGCTCGTCCTCCTCGCCCATCGCGGGCGACAGCGGCGCTCGATCGTGCTTTCGCTCCTGCGAGGAGCACCGTCGTTGCTTGGCGCTCGCGTCTCTCGGCACGAGGGCCGCCGATCGTGCCATCTCGATGGTGCCAGTCGGCGAGGCGGGCCAGGAATCGGATTTCTCCGGAATCGTGCGTCGGCGAGCTCGCGAGATGCGCGGCGCGGGCGCGGCTTCGACGGTGCGGACATCAACCATTCTCGGTTCACCATCGTGCGCGGGCGTGACCTTCGTGAACGGTTGTGTGCCATCGGCTCACGAAGGAGTGATGGATGCGTTGGGTCGATGTCCGTCGTCCGCGTGCTCGGCGGAGGGGTCGTCGCTGGCGCGAGCGGCTCGGTGGGCCGCGCCGGCGTCGGGCAGCGCGCCCAATCACGCGACATCGCACAGCATCATGCGCGGCCATTCCGCTGCTCGGGGAGGTCCTCTATCCTCCGCTTCATGCAAAGTGCTTCCGATTCACAAGCGCGTTTTCAGGGGCGTCATGCCGTCGTTCTCGGCGGCAGCATGGCGGGTCTCATGGCGGCGCGCGTGCTGTCCGACGCGTTCGACGAGGTGACCATCGTGGAGCGCGATGCGCTCGGCGACGTGGCTTCTCCCCGCAAAGGTGTGCCGCAGAGCCGGCATCTGCACGTGCTCTTAAAGCGTGGGGAGGAGGTGCTTGCCGAGCTCTTCCCAGGCATCGTGGAAACCCTTGCTCAGGGCGGCGCGGAGCGGCTCGACTTCGCGCGTGATCTCCACTGGTATCATTGGGGCGGGTGGAAGGCGCGGTTCGACAGCGATTTGCTGGCGTGCTTCATGACGCGACCGTTCCTCGAGACGGAGGTGCGGCGGCGCGTGCTGTCGATCCCCAACGTGCGTGTCGTCGATCAGCACGACGCGCTCGGGATCACGTGCGCCGAGGGGCGCGTCACCGGGCTCAAGGTGCGTAAGCGCGACGGCGGCGCGGAGGAGACGTTGCCGGCGAGCTTGGTGGTCGACGCGTCGGGGCGCGGATCGCAGACGCCGAAATGGATCGAGGCGCTGGGCTATCCGAAGCCGCCCGAGTCGACGGTGAAGATCCACGTGGGCTATGCGACCCGCTTCTACGAGCGGCCGGACCCGGCGCAGTTTCCGTGGAAGGCGCTCTACATCCTCGGCACGCCGCCTGGCAGCCGCCGTTTGGGCGTCATCATCCCCGTGGAAGGCGGCCGCTGGGCGGCGCTGGTCGCGGGCGTCCTCGGTGATCATCCGCCCGACGATCCGGACGGGTTCCTCGACTATGCGAAGGGGCTCCCGGCTCCCGATCTCCATCGGGCGCTGCTCGCGCTCGAGCCGGTCGGTGACATCGCGATCCACAAGTTCCCGTCGAACCTGCGCCGTCACTACGAGCAGCTCACGCGTCGCATCGAGGGGCTCGTCGTGGTGGGTGATGCGCTGTGCTCGTTCAACCCCATCTACGGGCAGGGGATGACGGCCGCGGCGCTCGACGCCCTCACGCTCGGGAGCTGTCTACGCGAGCACCGGCAGAGCGCGGGCAACGACCTCAAGGGACTGGCGGCGCGCTTCCATCAGGAGGTGTCGCGGGTCATCGACGTCTTCTGGACGATGACGACCGGCGAGGACTTCCGTTACCCGGAGATCGAGGGCGATCGTCCGCCGGGCTACGCGATGATGAAATGGTACCTCGGGCGCGTTCACGAGGTGGCAAAGCGCGACACCGAGGTGACGGGGAACTTCTTCCGCGCCATGCACATGCTCGAATCCCCGAACGTGCTGCTCCAGCCGCGGATGGTGCTGCGGATGATGTTGGGGTGATGGAGGGATCACGTTTGGGGCCGCTCGCGGCCCCATCGTGATCAAAGGCCGGCTCGTCCGGCCTGGGGTTTGGGGCCGCTTGCGGCCCCATCGTATTACGGAGCGACTTGGCCCTGCGCCATGGTGCGCGGGCCGTCCTTGAAGAGGATCTCGACCTTGCTCGGATCGAGGACCTTCTGCACGACGCCGTCGCCGAACTTGGAGTGGCGCACGAGATCGCCGACGCCGAAGGTCACCGAGATGCGGTAGGGCTTGAAGGCCGTCGTCGGCTGGCCGGCGATGGCGTGCTCCCACGTCGCGGTCAGCTCGCGCTCGGCGCGCTCCGCACGCTCGGCGCGCGCGGACTTGCTGTTGCCGCCGCTGCTCGCGCCGCCGCCCGCTGCCTTGCGATCCTCGGCGCGCTTGGCCATGCGCGCATGGGCCGCGTCGCGCTCCGTCTTCGGGCGGCGGTAGAGGTGGTGGGAGTTACAGGTCTTGCACTCGACCTTCTTCACCACGTCGCCGACCATGGCGATGATGCGGTGAGTGAGATCGAGGCGGCACTTGGTGCAATAGGCGTCGATTTCGCCGCCGGTCTTGGGCTTCTTCGTGGTCGTCGTCGTCACTGATCCTCGCGCCCCTTGCGCTCGCGCCTAGCGTCCTTGCCGCGGTCCTTCACCGATACTTGAGCCGTCACTTCGGGCTTCGGCAGCTTGCGTCCTGTCTCGCCCGGCTCACCTTCGTCACCGTCCGTCTTCCTCACCGCCGCGTCGTTGGGAATGAAGCGAATCTCGGTCTTGATCTCGAAGGAGAGCTTCGTCAGGACCTTGGTGATCTCGTCCGCGAACTGCGTCTGCTCGAGCACGTCGCGGATCTCCTTCGCCACGACACGGTACAGACCGTTCTTGGTGTCGTCGATCTGATGGTAGAGGTAGTGAAGGACCTCCTTCGGCAGCTTGAGCTCCTGCACGAGGTGGCGGAGATTCTCCGGGCCCTCGGCGAGGCGCGAGGCGCCGGACTCCACGGCCCGCTCCACCGCGCGTTTCAAGATCTCCGGGATGGCACGCTCGAACAGGCGTTTCCGCTCCTGGTCGCCCCTCTCGGCTTCAGGCCGGTCAGGGCCTTCGGCTTCCTCCCGGAACGGCAGGTCTTCGTTCTCGCCCATGAACCTTTGGCGCGGCGCGTCCGCGGCCTCACTTACTGGTCCCTCTAGTGGGCCGCGTCAATCGCGTCAACCGCGGGTTTTTCGTGCGGGCGCCGCGCGGGCCGGCCGGCACCTCAAGGCCGTTTCGGCCCGGGCGTTCGCAGCACCCAAACCTCGGCGGCAAAGCGGCCGCTGCCGCGCTTGGCGGAGACCTCGAAGGTGTAGCGATCGTCCTCGAGCGGGCACACCGGGCGATCGGGGTGAACGATGGGCCACGCGTCCTCGCCGTGATCGGCGGCGAGGGCTGCGCCGCGGCTCGATCGCAGCACCACGTCGAGATCGGCGACGTTCGGCTCGGCGACGGCGAAGATGCGGTAACACTCGCCGCGATGAGCCTCGAAGGTCTCCGTGATCGCCGGCCCGCCTTCGCGCACCGCGCCTTCGAGCGGTTGCTTCGAGAGGCGCTTCATCCCGTTCTCCGGCCCACAGAGAACGGAGAGGCGTGTGACGTCCTTCACGGGCTCGCCGGTGGGATGAAAGCCGCCGTAGCACTGCACCCACGGTCCGCCGACGCGCACCGGCGGCGTGGGCGCGTCCGGCGCTTCTGCAGAGGTCGCGGCGTCGGGGGACGCGCCTCCATCCAACGCGAGCGAGCGCGGGCTCAACGAGGGCGGGGAGCGACGGTGGTCGGCGCGGTGTCGGCGGCGTCGGGCTGCTCCCACGGATGGTTGCGGCGCTCGCACGCGGAGAGCCCGGAGAGCGAGAGGACCGCGATCGACAAGGCGCGCACGCACGCCTTATACCCCGACCTTGCGGGTCGTGAGGTAGAGTGCGCGCGATGGATCGCTGGACGACGGGTGATGGGATGGGGCCCTCCGAGGTGGCGTGCCGCGGGTGAGCGCGAAGAAGAAGACCGGGAGCCAGCTCCGCCTCTTCCAACCGGAGGCCGCCGCGCCGATGGATCCCGCGGCGCGCGACCGCGAGATCGCCCGCGCGCTCGGGGCTTGGTTCGACGCGAGCGCGCGCGATCTGCCGTGGCGGCGCGACCGCCGTCCCTACGCGGTGTGGCTCAGCGAGATCATGCTCCAGCAGACCCGCGTGGAGACGGTGATCCCTTATTTCGAGCGGTTTTTGCAGCGCTATCCGGACGTGGGTGCGCTGGCGGCGGCCGAGCTCGACGACGTGCTTCATCTGTGGAGCGGCCTCGGTTACTACCGCCGCGCTCGCCAGCTCCACGCGGCTGCGCGTGAGGTGACCGAGCGTTATGGGGGCGCTTTCCCGGCTGAAGCGGCGGCTTTGCGCGAGCTGCCCGGCGTGGGCGCGTACACGGCCGGCGCCGTGAGCAGCATCGCGTACGGCAAGCAGGAGCCGCTCGTGGATGGGAACGTGGCCCGCGTGCTCGCACGCGTGGAGGCGATCGATGCTTCGATCAAGAGCCCCGAGACCATCAAGCGTCTGTGGGCCACCGCGGCGCGGATGCTGCCGAAGGATCGGCCCGGCCGCTTCAACGAGGCGCTCATGGAGCTCGGCGCCACCGTGTGCACGCCGCGCGATCCGCGCTGCGAGACGTGCCCGCTCGCCCGCATGTGCGCGGCGCGGGCGTCAGGGCGCGAGCGCGAGCTGCCGATCGTGGAGAGCAAGCGGCCCGTGCCGGTGGTCGAGATGGTGGCGATCGTGATCGAGGACCCGAAGACGGGCGCCATTCTCTTTGCGAGGCGCCGTGAGGGCGGCCTGTTCGGAGGCTTGTGGGAGCCGCCCATGGTCGAGGCGCTCTCCGTCGACGACGCCCGCGCGGGGCTCGAAGCGCTGGGCGTGGCGATCGGCCGGGCGCGGCTCCGCGAGGCGGGCCGGGTCACGCACGTGCTCACGCACCGGCGCATGGAAGTGCTGGTCGCATCGGGGCGGCGGACGGCGGGCTCCGCCGCGCAGGAAGCGCTCGGAGAGCCTTACGAAAAGGCGTCCTGGCTCGATCCGGAGCGGCCGGGCGTGGGCGTGTCGACGCTGGCCCGGAAGATCATCGAGACGGCGAGCAACGCGGCTCGACAAAGGGATTGACTCCATGCGGCTCGCGGCCAGGATCGCCGGTCGGAGGTCGAGCATGACGTCGAAGCTTCGCGCAGGCCGTCGGGGGTGGGAGCGCGAGCCAGTCTCCGCGATGAGCGAGCGCGTGGCCGATGCGGCCGTGGTCGATCCCGAGCTGGAGGCCGAGGTGGCCGCGGTCGCCGCTTGGTTCGGCGCGCTCCCGGCCGAGCTTCGCGACTACTTCGACCGCGAGGCGCAGAGCGGTCGCGAGGCCTACCCCTGGCCGTGATCCCTGCGCTCCGGCACATCCTCGGGACGCACACGTTCCTGTCGCGGCGCCACGGATGGAAGGCACCGCTCGACGAGATCATGGTGCAAGGCTGCTTGAAGGAAGCGCGCCTCCTCGCGGCCGAAGAGCGGGATGAGCCGGCGGCGCTCTTCTACGTCTTCTGCAAGGCGTGGTCGCGCCTCGGCGATGCCTGCGCGGTGCTCCCCGATCTGCTCAGCAGGAACCACGCGCGCCGCGTCGGTCTCGAGCTCACCGCGACGCCCGAAGAGCAGCGCGCCCTCCGCCTGCGCATCGGCGGGGCAGCGTGCCGTTCACCGAGGTTCGTGATTGGTTCGAATCGCACGCGCGCCGCGCGGCGCCGCGAGCCTGAGCGCGCCGTAGCGAGCGCGCTCCGTCACCCCGCGTCCGCGCCGCCGGTTCCGCCCGAGCTGCTGCTCGCCGCGCTGCTCGAGCTGCTGCTCGCGCCACCGCCCGCGCCGCCGGAACCTGCAGAGCTGCTGCTCGCGCCGCCGCCCGCGCCGCCCGTGCCCGCAGAGCTGCTGCTCGCGCCGCCGCCAGCGCCGCCTGTGCCCGCAGAGCTGCTGCTCGTGCCGCCGCCCGCGCCGCCGGTGCCGCCCGAGCTGCTGCTCGCGGTTGCGCCGCCGGTGCCGCCGGAGCTGCTGCTCGCGGTCGCGCCGCCGGTGCCGCCGGAGCTGCTGCTGCTCCCCGACGAGGAGCTCGCGCCGCCGCAGGATTGCTTGGTCGTGACCTTCACCGTCGCGCTCAGTGACGACGTGCCCGCGTCGGACGTCCCGGCGTCGGCGGCGGGCTTCCACGGGAGGCCGTCGTCGCCCATGAGCTGCACGGTGAGCTCGAAATCACCGTAGTGGTTCGCGATCTTTCCCGCGAACTTCATGTCGATCACCGAGGTGGCCGACGCGTTGTTGTCCTGCCCGTTGACCTTGAGCGCGACGTACCCGCAGTTCGCGCAGCCGTCGCACGTGCCCGGGGCGCGAATGAGGAGGTTCGTGGTGGACAGCACCACGGGGATGTAGGCGTCGGGCCCATCGGACACTTCCACGCAGACGCTGTCGGCCGGGCTGGCGATGGCGAGCGTCGGCGGATCGAGGCTGCAGCCCGTGTCGGTCGTGGTGCCGCTGGTCTCGGTCGAGCACGAGGGCGCGCCCGCCGCGACGGCGGCGGCGAGGGCGATGGCAGAGGCGGCAGCGAAGGCTCGACGCATGGCCGGCGTTCTAGCCCATTCGGCGCCCGTTGCACCAGCCACCGCGGTTCATGAACGACGCGGAAAGCTCGCCCCGCACGGTGAGCCACACGGGCGGGGGCACGCCCGCCGCCCCGAGGACCGTGCCGCGGGCGCCCCACACACCGCGATCTACCGCGGTTTCCCGGACGCTTCGTCGCTTCGGGCCCGCGCCGGTCGCTTCGGAGCGCGTTCACGCGCCGCGCGTGCGCACGAGCGCCGGTCCTGGATGCGGCGCGTCTCCGGTGAGGAGGGCTTCGCCGACGCGCGTAGACGTGCGATCGCGCTTCCGTTCTCGGCGGGGCCCATTACCCTGGCGGCGCGTGGGCACGATCGCTTTCTTCGATTTCGACGGCACCCTCATTCGTCACGACGCCGGCGTCCTCTGCGCCATCCCGTGTGCGCGCCGCGGCCTCTTGGGCCCGCGGATCTTCGCCGAGCTGGTCAGCACGTGGGCGCTCAGCAAGATCGGCGTGCGCACACGCACCGATGCCATGCGGGTCGGCTTCCGGACCTATGCGGGCCGCAGCCTCGCCGAGCTCCGCGGCATCATGCAGGAGCTCTACGACGCGTACTTCAAGCCCGACCTCTCGCCCGCCACGCTGGAGCGCGTCGAGCATCACCGCGCCGCCGGCCATCGGCTCGTCATCCTCACGGCCTCGGCGTTCTTCGTCGCGGAGCCGATCGCCCGTGATCTCGGCTTCGACGAGGTCTTCGGCACGCAGGTCTGCTTCGCGGACGATCGCTGCACCGGCGTGGTCGACGGCCCGATCGTCGAGGGCGCGGTGAAGCTCACGGCCGCGCGCGACATGGCCGCGCGCGAAGGGATCGATCTGTCGAGCTGCGTCTTCTACACCGATCACGTCTCGGACCTCCCGCTCCTCGAGGCGGTCGGCACGCCCGTCGCGGTCGGTCCCAACCGCCCGCTCGCCCGGGTCGCGCGGGAGCGCGGTTACCGCATCCTCGAGCACGATGTCCCCTCCGGCGCCTACCCAGTGGCCGGGATCGGCTCTAAGCTCGCGCCGTGAAGATGCAGCAGCAGATCGAGGGCAAGCTCGGCGACGCGCTCGCGCCCGCGCACCTCGAGGTGATCAACGAAAGCTCCATGCACTCCGTCCCGCCCGGCTCGGAGACGCATTTCAAAGTCCTGGTGGTGAGCGCCGCCTTCGAGGGACAGAACCTCGTCGCCCGCCACCGACGCGTGAACGAGATCCTGCGCGACGAGCTGCGCTCCGGCGTGCATGCGCTGAGCATCCGCGCGCTCACGCCCTCGCAGTGGGAGGCCGAAGGCGCGGCGGGGTTCGTCTCGCCGAAGTGCCTCGGCGGCTCCAAGGCCGACGCCCACTAGCAAAGCAGACGCGCGATGGATCTCACGATTGCGTTGATCTCGGATCTCCACTTCGGCCCCGAGGCTCGCTTCGGCGGCAAGCTGCGCAAGCTCACCGCGCACGCCGGTGAGCTCACGCGGGCCTTCGTCGCCCGCATGAACGAGGTGGTGAAGCCGGACCTCGTGGTGAACCTCGGTGACGACATCGAGGACGAGTCGCGCGAAGTCGATCTCGCTCGCTACACCGAGGCCGTGAGCACGTTGCGCGGCTGTGACGCCGAGCTCGTGAACGTCGCTGGCAACCACGACGTCATCCACCTCGACGAAGGCGACCTCCTGCGCACTTGGGGCCGCGAGCCCGGCGGCACGCTCTACTCCTCGTTCGATCGCCAGGGCTTCCATTTCATCGTGCTCCACACGCGCGAGCGCAAAGACCACGACGTCTCCCTCGGCGACGAGCAGCTCGCCTGGGTCGCGCAGGATCTGAAGGATCATCCCGGGCCGACCGTCGTCCTCATGCATCACAGCGCGGCCGATCAGGAGCTCACCGGCAACCGCTGGTTCGAGGGCAGCCCGCACATCTGCTTGGTGCGCGAGCGCCGCAAGCTGCGCGCGCTCTTCGAGGCTCACGGCGACGTGCGCGCCGTCTTCAATGGCCACCTGCATTGGAATCACCTCGACGTGATCCGCGGCATTCCTTACGTCACGCTGCAGAGCCTGATCGAGAACCTCGATGACGACGCCCCCGGCCGCGCCGCCGCGGCCCACGCCGTCGTGCGTCTCTCGCGGAAGCGCATCGTGGTGGAGATCGAGGGCGCCGAGCGGGCACGCTACCAATTCGATCATCGCGACTGACCATCTCCCGGATCGCGCCGACGCGGGAATTCCAGGCGACGTCGTGTCGCGAGATGCCGAATCGGTCCGCCGTTGCAAGCATGGCTGTCGGCATCCGACACGGTGGATGGCGCGTGACGCAGTGCGGTTAGGTGCGCATGCGCGGACCGGCGACGTGGGGGTCTACTGGGATGAACGCTCAGGGACAGTCCGGGGGCAGGGATGTGGAGATCCCGTGTCCATCGCGCCCGAGACGACCGGCCCTGGCGCGGTGTCTTGCCGCCGCAGCCCAGATGTTAGAGGGTTTGATCATGGCGCGATCGCATGGGTTCCTCGCGACGATTACCCTCACCGGGCTCGCGTTTGCCGCGTGCTCGTCCTCGCCGGCCACGACGACCGGCACGACCTCGGGGTCCGGCGGCAGCACCACGAGCAGCTCGGCGAGCTCGGGTGGGAGCGGCGGTGGCGGTGGTACGGGGGCTGTCGACCAGTCGCCGCCCGAGTGGAACAAGACGGTCACGCCGCCGTCGGACGCCGACGCGTCCGCCCAGCGAGAGGCCTGCGGTTACAAGAAGGGCGCGCTTCCCGCGGAGACGCAGGGCGCATCCGTGCCGATGGGCAAGGACATTCCCATCGACACCATCGTCGTCATGATGATGGAAAACCGCTCCTTCGATCATTACTTCCAGGGCGCAGCCAAGGCCGGGATCACCGACATCGAGGTCGCTCCCACCACGTTCGAGAATCTCGATCCGGACGGCAAGAGCGTGCCCATCTTCCGTGACTCGACGTATTGCTTCGTCGACACCGCCCACGGTTGGAGCTCCGTCCACAAGCAGATCAACGGCGGCAAGATGGATGGGTTCGTGACGTCCAACGACGCCACGCACGAGACGCCCATCCCCGGTGTCCCGCTCGAGATGATGAGCGGCAATCGCGGCATGGGGTACTACGAAGAGGCGGATATCCCCTTCATGTACTGGGCCGCGAAGAACTTCGCGATTGGGGATCACTACCACGCGTCCGTCCCCGGCCCGACGTGGCCCAACCGCATGTACCTCTATGCGGCGAGCTCCTTTGGCCGCTCGCACAACTCCTTCCCGGAGAACGTGGAGGCGACGCTCTTCGATCACCTCGACGTGCGCGGCGTCCCGTGGCGCATCTACCGCGCGAAGACGCCGTGCTACGCCATCTTCCCCGATCGGATCGTGAAGCTCTTCGGCACCGACAAGCTCGCCGATCTCGATCAGTTCTTCGTCGACGCCGCGGCGGGCACGCTGCCGAAGGTGGTGTTCATCGACACCGACTTCAGCATCGACGACAGCGAGACCTACAAGCAGGACAGCGAGCACCCGCCCGCGATCATGGAGTTCGGGCAGCAGGTGATGGCGAAGGTGGCCGACGCGCTCACCAAGAGCCCGCAGTGGAAGAGCTCGGCGATGTTCGTCAACTACGACGAGCACGGCGGCCTCTACGATCACGTCCCGCCGCCGAAGGCGTGCGTGCCCGACGACCGCCTGCCCGACATCGCCGAGCCCGGCGAGGGCTTCGACATGCTCGGCGTGCGCGTGCCGTTCCTGGTGATCTCGCCGTTCGCCAAGAAGGGCTTCGTCGGCCACCACGTCTACGATCACACCTCGGTCACCCGCTTCATCGAGGCGCGCTTCACGCTCCCGGCCCTCTCCGGTCGCGACGCCAACGCCGAGGCCCCGTGGGACATGTTCGATTTCACCGGCGTGCCCAACGCGACGCCGCCCGCCGTGCTCATCCCCACCATCGACGACACCAAGTCCAGTGCCTGCAAGGCCATCTGGGCTCCGTAGTCGGCTCGGCTTCGCGCTCGTCGCGCTCGCAGCGTGCCAGCGCGACGAGGCCCCAGCGCCCGTAGGCTCTGCGCCCGCAGCGGTGAGCGCGCCTGCGCCGGCTCCGGCGCCGAAGGTCGCGCCGCCGGGCGTGGCGGCTGCGATTCGTCTGCTCGACGCAGCGGTCGCGTCGCTCGCGACGTGGAACGGCTGTGAAGCGGGCGCCGGCTATGGATCGGTTCGCCGCGCGCTGGCCGCGCTGGAGCCGTTCGCGCGCACGGGCGCGCGGCGCGCTTCCGAAGTGCTCTATGGGCCTCCTCGCGCCGCCGATGAAGGCGCAGGGGCCGTCGGCGCGATCGACACGGCCCTCGCCGATCACGCCTGCGAAGGCGTCCGCGCGCAGCGCTTTCAGATCGAATCGGCGCTCCTCCTCGCGCGCCACGAGATAGAGGACGATCGCCGCCTCGCGGATGCGCGCGCGGCGCAGCTCGTCTCGGATGCGGCCTACGAGCTCGGGCTCGCGCTGCTCGCGGCGCGCACCTCGTCGAGCCGCTTCGACGAAGCCGATCGCGGTGAAGCGCTCGGGCTCGCCGACGCCGTGGAGGCGGGGGCCACGGCGCTCTTCCCTGCGCCGCCCGATGATCTCGCGCATGCGCTCGACGAGCTCCGCGCCCTTCGCGCCACCGTCGAGCGCGCGCCTCTGCTGACGGCCGTTCCGGATCGCGCTCGCCTCGCGCGCGCGACCGGTGGCATCGGCCTCGCCGTTCGTCGCGCGGCGACAGCGCGTGGCCTCTCGGTGCGCGGCCCTCATCATGCCCCTGCGGGCACGCCCGACGCGGCCGTGAGCCCGCTTTCGCTGCCTCCACCGCGACGGCCGCTCGATCCCGAGCAAGTCGCGCTCGGCGCGCGCCTCTTCAGCGACGTTCGTCTCTCGGCCAACAACCGGCGCTCCTGCGCGTCCTGCCACGATCCCGCGCGCGCCTACACCGAGCCGCGCGCCACGCCGACCTCGCTCGATCCCTCGATCACGTTGCGGCGCAACACCCCCACGCTGCTCTACGACGGTCTCCACGCCACGCAGCTCTGGGACGGCCGCATCGTCACCGCGGAGACGCAGGCGCTTCGCGTCGTCCACAACCGCGCCGAGCTGGGCCTCGACGACGGTGAGCTCGTGGCGCGCGTGAAAGCGGATCCCGCGTATGCCGCTGCCTTCGCGATGCAGAAGCCATCGGGCGTCACCGCTGCATCCATCGGCGTGGCGCTCGGTGCCTATGTCGCGTCGCTCGGATCGGGAACCGCGCCCATCGATGCCTATGCGCGCGGCGACGACGCGGCGCTCTCGCCCGAAGCGCGCCGCGGTCTCGATGTCTTCGTGGGGCAGGGGCGTTGCTCACGCTGCCACGTGCCGCCGCTCTGGGGCGGCTCGCGTCCGACCGACTTCGCGGTGTCCATCTATTCGGTGCTCGGCGTCCCCGCGAGCGCCGATGGCCGCACGCGCGACGACGATCCCGGTCGCTTCGACGTCACGCACCGCGAGCTCGATCGCGGCGCCTTCAAGACACCGACGGTCCGCAACATCGCGCGGACCGCGCCGTACATGCACCACGGTCGCTACGCCACGCTCGAGCAGGTCGTCGACTTCTACGATCGCGGCGGCGGCCGCGGCCTCGGCCTGACGATCCCGAACCAGGATCCCGATGTGCTGCCGCTCCGCCTCTCGCCCGCCGATCGCAAGGCGTTGCTCGTGTTCCTGCGCGAAGGCCTCCTCGACGCGCGGTGACGATCGCGAGGGCAGGGGCATCCCGACCGCGCTTCCCCGCCGCCGCGAACGGGCTGGATTTTGGGCGGCGGTTTGCGTTCACTGCGCAGTCACACCGATGATCCTTCGTGCTCTTCGCCTCGCCGGTCTCCCGCTGCTAGTCGTGGCTTGCTCCAAGCCCGCGCCGCCCGCCGAGGGCGAGACTTCCACCTCCGCCGGCGCAGCGATCGCGCCGAGCGCGGGCGCGACGGCGACCGCGAAGGCCACTGCGGCGACCAGCGCGAGCGCGCCCAAGGCACCGCCGTCGCGCGCCGAGCGGGCGAAGTTCCTGAAGCCGCTCGAAGAGGGCCGGAAGAGCGCGCGTGCCAAGGATTTCAAGCGGGCGCTCGTGCTCTTCGACGAGGCGCTCGCGGTGGCGCCGAACGACGCGCGCGTGCTCGCCGAGGTGGGCTGGGCGGCGCTCCACACCGGCGAGCTCGATCGCGCAGACAAGGCGAACAAGCGCGGCCTCGCGCTCACCAAGCAGCCGCAGCTCCGCGCGCAAATCCTCTACAACACGGGCCGCGTCGCCGAGGCGCGCAAGGACGTCGAGGCCGCGCGCAAGGCCTACGCCGAGTCACTCGCGTTGCGCGACAACGCCGAGGTGAAGAAGCGCCTCGACGCGGCCGGCGGCCCGCCCGCGGAGGCGCTGCCCTGCGCGTCCGGCGCGGCGACCGTGGATGCGCTGTGCACGTGCTTGCTCGCGGACAAGAACGGGCCGATGGCGCCCGACGACGTCCAGAAGAAGTGCGAGGCCGAGAAGACGCCCGCCTTCGGCGACGCGCGCCTCTCGGTGATCGCGTACGGCGCCGAGATGCTGGGCGAGCGCGCCCACCTCCTGGTGGCGCGCGACGGCGGCGTGCTCCGCCCCGTGGCCCACCTCGGTCTCGACTACGAGCCCGGCGCGTTCGGCGTGCACAACGAGGCGCGCGTCGTCGGCGGCGAGGCGAAGACGTTCGGCGCGCGCCGGGTGATCGTCGTGAAGAGCGAGCAGCGCAACACCGATCAGAACATGGCCGGCCTCGAGCTGTGCGAGGCCTCCGAGGACCTCGAGACCGTATGCGCGCTCGGCAGCGGCTCGTCACCGACGCGCTGCTACACGGTGCCCGTGATGTTGTCTTCGGGCTGCGGCGCAGGCGTGGAGCCGGACCCGGCGGAGCTCGACGAGGACATGAAGAAGTCGATCGCCGAGATGGCCAAGGGGTGGCACAAGTCGAAGGCGAAGCTGTCGTGGTCGCTGAGCGAGGACGGCAAGGTGGTGGTGAAGCAGGTGTCGGGGGACGCGGGAATCGTGCGGGCGGGGATCGTGGGAGAGCACCCGCTTTGAGCGGCTCCGACGGACACCCTCACGGCGACGCGGGTGCCTTGCCGTCTTCCGCGGCGGGCGCCCGCAGCATCGACCACAGCCCGAGCGCCGCCAACAGCGCCAAGTCTGCGAACAACAAGGGCGCGAACGCCGGCGCCCCGAAGACGAACCGTTCGAAGAGCGTCGCGCCGGGCCGTCGCAGGTTGGCCGCGACGTGCAGCGCGAAGCCGACCACGCCCACCCCGGCGTAGATCGCCAACAAGCCGAGGCAGATGCGCAGGAAGCGCGCGTCCTCGCGACGCAGCACCGCCACGAGGAGGAAGCTCACGCCGAACGCCGCGATCCCCACGGACACCCACTCGGCCAAGTGGAAGAAGCCGTTCTGCGCGTGGTCCAGGAGCGACAGCGCCAGGTTGCCCACGAAGCCGCCGAGGGCCAGGAAGACGATCCACGCGCTCCACGCCGGCGAGTGGGCGCGCTCCATGCGCGTGAGCAGCAGGAGGAGCCCGACGCCGACATAGGCGAGCGGGGCCGCGAACGGCGCCGTGTAAACGAGATCGCGAAGGGTCTGCGAGCCGAAGAACGCGCTCTCCAAGTGGAACAGCATGCCCACGACGCCGACCACGATGGAGCACACCGCGACGGCGATGGCGACGGCCCGGGTGCGCGCGCGCAGCGAGGCGCTGAAGAGCCCAGGCACGAGGAGGAGCGTGGCCGCCGCCGAGAACGCGAGCGGCGCCCACTCCGCCGCGGCCGCGAAGGCGTTCGCGGCGTGCGCGAGGTAGATGTCGACGCCGAGGAACGCGAGGTTCGAGACGATGAACCACTCGATGCACGCGGCGGGAGTCAGCGCGCGGAGGAGACGCATCGGGCTCACGGCGCGCGAGGGGCCGGGGGCGCCGGCTGGGGACGCCCGTGGGCCTTCCGCAGCTCCTCGGCCTCGTGGTCGATCTCGGCGCGGATCCGCGTGAGCTCGTAGTTGCCGTGCCATTGCACGAAGTCGGCGCCGCCCATGAACGCGCCGTGCTTCGCGGTGCGCCCGTAGTAGTGCCAGAGATCGAACTCGGCGAGCTCGATGGGCTCGTCGAAGGGCTTCGGCGTGACGAGCCCCTCGGCGCGGAGGGCGTTCATGACGGCCTGGGCGCCCTGCACCTTCTCGTTGGTGGCGGCGAGCACGCGCTCGGCGTTCGTGAAGAACGCGTCGATGCGCCCGCGCGTGTGGCACTTGAGGCAGACTTCTTTCATCTCGATCTGACCCCGGTCGCCGCCGGGCCGTCGGGTCGAGATGGGCGCGAAGAGGTACCACGACAGGCGCTCGGTCGTGTCGTGGGTGACCTTCATCCCCTCGAGGCCGCTCATGTGACACGTAGCGCACGTGGGGACCGGCATGTCGGCGGTGCCGAGGCGCTTGGGATCCGCGGCGAGGTTCATGCTCGCGCGCTGCGCGGCGAAGAGGGCGCCGTGCTTCGACTCGCCGTAGATCTCGATCTGCGAGTGGTCGGGGCCCATGTGGCACTGCCCGCAGGTGCTGGGCAGCCGCGCGAGCTCGACCGACGCGACATGCCGCGCATGGCAGTTGGTGCACGTGCCGAACGAGCCGTCCGCGTTCGGCTTGCCGACTGCGTGGCAGGCATCGCATCCAGCGGCGATGGCCGTGTCGCCCTCGAGCTGGCCGATCGGGTTCGCGGGCCGCTCGATCCAGCCCTTGTGATACCGCTCGCCGATCGCGATCTGCTCCGGCGAGAAGCCCTTCGGGCCATGAACGGCGGCCCAGGAAGGCCCGGCGTGCCGGCTCCTCGCGAACTGCTCGTACTCCGCGGCGTGGCACTGCGCGCAGTTCTTCGAGGTGAGGGTCTTCGCGATCGTGAAGCCGCGGTGATCCATCCCCTCCTGCCCTTGGGCCGGACGGTGGCAGTCGAGGCAGTTGATGCCCTTCTGCGCGTGCTTGCTGCGCTCGAACTCGTGGACCACGGCCGACGCCTCGCGCCGGTGGCACTCGGCGCACTTGCCGGTCGCCGACACCAGCGCCGCCGAAGGCTGGCTCCGCTCGACGTTCGGCCGCCGGCTGTTGATCAAAAGGGCCGCGACGATCAATGCCGTGCCCAGGAACACTGCGATGAAGACCGATTTGAAGGTCATGGGCGCCGCCGACTCTAGTGGGGGCGATGCTGGTTGCACAATCGCGAGGGCGGCGAATGCCGCCGACGAGCGAGCCGTCGTAGCAAGTGCCGCATGGGCACGTCGGGCGCTGCGACGAGCTGGGCCGAGGAGCCGCTCGCATCGATCGTTTGCTTCCTGCGCGCTCCTCGACGGCGTCGTGCGGACGAGGATGGCCTTCATCCGCGCCACCAACGCTGGGCTCGGTATGGGGGCTATCGTTGCGCGCTCGCCTCTCCCGCCACTATCGCCGGACGTTGGTGCCGCTGCTCAGTCACGTTAGCCAGTGCTCGCGTGGATCGAGTGCATGTGAGCTGGTCAAGCGCCCCGCTCGATGGCGTGCAACAGCTCGCTCGGGCCAGGCTCGCGCTCGGCCCTGTCAGGTAGATCCGAATCCGCTTCGTCTGGTTTCCGCCCCCTTTCGCTCCCTCCGCACGCCCCACCCGCGCCTGTGCCGCGCTCAGCTTCCGTCGCAGCGCGGCCGCGTCGGTGACGGTGATAGGGAACCTCTCACCCTCCACCTGCACCCGTCGGTCTTCGGGGGTGAGGTTCGCCGTGGCCTTCGACTCCACCAGCACGTCGGCAATCGCAACGTCGAGCGCGCGAAGCCGATCGAGGATCAGCTCGAGCCCTTGGCTGTAGTCGACGTTCCGCTCGGCGGCGCTGCCGCGCGTCCCGCCGCGTGACTCGAAGACGATCGTCATCGCGTCCCCGACGCGCTCCAGCCGAAACGTGGCGTCGAGCGATTTCCCATCCGGCCCGTGCACCTGCGCGGGCGGCGATATGGTGCCTACCGGATCACGCACGAGATCCTTGGCGATGTCCCAGGCGGCGAGGGCCCATCCGGTATCGATCCAGCGCGTGGACTCCCTCGGCGTTCCCTCCAGGTAGCGCAGGCGGTTGACGCGCTCTTCGTCAAGCACACCTCCGTGCTCGCGCACATCTTCGGCCGCGACGATTACCCACGCGATGTCCTGCAGTGACACCGTCCGCTCAGCGAACCCGTCTGGTCCGCCGTCAACACGCAGCCCTCCATGTGGCGCGGGCCTCCGGACGCGTGCACGTCGTTCATTGGCCCGCACGAGATCGCGCTGCTCCTCGGGAAGCGCGAGCAGCGTTGCGACGACCACCTGGGCGCGAGCCAGCGCTCCCTCGGGCAGGCGGCGTGATGCCTCCCGCCCCTCGCCCCAGGCTTGCCACGTTAGGTGATCCACGTCGTGTAGCTCCCACATCCCGTCGTCTCCCGCGTGTCGAGCCACACCGAGGTAGCGAAAGGCACCGTCAGCACGCTTGGCGAGCGCGAATGCGGTCTCTCCGGGGCGCGCGGGCGAGACGAGATAGCGAATCCGGTCGGGGGCTTGCAGTAGACCGCGCCGGTCGATGAAGATGAACAGGTGACCGCCGTACCGCCCCGAGATCGGTGGCAAGGTTTCGAGACCGAAACGGTCGCGCAGATCTGCCTCCTCAATGACCGAACCAACCGCAGGACCGAGGTCTTCTGGGCGCACGGAGTGTTCCAGTCGCGCGATCACCACCATGTCCTCGCGCGGCTCGATCGTCGGCCCGGATGGGTTGTCAGACGTGAGGCTCCAGCGAGCGCCTTCGCGACGAAGCCGCTTGATCTGGTACTGGCTGCCGAATGACTCACCCGGTACCTGGACGAGCACCACACGATCGATGAGCGCTGCGCCGGGCGCGCTTCGTGCCGTGCGGAACACGGCCCAGTCGCCATCGCGAAGCGGATCGGATCCACCGTCCATCGATGTGCCGGAGACTCGAACGGCAAACAGATCGAGGTCGCCGGCGTCGAGCGGGAGCATGACGCGCTCCTGGTCCGGAGGCTCGATGGCCGCTCCCTGCGCGTGCCCAGCAGCGGCGCGCAGATCGGGATAGGCAATGATTCCGCGGCGCGGTGCGAGCTCGACCACCGTTGCTTGCACCGGCTCGACCCACAGCCCGTTTGGGCTCGCGTGAAAGCGCACCTCGAACGCGGTTCCCGGTTGTCCGGCGCGCGGGCCGAACCAGCGGCGCAGAAGGTCGGGCAGCTGGTTCTGCTGCATGCCGGCCAGACGTGCGACGTTGCAGTATTCCTTGGCAAAGCGAAACTGCCAGACTCGCCCATCGGCGAGCCGGACGTCGGTCTCACCCAAAGGCAGCTCGATTCCTCGGCGTGCGGGGAGCTTCAGGATCGGGTCACGCTGGTTCCACGTCACCTTGCAGACGAAGCCCTCGGGGGAAGCGCCGCCCTGTCGCTTTCTCGCGCGGTATTGCGCAAGGCGGTAGTCGACAAGCTCACGCGTGAGCTCGACCAGCACCGGCTCCAGGGTGGTATCCAGCGCGACATCGAGCACGAAGCGGTCGCCGTCGAGCCGGAACCAGGTGCGGCGGTCGCGCTTCTCCGAGGTCCAGGCCTCGATCGGATTCTTGCGCCAGTAGGCGAGCCACCGTCCCTCTCGTGACGCGTCGATCTCGAGAGCGCGCTCGTCCTCCGCCACGTCAGCGAAGAGCTCGGGAGATCGTCGCAGAATGGCATGACTACGAAGCGCCAGCTCGCGGAGGGGAATACCGGCGAGCAAGCCGCCGCTCTCAACGACGACGGCCAGGGTGACCATCTTGAAGCACTTCGTCATCTCGGTGATCTCGATGGCACGCAGGAAGGCGGAGGCGTCATCGATCACCCTGGCTTGCTCCGGGCTGAGATCATTTTCCGCGCGCACGAAGTCGAACCAACCACCATATCGCTCGCGCAGGCGACTCGGCAGGTATCCCATTCGCTGAAGCTCGCCGGCTGTAGGGCGCTCTCCATGCTCGAGCCGCAACTCGCGGTAAACGCGCTCGATCTCGTCCGCGCCGCCGATGCGGAACAACCGCGCTAGCATGTCCTTCGCTTCGAGCTCGAGATCCACGGAGCATCCGGCCGGCAGCTCTGTCGCCTCCCTCGATTGAAGGAAACCGCTCAACGACGCTGCCGCGACTCCACCCGCGAGGACGAGAAGCGTCCGGACGCGCTCGAGGAACATGCGATGGTTGCCGACGAAATCGATGATCGTCACGGCGCTCTTGCCCGGCGCTGCGCGCAGGCCGCGTCCGAGCTGCTGGACGAACACGACGCCCGACTCGCTCGGCCGGAGCATCACGACCCGATCGATCGAAGGCACGTCCACGCCCTCGTTGAGCACGTCCACCGCGCAGAGCGCATCGAGCCTGCCGGCTGCGAGGTCGCTGAGCGCGGTGTCACGATCGTCCGAGCCGCTCCCGGAGTAGACGGCAGCGACTCGGACCCCGCGCGCCGCGAGCCATTGCTTCACGTAGTCGGCGTGCCGGATGCTGCAGCAGAAGATCAGCGATCGCTGTCCAGAATGGGCCTGCCAGGCGCGCCAGAGCGTGGCCATGCGCGCTTCCGTCTCCGCGGCGGCCGCAAGCGCCTCGATGTCGAAGCGGCGATTGCGCCACGGGATGTTCTCATAGTCGATATCGTCTTTGACTCCGAAGTAGCGGAACGGAACGAGGCCGACCTCGCCACCGGTTTGATCGCGCAGCGCGACCCCGCGTGCGATATCCGCCCGGTAGGCAATGAAGTCGTCGAAGAGGCCGAGGATGTCGGCCGCGTCGGCGCGGTCGGGCGTCGCCGTGAGCCCGAGGAGGAAGCGCGGGTCGAGCGTGGCCAGGATGCGCCGGTAAGAATCCGCCGCAGCGTGGTGCACCTCATCGACGACCACATAGTCGAAGCGCTGCTCGCAGAGCTTCTCGAGGTGCTCGCGACGGGCGAGCTTCGCCACCGAAGCGAAGACCAGATCGGCGGAGAGGTCGCTCGCTTCGTCGTTGAACCAACCAACACGCGCCCCAGGATCGACGGTGCGTAGGAGCCGCCGGTAGCTGCTCGCTGCCTGGCGCAAGAGCTCGCGACGGTGGGCAAGGAAGAGGAGCCGCGGCCGGGTCCCGATCTCTTCACGGAACGCCCGGTAGTCGAAAACTGCGAGCCAGGTCTTCCCGAGCCCGGTGGCGAGCACCACGAGCGCTCTCCGACGCCCTTCATTCCGGCTCTTTCGGAGCGCGCCGAGCGCCTCAAGCTGCACACCGTGCGGATCCGCGGCCTTCTCCAGGGCCTCGGCCTCCACCTCTCCCGCGGGCAGCACATGTGCAGCCGCGCGAGCTCGGGCGGCATAACCGTGGATCCACTTCGCGTCGAGCGGACGCGCGTTGTGCCAGGTTGCCTCGAACGCATCCCAGATTCGGCCATAGGCTTGGGCATCCCGATCGCGATCCACGCGCAGGTTCCACTCGATCCCTGTATCGAGCGCCGAGCGTGACAGGTTGCTGCTCCCGACGAACGCGATCCCGAGGTTCTGGGCTTTGAAGATCCACGATTTGGGATGGAACGATCGGGTGCGACCGGGAAGCGTGGCCACTTCGACGATCCGTGCCTCGAACCTGGACGGCGCGTCATCATCAGCATCGCCGTCGCCCGCGCTCGCCTTCTGCCAGTCGAGCAGCAGCTCGAGTGCGCTCGCTTGGGTGATGTCGAGGTAGTCGCCGGTGACAATGCGGACGCGTGCTCCGCGCGCGAGCGCGCCATGCAGCGCCGGGCGGATCCGATCGAGCCCCGATTCCTGCACAAAGGCCGAGACGAGCGCGATCTCCGTCGCCTCGCTGAACAGGGGCAGCACGTGCCGAGCGAACGGGTCCGCCTCACCGCCCGTCGCAAGCGACGCGGCGGTGCGCAGGTAGTTCCCTTGGCTCGGTATGACATGACGGACCCCCCGCGGGGATCATCCATGTCGCCCAGGTACCGAGGAATCACGTGGACGTGCAGGTGCATCACCGTCTGTCCGGCGGCGCGCCCGGCGTTGAAGCCCACGTTGTAGCCATCGGGGTGCAGTTGCTCGTCGAGCGCCGCCTTCAC
The DNA here is from genome assembly GCA_001931535.1 of Minicystis rosea. Lineage (GTDB taxonomy): Bacteria > Myxococcota_A > Polyangia > Polyangiales > Polyangiaceae > Minicystis > Minicystis rosea. The sequence goes on from CP016211.1 coordinate 2,164,248, forward strand.
GGTCTCGATGAGCTGCAGCACCGCGAGCCGCTCCTCCGCCGTCGCCGTGAACCAGTCGTCGGTCACGCGGCGGGTGACGACCAGTGTGTGACCGAGTGTGACCGGGTAGCGATCGAGGAAGGCAAACGCGAGCTCATTCGAGGCGACCCAATCCGCGACGGGCACATGGAGAAAAGGGGACATCCAATTCCAGTATCGCCGAGAGAGGTCAACGTGGTGACCCGTTCCTCGTGCTCGTCGTTGCGCTCTCGCTGGCCCATCACTCCGAGCGTCCAGCAACCACCCTCGCGCTCCCCCTACATAAAAATCGACATCCCCCACGCAACTCCCGCCGACCCAGCGTCGATGATCTCTTAGAGGGCCACCGAGCCATCGGCGCGCCCTTCGCCTCGATCCCGAGCATCCTCACGCGCCTCCTCGCAGCGCTGAGCCGACCCGCGCCTTCCTCAGCCGCGCGGCCGCGCTCATCGCCGCCACGGCGGACGTGTGCCTGCTCGTGACGGGCGACACGCCACCGCCACAAGGAGACATGACGATGCCCAACACCAAGAAGGCGCTGGTCGACATCGACCAGCTCACGCCCGATCAGATCGCCGCGCGGGTGCAGGAGACCGAGTCCCATATCGAGGCCATCCGCGCCCTGTGGCCCGGCCTCGAGCGCCTCGACGAGGCTCGCCGCCGCACGAGCCCCGGGAAGAGCGTGGGGATCCTCGGCGGGCCGCTGTCGGTGCTGTTCGGCGTCCTGCGCCAGAATCCCACGCTCGCCAAGGCGTTCGACGTCCTCGGCGATCAGGACGACGGCGAGGATCCCGACCGCTTCGAGGTCGACCTGCTCGACCGTCGCCTCACACGCGCCGGGGCCGAGGAGAAGATCGCCGACACGCTCCGCGACCTCGCGCGCCACATGGACGACGACGCGCTCGCCACCGCCGAGTCGGTCGTGGTCCCCGGCCTCCGCGCCCTGGAGCTCGCGCGCACGCTCTCGAAGGGCAACGGCACGACGCGCTCGCTGCTCTATCCAGTGCTCGACGCGTTCCGCCAGCTCACCAAGAGCGCCCTCAAGGGCAAGGCAAAGGGCGCGCGGGGTCCTTGATCAGGGAGAGCGGTGCCTCGACCAACGGGCACCGCCGCCCTTTGCAAGAGGCAGCGCGCTCTCAGGCAACGGGCGCCACGGCCCTTTGCAAGAGGCAGCGCGCTCTCGGGCAACGGGCGCCACGGCCCTTTGCAAGAGGCAGCGCGCTCTCGATGAACGGATGCTGCTGCCCTTTGCGCGAGGCAGCTTGGGGCCGCTAGCGGAGCGCGTAGAGCCGGCCGTCGGCCGAGCCCACGTACACCGTTCCATCCGGCGCGATGGCAGGGGACGAGAACACCGTGGCGCCGGTCTTGAAGGTCCAGCGCACGTCACCCGCGGGGCCGATCGCGTAGACGGTGCCATCGTCGCTCCCGACGTAGGCGGTGCCGTCGCCGGCGATGGCGGGTGACGAGGCGACGGGCGCGCTGGTGGGCACGCGGAAGCGGAGCTGGCCGTTGGGCCACACGCCGTAGATGTTGCGATCGGAGGCGCCGACCACGATGGTGCCGTCGGGCGCGACGGCGGGCGACGATTGCACGAGGCCTTGGGTGGTGAAGGTCCAGCGCAGCTTGCCGCGGGGATCGAAGGCGTAGAGCTGACCGTCGTCGGAGCCGACGTAGATGGTTCCATCGCGGCCCACGGCCGCGGAGGAGCGCACGGGGCCGCGCGTCTCGAACCGGCCCGCGTCGCTTCCATCGGGGCGCACGGCGTAGATGCGCGCGTCGTCCGAGCCGATGAGCACCACGCCGTTCGCGAGGATCGTCGGTGTCGCCGAGATGCCGGCCTTGGCTTGGTACTCCCATTTGATCTGGCCCGTGGACGAGACGGCGAGCATCTTCCACGCGTTCGAGCCGACGTAGACGGTGCCGTCGTGCGCGAGCGCGGGCGAGGAGAAGGCGCAGTTGTAGAGCGGCACGCTCCACTTCATCTGCCCGTCGCGGATGGCGTAGAGATGCGCGTCGACCGAGCCGACGTAGACGGTGCCGTCGCCCGCCACCGCGGGCGACGAATAGATGTACGCCATGGTCTCGAAGCTCCACTTGAGCTTGCCGCCCGGCGTGACCGCATAGAGGCTGTGATCGAGCGACCCGATGTAGACCGTGCCGTCGAGGCCGACGGCCGGCGAAGACCAGATCTCGCCTCCCGTCTGGAAGCTCCATTTGAGGATCCCGGCCGACGGCGGCGCGATGGGGCTTCGGCCCGTGTGCTGCGCGTCGTGATGAAACATCGGCCAATGCGGCAGCTCACCGCCGGTCATGCCTGGGCCGACGAAGCGCGGGTCCGCGGTGGGATCGAGCCCGACGCCGCAGCCGGGCTGGCCGGGCGCGCACGGAGGACGCGCGTCGTCGGCGCAGCTCGCGAGCAAGGTGAGGGCGAACGCGGCGAGGAGGCCGGAGCGGACCATGTCGGGCAGGTTGGTTGCAGGGACAACGCGCGAATTCAATCAGGATGATATTCGGTCAACCTCGGTGAGCCGGTCTTCACCCCGGGCGATTGAAATGGACGCCACGGGAGGCCGCCCCGGGCGCCGGCCGGCGGACCGGACGGCCCCGCTCCCCACGATTGCGACGATCTCACCGAGAAATGTGCCCACCAGGTCGTGGCTCGCTCTAGAATGCCGTCCGGATGCGCGCGATCGCGGCTGGGCTCTCCGACGTTGGCAAACAGCGGGTTCACAACGAAGATCGCTTCATCCTGCTGCCCGAATTCAGCGTGTACGTCGTCGCCGACGGCATGGGCGGGCATCAATCGGGTGAGGTCGCGAGCCGCATGGCCGCGAGCTCGATCGCTTCGTACTTCCGCAATGGGGAAGGGAAGGCGGAGCTCAACGGCAGCACGCCCCTCGGCGATCGGCTCCGCGCCGCCGTCACCCAAGCCAACGCCAAAATCTTCGCGCGGGCCGATGATTCGCGCGCGCACCGGGGAATGGGGACGACCGTGGTCGCCGCCGCCTTCCACAAGGAGAGCGGCGTCTTTCACGTCGCCCACGCCGGGGACAGCCGTTGCTATCGCCTGCGCCGCGGGCACCTGGAGCAGCTCACGCGCGATCACTCGCTCGTCTCCGATGCGCTCCTGGAGCGCCCCGATCTCTCGGCGACCGATCTCGCGTACCTCCCGCGCAACGTGATCACGCGCGCGCTCGGCATCGCGCCCACCGTCGACGTCGAGCTGCGCGTCGAGCGCAGCGAGCCCGGCGACGTCTACCTTCTCTGCTCCGACGGCCTGCACGGCTTGGTCTCCGACGAAGAGCTCGCGGAGATCCTCGAAGGCACTGCCGTCCTTACCGAGGCATGCGCCGCCCTCGTCGACCGCGCCAACGCCGCCGGCGGGAAGGACAACATCACCGCCGTCCTCGTGCGCATCGAGCACGACGACGAGCCCTGGCGCGCCGGCCGCTAGGGTCTGTCTGACGACTGCTGCGCGCCCCGCATCGTCGGTCGAGCTCGCTCTCGCTAAATCAGCGAGCGTTTGACCGCTGATTTGGCTGCGGTGCGCGCGCGACGTCGTCAGACAGAGCATGGCGTCACGAAGGGGCCGCAAGCGGCCCCAAACCCCGGGCTGTGACTCCGAAACGCGGACCTTGGGGAGCGCTATGCGTTCCTGTTCGCTGCTGCTTGCTCCCGGCCGCTTCGAGGGCTGCGATCCACGAATGCCATCGCCCCCGCCGAGGGACGGGACGCGATGAGCGATCGCTCGAGAATTTGCAGCTCGAGGCACACCCCGAGGAGCGCATCCGCCTTCTTCCGCCACGGGCTCGTTCGTGGGAGCCCGGCAACGACCGCGCGGAGGAGCTGGACGGTGCCAGGCCTCAGGACTCCGGCATCACGAACCGCCCCGTAGGAGAGGTACTCCTCGGTGAGCCGTCGGCCCGGCGCAGTCGCGAGCAACGACGCCCAATCGGTCGACTGAAAGGCGTGCTTTCGTACCGACCTCATGAACGGTGGGAGCCGAGGGCGCATTGCTTCGAGCAGGAGGCGCTTCTCCCGGAGGTCGTCCACGCCGACGAAGTGACGCGCGGGGATCCGATTGGCGAGGTTCAGGAGATCGAGATCCGTGTACGGCGTCCGGCACTCGACGCTGTGGGCGAGCTCGACGCGATCGCCGAGCGTCGGCGTGATGTACGCGCCGAACTGCACCATCGTGAACAGGCGACTGACGTGCAACGGCTCCATCGTTCGGAGTCGTTCCGCATCGTAGGTCTCCCGGAGCGACTTCAATGGCCCGTCTCCTTCGACGATCCCGAGCCGCTCTGTCTGGTACACCCGCGGGATGAGGCGCGCGTACTGACCCGCGCGGATCTCGTGGAGGCACGGATAGCCGAAGGTCCTCGGCGCATTCCGGATGTTGCCGTGGCGCGTCCAGTGGAATCCCTCCGAGAGGCGCTCGAGCTTCAGGAAGTCCTCGTAGAGCGCGTCGGCCTTCTGCGCGGCGGCTCCGCCTTCGAGCTGCATCCGCCAGATCATCTCGAGCTTGAACCACGCGTAGCCGACGAAGACCTCGTCGGCTCCTTCCCCCGTCAGACAGACCTTGTCGCCGCGCGCCCGGACGGCCTCGGAGAGGATGAATTTGCCCACGAACCCCGGGTTGATCACCGGCATCTCGACGTGGAAGAGCGCCGCCTCGAGGTTCGAAGCGAGCATCTCGACCGGACATTCGACCCGCTCGAGAGGGACTCCGAAGTGCCGTGCGATGCGCGAAGCGCTCGCCGACTCGTCGTACTCCGTCCCAGGAAACGAGATCGAGTACGCCCTCGGGCTCGCACCGGCCGCGACCATCGTCGACAGCACCGAAGTAGAGTCGAGCCCGCCGGACAGGTAGAGCTGGACCGGAACGTCGGCGACCAGTCGCCGCTTGACCGCTCGGTCCACGCCGGCGCGGATCTCCTCGACCCATTCGTCGAAGGTCGGAGCCTCGTCGGGGACCGGATACTCGTCGAAGAAGCGCACCACGCGCGTCTCGTTCGTCGCGCGGTCGAGGATGCGCGCCGTTCCGGGCTCGTGCGCGAGCACGCCGGCGAACGGCGTGGCCGTCGGGGAGAACACCCCGAAGAGCGGCCCCGTGAGATAGCTGCTCGAGAATCGACGGCGCGTCGCCGGACGAGCGAACAGGGCCTTGATCTCGGACGCGAAGAAGATCCCCTCGGCGTCCTCGTACCAGTAGAGCGGCTTGACGCCTGCGGCGTCGCGCGCCGCGACGACCCGATCGAGACGGGCGTCGTAGAGAACGAACGCGAACTCGCCGTTGAGGAGGCGGAAGCCGTCGACACCATGGACGAGGTAGATGGCGAGGATCACCTCCGTGTCGGATCGTGTCGAGAACACGTAGCCCCGGCGAGCGAGGTCGCGCCGGTGCTCGTCGCAGTCGTAGATCTCGCCGTTGTAGGTCAGCGTGACGAGGCCGTCGGGCGTCGACATCGGTTGTTGCCCGTGGGCGAGATCGACGATCGACAGGCGGGTATGGGCGAAGACCACGCGGTCCGACGCCATCCCCGCGATGCCTCGCTCGTCCGGACCGCGATGCGACAGCGTGGCGGCCATCGCCTCGATTGTCTCGCGCGAAATGGCCGCGCCGCTACGACTGACACCCGCGACGAAGCCGCACATCAGAGACCTCCAGCATGCGGGCTCGGGGGCAGGTCCCTTCCGCCGAGCGCTTGCGAGACCGCGAGCGCCGATGCGACGGCGCCCTCGTGGAGCCCACCGCCCAGGTACGCCCCTGCGTGGAACGTGTGATTCTCGCCGTTGGTCTCGCGGATCTCGTCGCGATGACGAACGGCCTCCACCGTGTAAACGGGCATCGCGTGCGTGAACCGGTCGAGGACGGTCTCGGGACGAATGACGTCGTCCATGCCGTGCGCGAAGCTGTACGGGGTCGACGGATCGAGCCCATACCCACGGTTCAGGTTCGTGTTGTATCCGAACGATCCGTCGCTCTTGAGGAAGAAGTCGCACGGTGAAAGGGCAGGGGACCCGTACGGCGCGTAGAAGGAGACATCGGAGTGCGCCGTCGTCGTGAACGCGTGCGTCGTCCACGCGGCGAACCGCCGCGCTTCGGCGTTCGACATGTCCTCGAGCAGCTCGCGCGGCCCCGCGGGGGCGTCGCGAAGACGACCTTGTCGAAGCGCTGCATCTCGCCGCTCGTGAAGCGCAGCTCGACGCCGGAGGGACCCCGCCTCACACGCGCGATGTCAGCGCCGAGGTGGATGTGGATGCGCGCGCTCACGCGCTCCAGGATCCGCTCGACGTAACTGTATACGCCCCCGGGAATCGCGCTCCACCATGGGCTCACGACGCGCGAGAGGTGCTCGTCTGCGAGCACCAGCGGGAAATCCAGCGTTCGCTCGTAGGGCGTCGAATAGGCCAGCATCAGGCTCGCTCGGATCATTCGCTCGCCGACGGACGTGGGCTGTTTCAAGATCGTGCTGACCGGCCCGTCGCGCCCGGCGGAGGACGACGATCGCGCCGTCGCGGAGGCGAGGCGCTTCGGGGCCGAGGCGAGAACCTCGCCCGCCGGTGCGCGAGGAGGTGGCGTCAGGAGAGACCGACCGTTCTCGAGGAACATCCCGTTGTGCATGGCGAAGCTCGTCAGCTCGATGCCGAGCTCGCTCATCAACCGATGGAAGGTCGGATAGGTGCCCTGATGGAACCCGAGAACGCCGTTCTCGACGTGGACCCCGCGCGGCAGCGACGCGCTCCTCACGTTCCGATTCAGCGTGCGGATGTTGCCTCCGAGCATGCGGGTCTTCTCGAACAGGTGGACGTCGTGGATTCCCGCCAGCAGATACGCCGTGACCACACCGCTCGCGCCACCGCCGATGATCGCGACTCTCATCGTGTCGGCAAGGCAAGCTCAGGCATTGCGTTGCGCGGCGAGATGCTGCGAGAGCGCGACGATGTTCGGCTGCTCGTAGAAGAGCGTCACGGGGAGCTCGAGGCCCACCCACTCGCGCAGCTCGGAGACCAGCGAGACCGCGTCGACCGAGTCGAGGCCGAGCTCGGTGAAGGGCTCCTCACGAGGGACCTCCGCGGGAGAGACCCGCATCGAGGCCGCAATGCGTTCGACCAGCCATCGCTCGATGTCGTCTTTCGACAATGCCATCAGCCCGTTCCTTCTTTCGCCGTCGCGCTCACGTCGAGCGAGCCGTTCATGTACGCATCTCGCGCAGCGCTGCGCTTCAGCTTCCCGCTGGAGGTCTTGGGCAGGCTCTTCGCCGCCACGAACACGACCCGCGCGAGCCGTAGATCGTGCTCCCGCGCGACCGCCCTCCGCGCCGCGCGTTCGACCTCCTCTGCTTCCCGCGCATCGACGCTCGACGGCAGCTCCGCGACGACGACGAGCTCTTCCGCTCCGTCCCTCGCGACGGCAAACGCCGCTGCGCTGCTCGTCGAAAGCTTCGGATGCGCTCGCTGGACCGTCCATTCGATGTCTTGGGGCGCGTGATTGCGTCCGTTCACGATGATCAGGTCCTTGCGCCGCCCGACGACGAGGAGCTCCGACGCGTGGAACGCTCCGAGATCGCCGGTGCGGAGGAACGGACCCTCGCCCGTCGCGAGGCGCGCGGCGAAGGTGGCGTCGGTCTCTTCGGGCCGGTTCCAGTAGCCCGACGCGACGTTGGGTCCGGAGACCCAGACCTCCCCGACGCGCCCCGGCTCGCAGGGCACGTGGCTCTCGGGATCGACGACGAGGACGCGTTGATGCGGCAGAGGCCAGCCGCAGCTCACCACCTCCCGTGCTCCGCCCGCGTTTTCATCGATGGCCTCGAGGCGGCCTTCCGAGAGCGCGGCGGAAGAGAACGATCGGATCAGACCGCTGCCCGGCCAACCTGCGGAGACGGACAACGTCGCCTCGGCGAGGCCGTACCCGATGAAGAACGCGCCGGTGTCGAGGCCGCTCGACCCGAAAGCCTCGGCGAAGCGGCGCAGTGTCGTTGGATTGATGGGCTCCGCTCCGGCCATGAGCATGCGGAGAGCGCTCAGATCGAGCTTGGCGCGCTCTGCGGGCGTCGACTTCCTCACGCACAGATCGAACGCGAAATTGGGCGCTGCGGTCACGGTCGCACGATGTCGCGCGAGCGCTCGCGGCCAGCGCATGGGGCGCTCGATGAACGCGATGGGAGAGAAGAGAACGCTCCGCGCGCCGAGGTGCAGAGGGTGGAGGATCGCGCCGATGAGCCCGAGGTCGTGGTACGCCGGGAGCCACGACACGATGACGGTGTCGCGGTCGTGCCCTCCGACCTCGGCCATCATCCGAACGTTGGCGGTCGCGTTCCGGTGCGTGATGACGACGCCCTTCGGGCTCGCCGTCGAGCCCGACGTGTACTGGAGGAAGGCGACGTCGTGGCACGTCGCGTCGCTTCCGTTCCAGCGCTCGGGCGCGTCGTCGAAGGCGTCCGTGGCGAGCAGCGGCAACGCGGCGAGCTCGGGCGCGTGGGTCAGCATCACCGGCGCGAGAGCGACCATCGCTCGCGTCGTGAGGATCGCCAGCGCGCCGGCGCTTTCGCTGATCGCCGAGAGTCGCGGCACCGTGCGCTCCAAGCGAAACGGGTCGGGCGGATAGACCGGCACCGCCACGACGCGTGCGTAAAGACAGCCGACGAACGCGACGATGAAGTCGAGGCCGGGCGGGTACAGCAAGAGAACGCGTCGGCCGGTGTAACCAGCGTCGCGGAGGGCGACCGCAACCGAGCGCGCGCGCCGATCGAGCTCGCCGAACGTCAGGTGCTCCTCGTCCTCCTCACCGTCCACGAGGAACGTGAACGCGATCGCAGCCGGCGTCCGCTCGGCGTGACCACGAACCACGTCGACCCACGTCCGAGCGTCACTCTCCAGAATGCTCAAGCGGCACGCTCCATCGCACACCACCGGGTGATCCATTCCGGCATCGGGGGTGACGACGTGTCGCGTCCGGATTGGGCGATCATCGACGCCGGCGCGACGTGACGGCGCTCGCTCGTGAAGAGCATCCGGACCAGGCCGAGCGCACAGATTCTCTTCGCGCGCCTGAATCGCTGCTCGATGAAGAAGTACTTCTCGTCCCAGCAGACCACCTGCGTCTCGAGCTCGACGCGATCCCAGAGCACGAGGGGCTGCTTGAACCGAAGGTACGCCGCGCCGACCAGAGGCAGCACGCGCTCGCGGTACGCGACGCGCGCCCAGCCGCTCCGCACCACGAGATCCATGCGACCGGCGTCCATCATCGACAGGTACCGGGAGTTCGTGACGTGGCCGAACGCGTCCAGGTCCATCGGGACGACACGCAATGGAATGCGGGAGACGTCGAGCGGCCCGACGGCGGGGCCGCCGAGCGCCCGGATCCCGGCCCAGCCGAGACGCGCCATGGCGATCATCGGACCTCCGGCGCTTCGGGACGTCGCCGGACCCGCATGGTGAACGCCGATGGCCGCATGGTCACCATGGGCTCGGGCTCGACGTGTTGACCAGGCACGGCATCGAGCAGGACCGACTGCGCGAGGACCGCGAGCGTGATCGGTCCTTGGATCATCGCGAATCCGCCGCCGATGCATGCCCGCGGCCCGGCGCCGAACGGCAGATACGCCATGCGATGCAGGCGCCTCTCGGTGCTCGGCGCGAACCGATCGGGATCGAAGACCGTGGGATTGGGATAGAGGTCCGCGCGTCGATGCAGCACGTACGGAGAGACGAGCACCTCGGCGCCGACCGGGATGTCGATCCCGCCGACGGTCACCGGCTGGACAGCCGTCCTGCTGAAGGCATATCCGGGCGGCCAGAGGCGGAGCACTTCCTTGTAGACCTGCTGGGTATACGTGAGGCGGCCCAGGTCGGCGTGCGTAGGCAAGCGCCCCTCGAGCACGCCGTCCACCTCGGCGACGAGCCGAGCTCTCACCTCCGGGTGGGCCGCGAGGAGGTGCAGCGCCCACGCCGTGGAGTTCTTGGGGTTCTCCGTTCCGGCGAGCAGGATCGTTCCGATGTCGTAGATGAGCTGCTCGTCGTCCCAGGGATCGACGCCGGCGGTCGACGCGCGCGCGGAGAGCAGCACATCGAGCAGGTCGTCGCGTCCTCGGCGCGGAGCGTCGACGCGACTTCGGATGAGCCCGGCGAGGTAGGTGCGCAGCCACGCGGATGCATTCTCCAGCGACTCCGCTCGCATCTGCTGGCGCGCGCTTCCGACGTAGCGACTCGTGATCGAGTCGGCCACGGTCGCCGTCGCACGATCGACGCGATCGTCGAGCCCGTCGGGGGACATGTCCGTGGAGAAGAGCGAAAGGCCGAGCGTGCGCGTCGCGAGACGCATCGCCTCCGCGGGGACATCGATCTCTGCGCCGTCGGCCCAGCTCGCTTGGAGGTCGCGCGCGCACTCGGCGAGGATCTGCGTGTAGTCCTGGAGCCGTGTGGGTTTGAACGCCTCTCCGATGAGCCGCTGCTGCGACCGGTGGTCCTCGTTGCTGCTGGTGAGCAGGCCGCTGCCGAGCCGATCGGGCGCTCCAATCACACTCCGCTGAAACTCCGACTTCTCGAAACACGCCGACTTGCCGATCAGCACTTCGGCGATCAGCTCGGGGGCGTTGACGAAGACGAGCGCTTTCTGTTTCGGGCTCGGCGCGGGGAGCAGTCCGATGTCACGCCACTTCGCCGCGAAGCCCTCGAGCATCGTCAGTCGGTGACGCGCCGCGCTTGCAGCTCGATTAGGGGCGGAACGAATCGCCTCGTGCATCCCACGTCCTCCAGGCGCTGCGTTGCTTCAGGAAATTCCTTGAGACTCCTTCTGAATCTCCTGAAATGTCAACGCACCGATCGCGTGGATCGCGCCTTGATGTGGGGGACCTTGCAATTGGTGAAAAGCGGGGGATTGGGCATGTTCCAGCTTCTTGGGGTCGGGGCGCTGCGCACTGCAGGCACCGTGCCCCTGGCGTCCGCACCGCGCGATCCGAGCTTTTTCGGGCGGTCGATTGCCCATGCGGCCACGCATACGTGGCCGGCCACTGGCCGGCCACGGCCGGCCGCCCGAGCGGTTCGAGGTCGAACGTGCGCCGGAGGCGCTGCGACCACGGCAGGCGAGACCAGTGATGGAGCCGGAAGACGTTCGGCGCGCGGCTCGACGTCGACGTCAGGCGGCGCGTGATGAAGTCGAGCGAACGTGTCGGCGACGCCCGAAGCGGCGCGACGTTCCAGAAGGCGAGGGTGGTTCGAGGTATGGGGGAAAGGACGCGAGTCCTTTGACTCAAGCTGAGGTACGCGCGGAGCCCTCGTTCCTGAGCACTTTGACTAAGGCGCGTTGGTGCCTTCGCGGCCGTAGACGTCTTCCAGGCGGACGACGTCGTCGAGCTCGGGGGTGGAGACTTCGAGGACGTCCACGTCGGTGACGGCGACCATGCGATGGATGGTGCCGGGGACGACGTGGAAGACGTCGCCCGCCTTCATCCGGCGGATTTCGACGGATTCGGCGGGGCCGACCTCGAGGTCCATCTCGCCGGTCTGCACGAAGAGGGTCTCTTCCTTCACGCGATGGTATTGGCGGGAGAGACGGTGCCCGGCTTGGATGTGCAGGATCTTGCCCACATAGCGGGCAGTCTCGGCCCAGACGAGCTCGTGCCCCCAAGGTTTGTCGACGCGGCGCATGGCCCGTGCTTATCACGGGATCCCGCGGGAGCACGAGAGAGCAGAGCCATGCAGGAACGATTGCAGAAGATCATCGCGCGGGCGGGCGTCACCTCCCGTCGCGCCGGCGAAGAGCTGATTCAGAACGGCCGGGTGCGCGTCAACGGCCGCATCGTCACGGAGCTCGGCGCCAAGGCCGATCCACGGAGCGACACCATCGAGGTCGACGGCCGCCGCTTGGTGGCCGAGGCGGCGCGTTACATCGTGCTGCACAAGCCGCGCAACGTGGTCTCCACGTTGAGCGATCCGGAGGGCCGGCCCACCGTCGCGGAGCTGCTCGCCGCGGCGGGATCGCGCCTCTATCCGGTGGGGCGGCTCGACTTCGCGACGAGCGGCGTGCTCCTCGCGACCAACGACGGTGACTTCGCCAACGGCCTCCTGCACCCGCGCGGCGGCGTGCCGAAGACGTACGTGCTCAAGGTGAAGGGCCAGATGGGCGAGGAGGATTTCGAGCGCTGGGCGCGCGGCGTGGACCTCGAAGACGGCCGCACGCTGCCCGCCGAGGTGCGCTTGATCCGCCACGAGGACGACAAGACCTGGTTCGAGATCACCATCCGCGAGGGTCGCAACCAACAGATCCGTCGCATGGGCGAGGCCACGGGCTTCCCCGTCATGCGCCTCGCGCGCGTGAGCTTCGCGGGGATCTCGCACGAGGGCCTGCGGCCCGGTGATTTCCGCTCGCTCACGGTCGACGAGCTCGAAGCGCTGCGCAAGACGTACGGTGTGCCGAAGCGCATCCGCGGCGCCGCGCTCGGCGATCACGTCGAGGCGTCCTCGCATCGAGCCCGGCGTGGGCCGCGCAGCGCGGCCGCGTCTGCGCGTGACGAAGGCGAGCGACGCCGCCCGCACGGCCGCGAGGACGCGCGCGGCGAACGTCGCGAGAGCACGGAAAGCGGTGAAGCCTTCGGCGGTGGCCGGCGCTTCGGCGGCGGCGGCGAGCGCGGTCGCGCCGAGCGTGGCCAAGAGACGCGAGCCGAGCGCGGGCGCGCGCGCGCACCGCGTGCTGCAGAGAGCGTCGTCGATCGCGGGCGCGCGACGCGCAGCGAGGAGACCTCCGCGGAGCGCGGCCACGCCGGCGGGCGCAGTCGTTCTGCGGGACGCGAGGAAGCGCAGGCCGGGCGAGGACGGGCACCGGCGCGCGGGGAGCGCGGTCGCTCGTTTGCGCGTGAGGATGCGGGTGGAGAGCGCGGTCGCGCACCGGCGCGCGGGGAGCGCGGTCGTTCGTTTGCGCGTGAGGATGCGCATGGAGAGCGCGGGCACGCACCGGCGCGCGCGGATCGCGGTCGACCGCCTGCACGCGCGGATCGTTCCGTCGAGCGCGGTGGTGCTTCGGGCGAGCGTGGCCGCTCCGCGGCGCGTGCGGATCGCGGGCGCTCCACGTCACGCGAGCAACCGCGCGGTGAGCGTCGGTCCACCGAGGGCCGCGAGGATCGACGCCGTTCTTCCGGGCGCGAGGGGGCCTCGGAGCGCCCCGCGCGCGAGGCGCCGAAGGGGGCCGGCGACCGCCGCCCCCGCCGCCGCGAGGGTTGAATGAGCAGGTTCTTGTTCAGTGATTTTCATCCATGATTTCGCTTGGAAAGAGAAAACACTGAACAAGAGTTCAGTTCTGCTTGACGGAAGCCTCCTTCGTGGGCAAGGATGGGCTTGCTTCTAGGCGCTCTCCCCGATCGGGCCCCGTCGTCGTCACGACGGCGGCGCTGGTCGGGACGCAGGGTGAGCCTCGGCGCTTCGTTCATGGAGCGCCGAGGTCGGGACGGTCGCGGGTGGATCCCGCGGTCGCCCGCCGAGAGCACTCTCGCGCAGCCGCCCCGAAATGAGGCCGGCGTCCGGTCCTTGCTGGATGCCATCGGACGGTCTCGGGCTGCTCTGGATCTGGCCGCGCGCGAGGCATTGGGTTCGGTCGGACGACGTCGCGAGCGCATCGCAGCTAGGAAGAGCGAGCGAGGAATACTCTCGTATTTCGAGCGAGCTCGACCGCTGATGCGGGGCGCGCAGCAGTCGTCGGACAGAACCTACCGGCAGTTGGGATTGGGAGATCCCGACGCCGCTCCTGGCACGTCGAACCGGCCCGGGCTCTCCAGCTCTAGAGGGCGCCGGTGCAGGATCGACGTGCGGCGAGGTTCTCGAACGCCGACCTAAACCGAACGAGCCGGCCGGCGAGACGCACGGGCCCGCGCGAAGGCGTATTCCAACGCCTGAACGACGCGAGCTGCGCGCGGATCGACCGGCCGGCCCGAAGCGGTTCGGAAGGCGGTTTCACGAGGTCTTGCTGGAGGAGGAGCCTCGATGGCTCGCCTTGCCTGGAGACGTTCTCTCGTTCGGAGCGCCTGAGCGGACTCACCGATGGCCTCGGCAGCGCACCAATCTTCTGCTTCTTCGCCCTTCGATCGCGTCGTGTCCGCCGCTGCCTTGCGCGCGGCGTGGGACCACGTGCGGCGCTCCGCGGAGTCGAGCGCATCTCCTGCGATCCGCGATGAAGCGCGGCGCTTCGCGGAGGACGTCGATCGGCGCCTCGCCCGCGTGGCCGACGAGCTCGCGGACGATCGTTTTCTCTTCGCACCCTCGCTCGGTGTGGCGCGCGCGCGTCGCGGGAAGAAGCCGCGGCCGATCGTGGTCGCGCCCATCGAGAGCCGCGTGGTCACGCGCGCCATCCTCGAGGTGTTGTTGCAGATCCCCGCCGTCGCCGATCTCTGCCTGGGTGCGGGGACGAGCTTCGGTGGCCTGCCGGGCCGCGGCGTGCCGGCCGCTGCGGCCGCGGCGCTGGCGGCGGTTCGCGATGGGGCCGTGTTTTACGTGCGATCCGACATCGCCGAGTTTTTCCGCGCCATCCCGCGGGATCGTGCCGTCGCGGAGATCGCGCGCGTCGCCGGTGATGAACGGCTCGCGCGTCTCGTCGATCGCGCCACGGCGACCGAGCTCGGGAACGCGAGCGAGCTGGGCGACGACGCCACCTTGTTCCCCGGCGAGCGACGCGGCGTGGGGCAGGGGAACGCGCTCTCCACGTTGCTCGGCAACGTGCTCCTGCGTGACTTCGACGACGTGATGAATGGGCGCGGCATGGTGTGCCTGCGCTACGTCGACGATTTTCTGCTGCTCGGACCGCGGGCCGCGCACGTGAAGAAGGCGTTTTCCGGCGCGCAGGATCGGCTCGCGGCGCTCGGCCTCCGAGCCTACGATCCGACGCGCGAGCCGGAGAAGGCCGCGATGGGCGCGGTCGCCGGCGGCATCGAATGGCTCGGCTGCGAGATCCGCGTGGACGCGGTGCGGCCTTCCGTCGCGAGCCGGAAGGCGCTGCTCCTGCGCATCGATCGCCTCGTCTCCGACGCCGAGCGCGCTGGGAGCCTCACGCCCGCGCTCGCCGGCATCGAAGGGAGCGTGCGCGCGTTCCGCGCCGCGTACGGCTTCTGCACGTGCCCCGAGATCTTCGCGACGCTCGACGCGCGCATCGATCGCCGCATCGAGCACGCGTTCCGCCGGAGCCGCACGCGCCTCGGCCCTGGGCTCGCGAAGAGCCGCGGCGGGCCGCCCGCGCGCGGTGCGGATGCATCGAGCGAGCGGGACGCGGTCGTGGCGCGTGCGTCGGGCGACGGCGGGCGGATCAAGCTCGATTGAGCGTGTGGTTGTCGCGCAGAGGAGCAGCGATTAACGCTGAGGCGCAAAGACGCGCGAGAGATCGGGCTTCGATCTGCGCCCGCATCTTCGGCGTGGCGTTGATCAGATCTGCGCGAAGCGGCCGCTGCGGAACGATGCTTCGAGGAGCTGCGAGACGCGGGACTCGAGCTCGCGGGCCTTGGGATCGTTGATCGAGGCGAGGGCCGTCTTGATCTCGCCGAGGGCCTTGAGCTGGCTGAAGAGCTGCACGTCGCCGAGGGCGGAGCCGCCCGTGAGGATCTGGCGGATGCGATCGATCTCGCCGGCGAGCGCTTCGACGCCGACGCCGAGCGCGCCGACGCGACGGCGATCGGGGTGCTCGCGGAAGAAGGCCTCGAGCACGGGCTGCACGATGCCTTCGAGGATGGCGGCCTGATCCTGGTTGTTCCAGATGTGCTTGAGGACGAAGAAGTCCGACGCGTCGGTGACGTCGCGCCCGTCGAGGTAGGCGCTGGCCGCGAAGAGCTTGAGCATCTTCACCACGCGCCGATCGGAGAGGCTCACGCCCTCGGCCCGGATCTGGAAGACCAAGCCCTTGTACGCGGAGAGGAACGCGTCCGAGAAGTTCATGCGGCCGCCGAAGGAGCGGCCGAGATCCGCGAGCTCGCGCGCGGCGACGACGGGGCGCTGCTCTTCGCCCGCCATCTGCCGGATCTCGTGCTGGATGCCGCGCTGGAGGAGCTCGTTGAAGTGGTACGCGTCGAGGTTGTCCGAATGGACGCGGAGGAGGAAGCGGTCGAAGATGGCGTTGAGCGTCTCGTCGCCGGGCACCTCGTTCGAGGCCGCGAAGACGCTGATGAGCGGGACGCGGAGGATCTGGCCGCCGCTCGTGAACTTGCGCTCGTTGAGGAGCGTGAGCAGCGCGTTGAGGATGGCGCTGTTCGACTTGAAGACCTCGTCGAGGAAGACGATCTCCGCCTCGGGCAGCATGCCCGCCGTGTTGCGTTTGTAGACGCCCTCACGGAAGGCGGCGATGTCGACGGGGCCGAAGATCTCGTTGGGCTCCGTAAATCGTGTCAGGAGATACTCGAAATAGCGGGCCTGCATCAGCTCGGCGAGGCTGCGGATCAACGCGCTTTTCGCCGTGCCGGGCGGACCGAGGAGCACGCAGTGCTCGCCTGCGACGACGGCGATCATCAAGAGACGGATGATCTCGTCCTTGCCCAGAAACTGCCGCTCGAGCGTGCCCGCAAGCGTTCGCAGGCGCTCGTGGAGGGGAGCCGTGGGCCGCGCGGTGGTCGCCGATGTCGTCGAAGAGGCCATGGGACGTGAGCCCAGGACGTAGCACAGCGCGTGGCCGGGGCGCGATGATCCTGAGGGGGCCCGCGCTGGCGCTTGGAATGGGGCTGGTAGATTGGGCGCGCGATGACCACCGAGAGGCCGCTCCCCGGTGAGGAAGCGCTCCCCGCGCCTTCGGCTCGCCCGCCACTGTCGACGCGATCACCGCTGTCGACGAGAGCACCGCTGTCGACGCGACCGACGCCGCTGTCGGGACGATCGCTTCGCTACAGCGCCGCTCCGGCGCCGCCGCGCCATCCGCTCTTGATCCCGCTCGCGGCCGCGTACGCGATGGCGCTCTTCGCGTGGTCGTTCCTGCGGCACAAGCACTTCGGATCGGGGACCTTCGAGCTCGGCGCGTACCACTCGGTGCTGTGGAACGTGGCCCACCGCTTCACGCCTTGGAACAGCTTGGAGCGCGCACATCAGTGGTCGACGCACCTCGAGCCGGCGCTCGCGGTGCTGGCGCCGTTCTATCGGATCGCGCCGTCGCCCGTGTGGCTGTGGATGGCGGAGAGCCTCTGCGTCGCAGCGGCGGCGCTGCCGATCGACGCGATCGCGCGGCGGATCACGGGCGACGCCGTGATCGGTCTGCTCGCGGCGGCGGCGATGCTGCTGGGGCCGCAGCTCGTGCTCGGACAGCTCGCGGACTTCCACGTGCTCGCGCTGTGCGCGTTGCCGGTGGCGGTGATGGCGTGGGCCGTGGAGGTGGACTCGTCGCGCGGGCTCGCGCTGGGCGCGCTCTTCGCGATGCTGCTCCGCGAGCAGATGGGGATCCTCGTCGCGGCCGCGGCGTTGGCTTGGGTGGTGCGTCAGGGCAAGCGCCGCGCGCTGCCTGCGATCGCGCTCGGCATCGCGGCGCTGTCGGTGTCGGCGCTGGAGATCTTCGTGGTGATTCCGGCCTTCGGTGGAGGCGGGCAATCGTTCCACTACGTCGCCAATTATTCGTACCTCGGCGGGGCCGCGGGCGATGCGGCGCGATCGGGCGCAGCCAAGCCGGTCGGCGTGCTCTCGACCCTCCTCGATCCGCGACGCGCGCGCTACGTCGCCGAGCTCTTGAGCGGGGCCGTGCCGCTCTGTCTGCTCGCGTTGCGCATGCCGCGCCGGGCCGCGTGGCCTTTGGTGCTGGGCGCGCCGCAGCTCGCCATTCAGCTCCTCAGCAGCTCGTGGCACAAGTGGAGCGTTCACTATCCGTACGGCATGCCGGTGGCGCCCGTCGTGGCGGTGACGGCGGTGCTCGCCTTGGCTTCGGTGCCCACCGACAAGTGGCGCAACGCGCGCAGGCTCGCGGCCACGGGATGGCTCGCGTTGATGGTCTTGCATCTCGCGGGCAAGCTCCCGTCGCCGTGGGGCCCGGGGCAGCCCATCGACGCGACCTTCCGTGGATCGCCGCGCGTGCTCGCGCTCTCCGAAGCGATCGCTCGGGTGCCGGCGGACGCATCCATCTCGGCGCAGGACGATGTCGTCCCGCACGTGGCCGCGCGCTCCGAGGTGCACCTCTGGCCTGATGGATCGTCGACGGACGAGTACATCCTGCTCGATCTCGACGGCACCGCGACCAACGTGCAGAACCCCTCGGCCTTGAGTGCCGCGGCGCGGACTCTGCGGGCCGACGCGCGCTTCGAGATCGTGGTCGATCGGGCCGGCGTGATCTTGGCGAAGCGCCGGCCCACGCACGCCGTGGTGTTCCCTTAGCGCCGCTGACAGGCATCCGGATGCGTGCGCTCCCGAACGTCCGCGGTACGCATCGGAGCGGGAAATCGAGGCCGAGCGGCGCACGCGATCCCTGGCCCATCACGAGATACACCCTTGGGGGTGTCCAGCGTTACAATGCCCCCGTGAGCGTACGCGTCGAGAAAAACGGGCCGGTGACGACGGTGATCCTCGATCGCCGCGATGTGAAGAACGCCGTCGATCGACGCACGGCCGAGGCGCTCGCCGAAGCGTTCCGTGCCTTCGATGCCGACGACGAGGCGCGCGTCGGCGTGCTCTTCGGCGATCATGGCACCTTCTGCGCGGGCGCCGATTTGAAGGCGATCGCGGCGGGTGATCCCAACCGCGTGGCACCCGACGGCGACGGTCCGCTCGGGCCCACGCGCATGCTGTTGAAGAAGCCCGTGATCGCGGCGATCGCCGGTCACGCGGTCGCGGGAGGCTTCGAGCTCGCCCTGTGGTGCGACCTGCGCGTGGTGGAGGAGAGCGCCGTCCTCGGCGTGTTCTGCCGCCGCTGGGGCGTCCCGTTGATCGACGGCGGCACGGTGCGCTTGCCGCGTTTGATCGGGCTCTCTCGCGCGCTCGATCTCATCCTCACGGGGCGGCCGGTCACCGCGGCGGAGGCCTTCACCATCGGCCTCGCCAACCGCGTCGTGAAGGACGGCGCGTCGCGCGCCGCGGCGGAGGCGCTGGCCCACGAGCTCAGCGCGCTCCCGCAGATCACCATGCGCGAAGATCGCCTCTCGGCGTACGAGCAATTCGGCATGTCGCTCGACGAGGCGATCGCCAACGAGCTGCAACATGGCCTCGCGTCGATGGCGTCGAGCGTCGGGGAAGGCGCGCGTGCCTTCGCGGCGCGGCGCACGACGGGCGGCGGAGGATAGCGCGATGCCGGGGGGGAGCGCGGTCGAGCCAAGAGGTCGACGAAGGCATCGGCGTGGGATCGCGCTCGCGGCCTCGCTGTCGCTCGTCTCCGCCGCCGGCTGCGCGCGCCCGCCTGCGGCGCCGACGTCGCCGCTCACGCCCAAAGCGCGCTTGATCGCCGACGCGCGCGCCGCCGGCATCCCCGCGGCCGATCCGCTCGAGCTCGACGCCGGCCTGCTCCGAGACGTGACGCGCGTCATCCCCGATCGTGACTCGGCGCCGCTGCGCCTCCGCCAGCTGCTCTCGTACCTCAACGATCGCGGCTACGTGAGCTTCCAGTATCTGCCCGGTCGATCGCTCACCGCCAACGACGCCGCGCACGAGCGTCGCGGCGATTGCATGGCCTACGCGCACCTCTTCACCGCGCTGGCGCGGCGCCTCGGCGTGGAGACGCACTTCGTCCACGTGACCGAGGTGCGGAGCTACTACGAGCACGGCGGCTGGTTCTTCGTGTCGTCGCACGTCGCGGTCGGCTACGGGCAAGGCCCGAACACCATCGTGCTCGATCTCAGCGGCGAGGTGACCAACTGGAAGCTCGCGTACTACGAGCCCATCGACGACAGCGCCGCGCTCGCGCTCTTCTACAACAACGTCGCCGTCGACGCGATGACGGCCGGCCGCTACCAGGAGGCCGAGCGCATCTTCCGCTTCTTCCTCGCGCGCGAGCCGGGCGTGGTCGAGCTCTACAACAACCTCGGCGTGCTCTTGAACCGCCGCCGCCGGCCCGCGGAGGCGCTCGCCATTCTCAACGACGGCATCCGCCGCTTTCCGCGCTACGAGCCGCTCTTCACCAACGCGCTCCGCGCCGCGCGCGATCTCGACCGGCCCGATCTCGCCGCGTGGTACGAGACGCGCGGGCAGGAGATCTCGCGCGACGATCCCTACTTCCTCTTCGCGCGTGCCCTCTCGTTCTACGAGCGCGAGAAGTTCACGCTCGCCGCCAGCACCTTCGCGCGCGCCGCCGACGCCAAACCGGACAGCCCCGTGATCCTCGCGTGGCTCGCGCGCTCCTATCTCTCGGCCGGCCGGCGGCGTGAAGGCATCGAAGCGTTCTCGCGGGCACGGCGCGTCGCGCCCGGGGCGCGGATCCTCGAAGAGCTGATCGAGAAGTACCCCGAGCTGTCCGCGCCGGCGCCGTGAGCGGTGCGTCGCTTCAGCGCTGCTTGAAGCCGTCCATGAGGAGCTGCAAGAAATGCTGCCGGCGGGCGCTGAGCATCTCGGACTGATCGACGAGCGAGCTGACGGCGGTCACCATCGCGAACAGGTCGAGGCCGTCGACGTCCGCGCGGATGAGACCTTCGCGTTGCGCGCGGGAGAGCAGCCGGCCCCCGCGCTTGCGCATGGCCGCGCATGACGCGTGGAGGGACGAGCTCTCGTCGCTCAACGTCGCGATCATCGCCGACGAGAGACCTCGGTAGGTGGCCGCGCCGGCGGCGAGCTCGCCGATCCACGTGACGAGCGCCTCGTACGGATCGGCCGCGTGCTCGAGGGCCCGCGCGCTCTCGGCCAGGGCGTCGAAGCGCGCCCGGAGGAGCGCTTCGAGCAGCGCATCGCGTGTCGGGAAGTGGCGATACAGCGTCCCGAGGCCGACGCCGGCGCGCCGGGCCACGTCGCGCAGCGATGCCTCGGTGCCTTGCTCGGCGACGACCTCGCGCGCGATCGCGAGGAGGTGATCGTAGTTTCGCTGCGCGTCGGCGCGCGTCGGACGCTCGGGTTTTGCTGCTTCGGATTGCTTCTTGGCCTTCATCGACGAGCCCATTGCTTGACAAGCGGAGCAGTGTTCCGCATTAACGGAGCACCGCTCCGGATCGTAGGGCGATACGGAGCTTTCGTCCACAAACGCGGGCCAATGGGCTCGTGTATCCAGCGGAGGAGGGATCATGTCTCGAACGATGAAGGCGGTGCGCGTGCACGCGCACGGCGGCCCCGAGGTGCTCGTTCACGAAGAGGTCGCGCGGCCCGAGCCGGGGCCGGGCGACGTGCTCATTCGCGTTCACGCGGCCTGCTTGAACCCACCCGACTGGTACGCGCGCAGTGGGTTCTCGAACATCCCGGAGGCGCTGCGACCCGCGATCGCGCTGCCCTTCACGCCCGGCTCCGACGTGTCCGGCGTCGTCGAGGCGCTCGGCGAAGGCGTCACCGATTGGCGCGTCGGCGACGAGGTGTTCGGGCTCGTGCGCTTCCCGGATCTGAACAACGGGGGCAGGGGATACGCGGAGTACACCACGTCCCCCGCGGCGCACCTCGCGCGGAAGCCGGCCGGCATCGATCACGTGCACGCGGCCGCCGTGCCGATGGCCGGCTTGACCGCGTGGCAGTACCTCTTCGTGCTGGGCCACGAAATGAAGGAGCCGCAGGGCTTCGCGAGCCTCCTTCAGAAGCAGCCCTGGATCCCGGCGCCGCTCGGCCCGGGTCGCGTCGCGCTCGTGAACGGCGCGGCCGGCGGCGTGGGTCACTTCGCGGCGCAGCTCGCGAAGTCGACGGGCGCGCGGGTCATCGGCGTGGCCTCGGGCCGTCACGAAGGCTTCCTGCGCGAGCTCGGCGTCGACGAGGTCATCGATTACACGAAGACCGCCGCGGAGGAGGTCGTGCGCGACGTCGATCTCGTGATCGACACCGTGGGTGGACCGGACGGCCATCGCTTCCTTCGGACCGTGAAGCGCGGCGGCATGATCTGCCCGGTGTTCCTGGGCGAATATCACCGCGATCGCGCTGCCGATCTCGGGATCAGGGTGCAGAGCGGCCAGGTGTGGTCCGACGGCAGACACATGACGGAGCTCGCGCGCCGCCTCGAGGCCGGCACGCTCCGGGTGGGCATCGACAGTGTGTTCCCGCTCGCCGAGGCGTCGAAAGCGCACGTGCGCGCCGAGCGCGGCCACATCCAGGGCAAGATCGTGCTCACCGTCGATTGACGCGGTTCGTTCGCTCGTGCGCGCCGTCGCGCGACGGCGGATGAACGAGCGCTGCCTTGCGTCCATGCGGCGCTGGGAACGGAGGGGTGGCGCGCGATCAAAGGCCGGCTCGTCCGGCCTGGGGTTTGGGGCCGCTTGCGGCCCCATCGTGATCACCACGTCCACCGGCCCGGCGTGCTCGTCATGCGGGCTCTGCCGGCGATCGCGAGCGTCGGCGTGGACGCGACGGGCGGCTTTGCGTATTTGTCTGCGATCCGCATGGAAGCCCTGCTCCAGGAGTGGCTCAACGTCGTCGTTCGCCTCGTCCACGTGATCGCCGCGATCATGTGGATCGGCGACTCGTTCCTCTTCATGTTCCTCGACAAGAGCCTCGTCCCGCCGACGAAGCCGCGCGAGGGCGACGTCATGGGCGAGATGTGGATGACCCACGGCGGCGGCTTCTACGAGCTCGTGAAGCGGCGCTCGCTCACCAAGGAGCAGATGCCGGCCACGCTCCACTGGTTCAAGTGGGAGTCGTACACGACGTGGATGAGCGGCTTCACCCTGCTCATCGTCGTCTATTACATGACGGGCGGCGCGTTCCTCATCGATCCGCACGTGTCCGCCATCAAGCCCGCGTACGCGATCCACTTGAGCCTGCTCGTCATCGTGGGCGGCTTCATCGTGTACGACGTGCTCTGCCGCCTGTTCGTGCGCCAGACCGTGCTGCTGGCCTCGCTCTGCTTCGCCTTCGTGGTGGGCATGGGCTACGTGCTCACGCACCTCTTCAGCGCCCGCGCGGCGTTCATCCACGTGGGCGCGCTCATGGCCACGTGCATGTCGGGGAACGTCTTCTTCCACATCATCCCCGGCCAGAAGCGGATGCTCGCGGACACGCTCGAAGGCCGGCCCGTCGACACCACGTTCGGCGTGAAGGCGAAGACGCGATCGACGCACAACCACTACATCACGCTGCCCGTGATCTTGATGATGGTCTCGAACCATTTCCCGAGCCTCTACGGGCATCGGCACGCGTGGGTGATCCTGGCGCTGCTCTTCGTGTTCGGCGCGGGGCTGAAGCTGTTCATGAACGAGAAGCAAAAGACGCCGAAGCTCGCGCTCGTGGCCACGGTGGGGGCGCTCGCGGGCATCGTCTTCATGACGGCGCCGCGCGCGGACGCCGCGCCCTCGGCCGAGCTCGCCGAAGGGCCGCAGGTGCCCTTTGCGCGCGTGTGGCAGATCGCGCAGACGCGCTGCGTGACGTGTCACGCGGAGAAGCCGCTCAACGGTGCCTTCCCTGCGGCGCCGGCGGGGGTCGCGCTCGACACGCCGGAGGCCCTTCATCGCTACGCGAAGCGCATCTACGTGCGCGCGGTGCACACGCAGACCATGCCGCAGTCGAACATGACCGCGATGACCGACGACGAGCGCCGCGATCTGGGGCGCTGGATCGCGCAGGGCGCCGTGGTCGGGCCCACCGATGGTCCGACCACGCCGCAGCCGGTTGAGAGCGCGGTGCCGGTGGCCTCGGGCGAGGCCGCCAAGCGCGCGCGCAACATCTACAACGATCGCTGTGTGATCTGTCACGGCGCGGGCGGCGCCGGCGACGGGCCGACCGCGGGCGGCCTCACGCCCAAGCCGCGCAACTTCACCGACGCCGCATGGCACGCCGGGAAGACGGACGACGCCATCGGCAAGGCCATCGTCGGCGGCGGCGGGGCCGTGGGCTTGAGCCCGCTCATGCCGCCCAACCCGGACCTCGCGCAGAAGCCCGAGGTGCTCGGGGAGCTGGTCAAAGTAGTGCGCAGCTTCAAGCACTGATCGCCGTCGCGGCAGGCGCTCCCGCGCGTCGTGGATCTGATACCTAGTATCTAGGTTCATGGACGCTTTCCGCGCGCACCTCGGCACCGACCTCGTCCGCGCCGAGATCGTCGCCATCCTCGTCGCGGCCGCGCTCGCGGTCGTGGTGCGCATGGCGCTCGGGTCCGCGGGCATTCGCCTCTCGCGACAGCCTCTGGCGTGGCTCGCGGCGCATGTCGCGACGTTCATGATCTATCAGCTCGTGCCGTCGTTCGAAGGAGCGCGGCGCCTGCTCGGGCCGGTTGCGCTGCTCCTGCTCCTGCTCTCGGTGGGGCGGAGCGCGGTGCTGCTCGTCGTCGACTTTCTCGTCGGCCGCCGCTTCGGCCGGCCGTTGCCGCAGATCTTCCGCGACATCATCCAAGGCGTCGTCTACGCCACCATCGCGCTCGCGACGTTGAACGCGGCGGGCGTCGAGCCGGGATCGCTGCTCACCACCTCGGCGCTGCTCACCGCGGTCGTCGGTCTCTCGCTGCAGGAGACGCTGGGCAACCTCTTCGCCGGCCTCGCCATCCAGATGCAGCGGCCCTTCGAGGTCGGCGACTGGATCCAATTCGACGGCGAGCCGCGCAACATCGGTCGCATCATCGAGATCAACTGGCGCGCGACGACGGTGCTCACGAGCGACGAGATCGAGGTCATCGTCCCCAACGCCTCGCTTGCGAAAGCGCCCATCCGCAACTTCACGCGCCCGACCGCGGCCGCGCGCCGCTCCGTCTACGTCTCCGCGCCTTACGACATCCCGCCGGCGGACGTGCAGCGCATCATCTTGGCCGCGACGGTGGGCGCGCCGGGCGTGCTCGCGGACCCACCGCCTTCGGTGATCACGAACCAGTTCGGCGAATACGGCATCGAGTACTGGGTGCGTTTTTTCACCGATCAGTTCCATGCCCGCGAGGCCGTCGACGGGGCGGTGCGCGATCGCATTTGGTACGCGCTCCGCCGCGCGCGCGTCGAGATTCCGTATCCGCACCGCACGCTCGAGGTGCACCAAATCACCGAGGAGACGAGCGCGCGGGCCCGCGAAAAGGAGCTCGCGGAGCGTGAGGCCGCGATCCGCTGCGTGGACATGCTCCGCGTGCTCGCGCCCGCCGAGCAGCGCGCCCTCGCGGAGATGAGCGAGCAGCGCCTCTACGCCGCGGGCGAAGTGATCGTGCGCCAAGGCGACGTCTCGAGCGAGCTGTTCGTCATCGAGCGCGGCGAGGTCGTGGTGGCCGTGAACCGCGGCGGCAACGACGTGGTGATCGCGAGGCTCGGCGAGGGGAAATTCTTCGGCGAGATGGCGCTCGTCACCGGCGATCGCCGCACCGCCACCGTGCGCGCGGCGACCTCCTGCCAGCTGCTCGAAGTGAGCCGCGACGCGCTCCGCACCGTGCTCTCGCGCTCGCCCGATCTGGCAGAGCGCGTCAGCTCCGTGCTCACCGAGCGTCAAGCGCAGCTCGACGAGCACCTCGCCACCGAGATCGACGGCATGGACGAGGCCCGCATGACCCAGAGCCAACAACAACTGCTCGTCAAGATTCGGCGCTTCTTCACGCTCTGATTCACACGGCGGTGACTCGCGTCCCCGCCGCCCCAGTCTTCATCTGGGGCTTCGGGTCGGCTTCGCCGCCCTCCGCCCCACCACTCCGCGATCCACCCGAGCTCTTCAGCACGCTTCGCCGCTTCGGGCCCAGCGTTCGTCGCGTCCGGACGCATGAGGGGGTGAAGTCATCGACCGCGTGAATGAGGCTCGTCGTCCTCATCCGCGGTCGGCGCGGAGGGGACATGAGCGAAGCGATTCCATCGGAGCTCCGGGTCGTGGAATCATGTGGTGGGAGGCTCGAAGAGTCTTTCACGGGGGTGTTTTCGATGTTCATCCCGAAGGCCGCCGTTCAACGCGGCTTCGGCGACACGGCGCGCGCCCTCGAGCGACGTGCCGAGCGAGGAGACGACGCATGAGCACACAGACCGTTGATGATTTTCGCGGCGCATCGACGCTCCCGGAGCCGCCGCTCGATCGCGGGCCGATGATCGTGGGCCATCTGCCCGAGTTCATGTGGGCGCGCGGGCCGCTCCTAGCGCGGCTCTATCGCGTGAATGGTCCTTGTTTTCGGATGCGCATGGGGCTCGAGACCCCCGTCGTCATGGCCGGCCCGGAGATGGCGGAGTTCACCACGAAGGACGCGGGGCGTATCCTCCACGCGGGCCCGAGCAACATGGGTTTCGTGCGTGAGTTCGGCGGCACCAACATGATGCTCGGCGCCGACATGGATCCGCACTTCCACCGGCGCCGCAACCTCATGGGGCAATTCACGCCCGGTGCGGTGATGAAGATGGTGCCGCGCTTCGCCGCCGTCACCGTGGAGATGGCCTCGGCGTGGAGCACGGGCGCGCCGCTCGATCTGTTGCCTTGCTTGAAGCGCCTCGTCACCCGGCAAACGGGCCTCGTGCTCGCGGGCCGTGACGCAGAGGCCATCTACGACGACCTCTGTCGCTTCTTCGATCTCGCGGTCGCCGTGTGCTTCGCCCAGGTTCCGCGCCCCGTCATGAAGCTCCTCGGGTATGCCGAGGCGCGCGAGCGCGTGCTCGGCTTCGCCAGCTCGATCCTCGATGATCGCGCGGCGATGCCCGCGGACGCGCGCCCCGGTGATCTCATCGACGCCATCCTCGCGGCGCGCGAGCCCGATGGATCACCGCTCGATCGTGGTGAGCAGGTGGGCCTCGTGCTCGCGCCGTTCATCGGCGGGCTCGACACCGTCTCGCACACGCTGTCGTTCCTGCTCTACGAGGTCCTCACGCGCCCCGAGCTCCAGGCCCGTTGCCAGCGCGAGGCCGACGCCGTCTTCGACGGCGACACGCTCGATCCTGCGCGCGTCCGCAACCTCGAGACGATCGCGGCAACCGTCTCCGAGACCCTGCGCGTCCATCCGATTGCGCCGGTCGGCCAGCGCGTGGCTGCAGAGAGCTTCGACTTCGCCGGCTATCGCATCCAAAAAGGCACGAAGCTGCTCTTGGGCTGGAGCGTCGGCAATCAGGTCGCCTCGCGTTATGCGCACCCGGAGCGGTTCGACGTCGATCGGTTCCTCGCGCCGCGCAACGAGAGCACGTCGGGCATCGGGGCGTTCGGCTTCGGCCCGCACAAGTGCATCGGCGCCAAGCTCGGCGAGGTGCAGCTCGCCGTGACCCTGGCCGCGCTCCTGCGGAAGACGACGATGCGCCTCGATCCGCCGGGCGCGCGGCTCCGGACGACGTCGTATACGACGCTGAAGCCCGTCGGCCTGCGCGTGCGCTTCGAGCGTCGCGCGGCGCCGGAGCGTGCAGCGTCGTAATCGCACCTCACCCGCGATCAGGGAACATCGATTCGCTCGACATCCATCTTGCACGGCAACACGTCTTCTCCGTTGTTGCCGTGGCAACGGAGATTCCCACTCACCTTCACGCGATCTCCGGCCGAGAGCACCTTGCCGCCCTTGGCCTTCACCTTGAGATCGGCGCGCGAATACTTGTCGGGGAGCGCGGCCATCTCGTTCTCGCCGGAGCCGACGCCGACGCTGATTTCGATGGTGCTCCGCACGTCCTTGGGCGGCTTCCAGCCGGCGTCGGGCACCGACAGCTCGACCTTGCAGCGGCCGGACTTGCAGGTCGTCGAGCCCATGAAGCCTCCGCTGATGCCGAGGACGCCTGTGACCGTCGCATACTTCTTGTGCAGCTTCGCGTCGGTGAAGAGCTGCGTGATCGGCACCGCCTCGCCCTGCTCGGGCGTACATCCGAGGACGGAGACGAGGCACGACGCAAAGCATGCTTGGACGACACGGGGAATTCGCATGATGAGCCCTTATCACGCCTGATTCGACGCTGTCGAGCAACGCCGCCGCGCGCGCTCCAACCCTGTGACGAGCAAGTCTGGGAGCTTCTCGTTGCCGTTCGCGAAGGCGGCTTCGAGGTTGGCCTCGTCGCGGCATCCCGCTTCGGTGATCACCACGCCATCACCGAGCTCGATGCGACGCGGTCCCGCGGGCTTTGCGGCGGCGACGCGTTCGTCGGGGCTTCGGAGCCCGACGAGGATCGCTTCGCCGAGGCTTCGATACGAAGGCCAATGAAGCGCGATGTCGTGAGCGCGTGAGCCGAGCGCGCCCGCCTGCGCGGCATGGCCACGGGAGAGCTGCCATGCGCGCGAGCGGGCGCGCGAAGGACCACCGCGCGAACCTGTTCGATGGATGAACGCGGCCGGGCTGCGCCGGTCGGCCTGCGTCAGCCGGTGATGCGTTCCGAGGGCGACGGCCGCGTCGATAGATACAGGAGGTAGAGGCCGGCGAGGCCGACGAGAACGTAGATGATGCGGGTCAGGGTCGACATTTGCCCGAAGATCGCCGAGACGACGTTGAAGTTGAAGAGCCCGACCAAACCCCAGTTGATGGCGCCGATCACCGAGAGCGCGACGGCGATCCAATCGAGCGTCGAGAGATCTCTTCCACGGAGCTCTGCCATGGTGTCACCTCGACGCGCGGCAATGCACCGGGCAGGCCAGCGATTGTCTGGGCGGAACATGCCAATCGAAGCGCCGATCGCTCCGGCTCGACGGCACGCGCGTCGAGCCCGCTCGTGAGGCTTAGCCGCGAAGGTGCAAAGCAGCGAGCGCCGATCTCAGCCGCGCTCGATCAGCATCGCGAGCGCGTTCGCGACGCGGCGGGCGCGGGTCTCCGGCTTCTTCGCGGAGAGGATCGCTTCGACGTGCTCGCGCCGGTGCGTGAAGCTGAGCTTCTCCCATGCGGTGCGCGCCTTCGCGTTCTTGGCGAGCGCGGCGGCGAGATCGTCCGGCACCTCGACCGTGCGCTCGGAGGTGTCGAGCTCGACGATCACGTCGACGGTGGCGCCGGGCTCGATCTTGGCCTTTTCCCGGTGGCTCCGCCGGAGCGGGAGATAAGAGCGACCGCTGTAGACCGAGACCGTCGACGGGTAGGTGTAGCCGTTCACGGTGACGCGGACCGGCGGGCGCGCCTTGCCGAAGAGCGCTTTCACGTCGAAGGGGATCTCGATCATCACGCCGTCGTCCTCGCTGTCGACGACGGTGCGGAACGACGCGCGGATGGGCGTCGCGGCGGTGGGCGCAGTCTTCGTCGTGTCGGGCATGATCCGGCGACGATAGCATTGCTCGCGCGGCGCTTCTCTCGGCCGCACGTGCCGCTCTGCCTCCGGAGCAAGGGAGACGCTTCGCGCGCGAGGTGCCCATCCTCCCTCGGCACAGCGCCTGTCTTTCCCGGCGAACCCTGACCTGTCGATTTTCGTGCGTCATGCGCCGCCTCGCCGTGTCCTGCGGCTGACAGAGGAGGTCACCATGAACAGACGCACGCTGGAGCAGAGAGGGTTGCCGCAAGAGGGCCGACGGCCGTTGCAGGGATGGCTGCGGAGGATCCCGATGACCCGCCGCCGAGCCGTCCGTGCCTCGGCGAGAATCGCCTGCATCGCGAGCGCGGTTTACCTCGTCGGGCTCGCGGCCTCCTGCGGCTCCCCAGGCTCCACCTCGAGCACCTCGAGCGGCGGCGCCGGAGGGGGCGGAGGCGCTGTCGCGCCGACGTGCAGCGAGCCTTCCGGCAAGACGTTCACCCAGGACGACGTCTCTCATGCCGATCCCTTCGCGTCGAAGGGCGAATACGCGAGCAGCCTCGCCGTGGCCCCGAATGGGGCCGTGGCGATCATCATGCAAGGCCATCCGGCTCCACTGCCGACACGCGTGGGCGTTCGTCTCTCGCCGGACGAGGGCGAGACCTGGGGACCGGTGCTGTTGCCGGACGTACCCGAGGGATTCGCTTCTTCCGACCCGCGCGTGGCCGTGGACGCGGACGGCAACTTCTCGGTCGTTTACCGCGGCGTGGACCTCTCGAACCCGAGTGGCCAACCGATCTTCGCGGCGCGCGTGGGCGCCGGCGCGACCACGCTCGAGGCCGCGGTCCAGATTGCCGGTCCCGGGGTCGATCAGGATCAGGCGACCAGCCCGGCGATCGCGGCTCTCGCCGATGGGAGCACGCTGGTCACGTACACGGGAGCCAACCTCGGCAGCCTCCACGCCGCGGTGAGCAAGGACGCGGGCAAGACGTGGACGACCTCGGTCATCGTCGAGGGCGGAGGCCTCTACGACATGGCCACGCCCTGCCAATCCACGGGAGGCAGCCGCGTGTACATCGCCCACCTGGGTGGATCGACGGCGGCGCCCATCGCCATCACGCTCCGTCACAGCGACGACGGCGGGAGCACCTGGCTTGCGGACGGGTCTGTCAGCGTCACCGATGCGGCCGCGGGGGCCGTGGCGTTTGCGCCTCCGAGCTGCATCGTCGACGGCGACGACGTCTGGGTGAGCTACGGCGTCACCCGCGATCCCGTGGACTTCACGTTTCTCACGGTGCAGCCGATCACCGCGATTCAGGTCGCGCGCTCGAGCGACGGTGGGAAGACCTTCGACGTGCGCCACGATGCGCACGACGTGGCCGCCGGCGCGGTGTTCCTCGCTTCGTCGCTGGTGAGGGAGGAGGGCGGTGCGCTCGACCTCACGTACATCGCCGGCAAAGGCGCGGGCGACACGGCGGCGACGGTGCGCAGGAGCCGCTCCACGGACGGCGGCAAGACCTGGTGCGGCAGCGTCGTCGTCCACGCGCCGATCACCTTCGAGCCGTCACTCACCCACGAGAACAGCTTGAGCCGGCGTCACGGGCTCGCGTACCGCGACGGCGCGCTCTACGTGAGCTACCCGGACAACGCGACCGAGTTCTCTCACGTCGGCTTCCAGCGGATCGGCATCCCATGAGCGGCCACCTCGTTCACCGCCCTCACCACCGGATCCTGCTCGCCGCGGTGTGCGCGACGGCCGGCGCCTGCGGCGGCCCGGAGACGGGATCTCCGCGCGACGCGGGCGCCGCCGGGCCGCTGACCGCCGAGACCGGTGCGATCAGGCTGGCCGCGGGCCAGGAGAGCACCGTGTGCCGGACCTTCCGCCTCGGCAACGACACGCCGCTCCTCCTGCGGCGCATCACGGCCGAGCTCGGTACCGGATCGCACCACCTGATCCTCTACCGCTCGGCAGACACGCAGGAGTCGCCCACGCCGACGGCGTGCACGCCGTTCGGGGGGATCCTCGGCGGCGGCCAGGTACCGATCATGATCGCCCAGAGCGCCCACGCCGAGCTCTCGTGGCCCGAGGGGGTCGCGTTGCGCATCGAGGCACATCAGATGGTGAAGCTCGAGGTCCACTTCCTCAACACGAGCGCATCGGACCTCGAAGCGCACGCCGAGGCGGAGCTCGAGGGCGTCCCGGAGGAGCAGGGGAAGGAGCTCGCGAAGAGCGATATCTCTTTCTGGGGCACGACGAAGATCAACATCCCTCCCAACGGCACGCAGGACACCGGGGTGCTCTTCCAGTCGGGCATCGCGGGGACCAAGGCCTTCGCGACCACGACCCACCAGCACCGCCTCGGCACGCGCTTCGAGGTCTGGTACGCCGCGAGCGACGCCGCCGATCCGAGCGACACGGAGCCCCTCGCGGAGACGACGAGCTGGGCCGATCCACCGCTCTACCAGCTCGATCCAGAGCTCGCCTTCGACGGGCAGAACGGCCTCAAGTATCGATGTGAATGGAAGAACCCCACCAGCACGACGGTGACCTTCGGCGAGAGCGCTCTTCAGGAGATGTGTTTCTTCTGGGTCTACTACTACCCTTCACGGGGGTTCGACGTCTGCATCGACGGGACTTGCTACGGGCGCTGAGCGCTCGCCCCCGTTCGAGGCAGAGGCGTTGACGAGGTGCCGATCCAACGCGCTCGCGGTCGGCGATCGGTGTTCAGCGGGGCTCGCACAGGAGGCGGACCAAGCTCACGTGGAGCTGGCTCCTCACCAGACCGGCCAGGCTGTCGAGCTCCGCGTCCGTCGCGCCGAGCTCGGAGATCAGGATGCGCCGGGTCTCGTCGAAGAGCCTCCGGCGGCTGTCCGCGAGCCAGCGGGTCACCGTCGTCCGGTGGACACGGTACATGGTGGCGATGGCGTCGACCTCGACTCCCTCGACGAGGCGGAGGCGGAGGATGGTGCGGTCGCGCGTCGGCAGCGCTCCGAGCGCCCGCGCGATCGCTGCTTCGAAGGCCGGGCGGTAGCGCCGCCGGATCACGTCGAGCTCGACGTCGCCCGCGTCGGCGAGCTCATCCATCTCCCGCTCGGCCGCGCGCTCGACCTCGCCGGCCTTGCCGCGTCGCAGGTTGAGCGCGGTACGGATGGCCGCAATCCGGACCCAGGCTGACAATGGGGAGCGACCGGCGTAGTCGGCAATCATCGGCGTCGCGCCCGGTGCGGCCACCAGGAGCTTCGTCGCCAGGACCTGGCGCACCTCGTCCTTGAACGCAGTCGATTCGCCGAAGCGCGCGACGTGGGCGTCGACCTCGCCGAGGACGGTGCGCGTGAATGCTTCGATCGCGGGTGCCACCCTGCACACGCAAGCGAAGGCGAGGTACAGATCCGAAACGGCGAGCTCGGGCAGGACGCCTTCGGGATCGCGCTCCATCGTGATCAGGGCCGGCTCGTCCGGCCCGGGGTTTGGGGCCGCAAGCGGCCCCATCGTGATCACGACCTTTGCGCGCACGTACTCGACGAAGCTCGCGGCCGGCACCCAGCTCGCTGGCCAGATCGCGTGCGCGCGCGCGACCGCGGAGCTCCAGGGATCGGGCCGCTCGTCGCTCGCTTCAGCCATGATCGCGGACGATTGCGCGCGCGCCATACGAGGCTGCGATGCTAGGCCCGCAAAGGGCTCTGTCAATCTGCGCCGTCGGGCGACGACGTGCCCAGCGCACGAATCGCTCGTGTACCATCGCGTGGATGACGCCTAGGGCGGCCACGGCGCTCGGCGCGATGCTCGGCGTTTTGCTGTGTGCCGGAGCCTGTCGACTGATCGTCGGCATCGACGACCGGCACGTCGCCGGCGCGCCGTCCTGCGAGGCCGACTTCGTGCCCGCATCCTCGTCCTGCGACCAGTGCACGCGCGAGCGGTGTGCGAGCGAGGTCACCGACTGCTGCGCCGACGCGGTGTGCTCGTCGGTGCTCGGGTGCGCGGGCAAGTGCGCGAACGGCGACGCCGACTGCCGCGCGCGCTGCGTGACCGCCTACGACCGGCAGACGGCCGCGATCTCCGCGTGTCAGGCGAGGAGCTGTCACGCCGAGTGCGGCATCGCGTGCGGCGGGATCGCCGGCGCGTCGGACGCGGGGATCTTCCACCGATCGACGGCGTGCGCCGACTGTCTGGAGACCAAGTGCTGCACGGCCGCCACGACGTGCGGCGAGAGCGTCGAGTGCTTGGCGTTTCAGGGCTGCCGCTTCCAGTGCAACCCATTCGACGATGCGTGCCGCATCGACTGCGCGCGCGAGGACGACGCCGGCCCGGCGGTCGTGAAGCCCTTGAGCGCGTGCACCCTGGCGAGCTGCTTGACCGAGTGCTTCGCGGGGGACGACTGGAGCTGCGTTGGTCACGTGTCGTGGCCCCTCGCCAAATCCCTGGAGACGATCACCGTCACGGCCGTCGTCGTGGACGGCTTCAGCCTGGCTCCGATCGCGGGCGCGACCGTCAAGGCCTGCTTCCCGCTCGATACGAGCTGCACCTCGTTTGCCGCCAGCGAGGTGACCGGCTCCGACGGCACGGCGCGCTTGGCGATCGCCATCAGCACCGCCATCGGCTTCAACGGGTACCTCGACGTCTCGGCCCCGGGCTACTTCGAGACGCTCGCCTTCGTCGCGCCCTTCGTGACCGACGACCAGACGGTGCCCGCTACGCTGATCGGCGTCGACCAAGGCTGGTCGTGGGCGAGCGCCCTCGGGACGACACCACAGATGGACAAGGGCCACCTCCTCGTCACGGCATGCGATTGCGCGCGGAGGCCGGCGCCGGGGGTGTCGTTCGCAGTCGAGCCGGCGGGCGGCACGCCCTTCTACGTAGGGGCTGCCGGGGTGAGCGGGATGGCCATCGAGACGAGCGCTCCGTATTGCGCCGGTGGTTTCCTCAACCTCCCGCCCGGGATGATCACGACGAACGCGAAGGTGGCTGGGCTGGGAGGCCTGGTGGAGAGCTCCTCGCACGCCTTCATTCGGGCTGGTGCGCTCACCACGCTGAGCGCCGTGCCGACGCCGGGAGCCTTGCCTTGAAGCTGCGCCGTGCCGTGGTTCTCGGGCTCGCGGCGCTCGGGGGCGCGTTCGCCGGCTCGTTCCCCGCGCATGCGGAGCCCACGCCCGCCGACAAGGCGCTCGCGACGGCGCTCTTCAAGGAAGGCCGCGCGCTCGTGGCCGCGGGCGAGATCCACGAGGCCTGTCGCAAGTTCGAGGAGAGCCAGCGCCTCGATCCGGCCGGCGGCACGCTGCTCAACCTCGCGGTGTGCCACGAGAA
Organism: Minicystis rosea; assembly: GCA_001931535.1. Classification (GTDB taxonomy): domain Bacteria; phylum Myxococcota_A; class Polyangia; order Polyangiales; family Polyangiaceae; genus Minicystis; species Minicystis rosea. The sequence goes on from CP016211.1 coordinate 2,198,658, forward strand.
GGAGGGCCGCACGGCGACCGCGTGGGCCGAGCTCGTCGACGCGCTCGGCGTGGCGCGGCGCGAGGGCCGCGAGGACAGGATCAAGCTGGCGCAGGAGCACATCGCCGCGCTCGAGCGGAGCTTGCCGCGAATGATGGTGATCGTGCCGGCGATGGCCGACCTGCCGGCGCTGCAGATCCGCCGCGACGGTGGGCTCATCGGTCGCGGTGCGTGGGCCACGGCGATGCCGGTGGATCCGGGCGAGCACGTGATCGAAGCGACCGCGCCGGGCAGGCGCACGTTCAGGAAGCGGGTCACCGTGCATCCCGGCGTGGTCCAGGCAGTGACGATCGAGCCTCTCGAAGACTTGGCCCCGCGGCGCACGCCTCGGCTCGGTTTGCGCACGGCCGGCTTCGTGGCCGGCGGGGTCGGCCTCCTGTGGCTCGGCGTCGGTGCGTTCCAAGGCCTCCGCGCGTTCTCGAAGCGCAGCCGGAGCGACGAGCTGTGCCCCGGCGGCCGCTGCTCGGTGAACGGTGTGAAGCTCAACGACGAGGCGAAGCTCGCGGCCGACCTGTCGACGGCGAGCTTCGCGGCCGGCGCGATCGGTGTCGGGCTCGGCGCGACGCTGCTCGTGCTGGGCCATGGGCACGATGATCCCTCGCAGCGTGACGCGGCCCGTGTCCACGTGTGGCTCGGATCGTCTGGAGCTGCCGTGTCGCTGCTCTCGCCGTTCTGATCGTCGCGCTATCGTTGGTCCTCCAACGGGTCGCTGCTCGGAGGCTGCGGCGGCGCGACCGGGCGCGGCTCTGCTGGTGCGGCGCTGCCGGTCGGCGCTCTCGAGACGGCGGGCTCGGGCGCGGAGATCTTGCGGCGCAGCGGTGGATCGCGCGGAGGCGTCGCTGCGCTGGCCGGCTTCGCGCCGCTCGTGATCGGGCCGGGAGAGGCCGCCGGCACGACGGGCGGGATCGGCGGAAGGTCGAGGGTGGCGGACATGAGCGAAGCCAACGGTGGCAGCGGCGGCGCGTCGACATGCGGTGCCGCGTGCGAGGGCTGAGCGGCGATCGGACCCGGCGAACGCGGGACGCTCTCGGCATTGCGCGAGAGCGCGATCCCCGTCGCCGCCGCGATGCCGGCCAGCGCGCCGACGGCGATCCAGAGGAGCCGGTTCGACGTCGCGCGTGCGACCGGCGCATCGAGCGCGAAGGCCGCGTCGATGGCCGTGAGGAGCGCCGCCATCGACGCCGGGCGATCGCCGCGCGACGGCTGCAGACCGCGCCGGATGGCATCGTGCAACGGCCGCGGGACGGCGCGGCCCTCGGGCGGCGGGCGGAGTCGGCCAGCCGTTACGGCGGCGTGGAGCTCGGCGAGATCGCGGCCCGCGTACGGGCGCTCCCCGTAGAGCGCCTCCCAGAACGTGACGCAGAAGCTGAACAGATCGGAGCGCTCGTCGGCGACGTCGCCGCGGAGCTGCTCGAGCGCCATGTAGGCCGGCGTGCCGACGAGCGCGCCGCTCGCGGTCAGCGTGCCCCCCGGCGCGGTCGCGGCCGGAGAGGCCGGCAAGCTCGCTTCGAGCGCCGACAGATGCGCCAGGCCGAAGTCGGTGACGCGCACGCGTCCGTCGTCGCCGACGAGCACGTTGTCGGGCTTGAAGTCGCGATGGATGATGCCCGCCGCGTGCGCCGCCGCGAGCCCGTGGCCAGCCGCGCGCATCACGTCGGCGATGGCGCGAACGTCGCGCGGCGCATTGGCCAGCCAACGCCCGAGGGTCGAGCCTTTGACCAACTCCATGGCGATGAACAGCGTCTCGCCCGCGGCACCGACCTCGTAAACGGTGATGACGTTGGGATGCGCCAGCCGGGCCATGGCGCGCGCCTCTCGCGCCAGCCGGGCGCGGCGACCGTCGATCTCGTCATGCCCTACGGGGTGCAGGATCTTGATCGCGACCTCGCGTCCCAGATCGGGATCCTCGGCCGCGTAGACCCTCCCCATGCCACCCGATCCGACCTCGCGAATCACGCGGTAGCGCCCGATGCGCTCGACACGCGCGACGTCGGCCGGCGCCGGAGCGCGGAGCGCCTGGGCCACGAGCTCGCGGCAAATCACGCAGCCATCGAGGTGACGCTCGGCCGCCTCGATCTCGAGACGCGAAAGGCTCCCGGACACGAGCGCCGCAACGACGTTCTCGGACAGGCAAGCGTCCACGCGCTGACTATTCCATGAGCGTCGCCCGTTGGCGCGCACCGTTGGAATGAGCGTGGAGGGAAAGGGCGCAGCCGCTCAGCGCTTGCCTTCACCCGCCGCGATGGCGAGCAAGCGCTCCAGCTCTTCGGGCGCGAAGCCCGGCGAGACACGCACCACGCGCCCGTTGGGGAGCTCGATCTCCACGGCGGGAGGCGGCGCCTCGGCTGCCGGCGGTGCGGCAGCGGCGGGCGCAGGTGCGGGCGCCGCAGGGGCGCGGGGCGGCGGCGCAGGGACGTTCCGCTTTCGCTCCGCGCGCACGATCTCGACGGAGGTCGACGGCATTCCCTCGAGCCCGCTGTTCGGCCTCGGTCGGGGAGGCGGAGGCTCGGGGCGGCTCGGCGCACGCGTCTCCGCACGTTGCGGATCGCGGACTGGCAAAACGGTGACCTTCATGTGGGTCCGTGGGCAGGCCGCAGTTTCATCGAGCAGGATAGGTTTTTCTCGTCGCGAGGGTCAAGCTGCGGGGCTCTCCGTCGTTTTCGGCCCGCGCGCCGCCCCGAGAATCGCCTCGGGCGGTCCGGTGAATCGCCGGCGCGCGATCCCGATCCAGCCCACGCAGAGCACCACCGTCATCCCGCCCAGAATCCAGAGCGCCTTGTCGTTCGGCGGCTGTATGCCCACCACGATCAGCAGCCCGCCGAAGAGCACCGCAATCAACGAAAGCGGCCGGTACCACCACCCCACGCTCCACGGCCCCATCACCGTCCACGTGCGGCCCCACGCGTAGAGCCCGAGCGCCGTCGGAATCACGTAGGATACGTAGAGGAAGATCACGCACACCGCTGCAATCGTCGAATAGACGGGCGTGTACACGGTGAAGGCCACCGACAATCCTGCCGTCGCCCAAATGGCGATGGCCGGTGTTCGATGCCGCGGGCTCACCTTCCGGAGCGCGTTGGATGCGGGCAGGCCACCGTCCCGCGCGAACGCGAACGTCATGCGCGAGGCGGAGGTCACCGTCGCCAGACCGCAGAGATATTGGGCCAGCGCAATCCCTGCTTGCAGCGCCGTCGCGAGCCACGAAGGCAGCACCTCACCGAGGATGAATGCGAACGCATTCGTGCCCTGCGCCGCCGCGGCGTCGGGGTGAGGCGCGGCGATCACCGCGGCGGAGAGCATGATCCAGCCGAAGATGCCGCTCACCAGCACCGATCGCACGATGCCTTTGGGCACGTTCATCTGCGCGCCGATGGTCTCTTCGGCGGTGTGCGCCGACGCATCGAAACCCGTAATCGTGTACGCCGGCAGCAGGAAGCCGAGCACGAAGAGCCAAGGCAGGTGGCCCTGTGCGGGCCAGACGTCGCCGCCGCGCGGTCCGCTGTAGTTGGTGAACGTGATGAGCTGCCGTCCGTGCAACGCGGGCGCGAACGCAATCAACGCCACCGTGATGGCCAAGGAGACGCCGAGGATCCAATAGCCGCTGAAATCGGTGAGCCGGGTGGTGGCGCGAATCCCCCGATGATTCACCAGCGCCTGCGAGGCGGTGATCAGGACGACGGCCACCGTTTGCACGGCGAGCGCGCGGCCGGGGCTCCAGGCGGCGGGATCGAAGCCGAGCCGCGGGCCGAGCGCGCCGGCCGCGAACTGCCACGTGCCCACGTTGATGGCCGCGAGCACCGTGACGAGCCCCGCGAGGTTGAACCACGCCGTCACCCAACCGAAGCCGCGCCCTCCGAGGATCGAGGCCCAATGATAGAGCCCGCCCGCCGTGGGAAACGCCGACGCGACCTGGCCCATGGTCACGGCCACCGCGAGCGAGAAGAGACACGAGAGCGGCCAGCCGAGCCCGATCGAGGCGCCTCCGACGCTGCAATACCCGACCTGGAACGACGTCACCCCGCCGGCCAAGATGCAGATGATCGACAGCGAGATGGCGTAGTTGGAGAACGCGCTCATCCCGCGCCGGAGCTCTTGGGCGTAGCCGAGGCGCTCGAGCGCCTTCACGTCGTCGGAGACGGCTTGGCCCTCGGAATCGTGATCGTGGGTCATGTCGTGCGCTCGGCGGTGGGCTCGCGTGATCGGCGCCGGCTCGTCCGGCCCAGGGTTTGGGGCCGCTTGCGACCCCATCGTCATCGCGCGAGACGCGTTGTCGGGTGAAGTCGGTCGCGGCGGCAAGGGTTCTGTTGCCGCGCGTGCTTCGCGTCGAGGACCGCTTTCGCGGAGCGCAGGCGCTCCCGCGCACAACCTTGCTTCAGATGCAGATTCGCCCGGTGCGCTGGACTTCGCGGAGCTCGTCCACGAGGGCCGCGAGATCGTTCGGGCGGCCGTGCCACGCGGCCGGCGTGCTTTGGAAGAGAGCTGCGCGCCACCCGTCGTCGTTGTGCACGGCCGCGAGCGTGTGAATGGTGGCGAGCGCGGGATTCAAGTCCTCGGCGCCGTCGGGGACCATCCCGGCCACCGCACGGAGCAACGCCGCGCCGGGCGCGAGCATGCGGACCTCGCGCACCTTCGCAACGTAGACCGGCGTGCGGTGGCTCGCGAAGATGGGCGCGAGGTGCGCCTCGATGCCCGCGCGCGTGTCCACTTGGCTGCCGTCGAAGCCGACGATGTTGCCGTCGTCCGTGAACGGCGCGGCCATGGCGGTGGCGTCGCGCGCGTTCCACGCAACCAGGATTCGCTCGTAGAGCGCGCGGATGGCGAGGGCCTCCGAAGCGGCGATGCTCGACATGTAAAGGATCCTCTCACGCGCCCGCTGCGCCCGATCGCGCGCGGGCTTCGTGAAGACTGCCCGAGCCGCGGGCGCGTTGGCAATGTGCATCGGCGCGCGCGGATGGCGTGCGCACAGGCTTCGAGGTGAGGTGAAAGTGGATGCGGCGCGCGCCTCCCGCTCGGCGCGCGTCAGTCGTTCGGCGCGCCGCCGACGCGCTTGCCGTACAGGGCGAGCGCGCCTTCGAGCTCCTTCGTCACGCGGTCGACGAGATCGGGCGGCTCGACGACCTTGGCCGTCTCGCCGAAGCCGAGGATCCACGTGGCGAGCTCGGTGAGATCGCCGATCATCATCGTCATGCGCACGCCGCCCTGCGGGAGCGGGGTCAGCTCCTGCGACGGGTGCACGCGGCGCGTGCGCACGAACTCGGCCACCTTGGCGTCGAAGTCGATGACCACGCGGCGCGGCTCGAGGCCGCGGAAGATGCCGAACTGGCCCTGGAAGTAGTCGTCGACCTTGAAGTCGGGCGGGAGCTCGAAGCGCTCCGTGGCGGCGCACTCCGTGTCGCGCATGCGGTCGAGGAGGAACGTGCGGATCTCGTTCTTCGCCACGTGCAGACCGACGCAGTAAACGGCGTCCTTGTAGAGCACCATCGCGTACGGGTGGATGGTGATCTTGTCCTCCTGCCCCTCCTTGCGACGGTAACGGCAGCGCAGCGGGCGCAGATCGGCGACGGCCTGGAAGAGGTCGTCGAGCTCGTCGGTGTGCGCCTGGTAATCCTTGGGCGCGAAGGGGAGGTAGAGGAAGCGATCTTCGAGGCGCGCGTCGGCGACGCCGGCGTTGGGGCCACGGCCCGGGCGGCGCGCGACGGCGAAGAGGCGCTGCGTGGCCAGATCGATCTCTTCGTAGAGCGTCGAGCCGCGCATGGGCTCGAAGAGGCGCCGCGCCGCGAGGAGCGCATACGCCTGCGTGCGCCGCACCTCGACCTTGCGCGGCACCTCGTTGGGCGAGAGCCGCCAGAGGCGCGCGCCGCCCGGCCGCTCGGTGGTCGACACGAGATCGAGCTCGCGGCGCACCTCGGTGAGGTAGCGGCGCAGCGAGCGGGGCGTGACGTTGAGCTCGCGGCTGAGCTCGTAGATCGTCATCCCCTTCGGGTGTCGTTGGAGGAGCGCGCGGAGCGCGTCGAGCCGGCGGTGCTGGGTGAATGGGCCGCGCGGCCGGCCCCGAGGCTTCGCCGCCGCGGCTTCACGCGGCGCCTTGGGCGCGACCGTCGTGCTGCGCGCCGGCGGTATCGTCGGCGTGGGCGGAGGCGGCTCCTTGGTGGGCGTGGCGGTGCGCGGAGGCGGCGGGACCGAGGGCTTCGCAGCCGTCTTGGGGAGGGAGCGGGGCGGGCCATGGCGGCGGAGGGGAATTACCCCGGCCCCGTCACGGCCGCAAAGCCCTTCGTTTCGTGCGATTCGTCAGCCCGCGGCGCGCAGGGCTTCGTCGATCATCGCCTGGTGCTCCCGCGGGTCGGCCCAGCGCGCCTGCCCCTCGGGCGGGAGCCGATCGATGGGATCGAAATACGTGTACCGCTGCCCCGGCTTCACGCTCGGCGCCTGGTACACGCTGATGCCGGTCACGCGGTCGTAGTGCTCGTACGAGTGCGCGTCGCGCTTGCCGCCGCCCCCGGGGGCGTCGACGACGAAGGTCGGCGTGTTGAAGCCGGCCGTCGAGCCGCGCACGTGCTTCTCGATCATCGTCGCGGTGCCCACGGTGGTGCGGAGGTCCTCCGCGCCCTTCACGAGGTCGTGCACGTAGACGTAGTAGGGGTGCACGTGGAGGTGCCCGAGCCGCTTCACGAGGAGCTTCATCGTCTCCGGCGCGTCGTTCACGCCGCGGATGAGCACCGACTGGTTGCGCACCAGGATCCCCCGCTCGAAGAGCCGGTTCATGGCGCGCGCCGTGATGCCGGTGATCTCGTTCGGGTGGTTGAAGTGGGTGTGGATCACCACCTCCTTGTGCAGCTTGCGGCCCAGATCGGCGACGCGCGTGACCGCGTCGAGCCACTCGTCGTCGGTGAGGATCTTCTGCGGCATCACCGCCGGGCCCTTGGTGGCGAGGCGGATGCGCTGGATGTTGTCGAGCTCGAGCAGCGTGGTGCCGATGAGCTGGACCTGCTCCGCGCGGAGGTTGTACGCGTCGCCGCCCGAGACCACGATGTCCTCGAGCTCCGGCCGCGAGGCGATGTACTGAAATGCCTTTTGCCAGCGCTCTTCGTCGACCTTGAAGTGGGTCTTCTCCACCTCTTCCGTGTCGACGCCGACCGCGTAGCTGCGCGTGCAGAAGCGGCAATAGACGGGGCACGTGTCGAGCGGGAGGAAGAGCGCTTTGTCGAAGTAGCGGTGGGTCAGGCCGGGGACGGGCGCGTCCGCGCGCTCGTGCAGCGAGTCGAGCCCGAGCTTCGGATGATCGGGGAGGAAGCGCGAAGCGAGCGGGATGAACTGGGTGCGCAGCGGATCGTGGTGCGGATCGTTCCAATCGATCAGCGAGAGCATGTACGGCGAGACGCGCACGCTCATCGGCGCGCGGGCGAAGCCGGCCGTGGCGTCGGCGATGAACTCGTCCGACACCAAGCCGCGCAGCGTCTCGAGGAGCTTGTCCGGCCGCGTGATCGACTTCTTCGCCTGCCAGCGATGATCGAGGAACTGCTCTTCGCTCACGTCGGCGTAGGCGGGGATGCGCCGCCAGTCGGGCGCTTCGAGCATCGTTTTGTGCAGCAAGGCGGCCGGATCGACCGCGGGCTTGAGAGGGACGATGTCGAAATGGCGCTTTTGGAGATCGACGACGGATGCGGTGGTCATGGTAGGCCCTTCGCGGCGACGAAGCGACCGCGGCGCCGCCTCTTAGTGACGTGCCGCAGCCGCTACAACCCCCGGAAAGGGCAACGCTAGCACACCGGCGAGGCGCGCTCGGCGCAGCCCCCGACCAACGCATCGCGTCGACCGTCGCGCTCGCCGAGCTCGGCCGTGGCGCATGATGAAGAGGCCGCTCGTCGCTGCGAGAACACGCGGATCCTCGCGACTCAGCGCCGGCTCGTCCGGCGCGGGGTTTGGGGCCGCTTGCGGCCCCATCGTGATCACGGCCGCTTGCGGCCCCATCGTGACTCAATAACTCGATGCCAGCGTCGCGTCGCCCATCGTCCGGTAACGCCGGTAGTAGCTGAGCACGCGGATGACGTACTGCTGGGTTTCCTCGTACGGCGGGATCCCTGCGTAGCGGACGACCGCGCCTTCGCCGGCGTTGTAGCCCGCGATGGTGAGCTCGAGATCGCCGTTGAACATGTTGGCGAGGACGCGCAGGTACCGCGTTCCACCGAAGATGTTCTCGCGCGGATCGAAGCCGTCGCGCACCTGCATCCGCGTGGCGGTCTCGGGCATGAGCTGCATCAAGCCCTGCGCGCCCGTCGGCGAGACGGCGCGTGGATCGTAGTTGCTCTCCACCATGATCACCGCGCGAACGAGCTCTTCCGGGATCTGGTAGAGGATGGCTGCTTGGCGGATCCACTCGTCGTAGCGCGTGAAGCGCTCGGGCGAGGCGTCGCTCGGCATGACGGCGGCGATGCCCGAGCGGCGCTGGTGCGGCGCTTTCAGGTAGAGCTTGAACCGCCCGTCGTTGGAGCGGTTGGAGAAGTGGACGACGCCTTCGTCGTCCGTGTACGAGAAGATGTCCGCCGATGCCTGTCCCGGGATCACCGCGACGGCAGCAGCAGCCAACAACAGACCGGCGGTCAGAGCGCGAGATCGGGAGGGTGAGCGCATCGGCGAGGCAGCCTCGGCCGAAAGCATACGGTGTCCTCGGGCAGGGAAGCAAACCGACGCGACCTCACCGCTTCCGAAGGGGCGGCCCCGGCTCGATGATCGAGCGGGGATCGCTGCGTTCCGTGCAGCACGACGTCCGCGTCAGGGTGTAGAAGGGCTCTCCATGGGATGGCAGCAAACGGTGCTCGCGGGCGCGGCGATGCTCTTCCTGGGCTTCCTCATCGTGAAGATGTGGCCCGGTGGCAGCCGGCGCGGCGCGCTCGGCAAGGACGTCCGCGCTGCCCGCGATCGTGCCCACGCTGCCACGACGCCGCGCGCGCGGGCCGAAGCGCTGGTCGAAGCGGCGCGGCTCTCCGTCCGCGATGGAGGCCGCTGGACGGCGGCGGCAGGCCTGTTCCTGCGGGCCATGAACAGCGATCCGACGTGGCCCGATGCGGTCGCGCAGCTCGCCGGCACGTTCCATCGCCGCCGGCCTCGGCTGCTCGAGAAGATCCTGTGGCGCCGGCTCGGGCTCCTGCCGTGGGACGCCGGGCATCGCGCGGCGCTCCACGAGATCACGGGTGCGCTCGCGCGGCTCTATGAGGGCGAGCTGCGTGACAAGAGCCGCGCCGAGGTGCTGCGTCGTTTGGCGAAATCCTTCGAGCCGGGGTGATCCGGCGCTGGTCGTCACGCGTACCATTGCGATCGGCAATCGCGCGCCGCGCTTCACGGCGGCGGCGCGGCCTTGCGCAGAGCTTGACGGATGTGTCGCCGCCGCGGTCCGATAGGCCATGGCGAAAGCGAGCCGATGCGTGCTCGGCGTGTTGGCAATGGGGGCGTGCGGCTGTCGTCCACCGACCGAGGTCACCGTCATCATCACGACCAACGTCGCGTGCGCACGCGTGCAGGACACGGCCATCGTCGTGGGCGCGCCGGGCGGCAACGTGGAGACGAAGAACGCCGCCACGGTCACCTCGACCTGCGACGCCGGGCGCATCGGCTCGATCGTGCTCGTCCCGAGCAAGGACAAGAAGGCGCCCTTCGTCGTGAAGGTGGTGACGGGCGTCGGCGTCAGCTCCGAGGCCTGCGTCGCGGATCCTTCGCCGCCCGGTGTGGTCGTCGGCGAGCGCGGCTGCATCGTGGCCCGGCGCGAGCTCGCGTTCATTCCGCAGACGCCGCTCACGCTGCCCATTCAGATGCATCAGTCCTGCATCGGCGTGATCTGCGACGAGAAGGAGACGTGCGTCGAAGGTGGCCAGTGTGTCTCGTCCGTCGTCGACCCCGTCGCGTGCGGCAAATCCGGCGGCTGCGGCGAGGGCGCGCTCGGCGACACGAGCGCGAGCTCGAGCGGCATGATGAGCAGCTCCACCGGCATGGGCGGCATGGGTGGCGCCGGCGGCATGATGAGCAGCTCGAGCGGCATGGGCGGCCACGGCGGCATGATGACCGGCTCGGGCGGCTCCGGCGGCATGGGCGGCGCCGGCGGCATGATGAGCAGCTCCACCGGCATGACGGGACCGACGAGCAGCAGCTCGAACAGCAGCAGCAGCTCGAGCGGCATGACGGGGACGACGAGCAGCAGCAGCGCGAGCAGCAGTAGCTCGAGCGGCATGACGGGGACGACGAGCAGCAGCAGCGCGAGCAGCTCGAGCTCGAGCGGCATGACGGGGCCCACGAGCAGCAGCAGCGCGAGCAGCAGCACGGGCGGCCTGACCGGGGGGACCGGCGGCGCGAGCGGCGCCGGCGGAGCGAGCGGCGCGGGCGGCGGCGGCACGATCAAGGACGGCGGCTTGCAGATGCTGGAAGCGGGCGATGGCGTCTGAGCTTCGGTCGCTCACGCGCGGGTCGGCCTCATGAACGATCTCGACATCGACAGCCTGCTCCCGAAGGGGACGGTGCTCTCGGGCAAATACGAGGTCGCGCGCGTCCTCGGGCGCGGCGGCATGGGCGTCGTCGTCGAGGCGCGGCACCTCAAGATGAAGCGCGACGTCGCGCTCAAGATCCTCCTGCCGGCGCTGCGATCCCAGCACGACGTGGTGGCGCGCTTCGAGCGCGAGGCGCGGGCCGCGGCGCAGCTCCAGGACAAGCACGTCGCGCGCGTGCTCGACGTCGACACGCTCCCCGACGGCAGCCCCTTCATGGTCATGGAGCTGCTCCGCGGCCGCGACCTCGGCGAGCACCTCGCGGAGCGCGGGAAGCTGCCGTACCGCGAGGCCGTGGGCTACCTCCTGGAGGCGTGCACCGGCATGGTGGAGGCGCACCGCGCCGGGATCGTGCATCGCGATCTCAAGCCCAACAATTTGTTCCTCGACCAGCAGGGCGATCGGGTGGTGCTCAAGATCCTCGACTTCGGGATCTCGAAGATCACCGACGAGACCAATGCGTCGATGACGGCGACGACGACCGTCTTCGGCACGCCGCTCTACATGTCGCCCGAGCAGGTGCGCTCGACCAAGAACGTCGACGCGCGCGCCGACATCTGGTCGCTCGGCATCGTCATCTACGAGCTGCTCGCGGGCGAGCCGCCGTTCAGCGGGCCGAGCGCGCCGGCCATCATCGCGGCGATCATCGCCGATCGCTGCGTGCCCATCGGTGACGTGCGGCCCGATCTGCCGCCCGGGCTCGCCGCCGCGGTGATGCGCGCGCTCGAGAAATCGCCCGACGCGCGCTACCCCGACGTGCAGAGCTTCGCGGCGGCCCTCGCGCCGTTCGGGCCCGATGGACGCGCGCCCGCGGCGCTGCCCCTGTCGCCGTCGCCTTCACCGATGGGCCCGGCCGATGCCGCGACGAACATGCCCGTCGGCGCGGCCACGCAGCTCCCTTCGAATGGACGCGGTCTCCTCGGGATCGCGGTGGGGATGGGCGTCGCGTTGGGCCTCGGCGGCCTCGTGCTGATGGCGGTGATCACGCGCGAGCGCCCGGTCTCCACGCCCGCCGATCGCGAGGCCGTGAAGACGACGACCGCGATCGCGCCGCCGGTGGTCGCGCCGATCGAGACGGCCGCGCCGGTGGTGTCCGCGAGCGCGACGGTCGCGCCTTCGGTGACCGCGTCGCCCACGGTGGCCCCGACGTCGAAGACCGTGGCGCCCGTGGTGAAGAGCGCCGCGCCGCCGCCCGATAAGCCCACGGCCAAGCCCGTGACGCCGGTCGCTCCCAAGCCTCCACAGTCCGACGATCCCAAGTACCTCTGATGGAGTCAGCGACGTGACCTCCCGACTGCGCTTCCGCTCGCTCGTCCCCGCTGCTCTCGTCACCACGCTCGTGGTCGGGCCCGCGCTCGCCGACGACCCGCCGAAGGCGCCCGCGCCGCCGTCGACCGCGCCGCTCGCGACCGATCCCGCGCAGGCGGAGGACGCGTCGGCCGCGCTCGCGCGCGCCAAAGAGATCAAGAAGGCCGCCGATCGCTCGATGGATGCGCTCCGCTTCGCCGACGCGTACGCGGCCTACGCAGATGTCTTCGCCATCACGCGCGATCCCGCGCTGCTCTACAACATGGGGCGCGCGCTCCAAGCGTTGAACCGGCACCCCGAGGCGCTGACCAAGCTGGAAGCCTTTCAGGCCGTCGCGCCGCCGGAGCTCAAGGCCCGCGTGCCGCGCCTCGACGAGCTGATCAAGGATCTGCGCGCCCGCGTCGCCACGCTGCGCGTGAACGCCAACGTGCCCAATGGTCGCGTGCTCGTGCGGAGCACCGTGATGAGCAAGCTCCCGGTCGGCGAGCCGCTCCGGCTCTCCGCGGGCAAGGCCGAGATCGAGGTCGAGGCGGACGGCTATTTCCCGTTCCGTGCCACCGTGGATTTGCCCGGCGGCGGTGAGACCACCGTCGACGCCAAGCTCTTCTCCAAGAGCACCACCGGCCTGCTCTCGGTGCGCGCATCCGCGCCGGGATCGCTGGTGTTCGTCGACGAGCAGCGCGTCGGCCTCGCGCCGGTGGAGCTCAACGTGCAGAGCGGAACCCACCGCATCAAGCTGAAGAACCCCGACTTCCGCGACTACGAGACGACCACCGTGATCAACCCCGGAACACGGAAGGACCTCGACGTGAGGCTGCTCCCGCCTTCGGTGCTCACGCGCTGGTGGTTCTGGGGATCGATCGCGCTCGCCGGCGCGACGGCCGGGGTGATCACCTACGCCGCCACCACCGAGCGCTCGCCGAGCCGCGGCGACATCGCGCCGGGACAGCTCCCCACGCCGGCTGCGTTCAAGGGCGGCGTGACGGTGCTTCACTTCTAAAGCATCGAGCGCGCTTGCCGCGCCTCGGGATCCAAAGCAGGCCGGACCTCGCGTGACACGCGGCGAGCGTCGCGCGTCGGGGCCATCTTGCTGAGCAAAACTTGGCCCCCTGACCGCGGCCCGGGCAAATCCTCGTGTCGTGCGGAAGACTCGTCGTGTGATCTCGTCCCTGGCCTTCGTCGCGCTGGCCTCGACCGCGACGGTGGCTGCTGCCGATCCGCCGAAGCCCGGCGCCGCGCCGCCGGCTCCGGCACACGCCAGCGTCGAGCCGCCGAAGCCGAGCGCCGCGCCCGAAAACCGCGAGCCGCCGAAGCCGAGCGCGCACGCGCCCGCGCGATCGTCGCGGGCCGTCGACGTGCGCCGCATGCGCATCACCGACGACGCCGTCTATGCGCACATCGGACCGGGCGGCGCCGAGGTGAAGCTCACGCTCGACCCGCATCTGCAGCGCGCCGCCGAGCGGTTGCTCGCGCACTCGGGCGCGCACGAGGGCGCCATCGTCGCGTCCGACGTGCGGACGGGGCGCATCCTCGCGTGGGCCTCGCGCGGCGAGCGCGACTACGTCGCCGAGCCGTTCGCGCCGAGCGCGAGCCTCTTCAAGATCGCCACCGCCGCCGCGCTCCTCGAAGGCGGCCGCGTCACGCCCGCGTCGCGCGAGTGCTACGAGGGCGGCGAGCACGAGATCCGGCCGGCGGATCTCGATCGTCGCGGCGGCGCCTGCGCCTCGCTCGCGGACGCCATGGGCCACAGCATCAACCTCGTGCTCGCGCGCCTGGCCAAGAAGAACCTCACGCCCGGCGATCTCCGCCGCGAGGCCGAGATCCTGGGCTTCTCGGGCGAGGTGCCGATCGACGTCCCGGTCGCGCCCAGCATCGTGCGCATCCCCGACGATCCGTTTGGCATGGCGCGCGCGTCCGCCGGCTTCTGGAACGGGCAGCTCTCTCCCCTCGGCGGGCTCTACGCGATGCAGACGATCGCCAACGACGGCGAGCGCATCCGCTTCTCGCTCATCGATCACGGCGGCGCCCCGACCCGCGTCTCCGCGGGCCGCGCCGTGAGCCCCGGCACCGCACACGCGCTCGGCCGCATGCTCGAGATCACCACGCGTCGCGGCACCGCCTTCAAGGCCTTCCACCGGCCCGACGGCACGCCGTACCTGTCGATCCCCGTGTCAGCCAAGACCGGCACGCTGATCGGCGGCGCGCGCCCGCGCATGTACTCGTGGCTCGCGGCCTTCGCGCCTTCGACCAAGCCCGAGATCGCGGTGACCGTGATGCTCGGCAACGATCTCCGCTGGCACACCAAGGCCAACATCATGGGCCGCGAGCTCCTCGAGGCCTACTTCAAGCCGGCCCACAAGGCAGTCGCGACGACGAGCGGGAAGGGGAGAAGGCGGCGCTGAGCCGCGGGAGAGGCTCGCCTCTCTCCTCCTTTCGCATCGATGCTCCACCGTCGCGCGAGCACCCGCTCGCATCGGCGTCGTCATGAACGCGCGCGGTGGTTCCCTCCTCGGCGCGCGCTTGCCGTTGAATCGCTCACGTGTTTCGCCACGCGGCCCGCTCCCGTTGCAGGCCCACCCGCCGCGGCGGTGGCAGCGGCAGCAGCCGCGACCGCGAGGGAGCGGGCTCAGCAGGCGCATCGGGGACGCGTCATGCCGGCGCCGATGCGCACTTCGCGTTCAACAGACGCGCCCCCTCCGGGCACAGAGGGGCATGACACGCTTCATCCAATCCAGACAGGCAGCTCGTCTTCCGCCGCGCTCGTGTCCTCGAAGCGCGGAGCGAAGACCGCGACAGCGCTCCGCACGCGCCGGATGCGGAGGTGCGCCGTGAGGCTCCGTCACGAGGTCATGCCCCGGGCGCCGCGCTTCGACGTCGTGCTCGCGGCGATTCCCGCCGATCGGCCGGCCGGCATCGCCGAGATCGCCGCCGCCGCCCAGCGTGAGCCCCAGGATCTCGCGCTCGTCCTCCGCGCGCTGCACGACCGCGGCGACATCATGAGCAGCCCGGAAGGGTGGCGCCGAGCCTGCTCGATCAGCGGACAGCCCGATCGCTGAATTCAGCGTGGACCTCCTCGCGCGAGGGGGCCGCGGGGGGGCGCGAACCGCCTCTATCCCTCGTACGTTTGCGCGAGCTCTTCTTTCACCGCTCCGAGCACGCGCCGATCGTCATCTCACTCGACGGCGCGCTCGACGTTCGAGCATCGTGAGCGCCGACGCTACGCGGTTGCCGCATCGTGAATCGTCGCGCCGCGCGTGATACGTGCGACGCGAGATGGAGCCGCTTGCACGGCCACGCGACGCGCTCGCCGAAGCCGGCAGCGCCGCTACGCGAGCCGCTCGTCACCCGCGCCGAGCGATCGTCTCCTCTCCCTCTCTTCTCCCTCTCTCCATCAACACCGCACGGAGCAGACGCACGTCCGCCGAGCCTTCCGGGAGGTGCGTCCGCGCGTTCGCAGTGCTGCGCCCGAGAAATGAATCGGCGCTCACATGAAAATCTTCGCGTCGGATTCAACGAACCCGACGCGTCCGGGCACTGAGGCACCGATGGCTTCGCTGGTCGATTCGAAGCGCTCGACGTCGCGGGCATTCGCCCTCGGGACGGCCGCTGCGCTCACGTTCTTCACTTCCGTCGCGGCCGCGCAAGGCACCGCGGCTGCGCCGCAGCCGGAGGCGATCGTGGTGGTCGTGCGCTCCGACGCGGACGCCCTCTCCGCGGACGAGGTCCGCGCGGCCATCGCCCGTGAGCTGGGCGTCGCCACGATCTCGCCGGAGGAGGCCGCGAAGCGTCCCGGCGGCGTGCGCGGCGCGGTCACCGTCACGTGGCGTCCGTCGCGCGGCGAGCTCGCGGTGACCTACGAGGACGCGGCCCACGGCGTGCTCACGCGTGTCGTCCCCGCGCCCGCGGATCGCGCGGGCGCCGTCGTGTCCGCGTCGATGCTCGCGGGCAACCTCGCCCGCAACGAAGCCGCGGGCCTCCTGCCCGCGAAGCCGAAGGCGCCGCCGCCGGCCCCCACACCGCCGCCGAAGCCTGCCGTCCCGTCTCGACGGGTGCCGGCGAGCGCCGCGTTCTTCTATCCGCTCGCGACCAACTTCGGCGATCCGGAGGTCACGACCTATTTCGACTTCAACCTTCTCCATGGCCGCGTCGGGCGCGTCGAGGGCGCGCAGATCGGCACCGTGAACCTCGTCGGGCAATCGCAGCTCGGCGTGCAGATCGGCGCGCTGACGAGCATCGTCGGAGGTGACGCGGACGGCCTCCAGATCGCGGGCGGCGCGAACGTGGTCGGCGGACACCTCACGGGGCTCGCGATCGCGCTCGGCGCCGACATCGTGCGCGGCGATCTCAGCGGCATGTCGGCGGCGCTGGGGCTCGGCCTCGCCGGCGGCGAGGTCCGGGGCGCGCAGATCGCCGGTGTCGCCATCGCCGGCAAGCGCGTGACCGGCGCGCAGATCGGAGGCGTGGCCGTCGCCGGTGAGCACGTGACCGGCGCACAGATCGGCGGCGTCGCCATCGCCACCGAAGGCGTCGACGGCTTGCAGGTGTCGGGCGTGAACGTGGCGGGCGACGTGCGCGGCGTCCAGATCGGCGCCGTGAACATCGCCAAGCGCGTCACGGGGGTCCAGATCGGGCTCGTGAACGTGCTCGACGACGGGGACGCCGTCCCCCTCGGGCTCGTCAGCGTCAGCCGCACGGGCGGCGTGCACCCCGTCGTCTGGGGGAGCAACACCACGTTCGGCAACATCGGGATCAAGCTCGCGACGCGCTATACGTACACCGTGTTCCACGCGTCCGCGCACTACGAGGACCGCACCGCCTTCTACGGCGGCGGGCTCCTCCTCGGCGCGCGCGTCCCGCTGCAAAAGTTCTTCTTCGACGCCGACGTGGGCGGGACCTACCTCGTGAACGGGCGCACCTGCTGCGTGGGACGCGCGCTCGCGCCCTCGGGGGACACGATCCTCGGCAAGCTGCGCGTCCTCGCCGGCTACTCGTTCTTCCCGCACCTCGGCCTGTTCGTCGGCGGCGGCATCACCGTGCGCGCGCGGATCCCCGAAGTGCACGACGTGATGGTGCCCGTGACCCTCGTCCCGGAGATCCTCGGTGGCATCGAGCTCTGACGTGCTGGCCGCGAGGTCGATGACGGGGCTCCTCCGGGCCGACGTCGAGCGGGAGGACGCGATCCTCGAAGGCCTTGCGCGCGGCGACGAGCGCGCGCTCGGGCGCGTGTACGAGCACCACTACGGGCACGTGCTCACGTTCGCGCGGCGCCTCGTGGGCGACGCGGCGGCGGCCGAGGATCTCGTGCACGACGTCTTCGTCGCGCTGCCGGCGGCGATCCGGCGCTTCCACGGCGACTGCTCGCTGCGCACCTTCCTCCTCTCGATCGCGGTGAACCACGCGCGCCGCCACGTGCGCACGGCGGCGCGGCGGCGCGCGGCGCAGGCCCGGCTGCTCGTGGAGCACAAGCCCGAGAGCCCGCGGCCCGACGCCGACGTGGAGCGCGAGCAGCTCGCGAGCGCGCTGGCCACCGCGCTCGACGCCCTGCCGCTCGATCAACGCGTGGCCTTCGTGCTCTGCGAGGTCGAGGAGAAGACGGGCGCGGAGGCCGCGGCGATCGTCGGCGCCAACGAGGCGACGCTCCGCTCGCGCGTCTTCCACGCCAAGCGCAAGCTGCGCGACATCTTGCAGAGCATGGGGGTGCGATGAACGACGACGTCCTCGGGCGCGCGACCCGCGCGCTGCGCGACACCACGCAGGAGGTCGACGCCCCGGGCGAGCGGCGGCGCCTGCACCTCGTGGCGAGCGCCGCGCGCTCGCGCCGGCGCGCGCGGATGCGGCGCCTCGTCGCGCTGCCCATCGCCCTTTCGATGATGGTCGCGGGGACGTGGGCCGGCGCCACGGGGCGCCTCTCGCGCCTCGCGGCCTCGCTCTCGTCGACGCTGACCAGCAGCCCGCCGGCAGGCTCGCAAGCCGACGCGCATGGCCAGGAGCCGTCACGAACGCTCCGCGGGCCGAAGCACGAGCCGGCGCCCCCGGCGATGGAGACCGCGCGCGCGGCGATCCCCGAGGCGCCCGCAGCGGTGGAGGCTCCGCGTGCGGCCATCACCGAGCCGCCGGCGACTGCGAGCACGGCCATCGCCGAGCCCGCGGCCCAGGCTCCGCGCGTCGCGATCGCCGAGCCGGCCCAGCCGTCGCGCGCTGCGGCGCCGCGGATCGCCAAGGCACCGGAAGCGGCTCCCACGGTTGCGCGCGCCGTCGAAACGCCGGCCGCACGCGTATCGCCTGAGCCCGCGAACGCGCAGCCCGTCGCCGTCGCCGGCTCGCCCGTCGATCCGCCCTCCGACGCGCGCGCTCTCGTGCCGGCGGTGCCGGATCTCGACGCGCTCTACCAGGCGGCGCACCGCGCCCATTTCGGCGGGCAGGCCCCTGCGATCGCGCTCGCCGCATGGGACCGTTACCTCGCCGCGGCGCCGCGCGGGCCGATGGTGCTGGAGGCGCGCTACAACCGCGCGATTGCGCTCTACCGGCTCGGCCGGAAGGCCGACGCCGCGGCGGCGCTGCGCCCGTTCGCCGAGGGCGACTACGGCTCCTATCGCCGGGACGAGGCCAAGGCGCTCCTGGAAGCGCGTTGAGTCCGGGGAGAGGTGCGAGGGGGCCGAGCGTCGCGCGGGCAGCGATCGTCCCCGAGCGCACGCAGCGCCGGCGCTCCTCGGTGCACGGGGCGTCGTCCCGAGGCGCACGTCCGGGCGTGAAGGGCCTGCTCCGCAGGCGCGCTTCCGGGGCTCCGCAGAAAATCAGCGACGTTCATCTCGACGTGTCCAATCTCCTGCCGGCCGCAGCGTAAGCGCCGACGTTCCACGGGTCTCCACGGCTGCCCGGCGGCGCGCTGCCCCTCGTCCTGCGCTCACGAGCGTCTGGGCGGAGGTGTGTGCGCCGCGCAAAGCCCCATGCCCAGAGCAGGAGAAGCTCGATGCCCAGATCTCGATTCTCGTTCGCCACGACCGTGCTCGCCCTCGTCCTCGCGTCTCCCCTGACCGCCTTCGCCGCTGCCCCGCCCCCGGAGACAGTGGACAGCGACGGCGACGGCGTGCAGGACGCGGAGGACAACTGCCCCAACGTGCCCAACGAAGCGCAGACCGACATCGACGGCGACGGCGTCGGCGACGCCTGCGACCTCCTCGTGCAGCCGGCGAGCTTCGTGGGCCAGATGCCGACCGACGTCACCATTCGCGCCGATCACGAGGCCGCGTTGCAGGTGGCGATCATCACCAACAACACGCCGAAGCCGCAGGAGATCAAGCTGTCGGCGTCCGCCGGGCGATGGCTGTCGTTGCCTGCGGACGCGCTCGTGGTCGAGCCCAACGAGACGCTGCACCTCAAGGTCGGGCTCGACACGCACGGCGTCGCGCCGGACACCACGCTCGAGGGCGCGTTGCACATCGAATCGGCCAAGGGTGCGGCGGAGTCGAAGATCCAGCTCGGCGTGGCGAAGCTGACGGCGAACCAGTGCACGTTCTTCGTGACCTGGACCTCGTGGATGGCCGGGCTGGTCGACGATTTCGGGGGAGGCAACTACCTGGAGATGACGGGCACGGTGACGCTGCAAGCGCTGGGCGGCTCCACCGCTTCCTACACCGCCAACAGCAACTACATCTCGACGAGCACGGAGACGCCGGTCGGGCAGCAGCTCACCTCGAGCGTGGTGACGGAGGGACAGCACATTCAGCTCCCGTGGTGGGTGAACCACACGGACGCCGACGCGTGGCCGAACCCCGACGACCACGGCTCCGGGAACGGCAACACGGTCGACTTCATCTGCCAGGGCACCGGGTCGCAGGCGTTCGTGAGCACGATCGGCTTTCAGAACGACAACAGCACGGTCGTCTACAAGCTCACCGCGTCGTGGCAATCGACGCCTCCCCCGTCGAGCAGCAGCAGCAGCGGCGGCACTGGCGGCGGCGGGAGCTGCTCGGCCGCCGAGACGGCGCCCAGCGGCGCGCCGGGAGCGTTCCTCGTCGCCGCCGCGGCCCTCGGGCTCGCCGGCGCCGGAGCGCGACGCAAAGGTCGGCGCGGTGTGCACCTGAAGGCACGGTGAACGAGCGCGAGGCGCCGGCCTCGCCTCACCCTTCCGCGCGCCCCCTCCGGCCTACGCCGAGGGGGGCGCGCGCCGCTCTCGTCCACCCCACGTGCACCGCTCGGCAAACACGTGACGAGGCCGAAGTGCTCGAGCTGCCGGCAGGTCGGCGTCACGACGCATCGTTGGTCCTCGTCGAAGCGTGAGCCGGTCATGGAGGCGCGAGGCTCCGCGCTGGAGGCTCTAGAGACCCGATCAACTAAGAACCAAGGAAGATCGATCCCTTACCCACCGCGGGATCGACACCGGCGCGGCCCTCTGATCAAACCGGAACTGGAGGTGCCGCATGGCCACGCTCTGGAAGCCGCCGGTCGAGCTGTCGTCGTTGGAAAAGAAGATCGTCGAACGTTGTGGGAAGCGACGCGTCTTCGTGTTTCTGCGGGAGCTCCGGCACCTCATCTTCGATGAGGAGATGCAGCGGAAGTTGCACGCGGCCTACGAGCGTGCAGACCGCGTACCGCCGGTGCAGTTGGCGCTGGCGTCGCTGCTGCAAGCTGCGCTTGGCGTGCCGGATCACGAAGTCGTCGAGCTGACGGTGATGGATCGGCGTTGGCAGATGGTGCTCGGTTGTTTGAGCGCCGAGGAGCCGCTCTTTTCGCAAGGGACGCTGTTCTACTTCCGCCAGCGCATGATCGAGCACGACCTCGACCGCGAGCTGTTCGACAGGACCGTGCGGCTGGCGCGGGAGACCGGCGGGTTCAGCGCGACGCACCTGCGCGCGGCGTTCGATGCGAGCCCGCTGTGGGGCGCGGGGCGCGTCGAGGACACGTTCAATCTCATCGGTCGTGCGGCCAAACACGTGGTGCGTACGGCGGCCGAGCTGACGGGCAGATCGTTCGAGGAGGTCGCGAAGGACGCGGGCATCCCGGTCGTCACGGCGACGAGCATCAAGACGGGGCTCGACATCGACTGGGACGATGCCGGCGCGAAGAAGCGGGCGCTGGAGAAGCTGCTCGCACAAGTGTCCGCGCTCGGCGCGTGGATGAACAAGCAGCTCGCAGAGCACCTCGGCG
Organism: Minicystis rosea; assembly: GCA_001931535.1. Lineage (GTDB taxonomy): Bacteria > Myxococcota_A > Polyangia > Polyangiales > Polyangiaceae > Minicystis > Minicystis rosea. The sequence goes on from CP016211.1 coordinate 2,219,681, forward strand.
CACCTCCGCTCAAAGAGCAGTGGGAGCTGGTCGAGAAGCTCGTCGCGCAGGATACCGAGCCCGATCCCGACGATGGCGGCGGTCGGCGCATCAAGCACGGCGTCGCCAAGGATCGACGTATCAGCGTCAGCGATGCGGACATGCGCCACGGCCGCAAGAGCAAGAAGAAGCGCATCGATGGCTACAAGCGGCACATCGCCGTCGATCTCGACACGCCCGGGCTCGTGTGCGCCGTCGCGCTCACGCCGGCCAACCAGCCGGAGCGCGTCGCAGCAGCGGAGCTGTTCGCGGATATCGAGCGTCAGGGCGCCGACGTGCACGAGCTGTTCATCGATCGCGGCTATCTCGGCGACGAGAGCATCGAGTCGCATCGACGCCGTGGAATGGCGGTGCGCTGCAAGCCGTTCCCGCTGCGCAACGGCGCGCTCTTCTCCAAAGCGGACTTCACCATCGATCTCGACGCTGGCACCGTGCGCTGCCCGAACGACGTGGTGGTGCCCTTTGCGCTCGGCCAAACCCTCCACTTCCCCGCCACGCGCTGCGCGGCTTGTCCGCTCCGTGTGCGATGTACGCAGGCCGCAGGCAAGCGAGGGCGCAGCCTCTCGGTTCACCCGAACGAGCCTTTCCTCGTCGAGCTCCGCGCGCACGCCAAGACGCCTGAAGGCAGAGCAACGCTGCGCCAGCGCGTCGGGGTCGAGCACGCCCTGGCCACGATCCACAACCGCCAAGGCGACCGCGCCCGCTACCGAGGGCTGCGCAGGAACCTGTTCGATCTGCGGCGCCAGGCGGCGCTCTCGAACCTCTGCGTGGCCGACCAGCTTGCCAGGGTTGCGGCCTAATTGGTCAGGTCTCTAGCCTCCATCCCGACGCCCCATGGCCTTCGCGCTCCGCGCCGATCGCGGGAAACACAGGCGCCGGCGGGGCGGCATGCCCATTGCTCGAGGCCGGCCGGCGATGCGGTCGACCGCGCCGGGATGCTCGCACTTCTGCGACGTCTGCCGGTGAGCTGGGGCGCGCCGCGTCCGGAGGCGGACATCATGATCCCGAAGAACATCGCTCTTCCCATCACACTTGCCGCCTTGGCCGCGCTCACCTGGTCCGCGGAGGCGTCGGCAGGGGTGGAGACATATCGCCTGAGCGGCGTCACCCACGACTATCGGAGCATCGGCCTCTCGACCGCGGCGAAAGGAGGCATCCTGCTCGCACAGGCGATCTCCTCGAACGACGGAGAGGCTGGCACTGCTCGTATCGATTCCTCGTTCCAGATTCGGTATCAGGAGGACGACAACGGCACGCACGCCGGCGAGGACGTCGGCGTGGCGTCGTTCATCGGATCGCTCTCCAGCATGGGCGTCACCGGCGAGTCGGGCAGCTTCGCCATGTCGACGACCAGCCGGAGCACCACGCACACCATCCAGTTCCAGCACTCGTACACGCAGCCCGTCGTGTTCGTCCAGGCGGTCACCGCGTTCGGCAACGATCCCGTCGCCGTCATCCCCGTGGCCACGAGCTCCGACTTCGCCGTCATCGCCATGCCCGAGGGCCCGAGCTACGACGGCATCCACTACGCCGGGGAGACGATTCATTGGGTCGTCATCGAGGCTGGCAGTTACTACCTCGGCAACAGCACGTTCCTCGAGGCCGGCCTCAAGAAGATCACGACCAGCGATTACTCGTCGAGCGGGATGACCGACATCACCCCAACCTCGGCCGGGTTCTCGGACACCGCGGCGTTCTTCGCGCAGCCGCAGTCCGCGTCCGCGGCCACGTACCGCGGCGCGCGTATCAAGCGGACGGTCGAGGACGGGCTCGTGACGTCGCTCTCGGCGCGGCACATGCGGAGCAAGACCGAGGAGGTTTCGGGGGCGCCGGCCACGACGGGCTACATCGGTTATCTCGCGGTCGGTCAGGGCATCCAGTACGTCACCACCAACGCCACGGCGAACACCATCGGTTCGACGCCGCTCGTCTACAACGAGAGCGGCGACCTCTGGGCCTCGTCGGAGACGCCCGCCACGACCACCATCGATCCGAAGTGCACGGACGGGAAGATTACGGAGTGGCTCAAGAAGCCTTATGGCAAATGGGGCGACAGCACGTTCAACGCGGGCTACGAGGCCAAGGTCGGTATCGGTAGCGAGGCCAGCACCGGTTACGAGCTCTGGATGGGCGCTCAGGCGACGGGGTACGTGACCGTCTTCGGGAAGTATGTGAGCGTGTTCGACGCGGGCGCCATGGTGGTCGAGGACGGCGGCACCGGGGACCAGGGATGGATCAAGCTCCTCGGCGTGAGCCTCTGGAACGCCAGGATCGGCGTCAGCTTCACCCCGCTCCAGTACACCAAGACCTTCGTCAAGGTGGAGAAGAACTTCTACGGCTTCGATGTCGCTGCCGAGGCGAGCGGCACGGTGGGTATCCAGTTCTCCGGCGAGGCCAGCGGGAGCTCTCTCAGCATCACCGGGAAGCCCTTCGCGAGCTTGAACGCTTCCGCGTCGCTCGGCATCGGCGCCTTCTGCGCGACGCTCGGGATCGTGGGCGACTTGACCCTGGTCGAGCTCTCCGTGCCGGTGACGGGATCCATCACGCTGCCGACGTCGTCGAAGCCTTACTGGGGCTACAGCTATGGCGCGGACGTGGCGCTCGCCACCCTCAGCGGCGAGCTCGCCATCGAGGGCAACCTCTGCGGCCTGAGCAAGAGCTGGCCGATCTTCAGTTGGGATGGGCTCCCCCTGGCCACCAAACCCATCATGAGCGGCTCCGGCTGCCTGTGACAGGGCCACCCCGCATCGCCCCCATTCCCATCTCGTGGAGATCGATCATGCGTCGTGCAACGTCCCTGTCCGCGCTCGCGCTCGTCGTCATCGGTTTGGGCGCGCTTCACCAGCGCTCCACCTCGGCTGCGCCGGCGCCGCTCGCGGCAACGCTCGCGGCAACGCCGGTGTCCACCGCCGCGAGCGCCCGCACGGGCTCGCCGCGGGCGGGCGCGCGGATGCTGGAGCGGCGGTATGCCCTCGATTACCGTCATACGCTCTCGGTCGACGGACAGGCTCAGATCCCTCTCCGCGTGCGCGGGACCTGGACCACCGCGACGTCGCTCGATCGGGACGATGATCGCATCGGCGTCGTGCTCTCCGACGCCGAGCTCTCCGGTATGGTGGGTACGCTCTCCGGGCGTGATCTGCAGGAGCCGTTCGAGATCGCGAAAGGCGAGCAGGGCAGCCTTTCGCGCCTCGGGTTCAGCCCGGAGACGCCGATCGCGGTGCGCGGGCACCTCGGCACGCTCGCGTCCGCCTTGTGGTATTCGCCCGGCGAGGGCGCGCGCTGGACGGTCGAGGAGCAGGATCGGACCGGGCGTTACTGGGCCGTCTACGCGCGGCGCGGCGCGAACGAGGTGGTGCGGACGCGGGCGCGCTTCACCGCCGTACGCGGGCCGACGGGCCTCGATCCGGCGGAGGCCAAGGCCTTCTCGGCCACGGGCGAGACGCGCTTTCTCTTCGACGCGGAGGGGCTCTGCGAGGTCGTCGTCGACGAGCGCATCACCATGCGCATGGGCGACGGGCTCCCGACGCTCGTGGCCCACGTCGAGGCGACGCTGCGGCGCATCGAGAGCCGGGAGGTCGCGCACCGGCGCGGCGATCCGCTTCCGCTCGAGGAGCTGCGCGCCCACGGCCAGGCCGATGACTCTTCGAAGCACGACGTGGATCGCGAGCGGCTCGGCGGCGCGAGCACGAAGGAGGTGCTCGACAAGCTCGGCGCCGTCGCGGGGCTGCCTCAGCAGTCCAAGGCCGAGTCGCGCTGGCGTACGGATGCGTTCCTGACGACGCGGGCGCTCCTCCGCGTGAAGCCCGAGGCCACGGCGGAGGTCGAAAAGGCCTTCCGCGATCACGCCGCCGGCGATCCGCGGGTGGTGTCGCTGCTGGCCGGCGCGCTCGGCGAGGCCGGGACGCCGCAGGCGAACGCCGCGCTCATCGATCTCCTCTCCTCGGATCTACCGACCATGGCGCGCCATAACGTGGCCGGCGCGATGGCGATGAGCGAGGCGCCCACGGCCGCGAGCGTGGAGGCGCTGAAGGATGCGATGTCCGACCCGGAGATCGGGCACACCAGCGCGCTCGCGCTCGGCGCCCAGGCGCGCACGCTGGCAACCGGCGATCGGGAGCTTTCGGGCTCGGCCGTCGCGGAGCTGATCCAGCGCTACGAAGCCGCCACGACGCGCGACGAGCGCCTGGTCTACCTGAACGCGCTCGCCAACAGCGGCGCGCCCGAGGCCCTGCCGATCATGCGCGCAGCGCTCGCGTCGGGGGATTCGCGCCTCGCCCAGTCGGCCGCCTATGGCCTGCGCTTCATCCCGGGCAGCGAGGCCGACGAGCTGCTCGCCGGGCTGCTCCGCGGCGATGCTTCTCAGGCGCTGAAGGTCCAGGCCATCGAGGCCATCGGCTTCCGCGATCCCAAGGTCTGGAAGACGCGGCTCGTGGAAGCGCGGGCCCAGCAGGCGTCGAACCTCGTCCGCGAGGCCATCGACAGCGTGCTGTCGCACTGGCCCTGAGGCACGGCGGATGGGTTGCTCGCTCGTCGCCCATCGGATCTGACGTTTCCTTCTCGGTCAGCCTTCGAGTCGTCAGCCGTTCACGGCTGGACGACGATCTGCTGCGTGACCGAGAAGCCGCTGTTGTCGAAGCCGGTGAGGTAGGCGGCTCGGGCAGCCGAGGTCCCCATCAGGAACCGGAACGCGGTACCCGCCACGAGGGTGCCGAGCTGGGCGACTTGCCGGCCGCCGTCGAGGGGGACCATCACCAGCATCGCGTTCAGGAGGGTCTGGTCGGGCGTGCCGATGAAGTACAGCGCGGGGTTCGAGGTGGTCGACCCCGGCGCCGTCACGATGACGCACGATGGGCACGGGATCACGATGGGCTGTGGGAACACCGAGGGCGCGCTCTGCACCGTCGGGCTCAGGTACCTCGGGAACGTGTTCGTCGCGAGGGACGCGACGCCGACCGTGTTGGCCGTCACCGAGAGAGACTTGTTGACGAGCTCGGTCACGCTGTCGTCGAGGTTGGGGCTGCTCGAGCCGGTCTGTGCGGGCGGCGAGCAGCTCACGGGCGCGCCGGCGGCGACCAGCGCCCCGCACACCGAGACCCGGTGCGCGTAGCAGCTCGGGCCCAGGGACGTCGGGCAGTCGGGGATCAGATCCATCTGCCCCAGATCGGTACCGCCGTCGTAGACGGCCTCGATGATGTCCTCCGGCGCGTAGGATGGCTCGTGGGCCCAGACCACCGCGCTGACCGCGGACACCACCGCCGCCGAGACCGACGAGCCGGTGAGCGGGGCCGGGAGGGAGTCGCCCGGCCCCCACGCGACGCCACCGAGGCCGAGGCCGACGAGCGCGGTGACACCATAGGGACGCGTGGTCTCGAGCGGAGCATCCTGGTAGTCGACGCCGGAGGCCGCGACGAGGAGCGGCCGCTGCGGGTCGGCGATCTGCGCCAGGGCCTGGTAGCGACCCGGGCACAGGAGCCCCGGAGGCGGCGTGGGCCCGCCGGTGTCGTTGCCGGCGGCGGCGACGATGAGCGCTCCCTGGGACGCGGCGTATTGCAGGATCCCCAGCACGGCCCTCGCCGGAGGCCCCATCGTGCTGAGCTCCGACACGTAGCAGTCGGCGATCCCGGGCGTGTGCTCCCACCCGATGCTCATGTTGAGGACCAGATGCGGGGGCGTGCTGAAGGGGGCGGTGGCCATGTCGTGCTGCCATCTCGAGAGCGCCCGCGCGACCGCGCGCGCGACGTCCGAGAGCGTGCCGATGTGTCCGCCGTGGAGGCCCGGTACCCCGCGATCGAGCCACGGCAGCGCGAGCGTGGTGGTGACCTCCGCGACGCACTGGCCGCTGTCGCAGACGACGTCCTCGATGAGGTGGGCCAGGGTGTCGCCGTGGCGGCTCTCTCCCTCGGGGATCTGGCCGTGGGCCGCGTCGGGGGTGGAGTCGATCACGACGACGCGCACCGCCGGGGCAGCGGGCGCGCTCGGCAAGAGGGAAGCGTCGCCGACCTGAAGGCGAAAGGCCTTGCGGAGACCCTCTGCGAACAGGTCCGTGGGCGACGAGGCCTGCGGGAAGACGACCGGCACGTCCTCGGTCAGCTCCGCCGCGCCGCTCAGGCTGAACAGGTCCTTGATGTCGCCCGCCGTCGGAGGTGGAGGGCTCTTGGGACCGGTGGGCCAGGAGTACAGGCAGAACGACGACAGCACAGGAAGCGGGGGCGGGTCGAAGAGAGGCTCCGCGATCCATGGGGAGCCGCCGGGCATGACGCATTTGCTCGTGATGCCGAGCCAGCGACGGCCCTCGTTGTAGAGCGACGCGGGGGGCATGGGCGTGGCCGCGGCAGCGGCGGCGGGAGACAGGATCGCGGCGACGAGCGCCGCGAAGGCGCACGGCGCGAGGCGTGAACGGGAGCTGGGACGCCGGCCGGCGGCCGCAAGATGTTTTCGGACCATGGCACCTCTTCGCGCCGCCTGGGGCGGAGCGGACCCGGCCCTTACGCTCTCGGACGTCCTGAATTGGACCGCGCGCGCGTCTTTTCTCTCGGGCGCTTCAACGCTCGAAGACGCGGAGCGCCGTGACCTCGCCGCCGGTCGTCACGGTCCGGGCGAACAGGCTCACGAGATCGAGGCCGAGCGCCGGCGACGCGCGCTCGAACAGCCGCGTCGTGAAGTCGGCGGCGGCGGCGGCGGGGAGGTCGTCGAGTGACGCGATGACTTGCACGGCGCCCGCGAGGAGGAAGGCGTGCGCGAGGCCGAGGCCCTCGGGCGCAGCCGTGGTGCAGCCGTTGAGCACCACGGCCGCAGGGACGCGGGGGAGCTCGAGCACGTCGGCCGCCGTGAGGACGTCGCCTGCAGCGAGGAGCAGCGCGTCGTCGGCGCGATCGCGGCTGGCCCCACCGGCCGGCGCGAGCCCGTGGCCGTCGTAGTGGAGCAGCGCCGTGCACGGGTCCGCGAGCCTCCGCACGATCGCGGCTCGGGTCGCCGCGGCGCCTTCGAGGGCGTCGACGGTGAAGCCCATCCGCGCGAGGTCCGCGCGAACGGAGGGCGCCGCGCTGCTCGCGCCCCAGAGATCACTCCGGGGGTTGGTGACGAGCAGCGCGCGCGGTGCTCCGGTGCACGCAGCGCTGGGCGCGCGAGGGGGCGCGTCCACGGCGAACGCCACCGGCACCTGGAGGCGCGCAGCGAGGCTGCGATCGAGCGGCGCCGACGCCAGCGCGCGGTGCGCGTGGACGTGGACGCGCGGGGCGCCCGCGAGCCAAGGCGCGACGGTGTCCGCGATGCGCGCGGCGAGCGCGGCGGGCGCCTCGGGGGCTTCGAGACGCGGCACCTCCCCGATCTCGATCGACGAGCCGCGCCACACGACGGTGAGGACGCCCCGCGGCCCCGGGTGCACGAGCAACGTCGGGTGCAAGGGAGGCGCGGTGAGCGCGGGCGCCTCGAAGGACACCGCGGCGGCGTCCCGCGCCTCGCACACGCCGGCGACGGCCTTGCCGGTGTCCGCCTTCGCGCCTTCTCCCCGAGACAGGCGCGCGGGCCAGCGGTCCCGCGTCTGCTCGAACAGCCTCGCCGCGCGGTCGCGGCCCGCTTCGCCGGCGTCGCCGCGCTCCGCGAGCGCCCGCGCGCGGCCCGCGCCGGCGAGCGACGAGACGAAGCGCGCGATGCTGCGCCGGACGGTGGCGGCCAGGTTCGCGCGGGCGCCGGGCTCGCCGCGCGCGGCGCGCTCGAGGAAGAACGGGATGGCGGTGAGCGCGAGCTGATCGTGGCGCGCGAAGAACGCCTCGCGCCCCTCGCCGAGCGGGACGAGCCGGCTCCACAGGTCGAGCGCGCGCTCGGCGTCGGCGAACGCCGCGGCCGCCTCCAGCGGCCGATCGAGCGCCGCCTGCGCCCGCGCGTGCAGCAGGTGCGCCTCGTACGAGAGCTCGGTCGAGCACAGGGAGGCCGCACGTGCGGCGAGATCCCGGGCGCGGCGCTCGGCCATCGCGGCGTCCTCGCCCAGGAGGATCTCGGCCTCGAGGCGCAGCGCCCAGGTCGTGGCGCGGCCGTCCTGCTCGCGCTTCGCGGCGGCGATCCGATCGAGGACGGCGCGCGCGTCCTTGGCGCGGCCGGCGGCGGCGAGGAGCCAGCCGCGGTTCACGAGGGCGATGGACAGGTGGGGCGCGCAACGCGCGGCGGCGAGGTCCGCCGCCTCGTCCGAAAGCCGGCGGGCCCGCGGCGGATCGAGGTCACGGAGCAACCACGCCGCGCTCGCGAGCGCCTCGACGCGCGTGCACGCGTCCTCGGCGCGCTCCCCGCGTGCGATCCCTGCCTCGATGAGCTCGTGCGCCTCGGCGCCGCGCCCGAGCGACTGCAGCACGTCGGAAAGGGGCGCGAGGATCGCCTCGCGATCCAGCGCGTCCCCGATTCGCTCGGCCGCGGTGAGCGCTCGCCGCAGGGACGTGAGGGCGACGCCGAGATCGCCGAGCTCGGAGGCCACCAGGCCGCGGGCGAGGTCGCGGCGCACGAGCCCCTCGGCGTAGACCGCGCCGTGCGCGTCGAGCGCGGGCAGGCGTTGCGCCGCCTCGGCGAGCGCGTGCGCGCCGATCAACCCGAACGTGATCGCCAGCGACTCATCCATCTCGGCCGACACGCGCCCGAGCGCGATCGCGCGCGCGACCGCCTCCTCCCGCAGCGCCCGCTCCCTGGCGCCGTCGCCGCGGCGGCGGGCGATCTTGGCGCGGCGGCGGACGACCTCGAGCTGCTCCTCCGGAGGCGCGCCCGCCGGCACGGCATCGAGGGCGGCGGAAGCCTCGTCGAGCCTCCCGGCCTTGCGCGCCTCGTCCGACGCCCGCACCGGCTCGGACAGAGATTCCCTCGCGAGGTCCCACGCGGCGACCACCGCTCCGTCGACCCACACGGAGAGCGAGCGCGCGCCCGCGGGCGGGTCCACCGTGAAGGCCGTGCCTCCGTCGCGCGCCTCACCCGTGCGATCGAGGGCGTGCTCGTCGATCCGAAGGGCCGTGGTGGCGGCCGTCGCGCCGAGCCACACGCGGAGCGGCGCGCCGGGCTCGACCTCGCAGGTGGGCCGCGCGGGGGCACGGCGCACGGCCCGGCAGCCCCCGATCAGCACGTCGAGCGTGGTGTGCGAGAAGCCCTCGAGCACGATGGCCCGCCGCTTCATCTGGAGGTGGCGCGGCACATCCCTCGGCGCCCCCAGCGAAAGCGCGCGGATCTCCTCGTCGGAGGGAAGCGCGCGCCCGAGCACCACGACGAGCTCGGCTGCACCATCGCCCGGCGACCCGAGCAGCTCGGCCGCGGCGCCCTCGATCGTGAAGGCTCCGCCCTTGCCCCGCGTCACCGGCGGATCGAGCAGCGTCGCGCGCCCGCCGCGCACGAGGACGAGGCGCAGCAGCGCGTCACGCTCGGGCTTGTCGGCTTGGAGCGTGAGAACCAGCCTGGTCCCAGGGCGGAGCCTGACGGGCTCGCCGGGCGCATCGCTCGCCGGGGCCCCCCGCGTCGACTGCTCTCCAGCGACGGTCAGGGAATAGGCCGCGAGAGGCTCCACCGCGCGCCGCCCCTCCACGAAGTAGAGGGCGACCGCCGCCGCGAGCGCCAGCGCCGCCGCCACCGGCATCCACACGGCGCGCGCCCCGGATCGCGGGCGGGGCGCGGCGACCGGCGAAGCGCGGCGTTCGGAAGGGAGCGGCGCCTCCACGGGCGCGGGCCCGAAGACGCGGTCCAGCGCCTCGTCCGCGAGCTGCTCCCGCTCTGCCTGCGAGAAGGGCACCATCGCCTGGAGGGACGGAGACGCGCGGATCTCGGCTGCCGCCCGGCGCAGGGGATCGTCGTCCCCGTCGCCCGGATCTCCGTGGGGATCCCCTCGCAGGGCTCCGGGAAGCCTGTCCTCGCTCATGGGCTCAACCTCTACGTCGTGGAAGTCTCGGGATTGGACATCATTTCGGAGAGCCGCGCGCGGAGCCGCTGGATGCGCTTGTAGGCGGCTTCGCGGCCGATGCCGAGGCGCCCCGCCGCGACGTCGGGCGACAGGCCCTCCATGTACACCGCGTGAAAGAGCGCCGCGTCCTGGTCGCTCATCTCGCGGAGCAGGCGCCGCACGAAGTGCGAGAACGCGGCCTTCTCCTCGGGCGTCTCCTGCGCCGCCGCCTCGCGATCCAGATCGTCGGTCGGGCGCGGGGGCGGCTTCTTCCGCAGGCGCGCGAGCGCGTGGTTCTCGGCGACCGTCGCGACGTAGGCCTCCAGCGATCCGCGCGCCGGATCCCAGCGCCGGAGCACGTCTGCGTCGCGCTCGAGGAGGTGGACGAGCACGTCCTGCACGCGATCGTGGAGCTCCTGCTTTCCCACCCCCAGGAGCGCGAGGCGACGCCCCAGCCGGGCCTCGATGACAGGGACCAGCACGTTCGCGAAGAGGTGACGCAGGGCCGGCCGCTCACCGCCGAGCGCGCGCCGCATCAGGTCCTGTATCGAGCTTTCCATCTGCGAACCTGGGGCCGTCGACCGTCGTGCGAAGGAGGCCGGCGACGGGAGCCCGCGTATAAGCCGATTCAAGCGGAGGCGGGACGTCAAGCGGCATCTGGCCGCGGATGACACGGTCAAGACACCGTCCGGGTTCGAGCGAGGCGGTCACGACGCGGGAGCGGCTGGACCTCGGCGTGACCGAGGCCGTGGCTGATCGCGGGCTCCACGGGCGAGATGGCTGTCGTCGGCGCACTGCCCAGCAGGGCGTCGTGGTCGCGCGTCGAGCGGACGTCGCCCGCGCGCACGACGTCGTGCGCGAGAACCCCCGGCGTCGTCCCCACCGCGTCGCGCTCGGGCGGCAGGGCCCTCCGGCGGCTCCGTGCCGCGTCACGGCGGGTCCGGAACGTCCTTCGGACCCACCTCGCCACGTCACGGTGGTGCAGGAGCACGCTTCGGGCCGACCTCGCCGCGTCACGGCGGGCCGGCAACGTCCTCCGGCTCCACCTCGCCGCGTCACGGTGGTGCAGGAGCACGCTTCGGGCGCACCTCGCCGCGTCACGGTGGTGCAGGAACACCCTTCGGACGCATCTCGCCACGGTACCGCTGGCCCGAACGACCCTCCGGGCGCGCCGCGCCACGGTGCGGCCAGCCGGAAAGGCTTCGCGGCACCTTCCGCCATGGGAAAGCGCCGCGATGTGGTCCGGCTGCGTGGAAGGCGCGCGCCGTCGCGAGCGCGCGGTCGTTCGCTACTTGCTGAACCCGCTGCCGCTCCAGCGATAGCGCACCGAGCTCGCGTTGCCCCAGGGCAGGAGCAGCGGCTCCAGGCCGCCGACGGGACCCGAGTCCTGCGTGAACGGGTACGTGGCGGCCGTCCACTCGACCGCGCTGCCCGGCGCGAGATCGATCCAGCCGCTGCCCACGCGCACCGTGCCGGCGACGCGCTTGCGGCCCATGGAGCGGGCCACCTCGGCGGAGAAGACGCGCTTCATGCCGTCGGGCGAGACCTGGAAGACCAAGAGGACGTCGCGGTCCACGGTGTCGCCGCCCGGCCCCTTCGCGTGGAGGGTGCCGCGGACCAGGATCTCCGCCTTCCCGTCGCCGGTGACGTCGCGCGCGGTGACCTCGGCGACGTCGCTCGCGGACGCGAACTGCTGCAGCGTGAGGTACGAGTAGCCCGTCCCGTTCTTGTAGCCCTTGCCGAAGACGACGATGTCGCGCTCGTGCACGAGCACGCGCTCCGCGCTGGCGTCGCCGGCCACGTCGACCGCCAAATCGAAGCGCGGTCGCCCGCTTGCACCACGATCCTTCTTGTAGAGATCGTAGACCTTCTCCATGAGCTCCGAGGCGCTCGGCGGCGGCGGAGGCTTGGGCAAGCCCGTGCCCTCGTTCGACACGGAAGCCTGCGCCTGCGCCGGCGGCGGCGTGGCGGCCTGCGTCTCTTCCGAGGCCTTCTTGAAGGCGTTGCCGGAGAGCTTGTACGTCTGCGACGCGATCGTCCCCCAGGGCAGGAGCACGGGATCGTACGAGGTCTCCGTGGGCTCGCGGTAGTTGCCCGCGTGGAGACCGCGCGCGGTGCCCGGCGTGATCTTGATGGCCGAGCGCGAGCCATCGGCGATGACGCTCACCTCGTTGCTGAGCGATCCGTCGGGCGTCGTGATGGCCACCTCGTGCTGGAAGATGGTGAACGGCGTCTCGCTCGAGCCGAAGGTCAGAACCTGAATCATTTCGCGTGGTCTGCCGCTGGATCCCACGCGCTTTCGCAGGAGGATCTCGCTCTGGCCGTCGCCGGTCAGGTCGCGCACCTCGCACGAGAGGAGGTTCGACGCCTCCACGCCGACGTCGGAGAAGAAGTACTCGCTGCCTTTGCGGAAGCTCGACCCGAGGACGACGAGGTAGCGATCGAAGACGAGGACGCGCTCCTTCATCGAGTCGCCGGCGACGTCGGCGAGGAGGTTGAAGCGGGGCGCACCCTTGATGCCCTTCTCCTTGAGGAGGCCGTCGTGGAGCGACTGCTCGGCCTCGGTGTTGAGGGGCGGAAGCGACGCGTACGCGGCGCTCGGGGCCGTGCCGGCGACGTTCTTCTCGGTCGATCCGGCGTCGACGTCGTGCACGAAGATGGCGCCGCGCAGGCCCACGCGAACTTGGCGCGCCGAGGGCAGGGAAGACCAGGGGATGCTCGCCTCGAGCGACCAGCCACCGGAGCGCGGGGCCTCGACGACCTTGGCCCCGCTGAGCGACGAGCCGTCCTTGAGCTTGGCGGAGCCGGCGGACTTGCCGGGATCGCCCGGGTAGATCGTGATCTCGTGGACCGCGCCGCCGGGGAAGCCGAGGACGACCTCGACGTGATCACCGCCGCCGCCGCGAAGGACGTCGTCGGTGACGTCGGCCGCGACGTAGAGGTTGTTGGCGTCGTACGCGAGCGCGGCGCGGGCTTCGAGGTCCGGCTTGCTCACCCGGCCCTTCACGGCATAGCCCAGGTTGACCAGGCTGCTCCACTCCTTGGGGACTCCGTCGAGCTTGATCGATTTCGACTCGACCAGATCGGCGCGCAGCGCCGTGCCCTCGGCGAAGGCCGCGCCGGGGAGGGCGAGCGCGGCGAGAACGGCGAAAATCAGCGGAGATTGGCGCATAAGGCTCGGGTTTGACGCGATCGCGCGTCATTTGTTTCCTATCACAACCCGCCCGATCGCCGCGCGAGGTGAGAGAGCGTCGAGAACGCCGCGCCGAGGTCGAGCGGGTTGGGAAGGGGGACCACGGGTCGCACGCCGCCCCATCGTGATCGCGAGAGCGCTGAACGAGATCAGCGCAGGCTCGTCCAGCGTGGGGGTGGGGTGAGATTCAGCGCTGGCTCGTCCAGCGCGGGGTTTGGGGTGGAATCAGCGCTGGCTCGTCCAGCGCGGGGTTTGGGGCCGCTTGCGGCCCCATCGTGATCAGGGTTTGGGGCCGCTTGCGGCCCCATCGTGACCGCCTCAGACCCGGGCCGAAGGCCGCGCCACGGACATCGGCGGGGGCTTCGCGTCTTCGGGGCGCAGGCGGCGTTGGATCAGCTTGGCGATCTCGACGGCCGGGACGATCAGCGCCGCGAGGCCGAGGAGCATGAGCCACTCGTTGGTGCTCATCTCGAAGGTGCGGAACACCGGGCGGAGGCTGGGCACGAGCACCGCGACGAGGTGAATGGCCGCGCTGGTCACCACCGCGATCGCGAGCGGGATGCTGATGAGCGGGCGCGATTGGACGATGCTCAAGATCGGGCTGCGACAGCTGAACGCGTGGAACAGCGGCGACAGCGCCAGGAGCGAGAAGGCCATGGCCCGCGTGTGGCTCAAGGCTTCCTGGCTCTGGTCCGAGATGGCGTAGAGCGCCACCGCGGCCGCGCCCATCACGGCGCCGACGTAGAGGATCCCGAAGTAGTCGCGCTGGCGCAGCAGGCCCTCGTCGGGGTTCCGCGGCGGCTCGCGCATGAGGTGATGATCCGGCGGATCGATGCCGAGCGCGAGCGCGGGCAAGCCGTTCGTCACCAGGTTGATCCAGAGGATCATGAGCGGCGTGAGCGGCGGCCACGTGCCGAAGAACGAGACCGTGAACACGGCCACGAGCAGGCCCATGTTCGCGCTGAGCAAGAAGAAGATGAACTTCTGGATGTTGCGGTAGATGGCGCGCCCTTCGCGGACCGCGTCCACGATGGTCGCGAAGTTGTCGTCCGCGAGCACGAGGTCCGCCGCCTGGCGGGCCACGTCGGTGCCGCCGCGGCCCATGGCCACGCCGATGTGCGCCTCGCGCAGCGCCGGCGCGTCGTTGACGCCGTCGCCCGTCATCGCCACCACGTGCCCGCGCGACTTGAAGGCCCGCACGATGCGGAGCTTCTGCTCGGCCGTGGTCCGCGCGAAGACGCGGAGGTGCATGATGCGATCGGCGAGCACTTCGTCGCTGGTCTCGCTCAGCTCGGCGCCGGTGATGGCCTCGTCGCCGTCGTCCCAGAGGCCGATCTCCTGCGCGATCGCGGTGGCCGTGAGCCGGTGATCGCCGGTGATCATGACCGCGCGGATGCCCGCCTTCCGGCAGGTGGTGACCGCCTCGCGCACGCCGGCGCGGGGCGGATCCATCATCCCCACGAGGCCGAGGAAGGTGAGCTCGCGCTCGACGTCCTGCGCCTCCTCGGGCGAGAGGTTCGACGAGACCGGGCCGTTGCCCGGCACGGTGAGCTCGAGCGTCACCGTGCCCTTGCGCACGCGCCGGCAGAGCGCGAGCACGCGCAGGGCCCGCCGGCTCATGCGATCGGCCTCGGCGAGGATCTGGGTGCGATCCTCGTCGGTGAGCGGCCGCGGGCCGTCGGCGTCCGACATCTTCACGCAGAGCGGGAGGATGACGTCCACCGAGCCCTTCACGTGCGCGATGGTGCGCCCGCTCTTGTCGCGGGTGATCACCGTCATGCGCTTGCGATCGCTGTCGAACGGGAGCTCGGTGACGAACTCGTGCCCGGGCATGAGCTCGTCGCGGGAGAGGCCGCCCTTCGCGGCCACGGTGAGGAGCGCGCCCTCGGTCGGATCGCCGACCACCTTCCAGCGCTTGGTCTCCAGATCGTGATCGAGCTGCGCGTTGTTGCAGAGCGCCGCCGTGGTGAGCGTGTACACGAGCGGCTTCGGCAGCTCGTCGCCGACGTCGCGCCCGTCCTCGCTCTGGAACTTGCCGGTGGGATCGTAGCCCTCGCCCGTCACCGAGAAGCGCTTCCCGCCCGCGTAGACGGCGCGCACCGTCATCTCGTTCTGGGTGAGCGTGCCGGTCTTGTCGGAGGCGATGATCGTCGCCGCGCCCAGCGTCTCCACCGCGGGGAGCTTGCGGACGATGGCGCCGCGCTTGGCCATGCGCTGCATGCCGAGCGCGAGCGTGATGGTGGTGATGGCCGGCAAGCCCTCGGGGATGGCGGCGACCGCGAGGCTCACCGCTTCGAGGAGCAGCTCGTGCCACGCGCGCCCGCCGCGGATGAAGCCCCACACGAGGAGCACGGCGCTGAGCGCGAGGCAGGCCTTGAGGATCTGGCCGCCGAAGCGCTCCAGCCGATCTTCGAGCGGCGTCTTCTGATCGCCGACCTCGCGCATCAGCTCGCCGATGCGGCCGAGCTCGGTGCGCGCGCCGGTGGACGTCACCACCGCGCGGCCCTTGCCGCGCACGATGGTGGTCCCGGTGAAGACCATGGTCACGCGATCGGCGAGCGGCGCGTCCTTGGCCACGGGCGCCATCGCGTCCTTGATGATCGCGGCGCTCTCGCCGGTGAGCGCGGCCTCCTCGGTGGCGAGATCGATCGTCTGCACGAGGCGCGCGTCGGCGGCGACCGAGTCACCGGCCTCGAGCTCGAGGATGTCACCGGGGACGACGGCGTCGGCGGGGATGACCACCACCTTGTTCCCGCGGCGCACGCGCGCGTTGGGCGCCGACATCTTCTGGAGCGCGTCGAGCGCGGCCTCGGCGCGACGCTCCTGATAGAAGCCCAGGATCGCGTTGAGGATGACGATGAGGAGGATGGCGATGGCGTCGCCGAAGCGCGCCAAGAAGCCCTGATCCTTCCCCGACATGATGCCGACCGCGACCGCGATCCCCGCGGCCACGAGGAGCGTGACCACGAGGGGGTTCGCGAACTGCTCCAGCAAGCGGAGCACGTTCGACTTCTTCTTCGCTTCGGGTAGTCGGTTCGGCCCGTAGGTCTCGAGCCGCTTGCCAGCCTCGGCCTCGGAGAGGCCGGCGCTGGAGCTGATGTCGACGCGCGAGAGGAAGGCGTTGCATTCCTCCGCGTGCACCGGGGGCTCGATCGATGCCATCGAGGGCGTCGACCCGCGCTTCTTCTCACCCCCGCTCGGCGCTTGTAGCTCGCTCGTGTCGCTCATCGGTCAGCGCTTCATCCGCGCTTGCTCTTGCTGCTCCTGCGCCTCGAGCTCGGCGAGAGCGGCGGCCAGCTCGTCCTGTTCGGCCTGCGAAATCTGCTGCTGCGCGGGCGCGGTGGGCGCCGGCGCTTCGATGCGCGCGGGCGGTGCCACGGGCTTCGGCGCCTCGGGAGGGAGGACGCCCATCTTGCGCTTGAGCGCGAGCAGCTCGTCGTCGCCGCTCGCCGACGCTTCCAGCTTGCCGAACTTCTCGGCGAGCACGTCACCCGTGTACTGCTCGGCGATCTCGCTCGAGGCCTCGGCTTCGGCCTCGATCTGATCGATCTTCGCGGCCATGCGGTCGAACGTCTCGAAGGCCGAGGCGTTGTTCATCCCGCTCATCGTCTCCTGGATGGCGCGCTGCGCTTCGGCGCGCTTCTTCCGGGCGATGAGGACGTTCTTCTTCCGCTTCGCTTCCTCGATCTTGCCGTTGAGCATCCGCAGCGCGGTCTTGAGCTGCTCCACGGCCTGTTTCTGTTTTTGCCACTGCTCTTTGAGCGTGCCGGCGAGCTGGTCGTGCTCTTTCTTGCGGGCCAGCGCCTCCTTCGCGAGGCTGTCGTCGCCGGCCTTGATCGCGAGCATCGCCCGCCGCTCCCACTCGGCGGCGTTGGCCGCCTCCTGCTCGGCTTGCTTCGCCAGCCGCTTCTCGTCGGCGATCGAGACGGCCACCTGCTTCTTGGCCTCGATGAGCTGGTTCTGCATGTCGATGACGACCTGGTTCAGCATCTTCTCGGGGTCTTCCGAGCGGCTGATGAGGTCGTTCAAATTCGACTTAATGAGGGTGGCAAGGCGCGCGAAGATTCCCATGGGTCTCTATCTCTCCACTCCCTGGCTCGTCACCGGAAGGCCGGCGTCACCGTAACACGCGTCCCCGAAAAGCCCACGCCGCGCCCGGCGATCCTGCCGGCCGCGACGCACTTCGCATTCACGCGCTCGCGGCCTCTCGCAGCGCCGGCACGTGGCGCGCGAGCGCCAGATCGACGTCGCTGAGGACCGCCTCGAGCTCGTTGAGATCGAGGTTCTCGAGCTCCAACGCGGCCGAGAGGACGACGTTGCCACCCTCGAGGCCATACGAGACGTGCATCAGGTCGGTCGCGTTGTACTGCAGGAGCTTGGTGAAGAGGCGCATCTTGTGAGCCTCGTCATTCGGCGCCGGACCGATGGCGACGCGCACCGCCACGATGGGCGGCGCCACGCGGATGGCGATCAGCGTCCCGCCGCTCCCCGTCACGACGAACGTGCCTCCGTCGTTCTCGAAGCGTCGGTCGAGCGTCAGCAGGTAGTTCTCTACGTCGTCTGCGGTGCGCGGCATGGGGCGCCGAGCCTACCAGGATCCCCAAAGCAGGGGTAGCGCGGCCGGGGCAAGCTCGTCGCGGTGACGTGACGTTCGATCGACCCCGTGCGCGCCCCGGCGACGCCCATTGCAGAGGGTGTGTCTCGCCGACTCCCATATTGAATTTCCACGCTGTTCGAGAGGATGCGTGGTACCGTGCCGATCCAGGTTTCGTGGCGATCCACCCGGGCGATATTCTTGCAGGCTACCGAGTGACGCGGCTCCTCGGGCGCGGCGGAATGGGCGAGGTTTGGGCCGCCGTGAGCGATCACGGCCGCAGTCCCGATGGCACGCCCGCGCGCCTCGAAGTGGCCATCAAGGTCCTGCTCGCCCGCGCGGCGATGAAGCCTGATTTGGTGCGCCGTTTTCAGCGTGAAGCGACGATCGCTTCAGCCATCAAGAGCCCGTACGTCTGTCAGCTCATCGAAGTGGCCGAGGCGGACGACGGCGCGCATCTCTTGGTCTTCGAGCACCTCAATGGCGAATCCCTGGCGGATCGGCTGAAGCGCGAGCAATACCTGCCATTCAGCGAAGTCGGTCCCATCATCGAGGACGTCCTGCAAGGCCTCGTGGCCGCCCACGAAGCGGGCGTGGTTCACCGCGATCTCAAGCCCGGGAACATCTTCCTCGAGCAGCCGCGCGAGGACGAGGGAGCCTATGCGCCGCCGTCGGGCGGGTTCGGCTTCGAGGCGCCCGAAGGGTCGCCGCGCCGCGAGCGCGCGAAGATTTTGGACTTCGGCATCTCCAAGATCAGCCGCCGCGAGAAAGAAGAGCCGACGCTGACTGCGTTCGACGCGACGCTGGGCTCGTTCGCGTACATGGCGCCGGAGCAGGTGCGCGGGGCCGCGCGCGCGGACGAACGCGCCGACATCTATGCGGTCGGCTCGGTGGCATTTCGCTCGCTCTCGGGCCGGCTACCCTTCGAGGGCGCGACGGCCGCGGTGCTCGTGGCGATGAAGCTCGATCGGCAGGCTCCGTCGCTCGCGGAGGCGACCGGCGAGCAATGGCCGGCGGGGGTGGAGCGCTTCCTGGAGCGCGCCCTCGAGCGCCGTCGCGAGCAGCGTTTCGCGTCGGCCGCCGAAGCGCTCGCGGCTTGGCGCCAAGTGCAGCCGGGGCGCGTGAAGGTGCCGGCCATTCCGACGGAGCCGCCCGAGCCCCTCGCGCCCGTCGCCATTCCCGCGCCGCCTCCGCCGCCCGCGCGCGTGCCCGTGCCGCCGGTCTCACGCGTGATGCAGATCTCGGCGTCGCCGCTGCCGGCGCAGCTCGCGCCCGCGCGCGCGGCGACGCCGATGCCCATGCCGACGAAGCCCTTCGTCGCCATGAAGCCGCCGGCGGAGCCGGTGTACGAAGCGCCGCGACCGATGGCGCGGCACGGCACGCTCACGATGGATGACGTGCCCGAAGGCTATGCGGCGTACGAGGCGCCATCCCCGCGGCCGGGGTCGTCGCCGTCGCTGCCCGCGCCGGTCTTCGCCCCCGGCCCACCTCTTGCAACTGCGTCGCCTGCTTCATCGGCGCCCGCGTTGCCGCGCGCGCCCCTGCCGTCGTATCAGATCATCGAAGACAACCCGACCGAGGTCGACGGGCCACCCGAGATGACGTTCGACGGCTCTTACCATCCGCAACCGGCGCCTCCCGATCCGCGGGACGGGAAGCGCGGCAAAACAGGAAGGCACTGAAGGTGCTCGACGCCACGGTCGCAGGGAAAAACAAGGTCGAAGTTCGCGGTGGTCGCATCAAGCCGGCGAAGAACGCCGGCGCCGCTTGGGTGGAGATCGGCACCGAGCCCGTCATCGTGGGCCGCAACGCCGCGTGCAAGCTGGTCGTCGACGACGGCAAGGTGAGCGCGGTGCACGCCGAGTTCGTGGCCACCGAGCAGGGCGTGCGCGTGCGTGATCTCGGGAGCCGCAATGGCACCTTCGTGGGCGGCGTGCGGGTGGGGGAGATCTTCCTCCTCACCGCGAGCAAGCTGCGCGTCGGCGAGACGGAGGTCGTCTTCGAGCCGCTCCGGCCCGAGCGCATCACCGTCTCCTCGATTCCTTCGTTCGGCCCGATGGTGGCGCAGAGCCAGGGGATGCGATCGATCTTCGAGCGGCTCGGGAAGGTCGCGCCCACGGATCTGACGCTGCTCATCACGGGCGAGACGGGCACCGGAAAAGAGCTGGTGGCGCAGGCCATCCACCTCGCGAGCGCGCGGGCGAAGAAGCCGTTCGTGGTCGTCGACTGCGGCTCCATCCCGCCGACGCTCGCCGAGGCCACGCTCTTCGGGCACGAGCGCGGCGCGTTCACGGGCGCGGTCGACAAGCGGCTCTCGCCGTTCCAAGAGGCCGACGGCGGCACCATCTTCCTCGACGAGCTCGGCGAGCTGCCGCTCGACGTGCAGCCGAAGCTCCTTCGCGCGCTCGCCGAGCGGCGCATCAAGGCCGTCGGTGGATCGACGTACCGCGAGGTCGACGTCCGCGTGGTCGCGGCCACGCGCCGCGATCTGGTGCGCGCCGTCAACTCGGGCGGGTTCCGGAGCGATCTCTACTTCCGCATCGCGCAGGTGAAGATCGAGCTGCCGTCGCTGCGCCATCGCATGGAGGACATCCCCATCCTCGTGCGCCGCATGCTCAAGGATCTCGGCGACGAGGCCGCCTACGAGCGCGTCACCAACGCCACCTTGGAGCGCCTCATGCGCCACGATTGGCCGGGCAACGTGCGCGAGCTGCGCAACGCGGTCGCCGTCGCCTTCGCGCTGGCGGGCGAAGGGGAAGAGCTCGACATCGCGGCCCACCTCGGCGCGCTCACCGAGACGCCGGTGGCCGCGCCGCTCGGCGGCGGCGTGCCCGGCAGCTTCAAGGGGCTGAAGTTCCAGGACGCGAAGCGCGACATCCTCGCTCGCTTCGAGCGCGATTACTTCGCCGCATTGAACGACGAGGCGAAGGGCAACGTGAGCGAGATGGCCCGCCGCGCCGGGATGGAGCGCGCCCACGTGCGCGCCTACCTGCGGCGTCACGGGATCAGCGCGAAGCAGGATCCGGGCGAAGGTCAGGACTGAAGATGGGGTGGCGAGAGGGCGCTGCGCACGCGCGCGCAGGGCTCCTTGCTCGCGGCTCACGGCTCGTCCGACGCTAAAGGCAGATTCGTCGCTGTTCGGCGCGTGACAGTTGCTAAGCTTTCTCTGGGCGGATCATGCGCCCGGAAAGAGCTTATATGACAATCGCTTCTCTCTTCAGGTTCTCGAGCCCGTGGATCGGTGCGCTCGCGCTCGGCCTTGCGTCGCTGACCCTCTGCGGTTGTGGTCGAGCCCGTGATCGCGATCTCGAGTCGGGGCACTACGTGAGCATCGGCGGCGGGAAGACACCGGAGCAGGCGTTTCAACCCGACGTCGAGCTCGTTCTCGACCTGGACAAGCTGGTGGCGACCTTCACGACCCCCTCCGGCACGGCGCGGCTCGCGCTCATCGAGCAGGAGTCTCCCAAGTCGGATTGTGCCGGCGCGCAGGTACAGTGGGTGAAGCTCGACGCGCCGACGTTGACCATCGAAGGCGTGACGTTCGACGAGCCGACGCTGGTCGCGAAGTGCGCGAGCACGCCGCTGCAGGTGACGCTCGGGAACTGGGATGTCCCGCCGTTCATCGATTTCGAGCTGCGCTCCGAGTGAGCTCGGCGTTCAGCGCGCGACGGCGCGCGGCGGCTCGGAGGCGCGCGCCACGGTGAGGAAGGCGTCTGTGCGCAGCGCGCGATACGCCATGCCGATGAGGCGGAGGACGCGCGGGCGCTTCGGCGCCGGTTCCGAAGGCGCGGCCTCCGCTTCGGCGGCGCGCAGCACCGAGGCGTGGCGGCGCAGCGCGGCGGCGTAGGCGCCGTCGATGTCGCAGGCCGTGAGGATCAACGCGTCCTCCGGATCGCCGAGCATGCCGTCGATGAGCGCCGCGATCGCGTCCATGCTCACGGCGAGATCGACCTCGGTTTCATGGAGGCCGACGAGCGCGTCGACCTCGCGCCGCCGATCGGGTGGGAGGACGCCGCGGATCGCTTCCCAAGCGACGTCGCGCACGATCATCGCTTCGCGCGTCACGCGGCGGCGCGCGAGCTCCGCGCGCTCGGCGGAGGGCGAGCCTTCCGCCAGCCAGCGGAGCAATCGCGACTCTTCGGCGAGCCGGGGAAAGTGGCTGGAGCGGAGCTGGGAGATGGTGCGCTGCGCCGGCCACAAGGAGCGCTGAATTTCCATGGCGGCATCGAGAAAGTCGGGGAGCTTGGCGAGCAGGTTGTGAGCGTCGGTCTCGGCACTGATCTCGATGGTCTCGCCTTGCGAGGTGCGGCTGAAGAGCACCGTCCGCACCTCGTGACCGTTCGCCGCCGGCGCGCTGGAGAGGACCTTGATCGTGTACGTGATGGCGTCGGCCGGCGTCTCCGCGCGCCGGACGTCGGCCTTCCGCAAATCGCTGGAAAGGGCTTGATTCATAGCTTCGGAGCGTAGTGGGGAGGCGCTCCGGGAGCACCGGGTATGTGTTCAGTGGTTGGACTGTAAATGTCCTATTCGTGGGCGCCGCGCGCGGGCTGCGATCGACACGGGCGGAGGCACGCGTCGTGATACCTTCGGCGCACCGATGGGCTCCTCCGCAACGCGCTTCGCACCGGTCCCGGGCGACGTGCTCGACGGTCGCTTCCGGCTTTCGGAGCGGCTCGGGCACGGCGGCTTCGGCGACGTGTGGCGCGCGGAGGAGCTGCTCCCGGATGGGACGCCGTTCCGCGAGGTCGCGCTCAAGCTGCTGATCGCGGGCGGCTCGGATGCGTTCGATTGGGCCGAGGAAGCGAAGCTCTTGGCGTCGTTCCGGCACCCGTCGCTCGTGACGATCTATGCGGCCGGCATCCTCGCCACCACGCCGCCCCAGCGCTTCGTGGCGATGGAGCTGCTCGAAGGGGAGAACCTCGCGGAGCTGCTCCGCGCGCGGCGCCGCGTCGCCTGGCGGCGCGTGCTCGCGTGGGCCACGAGCGCGGCGGCGGCGCTCGATCTCATCCACGCCGCGGGCGTGGTGCACCTCGATCTCAAGCCGGCGAACTTGTTCCTCGCGTCGGACGGCGCGCTCAAGGTGCTCGATTTCGGCATCGCGCGCCGCGCGGGCATGCCCGCCGTGATCCCGCGTCGCGGCGAGCGCCTCGCGCCGACGATGACCGCGCGCGAGGCGGAGGCGGCTACCGGCCTGTTCATCGCCGGCGCCGACATCACGCAGGAAGACGAAGCGTTCGCCGCGACGCGGCCCGTGTCGGCGAGCGGATCGCCGCGCGTGGTGATCGGCACGCCCGGCTTCATGGCGCCGGAGGTGCTCGATCAAGGCGAGCCGACGGCCGCCGCCGACGCGTACGCGCTCGCGGTGTGCGTGGTGCAGCTCGTGACGGGACACCTGCCGCTCGAGGCGCCGGACGAGCCCACGAGCTGGGACGATCCCACCGCGGTGAGCCAGTGGCTCGATGCCATTCGCACGGCCACGCTCCGCGGCGCGCTGCGACCGATCGATGCGAGCGCGATGGGCTTCCCGCGCGGCGTGGCGGCGCTGGTGAAGCGGCTCCTCGCCGTGGATCCCGCGCAACGCGGGGTCGTGCCGGGCGGGTTGGGCGCGCTCTTCCAAGAGGTGTGGGAGCGACCGCACGGCGTGCCGGATCCGCCTTATTTCGGGCTCGCGGCGTATCCATCGGAGAGCGAGGGCTTGCTCTTCGGTCGCGACGACGACACCGCCCGCCTCGGTCGCGAGCTGGAGTTCGAGCCCGCGCTGGTGCTGCAAGGGCCTGCGTTCGCCGGCAAATCGTCGCTGATCATGGCCGGCCTCGTGCCGCACCTCGCGCGTCGCGGCGCCGACGGGAAGGACGATTGGATCGCGGTCACGATCACGCCGCGCGCGGCGCTCGAAGAAGGATCGATCGACGCGGCGCTCTCGTCGGCCCTCGCGCGCGTGTCGCCGGAGCTCGCGGATGCGGACGTCGATGCCATCGCGGGCCATTGCGATCGATCGCACGTGGGGCTCGTGATCGTGGTCGATCCGCTCGATGCGCCGGCGGACGCGCCGGCGTCGTCGCGCACGCGGATCGACGCGCTGATCGCGGCGCTTTCGACGGGGGGCACGAGGCCGGGGCTGCGGCTCCTCGGCGCGATTCGTGAGGAGAGCGCGCCCGCGTTGCTCGCGACGCCGCTCGGCGCGGGGCTCCGCGCGGCGCTGCGCTTCGTGAGCACGCCGGCGACGGCGGCGGTGAAGGACATCGTGGCGGCGCCTGCGCATTTCGCGGGCGTGCCGGTGTTCGGCGCGGATGCGATCGCCGCGGACGTGCAGCGCGAGCTCCGCGGGGGCAGCGCGCGGCTCCCGTACGTGGCGCTCTCGCTGGCCGAGTTCTGGGCGACGCGCTCGAGGGAGCCGCTGTCACGCGCGCCGGGCCGTTCGAGCGCGCCTGCCAGCGGGCTCTCGAGCGATCGGTGGAAGGCCGCGGGCGGCGTGCGCGGCGCGGTCGTGCGGCACGCCGAGCGCGTGCTGCGGGGCTTCGAGGGCGAGGATCACGCGGTGGCGGAGGAGATCCTCCTGCGCCTCTCGACGACGGATGGAAGGCCCGTGAGCTGGGACGTGGCCGAGCTCGTGGACACCGTGTCGCCCGAGCACGGCCGGCGCGTCCTCGATCGCCTGACACACGAGCACGTGCTCCACATGTCGCGCGACACCGTGGAGATCGGCCACCCGGCGCTGCTCACCGATTGGCAGGTGCTCGCTTCGGCGCGGCTCTCGCAGATGGATCGGCTCGCGTTCCTGGAGCGATTGCGCGAGGCGCGCGTCGCGTGGGAGCGGGCCGACGGGCACCGCGACTTCTTGCTGCACGGGGAGCTGCTCGACGAGGTGCGCGTCCGCGAGGCGTGGATCCGCCGCGGGCTCACGCCGACCGACCGCGCGTTCCTCGCCGCGAGCAAGCGGCGCGCGCGCGTGGTGAAGGCGGTGCGCTGGGCGATCGGCGCGTTCGTGGTGCTGGTCCTCGCCGGCGGCGCGTGGGCCCAGCGCCTGCTCGAGCGCGCGCAGGAGGCCGAGGCGCGCGCGAAGGCGGCCGCCATCGAGCTGGAGCAGCTCGCCGAGCTGGCGGCCCGCGCGCGGCGAACCGACGATCCGTACCAGCGCGTGGCCTTCGCGGCCGCGGCCATGGAACGTGGATCGCCCGATGGGCTCCTCCCGCTGGAGATCGCAGGCGCCGCGAGCAATGCCGCGCGCGGGATCTTTCTCACGCTCGAGCATTTCGACGGGCCGTCGTTCCCTTGGGACGATCGCTTCCTGCTCGGGCTGGCGTCGTCGCAGACGCTCGCGATCGTCGATTTTCGGCCGCCGGAGCCCGACGTCATCGAGGACGTGGATCTCGATTTCGATCCGGAGCAGGCCGAGGCGCTCCATTTCAAGATGCCGGTCATCCGGCGCTTTCGCCCGCACGAGGCGCCGATCGTGGAGCGGGTCGCGTTCGCGTTCGACACGGCGTTCGCGACGCGCGCGGCCGATGGAGAGGTGAAGGTCTTTCGCCTGCGCGAGGACGGTGTCCCGGCGCTCGCGGCGATCGCGCCCGTGCGCTGCGCCGGCGCGATGCACGCCGCCGCGCTTTCGCCGGTGCTCGCGTGCGCGACCGAGCGAGGCGTGGCCCGTTGGGATCTGCGCCGCACGCGCGCGGGCGCGGAAGACGTCGTGGTGCACGCGTTCCAAGGCAACGTGGGCGACATCTCCGCCGATGGAGAGCGCGTCGCGGCCTTCGGCGGCAAAGAGGTGCTGTTGTGGACGCCGGCCGAGGGCGCCGCCGTCGTGTACACGGCGCCGCGACCCGTCACGTTGGTGCGCCTGAGCCCGCGCGATCGCGTGGCCGCGCTGCTCGAAGGGAAGGTCGTCGAGATCGTCGACGAGCGCCGCCCCGGCGCGCCCATCTTCACGGTCACCGCGCGCGACAAGGCGCCCGAGCAGCTCCGTTGGGACGACGGCGGGCTCGACCTCGCGCTGTGCAATCCGAGCGGCGGCCGCTGGCATCATCTGAAGCGCGGCGCGCGCGCGAAGGACGATGCGCCGCCGCGCGGTGAGCCCTGCGTCGCGCCGCGCCCGAAGAACCAGCCCGAGCCCATCCGCGGCACCGACGACTACCGCGAGCTCGGCGAGCGCGAGGTCGGCCCGCACCTCCTCGCGGGAGGCTTTCGCCTGCGACGGCGACGCTTCCTCAGCCATGATCTCGTGCTCTTCGACGGCGCGTCGCCGCGCGTGAACGACGCCGCGCTCGGTAAGCCCGACGCGGTCGCGACCATCCCGCCGGCGGCCGCGCGGCTCCTGCGCTTCGAGGCCAAGGACGAGATCGGCGGCGACGAGCCGCGCGCGGACAAGGACTCGATCGTCGCGGTCGAGCGCGACGACGCGGCGGTGGTGTTCCAGATCGGAGACGAGCTCCGCTTCCACGCCATCGTCGATGGCTCGCGCCTCTTCGCGCGCAAAGGCAACTTCCTCCGGCGCTGCAGCAACGGCCGTTTCCTCGCGTGGATCGCGGCCGGCGATCGCTGGGAGCTCTTCGACGCGTGGACCGGCGGCAAGGTCGCGGACGTGCCGCGCGAGCCGGGCCTCATCGTGGGCGCGGACGCGTCGTGCACGAACCTCTACGCGCAGCGCCTCGATGGCACCCTCACGGTGCGCCCGCTCGCGGGAGGTCCGTCGCGCGATCTCGTGGTCGCCGACGGCTACGTCTATCTCGCGCGGCCGAGCCCGGCGCGCGGCAACACGGCGGCGGGCCTCTTGCTCGCGCTCGGATCGGGCGCCATCGCGCGCATCGACGAGACGAGCTCCACCGTGCAGGTGCTCGCCTACGCCACGCCGCGCGCGACGACCCTCGCCGATGGACCGCAGCCCGGCGAGGTCGTCTTCGCCGACGCCACCGGCGTGGTGCTCGTGCGCCCCGGCGCGGCGCCCGTGTGGCTGCGCGACGGCAGCGGCGGGGTGGAGTGGGAAGATATCTCGGCGGCGCCGGACGGCGCGTCCATCCTCCTCGCGGCGGATGATCGCCTCGCGGTCCTCGACGTCGCGCGCCGCGAGCTGCTCGGATCGATTCCGATGGAAGGTCGCGGTCGGCTGGCGCGCTGGGACGACGAAGGCTCGGTGCTCGCGTGGTCGTTCGCGCGTACGGGCGGCGCGGAGGGCGCCATCATCCCGCGCGGTGTGACGCTCGCGCATGCGGTGTCGAGCGCGATCTCGAACCTGACCGTGGAGAAGGGGCGGATCGCGATTC
Organism: Minicystis rosea; assembly: GCA_001931535.1. Classification (GTDB taxonomy): domain Bacteria; phylum Myxococcota_A; class Polyangia; order Polyangiales; family Polyangiaceae; genus Minicystis; species Minicystis rosea. The sequence goes on from CP016211.1 coordinate 2,246,668, forward strand.
ATCGTTGAGCCGCGCTTCGACGGCGCGCGCTCCGCGATCGTTGTCGCGATGAATCAACCGGCCGTCTGGAGCGCGTCGGGATCACCACCCATGCGGCGCACCCAATCGTCGATCAAGGCGCGCGCGATGCTGAGGCGCGGCGGGATGGGGGGCAGGGTATCGATGGTGAACCAACCGGCATCGGAGAGCTCGCTCGGGTCGGGGCGCACCGTGCCGCCGGCGTGCTCGGCGGTGAAGCCGATCATCAGCGAGTCGGGGAACGGCCACGGTTGGCTGCCGAAGTACCGAATGTTCTCGACCTCGATCCCGACCTCTTCGCGGATCTCGCGCGCGACTGTCTCCTCCAGCGTCTCGCCGACCTCGACGAAGCCCGCGAGCGTCGAGTACATGCGCCCGGGAAAGCGCGCGTTTCGTCCCAAGAGCACCTCGTTGCCGCGCGTGACCAAGACGATGACGGCGGGCGAGATCCGCGGATAGAACGAGAGACCGCAGCGCGGGCAGCGGCGCGAGAGCTCGCTCGGGACGCGCTCCGTCGGGCCACCGCAGCGGCCGCACCATTGGTGCGATCGATCCCACTCGACGATCTGCACGGCCCTGCCGGCGCGCCGGAAATCGGCCTCGCCGAGGCTGGTCCAGAGGCGACGCAGGCCGAGCGCCGCGGTGCCTTCCGGCAGGACGACGTCCTCGGCGAGCTCGACGGCGAAGCTCGGGTGCCCGTCGACGATCCCGAGATCGTTCTGTCGTACGGACACGAAGCCGAGCGCGGTGAAGGTCGCGGCGTCGAGCACGCGCACCGCATCGCCCTCCATCGAGACGACGAGATCTCGCCCGCGGAAGGCGAAGCACAGCGCGTTGCGATCGATCGGGTTCACGCGCCGCTCGTAGGGGAGCCCGCGCGCCGCGGGAAGCCCTTCCGCGAGCGCGCGGCCGTGGGGCATCGTGCTACCTTCGTGGGCCGCATGACCCTCGTGACTCTCGCCGACATTCGGGCCGCAGCCGATCTCCTCCGTGGCGTCGCGGTGCGCACGCCGCTCCTGCCCGCGGCCGAGCTCGGCGCCGACGTGTGGCTCAAGCCCGAGATGCTCCAGCGCAGCGGCGCCTTCAAGCTGCGCGGCGCGTACACGTTCCTCGCGCGCCTCTCGCCGGAGGAGCGCGCCCGCGGCGTGATCGCGCCCTCGTCGGGCAACCATGCGCAGGCCGTCGCGCTCGCCGCACGGATCTTCGGCGTGCCCGCGACCGTGGTCATGCCCGTCACCGTCACCGCGGCCAAACGCGCCGGCTGCGAGCGCCTCGGCGCGCGCATCGAGCTCGCGGGCACCACCACCCACGATCGCATGGATCGCGCCCTCGCGATCGCGGAGGCCGAAGGGCAGACGCTCGTCCCGCCCTACGATCACCCCACGATCATCGCAGGGCAGGGGACGTGCGGCCTCGAGATCGGCGAGGACTTGCCGGCCGTTCGCACGGTGCTCGTGCCCGTCGGCGGCGGCGGGCTCTCCGCCGGTGTCGCGACCGCCATCAAGTCGATGTGTCCCGAGGCCCGCGTCGTCGGCGTCGAGCCTGCGGGCGCACCCAAGCTCACGCGCGCCCTCGCTGCCGGCGCGCCCGTCACGCTCGAGCGCACGCAGAGCCTGGCCGATGGGCTCATGGCAGTCCGCGTCGGCACACACAACTTCGCGCATCACCGCGCGTACATCGACGAGGTCGTCACCGTCGACGACGGCGCCCTCCGCGGGGCCATGCGCTTCCTCCTCGATCGCATGAAGCTCGTCGCCGAGCCGAGCGGCGCCATCACCGTCGCGGCCTTGCTCGAAGGCCTCGTTCGTCCACCCGGGCCCACCGTCGCCGTGCTCAGCGGCGGCAACGTCGAGTGGAGCGATCTCCCGCGTCTGCTCGGCGGTTGAGCCGGTCCGCGTCGCGAGCTCACCCTTCGATCGACCTCGCCTGCCGCGACGATCGCCGCACGTGATCACGTCGCGCCGGATCACGCTTCCGGTGCCGCACTTTGCGACGTCGTCGTGAAATGCACGCACGTGCGGCGGAGGCGTCGCCTCCGATTGCTGGTCATGCGCTCGGTCCTTATAGTCCGCGCGCTCCACGACCGAGCTAGCCCCGATGCGCGATAAAGATCCTTCCTCGCTCCCCCCGTCCGCTCCGCCCGAAGCGTGGCCGGCGGCGCGTCGTGTAGCGGGAGCGCTTGCGCGTCCGCTCTCGCGTTTCCTCCAGATCCAGGCCGCGAGCGGCATCGTGCTCCTCGCCTCCGCCGTGGTCGCATTGGTGTGGGCCAACTCGCCGTGGCGTCATCTCTACGAGCAGCTCTGGCACACGCCGATCACCGTCGGCATCGGGCCCTGGATCAGCGCACAGCCCCTGCATTTCTTCATCAACGACGGCCTCATGGTCGTCTTTTTCTTCGTCGTCGGCCTCGAGATCCGGCGCGAGATCCACGAGGGCGAGCTCTCCGATCGGCGGCGCGCCGCGCTCCCCGTCGCTGCGGCCGTGGGCGGCATGATCGCGCCCGCGCTCATCTACACCGCAGTCAACCACGGCACGCCGGCCCAACGTGGTTGGGGCGTGCCCATGGCCACCGACATCGCCTTCGCCGTCGGCGTCCTCGCGCTTCTCGGTAAGCGCGTGCCGGCGGCGGTGCGCGTGCTCCTGTTGGCGCTCGCCATCATCGACGATCTCGGCGCCATCATCGTCATCGCGCTCTTCTACTCGTCGGGCTTCTCGTTCTCGGGGCTCGCCTTCGCGGCGTTGGGCGTCCTCGCCGTCATCGTGATGCGCGGCTTCGGCGTGCGCCGCGCCGTCGCCTACGTTCCGCCCGGGATCGTCGTCTGGGCTGGCATCCTCATGACCGGCGTGCACCCGACGATCGCCGGCGTGCTGCTCGGGCTCCTCACGCCCGTCGAGCCCTGGTTCGGCGCGCATGGCTTCGTCGCCGCGGCGGAGGCGGCCATCGCGGATCTGCGGCGCACCGAGGCGCGCCGTCACGACGATCACGAGCTCCTCGATCCGCTCGCCCGCGTCGACGAAGCGCGCCGCGAAGCCGTCGCGCCGGTGGTCCAGATCGAAGCCGCCCTGCACCCGTGGGTCGCGTACGGGATCATGCCGCTGTTCGCACTCGCCAACGCGGGCGTCGATCTCCACGGCATCGATCTCCGCGCCCCGGCGACGACGGGGATCGCCGCCGGTGTGGTCGCCGGTCTGGTCGTGGGCAAGCCGATCGGCATCCTCGCAGCGAGCTTCCTCGCCGAGCGAATGGGCATCGCGGCGCGCCCGCGCGGTGTCACGTGGCGCGGTGTCGCGCTCGTCGGCTTGGTGGCGGGGATCGGGTTCACCATGGCCATCTTCATCGCCGGGCTCGCCTTCCCGGATCCGGCTGCGCTCGGCGCCGCGAAGATCGCCATCCTCGCGGCTTCGGCCATCGTCGGCGTCGTCGCGCTCGCGGCCGGCCGCGTGCTCCTCGCGCCCGTGTCGGACGCGGTCGCCGTCACCGTCGACGAAGCGGAGCGCTCCACCGAAGAGTGATCGGACCCGACGATTCAGGGATGATCCAATCGTTTGAGCTCCAACGGTTGGAGCTCCTACGATCGCATCGGGCCGCCATGGACCATGCCGCCCTCGTCGTGAAGCCCACGTAGCGCTTGCCGCCGTTTTGCGTGAACGCCCCACGCCTGGCTCGCGTCGCCGCGCGCATGCACCCCCGAATCCGGCCTCGCGTTGCCGCGCGCCTCCGGACGACGGCCTTCCGGGGGCGAATCCGGCCTCGGGACTGCACCTGTCTTCTTGTGGGGCGAGCGCGCCGTGTCCTATGCTCGCGCCAGCTCTCGACGTGCCCCGGGCCCGTGTGCCTCGCGGGCGCTGTCCGGGCGAAGGGACTCCTGCGAAGACCATGAGCGAGCCCGCAGCGCATGTGATCGGGGGGAGATACAGGGTCGTCCGCAAGCTCGGCCAGGGCGGCATGGGCTCGGTGTTCCAGGCCGTCGACGAGACCAACGGCCGGACGGTGGCGGTCAAGACCATCATCTCCGATCTGGCGCGGGATCCGACGCTGATGGGCCGCTTCGAGCGCGAGGCCAAGGCCGCCGCCGCGCTCGACACGCCGCACATCGTGGCCGTCCTCGATGCCGGTCGCGACGAGGTCGCGGGCCTCTCGTACATGGCGATGGAGTACCTCGACGGCGAGGACTTCCAGCAGCTCTTGAAGCGGCTCGGCCCCGTGCCGTCCGAGCTCGCGCTCCGCGTCGCCGCCCAGGCGTGCCTCGCGCTGCAGAAGGCGCACGAGCATCGCATCGTGCACCGCGACATCAAGCCCGCGAACTTCTACCTCGCGCGGACCGCGGGCGATCAGCGCATCGTCAAGCTCCTCGATTTCGGCGTGGCCAAGGTGCGGCGCGAGGCCTCGCAGGACTCGGCGATGACCGCGGGGCTCACGCGCACGGGCAGCGTGCTCGGCTCTCCGCTCTACATGTCGCCCGAGCAAGCGCGCGGCTACAAGGACATCGATCACCGCTCGGATCTCTGGTCGCTCGGCGTCTCGCTCTATCAGGCTCTCGCCGGCCGCACGCCGCACGGCGACACCGACGAGCTGGGCGAGCTCATCATCCTGATCTGCACCGAGCCTCCGCCCCCTTTGCAGGACGTGGCGCCCTGGGTCCCGCCCGAGGTCGCCGCCATCGTGCACCGCGCGCTGCGCCGCAACCCCGCCGAGCGCTACGGCAGCGGCGCCGAGATGTACGCGGCGATCATGCAGCTCCTCCAGAGCGACCTCACGATCACCGAAGCGATGGTGCGCTCGATCAGCCCTGCGGAGCGGGCCTATGTCGCACCCCGCCTGACCGAAGGCGTCAACGACGCGCCGCCCCCGCGTCGCGGCAGCTCGGCCTCGTTGCCGCAGATCGCGGCGCCCGCGCCGATGCAGCCGGATCCCGCGGCGGGCTACGCGGTCGCCCCGTCGTATCCGGGCGCAGCCTCGTATCCAGGCGCGGCCTATCCTCCGGGCGCCTATCCGCCGCCGGTCCCTGCGTCGTATCCGGGCGCGGCTGGTCCGGCCTCGTATCCCGGTGCGCCTCCCGGCGTGCAGCCCATGCCGGGCGCGTATCCCGGCGGTCCCGCGACGTATCCGGGCGCGCCTTCGCCTGTTCATCCCGGCGCGGTCTCGTACGGCGCTGCGCCCGCCATGGTTCCGGGCGTACCGGGTGGTCTCGCGTCGACGCAGTCGGCGATGGGAGGCACCGTTCACCCTGGGATTCAGGGCGTTCCACCGAGCGCCGCGGTCCCCGCGAAATCGAAGGCGCCGCTCTTCATCGGCATCGGCGCGCTGGTGCTCCTCGCCGGCGCTGCGGCCGCGTTTCAGATGACGCGCAAGCCGGCCGAGGCTCCGCATGTGGCGGTGACGGCGGCTCCGTCCGTCGTCGCGCCGGCCGCTCCGGACAAGCTCCACACGGTGAGCCTCGTGATCCTGCCCGACGACGCCAGCGTCGAGGTCGACGGTGCCGCGGCCCGCGTGAAGAACGGCGTGATCGAGATTCAAGGGCAGCTCGGGAGCGTGCACAAGGTGCGACTCTTCCGGCCCGCGGCCGCGGCCGATGCAGCGGCGGGCGAGGGTGAGATCACCGAGAACGTGGTCGTCACCGAGAACGGCGCGCTGCCGCCCAAGCTCGTGCTGCAAGAGACTGCGAAGCCCGCGGCGGTGCCGAGCGTGGTGCCGAAGCCCGGGCCGATGCCGGCCTCCACCGGCCTGAAGCCGCGCGCCGGCGGCCCCGTGATCCGGACCGATCGATGACCCGACGCTTTCGGAGCACGATCCTCGCCGCCTTCGCTGCGACGACGATCGCCACCACCATCGTCCCTGCGCGCGCCGACGGCACCGCCGACGAGGCCGATCTCCATTTCCGGCTCGGCAGCGACGACTTCCGCCGCGGCGACTACAACGGCGCGCTCTCGCACTTCCTTTTGTCGAACCGGCTCGCGCCGAACAAGAACGTGATGTTCAACATCGCGAGCACGTTCGAGCAGCTCCGTCGCTATCCGGATGCCTACCGCTGGTACGCCGACGCGATGGAGGGCGAGAGCAACACGCGCGCGGTGCAGGACGCGCAGAACGGCATGGCGCGCGTCGCGCCGCACGTCGCCGTGCTCGAGGTGACGACCTCGCCGCCCGGCGCGACCATCTACCTCGATCGCAAGGACCTCGGATCGCGCGGGCGATCGCCGCGCCCGCTCGCCGTCGCCGCGGGCAGCTACCGCATCGTCGCCGAGCTCGCCGATCACGAGCCCGCGACCAGCGATCTCCTCGAGGTCAAGGTCGGCACCACCACGCGCGTGAACCTCCAGCTCAAGCGCATCGTCGGCACGGTGCACGTCGAGATCGCGGGCGGGAAGGCGTCGGTGGTGCGCGTCGACGACGAGAAGGCCCCGCCGGTGTGCACCACGCCGTGCGACGTCCCCATGACGCCGGGGCGCCACGAGCTTTATTTCTCGGCCGAAGGTTTCCAAGCCGCGCCGCGCGCCGTGACGGTGGAGGCCAACAAGCGATCGAACCTCGTCGTCGATCTCGCGCCCGTCACGGGCTCGCTCTTGGTCGGTGCCGACGAGCGCGACGTGGCGGTCTCCATCGACGGCAAGACGGTCGGCTTCACGCCCGCCGTGCTCGACGTGCCCGTGGGCAAGCGCAAGGTGCGCCTCACCTTGAACGGCTACGCGCCGTACGAGACGGTGGTCGAGATCAAGCCGCGCGAACAGCTCGATCTGGGCAAGATCGAGCTCCGGCCCCTCAACGAGATCACCGCCGTTTCGCGCTACGCCGAGAGCATCGACGACGCGCCCAGCTCGGTGACGATCCTCGACGGCGCCGAGCTCCGCGCCTTCGGCTACCCCACGATCGCCGAAGCGCTGCGCGGCGTGCGCGGCGTCTCGCTCACCAACGATCGCACCTACCACTCCGCGGCCATCCGCGGCATGAGCCAGCCGGGCGACTACGGCAACCGCCTCCTCGTCCTCTCCGACGGCGCGTCCCTCAACGACAACCTGCTCAACAGCTCGTACATCGGGTCCGACGGGCGCGCCGACCTCTACGACATCTCTCGCATCGAGGTCGTGCGCGGCCCCGGATCGCTGCTCTACGGTACCGGCGCGCTCTCCGGCGTCATCAACTTGGTGACGCGCCCGCGCGACGAGCCTTCGAGCGCGCACGTCGGCTTCGGCGTCTACGACAACACCACCATCCACGGTCGCGCCGGCTTCCATTACAACTTCACGCCCAACGCGGGCGTGTGGGCCAGCGTCTCCACCGCGTACTCCGCGGGCCTCGACGTCCCCATTCAGCTCAAGGATCCGGCGCGCGACGGCAACGGCGCCTCCGTCTCGCCCGAAGGCCCGACGCTGCGCACCGCCAACGCGGTCGACGCCATGAAGAGCCTCGGCACCGCGGGGCGCGCCTGGTGGGGCCCGCTCACCGCGCAGTGGTTCTACCACTCGCGCACGCAGGTGATGCCGGCCGGCATCTACGCCACCACCTTCAACGATCCGCGCACGGTCTGGACCGACACGCGCATGCTCGCCGAGGTCCGCTACGAGCCGCGCATCGGCAAGTACGTGGAGCTGATGACGCGCGTGCACGGAAATCGCTACGTGTACGGCGCCGACTACGAGTTCACGAGCGTGCGAAACCGCGAGGACTTCGCGGGGAGCTGGCTCGGCGCCGAAGCGCGCGTGATCATCAAGCCGACCTCGTGGCTCCGGCTCACCGCCGGCGGCGAGGGCCAGCTCCACCTCGAGGCCACGCTGCGCGGCCGCACCATCGAGAAGTCCGACGGCATCACCGCCTGTCACAACCTCACGAGCGGTCTCAAGTCGTGTTACCTCGACGAGGAGAACCCGTATCGCTTCGCGGCCGGCTATGCCCTCGTCGAAGGCTCACCGACGAAGTGGTTTCACTTCTCGGGCGGCGCGCGCATCGACGTCTATTCCACCTTCGGGCCCATCGTCGTGCCCCGCGCCGCCGTGATCTTCAAGCCGAGGGAAGGCAGCGCCCTCAAGATCATGGGCGGCCGCGCCTTCCGCGCGCCCAGCATCTACGAGCAGACCTACAACGACAACGGCATCTCCACCGTGCGCGCCGTCGATCCTGCGCACAATTGGACGCTCGGGCCCGAGTCGATCTACTCGGGCGAGATCGAATATTCCCATCGCTTCCTCGGCGACTGGGTGGCGCTCGGCGCCGGGCACGCCGACTACATCACCGGCTTCATCGACTCGGTCCCTCTCGTGGCCGGGGGCACCGTCACGCGTTTCAAGAACACGCCCTCACCCGTGCTGTCGGTCGGCGGCGACGTGGAGATTCGCCGCGATTTCCGGCGCGGATGGATGATGTCGGCGATGTACGGATATCAACGCGTCGAGTACCTCGACACGAAGGATGCCAATTCGCTCCTCGTCAATGCGCCTCAACACCTGGCGTCGTTCAAAGGCGTCGCGCCCATCCTGCGCGACGTGGCCTCGCTCGGGCTCAGGCTCACCGTCGAGGCATCGCGCCGCATCGACGCCATCTCCAGCGACGTGACGCGCGCCGGCCTGATCGCGGACGCGACCATCTCGGGCAAGATCCGCGAGTATCACTTCGAATACGTGATCGGCATGTACAACATCGCCGACTTCCGCCAGCAGGTGCCGGTGCTCGACACGTTCAAGAGCCGGACGACGACCCAGAATGGGCGCACGTTCCTCATCAACGTGATCGCCAGTTATCCGTAGCGGCTATCCGTAACCGCCATCCGCAGCGGCGCGTTTCATCGTGGCGCGCCGCGCGGTCGCATGGTTCGACCTTGGGCGCGAAACGCCGCTGTGATAGCTCCTCGTTGCATGGCGAGTGAGGACGGGCTCCCCGAGGCCATTCGCATCCGGTCCGTCGGTCCCGTGTCGGGCGCCGCCGTCGCATGGCGGGCGCAGGGGCGCGTGCGGCTCACCATCATCGCCAAGACGACGCTGCTCATGGCGCCCGGCGAGCCGATGGTGCTCGCCGAGCCCGAGCCCATCTTTCGCACCGACCAAAACCACCGCGACGATCCCAAGCTGAGCGTGCGGCTCCCGCGCGAGGCCGCGCCATATCTGCCGCACGCCGACGTGATGCTCACGGGCCACGCGTGCGCGCCCGAAGGATCGCAGGCGACGGCGCTCGCCGTGCGCTTCGCCGTCTATCGCGGCGACGCGCTGCTCGACAAAACCATCCACGTCTACGGCGATCGCAAGAGCGGCAGCGACCCTGCGCCCTTCGAGCGCATTCCGCTCATGTACGAGCGCGCCTACGGCGGGCCCGCGTTCGACGACAACCCGCTCGGCACGGGCCACGAGGGGCGCGGCAAAGCCCCTAACCTGATCCACCCCGCCGACCCTGCGTTTCCCGCGTGCTTCGCGCCCATCTCGCGCATCTGGCCGGCGCGGCGCCGCCTGCTCGGCAAGCTCGATCGCAAGCAGCTCGACCTGCCCATCGCCGAGATCCCAGACGGCTTCGACTGGACCTATTTCAACGCCGCGCCGATGGATCAGCGCACGGCCCATCTGCAAGGCGACGAGTGGGTGGTGCTCGAAGGCATGCACCCGGTGCATCAAGGCATCCAATCGCGTCTCCCCGACGTGCGCGCGATGGCCCGCGTCTTCGGCATCGCCGACGGCGGCGGCGGCCACCGCGTGCCGCTCGTCGCCGACATGATGCACATCGACGCGGACGATCTCGTGTGCACGCTGGTCTTCCGCCAGAGCTTCCCGTTGCCGAGCGTGGAAGCGCTCGCGGCGGTGCGGATCGATGTCGGCGTCGAAGCCTCCGGTCAATCCATCGAGTGGCCCGCGCCGCCGGCGCCTCCCTCCGCTGCCGTCAGCGCGCCCGTGTCCGCGCCGTCCGAATCGGAGCCGAAGCCGCGCATCGAGGCGCCGGCCCCCATGGCAGAGGCGACGCCGTCCTCGAAATGGGAAGGCACGATGGCGATCCCCGCCGACGGCGCGCCGGTCGCGTCGACGCGCAAACCGCTTCCTTTCGTGCCGAAGCCCGAGGGCGCGGCCGATCCTGCGCCGGCCGCGCCCGCTCGTGTGGATGTCGCGCCCGCTCCCGCGGAGAGCGCGTCGTCGAAATGGGAAGGCACGATGGCGATCGCGGCCGACAGCGCGCCGGCCGCGTCGACGCGCAAGCCGCTGCCATTCGTGCCGAAGCCGGAAGGCGCTGCCGATGCTGCACGTGCCGATGCTGCACGTGCCGATGCTGCACCTGCTCGTGTGGATGTCGCGCCCGCGTCGGTACGGAGCGCGCCGGCGCAAAGCACATCATCGAATTGGGAAGGCACGCTGGACCTCTCCGGGAGCGTGCCGGTCGCAGCGACGGGCAAGCCTATGCCTTTCGCGCCGAGGCCGGATGGATCCGTCGCCGAGCCGGCGGTGTCCGAGATGCCGATCGAGCCTGCGGCGCCCTCTCCCGGCCGCGCGCGCACGGTGTCGCTCTCGCTCGGTGAAGACGAGATCGCGAACGTTCGCAGCCTGCCTTTCGTGCCCGGTCAGGCCGTGTTGCCGCCGTCGGCGCCGCTGCCTCCGCGTCCCACGCGCTCTGACGGGAGCAAAGGCCCTCTCGATGGAACGGTCACGCTGACGGAGCGGACCCTTCAAACGAGACCGCGGCCGCTTCCTTTCGGGAAGCGCGCGCCCGCGCAGGATCCGCTGCCCAGCGCGCCCATCGACGTCCCGAGCGCCGTTCCGGCCGTTACGTCGATCGAGCCCGAGCCTCCGCCCGCGCGACCGAAGCCTTCGCCGCGCGCGTCGAACACCGCCCTCGGCATCGAGCTCTTCCACGAAGGCCCGCTCTCCATCGGCGTGGTCCCGTGGGGAATCGTGCCGTCACGCGATTGCATCACCGTGATCGCCAAAGCGACCTGCGATCTCGCGGCCGATGGCCCCGCGGTGCTGCGCCCCCGCGCCGAGCCGCTCTCGACCGAGCTTCGCGCCGAGCACGAGGTGCCCGCGCGCCTCGTTCATCCCTCGGATCTCGTGCCCTTCAAGGTCCGCGCCGATGTCGTGCTCGTCGGTCACGCCCATGCGCCCAAGGGATCGGCGCCCTCGGCGGACTTGGCCTTTCGCTTCGGCCGGAGCGCAGGCGGTTTCGAGCGCCGTCTGCGCGTCTTCGGCGATCGCCGCTGGAAGCGCGACGGCGCCGCGCTTCGGCCCGCGGATCCGGCGCCCTTCGCGCGCATTCCGGTGGCCTACGAGCGTGCCTATGGTGGCCCGCGATTCTCGGCCAACCCGGTGGGCCTCGGTCATCCCGAGCCTTTGCGCTCGATGCCGAGCGGGCCTCCCAACCTCGAGGATCCCGATCGCTTGTTGCTCTCCGCCAAGCAGCCGTCGCGGCCCGCGTGCTTCGCGCCCATGCCCCTCGCGTGGAAGGCCTCGTCCTCGCGTCGCGACGGCGCGCTCTGTCTCGCCGAAGAGCTCGATTGGATGCGCTTCCAAGCGGCGCCGCGGGCCCAGCAGCTCGCCTTCCTCCGCGGCGACGAGCCGTTCGAGATCGAAGGCATGCACCCGAAGCACGCCTCGATCAAAGGCACGCTCCCCGGCGTACGCGCGCGTTGCTTCGCCGCGTTCCGGCCCGAGGCCGGCGGTCGCTTCGACGAGATCGTCCTCCACCTCGACACGGTGGTGATCGACGCCGACGCGATGACCATGAGCCTCGTGTGGCGCGGCGCGGTGCCCGTGCCCGACGAGCAGAAGCCGCCGATCACGTCGCTCCATTGGATCACGGAGAACGCGGCCGAGCCCGGGATTTCCGTCGAAGAAGCGCGCGCGACGCTCTTGCGTCCGCGGGCTTGAGCCGCGCAGAATCGAACTCGTACCGCGCTCGCTTTGCGGAGGGCCTCTTGGCACAAGTCGAAGATCGGTTTCTCTTCTCCGTGACGGACGTGCCGCGCACGCTGCGGGTCGCGCGCTTCGCCGGCGTCGAAGCCCTGTGCGAGCTCTTTCATCTCGAAATCACATTCGCCAGCGAAGAAGGTGTGCTCGAGATCGAAGACGTCCTCGGCCGCACGGCGTGCCTCACGCTCATCGGCAAAGACGGCGACGATCGCTACGTGCACGGCGTGGTGAGCCGCTTCGAAGAGGGCGACGCCGGCAAGAAGGTGACGCTCTATCACGCCACCATCGTGCCCAACGTGTGGCGCCTCCAGCACCGCCACGACTGCCGCATCTTCCAAGAGATGACCGCGCCCGAGATCGTGAAGAAGGTCCTCGAAGGCGCGCGCCTCGTGGCCGGAGACGATTTCCGCCTGGCCCTCCAAGGCAGCTATCGCACCCGCGAATACTGCGTTCAATACCGCGAGTCCGATTGGGCCTTCGTCTGTCGCCTGCTCGAGGAAGAGGGCATTGGTTGGTTCTTCGAGCACCACGCGGACAAGCACGTCCTCGTGCTCGTCGATCGCGCCGCCGGCCACTCGCCCATCGCCGGCGCGAACACGGTGCCCTTCCGCCCGCCGCTCGGCGCGCTCATGAGCGAAGAGCACGTGAACCGCTTCCATTACGCCGGCGAAGTGCGCTCCGGCAAAATCACCGTCCGCGATTACAACTTCCAGAAACCCGCGCTCCTGCTCGAAGGCGAGGCGCGCGGCGCGGCCGACACCGATCTCGAGATCTACGATTACCCCGGCATCTACGAGGCTCCGTCGGAGGGGACCGACGTCGCGCAGATCCGGCTCGAAGAGCGGCAGGCCCTGCGCCGCGTGGGCGATGGAGAGAGCGCGTGCCCGCGCTTCGCACCCGGCTTCACCTTCACGCTCTCCGAGCACACCCGTGAAGGGTTGAACCGCGGTTATCTGATCACGCGCCTCGAATACCAGGGATTCGAGCCCTCGATGGGCGAGGACGCGAGCCACGAAGGCGCGGTGGGCGCGACCTACGAAAACCGCTTCGAGTGCATCCCCTCCAACGTGCCCTTCCGCCCGGCCCGCGTGACGCCCAAGCCGGTCATGCGCGGCGTGCAGACGGCCATCGTCGTCGGCCCCTCCGGCGAGGAGATCTACACCGATCGTTTCGGCCGGGTGAAGGTGCAGTTCCACTGGGATCGGCTGGGAAAGAAGGACGAGCGCAGCTCCTGCTGGATGCGCGTGAGCCAAGTCTGGGCCGGTGAAGCCTGGGGCGCGATGCACATCCCGCGCGTGAATCAGGAGGTGATCGTCGACTTCCTCGAAGGCGATCCCGACCGTCCGCTCGTCGTGGGCCGCGTCTATCACGGCACGAACCTCCCGCCCCACACGCTCCCGTCGAACAAGACGATGAGCACCATCAAGTCCAACTCGACGCCCGGCGGCGGCGGCTTCAACGAGCTGCGCTTCGAGGACAAGAAGGGCTCCGAAGAGATCTTCCTCCACGGCCAGAAGGACATGAACGTCGTCATCGAGCACGACGCGACACGGCGCGTGGGCCACGACGAGTCGCACCACGTCGAGCACGACCGCGCGCTCGAGGTCGACAACGATCAACGCGAGCACATCCACCACGATCGCACCCGCAAGGTCGGCAACGACGAGACCGCCGAGATCGGCCACAACCGCACCATCAAGGTCGGCGCCGATCACGTCGAGACCATCAGCGGCAACATGTCGCACGCGGTGACGAAGACGCGGACCGACGAGATCGGCGAAGACATGAGCTTCACCGTCGGCGGCAAGCTCGCCGTCGGCGTCACCTCGGCCGTGTCGCTCGACATGAGCGCGGACATGGCGCTCACCGTCGGCGGCGCCTCCACCGAAGAAGTGAAGCTCGACAAGGCCATCAAGGTCGGGACGAAGGTCGTCCTTCAGTGCGGCGACACCACCATCACGGTGGAGAAGAGCGGCGCCGTGAAGATCGAAGGAAAGAACATCGCCATCGACGCCGGCAGCGGCCCCATCAAGCTGAGCGGCCAGAGCATCGCCGTGAGCTCCTCCGGCGAAGTGAAAATCGAGGCCTCCGGCAAGGTCGAAGTCAAAGGCTCGGGGCAGATGAACATCGATGCTTCCGGGCCGGTGAAGCTCCGCGGGGCCAACGTCGGTATCAACTGACCCATACCACGCAGCCTTTGATGGCCCGCCGCTGCGGGCCACGCCTCGTTCCTCCCGATCACTGCGGCGCGCCCGCTCGAACGAAACCCGTTGCGCGAGTGCTTCCTCGCCAAGGACCGATTCCCGTCTCAACGATCCTCGTGAGCTCGAGCGATCCGCATGGGCCCGATGAGCACCTTCATCGCGACCACCGTGTCTTTCGCTTCCGCTTTGCGAGCATGGATTGGCTCATCATCCCCGATGATCGTGATTCTCATGCTGAAGCGCTGATCATCGCTCTTCGCTCTACCGCATCACGCGCTTTTCCACGCCGCCCCCGCCACGGATGACGAGGCCGCTCGGCCTCACCATGCTTCGCCTGCGGAGATCGGGGCGAGAGACCAAGCAAAGGCACCCGCCATCGAGCATGGCCAAGGAGGCTCGCGCGTCTCGTCTGTTGCGCGACGAATGAAGCGTTTTGCGCACGGATCTCCCGATCTCGAAGGAAAGGGAGCAGATGAAGACGAAGCTACTCTCGGTGATCGGCGCCCTGTTGGCGCTTCTGGCTGCAGCCTGGGTGGGGCTGGCCGCGGGCCGTCAGCCCACGCCTGCCGCCGCTGCGCTTCCCGCTGCCGAGGATGAAACGCTGCCTGCGTTCAAGTTCTCCCTCGGCGCGCAGAAGCTGCACATCTACGACGGGGGGACGGCAAAGCAGGTCACGGCGATCGATTTCCCCGTTTCGAAGTCGATTGCCGGCGTGCTCATGACGCTCGATGCAGGCGCTTTGCGGGAGCTCCATTGGCACGCCAACGCCGCGGAGTGGGCCTATGTCTTCGAGGGCAATGTCCGGGTGACCGTCTTCGATCCGGAGGGGCGGAGCGAGGTGGACGACCTGGAGCCGGGGGACCTCTGGTATTTCCCGCGCGGTCACGGGCATTCGCTCGAAGGGTTGGGGCCGGGGGCGACCAAGTTCATGCTCGTCTTCGACAATGGCTATTTCTCCGAGTTCGCCACGTTCAGCGTGACGGACTGGATCGCCCAGACTCCGAAGGAGATCGTGGCCAAGAACCTCGGTCTCTCCATCGAGGCGGTGGAGGCGTTTCCGCGAAAGGAAGTCTATATCTCCAAGGGGCCCATCCCGACGCCGCTGGAGAGGACCGAGGCGCACGGAGGCCCGCAGCCGGCGGCGCCGCTCAGCCACAAGTTCCGCCTCCTGGCGACGAGACCCGTGGTCTCGAGCCCGGTGGGCGAAGCGTGGCTCGCGTCTCAACGCGAGTTCCCGATCTCGACCACGATGACAGGCCTCTTCGTGCGCCTCCAGCCCGGCGGGCTCCGCGAGCTGCACTGGCATCCGAACGCCGACGAGTGGCAATACATCAGCAAGGGGAAGATGCGTTTGACGGTGTTCGCGTCGTCCGGTCGTTCGAGCGTGGTCGAGCTGGGCCCGGGGGACGTGGGCTTCGTGCCGATGGGCTACGGGCACGCGCTCGAGAACGTCGGTGACGAGCCGGCCGAGGCCCTCTTCGTCCTCAATTCGGGGAGCTACCAAGAGATCAGCTTCACCGCCTGGCTGGCCTCGAATCCTCGCTACCTGCTCGAGACCAACTTCGGTCTCCCGGCGGCGGTGATCGATCGACTCCCGCGCGCCGAGCGGTTCTTCGCCGGTCCCTCGGACTGATATCGAGTCTGCACGGGCCGGCTCGGTCCGAACCGCGCATGATTCGGACACTGTGCATCGGGGAACGAATCCCATCCTCGCGCTGATATCGAGTCTGTGTCGATCGGCTCAGTTCGATCCGCGCACGATCGACGACACGAGATAGGTGTTGAGCGCGATCACCACGACGGCGCTGACCCAGCCGATCACCGTCATCCAGCGCGGTGCCGCGAGCGCGCCCATGCGCCGGCGATCCGCGGTGAAGAACAGGAGCGGCACGATGGCGAAGGGGAGCTGGAGGCTGAGGATGACCTGCGATCCGACGAGCAGATCGGCGGCGCCGCGCTCGCCGGCGACGATGGCCGTGAGCAGGGCAGGGACGATGGCCAGGCCCCGCGTCAACAGCCGGCGCGCCCATGGCTTGAGGCGCACGCGGAGGAAGCCGCTCATCACGATCTGACCGGAGAGCGTGCCCGTGATGGTGGCGCTCTGGCCCGCCGCGAGGAGCGCCACGGCGAAGGCGACGCTCGCGAGCGCGGAGCCGAGGAGCGGTGACAGCAAGCGGTGCGCGTCGCGAATGTCGGTGACGTCCACGCGCCCGGCGCGATGGAACACCGCGGCGGCGAGCACGAGGATCGCGGAGTTGACGAGCATCGCGCCGCCGAGCGCGAGCACCGTATCCATGGTGGCGTGCCGGATGGCGGATCGCTTGCCCACCTCGGTGGCTTCGACGGCGCGCGTCTGCACGAGGCTCGAATGGAGGTACAGGTTGTGCGGCATCACCGTGGCGCCGAGGATGCCGACCGCGACGTAGAGCATCCCGCGATCGCGGAGGACCGCGGCCTGCGGGACATACCCCGCGAGGACGTCGCGCACGTCGGGGCGCGAGAGGGCGAGCACGAAGCCGAAGCACACGGCCACGAGCAGCACCAGCGCGCCGACGAAGAGCTCGAGCCGGCGAATCCCGCGTTGTTCGAGGGCGAGCAGGATCAGCACGTCGGCGGCGGTGAGCACGACGCCCGCGGGAGAGGGAGACCGAAGAGGAGCTGCAAGGCGATCGCCGAGCCGAGCACCTCGGCCAAATCGGTGGCCGCGATGGCGACCTCGGCGAGGATCCAGAGCGGCATGGCCGCGCGTGGATAGGTGTCACGGCATGCTTCGGCGAGATCCTGGCCGGACGCGATCCCGAGGCGCACGCAGAGCGCTTGCAGCAGCATCGCCATCAAGCTCGACACGAGCACGACGGAGAGGAGCGCGTAGGAGAAGCGCGACCCCGCGGCGAGGTCGGTGGCCCAGTTGCCCGGATCGATGTAGCCGACGGCGACGAGGCCCCCAGGCCCAGCGAAGGAGAGGAAACGTCGCCACGGGCTCCGCGTGGAGACGCGGACGCTGCGATGCGCTTCACCGAGGCTCGGCCCCACGGGCGCGAGCGCCGTCGCCTGCGCGGACGACGCGGCGCGCTCGGTCTCGGGGGCAGGGAGCATCGTCATGGCTGTGCAGTCCGAGGAGATGGCGGCAGACCAACACGGAATCCCCGCCGATCGTGATCGTGCTTCGCGTGTGCGCCTCGGGCAGCCGCCGACCTTCGCGCGGCGGCCAGCGCCTCAAGGACGATGTCTCGAAGCACGCCCCGGTTGCTCGGCCGTCTACGTGAAACGATTGCGCCCAAGGCTGCGCGCGCGCAGCGCAGTGTCAGGACGAACGCTCGCGTGCGGCGAGCACGATGGCGTAGCGGAGCCCTCGATCCGAAATCGAGACGGCGCTCGCATCGGGCAAGGACGCCGCGACGAGATGCGCGGAGACATGGCCCGGAGGCATCTCGAGGAAGAGACGCGCTCCGAGCTCGCGCATCACCTCCAGGGCGTCGTGCCAGCGGACCGGATGGGCGACGCTGGTGGCGAGGTCCTCGCGTATGGCTTCGGCATCGTAGAGCGCGCGTCCGCCGCGATTGCTCACGTAGGGGACAGCCGGCGGGCGCAGTGAACGCCCGGCGAGCGCTTGCCGTAGATGATCGGCGACGGGCTGCATCAGCGGGCTGTGCGAGGGGACGGTGACGTCGAGGCGCTCGGCGCGCCGCGCGCCTCGCCCGCGTGCTCGGGCCATCACCGCATCGAGCGCGGCGTCGCTCCCGGCCACGACGATTTGCCGAGGAGCATTGATGTTGGAGACGTAGACGGGAAGCTCGGCAGTCCGGACTTCGCGGACGACGTCCTCGGCGCGGACCTCGTCGAGGCCCTCCAAAGCGGCGAGCCCGTAGCCGCTCGGGAAGGCCTTCTCCATCAGCTCGCCGCGCAGGTGAACGAGCTGCAAGGCATCGGCAAACGACAGCGTGCCACAGGCGACTGCAGCGCCGAAGGCACCGATCGACATGCCCGCAACCGCGGCCGCGTCGACATGCTCGGCTGTCAGGGCGCGTGCCGTGGCGACGCCGGCAATCAGCAGCGCCTGCTGCACCACGGCCGTCGAGCGCAGCGCGTCGGCGCCGTCGAGCGCAGCGACATCGACGCCGAGGACATCGCCGGCCTCTTCGAGCGTGCGCGCGATCGCGGCATGCGGCGGAAGGCGATGCAGCATGCCCTCGCTCTGGGCCCCCTGTCCCGGGAACAGGAAAGCCACGGTCATGGCGCCTTACGTCTCCATCCCACCCGCCGCTGCTGTCCACGGATCTTCACAAAGACGAGCCCCCTCCGGTGTACGCAAGAGCACCCGCGCCGGCCTCGCGGCGAGGTCGGCGAGCGATACGCCTCCACGAGGCGTCTCGAGCATCACGTCGATCCGCGCCGGTGATGCCGCTTCGACCAACGCGGCGAGCAGATCGATGGCATCGTTCGTTGCGAGCGCGTCATCCTGCCGGAGGATCACATCGAGATCGCTCGCGGGTGTCGTCGCCGGCAGGCCCGTCGCGATTTCGTAGCCGACGCTGCCCCCTGGGCCCCAGCGCCGACCACGGCGCGCCAAGATGGGCGCGACGCGGCTCAGCGCATTCAGGGCCGGCACCGTGTGCTCGCGTGATGGATCGATGAGGTGACGCGACCCAACCAGATCCTCCGGCGAGATCCGGTCGGCGATCTCGACGATGGGTGCGAAGGCGGCAAACCGTTGCGATCGCGTTGCGCCGCGAGCTCCGACGGGGATCGAGCCCTCACGCGCATGGTCGCGACGAACCACCACCCAAGGGCTCTGTCGCAGCGCGGCCTCGACCCATGCTGGCAACGGCGTGGCTGCTTGCAGCGCGCTCGGATCGCGCAGCCGGATCAAGTCGTGTGTTCGCGCAGGGCCGTCGCGCGTCACGACGCGTTCCACTGCTCGGCCAATCTCCGGCGCACTTCGATCGACGCCGCGCGATGGACCTTTGCTTCCGGGTTGTCGAGCCGGCTCGTCAGATCGCCGGGTTGCTTCCGGACATCGGCGATCGCCGCGACCACGCGCTCCGTGACGTGCGTGATCTGCGCGGGCGAGGGCGCATCCGCGTCGATACCGGCGATCAGCTCGTGCAAGAGGCCGAGCTTGTCGTATTGCCGGATGTCGTACGACATCGGAACGATGGTCTTGCCGAGCTCGTCGAGCTCCTCGACCGAGCGCCGCGTGATCCGCGCGGCGGCCTCCTTGTGCATCGCATGCACCACGACCCCCGGAGCATCCAGCGCCAACATGCGATGGGCTTGGCAGCCGTGCGCGAGCAACGCTCCCGAGATGGCCTGGCCCACGATGAGCGTGACGCTGGGATGTCCGCTCATCCGCGCCGTCGCGTAGGCATCGGCGGCCGCCGCGAGGGAGAGATGAATGCCCAGCAGCTCCTCGACCCGCCCATACGCTTGGCTCCTGGAGTCGACGACGGCGATGATCGGCCGCCTCGTGCCCGAAGCATCGGCGGCGATCGCGTCGCGGACATGGCGCGCCAGCGCCCAACCCTCATCGAGGCCTACCTCGCCTCGTCGCGCCCGCGGAAAGCGGTTCTGCGGATCCGGCACGATCGCGAGCAATCGCATCCGCTCTCCGGCGATGACCGCATCCGCGACGAGCAAGCTCCCGAGGCCGCTCTCGATGCGTCGTGCTCCACCGGCCAAGGCGTCGAACCAGGTTCGTCCGCGCTTGGATGGCGCCGCCATGGCGGTCATTGCAGGTCTCCTCTGGGCCACAGTTGTCGTAGGCCCGCAGCATCGGGCGGCGCCTTCGGATCAATCTTCGAAAGGCGGGCGCGATACTCGTCCACGGCCTCGCTGCGATGCCTGGCAGGCACGCCGCGCGCCGCCAACGCGCGCAGAGCGTCGCGCAGCGCCCCGGCGTCATCTTCGATCGTCGCGTCGATGAAGCCCGTCTCGTAGCGCTGCTCGCCACCCATCAAGCTCCAGATCAGGCGCTTGTCGCCGGCGTCGAGCTCGTCGATGCCCGCCTCCTGCTCGGTGACCTCCGGGCCGTTCAACGCCAGCCGGCCTTGCTCCAAGGCCACGAGATAGCCGCACAGACCGGCCGCGATCGACATGCCACCGAAGCAGCCGATCATGCCGTGGATGACACCGATCACGGGCACGTGCCGCCGCAGGGCCACGATCGCCGCATGGATCTCCGCGACCACCGCCTCACCGAGATTGGCCTCCTGCAGCCGCACGCCTCCGGTCTCCAGCAACAACACCGGCAGGATCGATTGGCCGCGCTCGCAATCATGCAACGACAGCTCCAACGCAGCCGCGATCTTGGTGGCCGAGACCTCTCCCATGCTGCCACCTTGGAAGGCCCCTTCGATGGCCATGACGACGGCGGCATTCCCATGGATCTGCCCGCGGGCAACGACGACGCCGTCATCGGACTCGGGCACGATGCCTTGGAGCGGGAGCCATGGAGACTCCATGCGATCGAACGGGCCCAAGAGCTCACGGAAGGTCCCGGAATCGAGGATCGCCCGGGCGCGCTCCCGCGCGCGCATCTCGATGATGCTTTGGCGCGACAGGAACCGCGCGCGGCGCTCTCCGAGGATGGGATCCTCGCCGGCCCTCTCCGGCATCACGCTTCTGCTCCTTCCGCGGCCTGCTCGAGCCGCAGGGTCACGGTCCCGGGCGTCGCCCCGAAGTCGTTGATCTCCACGCGTGCCGCGCGCTCGAAATGGGAGAAGAAGCGTTCGATGACGGCCCTCCAGACTTCGGCATAACCATCCACGCTGGTGCGCACGCGGAAGTGCGCCTTGGGCTCGTTCGAGGGCTCCACGAGGACCTCGAGATCGCCGGAGCCGACGACGCCCACATGCGCTCGCCGCGTCAAAGGCTGCTTGGCCTCATACTCGAAGGTCAGTATCTCCATGAATTGCCCCCTGCGTCGTGCGCTCGAGTCGATCCAAGAACAGCGTGACGGCCAGCAGATCGCCGCTCCCGCCCGGCGAGGCCCAAAGCGCCATGAGCTCCGCGTGCAGCCGATGGAGGCGCGTCCATCCGGCGGTGCTCGCCGTCCCACCGGCGGCGAGCACCGCAAAGGCACCTCGCTGCGCCGCCGCGAGCGCGGCACGGCCACCGCGATGGAGCAGACACGTGTCGTCGAGGCTCGCCATGATGGCCATGAGCGCGTCGAGCCGGGCACACGTCTCCGATATCCCCTGTTCGCGGGCCGCGCGGAGCATCGGTAGGCCGACGCGGATCGCATGCGGAAAACCCGCTTGAGCCTCACCGCGCGCGCCGGTCACGCCGAATCGCAAACAGGCCTGCTCGCCGTTGCTCTGTTGTCGAGGCGCAAGCCGATCGGGCAGCCGCGCGAGCGCCGCTGCTTCCGTGGCGATGTCCACCGCCCGCATGGGTGGCGGAGAGGGCGTGCTCGACGAGCGCCGAGCCGCCGCGGCGACCAGCAATCCAAGCGCCCAGATCGCGCCGCGATGCGCATTGCTGCCGCCGGTGGCCGCCAGCATCCGCTGCTCCATGTCACGACCGATGCGCCCGACCTCTTCACGCAACCCCGGCGGCGGGCCTTCGCCTGCAGCCGCGTGTGCGATGGCGGCAAAGCCCTCGTGCAAAGACCGAGCGGAGCGGCGCAGCCGGGGCAGGTCGAGATCGTGATGGGCCCCATGGCCTCTCTGGTCCACGAGCGCCGGCTTCGGCGTCAGCTCCGCTTCCTCGATGAGGGAAGCGACTGCCACGCTCGACAGATGGATGGCCGACACGGCACCGCCGTCGCGCTCGCAAACGCTTTGGCTCGAGCGTGGTTCAGCGTGAATGAGGCTCATGGGATTCACCAGCTGCGAAACTTGGCGGGCGGTCGATAGAGGCCGCCCGACCAGGCCACGAGGTCGTCGATGCTGTGGGCGGAGAGCAGCGTGCGGCTCGCGTCGGCGCGACGCACTCCGAGATCCGCGGGCGTCGCGACGATGCCCCGCGCGCGCAGATCGGCACTCCGCTTCGGATCGGTCCGCAGGCCGATCGGCGTCGCACCGGCGATGGCCGCGATGGCCGCCCTGCGCTCCTCGAGTCCCTCGGCCTTGTACAGATAGGCGACGCCCTCCTCGGTCACGACGTGGGTGACGTCGTCGCCGTAAATCATGATCGGCGCGATCGGCATGCGCGCCGCCTTGCCGACGGCGACGGCGTCCAATGTGTCGACGATGGAGGGCTCTCCACCCTTGTGGAACGTCTCGACCACTTGGACCACGAGCTTGCGACCACGCGCGGCGGCGCTCTCGTCCGTCCTCATGTCGAGCCACGCCGCGCTCGAATGGCGGCGCCCGCGCGCGTCGCTGCCCATGTTGGGCGCGCCGCCGAAGCCGGCGAGCCGCCCCCGGGTGACGGTCGACGAGTTCCCCGCAGCGTCCATCTGCAGCGTGGAGCCGATGAACAGATCGATCGCATACTGCCCCGCGAGCTGCGCGAGGACTCGATTGGATCGCAGGCTGCCGTCGTGTCCGGTGGAGAACACGTCTGCGCGAGCGCGGGTATAATCACCCATCCCGACCTCGCTGCCGAAGCAACAGACACTCTCCACCCAACCGCTCTCGATCGCGGGGATGAGCGTGGGATGCGGGTTCAAGACCCAATGGCGGCAGATCTTGCCGCGCAGCCCGAGCTTCTCGCCGTAAGTCGGCAAGAGCAGCTCGACGGCCGCGGTGTCGAAGCCGATGCCATGATTGAGCGTGGTGATGCCGTGACGCTCGTAAATGCCACGGATGATCAGCATCCCCATCAGGATTTGCACGTCGGTGATCTGCCTTGGATCACGCGTGAACAACGGCTCGACCTCGAAGGGCTCGTCGGCCGCGACGACGATGTCCACCCACGATCCCGGGATGTCGACGCGGGGCAGCGCATCCACGATCTGGTTGGCCTGCACGACGACCACGGCGTCGCGGAAGGCGGCCGCCTCGGCGATGGTGGGCGTGTCTTCGGTGTTCGGGCCCGTGTAGAGGTTGCCTTGGCGGTCGGCCTGCTCGGCGCAGATCAGCGCCACGTCGGGCCTCAGATCGACGAACATCCGCGCGTAGAGCTCGACGTAGGTGTGAATGGCGCCGATCTCGACCTTCCCGTCCTCGAGGAGCTGCGCGAGGCGGACGCTCTCGGGACCCGCGAACGAGAGGTCGAGCTTCTTGGCGATGCCTCGCTCGAACAGCGTCAGGTGCTCCGGCCGGCTGACGCTGCCGATGAGGAGGTGCAGATCATGGACCTTCGCGGGATCGATCTGCACGAGCGCACGCGACAGGAAGTCCGCTTGCTTCTGGTTGTCGCCTTCCAAGGCGACGCGGTCGCCCGGCTCGATCAGCGCCTGCAGAGCTTCGCCGATCGCTCCGCTCTCCAGCACCTTTCCCTTCGTCCAGCGCGCGACCCGAGCGAGCCGCGCGGCCTTCCGAGCCTTCCTCTGCGACCAATCCGCCTGCGCGTCGGACCGAGGCGCGGGTTTCATCGGGCGCCTCCATGGACATCCAGCGACGCGTCTCGCTCCGCGATGCAGCCCGCGTGCTCGGCCTCGTCCGGCACATGCTCGCGATCGCTGATGACGGCGGTCTTCATCGCTCTTTCTCGGCCGGCTCGATCACGATTCAAGGCGCGCGCCAGCCGCCCTCGACGCCGACGCTGCGCGTGTTCTGCCCAGCGTGCCGGCACCATCGATCGATGTCGTGCTCCGTCGCTGCGTTGCCGACGTCATGCGGTGCCGCGCGCTTCAATCGATGACGTGAAGCGGCTCCAGCACGATCGCCTGATTCGATCCACGGCGAGCCTTCAGCCTCCGCAGACCGCACCACCGATGAGCCCCTGACGCTGCGCGATCGACGTGCATGGGATCGTCCTCGATGTCGATCGAGCGAATGGATCCGTCGCCGTCGACGCCGAAAGACCGGTCAGGTCCAGCCCGAGCAACTCTGGCGGATCTTCGCGCTGGCAGGTGCCTTCCCATCATTCCAAAAAGCCCGCCATGCCCACGCGCCGCTTGGTGCTCGTATCGATCGCGGCGGGCGCGTGTGCATCGTTCGGCGCGGCCGCGGTGAGCGGTTGTGTCGGCGGCCTCCGCTACGTTGCGCGCCGGAGTCACCCGCAGGACGGAGGCGTGGCCATTCCCGAGCACGTGCTCGCGCGCCTTCATGGTGACGACGCGCTCGTGGTTCACGTGGAGGGAGCGCCGCTCGAGGTGATCGTGCGTCGCGCCGGCGCGCAATACATCGCGATCGTCCCTCGTTGCAGCCATCGTGGTTGCGCGCTCGATGTCGTGCCGGACGGCTTCGACTGCCCCTGCCACGGAGCGACGTTCGATCGGCTCGGGCGTCCGCTCGGCGGCCCCGCGAACGGTCCACTGCCGACGTTGTCCACCCGCCTTCGAGAAGGTGAATTGTGGATCGAGCTCCCCGCCTGACGCCTGCGCGCGCGAGCGCGATGGCGGCGCTCGCTGCGTGCTGGATCTCCGGCGCCGATGCGATTGCCGCCGGCCCGTCGCCGCCGGTCGATCCAACCGACGCGAGGGTCAAGGCGCGCTTCGATCTCGGCCCCACGGGCAACGACGCGCCCGCGCCCGAAGAGAAGATCCGCACGGACATGTACGGTCGCCCCTACCTCGTGCGTGCGGGCGCCGGATCCTTCGATGTCGCGTTGGGCGGTTACTTCGATTTCGTCGCTGCGCATCACGTCGACGAGGGGATCGGCGACGGCTTCGGCTTCGAAGCACGGCGCTTCAACCTGTTCTTCACCTCCCAGATCGCGCACGCCGTCCGGTTCACGTCGGAGCTCGAGTTCGAGCACGGCGCGAAGGAGATCAGCCTCGAGACCGCCGCGCTCGACATCCTCTTTCATCACGCCGTCAACCTGCGCGCCGGCATCCTCCTCGCGCCCCTCGGCAAGTTCAACATCGCTCACGACTCACCGCTCTACGACATCGTCGATCGACCGCTGGTGTCGACCGAGATCATCCCCGCGACGCTCTCGCAGCCTGGGATAGGCCTCTTTGGAACGCTGTACCCTTTGGGGCGTCATCGCATTCGCTACGAAGTGCAAGTGGTGAGCGGGCTCGGCGACGGCGTCATCGCCGCGGACGGCACGCGTATCGCCGCCGGCAAGCGCGCCGACGTGTTCGAGAAAGACAACAATGGTGTTCCCTCGGTCGTTGGGCGCCTTTCGTATGCTTCGCCGCCCGGCGGCATGATCCAAGGCGAGCTCGGCGTCTCGGCCTTCGTCGGCATCTACAACACGTTTCGCCGAGGCGGTGTTCGTGTCGACGATCCCCGTTGGCTCCGCATCCTCGCGTTCGACGGCGAGATCGCCGTCGCTCGGTTCGTCGCCCGTTGCGAGGCGGCGGTCGCGCACGTCGATCTGCCCGGAGACCTGAGCGCGCTGCACGGTCACGATCAGGTCGGTGTCTATCTCGAGTCGGTCTATCGCATCCTCGAAGGATCGCTCGGCCCGTTGAGCCGCGCCTCGCTCGAAGCCGCGGCCCGCTTCGACTACATCGATCTCAACCTCGATGGCCGTGCTGACGGCGGATCGCTCGGCGATCGCACGGCGCGCATCAGCTTGGGCCCCGCGTTCCGCCCAGCGTCCGCGACGCGCTTGAGCCTGATCTACCGTCACGACTGGCACGAAGACATCTTCGGCAACGTCACGCGCGCCGGCGCGGTTCAGCTCGGGCTGGCCAGCTACTTCTGAGGTGCATCGCGGGAGGTGCCCATGAAACTTCGTGCGCTCGTGCTCGTCGCGCTTTGTGGCTGCGGCGATCTGTTCAGTCGACAACGCGAGCCCGATCAAACGTTCGACGTCCCTTTGGACGGGCTGACCGGCGTTCAGCTCGCGGTCCACGCGGCCGGTGACGACGCCTTCGGCACGAGGTTTTCGCCGGAGACGGGCCTCGGCCCCGTGTACGACGCGGAGTCGTGCGACGCTTGCCACCCCGGCGGTGGCAAAGGCGATCCCTTGTTTCACCTCGTTCGCTTCGGTGTCGGCGACGAATACGATCCGGCGACCTTCAATCCCCTCGTCGAGCTCGGCGGCCCACAGCTTCAGGACCACGCCATTCCCGGCTACGTGGCCGAGCGGCTCCCCGACGGTGTCGCGGTGAGCTTCCGCTCGGGCCCTGTCGTGGTGGGTTTGGGCCTGCTCGAAGCCATCCCGGTGGAGACGATTGTCGCGCTCGCGGACGCCGACGACGCGAACGGCGACGGCATCAGCGGCCGGCCGAGCTTCGTCCCCGTGCCCGCGTTCATCCCCGTCGATTCGAGCTGTGGTTGCGCCGGCTGCCAGCTCCGAGGTCAGGTGTGCACGATGCTGGGTCGGTTCGGCCGCAAGGCGCGGACGGTGAGCCTGCTGCACCAGGCTGCGAGCGCCTTCCACGACGACATCGGCATCACCAGCGACATCATGCCCGTCGACGTGTGGAACCCCGCGGTCGGCGGGCCGAGCGGCGACGCCGTCACCGATCCCGAGATCTCCGCCTCGACGCTCGACGACGTCGTGTTCTACGTCCGCACGCTCCGTCCGCCCGCGCGACGCAACGCCGATGATCCGAGCGTCCTGCGGGGAGAATCCGTCTTCGCCTCGCTCGGCTGCGTGCATTGCCACATTCCCACGCTCGAGACGGGGCCGAGCGACATTGGCCCGCTCTCCCACGTGACGGTTCATGCCTATACCGATCTGTTGCTCCACGACATGGGGGACGGGCTCGCCGATCACCTCGCCGAAGGCGACGCCACCGGACACGAGTGGCGCACGACACCGCTTTGGGGAATCGGCATCATCGCGAGCCAAATCGGCGGGCGACAATTCTATCTCCACGACGGCAGCGCCCCCACGCTCGAAGACGCAATCTACCGTCACGGCGGCGAAGCACGGAAACCGCGTGACGCGTTTGCCGCTCTTCCCACCGACGACCGCGACGCCCTCCTCGCGTTCCTGCGCTCGTTGTGACGCTGTTGGTGCCCGTCCGTCGCGACCGGCTCCGCCCCACGAGACCGATAACCGCGCTCGGTGAAACGACGTGAGCCGATGTCGCGTGGATGTTGCCAACGTGCTCGCCGTTGACGAAGCGTCGTTATGGTGCGAACCGGTTTCCGACATTTCGTGGCATGGATGCATCAGACGGCATGTGCTTCCGGCTTGCTGCCGCCGCTCATGCACGAGCCTCCGACCGTGGCGGCGCCCGGCTGGGTGACGATGCTGGACACGTACGTAGACGTCGGCGTGGCGCGACGTCACCCGATCGGGCCTATGGAATCCGCGATTGCGGCGGCTCCGATCCATGCGCGGCGGGCAAGTACACGCGGAACGCGGTGCCTTTGCCGACCTCGCTCTCGACCGTGATTTCGCCGCCGAGCGCGACCACGATGCTCTGGCAAATCGAGAGGCCGAGCCCCGTGCCGGCGCCGCCCGTCTTGGTGGTGAAGAACGGCTCGAAGATGTGACGGCGCACGTCCTCGGGGATGCCGGTGCCGGTGTCGCGCACCTCGATGACGACGCGGTCGCGCTCGTCGGTGCTGGTGGTCACGGTGATCTCGTTCTCGCCCTGCGCGTCCTCGGGGATGGCGTGGGCCGCGTTGATGAGGAGGTTCAAGAGCACCTGGCCGAGGCGCGCCTCGTTGGCCACGACGCGCGGCGTGTTGCCGTAGCGCTTCACGAGCCGCGCGCGGTGGCGGATCTCGCCCTTGGCCATGTTGGCGCAGGAGTCGATGACCCGACGCGGATCGACGGCGGTGCGCTCCTCCGACTCGCCGCGGGAAAAGACCTTCAAGTCGCGGACGATGTGCCGCACCCGATCGGCGCCTTCGCGCGCTTCGCGCAGCATCTCCCCGATCTCCGCGGCCCGCGCCGCGTCCACCGCGCCGCCGTCGCCGAGGCGCTCCAATGCGATCTCGAGGTTGGTGAGCACGTAGGCGAGCGGGTTGTTGATCTCGTGTCCCACGGTGGCCGCGAGCCGGCCCACGGAGGCCAAGCGATCGGCCATCACGAGCTGCGCCTCCAAGCGCTTGCGGACGGTGAGATCTCGCGCGTGCACCAGCGTCGACGGGGCCTCGTCGAAGAAGATGGGAATGGCGCTCACGTCGACCGACACCGCGGTGCCATCGCGGCGGAGGAAGCGCTCTTCGGCTGCCGGCGTCTCCAAGCCTCGTTGCGAATAACGAACGATGCGATCGAGGACCATCGCGCGATCCTCGGGGTGCACGAAGTCGATGGGGCTCCGCCCGACGAGCTCCGCGCTGGACTCGTAGCCGAGCAGCGCCAACATCCTCGGGTTGGCGTAGAGCACGGTGGCGCCTTGATACACGGCGACCGCGTCGGGAGAGCGCTCGATGAGCGTGCGGAAGTTCTGCTCGCTGCGACGGCGGAGCTCCTCCTCGTTGCGAGCGGCCGTGACGTCCGAGAAGACGCAGACCACACGCGCGCCGGAGCCCTCGCACTCGGGGGTCGGCATCGGCCGCGGGATGGTGCGCGCGCTCAATTGAATCCAGCGGTGCTCGTCCTCGGGCGTGTCCACGCGGAGGAGCACGCCCGAGCTGGGCGCGCCGGAGTCGAGCGCGATCGCGAGCGGATGGCGCTCGGCGGGGAAGGGGTGCAGGTCCTCGTCGACGGTGCCCCACGAGGCATCGAGCAGCGAGCGCCCCACCAAATCGGAGGCCGGCATGCCGAGGATGCGCGCCGCGCTCCGGTTCGCGGTGAGGATGCGGCCGTCCTCGTCGTGCAGCGTGATCCCCTCTTCGAGGTCGGTGACGACCGAGCGATAGCGCTCTTCGCTCTCCGAGAGCGCGACGGCGGCGCGCGCCTGCTCGGAGATGTCGGCGAGCATGGCCACGATGCCGATGGGCGTCCCGGCCGCGTCGCGCAGCACCGCGCGCGATCCCGAGACGAGCACGTCGCGCCCATCGCGACGCCGGCGCAGGCCCGCCGTGGGGCGCGGGATGTCGCCCTGACGCGCGAGCTCCAGCGTGCGCTCGAAGGCATGCCAATCCTCTTCGCGGACGATCGGCGTCGGCCGGCCGAGGGCCTCCGTGTCGGTGAAGCCGAAG
The DNA here is from genome assembly GCA_001931535.1 of Minicystis rosea. GTDB lineage: Bacteria > Myxococcota_A > Polyangia > Polyangiales > Polyangiaceae > Minicystis > Minicystis rosea. The sequence continues at coordinate 2,275,817 of CP016211.1, forward strand.
AGCCGCTCCGCCGACGCGTTCCACGCGGTGAGCGTGCCCTGCAGATCGCAGGCGATGATGGCGAGCGGCGCGTTGTCGACGATCGCCTTCAGCGTCGCCGCCGTCCTCCGCCGCGACTCTTCCGCGAGCACGCGCTCCGTGATGTCGAGCACCGCGCCGTCGATGAGGATGGCGCGCCCCGCCTCGTCGCGCACCGAGCACGCGTGGTTCCTGACCCAGCGCACGCCGCCGTCCTTCGTGCGCAGGCGGTGCTCCAGCGTGATCCGCTCGCCGTTGATGATGCGCCCGAGCCAAGCGCTGATCAGCGGCGCTTCCTCGGGGAGCAGCAGCGCCGCATCGGCCGCGGACGTGGTCTCGAGCTCCGACAGCGACCACCCGAGCACGTCGGTGAGCCCATTGCTCAACCAATCGATCATGACGGCGCCCGCGGGCGTGACGTGCAGCGTGTACGCGAACGAGCACGTCATCTCGGCGATGCGTCGCCATCGCTCCGGGCGCGCACCCGATGGTGGCACGGAGCTCTCTTCGAAGCTCGGCACGTGCGGGTCGGGTTCGCTTCCGGGGCTCACGTCGAGACGCATTCCACCAGGCGCCGCGCCGGTCGGTCAACAGGGCCTTTTACCGCCGAATTCGTCGGGAAATCGCAGGTCCGCTGGCAACGGATCGCGACGGTTCGCACAACCTGCCGATGATTTCAGCCGAGGGTGGGCACGCGCGGGCCCGCACCGCCTTCACTTCGCCGAGCGATGCGGGTGGCCATCCTCGCGCGTGATGTCGTGACGATGGAGCGGCTCGTCGCGCGTCGAGCGCGCGATGCGGAAGCGGAAGGCTGCGTGGATCGAGAGGGCTGCGGAGAGGAAGGACCGATGAAGGAGCTCAGCGCGGGGCGCGTTGCTCGACGACGAGCCGCGCCGGCGTGACGGCTTGGTTGGCGAGCAGCTCGTGTCGCGCCTCGTCGAGGACGCGCTCGGCCTCCTCGGTGGAGCCGACCTCGACGGTCACGTCGTCACCCGGCGAGTGCTGTCGCGCGACGCGCGCGGCCTGGAGCCGCTGCACCGTATCATCGGACACGTGCGCGCAGCGGACGCAGCCGTGCGCGCGCGCATAGCCGATCTCGGCGCCCAGGAGCGCCGCGACGTCCGGGTGCGTCGCCTTCATCCCGCGCATGTCGGCCAGCACGAGGTGCGGCCGATCGCGGTAGGAGTCCGTCGCCTTGCGGTACTCCGTGCACCACGCGCGCATCTCCTCCTGCGTGAAGATGCCCGACATTCTCGTGGAAATCGTGCGCCGCGCACGATCGTCTTTGATCTCGAAGGTCCCCTTCATCCTCGCGCCTCCGATCGCTCGATGTATCTCAATCGTCGCTTCCATTTCAATGTGCGCACGCGCGTGTCGATGCATTGGAATCATGGGAGCGCCCCCGCTCGGGTCTGCCACGGAGGGACACGGCCGAATCGCCGCGGCCGAGAAACCCCATCGAAGAGCGAAGAAGCGGCAGATCCCGCGCTCTCCGCGCATCGCGACAAGCCCGCTCCGGCGCTGCTCCACGAGTCGCCTTTTGTAGGCACTCTGGGACCGGTGGTCATGTGCGCCGGAGTCGTGGTCCTGCTCGAGGGCGAGACGCAGACTCCGCATCTCGGTGGCGAAGCTCGTTTGCGTGGAATGAAGTCTCGCGGCGCGCGAAAAGAGAAGTTGGGATCACACCCAGGCGCGCACGCGGCCATCGCGTGCTTCCAAGAGCTCGCCGATGGTCACGGCCGCGTGGACGAGGCCGACGTGCGTGTACGCTTGGGGGAAGTTGCCGAGCAGCGCGCCCGTCGCCGGATCGATGTCCTCGGAGAAGAGCCCGAGCGGGTTTTGATAGGCGAGGACGCGATCGAAGACGTGCACCGCTTCCTCCAAGCGGCCCGCGAGCGCCAGCGCTTCGGCCCACCAGAACGAGCAGATCGTGAAGGCGCTCGTGGTCTCGCCGAAGTCGTCGTCGTTGCGATAACGCAGCATCAGCCCGCTCTGCACGAGGTGCTCTCGATAGGCATCGAGGGTCGCGATGAAGCGTGGATCGCGCCCATCCAAGATGCCGAGCGTGGGCAAGAGGAGGTTGGCCGCGTCGGGGTGCCGGCCGTCGAGCGCCTGCGTGAAGTAGCCGAGCGTGGGGTTGAAGCTTCGTTCGAGGACCTCTTCGCGCTCCACCGCGGCGACGCGCTCCCAGCGCTCGGCGAGCGCGCGATGACCGAGGCGCCGCGCCAGCCGCGCGCCGCGCTCGATGGCGACCCAGCACATCGCGCGCGAGAACGTGTACGGCCGGAGCATGGTGCGAAACTCCCAGATGCCCGTGTCCGGCCGCGGCGCGATGGCGATGGCATGCTCCACGAGCCGCTCCACCAGCGGAAAGTACGAGCGCGGATCGTCGAGCACCAGGCGAGGATCGGTGAGCAGCGTCTCCAGACAGAGGATCAGCTCGCCGTTGAGATCGTTCTGTTGTTGGAGCGCCGCCGCGTTGCCCACGCGCACGTGGCCGTTGCCGCCGAAACCGGCGAGGTGCGGGAGCATGATCTCGGCGAGCTCGCGCTCGCCCCCGATGCCGTAGAGCGGCTGCAGCGGGCCCGCCTCGGCCACGTCGCGCAGGTAGCCGATGAATTGCTCGCCCTCGTCGAGGTGGCCGAGCCGGCGCAGCGCCTCCACCACGAAGGCCGCATCGCGCAGCCAACAGTAGCGATAGTCCCACGTGCGCGGCGTCCCCATCGCTTCCGGGATGCTGGTCGTCGTGGCCGCGATGATGGCGCCGGTGTCGGCATAAGCATGGAGCTTGAGGCAGAGCGCGGATCGCAGCACCGCCTCGGGCGCGAACGTGGGCAGCGCGCACGTCTTCGCCCAGCGACGCCAGCCGAGCACCGTCTCGTCGAGCGCGTGCATGATCTCGCTCTCCCGCGGCGCCGCCGCGCGCGGGACGGTGGAGAGCACGAAATGCAGCGGCCTCCGCAGGGTGATCTCGTGTCGGTTCTTGATGAACGAGAGCGGCAGGTTGGAGAGCAGGCGCAGATTCCGAGGGCCGCCCTCCACCTCGATGGCGTCGTGCCCCTCCGACAGCACCGGCTGCCGGCGCGCATAGTCGGGGCGCGGATCGAAATCGACGGTGAGCCGCGGCGCGCCCGCGAGAGGCCGCGCCACGCGGATGAGCTCGATGGGCGCATGCACCGAGCTCCCGCTCGGGAGGCGCGGCGCGAAGTCGATGAGCTCCCAGCGATCACCGCCGTCCTCGAACACCGTGCGGAGCACGTTGGTGTTGGCGAGGTACTCCATCTTCCCGCGGATCTCGCTGCCGTTCGTGAGGAAGCGAAACGTGCCGCCGTTCGATGCGTCGAGGATGCGCGCGAAGATGGATGGTGAGTCGAAGCGCGGGAGGCAGAGCCATTCGATCGCGCTCGTCGGAGAGATCAGGGCGAGCACGCGTCCGTTGCCGATGGCGCCGTGATCGAGCTTGGGGATGGTGTTGGTGCTCATGAACGCAGGTATCCTCGCAGGAAGCGCCGCACCGCGGCCGGGTCGGAGAGCGTGTGGATCGCTCGGCTCGCGCCCGCGCCGACGTGGATCGTGAGCGCCGACACCGGAAGCGCCGCGAAGAGATCCTCGTCGGTCCGATCGTCACCGATGGCGACGACGGCGCTCCCGCCGGGCATCTCGGCGAGGATCGCCGGCACGACGCGGCCTTTGTGCACGTTCCGCGGCCGGATCTCGAGGACCTTGGCGCCTGCGAGCAGCTCGAGCCCGCCCTCGTGTGCAGGCGCCGCGAGCGCCTCGCGCAGCTCGCCGAGCCGGACGCGCCCGAGATCGGGATCCGTCTGGCGGTAGTGCCACGCGAGCGACGCCGTCTTCTCCTCGATGAAGCTCCCCGCCGTGCGGCTCGTGACGCGCCGGAGGACCGCGCGCACCGCGGCCTTCCACTCGGCCGCGATCGTCTCGAGCGGTGTCCACGCGCCCCCTGCGGGCCGCGACCAATAGCCATGCTCGGCGTGGAGGCCGATCGGCAGAGCGCCCAGGAAGCGATCGAGATCCTCGCGACGGCGACCGCTCACGACATGCACGTGCAGGCCCGCGCGCGCGGCCAGCGCCGCCAGGAGCTCGCGCAGATCTTCATCGGGCGCCGCGAGATCCGGCGTGGTCTCGATCGGCACCAGCGTGCCGTCGTAGTCGAGGAGCAGCGTGGTCGGCTCGGCCTCTTGTGCCGCCGCCATCACGTGAGCGGGCAGCTCGGGCGGCGGCGTGTCGACCGGCTGCGTCGTGCGATCGAGATCGGCGAGGAAGCCCTCCGTCCAGCGATCGACGTCGGCCTCGGCGATGCGCCGCCGCAGCGCGCTCATGCGCAGCCGCTGCTCGACCCGGGACATGGAGATGGCGCGCTTCAACACGTCGACCACCGCGTCGAGATCGTACGGATTCACGAGCAGGGCCTCCGACAGCTCGGCCGCCGCGCCCGCGAACTCGCTCAGCACCAGCGCGCCGGCTTCGTCGTGACGGGACGCCACGAACTCCTTGGCGACGAGGTTCATCCCGTCGCGGAGCGGCGTCACCAGCATCACGTCCGCAGCCAGGTAGAGCGCGACGAGCTGCTCTTCCGCGAGCGATTGATGGAGGAAATGGATGGGCACCGCGTCCACCGACCCGAAGCGCCCATTGATGCGCCCCACCATCTCGTTCACCAGCCGGCGGAAATCGGCATAGGCCTCCACGCGCTCGCGCGTGGGCACCGCGAGCTGGATGAACCGTACCTCCGTCTGCAGCGAAGGCTCTCGCTCCAGGAGGCGCTCGATCGCGAGGAGCCTCCGCGGGATCCCCTTCGTGTAATCGAGCCGATCGATCCCGAGCACGATGCGGCGCCCGCGCGCGTCGTCGCGGATGCGCTGTGCTTCGGCGATGACCCGCGGCTCCTGGGCCAGCGCGGAGAGGCGCGCCGCGTCGACGCCGACGGGATGCACGCCGAGCTCCACGCGGCGATCCTCGTAGACCAGAGCGTCGATGTCGGGCTCCAGCCCGAGCACGCGCGCGGCCGAAGAAACGAAGTTCTGCCGATAGGCCGCGGTGTGAAACCCGATGCGATCGGCCCCCAACATCCCTCGCAGGATCTGAGCCCGCCACGGGAGGATGCGAAACACGTCGGACGCAGGGAAGGGGATGTGAAGGAAGAACCCCACCGAGGCCCGCGGGAGCCTCTTTCTCAGCATCTCCGGCAGCAGCGCGAGCTGATAGTCGTGGACCCAAATCGCGTCGCCGGGCTCGGCTTCCTTCGCGACCACGTCGGCGAAGCGCTCGTTCACGTCGCGATACGCCTCCCAATCGGCGCGCGCATCGAGGTTCACCTTGTCGAGGAGGTAGTGGAAGAGCGGCCAGAGGACGCCGTTCGAGAAGCCGTCGTAGAACCGCTGCGCCTCCTCCGGCGGGATGGTCACGGGCACGGTGCGGAGCATCGTGAGCTCCGCGAGCACCGCGTCACGCGCTGCGGATGTGAGGTGCGAGAGATCGCCGGGCCACCCGATCCAGCGCGCGTCACGCCGCGTGTGAGGCCCGGCGAGCGCGGTCGCGAGGCCGCCGCTCGAGCGCGCGACGGTGGCCTCGCCGTGCGCGGCGACGACGGTCACCGGCAGGCGATTGGAGACGAGCAGCAATCGCGGCATGTGGACGACCTCTCCGCGTCATATTACTTTGAGCTCAAACGATATGGTCCAACATCACGGATTTCAAGGCCCCGATCTGCGATCGCGCGTCCTCGTCGCGATCGCTTTCGATGCCTCCGCGGTGATCGCGATCACGCGTGCGGAGGCCATGGCTCGCGTCCTCGACGCGGACCTCCACGTGGTCCACGTCGTCCCCGGCGCGCGCTGGGTGGACGCGATATGGCCGCATCGCGGCGCTCTTCGCGGCGCGCCCCGCGAGGCGGCGGTGGCCGTGGAAGCGGTGCATCGCCTCTGCGAGAAGGTGCTGGGGCGCCCGATCGCGCGCGATCGGATCTCGGTGCGCGTCGGCGCGGTCGTGCCGCGCATCGTGGAGATCGCGTCGCAGCTCGACGCCTCGCTGGTGGTGCTCGGCGGTGACGACGACGCGGGCGATCGCCTTCGCTCGCACGGCATCGTGCGGCGCGTGGTGCGCGAGGTGCGCCGCCCCGTGCTCGTCGCGCGGCCGTGGTCGTCGTCGCGGGCCATCGTCGCCGCGACCGATTTCTCGTGTGCCACGTTCCCCACGCTCACGCGCGCGTTCGAGCTGGGCGCCCGCCTGCACGCGCCGGTGACCTTCGTGCACAGCGTCGACACCATCATGGCGCTCGTGGCCTCGAGCACGTTCGGGGTGGCCGCGGTCATGCTCGGAGGCATGCTCCGCGACGCCGTCGCGAAGCGCGGCGAGATTCTGCAAAACGTGGCCGAGCGCTTGGGCGGCGGGGTCGACACGATCGTCCTCGCCCGCGAAAACGCGGCCGGCGCGATTCTGGAGGTGGCGCGGCAGCGCGACGCCGATCTGATCGTCGTCGGCTCCCACCGCCCCGATGCTCTCGGCTGGCTCGCCTCCGGCGGGACGGTCGAAGCCGTCGCCACCACCGCGCGCCGCTGCGTGCTCACGGTGCCCATCGAGGTGGAGCTCCCGCTCGCCGCCTAGCCTCGACGAATGCATGGACGCGCGAGTCCATGCATCATCGATCGAACCCTACCGCAGGCACATCGTCGTGCGCGCGGGAGTTGGATCCATCAGTCCACCGACGGCACGTCCGTGTCGATCACGTGCGGCTTCCCGCGCGCGGCCGGCGGCGCGCGGAAGGTGGTGGTCGACAGCTCGCGCGCGATGCAGCGGGCCGCCGCGGCGAAGCGCTCCTCCTTGGGCTGGGCCAGGATGGTGGGCGGGATCAGGTAGCCGTCGGCGTCGATGTGGAAGATCACGTGCACGGCCTCCGGCGGGAGGATGCGGCCGCCTTCGCCGCGGCAGCGCTGCGTGATGGGCCAGTAGAGCTGCGCGCGCGCGGCCTGCTCCACGGCCGCGCCCGAGAGATCGGGCTCCAGCGTCGGCTTGCCCACGCGGACCTTCGGCGCACGCGCGCGATCGCCGGCAGCACCCGCGTCGGCGGCGTCTGCATCCTCGCGCCCTCCGTTGTCGATCCCGATCGCCGTCCCGCCGTCCGCGCCCGTGGGCGCGCGCGCCGAGGCGCGCGGCGCGGCCGCCAGGATCTCGTCGAGCGCCGCCGGATCCGCGCTCGTGGGCACCGCGGGCTCGCTCGGCCCGGCGTCGCCGGCGCGCGGCGCGAACGCTTCACGCGAGAACGTCGCCGAGGGCGGCGCGGCGGATCCCAGAGCACCCGTGCTCTCCGGTGTGCGCTGACACGCAGCGGCGAGCAGGAGAGCGAGGACCACGGAGCGGCGCACGCGAGCAGCGTCGATCGGAAGCGCGCGCCGCGCAACCTCCGTCACTCGTCGAGCGCTTCGCGAATCAGGCCGGGCACGTCGGTGATGAGCCCGTCGACCCCGAGGGCCGCGAGATCCCGCGCCTCGTCCGGATCGTTGATGGTCCAAACGTTCACCAAGGCCCGGCGCAGGAGCGCCCGCACGGCCGCGGGATCGGTGAGCCGTCGATCGAGGTGCACCGCCGCCGCGCCCACGGGGATCCGCGTCGCCGCATGCACCGTGTGCCAGCGCGTCTGGTGCACGAGCACCGCGCGTGGCACGTGGGGCGCGAGCACCGCGAGGCCCGAGAGCATCGCCGGATCGAAGGACGAGACGATGAGGGCGTGCTTCGGATCCCAGCGGTGGAGGAGGCGAGCCGTGGCGCGCACGATGGCCGTGCGGCTCGGCGCGTCGCGCTTCATCTCCACGTTCACCGCGAGCCGCCGCTCCCGCGCGAAAGAGAGCACCTCGGAGAGCGTGGGCACGCGGGCCCCGCCCGCGAGCGCGATCTGCGAGAGCTCGTCGAGCGTCAGATCGGCCACCGCCCGCGTGTCGGCGCCTTCGGTGATCCGCTTCAGATCCGGATCGTGCGCCACCACGAGCTCACCCGATGCGCACACGCGCACGTCGAGCTCCAGCGCTTCCGCGCCTTCCTCCGCGGACATGGCGAAGGCGGGCATCGTGTTCTCCACGACGCCTTCGCGACGCACGCCGCGGTGCCCGATGACGAGCGGCCTCGCCCCGGGCGCGCGCGAAAACCCCGGCACCACCGGCCGGCTGACGGCGACGCTCGCCTCGTGGAGCGGGGGCGCCATCCGCTAACCTCCGAGCTCCGTCGCGATGGATCGCGCCACTTCGCGGGCGCGATCGGGCATCGACAGCGGGAACGAGCAAGCGCCCACCGCGGGGTGACCGCCGCCGCCTTCACGCTTGCAGATGGCGGCGATGTCGTGCGTGCGCGGCTTGCCGCTCCAAGGGTTGTAGCCGACCGAGATCTTGAAGTGCTGCTTGTTGCGCGTGAGCATCACCGAGTAGGTGCACTGCGGGTAGAGCGCGTACGTCACGAACTTCGCGGCCACGTCGAGCGGCGCGTCGGTGAGATCGACCAGCACCACCGGCCCGCGCACCTCGGCCGCCCGCTCCACGCGGCGGTGGAACGTCTCGCGCGCGGCCCGGATCGGCGCCCACAGCGATTGGATGTCGTTGCCCTTGGCCACGTCGACGAGCGATCGCTCGAGCAGGCGCGGCGCCACCGTGTTGAGGAACGGACCATCCCCGTGGTGCTCGATCACCGCGGCGAGCTGGAGCACCGGCTCGCGCGCATCGGTCGCCGCCTCCGCCGAGGCGAAGCGCGCCGTGTCGATCACGTCGGCCCAGGCGACCAGCTCGGCGAGCGAGCTCATGTCGACGCCGAAGCGCGTCTCCGCGACGTCGGCCACCAGCTTGGCGCACGATCCATAGGTGGGATCGTAATACACCTGCGGCCGCGCCCCGTGCTCGGGCGGCTTCGCAGCCTTGAGCGCGGCATCGCGCTCGGCCGCGTCGGCGAAGCCCGTGATATGATGATCGAAATACCAACCCAGCTTGGCGCTCGGCGTGTAGCGGAAGTCGAGGATCACGTTCTCCTCGCCGTCGAGCCAGGCTTCGGGGATCTGCTGCATGCCCGGCCCGTAGCCGCACGACTTGTAGCGGAAGGAGAGGGGGGCGCCGCCGGTGCGGCCCGCGAGAGCGCGCGCGAGGCGCGTGAAGAGGACGGCGCTCGACAGACCGTCGAAGCAGTGGCCATGCGTGGCCACCAGGATGTCGCGGGGCTTCATGAGCCGTGAGGCGTAGCACGAGCAGGTCGCGATGGAACCTCGATTGTCCCGCACGCACGGCGAGCGACCGGGCGCGCGCTCGCGGACGATCGTCATTCACGCGAGGGACGTCCCGCCGCCTCGCGGTGTGAACCAATGAACTTCCCTGTGCCCGCGCGCAACGGATCGGCGCGGCCTCGGGGTACGTTCGCTTGAAAACACCACCCTCGCTCAGTACCCTCCGGCGCGGAAAGGTTTCCTAGATGCACGTTCTGGTCACGGGGAGCAGCGGGCTCATCGGCTCCGAGGCGGTGGTTTTCTTCGACGAGATGGGCTTCCGCGTCACCGGCGTGGACAACAACATGCGCGCCGACTTCTTCGGCCCGCAGGGCGACACGACGAAGAACCGGGCGCGCCTCGAAGCGCAGTGCAAGCACTTCACGCATCGGGAGATGGACATCCGCGATCGCGCGGCCGTCGACGCGCTCTTCGCGTCGAACCGCTTCGATCTCGTGATCCACGCCGCCGCGCAGCCGAGCCACGATCTCGCGGCCAAGCGCGCCTTCGACGACTTCGACGTCAACGCCGTCGGCACGCTCAACCTGCTCGAGGCCTGCCGTCGCCACACGCCCGAGTCGGTCTTCATCTTCATGAGCACCAACAAGGTCTACGGCGACGGCCCGAACTTCGTGCCGCTCGTCGAGCAGGAGACGCGGTGGGAGTACGGCGACGAGAAGTACGCGCACGGCATCGCCGAGGACTTCTCCATCGATCGCTGCCTCCATTCGCTCTTCGGCGCCTCCAAGGTCGCGGCCGACGTGCTCACGCAGGAGTACGGCAAGTACTTCGGCATGAAGACGGGCGTCTTTCGCGGCGGCTGCCTCACCGGCCCGCACCACGCCGGCGTCGAGCTGCACGGCTTCCTCAACTACCTCGTGCTCGCCGCCCTCGAAGAGCGGCCGTACACGATCTTCGGTTACAAGGGGAAGCAGGTGCGCGATCAGATCCACGCGCGCGACGTCATCGCCTCGTTCTGGGCCTTCGCGCAGGCGCCGCGCCCCGGCGAGGTCTACAACCTCGGCGGCGGGAAGGACAACGCCGCGAGCCTCCTCGAGTGCGTCGCCAAGATCGAAAAGCTCACGGGCAAGCGCCCCAAGCTCACGTACTCCGACCAGAACCGGATCGGCGATCACATCTGTTACTACAGCGATCTGCGCAAGCTCGAGGCGCACTACCCGGGCTGGAAGGTGCGCCACAGCCTCGACGCCATCATCGAGGAGATGGTCGGCAAGATGTCGAAGCGGTCCTGACGTGGCCGTGAACGATCACGACGGGGCCGCGGGATCGCGCGGCAAATCGGGCCTCCGGCACGTGGTGGCGTCCGTGCAGGGGAGCCACGGCTTCCAGTACGGGATGCTCCGCGATTTCGAGGACGAGATCGTCCGGCTCACCGGGGCCACCGTGGTGCCCATCCCCGACTGGCCCGCGCCGCAGGCGGTGCGGGGCCGGCTCGCGCACGGCACCCGCTTCGCGCCGCTGCGTCGCTTCGTGCCCAAGCGCGGGGGCTTTGCCGTCGACGCCGACGTGCTCTGGCTCGTGCTCATGGGGCCGGAAGCTTCGTGGCTCGATCTCTTCCGCGCCTGGGACGCGCGCGTCGGCTATCGCATCGTCTACGTCTACGACACGTTCGGCGAGCAGCTCGACAGCCTCCGCCGGCTCGCCTCCGCGGCCCGATGGGATCTGATGATCACCTCGTTCCACGGCGCGGTCCCCATGCTCCGCCGGGAGACTGGGCGCGACTGGGTCGCGGTGCCGCAGGGCGTGAAGAAGGAGCGTTTCCTCCCCGTTTCTGGGGACAAACGCGAAATTGGTTTGAGCTCCTACGGTCGTCGCGTGGAGCCCGTCCACGCCGCCATCGATCGCTGGAGCGACGAGACCGGCGTCTACTACGACGCCACCGTCGCCGCGACGCTCAACACGCGCGTGCCCTCGCAGTACCTCTACAAACAGTACGCGTGGCACCTCCGCCACAGCCATTTCACCGTCGCTTGGCCGGTGGAGCTCACCCACCCGTCGCGCGCCGGCGCGTTCAGCCCCATCACCTGCCGTTGGTTCGAGGCCGCCGCCGCCGCGACCACGATGATCGGCAAGCCGCCGGTGGATCCGGTCTTCACCGAGCTGTTCGGAGAGAACGCCGTGCTGCCGCTCGATTCTTCGCCGCGCTCACCCGCCGAGACGCGCGAGGCTATCGCCGCGCTCTGGGAGAAGCGCGAAGAGCATCTCCGCGTCGCCGAGGCCCGGCGCGCCGAGCGCATTCACACGTGGACATGGGAAGCACGCGTGCGCGAAATCCTCGCCCGCGCCGGCCTTCCCTGCGACGTGCCCGAGGGCTGAGTCGCAGCGACGGGTGAGCGCTCCGTCGCGCGTAGCGCTCCACCGTCCATCGACCTCGTTGACGAACAAGCGCGCGCAGCGTGTGCCGTTGCAGGCGGCGCGCGAGCGCGTCGAGGCGCACCGCGTGGCCGCGGATGAGGGCGTGATGGGCGACCGTCTGGTCCACGACGTTCGGAGCGACGAGGACGTAGACGTGCGCGACCAGAGCATCGTGGGCTACAGCCCCCGGCGCTGTTGCTTGACTGTCGGATCGCGTGTGCTTCGGCTGCATCCAAGCTGATGCAGGCCCGCGCGAGCCCGTGCGGGCCGTGCTGGGCGAAATGTGAAGGACACCGCGACTCCGATGGACCGCAATCGCTGCCAGGCGCTCGATGCCGAAGATACGCTCGCTTCTTTGCGCGAGCTGTTCGAACTGCCCGATGGGGTCGTGTACCTCGATGGCAACTCGCTCGGCGTGCTGCCCGCAGGCGCCGCCGCCCGCATCGAGCAGGTCGTGCGCGAGGAATGGGGGCGAGGCCTCATCCGCAGTTGGAACACCGCCGGCTGGATGGAGATGCCACGGCGTATCGGCGACAAGATCGCGCGGCTCGTCGGCGCCGGGGCGGGCGAGGTGGTGGTGGCCGACTCGACGTCGGTCAACCTGTTCAAGGTGCTCACCGCGGCGCTGGACCTGCAGCGCGCCGATGCGCCGAAGCGCACGCGCATCGTGTCGGAGCGGCACAACTTCCCCACGGATCTGTACATCGCCCAGAGCCTCGCGCGCGAGCGCGGGCTCGAGCTTTCGCTGGTGGACGATGCGGACGCGATCCCGGCGCAGCTCGACGATCGGCTGGCCGTGCTGATGCTCACCCACGTCAACTACCGCAGCGGACGCATGCACCGCATGGGCGAGCTCACGGCGGCCGCGCATGCCGCGGGTGCGCTCACGCTGTGGGACCTTGCGCATTCGGCCGGCGCGGTGCCGGTGGATCTCGCGGGCAGCGATGCCGACTTCGCCGTCGGCTGCGGCTACAAGTACTTGAACGGCGGGCCGGGCGCGCCGGCCTTCGCGTGGGCGCATCCGCGCCACACGACGCGCATGGACACCGAGCAGCGCTGGCAGCCGCTGTCGGGATGGATGGGCCACGCGGCGCCGTTCGAGTTCACGCCCCACTACCGGCCCGCGGCGGGCGTGGCGCGCTTCGTGTGCGGCACGCCGCCCGTTCTGGCGATGGCCGCGCTCGAATGCGGCGTCGACAGCGTGCTGGCCGCCGAGCCGCTGGGCGGCATGGCGGCGCTGCGGCACAAGTCGCTGGCGTTGACCGATCTGTTCATCGAGCTCGTCGAGCAGCGCTGCGCCGGCCACGGGCTCACGCTGCAGACGCCGCGCGACCCGGCGTGGCGCGGCAGCCAGGTGAGCTTCGCGCGCGCCGAGGGCGGCTACGCGATCATGCAGGCGCTGATCGCGCGCGGTGTGATCGGCGATTTCCGCGCGCCCGACATTCTGCGCTTCGGCTTCACGCCGCTCTACACGCGCTACGTCGACGTGTGGGACGCGGTCGAGCACCTGCACGAGGTGCTCGACGGCGGCGAATGGCGCGATGCGCGCTTTCAGACCCAGGCTGCGGTCACCTGAGCGCAGCCCGGTAGCGGGGAGGTGAGGGCGTCGTCGCGCGCGGGCCATGATGTCCTTCGCGCGACGACGCTGGGAGCGATGAGCGCGGCGTGCTCGATCACTCGGGGACGCGGAGCGAGGCGGGCGCAGTGATCGGCTCGGCGCGGCGGAGGGTGCCGGCGAGGGCGAGCGCGGCGAGGAGCACGACGGTCGTGCCGAGCTCGTAGGTGGCGGAGACGAGGCCGCCGCCGTAGACGACACGCGCGCCCGCGGCCACGGCGGGCAAGCCCATGGCGAGGTACGCGACGACGTAGATGACGGAGAGGACGCCGGCGCGCTCGTGCGCCGCGGTGCGCGCGATCACGGAGCGAAGCGCGCCGGGGAACGCACCTCCGAAGCCGGCGCCGCCCATGACGGTGCCCGCGAAGAAGAGCGCGAGCGAGCCGCGCGAGACGGCGAGCAGCGCGACGGTGACGCCGGTGACGAGGAGGCCGTTGCCGAACGTCATCATGCGTCGCTCCGATTGCGATCGAGTGAGGTAGGCGGCGAGCGCGCCGCTGCCCGCGAGCACGAAGAGTGAAACGCCGCCGAGCGCGCGGGAGCCGCCGCCGGAGAGGCGCTGCACGAGCGCCGGCCCGAGCGATCCATAGAAGCCCGCGAGCGCCCACGCGCCGACGATGGCGGGCACGGCCACGAAGAGCGTCGAGCGCGCCGCCGCCGGGAGCCGGAGCTGCGGGCGCAGCGAGGCCAGCGCGCCGGGCTTGCGCGGCGCCGACTCGTGCATCGCGAGGACGCCGATGGCCTGCACCACGAACACGCCGATGAGCACCAGGTACACGAGCTTCGTCGGGTGCGGCAGATACTGCACGAAGAGCCCCGAGAGGATCGCTCCCGTGGCCGTCCCCATCATCGGCGTCACGGAGCTCGCGATCGCGCCGCGGCGGCGATCGAGATCGAGCATCCCTGCGCCGAGCGCGCTGGCCGCGGCCCCCGTGGAGAGCCCCTGGATCACGCGCGCCGTCACCAGATCGGCGACGCTGCCCGCGCGCACGAACACCACGGCCGCGACGATCTGCAGGGCGAGGGAGACGAGGAAGACGGGCCTTCGCCCCACGAAATCGGAGAGCGATCCCACGACGAGGAGCGTGCCGAGCACGCTCAGCGCATAGACGCCGAACACCACCGTCACGAGGATCGGAGAGAAGCCCCACGCGGCTTGATACACCGGGTAGAGCGGCGTCGGCGCGGACGACGCGGCCAGGAAGAAGATCAGGATCGAGGCCTGGAGATAGAACGCCACATGGTTCGGGAGCCGCATGATGGACCTCGGCGAAGAGCAAGACGGCGCGCCGGCACGTGCTCGTCGCCGGACGCTGTAGGCATGGACCGCAAGCTCGGTTGAACAGACAGGTCTGTCTGGTCCTTGACGGTAGACAGACCTGTCTGTATCGTCAAGCGGTGTCCACGAAGAATCTGGAAGGCACTGCGCGGGAACGGCTCCTCGCCGCGGCCGCTGAGCTCTTCTATGCCGAGGGCATCCACACCGTCGGCATCGATCGCGTGATCGAGCGCGCCGGGGTCGCGAAGGCGTCGCTCTACAGCGCGTTCGGCAGCAAGGACGAGCTCGTGCGCGCCTACCTCGAGCAGCGCGACGCCGCGCGGAGGGCGCGCATCACGGAGCGCTTGGCTCGCCATGCAAAGCCGCGCGATCGCATCCTCGCCATCTTCGATGTTCAGCGAGAGCTCGCCGAGAAGCCTGGGTTTCGCGGGTGCGCATTCGTGAACGCGTCGGTGGAGACGGCCTCGGGGGAGTCGAAGGCCGGGGCCGTGTGCATGGCGTCGCGCGCATGGATGCGCGGGCTCTTCATCGATCTCGCGCGCGAGCTCGGCGCCGCGAAGCCCGAGCTCCTCGGCCGCAAGCTCGCCATGCTCTACGACGGCGCGACCGTCGCGGCCTCGATCGAGCACGATCTGCAGGCGCTCGTGGAGGCGCGCGCCATGGCCGAGCAGCTCCTCGACACGGCGACGAAGCCGGCCCGCGCACCGAGCAAACGCAAGGGTGGTTGAGGCGAGCGAGCGCCGAGACAGGCCATCACGTCAACGAGCCTGGTCGTTGCCTCATCAATGAGCGAGAGCGCAGACTCGATGTTTCGGACCAACTCGATGCATCTCTGGCCGTGACGCGAGACGTGGAGTCGCGGTCTCACGTCATCTCGTGATCACTGGCACCGCATTCCAGATGAGCAGTGAGTTCGAGGCTCGTCCGCGAACGACATTTCTCCGACATCATACGCCGAAGAAGCGCAGGCAATAGGCGCGGTTCTCTTCATCGGAGAGCCGACCGACGCTGAAGTGCTCGACGAGATCGTCGGGAGGCCGCAGCAATTGCAGCGCGCGACCGACGCTCTCGCGGGTGCGAAGCTCGCTGCCGTCGTCGATGGTGCCACCGGCGTTGGGCGCGGCGCCGGTGCGGAGCCGAACCACGCCGCCCGGCAGCGTCGCCATCTCCACGGGCGACTCGAGCGCGGCGAGCTGCTCTTGCGTGCGCTGCGCGAAGTCACGCCCGACCAGCGTGATCCATCCCACGTGAAGGAGATACGGCTCGTTGGCCCAGATTTCGTACACGAAGCGAGCTCCCACGGTGATCCCGGGGAAGTCCCGAATCCACGACGCATAGCTCGGACACCCGCGCCCGCGCAGAGGGCCCCATTCGTCTTCGAGCCATCGATCCGCGTCGTCATCGGGGCCGAGGTACTGCGAAATACCGCACCAGCCGGAGGAGATGTCGAGTCCCTGAAACAGCTCGTCCACGATGGCGGCGAGCTCGGCAGGGCGCGACGCCCACGCGATCGGAAGGCACCCGCGCACCGCGGTGCCTTCGGAGACGAGCAGGCCGCCGAGCGTCGGGGGCTCGGGGGCGCGCGTGCTCTTCCCCGCGGCGAGCGACAACGCGCCTTGGACACGCCGATTCTTCGCGTCGAAATGGGAGGCCCACGAGGCGTTGCCCTGCGCGAGGTTCGACGCGCGATAGGCTTTGTGATCTCCCCCCTTCAGGAGGAGAGCCGTCTCCGGAAACCGCGACAGCCAACGCGCGCCGAACTCGCGACACGCTGCGCGCACGACCGCGTTTTTCCCGGCCGCCATCATCATGATCTCGATGCAGGGAGACACCAGCACGGCCCGCGTATCGGGATGGCGAAGGGCGATTGGCTCGAAGGCACCGAAGCCCGGCACCTCGTTCGCGAGGGCGGCGCGCGCTTCCGATGCGGCGCGGGCTGGCGCGGCGGGTACGGGCGCGAGCTCCTGATACAAACGGACTTCGGCGAGCGCCGTGGGCCACCGGCTTCGAAGCCTCGTCTCGAGCCACGTGCTCGCCTTGCCGGGGAGCATGAGCCCTTCCATGGTGCATTCCACGTGGTGGTCGCTGCGCCAGACGAACGACGTGCCGCCCGCCATGCCACCGTGCTGCGACAGCTCGTCGAGAAGCTGCAGCACATCGGATTCGATCTCGGATCGATCCACCCGGCCGGCACCTTCGGCAAAATGAAGCGTGAGAAACGCGGGCTCCGTGGGCGCCACGCCCTTCGGCCAAACGACCGTGACAGTGGAGCGTGCGCGGCGATCGGTCATGGCGTCGCTCGGTAGAACAGGCCTCGACGCAAGGCAAGTTGCCGGTCGGAGGTGAACGAGGCCATCACGCCGAGCCGAGCGGATCCCTCACACAGCGTGATGTCGAAGCCAGGTCTCGAAGTCGGTGAGGGGAATGCCGAGCGCGCGTGCCGCCTCGGGGGTGGCCGGGCTGCCGTGGTGGTTCAGCCGCGCGTGCGAGCGCGCAAACGCAGGCAACAGCCCCTGGGCGATGGCCTCGTCGGCGGTGAGCGATGGAGCTTCGATGGGAAGGTCGAGCGCACGGGCCAGGGCGCGCGCGATATCGCGCATCGTCAACCGTTCGCTGGCGAGCTCGAGCTCCACACCATGGAACCGTGACGGCTCCTGAACCGCGGCTGCGGCGGCGGCTCCGATGTCCTGCACGGCGACCAGCGCCAGCACCGTATCGGGCGCGATCGTGGTGAGCAGGCGGTCCCCCGTGCCTCCCTCGAACATCATGGAAGGGCGGATGAAGTTCTCCATGAAGAAGGATGGTTTGATGAGCGTCCAGAAGCGGAATCCGGCATTCTTCACCAGCTCTTCGGTGTACGCCTTGCTCTCCCAGTAGTTGCGGCCGGCGCCTCGCTCGAGCTCCCAGTCCGGCGCGCGCCGGTGGTGCGCACCGGCGCCGGACACCGAGGTGTGGATGAATTGCGGAACGCGCACGGCCCGGGCTGCTTCGACGAGGTTCTTGCCCTGCACGCGCTCGGAGTCCGACTCGAGATCGGCCATGTTCGGGTGCTGCACGGAGAACACGGCCCGCGCGCCCTCGCAGGCGATGCGCAGCGAGCTGGGGTCGTCGAAGTTGCCCTGCACGAGGACCGCGCCGCGCGCACGCAATGCGATCGCAGGAGCTGCGCCGGGGTCACGAACGAGCGCGCGCACGGGGACGCCTCGTTCGAGCAGCGCCGCCGCGACGGCTCCGCCTTGCTTGCCCGTGGCGCCGGTGACCAGCACCGGCTCGGTGATCGCTCCGATGGACATGAGTTACCCTTTCTGAGGCGAATGAAAGCCTCGAAACACCTCCCGACGATGCGGCGCCCGCGCGGCTACGACCAGCCGAGCGCGTCCATCTTGCTTGCGAAATCGTCCAGCCGAGGCCACGCGTGGATGCTCTGAGCGAGCTCCTGTCCTCGGTCCGCGCGCGAACCGCGTCGTGGGCCTGCATCGACGCGAGGGCGCCGTGGGGCGTCGCGTTTCGAGGTAAGCCGTCGACCTTCTGCATCCATCACGTGGTGAGCGGCACGGCCTGGATCTCGACCGAGAACGACGGCCAAGCGCTCGCCCTCACGACCGATGACGTCGTCGTGGTGCCGCACGGCCGGGCGCACTCGCTGCGCGATCGCATCGACTCGTCGGTGATCGCTCTCGAAGAGCTGCCCGGGGTTCGCGCGAGCGGTGACGAGCGCGTGCGGCACCTGACCTTGGGGGGCGCCGGCACCGAGACGAGGATCACGTCGGCGCTGGTCGAGCTCGAAGATCCGTTCTCCGTTCCGGTCGTGTCGTCGTTGCCGCCCGTGTTTCGACTCGCGGGTGTGGGCGCGGGGCAGACGTCGCTCGTGGAGCACCTCCGTCTCCTCGCGCGGGAGATCGCGTCGAGGCCGTTCGGCTCCGATCTCGTGCTCGCCCGCGCGGCAGACGTGCTGTTCGTCCACGTGATGCGCGCGTACGTCGAGACGCTCGCCGACACGCCGTCGCACTCGTGCCGCTCGCTCGAGCTGGTCAGCGCGCTGCGCGACCCGGGCGTGGCTACGGCCCTGGGCCTGATGAGCCGAAGGCCGGAGCATCCGTGGACGGTGGCCTCGCTCGCCGAGCAGGTCGGGCTCTCGCGGTCCGCCTTCGCGGCGCGCTTCACGAGCCTCGTGGGCGAGCCGCCGCTCGGCTTCCTCACGCGCATGCGCATGCAGAAGGCGACGACGTTGCTGCGCGAAGGCGCGACGCTCGCGTTGACCTCTCAGCTCACCGGCTATGCATCGGAAGCCTCGTTCAGCCATGCGTTCCGCCAATGGTCGGGCATGGCACCCGGGGCCTACCGTCGCCAGCAGGACGCGCGTCAGAGCGCGCCGCGATCGGAGCCGGGCGCTCCGCCTCGCGAGGATGAAGCTCAGGATCCTCGTGCTCGATGAGCGTGAAGCGCGGAGGCGCCGCGCTTCCAGATCACGATTCGAAGTTTTGCCGGAGCACGGGCGCGAGCGCGGGATTCGCGTCGACCGCGGTCGCGATGGTCGCGAGCTTCGGGCAGAGCTCGGCGAGTGCTGCGCGCCCTGGGCGCCAGCGCGTCATGACGGCGATGTACACGTCCAGCGCCGAGAATCGTTCCCCCAAAAACCAGGGGCCCACCGCGGCGCGATCCATTTGCTGCCACAGCGCGACGCGGTGGGCGTTCGTGGACGCGCGCAGCTCGTCGGGGGACGTCGTGACCCAGCGTTTGGGATCGTCACCGTACGTGAACGTTGGATAGATGGCGGCCACGAGGAACACCAACCAGCGCAGGAAGGCAGTCCGCGCCGGATCGTCCGCGCTCGGCGCGAGGCCTGCGTGCGGCGCGATCTCCGCGGCGCGCAGCGTGATCGCGGCGCTCTCCGTGAGCACGGTGCCGTCGGGGAGCACCACCGTCGGCAATTGTCCGAGCGGGTTCGCCGCGAGCAGTCGATCGCGATCGGGGCCGGGGACCGAGGGATCGACGAGGTCACGCTCGTACGCGATGCCCGCGAGCGTCAACATGGCCTCTGCGATCGCCGATCCCCATCCGTTGGATGCGAAGACGCGCCAAGGTGCATTTCGATCGTTCATGATGGCTCCTCGTGTCGGAGGCGCGATGCTACCCGACGCGAGCGCCACGAGTTGCCGAAGCGTGCGGAGGCAGTCGTGGTCGGCGACTCAGAACCTGCCCACGAAGCCGAACCCACCACCGTGGGTGCCGAACTGCATCGGCGTCGGCGAGATCTCGATCTTGCCGATGTCCTTCCGCACCAGGACCGCCTTGGGCATGGCGATGCCGGCCACGAGCATGGCGACGCCCGCCGTCTGGGCGAGGCCATCGAGGACGAGGGCGAAGCCGCCCGTGGCGCTGCGGATGCTGCCGAGCATGATGAATGGACCGGCGACGGGGACGAGCAAGCTCGCTGCGTGATCGGCGCCCGCGTCTGCGGCGATCGCGCCGCCGAGCGCGGTGCACAAGTACGTGGTCCCGAAGGTCACCGCGCCCGCGATGACGAGAGGGGTGCGCATGCGCTTCGTCGGGAAGTACCCCGCGGGGATCGGCTCTCCCTCTTGCCAATCGGAGATCACGCGCGGCCCGGCGCTCGGAGGCACGTGGTAGTACATCGGCGGCGGGGGCTCCTGCGCATGCGCCTGCTCCGCGCTGGAGAACACCGCTGCCGCGCAGGCCAGCGCGGCGGCGAGGGGCTTCATGGATGGACGCGAAAAGCTCGACATAAGGCTCCTCCGCGCTCAATCACGAGCGCTGAAGAGGCATTAGCAATCCACGTGCGCAGCCGGCTCGCCGGCATCGGCGCCATGGATCGCGCGGGCGACGCGCGCTCGAGTCAACGAGCGGCCACGTGAAATCGTAAACCGCAGGTCACGAATCGGCTCACGCTGCGAAGCGATCGTCGCAGCATGAAGCGCGCTGGACGGCGTGCTCATCGACCTTCGTCATCGAGAGGAACCCGTGCGCTCGTGCGGGGAACGTCCAGTTTGGCCAGCGCGGCGGCGCACCTCGCGCTGCCTGCCGCTGGGACGCGTCTTCACCAAGGCACGCGGCCGGTCTTGTCGAACAAGCCGCCGGTCGGACCATCGTCTGCGAGCAGCGCGAGGCGCACGGGCGTGCGCGCCGCGTCGTCGACGGTCTGCACGTGCGGTGGCGGCGTCCAGCCCGGCTGGGCCGCGGCCAGGTGCCGGTTGAGATCGGTGAGCGTGTAGCCGGGCTCGGCGGCGTTCACCTTGATCGACGTGTCGGCGAGAGCCTGCGCGAGCGTGACCGTGAACATGTTCAACGCCGCCTTCGAGGCGCGGTACGCGAGCGAGTGCAGGGGCGTCTGCATCTCGGGCCGGCCGAGCGAGCTCGAGACGTTCACGATGCGGCCGGCGCTCGAACGACGCAGGAGCGGCAGCAGCGTCTGCGTGATCGCGACCGCGCCGAAGAAGTTCACGTCGAAGGTGCGATGCAGCGCCGACAACGTCGCGGTGGCCGCGCTGCCGTCGTCGGGATCGCCGATGCCGGCGTTGTTGACCAGCACGTCGAGCGCATCGAGCGCGCGGGCGGCCGCGCGAACGCTGTCGTCGGCCGTGACGTCGAGCTGGAGATGGCGCGCACCGGGAATGCGTGCGGCGGCGGCGCGGCCAGCGGACTCGTCGCGTGCCCCGAGGATGACCTCGAGCCCGGCTTCGGCGAGCTGCTGTGCGATGGCGAACCCGATGCCCTTGTTGGCGCCCGTCACGAGTGCGATACGTTTCATGCCGGCACCGTAGCGCCGCCCGTTTGCGCGATCTTCGCGGCGTCTTGCCCGATCTTCCGATGCACGATCTCATCCCCCATCTCGAGCGCGCGGCGCCGGCGGACGGCATGACGGCGACCGCCGTGCCCTTCATGCGCGTGAACCGTCGCTCGCATGCGGGCACGGCGCACGCGCACGTGCTCTCGCCGTGCGTGGGCATCTTCCTCGCGGGTCACAAGCGGGTGCGTCTCGGCCGTCGCGACGTGTGCTTCCGGCAAGGCGACACCTTCGCGATCGCCCGCGCGACGCCGGTGATCAGCCACGTCGTGGCCGCGCCGTATCTCTGCGTGATGCTCTCCGTCGACGCCGAGATCGTGGCCGAGCTGGACGCGTATCCTCCGGCCGCGTCGTCGGACGTGGCCGAGCCGCTCGCGCGGCTCGTGCGGTTGCTCGATTCGCCGTCGGAGATCCCCGTGCTCGCGCCGCTCTTTCAGCGGGAGCTGTTCTATCGCTTGCTCGCGGGGCCGAGCGGCGATGCGCTGCGCGAGCTCTCGCGCGGTCACGATCCGCTGGTCGCGGCGGCGATCGCGTGGCTCGACGCGCACTACGCGGAGCCGTTCAGCGCCGAGCGGCTCGCCGCCCACGTCCACGCGAGCGTGTCGGTGCTGTACGCGCGCTTCAAGGAGCGCATGCGGATCACGCCGTTGCAGTACCAGAAGGAGCGGCGCCTTCATGCCGCCCGCCGCCTGCTCCTCACGGGCGACGTCGACGCGAGCACCGCCGCGTATCGTGTGGGCTACGCGAGCGCCGCGCAGTTCAACCGCGAGTATCGGCGTGCATTCGGAGCGCCTCCGCGTCGCGACGTCGAAGCGTTGCGCCGCAGCACGAGTCGCTGATGAGCGGCGACGGGCTCCTTCGATCGCGATGCGTCGCGGAGCTCCCCGCTCGCGCATGACAGCACCGTCGATTCGCTGCGTGGGCAGCATCGAAGGCGTCGGCGATCGATGATGCTGGATGCATTCGGCAGAGCGGCTCGTCAGTCCGCTGCATGCGCCATCCCTCTTGCCGCGCGTCCCCATCACCGGATACAGGGCCTCGATGCGTCGCTTCACAGCTCCTGGACCCATCGCGTTGTCCTTGCTGGTGTCGTCGTGCGGCGGCGCGCCGCCGCCTCCCCCGGAGCCGCCGCCCGCGGTGATCTCCGCGCCGCCGCCCGCGCCGACAGCACCGCCCGCAGCGCCTGCGTTGCTGACGGTGCCGCGCCCCGAAGCGTCGCCGCGATACGCGCCGCCGCCGGATGGTCCGCGGGTTGCTCGGCTCCGATCCGAGGGCAAGCGCCACGCGCTCGAGCGCATTCGAGAGGGGATCGTGGTTGTGTCCGAGGAGCGCGGCGTGCTCGGGTTCTTGAAGAGCCCGGCGCCCGGCTCGGAGATTCGGTGGGCTGGGTTTGTCGACGACGACGCCGTGCTGATCGCCACGAAGGACACGCTGCATCGCGCCGACACGCCGAACGACGCCATCGCGGGCAAGCTCACCGCGCTCGGGCCGATCGATCCCGACGCGACGAAGATCGCTTCAGCGGGCAAGATCGTGATCGCCGCCGTCCCGGCTCCGGACGGCGCGTTCATGGTGTCGCGCGACGGAGGCAAGCGCTTCACGGCCGAGAAGCGGCCCGCACCGGGGCCGATCGAGGAGGTCGCGGTGCGCGCGGACGGCTTCGTCGCCGTCGCGATCGAGCAGCTTCCCCGCGACGACAAGAAGAGGCTCGCGCAAGCCGACGTTTGGGTCGGGCGAGGCGCGCGTGGCTTTCAGAAGGGACCGGCGGCGGGCTTCGTCACGAACCTGCCGCCGTTCACCCAGCACGGGGACGCCATCATCGTCTACGCAATGAAGTCCGCGTCGGAGGGCGGTTGGCTCGGCCTCGACGCCGGTGGCAAATGGATCGCGGCGAACCGTCCGCGGAGCTGGCTCTCGTTCACATCGGCGGACGAGCACATCGCGGTGAACGCGCCGACGTCGCGACCCAGCTTCCCGACGCCGAACGACGAACGCGAAGATTCATTCGGCGTTCTCGGCGGAGGTCGCGGCCTCCGCGACTGTCACCACGCGACCTGTCTCACCCACCGCGTGTTCATCGGGCGGCCGCGCGCGCGTGTCTTCCACGACGGCGAGTGCGCGGTGGAGCACGTGCAGGAGAGCACCCAGACGATCCTCCCTCTCGACCCGAGCGACGGCGGAATGCGCGACCAGCGCACCGAGCGGAAGTGCGATGAACGACGGCCCCCGCGTCGCGGATCTACGCTGCTCCTGCAAGGTGCAGAGCCGCGCGTTGCGCGGTTGCCGATCTCCTGCGCCGAGGGGCGCATCGTCGGGACCGCTCACGCCGCGTTCGCGCAGTGCTCGGCGAAGCACGGAGGGCGCGCGTCGATCCAGCGAGTGTCGCCGGATGGGGCGCTCACGGAGCTCGCCGCGCCGGCCGATGCTTGGTTGCTCGGCGCGGAGAGCGCTTCCGATGGAACCACGGTGGTGATGGCCGAAAAGGCGACGTGGATCTGTCGTCCCGAGCCGGCGGCGTGCGTCTCGGTGGATCGGCAAGGCGTGCTTGCCGCGCGGCCGTTGCCCGATGGGCGAGCGCTGCTCGCGCTCCGCGGCGCGGGCGACGACGAGCTCCGGCTGGAGCTGTTCGGCGACGTCGGGATGGCGCCGGTGCGCATTCCGGTGAGCCACCACGTGCTGGAGATCGAGGTGACGGCCGAAGGCCACGTGCGGCTGTGGACCAGCGAGACGGGGAAGTGGTTCGGTACCGACGCAGCGGGCCGCGGAAAGGCCGGGATCGAGGCGCTGCTGGTGGGCGCCGATGGTCAGCTCGTACCGGATCCGACGGCGCGGTAGGCGCTATCCGACGACTGCCGCGCGCCCGGCATCGTCGGTCGAGCTTGCTGGCTCTTCTGAGCGGCGGCCGCGCGGACAGAGCGCTCAACGCATTCGCCGGTCGTGCCAGAGGAGCATTTCCAACGCCCCGGCTTCGCGCAAGAACACCTGATCGTGGAGCCCGACGAGCACGGCTCGATCGTGCGCCACACCCTTCTTGGTGAGCATCGCCGAGAGCGCCAGGTTCGTCTCCTTGAAGGGATCGGCCTCGCTCGTCTCCAGATGGATGCTCGGCTTCGCGCCGCGCGGCGTGCGGGTCATCGCCTCGGCGATCTTGTCTGCATAGAGCGACAGCTTCGCGGTGTTGAACGCGCCTTGCACCGCGCCGTACACACCGAACACCTCCGGCCGGCGAATGAACACCTCGATGCCCACTTGGCCACCGAGCGACACGCCGTCGAGCGCGGTGTGCGCCGCATCCGCGAGCACGGGCGCTTCCTTGCGCGCGCGCGGCACCACGACGTCGGCGATCCACGACGCATAGGCATCATAGGCAGCCTCGGCGTTGGCGAGCTTGCCGATGTTGGGCGTGAAGGGGCAGGCGATGGCCATCCCTCGGAAGGGCTGTGCGGCGAGCGACGTGTTCAGCTCGGCGATGCGCGCGTCGGGGAGCAGATTGAGCTGCCGCGACGTGTGCGCGATCGGCGGCCGGCGGAGGCGCGCGTAGGCGGTGCCGAGCCCGTAGCGCTCGACCCATGCAAACACACCGACGGTCGGATCCCACGTCTCACCGAGGCCGTGCAAGAGGACGAGCAACGGAACGCGCTCGTCCTTGCCGAGGTGGTTCGGGATGAAGAGCGTGAAGCGATTGGCGAGCTTCTTGTCGCCCTCCACCGTCAGATCCATCACCGAGAAATCCGGCGGCGTGCGGCTCGCGAGGATGTCGGCGGGCGCGGGGGAATCGGCGTGCAGCGGTCGAGCCGCGCCGACGGCGACGGCGCCGGCGAGGCCGCTGAGGAAGGATCGGCGGCTTTCGGGGCGCACGGCGGCCACTATGCCATGTGCGCCGAGCGCGCGCGATCTCGGCCTCGGCAGGTCACCCCCGACACTGCTACAAGGGAGGCCATGAACGCCGCGCGTCCTCTCCTTGCCGCCGCCGTCCTCGCCCTCGTCTCGTGCTCCAAGCCGGAGCCGCCCACCGTCACCCCCATCTCGGGCCGCGTCAGCGCCATCAGCTCGAGCGGGATCACCGTCGACGCCAAGCTCGAGGCTTACAACCCCAACGACTTCGAGCTCGGCGTGAAGTCGTTCACGGCCACCATCGTGCTCGACGGCAAGCACAACATCGGCACCGTCACCGCGCCGCACGCGCTCAAGCTCCCCGCCAAGAAGAAGAAGCAGTTCGACGTCCCCATCGCCATGAAATGGAACGACGTGGGCCAGCTCGCGCCGCTCGCCATGAGCAACCGCGACGTGCCCTACGAGGCGAGCGGCAAGGTCAAGGTGAGCGTGGAGTCGGTGGAGCTCGAGGTGCCGTTCACGGTGACGGGCATCGTCACGCACCAGCAGATCGTGCAGGCGGTGGGCAACTCGATTCCGAAGATCCCCGGCCTCCCGTTCTGATTCACGGCAGCCGGGTGTGACATGATTACGGCGCCGTCGGGCCGGGGCCATGCGATCCATGGTGATGGCCCGCGCAACACGGCGCTTCGTCGCGCGCGAGCGGCGAGGGCACCCATCCGGCTTGCAGGCCCGCCATCATCAGGTGGACCGATCCCGAGAGCGCAATCAACAGCCCCGCGGCTTGCCGCGCGCGCGCGTTGCGGGCGAGGCCGCGAATGCTCTCGGCGAGGCCGCCGGCGAGGAGCAACGCCGGCATCGTCCCGACACCGAAGGCGAGCAGCGTGAGGCCGCCGGCCAGCGCCGATCCCGACGTGAGTGAGAGCGCCAGCGCCGCGTAAACCATGCCGCAGGGGAGGAATCCCCACAGGGCCCCGAGCGCCACCGCAGCCGCGAGGGAGCGGGCTTGTACGAGGCGCCGCCACAGCGGGCCGAGCGCACGAAAGATCACGCCGCTCCCTTGCAAGCCTGGAGACGCGCGGAGCACGCCCGCGAGGTGCAGGCCGGCGCCCACCATCAGCAGCGCGGCACCGAACCGCAGCGCGAGCTGCGCTTTGGCAAACGGGAGCGCGGCCACCGACACCGCACCGACTCCGCCGGCAAATGCACCCAGCATCGAATACGTGATCACCCGCCCCAGGTTGGAAGCGAGCAATTCGAGGGTGCGGCCTCGCCACGACGCCTCGGGCGCGCGGGCCACGAGCGCGCCCACGATGCCGCCGCACATGAGCACGCAGTGAACGCCTCCGAAGAGGCCCATGAGGAACGCGGATCCGAAGGAGAAGAGGCTCATCGTGAAGGCCCCACGAAGCGAGCGGTGACGAGCGAAGGCTCGGCCTCGGGCGCGCCGCGGCGGCGCACCTTCAAACGAACCACGAAGTCACCGCGGGTGACGGATTGATCGTTGGTGACGAACAGCGGTACGCGAGTCTCCGAGAGCGACGCCAGGGTGACCGTCGGCGAAGCGATCACGAAGGTGAGGCCCGGGCTCGGCTCCGCGGTGATCTCGAAGGTCTCGGCCTCGGGGAGCTTGTTGACGAGGTGGATCTCGAAGGCATTCCGCACCTCGCCGCGCTCGACGACATAAGGCAGACCGGGGAGGCGCAGAATGTTGGCCTCGAAGCCCTGATGACGCCGGAACGCGAGCCCCGAAGCGAAGATCCCGGCGCAGAGCAGCGCCGTGAGCAGGAAGAGGCGAGGGCGGAGGATCCGCGTCGCTCGGCCCTGCAAACCATTCTGCGAATCGTAGCGGACGAGCCCGCGGGGCCGGTGCAGCTTGTCCATCACCTCGTCGCAGGCGTCGACGCACGCCGAGCAACCGATGCAATCGAGCTGAAGCCCATTGCGGATGTCGATGCCGGTCGGGCACACGACCACGCAGCGCTGGCAATCCACGCAGTCCCCCGCGTTCGGATCGCTTGCCTTGCCGCGCGGCTCGCCGCGGCGCTCGTCGTAACCGATGATGATCGAATCGTCGTCGATGAGCACCGATTGCAAGCGCCCATAAGGACAGACGATGAGACAGAGCTGCTCGCGGAACCAGGCGAAGTTTCCGTAGAAGAACACCGTCGTTCCGAGCGCCCAGGCGAAGGCCTCGGGGTGCTCCGCGGGGGCGCGGCGCACCATCTCGAGCACCTTCGGCACGGAGACGAAGTAGCTCAAAAACAGGTGCGCGACGAAGATGGACGCGGCCAGGTAGAGCGCGTGCTTCACGCCTTTGCGAACGATGTTTTCCAAGGTCCAAGGGGCCTTGTCGCGCCGAATCCGCGTCTCGCGCGGGCCTTCGACGAGCCGTTCGATGGGGCGATAGATGGCCTCCAGGAACACGGTTTGCGGACAGGCGTAACCGCACCACACGCGCCCGAGGAGCGCGGTGAGGTACACGAGGCCGAAGGTGAGCCCGGTGAGGAGGAAGAAGACGAGCCAGATGTCCTGGGCGTTGAACGTCGCGCCGAAGACATAGAATCTGCGGTGCTCGACGTCGAGGAACAGCGCCGGGCGGCCGCTGACACGCAACCACGGCAGGGCGAGCCAAACTCCGATGAGCGCCCAGAAGCCGATTCGACGGGCGGTGGCGAAGCGGCCGTGCACGTCGGCGGGATGTACGAAGTTGCGCCTGCCGTCGCTGCGAAGCGAGCTCCGGGGAGCGACGACGGGGAGTCGAACGCGGTTCATGATGGCACCTCGCGGCGGGTGGCTCGGGCCGCACGAGCGGCCCGAGCGCTTCGATCACGGCGCTTCTTTTTCGCCCTGCGGCGCCTTCCCGCCGGCGACGTTGGTGCCCTTGATGGAGACCACGTATGCTGCCGCCGCGCGGACGCGCGCTTCACCGAGGACGGGGCCCCAAGCCGCCATTCCCTTGGAGGGGAAACCGTCCTTGATGGTCTTGTAGATGTGGTCGGGCGCGCCGCCGTGCAACCAGGCATCGTCCGTCAGGTTCGGGCCGATGCCGCCGCCGCCGTTCGACGCATGGCACGAGGCGCAGGTCGAGGTGAAGATGCTCTTGCCCTCCGCGACCGTGGCCGGATCCTTGGAGAGGGTGAGCAGCATGGCTGCGCTGACCGCACCCGACTTCTTGATCTGCTCGGCCTCGGCGGCCCGCAACGCAGCGTCCTCCGCATCGTGCGCGGCCATCGGGCCGATGCCGACACCGAACGTCTGGTAGTGAAACCAGTAGCCGATGGAGAAGACGATGGTGGCGTAAAAGCACCAGAGCCACCATCGAGGCAGGTCGTTGTCCTGCTCCTGGATTCCATCGTACTCGTGCACGATGCGGCTCCGAGGATCGCGTTCAGCGCTCATGACGGACCTCCTCGCTCGCGAGCGGGAGACTCTCGATCTCGCGATACGTGTCGGCGCGACGCCGGAGCACGCTCACGGTCACGACGACGAAGACGGTCATGAAGATCGCGAGCCCGACGGACGGGAAGAAGGTGAGCGGGTTGTTCGCGAAGAGCTTGCCGAGCAGTTGTGAAAGCATGATCTCAACTCCCGCCTCAGCGGGCCTCCTGGTGCGAGATCGTTTGCGGTGCCGCGGTGTCGGTGGGCGCCGAGCCTGCCTTGCGACCGAGCCGCTGCAGGTAGGCGATGATCGCGACGATCTCGGTGTCCGCCGCCACGGTCGCGCCGTTGTCGGCGAGATCCTTGGTGATGGCTTCGGCCTGTCGCTTGGCGTCGCTCTCGGCCGATGCGATTTGTTCCTTCGAATACGGCACGCCGACCGCTTTCATCGCCGAGAGCTTCCCGCTCGTGCGCGAGAAATCGACCTTGCCCTCCGCCATGTGCGCATAAGGCGGCATGTTGGAGCCTTCCGAGATCGAGCGCGGATCCATCATGTGTTTGTAGTGCCAGAGGTTCGGATATTTGAGCCCCTCGCGCGCCAGATCAGGGCCGGTCCGCTTGCTGCCCCACTGGAAGGGATGATCGTAGAGCGAGTCTTCCAGGCGCGAGACCTCGCCGTAGCGCATCGTCTCCCAGCGGAAGGGCCGAATCATCTGCGAGTGGCAGACGTAGCAACCTTCGCGAAGGTAGATGTCGCGGCCTTCGAGCTCGAGCGCCGAGTAGGGCGAGAGCTGCTTCATCCCGGCCTCGGCCGGCTTGATGACGAGCACCGGAATCAGCTCGGCGACGCCGCCGGCGAGGACGGCGAGCACCGTGATGGAGGTGAACAGCATCGCGCGGCCTTCGAGGATTCGGTGCCACGTGGGCCGATCGTCCTTCTGCATGATCTGGCCGATGACGATGGTGCCAATCCCGATGAGGAGCGCGAAGAAGAGGGCGGTGATGGCGCCGATGACCTCGGTCATGCCGAAGACGACGACCATGGTGAGGGCCAGAATCGCGCCGATCATGGGGCGACCGAAGACGATTTGCGCCCACGTGGCGTCCGGGGCCTTGCGCTCGACGTACACCTCGACGCTCGCCTCGACAGGCTTCTTGCCCGCGACGGTCTTCGCCAGGTTGTAGGCCATCAGGATCATGCCCACGAGGTAGAGCGTGCCGCCGAAGAGGCGCGTCCAGTACATGGGCTTGAGCGCGATGAGCGTCTCGACGAAGCTCGGATAAACGAGCGCGCCCTTGTCGTCGACCGCGCGCCACATCAGGCCTTGGGTGACACCGCTCACCCACATCGAGATCATGTAAAGAAGGATGCCGACCGTGCCGAGGAAGAAGTGGGTATTGGCGAGACGGGGCGAATGGAGCTTCGTCCCGTAGAGGCGCGGGACCATCCAATAGAACATCGCGGCGGCCATGAAGCCGTTCCAGCCGAGCGCGCCGCTGTGCACGTGGCCGATGATCCAGTCCGTGTAGTGGGCGAGCCCGTTGACGCTCTTGATCGAGAGGAGCGGGCCCTCGAACGTGGCCATTCCGTAGAACGTCACGCCGGCGGCGAAGAACTTGAGGACGGGATCCTCACGGAGCTTGTCCCAGGCGCCGCGGAGCGTGAGCAGGCCGTTCACCATGCCACCCCAGCTCGGCGCCCAAAGCATGATGGAGAAGACCATCCCGAGCGTCTGCGCCCAGTCGGGGAGCGCCGAGTTGAGGAGGTGATGGGGGCCAGCCCAGATGTAGAGGAAGACCAGGGCCCAGAAGTGAATGACCGAGAGGCGATAAGAATAGACGGGCCGGTCCGCCGCCTTCGGCACGTAGTAATACATGATGCCGAGGATCGGCGTGGTGAGGAAGAAGGCGACCGCGTTGTGGCCATACCACCACTGCACGAGCGCATCCTTCGCGCCGCCGTAGATCGAGTAGCTCTTGAACAGGGAGACGGGGATCTCCAGGCTGTTCACGATGTGGAGCACCGCCACCGTGACGATGGTCGCGATGTAGAACCAGATCGCCACGTAGAGGTGCTTTTCGTTGCGCTTCGCGATCGTCCAGAAGAAGTTGATGGCGAAGACGACCCACACCACGGCGATGGCGAGGTCGATGGGCCACTCGAGCTCTGCGTACTCCTTGCCCGTGGTGAAGCCGAGCGGGAGCGTGACGGCGGCAGCCACGATGATGAGCTGCCAGCCCCAGAAATGGATCTTGCCGAGCGTGTCCGAGGCCATCCGCGTTTTGAGGAGGCGCTGGGACGAGTGGTAGATGCCCGCGAAGAGCATGTTGCCCACGAACGCGAAGATGACCGCGTTGGTGTGCAGCGGGCGCAGGCGACCGAACGAGAGAAACGAGGAGACGTTGGCTTGCCAGAAGGCGAGCTGAAGAGCGATGACGACGCCGACGATCAGACCGACGAGGGCGAAGATCACCGACGCCGCGATGAACCAGCGGACGACGTCGTCGTTGTAGACGATTCTCTTCGTCTCGCCGCCCGCGACGCGGGCTTCAGTGGGTTTCGTGTCCATTCCGTGTGACCTCCGCCTCCGGCGCATGCGCGCCTCGGGCATTCGAATCCTTCTCCAGGGGTAGGAGCGCGAGGCGATCGCCGTGCTCGTGATCCCGCTCTTTGGTGCTGAAGGCGAAGAGCAGAATCGAGCCCACGACCAGCATCAGGCTCACGAAGATTTGAAGGCCGATGACTTCCATGTCGATCCTTCGGAGAGAGCCCTCGTCGTCGCCAGAAGGATGCTGAGCGACGACAAGGGCATGAACACCGCGCAGACGAGCGGCGACATCCACCCCGCGCACGCGAGCGTGATCGCGAGGCCGTTGTAGAGAAGCGCGCCGGTGAGATCGCGCCGCACCACCGTCTCCAGCCGGCGGCTCGCGGCGAGCGCGAGGCGCACCGGCCGCAGGCCGGCCGTGACGAGGTAGAAGTCCGAGCGCGCGGCGAGGAAGGGGCGATCGACGGCGGGCGTGCCCGAGCAGTGCGCCGCCGCGACCGCGAGGCTGTCGTTGATGCCGTCGCCGAGCATGAGCGTGTCGCCGCGATCGTGCGCGTGGAGCCAAGCGGCTTTGTCTTCGGGTGTGCAGCCCGCGAGGGCCCGCGCTTCGGGCACGCCGACGCGGCTCGCGATGGCTTTGACGCGCGCTTCGCGATCGCCGCTCAGAATCCACACCTCGAAGCCGGCGCGCGTGAGCTCCGCGATCTCTTCCCGCGCGTCGGGGCGCTCGTCCTCGACGGTGGTGAACGCCGCGCGGACGACGCCGTCTTCGGCGAACACGACATCACCCGTGGTCGTGCACCCGGGCGCAGCCCACGCCGGATCGCCCAATCGATATTCGTGCGTCGCGGTGCGGAGGAGGAGCCCGCGGCCGGCCTGCTCCTCGATCGTGAGGCTCGCGTCGAACGGCTCGTTCCCCATGGCGCGCTTCACCGCGATGCTCTTCGGGTGCGTGCTGCGCGCCGCGAGGTTGTAGAGCACGCTGCGCTCCTCGCCGGTGAGCGCGGCGATCGCCTCGGCGCCTTCGACGCGCAGCACGCCGGTCGTGAGCGTGCCGGTCTTGTCGAAGACCACGCGCCGAACGGCGATGGCGCGATCGAGAAAGCCCGGCGAGCGGACGAGCAGCCCGACGCGGCGCAGGCGCGCTTGCACGATCTCGTAGGCGAGCGGAACGGCGATGCCGAACGCGCAGGGGCAGGTGACCGTGAGGATCGCGGTGACCACGTCGATCGCGCGCCCGGCGTCGCCGGTCCTCGCCATGGTGAATGCAAAGCCAAAGGCCGATGCCGTGAGGACGAGGAGCACGTAGCGCCGGGTCACGCGGCTCCACCAAGGCGTCGTGCGCGCGGCGTCCGCGGCGCGCGGCGTGGGCGAGCGCAGGAGGCGCACGAGCGACGACGACGCGAAGTCCTCCGCGGCGCGGAGCCGCACGGCGCGCGCCCCGGCCACGCACGCGCCCGCCGGCACGATCTCACCGCGGGCCGCGCGCACCGGCGCGCTCTCGCCGTTGATCCAATCGAGCGAGAACTCCGCCTCTTCATCCATGACCGCCGCCGCGACGGGCACCACGTCGCCCGGCGACACGAGGAGCACGTCGTCGCCCGCGACGGCGCGCACCGGCACGATGTCCACACGCGCGCCGTCGAGGCGTCGCGTGAGCAGCGTGTCCACGCCCGCGGCGTCGAGCAGCTCCGCGCGGTTCTTGTCGATCACGCGCTCCTGCAGGAAGCGGCCGAGCAGCATGAGCGTGATGAAGACGTCGACGGTGTCGAAGTACGAAGCGCGCCCCGCGCGCGTGAGGACCGAGTGCGCGGACCCCGCGAACGCGAGGACGATGCCGAGCGCGATGGGCAGATCGAGGTGGAAGATGCCGCGCCGGATCCCCTGCCACGCCGAGCGGAAGAAGACGGTGCCTCCCACGAAGACCGAGGCGAGCGAGAGGGCGAACGTGATCCCGTGAAAGAGCTTGAGGAGCGCGGGGTCGTCGAGCCCGGCGTAGATGCTGATCGAGAACAGCATCGAGTTCATCGCCAGCGCCGCGCAGATGCCGAGCCGGAGGAGGAGATCGTTCCCGCGCTCGCTCCGCTGCTTCAGGGCCGGGCCGAGGACGTAGCCGAAGCGCTCGATGTGCTCCACGTAGCGGCGGAGCGGGAACTCGGGGCGGATCAGGAGCTCCAGCGTGCCGAGCGAGGGATTGACGATCACGCGCGCGCCCCCGGCTTCGCGGCGGAACAGCTCCTCGATCAGGTAGACGCAGCCGGCGCAGTGCAGGCCTTGGATGTCGAGATCGATCCGGTGCAGCGCGGTCGAAGTAGCGAGGCGCGCTTCGATGAGATCGATCCATTTGCGATCGCGGAGCTCCGGTCGCGTGTCGGCGACGGGGCGGCCGCGATCGCCGCGCAGCGCGTAGTAGCGCTCGAGGTTCTCGGCGCCGAGGAGCGCGTGCACTTCGCGACAGCCGGTGCAGCAGAAGCGCGAGACCGCGCCCGCGCCCAGCTCGGCGTTGCAATGCGCGCACGTCGCGGCGACTTCACCGGGGGTGCTCGGTGCGCCGAACATCGTAGGGGTCGGCGCTGTGGCTCGAAGAGTATTCACGGTGTCTCGCGATCGCCGACACGAACAGCAACCGACGTGCCGACGTGCTCACCCGCACAGGGCCGCGGACCGGGCCGGACGGGGCACCGCCGACGACTGAACGCCTTGCGTGACCACGTGCACCGTTTGCGTTGCGCGCAGCCGGGCCCCACCGAAAGGCTCTGTTGGCCGCGTCACCACGCCGCGCGCGGCGGCCCGGCGCTTGCCACACCAAGCCCCCGCGAGTTCCAACATCGGAGAGCGAACATGCAACGAACGATGAAAGCAGCGGTCGTGAAGGCGTTCGGCGCGCCCCTCGTGATCGAAGAAGCGCCCGTGCCCACGCCCGGCCCTGGAGAGGTGCTCGTGGCCGTGGTCGCGAGCGGCGTCTGCCATACCGATCTCCACGCGGCGAACGGCGATTGGCCCGTCAAGCCCACGCTGCCATTCATTCCCGGTCACGAAGGCGCCGGCTACGTGGCGGCGCTCGGGCCCGGCGTGACGACGCTCAAGGAAGGTGATCGCGTCGGCGTGCCCTGGCTGCACCGCGCGTGCGGCGCGTGCGACGCCTGCATCACCGGTTGGGAGACGCTCTGTCCCACGCAGCAAAACACGGGGTACTCGGTGAACGGAGGCTTCGCGGAGTACGTCGTCGCGCCCGCCGCGTACGTCGGCCACATCCCGAACGGGCTCGACTTCGCGCAGGCGGCGCCGATCCTCTGCGCAGGCGTGACCACGTACAAGGGATTGAAGGAGACGGAGGCGCGGCCCGGTCAATGGGTCGTGATCTCGGGCATCGGCGGCCTCGGGCACGTCGCCGTCCAATACGCCAAGGCGATGGGCCTCCACGTCGTCGCCGTCGACATCGGCGAGAGCAAGCTCGCGCTGGCCCGCTCGCTCGGCGCCGAGATCGCTCTCGATGCGCGCCGTAAGCCCGAGCTCGAAGTGCAGCGGCTCATCGGCGGCGCGCACGGCGCCCTCGTCACCGCGGTATCGCCGCCTGCTTTCCGTCAAGCCATCGGCATGATCCGCCCCGGCGGGACGTGCGTGTTCGTCGGCTTGCCTCCGGGCGAGTTTCCCACGCCGATCTTCGACGTGGTCCTGAAGCGCCTCACGCTCCGCGGCTCGATCGTCGGCACGCGCATGGACCTCAAGGAGGCGCTCGCGATCGCGGCCGATGGCGCCGTCACCTCGACGATCGAGATGGATCGCCTCGACGACATCAATGCCGTCTTCTCGCGCCTCCAGGCGGGGACGATCGATGGACGCGTCGTGCTCCAGGTGCGCGATCGATGAACGCAGCGCGCGCTCTCATGATGCGCTCGCCGACACGCCACGAAATCACGCTCTCCGGATCGTAGTTGCCCGCATCGACGACGAGGCGTCGTGATCGCGGATGCGTCGGTGCACCGCGCCTGACGAAGACCTTGCCAGCATCGGTGGGTGATGATACTTAAGCCATCGCCTAACTGACCGCGCCACCTATCTTCCGTTGCCGGCCGGCTCGGATCGATGGGTCGTCGAGACGCGCCCTGTGGGGGCCAAGGAGCTTCATCGTGTCGCTCACGCTCTATTTTCATCCGCTCTCGTCGTTTTGCCACAAGGTGCTCATTGCGCTGTACGAGAACGAGACGCCGTTCGAAAGGCGCGTCGTCGATCTCATGGACCCGGCCGATCGGGCCGCGTTCTTGAAGATCTGGCCGATGGGCAAGTTCCCCGTGCTCACCGACACGGAGGGAGATCGCGTCATCCCCGAGTCGAGCATCATCATCGAATACCTGGCTCAGCACCGACCGGGGCGCACGGCGCTCGTGCCGAGCAATCCCGATGTGGCGCGGCAAATGCGCCTTCGAGATCGCTTTTACGATCTCTACGTCCACGAGCCGATGCAGAAGATCGTCACCGACAAGCTGCGTCCGGCCGGCCAGAACGATGGCTTCGGCGTGGCGCGCGCCAAAGAACGCATCGCCGCGGCTTACGACATGATCGAAGCGGACATGGCCACGAAGGTGTGGACCATGGGCGATGCCTTCACGATGGCGGATTGCGCGGCGGCGCCCGCCTTGTTCTACGCCGACAAGGTCGTGCCCATCGGGGAGACGCACCCCAACGTGGCGGCGTATCTCGAACGGCTGAAGAAGCGGCCTTCGTATGCGCGAGCGCTCGAGGAGGCCGCGCCGTTCTTCGCGCTCATGCCGAAATGAGAATCGAGGCTCGCGATGGTCGTCGAAAGCGGCGCGCTCGATCGCATCTTTCAAGCGCTCTCGGACCCGACGCGCCGCCTCTTGGTGGAGCGGCTGGCCCGCGGTCCGGCGTCGGTGTCCGAGCTCGCGGCCCCGCTCTCCATGTCGCTCCCGGCGGTGATGCAGCACATTCAAGTGCTGGAGACGAGCGGGCTCGTGCGCTCCGAGAAGGTGGGCCGAGTCCGCACCTGTCATATCGAATCAGCCGCGCTGGACACGGTCGAGCAATGGATTGTCGCGCGGCGCTCGACCTGGGAGAGCCGTTTGGATCGTTTGGGTGAATTCCTCGCCGAGGAAGAAGAAGCCGAGCAGCGACGGAGGAGAAAATCATGAGGCAGCGTTCCGTTCGTCACGCCACCTTCGCCATCGAGCGCACGTATCCTGCTGCGCCCGAGCGGGTGTTCCGCGCCTGGGCCGATCCGGCCTCCAAAGCGAAATGGTTCTCGGGCCCCGAAGCATGGACGAAGGCGCCGCACGCGCTCGACTTCCGCGTCGGAGGCAAAGAGACCGTGGCCGGTGGCCCCAAAGGGGGCACCGTGCATCGCTACAACGCCGTCTATCAAGACATCGTGCCCAACGAGCGCATCGTCAGCACGTACGAGATGTTCCTCGACGACACGCGTATCTCGGTGTCACTCGCCACCGTGGAGATCGCTCCGGCCAGCGCGGGCGCGCGGCTCATCTATACCGAACAGGCCGTGTTCCTCGACGGCTACGATGGTGCCGAGTCCCGCGAGCGGGGGACGCACGAGCTGCTCGACAAGCTGGGAGCGATGCTCGCCAATTGAGCTGCGGGTGATCCCCGAAGGTGGCGCGCGACCCCGGCGCCGACGACGACCATCGGCTTCGTCTCGAGCTGGGCGCCCGACGAGACCGAGGGCACGGGTGAGACGAGCGTGGTGCCGTGGTTCGCCAAGCCGACTCGGTGACCCTGTCGCAAGGGTGGTCGGTCAGGTGTCGTCGGGCACCCGAGCCGGCGAAGCGCGTCTCGATCTTGCTCGGGGCGCGTGCAGAAGTGAATGCTGAGCGGCGGCGAAGCCTCGGGGGGCGAGCCATCCCCCCGGAGATCTTTACGTTTGTCGTGGCGCGCCGGCCCTGCTAGCCGTCGGAGCCGTGTCGAGCGAACCCGACGGAACCGTTCCGCCGCCGCCCGAAGCTGCTGCTCCGCAGGCGGATCCTTCGTGCGCGCCGGGCGCGGCCGCGCCGGGGTGGAGGCGCTGGACGCGGTACATTCAGCTCTCGTTCCTGGCGGTCGGTGCGGTTGCGATCATCGGGGTCAACGTCTCCCTCATTCAAGGCGGGCCCGCGCGTACGGCGGGTGACACGGGTTCGAGCTCCTCCGGCACGAGTGGAACGACCCCACCGCTCACGCACGGCACGCCCACCGGCATCGAGATCGCCGAGCCCGCGACCTCGAGCTCGGCCGTGCCCGATGCCGGTCCGCCCGGAGAGGGGGACGAGCCGCCGCCGCCCGAGAAGCCGCCGGCGCCGGAGAAGCCGAACGAACGCAAGGCCGGCAGCACCGTGGAGTGGGCCGCGAAGCGCGCCTGTTCCACGGCGCTGATCGATGGGCTGAGCCGTCAGATCGTCGCCGAGGCCCGGTGCCTGGACGCGAACGCCTTCGCGCGTGTCCCCGCGCGGCGCAACCTGGAGAGCGCCGAGCACGTCTTCCTGTATCTCGATGCTCCTGCGCGCGACCACCTGCTGCGCGCGCTCGATGCCCACCCGAACCGGGTCTTGAAGGTCCACAGCGCCCTGCGCACCGTGGCCCAGCAATATCTCCTCTCGCGCTGGGCCGCGGACAAGCGTTGCGGGATCCAGCTCGCCACGCGGCCCGGCGAGAGCAACCACGAGACCGGTCTCGCGCTGGATGTCGGCGCGCACGCGGCTTGGCGATCGGCGCTGGAGGCCGAGGGCTTTCGCTGGCTCGGGGCGATCGATCGTGTCCACTTCGACTTCGTCGGCCCGGGCGCCACGCATCATCAAGGGCTCGACGTCCACGCGTTTCAGCGGCTTTGGAACCGCAATCATCCGGACGACGTCATCGCCGAGACGGGGCGCTACGACGTGGCCACCGAGCTGCGCTTGAAGAAGGCGCCCGCTGCGGGCTTTCCGGTCGGCGCGCGCTGCGGCGGGAAGCGCGAGGAGCGCGCGGCGAGCGGCGCGGGCTCCTCGCGGGCACGCGCGCGCTGAAGACAGCTCGGGCTTCCGGCGCGGCGCGGTCCGAGCTCCAACCATGCGTCGGGCCATGATTCCTACGCGAAGCGGGCTCACGGGAGCTCGGCGAAAGGCTTGCAGACGGAGCTCAGCGCCGGATGCGTCCATTCGAAAGAGGCTGGTGCCTTCGGATAATAGAGGGTGAACGACCAGCACATCTCGTCATTGTCGCTCTCCCCGAAGCCCACATCGAAGGGCCTGTCGTTCTTCCACGTGCACCGCGTGGTGATTCGATTGCCCGTATGCGCCGTGGCATTGATGGGCGACCAATACTGATTCCCACTCTGATAAGGCGAGCGCTCGCCGAGATCGAGCTCCTCGCCGCCGGCGGAGAGCACCGTCGAAATGCGGGTGCCGAGGCGGTGCATGTGGGGGAGCGCATAAATGAGCGTGCGACCTTCGAGCGCGGCGGGGGCGTCGTAACAACAACCGATGTCGAGGTCAC
Source organism: Minicystis rosea (assembly GCA_001931535.1). Lineage (GTDB taxonomy): Bacteria > Myxococcota_A > Polyangia > Polyangiales > Polyangiaceae > Minicystis > Minicystis rosea. The sequence goes on from CP016211.1 coordinate 2,314,406, forward strand.
CGTGCGCTGGGATGGAGAACGACTGCGTGCCGAACACGAGCACGTCGGCGTCGTTCGGCCGGAGCTCGCTCGTGGTGCAGAGATCGAAGCCGCTCGTGTCCTCGTGGCCTTGGAGGTGATTCAGATTTTGATAATGCACCTGCACGACATAATGCGTCGTCCCTTCTTCGGGAAAGCCCGCTTCCGGCGGGAGCACGATGGGATTGGCGCCTGGGGCCCACACGCTCAGCGCGCGCCACCCGAGCTCCCCGTTCGGCCCGCAATCCGTGGGCGTGGCGGAGAACGGGCCATTCGCTTGGAACAGCGTCATGTGATGGAGGAGCGAGACGTTGTCGATGCGCGGGGCCACGGCGATGACGTGGCGTTTCGAGGCGGCGTCGACGTCGATGCCATAACAACGGAGCGTGTCGGCCGCCGCTGGGATGGGGATGGGCGCGCTCGGCGCGAGCTTGCGATCCGGCTGGCAGGGCAGGGGCGGGCCGCTCGGTGTGTCCGTATCGCCGCCGGGTGCGCACGCTTCGTTCGCAGCCGGAGCGCCGGCTTGTATCCAGCGGGACAACGTCCGTCGAGCAGCGGTGTCGAGCAAGGCGTTCGGCGCCGGTGGCATGGGCGCGGCGTCGTCGTGAATGCGTACGGCCACACGTTGATAAACCTTTTGCGCCGGATCGAGCGTCGAGGGCGCATGGAGATCCGCAAAGGACACGAGCGGCATCGGGGCGCCGAAGGACGGCGGATCTCCGTGGCAGCTCTGGCACCGTCGTCGAAGGATCGCGTCGACCTCGCAGGGCAACCCTGCTTCCGTTTCCGCGCCGCGGTCGTGGCAATGAAGGCACACGAAGGCCGACGCAACGGCCGCGATCATGGTGCGGACGTGCATGAGATTCACCTCGTCGTCCGCAAACGATGCAATGAGCGAGGGTGAGAGGCAACCTCACCCTACATCACACTTGGGAAGGCCGTCCATCGCATCACTTCGGGACCACGAGGCTCCGCCTGCTCCGATCCGCGGCGGACGGCGCATGATTCCGTGCGCTGCGTCGGTCGCGCGCGAGCACGATTGACGAGCGTGCTCGTCTCTTCGAGGTGCTTTGCCGGGCCCGATGACATGGCCGCTCCGGGCGACGAAGCGATGATGTCGATCCCATGATGACGTGTCCGCGAAAAATCGTTCGAAGGGCGCGGGATCGCTCGGAGGAGACCATCGTGCACGAGGCGCACGTGCGCTGCCGACCGAGCGCCGTCGCGTGGGCTCCTCATGATGGCGTCCGGTGGGGCTCGGCTCCGGCGGCCTCCGATTCGTGTGGATCTCGTGCGAGGATGCGCGCGGAGGAGGATGACATGGCCATCGACATCCGGGGAAAGTGGGCGCTCGTCACCGGCGCGAGCCGCGGCATCGGGAAGCTCGTGGCGACGGCGCTGGCCGAGCGCGGGAGCCATGTCGTGCTGCACAGCCGCGAGGCGGCGAGCACGGCCGCTCTCGAGCGCGCTCTCGTGGACAAGGGTGTTCGCGCGGTGTCGATCGGCGCCGAGCTGTCGGATCAAGCCGAGGTCGATCGTCTCGTCGGCGAGGCCCAATCCATCTCCGGCGGGCTCGACATCGTGTTCAACAACGCCGCCGTGATGACGCCTTATCGCGAGCCCTACACGAGCGCGACGATCGAGGACTTTCGCACGAGCTTCGAGATCAACGTCATCACGCCCATTCGCATCACGTATGCGGTCTTGCCGGGGATGCTCGAGCGGCGCTTCGGGCGCATCATCCAGGTGACCTCGGGGATCGTGGACAAGCCCGAGCTGATGGCTTACGCAGCGTCGAAGGCCGCGCTCGACAAGTTCGTGCACGACATGGCCATCAAGCTGCGCGGCACCGGCGTCCTCATGAACCTTCTCGATCCGGGCTGGCTGCGCACGGATCTCGGCGGCGCGCACGCGCCCAACCCGGTCGAGTCCGTGCTGCCGGGCGCGCTCGTGCCGGCGCTGATCGATGGGGAGGTGAATGGCTTCCTCTTTCGGGCGCTCGACTACACGGGGCGCGCGACGACGTGAGCGCCGCGCCGCTTCGCATCGGCGTGCTCGGCGCGGCGCGCGTCGCCGGCTATGCGCTGATCGCGCCCGCGCGGCGCTCGGCGCGGGCCTGTGTGACGGCGGTGGCGGCGCGTGATCCCGAGCAGGCGCGGCGCCATGCGGCCGAGCACGGCATCGCCAGGGCGCTCCCCGACTACGAGGCGCTGATCACCGATGCCGATGTGGACGCCGTCTACATCGCGCTGCCGGCGGCACTCCACGCGCCGTGGACCCTGCGCGCGCTCGATGCGGGCAAGCACGTGCTCTGTGAGAAGCCTTTTGCGTCCAACGCGCGCGAAGCCGCGAGGATGGTTGCGACGGCGGAGGCGCGCGGGCGAGTGCTGGTCGAGGCGCATCACTGGCGCTTCCATCCGCTCGCCGATCGCCTGCGCGCGGTGGTGACGAGCGGCGCGATCGGCGCGGTGCGCCGGATCGACGCGGGCTTCACCGCGGACATCGCGCCCGGGGACATTCGCTATGACCTCGCGCTCGGCGGCGGCGCGCTCATGGATCTCGGGTGCTATCCGGTGCAATGGGCGCGCTTCGTCGCGGGCGCGGAGCCCACGGTGATCGGCGCGCGGGCCGTCGTGGGCCCACCCGGCGTGGATGTCGAGCTCACCGCAGACATGATGTTTCCGGGAGGGACCGAGGCGCGGATTTACACCTCGATGGCGCCCACGGCAGCGCGCGAGACGTGGTTATCCATTCAAGGGGATGCTGGGGAGATACACGTCGACAATCCGCTCCATCCGCACAGCGGGCACCGCCTCACGATACGCACGACCGCCGGGACGCGCGCGGAGACGGTGCCGGGCCGCACGACGTACGAGCACCAGCTCGAGGTGTTCGCGGCCGCCGTGCTGGACGGCGTGCCCGCCCAGACCGGCGGCGAAGATGCGGTGGCGACGATGCGCGCCATCGACGCCATCTACCGCGCGGCCGGGCTCGCGCCGCGCGGGAGCTGATCATCGGTCACACGTCGAACCGTAGAAACACGAAGGGCGCCGTGCGGAGATTGCGCTCCGCGCCCGGCGCCCGTCGATGCGCTTTGATCGTGATCAGCGCCGGCTTGTCCGGCGCGGGGTATGGGGCCTTTGCGGCCCCATCGTGATCACCGATCAGTTCGCGGGGCAGCCCTGGCCCGGGCCGTCGCAGTCCACCGGGCACTCCTGGCAGACGGCGCAGGTGACGAGCGCCTGGTAGAGCTGGTAGCCCGTCGGGTGCTGCTGCGCGCAGCCCGAGAGGCAGGTGCTGTCGTTCTGCCCGCACCCGTTGAAGCAGGTGTTGAGCGCGATGCAGTCCTGATCACCCTTGCACGCGTTGTACTGATCCGTGCACGCGCCGAAGAGGGCGCAGGTGAAGCAGTCGTTGGTGGTGTCCTGATCCGCGTCCTGGCAGACGCCCTTGTTGTCGCAGCTGCCCGCGCTGCCACCGGTGCCCGTGCCGGTGGTGGTGTTGTTGCCGGTGCCGGTGGTGGTGTTGTTGCCGGTGCCGGTGGTGCCGTTGTTACCCGTGCCGGTGGTGCCCGTGCCGGTCGTGGCGCCGCCCGAGCCCGTGCCCACGCTGCCGCCGTTGCCCCCCGTGCCATCGGTGGAAGAACCGCAGGCGGTGAGCGCGACCGCGGAGACGATGAACGTGCAGAGTGCCCAGGATTTCATGCTCTTCTAACCTCCACCGAAGGATGCTCGGCCAAACGTTGCCGTCGATGCGCGACGGCGAAATCACGCGTCGCCGTACCTTCGCAATGCACGCACGTCAACAACGCGGCGGGTGTGATCGGCGTGTCAGGGGCGTTCCGCCTTGCGTGCGCTCCCATCATGCCCACGTGCGGGTGGAGAGGGAGGATTGTTGGGGCGACGATGTAACGGTGCGGATGCGAGCAGGGCGATCGACGGTGCGGCAAAAGTGGTTTTCGAGGCCGCGCACCGACAAGCACTCTCCACGTTGGCCGGCTCTAAAACGCCTTGCCCGGATTGAGGATGCCGCGCGGATCGAAGCTCGCTTTGATCCGCCGCATCAGCGCGCGCTCGGTGTCGCCGATCATGGCGCCGAGCAAGCCGTGCTTGAGCGAGCCCACGCCGTGCTCACCGGTGATCGACCCGCCGAGCGCGACGGCTTCGCGCACGATGGCAGCGAAGGCAGCAGAGGCCGCAGCGGAAGAGCGCGCGTCGGTTCCATCGAAGACGATCGTCGGGTGTAGGTTGCCGTCGCCGGCGTGCCCGAAGGTGCCGATGACGAGCTGGTGCTCGGCGGCGATGGCGCGGATGCGCGCGATCATCGCGGGGATCGCCGGCTTCGGGACGGCGACGTCGTCGAGCAGCGTGGTGCCGAGTCGCTCGAGCGCCGGGAGCGCTTGGCGGCGCGCTTCGAGCAGGAGGCGGCCCTCTTCGAGATCGTCGGTGCAGAGCACGCTGCGCGCGCCGTGATCGTTGCAGATGGCCTGACAGGCGGCGATCGCGGCCGCGGCGTCGCTCGCGTCGCTCTGCACGAGGACGAGCGCCGCGGCCTCGGTGTCGAGATCCATGCGCGCCAGATCCTCCACCGCGCGCACCGTGGTCTGATCCATCACTTCGAGCAGCGAGAGATCGACGCCGGCATCCATGGCGACGATGGCGCGGGCCGCGTCGTCGAGCGTGTCGAAGAACGCCACCAGCGTGGACGGCGGGCGCGGCTTGCGCAGGAGGCGCACCGTGGCTTCGACGATGACGCCGAGCGTGCCCTCCGAGCCGACGAGGAGCCGCGTGAGATCGAGGCCGGCCACGTTCTTCTTGGTGATCGATCCGGTCCGGATGCGCGCGCCGTCGGCGAGCACCACGTCGAGCGCGGCGACGTGATCGCCGGTGACACCGTATTTGAGACAGCACGATCCGCCGGCGTTCGTCGCGATGTTGCCGCCGATGGTGGAGATGGCGCGGCTCGCGGGATCGGGCGCGTAATAGAGGCCGCGCGCGGCGGCCTCCTTCGCGAGGTCGGCGTTGAGCACGCCCGGCTCGACGACGGCGGTGCGCGTGGCCTCGTCGATGCGGACGATGCGATCGAGGGCCGCGACGGAGAGGATGATGCAGCCGTCGACGGCGTTGGCGCCACCGGCGAGGCCCGTGCCGGCCGCGCGCGTGACGACGGGGATACCGTGCTCGTTGGCGAAGCGCAGCGTGGCGATCACGTCGTCGGCGCGGCGCGCGCGCACCAGCGCCACCGCCGTGCCTGCGGGCGCGAGCGGCGCCTGATCGCGCGCGAAGGACGCGACGATGTCGGGATCGATCGTGAGGAGCGAGGCGTCGCCGAGCGCGGTCGCGAGGGCGGTCGTCCACGCGCTCATGCGCCCTCGCGACCGCGGTAGAACGCGCGGATGTGACGGGTCACGAGCGAGCGGGCGTGCGCGCCGCTGCCGGTCGCGACGGCCTCGAAGATCGCCTCGTGCTCGCGGGTGAGCTTCTTCATCGTCTTCCTCGGATCGGGCTCGCGCGCGAGGGCCTCGCCCAGGTGGCCGCCGATGGCCGAGCGCAGGACGCCCATGACGAGCGGGAACGCAGCGTTGCCCGCCGCGCTCGCGAGTGCGCGGTGGAAGCGGAGATCGGCGGCGCGGAAAGCGTCGACGTCGATGCCGGGCGCCTTCATGGCCGCGATGGCGGCGCGCGCCTCTTCGAGCGCTTCGTCCGCGGCGCGGGCCGCGAGCTCCACCGCGGCGCCTTCGATGACCACGCGCAGCTCCACCAGATCGTCGAGCGGCACCTGCGCGAGGCGGACGACGTTTTCCATCGCCTGTGCGGCGGCGCGGCTCAACGCCTCCTCGGTGGAGACGCGGGCGCGCCTCGTCGACACCGTGTCTCCGCCGGAGACGAGCCCCTGCGCCTTGAGGATGCGGAGCGCCTCGCGCACGGTCGATCGGCCGACGCCGAGCTCCTGCCCGAGCTCCTTTTCACTCGGCAGCTCGGCGCCGATGGAGACTTTGCCCGAGACGATGGCCTGTCTCAGTTGGCGCGAGACGAGCACGGCGAGCGGCGCCCGCTCCTCCGCGCGGAGCGCGAAGGGGGAGGCCGGCTTGGATGTGGACACCGCTTCTTCTTAGCAGCTTGACGGCTTGTCTGACAAGCACACAGAATGCGGCGCCGGCGGCCACCCTCCGCCGCGAGCCATCAAGGAGCCCGAGCCATGAACCTCGACCCGACGACCAGCGCCATCCTCCTCATCGAGTATCAGAACGAGTTCACGTCCAAGGGCGGCGTCCTCCACGACGCGGTCGCCGGCGTGATGGCGGAGACCAACATGCTCGCCAACACCGTGGCCGTGGTGAACGCGGCGCGGAAGCGCGGCGTCACCATCATGCACGCGCCCATCACCTTCGTGGAGGGCTACGGCGAGCTCTCGGCGCACCCCTACGGCATCCTCAAGGGCGTCGTCGACGGCAAGGCCTTCATCAAAGGCTCGTGGGGCGCGGCCATCGTCGACGAGCTCACGCCGCAGAAGGGCGACATCGTCATCGAGGGCAAGCGCGGCCTCGACACCTTCGCCAGCACCAACGTCGATTTCATCCTTCGCAGCAAGGGTATCAAGACGCTCGTGCTGGGCGGCTTCCTGACGAACTGCTGTGTCGAATCGACGATGCGCACCGCCTACGAGCACGGCTTCGAGGTGATCACCCTCGTCGACTGCGTGGCGGCCACCTCGTCCGAGGAGCACCGGAACGCCATCAAATACGACTTCCCGATGTTCTCGAAGCCGATGCCCTCGTCCGAGCTGATCGCCCATCTCTCGGGCTGAATCACACGCGCTGCATCACCAACGAGCGCGCCGCCCGCGCCGGCGCGCCCTGACGCACGCGGGCTTGCCGGTGGCGAGCGCGAAGGGGGCGACGAGCACAACGCGTCTCCTCCGAAGCGGTACGCTCGCCGGGCCGGCATACGCCGGCCGATCCGTCATTGGCAAGCGTTGAACTGGCAAACGCCCTTCGCGCACTGGCTGCCATCGGTGCACGGCTCGCCGGAGTCCTTGAGGCACATGCCGAGGCCGTTGCAGGCGAGACCGCTGGCGCCGGTGCACGAGATCATGCCGTTGGGATCGTAATTGCCCACGGGCACGAAGAAGCAGCTCCCGAGGTGGCCGGGGACGTTGCACGACTGGCAGGTGCCGTTGCAGGCGTTGTTGCAGCAGACGCCGTCCACGCAGAAGCCGGTTCCGCACTGCGCGGCCGTCGTGCAGGGCTGGCCGGTGCAGTGGCCCGCGCCGTCGCAGGCGTTGTTGCAGGGCGTGGTCGCCGATGAATCGGTCTGCCCCGCGGGGATGGGGGAGCAGACACCGGGGTTGCCGTTCGCGTTGCACGTATAGCAAGTGTCCGTGCAGGCGGTGTCGCAGCAGCGGCCGTCGGCGCAGAAGCCGCTGGCGCATTGGGTGCCGTTCGAGCAGCCCTGACCGTTCTTGGAGATGCACTGACCGTTGCCGTCGCAAACCTGGTTGCTGGAGCAGTTGCCGGAAAGATCGCTCTCGCCCTTGGGGAGGTTGGCGCAGGTGCCCTCGCTCCCCGCGATGCCGCACGACTTGCATCGGCCGCACGAGCTCGACGCACAGCAAAAGCCGTTCGTGCAGTAGTTGCTGCTGCACTGGTCGTAGCTCGTGCAGCTCTGGCCGGTGGCCTTGTCGGGCTTGCAGACGCCGGAGCTGCCGGGCGTGTCGCAATATTGCCCTTGGGCGCACCAGGAGCTCGTGTAACAGGGCTGGCAGGTGGTGCCTTGGCAATAACCACTCTTGCAGTCGGTGGCCGTCTTGCACTGCTTGCTGTTGTCGCAGGTGCCGCAGGAGCCGCCGCAGTCGACGTCGGTCTCGTCACCGTTCTTCACGGTGTCGCCGCACGCGGCCGAGAGACACTTGTTGTCTTGGCAAACCAGGCTCGCGCATTGCGCGTTGGTGTTGCACTCGACGCACGTCCCCGGCACCGTGCCGGCCGGATCGGAGCAGAATTTCTTGGGATCGGGGCCCTGCGCGGTGCAGTCGGTGTCGAGGGCGACGGGGGTGTGGACGGCGGCACCGCTGTTGCACGTGTCCGTGGTGCAGGCTTCGCCGTCGTCGGGAAGATCGGTGTCGTCGGCGACCGGTTTGGCGGTGCCGGTGCCGTCGCAGAGGAGCTTTTGGCAGTCGTGGGGGACTTGGCTCGGCTCGGGAACGGCGGTGCCGTCGGGGAGATTGAAGCTCTTGCAGACGCCCTTGTCGCAGGTGGCGAGCACGCAGTCGCCGGCGGGACAATCGCTGTCGGCGGTGCATCCACCGGTGCCGCCGGTGCCGGTGCCGGCGTCATGGCCGCCGGTCCCCGTGGTCTCTCCCACCTTGAAGTCGCCGAAGACCAAGGTGCACGAAGCGGCCGCGCCGCCGAGCGCCATGAGGACGAGCGCCGATCGCAGGATGTTGCGCGTCATCAGAACCTCCCCTCGGCGCCGACGAAGCCGAGGCCGATCACCGGCGTGATGGATGCTTTCTCCACGGGTTTCTCTTTCGAGGGCAAGAGCACGAGGATGGCCCCGGCGGCGATGCCTGCGCCGCCGATGATCATCGTCGCGAGCGAGGCATTGCCGAGGGTGTGGTAGCTGTCGATGACCGGCTGTTGGCTCGAAGGGCAGTTGTTCGGATCGGGACAAGCCTTCTGGAGTGCGCTGCGTTTGCCGAGCGCGGCCACGCCCACACCGATGCTCGCGCCCAAAGACAGGATGCCGACGCCGCCGGCGGCGATACCGATCTTGCGGCGCGTGGTCCAAAACGAGGCTGCGGGCGCCGGCACGGGTTGCTTCGGAGTCCCTGTGAGCTCGATCGAGACGACCTCGCTCGCGCCTTCGGCAAGGGTGACTTCGACGTCGCGCGGCGCGAATCCGGCGGACTCGGCGTGAATCACGTGCTTCCCGGGATCGACGGATTGCGCGGCTCCGAGCGTCGCGGCGGGCAGCTCGGCGCCGTCCAACGTGACTTTGGGAGCCGTGCCGCCTTTGATCCGCACGGTGATGTGGGGAATCTGTTTTTCGAGGGCCTCGAGCTCCTTTTTCGCATCGTCGATGGCTTTGACGACGACCGGCGGAGCGCCCGGAGGCACGGGCTCGGCGAGGAGCTTCTTGTACGTGCCCTCTGCGCTCACGAGCTTGCCCAGGCCAACCTGCGCGCGCGCCAGGCCGAGGGTCACGGTCGGCGCATGAAACAAGGCATCGGCGCGCGTGAAGCGCTCGAGGGCGCCGGCATAGTCCTTCTTGTCGAGGGCGCCATAGCCTTCGCGTGCGAGGGTGCGCGCGGTCGCCTTGTCGCTTTCGGAGACGCGCGGTTGGGCATACGCGGTTTGGCTGGGCACCGCGAGGCACAAGAGAAGCGCGGCGAGGAGGGGACGTGTCGACATGGGTCCTCGGGGAAGGATCGATTGACGAAAAGGATCGAAGAACGAAAGGCGTCGCGCGGGCGATCGTCAGAAGCCGACGTCGCGCTCACTGGGCTTTTTGCGGGGACCCTGCGGCGTGCCGGTGCGCTGCGGCGCGGGCACGCTCGCGGACGTGGTGGGCTCGGCGGAGGCGCTCGTGCTCGGAGCCACGGCGCTCTCGATGGGTGACGGCGGTGACGGCGGCGACGGCGCGAAAGATGCCGAAGGTGGAGCGGTGGTGACCGGGACAGCCGATGCGGTGTTGGGGGCAGGGGATGCGCTCGCGCTCATGGCCGGGGATGCGGTCGACTTGGCCGTGGAAGTGGAGGCGACGAAGACGGCAGCCCCGACGCCGAGAAGGAGTACGGCCGCGATGGAGATGGTAACGATGCCCGCCGACGATCGGGGCGCGGGCGGCTGGGCGACGGAGGTCATCGAGCCCGGCGTCGAGGTGCCGAGCACGGGTGAGGCCGCGGGGACGTGAGGATTGGCGCGGCCGGCGGCGCTGTCGAACCCGGGTTGCGAGGTTCCGGAAGCGTCGGTGCCGGGCCGGGAGCCGCCGTGCGAAGGTGCTTGTGCCGCAGGGGAATGCGGGGCCCACGCAGGGGTCGGCGTCGGTGGTGAATGCGGAGCCCAGGCGGCGGGAGGCGCGGCGAGGTGGGCCGTCGGGGTGATCGGTGCCGGTGTGGTCGGCCAGGCCGGATTGGGTGTGGGTGGCGAGGCTTGTGGATAGGGCTGCGCGTATGCCGCGGCGGCGTGCGAGGGTTGCTGGCCGCGATAAGCCTGCTGCTCCGGGACGGCGGATACCGACATTCCCGCGCTCGAGACACCGAGGGCGACACCGAGCGACTCGACGAGCTCTTTGGCGCTTTGGAAACGATGGGCGGGATCGCGGGCGGTGGCCCTTTCCCACCAGGCATCGAAGCCGGGCGGAACGGGCGCGACCTGAGAGGGGATGGGCGGCGGCTGAACGATGATTTTGACGAGGAGATCGCCGAGCGCGGTGCTCTTGAAGGGGAGCTGACCCGTCAGGCATTGAAAGACGACGACGGCCAGCGACCACAAATCGGATCGAGAATCGATCTCCTTGTCGCCGCGGGCCTGCTCCGGGCTCATGTAATAAGGGGTGCCGAGGAGGGCACCCGTCTTGGTGTTGGCGTCGGTGGACTCGAGCGCGCTCACCTTGGCCACGCCGAAGTCGAGGACTTTGGCGATTTCGCCCTCGTCGTCGCGGGAGAGGAAGATGTTGGCGGGCTTGAGATCCCGATGCACGAGGCCCGCGACATGCGCCTTGGTGAGGGCGCGGCCGACGTGGGTGGCAATGGTGACGATGTCGCGCGGCGCGAGGATGCGGACGCGCGCGAGGCGCTGGGCGAGGTCTTCGCCTTCGAGGCGCTCCATCGCGATATAAGGGAGCCCTTCCCAAATGCCGTGATCGAGGATCTGCACGACGTGCGGGCTCTTGAGGCGAGCCGCGGCAATGGCCTCGCGCTCGAAGCGGGCGCGAATGGCCGGAGAGGCCGCCGCTTCGGCATGGATGAACTTCACGGCGCAGGGGATCTGGAGGCTGACGTGCTGCGCGAGCCAGACAGCGCCCATCCCACCTTGGCCCAGCGGGCGCTCCAGGCGGAACCGATCCGCCACGATGACTCCGGCGCTAAGCCTCATTGGCCCCTCGTATTTTTGGAGCCATACACGACGGGGCCCGACCTGTCCAGCGCGCCGCGTCGAAGGACGCCGCGCTTCCCGAGCGATGCAATCATCGCTCGGCGATCCAAACACGCTTGGAACGACGCGCGACATCAGGGCTCCGCCGGATGACGGGATCCTCCCATCGATCCTTCGTGGGTCGATTGCGGTGATGGGGTGTTCATCGTCGTTATCGTCGATGGTGCGGGAATCGACCATTGCGTTGGGTCGATTTTGGTCGCGGTGACCGATGCAATGGTGACGGCGCGCGTGGCGGGATGGCGAATGGCGGCCGTGTGGGACCGAAGGGGGCGTGTTGCGCGTGCGGGGCGGGGGAGGGTGACGGTGCCGCTTTTCGCGGCGAGGGGTTCGATATACTCCCGCGCTGCGATGAAGCCCGGCGACGTGATCGCGGATCGGTTCGAGATCGAGCGCCTTGCGGGCTCGGGCGGGATGGGCGCCGTCTACCGCTCGCGCGATCGCGTGACCGGCGCGCCGGCCGCAGTGAAGGTGCTGTGGGCGCGGTTTCTCGAGCAGCCCGAGCACGCCGAGCGCTTCACGCGCGAGGCGCGGGTGCTCATGGAGCTCGATCATCCAGGGATCGTGCGGTACCTGGCGCACGGGATCACCGCGGAGGGCGAGCCGTTCCTGGCGCTCGAGTGGCTCGAAGGAGAGAGCCTGTCGCAGCGCCTCCGCCGGCAGGGGCTCACCGTGGCGGAGACGGTGGCGCTCGGGCGGCGGCTCGCGGAGGCGCTCGGGGCCGCGCACCGACGCGGGATCGTGCACCGCGATCTGAAGCCGTCGAACGTGCAGCTCGTGGGTGGATCGCTCGACGAGGCGAAGCTCATCGATTTCGGGATCGCCAAGGTGGCGGGCGGCGAGCCGCTGACCATGACCGGCACGGTGATGGGCACGCCGTATTACATGGCGCCCGAGCAGGCGCGCGGGGTGCGGAAGATCGATGCGCGGGCCGACGTGTTCGCGCTGGGAAGCGTGCTGTTCCATTGCCTCACGGGGCGCGCGCCGTTCGCGGGCGACGAGATGCACGCGGCCTTGCTGAAGGTGGTGCTGGAGGACGCGCCGCGCGTGTGCGTGCTGCGCGACGACGTGCCCGAGGCGCTCGATGATCTCGTGGCCGAGATGCTGGCGCGTCCGCTCGACGAGCGACCCGCGGACGGCGATGCGGTGGCGCGAGCGCTCGCGGCGCTCGGCGAGCTCGGCGCGGGGCAGTCGTCGCTGCCGAGCGGGCGCGGCGCGGCGCTGACGGGGCGCGAGCTGCGTGTGTCGTGCGCGGTGCTGGCGAGGCTCGTGGCGGGCGGGCCCGCGTCGGGTCCGCTCTTGCCCACGGCATCGATGACGCTGCCGGGGACGCTGTCGATGGAGGGCCCGGATCCACGGCGGCCCGCGGTCTTGGCGGCGGTGCGGCGCCATCATGGAGAGGTCCACGATCTGCCGCCGGGGGTCTTGGTGATCACGTTCCCGGGCGCGGAGGCGCCGACGGATCAGGCGGCGCAGGCGGCGCGGTGCGCGCTCGCGGTGCGCGAGGTGCTGCCCGGTGCGCCGGTGGCGGCGATCGCGGGGCGCGGTGCGCCCGCGGTGACGGCGGAGGGGAGCGGGCTCCTGGAGCGCGGGCTCGTGTTGCTCGAGGCGCCGCCGTCGGCAATTCGGCTCGACGATGTGCTTGCGGGGCTGCTCGGCGCGCGTTTTCAGATCGAAGGTGACGAGGCGGGGCTCGTGCTCACCGGCGAGCGCGAGGCGGGGCTGCTGGCGCGCACGGTGCTCGGGAAGCCGACGCCGTGCGTGGGACGCGATCACGAGATCGCGGTGCTCGAGGCGGTGCTCGCGGAGTGCGCGGCGGAGCCGTGTGCGCGCGCGGTGGCCGTGATCGCGCCGCCCGGCATCGGCAAGAGCCGGCTCGCCGCGGAGCTTTCGCGCAGGGCTCCTTCACGCGGGGCGCAGGTGTGGACGGCGCAGGGCGATCCGATGAGCGCGGGATCACCGTTCGGGATGCTGGCGCAAGCGGTGCGGCGCGAGGTTGGCTTGCGCGAAGGCGAGCCGAAGGACGTGCAGGCCCACAAGCTTCGCGCGCGTGTGGCGCGGCACGTCCCGGAGCGCGAGGTGATGCGCGTGGCCACGTTCCTCGGCGAGCTCGCGGGCGTGCGCGCGGCGGGCGAAGACAGCGTGGAGATCCGCGCGGCGCGCAACGACGCGGTGCTGATGGGCGATCAGATGCGCCGCGCCTTCGAGGATCTGCTCATCGCCGAGACGGAGGCCGGGCCGCTGGTGCTCCTGCTCGAAGATCTCCATTGGGGCGATCTCCCGAGCGTGAAGGTGATCGACGCGATGCTGCGCAACCTGCGCGAGCGGCCGCTCTTCGTGCTGGCGCTCGGCCGGCCCGAGATCGAAGACGTGTTCCCGCGGCTCTGGGCCGAGCGCGGGGTGCAGCAGATCCATCTGCGCGAGCTGGGGCGCCGCGGGAGCGAGCGGCTCGTGCGAGAGGTGCTCGGCGATCGCGCGGATGCCGCGGTCGTGGGGCGCATCGTCGACGTGGCCGGGGGGAACCCGTTTTATCTGGAGGAGCTGATTCGCGCGGCGGCGTCGGGCGAGGCCGCTCACTTTCCCGAGACGGTGCTGGCCATGGTCGAAGCGCGCCTCGCGTCGCTCGATCCAGAGGCGCGGCGCGTGCTGCGCGCGGCCAGCGTCTTCGGGCAGGTGATGTGGCGCGGCGGCGTGGCGGCGCTCTTGGGATCGTCGGTGGAGGGCGTCTCCGATCGGCTTGCGGAGCTCTGCGATCGCGAGGTGTTGGCGCGGCGCGGGGAGGGGAGATTTCCGGGCGAGGAGGAGTATGCCTTTCGTCACGGCCTCCTCCGCGAGGCCGCGTATGCGACGCTCACCGGAGGCGATCGCGCGCTCGGTCATCTGCTCGCGGCTGCGTGGCTGACGCAGAAGGGCGAGCGCGATGCGCTGGTGTTGGCCGAGCATCTGGAGCGCGGCGGCGAGCCGGAGCGTGCCGTGTTGTTCTATCAGCGCGCGGCGGAGCAAGCGCTGGAGGGTGATGACTTCGGCGCGGCGATCGCGCGGGCGGAGCGCGGCGCGGCCCACGCGCGCGGCGAGACGTTGGGGGCGCTTCGCTTGCTCGAAGCGGAGGCGCACAAGTGGATGGGATCGGCGGCGGAGGCCGAGCGTTGCGCCGTCGAAGCGATGCGCCGGCTGCCGCCGCGCAGCGCCCAATGGTACGTGGCGGCGTCGGAGGCGGCGTCGATGCGGCTGCGCCTCGGTCGTCACGACGAGCTGGCGGCGCTCGCGTCCGAGGTGCGCGCGCTCGGCCTCGGGCTCTCGCCGAGCGTGCCGCCGCCGCCTGCATCCGGCCCGCTCGGCGAGAGCGCGCGCCCATCGTCGATCCCCGCGTGGGCCGGCGCGGCGGTGAGCGCAGTCGCGCGCCTCGCGGGATCGCTTCTGCACGATGGCCAGCACGCGCTCGCCGAGGCGCTCATCGCCGAGATCGATCGCGTCGCGTCGCCGCTCGCGGAGCGCGATTTCACCGTCGCGGCCCGCGTGTATGCGCTGCACGCGTCGCGCGCGCTCTGCTACGGCGATCCGGCCGCGTCGCTGCGCTACACGGAGCTCTCCATCCCGAGCTACGCGTACACCGGCGATCGGCGCAACGCCTGCCTCGGCCGCGTCAACGCCGCGCATGCGCTGCTTCAGCTCGGCGACGATGGAAAAGCCGAGCGCGCGCTGCGATCGGCGCTCGCCGATGCGGAGCGCATGGGCCTCGCCAACGTGAGCGCGCTCGGCCGGCAGAACCTCGCGGCGGCGTTGCTTCGCCAAGGCGTGCTCGACGAGGCGCGGGCCGCGGCCACGGCGGCCATCACCGCGTTCGCGGCGCAATCGAACCGCCGGCAGGAGGGCCGGAGCCGCGCGTACCTGGCCGAGATCCTGGCGGCAGGCGGTGATCTCGAAGGCGCGGAGCGCGAAGCACGCGCAGCCGTGGTGTGCGTCGGATCGATCCCACCGCTCTCGGCGTTCGCGCTCGGCGTGCTCTCGCGTGTGCTCCTCGCGCGGAAGGATCCGCGCGCTGCGCTCGATCATGCGCGCGAAGGCTCGGCGTTGGCCGAGGCGCTCGCGGGGATGGAGGAGGGCGAGGCACGGCTGCGCTTGGCGCTCGCCGAGAGCCTCTCGGCGATCGGTGATCGCGCTGGGGCAGCGCGGGCGATCCAAGCTGCCCATGATCGTCTCCTCGCGCGCGCGGCGCGCATCGATGACGCCGGTCGTCGAACGAGCTTCCTTCGCCGCGTGCCCGAGAACGCGCGCACGCTCGATCTCGCCGGTGGCGGGCGCGTGACATGACGCTCCGCGCTGGACGTTTCCGCATCGACGCGCCTACTATCCGCGTGTTGTTCGGGCGTCCTCACGGAGGAAGCGAGGTCATGATGCGCTCTTACGGTTCCATCCTTGCAGTGGTTTTTTCGGCTGTCGCGCTCGTCGCGTGCGGCAGCGACGGTGGCAGCACGACCGGCGACGCCGCCAAGGGCGAGACGCTCGTCACGAATAACGCGTGCGGTAGCTGCCACACGGGCAGCAAAGGCACGCTGGCCGGTGGTGAGACGGCCTTCAGCGGCGTGTACGGCGCGAACCTGACGCCCGACATGGCGACGGGCATCGGCGGGTGGACCGACGAGCAGATCAAGACGGCCATCAAGACCGGCGTCGACGACGAAGGGCAGGATCTCTGCTCGTCGATGACCCGCTTCTCGGCCCTCTCGGATCAGGACCTCTCGGACATCGTCGCCTATCTCCGCAGCATCCCGGCGGTGGACAACGCGGTCCAGGAAGGCACCTGCACGCCCTGAGCCTCGAGGGAGGGCTGCGCGCCTTCCAGCCAACGGCGGGGAGCCCGAGTCTCGCGCATGGCGCGCGTTTCACTGGGTTCCTCGCCGTTCGTGTTTTCGGGCATGGTGCTCGACGGCACTGCCCGAGCTGCGCTGGGCGTCGCATGGCCGCGGCGACGCGAACGACGGCGAGGCCACGCGCGAGGCGCCATGCGATGCCGGGGGCGAGCACGGATCGCTCGTCGACCCGGGCGGGTTGTGGGCGATCGCGTGGGCCGATAGCATCCCGCCGTGCTGCAGCTCCGGCGCGCGCAGAAGAGGATGTTCGCCGAGGCCGCGGAGCGCGCTTTCGTCGGGCACCTCTGCGCTCACCTCCGCGCGCGCGGAGCCAGGCTCGCCGATGGGCTCGCCGACGAGGAGCTCGCGTCGCGCGTGGAGCGAGGCGTCGCGCGCGCCCGGAGCCGCGGGCTCACGTGGTCGTCCTCCATCGCCACGTTCGTGGTGCTCCTGTTCGAGGTGTCACCCCGCTTCGACGAGCACCCGCGCATCCGCGCGGCGCTCGCGGGCGCGAGGCCGGACGAGCGCATGCTCGAGCTCGATCGATGGATGACTCAGGCGGACTGGATCGAAGCACGCCGAGGTGACCGAGGCCGCGAGGCCTGACGTTCGCCATGCAACCCATCGTCGCGCCGTTCGACACCCCAGCGCAGCTCAACGCGTTCGTCGTCGAGACGGTGCACCACCGCATCAAGGCGGAGCTGGCGCGACGATTGAACATCGATATCGCCCACATCGAACAGGTGTACGGGACGGTCCAGCCGGATATCGACCCTGTCGTCGCCCAGGTCCTTTCGACCTTCTTCCGCCGCTTCGCCAGCGAAACGCACCTGACATTCGACGGCCCGTCGTTCGAGGCAGCCTGGCAGATCATGAAGGTCGCGCTGGCCGGTGCCATCGATGGGGCCTCGCAGCGCCTGAAGGGCCTCCTCGTCGATTTCCAGGGCATCGTGAAGGGCGTGTCGAGCGATCCTTTCCTGGGCACGAACGCGCCTCCCGGGTGCATCCGTACGTGCAGCGCGCCCTCCGCGTTGCACTGGATGAATGAGCGCGTGATGACGGTGGAGCTCCCGTCGCAGGACGAGGCGGAGCCCGCCGTCATCCCCTACGTGTTCGTCGAGCTGGCCTCCGACGACTGTAAGATCCTGTATCCCCTCACCTTCGATACGGGCGCGGATCGCCTGCTCCAGATCAGCAACGACGCTTGCGTCGCACTCTTCGACGACACGATCGCGAAGGCGGGCTGCCTTTCGCTGCACCTGCCCTCGGAGCTCGGCTTGAAGGAGCCGGGCAAAGTGTACCAGGAGGACAGCAGCCAGGAGGACAGCGGCCAGGAAGGCCTCCCACCGGCCCTCGATCCACAGGACTTCCCCCGGAGTACCTCGAGCTCCTCAAGCAGTTCGCCGCCCCGCCGCCCGCCGCCGACGAGGAAAGCGATCAAGAGGACAGCAGCCAAGAGCCCCCTGGGCCGTGGACGCTGACCGATGGTGAATGCATCAAGCTCACGCTCACGACACCGCTGCTGGAGCCCACGAGCCTTCGACCCGTCGTGCGCAGCGCCGCGCTTGGCAACGATGGCTTTTCGCCGGCCCTGTTCGGGCCGTCGACATCGGTGGTGAGGTACCTCCGCAAAGAGCCGTCTGCGCCCGTGATCACCGGCTTCGCCGGCGCGTCGAAGACCACCGTCGTCACCTGCTCGGTGACGATCACGCCGGGGACCGTCGCCACCTTGCAGCCCAACGAGCTGAGCGTGTGCGACGTATCACACGCGCATGGGAAGCTCGCGCCGTTCTCCCCCATCCAGGTCTCGATGGCGACGGGTCACGAGAAGTTGTCGGCGGTGTGGGACACAGGCGCTCCCATGTGCTTCGTGTCGATGAATTTCCTCCGCATGCGCTCGAAGAAGACGCTGGGATGGCAATGCATCAAGAAGAACAAGCTGTATGTCATCCCGGAGATCCTGGTCCCTGTTCGGCGCCACGACGGTTCGAGGGGCGCGCTCGTTTTGAAGAACCTCACCGTGCGCTGCGTGGATCTGCGCGGAGGCGAGGAGCTCATCCTCGGCGCCCCGGTCCTCAACTGCTTCGATACGACCATCGTTTGGAGCGGCGACGCGTGGAGCATCCATCTCGGCCGATCGTGAAGATGGGCCGCTGGGTTCGCGCGACAGCGCGCGGTCCGCGTGCCGTCGCCGGCGCGAGCACGGCTCGTGGTAGGTTCTCGCCGATGCCTCCCACATGGATGGGCCCCACCGGGCTCGCCACCGCCGTCGTCGGAGTGGCCTTCTTGCTCTCGGGCTACCGCACCATCGTCGCCAGCATCGCCGATCTGCCCGAGCCGCTCGTGCAGACCGCCGCCGAGCGCCTCGGCCCGCTCGAGCGCGCGGCGGTCGTGGTCGTCGTCGCGGTCGCCATCTACCTCGGCGCCCGCCAGCTCGGACATGGCCGCACGGGCCTCTACGTATGTGTCGCGTTGCTGCTGATGAACGCCGCCGCCGTGGCGGCGCTGCGCATTCGCTGGTTCGAAACCATCGGCGCCGATCGGAGCATCGTCGCGAGGCACCGCCGGGGCGCCCTCGTTCAGATGGTGGGATCCTGGATCACCTTCAGCGGCCTCGCCGTCTACCTCTTGCGCCCGTGATCGGATCGCGAAGCGCGCCGGCACCGAGGGAACGACGACGCATCACCTTCGGCACGCGACGCTCACACAGGCGGTGTCATCACTGCTCGTCCTGCCGACGAGGCTGAGATCGAACATCTCGTGTGCTCCTTTCCGTAGTGGGCGAAGCCCGCGTCGACGGGGCTTCGGGATCTGCTCGGTTCGACCTTGCTCCTCTCGCGCACGAGCGAGCGCTCATGAGCCCATGAGCGCTCGTGATTGGGTGCAAACGGCGCTGGGCTGCCGAGCCGTTCATCGCAGTTGGCAAGAAGAGGACCGCGCCCAGGACGGCGCTGCCGGCAACTCGCACCATCGAGTCTCGAGGACTTGCCGTCGTGCCCAACCGAGCCGGCGGCGGCGTGTGCCCGGCACGTGTTCCGCGCGGCGCCGTGCACCTCGCGCGAAGCGCACATCTACGTGGCCGGCGCCGAGCTTGACACCACCGCGACGCGCAGAGCTATCTTCGTACGATGGCCATCGTCGATTATTTCGCCGCGGTGCCGCCAGGGGGCTATGCGATCGTGCCGAACCCCGAGAGGCGGCGGATTCTCTACACCACCAGCCTCGCCTCGTGCCTGGGGCTCGTCATCCTGAAGCCGGGCGCCTTCGCGGTGCTGGCCCACGTGGTCTCCACCCCGAGCACGGTGAAGAAGGACTACTACGAGCAGCTCTTGTTGGAGATATCGTCCTTGAACGGCGGCCTCGACGGGCTCTCGATCCTGGTCGCGCCGGGAGAGATGGGGATCAAGTATCCAGCCTCGGAGAAGGCCTATCTCCACATCAAGAAGATCTTCGGCGACTCGGTCACCCTCACCAAGGGCTCCGGGAGCACCCTGCTCTTCAACACCCTGACCGGCATCGTGTTGAACAAGGACCCTCACAGCGGACCGGAGATGACCGAGCTGGTGAAAGGCCTGCGCAGCGCCATCAACAAGCAGACTTTCACCTCGTACGACAAGGACAAGCTCTACAACATCATGAAGTCGGGCGGAGACGCGACGACGGTCGCCGACGCCTTGCAGGATCTCACCACCGCCAGCGCGACGGCGAGCAAGGTGACGTCGACGATGCTCTGGTGACGCTCGCAGGTGGACCGAGTCATTTCGGCGCAGCGGCGCCTTTCGCGGAGCATGAGCGCGCCGCGCGTCGTCGAGGCGATCGCCCCTTCCTCCTTGACGTCGCGCGCTTCCGCAGCGAAGGCGGCGCGTGTCTTTCCTTCTGACCTGGCGGCGAGAGCGACGCATCGAGCCCGAGGATCTGCTGGCTGCGATCGTGGAGACCGGTCGCGCGCTCTCGCTCTCGTTCACGGCGCGCTCGGCGTCGGACGTCGAAGAGGACGACGAGGATCCGAACGGCTCCTTCGTGACCCTTCGCCTCGCGGAGGACGGGGAGCACGATCTGGAGCTCGCCATCCGAGGTCCGATCCCGATCGAAGCGCAGACCTCCTTCACGGGCCACGAGATCACGCTCCACGAGCCCTCCGTCGACACCGACTGGGCGCCCGCCTACCTGTTCGTGCTCCACGTGGCGACGCTGCTCGGGATGGTGCCGGAGGACCAGCCCGAGGACGACGAGGGCGACTTCGCGGACGAGGTGCGCTCCCGGGTGGAGGAGTGCCTCGAAGACGAGATCGAGGAGACGTTCGAGCTGCGCGTCGCGGCGACGAAAGCCGCCGTCGGCCCCTTGCGGGTCGAGGCCCGACGCGAAGCCGACGGGCCGGTGCTCGACGTGCGCGGCGCCGGGACCGACCTCTCCATTCGCCTCCTCGGCGCCGCGGCGAGCCTCACCGCCGACCAGCTCGAGGCCGTCCTCGCAGCCGTGCGCGGGGAGGAGCTGGAGAGTGCCGTGGCGGAGGAGCGCGTTCGCCGGCTCGCCGTGACGGAGCCGGCCGTCGATCCGGCGCACGGCGGGGCGAGCGTCCTGCGGATCTGGGTGGACGGCGTGGCGGGGCCTGCGCGCGTGCTCACGGCGTCCGACTCCATCGACGAGCTGGAGCTCCCGGAGCACGCCGACCCCGCGCACGTCGTCTGCGACCTCGTCCACTACCTCCCCAACGGCCAGCCCATGGCCCGCCGCGCGGAGCTGGACATGCCGCTCGACGAGCCGGTGGAGAAGCTTTGGCTGATCCCGACGTGGTGCTGGACGCCGGCCGCTTCCGACGTCCGCCGCGTCTTCGAGGAGATCGAGCGCACGCTCCTGGCGCCCCCGCAGCTCGACGCGGAAGAGCTCACGCTGGAGCGCTGGCTCGCCGCGTTCGCGCACATCACGGGCCGGCTCCGCGGCCTTTCGGCTCGCAAGCTCATCGCCGCCGACGCGGGCGAGGCAGCGCTCCTGCCCGAGGGGATCCTTCCAAGCGAGCCGGTCGGGGTCGATGCGATCCCCGTGTTCCTGTTGGCGATCGAGGCGGCCGTCCGGTGTGAGCACGGGTGGCGCATGCACGAGGGGCTCCTGCTCTCGGGCGAGTGGGCGGACGACTCGACCGATGACTTCGTCGACGGTCTCGTGGCCATGCTCGGATTGCCCGAGCCGCCCGAGCCCGCCGCTCCCGCCCCGTACGACGCGTATCTCGCGACGCTCAATGCGGCGGCCGAGTCGCTGGGAAAGGAGGAGCGCCTCTACGTCGTCCCCAATCCGAACGACGTGACGCTGATCATCAAGCTCCACCCGCGCGCCTTCGAGGAGCTGAAGGCCAAGGGCCTGCTCGACGCCCACCTGCCGTCGGGGCCCGGCGTCTCGCGCCCCGGCGCCTGGGCACGGCTCGTCTCCTGGTGGTCGAAGCGCTTCTCGTAGCCGACAGACAGCGGAGAGAGCGTGAACGCGTGCTCGTCCTCCGGCGGCAAGATGATGTTCGTCTTCGGCCTTGTCGTTCGATTCGGATCCAAGGCTTCCATGGTTCTCGCGCACGCATGCGGACTCAGGATCACCCGAAGTCGCGCCTTGCCGAGCTGAGCCCCGACCGATCGACGGTGTTGTTTGGCAACGCCGCTCCGACGGTTGCGCCAGACACGCTGACGGGCCAGCGCGATGATCCCGAGCTTCGCTTCGGAGTCATCGTCGTGAATCGGGATCCGCGGGTCGTCGAGGACGCCGTCCGTCGAAACCCTTGATTCTGTAGGTAGCGAAGCGCCTTTCCATGGCGCTGCTCGGCTCGTGAAGAGGGATGGTGTCCTTCATCCAGCAGAGCAATCGGCCGAGCGCGTCCTGGCTGTGCCCTCGGCGCATGAGCGGGTGTTCGCGCGTGCCGGCGAGAAAATGCGCCGGTGCTCCTTTCGTGTGTCCAAACTCCTGTCCGCCGCGGCGTAAGCCCCGCGTTCCACAGACTCGACGGTGCACCGCCCGACCTCGTCATCGGGCGGAGCGCCGTCGTCCATCTCGCCTGACAGGAGACATCGATGACCAAGAAGCTCGCGCTCGCCATCTCGATCCTGACCGCACTGCCCATGCTCCGATGCAGCTCTGCGGAGGTCACGGACCCGATCGGTCAGGCACAGAGCGCCGTGACCGGCCCCCAAATCGGCACCAGGACTGTTTACCTCGAACAAGACGGCGCGTGCGGAGACACCAAGGGGACGAACGTTTGCAGCTTCGGCTTTGGCGCGTCCGATCCCACGGAGATCCTGACCGCGGTCTCGCGTGATCGCGTCGTGCTCACCTACCTCACGAGGCCGGACTTCCTCTTCGGCAGAGGGGGCCTGGCCGTGAAAGAGGCCATCCCGCTGGACGATGACACGACGAGCGAGCTCGGGCTCCCGCCGGGGACCATGGTGCAGCCCCAGTTCGCCCCCCTGTCGGGCGGTGACGACGGCCAGCCCGTGACGATCTCCCTCGACGTCGGGACGGTGCTCGTCGCCGCGCCGGATCACGAGACGTTCGATCCTCCGATGTTCACCAGGTGTTGCGATGATGGCCAGATCAAGTTTTGCCGCGGTTGTACCGGAGGGAACAGCAACGAGACCCCTGCGTTTTCCGGGAGCTGGTGCTGCGCCAACAGCAAATTCTTCAATCCGTGGTGAACGCCGCTGACGCCGAAGCTCGACGGAGGTGCACGGTGGCCGCGGCTCGTGTCGCAGGCCGGTTCACGCCTTCTGTTCGCGCGCGGTCGTGAATGAGGATCAGGCAGGGATGCGGGCCGTGATCACGTCGCTCCAGGGGCCGGGCTCGCCCTTGGTGTTCTGCCAGCGCAGGCGATAGTGCGCGAGCTTCCCGGCGTCTTCGGCCTCGTGCTCGTCGGCGTACGGCGTGCGCGTGTCGAGCGCGATGAACGCCCACCCGCTCGCGTCGGCGGGCGGCGCGTCGCCGATGAACTGCCATATCTGGCAACCGTGCACGCCCTGCGGCTTGGCGAGCCGCTGCGGCGTGGACTCGTCGACGAAGTGGATCACCATCGTGCGGTTGGGCTTGATCTCGATACGCCCGAGCGGCCGAGTCGCGGGCGCGCCGATCACCGCGCGGCCGCCGCTCCGCTGCGGTAGGCCCGCCTCGGCGCGCGTGGCGTTGTCCATGCCGTGCGTGCCGTTGATCTTGCGCGCGGTAGAGCGCACGATCGCCTCCAGGTTCTCTCTCGCGATCTCCTTGGCGCGCGTCGCCGTCTGCGCCTGTTGCTGCGCCTTGATGTGCGCCGGATAGGCCGCCGTCCACGCGGCCTGCGCGGCCTGGAGCGCGGTCACGTCCTGCGCCGTGACCCCGAACCTCGCCGGGTCCGCGGTGACGGCGTCGACCAGCTTGGTCTGCGCCTTGTTGAACTCGTCGTCATTGGCGGGGATGAAATCGTCCGACATGGGAAACCTCCCTCCGGCATGGGGACGTGCGAGAGCGCGGTTCTGTTCCCGCGCGGCGCGGAGTGGGTTTGCGGAGGCGGAGACCCGATGTGCGGAGGCGTAGAGCCGATGTGCGGAGGCGTAGAGCCGATGTGCGGTGGTGGAGAGGCGATGTGCGGGGGCGGAGAGCCAATGTGCGGAGGCGCAGGCCGAACCTCCGGAGGCGGAGATTCGATCTGCGGAGGTGCAGGCCGAGCCGTCGAAAGCGCGGACGCGACCTGCGGAAGCAGCGCTCGGGGCCACGGAGGCGGAGGTTCGATCTGCGGAGCGCGCGATCGGATGTGCGGAGGCGGAGGCCGAGCCGGCGGAGGTGCGCGCGACGGGGCGGCTCTCACTCGTCGCCGAGGCACCCGAGCCGTGCGGCCCGGAGCCGCCGGATGGATGCGGTGGGCTGGCGCTCCGACCACACGAGGAGCAGCGCGTCCCCGCCGGGGGAGGCGAGCAGGGTCACGGGGCTCGGCACCTCGGTCTCCACCGCGATGTCCCTCGCCCAGACCTCCTTCCCCTGGCCGTCGTACCGCCGCACCACCAGCACCGCGCCGGCGCTGCGGAGCTCGACCACGGCGACGGCCAGGTGATCCTCGCCGAGCGGCGCGATCGCGAACGTGTTGGGATCGATCTCGTTGCCCACCGCCGGGTGGATGAGAGGAAGGAAGCCGTCGCCGTCCGCCTCGAGGCGCATCAGGTGCAGCCCAACGGGCACGCCGGAGGGCACCGCGGTCGTCCACACCGCCCAGCCGCCCACGCCGCGCCGCGCGAGGCGGAGCCGGACCACGGGGCCGATCCCGCCGACGCTCGGCGAGCTGGGTGACGGCGCCCCCGCCGAAGAGACGCGGGCGATCTGCAGGGTGCTTGCAGCCTCGACCGGGCCGATCACCTCGCAGGGGACCTCGTCGGTCTGCCAGGCGAGCCCGGTCCCCGTCGCGGCCGCGAGCAGGAAGCCGCCGCCCCACGGGAGCGCGTCGGCGGCGAGCGGCCCGGTCGCGCACGCGGTGGTCGGGTACTCCAGCGTGCCCCCGTCGTTGACGACCGCCACGTCGAGCGTCGTCCCGTGTTGGGTGGCCACGAGGTGCGCCGTCCCGGCCTCGTCGGCGGCGACGGTGAGGCCCGCGCCGACCCAGTGCAGGGCCCCGCTCGCCGTCGAGGTGCCGCCGGGATCCAGCGCGCGGAACAGCTGCGCGTTCGGCCCGGTGGCCAGCACGGCGAAGCCCGCGTCCGTGCTGCCGACGCGCGACGCCGCCGCGGCGACGAAGCTCCCGGGCACCTGGCCCCCGAACGTGTCGGTCACCTTGGAGAGCACGGGCGCCGCGGGCGGCCACGCGCCCCAGGCGTCGAACGCGCCCACCTTGGCCCACGGGGCCTGGACGATGCTGAGCGGCCGCGCGGCGATCGCGATGCCGACCCGCCCATCCGCGAGCGGGGTGAGGGACGGCGACTGCTCGTCGTCGTCGGGCTCGTCGATGGTGAGGATGGGCTGCACGATCGCGCCCGGGTCGCACGCGGGGGCCGCGCCGGTCCCCGCTGTGCTGGACGCGTCGACGAGCGCCGAGCGCGCGCCGCAGCCGAGGAGGAGAAAGGAGGCGACCACCAGATCCACGCGCGACACGCGCGGCATCTTCCGCGGCGCGGCTGGCCCGGGTCAAGGCGGGCTCGTCTGGAGCACGTCCCGCGCGCGCAGGCGCCTTCGACGCAGCATCGACGAGGCGCTCGCGGATCACGAAGCGGCCAAGGATCGGAGCCTGACGGAGACGGCAGCAGGTGAACCGGGCCGAGATCGACGCGCTCGCCCACGGCGCGCATACCGCTCGATTAAACGCTGTTAAGCGGCAGGCTCCGGGCCGCTGATTAGCGTCTCTGCATGCGAAGCCGTGCATGTCAGTCGATCGCCCAGAGCGCAAAGCGCACCGCGTGCATGCTCGCGGTGCTCGCCCTCGGGGGCGGGCTCGGTTGCGTGAAGAGCACGTATCCCATCGTTCATGGAGGGGCTTTTGCGGCGTCCCGCCCGCGCTCACCCCTTCTCGACGACGAGCACCTCCTCGAGCCGCCTCCGCAGGACGACGGGTTGCTCGGCCGCATCCTGCTCGAGCCTTACGATGCGACGCGTCCGCTCGTCGATCAGCTCGCCAAGAACCCGTGCGCGGACGCGCTCATCGACGTCGAAGCTCGGCCCCGCGAGGCCGAGATCGAGGACGCGACGCGCGTGCCGTCGGCCGACGGGAAGTCGTACGTCTACTATCACTTCGCCGCGATCCGTCGCGTCGAGAAGGCGGAGACGAAGGCCTATGCGACGTGCTGCCGGCAGGCTTCGTGCGGCGTGGGCTACGTGCGCGCGTTGACCTTCGGCGAGGGTGAGATCGCGAGCGGCCGGCCGACCATGCCCGGCGGCGACGCGGACGTGGCCTTCGAGGACGGCGGGCGCTCGCTGGAGCTGACGTTGGCCTCGCGCCACGCCGTGCGTGGATTTCTGGCGGTCACCATCGAGGCTGCGTACGAGCAACGTCGCGACGCGCCGCGACCGGCGCCGGAGCGCGAAGCACCGCAACACGAGCGGATCGAGGTTCGCGACGATCCGCACAACCCCGATCGGTTCGAGCTCTGCACCCGATCGGGTTGCATCAGCGAGAACACGTTCGTGCAGCGCTACCGAGCGCGTACCGGATCGCACGAGCTCGACGACTTCGACCGCGATCATTTCGGCGAGGATCGCTGGCTGGGTGTCGCGACGACCGGGATCTTGGGCGCCCTCCTCATCCCGGCCGGCTTCGGCGTGGCCGAGCTCGCCGACAAAGCCGGCAGCACGCCGGACGAGCGCAACCGGGCGAGGATCGCGGGCGGTATGCTCGGTGGCCTCGGCCTCGCGACGCTGGCGATGGGCATGGGCATCCTGCTCACGCCCCGCGACGGCGGAACGAAGGACCACCACCTCTCGAAGAGCCAAGCCAAGCGCTTCGTCGAGCGCTACAACCGGGCGCTGCAAGAGCGGCGCTGACGGTGCGAGCGCACGAGCCTGAATCACGCAGGACTCCGGTGAGGAGAGCTGGATCGTGGGTCGGGTGTTCCGTTCGCGAACCCGCTTGGAACGGTTACCCGCCTGGCAGAGACCTCGTGTCGAGGTGCCTATTTGATCTCGTATTCCCCCGGTGTGCTCTCCCGCGTGGGCGCAGGGTCTTCGGCCGGCGGCTTCTTGGCGGGGGGCTTTTGCAGCTTCTTTTCGATGGTGTCGGACAGGAGATAGAGCCCCGCGCCCACGAGCGCGAGCGCCATGCCGCCGCCGATGAGCGCGCCGGAGGCGACGAATTCCTTCTTGGTGTCCCAGATCGCCGGCTCGTCCTCGTCCGGCACCGAGTGCTTGACAGCGACGCTGAGCACGATGAAGCCGGCGATGCTGCCAGCGGCGCCGACGGCTCCGGTGCCGAGGCCAATGGCCTTGGTGAATCCGCAGCCGGGGAGGAGGACCAGCAGGAGGGCGAGGAAGGCGGCACGACGCATCGCGCGGCCGTGTGCAAGGCGGGGACCATGGCGCGGGCCCAGTCCGCGCTGGAGATGGCGGGCGGGGCGAGAACCGGCGCTCACAGGCGTGGTGGAATCGAGATGTGGACCGTTCTCCGTCCGGCGCGGAGCCGTGGGGCTTCGTCGCCGCCTGCGCCCCGATCGACGCGGCGCCGCGCCTCCGCCGCCCCTGTCCCGCAGCCCGCCGCCGCGGCTTCGAGCGTCGTCACGCCGGCGGCGCGGAGCGTGCGTGCCCCCCGAGCCGCCGAAGATGAGCCGCGTGTCCAAGCCCGGCGCCGACGAGGCCCTCGACGTGTTGCGGCGCGGGAGCGACTTGGAAAAGCCGCAGGCACAGGGACGGTGGCTGCGCGTGGAGTGAGGCTTCGGCGGAAACCTCTCAATCGGGTCGCGCTTCCGGAGCCTGCGGAAGCTCGTGTGTTTACGGCACCGACATCCCCGAGGACCGATGTCCGCAAAAACGGAGCGAAGCACGCGATATCGGGTGGTGACCTCAATGCATCGAGCGCACGCGGCTCAGTTGTGATCCATGCAGGCGCTCGGATTCTCGACGCAGTTGCTGGCCTGCGCCTCGGCGCCGGGGGCCTCGGCCTCGGTCGCGGTGGGATCGACGTCGGAGTCGGTCTCGTCACCGCAAGCACAGAGGAGCAGGGACGCGAGGAGCAGAGCACCGAGCTTGCGCATGGGAACCTCCAAGAACGGGTGGGAGCCGAGGCAGAGATAGCAGAGCGGCTGCGAGGGTGACAGTCGGACATCATGGCCCCCACGCCTCGATACGGTCGCCGCTTGGCGGGCGGCCCGCCACGGCACACCCGTCTCGCTCCGTGGTCTCTTGGATTCTGGCAAGAGGCCAGTCCTGGCTGATGGGTGATTGGCAATCGCGCGCGCCGCGCCTGAAAGGTGAAGTGGCCTATGGGGCGAGCGTTGAAAAGCGGCGCAGGGCGCTGTTTACCCCTGTGCGGTGTGACGTCGCCGGCGCTGCGCATCACGTCAGGGCACGATTGGAGGGGCCACGACCGCCGCGTCGAAGCGCGGCGGTCGTCTCTTCCGTCGTTCGATTGGGGGGCGCCCAGCGCCCTACTTCGTGCAGTAAGCGATGGTGCGCTCTCCCTGCTTGGCCTCGGTGCAGCCGGTGTAGCCCAGCGCTTTGCAATCGAGCTCGGCCTCCGTGCTCCAGTTGCAATACTTGATGACTCCCTCGCTGCACGACTCGTCCGAGGTCCCGAGATCGCACGTGCCGCCGATCAGACCGCAAGCGGCCGCGCCGGCGAACTCCCCGCTCTGGACGAAGCCGCAGCCCTGGCCCGAAGGATCGAGCTTGGTGCAGTCGCGGCGGGCCAGCTTGCCGCCCGCGCAGGTCTCGAGCACCGAGCCATCGCACTTCTGAGAGAAGAAGGTGCACGGGTCACCCGTGCCGATGCAGCCGAAGGCCTGGCGCTGCTCGTCGAAGCCGCAGGTCTCTCCCGCGATGGAGAAGACCTCGTCTCCCTCGGTGGTGTGGACGTGCACGTAGCTGTACTGGGTCGGGCAATGGACGCGCGTGAGAGAGCCGGAGTTGCTGCAGGTGATCAGCACGTCCTTGTCGTTCGGATCGCACTTCGACGCGGTCGTGGTGTAGTCACAGGCCGTGGCGCCGCAGCCGGCGGCGTAGTCGGAAGACGTGCAAGAGAGCTTGGCAGCGGCGCAGTCCATCGCGACCAGCGGCGCGCCCACATCGTCGCAGAACACCGCGATGTTGTCCTGACACAGGCTCGATCCCGCGTGGTCGACGCAGGCCGCGCTGAAGTCGCTGGCCTTCGGCGTGCACGCGCGGACGCCGGCGCAGTCGGCGGCCGCGAGCTTGCACTCCATGATCTGGAAGTCGATGGTGGTGAGGGGCGACGCGGACCACAGCCACGGCTCGTCGAGCTGGTGGGCAAGGCAGGTTTGGAGCCCGACAGGCGTCCCGCCGTCCGCCTCACAGGCGTTGATGCGCAGGCACGCTTCGACGCGTGCATCGACCGGGGACGCGCCGCCGCTTCCGCTGCTCGTGCTGCTGCTGGTGCTACCGCTGCTGCTGCTGGACGAGGCGCCTCCGACGTTGTTGTCGTCTCCGGACTTACCACAGCAGAGGAGCGTCAGGGCCAGACCGAACGCGCTCACGCAGGCGGTCAAGCGAGGTTGGATGTGATCTTTTGCATTCTGCGACATGATTGCTTTCCTTTCGTCCAGGAAAAAGGCCCACGCTCGCGCCGGCGACACGGCAGTTTGGTCGTGTCGCTAACCAGATCTGGAGACTCGATATCCGGGGGCGAAGCCCCGGCTACTTCAGGCAATCGGGATCGGATTCGTCCGTACACACGTGCTTCGTCTTTGGCACTGACCTGCCCGGAGCGTCTTCGGAGCCCTTCTCGCAGCAGAGCGCGCGCGCTCCCTCGAAGCCGTCGCTGCAACTGCCCTGATCGAGATTGAGCTCGGCGAGGGCGAGCCCGGCTTCTTCACACCGGTGGAGCGCCTCCGCTCGGGTGTCTTCTTCGGTCTTGCAGGCGCCGTCGAGGAGTAGATTCTCGTAGACGCAACCGGCTGGAACCTTGGCGCTCGGAGGGGACGTGTGCGGCGCCGAGGCCGGTGCGCACGCATAGTCGAGGCCGCGGAACTGGCCATCTCCACAAGCATCGAGGTAGGCGAGGCCATGATCGGAGAGTGCCAGTGCTTGCGACTCGCAGTCGGCACGTGCCCTGTCGACCAAGCGCTCGGCCGGCTCGCAGCCGCTCGCGTGCGACCCGGGCGCGGGCGGGGTGCTCTGTCCGCGCCGGGCAGGGGCGCCTGCCGGCTTTGGAGCGGTCTCGGCGTGACCTTCGGCCCAGAGCACCCGCGGCTCGTCGATCGACGCAGGCGCGCCTCGGGCTCGCGCCGCGCTGGAGCTCAGAGGGTCGCGCTCCACGGGGAACGCGTCGCTTCGAAGCGGCGGCTCATCGCGCGAGGAGAGCCGCGGCGAAGGCGAGGGGAGCTCGCTGCCCCACGGGACAGCGCGAGGTTGTAGAGCCCACGGGGACGCCTCCGAGCGCTCCGGCGCGGGAGCCACCGGCGCTCGCTCGCTGCGCGGCGCGATCGTCGGCGTGCGATGGCGCGGCCCCTCGGCGCGGGGGCGCGGCGGGCTCTGCGTGAGTGAGCGCCGCGTCGCCGTCGGCTCGAGCGTCCCACGGCTTTGGGACGTCTCCACCGATTGCTGCGCGTGGTCGCCGGCGCGCACTCCGAGGGCGAGGGCGAAGGCGAGGGCGGCGCACAGCCCGGCGGTGACGCCCAGCGGACGCCACGCGCGCTGGATGGCGAGCCACGGCGGAGGCACCGAGGACGACTGCGACTGCCTGGCGCGGTCCGCCGCGCGCAGCCTGGCGAGGAGCCACGCCTGCTGCGGCGCGCGCGGCCGTGCCCTGGCGAGGATCTCGTCGACGCCCCGGAGCCGGGTCAGAAGATCGTCGCGCTCACCCATCGGCCACGTCCCAACCGGCCTCGCGGAGCCGCGTGACCGCGCGCTGGAGCAGCTTGCTGACGTACCCTTTCGAGTGGCCGAGGGTGCGCCCGATCTCCTCCTGGCTCTGATCGTCGAGGTAGTACATCGAGAACGCCACGCGCTCCTTGGGCGGCAAGGCGTTCAAGGCGTCGAAAGCGCGCTGGAGATCGTCGCGCGCGATCGCGATGGCGTCGGGCGGGCGAGGCTTCCCGGCGCGCTGCTCGAGGAGCCAGCGCACGGGCGCGAGCTCGAGGAAGCGCTCGCGCCGGAGCCGCCGGAGACAGCGGTTCGTCGTCGCGCGGTAGAGCCAGCCGCCGAGATCGTCGAGATCGTGGAGGCCGGGGAGCGCCTTCATGAGATCGAGGAAGACGTCGTGCGTGACGTCCTCCGCGAAGGTGAGATCACCCCGGCCGTAGCGGAGAGCGACGCGGAACACGGCCGCGCTGTGGCGCTGGTAGCTCGCCTCGAGGGACGCCGTGCTCCCGAGGCTCTCACGCAGGCGCGGCGCGGCCTCCTCGCGCTCCTCGTGACGGAGCGTACGAACGCCGAGCGGCTCCAGGAGACCGGCGGCGTACTTCAAGGGCAGGCGAGGCTCGAAGAGAACATGAGAGGCGTCCGTGTGCCTTCCAGACACGAGCGCCCGCGAAGTTTCCTCGTCGAGCGATCAAAGTCATGGACCCGTCGATTTGGGCGTGGGAGATGGCGCTCTTCAGGGCTCCGCCGGCGGCGGCGGGCCACTTTGGCTCATACCACGCGGCTCCGCGTCGTGGCCGGCGGGGAGCGCCGGCCCCTGGGTGCGATGGGTGCTGGACCACCAAGAGGGCCGGCGAGCAGGTGAGGGCGGGGCGGCAGGCGGGCGCGGGCCCCCTCAATACCGCATGTTGAACCAGACGTAGTCCTCTCCCGCGGCGCGCCGAATGCGATCGAACCGCTTGAGCTGATCGGTCAACACGGGGGCGTCGAAGCCGTAGGCGCCGTGCGTCTCCGCGCGGCAGAAGCTCTCGCCTTGATCCCACGTGCCGGCGCCTCGTGTCAGGTACCAGCGACTGCCGCCGTCCGAGCACGCGAAGGGGTGCACGTTTCCGCCGGTGGCCGCGGGGATGCGGCAGCTCCCGCTCATCAGCACGGCTGCGAGCCCCTGCCCGCGAGGGAGCGACGTCGTGCGCGAGCACCACATCGCGCTCCACTGCCCGGGCAGGGCCGTGTCGTAGGGACTCGGGTCGAGGAAGGCGTAGTCGAGCAAGATGGGATCGTTCTTGTAGCCGCTCGCCGCGTGGGCCCTCGCGAGGGCGAGGTTCTCCACGGCGTTCGCGGGCACCGAGAAGTGATAGGCGCCTTCGAGCTCCGCGCACGGATCTCCCGGGTTGCCCGCGCTCCGCGCCTTCACCGCCCAGTTGCCGTGATCATCCTCGCACGCATGGGGGAGATCATCGGAGCACGCCGAGGGCTTCCAGGTGCCGTCCTGCTCCTGGACGGCGCAGTCCCGGCCGGGGACGTGCGCCGCGCCGGGCGCCCACGCCCAGCTCGAGACCAGCATGGCCCACGAGAACTCGACCCAGCTCCGGGACGGCTCGGCTTGCCAGTGCCCGGTCGCGCGCGCATCGGTGAGGTTCACCCAGACGTCGTTCACCTCCGCGACGCGCATGGCGTCGGCGAGCTCGCTCTGCTCCGCGGTGTTGGCCGGGGCCGAGAAGACCACGTAGCCCCCGCCATCGAGGGCGCACGCGAGGTCGCCCTGATCGAACGAGCCGATGAACGGCGAGATGTGCCACGCGCCGCTCGGGGTGATGCACGCGAAGGGGCGCATCTCCGCGCAGTCGCGCGTCCATCGCAGTCCGTCGCCGTCGACGGCTGCGCAGTGTCCCCCGGCGCCGTACGCCGGCTGCCCCGCCGCCCACGGCCACCAGGCCTCGCCGTCGTAGCTCGTGTGATCCAGATCCGGCTGCCACGTGCCCGGCGCGATGGCATCGCTGAAGTTCACCCAGGCCTCGATGGCGCCGACGCGCCCGATCAGCGGCGCCGCCGCGGCCTCGTCCAACGTCAGGGGCACCGAGAACGTGTAGTGTCCCTCGGACTCGCGCGCGCACGCGGCGAAGCCTTCGCTCCATCTTCCCCAGGCCCGCGTGACGTAGAAGCTGCCCGCCGCGTTCCAGCACATGAACGGACGAGCCTCGGCCTCGCACGAAACGCCGTCCACCTTGCCCATCACATCGAGGACGCCGCAGTGGGCGTCGCCGCTCGCGGCCGGCGGTGCGCCGTTCTTCCAGGCGACCCGTGCCGCGGGCTCGGACCGCGGGTCGAAGAGCACGGCGCGGACGCGGCCGTCGCGCACGGTGAACAGATCGAGCCCACCGTTGCCCTCCAGATCGGCTGCGAGCGTGTGGTTCGGGCTGGCCTCGACGCAGCCGTCGGGGCAGGCCGCGGGCCAGCTCAGCGCGGTCTCCGGGAACCACGTGAGCGTGCCGTTCCGATCACCGATCCAGACCTCGATGGGCGAGCCCGCCGCGACGAGGTCGGCATAGCCGTCGCCGTCGACGTCGCCGACGAAGATCCGATCGCCGCTGGCCACGAGGCCGCTGCACACGTCCGTGCCGCTCGGCCCCGACGGAGGCGCGACGTTGGGCACGAAGGTGCCATCACCCGCGGCGAGGTACACCGTGAGGCTCTCGCCGATGACCAGGAAGTCGGTGCGGCCATCGCCGTTGAAGTCGCCGAGGCGCGGCACGGCCGAGGTGCCGGCGCACGGCGCGCCGCCGAAGGCGCGGGGCGCCTCGACGAGCTGGAAGGAGCCATCGCCGTTCGAGAGCAACGTGCGCGTCGTCGACGCGTCCACGATCAGGAGATCGGTGAGCCCGTCGCCGTTGAAGTCGCCTGCGAGCAGGTGATCCTGCGGCCAGAGCCGCGTCTGCGACTCCCACACCGCGCGGGTGAAGGTGCCGTTGCGGTTCGAGCGCAGCGTCGTGAGCACCGACGTGCCTTCCATCACCGAGACCACGTCCGATGCGCCGTCGCCGTCGATGTCCCCTACGACGACGTGTCCCGCCACGTCGCTCACCAGCGGCGGCGGCCCGGGCGGCGGGACCTGGACGGTGCTCACCGTGGCCGGGTCTCCTCCGGCTGCGGAGGGCGCGGGCGCGGACGCGGAAACGAAGTCGCTGGGCGGCGCGAAGACCGGGGCCGGCTGTGCTGGGCTCTCGGGGGGCTCGGGCGCGGGCATCGCACCGCCGCCGTCGTCGCCGGGAGGCGCCTCGGCGATCGGGGCGTCGACCGTGGTGCCGCCGGAGAGGCGGAAGAAGCTGCCATCGCCCTGCGAGAGCAGCAACGTGAGCTCCGGGTCGACCACGATGAGGTCCCGGCGCGGCTCGGGCACGAGGAGCAGATCGGTGCGCCCATCGCCGTTGAAGTCCCCCGTGAGGACGCGGTTCGGAGCCTCGCTGAGGCACGCGGAGGCCGTCGGCTCGGAGAGGCCCGGCGGCGCGCTCGATCCGAGGGAGAACGTGCCGTCGCCGCGCGAGAAGAAGACATCGAAGTTGGTGTTGGCAGAGAGGATGTCGGCCCGGCCGTCACCATCGAAGTCGCCGACGAAGACGTGGTTCGGATGATCGCTCAAGCAGTCGGCGTCGACCGCGCGCGGCCTGCTGCAGAAGGCGGGCGCGGGCACGTCGACGAGCTGGACGGGCGGATACGGCGTCGTTGCGCGCTTCAGCTCGTCCTTGTTCTTGTGGCTCGGCGCGGGTGTGGGGTCGATCTCGTATTCATATCGAAGCGTGTACGGAAGGCACGGGACGGTCTGCTGCGGCGTGTAGCCCAGATAGGGAATCGGAGCCAG
Source organism: Minicystis rosea (assembly GCA_001931535.1). GTDB lineage: Bacteria > Myxococcota_A > Polyangia > Polyangiales > Polyangiaceae > Minicystis > Minicystis rosea. The sequence goes on from CP016211.1 coordinate 2,348,736, forward strand.
GAGGTCACCCGAAGCGTGGGCCAGGACGTCGAGCAAGGTAAGGGGGCTCTTCCGGCTCGTGTACGCGATTTTCCAGTGGAAGCTCCCCGTCGAGGTCTTTTTGACCACTTCCCAAGGCCACGCGTCGGCCTGTGCTAGAGTGAATGACCAGAATCCGGCATCCTTCAGCGAGAGCGAGAGGTAGTCCTTGTCCCCGAGCGGGCTATCCAGAGTGAGCTTGCCCAGGTGCGTTCCACGCCCACTCTGGAACAGCGGCGTGCGTTGCGGCTTGTCCCTGTCGGCGCAGCCGGTCATCTCGATGCCTCTCCAGTGCAGGTAGAGCAATCGATTCGGCGTCTTCAAGCATTCGTCGCGTTCGTTTGCGGTGCTCAAGGTGTCGCATGCCGAGAGATCGATCCGCCCCTGGGTGGCGGCGCGAAGGAGCTTGTCTTTGATGGCCTGTGCATACGATGAGTCCCAGGTGCCCGGAGGCTCGGCCTGGGTGAGCAGGGCCAAAACGCCGGTCACGTACGGCGCGGCAAACGAGGTCCCGCTCGGCCAGGCCGCGCCGCCCATGGAATTCACGGTGTCGACGCGATCTCCGGGGGCGAGCAGATCGACGCAGCGACCATAGTTGCTACCGTCCAACATCTCGTCTTGCTCGGTCGACGCGCCGACCACGATCACCCCAGGGACGGCATCGGAATTCGTCCGAGCGTCGCCACCGATGGCGCTGAAGACCGAATTGCAGCTCTGCGCGCCTGCGTTGGCTGCGGCGATGACGACGGGAACACCCTCGCTCGTGATCGCCTGCACCCGCTGCTTGAAATCGGCCATGACCTGGGGCTTGTCGGGCCCATTGTAGTTGCTCTTCTCGCCCATGCTGATGTTCACGACAGCGCTCTTGAAAGGACGGCTGTTGTCATTCTTGATGCTTCGAATGCTGCCGCGGACCCAATTCAGCGCTGATCGAATGCGATCGTAGGGAAGTCGGTATGTGTTGTTTTCATCGATGTATCCAGTCCGCACCATGACGATGGTGACCTTCGGCGCGACACCGATCTCCGTCCCGGCGAGGATGCCCACGACCCCGGTTCCGTGGTCTTCGTAGTCCTGCGGAGTCTCCAATTTCACCTCGAGGTTGGCGTCGACGCCGAGCTGATGGAGCTTGACGCCGGAAAGGAGAGAGCTGACTGGGCTCACCCCGGAGTCGATGACATAGACGACGACGCCGTCTCCATCGCTGTCGCGATACGGACGAAACTTTTTGTCGAAGAGCTTGTCACCGCTGCTCTCCCGCTGATCGATGCGATCGAGCGCCCACAAGGGCTTGCCCATCACCGATATTGCGCTCCTGTCCTGATGGGCGAGCTCCGGCAGCCTCTCCGCGAGCGCCGGCCCAGCCGTGCCGATGACGAGGGCCGATGACGTCAGCGCTTCGAGGCATCTCCGCCAACGAGGGACTCCTACGAATGGGGACCGTACGGGAGGGACTTGGGGGCTCATCCGCGCTTCTCCTTCTGCCGGCGCGCCACCGCGCGGCGAGGGCATCGTGAGCGCGTCCGGGGCGGGCTCCCACCGATGGATGTTGGCTCGGGACCCTAATAAGTTTGGGTCGTCCGTCGACGAGGCCCGTGCCTCGATGGAGTTGGCGCGCTGCTCGTGATACGCGGCGAGGAGCACCCTCGATGCATCCGCCTCGCGCCATCCTGTCCGGGCTCGCCGTCTCGCTCGCCGCGTGCGCGGCCTCGCCTTCGGCGCCCGTGGTCGTTGGCGTCCCCGCGCCCGCCGTCCAGGCCGAGGCGCCCGCTCCGATCGCCGCGCCGCCTGCGGCCTCCAGCGCGCCTCCGCCGCGTGCTCCCGCCGCGATCGCGCCGCCGCGCGCGCCCAACACCAGCGCGCCGCCCCTTCGCGACGTCCGCTCCGACGACGCGAGCGGCGACGACGTGTTCATGGTCGTGGGCGACGTCGCCAAGCCTCCCAGCAAGCCCCTCGCGCCCTCTCCTCCGCGCCCCCGCCCCAAGACGACCGACTGGAAATGCACCTTCCCGAAGGAAGCTGTGAAGGCCGCCGTCGAATCCACGAGCGTGCCCGTGAAGATCACCGTCGGCGCGCAGGGCACCGTCGAGGGAGCCGTCGCGCTCGTCGATCGAGGCTACGGCTTCGCCGAGGAGGCCGTCGCGTGCGCCAAGCGCCAGCTCTTCTTCCCCGTCGTCGATGCGAATGGCAGGCCGGTGCCGAGCACGTTCGTCATGACCATTCGCTTCGTGCAATGAACGGACATCGTCGGCCTCCAGGCTGACGGCAAGCCAGCCGGGGAGCGTTGCCGCTGGCCGACGGGGGCACACGCGCCTGACATCGCGCAGGGCTCCGCCTCGTCCCACGCTCGCGAGGCGCCTACCAGGAGGCCGGCCAGTGGCCGGCCAGTGGCCGGCCACTGGCCGCCCCGTCCTGGCCACGCATCGTGCTGACCTTCTCCGAGCCACGCGCTCGTGATGCACGCAATCGTCCTGTGGTCCCAAACTTGCTCGAGGAGGTTGGTGGCTGAATCGTCCTTGGGTCGCAGGGGCGTTCGCAACCCGTGTGTGTTGCGCGTCGGACCGCTCATTACGACCACGGGATTCCGAGCGAGGTGCTCGTGGGGGGCGCCCCCAGCGGGATACTTCGAGTCTGTCGTGTGATGTCAGATTCATAAATACCAAGCCGCAACCGCGAGGAAGGTTGGACACTGGGTGTCCGGCCTGGGAGCAGCATGCCGACAATTCTGTTTTGGAACGTGCGACATCTCTCCAACGGATCCGACGCAGAGCGGGCAGAGGCCATCACTCGCGTCAGCAAATCCGTCGATGCCGACCTGAGTCTTTTTTGCGAGCTCATACACAACTGTCCTTTTCCCCAAGCGCAGTCCATCAACTACAGAGCCGGGACTGCGCAGCAGCTTTGTTACGGGGCGCTCAACGCAGCGAGCAAGACTGTCCAGCTTGCCTCCTACACTCCGGCGGCGTCCAACGACTACAAGGAGTTGCGGTTGAAGGGCGGGAATGCCTTCGAGCAACTCGTGGACCGCGGCGTCGGGTACATCAAGCTCGAAGGTGTCATTCACGTCTATCTCTTCCACGCACCGGCCCGCAACAGCAGCGCGAAGAAGGCGTTGCTCTTCCTGATCTACGCGATCTTCGCGAGGCACGGCGGGGACTGCGGAGAGCCATGGGTCCTCCTCGGTGACATGAACATCGAGCCGGATGCGCTCGCCAAGGCATGCATCCATCTCCACCTCGATCGCTTCATCTGCAGACCGGATCTTCCGACGTTTGCAAACAAGATATACGACTACGCCATCTCCAACATCGACGGCCTCACGTGCAGGACGCTGCGTACGTCGAGGCGGTTCCATGGGTCAGATCACCTTCCCATCGTCGTGGAGGTCGGTTGGGGAGCGCTCGCTGCTGCGGGAGCGGGAGGCGGAGCAGCGCCGGCGGCAGCGGCAGCGGGAGCGGCGCCAGCGGCAGCGGGCGCGGGCGCGGGAGCGGGAGCGGCGCCGGCGGCGGCGGCAGCGTCGTCGTCAGCAGCGGCAAAGAAGACGCCGGCAGCGTGGGGTGGAGCGGCGGCGGCGGCGTCGTCAGCCGCGGCAAAGAAGACGCCGGCAGCGTGGGGTGGAGCGGCGCCAGCAGCGGGAGCGGGGGGCGGAGCGGCGCCGGCAGCAGGAGCGGGGGGCGGAGCGGCGCCGGCGGCAGCGGGAGCGGGGGGCGGAGCGGCGCCGGCGGCAGCGGGAGCGGGGGGCGGAGCGGCGCCGGCGGCGGCAGCGTCGTCGTCAGCAGCGGCAAAGAAGACGCCAGCAAGGCGCAGATAGCGACAGCGAAGGGGCCGAGCTTGCCGCGGATCCATTGCAAGCGCCCAAGTTGGCTCGCCGACGCGACGATAGGACGTTTCAGGCTGGTAGCGTTATCGCGGCCGACGGGATCGCGGGGCACGGCCGCAGCGTGACATCCGGCCGACGGTCGACATGGCGCGTACATTCGGGGTTCGTGTCACGCCCGGCAACGTAGCGCCGCACGAAGGTCGCGCGCGCTGCCCGCCCACGGCCATCGACCCATCAGCGCACCGAGCACCGTGGATCAGGGGCAGGGCGAGCTCGCGCTCGATCCACCGTCTGGTGCCAGCCACTGTCCGCCGCGACCGAGAGTCGAAGCGTCAGTTGTCCGGGCTGCCCTTCATCCGGCTGGGGGCAGGATCGGGATCGTCGATCCACCCCCCCACGCCGTTGTAGAGCCTCGAGAGGAACGCAATCATGTTGTCTCGACGGAAGGGCAGAAAGACGTCGGTGAGCGCGGGCGAGACGGCCCAAGCGCACTGACAGGTCGTGGGGTTCGCGGTGCAGGCAACGTCGCAGGTGACGCCGTTCGCGAGCGGCACGAGGATCTGTTCGGACGTCTGTGTGAACGCGTTGAGCGGGATCAGGCCGAACGCGGCGTCCGGCCACGTGAGGCCATCACCAAGACCGTTGGCGTTGGGAGATCCGCCGAAGATCCCGGCCGTCGACGTAGCGAGCTCGTGGCAGCCCGCGCATGCCTGGCTCTGGGCCCGGCGCACGATCTCGGTGGGCGTCAGATCGCTTCCGATCCGCGTGAGCTCCGCCTGGATCGATCCGGCGAACGAGCTCGCCGGATCGAAGATGGGATTGTAGTTGCTGTCGTCGAGAACCTGCGCCCCCAAGTTCGGCGAAGACGTGCTCTGCGCGCCGTTGAACGCCGGATCCAAACCATTCATGTTGAGGAGGTTCAGGTCGCGGATGGCGAGCGCCGACACCTGGCTGATGAACCCGAAGGGGGTGTAGGGGTTGCGGAACGCCAGCGCCGCGGGGCTCGTGTTGTTGGGGTCGAACAGGCGGGCGTCCGGGTTGAGCTTCGGCGGCACCATCAGGACGCGCGGACCGCAGGGCTGGTGAGCCTTCGAGCAGTCCCGAGCTACGTTGTACTCGCGGAGCTGCCACGCCTGCGTGCTGACGTTGAACATGAACTGGTTGGTGCGGATCTGCCCGCTGAGCTGCACACCCGTGAATCGATCCACTGCGCCCGTGAAGTTGTCGAAGGTGATGGCCGGCCCGAAGCCGGGCAATCCCTTGAAGAAGAAGCGATCCAGCTCTGCGGCTCGCTGGGCGAAATCGTCGATCTTGCTCAGCCCGGCCCAGAACTCGACCACCGGGGCGCAGCCCGCGAGGCCCTTGTACGGCGTCGGGTTGCGGAGAACCGCCTCGAAGATGATCAGATTGCGGTCGAGCACGTCTTGATTGCCAGCGGTTTCGACGGGCGTGGCTCCGACGCCCTTGCCGAAGACGATACGATATTGACCGCACGTTTGCCCGTTGGCCGGAGCGAGATCGAAACGGTTGACGATGGCAATGGGCGAATACGGATCGCAGTTCTCGCCGCTGCAGAACGGGTTGTGCGCGGCGAGGTCGGCGAGCACGCCTTCCTGACGCGGACACTCGAGGGGAGCACCGTTCAGCGTCGGGTTGCCCTGCGCGTCTTTTTCGTCGTCGCAGTGCTGCCCATCGGCCACGAAGCCGCCGGCCTTCGTGTTGTTGGTGTCGAACAACCGCTGATAGAGCTGGGCGGCGCCGAAGGAGGCGCCGAGGCCGGAGGTGACGGCGATGCGGCCGAGCACCCGCTCCACCGTGAAGCGCTCCGGCCCACCGGCGGACTTCGCCCCGAGCGTCGGAAGATCCGTCACCGTCAATGAGCGGCTGATGTCGATGCTCGGCGGGCTCCACAAGGCCTGCTGTGCAACCGCGGTATCCGCGGCGAGGTTGCCCCTCGCCGACTCGTCGGACACCGCGCCACGGCAGCCCAGCCCGAGCACCAGCGGGAGAATGAAGATGGGTGTGGCGATATGCGAAGACGAGAACCGAAGGACGAGGCCATTGCTAGATCTCAAGTGAACCTCCACATCAGTCATGCGGCATTCTCGCGGGACGCTCCCAGACGAAATGTTCAGCGATGATTACGCCTGGGATACCGAAGCAGCGTTACTCCTGTTGCCCTCATCGAGTGGCCTACGTCAGACGAGCCGAAGCTCGTCGGGCGACGTGTCGTCAAGCCGTCGATGCAGGAACGAACGCACGACCCCCTGCCGGCCCTGCCAACGGCGAAGTCATGGACCGCGTCAGCGGGGGAGTCAAACACGGTCTCCCGGACGAGAGTAGGCAATCTCCAGCCGCGCTGGGCACCTTTTCCCGGCGAGGGCATCACTGATTCTGCCGTTGCAGCCACGAGCCATAGCAGGTCGAAATGCCGTCGTCTGCGACGCCACGATACGGAAAAGAGCTCCTTCGGTCGCACCGTGCGGCGCAGATTGGGTGGTTCCGGGGCGCCGGGAGAGATGGTGTTCCTCCTCTCGCACCAACGTTGGACGCGGCCTGTGCGGATATCGAACATACGGCGGCTCCACGCCGCCTTCGCGCTCCCCCGGCGTCGATGCGCGCTCCGCAAGGACCCTCGCCGGAGCACTGCTTTCGTGACGGCGGTCTTCGTGGATCCCGAATGGCCTGGGACGTCTCGTGACGTCTCACGAGGACTGGCGGTCGAGCGCGGCGCGCTGCCGTCCTTCACGCGCGGTCGTGAGCAAACGAGCTAGGGACGTCTGCCCATATCGGCGCCAACCGTCGCGGACGCAAGCAGAACAGGCTCGTTGGGAAGGGGCGAGGTGCTGTCGTCTGCGACGCCACGATGCAGGAAAGAGCGCTCCTTCGTTCGCACCGTGCAGCGCAGATCGGGTGGCTCCGGGGCGCCGGGAGAGATGGTGTTCCTCCTCTTGTACCAATCTTGGACAAGGCCTCTATGCGGGTGTGTCGGTCTGCGCAGGTGCCGGAAAAAGGACCGCTTCACCCGCGAGACGCGAGGGCTCCGCGAGGCCACGTCGAGAAGGCGCCGTCGGCGCTTCGGCGTCTGGGCCGCAGCCTCGAGGGCGGGCGTCCGGAGACGACGCGCAGTGGTCTCTTTGAATGGTCTGAGCGATTGCCACTCGCACAGCCGGTGTTGGGTTTGGAGAAAGGCGACCGCAACGTCGTGTTCCGCCTACGCGGGTTGCGCTTCACTTTGCTTCCGTTCTCCGAAGGCGCCCGACGGGGGGCTCACGCCTCTAGAGCGGCTTTCGTTCGGGCCCGGTACGGCTGTTCCCGAAATTTGGCGCGATTCCCCGCTGCTTTCTGCGCGACGCCTACGGAGCCAGATCAGGGAGCACTCTGGTGACCACCTTACGGAATACCGATGCTCGTGACGTCGGGCTCGCGTCTGGACATCGCTCTTGCGCTGCCAAGGTCACACAAATGGGGTGTGTGGCGGATGTTCCCTTGCCAGGGCGATACTCCAGGCTAGTCTCCCGTTGCTCCGTCGCTTCGTGGCTCCGCAAGAGCGCGATAGCGTCGACGTGAGGCTCGCGTGGTTTCAGCCGGCGTTCTCGCCGCGAGAGCCGAGGTGCTCGCCGAGGGCAACTCGCTCGCTGCGCCGAACGGGCAAACGCCACCTCGCGTCGACGAAGGCGGAGCGGTCGTGTCGAATTGCAGTGAGCGAAATGTTCCGAACGTGAAGGAGGCAGTCATGAAGACGAGCAAGGTGACCAAGCAGATCGTGGGCCTTTCGATGGTGGGTCTCGTGGCCATGAGCGCGTGCAATACACAGACGCCGCCGCCGAGCGACGAGGGGACGGACGGAACGACGGCGACCGTCGGTCTGGCGCTGAGCGGCGCCAACTTCGCGTACAACTCGGTGAAGATCCATGCGTATCGCTCGCCGCCCGCCGACCCCAAGTACCCCTGCACCAGCGATATCACCGTGTGCTTCGACTTCGATGCCGAGGGGCACCCGATCAACCCGTATACCTACGACAACGGCTTCGAGAGTCTTTGTCCCACCGAGGACCTCAGCTCCGACGGCTACACGGGCACCTGGACGTTCACCTACGAGATTCACACCCAGCCACAGTGCTACGGTCCCGTACTCAACGACGGAAACCACAACTTCACCTGCTACGACATTGATGACATCTTCACGCAGAATTATCCGAACGCGACCGTCGGCGAGGTGCTTTACCCGGGCTACAACAAGAACACGATCGTCTGCACGTCGGTCGACGCCCAGAAGACGTTCGACTTCAACTCGTGCGAGCAGCTCTCGCCTGCGCCGTATCTTCTCCTCGACTGCGGTTGTAGCCTGAAGAACCCCTACTATCCCGCGCTCGGGTGCGTTTGCCCGCAGTTCGACAGCACGCCCGATCTCCCCGAGCACTGCGTGTTCGACAACAAGTGCAACATTGATTGCCAGGCATACAACCCCTGACCAGCGTCGTGGATCGACGACTGGTTGGCTCACTTCGCAGAGTCAACACGTGGCTTGTGCGGCGATAGGGCCGCGCGGGTACCCAAGGCCTCGACTCGACCAGGAGCGCTGTCACGTCTCCAGGAGGAGCTCGCGGTCTACGGAAGACCCGGACCGCAATCTACACCATCGCCATCGGCGCGCCAGCCTGCTTCATCACCGCACGTGATGGCGTGCCGGGCGTGCGGCTCGTGCCCTTGCCCGAAGGGCGCGAGCCGCGCGCCGATGCGCGAACGTCCCCGCAAGCGCGAACGGCCCTTCTGGAATCCCGGGCGCGAACGCCGGAGCGCTCCGCTTCGTCGTGAATGCCAGTTGCCGAGAACGGCATTCTCTCGGTCGCGCGTCGCGAACGGAGGGAGTCCCAAACCTTGGGCTCCCCGGGGCAAGTGCCGGAATCGGGCTCCGTCGTGAATGCCAGTTTCACAAGGGAGGCGTCTGCTGGCCGATGGCGAGGGGCGCGGCCTCGTTCTGCACGACGCCCTGCTCGCGCACCTTGATGACCCGTGCATCGAGCCAGATGACCGCATGCATCGATTCCAGCGGTCGGTCCCGCCAAGCATGAAGCTCGTCGTACACGGCACCGGCGACCGAGGAGATGAGCGTCGGCGACATCTCGGTGCCGTACAGCGCTTCGAGGTGGCTTTGGATATCGTGTCTGGTGCTTCTCGACGAGCTGCGGCTCGAAGGTGCCGTGTCGGTCAGGAGGTACGGCGATGGGCACGGGCCTTTGGGCGCGCTTCGTACACGAAGAGCGCGATCCGGGGGCCGCACCACTCCGACCGTGGCAGTCCCTACGCCGGCGAGGACTACCGATGCTCGCGCGCCTCAGCGGGGGGCGCCCATCTTGGCGAGCGCGGACTTGATCGCGGACTGTGCTTCCTCGTCCTTTTCGGTGGCGAGCGCGGCCTCGAGCCACGGGATCCACATCGCCGCCGGGCGGTAGTACGCGGCCGCGAGCGCGGGGAGGCGGGCGAGCGGATCGTGCGACGTCAGGAAGCCGTGGAGGAGCGCGTCCACCTCCTCGCCCGGGATGAAGCGGAGCGCGTACACCGCCGCGGCCTCGAGCGCGGGGTTCTCGAGCGCGCTGCGGATCACCGGGAGCGCGCGGGGATCTCCGCTGTTGCCGAGCGCCTTGAGGATGACGGCGCGGGCGTCGTGGTCGCGCGCGTCGGCGTAGCCGGTGACGAGGCGCGCTACCGGATCCACCGGCAGGTCGCCGCCCGCTGACGCGAGCGTGCGCGCCTGCGCGCCGAGGGCGAGCGTCGCGGTGCTGCGCACCACCGGATCGCCTCCCGCCGCCGCCGCCTCGAGCGCGCCCACGGTGTCGGCGTCGGCCACGCTGCTGGTCGCGAGCGCGGCGGCCGCTTGCAGGCGCGCCTCGTGGCTTGCTTCCTTGCTCTCGAGCGCCTGCGCCAGCGCGGCGGAGGCCTCCTCGGTGCCGGCCGCGCCGAGCGCCGCGGCGAGGAAGCGCGCGTCGTCCGCGGCGATCTCGGCGGCGCCGAGCTTCTTGCCGGCGTCGAGCGCCGCCGCGGGATCGAGGCGCAGCACCGCGGAGGCTTGGCCCACGAGCTTGGCGCGGCGCCGGTCGCGCGCCGTGCTCTCGGGCGCCTCGCCGCTCTCGACGAACGCGCGCCGCAGATCGCCGAGCTTCGCCCCCGCGGCACGTCGCTCGTCGGCGCGCCGGCCGGCCCCCGCATCCTTGTCGGCGAGGAGCATCGCGGCCGGACCGTATCCCTCGATGCGCTCCTCCGCGGCCCAGAGCTCGGCGGCGTCCACGGGGACGCGATCGACGAGCGTGAGCGCGGCCGCGATCTCGCCCTCGACGGCCGGCATCTCCTCGCCCGGCGAGAAACGCGTGGCCGCGCGCAGGGTGAGCGTCGCGGGCCGCTCGTCGGGGCCGAGCGTGATGCTCGCGTCGCCCTCGACCACCATGCGGCGATCCGCGCCGCCGCCGTGCAGCCTGGTGTAGCCGCGGATGGCGCGCTTCACCGCGTTGCCCGCACGTGTGTAGCTCGCCTCGAAGAAGCCGGCCGCGTCTTCCTCCTCGGCGGACCAGCGCGCGCCGGCGCCCGGCGTGAGCTGCGTCATCGCGGCGATGCCCGTGAGCAGGGCCTTCGCGGTCGTGGGTGTGCCTTCGGCGAAGCGGAGCCCGCGAAGGCGCCCCGCGGCGTCGTGCTCGAGGAGCACCGGAGCGCGGAGCGCGTCGCGCGGGACCTGCGGCGCGCCCTCGCCCTCGATGCGCGCGTCGTCGAGGCGGGCCTCGACGAGCGATGTGCCGGGGAGCGGCGTGAGCGACCAGCGGCCGGAGATCCGCACCGCTGCGCCCTGCCGATCGCCGACGCGCAAGCGCTGGCTGAACGCGGCCTGGTACACGTTGCGTGTCGACACGGCGCGCGCTTCGCGGCGGGCGCCGCCGCTCGATCGCGGCGCCGCCGTCGCCGCCGCGGAGGCCGCGGCAGCACTGGTCGGAGGGTGCGAGCCTCCGCGGAGGGAGGCGCCGCCGGCGGCGGCGAGGAGGACGGCGACGGCAGCGGCGATCGGGCGGCGGGTGTTCATGGCAAGATCTCCTTCGCGTCCGGCGCGATCACCACGTCCCCGCGACGTTGAGGAGAGACCACTCCGCCAGATGGACGCCGGGCCAGGAGACGAGCGTGTAGTCGACGCGATCGACGCACCCATCCGCGTAGAAGCCGAAGGAGCCGTCGAGCGTGGTCAGCGCGAGACGCGCGTTGACGGTGTAGATGTTGGGCACGCCCGAGAGGAGCGACGTCGTCGCCGTGATCGGCATGCGCGCCTCGAGCGCCGTGAGCTCTCCCTCGATGCCCGCGCTGACGCACTCGACGCCGAGCCCGACGCTCCCGTCGACGTAGGCTTTCGCGTACGGCGTCCCCGTGACGCTGAAGTTGGAGGCGCTGATCGACCCGCTGGCCGTGATGCCGAGCGATCCGGAGACCGAGGCGCTCACGGTGATCGGGACGAACTCGATCCAGAACGTCTCCTCCGCCTTGAAGAACTCGGTCGATTTCGAGAAGGTCACGGTGCTCCCGAGGCTCCCCGAGAAGAGGACCTGCCCCATGAGCTCGAGGTCGTACCGGCTTGCGATCGAGCCGTTCCACCGCGTCGCCGTAGCCTCGCCGTGAGCGATGCGGTTCGTGACGCCGAACGCGGTCGCGCTCGCGCTCAAGGTTGCGCCAATCTGGATGTAGTCCGCCGGCAGAATCGCGTTGAGCGTGGATTGGACGACGGGATCCGCGAGGGAGACCGCCATCTGCTTGTTCTTGACGCCCATCCAGAGGTCGTACGAGGACCCGAATTGACCGTTGCCCCAGCCCTCGCCCCTGACGACGCCATGCGAGGCGGCAAAGGCGGGGGCGGAGGCGGCGATTACGGCGGCGGCGGCGAACACGGAGGCGACGAGGGACGTACGGGTGCTGTTGCGCATGGCACTCTCCAAGCGTTGAGGGTTGCGGGAGCCGCGCCGGCTGCCCCATGAGCAGGGCGCCATCGGCGGCCTTCAACCCACAGTCCGCAGGACGAGCTCGGGACCCGACACGTCCCCGCGATTTTTTTCTCAGCCGCGCCGGCCCCACATGGCGAGCATCGTGGTGGTGATGCCGAAGCCGGTGACGGCGAACGCCTGGATCGCCCAGGCCGGCTCGTACGCACCCACCGCCGCGCCCGCGAGCGCGAGCGCGCACGGCCAGCCGAACCAGCGCTCCAGCGTCATCGCGGCGACGCCCGCGACGGTGGCGAGCAGCACGGCATCGACGACCAGCACGTGCGGCACCGGCGTCCCGAGGCGGAAGGCGACGAGGCGGTGGGCCAGCAAGGCGAGCACCGACGCGAGGACGAGGCCCGCCGTGCGGCGGCCGTGCTGGTTCGCGGCGATCCTGCGCCGCAGCAGCGTGATCGACACGAGCGCGGCGCTCACCAGGCCGACCGCGATGCGCACGATGTCGCCCGGCGACAGCGAAGCGTGCCCCGCGCCCCGCATGAAGACGAAGGTCCAGATCGTCAGCGACCCGAGGAACATCACGCCTGCGAGGATCCGCCGCTCGCGCAGGGCGAGCGCGGGATCATGGTCGGCGTCGCGCGGCACGCGGCGCCCGATCTCGGCGAGGAGCGCGTTCATCGACGGGAAGCGCGCGCCCGCGTCCTTGGCGAGGCCGCGCAGCAGGATGGGCGCGAGCCACGCAGGCGCGTCCGTGCGGCGCGGCGGTACGGGCGTGTCCTCGCTCGCCGCGCGGAGCAGCGCGTGGAGATCGTCGGTGGGGAAGGGCGGCGCGCCGTACGCGGCCCGCCACAGCGCGACGCAGAAGGCGAACTGATCGCTCGCCGCGGTGGCCCGCTCGCCGCGGATCTGCTCGGGGGCCATGTACGCGGGCGTGCCCATGAACGCGCCGGTCTCGGTGAGCGGGCTCGACAGCGCCGACGGGCTCACGCTGGGCCGATCGGCGGGCGCCGAAGTCGGCCCGGCCCTCGCCGAGAGGGGCGCCGCGTCGGCGAGCCCCGCGATGCCGAAATCGACGACGCGGGCGCGCCCGTCCTTGCCGACGAGCACGTTGTCGGGCTTGAAATCGCGGTGCACGAGGCCCGCGGCGTGCGCGGCCGCGAGCCCGCGCCCGGCCTGGAGGAACATGCCGATCACCTCGCGGAACGAGGGCGCCCTCTCCGCGAGCCAGGCCCGAAGCGTGAGGCCGTCGACGAGCTCCATGGCGAGGAAGACGCGCCCCTCGTGCTCGCCGATCTCGTGCACCGCCACCACGTTCGGGTGCGCGAGGCGACCGAGCGCCTGCCCTTCACGAAGCAGCCAGTCGCGCGTGGCCGCGCCGCGGTGGAGCAGCTTGAGCGCGACCTTGCGATCGAGCGCCTCGTCGTAGCCGACGTGGACCACGCCCATGCCGCCCTCGCCCAGCTTGCGGAGCAGGTAGAAGCGCCCGACACGCGCGGGCGTCTCCGCGGCGACCGGGCCGGCCGTGTCGAGCAACGTGTCGGCGAGGGCCTCGGCGAGGAGCGCCGCGGGCCGGGCGAGGAAGCCCGCGGCGGCGCGATCGTGCGCGAGGAGCCGCGCGACCGCGTCGCGGAGCACGACGTCGCCGCCGGCGAGCTCCGCGAGGCGCTGCGGCGCGAGCTCGGGATCGAGGTCGATCACCGCGTCGAAGAGCTCTTCGACGCGGCGGGGATCGGGGCGCGCGGAGCCCTCGTCCTCTGCGCTCACTTCGGCTCGCGGGCGAGCTGCTCGTGGAGGTAGGCGCGCGCGAAGCGCCACTCGCGCTCGACGGTGCGGGTCGTGACCTCGAGCGCGGCGGCGATCTCCTCCTCCGAGAGCCCGCCGAAGTAGCGCATCACCACGACCTGCGCGCGGCGCGGGTGCTCGGCCTCGAGCGCCCGGAGCGCGGCATCGACGGCGAGCACGTCGTCGGCGTCGAGGTCGGTCGCGGCCACGCCCACGGCGGCGTCGAGATCCTCCGCGACGCGCCCGCCGCCGCGCTTCTGCGCGGACTTGCGGCGCACGTGATCCACGATGATCTCGCGCATCGCCTGCGCCGCCGCGCCGAAGAAGTGCCCGCGCCCGTTCCAGCCGGGATCGGCCGCGCCGACCAGCTTGAGGTACGCCTCGTGGACGAGCGCGGTCGGCCGCAGCGTCTCCCCCGGCCGCAGCTTGCTCATGTGCGCGGCCGCGAGCCGCCGCAGCTCGCCGTAGACCAGGGGCAGGAGCTCCTCCGCGGCGTTCGGACGCCCGCCCGCGAGATCGTCGAGCAGCCGCGTCACGTCGTTCGCCATCGTCGCCGATGGTACCCAGAGCCCATCGCGCGCCGCCAGTGTGCCCGCGGCGCCTCGCCGGCTGGCGAGGGAAGCGATGAGCATTCTGATCCCGACCGGGGCTCGTCCCCGAAGCCGTTGTGAAGCCTCCTGGACCTCGCTACCGCCTCATCGCCAGCTTGCTTTGGATCAGGAAACGCGCGCGCTCCGCGGGCTCACCGGGGGATGCTCAAGGCCCATCATCCCGGTTGTCGGCGATCTGCTCGTAGACCTTTCCCCCGCGCTTCGGCGAGAGCACCACTTCATAGCCGCGCCCATCGTCGTATTCGTTGAAATGGTAGATGACCTCGGGCAGCCCATCGCCATTCATGTCCACGATGGCGCTCAATCGATAAAGCGGGTGCCAACGATTCTCCCCGTACACCTCGCGATAGGCCCGGTGCCATTGCGTGCCTTGGCGATAGGCCACCATGATCGAGACCGGCGTGGTCACCACCGCAAACACGTTGTCTCGAGCGCCCTTCTCGGCCCGGAAGAACTGGACCTCACGACGTTTCTGGGGCTTGCCCAGCCATTGATCCAGCGACGCGCGCACCGCCGCATCCGGCTCGAACGCGGCCGATCGCGGCGCGCGCCACGGGCCGCGCACGAAGACGCCGGCCCCGCGCGATCCGGAGACCCGCTCGAACCGCATGCCCCCACGCGAGGTCTCACGATACTCGACCTCGCCGGCGACACGACCCCAGCGATCGAGGGCGTGCCAGCGCGACCCATTCTCCCAGATACCCTGCTTGCACTGCCCTCGATCGGCCTCGACCCGCCGGCCCCGCACCACCGAAAGCGGAAGGAGCGCGTCGCTGCTCCAGCGCACGGCATGCTTGCAATCCGCGGCCGCATCGGCGCCGCCGGCGAGGAGGAAGGCCGCGGAAGCGGTTAAGAGCGAGGTGGGGAGGCGCACGTGGCGACGGTAACGTCCTACGCGCGGATGCGCCAAATTCGCGGGGAAGCGCGGTGTGCCGGAGTCAGGGGCCAACCGCGGCGATCACGCGTCGTCGGTGGGCCGGCCCAATGGCGGCCATCCGGCGCAGGCATGGCGGAAACCGCCGCCGCCACACGCCACCCGCGCCAAGTATTCGAGTCCCTTCTCCGTCGAGATCCGTGCGGCTTACTGCGCGGCCTTTGGAGTCATCGACAGCACCTCCCAGTGGTGCCCGTCGAGGTCCTCGAAGCTCCGCTGGTACATGAACCCGTGGTCCTCGGGCGGCCCCGCCTCCTTGGCGCCGCCGGCGACCGCTTTCGTCGCGATCGCGTCCACCTCGGCGCGGCTCGCACACGAGAGCCCGAAGGCCCCCTCCACGTGCGTTGCGGTGTCGCAGATCTCCTTCTTGGTGAACGTCTTGAAGAACGACTCGACGACCAGCATCGCGTAGGCGTGCTCGCCGATGAGCATGCAGGCGGCCTTCTCGCTGTCCGTGAACTTCGGGTTGAACGTGAAGCCGAGGGCCTTCCAGAACGCCACGGTGCGAGCGAGGTTCTTGATGGGCAGGCTGACGAAGAGCTCGTGGGACATGAAGTTGTTCTCCTTTTGCTTCATGGACCCCCCGTCCGCCGAGAACTCATCGGTCGCTCGAAAAAATCTTCGCGCCCTCCGCCGGCAGCTCAGGAGGCCTTCCCGAACGAACGTGGCTGGATGCTCGAGCGGATCGGCAAGCTGTACGAGACCGGATGGCGCGCGCCGGCGATCAAGGGGCGAGGTAGGCGTCGTCCCCGGCCATGACCTTGGCGACGAGCCCGCGGACCGTGACGCGCTCCTGGCACAGGGAGAAGGGATGGACGTCCCGACCCACGCGGCAGCGCAGGCCGGGCCGCCCGGCCTCGCCGAAGAGCTCCACCCGGCCTTCGGGGCCGGGGGTGAAGGCATAAGCGTCCTCCGTGCCCGCCACCGCCCGCAGGAGGACCGAGCGGCGCCCGTCGACCGCCGTGATTCGGCTCGTCCCGTCGTCGGATCCGGTGAGCACCCATTTCCCGTCGGCCCGGAAGGCCGCCCCGCGGATGAGGTCGTCGTGGATCTGGATCTTTCGGAGCAACGTGCCGGCCGGCAGATCGAAGATCCCGAGGGCGCCCTTGCTGTAGCCCACCGCCGCGAGCCCGCCGTCGGTGCGGAGGGCGAGCCCGCCGACATAGCCGTCGTTTCCAGGGTGCGTGTGGCGGTCCTTGACGACGTCGCCGTCGATCTCGAAGGTCACGAGATCGTTCTCGGCGACGTGGAGCCGGAGCCCGTTCGGGCTCCACACCAGCGCGGAGACGCTGTTTCCGACGTCCTCCTCGGCTGTTTGCCGACCGCTGCCCAGGTCGACGAGATGAACCTTCGACTCGCGGGTACCGATGGCGAGGAGGGACTCGGTGGGGCGGAAGGCCAGCGAAGTGACCTCCTCCTTGAACGGTCCAAACGTCCGGATCACCGACCGCGTGGCGACATCGATGACGCTCACCTCGGTGTCCATGCCCATGGCCAGGAGCTTCCCGCTCGGGCTGAACGCCGCCGCGCTGCTCCAGCCCTGCTTGACCGGAAAGGCGCGGAGCCGATCGCCGGTGGCGGCGTCCCAGAGCGTGGCCGAGGGCTCCGTCGTCCCCGAGGCGACGAGCTTGCCATCAGGGTCGAGCGCCAGGGCCGTGACCGAGTCTGCGTCCTTGATGGTGCGGCGCAGAGCACCCGCGTCGCCGTCCCAGATCCGGACGCTGTCGTCCCAGGAGCCGATCGCGAATTCACCGGTCCTGGCCCAAGCGACGGCCTGCACCGCCTGGGCATGCCGGGCGAGACGGGCGCGCGGCTCGCCGCTTCCGGCATCATGGATGCCGACCTCGTCGTCGTCGGCCGCGAGGATCCGCGCCCCCTCGGCATCGAAGGCGATGGCGTGATGGCCGCGGTTCGCCCCGCGGCGCAGCTCTTTGCCCGTGCGCGCGCTCCACCACACGAACCCGCGCGAGGTCGCGGTCACGAGCGCGACGCCGTCTGGGCTCCACGCGATGCTTTTGGTGAAGCCCGGCGTCAGGGTGTGGAGCGACTTGCCGGTGCGCGTGTCCCACACGCGCGTCTCCTTGGTGGTGGCCGTGGCAAGGAGCTTCCCGTCGGGGCTGAAAGCGACCGCCTCGAGCCCTTCCTTGTGCCCTTCGAGGGTACGGAGCTCCTTCCCGTCGCTGACGCGGAAGAGCTTGACCTTGCCATCGCGGAGCCCGGCGGCCACGGCGTCGTTGCCGAGCGCGACAGCCAACACGGACAGGCGGTCATCGCCCTTGAGCGCCGGGATGTCGATGACACGGAGCTGGACCCGGGCGGCGGCGCTCCAGATCTCCAGGCGGCGAGAGAAGCGATCGACGAGGAGGAAGCTCTTCCCGTCGGGGCTCCAGGCGACCTCGTCGTGGTTGCCGTCGACGTGCAGGATCTCGCGCCCGGTCTCCGCGTCCCAGAGGCGCGCGCCCTCGAGCGAGCCAGAGATGATCGTTCGCCCGTCCGGGCTCGCTGCCACCGCGTGGACCTTCTCCCGCGCGGGGAAGGAGAACCGCAGCACCAGGGTCTCGGGGTCGTAGATCGACATCCCGTTGGAGTGGCCGATCACCACCTGAGCGCTCTTGCCCTTGCCGCTCCAGGCGACGGCGTGGACGTGTCCGGGAGGGCCATTGGGCGCGTCGAGGACCACCGGCCCGGAAGTCCGCTCGACGGCGTGGAGCGCCCGATCGAAGAGCCGCTGCGCTCCGGCGCGGTCGCCCGCCCGCTCGGCGGCGAGCCCGGCGGCGAGCAGCGCCTCGACCGTCATCGCCGGTTCGCGCTGGAGCTCGTTCTGGATGACGTCCCGGTGCGCGGCGCTTTCGCCGGCGCTGGCGGGACAAAGCTTGTCGGCGTGGGCGATGACCCGCTGCGCGCGATCGAGCCGCCCCTCGGCAAGCAGGCCCCCGACGCGCGCGCGCTGGGACGCGGCCAGCTCGCACGCCTTGGGCTTCGAAGGCGGCAGGGCTTCCGGCAGCCGCTCGACCGCGAGCGTGGTGACCGGCGGCGGCGGCGCGCCGCACGCAGCGAGGAGCAAGGCGAGGAGGACCGGTCGATGATTCATGGCGAGCGCCTGGGGCTGTGCTCGCGACGCTGGCCGGAAGCAATGGCCGCTCGTCTTCCCCCCGCGAATTGCATCTGAACCGCAGGGAGCCGTGCTGTCGGCGACGTGCAACGGCTTCGACGTCCACTGTGCCGTGCGCGTCGAAGCCGGCGACGAGCGGCGCGAGCGCCTCGCCACGGTAGCTGCCACTCCGCAAGGAGCAGGCGTGGAGGAGGAAGGCGTCTGCTCCTGCAGTTTCCCTTTGGATGCGGGCCGTGCACCTTCCGGCGCGCCGCTCGGACGGTCCGGCGCGCGCCGGAAGGCTTCGCGGGGGCGCCGGAGGGCTTCGCGGGCGCGCCCGAGGGCTTCACGAGCACGCCGGAAGCCGCGGGCGCTCCGTCGGAAGCCGGTGCGAGCACGCCGGAAGCCTCGAGATGCGCGGCGGACGCCCCCGCGAGCGCGCCCGAGGGCTTCGCGAGCGCACCCGAGGGCTTCGCGGGGTCATTGCGGGGCGTGCGGCGGCTCGGGGGTGTCGTCGGCGTCGCCTTTGCGGGTGGGCGGCTTGCGGGCGGCGAGGCCCATTCGGATGAGGTGGTCGCGCCGCTTCACCGCGACGCGCGCGATCTCCGACCACTCCTCGAACCACGCGCGCAGCGCGACGAGCGCCTGGAGATAGGCCGCCTCGCGCGCGTCGCGAGCGGCGGTCTCGCTGGCATTCGGGCCGGCGCTCACCGATTCGGCCCTCGCCACGAGCCCGGCGAGGCGCGCGCGCTCCTTGGCGTCGAGGCCACGCTTGGCCAGCGTCGCGAGCGCGGCATGATCCGCCTTGCGCGTGGCTTTGCGCTCGGGAGCGCTCTCCAGCGCGACGAGGCGCGCAAGCAGCGTCTTCACGCCGAGCACCGCGGCTGGGCCCGTGGCGGGGCCGATGCCTTCGAGCACGAACGCGGCCTGGTCGGCGTGACGGCGCGTGAGCGCGGCCGCCACGATCCGAAAGCCATCCTCGTCCCACTTGTCGAGCGTGACGATCGCGTCGCGCACATCGAAGTCGATGGTCTCCAGCGGCCGGGCCTCGGTGAAACCGGAGACGGCATGAAGGAGCGTCCAACCCTCTCGATGATCGTCGGCGTCATAGCCATACGCCGCAATCGACGCGAGGATGGCGCGGTTCGTACCCACCGCCCGCAACAACGACAGCACCCGCGCCGGCGTCTCCTCCAAGGTCTCCCGCGAAACGCTGGCAACGAGCGCTGGCTGCGCCGCGGTAAGGGTGGAGTCCTTCTTCTTCGTCTTGGGATTGCTCATGATGCCACCTCCGTGATGACGACGGGGTTGTCGGGGCCGCCGGCGCACACGCGCCGCTCGCTTCGCGCCAAGGCACGAATGCGCTCCCCGCCTTCGCGTGAGGTTTATGCCGCAGACGCTCCTCTCGCCATTACACGCGATAACACCGCTTACACCGGCGCTCCGTCTCCCACGCTGCCGTGATGGGATATGGCAAGGAGGGGAGGGGACAGCGCCGCGGCGCTGCGGCGCCGCGGGATCTGCGGTGTGCACGTCGACGTGCCGAGCTCGCTGCCCATGATGCCGAGATGGCATTCGCATGCTCGCAGCCATCTCGGACAAGGCCCGTGGTAAGTGGGTAGCACCGATCGAAGATTCACAAGAACGATCG
This sequence comes from Minicystis rosea, assembly GCA_001931535.1. Taxonomy (GTDB): domain Bacteria; phylum Myxococcota_A; class Polyangia; order Polyangiales; family Polyangiaceae; genus Minicystis; species Minicystis rosea. The sequence goes on from CP016211.1 coordinate 2,368,610, forward strand.
AACGGTTGGTGGACAGTTCGGTCCAGCGCTTGGATAGGAGGCACGAGCTGAAACGCGGAATGAGCTGAGGCGGGCGCTCGGCCGTCGAGTCGATGTGCGGCGGTCGTTGGGGCTCGCTTTCGCGCCTGATCCCGTTGCGGGAGCGCCATCGCGCTCCGGCGGCTCGTTCACGCTCACGAGGCGCTGCCAGGGGGAGCGCGCCGGGCGATACGCTCGTTCGTGCAGGCGCGATCCTCCCGTCCAGAAAGCGTGGAGCAACGGTAACTCCTGGCCAGCAATCGAACCCGCCGGAGGTTCGTATGGGAGTGTTTGTCGCAGGTCCTCCGCCGCGGGTGAGACCGCTTTGGCGAGGGCGTATGTTGGTCCGGATCGCGCTCTTGCTCTTCACAGCGGCGATCGTGGCCGCGGACGCCGTGACGGCGTTCGCGGACTTGATCGCGGTGGGGCCCATCAATCCGCTCGGTGGATTCCCGTCTTGGTACAAGGACGAGCAGCAAACGCGCCTCGAGCTCTGTCTTGGCGGCAATGATCCGCTGTGCGGCTTCGCTGCCGGGGACATCCCGAACCCGAACGCGCCCATCTCGTTCCCGAACAATTTCCCCGAAGAAGCCTTTTACATGCAGGCCACCACCCGCATGAACACCACCGGCACCCGCCGGGCGACGACGGTGCTGGCGCTCGAGGCGGCGTTCGCCAACGGCCCGGTCGCGGCCGGCGATCAGATGGTGTTCGGCCGCGTGCGCCACACCATCGACGGTCTCCTCGCCAATCGGACATACGTGATCACCCATCCTTACGGGACGGACACGCTGGTGGCGGAGCCCGACCCCGGGGATCCGACCGGCGTCGCCGGCCGCATCCGTTTCACCGAGGATGTCGGGGTCACGGCCGGCGCCTTCAGCGAGGTGCTCGACAGCCGAATCGGCCCCTTCCTCCGCTGGGATCCCGCGATCCCGCCCGCCGCGCCGGTCGGCTACGTCGGTGATCCCGACGTCGATCACCAGGTCGTCGGGAGCGCCTTCGGCACCAACTTCGTCCGCGTCGTGGGCCCCTCCGTGGGCACGCCCGGGGCGCCCAATCTGTGCAACCCCACGCCCGCGGGCCTCGCCCCGACGGACTGCATCCAGACGCGGTTGTTCTCGCTCCTCGGCAAGCTCGCCACGACCGCCGGCGTGGACATCGACGAGGTGACCTACGCGCGGAGCCTGGAGGGCCAGGTCGTGCTCGACGTGTTCGCCAGCACCGACACCTCCCCGCAGACGGTCCGGATCTCGGGGAGCACCATCGCCAACACGTTGATGCGGCAGAGCCAGGGCGAGCTCTTCGCGCGCGTCACCTCCACCGGCAACCCCGTCGCCCCCATCACCGTGACCAACGCGAGCGACAACCCGCCGACGGTGAAGACGCGCGTGCCCGTCGACGTCGTGAACGCGTCGGCGACGTACAACCTCGACACCGGCGTGCTCACGATCCTCGGCACCTCGAGCGATCGGGCCGTCCCGCCGACGCTGACGGCGCCCGGGTTCGGCACGCTGACCAACGGCGTGCTGGGCACGACGCTCGCCATCCCACCTCGAGAGGTGACGGTCCGCTCCTCGGCCGGCGGGTCCAACACGACGAGGGTCATCATCAACGGTCAGGCGTTCGCGCCCATCGCCGTGCAGGCGTTCGCGGGCGTCGATCAGCAGGTCCTCATCGGCCGCCCGGTGACGCTCGACGGCTCGGCCAGCACCGGCACGGTCCAGAGCTTCGCGTGGGTGCAGACGGGCGGCGTGGCGGTGACGCTGACCGGCGCGAACACCAGCCGCCCCACGTTCACCACGCCGAACGTGAGCACCGTGCTGACGTTCCGCCTCACCGTGACCGGCCCCGGCGGCCCCGCCGTCGACACGGTCAACGTCGTCGTCGTCACCTCGGCGCCGGCCCCGACGGCCAACGCCGGCGCGGATCGTACGGTCGCGCAAGGCAGCACGGTGACCCTCAGCGGAGCGGCCTCGACCAACGCGACCTCGTTCTCGTGGACCCAGACGGCCGGCCCGCAGGTCACGTTGAGCGGCGCGAGCACGGCGGCGCCGTCGTTCGTCTTCCCGAAGAGCAACGTCTCGCTCACGTTCCGCCTCACCGTGCAGGGAACGGGCGGCACGGCGAGCGACACGGTGGTGATCTCCACGACGCCCAACGTGCTCGCGGTCACGCGCGCCGAGTACCGGACGGGCAACCGCGAGTGGCGCCTCGAAGGCACCTCGTCCGTGATCGGCCCCGGCGTGACGGTCACCCTGCGCGTGGGGCCCGACCTCAGCGGCCTCCTGATCGCGATCGTGGACGTCGATGCCCTCGGCGCCTGGCAATTCCGGATGCAGAGCTCGCCGGTCACCCCCGGCGCAGCGACGCGCATCAGCCTCTCGTCGAGCTCGGGCGGCGTGCTGCTCGGGGCCCCGCTCACCGTTAGACCGTAGAGGTCGGCGCCCTTCGAGGCGCGCCCCTTTCGGGCGCGCCTCGCGGGAAGCCTCGTCGCTGACCGCAGGAAGGTCCGCCGGCGAAGACATCCGCGCTCGGCGATGCTTCAGGGACAACGAGTGATCGTAGGGCGAGATATCCTGTGGTGGCCAGCCAATCGATGCCTCCGAATCGCGAGCCAGCGATTCGGCATCCGCCGCGCCGCGCGCCGAGCCTTCAGCGCCAGCGTATCAATCGATGCGAGTGTGGAATGGGCGTCGAGGCTCGTGCCGCTCGACGGCTTTCTCGTGGGCCTCCGAGCTGATCGTCAGCGAGCCGAGCGCGCCTTTCGCAACAGCTCGTCCGCTCCGGCGATGAGCTCCTGGAGCTCCGCGTTGCCCCCCGAGAGCGCCCGGATCGGCGCCAGGATGGCGAGCGCTTCTTCGATGTGCCGAGTCGCCTCCGGGCCATGCTCGCTCTCGGCCAGCACGAGCAGCGCTGCGGCCAGCTCGTGCCGCGCCTGGGGCGTGTCCGCCGTGTGGAGATGCCGTTTCAACATCTCGATGCCCCGGCGCTGCTCTTCCTGCCCGAGGGGGACGTGATGGGCCTTGATCTCCACCTCGCCGAGGTGGGAGAGCGCGATCCCCAGATCGTGCTCCGAGCGACCGACGTCGGGCCGGATCTCCAAAAGGCGCTTGAAGACGTCGACGGCCCGCTGCGTCTCGCGGCGGGCTTCGTCCAGGCGATCGAGGCTCGCCAGCGCGTCGCCCAGCGCCAGCGCGGAGACGCCGAGATCCCGCTGCCACTCGAGGTTCTCGGGGGCGATGGCCACGAGCCGCACCGAGGCGTCGTCGCTCTCGCGCAGCCAGGATAGGGCGCCCTTCGTGTCCCCGCGCCGCAACATCAACGATCCCAACCGCTCGGCGACCACGCCCACGGCGCGCTCCCATTCGGTGTTCGACGGATCGCGCGCGGCCAGCAAACGATGCTCGGAGAGGGCCTGTCGATAGGACTGCTCCGCGGCCGCCCCGTCTCCGCCGTGATCTTCGGCGGCGCCGAGCTGGGTCTGGGCCACGGCCAGATCGTAACGGGCCCCGTGATCGTCGGGGCGCGCGTCGACGCGGGCGCGGGCCAGGTCGAGCGCGGCGATGGCCACGTCGCGCTCGGCCTTCACCTCGCCGGCGAGATTCAATGTCTTCCAAAGATCGCTGTGCAGCGTGACGAGCAGGTGGGCGACGTCGGCGCGCGGCCCGCCGGCCTCGTCGACGAGACGCGCCGCCAGCGCGCCCCCCTCTTCGAGGAGCCTGCGCGAGGCCGGCAGATCGTTGCGGATCCGGGCCACCTCGGCGAGCGCGATCCGTCTGCGCACGAGCAGCTCCTGGAAGGCCGGTGTCTGCGCGCTCTGGGCCGGGGCGATGCACTCCTCGTAATGGGAGGTCGCCGCCGCCAGATCTCCACGACGCTTGCGCACGTCGCCGAGGTGGAGGGCGGCGCGACAGCGGGCCTCGGCGGCGCTCTCGCTCGTGCCTGCTTCGTCGGCGGCCTTGCGACTTCGCTGGAAGCTCTCCTCGGCGGCGTCGAGATTGCCAATCGCGAAGGCCACGTCGCCGGCCAGCCCGGCGGCATCCGACCGGCGCAGCAGCGTCGCGGAGTCTTCGGCGGCAGGTGATCCATCCTGATAATCAATCACCGCGCGGGCGACGCCGGCGAGCGCATCCAGGCGGCCCACGCGCAGGAGCCGGCCGCGGAGATCGCCGAGGACGAAGCTCACCAGCGTCTCGGCGGCGACGCGCTGCGACTCGGCACGTCCGCGCGCGGCCTCGGCGCGGGCCTGCTCGGCGAGGGCGCGGCTCCGCTCGGCGAAGATGCGCCGGAGCCCCACGACGCCGAGCGCCGTCGAGATCACAAGCGCGGTCATGGCCACCAGCAGCGCCGCCCGGTAGCGACGCGCGAAGCGACGCAGCAGATCACCGGGCGTGTAGCGATGCGCTTCCACCAACCGTCCGGCCTGCCAGCGCCCGAGATCTTCGGCGAGCTGCGCCGCGGTCGCATAACGAGCCTCGGGATCGGGGGCCATGGCGCGATCCACGATGGCCACCAGATCCGGCGGCACGTCGGGCACGCGGCGCGCGACCGGCTCGGGCGCGTGGAATACAGCGCCCGTCGACAGCGACGCGGGCCGCCCCACGTGCGGTGGGACGCCGGCGAGCACGTGATACAGAATCGCGCCGAGGCCATAAACGTCGGAGCGCGCATCGGCGCTTCGTCCCTGGGCTTGCTCCGGCGCCATGTAGGCCAGCGTGCCGAGCACCTCGCCGGCGCGCGTCGCCTCCGGATCCGCACGCTCCGATCCATCCTTCGATATCTCCTCGGCGCGACTCGGCCCCTCCTTGTTCTCGGGCCCGGGCGAGCGCGGGAGATCGTCGTCCTTCGATCCGGGGCGCTCGCGGGCCAGGCCCCAATCGACCACGACGACCTCGCCGAAGGGGCCGACGAGCACGTTTTGCGGCTTCAAATCGCGGTGCACCACGCCCTCGTCGTGGGCGTAGGCGATCGCGTCGACGACGCCGATCACCGCGGGGAGGAGCCGCAGCCGCTCGGCCAACGAGCGCGCCTTCGCGGCCTTGCGATCGAGGCTCTCGCCCTTCACGAGCCGCATCGCGAAGAAGGGCGTGCCGTCGGGCAGCGTGCCCGCGTCGTGAATGGGAACGATGGCCGGGTGCTGGAGCCGCGCGGTGATGCGCTGCTCGCGCCGGAACCGCCGGGCCAAACCCTCCTCGTGGACGCGAAGCAGCTTGAGCGCGACCGTGCGATTGAGGAGGCGATCTCGGGCGATGAGGATACGGCCCATCCCGCCGCGCGCGATCTCCGCGCCGGGCACGTAACGAGGTTGGCCGTCGGAGAGGAGAGGGCCGGGTGCGGCGCGCGACGGAGCTCGATCGGCATCGGAGGTGCGGGCCAGCGCGGCCACGATCGCGAGGCACGAAGGGCACGCGTCGAGGTGTGTCTCGGTGCTGCTGCGCGCTTCCTCGGAGAGGCTTCCGTCGATGAAGGCGAGGATCTCGGCGTCGCTGGGACACGTCACGGGGCGCGATGGTACATTCGCGCCACCATGGCCGGCGACACCCGAACCTCGGACGACGCGCTCGACGCGGCGCTCGAGGTCGCGCGCGCGGCGTGGCCTGGAATCGAGGTCTCCGAGGAGGCTTTTCTCGCCCTCCTCGCCACCCACGCCTCGGGCCCCTCGGCGCGCCCGATCGCCGAGCTGCCGATCGCGGACCTCTGGCTCGCGCTCGCGTGCGCCCGCGGCGACGCGGGAGCGGTCCGCGCGCTCGAGGCCACCACATTTCCCGGTGCCCGGGCGGCGCTCGGGCGGATGGGGCTCTCCGCCGACGAGGTCACCGAGGTGCTGCAGGTCCTGCGGGAGCGGTTCCTCGTCGCGGACCCCGGCGAAGCGCCGCGCATCCTCGCGGCGGCCGCGCACGGCGATCTGCCCGGCATCGTCCGCGTCGCCGCGGTGCGCACCGCGCTCAACCTCCGCCGGCGCGATCATCGCTACGAGGCCGGCGACGAGCGCCTCGTCCACGAGCTCTGCCCCGCCGACGATCCCGAGCTCGCGGCCCTGAAAGAGCAGCACCGGGCCGCCTTCAAGAGCGCCCTCGAAGACGCGCTCGCGACCCTCGCCGCGCAGGATCGCAACGTGCTGCGCATGCACCTCCTCCACGGCCTCTCGATCGACGCCATCGGCGGCGCCTACCAGGTCCATCGCGCCACCGCGGCGCGCTGGCTCGGCGCCATTCGCGAGAAGCTCGATCGCGAGACCCGGCGCCTCCTGCACGAGCGACGCGGCCTGACCGATCCGGAGGTCGACAGCCTCGTCCGTCTGGTCGAGAGCCGCGTCGAGGTGAGCTTCCGCCGCGTCCTCGCGTCGAGCCCCGGAGAAAAAAGATCACGATCGGATGCGACATCCTCCCGCAGCTCGTGATCCCGTAGCGGAGCCCCCGGCGAGCCCGCCGCGGCCTCCTGCTTCGATCCGGAGGACCATGAACGCTCGCATCATCCTCGTCTTCGCCCTCGCTCTCCCACTCTCCGCCTGCGACAAGGGGACCGAGGCCGCGCCGCCTGCCAATGGCGCCGCGCCGAGCCCCAAGCAGCCCGCCGCGCCTCCCAACCCGCTCGCCGGCTGGACCGATGTCGACCTCGGCGCGAGCGGCTCCGCCTGGAAGGGTTGGCACGTGAAGGGCCCCCCGGGCGCGACGGTGAAGAAGGCCGCCGATGGGCTGGAGATCGCCGCGAAAGACGGTATCGGAATCGCCGTGAGCTTCACCTCCCTCTCGCTCGAGAGCACCGCCAACCTCGTGAGAGAGGGGGTCAATTACGATCAGAAACCCGCCATCTTGCTGCAGAACAAAGAGCTCCTCGAATGGAGCAGCTCTTACAAGGACAAGAGCGGTCCGAAGACGACGTTCGGTTTTCACATGCTGGTGAAGACCTCGGGCATGACCGTGGGTTGCAGACACGTCACCGGCGTCCCCGAGCGCGCCAAGCTCGCGCCTCTCGAAGAGGCCTGCAAGACGCTCTCCAAGCGGTGAGGGGCGCGAGGCGCCGGCCTCGTCAGGCGGGGATCCGGCGCTTCGATGCTCCACGATCTCGCCGCGCAGCTCGACTGAGATCGGTCTCGAGCGTCGCGAACAAGCTCTCGGCGCGCGCGGTTCGGCGCGAGGAATGTTAGAGTTCGCCTCGTTTGCGCCGAGAGGGTTTCATGCCAGCAAGCGGATGTTCCGCGCCTCGTCCGTCGTTCACTCCAGTGGGCCACACGATCCTGGCGAGCACGGTCCGGGCGCTGGTGCGCTTCGGTGAGCGGCGCGGCCTCGATCGCAGCGAGCTGCTCACGGTCGTCGGCATCGACGAGGCCACCCTGGATGTCAGCGATGGCCGTGTCGCACGCGAATCGTACGATGCCCTCTGGCGCGAGATGGATCAGTGCCTCGGCGATCCGGAGATCGGCCTCGCGCACGCCGAGTCGGACGTGCTCGACGGGGCGTACGGCGTGGTCGGTTTCCTCGCCATGACGAGCGCCACGGCGGGCGAGTCGATCGCGCGCGTGGTCGGTTTTCATTCGTTGCTCAAGGAGGACGCGGAGGTGCACCTGCTCCCGCGCGGGCACGACCTCGTTCTGGAGCAGCTCCCCCGCGCCGGTGTGGCGCCGTGGTCGCGGCCGGTGATCGAGCACGCGTTGGCTTCCTGGGCCGTCCTCGGTCGTCGCTGGACGGGCGGCGATTTCGCCGCGAAAGAGGTGCGCTTCCAGCACGCCCGGCCCAGGGACGTGAGCAGCTACGAGCGGGTCTTCGGTTGCCCGGTTCGCTTCGATCAACCGGTGAACGCGATCCACTTTCCGCGCGAGGCGCTGGCGCTGCGGCTCAGCACCTCGCAGCCGGCGCTGGCGACCTACCTCGAAAGCCTGGCGCGGGCGCAGCTCCAGAAGAGGACCCCGGGCGATCTCGCGGCGACGGTGCGGGAGGCGGTGCGCGACGCCCTGGCCGAGGGTGACGTGGATCTACCGCGGATCGCGCGCCGGCTCGGGGTGAGCACGCGGACGTTGCAGCGCCGGTTGGATGTGCAGGGGCTCGTCTTCCGCAACCTGGTGGACGAGGTCCGGCGGCACGAGGCGATCGAGCTGCTCGAGTGGAGCAATCTGCCGTTGACGGCGGTGGGCGAGAAGCTCGGATACTCGGAGGCCAAGGCCTTTCGGCGAGCGTTTCGGCGGTGGACGGGGATGGCTCCCGCCGATTGGCGGAGAGGCCGCGAGCGGGCCGCGACGCCGGCGTTTTGAGAGGGCTGCTCTCTCTCGAGCGAGCAAACCTTTCGGGCGATCTCCGAGCGCGTCACATGCGGCCTCGCGCATCCGCGCGCGGTGACCGGCGAGCGCGTCGTTCGATGGGGCGTGTCCGATCGCGGGTGCAGGCGCGTGCCGCGAGGCGCGGCGTGATCTGCCCCTTCTTTGGCGCCCGCGGTCCTCCCGCCGCGCGCCCCTTCGACACCACCATGCACCTCAGGCTCGGGCTGCCGAGCCCAAACATCGGAGTGAGCGATGCAGGAGCGTGAGGTGTTCGAACGTGTCGTGGATTGTCTCGAGCGTGCCACGCGGTACCCACGCTCTCTCCTGACGGCCGAGGCCGACCTCGCCGACGATCTCGGGATCGACTCGGTCAAGCAGGTCGAGATCGTCGTCACGATCGAGGCGGCTTTCGGTATTCGCCTCGAGCGCGCGCAGGCCACCAAAGCGAAGACGATCGCGGACGTGGCGAGGATCGTCCGCGCGGCGGTCGACGCGAGCGGCTCGCCGGCCGCTTCATCCGTCTCCGCGCCGCCCACCGTCGCGCAGCCGTCGCCGCGGGCCACCCGCGTCGCGGAGGCCGCGCGCGCGGTCGCGGCTCCGCCGGCTCGCGCTGCGCAGGAACCGATCGCGGCACCCGCGGCGCAGATGCGACATGCGTCCGATGTCGTGCCTTCGAGCTCGGTGCGTCGCGATGCCGGCGCGCGCAAGCGCTTCGAAGGGAGCGGACCTCGCCAGCTCGAAGGCCGCATCGCGCTCGTGACCGGCTCGGGTCGCGGGCTCGGTCGCACGGTCGCGGAGCTCCTCGCGCGACGGGGCGCGACGGTGGTGGTCAACTCGTTCCACTCCCGCGACATGGGGGAGCGCACGGCGGCGGAGATCGAGCGCCTCGGCGGCAAGGCGATCCATCTCTGGGGCTCCGTCGCCAACGCGGATCACGTCGACCGGATCTTCGACGAGATCGACCAGCGCTTCGGCGGCCTCGACGTGCTCGTGTGCAACGCATCCGATGGGCGCATCGGTTCCTTCCTCGAGATGACGAGCGAGGACTGGGACCGCGCGTTCCGGACCAACGTCGTCGGCCATCACGCCTGCGCGCGCCGCGCCGCCTCGCTGATGGCCGTGCGCGGCGGCGGTTCGATCGTCACCATGTCGACGGTCGGCGCGCACGATTACGTGCGCGGCTTCGGCTGCCAGGGGGTCGCCAAGGCGGCCGTCGAGGCGATGACCCGCTATCTCGCGTGCGAGCTCGCGCCGTACAACATCCGCACCAACTGCGTGGCCGCCGGGCCGGTCTATGGGCCGCTCCTCGATCAGCTCGCCCAGGACCGCGAGACGAAGGCGCACTGGGAGGCGATGACGCCGGGCGGTGCGCTCTGCGATCCGCTCGACATCGCGCGTGCGATCGCGTTCCTCGCCAGCGACGACGCGGAGGCGATCAACGGCGCGGTGTGGTCCGTCGATCGCGGGTTCTCGGCGCACGCCGACGGCCGGCTCGTCACGCCGGGGATCGAGCCTCTCGCGAAGAAGCTCCGGGTGGCGCCATGAGCTACTTCGCCGCGCCGTACACGATTCATTTCGACGACACGATGGCGTACGGCAGCCATCACTTCCTCACCGCGTTCAAGCTCCAGTGCGCGGCGCGCGAATCGCTCCTCTTCGGGCGGTGGATCTTCGGTGCGCCCGGTGTCGAAGCGGACCTCTCGCGGATCCATCTGCTGACGGGGGAGGCCTACGCGCGCAACATCCGGCCGGCGCGGCTGGGCGAGCGCTTGGTCGTCCTTGCCACCGTCGAGGAGCGGGGGCGCGTCAGCCTTCGCTTCTGCTTCCGCGTCTTGAACGCCCACGGCGAGCCCGTCGTGTGCGGTTTTCAGACCATCCTCTGCGCCGCTGCCGCGACGGGTGAGCTCACGCCGTTTCCCGACGCGATGATGCACGCCTTCGAGCAGCTCGTGGAGCTCGACGAGGTGCTCGCGGAGCGCTCGTTCCGCGAGCGGGTGCTCGCGGGCGGCGGCGCGGTCGAGGCGCTCTTCGACGCGGACACCCGCGCGCTGGCCCGCGCCTATCTTGCGGCCGCCCCCGAGCAGACGCCGCAGATCCTTCCGCGTCGGCCGAGCGAGGTCGCGTCGGTGGTGGCGAGCCGAGCCTGCGAGCCCGAGCCGTCCGCGGCCGCCGTGGAAGACGTCTCGGAGCCCGAGGCATGGGTGTTCTCGGGGCAGGGCACCTTCGACGCCGCGCTCCTCTCGGCGCGCGTCGCGGCCGATCCAGGAGCGCGCATGGAGCTCGACGAGGCGGCGCGCATCGCGTGCGCTTCGCTCCAGGGTGATGCCGCGGCGCTGCTCGGCGGCGATGGCGAGGCCTGCCGCCGCGCCGCGCTCGAGTGCCCGGATCTCGAGCAGGTGGGGATCTTCGTTCAGAACGTGCTCGGTGCACGGCAGCGCCTGCGGACCCACGGCGCGCCCGCGGCGTTGGTGGGTCACAGCTTCGGCGAGATCGCGGCGCTGTCGGTCTCCGGTGCGTTCGATCTGGTGACCGGGGTGCGCGTGGTCTGCGCGCGGGTCGCGGCGGTCGCGAGCCTCGGCTCCGAGCAAGGGGGGATCCTCGCCGTCGCGCTCGATCGCGAGAGCGCTCGCGGCTGGATCGAACGGATGGGCCTCGACGAGGTCTTCGTGGCCGGCCGCAACCACGCGAGCCAGACCGTGATCTCGGGGCCGGCACCGGCGCTCTCGGTCCTCGAGGAGGCGCTTCGTGCGGCCTCGGTCGGCGCGGTGCGTGTCCCTTCGCCGGCGGCGTTTCATCATCCCATGCTCCTCCCGGCTGCCGCCGAGTGGCGCCGATCCTTGCGCGGGCTTTCGCTCCAGAGGCCAGCGCTCTGCGTCTATTCGCCCATCGGCCGCCGGCTGATCGCCGACGACGATCTCGCCGTCACGCTCTCCGCGCAGCTCGTACGGCCCTTCGATCTTCAGGGCGCGCTCGCCGATCTCGTGCGCGTCGGCATTCGTGCCTTCGTCGACTGCGGGACGACCGGCTCTCTCGAGCGGCTCGTCCGCCGCGCGGCAGGCGAGGGCGCGCGCGTGGAGCGGGTGGCCCCGCACCATCGAACCGAAGAGGCGGCTCCTCCTCGCGTCGCAGCAGCGATCGAGACCTGCCCGCGCGCGCCGGTGGCGATCGTCGGCGGTGGATGTCTGCTGCCGGGGGGAGCACGCGATGCCGTGTCGCTCTTCGACAACCTCCTTCACGAGGTCGGCGGCATCGTCGATTTGCGCGAGCGGGATCCTCACTGGGCCGACGAGCTCTTCTCGGATGAGCCGGCTCCGGATCGCTCGACGTCGGCGCTCGCCGGGATGGTTCACGACGATGACCTCGTCGCGCCCGAAGGCGTCCCCGAGAGCCTCTTCGCGCGTTACGATCGCGCCCAGAAGATCCTCGCGATCTCCCTCGCGCAATGCCGCGCGCAGTTGCCGGCGCAAGCGCGGCTGCGCTGCCTCGTCGGCTGCACGGCGGACGGCTTCGATGCACACGACACCGCCGCGGCCGTGGCTGCGGCGGGCGTCGATCCCACGGTCCCCGAGATCGCTCATCGGCTCGGTCTGGATGCCGAGGGCAGCGCGGAGGCATACCCCGCGATCGCGCGCGTGGTCGCCGACGTCCTCGGTGATCACGCCGAGGTCGTGCTCGTGGACGCGGCGTGCGCGTCCTCGCTCTACTGCGTGGCGCTCGGGATGCGCGCGCTCGAGGTGGGCGAGGTCGACGTCGTCCTGGCGGGCGGGATCTTCAGCCCTGGGCCCGGCAACAGCTGCCTCTTCTCGCAATTTCGCGGGCTCTCTGCGACCGGCGTTCGCCCCTTCGATGCCAGCGCGGACGGCGTCGTCTTCGGAGAGGGAGGGGCGTTCGTGGTGCTGCGCCGCCTCGACGAAGCAGAGCGCGAGGGGGTCGTGATCCGCGCCGTGCTGCGCGGCGCGGGCCTGGCCAGCGACGGGCTCAGCGCATCGGCGAACGTGCCGCGATCGCGCGGGCAGGTGCTCGCGATGAAGCGTTGCCACGAGGTCTATGGTCTCGACGCGGCCGATGTGGAGATGGTCGAGGCGCACGGCACCGGCACGCCGGTGGGCGACTCCACCGAGCTGCGCTCGCTCCAGGCGTTCTTCGCCGGCAAGGACCGCTGTCCGCTCGTGGTGCGGAGCCTCAAGGCGCTCCTCGGGCACACGGGGTGGGCGGCGGGGACCGCGTCGATCCTCGCGACGTGCGAGGCGATCCGCCGGAACGTGATCGCGCCGCAATCGAAGCACGGCGCGCCGAGCGAAGCGCTGCGCGAGGCGGGCGGGTTGCTCTCGATCTCACCGCGAAGCGAGGCGTGGCCGACCACGCGCAGGCGCGCGGCGGTCAACGGCTTCGGCTTCGGCGGCGCGGACGCGCAGGTCGTGCTCGAGGCCTACCGGCCCGGCGCGCTGCGCGGACCGGACGTCACGCCGGAGGCGAGTGAGCTCGTCGTGGTCGCGACGAGCTCGCTCTTTCCGACCGAAGACGGCGCGGTAGAGCATCGCTTCACGACGGGAGCAGCATTCGATCGCCGGCGTGTCGGCCTGCCCGCAGGTGTTCATGTCCTGCCGGACCTCGCCGAGGACATGGACGTCACGCAGAGCCTGCTCCTCCACGCCGTCTCCTCGACCCTCGACGCGCTGCCGGATCGCGGCGCGGGCATTCGGGAGGAGGTCGCGCTCGTGGTCGCGATGGATGGCAAGACGGAGCGCGGGGTCGACGCGACGCTGCGCGTGCTCGGATCGCGGCTCGCGCGTGTGCTCCACGGGACGCCGGCCGCCGCGCGTGTGACGGAGGCCGCGGCCGCGATCCGCGCTTCGGGCCCCTACACCCTGCAAGGGATGATGCCGAACGTCGCCGCCGGGCGCGCAGCCTCGCGGCTCGATCTCGCGGGGCCCAACTTCGTCGTGAACGCGGGCCGCTCTTCGCTCGATGCGTCCTTGGGTGCGGCATCGCTCCTCCTCGGCGATTCGGCGCGGGTCGTCATCGTCTCCGCCGTCTGCGCGTCGCGCCACGCGCCGCGTTCCTCGAAGCCCATCGGCGAGGCGGTCGTGAGCTTCGCCGTCACCACGCCGGCCCTCGCCGCGTCGCTCGGGCTTCCGGTGCTCGCGCGCCTCGCTCGGGGCGAGCCTCGAGGTCTCCTCCGAACGGCAGGTGAGGGGCCCTTCGATCGGCGCGCTGCCGAGGGCGCGACCGAGCTGCTCGAAGCGCTCGAGGACGCGAGGCGTGGAGCGATCTCTTCGGTCACGTTCGCGCACGGAGGGACCTGGACTATCTCTCCTCCGAACGCGCCGGCACGCGCTATCGAGAGCGATCTCGCAAGCGACGACGAACCGATCGTCACCTTCTACGAGCCGGTGTGGGTGGAGGCACCGCTCGACGATCGCGGCATCCGCCGATGCCGCACGGCTCTCGTCGTTGCTCCTGCGCATCTCGCAGGCGAGCTGCTGGAGCACGCGGCCATCCTTGCAGACGAGGTGAAGCTCGTCGTGCCCGCGGGCACGTGGGCCACCGATGCGAGAGCGTTGCGGGTCGACGTACGCGACGAAGCCGCCGCCGAGGCCGCGCTCGGCGCGCTCGATGGCTTCATGCCCGAGCTGATCCTGATGGTGGAGCGCCCTCGCTCGTGGGACCTCGCCGGCGCGCTCACCGAGGCTCACGCCGCGCGAGACGTGCTCGCACTCTCGATGCTCGTGGCCCGGCGCTGGGTCTCTGCGCTCGAGGAAGGCGCGATCGATCTCGTCAGCCTCTGCCTTCACGGGGTCGACGAGAGCGGGCTCCTCCATCCAGCGTCCGGTGGGCTCGCGGGCATGCTCAAGTCCTTCGGGCGCGAGCTCTCCCGCGCTCGTGTCCGCCCGTTGGTGACGAGCGCGACGTCGGTCGGGGAGGGACTCGCTTTCGTGGCCCGCGAGCGCGCACAGGCGACCGAGGCGTGCGAAGAGGTCGGCGACATTTGCGGCGCGCGCTGCGTCCGGCGCCTGCGCAAGCTCACCCGAGGATCGACGGAGCCCGAGGGCAGCGTGCTCGGTCCGCGTTCGGTCGTCGTCGCCACGGGAGGCGCGCGCGGTGTCACCGCGGTGCTGGTGGAGGCGCTCCTCCGTCGCTACGGATGCACGGTCGTCGCGCTCGGCCGCTCGGTCCCCGAGGCGCCGCCGGCCGACTTCGGGACCGAGGCCGCGGAGCGGCGTTTCTACGCCGAGGCGCTCGCGGCGGATCCCACGCTGCGTCCGTCGACCCTGCGCGCCCGCTTCGCTCGCCGCCGAGCGGCATGGGAAGCGTGGCGCGAGCGCGAGCGCTTCGCCGCGCTCCCCGGGCGCTTCGTCTATCACTCCGTCGACATCACCGACCGCGCCGACACCGCGCGGGCGCTCGGCGAGATCGCGGAGCGCCACGGCGAGGTCGATCTCGTCCTCCACGGCGCGGGAGTCCAGTTCTCTGCGCGGCTCGAGCGCCGCAAGCTCGACGAGATCCAGCAGACGATCGACGTCAAGCTGAGCGGCCTCTACCACCTCCAGGAGGTCCTCCGCGCGCGCCGGGGGCGCGACGTGCCCGTGCACGCGCTGACCTCCGCGTACAGCTTCTTCGGCAACGACGGGCAGCCCGATTACGGCGCGGCGAACGAGATCCTCGACCGCCTCTGCGCGTTCGCCTCGGCGCGCACCGATCGTCCTTGGAAGAGCATCGGATGGCTCGCGTGGGACGGCATCGGGATGACGCGAGGCAGTGAGTACGGCGCGCTCGCTAAAGAGCGCGGGCTCTCCGCGATCGGTCCGGCGCAGGGCCAACGACTCTTTCTCGATGTGATCGAGGGCCGGACGCAGGCCTCGATTCACGTCCAGCTCACCGACGCCGAGCGCACGCGATATGGGATCCGCGTCGTCGATCGCCACCTCGCGGTCGACCCGCGCGATCTCCCCTGCCTCCCGCACCACCTCGTGCGCGGTCGGCCAACGCTCCCCGGCGCCTTCGCGCTCGAGCGCTTCGTGCGCGCCGTCGAGCTCGGCGACGCGGACGCTCGCGCCGGCGCTGCGGCCGGAACCGCGCGCGCGGATACGGTGGTCCTCGAGAAGATCCGCTTCTCGCGCTTCGTGCGGCTCGGAGACGCGCGCGACACCCCGGTGCGCGTCTCTCTGTCGCGCGACGCGCGTGGCGAATGGTGGGGCGCGAAGCTCGTCGGCGATCTCGTGCACCCGAGCGGTCACGTCCTCGAGCGCGACCTGAGCTTCTGCGAGGCGCTCTTGAGCCTGCGATCCAGCGAGGACGCGGAACCGCCGAGCCTCACCCGCGGAAGGCCGCGCCATCCGGCGCGCGATCCGTATTGTCAGCGCGTCGACGGTCGTGCGGCCCACGTCGCGCTCTCGGGGCCTTTCGATTGTCTCCGGGAGATCGAGGTCGGTGCGGACGGGAGGCAAGCGATCTTCGTCCCCCCGCGCGATCACGCCGACTGCCTCGGCGAGGCCTTGCCCGCGCTTCTCCTCGACGCCGCGTGGCGCCTCGCGGTGATGCACGCCGAAGGGCCGGGAGCCGCCGTCTACGTCCCGGTGAGGGTAGGGCGGGTGACCGCGCTGCGGCGTCGCGAGCCCGACACCGAGCCTCTCTTCATCCGCGCGAGCGCGCCCGAGATCGACGGCGAAGAGGTCACGTCCGCGTGCGCCGAGGTGATCGATCGTGTCGGCCGGCTCCGTCTCCGCGTCGAGGGCTCGGTGGCCCGGAGGGTCGCGTGATCACCTCGACCTTCGGCATCCGCGCTCTGCGGCGCGCGCTCCGCGAACGGATGCCCGCGGAAGCGTTTCAGCCTCAGCCCTGGCGAGGCGTGGCGGCGTACGTGGAGATGGCCGCGGCCGGCATCGTGATCACCGCGATCGTGCTCGCGAAGCTGCCCTGGTTCGCGAACCTCCTGCTCTCGCTGGTGCTCGGGCAGATGATCGTCTCGGTGGGGCTCGCCGCGCACGAAGCGCTGCACCAGAGCGTGTTCCGCTCACGCCGCGCCAATCAAATCCTCGGCGCGCTGGGCTTCGCGCCGTTGCTCGTCACGCCCGGCCTCTGGGTCGCGTGGCACGTGCAGGCGCATCACGGGAGCACCAACCGATCGAGCCGCGATCCGGATGCGCTGATGGACGTCGACGCCTACCACCACCGCTGGCTCGCGCGGATGCGGGCGCGCATGTCGCCGGGGCATCGCCACTGGCTCTCCATTGCTTCGCTCGCCTACATGTTCACGCTGCAGGGGCAGGTCTTCCTCTGGGTGCACTGCGACGAGCCCGCGATCCGCGAGCGCGTGACGCTCGATCGCCGGCGCGAGCGGATCCTGTCGGTGCTCCTCTTCGCCGCCTGGCTCGCGCTCGTAGCCCTGCTCGGCCGCAACGCGCTCTGGATCCTCGTGATCCCGCTGCTCACGGCGAACCTCACCCTCATGCTCTACATCTCCACCCAGCATTGGATCCGCCCGCTCGTGAAGGACGACGATCCCGTGCTGACCACCGTGAGCGTCGAGGTCCCGCGCTTCTTCGACTGGTGGCATTTCGGCTTCAGCCACCACCAGGAGCACCACCTCTTCCCGCGGATGAGCCACAAGTTCGGTCCGCTCCTGCGCCGGACGCTGCGCGAGATCGAGCCGCGCGCCGTCGCCCTCCTGCCGCTCTCGCGCGCGCTGCGCGCAGCCTTCGCGACGCCGGCGCTCTACCGCGACGACGGGACGCTCGTCCACGAGGACGGGAGCGGCGCGGTCGCCCTCGACGAGCTCGCGCAGAGCCTCGATCTCCCCGCCTTCGAGATCTCTTCCACGCGAGCGCGGGAGTCAGTGCCGTGAGCGAAGCTCCGTACGACATCGTCCCTTGGAGCGGAGAGCTTCCGGGCGGCGACTTCGACTACATCGTGATCGGATCCGGCATGGGTGGCCTCACGTGCGCCGCCTCTCTCTCGGCGATGGGCCGCCGGGTCCTCGTCCTCGAGCAGCACTACACGCCGGGAGGCTTCACCCACAGCTTCCGGCGCGGGCCGCGGACTTGGGATGTCGGCGTCCATCTCGTGGGCGAAGTGACGGAGAAGGACGAATTCGGCCGGCTCCTTCGCTTCCTCACCGGCGATCGATTGAAGTGGTCCTCGCTCGGCCCGGTGTACGATCGCTACGCCTTTCCCGACGGCTTCACCTTCGAGTACCCGGACTCGCCCGAAGCCTATCGCGCCGCGCTCCTCGACAGCTTCCCCGCGGAGCAGAAGGCGATCGATCGCTGGCTCACGCTCGTCACCGAGTCGTACGCGCCCTTGATGCAGCACCTCAAATCGCGCGCGTTGCCGCGCGGGATCGATCGTGTCGCACAGGCCCTCCTCGCGCGCGGCGCGAAGCGATTCTTGGAGACGCGAGCCCAGCATCTGCTCGACGAGCTGAGCGACGACCCGCGCCTCAAGGCGGTGCTCTCCGCCCAGTGGTTCTACTGGGGGACGCCCCCGAGTCGCTCGTCCGCCGCGGTGAATCTCCTCGCCGCGCGCATGTTCTTGTGGGGCGGGTACTACCCGGTCGGAGGGAGCCCCGCGATCGCCGACGGGCTGCTCCGCCCGATCTACGCCGCCGGCGGCTGCCTTCGCGTGCGCGCCGACGTCGAGGAGATCCTCGTGCACCGCGGCCGCGCAGTCGGCGTGCGCGTTCGTGGCCGGCATGGCCGCCCGAGCACGGACGTCCACGCGAAGCGCGTGATCAGCGCGGCGGGCGCGTACGCCACCGTGACCCGTCTCTTGCCGGAAGCATGTCGGAGCGAGCCTTGGATCGATCAGATCACCCGGCTCGAGCCCAACCAAGCGCACGTCTGCCTGTACCTCGGCTATCGCGGCGACATTCGCCGCGCGGGCGCGAGCGCCGCCAACCTCGGCATCTACGACACGTGGGACGTCGAGGCGCGCTGGGACGTCGAGGCGGGACGGGTCGGTCGCTGCCCATTCCTCTGGTGCGGCTTCGGCTCGCTCAAGAACCCGTTGCACACTTCGAGCGACGAGGCGCTGCACACCGGCGAAGTGATGGCGTTCCTGCGTTGGGACGCGGTCGCGCGCTGGTCCGGCACGCGCCACCGACGTCGAGGTGCCGACTACGACCGCTTCAAAGAAGAGCTCAAGTCGGTGCTGCTCTCGCAGCTCCTGGAGCGCATGCCCGACCTCGAGCCCTTCATCGAGCACGTCGAGCTCTCGACGCCGCTCACGACCGAGCACTTCGCGCGCCCGGTGGCCGGCGCCATCTACGGGCTCCACACCACCGTCGAGCGCATGCAGACCGGCGCGCTGCGCGCCCGCACCCCGATCCAGAACCTCTTCTTCGCCGGCAACGAGGTCGCGCTGAGCGGCGTGGCGGGAGCTGGCCTGGGCGGCGTCCTCGCCGCCGTCGCCGCCGAGCCCCTGGGCAGCCGCGTGTTGCTGAGGGCCATGCAATGACCACGAGCACCGAGACGCGATCGACGATCGTCGTGCGCAAGATGCGCTTCGATCTCGGCTGCTCGAAGGGCGCGCTCTGGAACGACGAGGCGCCCGAGGTCAGCTACTTGACCAACGCGTGGGCGCTGGCGCTCCCTTACCTCGAGCCGTACTTCATCTCGGCGGTGCGCGAGTGCCTCCCGCGGATCCAGGACCCTCGGATCCACGCGGATGCCGTCGCGTACTGCGCCCAGGAGCGCGAGCACGCGCAGCACCACAAGCGCTTCAATCAGCGCCTCGTCGCCGAGGGCTACCCCGGCCTCGCCGCGATGGAGACAAGCATCAAGCGGCGCCTCAACCGAGGCCGCAAGACGCAGTCGTTACGCTGGCGCATGGCCTATACGGCGGGCTACGAGGCCGTCACCTTGCAGATCGTCCGCTTCTTCTTCCTCCACACCGATCTCTGGTTCGGCCGGGCCGACCCTCACGTCTCGGCGATGTTGGTGTGGCACGGCGTCGAGGAAGTCGAGCACAAGAACGTCGCCTTCGACGTCTACACGACCGTCTTCGGGAGCTACTTCTGGCGCTGCCTCGGGCTCTTCGTCGCGGCCTTCACGACCGTGAAGGACATCGTCCCTCCGCTGCTCTACATGTGGCGAACCGACGGCCTGATGCGCGGTCTTCGGCAAGTGGATCGAGCCTTCTTCCGCCGCCAGCGCCACCTCGAGTGGCTCCACCTCCGCGATCTGCTCCCCGAGCTCCGCCACTACCTCAAGCCGAGCTACCACCCCTCTCAGGAGCGCGATCCCGTGGACGCCATCGCATGGATGGCCGACCACGCGCAGGGCCGATCGCTCGAGTCCATCGACACGCAGAGCCTCTCCGCGCACTTCGGCCTGTCCTCTTCTCGCGAGCGTGCCCTCTGAGCCAAAGCTGAACTTCCCCAGAGTCGATGGACAGTCGCATTGTGGGTTCTGCGCTGCGGGCTTGGAGGACGAGTGCCCACCAGGGTAGCGCGCTGCGAGCTTAGCCACGATGTCCTGTTCTCTCGGCTCACGAGACATGGATCACCTCCTGGCGAGATGCCGGGCGAGGAGGTCCAGTTCGTCTTGCGCGGTGGACAGGGTGTCGTCGAGGGCGGCGCCACGCGTAGACGTCCTCGAACTGCGCCTCTGGTGGCGTGAGGGGCTCAACGTCGACAGCATCTTCCGCTGCGAAACGAAGGGCATCGAGTTCCAGGCGGACAGCGACGAGGCAGGATTGGAGGGGAGGGAGATGCTCGACGACGACGCGTCCAGCGGGTGCGCGAGCGCCACCCTGGAAGATGCGCCACCTCTATCGAGGCTTTGGCTCGCCGATTACAGGTGAGCGTCGGGTGCTACGATTTCAACTCCCAATGGTAGTTGTTCTGCGACGGCGGGAATGTCTTGCCCTTCTCCACATACCTATCGTGCTGCGCGCCTGCGTACGCGTTGTTCGTGTCGTGATACTGCCCGTACGTCCCCGTCTGCGGGCACGTGTGACCTGACCAATACTTCGCCATCTCGATCTCCTTGGCGCTTCGCGGCGCCCGTGAGCGAGCACGACCCTAAGCCCCCACTCAGATATTCCGCCATACGAAGAGTTACGTATGGACACACGCGTCGCAGCCTGCATCTGCGTATGCGTCGAGCCGCAAAGGGCACTTCGCGTCGAAGGCGATCTTCGAAGAGACGGAGATGTCGATGGCGGTCTCGGCGAGGAAGGACGCCCGCCGGCGATGGCGCGATCGGATGTCAGGCCCCCACGGGAGGCAGGCACGCGTCCTCGTCACCGTAGCTCGCGTCGACGGTGGGTGATCGGAACGCTTGCAGCATGTTGGCGAAGATTGCCGCGGTGAACGGGTCGCCCTGCTGGAAGCGCGCGATGCGGGCGCTGAAGGCGCGTACCGCAGTGTCGTGCACGCTCGCCGCGGTGAGGCCGCGCGTGAGCGCGTCGTTGATCTCCGCCACGCATTCGTAGGCAGCGGCCGCCTCGTCGCCGCCCGCCGGGTACGTGAACCGATCGGCGTAGCCGAAGAACGCGAGCGCGCCGTGCGCCGACACGAGCTCCGGACCGAGCTCGGCCGCCGCCTCGCAGCCCGTGAGGTGGACGATCTTGCCGGCGACGGCGTGCGCGTCCGTCGCGCTGAAGACGGGATCTCCGCCGCTGCGTCCGTAGAACTCGCCCGGATCGCCGTGGCCGAAGCCCACGATCAGGCCGACCTCGTCGGTCGCTGCCGCGACGACCTCGGCGCGCGTGGCGCGCTCCCGCGTGCACAGCACCAGCGCCGCGTCGCGCCGCGCGAGCCGCGTATACAGGCTCATTCGCCGCACCACCAGGTCCGGCGCCGCGCCGTCGTCGCCGCCGTCGATCACGAGGACGCCTGCGCCTTCCGTGCGGCGATTGAGCCCTTCGGAGAACGAGACGTCGTCCGGTGCCGGCAGCTGCGGCACGGCCGGAAGCGCGCGGCGTGCGGCGCGGGCCGCGAGATCGCGCAGGTAGGCGAAGACCACGTTGCCCGCCGCGCGCCCCGCCGGCGTTCCATGCGCGATCTCGGCGAGGGCGTGATCGCGATCGAGCGCGCCGGCGCCGGCCACGCCGAGGTGGAAGTCCGCGAGCCGTGCGAGCGCACGGCGGACGAGATCGGCGCGAAGATCGGGCGGCAGCGCGTCGATCGGGATCATCTCTTCGCGCCCCGCGATCACGTCGTCGATCGTGAGCGCGCGCCCGTCCCGCTTCGAGAACGAGACCGGGAGATCGAGCTCCCGCTCGGTGAGGATGCCTTGGGCCCAGTCGGGCAGGCGGGACACGCGGTCGTCGGGCACGGCTCTCTCTCCGTCATTGGCAAGCGAGGATGGACGCGGGGCGCAGCCGCGCCAGATCCCACGCAACGAGCGGATCTTCGTCGCACGCCGCGGTGACGGTCAGATCCTGATCGCAGCGGCGGATGCAGTCGTCGAAATGCGACTTTCGAAGGGAGCGGTAGCGCTTCATGAACGACGCGTCGGCGGCGCGCGCGCGGTACGCGTCCACGCGCGCCGCGACGTCCTTCTTCCACGCCGAGAGGCGCTGGTTGTCGAGCTGATCGCGCACCGTGATCCACCCGAGATCGCCGAGCAGCTCACGTGGATCGGACTCGACGAACGTGCGCTCGCCGAGCAAGAACAGCCCGAGCATCATGAAGGGATCGAACTGATAAGCGTCGGCGGCCGCGCTCGCCGGCTCGACCTTCTCGGGCACGTAGACCGCGCTGAGCAGCCCCGCGCGGGTGAAGAGCGAGGGCGCCGGCAGCGACACCGCGACCTTCGGCGGGGCATCGCAGACGGAGGGGCGGAGATCGCAGAGCTCCTGACGCCGAAGCTCGGCGTACGGCACCACGAACGCCTGCTCCCATTGGCGCGCCTGCCCGACGAACGCGCCGATCATGCCGAACAGCGCCGGAAACGCGCCTTGGATCGACCCGCTCGGCACGCCCTCGGCGCGGCTCGTGTTGATGGCGAGCACGCGCAGCGGATGAAACGGCCCCCCGCTGCCCGCGATGGGGGCGCGCGGCGTGGGCCAGTCGGTGAGCTGCAACGCGCGGAGCGCCGGCGTACCGGAGCGCACGCCGCCGTCGACCCAGTGCCCGTCCTCGCCCTGCGCGCCGCGCAGGCCGGAGTAGACCCGATCGACGTGGCGCGCGAACACCGGCTCGGCGATCGACGCGATCACCGCGTTCTCGAGACACGCCGCGCGCGCCGGCCCGGCGAGCGGCGAGCAGGCCCGCTCGTCGAGCGACATCAGCACGTTCTGGCGCAGATCGACGGCGGTGACCTCGCGCACGAAGTCATTGCCGCCCACGACCGCGTCGAGCTGCCGGAAGAACGGCTCGATGAGACGGCGGCGCATGGGATCGAAGCGCATGAAGCTCGACGCCTTGCTACCGAGCAGATCGAGGACGTCGGCGTTCTCCACGCAGAGGTGGTGCCACTCGCTGCGCGCGGTGAACTCGCGCTCCATGAGCGCGAGCGCGCAGGCCTGGGGCAGGCGATCGCCCGCGCCCGAGATCGGGCCCGCGCCGATGCACGCCTCGAGCGCCTTGCGCGTCGGCTCGGGCAGCTTTGCGGAGGCGAGCGGCGAGGCGTCGGCGAAGTACAGATCGAGCAGCGTGGCGAGGAGCGCGCCCACGCTCGCGCCGGTCGCGGCGCCGAAGCGCTCGCGCGTTCGGATGCGCTCGACGGCGGCGGCGTCGCCCGCCTGCCGTCGCGCCGCGATCGTGCGC
The DNA here is from genome assembly GCA_001931535.1 of Minicystis rosea. Taxonomy (GTDB): domain Bacteria; phylum Myxococcota_A; class Polyangia; order Polyangiales; family Polyangiaceae; genus Minicystis; species Minicystis rosea. The sequence goes on from CP016211.1 coordinate 2,391,601, forward strand.
TCGCGGAGGTCGAGCATCGCGAACAGATATCCCGCCGTGAACGCGCCGCTGGCCGCGCCGCCGCTCATGGCCACCGTCGGCAGCTCGGCGCGCGACGGCCCGCTCTCCGAAGCGCGATCGGGATCGTGCTCCAGCATGCTCACCGCGGCCTCGACGCTCTTCGTCATCGCGTCGTGAATGACGCCGCCCGGATCGCCCGCCTCGCCGAACGATCGTTGCTCGGGCCGTAGGCCACGGTGATAGGCGAACAGCGCCTGCCCCGCGTCGCCGAGCGCGGCGAGCAGCAGCCCCTCGTCCACCTCGGCGAGGCGGCACTCGAGCGACACCCGCGCCCGCGCCGTCACGGCGTCCGCGCCCGCAGCCGGCGCGGACGCGCTCACGTGCGGCAGGCTCGTGAGGTGGATCGCCGCGCACGAAGAGAAGGCGCCCTTCTCCTCCACGGTCTTGGCGCTCATGCACGACCCGAAGCTCCAGAGAGCGGTGACGCGCTCGCGCACGGGCGCCTTTCCCGCCCCGAGCATCACGTCCTTCAGGCACGCAGCGGCCGCGCGCGGCTCGTGATAGCCGACCACGAGCGCGGGGAGCACGGTGGCGCCCAGCGTCAGATCGTATTGCGGCGCCGGCGGCGGCTCGGACGGCGCATCGGGGAACGTGAACTTGTCGACGAAGGTGCGCGCGGTGATCACGCAGCCGAGCTGCGAAACGGCCCCGGCCACGACGACGCCGACGAAGCTCCGGCCGATCCACCGCAGCGCGGCGACGGTTCCTCTCATCGATCCAGCCATAGTCGGTCGCGGCCTCGCGCCGCAACTTATGGGCTCCAGTGACACCCCGATCACGATCGCTGTCGTGCCGCTCCATACCGCGGAGTCATGCCGCCATGAGAGCCGTCATCCTCACAGGGCCCTCCAGCTCGTCGCCTGCGCCGCCTCGCCCGTGCCGGGTCTCCACGCCGATCCACCCGCCTCGGTCAGCGCCCGCTCGGCTACCTCGAGCGGCTCCTCGAATACGACGCCAGGCACGAAAAGGAGATCGTGGCCGTGTCGAGCGGCTTCGAGGACACGCTCCGCGTGGAGCGGTATCCGCTCGACAGCTGGGGCATCGCTGGCCCGCACACGTTCGTCGCGACGGCGAGCGCCACCCCGGGCGCGGCGTCGACTTCGCGGTTCCGTGGACTGATGTGCTGGGGCGATTCGATGCCTGGCGAAAACCTCGTCTGGTGACCTCCGCGCTCGCGGAGCCCTGACGGAGACGCGGGTTCGATACCGAAGCTCGCGAGCGCGCTCATCGGGGCAGGGAGCGCGCGAAGATCCTCGCCGCGGTCTCGGCGACTAATGGCGGACCCGGACAGCGTCCTTCCCGTTTACCACTCTCGTGGAGCGCGGCGTGATATGGATCGAGCATGCGACGTTCTCTCACGCTCTTATTGGCCTTGCTTCTCGCCTCTTGTGAGGGCAGCCATGTCCAACAAGACGCCGGCACTTCCGACGGCGGCCCCGCCGACGTCGCGCATGACGCGGCGGTTGACGCTTCGCCCTCTCTCGACGCGGGCATCGAGCTGGGCGAGGGGACGGTGTTGGCCTCGGTCGATCTGATGCCGAGCAGCTTCGCTGTCGACAGTACCCACGCCTACGTGATCACGGTGCACGACGTTCATCGCATCTCCCTCGCCGATGGCGCCGACGTCGTTCTGATGCCGCCCGTCGGCAACTCCATCCTCTCGGACATCGTGGTGGACGAGACGCACGCTTACTTCACGGATGGAAGCGATTGCTGTGGATCGGTCGCGCGGATTCCGCTCGCCGGCGGCGCGTCGGAGACGCTGGTCGACAATCGCAAGTGCGCGACTTCGATCGCGCTCGTCGCGAACGACGTGTTTTGGACGGAGGCCTGTAGTTCGAGCGCGGTTCGAAAGGTCCCGCGCGCGGGGGGCACCGTGCAGGAGTTTCCGACGCTGGCCGTCTTCGGCCTGGCGGTCTCCGGAGACGAGGTGTTGGCCGGCAATGACACACTCGTGGCGATCCGGCCTTCGACCGGGGCCGTACGCACGCTGGCGACCAAGCTGGGTTACATGCGCGATGTGGTGGTCGACGACGCCTTCGCCTATGTGCTCAGCACGCCTGTCGGCCCCTCGAACGTCGCGATTTTACGCGTACCGCTTTCGGGTGGGCCTCCCGTCCAGCTCGCGGTGGGCGATCCCGACAACAGCGCTGCGTATTATCGGCGCATCGCGGTGCACCGCGGGTTCGTGCTTTGGACCGAGGCCGATCGCCTTCGCGCCGTGCCCGCGACGGGCGGCGCGATCGTCGATGTGGCGAGCACGACGGGGATCGCGCGCGTGCTGGTCCACGAAGAGGCGGTCTATCTGCTGGACAGCAAGTCACTGCGGCGCTTTCCCTGACGGGCCGGCGCAGCAGCGCGCTCGGCGAGAACCTCGAATGGACGCAGGGTGGTTGGGTCCACGACTCGCGCACGAGTGACGACGGCGTGCGGCATGCTCGCGCCGTCAGGGTCTCTTGCGCGGTAGCTCCGAGCTCTTTCGCACAAAAATCGAGATACAGCTACCGTTCTCGTTGGATCCGGAGAAGCTGACAAAACTATCCGACCCGATGGACAGCGCGAGCGACACCAAGGAAGGATCGGCGGTCGTGCATTGGGCGGTCGTGCCGTTGTCGTCTGCGGCAGTCAGCGTGACAGTCATGACGGCGCTCAGTGCGGTGGCCGTGGCCTCGATCCGGAGAAACTGTTTCGGATCGAGACTGTTGCGGGCACTTCCGAAGCAGCCGTTTGCGCTGAAGGGGTCGAGCACCTTGACCTCACAATCGCTTAGACGTCCGGCAATTGCATTCTTTTCGACGAGCACCGCGAGCCTGATGCTTCCCACGGCTACTGCGGCGCCAATCATGCTTGCGATCTTGTTCATGGTGTGTTTCATCGCTCCGAGCGAGTGACGCGGAGTGTGCGTGCCTGTCTCGCGCGCTGCGCTTTCTTCGATTGAAGGACGACCATGCCAAAGCATTCCCGTTGCGTGGAGGCGTTTGGCAGGACGATGGCCATCCGCTGAGCATGGTTTGTTCTGCCCCCACCCTTTCTAATTTCCGCTTCCAGCGCTACGTGTGCTTCGGCGGAAACGCGCGCCGGGCGAGAGAGCAAATCTGCACGTACGGTGCGTAAGACGAAGCGATGCGGAAAGCGCGTCTTGGTGATTGTGAGCTTCCCCCGATTCGATGAACAGTCGCATCGTGGGTTCTGCGCGCTGCGGTGCGCGGCGAACTTGGCTACGAGGGCCTGTTGAGCCAGTGGCCGTTGATTCAGTGGCAAAAGCGCCCTTCGAGGCATCGACCAAGAACGCTCGACGTTGCGGAAGGAGCGCGATACGCCTGACCCATGTCGCTCAAGCACTACGTCACGATGGGCAAGTCGGGTCTCCGGGTCAGTCCGCTCTGTCTCGGTGCGATGACCTTCGGCAAGGAATGGGGTTGGGGCTCCGAGCCCGAGGAAGCAAAGCGCATCATCGACGCCTTCCTCGATCGCGGCGGCAACTTCATCGACACCGCGAACGGCTACACGAAGGGGCACTCCGAAGCGATCCTCGGTGAGCACCTGACCGGCGACCGCAAGAAGCGTGATCGCGTGGTGATCGCCACCAAGTTCACCACCAACATGTTCCCCGGCGATCCCAACGGCGGCGGCTCGAACCGCAAGGCCATCATCGCCCAGTGCGAAGAGTCGCTGCGCCGTCTCCGCACCGACTACATCGATCTCTACTGGCTGCACGCGTGGGATCGCACCACGCCCATCGAGGAGACCATGCGCGCGCTCGACTCGCTCGTCGAGCAGGGCAAGGTTCGCTACATCGGTTTCAGCGACACCCCGGCCTGGAAGGTCGCGCAGGCGCAGACCATGGCCCTGCTCCGCGGCTGGTCGCCGCTGATCGCGTTGCAGATCGAGTACTCGCTGTTGCAGCGCACCGTCGAAGGCGAGCTGGTGCCCATGGCGCAGGAGCTCGGCATCGGCATCACCCCGTGGGGGCCGCTGCGCGGCGGCGCGCTGAGCGGCAAGTACAAGCGCGCCGATCAGGGCAAGCACTCGGCCGGCCGCGGCGCGCGGGTGACCAACTACCTCGACGATCGCACGTTCGACCTGCTCGACGTGATGGGGAAGGTCGCCGGAGAGCAGAACACCACGGTGGCGCGCGTGGCGCTCGCATGGGTGCAGGGCCGGCCGGGTGTGACCTCGACCATCATCGGCGCACGCACCATGGAGCAGCTCGACGACAACCTCGGCGCGCTCGATGTCGCGCTCACCCCGTCGCAGGTGAAGGCGCTCGACGACGCGAGCAAGCCGGCGCTGCCGTTCCCCTGCGACATGCTCTCGGCGGTGCCGATGTTCGCCTACGGTGGAACCACCATCAATGGCGTGGCGTCGCAACTGTGGCCCCAGGCCGTGCAGAAGGACAGCGAGCGTTTCTAAGCACGCACCGACGGCCGCGCCGCCGAGCTCACGCACGAGCCGAGGGTGATTGGCGGTGGAGAGCGCCTCGCGCTCACGGATCCATGGGCCGGCTCACGACGCCGGACAGATACGCACGGACATCGTCCGAGGAGCGCGTGATGGTTCCGACGTATCCGTCGGGTCGCACGAGCACGAGGCTTCCATCGTCCACATCGTAGCCCTCCAGCGGCGCATCGATGAGCACCTCGCGCACGCCGAGCGCCGCGCCGGCTTCTCGTCGTCCGAAGACGAGGAGCGTGAAGCCACCGGTACGGAAGTGGTCGAAGAGGCGCGCGCCGTCGGGCAGCACGCCGTCCGTCGCGCGGTCGCCCGCTCGGAGAGCGCGGCCATCGCGCACGACGCCGTCGATCGCGAGCGACGACCCTCGGTACGTGATGTCGAGCTGGTGGATCGCGGGAGGCGCGGCGCGCGGCGCTCCGAAGCCCTGGGCGTGAAGACGCGTGGTCGTGCCGAGCACCGAGGCGGCCACCGGGAGGCGCTCTTCGTCGTAGGTGTCGAGCAGGGCGCTCGGGGCGCCTCGAAGGACCGAAGCGAGCTTCCACCCGAGGTTGAAGGCATCTTGAACCCCGGTATTCAATCCTTGGCCTCCCGCCGACGAATGGACATGAGCGGCGTCGCCCGCGAGAAAGACTCTCCCGCGTCGGAGCCGGTCGACCATCCGGACGTTGACCCGGTGGAGCGAGATCCAGCGCATGTCGCCGAGCCGGACGTCGGTGCGCCCCGCTCGCTCGTCGAGGAGCCGTTGCACGGACTCGAGCGTCAGCGTCGGCGTTTCGGACGTGCTCATGGTCACGACGAATTGGTAGTGCTCGGAGCCGGGCAGATTCCAGAGCGAGAATCGTTGGGCGGGATCCCCGGCGCGGGTGAGGATGTGGCACGCCGTGCCCGAGAGGCCGGTGACCTTCACATCGCCGATGAGCGTCGCCTCGCTGTCCAGGGTCTCCCCGTCGAACGCGAACCCACACGCCTTGCGAACGAAGCTCCGCCCTCCATCCGCGCCCACGACGTAGTCGGCCCGAACGGTCTCGATGGAGCCATGGCGCTCGAGCGTCACCGTGACGCCATCGTCGTCGCTCGCGACGCCCGTGACTTCGGTCGAGAGCTCGACCCGGCCGCCGAGCGCGGCGAAGCGATCGCTCAGGATTCGATCGGTCCGCCACTGCGGGATGAGCCACGCCCGCGGGTGAGGATTCGCCGCTGTCGGCGGGACCGGCGGCGTCCCGAGCATCTCCTCGAGGGAGCGCTCCCAACGGACCTCGCTCCCCGCGTAGAGCCGGAACGGCGGGAAGGGAGCGCCACCCGCTCGGATCGCGCCGCCGACGCCGAGGAGATCGAAGACCTCGAGCGTCCGCGGCTGGAGCCCTTTCGCCCGCGATCCCACGAAGAGCTCGGGAGCCTTGTCGACCACGCGGCACGCCACGCCTCGGCGCGCGAGCTCGCACGCGAGGGTGAGCCCCGTCGGACCTGCACCGACGATGAGAACAGGAGCTCGCATCATCGCTTGCCTTTCATGGTTTGGAGCGTGAGCGGCAGCAGTACGCGATCCACGACGCGCGCGATGAACCGCGCATCGAACGCGGCGCCGATCTGGAGCTGGCGGAGGATCATCGCCTCGGCAACGTCGTGGATGAGGTCGGGGTCGAGGTCGGCGCTCACCTCACGCCTGTCTCGGGCGCGGCGGAGGGCTTCGTGGAACGGCGAGAGGCCCTCCCGCTCGACGTGCCGTCGAAGATGGCCCGCGAGCTCCGCGTCGCGACGCGCGGCCACGACGAGCTCGGAGATCATGGCGACGTACGGCTTCGTAGCCTTGCGCTGCGTCGCCTTCATGACGGCGACGAGGTCCGAACGGAGCGCGCCCGTGTCCGCAATCGCCGCGTTGTCGGAGGCGTCGAGCGCGTCGAGCGCCGCCGCGACGAGGGCGGCCTTGTTCGACCACCGGCGATAGATGGTCGCCTTGCTCGCGCGGGCAGCGGCAGCGACCGCGTCGATGGTGAGCGCGTCGTACCCTTGCTGCTGCAGGAGCGCGAGCGTGGAGGTGAGGATCGCCTGCTCGCGCAGCTTGCCGCGCGTCATGTTCGCTCCATCAAACGTGTACGGTACGGTACCGTACACATTGGCCGACGTCCAACAGACACAGGCGTGGAACCTCGACTGGGCTCTTTCATGTCGCCAAGGGCGAGGCATTCGAGGAGAAGATGCGCTTCGATCTGCGGCTGCTCGATCTGGAGACGCCGCCCGCGCAGGTGCAGCGGCCGCAGCGGACGCCACCGCGAGCGACTCCGGCGCAGGCGCCCTCTTGCGACGGCCTTTCCTCTCGGTCATCCTGCCGCACGGTGCACGGTGCGGAGGTGATCGGCGGTCGCTTCGCCATCGAGCGCCTCGCCGGCGAAGGCGGCATGGGGACCGTCTATCGGGCGCGAGATCTCGAGGCCGACAGGCCCGTCGCGCTCAAGCGGATCACCGAGGCCGATCCGAACGCCCTCCAGCGCTTCGAGCAGGAGGCGCGCACGCTCGCCGGGCTCGTCCACCCCCACGTCGTGGGCTACGTCACCCATGGCCTCGATCCGGAGGGCGCGCCCTATCTGGTGATGGAATGGCTGGAGGGCGAGAGTCTGGCGGCGCGGCTCGACCGCGGCCCCCTCGGTCTTGCCGAGACCCTCGCGCTCGCCGAGCGTGTCGCCGGCGCGCTCGCCGCGGCCCACGCGCGCGGCATCGTCCACCGCGACATCAAACCCGCCAATCTCTTCATCGTCGATGGGGCGGTCGAACGGGTGAAGGTCATCGACTTCGGTATCGCCCGCGTCCGCGCCGATCTCTCGAAGGCCCGCCTCACGCGCACCGGCACGATCGTCGGCACGCCCGGGTACATGGCGCCCGAGCAGGTTGAGGGGCGCGCGCGATCGGTGGACGCATGCGCGGACGTCTTCTCGCTCGGCGCAGTGCTCTTCGAGTGCCTCACCGGGCAGCCCGCCTTCCAGGCCGCGCACTTGCTCGCCGTCCTCGCCAAGCTCCTGCTCGAGGGCGCCCCGCGCGTCCGGGAGGTATGCCCCGACGTACCCAGCGGTCTCGACGAGCTCATCGCGCGCATGCTGGCCAAGGACCCCGCCGGGCGCCCGGCCGACGGCGCCGCGGTCGTGGCCGAGCTCGCGGTCCTCGACAAGCGGCAGGGACTGGCCGGGGACGAGCCGCGCCCGGCCGAAAAGGCGCTCACGGCGCACGAGCGGCGCGTCGTGTCCATCGTCGCGGCGCTGCCGCCTCGCGGCGTCCAAGGCGCGGAGCCCGACGCCGTGACGGTCGTCCTCGACCCGGCGCGGAGCACGCCGCCGCGGCTCCGGGCAGAGATCCTGGAGCTCGGGGCGCGCATCGACGAGCTCGCGGACGGCACGCTCCTGCTCTCGCTCATCGGCGAGGGCGCGGCCACCGATCGGGCCGCGCGCGCGGCTCGCTGTGCGCTCAGGATCCAGGAGATGTTGCCCGGCGCGCACATCGCGCTCGCCACGGGCCGCGCCGAGCACCGCGGTAAGCTGCCCGTCGGCGCGGTCGTCGAGCGCGCCGCCGAGCTCCTCGAGGAGATGGGCCTCACGGGGGGGCGTCCTTCCGGCGTGCGCATCGACGAGACCACGCACGCCCTGCTCGGCGCGCGCTTCGAGCTCGACGCGGGCGGGCGCCTCTTGCGGAGCGAGCGCGAGATCGACGACGTCGCGCGCCCCCTGCTCGGCAAGCCCACGCCCTGCGTCGGCCGCGATCGCGAGCTCCTGCGCCTCGAGGACCTCGTGGCCGAGGGGTTCGAGGAGAGCTCGTCGCGCGCAGCGCTCGTGGTGGGCGAGGCGGGCATGGGCAAATCGCGCGTTCGACACGAGCTCGTCGCGCGCCAGCGGGCCGCGCGCCCCGACGTCGTCGTGCTCATCGGCCGCGCCGACTCGATCGGCGCCGGCTCGCCCCTCTCCCTGCTCGGCTCCGCGGTGCGCAGCGCCATGGCGGAGTCCGCGCTCGAGGGGCGCGCGCAGCTCGTCGAGCTCGTCCAGAAATACCTTTCCGGCCCCGAGGCCCAGCGCGTCGCCGAGTTCGTCGGCGAGACGCTGGGGTTGTCCTTCCCGGACGAGGCGAGCCCGCGCCTGCGCGCCGCGCGCCAGAACGCGCCTCTCATGGCCGATCAGATCCGGCGGGCGTACCTCGACCTGCTCGCGGCCATGACGCGCGCGCACCCCACGCTGCTCGTGCTCGAGGACCTGCACTGGGGGGATGCGGCGTCGGTGACGCTCGTCGACGCCGCGCTGCGGGAGCTCTCGGGCCGGCCTTTCGTCGTGCTCGCGCTCGCGCGCCCGGAGGTGCGCGAGCTCTTCCCGCGCCTCTGGTCCGGGCGTTCGCTCTGCGAGATGCGCCTCGGCGGGCTGCCGCGCCGAGCCGCCGAGCGCCTCGTGCGGCACGCGCTCGGCGACACGACTCCGGCGGAGGTCGTGCGCCGCCTCGTCGAGCAGGCCCAAGGCAATGCGTTCTACCTGGAGGAGCTCGTCCGGGCCGTCTCCGCGGGCCGCGAGGGGGCGCTGCCCGACACGGTGCTCGGCATGGTCGAGGCGCGCATGGCCGCGCTCGACCCGGAGACGAGGCGCGCCCTGCGCGCGGCCAGCGTCTTCGGCGAGACCTTCTGGAAGGAGGGCGTGGTCGCCCTGCTCGGCGACGACGCCATGGCCGCGTCGATCGACGCGCGGATCACCACGCTCCTCGAGCAGGAGATCGTCGAGCGCACGCGCGAGAGCCGCATCGCGCGGCAGGAGGAGCTCGCCTTCCGGCACGTGCTCCTGCGCGAGGGCGCGTACGCGATGCTCACCGAGCGGGACCGGGCCGTGGGGCACAGGCTCGCCGCGGAATGGCTGCTCGCGCGCGGCGAGGGGGACGCGAAGGTCGTCGCGGCGCATTTCGAGCGCGGCGAGGAGCCCGCGCGTGCGGCCCATTTCTACGCGCGCGCGTCCGACCAGGCGCTCTCCGGGGGCGACCTCGAGGCGGCCGTCGCGCTCGCGGAGCGCGCCCTCGCGCTCGGCCCGGGGGAGGACGACGCGGCCGATCTGCTCGCGATCCAGACCGAAGCCCTCGCCCATCGCGGCGCTTACGTGGACGCGTGCGAGATCGGCCTCGCGGCGATCGCGCGCGCGGCGCCCGGCAGCAAGAGTCACGGCCGCGCCCTCGGTGGGGTGCTGAACGCGGTGACGATCACGGGCCGGCACGAGCTCTTGCCGGGGCTGCTCGACGCGCTGCTCGGCGCCGAGCCCCGCCCGGACGCGGTGGCCGCGTATTGCTGGGCGCTGTGGAACGCGGTTTACCGTCTCATGCTCGCGGGGCGGCGCCAGGTGGCGGAGCGCTGCATCGAGCGGCTCGCACAGGTGGCGCGTGTGGCCGGAGGGCCGGCGGAGCAAGGGCCCGCGATCCGAGCCTGGGTCGCGCAGAGCCGCGCGATGTGGGCGCGCTACATCGAGCGCGATCCGTGGACCGCGCTCGAGAACGATCGCGCGGCGCTAGCGGACATCGAGCTCGCCGGCGACCGCCGCAACGCGCCGCTCCTCGAGCTCTACGTCGGCTTGGATCTCTGCCAGCTCGGCGATTACGAGCGGAGCGAGGAGGAGATCTCGCGCGGAATGGCCAAGGCGCCGCCCGAGAGCAATGCCGCGCTCTTCGGCGCGTATTTCTACATCGTCCTCGCCCAGCAGCGCGGCGCATTGGAGGAGGCGCTCGCGCTGTCGACGTCGCTGCACGAGACCAGCGCTGCGCGCGGCGAGGCGGCGATGGTGGCGACCGCGCGGATCCTCCGGGGGGACGCGCGCACGCGTCTCGGTGATCTGGCGGGCGCGGACGAGGATTTCGCCGCTGCGGCCCCCTACGCGGCGAACGTCCCGATCCTCGGGCTCGCGCGCGCAACGCTGCTCGCGAGCGTGCGCCTCGCACAGGGCCGAGCGGAGGAGGCCGTATCGCTCGTCGAGTGGGCGCTCGCGCTCGGCAATACGCTCGGGCTCCACCACTACTTCTGGCACGCGCGGCTCATGCTCGTGCACGCCGAGGCCCTGCTCGTCCTCGAGCGCGTTCCCGCGGCGCGCGCCGTTCTGCAGGCGGCCCGCGAGGACATCGAGGGGCGCGCAGCGAAGATCCCGAATCCGGCCCTCCGCCGGAGCTTCCTCGAGCGCATCGAGGACCACGCCCGCGTGCTCGCGCTGGCAAAACGATACCTGGAGGAGCAAGGACCGCCCTCGTCACGGTGATCGGCGTGCCCCCGCGAGCGCGCCGCCTCGACGTTTCCCGGCGCCGCGGCGGCGCGGAACGTAGCCCTCGCCGTTCGTACGCGAGCGCGTCCATGGCCGAAGGCCTGTCGACTCTCTCGACGTTCGACGCAACGCTCGAATGGCATGCTCGGCGGTCGCGCCGAAGTGGGGGGATGACCCGCGTTCAGGGGCCTCCGTGCTTCTCTATCCCAAAGACATCTCGCGCCTGTTCGAGGATTCAACCAGGCTCGCGGAGTGGATGTTCCGACCACTGCAACGTGGGGTAAGAGGCCCTTTGACGTCCGGAGCCCGTTTGCTCGCACCATCCGCCGAGCGCGCCGACGTCCACGCGACCGATCGCCGTTCCATCCACGAGGAGCACGATGAGGCGGCCCTTCGTGGAGCGGGGAATCCTGCTACGGTCCGGTCATGAGGCGTAGGACGACTTGGCTCCTTCGGGTAGGGCTCGTGATCATGCTCGCGACGGCGGCGTGCAGCCACCGGCCGGAGCGTCCGCTGTACCCAGTGGCCGCAGCGCCGGCGTCACACCAGCGTTTGCGCATTCACGTGGAGAACGCCACGGATGCCCGCGCGCAAGAAGCGGGTGAGACCACCGCCACCGGATACACCATGATGATCCGGAGGACCGCGGCCGACGCGTTCGCGCGGGCCGGCTACACCATGGTGGTCGACCCGAAAGATGCCCACGATCTCCGCGTGTCGATCCACAGCGAGCCGGTACCAGGAAAGGGCCCGTTCGGCGGGCTTTTGGCATCGCTCACCGTGCGCGGCGAAGGCGGTGTCGTGGAGCAGCTCTCGGGCCGCGTCGACATCGACGAGAACGTGGACATCGACGCCCGACAGGTGATCGCGCTGATCGAGAAGGTCGGCACTTCACCGAGCGTGGCGCGATTCGTCGCCAGCCTGCCGCCGCGCGCAGCGGTCGACGCTCGGTCCGCCGGCGGCGCGGACCTGACCGCAGGCCTCGGCTCCGCCAAGACGGCCGAGGAGCTCCAGGCCGCTTTGCCGCTCTCCCGCGATTGGCAGAGGCACGATCATCGCGGCATGCAGATCCTCACCGGCGTATCCGATCTGGGCACGTCGGGGGAGTCGTATCTCGACGTGCACGGCTACGTCTACAACCGTCATTTCGCCGAGTGGCGCCGCTTCTGCATGGTCAAAACGCGGTCGGTGGGACAGATCCACGTGGGCATCGACGAAGCGATGGGCGTCCTGTTCGTCGAAGGCCGGGCGCAAAACCACCTTCGAGGAAAGCGCGTGGTCCTCATCGATCTGGCGACGGTATCGGACGACGCGCTCCAGGTGGCCCGCTGACCGCGGTCTCAGCGCCTCGCGACCTCGATGAGATCCCGCGCCTGTTCGAGGATTCGAGTCGGCGCGCGGATGGGATGTTCTGACGACAGCAACGTAGGGTAAGAGGCCCCGTGACGTCCGGAGCCCCTTTTGCTCGCGCTGTCCGCAGCCGCTCGATCAGGGCATGTACCAGACGCCGTTGTCGTATGCGTAGGAGGCGGACCCGATGACGTAGGCGGGGATGATCCCGCCCGAGCCCGCGGGTACGCCGAACCATCCATCGTTGTTCGGAGCGATGTAAACCGCGGCGGCGTTGCCCAGCCCGCCCTCGCTCGGATAGCTGAAGCTGCCGAGCTCCCGCTGCACCACCACGACGTCGGAGAGGCCGTCGCCGTTGGTGTCGCCCACGGACATGAGCATGTGCGTGTAGTAGAACGAGCTCTCGAAGTTCTGCCACAGCTCGCGATACGCGAACGACGAGCCTTCGCTGCGCACGGCCCAGAGGTTGAAGCCACCGTCGACACCGTGCTTGTGGGCGATGACGACGTCGGACAGGCCGTCACCGTCCACGTCACCCACCTTCACGCGCATCCAGTCGTAGACGAACCCGTAGAGGTGCGACCACAGCGTGGGCGCGGCGAAGCTCGTGCCCGTGCTCACGAGCACAGAGAGGTCCGACGTCGCCTGCCGCGTCACGAGGAGCAGATCGGACTTCGTGTCGCCGGTGAACCTCCCCGCGTCGAGCCGGACGTCTGCGAACGCGTAGGTGGCGTCGGTGTACCAGAGGGCCGGCGCCGCGAAGCTCACGCCGGTGCTCTTGAACACACGGACGTCGAAGGTCCCGCCGCTCGCGAGCTTGCTCAGGGCGGCGACGTCCGCCTTCCCGTCACCGTCGAAGTCGCCCACCGTGAGCTTGGTCTCGTCGTGGGTGAACGTCGTCGGGCTGCTCCACAGCACCGGGGCGGCGAACCCGGCGCCGGTGCTCCGGTAGAACCAGAGATCGAAGGATGGGTCGGAGAGGTGGCGGACGGCGAGCATCACATCGCTCTTGCCGTCACCATCGAAGTCGCCGACGAGCGGCCGGATCAGGTTGAACGCGAGCAGCGCATTGGACGACAGCGATCCATTGAGCGCCGTCGGAGACCACTTGTCGACGCCGGTGCTGGGGGCGAGGACGCGGAGCGCCGCGCCGGGGCCACCGGGGACGGCGCCATACGTGTGGTATTGTTGGCGATCGAGGATGAGGAGATCGCTCGATCCGTCACCGTCGAAGTCGCCCATGAGCGGGAGCTCGGCGTGGATGTCGCTGCCGAAGTGGAGTTCCTGATCGAAGAAGGCCCTTTGGGGGGCGGGCACGTCCCCGCGGACGACGAGAGCTCCGCCGGTCCATGGATCGCTGATGCCGAGCGGCACGGGCGTCGCGTCGTGCGTGGGATTGGTCGTCTCCAGCCCGCTCGCCGTCTTGCTCCAGTACTGGTGCGGATCGGCGCTGTCGCACGGCTGTTGGAGGACGACGTCTCCGCTTGCCTGTAGGCACTTGCCCGTCCCGACGTTCCGAACGCCGCCCCAGGGCGTGAGCACCCAGTGGAGGACGTCGTCATCGTCGCAGCCGGAGAGCACGACGCCGGCGCCGTCGGACGCGTCCTCCGGCAGCGCGCACTTGCCCGTCCACACGTTGTGGAGCTTGAACGGCTGGAGGTACGGCGTCGTCGCCGGCGGGGCGTCGGCCGGATAGCTCGTGTGGTATTCGCGGAGCTGGGACCAGCCGAACTCGGTGCTGTAGACACCCTCGTAGGGCGGATTGGGCGGACCGGCCTCCCCTTGAAAATAGCGGGTGAGCGCCTCGATCTTGCGGTAGAGGTCGAACGAACCGATGTTCACGGCCCGCTGGCTCGTGGTGTAGGTCTGATGGTAGTGGACCATCGGCGGCGCCGCCGCGCCCGAAGGCCAAACCGAGCTCGCGGCCTCGCGCGCGAAGCGGGCTGTGTAGATGTGATCGGGGTGCTCCGAGCAATAGCTGCTCGCCCCCGAGCAAGCGAGCGTGTCCGGGTTCAGCGTGTGGATCTCGGTCGGGTTGAAGTCGCTCATGATCGCCGCGAGCGTGGCAGTGAGCTCGACCTTGGTATACGAGGCGCCCGGAGAGACATAGGAGGCCAGCGACGGCTCTGTTCCCTCCCATAGGTTCATGAGGCTCGGGCCGCTGTCCCCCGTTTGCCAATCGGGCATGGCGCGCAGGTATGCGACGGTCACGTTGGGCTTGTCGTGCAGCGCCTTCGTGAGCACCGCCTTCCCGGCGAACGTTGACGTGCTTTGATCCCACGTGTTCGAGACGTTGGCGAGGAAGGCATAGGACTCCTCGTCGCCCCGCTCGCGCTCGGCGAAGCGATCGCCGTTGCGGAACCCGCCCGCCACGTAGACCGCGCGCAGGCATGTGCCGGCGTCGAGGGCGTGCGACAGGATGGGATCCATGAAGATCAAATCATCGTCGTTGTGCGCGACGACGACGAGCAGGCGCTCGCGCACCACGCAATCGGGGACGAGGAGCTTCTGGCTCGAGCTCGTCGAGCAGTCCGTTTGCACGATCTGCGCGCCGTCCGCCGTCGAGCTCCCCGTGACGTCGAGGCATTTGCCGCTGTGTTTGGCCTTGAGCTGGTAGACGCCCGCGACGCCGCTCGGCACGGGCTCGAACACCTGGTTCGGGCCGCCGTGGCACGTCCACTGGATGACCGGCGCGCCGTTTGCCGTCGACCCGCCCGAGACGTCGAGGCACTTGCCGCCCGCCGTGTGGATGACCACGCCGGTATCCTGGCGGACGAACGAGAACGCCTGGTTCGCGCCGCCGGCGCAGGGAGATTGGATGATCGAGGCGCCATTCGCCGCCGACGCCCCCGAGACGTCGACGCACTTGCCGGTGCTTTGAATCTGGAGCGTGCTGGTGGGCGCAGAGATGATGGGGAGCGCCATCTCTCCAACGGGCTCTCCGTCCGATGATGCCGTTGGGGAGGGGCCGGCGCAGCCCGTCGATACGAGCGCTCCGAGGAACGATGGCCATAGACGTGTGTGAAGGCTCGAACGCATGAACGCGATCTCCTGTCGACGATTGGCAGCATGGATGAACGAGGTCCGCATCCTGCGGACGGCGGCCGCTCTGCAGACACCGTGCCTGTCCGCGAGCCGTGCGATGACCGTCGTTTCGGCGCCGCTCACCGCTCGATCGTCATGAAGTGCCCCCTGCGATGAAGAGCCTGCGCGCATCGCCGAGTCACCGATTCAAACGAGATCGGGAGGGGATTGCGCAATCGATCCATTCGCGATCATGGTCGAACCGAGCGAATCATCGATGGAGCACCAGCGTTGGCGTTACGGAGCCACGCACCGTCGGCCACTGGCCGGCCAGTGGCCGGCCACGATGCCATGTCTGCGCCACCGCGACCGAACGGCGATTGACGTGCTCGCGAACCTCACCGAGCGCAAACACGTGCTCCGGCGGTTCTTCGCTCGGACACACATCTTCGCTCACGCCTCGTCGCAACACACGATGTCCACGCAGAAGCCTCACGCCCCCTTCGCTCTCCGCGCGTCGAGCGTCTGGGAACGCGAGATCCGTCTCGCCAACACCGGAGCCCGTTTCCTTGCACCATCGCCGACGATGGCCAGCCGCAGCGGTAGACCGCTGCTCCTCACTCGCCGGCGCCGAACGCGCGCTCGAACGGCACCCCTTTTCCCACGGACGTCATCAACATGCGGAGCGCCTCGGCCCTCCGGTGGTCCGTGTCGAAGCGGGCCATCCACCTCTCCACCTCGCCTCGCGCTGCGCAGTAGGTCTCGAGCGTCTTGCCCGAGGCCTGAAGGTGCTGTTGCCACGCCGCCTTGGTGGTGAGGCGTGTCACGTCGATCTCGGTGGGAGCGCGGTGCGGGTCGCAGCGCGGCTCATCCGCGATGAAGGTCGCCGTGCCCTCGTTGAACCAGGTGGGCAGCGCATCATAGGGGATCCACGCCTTCATCTCGGCGTGCACCAGCTCGTGCGTCAGGATCCGTGCGGTGCCGCTCACCGGGCCCGTGACGACGACGGCGGAGGGCGCGATGGAGTCGTCGTCGAGCACCACCTGGGCGCTGGCGAAGCCGAGGTCCTCCGCGGCGGCCGCGCGGGGCGAAGCTCCGAACGCCATCTTGCACGGTGCGCTGCGACAGAAGAGGACGAGCGGCGATGAGCGTACCTCCTCGAAGGCACGGAGGAGGTTCCGCGAAGCCAGCTCGCGGGCGCTTCGGAGCTCGCTCCATCGTCCTGGATCGAGGCCGTCTTCGGCGTACACGTCCTCGCAGATGGCGGTCATGGCCACGGATCGGATGGCCCGTGGGGTCTTCGTCGTGACGCATGCCCAGCCGCGCGCTTCGCTCCCGCCTGTCACGATGGACGGCGGAGGCGCGGATTGGCCGCACATGGCGACCGCACAGCCGATGACGAGAGCGACGCCGGCGGTCAGGTGGTGCCATGATCGCCGGTTCGGAGGACGCCGTTCCATGGGCCCGAGCAGCAACCCTCGGCCCCGAGGTATTCCGGCATGCGCGCGGTTTGGCTCCGAGGCCGATCGTCGAGCTCGCAATCGGTCTGCGCCATCCGCGCGCCGACCAAGCGCCGCGCAATCAGCGGCTTGGGCGTGCATCCTCCTACGGTCATCCATGACGACACCGTATGAGTCGTGGAGGCCTCACACGTGCGGGATGACCACGAGGCGAACCACGTCCCCGAGCCCGGGGACGCCGGTGAGGTACTGCACGTCCCACGATTTGTCGGCCATGATCGGCAGGTCCATGGCCCCGCTGGGAAACGTTCCGATGATCTGCCCTGAGGTCAGGATGTCGAACGTGGTGCCGATCGGCGGCTCCGGGCCGATGAGCGACACCCGCAGTGTGCCGCCGAGCCACGCCGTCTTGGCGACCTGCAAGCGATCGTTTCGGTACGGAGAGGTGTTGGTGACGAGATCGATGCGGAGCTCGCCGCTGCTCCCCTGCGAGTAGGTGTACTCGCCGACCACCGCGAGGGTGCCAATCGGATCGCCCCCGGTCCCCGCCGGCTCGACCACGCCGGCCCTGTTGTCGAGGTTCGTCGAGATGTCGCCCTCGCCGAGCACGTGCCCGCCGAAGAGCACGATGTCCGAGCCAATCACCATGGGCGTCTCCCTGACCGGGTCGAGGTGCAAGAGCCCACTGGACCCGAGGGTCCAGGGCACGGACGCCGTCGCCGCCGCGTCGTGGGCGTCGATGAGCAGCATGCCGCTCCGGTTCTCGATCGATCCGTGAAACAGATCATCGTCGCCGATGTGCTGCGCGGAGACGGAGAAGAACACCCCAGGGTCGATGGTGGTCTTGGTGCTCCCGTCTCCGTCGCCGTCCCAGATCTCGACGTCGAGCGCGGTGTCCCTCTTCACCTCGGCGTCGCCGAGCTGTCGCAGCATACCCACGTTCGTCGACGTGCAGGCCGTCCACTCGTAGGTCGTGATCCGCGCCAGATCGAGGCGCGATCCGGCCTGGAAGGAGAGCGTCGGCGCGCCCTCGAAGGCGACGGCGGCGTCGATGATCCCGCGCCCCTGAACCGTGATACTTCCCCGCGCCGTGAGCCTGCGGGCGGCTGGGGTCGGTAGCAGGCGAAACGTCGCTGCGAGCATCTTGCTGCCTTTGAGCAGGAGCTGCCCCGTGTCTTCGAGCGTCCAGCTCTCGAGGAACGACACCTCGTGGCCCGAGCCGATCCGCATCTTCCCGCCGAAGGGGAGGCTGACGCCGTTGGCGAAGGCGATATCCCCGTTCTCGGCGTCCACGAGCGCTCCAGGGTTGTTGCCGTCGAGGTCGAGGGTGCCTGCGGTCGTGTCGAACGACAAGGCCTCTCCGCTGCCGTCGTCGCTTGCCGCGATCTCACCTTCGTTGAGGAGGAGCGTGCCTGTCGAGACGCTGCCATGCCCATGGAGGCGGCCTGGATGGGAGCGGTGGATGCGGAGGATCTGGAGCTTCTCTCCCACGACGATCGCGCCTCCGTTCACCTGGAGCGTGCTGCTCGACACGTCGAGATCCTGCGCGGAGACCGTGCCCGTCTTCTCGACGATCATGGACTCGCCCAGCGAGATCGTGGCGAGCTTCCCCACGGTCAGCCCAGCAGTGGGCATGATGTGAAGCGTGAGGCCGTTGTCGACCGGCGCGCTCACGGGAAAGCCCAGTGTCAGCGTGCCGGCTTGTTGCTGCCCGAACACCGTCGCCGGTTTGCGGAGGAAGACGTCCGTCCCGGAGGACGGCAGACTGCCACCTTCCCAATTCATCGGTAGGTCCCAGACATCGGGGGTGATGGACCAGGCGTTCCCCAGCAGGTCCATGCGCTGCAGCCGGATGGACGTGTAATCCTCGTCGTCCACGAGCGCGAAGAGATCCGTCGCCGAAGGCAGCCTGCGAAGGTCGCTCGGGGTCTCCGCCGTCATGAGCGCGTGCGTGTCGGTCAGGTGACTGAGCGTGGCCTTGATGTCGGTGTTCGAGAAGCCGCCGATGAGGAACGGCTCGATGTCGTAGTCCTCGCCCCACGCGTAGTTGACGCCCAGCTTGTGGCCGATCTCGTGGAGGATCACCGTGAGCAAATCGATCTTCCCGTTGGCCGGCGAGCTCTCCTTCGGGGTGCCCTCGAAGCCCACCTCCATGAGCGCCGGCGGCGGATCATCCTCGAAGAATTCGATCTGCTTGGTGGACGGCAGATCCCGAAAGAGCGTTTGCCGCATGTCGAACTCGCTGCCTTCGAGGGGCGTCGGATCGAAGAACCACTGCGACGGGGGAGACCTTTCGATCCAGATCCCGGGCCAGGGCGGGGGCCGTCCCCCTCCCACTGTCGTGCCGTCGTCCGAGTGGTCCCAGCAGATATCGATGTCGAATACGGTGTTGTCATCCGCCGGGAGCAGGTCCATCCAGATCTGCGCCGCGGCCTGGGCGTGAGCCATGAGCTTGGATCCATCGGGATCGTCCGGGTTCACCAGGCACCCGCCGTCGAGGGCCATGTTGATCTGGACCGCCGCAGCCGGCGACGACGCGAGCAAGATGGGCGCGGCCAACAGCGCCGTGCTCAGCAGGCGCGCGCCTCTGCGCCATCCAGCGAGCCTCCCTGGCCGCGCGTCGCACAGCGGCTCGACGTGGTTCATGAATGCCCCTGGTGCGCGCTTGGGCGCCCAGGCTCGTAGGGTGAGCTTCGAAGTCATGTGCCTCTCTCCAGCGCCGGCGCGGCGCCTGTTCTGCGTGGTCAAGCCCGAAGCTAGGCACGAGAGATCGGTCGCAACATTCCTCTAAACAGGTGGCCGCGCGCCTCCGAAAGTGAATCCCTGCCAAGCTCGCCGGGACATGCGACGTCTACCCTCGACGTCGGCTATCTTGTCGAGATGATTGGAACCTTTGTGAGGCTTCGATGCGAAAGGTGAGAGGCTCTTCAGCCATACGGGTCACCGCGAACGGCGTCCGCCAGTTGCTCCGGCTGGCGGGTGAGCTCGGGGAGCTGTCGTATTCGGTCACCGAGCAGCGCCGGCACTTCCTCGAGAGCCTGTCCACCATCCTCGACGCGCAGGTGGGCATTCTCGGCGACATCGAGGACTTCAGGCCCGGTGGGCTGGGACGCGCGGTCGGCGGCATCGATCGTGGGTGGGGCACCGAGTCGGAGCGGGTCCGCGTGCTCGATTTGCTTTCCAACAAAGGGGCGAACTTCGACCCGCTCACGGCCGCGCTGATGTGCGCGTATCGGCCGGGGACCACGATCACGTACCGGCGCGCCGACGTGGTGACGGACAAGGCTTGGTATGCGTCGGCGTACTTCTGCGACTACCGGCGGCTCGGATACCTGGACGACGCGATCTACTCGGCCGGCGCCGACCGGCTCACCGGGCTCACCCGGGGGCTCGGCATGAGCCGCCCGCAGAAGAGCCGGCGGTTCACCGAAGAGGAGCGCGATCTGCTGCATCTCGCGCACGAGGAGTATGGAGCGCTGATCGGCCGGCGGATCTTCGCGCGGGCGAAGCGGCCCTTGTCGCCGAGGGAGCAGGACGTGTTGGAAGCGTTGCTCACCGGCCAGAGCGAGAAGGGCACGGCGGCGATCCTCGGCCTCAGCCCGCACACCGTGCACCAGTACGTGACCGCGCTCTATCGAGCCTTCGACGTCCAGAGCCGCGGCGAGCTGCTGTTTGCCTGCCTCGGTCACGGCAAGTCCCCTCGGCCCGGCGGACGTGACGTCGCGCCGCGCCGCGGAAGGAGCGCATCATGAGCCGTCCCTCGGCCCTGGAGCACAACAAGCATCTCGTCCGTCGCCTGTTCGACGAGGTCTTCAACCAAGGCGACGTCAGCGCCCTCGGATCGATCGTCGCGACCGACTACCGCCAGCACAACGAGCGTGTGGCCGGCGGCAGCGCAGGCCTCGCGGCCTACGTGCTCGCCGTGCGCGCGGCGTTTCCCGACTTCCACATCGAGGTGCTCGACGTGATCGCGGAGCACGACCGAGTCTGTGTCCGTACGTGCGCGCGCGGCACGCACCGTGGGCCCTTCAACGGCGTCCCCGCGACCGGGCGGCGGGTCGAGCTCGGGGGAATGGATATCTTCCGTATCGAAGGCGAGTTGCTCGCCGAGCATTGGGACGCGATGGACAATCTCGCCCTCCTCGAGCAACTGGGCGTGCACGTCGCGCCTCCGTGATGCCCAAACGATCGTCGCCCGCCGTGCCCTCGGCACGCCTCCCTCCGCCACCCTGGTAGCGCCTCGCGAGCGTGGGAACGAGCAGCCGGAGCGCTTCGCTCTCTCGATGCGATCTCGCGCCTGTTCGAGGATTCAACCAAACGTCGTTCGAGATGTGCGACCTGCTCGGAGGCACGATATCGAACATCGGTTGTCACGGCAGCGGCGAATACGTATCCATCCCGCGGGTCGAGTGGGGTGTCGCGATGAGCGACGAGACGACCCGGACAGCGCTGTGCCCCGGCGGCAAATGTGGCTCGAGCGGATGCTCCGTCTTTGGGAGAGCGACTTGATGATGCCGTCCCCTGGAAGGCGCGGTCAATCCGGCCGAGTCGAACGCGTGGGTGGTGAACGGCGTCAGGTCTTCACGTTCGATTGAAGCGCGCGACGCCCCGCTGCTCAAACCTTGGTGAGCATCATCCCCAGCACCATCAGCAGCATGCCGAGCCCAACCGTCGCGCGCAGGCGAATGCCGAAACACAGAATCGGGATCAGGGTCGACGCCGCCACGACCATGCCGTCCCACCAGAAACCGTCGACGAGGATTTGCTCGCCCGAATCGACGTGTCGCACGAGGTGAAGCCAAACGACATTGCCGAGGAGCGCGCAGAGGAGGCCAATCGGAAAGAAATACGGTCCAGTCTTGACGGTCGGGATGTAGACGATGGCAGCCGCGACGCCATAGGCCATGGCGCCGGCCAGGAAGTGGTAGATCATCCGTCGCTTCCCTCGCGTGAGCCTGTGTGGTTGTCGCTCATCCTCCGCCATCGCGCGGCCTCGCGCTCTCGTTAGCATTTCGTGCACCCACGCTCGCCGGCACGGCGCCCGCGAATCCGTTTTGCGGTCTCTCCATCGATGAGCTCGGCCGCGCCCCGAAGCGTTCACGCGCATGGGGCAGACAGGCCATCGCAAGAGCGAAATCCGCGCCATGCTGGTAGCGCCTTGCGCGCGTGGGAACGAGCAGCCTGAGCGCGACGTCTCAGCGCTTCGCCGGCTCGATGAGATCGAGCGCGAGCTCTGCGACGTGACCGTGAGCGCTTGCAAGGCGGCTTGGAGCTGAAGGGGTGACCGAGTCGCGCATGACGCGTGTCGTTGCCCGGTGAGTCTCCGCGCGTCCTTCGCGAGACTCGGCACGTGGCGGAGCTGGCCCAGTGCGGCAGCTCATGTGCCATGATGCTCGCGCGCGGTGCGGCTCGAACCGAGTCCGCTGGAGCGGACGGGTGCGGTGCAACGGAGTCCGCTGCAGCGGACTTCGGCGCGCCCGGTCCGCGCGAGCGGACTTGGATCGACGCTGGAGGCACGAGCGCCGCCGAGTGATCGTCATGGCACCCTTGCTGCAACTGCGGTGAGCCCCGGGTCGGTCTCCTCGGGCGGTGCAGCATGCCTGAAGGCGCTCTCCTTCCTTCGACATGCCCCGCTCGCGGTCACGGGCCGCGCGGTGTGGTCCGCACCTCCCGACCCAAGTCACGAGGAACCATCGCATGAGCAACATCGAGAAGCTTTCATCCGCCGGTCTGATCGCGAAGGACGCCGTCTTCTCCGAGGACGAGGTCGCCGCCCTCGAGTCCATGTCCGAGCTCGAGGTCTCCGCGCTCGTCAGCGCCAAGGTGAGCGTGCACGAGCCGGCCGACGAGCCTCGCGTGCCGACCTTCCACGTCTCGATTTGAGACCATGAAACAAAGCGACCTCCTGCGAACCAAGATCCGCTTGGTGAGCGCTCGCCTCGACGCGCTGACGTCGTCGTTGTGGCTCCACCCGAACCTTCGGGCCTCCATGCCCGAGGTGCTCGTCATTCTCCATCAGGTCGCCGGAGCGAGCGTTCCGCTCCTGGAGGTCGCGCTCTCCGAGGCGCGCGCGCGCGTGGGAGATCAAGCGGCCGCGCCGCTCGCCGACTATCTGGAGCGTCACATCCCCGAAGAGGTGGGCCACGACGCCTGGTTCCTCGACGACCTCGAGGCCCTCGGCGTGCACCGCCGCGCCGTCGTGAGCCGGATCGCGAGCCCGAGCATCGCACGTCTGGTCGGCGCGCAGTATTACTGGGTCCGCCACGCCCATCCCGTCGCGGTGCTCGGCTATCTCGCGGCCATCGAGGGCAATCCACCCACCGTCGACGGTATCGAAGGCATCATGTCGCGAACCGGGCTGCCGCGCGCGGCGTTCCGCACCTGGCTCCATCACGCGCGGCTCGACCCCGACCACCTCGCCGATCTCCACGCGGTGATCGACGACATGGCGCTCGACCCATCGCGCACGAGCCTCGTTTCGGTCAGCGCGCTGCACACGGTCCACGCGCTCGAATCCGTGTTTCAGGATTTGCTCGATCACGCCGGACAGGAAGGCTGATGGACGTTCTCTTCGTCGTGATGCCATTCGCCGACGTCGAGCGCCCCGCGCTCGGCATCAGCCTCCTCGCCGCCGCTGCCAAGCAGCGAGGGTATTCCTGCGCCGTTCGGTATTTCGGCCTCGATCTCGCCGAGCGCATCGGACTCCCGCTGTACGCGTGGATCGCCCAACGAGGCGACCAGGAAGGCCTCGTCGACGCGCGCATCGCAGAGTCTCTCGCCGGCGAGCGCTTCTTCGCGGATGTGGCGTTTCCCGGTGAAGTCCCCGACGCCGACGCGTGGATGGAACGCTTCCTCGGAGGCGCGGCATCGACGCCGGCGCTGCGCGAAGCCCTGCGGGAGGCCGAGCCGTTCATCGACGCATGCGCGGCGGAGATCGCGCGGCTCGCCCCGAAGGTCGTGGCCTTCACCACCACGTTCCATCAGACCATCGCCTCGCTCGCCGTCGCGCGCAGGCTCGCAGAGCCGCGTCCTCTCGTGGTCTTCGGCGGCGCGAACTGCGAGGGAGACATGGGCGTCGCGCTGCTCGAAGCGTTCCCCGAACTCGATGCCGTGTGCACGGGCGAGGGCGATGAGGTCTTCGGACCCTTCCTGGATCGCGTCCTCCGCGGACAGGGCCCTCCCGTCGCCGGCATCGTGGAGCGCGGCCAGCTCGCGTCGACGCCCGCGCCGGTGCACGATCTCGATCGCCTGCCCATCCCCGACTTCTCGGACTACTTCGATCGCGTCGGGCAGATGCCCTCGATCAGCCCGCGCCTCGTCGTCGAGACCTCGCGAGGCTGCTGGTGGGGTGCGAAGCACCATTGCACCTTCTGCGGGCTGAACGCAGGCGGCATGGCGTATAGGAGCAAGTCGCCGGAACGTGTCGTCGACGAGCTCACGGGGCTCTCGGATCGATGGGCCGTGAAGCGGGTCGAGTGCGTCGACAACATCCTCGACCCCCGTCACGTCGGGAGCGTCTTTCCCGAGCTCTCGCGCCGGAACGCGGGCCTCGATCTGTTTTACGAGACGAAGGCGAACCTGCGCTACGACGAGCTCTTCGCCCTGCGCGCGGGCGGCGTGCGTGCGATCCAGCCGGGCATCGAGAGCTTGAGCACGACCGTTCTATCGCTCATGCGCAAAGGCACCACGGCAGCGATGAACCTGCGCCTGCTCGTGTGGTGCAGCGAGCTCGGCATCGACGTCGCATGGAACATCCTCTTCGGCTTTCCAGGCGAGCCACCTGCCGAGTACGCGCGCATGGCCGAGATCGTCCCGTTGCTCGTGCATCTGAAGCCTCCGAGCTATGTCGGGCCGGTGCGGCTGGACCGATGGAGCCCGCTGTTTGCGGCCGCGACCGATGCGACGCCGAAGCCGGCGTATGCGTGGGTGTTCCCGCTGCCTGTGGAGCATCTACGGCGCCTGGCGTACTTCTTCGACAGCCCGAGCGCGCCGGATGTGTCGTATGCGGATGGGCTCGTTCAGGCGGCGAAGGCATGGGCCGAGCGCGATCCGGTCGAGCCACCGAGGCTCGATTCGTGGGCCACGGAGAGTGTCGCGATCGTGCGTGACAGCCGGCCGGCAGCGGTGCGATCGACGCATGTCCTCCAGGGGACGATGATGCGGGTGTGCCTCGCGTGCGACCGGGGAGGCTCGGTGAGGACGATTGCCGAGCGGCTCGGGCTTGGCGATGCCGTCGTCGAAGATGCGTTGTGGAGGCTGCGGGAGCTGAGGCTGGTGGTGGAGCTGGATGGTCGGTGGGTGGGGCTTGCGGTGCAGCGGGGGAGGGGACATGCGGTTGGGGACACGATGCGTTCGCTGCAACGAACGGCGCTGCCGGTGTTGCGTTGAACCCATTGCAAAGCACCCATGCTCGCGTCGAATGAACGGAGGAAGCCGGAGGCGCCGCGCGACGAGATGCCCGGTGGCGCGACCTTCGAGCGGGCGCTGCGCTCCCGGGATTCAGATCGTGATCACGTCGACGATGGGCCTCCCATCGGCCTCGAGCGGGAAGGGGCCGGTCCACACGCTTCGCGACGAATCAAAAGAAAGGAACAGCAGGATGTCGTTCTCGGCGCCGGGGAAGTCTCCCCGCACGCGCACGACTGCTTCGAGGTTGCCCGGCGTGCCGAAGGTGCTTTGAATCATCGACACTCCGACCGGGCGTGCCCGAATGCGATCGGTGGCGCCGCGGCAGCCCTCTTTCGCGCAGAAGACGGCGCTACCGTCGTAGGCGATGCCGCGACGATGCCAGACCGGACTCCGGCGATCGTTGTCGCGGAAATAATGAACGAGCTCATTCCCCTGCGGTACGAGCAGCTCGAAATCTCCCCACTGCCCCAGGCTGCTCTGAAGAAAGGCCGGATTCCCCGTGACGCCGCGAATGGGTGCTTCGTTGACGAGCAGCGGGAACGGGCCTGACCAGCGCATCTGACGCGCATCGAACGAGAACGTGACCAACGTGTCGCCCGTGCGGTCGGGATCGAGCGAGGAGGGACGCATGCGCACGACGGCCTCGAAGTTTCCGGGCCGGTCGAGGTGGCTTTGCAGCAGCGTGACGCCGATGGGATCGGGCCTGACGTCGATCTCGCTCACCGGCGCTCCACCGCTCGCGGGAAAGCGCGTGCCGCCGCGCCACAGCGTCGCTCCGCGGCGCCAGGGCAGCGCCGGATCGTCGTTGTCTCGCCAGAAGTGCACGAGATCGTGTTGCACGGGGACGAGGAGCTCGAAGTTCCCTTTGCGCCCGAGCGTGCTTTGGATGAGCGCGGGATTCCCCGTGATGCCACGCACGGACGCGCCGTCGGCGAGGAACGGAGACGGGCCTTGCCACTGGCGCTTTTCGGCGTCGAAGAAGAAGACCGCCAGCGTATCGTCGTCATCACGATCGCTGCCGCCGGGGAACCGGAGGCGCATGCGAACGATCGCCTCCAGGTTGCCGAGCGCGCCGAAGTTGCTTTGAATCATGGAGACTTGCAGCGGATCGGGCATGACCCGGAGGCACGATGCATCCGCTCCCGGCGCGGGGGCCGCGACACCACCGCTCCAGATCACGGCGCCACGATGCCAGGGAAAGCCGGTCCCCTCGTTGTCGCGCGTGTAATGGATGAGATCCCGGCGCACGGGCAGCACGAGCTCGAAGTTGCCGCGGTGCCCATAGCTGCTCTGCACGAAGTCGGTGCTGTGACGCGGGATCGCCCGGGCCAGCGTGAGCGCCGTGCCGCCGAGGATCGAGAAATCGACCGTGGCCACGTTGAGGTTCTCGTTGCCCGAGCCCTTCCACGCGACGAACAACCGCCCATGGTGCACGGCGAGCACGGGCGAGTCACTCGTGGTCTCGCTCGAGATGCCTTGGAGCCCCGCGCGCCCCGAGAAGAAGCCGAGCCGAGCGCACGCCGATAGCATGGTGAGCGCTTCGTTCGATCCACGCCAGCTCAGCACCAGCCGGCCGCGGTGCGAGGCGAGCGCGGGGCCACGATTGCTGGTCTCGTCGAGGATGAGCTTGTTGGTGAGCCCCGTGAGAGAGAACCCGGCAGGCCCGTTGGTGGTCGTGACCTCTGCCACGTTGAGCTTGTCGTTCCCCGAGCCCTTCCACGCGACGAACAGCCGACCGTCGTGGGAGGCGAGCACCGGCGTCGACGTCGTGGTGTCGCCGAGCACCAGCTTTCCACCGAAGCTGGCGCCGCCGTCCTCGGAGAACATCACGTTGATCTTCTCGTTCGGGCGCCCGCGCCACGCGATGAACAAGCGACCATCATGGGAGACGAGCGATGGCCCCTCGTCGCTTCGCTCGTTCAGGATGACCTTGTTCACGAGGCCCGTGATCTCCACCCCGTTGCCTCGAGGCGCGAGCGCGACCTCGGCCACGTTCAGGTTCTCGTTGCCGGATCCTTTCCACGCGAGGAGCAGGCGGTTCTGGTGCGAAACGAGGCTGGGCGTGTCCGTGGTCGTATCGCCGAGCACGTGCTTGCCCTGAAAGCTGGCGCCGTCGTCGTCCGAGACCAGCAGGCAGATTTGCTCGTTCGACTGGCCACGCCACGCGAGGAACAGCCGCCCTCCGTGCGACGCGATCGCCGGCGCGGAGTCGCTCGTTTCACCGAGGATGGTCTTGTCGGACGTGCCGTCGAATCGGACCTTCGGGAAGCCGTAGAGGGCATCGATCGCGGCCACGTCACCCTCGCTCAGGTGATCTCGCTGGCCGAAGGACAGGCAGGTCGT
This sequence comes from Minicystis rosea, assembly GCA_001931535.1. Classification (GTDB taxonomy): domain Bacteria; phylum Myxococcota_A; class Polyangia; order Polyangiales; family Polyangiaceae; genus Minicystis; species Minicystis rosea. The sequence continues at coordinate 2,418,953 of CP016211.1, forward strand.
GCCCAGGATGGTGGTGGCGGGGCCAGAGCTCGTGTTCTTGCCGAACGCCGTCGAATCGTAGTGCATGATGGACCCGCAGTCGTAGGGACCGATCGGGCAACCATCCTTCACGGGGTCGAAATTGACCTCGATGGTGTTGGCGCGATCATCGATGTTCTCCTCCACGACGTGGACGAAGAGCTCGCGGTCGGGTCGCTGTTGTTCGTGGAAGAGCCCCAGCGCGTGACCGATCTCGTGCGCGATGCTGGCCCCGTTGAAACCCTCCAGCTGAAGCGCGCACTGGATGCGCTGTCCGCTCGGGCCTGTCGCAGCGGGAACGCGGCCAACGGAGCTTTGGCAGATGTCGGAAGCCTTGATGAAGTGAATCCCGTTCGGCTGATCGGTTCGCGGCACGATTCGGATACAGGAGCCGAAATTCCACATCGCGATGCCCTGCAGGAGCTCCTCACGCTCCGACGAGCCGGGAGGGAAGTCCGCATCTTCGATGGTGAAAGGCATGATGCCGTCCGGCCAGAGAGTGCCCTTGTTGGTGCACAGCGCAAAACCCATGACGATTCCTAGCCTCTGTTCGCCGACGGCTGTGTGCCTCGCATCGCCGGTCGAGCGCGCTCGAAATACAGAGTGTTCCTCGCACGCTCTTCCTCGCTGCGGTGCGCTCGCGACGTCGTCGGACAGAGGCTAGCACCGGGCCTCGACGCCATCCGTAAGTGTGCGCCTGGATCGCCGGCCATGCGTGGTCGACCTGTGCGGGCGTCACCGCGCACGGGGACTGCCAACGTCTGGGGCAGCGAGCCTGCGTGTTCGGGGGCGACGTCAGTCGACGATGAAGAGGCGTGCTCCAGTCTCGGTCGACGAGCGGTGCGGGGCGACGTCGTCCGAGACCTGATAGGACATGCCGGCCGTGAGGGTGTGAACAGAGCCGTCTTGGATCTCGGTGACGAGGACGCCTTCCAAAACCAGAAGGACATGGCCCCGCGAGCACCAGTGGTCCGCGAGGTAGCCGGGAGAGTACGTGACCATGCGGATGCGAACGTTGCCGGCCTGCACCGTGCGCCAATGCGCGACACCGGAGGCCCCGGGATGAACGGTCTCGGGGACGGTGGTCCAGTCGGTGGTGCCAAACGGAACGCCTTCGATCTTCATGTCGGATGCCTCTCGATGCCGCGCAGGTGAGCGGCTTCGATACCTTGGGCGGCAGCTCGAGGGAATGGCGATCCGCTTTCCCGTCTCCACCGGCCATGTCGGCGAGCCGCCTTGGCAGCGCCTCACGAGCGTGGAAACGAGCAGCCGGAGCGCGACGCCTGAGCCCTTTGCCATCTCAATGAGATCTCGCCTGTTCGAGGATTCAACCAGGGTGGCGGATGAGATGCTCTGACAACTGCAACGTTGGGTAAGCGGCCTTTTGATTTTGGAGCCCGTTTGCTCGCGCCATCTGCCTCGGTCGTCAGGGAACGTCCTGTGACGCCGAGCGCGGCGGCGCCACGAAGTGCCGATCGGTGCTTTGCCCCTCACGCACGCTGCGAGCTGCGATGGAGGTGACCGGCGCGAGCACGCTCCGGAGCGCATGCGCCGTCGTCGCGTCGGTTCGCGTCCGGCCAGGCCGCCTCCAGGATCGTCCGCACGTGAAACGGTATCGCGGGAATTTCGGGTTGCCCGGCCCGGGTGGGCTCCTATCCTCCGGACCCAATGCTCGGCGACATGGAAACAATTGAAATACGCCGGTGACGAGGATCAACGGCGACGGGGAGGTCTTCATGAAGGCTCGTTCCATGTTGGCGAACGCTCTCTCTGCGCTTGTCTTCTCTCTTGCTTCGATCGCGGGCTCGGGGTGTGTCGTGTCACCCGATATCGTGAGCGACGTGGACGACGGACCGATCGGGAGCGTCTCCCAGGCCGTCTCGACCCCCAATCCCACCGCCATTCGGATCTCCTCCTGCACGCCACCGCCACTCGTCGCAAACTGGATCGCAGACACCGGGATCATCTCCCTCACCGGCCAAGGCAGCTCGCCCATCCTGGAGCCTGGCACCTGCGCCAGCGACGCTTTCACCGTCTTCGACCCGTTCGAGTCGTCGGTGGACCCCTATGACCTCAACGAGGCGGCCGAGTGGTGCGGGAACGTCGGCGGCTCGAGCAGCTTCGTGAAGTACTTCTTGAACCCGAGCAACGGCTGCGCCGACTACCCGAACAACGGCACGCCGCTGCGTCGGTGGGTGTCCTATTTCGGGTGTTGCGAAGCTGGCACGACCGTGCCCGCCCAGACGGTGCCGCTGACCAAGACCAATCGCGATTGCTCCGGCGCGCTCGTGGACACGCCGCAGACGCAGACGTTCGGCTCTGCGACCATCGGCCCGAACAACGCGGGACAGCTGATCGCCACGGTGGTGCTCCAGAACGCGGCGCCCAACACCGCCTACAACATCCGGCTGATCCAGACGCCGAACGACGGGACGTGCTCCACCGCCGACGGTGCCGTCACCACCGACGCGGTTGGAAACGCGAACACGGTCGTCCAGGTGCCGCTCGTGTCCACCACGCAGGGGGCTTTCATGGCCATCAACGAGCAGAGCAATTTCAACAGCTTCTTCACCAGCGAACCGGTGTTCTTCTAAACACCGTCATCTCATGGGAGCTCGCGCATGTTCGAGGATTCAACCAGGGTCGCGGAGCAGTGGTGCGCGATCGGGAAGATGCACTCATTCGAGCTCGATGGGAATGGGACCGGTCCGTCGACCGCTCATGACGCCTTCATCTCTGGGGGCGGCATCGAGAGGTTGTGCCCACCGAACACGATGAAGTCCTGTTTGGCCTCGTCCCACTCGAACAGCTCGGTCTGCCTCACGTCGTAGAACCAGGCGTGCAGCTCGAGCTCACCCTTGTCGATCCGCTCGCGCACCAGCGGAAACTGCCGCAGGTTGTCGAGCTGGCGCACGGTCACCGCGCGCGCCGCGTCGTCCACGTCGTGATGATGTGACAGGTCGCCGGACGCCGCCGGGATCGCGGAGAGCCATTGCCGGAGGCTCGTGAGCTCGTCGGGCACGTGCTTGCTCTTGATGGCCTTGACGGCGCCGCAGCTCGAGTGGCCGCAGACGACGATGTTGCGCACCCCGAGCACGCCGACCGCATACTCCACCGCGGCGCCCTCCGCCGGCAGCGCGTCGTCGCCGGGAGGCTCCACCATGGCGCCGAGGCAGCGCAGGATGAACAGCTCGCCCGGGTGCGCGCCGGTGAGCATCGACGGCGCGATCCTGCTGTCCACGCAGGTCACGAACAGCGTGTGCGGGTGCTGGCCGTCGGCGAGCTGATCGAACAGCGGCGTGTAGTGCTCTCGCACCTCGTGCCGGAAGCGCTCCAGGTTCGCGATCACGTGGGCGCGCATCCCGAACGCGCGTTCCTGCTCGAGGATGGCGTCGACATCGCGATCGGACACGGCCAGCCGGTTCGCGAGCACGCCCTGCTCGTCGGCGGCGAGGAGCTTCTCCCGGCAGCTCGGCGAAGCGCCGAGGACAGCCACCTTGCCTCCGCGGGCGACCACCTCGGCGACGAGCGAGGTGAAGCGCTCGCTGCCGGTGAAATCCATCACGAGCACGCTGCGGATGTCGAGAATGACACCCACCGCCGGGTCGAGCGCGGCGAGCTGCGCGCGCATCGCCTCGAGCCTGGGGACCGAGAGGAACGTGATGGGCCCGCTGAGGCTGGCCTGGTGCGGCGCGCCGTCGCGACCTCGGTGGAGCGTCGCGCGGAAGCGCGCGACGTTCATCATGGCGAGCACGAGCGTGGCCACGAGCCCCGTTTCGATGCCCTGGAGCAGGTTGCCGAAGATGATCACGAACGTCGTCGCACCGAGCACGATCGCTTCGGCGCGCGACACGCGGAGGACGGCGTGGAACGCCCGGAGGTCGAGCAGCGGCACCGAAAGCCCGATGACCACGCCGGCGATGGCCGCGAGCGGCACGAAGCGGTCGAAGCGCAGGAGCAGCGGGACGAGCGCAAGGCCCATCAGCGCGTGAATGAGCGCTGCGGCGCGGGTGCGGCCACCCGTCGCGCGAAGCCGCGACGCGCGCACGATCGAGCCTGCGGCCGGGACGCTCCCGAGCAGCGACAAGACCAGGTTCGCGACCCCGTGGCCGATGAGCTCCTGATCGGGATCGTCCCGCGTGCCGGGCACGCGCTCCTCCTCGGCGCTCATGGAGAGCAGCGTCTCCATCGTGGCGAGCAGGAAGAGGACGAGCGCCGCCCGCACGAACTGCGCGACGTCCTGCGCGGGCACGGCAGCCGCCGAGAGCGACGGGAGCGCGAAGGGCATGTCGGGCAGCGTCGGCACGTCGAGATGGGCGAGCGCCGTGATCCCGGCGCAAGCCGCGACCGACGTCAGCGCGACCGGGACGCGCGGCGTATGGCGTGCCCCCAGCAACGTGACCGCGCAAGTGAACACCCCCATCGCGATCGCCGCCCAACGCGCGCCCCCGAGCCGGGCATGGATGTGGTCGACCACGTGGAGCGTGTCGAGATCCACCGGCGTCGCGAGCCCGAGCACGTGCGGCAGGCTCTGGATCACGAGCAGCGCGCCGAGGCCGAAGACGAAGGCGTGCACGGCGGTGAGGGGCACGAGCCGGGCGAACCGACCGAGCCCGAGCATGCCGAGGACGAGCTGGAGGACACCGCAGATCGCGGCCGCGAGCGCGAGCCCGGCCGCCCCGTGCTCACGGGCGATGTGCACCAACGAGAAGCCCATCGCGAGCCCCGGGCCGGAGAGACCGAGCGTGGTGCCCCCGAGGAGCGCGACGACCGCGCTGCCCACCACGACGCAGATCAGGACCGTGGTGGCGGGCAGGCCGGCGTGTTGCGCGGCGAGCAGGGCGAGCGCAAACGACGGCCCGATGGCCGAGAGGGCCGCGAGCGCATCGGCGCGCCACGTGGTGCGGTCGTACGCGGCGCGCCACACCGGTCGCAGCGCCCGGATGCCGATGTCCAGCCGCAGCGTGAGCAATGGCTTCCGCCGGTCGTTCATCCCCGACAGGATGTCGTCTTCATCCCCGTGGTGGAAGCGCCACGTCAGCGTATTTGCACCGGCGAGATCGGGGCGGTGGATCTGGAAGCACCCCTTGCGCGTCGACGGCGACGGAGCCGTCAGCAGCGTGGTTGCGGACTCGGCTGAGCGTCTGCATGAGGAGCGACCGACGACCCGCCTCGCGCGTCACGGAGACACGGTGTACTTCGACATCATGCCCGCGTCGATGTGGTCGTTGACGTGACAGTGATAGAGCCACTCGCCCGGGTTGTCGGGCACCATGTCGGCGATCATCATCGACATCGGGAGGAGCGACACCACGTCGGTGCGCATCCCCATCGCAATCACGGTGTTGCCGTGCCAGTGCGGCGTGTGCAGGTCGACCTCGGTCCCCTGCGCGAACGTGTACCAGCGCACGCGCTGCCCGACGCGCATGGTGAGGCCGTCGAGGTTGCCGTACACGCGCCCGTTGATCGAGTGCATCAGGTTGCTCTCCTGGAACTCCTCGTCGTCCGGGTCGACGCTCGCGGGATCACCGCAGTACGTCCCGATGTTGTCGTCGAGGTAGAAGCTCCTGTTCTCGTCGAAGACCGTGAACATGGTGAAGAGCTCGCGATCGACGTCGTCGGGCGTGGCGTTCGAGCGCGCGTGCTCCTTCGACGTGACGACCATGGGGCCGATGAGGCCGGCGTTGGTGTCGGACGGCTCGTCGACGTGCGAGTGGTACATCCACAGGACCGAGCTCCCGTCCATCATCCCGCCCGGGCCGGCCCGCTCCGGCACCCCCCACGTGTACGTGTACACCGCCCCAGGCTGCACGCCGTCATCGCTCTTGGCGGCCCCGGCCGTGCCGTCGTCGTAAGGGGCGCCCTCGGAGCTCTTGTCGTAGAAAACCCCGTGCGGGTGGACGCTGACCACGTGCTCGGTTTTGTTCTTGAATACGAATTTGATGGTGTCGCCCACCACCGCGCGCACCACGGGGCCCAGGACCCCGAGGTGCCTCTCGCTGGGCGGGCGCGGCTTCAGCGTGGTGAAGCTCGCGTCGGTGTACTCGCGGTAGATGGCCTTGTCGTAGACCTTGCCGATGCGGTCGGGCCCATTCTCCACGAAGACGTTCGCGACCTCGTCGAAGGGCTCGCCGGTGATGCCATTGATGCCGCTCGGCGCGTAATCCCACGCCACGCGATCCGCCGCGATGTAATAGGTGCGCGTGACGCCCTTCTGAAGGAGGGATTCGGTGTCCGCGTCCGTGCCAGGCGCGCTCCCACATCCCGCGAGCAGAAATAGCGCCGGCAGAGCCGCCGCGAGCACGCGCGGTCTGCCGCGCCACGTCCGCCATCCAGCGTCGTTCATGACGATCTCCCCGTTCGCGGCGCACGCCGCGCGCCGCACTTTGGCTCCCGTAGCCGAGGTATCCGGCTCTAACACGTCGCCTCACCACTTCAAGGCCATCTCTTTCTCTCGCCGCGCACAGGGCCTCGACGCCCGGGTTTCGCTTGGTCACGAGAGCGGGTGTCCGCGCCTCACGTTCCGCGCGGAGCGCGGCTGAAAGCCCCACTCCAGCGTCCGCGCGTGATTCATGACGTCGCTGGACGGTTGATACTACAGTCGTAGGTCAAAGCCCTGTCGCGAGGTGGATAGGCATCGTCGGCGGCGACGAGCAGCAGCAAAGCATCGACACAATCCCACCGAGGTCGCGGTGCAACCGCCCTCTCCGCAACGGCGCTGAGAACAGTCCCAAGCACCGTGTTCACGGTACTGCCCTGATGCCGTCACGAGCCCTTTCCAGCGGACAGCCTCCCTCCGCCCATCCACGCTGGTGAGCTCACGCCCTACATCGCGCTCGCCGCCTTCCTGAAAGAAATCGAAAAGAAAGGCGCGACCCTTGGTGGTTTTCGCCGGCCGCCTGCGCTTACCCGTGAAGATACCAGGGCCCAGGAGGCTTTCTTTCGAGAGATTCGTGGCATGCCGCATGCGGCACCGGTGCCGTCATTCGCGAGCTGGACAGCGGAGCGGGCGTGATCCTCTCCGCGTGTCGCAGTGGTACATGCACATCGCGCTGCCCCCGGGCCCTGCTCGTCGCCGATGCTCTGGCTCGACGCTTCGTCGTGCGTCTTCGCATCCCCTTATCCTTTGGAGGAATGACATCATGAATCATCGATCGCTGCGCCCCGTCATCGCGCTCCTCGTCACCAACCTCGCTCTCTTCACGGGGCGTGACGCCAGCGCCATGTGCTACTGGACCTCGGACGGGCAACGCCCCTGGAACGACGGTGAGTACGTCTACGAGCTCGACCCGAGCGCGCTCGCGTCCGCGCTCGACATCTCGGCGCGATGCGAGGTGACGGAGGTCGGTTGGCAAGGCATCCCCGATCCGGCGAGCTGGGTCGATGGGAACATGGTGGAGTACACCATCCGTGACCTCTTCCTCGCGGGCCTCGAAGACTGGCTCGGACACCCGAGCTTTCCGATTGGGCTCGAGCCCAAAGAGTACACTGGCAACGAGCCGCGGCGGGTCGTGGTGACCGCGTTCTGCGACCAGGGCAACCACTTCAGTGTCGAGAACGTGCCGGGCTACGGCGTCGTCCCCCACCTCAACATCAGGCCGAACGGGCACACGTGGCAGAAGTTCCAGCGCACCGTCCGGCACGAGACGGGACACAGCTTCGGCATGGCCCACATGCACCAGCGCTGGGATCGGGACGATCACGTGACCGTGAACCTCGCCAACATCCCGCCCGATGAGCAGGGCGACTATACCAAGCTCACGATCCAGCACTGCAACGATCTGAATCTGTTGCTGCCGTACGACCTGAGCTCAATCATGCACTACATCCCGCGGCTCAAGCCGACGTGCAGCACCACGAGCAGCTCGGGCTGCGAGCTCAGCCCCGGGAGTCCGGACCCGAACGCCGCCAACTACAACCCCAACTACGCCACCGAGTTCAACGCGATCCAGAACGCGCTCGTCATCTCGTACATCGATCGCACGGCGCTCCAGCTCTATTATCCACCCTTCCAGCCCGCCCGCCCGGCCTTCTACAACCCCAAGGCGCACCTCTGGTCGTTCCTGGTCATGAACCAGGGTGTCATCGCCTCGCGCAGCACCGTGGCGAGCATCGGCGAGTACGATTTCTCGGTGCCCGAGCGGTACCACGCGATCTACGGCGATGGCGACGCCGGTGCACGCCCCCTCGTCGCGCCTTGGGACGGTGGCACGTTCGATCGTCTCGGCGAGTATTACTACGGCCCGACGCGCAATCCACTCTACCACGGTGACGCCAACGCCAATGCCGACTCCACCGATGACCCGCTGAGCACGCTGCAGGTCGGCGGCCGGTCCGTCAAGCTGGTGACCGTCGACACCGTCAATGGTGTGCAGGTGCTCGCGTACGTGCCCGGCGGCGACTACGTGATCTACGACAGCAACAACGACGGAGTCCCCGACGTCACGACCGCGCCCTGCGGCCTGCTCGACCCCAACAATGGTAACGAGCCGTTCTCCGGCGACTTCCTCGGTGACGGCGTTCGGCGGCTCGCGGTGCGTGAGCGGTCGTCCGGCCGAGTGTTCTTCGACTTCGACGGCGACCTCCACTTCGACTCCTTCTTCGGGAACTTCATGCCCGGTGTCTCGCTGCGCCCGTTCGCGGGCGACTGGGCCGGACGCGGGCGCGACTCGATTGGCCTCTACGACGCGACCACGCGCATGGTTTACCTCGATCGCAATGGCAACTTCTACGTCGAGCCGGGCACGACGGATGCCGTGTTCAAATTCGGCTCGGGAAACCCGCAGAGCGGCGACGCCCTTCTCTGGCCCGCCGCGGGCCACTTCGGGCCCGGCACCGTGAACGCCGACATCCCGACCAACTTCGCACTGAGCCCGTGGTCGCAGCCGTACACCGAGACCATGAGCGACAACATGACCTACTCCTGGGAGGTCTGGCAGTGGTGCCTCGATCTCAATGCGGCCTCGAACGGCTGCTTCCCCGAGGTCGTGTGCGAGGACGCGCGCACCGTCGTGCCGACCGCATACCCCTGGCCCGCCGGCTGCGCCTATGCGGATGGAGGGTTCGGCTACGAGCTCACGTGCAGCCTCGATCCGAGCTGCAATCCAATCTGATGCGCGCCGTTTTCTGATCCGCGACCCGAGAGGTGGCGACCTACGTCAGCTCCTACGAGCTCGGCACCTTCTGAATCCAGGACGGCCGAGGTGACCACGGCCAGCTCGTTCACGGCGGAGGCGGGCCGGCCGCGCTTCAGCATCAGCACGCGTTAGAAGGGCGACTTCGAGTAGTGTGCCGCCATGAGTGACGTGGTGGCGTGGGTCGAGCAGCGCATCGCCGAGCACCGGCCCGGCGAGCAGCTCGAGCGAGGGCTGGGCGCGCAGGTGCAGGCGCTGGCCGAGGCGCTTTCGGGGATCACGAACGGGTCCGGCGACATGTTCGGCATGCACGGGAGCGCGGCGGTGATCACGGCGCGCGATCGGCTGGAGCCGCTGCTGCGCGACGCGCTCTCCGCCTGGGATCAGCGGCTCGCCGCCGAGCACGGCGCGGAGGGCACGGAGGCCTTCCGCACCATCGTGAGCCGCTTCGGGCTGCGCCTCTGGGATCGCGCGCCGGGCCTCGAGCCCACGGCCGACGATCTCGCGCTCGTGGCGCGCATCGCGGCGCAGCTCGAAGATCTCGACACGCTGACCGCCGTCTGGCGCGAGGCCGACAGGGTGGTGGAGCCCGACGACGTGGTGTGCGTGGAGATCGGCGAGCCCGACGCCGAGGGGCTCGACACGCTCGCCGACGCGTACACGCGATCGACCGGCGCTCCGTTTCCCGCGCTGCTCCACGCGCTGTGGTCGAAGCTCAACGGCGTGTCGATGTGCTCGACGGATGGCGACTCCGAAAAGACCGTCGTCCCGCCGAGGGAGCTGTCCGAGCCCACGCTCTGGCCGGTGAACGTGTGGGACCAGCACTGGTGGGACGTCGACCCCGACGCGCACCTCTTCGTCATCGGCGGGCTCCCCGACAGCGGGCGGCTCGCCCTGCGCGTGGTCGACGCCTCGCCCGATCCCGAGGTGGTGTGGATCGGGCGGCACGAGCAACCTCGGCTGCTCGCCCCGAACCTCGCGGCGTTCCTCGACGCCTGGGCGGGCGCCGCGTTCTGCCTGCCACTGGCGCTCCGCCGCGGACGCGTGCCGGGCTGGGGCGGCTAGCGCTGCCCGCGCGAAGCTCTATCAGGCGTCGGCGCTGGGCCGCGAAGCGGCGCCGAGGTCTGGCCAATGGTGGCCAGACGTCGGGCGTGCAGAACCAGCGGCGGATCCTCACCCTGGTAGCGCCTTACGAGCGTGGAGACGAGCAGCCGCAGCGCGATGCCGCGCGTTGCGGTGTCCCGATGAAATCGCATTCGAGGATTCGACCCAAAGTAGAAGTGTCGGCTCTCCACCAAATTGAGAATGGCAGGTGGCGATGCGTGCTTCTTGCGGCGCCGGATGCGCATGGCGCCACCGACGAGGGCGAGCGACGCATCGATTCGACGCGCTCGCGTCCGCCATCACTCCAGCTTGCGGCCCGTGAGCTTGGGACAGGAGAAGAGCTCGCCGTCGACCGTGCTCTTCTGGCGGAGCTTGTCGGGCTCTGCCTTGAATGCGATGGGGAAGGTGCAGAGCGGCCCGCCGGTGGCGATGTCGGGCTTGGCCACACGCCACACGCGATGGACTAAAAGCCTCCCATGATCCGGTATCGACGCCTCGAACTCGAACGGCAGTGGCGCCCTGAAGAGGGCCGGAGTGTTACGTTGCGCGAGCGCTCGGCATCTCTCCGGACGATGCGCTTCGCCCTGCTCACCTCGGTGTGCGCGACCATTCTCGCCTGCAACGCCCACCCATCGCCGGACACCGCTGCAGCGCCGGCCTCGACGTCCACCGTCGCGCTGTCGCCGCCCGCCGTCGCTTCCTCGGCGACCGCCGCGCCCGAACCCTCCATCCCGCCGACGCCGGAGACGTCGGCTCCCGCGAAGCAGAGCCCTGCCAAGCCCGAGCGCCGGTGCGGCTGGGTGGACAACCCGACGCCGGCGAATTGGTGGCTCACCGACCGGGATGGGACATGGGACATCGGTATTCAAGGTGGTTATCAAGCCAAAGGCGATCTGCCGGATTTCGGTGCGAAGTGGGTCGAGACGAACGGGCACCACGGCTACGGCTGCGCGTGCATGGATGTCGAGGTCGATCGCGCTGCGAAGCGCGTCATCGAGGTCCATGCGGTGACGGTCCTCCCCATCGAACGCTGCCGGAAGGACAAGGCTCTCCCGCGCCGCTGAGCCTGATGTCGATGCTCGCGATGGCGCCGCGACGGTGTCGGTCAACACCTTGAAAGCCTGCGCCATCACCAAGGGCGGCACGCTCTTCTGCCTGGAGGCGCTCGACGGCAACCCCGAGCCCAACCGCCGACTGATGCGCGCCACGGGCTCGTTCACTGCCGTCGATCTTCACGGTTTCCCCTGGGCGGTGACATCGGCGGGGGTCGCGGTTCAGAGCGAGGTCGGCGGTGACTTCTCGAAAATCGAGGAGCGGGTGCCGGGCCACTTCTCCTCGGTCATGTCCGACGGCTGGATCGCCTGCGGAGTCGAAGCCGGCAAGATCCGCTGCATCTCGAAGCGGGCGGAGTCCCTGCAAGAATACGCGCCACCGGTGCTCGGTACGGTGGAGCGCATCGTCCCGGGAAGCGGCTACTACTGCGCGCTGGCCGGTGGCCGGGCGACGTGCTTCGGCCGAACGGAGAAGATCCCCGGCGGCCCGCTCGAAGACGTCGCCGCGCGTGACCTCACGGCGGAAGCGGCCTTGCTCTGCATCGTGGACGCGGAGGGCACGCTGCGTTGCCGAGGGGACGTGGTGAAGTAGCGAACCCGAGACGTGTCTTCAGCCACATGGAACGCTGCGATGACGGATGGCGCTCAGAGATCGACGCAGACTCCGCCGGTCTTGCAGGTGCGAATCAACTGCCACGTGCCCGAGTCGCACTGATAGACGTTGTACCCGCCGCGGACGCTCTCCGTGATCTTGGCCCCCTCGTTCGCCGCCGTGCAAGGCGGCCGGCTCGTGACCGCCTGTTGCACCTCCTGTGTGTCTTCGCTCGCGTCGTCGTACTGGCCGACGCAGGCGGAGAGCGCGATGGCGGCGGCGAACGCGCCGAAGAGCTTCGCCCCCTCGAAGAGACGAGCGAGGACGGGGGCGGTGGGCTCGAAGGATGCAAAGTCGTTCATGATGAATGGACCTCTCCCGCGATGTCGCGGAGCAAGTAAGGACGATGACGAGGCGCCCCGGATTCGAGCGCTTCGTCGACACGTGATGTAGCGCCGGCCTGATGGTCGACGTGCCGAGAGCGCGATGCCTCGGTCACGAGCCCATGCATACCGAGCGAGGCGGGGCGAGGCTTGTTGCAATTTGGCGAACGCCTCTCTCACCGAACGAGCGTGACGAGCCGAACAGCCCACCGCGCAGTGGTTCCCGCGCGCCGGTGCTGTGCAATTCGTGCAAGCTTTGCTCGATCACCGGCACGTTTTGGGGCGGGCTCGAGCTGGGCACCATGCAGCTCCCCAGCAACGATCGAGGAGCCAGCGAGCCTCGCCGCCCGCTTCGGGATGAAGCTCGAGATCGAGCGCCGAGGGCGCCGGCGCTTCGCGCGCCTCGAGCGCGCGACCGGCGCGCCGAAGGTCCTCCAAATCGATCTCGGCACGGCCAGCACGGCCCCAGACTCGAGCTCGATGGGACTCGCTCCCTCTCACCGAGTCTCGAGGGCTTCGTCCGGCGACGCAGTCACTGGGCGGCCTCGATCACGGCACCCCGATGCGCGCCTCGACCGTCACCTCGTGGCCCGAGAACGGGGGCACCCGCGCCGTGCGCAAGGCCGCCGCGAGACACGCACCCGCAGGAGTGCCCGCGTGCGGCGGGCGCACATCGACCCGCGTGACGGCCCCGCTCGGCGCCATGGTGAGGACGACGCGCCCGGGCGCGAGGGAGGTGCCCGGCGGCTTGCACTTCTCCTGAGCCGCCGTCAGCAGGTCACGCAGCGCGCTGCGATCAGGCGCGCTGGGGAGCGAGGGCGGGGCCGGCGGAGGCGCCGGCGTCGGCACCTCTTCGCAGCGCCCTTCGCGGAGGACACACGTATAGGGCGGCGGTCGGATCGGCGGTGTCGCGGTCTGGGGTGGGCAGACCACGCCGGGCTCGGCGACGGTCGCGGCCTCGCAGGGCCCGTCGACGTGGCAGACGTTCCTCACGCCGGCCACCGCGCCACGCGAGACCTGCGCGCCCTCGTCGACGAACCACCCGTCCTGCTCGTTTCCGCTCACCACCGCGCATCCCTTCCACGTCGTGCACACCATCGCTGGAAGACAGCGCCGCTCGACGGGGACGCGGGTCGGGCCGCCGTCGGGGCCCGTCGCGGTCAGCGCGCAGGCGTGATCGCGGCAGATCGCACGCGTCGGCCCCTCCGGACAGGCGAGCGGCGGGCAACTCTGAGGAGGGTGGGCCGCGCAGTAGGCATGGAGCTCCGCATTCCACGCCCGGGTGCCGGCGGTGGCCGCGCAGGCCGCACAGCACGCGTGCGGCCCGGACGTTTCCACCCGGGCCGCTGCGCACTGATCGTCGCGTTCGCAGGCCCTCTCGATCGCGGGCGGCGCAGCGCTCGATTTGGCAGGTGGAGCTGCGCTCGACTCGACGGGCGGCGCTGTATTCGGCTCGGCGGGGCCGCCGCTGCCGCCCGGTGCACGGCAGGCGGAGAACAGCAACGCGCCTGCGAGGAGAAGGCAGAGGTGGGCTCGCACGGGCAGAACCTCGGCGCGCCGCCCGCGCAGGTCAATCGGCGAGCACGGCCTCGACGCGGGAGATGGCTGCTCGTGGTTCGTCCTACCGAGCTGCGCGACGAACAGCGATGATCGCGCCGTCGAGGACGCCGAGGGATCTTCGTTCGGCGTCGATCAACCTGCGTTGATCACGGCGACGCTCGTGCGGCCGCCGTCGACGTCGACGATGGTGCCGTGCACGAAGGCGGCCTCTTCGCTGGCCAGGAACACCGCGGCATCGGCGATGGCGGAGGCCGGCCCGGGCCGTCCGGCGGGGGTGCCACGCATCATCGACGCGGCGGGATGATCGTCGGCCAGGTGGTCGTGCACGACGCCGGGGGAGATGCCGACCACGCGCACGCCCGCGGGGCCGAACTCCGCCGACCACACCCGGGTCAGCGTCTCCAGCGCGCCCTTGCTGGCGCTGTACACGGTGCCGATGGGCAGGCCGAGGCGGACGACCCACGATCCGAGGTTGATGATCACGCCGGAGCCGCGCTCCGCCATGCCCGGGGCGATGGCGGCGGTGAGGAAGTACGGCGCCTTCACGTTGACCGCCATCACCCGATCGAACGTGGCCTCGTCGGTGGTGGGCGTGGTGGTGGGGGGAAAGATACCGGCGTTGTTCACGAGCACGTCGATGCGGCCACCGAGCAGCGCGGTGGCGCGGTCGGCGAGGCGCTTCGCGCCGGCGGCGCTGCCGTCGAGCTCGTCCAGCACGAGGTCGGCCTTGCCACCGCCTCGGCGGATGCGCTCGACGACCTCGACGGCGCGCGTCTCGTCGCGGCCATGCACCACCACGTGGGCACCTTCGCGGCCGTAGGCGAGCGCGATGCTCTTGCCGAGGTTGCTGGTTGCGCCGGTGACCAGCGCGGTCTTGTTGCGGAGTCGTTCGCTCATGCGCGGTACCCTGACGTATCTGGATTGTTCTGTCCAAATAATTTGGATGGGATGGTCCAAAATGCATTGGCCGACCGATACTGCTATGGTGGGCGCGTGGCACGCGTGAAGGAGTTCGATCGAGAGGCGGCGCTCCAGGCGGCGATCGTGACCTTCGCGGCGCACGGCTTCGAGGGCACGTCGACCGACGACCTCCTGCGGGCCATGCAGATCGGCCGCCAGAGCATGTACGACACCTTCGGCGACAAGCGTCAGCTCTACCTGGCGGCGCTGCGCCAATACGGCTCGGACAGCCTCGCGGCGATGCTGGCCCTGCTCGAGCGCGCCGCGTCGCCGCTCGCCGGCATCGAGGCGGTGCTGCTGGACTTCGCGCGCCACCCGCGACGGCTGGGCACGTCGTCGTGTCTGGGGGTGAGCTCGATCTGCGAGTTCGGGCGCTCGGACGCAGAGGTGTCGGCGATCAACGACGAGTTCGGCAAGCTGCTGGAGAAGGCCTTCGAGCGTCAGGTGCAGGCAGCCATCGGCGCGGGGGAGGTCGACGAGACCCTCAACGCACGCGAGGTCGCGCGCTACCTGAGCGTGACGCTGTGCGGGATGAAGGTCGGGGCAGAGGCTGGGAGCTCGCCCGCGCACCTCACGAGCGTGGCGCGCCTGGCGCTGCGGACGCTGACAGCCGGGCGATGACCGGAGGCACCGCGGTGCCGGGGATCTGCTTGGCGACGATCGGGATCTGGTCGGGCGAGAAAACGGTCACTCCGGTCGGCCGGACCTTCATGAGCCTGCGCGACATCAGAGTCTCATTCAGCTCCTGACCCATCGTGATTGGTGTTGGTGCAGCGGGGGAGGGCGCTGAAAATGGGGCAGGGGCGGGCAAAGGCTCTTCAGCGTACGTCCGCATATCGCAAGACCTCTGTCGTGGCGCCATCGGCCGCTTCAAAGGGATCACGGATGGAGCCCCATCGTGTCTCGATGCGTGGATGAGGCTGATGCGTCCCACGAGCAGCGCCCGCGGCGCGGAGCGATCCCACGGCAGGATGGCCCGACGACGCGCTTCCGTGACGAGGAGGTGACGATGGTCTCGCACCACCACTGCAAAGAACCACTCTCACTCTCCCCTCGCGCCAATGAACGATGCACACGGCTCGCCTTCTCGTTGCGAACGCGATGCGTCGCGCCTAGCGTCCGCGCCGATGCGCCAATCCATTCTGCTCTCCTCCGTCGCCATCCTCCTTGTCTCGCAAACCGCCCACGCCGACGGCTCCGTCGTCGAGAAGCAGCTCGGCACCACGAGCGCGCCCTTCGGCTACCTCGAATACCTGCCGCCCGGATACGACACCTCCCCCAATGAGCACTACCCCATCGTCGTGGCCCTCTCCGGCATCAGCGAGCTCGGAAACGGCACGACGCAGCTCAAGAACGTGGGAGTCAATGGGCCCATCAAGCGGATCAAGGACGGCAGCACCTACTTCGCCGACAAGAAGGTCATCGTCATCGCCCCGCAGGCGCCCGATCAGTGGATGTTCGACGCGCAGCTCGCGAGCATGAAGCAGTTCTTCCCGTACCTCCTCACGACGTACCGGGTCGATACGAAGCGCGTGTATTTCACCGGCCTCAGCTCGGGTGGCGGCGGCGTCTACACCTTCATCGGGAGCGGCTTCGGCAAGGATCTGATCACCGCGGCGATCGCCATCTGCGGCAACCAAGACCCTTATGCCAGCTTCATTCCCTCCTGGAAGGACATGCCGCTGTGGTCGTTCCAGAACTGGGGAGATCCGACGAACACGCGCAACCGGCCGATCGGGTGGACGTCGAAGATCGCGCAGGCCCAGAGCGGCAATGCGTCTCTCGATGTGCTGTCCGGCTACCCGAACGAGGGTGGTGACACCTCGAAGGCAGCCGTGGATACGCAGACTGCCACGTTCGACGGGACGTCGTTCGCGTGGGCCTCGGGCGTGCCCGCGGGCGGCACCTCGGAGTTGCGGCTGACGCTCTATCCTGCGGCGTCGCATGACGCGTGGACGGCCACGTACGAAAACCCGGTGGTGTGGGACTGGCTCCTCGCGCACGGGGCGCCCGTCGAGGTTCCGGACGCAGGCGCGCCGGACGGTGCGGGCGGTGGCACCGGCACCGGCAGCGCGAGCACCTCCTCGGGCACCAGCAGCACGAGCACCGGCGGCACGAACACCACGAGCAGCACGAGCACCGGCGGCGGCACGGGCGGCGCCGGTGGCACGGGCGGCACGAGCAACTCCGGTGGAGGAAGCTCGGGAGAGTCCAGCGGGTGCACGGTCGCGGCGCCGGGCGCAAGCGATGGGTGGTGGACCGCGCCGCTGCTCGCGCTGGGGCTCGCCTTCACGCGCCGCCGCGGACGCCCCGCTGCTGCACGCCGAGCTTGAGATCCCGCTCCATCCACCTGCGCACCCCATCCAACACGAGCCCGGCGACGCGATGATCGCGCGGGCTCGACCTCTCCCACGTCGCTCGCGGCTCACGCTACCGTGGACCCTCCACGAGGAGCCGCCGATGTCGACCGCCACTACCATCGCATTCAATCACCTTGCCCCGCCCGATCTGCACGATCCCTATCCGCTCTACGAGCGCCTGCGCCTAGAGGGCCCGGCCGTCTTCAATCCCATCTTCGATCTGTGGTTCGTGACCCGCCACGAAGACGTGGTCGCCGTCGTCAAAGACCCAGCCCGCTTCAGCTCGGCCGACATCCTCAAGCCGCTTCATCCGCTGTCGCCCGAAGCCGTCGCGGCGCTGGGCGAGCACTCGGATGTCTATCCGCTGCTCTCGGGTGATCCGCCGATGCACACGCGGGTGCGCAACCTGGTCGGCAAGGCGTTCACGCCGCAACGGGTCGCCGCCCTCGAGCCGCGGGTCCGCGCGATCGCGACCGAGCTCGTGGCCGGGGTCGCGCCCGAAGGGCGAGCCGACTTGATTCGCCGGTTCGCATATCCCCTCCCGATGCGGCTGACCGCGGACATGTTCGGCATGCGCGCCGCCGACATGGACGACGTCAAACGATGGTGCGACGAAGAGACGCTCTTCCTGATGGCGCCGCTCCCGCCCGAGCGTCAGGTCGAGTGCGCTCGCAGCGTCGCCGCCTACCGGCGCTACCTCCGCGATCTGGTCGAGGATCACCGCGCCGCGCCCAAGGGAGATCTCGTCGACGCGCTGCTCGATGCGCAGCACGAGGGCGAGGTCCCGCTGACCACCGAGGAGATCGTGGGCGCTCTGTGCGTGTTGATCTTCGCCGGTCACCAGACCACGACCAACATGATCGGCACCACGCTCCTGCACCTGCTCCGTCGCCCCGGCGCATGGCAGACGCTGCGTGACGATCCCGGCCTCATCCCCGGCGTCGTGGAAGAGGCCCTGCGCTTCGACGCGCCCGTGCAAGGGATGACGCGCACGGTGACCGAGGAGACCGATCTCGGCGGCGTCACCCTGCCCAAGGGGGCGAAGGTCTTCGTCGTCTTCGCATCGGCGAACCGCGATCCGGCCTGCGCCGCCGAGCCCGACACCTTCGACGTCCGTCGAGCCCCTCCAGCCCAGCACCTCGCCTTCGGTCGAGGCCCGCACTTTTGCGTCGGCGCATCCCTCGCCCGCCTCGAAGGCCGCGTCGCCCTCGAGGTGCTCACGGAGCGGCTGCCGAACGCGCGCCTCGTATCGGACGAAGCCTTGGAGTATCTGCCGAACCTCGTGCACCGAGGCCCGAGCGCGCTGCCGGTCGCGTGGGACGTGCCCTGAGGCTCACGCGGATCCGGCATTGGATGCGTGCGTCGCAGCGCGCACTGCGTCTCTAGCGGCGGATACCTCATCATGCCGCCACGCGCTCCGCCGCGGCGCACGCGCCCTTGGTGCCGGACCAAGACGCAGCCGTGCTCTTCAACGGTCTTGGCCACCACGACGATTCCGACCCTCCGCCGTATTTCGAGCTCGACTCCGATGCCGCGCGAGAGTGCCTCTCGTCCTCGGGGAACGCAGCCTGCGCTCGCGGCCGTGTAGACCTTCGAGCGCGCGAGGAGCGTGGCGGCATGTCAGCCATCGTATGCAGAAGCGCGGCGTTCACGGCGCCTCCACCTGCGCTCCATGGAGTGTCGGAGTGTCGTGCAGGGGCCGTGGAGATCCGGGGGAGCCGCGGTTGGATCCTTGAGCGATACGCTCGCTCGTCCCAAGGATGCTCGCCATATGACGAGCACGGAAACGCTGAGCGGATGGGGACGGCTGCGTGCGAAAGGGCGGCAGATCGTCTCTGAGGATCTCGAGCACGCGAGCGAGGGAGCCGTCCTTTGTCGAGGCTTGGGCCGCTCCTATGGTGACAGTGCCATCCCGCCACCGTCGCGGCCCGTCGTGCTCACGACGACGCTCGCCGATAGGATTCTCACGTTCGACCCGACGACAGGCGTCCTCCGCGCCGAAGCGGGGATGAGCATCGCGCAGCTCAATCAGCGTCTCTTGCCCTATGGCTTTTTCGTGCCGGTCACGCCGGGCACGCAGTTCGTGACGCTCGGCGGTGCCGTCGCGGCGGACGTCCACGGCAAGAACCACCACGTGGATGGCTGCTTCGGCGAGCACGTCCGCGGCCTGCGCATGCGCCTCGCCGATGGTGAGATCGTTTCCACGTCGCCGGCGGAGCTGCCCGATCTCTTCTGGGCGACGGTGGGGGGAATGGGGCTGACGGGGCACATCCTCGAGGTCGAGCTCGCGCTGCGCCGTGTCCGCTCTTCATGGATCCGCCAGCACACCGAGCGTATCGACGACATCGACGCTTTCGTCGACGCGCTTCGCCGCGCCGCGCGCACGTCCCCTTTCACGGTGGGCTGGATCGACTGCCTCTCTCGCGGCGCCGCGATGGGGCGAGGCATCCTGATCGCAGGGGACTGGGCCGATCCCGCCGACGCGCCGGATCTCGCGCGCGACGCGGGGCCGCTCGGGCGCATCGACCTGCCGATCGAGCTGCCGGGCTTCTTCCTCTCGAGGCCGGTCGTGCGCGCGTTCAACGCCGCGTATTACTGGAAGCACTTGCCCCGCACGCGCTCGGGGATCGCCCACTGGGAGACGTTCTTCTATCCGCTCGACCGCATTCGCCACTGGAACCGGATGTATGGTCCGCGAGGCTTCACCCAGTACCAGTGCGTCTTGCCGGAGAAGGCAGGCCCCTCCGCCGTGCGACGGTTGCTGGATGTGCTCACGCGCCGCGGCGGCGCCTCGTTCCTCTGCGTGATCAAGGATTGCGGGCCGGAGGGTCACGGGCTCCTGTCATTCCCGATGCAGGGGACATCCATCGCCTTCGACATTCCCATGCGCGACGACACCCAGGCGCTCGTCGACGCGCTCAACGAGAGGGTCATCGCGGAGGGCGGCCGGATCTACCTCGCCAAAGACTCGTTCACGCGGCCGGAGCACTTCCGGGCCATGGACCCGCGCCTCTCGCGGTTCCTCGAGGTGCGGCGGCGGTGGGATCCAGAGGGGCGGATCAAGAGCGCGCAGTCGGTGCGTCTGTTCGGCGACGAGGCATGAAAGGAGCGTTTGGAATCATGAAGGTGATCTTCCTTGGGGCAACGAAGGGCATGGGGCGCGCGCTTGCGCGGCAGATGGCGAAGCGCGGCGACATGCTGTTCCTCCTGGGCCGTGACGCGGAGTCGCTTTCGCGGAGCGCGGCGGACCTCGCCGTGGATGGGACGCCACCGGCCGGACACGCGCGCTGTGATCTCGCCGATCCAACGACGTTTGCACCGGCCCTCGAGGCCGCGGAACGCGCGCTCGGGGGCGTCGATGCGGTGGTGGTCACTGCGGGCGACTTCGCGACGCAGGCGCAGCTCGAAGAGGATCTGGATCTCGCCGAGCGCGTGCTCTCGATCGACTTCACGGGGACGGTCCTGTTCTGTGAGCACGCGCGCCGTCTCCTCCTCTCGCGGGGAGGCGGCACGCTCTGCGTCTTCAGCTCGGTGGCCGGCGATCGCGGGCGCAAGCCCGTGGTCCTCTACGGCGCGGCCAAGGCTGGGCTCTCGTATTACCTCGAGGCGCTCGATCACAAGTACCGTGCGGAGAAGCTGCGCGTGGTGTGCGTGAAGCCCGGCTTCGTGCGCACGGGGATGACGGCCGGCCTCGAGCCGCCGCCGTTCGCCGGCGAGCCCGACGAGGTGGCGAAGCGCGTGCTCGCCGCGTTGGATCGAGGCGATTCCGTGGTGTACGCGCCCGTGGCGTGGCGGCCGATCATGGCTGTGATCCGAGCCATGCCGCGCTTCGTCATGCGCCGCGTGAGCTTCTGATTCACACGGCGGGAAGCTACCTCCGTCACCCGCAGCGCACCTGGGCGTATCGCGTAGTGGTGATTCGAGCTCTCGTTCGACCGTCAGGTGACCAGATCGGCGTGGGACGAGAGGCTATTTCCTCTCCCTGCGCCATTGGGTGAGCGTTCCATCCGCGCCCGAGCCGTCCTGATACGTAGGATCGGCCGATTCACCCTCACGCCTCAGGGAGAGCGGGACCGGTGTGCGGCGCGGGGGGCGCGGCGCGTCGTCGAACAGCGCACCAGCATTGGCATCGTCGCCCGGGCTGTCGCTGGTGACCAGCACCATCATGGCATGGTCGGAGAACAACGAGGTCCACGCGAGCTCCTGATTGCTCGCGTCCTCGGAGAGGAATTTGCCGGCGTCTCGGAGGGCGTATTCCTCATCGCTCTTCGCGAGCTTGGAGAGGTCGGGATCCTCGAGCCTCGCTTGGAGCTTTTGCCGTTGGTCCGCGTCGAGCGCGGAGACATCGCGTTGGAGAGGCGCGGGGCGCAGCGACACGATGCCGGAGCGGGCCACGACGAGATTCGATGTCACGACGGCCCTGTCCGCGACCTGGGCCTGTTTGCGATCGAGGTGAGTGACGTCCTGCTTACGCAATCTGGCCCTGGGTCGCAGCCTCCCACCGGGGCTTTGGGCGTCGGTGACCAGCTCTTTGCGGCTGTCCCCGAGCTCGACGCCCCGCTCGCGAAGATTCTTTCTCTTCCGCTCGATCTTCTTCTCCGTCGTATCGTTCTTCGGCGCTTTCCCGGCCCCTGTCTGCTTCTTCATCCAGGCGTCGAGGTCCCCGTCTTTTGTGTGCTTCTCGACACCTCGCTCGAACGCGTCGCGATCCTTGCGGTTCGTGTGGATCGCCTTCTCGACCTTCCTGATGGGGAAGTCGCGGTCGATCTGCTCCATCGTGTTGGTGTTGGCCCCCTGCGCGACGGGCGTGAGCCCCATTGTCTCGACGGCGTGCTTGAAGGACCTCCGTTCGCGCCCTTTGCCCACGAGATCGCGGTCTGCGAGATAGTGATCTCCGACGAACGTCCACCGCGAGCCTTGGCTTTCGGCGTCCTCTTTGGCGTAGGCGTACGCGTCCGACAGTTGCTCGTAGATCTGGGTCCGGTTCTTTCCGTCGACGGTTTTGGTGGTACCGATGGGCTTCGTGTGCACCACTGCGACCTTCATCGGCGGTGCGTCTGGAACCGTCTTCGATTTCATCGTGTAAACGATGACGGGACGCGATTTTCCGCGCCCGATCCTGATCGGCCCATCCGGCAGGGGTTGCGGCACCCCGCGCTCGTCTCCGTAGGTCGGAATCCATTCGATGGTCTCGAGCTGGAACAGGTCCTTGTCGAAGGCGATGGGGTACCGCTCGTGCTGGACCGACTCCTTCTCCGCCGCCGCTTTCTTCTCCACCTCTTTCTTCGGCGTTCGCTTCGGTGCTCGATTGCAACGCTGCACGACGGAGCATTTGTCCGCGTGGGCCTCCTCCAGGACAGACTTCTGGCCACGATCGATGTCGATGCCCAGGTTCAAGCGCTCGGCGCTCTCTTCCAGCATTCGTGCGAACGTGGGGCCGTTGCTCACCTCGTGAAACGTCACGAAATCGAGAGGGTGACCGTGCCGGGCCGCGCCGGCCATCGCCATCACGGTCGCGTCGACCTTGGCGTCCTTCTTCCCCGCCTTGCGCAGCTTCGCGATCTTCTCCATCTCGCTCGCGCGCTGCTCCCACTCCGACGTGCCCAGCCACGAATCCTCGTCCATGCCCTCTTCCAGCGCGGCGACCGGCTGGAGCGCGCCGAACTGGTGCATGTTGAGGCTCGCTTGCGTGACCATGCCGATCGTGGGGCGTCGGCGAGGCGTCGGTGTGGGCTTGGTCTCTTCGAGCTTCGCTCGTTTGACCTTCGGGACGGTCTCGTCCTTCGGGACACCGGTGAGCATCTCGGGCCCCAGCTCGAGATGGTAAGAGATGGTGTCCTCTCTCTTTCGCTTCCTCCGCGGGGGCGGGGCTACCTCGCTTTCGAAGTCGCTTGGGGGCTCGAAGAGGGCATCGCCGCCGAAGCCACCTTCACCCTCGCTCCACGCCTCCTCGGCGTCATCCTCCGATATGGAGTCGGGCTCTTCTTCGAAGTCGCTGTGGGGCTCGGCGTCATCCTCCAATATGGAGATGGATGCGGGCTCGTAGAGATGCTCGATGTTCAGGCTCTGGCAATCGCGGCACACCCGACACGGGTGGTCCGTGTTCCAGTCCATTCCGCACTTGTGACAGAGGTAGATCCACTTCACGCCCTCTCTGACCGGCGGGTCTGTGACGAGCTGGATGTTCGGTCTCTGGCAATGGACGCACACCTCGCGTAGAGCGTGATCGTCCCAATTCAGCCCGCATTCGCGACAGATGTACTTCCACATCTTGGCTGCCTAGGAGCGCGGGCGCTCGCCGCCGGGGGTGAGCTGGCGGAGGGCAGCGCGGTAAAGGCGGTTCATGCGGCGGCGCGGATCGGGCTCGGATGGATCTTCGAGGACGCGCCGAGCCCAGAGGTGCTCCGCGGCCGGGAACCCGGGCCCGAACATGAACGTCAGGTCGATGAACTGGCCGATGTCGTCTCGATCGTCGAAACCGAGCTCGCGAGCGGCTCGCGTGGCGTCCTCCACGGCGGCGCGGACGCCGGCGGGGCCGAGCGCGGCGCAGCGATCGGGGAAGAAGCGCGCGACGTGCTCCAGGATCCAGCGGTGGAAGAGATCGCGTGCGAGGATCTGTTTCTGTGCTCTGTGGATGACGAGCATGCGCGCCGCACAAAACAGCGAATGGAGCTCGCGCTGTCAAGGCGGAGCCTCGCGCAGGATCTTCGCGTTCGCCCACGATCCGCGATTCCGCGCGCTGCACGGACGTCAGGCCCGACGAGGCCACGAGAATGGGCGAAGGTGGATTGGGATAGGGGGGACGCGCTCGAAATCGGCGCTCATGCCGGAGGCGCGGGGTGGACATCTCGGCATCCCCGCCCGGGTGTACGAGCGTTGCGCAGTCACGTTTTTTTGCGACACGGCGATTGGCTCGATAGGGCCTGTTCCGCCAGGTCGGTGGTCGACCTCCGCGCAATGCGCCGCACCATCACGCGGATTCACGGCCGAGTGTACGAGTCTTGCGCAGTCGCATCCCTCTTGCGACACGGCGCGAGACTCGATATTGCCTATCTCGCCACGTCGGTGGTTTTTCCTCCCGCGCGATGCGCCACGCCATCACGCGGATTCACTTCCTTGCGCCGCCTGGAGAGCAAGAATCGATGAGACACGCGATTGGATTTGGGGTGCTCGCTGCAGCGCTGATCGCCGCGTGCGGCGGCAACGGAGAGACGAACACCAACACGGGTGGGAGCAGCGGGACGTCGTCCTCCACCGGCACGGCGGGGGGTGATGCGCCGAGCTCGTCATCGTCGTCTTCGTCGTCTTCGTCGTCCTCGTCGGGCAACGTCGCCGTGCCCGGTTGGGTCGCGACGCTGCCCGCGGGCGGCGGGTGGAGCGAGCTCGCGGGCTCCGAAAGCTTCACGGATTGGGTGGCGGCGAACCTCACGCCCTCGTCGGGTTACCTCGGGTCGGACCCGGTCAGCGGGGTGCGCAACGCGTACTCGAACCCGGTGTTCGATCACGCGGGCAAGGCCTTCTACCTCTTCGGCGGCGGCCACCAAAACGGCAGCCTCAACGCCGTCTTCAAGCTCGACGCGTCCACGCTGCAGTACAGCGTCGTCGTGCCGCCCACGCCGCCCTCGGCGTATCCGCCGGCGTACACGGCGCCGAACTCACCCATCGTCTACCCCTCCGGCGCGAAGAACGGGTTCTTCCAAACCGCGGAGACGCTGACCGATCCCGCCGACCTGCCCTACGCCGCGCCCTTCGCCGCGCCTCCGGCGAGCCACACGTACTCCGCGCTGAGCTTCGTCGACGGCAAGCTGGTCCTCCACTACGGCCCCGTGCGCGTGGCCGACGTGGTGACCGGGAAGTGGACGTTCCTCGACAAGGACGCGTACGGGCCGCAGCTCATCACGTTCAACCCCAACTACGTCGAGGCGCCGCTGGGATCAGGCACGCACACGGCCAACGATCCGGACACCGGCAAGGCCTGGACGACGCTCGTCGCCGGCGACAACGGGTACAACTGGCGCAACTGCGTGCTCGAAATGGAGCCCGCCACGCACACGATCAAGAACGTGGTGAGCGCCGCGTGGGACGTGCTCGGCAGCTCGTCGATCGTGGTCGGCGGGCCGTACGTCTACGTCTTCACGCCCACGGTCGCCAACAACACCGCGACCATCAACCGCGGCTGGCGCATCGACAAGACGACACGCGCGGTCGAGCAACTGACGCTCACCGGCGATCTGCCGAGCTGGCCCGACGGCGCGCAGTTCCAGGAGATGTTGCCGGGCTTCTACGACGGGACGAAGCTCAACTTCTGGAACTACGGTGTCGAAGCGGATCGCAATGCGTTCTTCCGCGTCGATCTCACGCCCAAGAGCGGCGCCGGCACCCAAGCCGATCCGTACGTGCTCTCGATCGCGCGCCAAGCGCTCCCGTCCTCGTCGATGCCGAGCCCCACGCTGACGTACGATCTGACGTACATCAAAGACTGGGGCGTCGTGCTGTTCCTGCCGAAGGGCGAAGCCAAGCTCTGGGCCCTCAAGATCTGACGAGAGCACCGAGCCCGCGTGTGGCCGCATGCGCCATACGCGGGCTCGCCGCGGCGCTCTCTTTCGAGCGCATTCCGCGCGCCGTGACGCGTGCGAGACATACGCGACGCCTTCTCCACCATGCATCGGCTTCGACGGGCTCTGGTTTCACGCCTGGCTCCTCGCCTGACCCACGCGTCGCATTAAGGTGCACGTAAGGCGCGACGTTCGCCGGCAAGGTTATCGGTGGGGCCATGCCGACCCCGACCTTCCGCACGCTCACCGTGATGCTCTCTTGCTCTGCCGTCGCCCTCGCGGCGTGCACCGGCGACGTTACCCAGGAGACGACGCCCGACCCCCCGTCCGGCCCAACGGCCACCCCGGCGACGGGGGCGCTGCTTTGGTCGCGCACCTACGGCGAGGGCTGGGACGACAGCGGCACATCGCTCGTGCTCACCAACGAGGGCAACGCCCGCTTCTTGGGGAGCGCGCAGCTCGATGGGTCCACGGATCCCGCAGAGACACGCCAACTGCTCATGGAGGTGGACGGCGACGGCAACCTCGTGAGACGCACGCGGATCGGCCCCTCGTCGGCGTACCAAGTCGGGCTGGGCCTCGAAGCGGTGGGCGTGAAGGGAGAGCACGTCGTCACGGGCGGCTTCGCAAACGCCAACGAGCTGGCGGGTTGCTCGCTTGTGGGCCCGGCGGGCTACGGCGGAGAGCTCGTCGCCACGCTCGATGCGGAGGGAGCGTGCCTGTGGGCGACGACGTTCGGCGCGCAGCTCGACTTCTCGTCTCTCGACGTGAGCCCGACCGGCGAGATCCTCATTGCGGGCGTGGGCAAGCCCGGCGCGAGCCTCGCCCCCGGCGTGACGCTGCCGGTGCCCGAGGAAGGGGGCGCGCGGTTCCATGCGCGCTACTCGCCCGCGGGGAAGCTCCTGTCCGTACACGACGCCGGGGGCCCCGCGCTGCCCATCGCGCGGTTCGATCATGACGGTGGCATCATCCTGTATGCGCACCCGCACATCGCGCGGATCGACGCGCAGGACGCGACCTCCTGGTCGTGGGAGCTGAAAACGCCGGGCTGGGTCCACGCGCTCGTCGTCGCGGGGCCCACCGTCGTGATGGGGACATGGGAGTCGTCTCAGCTCACCCTTCGAAGCCTTCACACGAACGACGGGAGCGAGGCCTGGGAGATGCCCATCTCCGGAGCATCGGATACGGACCTCGGCCCCATCGGCCTGGGCGGGAGCGACGGCGGCAACGTCGTCCTCGCGGCGCACCTCGCCGGTGGCAAGACCATCTCGCTCGGGGCCACGAAGCTGACCGGCACGGGGAAGGACAACCTGTTCTGGGCGCTCATCGACGGCTCGGGGAGCGTGCTGCGGAGCCAGGTCGTGCCGGTCGACGGGACGATCTACGCGAGCGAAGCAGCCACCGACGCCGCCGGCGACGTCTGGGTCCTCGGGACGTTCACCGGCGGCGTCGACTTCGGTGACGGGTTTCACGCGGGGCACCCCGTGCCTCCTCCGGTGAAGCCGCTCGACCTGACTGGTTATGACGTGTTCCTCGCGCGGTACCACTGACGCACGAACCGCCGAGCGGACGAGCGCCTCGCGGCCCTATCTCACGTCGTGGTGAATCGAAGCCAACCTCGGGGGAGAGGAGGATGTGGGATGGGCGCGCAAGAAGATCATTCCCGCACACGATGAATGGCTGCTCGCAGAGAAGGAAGGCCGTCCGGTGGAGAATGATGTCTTTCCGGCAGGGAAGGATGTTATTCCGGCAGGGAAGGATGTTGTTCCAGCAGACGGTGATGTCCTTCCGGCAGGGAAAGATGTCTTTTCGGCAGAGGATGATTCCCTTTCGGCAAGGAGTGATGTTCTTTCGGCAGAGAAGGATTTCTTCTCGGCATGGAAAGATGTTCTTTCAGCAGGGAGGGATGTCTCTCCGGCAGGGAAGGATGTTCTTCCAGCAGAGAACGATGCTCTTCTAGCGGGGAAGGGTGTTCTTTCGGCAGGGGATGATTCCCCTCCAGCAGGGAAGGATGTCGTTTCGTCAGGGGATGATTCTTTTTCAGCAGGGAAGGGTGTCCTTTCGACCGGGAATGATGTCTTCTCGGCAGAGAAGGATGTGGTTCCAGCAGGGAGGGATGTTCTTCCGGCAGGGAAGGATGTACTTCCAGCAGAATACAATCTCTGTGTTGGTTTCCCGTGAGCCGGACGGAAGAGGACGGCTGGCCTGGCTCATCCTCGTCCGGCTCTTGGGAGCGGCGTTGGGTGGCTCGCGGCGGAGATTACCGGTGGAGATATCGATCTCCGCCGGATCGACGCGCCCGCGGTCGTGTGGCCATGGGGCGACGGCGATGATGTCTGCGCTGCGGAGCGCGGAGGGGTCGGGGGAAGGCCAGTTGGAGGAAGGTGTGGAGGAATCCCCCTCGACACCTCGAGCGC
Source organism: Minicystis rosea (assembly GCA_001931535.1). Classification (GTDB taxonomy): domain Bacteria; phylum Myxococcota_A; class Polyangia; order Polyangiales; family Polyangiaceae; genus Minicystis; species Minicystis rosea. The sequence goes on from CP016211.1 coordinate 2,447,088, forward strand.
GTTTTCCGTCGCGAGCTACTCGTCAGGCATCGGGTCCGAGAGGTCGGGCAGACTGGGGAGGAAAGGCGCGATGGACTTCAGGAACCCCGGGCTTGCGACGCCCCACGTGACCGTGCCGAAGGCCCCGGCGCCCGGACCGCTCAGGCCCACACCGGTGAAGTGTCCCCGTTTGTTCTCGTCTTGGTTTCCATAGAAGGAGATCGTCATGGCCGGTGTCGAGACGGTGCCAGCAACCGATTTACCGTTCAATGCCTCCTGAGCGTTGGCTGCGCCGTCCACCACATAGAAAGCAGCGTCCGGCCCAGCGCTCCAGCCAAGCCCTACTCCGCCGCCGCCGAACGCGTACAGGCCCACGTCGAGATTGGTCAGATCGATGTACCACCCTGTACCCACGGTGCCGGCGAAGGCCGCCCCACCGGTCGCGCTCTCACCAGTCGTGAGCAGGATGGTGCGTTTGCGCTCGGGCGGCGGAGGCGTCGGCGCGACGGGAGGTGCCTTGTTCGGGTCGCCGATGGGCAACGTGCCGGGGCGGCGCCAAGGCACCCTTTCGTATTGGATGGTGGTTGCCACCGTGGCGGTGGGAACCGTGGCAATCGGTGCGTCGCGTCCACCGCGCACGACGGGCGGCGGCGTGACCGGCGGCGGGCGGGACGGGAGTTGCTTGACCGCGTGGGTTTGCGGAGGTGGCCCCGGCGGCGCCGCAGCGGGCAGCGAGCATTCACCGGAGCAGGGGGCGGAGACCTGCAGTCCGTAGTTGGTGTCCCGGGACGAAAGACGGTCGACGCTCACGATCTCCGGGATCGGGTCGTCCTGGGTCGGCTGCGGCGTGTTGGGCACCTCCTGCAAACCGGAGGGGTCGATCATCACCGTGGGTCGGTTCTGGACGTAGCTGTAGCGATTCCAGCCCTGCGACGAGCGGGGATTCGCCACCAGCGGATCGGTGCTGAGGAAGCGGGCGATACGAGGATCGTAGATGCGCCCCTTCATGTCGATCAGGCCGAGATCCTTGTCGTGGGTGTGGCCGGTGAAGCCGAACGGCTCGACCGGCGTGGCGTTCACCGCCGGCGTCCAGTCGACGTTGCGCGGTTGGCCGAAGGCGTCGAAGCTCAAGCGATCGTCCTCGTTGCCCGTCGGGCCGGTCACGACGTCGAGCGATCCGAGCAGCTCGGTGTGCAGGTATCTCGGCGCGTCGGACACGCCCGACGTCCGGGTGACGACCGCGACGCGCCTCTCCGGCGAGAACACGAAATAGCGGTGCGCGAACGGCTTCTTGTGGTCCGCGCGGTAATCGCGCTCGTACAGGCTGCCGAAGGAGATGGTCTCGTCCCCGTCGCGTCGCCTGCGCACGCGCCGCTGATCGCCGTCGTAATCGATGTCGATCGCCGGCTCGCCCGTGACGTCGTAGCGCGTCGGGAGGTCGAAGGGAGCGTAGTGAAGCACCACGCCCGGGCGGCCGGTCTGGTTGCCCACGGCGTCGTACTCGAAGCCGGCGTTGTCCGTGTGGCGCACGGCGTGGGGCTTCTGGTTGTGCCAGTAGGTGTAGCTGCCGACATCGGACTTCGAGGTGATGTTGCCGAATCCGTCGTACGAGATCTCGACGTCGCACGAAGGCGAGGGCGGCGCGGTCTCGAAAGTCCGCTGCGCGCACCCGAGGCGCCCGAGCGCGTCGTAGGAGAACCGCTCGCTCACGCTGCCGATCTGGGGTTGGCCGGGCACCGCGGGCTGCAGATCGTCGGTTCGCGCGCGGAGGTCGAGCACGTCGTCGTAGTCGTACCGCAGCGCTTGGAGTTGCTTGCCGTTGCTGTCGGTGGTCTCGATGTGCTCGATCGCGAGGCTCGCGGGCGAGCGCGTGGTGACGGTCTCGACGTCGTTGCCGAACTGCTCGGCATGCACGCGGGCGCTGGTGTCGCCGGCGAGCAGCTTCCACAGGGATTTCGTCACGAAGATCGGGGTGGGGCCGAACCCATCCACCTTCAGGTGGCCGACGACCTCGGTGAGATAACCGTGCGTGTCGTACACGTTCGCGGTGGAGAACGTGTAGCCCTCCTCGTCTGCAGGGTACGTGATGGTCTCCGGACGACCCGCCGAGTCGTAGGAGAGCGCGGCGGTGAAGGTCTCGCCCCCGACCTCGAGGGAGGTCGACGCAGGTCGGCCGAATGCGTCGTAGCCATAGGACGTGACCACGCCGAACGGCGAGGCGACCGACGCGAGGTGCCCGATCCCGTGCGCCGCCGTGTCGTAGGTCCACGTGGTCACGCTCACGGCGTTCGGGCTCTCGGTGTCGGTGCGCGAGACGCGCCGTCCGAGCTTGTCGTACGCATGGGTGAACGTCCGGTCGAGCGCGTCGCTCTCGAAGAGGACCTCGCCGTAGCCGTTGTAGTTGCTCACGCGCGCGCCGCGGTCGGGGTCGAGGTGGTGGATGCGCCGCCCGTAGGCGTCGAACTCCGCGGTGGTCACGATGGGCGTGCCGTCGGCGGGATCGGCGCTCGTCACCTTCGTCTCCCACGCGAGGCCGAAGGGACCGAAGACCGTCGATGTGATGTTGCCCAGGGCGTCGTGCACGGCGACGTCGCGTCCGGAGCCGTCGCGCTGGTACACGGTCGCCCCGAGCGCGTCGGTGCGCGTGGCGGCGAGCCCGTCGTACGCCGTGGTGATGGTGCCGCCCCACGGCTGCTCGCGCCGGATCTCACGGCCGTAGCCGTCGTGCTCGATGAGCTCGTAGAAGCGCGCGCTGGCCGGCCCCTCCGCGAGGTAGGGCGCCGACACGAGGGCCACACGACCCTTCTCGTCGTATCCCGTCTCCTCCACGAGCGTGGCCTCCTTGGCGCAGCCCCAGGCTCCGCACGACTTCACGTCGGGCGCGGCTCGCCGGCGCACGATCGGGCGGCCGAGACGATCGCTCTCCACTTCGGTCCGCGCGCCGCTGTTCGAGATCTGCGTGACGACGCCGTGGTAGGTGGCCGGCGTGAGGCCGGTGACGTCGCGGCGCTCGTATGTGGTCTCCGTCCATCGGCCATCGGGCTCCTCGACGTAAACCTCTCGGCCGAACCGATCGAGCTGTCGCTTGCGGTAGAGGCCGTTGGGATCACGCTCGCCGGTGGCGACGCCCAGGCCTCTGTGCATCTGGAAGTAGCGCGTGTGGCCCTCGGCGTTCACCGTCCCCACGACGAACACGCCTTCGTCGTCGTAGCGCTGGCACGAGAACCGCTGATCGCCGAAGCCGTCCCGGAGGAGCGTGCCCGTCGGATTGCCGTAGGTGTCGCGCGTGATCGTCGTCTCCAGGATGGTGCTCGGGACACCGAGCGTGCCCGTCCGCGTGGAATCGACGAGCCCGCTCACGTCGTGCGTGCGCGCGAGCTCGCGGCACTGGACCATGCCCATCGCGGAGCTGCATTGGCTCGACGAGGTCTCCTTCCGGATGAGCCAGTCGACGGGATCCGTGTCGAAGACGCGCGTCGTGGAGCGGACATCGTCCACGCCCACGACCCATGACGTCTCGGAGAGGAAATTGCGGTACTCGTCCCAGGTGTTCACCATCGACCAGGCGTCCTTCAGCGAGAGGCCGGTCGGGTGCACCTCCTGCTCGGCCACGACCCAGAGGAGCGCGCCGAGCATGCCCGGGGTCGGGAGGAAATCGCTCTGCTCGATGCGCTCACGGCGCGCCGCCGGCACGGTGAAGTAGGTGCGGCCCGCGTTGGTGAGGGTGGTCGTCGAGAGCTGCGAGCCGTACTCGAGCATGAGCTGCGCGGCGTCGGGCTGCGAGCCCGTGGCGGGGAACCAGCGGCGCACCCGTCGCGGCGTGCTCGCGAAGGGGTACGCGGTCACGGGGCTCGGCGCGTAGGCGTTCACGAGCTCGATGGTGCTCTGGTTGTCGTAGAGCTCCCATGTCCCTCCCTCGTCGCCGCGGTCGAGGACCAGGCGCTCTCCGAAGCCGAGGAAGCTCCGCAGCACCCGGTCGTAGCGCCCGTCGCGGTACGAGACGGCGTAGGTCCGCAGCGTGCCGACGCCGGTCGCGAGCACGTAGCCCGTGACCACTTGCCGCGTGCCGGCCACGCAGCCGCGCCGCATGTCGCAAGGGTTCGCCGGATCGTTCTTGGCGACGTAGCGCGTGAGCGGGTCGGGGCTCCCGCCCGGCGGGACGAGGCCGAGATCCTGCTTCAGGCGGCGATCGTCGACCAGCGGGCCATACGAGATGCTCACGTCGGGCATCGTCGCGAGATCGATGAGCCCGCTCGACACCGAGACGACGCGGTCCGGCGGGTTCTTGGGGGCGTAGAGCACGAGCTCTCCGCTCGGCGATTCGAGGAGGAAGTCGTCGCGCCCGTCGCCGTCCAGATCCGCCACCGCGGGGCGCCCCGCGAGGCTCGTGGTTTCGTTCCAGTGGAACAGCGGAAAGAAGCGGAAGCCGACCTCGGACGTGGTGGCCACGGGGATCTGGAGCTTCAGGTGCGTGAAGCCGGTCCCCTCCGGGTTCGAGATCCACGCCGTCCAGCACAGGTCGTCGGGGTTGCCTCCGGCGCACGCGCCGTGCGTCGGCACCAGGAGATCCCCGCGCCCGTCGGCGTTGAGATCGATGGTCGCGCCCCGGTTGAAGTTGGAGAACCCGTCGTAGAACGAGCCCGAGATCGGCGGGATCGGGAAGCGCGTGATGCCGCCGCCACCGTAGTGGATGTTGATGGTCGGCTGGACCTGCGACTCCCAGTTTTCGATCAGGTCGTCGACGGTCACCACATCCGCTCGACCGTCGCCGTTCACATCGGTGACCACGGGGCGGGAGCCGATCTTGGTGTCCGAGCCGATCGCGCCTTTGAGCAGGTTGATCCACTGCCCGCCGGGGATTTGCCCCGGCTGGAGCGAGAAGGTGTCGTGGTAGGTGCCGGCCGTGTGCGTGCCGTTGTCGGTGGCGACGAACGCGCCGTTCTGGAGCTCGAGGATGGAGCTGCCGAGCGCGACGTCGGGCCGGATCGGCACGAGATCGGCGCGGCCGTCACCGTCGACGTCGAACACCAACACATCGCCGCTGCACGGCAGATCCTCCATCGTGCCATTCGGGATCTGAACCGGCAGCATGGCGCCCCCGTCCTCGGTGATGGACGCGTACCACCACGGCATGCCGGCGTTGTTCCAGCACTCGATGGCGTCCGGCGCGCCGCGCCCGTCGAGATCGGCGAACATCAGGCGGTGATTGCCGGGGCCGGTGGGGCTGTGGGAGATCCCCGAGGGCGCTGGGTCGAACGACGTGCTCTCGGGCTGGGCGATCAGCACGTCGAGCTCGTCGAATCCCGCGTGCTCGGTCCAGTCGACGACGAGGTCCATGGCCCCGTCGTGGTTCCAGTCCACGGGGAGGAGGACGGCGTTGCCGGCCCCCGCCGGCCGAGAAGCCCACGTCGTCAAGGGGCCAAAGGGGCTCGAGCCGTGGTGCCACGCCGCGAGGGCGACTTTGACGATCTGTTGATCGTCGTCCTCGTAGCTGACGACGATGTCCTGGAGCCCATCGCCGTTGACGTCGGCGAGGAGCCATTGAAACCCATCCGCGTGCGCGTCGCGGATGGCCTTGAGGTCGATGCCAGTGGGGCGCGCCTCGATCCCGAGCGGCGCATTCGATCCCGACGCCGCGAACGAGGCGCCTTCCCAGCCGAAGTACGTGGGAATCTTGCAGCTCGCGCCCGCGCACTCGCGGAGGGAGTGGAGCAGATCACGGCCGTCCGCGGTGGCGAGCAGGTTCCCGAAGTACGAGAGCTCATAGCGGCGCACCTCGTCTCCGCCGGGGCCCTTCATGCGGATGGTCTTCATCCGCTTGCTGCGCCAGCGCTCCTGCCCGAACGCGAAGAAGCGTTGTTGGGGGCGCGCCTCGTACTCGAATTCGACCGATCGCTCCGCCGCGGTGGAGAGGTGATGGGTGTACTCGATGCGTTGAATCGCGATCTCGGTGGTGTGCGCCGGGTTCTCGTTGGGCGCGGGCGTATTCTCGTAGACGTACCGAATCGCGTTGTCGCGCCGGTCGCGGATTTCGGAGAGCCACATCTCGACAGGCACGCTGAACGGCGTCCCAGCCATCACCCGCGAATCGGCCGTTCCTCCATAGGTCGCGATCCGCCCGTCGTCGTGACGGACTTCGAAGGAGGTCCAGGCGTCGGTCCCCGCGCGACGGCGCGCGACGATCTTGAGCTGCGTGTCGGGAACGGCGCGAAACTCCTGTGTCTCGTCGCCTACGGCCTGCTGGAGGAAGCCGACCGGGACGAGGTACGCGTCGTTCAAACACCAGGGCTCCCCGGTGCCCTCGATGGTCGGGGGCGCGTAGACGCCGTGCATTTCGAGGTTGCGCGCGCAGCGTCGAATGGATCCGAGCCCCTCGAGCGCGAAGCCCACGCCCATCGCCTTTGGGCCCTCGGCGCCGGCCGGGCTCACGTAGGAGATCGCGAGGGACGGCTTCATGCCGGCGCGCCCGGGCGGGACATCGAGCGGGATTCGATATGTCGCCTGCCCAGTCGGCGTGACCGCGAACGTCCCGGGAGTGCCCCCGACCTCCGCCGCGCTCGCGACGGGGAGCGCGGCCGGGAAGTCGACCTGGCCGAGCGGGCAGAAGGCGGGCGAGGTGCCTACCGGCTCACCGGCGCCGCCGTGATGCGAGAGGAGCGAGAGCGCCAGCGCGGCGCCGACGCCGGCAGGCGCTCTCCGATGCCACCCGACGGCGCGATTTCGACTGTCTTGGCCCATGGTCCAACCTTCCCTCCTGAAAGCAAGGCGGGCGCGTCGCGCGGCCCCACGCCGCACACGCACCGCGCCCATGGAGCCTAGGCAAGGCGGGAGTCTCGTCCCGTGAGCAGACCGTGAGCAGATGGTGATGGGAGGCTGAGCCGATGGTCTCGACCACCGCGCAAGTGGCCAAGGGGGTATCCTCGCCGTGGCTCGTTCGGACGCGAACATGAAGCCTGCCGACGTCACCGACGACCTCACGATGATGTTGGCGCGTGACGACTCGACACCCCCGAGATCATGGATATTGTCGTCCGTTGCGATATCGAGGATTGGTTTGCCGATAACTGGCAAACGATCTCGCCCGAGGTGATTGATGCTGTGTTTGCACTGGCCCTCACGTGTGAGATGACGTGTAACCTTGCTCTTCTGGAGAAGTGCAGAGTCCGCGAACGACGAGGTTCGAGCGGTCGCGCAAGAGACCCTTGCAGAGGCTGCTCGAGAGCGGCTCGAGGGTTGGATGATCGTAACGTGATCCGCGCGGGCGCCACGGCGCGGAAGCGACGCAGGGGCATCCGATGCCCACGCCGCGAGGCTCGGGCGTGCTCAGCGAGCGAGCTCGATGATCACCGTGCCGATCGTCTCGCGCGCGGCCAGCGCTCGATGGGCCGTGGCGACGGCGTCGAGACCGGCGCGACGATCGAGCGATAGACGCAACTTGGGCCCGAGCTCGAACGCCCGGTGGACGGCCGCCGCGACGCGCGTCGCCGGCAACGAGAAGCTGGCCATGCCGACGAGGCTCTGGTTCTGCGCGAGCAGAGCGGCCAGCGTGCCCGGCTCGAGAGCCACACCTCGCATGAGGTCGACGCCGAACAGCACCAGTTTGCCGCCGGGCGCCAGGGCGCGGAACGAGCCCTCGAGCGACTCGGCATCGCGGACGAAGATCACGTTGGCGCCGCGTCCCTCGGTCGCCGCCCGCACCGCCTCGGGCCAGCGGGCGTCGCTCGTGTCGATCACCGCCTGCGCACCGAGCTGCCGTGCATGCTGCCGCTTGGCCTCGGTGCCGGCGCCGGCCAACACGTGGTCGCCGGCCAACTGCACCAGCACGCTGCCCACGCTCCCGGCCGCGGCCGGCACGAACGTCGAGGCGCCCGCGGGCACGTGCTCCGCGAGCAGCACCGCGGTGGCGCCCGATACGGCGAGGGCGAGCGCTGCGGCGTCCTCCACGCCGTCGGGAATGCGATGGACATTGGCGACGCGTGCGACCACCCGTTCGGCCAGCGCGCCGGGAGCGATTGCCACGACGCGATCTCCGGGCGCGTAGTCGGTCACCCCGGCGCTCACGCGGTCGATCACGCCGGCCGCCTCGAACCCGGCCACGAAGGGAGGCGTGCCTCCCAGCGCGCCTTCGCGCTGGCGGATGTCGACGAAGCCGAGCGCGGCGGAGCGCACGTCGACGCGCACCTCGCCGGGGCCTGGGTCGGGGGCGGGCAGCTCGTCGATGTGGAAGACGTCGGGCTCACCGAAGCGCTGGATACGTAGTGCTTTCATGGTCCACGGGGCATACTCGGCGCCGAGGTTTCGCGCATGCGCACGTCGTCCGGCTCTCTCGACCGATCGTCCGGCCCTTCGTTCGAGCAGATGCACGGGCTGCAGCTGCGAAGCCGCATCCACGGGCGCTACGTGCTCGGCGCGCCGTGGGGGCTCGCCATGTCGTGCGCGTGCTTCCCGGTCTTCTATGCCGTGCTCGAGGGCGCGTGCCGCATCGCATGCGGCGCTGATGAGCGCGCGCTGCACCAGGGGGATCTGGTCTTCGTGATGCCGGATCATCCCTTCGTGCTCTGCGATGCGAGCGGGTCGCGCGTCGTGCCGCTCACCGAGGCCTACGCGGCGAGCGGGATCTCGTGCGGGGGCACGCTGGTCCATGGTGGCCCGGGCGCGCGCACGCACCTGCTGGTGGGGTCGTTCGAGCCGGTCGGCGATCGCGCGCTGCTCTCGAGGTTGCCCGCGCTGGTGATGGCCGCCGATGCGCCGTGGCAGCGGGCGTCGCTCGATCTTTTGGCGCGCGAGACCGAGCAGCATGCTCCGGGGCACGAGCTGCGCGTGAGTCGCCTGGCCGACGCGCTCTTCGCACAGGCCTTGCGCGACGCGCTCGACGGCGCATCGACCGAGCCCGGTCTCGACACGGTCGTGCGTCGCCTGCGCGCAGCGCCCGAGCGACGCTGGTCGCTTTCGGCGATGGCGCGGGCGGCGGGCATGTCACGTTCGATCTTCGCCGAGCGGTTCAAGAGGCACGTCGGTCACACGCCGCTCGATTACCTGGCCAGCATGCGCATGGATCACGCTGCCGATCTCCTGCGCGCAGGCGAGCTGTCGACGGCCCAGATCGCCGAGCGGGTCGGCTACGACACCGAGAGCTCGTTCGGGCGCGCCTTCAAGCGTCACACCGGGAAGACGCCCGGTGAGGTGCGCCGCACCCGCTGATCTCAGGCGCGGATTCCGAGGAACGCAGGCATGGCCGGTGTGCCTCCGGACAACGGTGCGCCACGTTCCGCACGGCGCGGGAACTTTTGGCGTGGCCTGCCGTGTCCTGGGAGAGGACAGGGCGAGCCGCCCTCCAGCTCTCGAACCGACCCAGTGCCCCCGTTGCCCCGCTCCTCCTTCGCCGACCGGCTCCTCGCCGAGCTTCCGAGCCTCCTCCGCGCGGCGCGCCGGCTGACGCGCTCGGAGCAGGACGCGGAGGATCTGGTGCAGGCGACGGTGGTGCGCGCGATCGAGCGTCGCGCCGATCTGCGTGACGAGGATCGCATGCGCGCGTGGCTGCTCCGCGTCGAGCGATCGGTGCTGCTCAACGCGACGCGCGGCGCGCGGCAACGCCTCGAGGTGATCGAGGGCGGGCGCGGCGCCGAGTCGGTGCCGGAGCCGCAGGGTGATCTGGAGGCGGAGATCCTCGACCGCAGCTTCGCCGACGAGGTCGAGCAGGCGCTCGCGCGCTTGCCCGAGGAGTGGCGCGAAGCGCTGCTGCTGCGGGAGGTCGAGGGGCTCTCCTACGAGGAGATCGCCGAGCGGGAAGCGTGCCCCGTGGGCACGGTGCGATCACGGCTCTCGAGGGCGCGGCTCGCGCTGCTCGAAGGCCTCTCCGAACGACGCGAGGAGACGTCATGGCAGGGTGCAACCGCGATTGGTTCGAGAACATCTCGGCGTGGCACGACGGCGAGGTGACGCCGGAGGACGCGGCGCGGATCGAGGCGCACGTGGCCGACTGCGCGGCCTGCCGGCGCGCGGTGGAGGCTCTGGGCGCCGTACGGCACGCGCTCGTCGCGAAGGCGCGCACCGAGGTCCCGGCGCGCGTGCGCGAGCGCGCGGAGATCGCCGCGCGGAAGGCGGCGCCGGCGCGTCGATGGCCGTGGGCGATCGCCGGCGGCCTCGCGGCGACCGCGGCGGCCGCGGCGCTCATCGTCGGGAGCCCGGGCCGAGGCGTGAGCGCGGCGATGGCCGACGAGCTCGTGAGCCATCACATGCGCGGCTTCGCGCGCGAGCGACCGTGCGACTTCGAGTCCTCCGATCCGGGCGCCGTCGCCGGGTGGTTGGAAGCGCAGCTCGGCTATGGCGTGACCGTGCCGGCGCTGCCCGGCGCGCGGCTGCTCGGGGCGCGCCTCTGTCGGATCGAAGGCTCGCGCACGGCGGCGCTCATGTACACGAGCGGAGACAAGCCGCTCACGATGTTCGTGCCCCCGCCGGAGTCCGGCGCCGCGACGGCCGCGCGCGCGCTCGCGGGCCGCGGGGTAGGGTGCACCAAGGGGCCGCTCGGCAATGCGATCTGCGCGAGGAGCGCGGAGCAGCCGATGCTGGCCGTGGCCGAAGAGGACGCGTCGGCGCTCGCGCCGACGCTGGGCGGGCGCTGAGTCGCCCATCACGAGGGATCCATGACGATCGGTTCGCTGCTGGCGCTCTTCGGCGCAGGTCTCCTGACGTTCGCGTCGCCCTGCGTGCTCCCGATGCTCCCCATCTATCTCTCGACCCTCGGCGGCGCCGGGGCGATCGGCGCTGCGGACGACGCGGCGACGAAGCGCCGCATGCGCCTCGCCGGCCTCGGCTTCGCGCTCGGCCTCGCGCTGGTGCTCGTCGCGCTCGGCGCCGGTGCGTCGGCGGTCTCCGCGGGGCTCGCGTCGCACCGGCGTGCGCTCGGCATCGCCGCGGGCACGTTGATGGCGCTCTTCGGCGCCGCGATGGCCGGCGTGATTCGCCTCCCGTGGCTCGAGCGCGAGGCGCGGCCGCTCCTCTCCCGCGTGCCGGGCGCGGGCGGTTTCTGGGGAGGCTTGCTCTTCGGCGTCGCCTTCGCGGCCGGGTGGACGCCGTGCGTCGGCCCGGTGCTCGGCGCGGCGCTGACGTACGCAGCCACCGCGGGATCCGATCCGCTCACCGGCGCGGCCCAGCTCGGCGCCTACGCCGCCGGCCTCGCCGCGCCGCTCGTCGCCGCGGCCTTCGCCGCCCCCGCGGCCGTCGGCCTCGCGCGGCGCCTGATGCCGGCCACGCCCATCCTCCAGCGCGTGACGGGCGCGCTGCTCGTGGTCGTCGGGATCGCGCTCGCGACAGGCCGCCTGGACATGCTCTCACCGGCGCCCGCGGCGATCGCGGCGGCGGACGCGACATGCGACGGAGGCGTCTCGGGCACGTGCGCGGCGCCTTCGGGTGGAGCGGCGCGCGGCGACGTCGATCTTCCCGAAGGGAAGCCCCGCCTGATCGAGTTCGAGAGCGCTCACTGCACCGTCTGCAAGCGCATGGCGCCGCTCGTGGAAGAGCTCGAAGCCCGCTGCACCAAGGAGGCGGACACCGTCCTGCGGATCCAGGTCGACCATCCGCAGGGCCAGGCCCTCGCGGCCCATTACGGCGTGCGCTTCGTGCCGACGTTCATCGGCGTCGATGCCGCCGGGCAAGAGGTCGATCGCGCCGTCGGCGAGCTCCCTCGCGAGCACCTCGCGAGCTTGCTCGGCGACGTCCGCGGCGAGGCCTGCCCCCCGGCGCTTTGATCCACGGGGCGCGGGCACGCGCCTCCGCCGCTTCATCACCAAGCCCAATCACCTGTCGCCTCGATGAGGTACCCGGCATGCGTGCATGCGTTTCCACCGTTCTGGCATTCGCACTTTCCGCGTGCGCCGCGCCTCCGCCGGCGGCGCAGCCCCCCGATGTTCCACCGCCCGAGCGCCACGCGACGCTGCTCTTCTTCTCGGACGCGCACGCCGATCTCGAGCCGCACCCCGAGCTGTTCTGGCGCGACGACGGCTCCACCGAGATCGCCACGGCTGGCGGCTACGCCCGCCTCGCGTACGTCGTGCGCGGTATTCGCGTCGAGACGGGCGGCCGCGCCGTGCTCATCGACGGCGGTGACACGTTCCAGGGGTCGGCCGCGGCGACGTGGTCACGCGGCGAGAGCGTCGTCGCCCCGCAGCGCGCGCTGGGCGTCGATCTCGCGATCCCGGGCAACTGGGAGGTCGTCTACGGCGCCGCGCGCATGCGCGAGCTCGCGCGCGAGACCGGCTATCCATGGCTCGCCGCCAACGTGCTCGACGCCTCGACCGGCCAGCCGATCTTCGCACCGACCGCGGTGCGCGAAATCGGTGGGATCCGCGTCGGCTTCGTCGGGTTCACCGATCCCGACGTCCCGCAGCGCCAGTCGCCCGTGTTCTCGGAGGGGTTGCGCTTCCTCGGCGCGGAGAGCATCGCCCCGGCGGTGCGCGCGCTGCGCGAGCGCGAGCACGCGGATCTGATCGTGTTGATCACCCACGTCGGCTTCGCCCGCTCGGTCGCGCTGGCGGACGAGATCGCCGGCGTCGATGTCGTCCTCTCGGGCGACACCCACGAGCGATCGACCGAGCCCGTCGTGCGCAATGGCACTTGGGTGGTCGAGCCCGGCGCCTTCGGCTCGTTCCTCGGGCGGCTCGACGTCCGCCTGACGCCTGGATCCCGGCCGTCCTTCGCGTGGAAGCTCATCGAGCTGCGCGCCGATCGCTACCCCGAGGACGCCGACGTCGCCGCGCTCGTCGCGCAGAGCCTCGCGCCCTACCGCGCGGACATGGATCGCGTGGTCGGGCACGCGAGCACGCCGCTCGAGCGCTACGGCGTGGTCGAGAACACCGTCGACGATCTCCTCGTGCGCGCGTTGAAGGAGCAATCCGGCGCCGACGTCGCCCTTTCGAACGGCTTCCGCTTCGGCCACCCCGTCGTCGCCGGCCCGATCACCGAGGCGGACATCGTGCGGCTGTACCCCGTCAACGGCCGGGTCAAGCTCGGCAAGGTGACGGGCGCCCAGCTCCGCGCCTTCTGGGAGTCGGAGATCGAGCACGTCTTCTCGCACGATCCCAAGAAGCTCTTCGGCGGCTGGCTCCCGCGCGTCGCCGGCATGACCGTCCGGCTCCGCGCCGAGGCGCCGCCGGGTCGCCACGTGACCGCGATCACGGTCGGCGGCCGGCCCCTCGACGACGAGGCGACGTACACGATGGCGTCCTGCGAGCGGGAAGGAGACGCGCCCGACACCGTCTGCCGGATGCGTGGGGTGAAGGATCCGAAGCTCCTCGACCTCGACGTGTACGGCGTGCTCCGCGCTCACCTCGCGAAGCACAGCCCCGTCGGCGCGGCGCCGCTCGAGACCGTCGTCGCCGAAGATCTCCCGCGCCGGGTGTTCTCGCAGTACCAGCGTCGGTGAGGGCCGATTGGGGGCAGTGTCCCGGCATCGATGCCGATCCGCTCGGCTCGACGAGTACCTCGTCGAGGTGCGGCCGGGAGTGGCCGCACTTCGACGAGCAGAGCACGGGCGCTCAGACGTTGTTGAAGCTGATCATCCACGTCACGCCGAACTGATCGGCGAGCATCCCGAAGCGACCGAAGAACGCCTGGTGGAGCGGGGCGAGCACCTTGCCGTTCTCGGCGAGAGCGGCCCAGACGCGGTCCTGCTCCTCGGCGCTCTCGACGCCGATGGCCATGGAGATCGCCCCGCCACACGCGGGCAGGGGCGCTCCCGGGCCGTCGGTCGCCATGAAGGACACGCCGTCGGACTCGAGCTCGGAGTGGATGACGAGCTGCGCGAGCTCGCCCGCGTTCGGCACGACCTCGCCGAAGCGGCGGAGGTTCTTCACGCGGCCACGGAACACCTCGGCGTAGAAGCTCATCGCGGCCTCGCACTTCCCGGCGAGGTTCAGGTACGGATGGAGGGTCTTCATCGGCTCTTCCTTACTCGTGAGCGTCCGGCCGCGCGGTCGGGGGCCTCTCTGCGCGGGGACGTCTCTGCTGGTTTCGAGGTATGGACGGCGCGAGGTCGCCGGACTCATCGGTCGCCGTTTCTTTTTTTTCGAACGGGACCGAGGCTGTGACCCAACACACGGAGCTGAGGCCGCCGAGGTCGCGGCGGTGACGGCCTTCGCGGGGCACGCTTTCGTGCTGCAGAGCCGTTCACCTCGGCCAGGGAGGCCGCCGCGCTCGAGCGTGAGGCCGTTCGCCATGCGGCCACGCTGTCGGGGCAGGGGTTCTCGCCGGCGAGGAACCTCGTGGACCAGGTGACGGAGCGGTACGCCGGGTCGGCTTCCCGCTTTGTGGATGGATGACCCACGTCAAAACGATCTCTGCCCAGCGCCGCTTCTCCGTCGCCCTCGTCTCGCCCGCGAGCCCGGCTCCACGTGTCGACTCGGAGCGACCCCCGGCGGGCACAACAACCCCGTTTGCTTCCATTGGCGTGTGTACATATGGTTTTGCAGCGGTGGTTGCGGGTGACGTTGGCATGCAGGTCCTGCCAGCGTCAGCTCGAGGTGACGACGACCTGCGACAACGACAGTCTGGCATTCTCGTTTGCTGATACCCGAGACACCCTCGTTGCGTGACTGAAAGACTGGCTTTCCGGAATCAACATCTTTGACCTGATGTACGAGGACGACCCATCGTGATCAGGCAAGGTTGGAGTCAATCCGGTGCAGGCTCATCTCACCTGGGTGTTCGAGCGCCTCGGCACCCATCGTGAGAGGTTCGGCCTCGCGCTCGAGGCGCTCACCCGGCCGTCTTCGAGGCTGCGCGCGGCCGACGGCCGCAACCCGGCTTCGCGGATCGATCACGCGAGCTGGGCGGCAGTGTCCGGATCGATGGGTCCGCGAGGACGGGGAGCCGAAGCGCGCTTCATGCCCGTTTCACCGTATTCTCTGCTCCCCAAACACCTAGAGCACCGATCAGTTCATTCGCGGCCCCTTTCGGGGATCGACAATCCTCGTGGGTTCGTGATCTTTTGGTCTCCGGCGGCGCCGGGTCGCGCCGCATGGAGCGACACGATGAAGAGCGCCGTACCCCGCTGGACGCCGAGCATCACGATCAGCAAACGCGAGCAGATGTTGCTCAAGCGACTGGAGAAGAATCGGCGCCTGTTCGCCATGCTCCGTCTGCATCGGGTCGACCTGTTCGACGACGACTTCCAGGATGAGCTCGCGACGATGTATCGCGACAGCGGTGAAGGCAAAGTGCCGGTTGCGCCGGCGCTCTTGGCGATGGTCCTGTTGCTCCAAGCGTATACGGGCGTCTCCGACGCCGATGCCGTGGAGATGACGGTCGTGGACGCGCGCTGGCAGATGGTGCTGGACGTGCTCGGCGCAGAGGAACCCGCCTTCTCCCAAGGCGCGCTGCCTGCGTTTCGTGAGCGGCTGATCCGAAGCGACATGGATCGACGTCTGCTCGAACGAACCGTCGAGCTCGCGAAGAAGACCGCGATCTTCGATTGGAAGAAGCTGCCCAAGACCTTGCGGCTCGCGGTGGACTCTCGTCCTCTCGAAGGCGCGGGGCGCGTCGAGGACACGATCAACCTGCTCGGGCACGCGACGCTCAAGCTGCTTCGTGCCGCGGCGGCCCGGCTCTCGATGCCTGCCGAGGACATCGCCAAAAGCGCCAAGGCCCCGGTGTTCTTGCACGACAGCATCAAGAAGGGGCTCGATATCGACTGGGCAGATCCCGAGCAGAAGGCCGGCGCCGTCACCGCGCTCGTCGCGCAGATCGACGCGCTCGCGGCATGGATCCGCGCGCACGCGGGGGATGCCGTCGAGGAGCCCCCGCTCAAGGAGTTGTTCGCGCTCATCGCGCAACTCCGCAATCAGGACCTGGAGCCCGATCCTTCCGGTGGCGGACCTCGTGTCCGCAAGGGCGTCGCGGAAGATCGCCGCGTGTCGATCGGGGACGCGGACATGCGACACGGCCGCAAGAGCAAGTCCAAGCGGTTCAACGGCTTCAAACAGCACCTGGCCTGCGACCTCGATACGCACCTGATCCTGGCGTGCGCCACGCTGCCCGCGAACCGCCCTGAAGCGGACGCCGCGCCCGACTTGAGCCGCGATCTGGCGCGCTACCCGGAGCGAAATACGATCGGCGCGCTGTACATCGACCGCGGCTACGTCGGAAGCTCGCTCGTCGAAGAGACGCTCGCCTGCCGCGGTGAGGTGCTTTGCCGACCGTGGACGTCAAGCAACGGCGCTCGGCTCGACAAGCGCTCGTTCCCCATCGATCTCCGCTCGCGCACGATCACCTGTCCAGCCGGGCAAACCAGGAAGTTTCGGCTCGGTCAGGTCGTCTCCTTCGCCCCCGCCATCTGCGGGCCTTGTCCGCTCCGCGCCCCATGCACCAACGCGCGCGAAGGCGCCGCCCGTACAATCCACATTGCCAAGGACGAGCCGTTGCAAAAGCGCCTCCGCACGTTGGCCGCGACGAGCTCCGGGCGCGCCAGGCTAAGAGAGCGCGTCACGGTCGAGCATCGTTTGGCCCACCTGTCGAACAAGCAGGGACGCCGGGCACGCTACGTCGGGACCAGGAAGAATCTGCTGGATCTGCGCCGCTACGCCGCCCTGCTCAACCTGGAGACGATTCAACAGCACGAGGCGGCCCGGCTCGCCGAAGCCGCATAGATGGCTTCAAACGAACTGTTCGATGCTCTAGAAGGTCAACACCTGCGGTGTTAGGGTCCGGGCCATGCGATTGAAGCCCTTGGGCGTGATGAAGCACATCTACGCGGTGGCCATGATGGCAGCCCTGTTTGGTTGCGGAGGAGCCGGGACCTCCGGCGGCGAGGGCGGCGCCCTGGGAACGGGCTCTTCGAACGGGTCGACATCCGGCGGTTCGACGACATCGACGACGGGCGGTTCGACGACATCGACGTCGGGCGGTGCGGGCGCCTGCCTCCCGTGCTCGAACCACTACGACTGCGGTTCGATCGAGATCGGCTTCGTGAGCGGTCCATCGGGGAGCTGCGTCACCGCGGGGGCTTACTACCAGTGCGACGGGGCCATCGTCGATGGCAACGGGAACACGATCGGCAACTGGACGCTCAATGGCAGCTCGCTGACGCTCTGCACGTCCGATTGCCTGCATTGCACCCAGAATTGAGAGTGCCTATCAGAAGCCTTCATTCTACGCGAGCTCTCCGAAGTCGGTGATGGCCTCGACGAGCCGTTTGCGTCTGAGTGCTTCGGGTCCGTCTCCGCGGCCCGAGAACATGCTCTCAGCAAATGGGGAACCCCACTTGCCTCCTGGCGGCTCTCATGAGCGCATGCGATCACCCAACTCACGCACTGAGGCGGACCACACCTGGAGGGTGCGTTCACGCGAACGCCGGCTGCGTACCTCAGCGCATGGCTGGTATCGGGCTCGGAGCAGCGCCCGCCGGCTCATGGGGGGAGGCGGTGCACGAGGGCCGGATCGAGCATGATGATGTCCGGAGGCACGCCGCCCGCGAACCCATACCCGAAGCGGTGGCCATTCGGACACTCCAGGTTGGGCAGCTCGCCTGGACAGCGGTAGCCGCCACCTCCCCGCGTATCCGCGCTGAAGCGCACGCCCTGCAGATCTTCCCAGTGGACCACGATGTGCCCCACCCGCATGCGGGGCTCTTCACGCGCGACGGTGATGTACATCCCCCGGACCACCTGGTGGCGGCCCGTCACCATCAGGCGCGCCTCGGCGAGAGGCGGCGTGAGCACCACCCCGCAGACGGCGCAGGCGAACCGCGCCGACGGCGCGAGCGTGGGCCACGCTCCAGGGGCGGTCGTGCGCAGCACGGGCAGGGCGTCGAGCGCGGCCTCGAGGTCGCCGACCCAGCCCAGGCAACGATCGAGGTGGAGCTTGCTGAACTCGAAGCTGCCCGGCTCGAACTCGTCGAGGTCCTCGTCTCCGAGCTCTTCGTGCGAATGCGCGCGATCGACGTGCCGGAGAGCGCGGCGGAGGCGCATCGACACCATCGGGGCAGACGTGTCCTCGAAGCCGGCCGCGCGCGCCTGCGCGCGGGCGTAGGCCGAGAGGGCGCCGTCGTCACCGTCATCCTCGACCAGGAGCGCGAGGCGCTCTACGCCGGCCTCGCGAATGGCGCGGAGGTCGCCGACCTCGAAGGTTCCGCCGCCGGGTGGGATCACGAGGAGCGCCAGATCGGGTTTCAGGACGGTCGCGAGGCGAGCGAGGTACCCGCCCGCACGAACACCGGCGATCTGGTAGGGAGCCAGCCAGCGGTATCGCCACACGGGCGACGCGACGATCCATGTGAAGAGTCCGAGAGCGATCGCCTCCGGCGCGTCCGCGTGCTCGGCCTCGACGACCTTCGTGACGTCGTGGGCAGCGTCGATGTCCGGGAGGACGAGTACGTCGCGGAGCGGTGCGGGCTCGGGCTTCGAGGCGAACATGGTCTCGGTTCACGACAGCAGGTGGGATCCGCGATGAAGTCGTGGAAGCTCCACCGTGTCAACTCCCTCACGCCGCTCGGCTGCAACAGGTGCCGCCGAACCAGGCGCTGCACCCGCTCGGCAGGGCGCCCCGCGGGTGAGCGTGGAACGCCAAAGGCAGATCGAAAGAATGCGTTCCATTTCGCACGTGCGCGGAACAGCGGCTCGCCGCTCCAGCCTGCCTGGTACGATGACGGCGTGACTGTTTCCACGCATCGGCTGTTCGTGGTCGGAGACGGAGCGCTCGAGGAGGCGTTCGCGCGTGGGCACGGGGATGGAAGCGCCGGCCGGCCCAGACCGGCCATGGAGGCTCGCACGGTCCGCTTCCGGCACAATGGGCGCGTGCGCATGAGGCTGACGTTTTCCCTGCTTCCCCCGCTCGCCGAAGCGTACCGCGATGGATGGGACCTCGGTCGACGAGGCGGGACGACCTCCGATGAGGGCGTCGATCTCGCCAGGCGCGCGCGTCCAGCTTGGCGTCTCGCGCCAGGGCTCCTCATCGAGGTGCGCGTGGAGGAGGATCCCGCGGTGCTCGCCGCTGACCGGAGATCGTGGATGCCGGCGTGCTACCTCTCGGCTCGGGGCATCGAGCTCACCGCGCCGGTATCGGCGCTCGACCTCGCGCCGAAGGACGCCGATCGCGTCGAAGACTTCGTGGCCATTCGGGTGCGCGATCTCTGGTTCCCGGTGGTATTGACGTCCGAGCACACCGACGTGAGGGTGCGTGCGACCCTTGGCGATGACGATCAGGACGTGGTGCTCGTGCTCCCGTGAGCCCGCCGCGCGGCTTACAGGTGATGGCGGAAGACATGGGACACGCCTTCCGAGCTCGCAGATTGGGCGTCCGAACGTCTTGCTTCGCATGACTACCTGGATGACGAGGGGAAGCTGTGGCTCGAGGACGCCATCCGCGATGGTCGTCGTCAATCCCGAGCCCTTCTCGACGTCGTCGTCGACGAGCTCCAATTTCATGGAGTGGCAATCGAGCCGGGGGCCCCAGATGCAAAATCATGAGCCTCCGTCCAACTCATCCCCTGAGGCGGACCGCACGCGGAGGATGCGCTCACGCGAACCCCGACGGGGTACACCTCCGCATGGGCGGTATCTGGCGGCGTTGCCGCCCAACTTCGCAATGCAGCCGGCGGCTCGGACAAACGCGCTTCGCGCAGCAGCCCGCTCCGCGGCTGATTGCGGTCACGCTGGGCGGGGCGTGCGCCAAAGCGAGCCAGCTCAGAGGCGTCCGGACCGACCCTCAAACAGCGCCTCGACGACGGCCACACACGCGCGAAACTCGTCGATGGAACCGTGAGCGCGCCGTGTAGGATCTGTGGCTGGTCGGTCGACATCGAGGGCGACCTCTGCTCGACGTGCCTGAAGCGGGAGCGGGAGCGCCTCGACCGGGCGGCCGAGCGGGAGGCCCGACGCCGCGCCGTCCCGGAGTTCGAGCCGCCCGGCCCGCGCTGGAAGAACCCCGAGCCGCTCTGGATCCTCCTTCCGACCATGGCTGGGTCCGACGTCCCGGGGCTGTGGTCCGAGAGCATCACCGGCGACTACGTGGTCGGGGACCTCGATCGAAGCACGTTCCCCGAGGTGCTCGACCTGGAGATCGGGCACCACGGTCTGCTCGACGAGAGCTACGTCTACTTCGCCAGCCCCACGCTCGGGTGGCTCGGTGGGTTCGCGTGGTGGTCGACGTTCGGCCAAAGCCTCGTCACGGAAGGAATGCGCGCCGTGCCCCGAGGGAGCATGGAGCATCCCTGGAACGATCTCGAGCAGGGCTGGGAGATGCTGCTCTGGGAGCACGACGGGTACGTGTACGTCGCCGAAGGTGGCGAGGTGACGAGCCGCGCCCGGCGATCGTTGGACGGCACTCGACGATCGTTCCACTGCTGGTTCCGCGTCCCGCTGCCCCTCTACCTCGAGCGCTTCGAGGCGCTGATCGAGCGCCTCAGGCGCGACGCGCAGCCCTGACGCGCGCGTTCAATCGTGGCGGGCTGGGACAGTTGGCCGAGGGGCAACTTTCCGCGCCTCTGGCCGGTGATCGAAGGTGAGGACGAGTGAACCCAGCTCGACCGGCGCTGACCCGCTCCGGCGGCACAGCATGACCGGGTGCATCGAGGAGGCCGCCTTCGAGAGCATCATGCGAAACTACATCATGGAGTCCGTGACTGCCGTCGCCGCAGCGCCGCGTGATCCAGCCGCGATGACCGAGCTGGCCGCGCTCCTCGACGAGGTCCGCCGGGGGCCGCTCCGCGGCAAGCCCGGCATGGAGTGGCGGATGGTGTCAACGATCGAGCCCAAAGGGGGCCATCGCCGCCTCGCTGAGGGGTCTCCGGAATGGCGATGAAGGTGCGAAGTGACAGGCACCGCCCAACTCACGTCCTGAGGCGGACCACGCCTGGAGGGTTGGTTTACGCGAACGCCGGTTGGGTACGTCAGCGCAGGGTCGGTATCGGGCAGCGTTCCCCTCAACTGCGCAATGCAGTCGACGGTTCGCGCCCCCCTGCGTGAGCGGAACACGAGCGGGCCGGAAGAAATCAAAGGGTTGACATCGGAATGAGTGAGACTGAGCCGGCGGAAGTCGTCGAACTGGTTGCGCAACTCAGCAGCGCCGATCCTGCGAAGGTCGTCAGTGCGGCCGGGGCACTCGCGTCCCTGCAAGCGCATTCCGCGGTGCCTCGGCTGCTGGAGATCCTCAGCTCCACAGGAGACTCCATCGTGCGCAACGCGGCAGCGCTCGCGCTATCGGACATGAAGGAGCCGCGTGCATTCGCGGCGCTCGTCGCTCTGCTGCGCGACGAGCGCACCCAGGGCAATCGTGGGACGCTGCTCTATGCGCTCGGCGAATACGACTGCGCCTCCATCCTCGCACTGCTCGTCGACTTCGTCATCGACGGCGACTTCGAAGTCAGCCGCCAGGCGCTCAGCCTGATCCACGGCATCGGCGCGGAGATGGACGAACACACCTGGACCAGTAACGAGTCCAAGCTGCGCGAAGCGCTCGCGTCAGCTTCGGCGGAGCGCCGCCCACTGCTTGAAGACGCACTGGCGCTGTTCGAGCAATGACCCATGCAAGTGCGAGGGAACCCGCGCGGGGCAGACTCCTCGATGCGTGGCCTGCCTCCGCGGCGAGGACCGGAGCTTGGCTCCAGCCGGCGTTTGCCCATCTCGAGTGGCGCTACGAACGAGCGCCGGCGGGGCCGCCCGAGAGGCACTGAGCCACCACGAGAACGGCTGGACGTCGTGGGACTTCTCTGCTGATCTTCGTCCTGGCCAACAAGCCGGTGCATCCGACGGCGGCTATGCCGGCCGCGGGGACCTGCAAGGCGTTGGGCCGACAAGAGCGCCGCTGTCGCGATCGCCCAAGACCGTACCGAACGGCAGGCGCCGCGGAACCGCCAGATTCCCGCCGACTCGAAGAAGTGCCCACAGGGATCAGGTTCCGAGATGAAAATCCCGAGGAAGAAGCTGAGAACCATATTGACGTCGATCCGCGCGGTCGAGGCGGCCCCACGGCCAAACATGTATGTCGTCGATATGTTCATCAACGAGGTCAAGTGCTCAGAGACTTTCGAGCTCGAGGAAAGCGGAGCGGTCATCGGGAGCATCGAGGCGCTGGAGCCGCGATCGTGGGCCATCAGGATCGTCTTGGGCTGTCTCAGGCAGGTTGCGCGTGGTGAACAGCTTCGTTTTCCGCTTGATCTCGGTGATCTTGGCGACCCGGCACGGAGGGGATGCGTCAGCCGAATGGGCCAACGACGATGATCGATGACACCGCCGCCCAACGACCCGCTGCACGCCATGGGTGAGCGGGTAGCCGTTGGACGGGCGAGGGCAGTGCGATGATTCTTCTCGAAGTCTCCTGCACCGGTTGTGCGTTGAAGGGCACATTGACCAAAGTCGCGGGAGTTTACGTCCTCCCGTCGGGCGATGAGCTCCCTGTGCAATCCGTCGTTGCCTGGTGTTCGGGCTGCGTGCGAGTTGTTCTAGCCGAACGGTTGCTCGATGTGGACCTTCTGCGAGCCGAGCTGTTACGTCTACGCGACCGTACACCCGAAGCGATCGCCGAGGTCGAACAGTACGAGTGGCGAGCCGAGACTCTGGAGGACGCCATCTCGAGAGAGATTGCCTGTCTGGAGCGCAGAATATCGTGGCGTTTGGCGCGGGCGTCGGCTCCGCGTTGCCTCCGTTGCGGAGAGATCACTTGGACGCCGCTCGAATGGGTGCCCACTCCGGGCGGCCAAAGCCGCTACGTCATCACGCATCCAGGCTGCGGTGGGACCGTGGAGGCGAAGTATCGAGGTTTTGCAAAACCGCTCGTGATCCCGGAGCTCGATCTCGAAGGGAGACGTACCAATTGAGCTTGCAGATCGAAGCACGGATCCTCGGCTCGGGCGGGCGCCGGGTGATGCGCGCCGTGCTCGACGCCGCGCCCGACGAGGAGTGAGCGTCGCGGCCGCGCGCGGAACTGCGTAGCAGGGGACCTTGGCAGCGCTACCCTGCGATGGTGCGCCACGCCCTCGTCGCCTCGCTCGCAGCCCTCGTCGCCTCCTCGTGCGGACAGTCGCCGCGCGGCGAGCTCGCGTCGCGCCCGCCTGATCAACAGATCGCATTCTCGGGGGTGGGGATCTCCGCGGCGAGCCCCTCGGGCGACGCCTTCGTCTACCTCGAGGGCAACGCGCTCGTGCGCGTCCGCGACGGCGCCATCCGTCGTGTCGCCCTCGAAGGCGCCTCCTGCCACCCGAGCGACCGGAGCGTCGCGACCGACACGAGCTTCCTCGTCGTCTGGCCGCAGGGATCCAAGGCGCTCCTCTACGGCGCGCGCACCAACATCGATTTCGACCTCTGGGGCCACTCCGGACTTCGTCTTGCGATATCGTGCCTCGTCGACATCGACGCCGGCCGCGCAGCGCCGCTCGAAGCCGCTCTCCCCGGCGCGCCGGAGCTCCACAGCGCGCAGAGAGCGGACTTTCACGCGGTGGTGGGCCCTTCGGGGCGACTCTACACCTGGGCGAGCCCCCGGGAGATCACCGCGCTGGACTTGGCCTCGCAGAAGAGCGTCTCGCTCGGCGTGGCGGAGCGCTTCTTCCGGCCCTGCACCCTGGTGGAGACGACGCACGTGCTCACGACTGCGTGCCTCGGCGGAGACGATCCCGCGAGCCAGACCTCCCTCGATGTCACCACGTTCGATCCATCGGCGTGGCCGCCCAGGCAGACGGATCGCTTTGCCATCCCGCTCCCTGCGAGCGCGCTGCCGCGCGAGGGCGGGGTCCTCTCCCCCGACGCGCGCTTCTATGCGTGGCACGAACACAGCACGAAAGGTGCTGCGGCCTCGGCGTCGACGGAGAGCACGCTCCATGTCCTCTCGCTGGAGCGTCGCGCCATGGTCCTCACCAAGAAGGAGACTCACGAGGGCGCGATTCGCTCCCTCGCTTTCGATCCGCAGGGGCGTGGCGTCCTGGTGGGGGACGACCTCTCGCCGGGCACTGCGCGGGTGCGCCTCGTGGGTTGGAGCGGCGCCGTGCTCGACGCCTTCGCCGTGAAGGGCGGCGCGCAGAGGCTCACGCCCGTCGGATCGGGCGAGCGAGTGTGGGTGAGCGGCCTCGTCGGCGCGGCGCTCGTGCCCGTCTCAGGCCACTGAGCGCGCCCGGTCCGCGTCGGCGCGACATCGCCCAGATGGGCAGTCTTGGATGAAGTCGAAGCAGACGTGACATCAACGAGCAGCGCGACCGCAGCGGCTTGCTATGTGAGCGACATGAGATGGCTGGTGCTGATTGGGATGTGCTGGTTTGGGTGCGGTCGCGAGCACGCGAACAGCGTATCGCCGGCGGCGGCGGTTCCCCAACGATCGCCTGACCCATGCGACGACTATCGGCGCGCCGTGCAAGATGCCGTGCAGAGCCCGGGAGATCGCGAGGCGCGGATCTTCGATACGTGCGGCTGCTCGTCCACGATCCGAACGAGCGAGGCTCGCGCCGCTGCGCTCGAGGCTGCCTTACCAAGCTGGGAAAAGAACTTCTGCCCGGTCAACTGCGACACGCCGTGCTTGCGTGTCCGGCCGTAGTCAGGCCGCGAGGCGCGACGTTGGGTGTGCGCTGCTCATCATTCGGGTGCGATCGTGATGTTGCGACTCGATGTCGCGGGTAACCTGGTCGTCCTCGTCGGCACGATCTCGACAACTGCATCCCTGGGACGAGCGCCATCGTCCTCCGACGCTGCCCGACGAGCCGGTGCTGCTGATCGTGCTTCGCGCGGAGACAGCGTTCGGCCGACATCTTGGGGCATCCGACCACGAGCGGGCTCGGCCAGGGCAGGGTGCCAGGGCCATGCGCTTCGCGCCCGCGGTCGGCTTCTCGCGCCGCGACGAGCGATCTCAATAGTGCCAGGGGTACTTCGACCAATCCGGCGGCCGCTTTTCGAGGAAAGCGTCGCGGCCCTCGCGGGCCTCGTCCGTCATGTAGGCGAGCCGCGTCGCCTCGCCGGCGAACACCTGCTGTCCGACGAGGCCGTCATCGACGGCGTTGAAGGCGAACTTGAGCATGCGCTGGGCCGTCGGGCTCTTCGCGCAGATCTTCTTGGCCCAGGCGAGCGCTTCACGCTCGAGCTCCGCGTGCGGCACGACCTTGTTCACCATGCCCATCCGGAACGCGTCCTCGGCGCTGTACTCGTCACCGAGGAAGAAGATCTCGCGCGCGAACTTCTGACCCACCTGCCGCGCGAGATACGCAGAGCCGAACCCACCGTCGAAGCTCGCGACGTCCGCGTCCGTCTGCTTGAACTTCGCGTGCTCGCGGCTCGCGAGCGTCAGGTCCGCAACCACGTGCAAGCTGTGCCCGCCGCCCGCCGCCCATCCGGGGACGGCACAGAGGACGACCTTCGGCATGGTGCGGATGAGCCGCTGCACCTCGAGGATGTGCAGCCGTCCGGTGCGCGCGGGGTCGATCGTCGCGGCCGTCTCGCCCTCGGCGTACTTGTACCCGTCCTTGCCTCGGATGCGCTGGTCGCCGCCCGAGCAGAACGCCCAGCCGCCGTCCTTCGGCGAAGGCCCGTTGCCAGTCAGGATCACGCAACCCACGTCCGAGCTCATGCGCGCATGGTCGAGCGCGCGGTACAGCTCGTCGACGGTCTGCGGCCGGAACGCGTTGCGCACCTCGGGCCGATGGAACGCGATGCGCACGGCGCCGGTCTCGACGGCGCGGTGGTAGGTGATGTCGGTGAAGTCGAAGCCGGCGACCGGCTTCCACGCGGCGGGGTCGAAGATCTCGGAGATCATGCGTGTCCTTCTACTTCGTCCCCGCGTGCGCGGCCCGGATTCTTCCTGGAGTGCGGCCTCCCACGGGACTTCGGCGAGGGTTTCGCCCGGCGCGCCGCGCCTCGCCGCGATCCGGGCCTCGTACGGGGTGCTCGTCGACCGCCCGCTGGAGAAGCCGGTTGCGCGCCCAGCCTCGCTCCGCTCGGACAGCGCCCTGTGAGTGAGCGCCAACTCGTTGGGCGGACGACGGATCTTCTGTACCACCGTATCAGCTCGATTATTGCGTGCACATGGCTGGCGAGCTCCTGATCCGAGTCCTCAGATGGGATGCTTTCGAAGCGCTGACGAAACGTGGACCCGTCATGACCAATGCAGCGAAACTTACCTTCGTGGACCGAGGGCAGTGGTCGTTGGTCGACGAGCATGGCCCTGGGTGGGTGGTCATCGATGGGTCTGCCTTCTTCGAGGAAGCCCAATGGCTCTACGAGGAGCACCACACGATGCCGGAGCTGTCGTTTACGGACGCGGAGACCGCGACGTTCGTCGTTCCGCACGACGTCCTCGCGGCGTGGAAGGACAGGATCGACAAGCTACCAGCAGCTGGACGGGTGGCGACGGAGTCCTCCAAGGTCGTTGAGAATCTGCGTGACATGATTCGGCAGGTACTTTCGGACCGTCACCTGCGACTCACCCTCGAGAGCTTGCTTTGACGTTCCTCACCACTTCGTTTGCGGGACACATGCAAGGCCTGCCCAACTCACGCCCTGAGGCGGACCGCGCTCGCCCTCGCGATCGAGGTGAGGCGCAGCGTCGGGCGGCAGGGCCCCAAGGCACCGCGATGTCGGAGGTCGCCATCATTCACAAGCGACAGCCCTGCTGGTATCATCTGCGATCGCGTGCGGAGCTCGTCGCATGAAAGGATCACAGTTTGCGGACATTGGCACCGTGGAGCTGACCGTCTGGTACCGCGAGCACTGGGGCCTTTCCGATCCGCTCACGAAGGCTCTGGCAAAGGAAATTGCGCGCCGAGGCGGCCCGGCCGACGTTGCTCCGGTGCGAGACTGGCTCCACAAACAGGCTGCGGAGCGCGAAGCAAGCGCAGCGGCGCGTGGAGAGCCCATCGGCCCTCAGCCTGGTCACACGCAGCGCTGGGTTCGCGTTGTCGACTGCGATTGCGGAGGCAGGACGCGACAGGTGCTGCACGGTTTCACCGACTTCGGGAGACTGTGGAAGGGACACGCGTGCATGTGCCGTGGCTGGCAATGCTGCGACTGCGGCAGGATCCTGGACAGGCGATCCGAGTGTTGCCGCTGATGGTCGAGCACGCCGGGGGTCCCCGGCCGAACGACGACAGGCGCTCTGGATCGGGCCTCGGACCGGACCTGTCCGTGGGCGCCGCTGAAACCTCGATTCACCGACGCACGCAAACGACCCAACACTCACGCCCTGAGCCGTACCACACCTGGAGGGGGCGTTCACGCGAACGCCGGGGGCGTACGTCGGCGCATGGCCGGTATCGGGCAGGGCCTGGACTCGTGGGCGGCAGCTCGCAGAGCAGGCCCGAGACCGCACGCGACCGGCGTCGAGGCGCGTTGCGCGCAGACGCGCGCCGAGACCACAAGCGCTGCTTCACTCCTATGCTCTGCGCGAGTGAGAACATCTGATGATGACGTCCGCCGCCTCCACCATCCTTCCCAAAGCAGTCGAGTCCCACCTCGTCCCGGTCGTGCAACACATCGGGATGTCCCCAATGCCGAACCCCGGCCCTGTTCGACCGGGCATCGTGGCATGCACGCTCGGTCGAGCGCTCCGCGACGGCCGAAGCTTCATTTTGCAGATCTGGTGTGAAGCGAGCAGCTCTCAGGGGCTCACCTGGCGGCTCGACATTCGTGACGGCGATCTCTGGCACGATCTCCAACTCACGTTCCCCTTCGACCGGGAAGGCTATCCGCCCGCTCGTCCATCGGGTGGCTCTCACTCCTGCCTCCAAGAGCTCCACCCGCATCGAAGCCCTGCGAATTTCGATCGAGCGGTCCAGTTTCTGGCGGCGCTCTTCGTGACGCATGCACCAGAGATCAGCGGGCAGGTTCCCGAGCTTCTCACGCCACTCGAGGCTGCCGCCTCGGCGCCCGAGTGGCGAGCAGCCCTTCGTGCCGGCCCCCATCTGTGGTCTCATCGAGCGGTAACCGGTGACATCGATCCCACCGAGCTTGCCGCGACCATCGTTTTCGTCGGCGCCAACCTTCTCGTCCTCGACGCCGGAGGCCGGCGCGTGAGCTTCAAATTTCCGGTCCAAGGCATCAGCAAGACCGATGAAGCCCGTGTCTCGGGTTGGTGGACGACTCTCGCTGGCACACACGCAGCCACGGTCCTTCGTATCGGAGCTCGAACGTGGCAGTTTGAGCCGTCCGGAAAACTCGTCGCCACGAGCACAGGATGACCAATGGCAACATCTCCACCTCGCCGCCCAACTCACGCCCTGAGACGGACCGCACCGAGAGGGCGCTCACGTAAATGCTGATTGGGTACGTCAGCAAGTGAGCGCGTCGGGCCGCGTTTGCCGCCCAACTGCGCAATGCAGTGCGCTCCGCGGCTGATTGCGACCACGTTGGGCCGATGCGCCCTCGGTCGATTCAGGCTCGCGTGCTGCTTGTGTTGCCGGAGGTCACGAGCCGCGCAAATCCAGTGAAGCTCGCAACATGCTACCCTCGACGCCATGAGTCTCCTGTTCGGCATCGACATGCTCTTTCCTCGGCCGCGGCTACGGGCCGCCGTGGAGGCGCTGGCACGGCTGGCCGATCGGGACGATTGCACCGGCTGCATCGTCGTCCTCCCCGGCGAGCAGCCGATCCCCGTCCCGTTCGATGCTTACGCAGAGGACGAGGATGGCCCGCTCGCCAGCTTCGATTGCTCTCGCGCCGATCGATTCCAATGTCTCGACGGGAGCCTGTGGCTACCGATTGATGACGACGTTCGCGCCTATCTCAAATACGATCGTCGCGCGGGCCACGCCCCTGCGCTGCGAACCACGCGTGGAGGGGAGGAGGCATCGATTGGGCGCGTCAGCATTCATATCTATTGTGGAGCACGGCATTCGGTCGTTCATGTCGGAGCCGCGACGTCTTCAATGAGTTACTTGTTCGAGAGCTCGGGCGCCATTCGAAGAACGTTTCTCGAGCTCGTTCGCGAGACCGGCGGCTTTACTGCGCTGCTCAACCGGGAGGCTGGAGCGCCCGATGAGCTTCTCGGAGCGCCCGGACAGTACGTGAAACTGCCTCGTTATGACTGGGAAGACCCCATCGGTACCGTCGATCGCTTCGTCGACACCGCGCTCGCGGCAGAAGCGTCGAGGGCCTGAGTTTTTTTCTGCATTCACATCTCGGTTGGACCGGCGTGGGGCGCCGACTCGATGTGGCTCTACCGAACCCGCGGCTGGAGCCGACGACCCCCACCACGTGGCTGAACAAAGCCTTGTGACGGAGCGGAACGTCGTGCATCCTGCGACCTCGTCGGGCTTCGCGGCTCACCCACATGTCGCTGGGCGGATGGATGCAGAAGGCTCTAGATGCTCTATCTCGACCACCCGATGACGCAACACATCTTCGCCGCCGCCCGGGCCGAGGACGCGATCTTGATGGCTGCCAAGCGCATGACCATCGCTGCCCGGCTGGAGCGCATCCGGATCCGCGACAGTTGTAGCGCCGCGTTTTCGGAATTGCGGCGACTCAACCGTGACCACTTTGCCGATCGCCCCGCCATCCCGCCAGCGATCGAAGCACTGGAGCAGTCGCTGTCCGAGCTGGCCGCGCTCGTCGTGGTGGCCGAGGATGGGCCACCGGCCGAGCTCATCTGTCCGGCGTGCCAGACAACTCTCGAGCGTCGGGGGAAGTATGGGTCTCCTGCTCCCGATCGCCCAACCGACATCTACTGTAGTCCGTGCATGGAGACCGTCATGCCGCCGCTTCAAGTGCTGCGGTCAGAGAGTGGGTTCGGGACCGATGCCATCTGAGAAGGGAACTGCGCATGCCGAGTGGCTTCCCCGCCCAACAAGCCGCTGGTGCGCGACCGCGGCACACCGGCCGATCGTTGGGCTGACAAAGTCGAGGTGATCGTGCCCCGGTGGATCGAGCTTCACGACTCCGTCATCCAAGCGGTCGATGCTGAGCCGACCGGCGTCGAAATTCGGCTTCGAGCGTACGTGCATGACTGGACGCTCGTCGCAGGTCGGTGGAGCGGCTCCGGCTGGGTTCAGCCCGTGGTCGTGCGACTTCGGGGAGCCATGACAGGGCGCACGCCGGCGGTCCCCGTAGGTATTTCCGAGGGGGCGGTCCGGGTGGGCAGCACGACTCACGACAACTTGATCTCGGTGCCGTTCGCGTCCTCTGAGCGCACCGAGCTGCGATTCGAGCTGGTCGATGCCGACCGCCTCGAGCTCGACGGCGAGGGTATCGACATCGAGGCGAGCGGCGAGCCCGCATTTGTCGAAAAACGATCTGACGGCATGAGGCCGTTCGCTGACTGACATCGTTGGAGGCCGACGGGTGCAATCATGACGGGACGGTTCTGGGTCGTTGGCAGCTTTCATGTTCGCTCGAGGAATCTCTTTGTCCTCGTTGGCAATCTGCTCGAGGGGAAGGCCGAGCCCGGCAGCACCGTCTGCGTTCGCCTCGGGGGCCTCGGCGTTTCAGTACGAGTGGCCAGCTTGGAGGTGATCGACGTTTCGTACGACGGTGGCCAGCATCTCGGCCTTGCGCTCGCCTACGACGATCCAGCAGATCTCGAGCTCTGGAACGCTCTCAGCTTGTCGAACGTGGAGCTCGAGCTTGAAGATGCCATCGAGACATGAGTCGCCGAACAGGGGCACGCGCCCGGCGTTCCGCAGAGCCTCGCTCCGCGGGTGAGGCCCAAGACGCTCGGCGAGCGGGCTCGTGCAGAGACAACCTGGGGCGCAGCGCGCCGCTGGATCACGTTCGCTGCGGGATCTGGACGTCTCGGCTGGCCGCCCACGAGGCGAACGCGGTGACCACGAAGTCGCGAAAGGCTGTCACGCGTGCCGGGACGTTCTTTGCCGACGGGTACACGACGTAGAGCGTCGCGCCGCGCGCGTGACAATCGGGCAGCACTCGCACGAGGCGACCGCTTGCTTCGTCGGCGGCGCAGTTGACGTGAGGGAGCAAGCCTATCCCTCCGCCGGCGACGACCATCGCGCGCACGAACGTGAAGTCGTCGCCTCCGATCCTCCCGCGCACCGGGACGCTCGCGTCGCCGGCCGCGTTTCGGAACGTCCACGTGCGCGCGAGATCCTTGGCCCGGAAGACCACGAGGTGGTGCGCTTCGAGGTCACGAAAGCTCGCCGGCGCGCCGTGCCTCTGGAGGTACCTGGGAGACGCGTACAGGCGATGTTCGAGCGTGCCGAGCTTGCACGCGACGAGCGACGAGTCCGCGAGGTCGATGGTCGCGCGCACGGCCACGTCGAACCCTCCTTCGACGAGGTTTTCGTGCTTGCTGCTCACCGCGAAGTCGAGCTGGACGAGCGGGTGCCGCTCCGCGAAGGCGACGACGGCGTCCGCCAGGAAGTTGGCGCACAGATCGCCCGCCGCCGTCACGCGCAGGCGGCCCCGAGGCTGTCGCGTCGCGGGCTCCAAGGCCTGCGCAGCGGCGCGCAGGGTCGAGACGGCGGGGGCGACGGACGCATGGAGATCGCGCCCTTCGCTCGTGGGCCGCACGTTCCGCGTGGTGCGATGGAGCAACCTCACGCCGGCGCGCGCCTCCAGGCGCTCGATGGCCCTGCTCACCGTCGAGGTCGGCACCCCGAGCGCGCGCGCAGCGCCGGCGAATCCGCCGTGCTCCACGACGCGAACGAACACGGCGAGATCGTCCAGGTTCAGGTCGGCCACGGGCCCCAGTCTACCGCGCCCGGCAGCGGCGCCGTTGCGCATCCGCAACGGTGAACTCCGCCCGCGCCCCCTACCGGATGCGCACGGGACCACGCATCTTGCGGCGCATGAACACGACGAACGAAGAGAAGGCCCCCATGCTCTGGACTGCGCATTGGTCTCATCTCCGGGCGAACAAGCGGGGCGCCGTCGACGGTGAAAATGACGGCAAGCGCAGTCCCCCTAAGAGCGGGCGCACTGGTGGCCATGTTGTCGTACTTGACAACGGTCGCGCTGATGGGCGCGCCGCGGGATGGGCGACAGCAGTGAGGTTCAGCGGTGGGCGGAGGAGCAGGTGGCGTCGGCGAAGCTCGGCGACGCGCGTCGCGTTCGGCGGGCCGCGTCGATGTTGCGACAAGCCGCCGACCAGCCGGCAGGTCGACTGACGGAGGTCTTCTGCACGCGCGCGGAGCTGCAAGCGGCGTACGACTTCCTTGAGACCGAAATGGCGCCGAGGGCGCTCACGACGGCGTTCGCAGAGGCGTCGCTCCGCGCGGTGAGCGACGCTTCGTTCGTCTATGTGGTCGTCGATGGGACCAGCCTCTCGCTCACGGACGTCTCGAAGACGAAGGACTTCGGCTCGCTCGGCATGCGCTCGCTTCCGACGCGAGGGTTGAAGGTCATCGACGCTCTCGCGGTGACTGCCGACGGAGCTCCCGTGGGGCTGCTCGACCTCGAGTTCTGGGCGCGCGGGCCGAAGAGCAAGAAGGGGCGGTACGCGCGTCGACGCGACCTTGAGACCGAGACGGCGCAGTGGGTCGACGTCGTGGCGCGTACGGGCAAGCTGGTGCACCAGAAGGCGCCCTCGTGCATGCCGTGGTTCCTGATCGACCGCGAGGGCGACAACGCCGAGATTCTGCGCGCCGTTGCGAAACAAGGGCGGTTCACTATCCGCGCGAACCAGGACCGCCTCGTGGTGCTCGTGGATGGCCGACGGCGCCTGCTGCGCCGGCACATGCGCAAGCAACGCATCGTGGGCAGCTACGACGTCGACATCCCCGCCGGGCCGACACGAGCCGCCCGGCGCGCCCGGCTCGACGTACGCTACGCGGATGTCGTGCTCGATCTACCCGAGCGTGCAACGCACCACCGCACGACGATGAACGTGCGCGTGGTCTGGGCTCACGAGCGTCGCACGCCGCGCGGCGAAGAGCGCCTCGACTGGATGCTCCTGACCAACGCCGAGGTGAACGGCTTCGAGGACGCCAAGGGCATCATCCATGGGTACTGCTTCCGGTGGCGGGGGGAAGACTTTCACCGGGCCTGGAAGCGCGGTCATTGCAATGTCGAGGACACGCAGCTGCACACCAAAGATCGCGTCATCCGCTGGGCTACGATGCTCGCCGCGGTGGCAGCTCGCGCCGAACGCCTCAAGCACCTCGCCCGCACCCAGCCCGACGCTGCGGCGAGCGTCGCGCTGTCCCCGATGGAGATCGAGGCGCTTCGCGCCGCGAAAACCAAGTACAAGGCGCGCACGGAGACCATCCCGGAGGGCGTGCCGACCATCGCCCAGGCCGTCCTCTGGATCGCCGAGCTCGGCGGCTACACTGGCAAGTCCTCCGGCGGGCCGCCGGGCTCCACCACGATCGGACGTGGGTTGAAGCGGCTGATGATCTGGACCGAGGCGTTCGAACACTCCGAGAAGCTGCGGCGAAAATGAGACCAATGCGCAGTGCTCTGGACCGTGGACCCGGTGCACACGACCGTGGGTTTCAGCGTCCGCCACCTCATGATCACCAACGTGCGCGGCGTCTTCGAGAAGGTGAATGGAACCGTACGCTACGACTCCGGCCGCCTCGACGCGGCACAGATCGAGATATCGATTCCGGTCGCTTCGATCCATACCCGCGAGCCCCAGCGCGACGCCCACCTCCGCAGCGCGGACTTCTTCGACGCGGAGACGCACCCCGAGATGACCTTCCGCTCGACCCGCATCCGCCCCGGCGTGGCGAGCCCGCTCGAGATCACCGGCGAGCTGACCATCCGCGGGACCACGCGCGAGATCACCTTGACCGTGAACGAGATCACGGCGGAGCACCGCGATTTCCAGGGCGCACGGCGCATCGGCGCGAGCGCGACCGGGAAGCTCAAAAGGTCCGACTTCGGAATCACCTTCAACAAGGTCCTGGAGGCGGGCGGTGTCGCGCTGGCTGACGAGGTCGCCGTATCGGTCGATGTGTCGCTCGTCGCCGGCGCACCGAGCTGAGCCTGATGGGCGTATGCCCGATGTGCCGCCGAACAAGCCGGAGCTCCCTACCGCGCCGCCGTCGGACGTCGGCGCGTCTGGGGCTCCGTGAGCCATTGAGAGACGCTCCTCCTTTCGGCAAGATAGCGCACCGGCCGGCATGGGAAACCTCTTCACGTACGGCGAGAGTGTCGTTGGTGACGTGTCCAAGCGTCGGTGGGAGGTGATTCGTCAGCTGTTGCCGATTCTCCTCGAGTACGTGAACTCGGCGATGGTGCTCGAGTGGGGGCAGGGAGAAGCACGGAGTGTCGTGTTTCACCGAGACGGTTCGTTCGTGCCTGCTGTACCACCCATGACTGCCGAGCCTCCTCCTCGAGGTAGGTTCGATCTCGGAACGCTCCTGGATGACAAGGCAGATCAGCTCGATGAGATATTCATTCTCGACCCCGGCGAGCTTGCGCGCCTGTGGGCCTGGTGTGACTTCCTCTCGGAGAGGGATGGAGTTCTCATGCTGTTTGCTCCTCTCGTCACTACGCTGAGAGAACGAACGAATGCTCACGGCGCGTAGGCGAGAGATGTTGATCCGAAGCGGACGCTCCGCTTGATCCAATCCGCTCGGGGCCGGCGGCGGCATGGAGATGTCGTCGTCGCGAAATGAGTCTGTTATGTCTCGCTCATGATCCCGCGGAAGGGTGACTACGGTTTCGACGCGCCGTACGTGCCGATCCTCATGACAGTGGGTTCGTTGCTGCTCCTCACGGGTGCCATTCTCGGGGCTCTACGCGGCGATCCGGTCGCGCTCCTGACCATGGGCCTGAGCGGTGTATTCCTGCTCCTCAGCGCGGCGAGCTACGTGTACACGACGCGCGCCGGCAAGTTTCTCGTGTGGGACGAGCTCATCGAGAGCTTGCGATTGGAGGGCCACGAGCGCGTCCTGGATCTCGGCTGCGGGCGCGGCGCAGTGCTTCTCCTCGCGGCGCAGCGGCTCTCATCGGGGCAGGCGACTGGCATCGACCTGTGGTCGACGACCGATCAGTTGGGGAACGCTGCGGACGCGACGCGCCGGAACGCCGAGCTCGAAGGCGTGTCCGACCGCATCGACTTGCACACCGGCGACATGCGGAAGCTGCCGTTCCCCGATGCTTCGTTCGACGTCATCGTGAGCAGCCTCGCGATCCACAACATCCCGGAGGCCGCTGGCCGCGCGGAAGCCGTGCGCGAGGCCGTGCGCGTGCTCAAACCCGGTGGGCGCGCGGTCCTCGCCGACTTCCGGTTCACCGACGACTACGCAGACGAGCTGAAGAAGGCCGGCCTCGTCGACGTGACATGTCGCGAGCTCGGCCCTCGCTTCTGGTACGGCGGTCCATGGGCGGCGACGCGCGTGGTCATGTCTCGCAAGCCCGCGTGAACGCCCGAGCGTCGCGAGAGAGCCACATGAAGAGACACGCTGTTGGCCTTGGGACTCTCGCCGCTGCTTGCGCGGCATGCGCACCGACGATTCCCGATCCCAAGACAAGTGAGGCGATAAGCGTCGCGTGCGCCGAGGCGCAGAAAGTCATCGCGTCCGACTCGTTCCATCGTCACTTGACGGCCATTGCTCATCTCGACGCCCAAACCGGGGCGGGCCCAACGACCGGCGTCGAAGTGGCCAAGCTCTACCTTGGGCTCGATGGCTTGGAGCATCAGTATCCCACGACCTATCTCGTGAGCACAGCGGGCTGCTGCAGCAGCACTGCCAGCACCGGGATCGACGGTATGGCGAGGAAAGCCACCACCATCCTTCGCTCTTGCACGCTCGAGCGCGTGGCCGCGCGACCCAAGACGAACGACGACCCGGCCGAGGAATTCGCGTGCGCGATCAACACCATCGCACACGAGTGGACGCACACGATCCCCGACCCAAACCACGCTGGTGGGTGGCTTTACCAGGACGAGGGCATAAGGGAGCGTCGGAAGGGCTGGTCTCGTATACGGTCGGCGCCATCGCTCAGTGCGCGTACTTGAATGCACGCGGCTTTCGCGTCGAGGAGAAGTTCGACGAATGCGTCAGAATGGTGGGAACGACGACATTCAATCCGAATACGTGTGCGGTCGGCTGGGCCGAGAAGACGTTCGGGCGACGCTGATCCGCGAAACGCATCGTCGTCGCTTCTCATGAACCGGCGAACGAGGTCGAATCTGTGGATCGCGCTGGGGCAGCGCTCTCCTGCTTGGAAGGAGTTGAATGAGATGACAGAGCAAGCCGAAGTGATTGTGGAGATGCTCTACGAGCTGGCCAAGTCGGGCCAGTGGGACAGAGTGCTGCGGGCCTTCGACGAAGAACCGAGGATCGCCGCGAAGTGCAGCCGGTACCGAAGGCGTTCGTCGGGCTGGACCTTTCTTCATCAGGCCGTGTATTGGGGCCATGAAGGCGCGGCGCGGGCGCTGATCCGGATCGGTGCCTCGCTGACCGCTCAGTCGACGGAAGGACAGACGCCGACCGACGTCGCGAATGGCCGGCATCACGAAGAGGTCGGTCGCTTGCTGGAGGCCGCGGCGCGAACGGGCGCGCACCTTTGGGAGCCGCCGCGAGATCCAGATTTGCTGCCGAGCAGTTGTGCGTGGGGCGAACAACGAGAGCGACGAGCCGAACGCGAGATGCGTGTCGCATACGGCGGGGGCGTCGTCGTGATCCCGCAGGGGGCGAGATACTTCGTGGACTCCTTCGAACGTACCGTGGTCGGGTGGCATGGCACGTACGACCCGCCCGGAGGCATGTAGCAGCAGTTGAGCATCCAATAGGGGAATCCGGGGGATCTGAGTGCAACTGGGCCGCCCAACTCATCACGCCCTGAGGCGGAGGGGGCGTTCACGCGAGCGCCGGCTGCGTACGTCAGCGCATCGGGCAGGGTTGCCGCCCAAAGCCGACTCGCGCAACAGTGGTTCGCGGATGATTGCGACCACGTAGAGCACGACGCGGCACCCGTCGGCGTCCTCGAAGGTTTGCCGCGCGATTCCCGGTAGGGATTATGCGAGGCGATTGGCGCGTAGCCAGCGTCGCCCAACGCGCGACGACGGCGGCATACGCCTCGGTCTCCGGCAGGTAGAAGATGAGGAGCTTCTCCCGGCGGGGCGCGTGCACCGCGCTCGCGCGTGAGCTCGAGCATTCGCCGCGTCGCGAGCCGAGGGAGCGCGCCTCACGTCGCGCTCGCCGCCAGCTTCTCCACCGCCGACAAGCCGAGCTCCATCAACGCGAGGAATGCTGCGTTCGCCTTCTTCGCCGATGCGCCACGCTCGACCAGGCGGAATGCGTCCTCGCGTGCCGTGCGCACCGTCAGCACGATCATCCCGGCCATGAGCCGCGCGCGGCCGTCGGGCTTCGGCCCCGCGAGCTCGATCGCGAGCCCCTCGGCCGCTTCGTCCGCGAGCTCGCGGAGACGCGCCTTGAGCGCCGGGCTCGCGTCGACGACGCGCCACCATTCCACCGTCTGGCTGTCGATGCGGGAGAGCGGATGCTTCTGGTCGCTCAGCTCCCGGACGAGAGCGCGGAGCGCATCGACGGGAGATTGACCCTTCGGCCTTTCGCGCAGCGCTTTCCGGAAGGGCAAGAGCTTCAGGTCGTCCTCGCGATCGAGGATGAGCTCCTCCTTGCGCGCGAAGTAATTGAAGACCGTCATCTTCGAAACCTTCGCGGCGAGCGCAATCTCGTCGAGCGTCACCGCGTCGAAGCCGCGCGCGAAGAACAGCGCGGTCGCCACGTCGGAGATTCGCTGCCGGGTCTCGCGCTTCTTGCTCTCACGTCGCTCGCCCATGGATACGGAGCGTAGTCGATAATTTTTATACCAGGTCCAAAAATCATGGCGAGAGAAAAGTTGATCGAGTATAAGTTTTGAGGGGCCGAGTGGTGCGGTGGGGCTCGAGCCTGAAAGGACAAGGAATGAAAGCGTCGAACGACAAGAGGGTTCTCGTCTCGGGGGCGAGCTTCGCCGGTCTCTCGACCGCGTACTGGATGATCCAGCTGGGCTACGAAGTCACCGTCGTCGAGATTGGCCCTGGGCTACGCACCGGCGGCACCGCGGTCGACATTCGCGGGAACACCGTCGACATCGTCAAGCGCATGGGGATCTTCGATGCGATTCGAGCGAATCGCCTGAGCCTGCAGCGGTGGGAGCTCAAGAATGCCGACGACCGCACCGAGCGCTCGCTCGTGGTTCGAGCCGAGGGCGAGCCCCCGCCGGACGATGCGTTCGAGATCGAGCGGAACACGCTGCTCAGCATCCTGTTCGAAACCGTGCGGGGTCGCTGTGAGCTCGTCTTCGGCGACAGCATCGCGGAGCTCCGCGAGACGACGGATGGCGTCGACGTCACGTTCAAGAAGGGCGCGCGACGCTCGTTCGGCCTGGTGTTCGGCTGCGACGGCATGCACTCGGGCGTGCGGAAGATCTGGTTCGGCGAAGAAGCGCAGTTTACGCACTTTCTCCAGCAGTATTTCTCGATCGCGATCGTCGACAAGCTGCTCATCGAGCGCGACACCGCCCAGATGTTCAACGTGCCGTGCAAGGCCGTGATGCTCAACGCATACAAGAACAACACCGACATCATCTTTGGCTTCGTCTCCGAGGCGGAGATCTCCTACGACCGCCGCGACGAGGCGCAGCAGCGGAGGATCATCCGCGAGCAATTCGCCGGCATGGGATGGCGGACGGCGGAGCTGCTGAGAGAAGTCGAAGGCTCGACGAGCTTCTACTTCGACAAGCTGGCGCAGATCCGCATGCCGTCGTGGTCGCGGGGCCGGGTCGCGCTGGTGGGTGATGCGGGCTACTGCGCGTCGCCCGCGGCAGGGATGGGTGGATCACTCGCCATCGACGGCGCTGCTGCATTGGCTGACGCGATGCGAGCGCACGAGGGCGACTACACGCGCGCGTTTCATGCGTACGAAGAGAAGCTTCGCCCGTTCATCGATCAGGTTCAGGCGGAAGCGGTGCGCACGGGGCTCGAGACGCTCGTTCCTCGGACCGAAGAAGCGATCCGCGAGCGGAACGCGAAGACGGCAAACGAATTCTAGAGGGGCCGGCGGGCGGCTCGCGCGTCGCGGGCTCGATGCGCCGTCACTCGCTGTCTTGCAGCCCGGCGCTCCGCACCTTCGCTTCGTACTCCCGCGCGTAGCCGAGGAGCCGCTCCAGCATGCGCCGGTTCATCCGGCGATCGCCGAGCACGGCGACGGCGCGCTGCTCCGCGGCGAACGCCTCGGCGACGTCGCCCTTCACGTACGCGACCTGCGCCCACGTGTCCCAGCAGGACGCGCACGTCGGATCGGCCTTCGCCGCGCGCTCGGCGAACGGCGCGGCCTCGGCGAGTCGGCCGCTCCCGAGGTGCCAGCGCGCGACGAAGTCGAGCTGCGTCGGGGAGGTCGCGTGCTGGGCCAGCGCCTCCATCGTGCGGGCGAGGCGCCCGGGCGGCGCGTCATCGGCTTCATCCCACTGCACGAGCGTGCGCGCGAGCCCGAGCAGGATCCGCGGATCGTCGGGCTTCTTCGCCAGCGCCGCGTCGAAGCCGCGCACCGCCCCCGCGAAGTCCTGTCGCGCGGAGGCCGCGAATACGGCGCGCCAGAAGATGACTTCGGGCGCGCCGGGCTCGCTCGCCGCGGCCTCGTCCAGGTGGCGCGCTGCGCGCTCCGGCGAGTCTCCGGACCAGCGCAGCATGCGCGCCCAGAGCAGGTGCACCTCGGCGTCGCGCATGGCCCGCGCCTCGTGCTGCGGCGCCGTGGCCGCCGGCGTGAAGGGGACGGCGTGCCACTTCACCGGTACGGCGAAGTGATGCCCGTAGTCGGCCGCCAGCGTGCCCGCGTCGATGGCGCGGAAGGCGGCGCGCCACGCGAGGCCGAAGGGCTTGCCGTGGTGGAGCTCGTCGGCGAGCGCCGCGTAGCGCCGCCGGTACTCCGCAGGGCCCTCGTGCAGGAGGTGCACGAGCCCCCACGCGCCGACGTAGTTGCTGGCGCGGATTCGGCTCGCCGCGCGGCTATCGTCGTCCCATTGGTAGAAGGCCTCCGGGTTCATCGAGACGAGCCTGTCGAGCGTGGGCAACGTCTGGATCGGCACCCAGACCTCGTCGTTGCGGCCGCTCCGCCACGGCGCGGCGCGCTCGAGGTTGATGCGCCGGTCGGGCCTCGCGAGGCCGACGTACGCGAAGCCGTTGGCGACGGTGACGGTCGAGTAGTACTCGGCGAGCCCCTCGTTGAACCAGACGGGCACGCCGCCGAAGGCCTGGTGCACGAAGAAATGCGTGAGCTCGTGCTGGAGCACGCGTCGCGTGTCGTCGTCGAGCGCACCGTGCATCACCATGGTGGGCGCGGGCTCGAGCTCGTTGGGCAGCGACCATTCGAAGTACGCGTTGGCGCCGGGCGGCGCGACGGCCTCGTAATCTTTGGCGCGCGCGAAGACGGTGACGTCGATGCGATCGTGCGGGTCGCTCTCCGACGGGAAGGCCACGCGCTTGAAGACGGCGTAGACGTCCTCGATCGATCCGAGCACGCGTTGCGCTTCGGCGTCCTCGAGATCGGTGCGCATGGTGAAGTGCGGAGAGCGGATCTCGGTCCACGGCGCGCCGCCCGCCGCGGGGCCGGTGAGCGGCGAGGTGCAACCGAGCGCGGCGAGGGGGGCGCACGCGAGGACGGCGAGGCGGCGAATCATGGTGCGGAGGGTAACGCACCTCCGCGCCGCGACGCTCGACAGCCCGCGACGATCGATGGGTGCCG
This sequence comes from Minicystis rosea, assembly GCA_001931535.1. Classification (GTDB taxonomy): domain Bacteria; phylum Myxococcota_A; class Polyangia; order Polyangiales; family Polyangiaceae; genus Minicystis; species Minicystis rosea. Next base: position 2,487,616 of record CP016211.1, read on the forward strand.
GCCCAGAGATGCGCTGCCTCGAGAACGCACGGAGGGCAGCCGCCGGCCGGGCTGACTTCCTCGGATGGAGGCACGAGCTGAAGCGCGCAATGAGCTGCATGGGGTGCTCGGCCCGCGGGCTCGTGTGAACGAGTCGATCCAGCGGCATCTGCCGGGAATCGCTGGGAGCAGCGCAGGGGTGCCCAAACCGCCCGGGCGCGCACGAGATCACCACGCGCCGGAGTGCGCGCCTTCGTGCGCAGGTCCAGCGAGGGGCACGTCACCTGAACGGCGTCCGACAGGCACGCCCCGCCACGCGGGCGCACCCAGCGCGACTGCCCCGAGCGCGGACGGGCCGGGTGTATCCTCCGGTCGGCCATGCTGATCATCCGCGACATACAGGCGGCGACGCTCGTGGCTTCGCTGCACGAACGCCTCGTCGAACAGGTGCGCGACCACCTGCGGGCGCATTTCGGCGACGATGGCGCCCGCGACCCCGAGGTGGAGAGAGCGCGTGCCGTGGCCCTGGTCGAGCGCGCCGCGCGCTACGGCCTCACCTCGCCGCGAGACTGCTGCGACTTCGCGAACGTGGCAGCGGCGTGGTCGTGGCGCGGCGACCACTCGCCGGAGCACGCGTGGATCGAGGCGCGCCTCCAGGACCCTCGGGTGGCGGGTGCGTCCGAGAGGATGCGCCTCCTGGCGGAGGAGAGCATGCAGCGCCTCGAAATCCAGGAACGCAATCGCAGGCTCGCGAAGGACTTGGAGGACCCGGATCCGTTCCCCGGCGCAGAGGACGATCTCTGGGAGGGGATCCTCGGTGACGGCGCCACGGCCGAGGATTCATCGGTTCCGCCGGACGGCGCGAGCAAGCTCGATCGGGTGCGCGCGGCGGACGAGGAATCCAGGACGCGGAGCGCGGTGTCGATCTCCGGCGCCACACAGCCTTGCCCGTTGCCGGACAAGGCGCGTGTCGAGGCGCGCGTGGTGGGCGAGGACGGTGAGCCGCTGGCCGGGATCGCCGTGCAGTTACGACGCGGCGACGGCGAGGTTACCCAGGGCAAGACGACGACCGACGGGCGGGTCTGCTTCGCGGGCATCGATCCCGGCGACTACGATCTCGGGTTGCCCGAGCTGGACATGGACGCGTGGGACCACGTCGGCGACGAGCCCGTCGATGCACGGGCAGCGACCGGGAGCCGCGCTGCCTGGGGGGCGGGGGCGCCCGCGCCCGCGGATCCGACCTTCCCTCGCAGGCACGTCTGCGAACCGGGGGAGTGCGTCACCAAGCTCGCCGCTCGCTTTGGCTTTCTGCCCGATACGCTTTGGGGAACGCCCGAGAATCGCGCGCTGCGAGAGGCGCGCGAGGACGGGAACATCCTCGATCCGGGCGACGTCGTGGTCGTTCCGGCGCGCCGCCTCCGGTGGATCGAGGTCACCACCGGCCAGCGTTACCTCTTGAAGCGCAAAGGCATCCCGGCCCGCTTCCGGGTGCGCTTCTTAATCGGCGACCACCCTCGAATCGGAGTGCCCTATCTCCTGGAGATCGAGACGGACGACAGCGCGCTCGTCCCGCATCGCAGGGGCTCCACGGACGAGGGCGGCTTCGTCGAAGCGTGCGTGCCACCGAGCGCGCGCGCCGCCAAGATCACGCTCGGCAAGCGCGAGATTCATCACTTCCGCATCGGCGAGGTCAGGCCGATCGACACGGTGGCCGGCGTGCAGGAGCGGCTCGAGAACCTCGGCTATCGGTGCGATGACGAGGTGGGCGTGCTCGGCGCGAGCACGCGAGACGCGCTGCGATCTTTCCAGCGCGATCACGGGCTCACCGCCTCGGGCGACTGTGACAAGCCCACCCGCGCCACGCTGCGGAGGGCCTTTCTCTCATGAACCAGCCCCCTGAAGACTACGACAAGAAGGACGCGCTGCAGAAAGCGGACGCGCCTCCGAAGTTCGCCGAGACGAACCTCGGGGGGCGGTGTTTCCGGATTCTTATGCTGTGGTTGGGTCGACCCACCAGGTCCCGCCCGCACCCGCCGGACAAAACCGCAGCGATCCTGGTGGCGATGGGCGACGCCGTCATGCCCGACGTCGGCGGCGAAGGCGAGCGCCTCACCCAAAGGCGAGAAAAAATTCTCCCACTCCTTGAGGCCATCGCGAAGGAAGAAGGGGGAACGGGCCGCAACGACCTGCAGGCTCTCACGGATCTCTTCGACGCCAACTCGTACGAGCACGTGAAGGTCCTCAGGCTGCCTTGCGACATGTACGGGGAGTTCATCGAGAGCGCGAGCGCCCTGCTGTTCAACGTGAAGGTGACCATCCTCTGCAAGAACGAGTCGGGGAAGACTGCCGCGAAACCGCTCCAGGAGGCTCTCTCCGCCGCCTTCCTAAGAAAAGTGTTCATGGAGGTGGAGCCCCAGACGGACGTGCACGGGCCCTTCCTCAAGATGCACCCTCGCTGGCAGACTCGACATGTCCCCTCCGAGATGCGGAGCAAGATCGCGGACCAGCAGACCGAGGAGGACAAGGCATTCTTCGCGGCGCTCTACGAACAGGCTAAGAATGCCCGGCAGTCTCGGCCGTCGGCTTCCGGCCCGCGCAAGCCGCAGAGGTTGAGGGCCACTGCCAGGGTGGCCTCCTTGGAAGCGTCCAGCTCGGTCTCGAGCGCCCGGCGTTTGTGCGTCTGCTTGTGGACGCGGCACGCCACGAACAACCTGACGAAGAACATGACCCGTGATCTCCTCAAGGTCATCCTGGAGGAGCTCGCCGGGATCCTGGTGATGCCCGAGGGGATCAGCGCCTGCGAGCTGATCGTGCTCGGCGACGGAGGAGACACGCTGACGTCCGGCTACATCCAAAGGACGCTCTCACAGCAGCTCGGGAAAGAGGCCAGGCGTCTGGGGCGCGACGAGATGGCGCTCGAGGTCGTCGACCTGCGCGGATATTTCAACACCCGCTCGGGCCACTTCTCGGAGTTTCACCAAACGAATCGCCTCCCCGCCCGAGACCGCTTTCCGGATCTCGGCAACAACATCTCGCACGTGTGCCAGTGGATGTTCTTCGAGTGGCTCGCCCGCGAGAAGCACCTCAAATTCGTCGTCGGGACCGAGAGCGGGAACATGGACTCGATGGGACACATGGGCACGCCCGTCATCTCCATCGACCTCTTCGACCAGCCCGAGGACATGCGGCTGAAGATGTTGACGGATCGCATCGGCCAGTACGGCCTGCTCTCACCGCTCTGGCAGATCGTCAACTGGGGGAGAGCGCAACGAGAGCGCGAGGGACCGTCACACGCACCGCGAGGGAACGACGACCTCTTTCGCGAGTACCTGCGGGGCGCGATGCTGCGCTATCTGCTCGCCGGCGATCCGGCGCTGGCGGAGGCCGTCGCGCAGCGCATGCTGGGCGCCGACGGCGAGAAGGAAGAGGGGAAGGAGAAGGAAGAGGGGAAGGAGCGAGGTGAGCGCGACGACCCGCGGCGGTATGAAGGAGAAGAGCCCGAGGACGAGGACGGCGAGAAGGAGATTTGACGCTCGGGAGGGCGCCGCGGCGAAGGGCGGCCGCGCGCGACGCATCGCCTGTGTCCTCGTGCAATCGGTGCGCACCCGAGCGAAGGCGCTCGCGTGATGATGCCCATCGAGCTCTTGGGTCGTTCAGGGAGCCTTGCGACCGGCGGCGCGGGCCGCGGAGATCACGCGGATCGTCGGGGTGGCCAGCGGGCCGCTGGCGTTGACGAAGGTGCGGCCGCCGTCGCAGGTGATCGCATCGCCGCCGTCGCCGCGCACCACAGGGCCGCAGGCGGGGAGCTTCTGCGCGATGGCTTCGATCTTCGCCTTGCCGTCGAAGACGGCGCCACCGACGCGCGCGCCGGCCGGGTGCGCGGGCAACGGCAGGTCCACCGCGTCGACATGGTCGTCGGCGAAGGTCACGCGGTAAGGGCCGACGAAGAGGTCCTCCCGGAGCTGGGTCGGTTTCGTCGGAAGGCCGAGCGCGGTGACCTCGGCGCGCGTCATCCCGATGCGCAGGGGGCCGATCGACGTGCCGGGCACCACCTCCGCCGGAGCGTCGGCGGCCGCGGTCGACGCCGCGACGGTCGGGCTGGGCGGCGGCGCGTGGTCGCGCGACGTTCCCGAGGTGCAGGCGGTGAGGGCGATCGAGAGAACGAGCACAGGCATCATGGTTCGGTGACTCCGCATGCCGGTTCTTTACGCGCCTCGCCGAGAAAGGGTCTCCGCGCGACACTCGGATTCCAAGTCCGTGTGCTTTCTGAGGATTTGGCTCGGCTCGGGAGGCGACGTCGGGTTCACCATCGTTGAGACGACGCCGCGTGGGCGCGGTGCAGCAGCTCCACGGCGCGCGGCCATCGGATTTCACAAAGGCCCAAAGAGCCGGCGGATCGGGCCTGCGCGCGGTCCCTTGAAGCGTCGCGGTGTCGGGTATCGCCTGTGCGCTTGATGCGAAAACGCGTGTCGTATAGGCAGCCGGCCATGCGAATCGCGTACCTCTTCGCGGCGAGCGTGCTCGCCACCGCCTGCGCCAACAGCGAACCCAAGCCGGCCGAGGTCCCGATCGCGGCCTCCGCGACGCCCGCCGAAGCAGCGACCGCGGCCGCGCCGTCGGCAACCCCGTCTGCCGCGCCGGTGGCCTCGGCCGCGCCGGCAGCTCCGGCCGTGCCGCAGGTCAAAGGCCCCGACCTCGTGGTCGCGCCGATGGTCATCAAGTACAACGCCAAGCTCTCCATCGAGCTCAAGGCGGACAAGAGCATCACCGTCAACGGGACGCGCTTCGCGTCGTTCGACAAGAACTCGATGACGCTGGTCACGCTCCGATCCGACGCCGGTAAGGAGGTGAGCGACACCATGTGGATCGGCGAGGACGGCAGCGTGAGCACGCCGCCGCAGCGCGCTCTCCTCAAGTTCGCGGACAAGGACGAGCTCCGCCACGAGAGCGGCCTCGTGATCGCCATCGACGACAAGGGCAACGTCAAGATCACGCTCGGCGCTGACAGCAAGCTCGACAAGAAGATCACGCGGAGCCCGAAGATCACCGGCTTCAAGCCCGAGGCGCGCCGCGCCGCTGCGCTCGCCGTGCTCACCGGCATCATCATGGAGGAGCACGGTCCTCTGCCGAAGACCGAGAAGGACCTCCAAGAGGCAGCCAAGAAGGCCAACGCGCACTGACGGATCGCGGGGCCGAGCGACTGTGTTGCGCGCGGCCCCGCGCGCGGACCTACGCGTCGGGGGGGCGCGCGCCGTCGACGTGGACGCGGATCACCCCCCAGGCTGCGTCGCAGGCGGTGCGCGAGATCTCCTCGAGCGGGGGATGCGGGACCCGGAACAGCGAGACGACGACGACGCCCGTCAGGACGTCCGCCGCCGCGCGCATCATGTCGGCGCGCGCCGAGGGCGTCATGTGCGGCGTGAACCGAGACACCCGGGCCGACAAGGCGTCGGCGAAGCGGTCGCGGGTCCGCCCGATGTGCGCGAGCAGGCCGAGGCGGTCGGCGACGTGGATCACCGTGCGGAGCTGCGCCGGGTGACGGAGGTAATGGCGGACGATGATGTCGGCGCCCCGTCGCACCGCCTGCTCGAACGACGCTTCGGTGGCCGTGGCGGCGTCGATCTCGGCGAGGAACGTCTCGAAGTTCCGGTCGGTGACGCGCTCCACCACCGCGGCGAGGAGCGCCTCGCGCGAGGCGAAGTACTCGTAGAACGATCCCGCGGCCACGCCCGCCCGCTCGAAGATCGGCAGGAGGGGGCCGTGCTCCACGACCTCGAAGCTCTCCTCCGCCGCCTCGAGGATCGCCTCGACGACGGCGCGCGCGCGTGCCTGCCGCGGTACGCGGCGCAGGAGTCCGCTCAGTCTCGTCCACAGTGGTTCGCGATGCTCGTCCACGGATGCGCTCCCCCTGCGACGGTCGGTGCGCCCACCTCGCAGGGCGGCAATCAGCCTCGCACGTGATGTGTGCGGCGTCACCGTCCTGGATCCGAGCCTCGCACCGGAGGACCGCACAACCACGAGGTTTCGGCGGCGTCGGCACGCCGTCGGCGTGCACCGTGCACACGACGCCGGTCCTCGGATCGCGGCTCGTCTTCAAGGCTCCGTAGCGAAGCGGCGACGAGACGGCGCGAGGGCAGGGGATGGATCTGGCGACGCGGGGCTACAGGTCCGGCAGCGGTGAGGTCGCGTCTCCGAAGCTCGTGGTCTGGACGCCCATCGCGTTCAACATCGAGACGTAGAGCTGGGCGACCGAGACCGAGGCGTCGTACACGAGGTGCCGCCCGGGCGAGATCGCGCCGCCCGCCGCGCCGGCGAGCAGGATCGGCATGTTGCGGTGAGAGTGGGTGTTGCCGTCCTCGATCTCGCTCCCGAAATAGACGAGCGAGTTGTCGAGCACGCTCTTGCCGTTCACGTCGTTGATCGCGTCGAGCTTCTGGCAGAGCTTGGCGAATTGAGCGACCTCCCACGTGTCGATCTTCGTGAGGATGTCGAAGTTCTCCTCGAGGCTCATGTGGTGGCTGGCCTCGTGGTGCCCCTTCGAGATCCCGAGGAAGTCGTACACGCGGTTCGAACCGGCGTTGCCCAGCATGAACGAGATGACGCGCGTCGCGTCACACTGGAACGCCAGCGCCATGAGGTCGGTCATCAGGTCGACCGTCTGCGCATAGCTCGGCGGATCGTCGGGCTTCGCGATGGGGTTGCACATCGGGCCTTCGGCGCTCTTCTTGATCTTCGCCTCGAGCTCCGACACGCCGGTCAGGTACTGATCGAGCTTGACCTGATCCGTCTTCCCGAGCTGCGTCTTCAGCGTGGTGGCGTCGTCGTTGACGTAGTCGAGGATGCTGGTGCGATAGAGCATCTGCCGCGCCTTCTCGGTCGCGGTCTGCGTGGGATCGAAGCCGGCGAAGAGCTGATCCCACACGAGGCTCGGGCTGGTCAGGCACTGGAGCGGCTGCGTCGGAGAGGCCCAGCTGATGTTGTGCGCGTAGGCGCAGCTGTAGCCGGAGTCGCAGTTGCCGACGCCGCTGCCGCCGTCGATGCCGAGCTGCATCGACGCGATGGCCGTTTTGGACTTGAGCGCGTTGGCGGCGACCTGATCGACGGAGATGCCGTTCTGGATGTCGGCGGCTTCGGTCTTCTTCGGGTGCGCGACCGTGAGGAACGCGCCGGTGCCGGAGGCGTGATCGCCTGAGCCGTCCGGGAAGGCGGGGTTGTTCGCGAGGCCGGTGATGACGCTGACCTTGGGCCGGATCGGCGCGAGCGACGCGAGGATCGGCGGCAGATCGTAGAAATACCCCTTCTTGGTCGGGGTGAACTTCGCCATGTGGATGCCACAGGGCACGTAGAAGGCGAGCATGCGGAGCGGCGCGGTGTCGTCGGCGCGCGCATCCGAGCCGAGGAGCGACTCGAAGAACGGCAGGCCGAGGAGCGCCCCGGCCCCGCCGAGCGCGAGCTGGCCGAGCATGCGACGACGCCCGAGGCGCGAAAGATCGGCCCGTTTCAACCCGTGCGGCGTGCGCCTGATCATTGGCTGCCTCCCTTCTCGCCGCGTCGCGTGCGGAACGGCTCGCTCTTCACGATGAGCTTGATCAGCTCGCGGAGCCGCGAGCCTTGGGATTGGAACCCGGTCGTGAGCGCGTCGAGCCACGGGCTGTCGGCCGTGCTCGGGCCGCGGCCAATCGCGTACGTGTACATCTTCGTGGCCACGCACTTCGGGAAGCGAGGATCCTTGGCGATCACGTCGGCCATCCCCGTCTCGTCCTGGAACGTCGTGCCGTCCGGCAGGGTGCCGCTCGCGTCGATGGGGAAGCCGTTGTCGACGGTGCGCCACGCGCCGATGGCGTCGTAGTTCTCCAGCGCGAAGCCGAGCTGATCCATCACCTTGTGGCAGGAGGCGCAGGCCGGGTTCTTGGTGTGCTCGGAGAGCACCTCGCGCACGCTCTTGCCCTCGAGATCGCCCGTGGTGATGGGCGGGATGTTGGGCGGAGGATCCGGCGGCTTGCTGCAGAGCAGGTTGCCCAGGATCCACTTGCCGCGCTTCACCGGGCTCGTGCGCGCCGGGTTGCTCGTGACGGTCAGCCAGCTCCCCTGGGTCAGGACGCCGCCGCGCTTGTTGCTATCGAGCTTCACGCGCACGGGCGTCGCGCTGCCGGGGGCGGGGAGCCCGTAGTGCTGGGCGAGCCGGTCGTCGAGATAGGTGAAATCGGCTTTGACGAGCGACTCGATGCCGAGCGTCTCGCTCTTGAGGAGCTCCTCGAAGAAGAGCTCGGTCTCGGCCTTCATCGAGGCCGCGAGGTCCGTGTCGTAGGTGGGGAAGAGCTGGAAGTCGGCCTGGTGCTCGCGGAGCTCACGCGTGTAGAGCCACTGGCCGGCGAAGTTGTCGATCATCGCCCGGCTCTTGGGATCGGCGAGCATCCGGTCCACCTGCGCATCGAGCTCGGCGTCGTCGTGCAGCTTGCCCGCGCTCGCCGCGTCGAAGAGCGCTTGATCGGGCATCGAGCTCCACAGGAAATACGAGAGGCGCGAGGCGAGCTCGTAATCGCTCAGCGGGTGGGACGTCTCGCTGGTAGGCACCTCATCGAGCTCGACGCGATAGAGGAAGGCGGGGTGCAGGAGGATCGCGCGCATCGCGATGCGGAGCCCCGCCTCGTCGGTGTCGCCCTGCGCGCGCGCCAAGGCGACGAGCTTCATCAGACCATCGACCTCGGCCTTCACGAGCGGCCGTCGAAAGGCACGCTCGGCGAAGGCTTGGAGGATCTCGCGGAGGCACGCGTCTCCGCCCTTCGCGAAATCGCAGGTGACGATGCGGTCGCGGAGCGGGTTGTCCTTGGTGACGCCGAGCGGGCCCTCGATCTCGATGTAATCGACGAGGAGGTTGCGGTCCGCCATCGTCGCCTCGTCGTAGAAATCGTTGTCGAAGGTGACCGACAGATCGGTCACGCCGGCCGGCACCGTGACGATCTGCTGGACCACCACGGGCGCGCTCTTGTCCCCCGCGATATCGAAGCCGAACGTCTGCGTCCCGACCACGATCGACATGTGCGCCGCGTCCGGCGGCGCGGGGGTCTGCCACGCGCGCACGCGAACCTTGTAGTCACCGGGCGTCACGAGCTTGCCCGCGACCACGATCGCGCCCTTCGTGTAGAGGTTCCACGCGTTGCCCGCCGACCCGCCGACCGTGCTCCCGAGGTCCTCGGCCTCGTAGCGCGTGGTGATCGCAGGGACCACGTTGTTCATCGCCTCGTTGACGAGGGTCTGGGCGGTGAGCTCGTAGAGCTCGAACTGCACGGGCGAGAGAGACAGCGTATCGGCCAGGTTGTCGAAGCCATACGCGGAGTCGTCCGCGGGGAAATTGACGGCCGGCGTCAGCTTGGTGCCGAGCAGGTCGCGCACCGTGTTGTCGTACTCGGCGCGGTTCAACCGATGGAGCGTGACGCGGCCTGGGTCTGCGGCTTCGGTCGAGCTCCCGTCTTCATCCGGATCGCCGATGTGGCCAATGCATCCGGAGAGGGAGCTGAGCAACAGCGGCAGGACGACCGCGACGAGCGAGTGGGTGACGCAAGAGCGCACGGAGGCCTCCTCGGAGGAAGACGGATAACAAAAGTTCGTCTTCGGGGAGAGCTTGCTTTTTCGACATCAACCATGCGGAGAGCGCGCGCTCCCTCGGATCGACCGTTTGGCCCCACGGCGCATTGGCGCGGCGTACGCTCGTCGACGCGCGTCGACGTCCATCACGGTCCTTTGCCGTCCTTCGTGCCCTGGCTTGTCTGCCTCGACTCCATTATCGTCGCGCGCCGCGCCTGCCCATCGCACGCGAAGGAGTGCTCTCGATGAACGCGCGCCTGCTTTCGATTCCACTCCTCACGCTGGCCACGGCCGCCGCGGCGAGCTGCGGTGGTGGCGGCGAGACCGGGACGGGCGGCTCGAACACGACCTCGAGCGCGACCACCTCCAACGGTAGCTCCGGGACCTCGACCAGCTCTTCCTCGAGCTCGTCAACCTCGTCCGCGTCGTCCTCGACGTCGGGCGGTGGAGGCGACGGCGGTGTCGAGCCGACCTGCGCGACGACGGGCCAGAACCTGCTGCTCTGCGAGGATTTCGAGACGATCGACGTGGGCGGTGTCCCCGATCCGACCGTGTGGAAGGTCGACAAGGGAGCGACCGCCACGGTCGCCGTCGACGACAAGCACGCACGGCATGGCAAGCACGCGTTGCATCTGCATACGTCGCCGGACGCGAACAAGGCGCTCCTCCACGAGACCACGACCTTTCCGCTCCCGGGCGGGGGAAACTCGTTGTACGGCCGCGCCAACTTCATGATCGAAGCCGGCCTCGCGGTGCCCACCAATCACACGAACTTCTTCGAGGCGAGCGGCCAGGTGAACGGCCAGGCCGGCAACTATCGTTATGGCGCCGCCAACGCGAAGTTCTTCGCCAACTACAACCCCGGTGATCCGGGCAAGCTCTCCCAGACGAGCGTGCCTGTGGGCACGTGGGTGTGCCTCGAATGGGCCTTTCTCGGCGACACCAACGAGATGCACTTTTGGATCGACGGCAAGGAAGTCACCGACATCGCGGTGCCGGAGACCGGCGTGAACGGCACGGTCTGGACGGCGCCGAAGTTCGACAGCTTCTACTTCGGGTGGATCACGTACACCACCGACACCGCGAGCGACCATTACGACATCTGGTACGACGACATCGCCCTCGACACCGCGCGGATCGGCTGCGACATCTAGCGGGTGTCGATCACGGCGAGCCCCACAAGATCTTCACCGTGCCTCCCTCGGTGCACGGGCTCCAGCACATGAATGGTCCGGTCGGATCGGCGATCTCCTCGACGTACGAATAACCGAGCTGCCCCGAGGCGAGATTGCCGAAGATCTCGTGGGTGGTCTTCCAGAGGCATTTGTCGGGGCCGTTGAAGATGGCGACGCCGGTCAGCGAGACGTCGCCGTTCTGCACGTTGCCCGTGAAGGTGATGCCGCCGAGCTGCGCCGTGACCGGGCCGCCGCCGCAGGGGAACTCGATGAGACCCATGGATCCCTTCTCCACCGGGAAATCGATGCAGGCCGGCGAGGAGGGCGTGGATCCGGTGACCTCGAGGACGGGCTTGCAATCGCCGACCTCGCAATCGGCGTCGATGATGCCATTGCAGTTGTCGTCGATGCCGTTGCAGAGCTCGACGTTGTTGAGGCCCGTGGAGCACCCGGCGCAGGTGATGACGTCGTCGGTGCAGAGATCGGTGTCGGGCCCGTCGCAAGGCTCGCCGAGGTGAAAGCCCTCGTCGACTTGACCATTGCAGTCGTCGTCGATGCCATTGCACAGCTCGGGCGACGGCTGCACCCCACCTTCGCAGGGGCCGAATTGCCCATCATGGCAGGTCGATTGACCGGGCTTGCAAGCGCCGATGTCGCTGCCGCACACGACCACCTCGCCCTCGACACAAGCGGGCGCGGCGCCCCCGCGCCCGCCTTCGGCGCCCGGGATGCTGGAGCGCGCGCCGCACGCGAGGATCGATGACAAGAGCGCGAAGGAGCCGAGGCCGATCGACCAGCGAAGCGTCGTTTGCACGGGAGCCTTCTATCACGAGCGCCGCGCGCCCGAGCTGCTCGTCGCGCTCGGCTCAGCGCTTGGCGAGGGAGAGCACGTCGACGTCGATGGGGACCGCCCGCTTCGCGTGGGCGGTGCCGACGATCAGCCAATTGCGTTCACCCCAGGCGAGCATGCCGAACGTGGTGACGCCGAGCTCGCAGCGCTCGACCTTGCCGTTGCGCACCAAGAGCTCTGCCGGCGTCGGCTCGGCGTGCATGAACAGCGTGACGAGCTCAAGGTTCGAGCCGCGCACCGCCCGGATGTAGCTCAGCGATCGTTCCCGATCTCGCACCGTCATCGGGCCGCAGGCGGCGGTGGCGCGCTCGATCCAGTCTTCGCTCCAGATCTGGCGGCTGGGTCCAATCATGTCGTGCCGGATGGCTCGAGCGTCGGTCGCGCGGCCGTCGACGGCGATGAGATAGGTTCCCGCGCATCGTTTCGCCGTGACCTCGGCGGCGAGCTGCGCCGGCGACGGCGACGGGGGTGGCTGGGGACTGCCGAAATGCAGATACGATGTCGCGATCACCTCGACGACGCAGGCGCGCTCGGGGCCGAGGAGCGTGATGGTCCGTGGCTTCGACAAAGGCGGCGCCGGCGCTGTCGTGATCGGCACGTAGGAGTGGGCGTCGGTGACGGTCCAAGCCGCGTTGGCCGGAGGCGGCGTCTCGGCCACGTTCTGGAGGACGATCCACATCGAGCCGTGCGCATCATGCTCGAGCTGGAGGAGCGACGGCGTGGCGCCGCGCGCCGCGGCCGCGGGGTCTGAGCCCGAGCGCACCGGCACGGACGACGTCGATGCGGTGCATGCGCTGCTCGCAATGCTGGCAGCCAAAAGAAGGGACAACGTGACGCGCGTCGTGGCTGTGGTTCGCATGAGCTCCCATCGGCTCGTGATCACTTGGTGAGCCGCTCAGCTATACCGAAGCCCCGCGAGCCGCGCCTCTCCAACGAACGAGCGCCCGCCCGCGAGCACGATTCGCACGCCCATGCGCCATGGGCCCGACCGAATCGTGCGGGCGTCTTGAACGAGCACGACCGCCATCGGGTGGTCATCGTGGTGGCAGGCTGGAAGAGGATCGAGATCTGGTGCCGCGGCGAGCAGCGCTCTGCGTTCAGGTCGACGCCGTTTCGCCGGCGCCCTTCGCCGTTCGATAGCGCTCGTAATAGCCGAGCACACGCGTGACGTATCGCTGGGTCTCCTCGTAGGGCGGAATCCCATCGTGACGGGCCACCGCGCCTTCGCCCGCGTTGTAGGCCGCGACGACGCGTTGGAGATCGCCGTCGAAGAGATCGCTGAGGATGCGCAGGTAGCGTGTGCCGCCGAAGATGGCCTCGCGCGGATCGAAGGCGTCGCGCACCTCGAGGCGTGACGCCGTCGCGGGCATGAGCTGCATCAACCCGAGGGCGCCCGCGGGGGAGACGGCCTGTGGATCATAGTCGCTCTCGCATTTGATGATGGCATGGATGAGCGCGTCCGGAATTTGGTAGAGCTCGGCGGCTTCTCGAATCCAGGTGGCATATCGGGTGACGCGATCAGGAGAATCATCGCTCGGTGCGACCGCGGTCACTTTGGGCTGCCGAGCGGACGGAGGCGACTTGGCGAACACCCGATATCGATGATCCCCGCGAGGCTTGTTCGTGAGGTGGAGCACGCCCTGCGCATCGGTGTACGAGAAGATGTCGGCCGCCGCGCGCCGCGAGCCGAGCACGATCATGGAGAGACCGAGCAAAGCGCCGAGCGCGCGGGCAGGATGGAGCAACATGGCGGCGGGGAGACAAGCACGCGGGCGGTCGTATTCCTGCTTCAGGCCGCCCGCTTCGAGGCTCGCCGCGCGTCATCGAGCGTCCTCGAGCGAGGGCGAATCACTCTCCCTGGCCCGGGCAGGCGAGCTCCGGGGGAAAGGCGAATTTACCGACGCTCACATCGAAGGTCGCTTGGAGGGGCACATCCTGCTGCGGATCGCCGCCGTGCACGGTCGCGGCGAGCTCGCCGACGAGGCGGCCTTCGGCGGTCTCCATGATGGTCACCGAGCCTCCTGATCCGACGAGCCCGTCGATGTACGAATATGCGCCCGACGCCGTGGCGATCCGCTCGACCTGAATGAGCGAGCCCGCCATCCCGCCCGGCTCCGCGCCGAAATCGATGCGAAGCGACTCGATACCATCCCCCACCGACTTCAGGATGCTCAGCGTGACGGCGCGAGAGCCGTCCGCCTCGGCCGTGTAGATACCGTAGTTGCCTTTCTCGTCGAGATCGTAGGTCACCGTCGAGCCGAGGAAGGTCAACACGACCGTTCCGTCGCCGAGTCCCGACGGTCCAGAAGGGTAATCGTTGATGTCGCGGAGCACCGTATACGTGCCGAGAGACCCCACGAACTGCTGAATGGTCGTGTCCGTGACGTCGCAGGCCTCGAAGGTCAGATAGGCCGCTTCCGTCTCGTCGTAGACCGCCATTTGCACGCGGGATCCGGGCGACGAGCGCGGGAGCGTGATGCTGACCGGCTTTTGCAGGGCCGCCGTCGCCGGCGCGACGCGGAAGACCGGGGACGCGAGCTCCCGCTCGAACGGCACCGAAGGAGGATTGGGATCGGTGTCGATCGCAATCTCGGTATCCGCCGCGAGCGCCCCTTGCGGGAACTCCACGACGGCGCCGCAGAGCGTGATCGTGCCACCTTCGGCGCCGATCGTCTTCTTCACACCTTCGGGCGGGCATTCGGCTCCTCCGCCCGCGCCGCCGGTGCCCATGCCGCCGCTGCCACCCGTGGCGCTGGAGGGTGTGTTGGAGCAGGCCGCGAGCAGGCCGAGGGGGAGGGCGCAGAACGCAAGAATGGCCATCGATCGAATAAGCATGCGGCGACGATATCATGGTGTTGCGCGCCGCGGGCTCGTTCCAGCCGGCAAGTGACGCTCGCTCGGCGGATGCGCGCAACGTTCACCGCAGCCGGACCATGAAGACCTGCTGAGCGATGCCCGCGACGAGGGCACCTTCACCCATGATCAAGCGGGCAGCCTGATGTCGTTCGTGGATCCTGCCCGATCATCGAGCAGCTCGCGCAGCCGAGCGGCGTCGGCGGAGGTGGACGGTGTGTACACGATCATGTGCAGGTCGGCGTTGCCGTGCACCGCGAAGCTCGCGTAGTCGAACGTCAGGGCACCATCGCCGCGTGCGACGCGCTTGGTACCGGGGCCGAGCGCTGCGACGTCGCGCTCGCGCCACATCGCGGCGAACTCCGGGCTCGTGCGCGACAGCTCGTCGACGAGCGCCGCCGCGCGTTTGGTCGTGCCGATGCGAGCGGTCTCCCCTCGGAACGACGCGACGACGGCGCGCGCGTGGTGCTCCCAGTCGGTCATGCGCTCGCGCGCGCCGGGCGCGAACAGGAACCGCAGCGTGTTGCGCTGATCGGCCGGAATCATGGCGTAGTTGCCGAACACGATGGTCGCGGCGGCGTTCCACGCGACGATGTCCCACGTCGACGTCGCGATCAGCGCGGGGTGCGCGGAGATGGCATCGAGCACGCGCTGGAGCTGCGGTGTCACCCCGCCGGCGCCGGCGCCCGCCCGGCGGACCTCGGGCGGGTGGCCGAACGCAAGCAGGTGCAGGTGCTCGCGCTCGACCTCGGACAACGCGAGCGCGCCCGCGATGCGATCGAGCACCTCCGCCGACGGCGCACCGCCGCGGCCCTGCTCGAGCCACGTGTACCAAGTCACGCTCACGTTCGCGCGCTGCGCGACCTCTTCGCGGCGCAGCCCCGGGGTGCGGCGGCGCCGCGGCGCGACCCCGAACGCGGCGGGATCGAGCTTGCTACGGCGATCCTTGAGGTACGCGCCCAGCGCGTTGTCGTCGGCTTCGGCCATGCGCAACCTGTCAGTCACTATACCAGTATATCGCCACGGCTTTTTCTCGGCCGCCGCGCGACCCAAAGATGCGGCCATGACAATGCGCATCTTCGTCACCGGCGCCACCGGCTTCATCGGCAGCGCCGTCGTTCATGAATTGCTGAGCGCGGGACACCACGTGCTCGGTCTCGCCCGCTCCGACGCCAACGCCGCTTCGCTCGTAGCGATGGGCGCGAGCGTCGTGCGCGGATCGCTCGAGGATCTCGACGCCTTGCGCCGCGGCGCTGAGGCTGCCGACGGCGTGGTCCACACTGCGTTCATCCACGACTTCTCCGACTTCGCCCATTCGTGCGCGGTCGATCAGCGCGCGATTACGACGATCGGCGAGGTGCTCGCGGGCACGAACCGGCCGTTCGCCGTCACCACCGGCACGTGGATCGCGGAGGGCCGCGCCGCCACCGAGGCCGACGACGCCGTGCGCACGAACTCGGTATCCGCGCTGCGCGCGCCGGCCGAGGACCTCACGAACGAGCTGGCCGGGCGCGGGGTGCGCGCGTTCGTCGTGCGGCTGCCGCGGTCGGTGCACGGCGTGACCGCGAGTGGCTGGAACGGCGGGTTCGCCGGTGTGCTCCTCCAACTCGCGCGCGGCAGCGGCGTGTCGGCGTACATCAGCGACGGCGCGCAGCGCTGGCCCGCGGTGCACCGGCTCGACGCGGCCCGCCTGTACCGGCTCGGCATCGAGAAGGCGCCCGCCGGATCGCGGCTGCACGCCGTCGGCGACGAGGGCGTGGCGATGCGCGATCTCGCCGCCGCGATCGGCCGCGTGCTCGGCGTGCCGGTCGTGTCGAAGTCGGGCAGCGACGCCGAGACGCACTTCGGCTTCATCGCCGCGATCGGCGCGCTCGATCAGCCCGCGTCGAGCGCGCACACGCGCGCGCTGCTCGACTGGCAGCCCCGCGAGCCCGGCCTGCTCGCCGATCTCGAAGCGAGTCTGAAGGCATGAGCTGCGCAGCGCACCAAGAGCCCAAACGCGCAGCGCGTCACCCCCCGTCGACGTGCCTCGGCGAGGCCGATGCGTGACACCGAGCCGAGAACACCTCACTTGACGATCTGCATGCTTTGACCTCCCAAGCAGATTGCGATGCTGGGTGCGTGGGTGACACGCAGGTGTTCGCCGGCATCGCACGGTCATGCACTATGCGTGATCGTGCAGCGGGTTCTCCGTCACGAGCGACACGGAGTCCAGACTTGCTGTCACGCTCTTCGATGGAGGAGCGTCTCTCTCCGACGCAGACGACGTCGGCAGCGTGACAATCGACAGCTTCGGCATGAACGGCGAAGGGGTGTTCCCCCTCTCATGCGCTGAAAATGCGCCGTGGGTCGCACGTCGTGCGCACCACCGACCACGGCCAACCCGGCGCGATGTTCCGCCCCTGCGTCGTCAGCCCCGACACGAAGCGTGGGGGGCCGCGCTTCATGAAGCGACGATGTGAGGCGTGCCGGAGAGACCGAATCTGCAAGCCTCGGTTCGCCTCATCATGCGAAGTTGAAACGCTTGCGCGTCAAAGCACCCACCCGCACCGCAACGGCGCCGTGGCCCACTGCTTGCCAGGCGCGAGCGCGCCTCGGAATCTCCGGCTCACCCCATGTCCGGATTCCTCACGTAGCGAAAGGACACCTTTGCCAATCATGTCGTCTCTCCATCGCCCAGGGGTGTCGAATGGGCCGCGTTGAACTAGCCCCCGAAGCGTGGGTGGGACGCTGGCTCAAGGAAAAATGGCGGCTCGACGCGCTGCTCGGCGTGGGCGGCGTCGGCTCGGTGTATGCGGCGACGCATCGCAACCAGAGTCGCGTGGCGATCAAGATCCTACGCGCCGAGCTTGCCTCCGAGCCCGATCTCGTGGCGCGCTTCCTCCACGAAGGCTATGCGGCCAATGCGGTTGGCCACAGCGGTGTCGTGCGTGTGCTCGACGACGACAAGACCGACGATGGCCTCGTCTTCCTCGTCATGGAGCTCCTCGAGGGCGAGACGCTCGAAGCGCGCACCCTGCGACGTGGCGGGCGCTTGCCCGTGGACGAAGCCCTCGCGGTCGCCGACGGCGTGCTCGCGGTGCTCGAGGCGGCGCACGCGAAGAGCGTCATTCACCGCGATCTCAAGCCCGAGAACGTCTTCCTCTGCCGCGACGGCACGGTGAAGGTGCTCGACTTCGGGATCGCGCGCGTCCGCGCCGGCACCCCGCCGCCGCGATCTGGGACGCAGCACGGCTGGATGATGGGCACGCCCGGCTACATGCCTCCCGAGCAGGTGCGCGGGCAGTGGGATCGCGTCGACGCGCGCAGCGATCTCTGGGCCGTCGGCGCCACGCTCCACGCGCTGCTCACGGGCCGGCGCGTGCACGAGAGCGCGGGCGCGGCCCTCGACGTGTTCTCCGCCGCGACCCGACCCGCGCCGTCGCTCGCCGAGGCGCGGCCCGATCTGCCGCCGGCGGTGATCGCGCTCGTCGACCGCGCGCTCCGATCCGCGCCCGAGGAGCGCTGGTCGTCGGCGACCGAGATGCGCGCCGCCCTCGCTGCGGCGCTCCCCACCGGATCACCGAGCGCGCCTCTTCGCGCGAACGCGCCCACCTTGACCGCGGGGGCCGTCACCGGAGGCACGTCGCTCATCGCGCCGGCGCCCGCGCCATCGCGCGTCGGGCCACCGGACAACACCCAGCCGATCGCGATCGCGCCCGACACGTTCTGGGTCGGCAAGCGCGACCCCAAATCGATCTTCCACGCGAACCCGTTCCTGCGCATCTTTCCGGGCGCCGCGCCGTACAACCTCATCGTCGATCCCGGGTCGAGCTCCGACTTCTCCGTCGTCTCCGCGAAGGTGGGGACGCTCCTCGGCCGCGTCGGTGCGCTCTCGGGGATGTTCATCAACCACCAGGATCCCGACGTCGGATCGTCGGCCGCGCGCATCAGCGGTCGCTACGCGCCGGACGCTTCCATCTTCTGCTCGGAGGCGACGTGGCGGCTCGTCGTCCACTTCAACCTCCCGCGTGATCGCTTCGTCGACGTCGACGGCAAGCGCCGTGGCATCACGCTTCCGGGTGGCCACGAGGTCATCCCCGTGCCGAGCCCGTTCTGCCATTTTCGCGGCGCCGTCATGCTCTACGATCCCGCGACGCGCGTGCTCTTCTCGGGCGACTTGCTGGGCGGCATCACCGAGCCGGGTGAGCGCGATCTGTGGGCCGACGAGGGCGACTGGAGCGGCATCCGCGCCTTCCACCAGCTCTACATGCCGACGAACCGCGCGATCGCGGCGGCGGCGCGCGCGATCCAGCGGCTCGATCCGTTCCCCGAGATCATCGCCCCCCAGCATGGCCGCCTCCTGCGCGGCGCGGTGCTGCGGCGCTTCCTCGAGCGGCTGGAGCACCTGCCCGTCGGGCTCGACATCCTCGACGACGTCGGCGAAGGCGCGGACGCGCTCGCGGCCTGGAGCAGCGCGCTCAACCGCGTGCTCCACACCGCGCGCCTCGTGCTCGGCGACGAGGTCGATCGCCTCCTCGCCCACACCTCCGAGCTCGAGGATTGCTGCACGTTCCGCGGCGAGCGCGCCGCCGTCACCTCCGCCGGCCGCTGGGCGCTCGGCACCGCGGTCCGCCTCCTCACGGAAGGGCGCTCACCGACGATCGCCAATCCGATCCGTCTCGAAGCCGTCCACGCCTGCGAAGACCTGGAGCTGCCGAGCCCCGACCTGATGCTGGAAGGCGAGCAGAGCATCGTCGCCTCGAGCGGGTGACGCCTCCCGCCGCGCGTGCGCGCTACCCCGCTACGCCGCCCAGTCCTCGACCTCGAAGAGGAACCGCGTTCCGCCGATGAGGCGGCGGTTCGCCGAGGTGCTTTGCACGAAGACGCGGTACTCGTCGAGGCTTGCCGGTCGGATGCGCGCCGACACGCCCTCGGGCAGGCCGAGCATCTCGCGCGCCTTCTGCCCGCTGAACATGTCGCCCGTCTTCTTGTTCATGAGGATGACCTCTTTCTGGGCCTGGATCGTCTCGGTCTTGGTGAACTCGTAGAAGCCGCGACCCGTCTTGAAGCGCAGGCCGTTCTCGAGCACGAACTCCTTGATGTACGCGTCGTCGTCGACGTCGAGGACCTGGAAGCGCCCGGGAGGGACGGCGTGGAGATCGATGGTGCCGAACTTCGTCGCCGTCGGCGCGCGCTTCATCATCGCGTCGAACATGTTGTTCAAGCTGCGGTTGAGCCGACCCTCGCCGAGGATCTCGCGCTCATAGGCCTGCAGCTTGTCGTCGGATGATTGCTTGTAACAAATCGCCAGCACCATGTCGGTGATGTACGCGAACTGATCGAGGTTGAGGTGGAAGCCGCCGGATTTCTCGGCGAGCTCGCGGTAGAACGGCGTCGCGTGGGCGCGGCCGAGCGCCTGCACGCCGTAGACGGGGACACCCATCTTGCCCAGTTTGTCGACCTCGACACGCCAGTTGAGCTTCTTCGGATTCTGGGTCGGGCCGTGGGGCACATCATCGCCGATGAGGACGAAGCACTTGGTGTAGCTCGGCGTCCAGGAGAGCGTCTGGGCCTCGTGGAGAACGAGCTCGTAGCATTCGGGCGCGTCGCCGCCGCCGGTTGCCTCGACACGCTCGACGAAGCGGCAGATCTTATTGGCGTCGTCCGTGAGATCGAGGGCCTTCGTGACGTACGTCGAGCCCGCGTCGCAGTAGTCGCCATGCGCGATGATGCCAATGCGCATGCCGGGGATCTCCTTCATCAGCCGGCTGACCGTGGCATTGATCTTCTTCCGCACCTGGGTGAGACACGGGTACATGCTGCCGGTGGTGTCAAAAGAGAAGACGACCTCGATGGCGTTGTCGATCATTGGATG
This sequence comes from Minicystis rosea, assembly GCA_001931535.1. GTDB lineage: Bacteria > Myxococcota_A > Polyangia > Polyangiales > Polyangiaceae > Minicystis > Minicystis rosea. The sequence continues at coordinate 2,507,915 of CP016211.1, forward strand.
AACCTCTGGTGTCGGCCCGGCCGGAACGGTGGGGATCCGGTCCTGGGCAGCATTGGTTGTCCGCAGGTGATGGACAGAACAATACGTTGTTGGATGCTTGTTTACAAGCACTGGAGGTCAATGGTGGGACATTGATCGACAGTGTTTTGTATTGCTGTACGCGAGTGTTCTGCACCTGGATCGAGGTTGTTTGAAGGCCTGTGAGAGGCGCGCGCCGAGAGTGTGGCGGCGGCTTGGAAGAGCCGTGAGGATTGGCTCGTGCAGATTGCGGGACATCGCCCGCGAAGCGCTGACTGCGGCGCTCCTCGTCGGATGCGAGAGGGCGTGTGCGGCGGGCGACTGGCCTCGATGGGGGCTTCATCTGCTGTTGAATTCGCTGGAGGCGCGCGAGCGCGTCCGTTCGTCGCAGCGTGGAGACGGACGTCGCGGCTCTGGGTACGCAGCCTGCACCGGCGCGGCGCGTGGGATCTCCGGCGCAGCGGATGCTCCCGCGCCGCCTCCGTGAGGCGCTGGTGGAGCGGGACCAGTCGAGGATGCTCGAGTGGGTCCCGCGCGGTCTGCGCCGCGACGGCGTCGTGCTCTTGCGCCACGTGCGTGAAGGACGGTTCCAGCGGAGCCTCGCCTTCGTGGTCGCTGGATCGGCCGTGCTCGCCGGGATCGAGGTGACGTACGAGCACTACCGCGGCAGCTACGGCAACCAGCTCATGTACACGCCGGTCGCGCTGACGCCGCCGATCCTCACCGCAGGCTTGTGGTGTGTCTTCGATCGCCGCGCCGCCCGCGCCGCGCTGCCGCTCACCTCGCTGCTCGTGCTCGCCGACGGCATGCTCGGCTTCGCGTTTCACGTTCGAGGCATCGCGCGCAAGCCGGGCGGGTGGAGCCTTCCGGTCTTCAACGTGATCATGGGGCCGCCGCTCTTCGCGCCGCTGCTCTTCGCGGTGCCCGGTTACCTCGGGCTCGTCGCTTCGCTGCTCCGCCGCGAGGACGATCCACGCGGCCGCTTCCTCCCGCCGTTCGCGCTGCGGCGGCCCGCGTGGCTCGATCTCTTGCCCGCGCGGATCTCGCGCGAGGGCATCTCGCTCTGGCACGAGGTCCGCGAAGGTCGCTTCCAGAAGCACGTCGCCGGGGCGGCCGCGGCGTCGGCGATCTTCAGCGGGATCGAGGCGCTCTACTCGCACTACAAGAACAACTTCACCCACTGGTCGCAGTGGACACCGGTGGTCATCGCGCCGGCGCTCGCGGCCGCGGGCTGCGGCGCCATCGCGAGCCGCACGGTCGCGCGCACGCTGCTGCCTCTCGCCTCCGCGCTCGCGGTCGCCGATGGGCTCCTCGGCTTCTTCTTTCACGGGCGCGGCGTCGCGCGCCGGCCCGGCGGCCTGAAGATGCCTCTCTACAACATCATGTACGGGCCTCCGATCTTCGCCCCGCTCTTGCTCGCGGCCTCGGGATCGATGGGCCTTCTCGCGAGCCTGTTGCGAAGGGAGCGCAGCCGATGAGCAATCGCAAACGCTGGGTCGTCGATCCGCGGACGCGCGAGCCGTTGTTGCCGCGCGCGCAGCCGGGCTATTACCCCGGCTATCGCACGCTCGATCAGGCGGACGTCTGGGACGAGGCGACGCGCGGGGTGGTGGAGTCGCGCGTGCGCGAGGTCCCGCCCATCCGCTTCTTCACGCCCGCGGAGCGGCGCACGATGGAGGCTGTCTGCGACACGGTGCTGCCGCAGGACGATCGCGACGACGCGCACACGATCCCCATCGTGCCGCGCATCGACGAGCGCCTCCACACGGGCCGCGGCGACGGCTACCGCTACGAGGACATGCCGCCGGACGCGGAGGCGTTCCGGCTCGGGATCCAGGGCATCGAGGCCGTCGCGCAGCATCGCCACGGGCGATCCTTCGCCGATCTCGACCCGCTCCAGCAACACGCCATCATGAAGGCGCTGCACGACGGCAAGCCCGACGCCGGCCAAGACATCTGGTCGCGCATGCCGGCGCACCGCTTCTTCCTCCTGCTGATGAAGGACGTGGTCGACGTCTATTACGCGCACCCGTTCGCGTGGGACGAGATCGGTTTCGGCGGGCCCGCGTACCCGCGTGGTTACATGCGGCTCGAGCGTGGCGAGCCGGAGCCCTGGGAAGTCTCCGAGCAGCGCTACGCCTGGGAGCCCGCTGCCGAGGCCGCGCCGGCGATCCTCTATGAAGGCGTGGGGGAACGTTCACGCACCACGCCGTGCCCGGGCAAGGAGGGACGCATTGATGAAGGGCCATCGCCTCGGCCCCATCCAGCGCATCGACGTGCCCATGCGTCGCTACTCGACGCGCGAGATCGTCGACGTCGTGATCGTCGGCGTGGGCGCGGCGGGCGGCGTGTTGCTCCAGCGCCTCGCGCGCGCCGGGCTCTCGGTCGTCGGTATCGAGGCGGGCCCCTTCTGGGACACCGAGCGCGATTGGGTGAGCGACGAGGCTGGATCGCACAAGCTCTACTGGACCGAGCCGCGCGTGACGGGCGGCGCGCACCCGCTCACCCTGGGATCCAACAACAGCGGGCGCGGCGTGGGCGGCGGCACGGTGCACTGGGCCGCGTTCACGCCGAGGCTTCATCCCTCGGACTTCCGCGTCCACACCGAGGATGGCGTCGGCATCGACTGGCCGATGTCCTACGAGGCGCTCAAGCCGTATTACGAGCTTCTCGAGAAGGAGATCCCCGTCTCCGGCCCCGCGTACTTCCCCTGGGGTGATCCGCATGGCTATGCGTACGGACCGCATCCCATGGGCGCGATGGGCGACGTGCTCATCCGCGGCTGCACCAAGCTCGGTATCCGCGTGAGCGCGGGCGGCCCGGTGGCAATCCTCGCCGGATCGCACGGCGACAGGCCGCATTGCATCTATCGAGGCTTTTGCATCCAGGGCTGCAAGGTCGGTGCGAAGCAGAGCACCCTCATTTCGCACGTGCCTGACGCGATCGCGCGGGGCGCGGAGATCCGCGGCGACTCGATGGTCACGCGCATCAACCTCGGCAAGGACGGGCTCGTCACGGGCGTGACCTATGTCGATCCCGAGGGCCGCGAGATCGAGCAGCGGGCGCGCGCCGTCATCGTCAGCGGATATGCCATCGAGACACCGCGCCTGCTCCTCAACTCGGCATGTCCCGGCTTCGAGAACGGCCTCGCCAACGCGAGCGGCACGGTCGGCAAATACCTCATGGCGCAGGCGGGCAACGTGATCCTCGGCCGCTTCGCCGAGCTTCAGCGCATGTACAAGGCCCCTCCCGCGCACGCGCTCACGGAGGCGTTCTACGAGACCGATCCGAAGCGCGGCTTCGCCCGCGGGTTCGCCATTCAGACGGTGGGCCCGCTGCCCATCGCCTTCGCCAAACAGATGATGGTGGCGAAGGGCGCTTGGGGATGGGGGATGCGACAGGTCATGATGGATTACAACCACTGGGCGGCGATTGCGCTCTTGGGCGAGATCCTGCCTTGGGAGGACAACCGCGTAGCGCTCGCCGACGAGAAGGATCGGCACGGTCTACGCGTCGCGAAGGTGACGTTCAACCTGCACGACAACGATCAGAAGCTGATCGATTTCGGCAAGAACAAGGTCATGGACGTGATGCGGGCCGCGGGCGCCGAGGAGGTCGTGCAGGAGGAGCGCTTCGCCCATCTCGTCGGCGCGGCGCGCATGGGCGACGATCCGCGCACCTCGGTGGTCGATCGATTCGGGCGCACGCACGACATCCCGAACCTCTTCATCTGCGACGGCAGCATCCTGCCCACGCAGGGGTCGGCGAACCCGGGGCTGACCATTCAAGCCCTCGCGGCCCGCACGGCCGATTACATCCTCGCGCAGGGCAAAGACGTCTTCACGCGCCGCGCGACGATGGAGGAGCCTCGCGTCCGACGCGATCTCTCTCCGCCGGGCACTTGGGGAAAGGGCGTGCCGCGGCTTTGAATGGGCCGCAGCCCCATCGTGGTTGAGCGCCGGGCCATGGACTCTCCATCTCCTCGATGAGAGCGGTGCTCAGCGGATACCGATACGATACCAACAGCTCTCGAGCCATGCGCGGGCATCGGCGGGAGTTACGGCCCCGATGCCTTCGCCCATCGCGCTCGCGACGTCGTCGGACGGAGCCTGGCACCTTCACGGCGTCAGCACGATGCGCTCCGAGGAATGTGCGGGTGCGGTCCACGCTTGCTCGACGTCGCGGAGCGGTACGGCCTTGGCGTCGATGCGGAACGTCCCCCGTGCGATCTCCTTCACGAGCGCCGGCAGCTCCTTCAGGATCTCGCGGCCGGGGACCGACCCGATGCCGCTGCCGACGATTTGAAAATTTGCGGCGCGCAGCATGGCCGCCGGAACCGGCGCCGTTTGCCCTGCGACCGACCCAACTTCGACCCACGTGAGCGAACGGCTGCGATCGGCGCGCTCCGTCACGATCCGCTCCATCGCGAGCGCCGAAGCCTCGCCCCAGACGAAGTCCAAGACGATGTCGAGGTCGCGCGAGAGGTGGCCCAGCTTCGGGTCGGTGAGCGTCACGACGTCGGTGGCTCCCAGCGCTCGCATCCGCTCGAGCCGCTGCTCGTCGCGCCCCGCGGCGATGATCTGCGACGCACCGAGGTGACGAGCGATCTGGACGGCCATGCTCCCCGCGTTGCCGCCCGCGCCGAGGACCAGGACGCGTGCCTTCCTCTTGAGCGGCACGCGACACCGCAGGGCGAGCCAGGCGCCCATCGCGGGGTTCATCGCGGCGGCGACCGTCACCGGATCGGCGTCACGCGGAAGGACCATGCTGTGGTCGAGCTCGACGACGGTTTTGTCCGCCATCGAACCGAACTGCGTCTCTCCCAGAACGAAGTACCGGAGCTTCCCATCGGCGTCGCGCCCCACGCCGTCCATGCCCGGAACGAGCGGGAGCGTGGGGGTGTGCATGTAGTGCTTGCCGGTCGCTCGCGCGCGGGTGAGGTGGTGCAGCCCCGCTGCGAGCACTTCGACGACTGTCTCACCACGATCCCTGGGGCGGGGCTCGGCGAAGTCCTCGTAGCGGGGAGAAGCATCGAACGACGTGATGACGGCGGCTTTCATGGGGGCTCCTTGGTTTGACGCACGCGACATTTGGTTCGCGATGCAAACCAAATTGATTCGTACTACGAACCATGTCAAGCTCCCATCCATGGTGACGGCGAAATCAGCGGAGCGTCCCGCGTCTCCTCGCGAAGGGCTCATCGATGCGCTCGTTCAGGCGAGCTTCGTCACGATGGCCGTGCTGAGCCGGATCGGCTCCGAGAACGATCTCTCTCTCACGCAGCTGCGAGTCCTGGGAATTCTGCGTGACCGACGTCTACGGATGTCTGCCTTGGCGGACTATCTCGGGCTCGAGAGGTCGACGATCTCCGGGCTCATCGACCGCGCCGCGACGAAGGGCATGGTCGCGCGTGCTCCCAGCGCAGAGGATGGCCGCGCGATGGACGTCTTCCTGACGAAGGACGGGGCGCGACTCGTCGAGCGCCTGCGCTCGGAGCTCGAACGGGAGCTCGCGCCACTGCTCCATCGCCTTGAGTCGGGAGAGCAAAGGATGCTCGAGCGACTTCTTCGGCAGATGCTCGATGGCCAGGATGACTGACCGCGTCTCCGACGAGCTTTGCCTCCCCGGAGCGTGATTGTGCCCGAATCAGCCGAGCACCGATCTACAGGCCTGACTGCGTCGACAGCAGGCGGAGCACCGCAGGCCCCGGGGGCACCGCGCGGCGGAGGCCGGAGGGCGGGAGGGGCGCTCCACCCGGCGGGGCGGGCGTCCCGTCGCCCCAGTCGTCGGCGGTGCCCCACCACTTCTCGGCGAACGCCGCGGTCGTCGCGGAGAAGGCCACAGGCAGCATCCCGCTCTCGCAGGAGGTGTCCACGGCGCCGTCGCCTTCGATGAACGCGGCGACGATGCGCGTGCCGCAGTGGTCCTTGGTGTCGGCGGCCATCGGCGAGCCCATCGAGGGCACGTGGGAGGCGCCCGGGAGCATCACGAACGCCTTGTTCGGGTAGAGCTGCGTGATCGCGCCCGCCTGGGTCGGCGGCGTGCGCGAGTCGAGGCCGCCCGCGAGCCACAGGAGGGGCGCGCTCGTCGACACGGGGACGGGGAGGTCGGCCGCGTCGGACGGCGGCAGTGGCCACGTGGCGCGCAGATCGGCGATCGACGCCGGGTACGAGGAGCCCACCAGGAACGTCTGCGCCTGCGCGGCCGCGTCGAGCTCGATCGCGGTGGGCTCGGGCTGGCCCGGGAGGTTCCACAGCTCCGAGAGCGCGATGTTGTACTGCAAGACCCCCGAGTTCAGGAACGGCACGTCCGCGTAGGCGTCGTTCACCGCCTTCGAGTACGCGTTCACCAGGAACTGGAGCGCCTTCACGTCGTCGGTGTTGCAGCGCTCGAGCCGGTGCACGAGGGGGAAGACGAGCGCGCGCGCGTAGGTGCCCTCGACGAGCAGGGACATCCACGTGCGTGCGGTGGAGGCGTCGAACCCGGCGCACGTCTGCGTGGCGAGCTTGGTCATGACCTCCTGCACCTTGGTCAGCGCCGGCCCGCCCAAATGCTGCTGGCACGAGGCATCGGCGTCGCAGGCCGCCGCGAAGAGCTTGCCGATCTCGTCCACGCCGCGGTCGTACTGCACGAAGGCAAAGTGGTTCGGCGTCATGAAGCCGTCGAAGATGAAGCCGTCGATCGTGGAGGGCGCCACCTGGAGCGTGCGGTGCGCCCAGTGCGTGCCGTACGACCCTCCCCAGACGTAGACCTTCTGGCCGGGCGAGCGCACCGCCTCGATCGCGCTGGTGAGATCGAGCGCCGCCTGCCGCGTGGTGAAGTACCGGAGCCGATCCCGGTCGCCGTTCTTCGCGAGGGACGCGAGGCAGCTCTTCACCAGGGAGGGGTTCAGCGAGTAGCCGCCGTTGGTGCCGGCCTTGTCCTGCTGCGGGCAGGTGAGCCGGTGCGAGTGGCCCGTCCCGCGATGATCGATGACGTAGATGTCGGCGTCGGGCATGCGCGCCGCGAGATCGGGGATCTCGCCGGTGAAGACGCTCCCGGACTGGCCCGGCCCGCCCGCGAGCAGCCAGACCTGGCGCTTGGCGGCGCCGCTCGCGGGGTGCCGCGCGATGTGCAGGTCGATGGTCTCGCCGCCCGGTGCCCCGTGATCGAGCGGCACCTGGAGCGTGGCGCACTCGCTGATGTAGCCCTCCGGGCACGCACCGAACGTGACCGCCGGAGGCCCGGCGTCCGCGCCGCCGCCGCTGCTCGTCGTCATCGTGGATCCGCCGGCGCCGCCGTCACCCGGCGTGTTGCCGCCGCCGGAGCACGCCGACACGAGCGCGGCCAGGAGCGCCGGCGCGCAGAGATCTCGGAACATCATCTGTCCATCCTCCTGCGGCCGAAGGACGAGCCGCGACAGGTCGATGGCGAGACCGTAGGAGGCGGCGACGCACCACGGTATTGCTTTGACAGGACATCGTCGCCGACGCGCCGCCGTCAACGCGCTAACGCCCGCGCCGCGAAGATCCCCTCACGCACGCTGGATCTCGAGGGCACATCGCTTGCTGGAGACGCGCTCCGTGCTGTGGCTTCGTCATGAGCTCACGAACGCGGATCCCTTCGCGCGCTTCTCTCAGCACGAGCTGCGCGCGCCGGGGCTCATCGTGTTTCGCCAGCGCTTCGAGGAGGGCACCTTCGACGAGGCGCTGGAGCCGGAGGTGGCGCGGGGCGCGGCTTGGTCACGCGCGCGCGTGGTGCTGGAGGGCGAGGTGCTCGCGCGCGTCGCGGGGCGCGACGTCGTCCTCCGCCGCGGCGGCATGCTCGCGTGCGCGACCTGGTCGATGGCGCCGCTGCGCGGGCTCACCGCGACGAGCGACGTGCTCAACGTCGCTTGGCTGAGCGGTGGTCCCCTCGGGGCGCGCGCGCCCACCGGCGACGTCGCCTCGCTCCCGGGCGCCGTGCAGGCGGCCATGGATGATCTCGCGCGCGCCATCGGCGGACACGAGCGAGCCGCGCTCGGGGGCGCGCTGCGCGCCGTGATCTCGGCCCTGCGGGCGCTCGGGATCGATCTCGACGAGGACGCGGCCACCGGCAGCGCCGGCGCCGTCGAGCCCGCGGATCACCGCTTCGCGGACGCCATCCAGGCGGTCCTCTTCCCGCTCTCCGCGCGGCCCATGGCCGCCGATCTCGGCCACCGCCTCGACCGCAGCGATCGCCACGTTCTCCGGCTCGCGCAGCGCTACTTCGAGCGCTTCCACGTCACGGTCTCGGGCTGGCGCGAGTACGTGCACGCGATGCGGATCGGCGTCGGCATGTTCCTCGCGAGCCACCCGCGCTCGCGCACCGAGGGCGTCAGCCGGACGCTCGGATTCTCCTCGCCGACGGCGCTCTGTCACGCGTTCCACGCCGCCGGCCTGCCCTCCCCACAGGCGCTGCGAAGGGAGCTCGGGGCGGGCCGCTGAACGGTGCGCGCCCCGGCGAACGACGCTGCGGGGATCTCCGTCACATGCAGCCGATGCGCTCGGTGCTGACCACGACGTCGTCGAACCAGACGCGGTTCGCGTGGTCGTTCACGTCCCACGTCTCGTTGTAGTGCTGGAGACGCACCATGTTGAGCTGCAGGGCAGGGGTCGTGCGGAAGCCCATGTCCTTCTTCTCGTTGGCGAGCACGCCGTCGACCCAATAGGCCATCTCGCCGTCCTTCTGACCGACGGTGTTGACCTTCATCATCATCTCGAGACAGAACCACTCGTCCTTGGGGAAAGCCACGTGGGCCGATGGATGGAAGTCGTTGCCCCAGCAGCACTCGAGGCCGTTCATGCAGGGTAGCCCGCGCGCCGCGCAGCCATCGCACACCGCCTGAGCGTCGTTGTAGCTGTTGCACGCCTTCTCCGAATCGCAGCTCATCTCGGGGAAGTACGTATAGAAGTAGCTGTCGTGGGAGTCGGCCTCGAAGTCGACGGTGGTGCCGGTGGCTTTGCTGCCGTTCGGCCGGCAGCCCGCGTTCCCATACGCATCCCAATACTGCTGGCTGCCGGCGATGGCCAGGAAGTGGTGCGCGCGCTCGTGGTCGGGGGCGAGCTTCACGTAAGCGCGGAAGTAGAGCTGATCGTACCCCTGGAGGGCGCAGCCCGGCTCGTTCTCACCCTGGCAGGTTCGATACATGAGATCCGCCCCTTGGTAACCGGCGCTGGCAGCGGCGGGCATGTAGAGCGACCAATTCCCGGTGTGCGCCTCGTTGGACGAGGTCATGCGGCCTGGGTCGTCGGCGCCGATGTTCTCGGTCCATCGGCCCGAGGAGCGCCACGCGGCATAGCCGTCGGCCATCGCCTCGAAGTCGTCGCACAGGAGCCACGCCGGGTGCGGGTGTTGGCAGTCGTAGCTCGGTAGAGCCCCGTCGACGGGCGGCGCGCCGCCGGGCGATCCGCCGCCCACACTCGTCCCGCCGCCCTGAGCCGTTCCCCCATCGTGCGATGTCGCCGCGCCGCCTTGGCCACCGCCGCCGGTGCCATGGGAAGAGCTCGAGCAGGCAGCGAACGAGGCACCGGCGGTGAACATCGCTGCTGCGACCAAGGTTCGATTCATGGCGGAGAGAACGACGCGAGGCATGCTCGACCGTTTTGCAATCGGCAGACCACCGCCGAAAAGAGCGTTCCTCGTTCCTTCTGGGGCTCCGGGGCGATCTCCGAGATCGCAGCGCAAAGAGATGATCGCACACCCCGTGTCGCCGACCGGGACCTCGAAGCGATGACGCGAGTGCAGATTCAGAGTCTCCGCCCACGGCACCTCGGCTCGTCGCTCGCGCCTATTGCACGCCCCAGCGGTTGTTCGTGCGCACCTCGAAGTTGTCGACCTGGAAGACGGTGTCCTCGGCGAAGCCGCTGTTGGCGTACCCGAGCACATAGCCCTTGTTGACGTAGTTCTGCGAGGCGCCGTCGTTGGCGCCGTAGAAGGAGCCGTCGTGGCGGTCGATGCACTTGCGCACCGGGCCGCTGGCCGGGACGGTCCAATACTCGACCACGCCGTCGTTGCTGCTCGGTCCGGTCGGCATCTTCACGTGGAGGATGCGCTTCTGCCAGGTGCCGAGGTCGGTCTTGGTGTCGATCAGGACCGGCGTCCCGTCGGGCCACATCTGGTACCACTGCTGGACACCGTCGGGATCGATGTAGCGGAACGAGCTGTTCATCCACGAGCTGCCGTCGTTCACCCAGTTGCCGTCGTGACGCTTGAAGTTGCGCCCGAGAATGAGCGTGGGATTCGCCTCCGAGTAATCGTCGGCGTAGAGCACGAACTCCTTCTCGCCGCCGCCCCACTCGTTGCCCGAGGTGGGGTTGGTGTCGCGGTGGAAGTAGTTGGATGGGATGAAGATGTCGTAGCCGATCCACACCTCGGTGAGGTTCTGACCGATGTCGAAGCGGACCTCCGACCAGCTCTCGTCGCCGCTGCCGTAGTCGAACTCGAGCGCGTGTGTTCCATCCTTCGGGTGGTTGGTGGTGACGTGGGCGTAGGCCGTGTCGGCCCAGGCGAAGCCGTTCGTGGAGTGGTTGAGATCGCCGCCCTCGAAGTCGTCGAAGAAGATGAGACCGTCGGCAGCGGGCGCACCGCCCGAGCCAACCGTGCTGCCGCCGGAACCAGTCGTGCCGCCGCCGGAACCAGTCGTGCTGCCGCTCGAGCTGGTCGCGCTGCTGCCGGAGCCAGTCGTGCTGCCGCCCGAGCCTGTCGTGCCGCCGCCGGAGCCAGCCGTGCCGCCGTCGGAAGGCGTCACCTTCGAGTTGCCGCACGCGCCCAGCGTGAGGAGCGCGGCGAGCGGGACGACCTTCTTCAGCACGTGAGGATTCGCAAGAGAGTGCATGGGGGCTCCAGGGGGAGATCTTTCGTGGTGAACGACCAGCTTCGCGGAGCGGCTTCATCGGCTCGTCGAGCGTGGCGTCGACGCGTCGGTGCCCTTCGGCTGCCTCCGCAAACGGAGCTCGCCGAAAGGCACACAGTGTTCCACGAACGCCATGGCGCTGGAGCACGCGCCCGACGTCGCGGACTCGCGCTCGCGCGTGCTGCCGCATCACTTTGCACGGGCAGAGCGATCCGAGCGATCGCACTCCGCCCACCGCCGCATCTCGCTGCGATCTCCGAGATCGCAGCGACATGCATCCTGGCCCGCCTTGCTTGCCGATGACGGCGTGGCGGCGGAGATCCTCACCCATGTGGAGTCCCCGAACCCGCTCTTCATGCAGGATGGGATTTCGCAGCTCGCGGCGCATCCCTTTGTCTCCCGGTGCACTATCGTGGTCTGGATGTTGCCAACCAGCATGATGATGAAGCTCCATTTACCCTTCACGGTCGGCTTGCTCGCGCTCGTTGGTTGCGGCGGCTCACCGCCGAGCGGCGCGGGGACGGGCGGCAGCGGCGGAACCTCGGCCAGCACCGCGAGCGGCAGCGGCGGCGGCGTCAGCTCGTCCACCGGGAGCCCTTCCTCGTCGTCGTCCTCGACGACGGGCAGCGGGGGCAACGCCAATGGGACGGGGATCAGCGCCAAGTATCCAAACGATCAAAACATCGCATCGGATCCGAGCGTGATCTTCCATTCGGACTTCGAGAACGACTTCACCGGCTGGACGTGGAAGCAGCTCGTCACCGTGGTGAACGACCCGGCGACCGCCAACGGCGGCTCGAAGCTCATGCAGGCGAAGGTGACGCGCACCGACCTTAAGGCGAACCCCTATATCTCCGCGGCGGCGCAGTTCGAGTTTCCGAATCGAGTCCCGGTCGTCTACTGGCGCTATCACACCCGCTTCGTGGGCGACACGGCGGTGCCGCACCACGGGGTGCGCGTCGCCGCCGGCGACGCCAACTATCAATCGGACGGTCTCGCGGGCGTCGTCCCGCCCGGGGATCAAGGCTTCTGGTTCGATCTCGATGCGCGGGACGACGGCTCTTTCAGCTTCTATGCGTATTGGCACCAGATGCGATCGTGGGTCTGCAACGACGGATCGACGACGCCGGGGTGCGCGGGATATCAGGCCCCGGGCAGCAGCCCGACGCACTATGGCAACAACTTCAACCCCAAGGATCAAACGCCGTTTCCGCGCGACCAATGGTTCTGCGTCGAGATGAGGGCCAGCGCGAACACCGTGGGGCAGAGCGACGGCTCGGTCGCGCTCTGGATCGACGACAAGCTCGTTGGCGAGTACGCGCCGGGGATGCCTCACGGGCGATGGCTGCGCGACAATTTCTATACTTGGGGCCAGTACTACATGGACGAGGGCCCCTTCGAAGGGTTCGACTTCCGCACGAGCGGAGAGGTCGCGTTCAAGCGCGTGACGCTCGACACCTATTATCAAAAGGACACGCTCGATCAGAAGGAAGCCGGCGGCGTGAAGGTGCCCGAGGAGCAGATCATCCTCTTCGACGACGTCGTGGTCGCCACCGAGCGGATCGGCTGCAAGGTGAAGTGAGCTCGCCGGGGGCCCAACGCTGCTCGACGTCGCGACGAGCAGCGCTGGTTGGGGAAAGCATGCCCTTTTCTGCAACTCGAGACGTGATGGAGAAAGCCAACGTCAGGCCCGAAGCGGCGCGATGCTGAAGAGGGCTTGGCTGGTCCGGGGCAGGGGAGGCTCCACGGAGCAATGCTTCCGTAGAGGGAAAGGGCGCGAGCCCTTTCCAGAGACTCAACGCTTCGCCGCCACGCAGACCGGGCGGCCCGCCGGACAGCCATCCATCAACACCACGTCATCGATCCAGTACACGTCGCCGGGGCGTCCACCGAAGCTCGAGTTCGGGTTCGAGACCAATCCGAGGCGCGTGAAGGTCTCCGGTGACGAGCGCAGCATTCCCGGGTGGAGCGCCACCTCGGCTTGCTTGTCGCCCCACACCTCGTCCGCGCCCGAGCCCACGTGGATGGCGTCCCCGTGAATGTCGAAGACGACGGTGTCGTTCACCGACCAAGCGATCGCTCCGTCATGCCCCCGGGGGTGCCGAGGTCGGTGAAGATCTCGTAGTGATTCCACTTGCCCGCGAGGCTCGTGATGGCGATGGGCTCGGCGCGCATGTTGCGGCCCACCGTGAGCGCCTGCGTATCGTTCTCGATCCAAATCCACTCGCCGCGAATGCCCAGGTGGCCGTCGTCGTCACGATATTGCCCGAAGTCGGGGAGCTCCGCTTGGTACCAGGAGTCGTTGGGATCGTTCGGTGTGTGGATGTTCGAGAACCGGACGAAGTGGCCTTGCGAGCCGCGCTTGGGCAGACAAGGCCCCTGATAGAACGTGAAGTCGCTCGGATAATAAACCCACCACGACATGTAGAAGCGTTCGAGGTCGAACGTGTATCCGGTGCTCACTACCTGCGGCAGGTTCTCGAAGCAGTTTTCGCCGGTCGCTGGATCGCACGACGAGGCGCCGCAGCCCGGCTCGCGAAAGTCGACGCGAAGCGATTGATGGCCCGTGTGCGCGTGCGCCGGATCGGTCTCGAGCTCGGCGGCGCCTTCGAGCGCCCACGCGCCGGCGCCGCTCTCCCAGCCTTCGTCGAAGATGACGTTCGGCATCGACGTCGTGCCGCCTCCGGATCCCGCCATCGATTGGCCGCCGGTTCCCGCGCTCGAGGCCGACGTGCTCGACACGCTCGATGCGCCGCCCGCGCTCGAGGTCGACGCGCTCGATGCGCCGCCCGAACCGTTCATCGAAGGAGAATGGCTGCACGCCATGACACTGACCACGACCGATGCCGCGCAACCGCAGACGAGGGAAGACTTCATCGCAGGAGCAAATAGCAACGGGCGAGCCAGGCTCGTCCGCGCGGCTTTTGTGGATCGGTGTGATCCACGAGATCGCAGGCTCGAGACGTGACTGAGAGAGCCGACGTCAGGCCCGAAGCGGCGCGATGCCGGCGAGGGCTCGCGCCTCGGCCGTGTGGTGCGTTGAACGCCTCCTCGACCGTGCGATACTCGCGCGCATGACCACACCGCGCCGCGGAGGCCGCTCGATCACCGTGGATGGCCACGCGCTCCGCTTCTGGGTGCGCCGCAGTGGCGTGCGTGGTTGTCCCGACTGCGATCGCCTTTACCTCATCATCACCGATGCGGATCGAAAAGGCGCGCCCGTGATCATCAACTTTGCCGACGCCTTCCGGGCCGCCGAGGCGCCCATCACACCCGCGCTCGTCGCCGAGACGGTGCGGCACTGTCTCCGAGGTGGCTGGGCACCGGGCACGGGCCGTGAGCCCTTCGCTTCGCCGGAGGGATTCGCCTCCATCATCGCTCGTTACCAGGCCCAGCTCTCCTGACCCTGACGCCCTGACGATTTCGGGCCGTTGCTCATCGCGTCGCTCGCGACGAGCCATCGGCTGCGAGAGACGGCGCGATGATGGGCGTGAAGGCGCCGCTCGCCGAACGGACCGGAAGGTCTGCCGGATGGATCCGCGTATCCGCCGGACGGGCCGAGCCGCGCGCCGAACGGCGGGGCCGGCGCGCCGGCGGAGGGGAAGGGCGAATTTCGTAAGAGATTCGGAGAACTGCGCGTGGGTGGAAATTCGTCGCGCCCCGCCGACGATTCCCGAGGCAGGCCGGCGATCGGGGGGCGCCGGCGGGCCGGTGGGAGGCGCGGCGGAAATGAATAGGAAATTCGCTGAATTGGCGAGCTGGGCCGGGCCGGCGGCAGAGCGGATGGACGTGGCGAGGCGCCCGGGCCGTTCGGCGGACGCGCGGAGCGCGCTGGCCGCCGGGAGATCCGGCATCGAGGAGGCTTTGCTCCGCCGCCCAGGGGCCCCGCGTGAATCAGAAGCTCCCCATCACCCCGAAGACGGCGCGGTCCGGTCGCACGTCCACGCTCGGGAGCAGCGACGCGATCTCCCGCGAGCGCGCCTTCGCGGTCTGCTCGCTGCGCTCACCGTAAGCGAGCACGCTCGCGTCGATGATTGCGGCCGTGAGCGCGCCGAGCCCGCCTCCGATCGTGCCCCCCAGGAACACGCCGAGCGCCCCCCACTCCCCACTGCAACTGGTCGATGCACACGCGATCCCGATACCCGCGGCGCCGAGGAGGCCAATCGCGCCGATGTTCACGCCCAGACCGATGAAGCCCTTGCCCACGTTCCCGTTGGCCCAGTGCACGATGGGACCTCCGAGGACGAGGCCCCCAATCCCGAGCGGGAGCCCGACCACCGCGCCTCCCAGCACGGACGGGACGATGGTGATGGTGGTCGAGACGCCGAAGACGATCAGGCTTTGCCAGCCGTACCAGTACCGCTTCGTCACCGGCTGCGGTCCCGGCCAGACATAACCGCCGGGGCCGGGCGCTGGGTAAGGAGGTGCGCCGTACGAAGGCGGATACGCACCATACGGACCCGGGCACGGATAGGGATACGGGTACGGGTACGGCTGCCCGGCCGCGGCCGGCGGACACCCGTACATCCACGGCGTCTGCGGCCGCGGCGCATCCGGCGCAGCAGGCGGCGAAGGCAAAGCCGCAGGCGCGGGCTGCGATGAAGGCGGCGCGGCTGGAGGCGAGGGCGGCGCAGCAGGAGGCGAGGGCGGCGCGGCTGGAGGCGACGGTGGAGCGGCAAACGACGGCGAGGCCGCCGCCGATAGGCTCAGGGTGACGGAGAGCGTAAACGCGTAGCTCGTCTTCATCGTCGCGCGGCACCGGCAAGCGCTGCGCCCGGGCACGCGACGAAAAGAGAACGCTGGGACGACCGAGGCCCCGTCCTCGTTCCACGTCGACACCGTGGTGTTAGCGTGGCCGGACGGCTCGACGTGCGGTGTCGAACCGCCGACGAATGAACACGGAGCATCCATGAGCCTCTCGACCACGACGACCGTCACCTGTCCCCACTGCCAGAAGCCCGGCCCCTACGTGGTGCACCAATCGGTGAACGTCACGCACGATCCGGAGGCCAAGGCCAAGGTCGTCTCGGGCGCGCTCTGCACCTTCACCTGTCCTTCGTGCGGCGCGAGATCGCAGGTCACCCACCCCGTGCTCTATCACGACATGACGCGGGGCCTGATGATCTACCTCGTCCCCGGCGAGGACGAGGACCGCAACAAGGTCCTCGACGAGCTCGGCCCGCCTCCGAGCGCGGCCGGGGTCGAGCCGACGACGCGGGCCGTCACCGGGCTCAATGCGCTCAAGGACAAGATCAACACCTTCGACGCGGGCATCG
The DNA here is from genome assembly GCA_001931535.1 of Minicystis rosea. Lineage (GTDB taxonomy): Bacteria > Myxococcota_A > Polyangia > Polyangiales > Polyangiaceae > Minicystis > Minicystis rosea. The sequence goes on from CP016211.1 coordinate 2,524,061, forward strand.
ACGATCGGGTGCTCGAGGTGACGAAGTTCGTGCTCAAGCTCCAGAACGAGCAGCTCAGGGACTGCGAGCTCTACCTCGAGAGCGCCACCGGTGACGATCTCACGTTCGCCGCCGTGAGCGGGCGCGGGGCCCAGCGCATCGGCGTGCGCCGAAGCGGCACGTATACCTGGCTGGCCGACAAGCTCGCCGCCTGCGGCGTCCTCTCCAAGCCACTCGGGCCATGGCCGATCGTCGGCGAACGCTATGCCGTCTGGGCCTTCGAGCAGCTCCCCGAAAGCGGCGCGTAGCGACGCATCGCCCCTCGGACCCCTCCCAACGAGCTCTGCTCCTGCCACGGGCTGGAGCGTCGCTGTGCTGACCTTGCTGGTGAGGGTGGCGCCCGGCGATACTGCCGGTGTCATGGATGAGCCGAGCCGTCTCTGGTGCCCCCTTCATCGGTTGTCCGCGCTGATGCTCCTCGTTTCGGCGTGCGGCGGCGAAGCTGCCACGTCGGCGCCTGCGTCGTCCCCGCCGACAGGTGTGAGGGCCGTCTTCTCACCGCCTGTGACCCTCGAGAACGACGCGCGCTTGCGGGCGGAGATCGTGGGGCTCGAGGCGCGCCACCGGCCAGGCATCATCACGGTGCACGACGATGCGCGCGCGGCGTTCACGCCCTACTTGAGCGTGATGCACGTTCGTGTTCACGCGCCGTATGCGGAGGAGGTCTTGAAGATGTTGGACAAGGTCCCTCGGGGAGGGCGGCTCCGGGAAGATCTTGCGGCGTCGCTGGAGATCGTGCTTGCCAAGGACACGGGGGCTTTGCTCCGCACCGACGTCATCCGGACAAGCGGGTTCGTCGGGTTCGACGAGGCGGCTGTGGCCGCCGTCAGGCGTGCGGCTCCCTTCGGCCCGGTCCCCGATGTCCTCGCGTCGCCCGACGGCAACGTGTATCTGCTCTGGGAGTTTCGTCGTGACCCCGTGGATACGTGCGCAACGCGCAACGCCTACTTCTTCTCTGTGAAGCCGTCGCCAAAACGTTGAGCCCTGCGCCACCACGCGCGCGCCGTCCGGCGCCGGGGAGGTGTGTTGGTGATCGGCACTCGTTCACGCGAGCTCACGCGAGCCTGCGTTCAGCGGCGCCGGCGGCTGCGCAGGATCTGGAAGTAGCGCCTGGCGATGCCCGAGGCCGCCGCGGCGCGCACCACGTTGCCTCCGTGATCGGCGAGCACCTGCTCGATGTAAAGCTGCTCGAAGACCTCCACGACCTTCACGCGCGCCATCGTCAACGGGAGCCGCTCCGCGAGCACCTCGGCGATCACGGTCGCGCCCGCGTCGGCCGTCGCCCGCGGGGAGCCGGCGCTCGCGGGGGGCTCGTTCGCGAGCTCGGGCTCGCCTCGAGGGAGATCGCCGACGGCGAGCTGGCGCGCCACGGCGTTCCGCAGCTCGCGCACGTTGCCCGGCCATGAATAGTCTTCCCAGCGCTGCAGGAGCTCGTTCGACAAAGGACGCCGGCCGTCGCCGAGCTCGCGCCAGAAGTGCTGCGCGAGCATGGCCACGTCGCCGCGACGCCGGCGCAGCGGCGGGAGCTCGATGCGCGCGACGGCCAGCCGGTGAAAGAGGTCGTCACGGAAGCGGCCCTCTTGGACCTCGCGATCGAGGTTGCGCCGCGTGGCGGCGATGACCCGCACGTCGACCTGGATGCGCCGATCGCCGCCGACACGCCGGACCTCACGGCGCTCGATGGCGCGGAGCAGCTTCGCTTGAAGGCCGAGCTCGAGATCGCCGATCTCGTCGATGAGCAGCGTGCCGCCGTGGGCCTGCTCGAAGACGCCCTTGCGCGCCGAGACGGCGCCGGTGAACGCGCCGCGCTCGTGACCGAAGAGCTCCGACTCGACGAGGCTCGACGACACCGTGGTGCAGTCCAAGACGACGTACGGACCCGCTGCCCGAGCGCTCGCCTCGTGGATGGCCTCGGCGAGCACCTCTTTCCCCGTCCCCGTCTCGCCCTCGATGATGGCCGGCACCAGCGCCTCCGCGAGGCGCTGCGCCAGCGGGTAGAGCCGGCGCATCTCGACGCTCGCGCCGAGCAGTCGGCCGAAGCACCGATCGGTGGAGGGGATCGGCGGAGGCGGCTCGGCGAGGTGATCGATCCGCAGCGCCGTCGTGCCGACGCGCACCACTTCACCGCCGCGCAGGTAGGCGTCGAGCACCGACACGCCGTCGACGAACGTGCCATTGGCCGATTGGAGATCGGTGATCCGGACGCGCGACCCATCGACGTCGAGCGCCGCGTGCCGGCGCGACACCTGACGATCGGTGAGGCGGAGCGAGGACGTGGGGCTGTGACCGACCAGGATCGGGGCCGGCTGGCTGCCGTCGACGACGAGGCGCGCCCCCCGATCGGGGCCCTCGATCACGGTGATCGCGAAGGCCGCCCCGGGCTCCCGATCGGGCTGGTACCGCGCCTGGAGGACGGTCGAAATGTCGTCGAAATCGCTGGGAGGATCGGGGTTCTCCACGTCCGCAAGCTACCACGACCCACACCGCGGCGGGTCGGGTGCGATCGCGGAGATCGCATCCCCCTTCGCCTCACCACTTCGCATCACCACTTGAGGTAGATGTCGTCGATCCAGACGTGGCTCTCGTCGCTCCACAAGCCGCCGGCGCCGACCTCGAGGACGCCGTTCGTCGTCAGGTTTTCGTAGGTCAGCGCGCTCGACGTCACCAGCGCGCGGAGCGGGATCTGGTAGGTGCGGAGCGCGCCGTCGGCGCGGATCGTCTGCCCGGGGAGGGTGTAGAAATCGTCGGTCTTCAGCCGAAATTCGGACCAGTACGAGGCGACGTTCGAGTCGGTGCCGACGCGCATCTCGAGGTACGCGAGGTTGAGGAAGTCGCCGGCCGTCACCGTGATGTCGCTCCCCGGGAGAGCGAGCCTGAGCCTGACGTTCTCGTAGCAGAGCGACTCACCCGCGCAGTCGCTCGTGTACGCGATACACGGCGAGCCCGAAGGGCAGGACGGATCGATGACGACGGGCGGGAGGCCGCCGTCGGGAGCCTCGGGGAGCAGGTATTCGCCCGGAGAGAGCGCGTCGACGAAGAGCGCGACCTGGCCTGACGGCGCGACGGAGGTGGTCGCCGACAGCACCTCGGACGCGTGCTCGCAACCGGCGTTGTCGGTCGCGACGAGCTTGCCGAAGTACGTCGTCGCGGGCTCGAGGCCATCGGTGATCGTCGCCGTCACGGGATCGACCCCGCCGGTGTGGATCAGGTTCAGCTTGCCCAGCTCGGGGTTCTGCTGCGCGGTGAAGATGGTGGCGCCGGACTCGGTCTCGACGCTCGCCTTCGAAGGGCCGACGACGAGGCGATACGAGCCGAATTGGTCCACCGTGCCGCTCGAATCCCAGCGCCAGCGAAGGGCGTTGGGCGTGGCCCAGTCGGCCCGGAAGCTCGTCGGGACGATGAGCGGCGTGCAGTGTCCGCCGGAGCTGCTCGAGCTCGTTGCGCTCGACGTGTCCGCGACGCAGACGTGCGACACGCAGCGCCACGCATCGGGACAGGTCGATTCGCAGGTCTTGCCGGTGTAGTCGACGGGCTCGAGCACGCACGCGAACGCGCCGAGCCCGATGAGCAGGAGGAGGCTCGCGCCTCCGATGCGACGCAATGCACGCAATGGAAGCAAGGAGCGAGTCATGGGAGCTTCTCAATCGCGGGGGCGGCAGGGGGCGCGGGCGCCGCGGCGGTGGGCTTCGACGAGCGGCCGGCGGCGCGCAGGGTCAGCATCAGCCGTTGCTCGACGTCGGGCACCACGCTCGTGGTGAGGGGCGCGAACCCCGGCGCTCGGAGCACCACGTCGACCGCGCTCGTCCCGCGGGCGACGCGCGTGTCGAGGGGCGTCGTTCCGACGTCTCGTCCAGCGATGGAGACGCGCGCGCCGGGCGGCGTGGTCTCGATGTGGAGCGCTACCTCGGCCGGGAGCGCGGCCGGCGCGACCGCGGTTTGCGTCGGCGTGGGCGCCGGCGGCTCGGGCGCGGCGGAGGCCGCTCGGTCCTCGTTCGACGCCGGCCGCGGAGGCTCCCTCCGCAGCGCGAGCGAGAGGACCACCCCGAGGCCCAGCCCTCCCACGAGCCCGGCGCTGCTCCAGGCCAACCAGCGCCGGCGCCGCGGAGGCACGTTCGTCGCGGGAACGTCGGGGGGGACGTCGGCGGTGACGTCGGCGATGGTGGGGACCTCATCGACCTCGGGGAGCTCGATGGAACCGTCGGTCTCGGCGCACGGGATGTTGGTCACCTGCGAGAGCGCGCGGGCCTTTCGCAGCATCTCCTGCTTCTCGTCGATGCGGGAGGCGAAGAGCTCGCGCATCAGCCGGCTGAGCCGCTCCTCGGGATCATCGTCGTGCCCCAGCGTGCGCATGGCGGCGAGCAGGTCGCGGCGCATGTCGGCGGCGCTCGGATAGCGATCGTCGCGCCGCCGCTCCAGCGCGCGCAGGCAGACCGCGTCGAGCGCGGCGGGCGTCGAGGCGACCACGGTCGACGGCGGGGCCACCGGCTGCTCGCAGATCGCCTTCAGCGTCATGAGCTCCGTGGCGCGCTTGAACACGCGCCGCCCGGTGAGCAGCTCGTAGAGCACGGCGCCGAGCGCGAAGACGTCCGAGCGGCGATCGAGCGGCTTGCCGGTGCACTGCTCGGGGGACATGTACGCGAACTTGCCCTTCACCTGGCCGGCCTCGGTGCGCACGATCCGATCGGCCGCCTTGGCGATGCCGAAGTCGAGCACCTTCACCGCGCCGCTGTAGGTGACGAAGATGTTCTGCGGCGAGACGTCGCGGTGCACGATGTCGAGCGGGAGGTTGTCGTCGGTGAGCTCGTGCGCCGCGTGGAGGCCGCGGCAGCTCTCCGCGACGATGTGCGCCGCGAGCCAGGGATCCAGCCCCTCTCCCTTGAGGCAGAGGCGCCGGAGGAGGCCGGCCGCGCTCTCGCCCTCGAGGTACTCCATCACCAGGTAGAGCTCGCTCCCGTCACCGTCGCCGCCGAGCTCGTGCACCTGCACGACGTTGGGGTGGCGGATGCGCGCGACGGTGCGGGCCTCGTCGAGGAACATCTCGACGAACGCCTTCTCGCCAGCGAGGTGCGGGAGGATCCGCTTGATCACGACGACGCGCTCGAAGCCGCTCGGCCCGATCAGCCGCCCGAGGAGGATCTCGGCCATCCCGCCCGCCGCGAGCGCGCCGAGGATGTCGTATCGACCGACCTTCCGAGCCAAGTTGCCGACCACCTGAAATCTCACTCCAAGAGGTTGGGAGAAGAGCTGCTCCTCAAAAGCGTCCGGAGAGCTGGAGCGTGCCGAGCCCGACGTTCACGTCGACGGGGCTCGGCGCTTTGGGGGAGGTCGCGAGGGTGACGATGCCCCACGTGGTGCCCGCCAGCATCAACGATCCCCCGGCGATGAACGCGACGTTGGCGCCGGTCGCGAACGAGCGCCCCTTGGATTCGAGGTCGCTCGCGAGCGTGCTGGATGGCTCGGCCACCGCGTCGGCTCTCTTGGCTTTGGCGAGCACGCCGAGGACGCCGCCCACGACCACGCCGCCGGCGCCGATGCCGGTGATGATCCACGGGACGGGCGTACGCTTCGGCGGCGGCGGCGGCGTGGGTGGGCCCGAGGCGACGGGCGCGACGACCGGCGCCGCCTTGGGCTTGCTCTGCTCCTCGAGGAGGTGGATCTGCTGCCGCAGCACCTCGACCCGGCGCTCGACGGCGGCGCGATCGGAGCTGCTTCCGCGCTCGCGGAGGTACGCCTCGTAGTAGACGATCGCCTCCTTCAGATCGGGCAGGGTGGCGAGCGCCTCGTAGCAGCGCGCGAGGTTGAAGAGCAGCGTGGGATCGGCCCGGAGATCGTGGGCCTTCTTGTAGAGCTCGACGGCAGCTCGAAAGTCTCCCTTTTCGTACGCGCCCCGCGCGCGGGCGGAGAACTCGACCGCCGGATCGACGCGCGACGGCGCATGGGCCGTCTGGGCCGCCGCCTCGGCGGAGAACAGCGAGCCCGCGGCGACGCCCACGACGACAATCGAACGACCGAATGCGGCGCGAGCCCCACGTGGAAGGAACCGACGAAGGCGCACGGCACCACCCTATCACAGGGTCGGCTCGCTCCGCGCAAAGATGGCAGCTTGGATCTCCGAGATCGCATGTCCGGACGAGAGCTCGCCGGGGCACGATCTCGTAGATCGCACCCCAGGGCCGAAGGCCATGGCGCGACCAGGCTTTGCGAAGGGCCCGGCGGATGGCCCTACTTCATCCCGAGGTAGGGCAGCCCGTCTGCGTCCTTCGCGAGCGGCGTCTTCGTGGTGACGACCATGTCGTCGACGTACATGGACTCGGTGATCGGAGCAGCGTTGTTCCAGTACGTGAACACGTAAAGGTCCTTCGCCGTCCAGTCCGGGGCGCCGAGCGTCTGCCGATCCTGGATGTCGGCCAAGAGCGCTCCGTTCTTGTAGACCCGGATCCGCGCGTCTCCACCCGACGACATCGGTTTGTCGGAGAGCTTGAGATAGATCTCGTACGTCTCCCACTTCGCCAACTGGATCTTGTCGGAGACCTTTCCGACGTCGGTCCACTGCTGCTCTCCTTCGTAAATGAACTGGAAAGCGTGGTCCGACGACGGATCGGTCGAGATGTAGAGATCGTCGTAACCGCCGTTGGCGTCGGTGGCCGTGACCGTGTGGAGCCGCAAGAACTTGAGGACGCCGGGCCAGCCCGGAAACTCGGTGCTCGAATGCGAGCCCGGGAGACCCGTGTTGTAATAGGCCGTCAAATCCGATCCCGTGGGCCAGAACGTGCGGATGCGGTACCAGATCTCGTCTCCTCCATGGAGAACCGGCGTGTACACGATACCTCCCCACGACCCGAACGCTTCGTTCGCCTCCGTGACTTGCAGCTTCGCGCCTCTGCCGCCGCGATAGCAGATCTCGTCGGTGAGCACCGAGTCACCCGCGGCGTCGTCGAAGCCATCCGGTTGCCCCTGCACGGTCTGACCGAGCGTGCCTTGATCGAAGCTCCTCTGGAAGGCGAACCCCGGCTTGCGCATGTCGACCAATTGGTCCAGCGGCGTCTCGGGGGCCCCGCTGCACGTGCCGCCGCCGCCCGCTCCTCCGCCGCCCGTGCTCGCAGCCGTCGACCCTCCAGCCCCCGTGCCGCTGCTGCTCGTCGTCGACGCGCCTCCGGCTCCCGAAGAGCTCGCGCTGGTCGATCCGGTGGTGGGGGACTGGGCGTCCGATCCGCATCCCATCAATGAAGTGGCTTGAGTCAGCGCGACGAAGGCAACGAAGGATACCGGCACGGCGATTCGCATGAGGCAGTCTCTCCAGCTGGGCGGGTTTGCAGCAATCGCTATGAGCGATGAACGATCGCAACCCGCGCACGTGTCTGCAGTGCCACGGCGCGGGCGATTGGAGCTCGAGGTGTCGTCGAATGAAGCGAAGGATGTTGGGCTAGAGCGCTTGATAGCCGGCGGCGTTGACGTCGCCGTCGTCGTTGACGACATAGACCCAGCGGTAGCCCGACGGGATGTTGGTCGCGCCCGAGGCGGTGATCGCGCTTCCGCTCCATGCGGAGGGAGCCAGCATGAAGCGGCCGGTGCATGCCGCGAGCGTCGAGGCGTTGCCGAGGAAGACGCGGGCGCGCGTGTTGTCGGCGTAGACGCGGCTGACCTCGCCGGTCCACGAGCCGGTGTCGTCGGCGACGCCGGGGAACGGCATGAGGTACTCGAGGTGCTCGAAGCTCTGCGTCTTGATCTGTCGGTCGTGGCCGTCGGTGTAGAGCCGATTGTTCATGCTGATCTGCTGCACGCCGTCGGCCTGCCCGATCGTATTCAGGCGGTAATAGACCTCGATGTACGTCCACTCCGAGTACGTCGTGTCGGGGAACTCGGGCTCGTAGAAGTATTGAGCCATCTCGCCGTTGGCCACGGAATAGAAGTTCGATTGGAAGCCGCCCACCATCTCCGGCCCATTCACCCACGCCGAGAATGCATATTTCGGCACGTAGTAATAGGGCTTCTCGCCGCCATTCGCGTCGGACAGGGTGGCTGAGCGCATCAGCTTGATCTGCAGGTGGGTCGAGGTGCCGCCGGGGCTGGTCGGGCGGATGCGGAACCACATCGAGGCGAAGAGCTGATCGGTCGGGGGAAGGACTTCGCGAACTCGTGGAAGGACTCATCCGTCTCGAGGCAGCGGATCGAACCGCCGCCGATGCCGGAAGCCGTGTTGAGCTTGGCGTTCTTCGCGTTGTTGCCCTCGATGAGATCGAAGCCAGCCTCGGTGGTGCTCTGTCCGTCGGTGCCGCTGGTGAACGGCAAAAAGAGGAGCGGCGCGGCCGTGGTCTTGGCGCCGAAGTTGAGGCCATTCACCGTCAGGGTGCCGCCGTCCATCGTGGTCGAGGTGATGCCCGGAGGGCCGTTGGGAGTGACGGTGCAGTTCTCCCAGATCGAGTCGTCATCGTCGTTGCAGTCGGGGCCGGCGGCGCAGTCGGCCCCGTGTTGATCGCCGTCGTGATCGACGCACGGGCCCGCGTCCTGCTGGTTGCCGCCGCCGGACGGACCGCCGTCGAGCATCTGGTTGCCGCCACCGCCGCCGGGGCCGGCGCCCGAAGAGCTCGCGCTGGTCGATCCGGTGGTGTGGGACTGGGCGTCCGATCCACATCCCATCGATGAAGTGGCTTGAGCCAGCGCGACGAAGGCAACGAAGAATACCGGCACGGCGATTCGCATGGGTTGCTCTCTCCAGCTTGGCGAGGTTGCAGCAATCCTAGGAGGTGCCCGCCGAGCCGAGGGGCTCGGTGCAATGCGCAGGCCAGCGGGCAATCGTGCGAGAAAGGCTGTGCAATCGAGTGGGTGACGCAGGGGGCGATCCGCCAGATCGCAGCGCAGCGACAGGCGCGGCGCGCTGGGCACGGGCCACCGGAGCAGCGTTGTCGTGTTGCCGCTGCAATCGACCGATAGGGCCCTTGGGAGGGGGCTTGTCGCCGCCCTCCTGGGTCTCACCGGCCTTGATGTCGGTCTTGATCTTCAGGCCCTCATCGCGCCGTTCTGCGGTGGGGCCCTTTGTCGTCGGGCGGAGGCGTCTGGTCCGACAGGCCGAGCTGCGGCATGCGGCAGGTCGTCCTTGCGGACCCACAGCGAACGCGGTTCGCCCATCGCGGTGGCGACGCTGCTTCACGCGCCGGTGCCTGTCAACCCGCCGCCGGCGAACGAGACCGGGATTGCCGCGCACGAGCGATACAGTCTCGTCTTGGGAGACTCGATATCTCGATCTCGTGTGCTCGAACGAGCATTGCTTTCTACAGGGGGCTCGCGGCGCCGAGCGTCGCTACGTCTTGCGGAAGAGATCGACGATCGCGTCCTGCCGGCCCGCGCTCCGACAACGCCCGATCGCCCACTCGCGCAGCGCCTTGATGGGCTCTTCGTAGGTCTGGTAGAGCGGGACCATCTCTTCGGCGACGTAGCGCATGTCGGCGGTCTCGAGCTCGCGGCCGGCGGCGAAGGCGCGATGGAGGCCGCCGACGACGATCTGCTCCAGCTCGGCGCCGGAGAAATTCTCGCAGCGGCTCGCGATCGCGGCGACGTCGTAGAGGGCGGCGTCGCGACCACGGCGGCGGAGATGGACGCCGAGGATGGTGCGGCGCGCGCGCGTGTCGGGCAGATCGACGAAGAACAGCTCGTCGAAGCGGCCGCGGCGGAGCAGCTCGGGCGGCAGCGAGGTGACGTCGTTCGCGGTCGCGACGACGAAGACCGCGCCGCGCCGCTCCTGCAGCCAGGTCGAGAATGCGCCGAGCAGGCGCGCGGCGCGGCTGTCGCTGCCGCGCCCGGTCGCGGTGCCGGCGAAGCCCTTCTCGATCTCGTCGACCCACAGCGCCACCGGCGCGACGGACTCCGCGGCTTCGAGCGCGCGCGCCAGGCTCTCCTCGGCCGAGCGGCCCTCGGCGCCGGCGCCGAGCACACGCGGCAGATCGAGGCGCAGGAGCGGCACGCCGAGCTGCGCGGCGGCGCACTTCGCCGAGAGCGATTTGCCGCAGCCCTGCACGCCGACGAGTAGCACGCCACGCGGCGGCGTGAGCCCGAAGCGATGCGCGTCGGGCGTCATCGCCTGCGCGCGCTCGAACAGCCATGCCTTGAATGCCTCGAGCCCTCCCACGTCTTCGGGCCTCTCGAGCACCTCGACGTCTTCGAGGCCGAGATCGCGCGCGAGGATTCGCCGCTTCTCGGTGAGGATCGCCGCGAGCGCCGCCGGGCCGAGCGCCGCGTCGGCGTACAGCCCGCGCAGGAACGCGCGCTTGGCTTGATCGCCGGTGAGCCCGCGCGCGCTGCGGACCGCCGCGTGCCGCGCGTCAGCCTCGGTGTCGGCGCCGCGCGCGTGCAGCGCGTCGTCGAGGATATCCGCGAGCGCGGCCTCGTCGGGCAGGGAGAGGCGCACCACGGCGGTCTGTGCGACGAGGCCCTCGGGCACGCGCTGCTCGGGCGCGACGATGATCACGGCGCGCCCCTCGGCGGCGAGGCGCGGCAGGAGATCGCGCAGCCGCCGCACGACGCGCGTGTCGCGGAGCGCGTCGTGGAAGTCGAGCAGCACGGCGACGCCGGGCGCGATCTCGCTGTCGAGCACGTCGAGGGCGGCGATGGGATCGCGCGCCTCCACGGCCGTCGGATCGAGGCCGCGGTGGACCGACCAGATGGCGATCCCGCGCTCGAGCGCGGTGGCCGATCGCTCGATGGCCGCGAGCGCGCGCGTCTCCTCGTGCGTGACCACATAGACGATCGCCGCGCCGGCGGCGACGAGCTCGGAGACCTCGCGGGTGAGATCGGCGGTCATCGCCCGCGCTCCGCATCGGCGGTCACGCGGAGCGCCTCCTCCAGCGTCGTCACGCCCGCGGCCACCTTGGCGATGGCGTGCTCGCGCAGCGTGCGCAGCCCGTCCTGCCGCGCGGCGCGGGCGATCGCGTCGGGCGACGCGCCCTCGGAGACGAGCTTCTGCAGCCGCGCGTTGATGGAGAGCACCTCGAACACGCCCGATCTGCCGTAGTAACCCGTGTAGCGGCATTTCGCGCAGCCGGCGCCGCGGCGCGCGACGAGCTTGCCGGCATGCTCCTCCGGGTGCGTGATCCCGATCGACGCGAGCTCGTCGGCGGTGAGCACGACGTCGCGCGCGCACGACGGGCACACGTTGCGCACGAGCCGCTGCGAGAGCGCGCCGGCGAGCGTCGCCGCTGCGAGGAAGGGGGGCACGCCGAGATCGAGCAGGCGCGCGACGGCGCCGACGCTGTCGTTCGTGTGGAGCGTCGTGAGGACGAGGTGCCCGGTGAGCGCGGCCTGCACGGCCTGCACCGCGGTCTCGCCGTCGCGGATCTCGCCGACCATGATCACGTCCGGATCCTGCCGGAGCACGTGGCGGAGCGCCTCCACGAACGAGGTCCCGGTGCTGGGATCGGCCTGGATCTGGTTGAAGCTCTCGTGGACCATCTCGATGGGATCCTCGATGGTGACCACGTTGACCTCGGGCGACGCGAGCGCCTGGAGCGCCGAGTAGAGCGTCGTCGTCTTGCCGCTGCCGGTCGGCCCGGTGACGACGACGAGCCCGTGCGGCCGGCGCAGCCAACGTGAGAGCTCCTCGCGCTCGCCGGGGAGGAAGCCGAGATCGTCGAGCTCGCGCACGAGGACGCTCGGATCGAGCACGCGGAGCACGACCTTGTCGCCGAACGCGGTGGGCACCGTCGAGACGCGCAGATCCATCTCGCCTTGGCCCCGCGCGGTGCGGATGCGCCCGTCGAGCGGGCGGCGGCTGGCGATGTCGAGCCGCGCCATCACCTTGAAGCGGTTGGTGATGGCGTTGTGCACGGCCTTCGGGATCCGGTAGATCGGGTGCAGGACGCCGTCGATGCGCATGCGGAGGATGGACTCCGTGCGCCGCGGCTCGATGTGGATGTCGCTCGCGCGCTGCTCGTAGGCGTAGAGCAGGAGGAACTCGGCGGCGGCGACCACGGGCTCGCTGCTCTGCTCGAGCGCGTCGAGGCGCGAGAGGCTGACGAACTGCTCGAGGTTCTTGATGTCCGGCCCAGCGCCCGCGATCTTGGTGTTCGCGGCGTCGATCGACATGCGGAAGCCGTAGACCTCGGCGATGCATCGTTGGATGTCGCTCGGCGCCGAGAGGATGGGCGTGATCGGCCCGCGCGTGAGCACGCGCAGCTCCTCGAACAGCGCCTCGTCGAACGGGTTCGCGACGGCGACCACGAGCGCGCCCTCCTCGCGCCCGAGCGGCAGCACGCCGTGCTTGCGCGCGAACGGCCGCGAGATGGTCGCGGTGATGAGCTTCGCGTCGAGCTTGAGCCGATCGATCTTGCGGTACGGGATGCCGAGCGCGCGCGCCGTCGCGGCCGTGGCCCGATCCTCGTCGACGGCGTCGCTCGATCCCGGGCGGCGCGCGTCGGAGAGGCGCAGCGAGGCGATGATCTCGAACGGCGAGATCTCCACCGTGTCGAGCGCGCGCCCGTTCACCTGCGCGCGTTCACGTGTGAGGCGCGCCCGCTGCACGGCCTCGCGCGCGATCGCGGCGCGCCGATCGTCGTCGGAGAGCAGGCCCGCGTCGACGAGCAAGCCGGCGACGAGCTCCACGGTGAAGTCGGAGGCGCGCTGGAGGCGTGGCCGCGCGGCCTGCAGATCGAGGGGCATTGCCTCGCGGAGGATAGCGCGACGCGCGCGCGAGCGGTCGATGCACGACGAACGCGGGGTGCCGCGCCACCGATCGATGCGGTGTGCGGCGACGCCGAGGAAGGTGACAGACCAAGACGTCAGTCAGGGCGTGCGGCAGACGTGCGCGTCGCCGCTCGCGCCGAACCGTGATCGGTCGTCGCAGGTGAAGCCGCGGTCGAACGCGGCGCAATCGTCGCTCGAGGCGCAGACCACCGCGCAAATGCCGGTGCCATCCTCGGAGATGCAGGCGGTGTCCGCCGGGCAGTCCGCGTCTCCCGCGCACGACGCCGTGCACATCCCGCCGGGGAAGTGACTCGATTGCACGCATTGCGACTGGCAGTCACTCGTGCTCGCGCAGGTGGAGCCAACCACCTTCCCCGTCGGCCCCACCTCACCGGCATCGCCGGCGCTGCCGCATCCGATCACCGTCGCTGCAAACACGAGAGCATGAGCAATCTTCATCAGCGCCTCCGTCATGTGTCGTTCTGGTCAGTCGTCTTCCGGCTCGTCGGGCCCGGACGTGGTGCCCACGTTCGCGCCGTTGGGAGGCGGCGCTGCAGAAGACGATGCATCGGGCGATTGCGTCTGCCGAGTTTCGAGGCGTGACACGCGTGACGCGATTCCCGGCCGATGATTGAAACGCCAACGAAAACGACGGGATAATCCCGTCACCTGCCGCGGCGTCGCGCGGCCACAACGCAGCGAATCCTGATCTGCGCGCAAGCGAGCGAGACCGGGGGCGCTTGGTGCATCGTTGTTTGACCGACTGGAGGTGTCCCGACGCGCAAAGGGGGCGACATCACCAAGCAGGAGAAGACCAGAAAAGGCGAAGACGAGGTCGTATGTAATCCCGATCGACGAGAATGGTTTGCCCGTCTCGGGGCAGATCGTCGAAGCGGAGCCTTTGAGTGATCTTCAGGACGAGAGCTGGGGGAGCGATCGAGCTCGACCATGGGCTGAGCCCGGTCGCGCGAGCTGCGCTACCATGGCCGCCGCATGACCTCTCGCGACCCGCTTCACGGCGTCACCTTGGAGATGATCCTCACCCGTCTCGTCGAGCGCCTCGGCTGGGAAGAGATGGGACGCCGCATCGACATCCGCTGCTTCAACCTCGACCCCAGCGTCTCATCGAGCCTGAAGTTCCTGCGCCGTACGCCGTGGGCGCGGAAGAAGGTGGAGGATCTGTACCTCGAGGCTTGCTCCTGACGCCCAGGGCTCGTCCGCGGCCGAGACGTTCGCGAGCCCATTCACGCTCGATGTTGCGCAGCATCCCGTGACCGCCCCACGACCTGGAGTAGGAGCTCGAATGCGATCTCGAGCACGAACACCAGGCCGCTGCGGGCGCGGTGGATGGGGATGGCTGCAGCTCATGGAAGCCTCGCCAGCCCCTGGTAGCTCTCGAGAGCGAACGGCAGCGTCAGCGCTCCGAAGTCCGGAAGGCCGCCCGTGGAAGCGGTCTGTCCCTCGTCCGTCGGTTCGTCAGGCTTGGCGTTCTGCTCCAATGCAATGTCTTGATTGCGAATCACATAGGCGCGCACGCTGTCCTCGTATGCGGCGATGCCAGCCACCAGATCATCCTCGTGCCTGGCGAGCTCACTGGCCAAGACGTAGGCGCCGACCATCGCGACCGTGGTGCCCTGACCCGTACCCAGGGAGACGGCATAACCGGCATCGCCGACCAGCACGATTCGCCCGCGCGACCAACGGTTCATGCGGACCTGACGGAGCGAGTAGAAGTGGAAGTCGGTCGCGCTCCACATGTGCTCCACGATCTGCGGAATCACCCAGCCCGCGCCGGCGACGCGATCGGCCAAGAGCCGTTTCTGCGCCTCGATGTCGCGGAAGTCGTAGTCGATCCCGTTCGGAGCGCTGAAGCCGAGATACGTCCTCGCGTCGACATCCTTTCGAAGGCCCATGACCAACGCACCGACGGAGTCCGGTTGCTGATACATGACTTGCCAGCGCTCGAGACCGAGGAAGTTCGGCATGCCGAACGTCGCGACGTAAAGGTCGCCGAAGGCACGCAGGAACTGCTCGTCGGGGCCGAAAGCAATCCGCCGCACCCCCGAGCCCAAGCCATCGGCGCCAATCACCACCTCGAAGCGGCGAGGCGCGGCAGTGACGAACGTGACATCGACGCCCGCGTCATCTTGGGTCAGCGACGCGATGGAATCGCCGAAGATGTATTCGACGCCGTCGCCCACGGCGTCGTGGAGCACGTGACAGAGGTCGTCGCGCATGATCTCGACATCGGGGCTGTCGAGCCGGCCGCCGGTCAAGGTGCTCTCCGTGCTTCGAAAGATCTCCTGACCGGCCGCGTCGACCATCGCGATGCCGAGGAGCTTCGTGCTCCGATCGCGAATCGTGGTGAGGATGCCCATCCGCTCGGCGACCTCCAGGGCCGGACCGCGTACATCGAGCGCATGACCGCCCGGCCGCAGGTGCGGCGCGCGTTCGACCACCGTGACGTCGAAGCCATAGCGGGCGAGCCAATGGGAGATGGTGAGACCGGAGATGCTCGCGCCGGAGACCAGCGCGCGGGGGGAGCTCGGTGTCGTCGAATTCATGGAAGCTCACGTACGCTTCCCGTACCGAGCCGTCGAAGACATTGATTGCTCGCGTATGATACCTTTCGAGCAACGGTCGTAACCCATGGAGCTCCGACACCTGCGCTACTTCGTGACGATCGCCGAGGAGCAGAGCTTTCGTCGCGCCGCCGAGAGGCTCCACGTCTCGCAGTCGCCGCTGAGCCGGCAGATGAAGGATCTCGAAGAGGAGATGGGCGTCGCGCTCTTCGCGCCGGAGGGACGTGGCATCAAGCTCACCGCCGCTGGGAAGGCCTTCGCCGAGCGAGCCCGGAGCATCCTGGCGAGCGTCGACGCGGCCGTCGACGAAGCCAAAGGGGTCGCCGAGGGCAGGCTCGGCACCGTGGTCATCGGCTTTGAAACGGGGACGACCTTCATGGGTGCGTTGTTGTCCCTCGTCGCGGCGTTCCGAAGGCGAACGCCTCGTGTCGGCCTGCAGCTCGTCCCCATGAGCAGCGTCGAGCAGTGGGCGGCCCTGCGGCAGGGGACGATCTCCTTCGGCTACGGTGCCTACGCGCCCAACGACGACGCCCTGGGCCACTTGGAGATGGCCCGTGACCGGCTCGGGCTGCTCCTCTCTCCCGAGCATCGACTCGCTCGGCTGAAGAAGATCCGGCTTCGAGATCTCGAGCGCGAGCGCGTGCTGCTCCAGCCACGTCAGCTTTATCCGAGGCTTCACGCGGACATCATCACGGCTGCGCGCGCACGGGGCGTGGCGCTGCACGTGACGGCGGAGGTGCTCGACCTGGAGGCGCTCCTGGCGCTGGTCGTGATCGGCGACGCGGTGACCTTCCTCTCGGAGAAGTTCTGGGAGCCGGCTTCGCAGACCTCGCTCTCGTGGCGGCCCGTCGAAGACCTCCAGATCAATCTGAGCGAAGTCGTCACCTGGCGCGCGGAGGACGACCGCACGCCCGTCGTGCGAGCGCTGATCGAGAGCGCGCGCGAGGTGAGCCCACTGCTGCGGCACACCGCAGGCCGTACGCGCTCCCCGAAGGCGACCAAGCGAAAGCGCAACAAGCGCTGACGCGACCGCCTTCTGCAGCATCGCGTGCCGTGCAGCAGCGTAGTCGCGGCGCGACGTGCTCGACATGGAACGAGCGCATCACGTGTCGAGCACGGCGGTGACATGCGTCCTTCGATTGGTGTCCTCGTGACGCTCGACACCATCTCCATCGGTCCGACTGCCAGTCGTCCGCACGCCTAACCATGACGGGTTAGGGGGCGTCAATGCCAAATGTGGCAGTATGACAGCGGCCTCGGAGGCCTCGTCGACGAGGTGCGATGGGCCGCCCGGAGATCCATCGAATCGCCTTGTAAACAGGCACATCTCGAGAGTTTGAGAGGCTCGGGAGGACGCTTTGGTCAAGCGAGGACGGGGCGTTCACGTGCTCGCACACTTCATCCGTGCTTCGAGGAAACCAAGGCTTCTGTTCATGCGTTTGTCGATTGTGTTGTTGCGGACGGAAGCTGCTTGACAATTGTTTGCTGCTTCGTTTTCATCCTCACCGTCCGAGAGGACAGCCGGCAGGTGTGGAGCGGTGCCGGCGCGATGGGGTTTCGATCGCCAGGGTGGAGCGGGTGGTGCTTTCGAGCATCCACGACGGCCTTCGTTTGCCGTGCTTCCGCTGGCCTCAACGCGGTCTCTCTCGGCCCTCAGGAGACGAAGATGGCGGAATATTTGGCTCCCGGCGTGTATGTCGAAGAGACGTCTTTTCGCTCGAAGTCCATCGAGGGCGTCAGCACGACGACGACGGGGTTCATCGGTCCTTGCCGATATGGTCCCATCGATCTCGAGAACGAGCTGGTCACGAGCATCATCGAGTTCGAGCGGTCGTATGGTGATCGGCAGCAACTCCGATTCGGGACCGACTTCCACCACAACTACTTGTGGCACGCCGTGCGCGCCTTCTTCACCGAAGGTGGCAAACGGCTCTACATCTCCCGTGTTTTCCGGCGCGTCGACGACACCGATCCGGCCAATCCGAAGAAGAACGGGTACGACGCTAGCGCCACGTTCAGCGACAGCAAATGGGGAGACGGCCACGCGCGCGGCATCTATCCGGCGTCCGCCGCGCCCGCCGATGGGGTCTTCGTTCGGGCCCGCTATCCCGGATCGTATGGCAATCTCCGGGTGCGTTTCACCCTCAAGCTCGGTCAGAACGTGCTCACCAACGTGGGCGCGGCGCCCAATTTGAAGGCTCAGGTCACCGGCTCGCTGCGCGACCGCGACGTGGTTTACGTCAACAAGAAGGCGGGCGCGACGGTCGCGACCGATCAAACGGGCGCTTATCTCGCCCGCTGGAGCGAGCCGAACCAGCGTTGGGAGATGGCGAACACCGCCAAGACGGTGACGCCCGCCGATCTCGGTGATCACGAGCTCCACGTGGTGACGGCGGCCGTGACGGTGATCGGGGAGGGGGCTTTGGTGTGGGATGGGCTGGCGCTCGATCCCAATCACCTCACGAACGGCGCCGCCGACTCCGTGGCGGCCAAATTCGGGTACGACGATCGCAAGCCCGATTTGACCCGCGCATTACCGATCGTCATCGCTCCCGGATCCTCGCTCACGGGCGGGCTCGAGCTGCTCGATGCCCTGGCGCCGTCGGCGAGCGCATTGTGGACCGCGCTCACGAATCCCCGCTCGACGGACGAGCAACGCACGGTGGAGCTCTCGCTCTCGGGCGGCAACGACGGGCAGCGGCCCCAGGCCACGCATTACGAGGGTGGCGTCGACGAATCCAACATGCGCAAGACGGGCCTCGCGCAATTCGAGGATCTGGAGGACATCTCCATCGTCGCGGCGCCTGGATCGACGTTCGGTTTGCAGGCCGGCTACGGCGACGCGCAGACCATCGTCAACCTGCTGATTGCTCATGCGCAGCGCATGCGTTACCGCATTGCGGTGCTCGACTCGGGCGATGGGCAAACCATCTCCCAGGTGCGGGCCATGCGCGCGCAGCTCGATTCGAGCTATGGAGCGCTCTATTACCCCTGGGTGCGGGTGCTCGATCCCGTCACGCGCGTGCCCATCTTCCTCCCGCCGAGCGGCTTCGTGTCCGGCATCTATGCCCGCAATGACACGAATCGTGCCGTCTACAAGGCCCCTGCCAACGAGGTGGTGAACCTGGCGACGGGCTTCGAAATCCTGCTCAACAAGGCGCAACAGGACGTGCTCAACCCGGAGGGCATCAATGCTTTCCGCTATTTCGAGGGGCGCGGTTATCGCCTCTGGGGCGCACGCACGGTGAGCTCCGATCCGGAGTGGAAGTACGTCAACATCCGCCGCTACTTTGCCTATCTGGAGCGGTCCATCGACAAGGGCACGCAATGGGCCGTGTTCGAGCCCAACGGCGAGCAGCTCTGGGCCAACGTCCGGCGGACCATCGAGGACTTCCTCCTCAACGAGTGGCAATCGGGCGCGCTCCTCGGCGACAAGCCGGAGAAGGCCTATTTCGTGCGCTGCGATCGCTCGACGATGACCCAGAACGATCTCGACAACGGCCGTTTGATTTGCCTCATCGGCGTGGCGCCGCTCCGGCCTGCCGAATTCGTGATCTTCCGCATCGGCCAATGGACCGCCGATCGGAAGGCATGACGTCGAGGACACCACCTCAAGGAGGAGCTCGTGGCCATTCTGCGTGATCGCCCCTACGTTCAGTTCAACTTCCTGGTGGACCTCGGCACCGGCAACACCGACGGGCCGGACGCGGGCTTTCAGGAGTGCACCAACATCGGCATGGAAGTCACCGTCGCCGAGTATCGCAACGGCAACGAGCGCGAGAACAGCGTCCGCAAGATCACGGGGCTCAACAAGGCCACCGACGTGACCATGAAGCGCGGCGTGATTGGCTCGCTCTCGCTCTACAACTGGCTGAACCAGATCCGCAACGGCGACCAGAACGCGCTGCGGACGGTGACGATTCAGCTCCAAAACGAGGACCACACCGCCGTGGTCCAGACGTGGAAGCTCCTCCGGGCGCGCATCATCAAGCACGTGAGCGGGCCCTTCAACGCGAAGGGCACCGACGTGGCCATGGAAGAGCTGACGATCTCCTACGAGCGGTTGGAGATGGAGTAGACCCGTGGCTGGGCGCGCCTCCCGCCGCCTCCCCGGCGTTCGCTTCGTCGCCGCGCCGCCCCCGATCGATCCGCTGCCGCGCATGGACATCGCGATCCTCGTGGGGTTCGCGGCGGAGGGGCCGCTGCACGTGCCCGTCGCCGTGGAGAGCGCGGCCGAGCATGGAGCCGTCTTTGGAGAAGACGCCGTGGTGGCTTGGGACGAGCAGCGCCAAGAGCCCGTCTTGGCCCACCTCGGCCCGGCCGTGCGGGCTTTCTTTCGCAACGGCGGGAGGCGTGCGTGGGTGATTCGGGTCGCCGGCAGCGAGGCCAGCGCGAATCAATTTGCGGTGAGCGCGCTGTTGCGCGGAGGGCCGGGAAACACGCTCGTTCCTGCATTGGCTCGAGCGCGCTCCGCAGGGAGCTGGTCGGATGGGCTGACCGTGGGCACGGCGCTGCTCGCGCGGCGCGCGCTGCAAGCGAAGGTGGGGAGGTTCAGCCCTCCGGCGATCGACGTGACCGTCGATGCGGGGACCGAGCTCGTCGCCGGTGATCTGTTGCGGATCACGTTCCGTGATGCGGGTCTCGTGTGGATGGTGCCCGTCGTGTCGCTCGCGCGCCCCAGCGCGTCGCCGAAGGATGCGGCGCCGCTCGCGCCCGGTCACCCGCGTGTGTTTCGAGCTTGGGCCGAAGGCGATGCGTCGTTCTGGTTCCGCAGCGGGCCTCCGAGCGCGCCGGTGCCCGACGATCTCGTCGCCGATGTGTTCGCCGGCGAGACGGTGGCGCGATCGATCGTGGTGACCGATGGGCCGACGTGGAAGGACGACGAGGCTCGGCTCGTGCTGAAGGCAAAGCTCGCGGAAGCGCCCGTGGAAGGCGCGTTCCTGCGGGTCGATCTCGGCACCGAAGAATTGTGGATGCCTGTGCGCCGCGTGCGGCTCGATGGTGCCGGTGGTGACGAGACCATCGAGGTGAGCGGACCGGGCCTTCGCTACCAGAAGGCGCCGCCGTCGAGCGCGGTGCTGGCGGCGCTGCTCGCGCAGGAGCCGGTGGTCGAGCGCCTCCGTCTCGATCTGTGGGCACGCCTCGGCGATGCGCCGCCGGTGCGGCTTTCCGATCTGGGGTTGGGCCGAGCGCATCCGCGTTTTTGGGGGGCGCTGCCGAGCGACGAGCAGCTCTATCGCGATCGTCTGGCCGATCTGCTTCCACGCGGCGCGCAGCTCACGGACGAGCATTGGGCCGAGCTCTGGCAGGCCGCATCGGGCGTGCGCTTTCCGCTCGCGGGCGATGGGCGGCCGATGGCTGAAGCCTCCTGCTACTTGCCGGTGGGCATGGCGTTCACGCCCGAAGCTTTCCTCGGCGTGGTGAATCCCGAGATCGCGCCGGTGCGTGATGGTTTGGCGAAGGCGCCTGCGTCGCCGGGCGCGCTGGGAGAGGCCGTCGCGTTCGACGACATCTTCCTCGATGGCTCGCTCTCGAGCGAGCCCCTGTCCACGCTCCTCGCCACCGCTGATTTCCTGCGCGATCAGAGCCCGGATGCGCGGCCGTTGCGTGGCATCCACGCGGCCCTCGCCATCGACGAGGCGACGATTCTGGCGGCGCCCGATCTCGTGCATCGCCGCTGGCACGTGGGGCCGCGCGCCGTCGCGGAAGATGTCGTCGGCAAGGCGGAGCCCGCGCCGTCGCGAGCGCGCGGCGCGTTCGCCGATTGCCGGTTGCCACTCGATGCGCCGGTGCTCGTGCATCCGGTCGTGGTGGACGAGACGGGGACGTTCACGCTGCGTTGGACGGGCGCGTTGGATGCCGGCGAGGGGCACGTGCCGGGCGAGCGCTTCGTCGTAGAAGAGTCGGCGAGCGCGAGCTTCGCGAGCGCGGTGGTGATCTACGATCGTGTCGAGCCGGAGGTGACGATCCGCGGTCGTTCTCCGGGCGCTTGGTACTATCGCGTGCGCATCGAGAACGCGGCGGGCGCGGGGCCTTGGTCCGCATGGGTCGAGGTGCAGGTCACGCGCGCCGTGCTGGCCGTGGTGGAGGACGCGGGCAGCTACGATGTCGGGCCGCTCGTGCGCGCGCAGGCCGCGATGCTGCGGATGTGCGCGGCGCGGGGGGATCTCTTCGCGCTGCTCTCGCTGCCCGAGCATCATCGCGAGGCGGAGGCGGTCGCGCACCCGGTTCACCTCGCCGCCGAGCTCGCGGCGGAGGCGACGACGGCGCTCGGGTACGGCGCGCTCTATCATCCTTGGCTCGTGTGCCGAGACGACGTGTCGGGCACGCCCGTGCGACGCGCGCCGGCCGACGGCGCCATCGCCGGTGTCTTCGCGCGCCGAGCGCTCGCGCGTGGCGCGTGGGTGGCGCCTGCGAACGAGCCGCTCGCGGCCGTGGTGGCGCTCACGCCGTCGATCGGACGCGATGCCTTTCAAGCCTTGCAGGATGCGCAGGTGAACTTGGTCCGGCAGGCGCCGGGCGGCTTCCTCACGCTGGCCGAGGACACGCTCAGCACCGAAGCGGACTTCGTGCCCATCCACGTGCGCCGCCTGCTCATTCTGCTGCGGCGCGCGGCGCTCGATCTCGGCGCGACCTACGTCTTCGAGCCCAACGGCGGCGCGCTGCATCGCATGGTGCAGCGTGGCTTCGAGGGGCTGCTCGGTCAGCTCTACGCGCGCGGCGCGTTCTCCGGCAGGACCGCCGACGCTGCGTTCCAAGTCGTGGCCGGCGCGTCCGCGGGCGCGATGGATGCCGGTTGTTTCTCGGTCGATCTGCGCGTCGCTCCGGCGGCAGCCCTGCGCTTCCTCACCGTCCGCTTGGTGCAGACCGGTGAGCGCAGCCAGGTGACGGAGGTGCGTTGATGGCGACCCCCGCCGACGAGACCGTCCACTATCCCTTCACCGCGTTCAACTTCGCGGTGGAGATCCGCGTGCCCGACGTCTCCACCACGGTCTGCAACGCGTCGTTCTCCGAGTGCGATGGCCTCGAGATGACGATGGATGTGAAGACCATCCGCGAAGGGGGCAACAACGGCGCGCAGATCCGGCTCACCGGTCCGCTCAACTATGCGCAGCTCACGCTCAAGCGGGGGATGACGGCGAGCTTCGATCTCTGGGATTGGATGGGCGCGGTGCTCGACGATCCCAGCCTGCGCGCGGACGCCGAGGTGGTCGTCTTCGCGCCCGATGGAACGACGGAGCGCGCGCGCTTCGTGCTCACGCGCTGCCTGCCCGTGAAGCTCAAGGCGCCGCCGCTCAATGCCAAGGATGGGATGGTCGCGATCGAAGAGCTTCAGCTCGCGTACGAATCGCTCCGCCTCAAGCGCCCCGGCACCGGGGGGAACGGTTAGCGCGCGGCGCGCCGAGGAGAAACCATGCCCGAGCTCGCCAAAGCCGAGATCCGTCAGCTCGACGCCGACTTCGATCAAGAGATCGAGAAGGACACTTGGACCAAGGTCCAATTCAACCCGGAGTCGCTCAAGGTCAGCTTCGCCAACCAAGTGGCTACGCCGTCCGGGTCCGGTGATCAGAATGGATCGCCGTCGCGGCTCTTCGTGGGCGCGGGCACGACCAAGCTCGCGGTGCAGCTCTGGTTCGACGTCACCGGCGGCGCGCCGCAGACCGACGAGTCCGGCGCGGTCATCGACGACGTGCGGCGATTGACGCAGAAGGTGGCCTTCTTCATCACGCCCAAGAAGGACGCGAAGGACCCGAAGAAATTCGTTCCGCCGGCGGTTCGGTTCCTCTGGGGATCGTTTCAGTTCGACGGGATCATGGAGTCGCTCGAGGAGTCGCTCGAGTTCTTCTCGTCCGAAGGCAAGCCGCTGCGCGCCAGCGTGAGCCTCAACCTCACGCAGCAGAAGATCACCAAGTTCGTCTTTCGCGACACCGCTCCGCCGGGCGCGGGTGACGGCGGTGATCCGGCGGGCACGCGCCCGCTCACGCCTGCGCCGTCCGGCTCGACGGTGCAGGGCCTCGCCGCGCAGCAAGGGAAGGGCGGCGACTGGCAAGGCATCGCCGCCGCCAACGACGTCGAGAACCCGAGGAAGCTCCCGCCGGGGCAGCTCCTCGACATGAACCGCAGCCGGCCGAGCTGACGAGGAGACCTCCATGGCCGTCACCATCGAGAAGTTCGACTTGCTCCCGGGCGCGCCCGCTGCGGCCGCGCCGGCACCTGCGCCCGAGCAAAAGGGCGAGGGCGGCGAGGCTTCGCAACAACCTTCGCGACACGACGTGATCCGCATCCTCCGCGAGGAGCACACCCGCCGCGCGCGGGTCTCCGCGCACTGAGCGAACATGGCGCAGGGCTCGCAAGACAACCGCTTCCGCCCGGCTCGACCGACGATCAACGTCGCCGGGAAGGACGAGGACGCCCTCAAGAACGGGCTCCTCGATCTGCTCGTCGTGGAGACGACGAACGGGCTCTATCGGTGCGAGGCGCGCTTCGGCAACTGGGGCAAGGTCGGCACGGACGTCGGCGTGCTCTACCTCGATCGCAAGACGCTCGACTTCGGCACCCCGCTCAAAATCAAGCTCGGTGACGATCCCATCTTCGAAGGTCGCATCACCGCGCTCGAAGCGCATTTTCTCGAAGGGGCGTCGCCCGAGATCACGGTGCTCGCCGAAGATCGTTTGGAGAAGCTGCGCATGGTGCGCCGCAGCCGCACCTTCGCGGATGTCAGCGACGCTGACGTGTTCCAGCAGATCGCGGCCGATCACTCGTTGCAAGCGGCGGTGGACGTGACGGGCCCGACGCACAAGGTGTTGGCTCAGCTCAACCAGAGCGATCTCGCCTTCCTGCGCGAGCGCGCGCGCGCCATCGACGCCGAGGTGTGGGTCGACGGGCGCACGCTGCACGTGCAGTCGCGGGCGAAGCGCGACGGCGGCACGGTCGAGCTCAAGCAGGGGAAGGACCTGCTCGAGTTCTCGGTGATGGCCGATCTCTCCGAGCAGCGCAGCAGCGTGACCGTGGGCGGTTGGGACGTCGCGGGGAAGAGCGCCGTGCACGAGAAGGCCGACAAATCCGCCATCGGCGGCGAGCTCGGGCAGGACACGTCCGGGCCCGCGATCCTCGAGCAGGCGTTCGAGGCGCGCGACGAGTCGGTGGTGCATCGCGTGCCGCTCACGAGCGACGAGGCCCGCGCGCGCGCCGAGGCCGAGCTCCGCATGCGCGCGCGCCGCTTCGTGGTGGGCCGCGGGCGGGCGCAGGCCAACGGCAAGCTCCGCGTGGGGAGCTTCGTGAAGCTGAGCGGCCTCGCGCCGCTGTTCGACGGCAAATACTACCTCGCCGA
Organism: Minicystis rosea; assembly: GCA_001931535.1. Taxonomy (GTDB): domain Bacteria; phylum Myxococcota_A; class Polyangia; order Polyangiales; family Polyangiaceae; genus Minicystis; species Minicystis rosea. The sequence continues at coordinate 2,548,685 of CP016211.1, forward strand.
GGTCCGCCACATCTTCGAAGGACCGAAGGGGATTCGCACCGAGTTCATCGCCGAGCGCCCCGGCCTCGGCCCCACGAGCTAGCCGAGGACGACGGAGAGAGCGTGTTCGACAAGACCCCGCTGGAGACGATGCTCGAAGACAGGCTGCCCGCCGGCCTCGGCGGTCGCTTGTACGGCGTGTATTCGGCCATCGTCACCGACGTCGTCGATCCCGACGGGCAGGGCAGGGTGAAGATCCGCCTGCCTTGGGCCGTGGATTCAGGCGGCGCGCAGTTCGAGGCGTGGGCGCGCTTGGCGACGTTGATGGGGGGAAACAAGCGCGGGAGCTTCTTCATCCCCGACGTGGACGACGAGGTCCTGACCGCATTCGAGGATGGTGATCCGCGCCGCCCCTTCGTGCTCGGCGGCCTGTGGAACGGCAGCGACGCTCCGCCGGAGACCATGGATTCGGCGGGCAAGAACGACAAGAAGGTCCTGAAATCACGCAACGGCGTGAAGGTCACGCTCGACGATACGCAGGGTCAGGAGACGTTGATCCTGGAGACGCCCGGCGGTCAGACGGTGACGCTCAAGGATGGGCCGGGATCGGTCGAGATCAAAGATCAGAACGGCAACTCGCTGAAGATGGAGGCGAGCGGCATCACCATCACGGCCGCTGCGAAGCTCACCATCAACGCGCCCGAGGTTGCCGCGTCGAGCGGCAAGGTCGGCGTCGACGCGGGCATCTCCAAGTTCAGCGGCGTGGTGCAGACCGACACGTTCATCGCGACGACGGTGATCGCGACGACGTACACACCGGGCGCGGGGAACATCCTGTGACGATCGCGGCGCCCGCTCACGACCTGACCTGGGTGGCGGCGGCGCCGCTCTGGAAAGGTGTGTCCGCGGATCGCACGCGGATGCGCAGGCCCGCGCTGCTGCGGTTCACGTCCGATGCGTTCATGGACGAGCTCTTCGCAGTGCTGCGCTCGCAGGCGCCGGAGACACTCGCCAATCGCGTGCCCGCGCCGGAGGCGGGCAGCGACACGCTCAAGCTCTATCAGCCGGTGCACGGGCACTTTCATCTCGTGGCGGCGAGCCTCGTCTGCCAACGGCCCGGGCTGCCCGATCACGGGGTGAACGCGGCGCGCGACGAGAAGGCGGCGTTCGTGCTCCGGCGCGTGGTGGGCGGTGACGAGCTGGCATGGATTCCGGCGACGGATCCGAGCAAGCCCGGTGCGTGGAAGAAGGTCGACGACAAGGAGTCGATCCTCCCCGACGAGGAGCTCCTGCCGCTCTTCCCGGCGATCTTCACGGACGCAGCGGCGCACCCGCGAAAGCTGCATTTCGGGGTGATCCCGACGTCGAGCCGCGAGGTCTTCCAGGCCGCGATCGTGACGGATCCGGCCAAGGTCACCGATGACGGCGAGGCGGTGCTGGCCGCGTCCGATCTCGATCCCAACGCGGCCCTCGTGCCCAAGCTCGGCACGCGCGCAGGCATGCTCTTCACCGTGCGGTGCGTGTATCGGAAGCCGCGCTGCGAGCCGCGGGAGGCGCCGCTCCTGAGCGATGCGTCGGCGCGCTTCACCATCGGCGGCGTGATGGATCCGGACGCGCCCGCGCGACAGATCCGCATCCCCATGCCGCTCGACGTGAGCGTCGACGGGCTCAAGAAGTTCAAGCGCTCGGTGGGCTTCGTCCTCTCGAACCAACTGCGCAAACAGCTCTCGACGATCGCCGATGCCAAGAAGGCGCTCAAGGGAGAGACGGACGCGCCCGACGCGGCGGATCAAGGGGAGATGTGGATCTTCGCGATCCCCATCATCACCATGGTCGCGATGATCATCCTCATGATCATCGCGACGCTGCTCAACATCGTCTTCTTCTGGATGCCGTTCCTGAAGATCAAGATCCCCATCAAGCTCAAAGGGTGATGCATGGATGCCGGGAAAATCCTTGGGCGAGGGATGAGCTTTCCGCCGCGCGTCGGCGCCGACGGGCGCATCGCGTGGTCGGAGGGCGAGGCCAACGTGCGGGAGTCGATCCGCGTCATCCTCATGACCGAGCTTCGTGAGCGCATCATGCTCCCCGAGTTCGGCGGTGGGCTCGGGCGCTTCCTCTTCGAGCCCAACACCGTGACGACGCGCGCGCAGATCCGCGAGCGCATCCAGAAGGCGCTGGAGCGCTGGGAGCCGCGCATCGAGGTCGAGTCGGTCAGCGTCGACCCCGATCCCGAGAGCGCCGACACCGCCGTCGCCACGGTCGTCTACAAGCTCGTCGCCACCCAAGCGCGCGAGCGGGTGAGCCTCGGCGTCACCCTCGCCCGCTAAGGAGCCCGCCCGTGCCGCTGAAGCTGCCTCCGCTCGACGATCGCAAGTACCAGGACCTGTTGGATCAGGCGCTGGCGCGCATCCCCGTCCACACGCCCGAGTGGACGAGCTTCGGCAAGAGCGATCCCGGCGTGACCTTGATCGAGGTCTTCGCCTTCCTCACCGAGAGCATCCTCTACCGCGCCAAGCAGATCCCGGAGCGCAACCGGATCAAGTTCCTCTCGCTCCTCGGCGTGCCGCTCCAGCCGGCATCTTCCGCGATGGGGCTCGTCACCCTCGAGAACCAGCGCGGCGCGCTCGCGCCCATCTACCTCGCGCCCGGCCTCGAAGTGCGCGCCGGGCAAGTGCCTTTCCGCACCGAGCGTGGCCTCGACGTGATCCCGGTGGAAGCGCAGGTCTTCTACAAGCGCAACGTCGCCGAGCCCGCGCAGACGACGCGGGATCACTACGATCTGCTCTACGCCTCGTACAAGGTCGATCAGCCTGCGGCCGACCTCGGCTTCTACGAGACGGCCGCCTTCCCGACGCCTGCTTCGGGCGGGCTCGATCTCGGCGACGCCATCGATGGATCGATGTGGATCGCGCTGCTCCTCCGCGAAGGCGATCCCGCATCGGCGGCCGACAAGCTCTTGCAGGACATCGCGGGCAAGACGCTCAACATCGGGGTCGTGCCCGCGCTCGCCGAAGGCGGCTATCTCGCGCCGGCCTCCGCGGTGGGCGCGGAGACGGCCACGTGGGATTTCGATCTCCCCACGCTTCCGAGCGGTGGATTGCCCGCGAGCTCGAAGGATCGCAACGCCACGTATCAAACGATCGCCAGTGCGCCGCCTCCGACGCAGCCCGCGATCTTCGAGGTGACGCTGCCGTCGTATGCAGAGCTCAAGGCGTGGCGCGACGTGGCGGGCGCGCTCAAGCCGCTCGAGTCGGGCGTGCGTGATTTCCCGCCCGCGCTCGATGACAAGCAGCAGCAAGATCGCGTCCTCACGTGGATTCGCATCAAGCCGTCGGCGGCGCCGCAGGGGAAGGTGCTTTGGGTCGGCATCAACGTCGCGGCCGTGCGCCAGCGCGCGCGCGTCGTCGGCGAGCCGCTCCCCGTGGGAACGGGAGAGCCCGATCAAGCGGCCACGCTCTCGCGATCGCCGGTGCTGGCCGATGGCATTCGGCTCACCGTCGGCGGTGAGGTCTGGTCGGCGATCGATGATCTCTACGCCGCCGGCCCCGAGGTGCCGGTGCCCGATCCGCGGCTCCCGCTGGGCTCGCCGAGCCCGCCGCCGGCGCCCGCGAAGGTCTTCCAGCTCGACGCCGAGGCCGGCGCGATTCGCTTCGGGGATGGCTTGCGCGGCGCGCGCCCGCGGCGTGGGTCGGCGATCGCCGTCGACTACGATTACGGCGTCGGTCGTGCCGGCAACGTCGGTGAGGGCTCGATCAAGACCGGCCCTTCGCTGCCGGCGGGCGTGAAGGTGACGAACCCGATCCCCACGTGGGGCGGCGCCGACGCCGAGTCCGCGCGCGACGGCGAGCGCAACGTCGCGCGCTGGCTGCAGCACCGCGATCGCCTGGTCACCGCGGCCGACTTCGAGGACGTCACGCTGCGTGCGCCGGGCGTGTCGGTGGCGCGTGTCGACGTGCTCCCGGCCTTCCACCCGGATCTCTCGCTCGATGCTCCCGGCGACGCGCCCGGCACCGTGACGTTGATGGTCGTGCCTCGCTACGATCCCAACAACCCCGAGACGCCGGAAGCGGATCTACGCTTTCTTCAAGCAATCGCCGACTGGATCGAGCCGCGGCGCTTGGTGACGACGGAGGTGCTCCTGCGCGGGCCGACGTACCGGCCGATCTTCGTCTCCCTCGGTGTGAAGCTGGTCACGACGGGCGCGGGCGTCGCCGATGTGATCAAGGCCGTGGAGAAGGCGGTGCGCCGCTTCCTCTCGCCGCTACCCGATCTCTCGGCGGCGAGCGATGCGCGTGCTGCGTTGCTCACACCTGGGTACGCGCAGCAAAAGCGCGGTTGGCCGTTGCGACAAGCCGTGTACCCGCTCGAGATCGCGGCCGCCGCGAACCGCGTCGAAGGCGTCGCGTGGGTGAACGAGGTGCGCCTCTCCGACGGCGGTGAGGCCGAGGATCAACCGATCGCCATGAAGAAGCTCGAGCTTCCACGGCTCGCGCGCCTCGCGGTCTCGATCGGCACCGCGCGACCGATCAAGGAGCTCTTCGGCGACAAGCCCGCGGTGACCAAGCAGATCGTGCCCGTGCCGATCCTCCCGGAGGAGTGCTAGGCGTGGACGTCAACGGGACGCGCTACCACCTGTTGCTCGGCCAGGACGACTGGGCTCCCGTGCCCGTGTCGAGCGACGGCACGCGCTGCACGGTGGAGCTGCCGGGCGCGTCGACGCCCGGGGTCGATCCCGAGATCGAGGGCGACGGCGATCCCACCGTGGCCTGGGACGCGACGCGCGTGGCGCTCACGTTGTGGCGGCGCGTGTTCCAGTTCCCCGCGCGCGCGGACGACGCGGTCACGCACACGAGGCGTCGAGGCGCCGGTCGCGATCGCTACGGCAACACGTATTGGATCGACACCGACGAACGCCGCGTCATGGTCAGCTCTTCGGGCTCCGGCGCGACCACCGTCTTCTGGCCCGCGGTCGATCCCGATGTCGTCAATCGACAACCGCGCGCCGGCAGCTTTCGTCCCGTTCAGCCGGCACCGGCACCCGTAGCGTCCTTGCTCGCGGGGCTCGCCGTCACCGCGCATCACTACCTCGTCGTCGGCACCATCTCGCCGCCGGGGTTGCTCGTCTTCGATCTCCACAGCGGCGGCCCTCCGCAGCAGATCGTGTGGTCCGGGCCCTTCGCGCCGTTCGACATGGCGCCCACCGCCGACGGTGGCCTCTGGATCCTCGATCGGCCCCGCGATCCCACCGAGCCGAGCCGTCTGTGGGCGCTCGACAGCCACTTCAAGGTCATCCGCCCGTCGCCGCCGCCGATCGTTCCCGAGCTCTCCGACTTCAAGAACTTCGATGGATCGCCGCGCAACCCGCCGCGCCAGCGCGTCACCGTTGCGCCGGCCATCGTGCTCACGCTCGCCGATCCCGTGGCCGTCGAAGCATTGCCGGATGGCACCGCGCTCGTGCTCGATCAGCGCCCCGATCCGAGCGCGTCGTCCTCCGTCATCCATCGCTATCGGTTCGGCGCGGAGATCGGTACGCCGCAGCCGCTCTCGGTGATGGCCATCCGTGTCGAGGGCGATCCATCGACGTTCCGCCTCTACGGCCACGATTTGGCGCTCGTCGGCGATCGCCTCTACGTCGCTGCGTCGAGCGGTGATCAAGCCTTCGCGTTCACCGTGATTCGCGACGGCGAGAGCTTCACGCTCGATCCATCCGCGGACTACCTCCCCATGCGCTTCTTCGGTGGCAAGGCGCTGATCACGGGCGGTGGCCGCGTCTTCTACGACTTCGCCGATGGTTGGATCGGTCTCATCGATCAACCACGCGCGCGCTTCAGCACCGCTGCCGTCCTGCGCTCGCCGATCTTCGATGGGAAGGAGCCGAAATGTGTCTGGCATCGCTTGCTCCTCGATGCCTGCATTCCCCGCGAGGCCGCCGTCGAGGTGTGGAGCCGCGCCGCCGACGAGCGCGCCGATCTCCTCGCCGATCGGGTCCCGTGGACGCGTGAGCCGAACCTCGTGCGCCGCGCCGAAGGCTCCGAGCTGCCTCATGCACCACCGCTCTCGCCGCTGCCGAATCGCGCAGGCGAGGGGACGTGGGAGCTCCTGTTCCAGCGCGCCAACGGCCGCTACCTCCAGCTTCGCCTCCGCCTCTCCGGAGATGGCACCGCCACGCCCGAGCTCCGCGCGTTGCGCGCCTACTACCCGCGCTTTTCGTATCTCGAAAACTACCTGCCTGCCGTCTACCGCGAAGACCCATCCTCGGCTGCGTTCCTCGATCGATTCCTCGCGCTCTTCGAAGGCTTCTTCACCTCGATCGAAGATCGCATCGCCGCGACGCAGGTGCTCCTCGACGCACGCAGCGCCCCGCCCGAAGCGCTGGACTATCTCGCGTCGTTCTTCGACGTCGCGCTCGATCCCGCTTGGGACGAAGGCCGCCGGCGCTTGTTCATCCGCCGCGCCATGGACTTCTTCCGCTTTCGCGGCACGATCTTGGGCCTCACGCTCGCGCTCGAGCTGGCCATCGCGCGCTGCCCGGACGAGCGTCTCTTCGACGGGGTGACCAAGGCACGTACGCCGCGGCCCAGCAGCGTGCGCATCATCGAGCGCTTCCGTACGCGCCGCACACCGGGCGTCGTGCTCGGCGACCCGACCGAGCTCGAGTCCATCCGCGCCGTCTCCATCGCAGGCCGCTGGCGCCCGGACCAAGGCCGCAAACTGCTCGTCGACGCATGGATCGACACGGTGACGAGCGCGTTGCCGTCGACGCCTCCGCCCTCGGATTTCCCCATCGCGCGTCCCACCGATGCGACGGCCGCCCTCTGGCCTGCATTCTGTCGCCGCGCGCTTGGCTTCGTGCCCGCCGCGACGAGCGAGGACACAGGCCTCTGGAGAGACTTTCTCCGCCGCGCGTACGGGAGCGATCGGGATGCCTTCACGAGCGCCTACGGCGACACGACCATCGACGCCGTTCCGGTGCCCACCGCGCTTCCGCTCGACGGTGCAGCGCTCGGTGATTGGTATCGCTTCGAGGGCGTGCTCGCCGTGCGTCGCACCGCGCATCGCTTCCTCGTGGTGCTCCCGGTGCCTCCTTCCGACACCGGCAACGCCGCTGATTACCAGGAGCGGCGGCGCCTCGCGGAGCGCATCGTGGCGCTGGAGAAGCCGGCGCACAGCGTCTTCGAGGTCCGGTTCTACTGGGCCGTGTTCCGGGTCGGCGACGCGCGGATCGCCTTCGACACCCAGATTCACCAGGGCAGCCGCGCGCCCGATCTGCTCGCGCCCATGGTGCTCGGGCAGAACTACCTCGCCGAGAGCTACCTCGCGCCTCGCCCGCCGCAGGATGCGGCCGACCGGCGCATCCTCGGACGGGATCCGATCCGTGGCTGATTGCTTCCAGAGGAGACGACCATGAGCGGGAGCCTTTTCATGCCGACATCGACCTCCTCCGCGGAGGGCGCGCCCGATCCCACGAAGCACGTCAACTACGTCCTCGGCATGGTGCTCGGGGTCGACGACTTCAACCAAGAGTTCGCCTACCTCGACGGCCGCGATCGCCTGATCGCACGCGAGCTCGGCGGCTACGGCGTGCTCCGCGGCCTCCGTGTCTTCACCCAAGTCGATGGGCAGAATCGCCCTGAAATCGTGGTCTCCGCGGGGCTCGCCGTGAGCCCCGACGGTCACGCCGTGCGCGTGCCGCTCGCGCAGTGCGCGGGCATCAACGAATGGGTGAAGAGCAACCGCGATCAGATTCAAGCGCGCGGCATGGCGCCGTCCGGGCTCACGCCCGCCATCGTGCACGCATCGGTGGTGCTCGCCTACGCCGAGCAGACGACCGATCTCGTCCCTATCCCCGGCGAGCCGTGCCGCACCGAGGACGAGTCGATGGCCGCATCGCGCGTCGCCGACGATTTCAGGCTCGAGCTGCGCTTCGATCCTCCCGAGCAGCGCGAGCAGGATGCGATGCGACAGTACCTCGCGTGGCTCGCGGGCGGATGGACGCTCGTGGACACGCCCGGCATGTCGTTGCGCGACTTCCTCGATGCCATCGCCAAGGCCGCGGCCGCCGCGCTCAAGGTCACGCCCGCGCCGGTGGGCTCACCGCCGGGCACGCCGCCGTCGGCGCTGCCGTATGGAGCAGACATCTTCAAGTGGCCGGCCGGGCAGACGCTCGAGGTCCCTCGCGCCCAAGCCTCGCAGTATCTCGCGGAGGCCTTTCGCTTCTACGCCACGCTCCGCGCGGAGTGGCAGAGCCTCGGCGCGACGCCCGACGGCACGCCGCCCAACGAAGAGGGCCTGCTCCTCGCGCAGGTGAGCTTCCCGATCATCGTCGACTCGCTCACCGGAAGCGAGTGGGTGCTCGACGTCCCTTCGCCTGCGCCGCCGACGCTCCCCGTCGAGATCGACGAGTCGCGCCGCTCGCGCCTGCTCCCGCTCTCGTACTTGCAAGAGACGATGCTCGCGCTCGCCGATCGCACCCAGCGATCCGTGACGCACCTGCTCGGGCCGGGCCTGCGCTACGTCGTCGCCGCCGCCGGCACGACATCGATCGCGGCCGACGAGCCTGCCGCGAACGCAGGCCCCAAGGGCTACAACGGCCTCGTCGCGTGGGCGAGCGCCGACGGCGAGGTCACCGTGAAGTTCGCCGGCCCGAACGGCCCGGGTCTCACGTACGTCGTCAAGGCGCTCCCGTGGGCGACACCGGCGACACCCGCGTTCGCCGATCCCACGGTGTCGTTCGGCGCCTTCCTCGCTGCGGGCCCGATCGCTGCGGGCGACGCGCCGCGCTTCAACCTGCGGGTTGGCAACGCCGGCGCGCCGGTCCCGAAAGCGACGCTCGTCGGACAGAAGCTCATGATCGAGGTCAGCGCATTCGGCAACGCCTGAGCGGCGGTGGAGGGCGAATGAGCACGTCGATGAAAACCACGCAGATCCTCAAGCCGATCCTCGATGGCGGGGTCCGCTCGGTCAACTTCTTCAACGGCCGTCTCCTCACGGGCGAGGATCTCACGCGCGAGCAACAGGCGAACCGCGAGTGGCTCGCGCGCCTCGGCCGGCTCGCGGGCGAAGGCGTCGCCGGCGGCCTCACGGTCGCTCCGATCGCCGACAAGCCCTCGGTCACCGTGAGCCCCGGTGTCGCGATGAACGCGCTCGGCCAGACGCTGCGTCTCGTCGATCCATTCGAGGTCTCTCTCCTTCGACCCGCGGGCACACCGGACGACACGCCCACCGCGCCCGCGTCACCCGTGCCCGGCTTCGCCGATTGCCTCCCACCGGAGAGCGGCATCTACCGCACGGGCAGCGGCGTCTATCTGCTCACCATCGCGCCCGCGACCGGCGTCGAAGGCAGCGTCCCGACCAATGGTCTCGGCAACCTCGTGGCGAGCTGCGCGACGCGCTTCCTCGTCGACGCTGTCCAGTTCCGGCTCTACTCGCTCACCTTCGCCTTCGGCGCCGAGCTCTTCGAGGCGGACCGCCTGCGCAACGCCGTCGCCGGTCGCTGCTTCGGCGTCGCCAACGCCGGCGCGTTCATCACCGATCCCTTCGGTCTTCCGCCCGCGAGCGCACGTCTCCTCGATGCGCTCGGCAAGAAGCTCCCGCCCACCGACGTGCCCTTGTGTGTCCTCAATTGGACCTCGACGGGAGGCATCGCCTTCATCGATCACTGGAGCGTTCGCCGCCGCCCCGCGGGCCCGCCCGACGAGCTCGTGTGGTCACCGGCGCTCGGCGAGCGCCGCGTCGCCGACGCAGAGGCGATGTTGCTCCAGTTCCAGGATCACCTCGACGCGCTCGCGGACGGCGTGCCCGAGCCGATCGTCGCCAAGGATCATTTCGATTACCTCCCGCCCGCGGGCGTGATGCCACTCGGCGGCACGCCGGGCTTTCGCGGCTTCTTGCCCTCCGTCTTCTTCCAGGGCCTGAAGATCCGCGATCCCATCTACATCGAAGGCGCCCGCGTCGAAGCCCTGCTGCGCCGCGCGCTGCGCTTCCCGCCCATGAAGGTCCCAAGCGAAGAGATGCTCTGGGTCTATCACGTGCGCGAGAACGCCTACAAAGCTGACGGTCACGACGGCGCGCGCGTCCAGCCCTACGCCATCTTCGCGAGCGGTCAGATCCCGTATGCCGGTGAGGCGGTCTTCGACGTCGCCCACTGGGACTACGCGAGCTTCTCGTGAGCACGAGGCCATGAGCACCGCGAGCCCGCGACAGACGACGGTGAGAACGCTCTCGATCCGGGGCTCCGGTCGAGATGCGCTCGCCGATCGCCTGCGCGTGGAGCGCCTCCTCGGCGCGATGGACCTCCATCCGCCGAGCTTGCCGCCGGCCGCCATCCTCTGCGTGCGCCGCCTCGTCGATCCACGCCCCGGCGCGCTCGCGCTCGACGGCGCGAGCATGCGCCCTCCGCGCGCCTGGGAAGACGCGCTCGTGACCGCGCTCGACGCGCTCGTACGCCGCGCCGAGAAGCCCGCCCGCGGCGTCGTCAGCGCCGCGGCCGAGGCCGTGATCTTCGACGATCGCGCCGAGCTCCTCGCTTGCCTCGCGCAAGACTTTCTCCGCGGCGAGATCGGCGCTCGCTGGTGGTGGGCGAGCCTGCTGCCCGATGTCGCCTCTCCGCGCGCCGTCGTACGCGCGTGGCTCGCCGCGCCGGAGCACGTGCCCGGCGCGCTGCACCTCGCCGCCGAACGCGGCAACGCGGCGGCCTTCATGCGCGCCCTCGCGCCCGCCGACATCGAAGCCTTTGCCCACGCCATCAGCGATCGCTTCGGCGTCCCCGCGTTGATCGCCGCCGTGTCGGAGACGCGCTCGCTCCCGCCCGACACACGCCTCGATGCCCCGCACATGCTCACCGCGGCGCGCCTGCAAGCACCATGGTCCCCATGGACGCCCGAGCTGCACCACGAGCCCCTCGATCCTGCGCCCGCTGCACTCCTCGGCTTCGCGCTGGCACTGCACCGTGCCCCGCCCATCGCGCGCTCTCTGCGCTTCGCGGACGACGTGCGTGATTGGTCTCGCACGATCGCAAGCGCGGACCTCGAAGCGATCGCCACCATCGCTTCCACACCGCATGAGCACACGCAGCCTGTCGTCACAGCGCCTCGCTCACCCAGCGATGTCGACGCGAACGCAGCCACACTCGCGCCCTTCGCACGCGTCGCGCCGCTCGCGCCCGATTGCATCTTCGCTCCGCTCGATGTTCGCTCGACGCTCGATCCGCTCGCTCGCACCGGCCATCCGCTCGCGCCCACTCTCCACGACCCTGCGCGCGCTCCCGCATCGCCACCGCACATCGCGGCGCATCCCGACGCGCCTGCTTCCATCACATCGTCGCCGGCATTACCCGCTTCCCGCGAGCCTGCGCTGACTTCCTCCGCGCCGACGTTACCGGCCGCGCCCTCGTTCGCACCGAAGCCCCCCGAGCTCAGCTCTCCCGATTCGACATCATCCCAACCCACCGCCGTTCCCGCCGAGCCCGCGCTTCCTCTTGCGCCGCTCGCGCCATCGCTCCCGCCCTTCGATGTTCCCCAGCCTTCACCGCGCCGCTTCGGCGCTCCGGTGACGACGGCCTTCGGCGGCGCCTTCTTCCTCGTCAACATCGGCCAAAACCTCGGCCTTTACGGCGATTTTTCCACCCCGCTCACGCCGGGGATCGATCTCTCGATCTGGGATTTCGTCGCGCTCGTCGGCCGCGATCTCGCCGGTGATCCCTTCACGCTCGATCCGATCTGGCACCTCCTCGCCGATCTCGCCGGCCGCGCACCCGGCGCCGCGCCGGGCGCTTCCTTCGTCCCCGAGGATGTCTGGCGCATCCCCGCCGCGTGGCTGCGTCCCTTCCGCAAGGCGGAGCCTTGGTCCTGGTCGATCGGCGCAGGCCGCCTCGTCGTGCGCCATCCGAGCGGCTTCGTCGTCATCGACGTGGCCGCCGACATCGATCCTTCAACCCAAGTCATGCAGGAAGCGAGCGCCTACGGCGCCGTCGTCGAGCCCGCTGCCGACGACGCTCCTCCATCACTGCTCACGTTGGATGGTTGGCTTGCGCATCTCCTGCCGTACGTGCGTGCGCGTCTCGCTCGCGCCGTCGGGCCTGACGTGCGCGATCCGGGCCGCCTCGTGACATCCATTCCAGCGCGCGTGCACGTCACGGCGACGCACGTCGATGTGGTGATGTCCCTCGCCGACCTGCCCATCGAGGCGCGCCTCGCGGGCTTGGATCGGGACCCGGGCTGGGTGCCGGCGGCGAGCAGATACGTGGCTTTTCATTTCGCTTGAGGAAAGACGGGCGCTCTCAACAACGGGGCGGAGGCAACGACGATGGCTCTACAGCAGGTAAGACCGGGTGACCTGATCACCTCCGAGTTCGTGAACGGGCTGATCCAGAAGATCACCACGCTCGAAGCGAGGATCGAGGCGCTCGAAACCGGCGCCGTGGTCTCCGCGCAGTCGCCCGTCATCACGGCGATCCTCTCGAAAGGCGTCGACGTCTCGACCATCCCCCTCCTGCACACGGGCGAACCACTCGAGATCTACGGCCAGAATTTCGGCATCACGCGCGGCGCGCAGAGCGTCTCGTTCAACGGCTTCGCCGTGACCGCCTTCAAATCGGGCACGAACGACGGGCTCCTCCTCATCGACATTCCCTCCATCAACGTTCCTGATGGGGGCGTGGGCGTCCTCCTCAAAGTCGGCAACGGATATGCGTCGATCACGCGGACGCTCACCATCGCTCCGCCTTCGCTCCCCATTCCGTCGAACGTCATCGACATCTTCTCCGACCCTCCGAGCCCGAATCCCATCGTGCCCTTGAGCTCGGTGCTCTTCGCCTATCGCATCAAATCACGCGCTGCGCGCACGGCCACGTTCACCCTCGCTCCCCACGTCATCAGCGCCGGTTGGCCCTCCGACACCGCGCTCGACGTGCTCGACGAGTCGAACCAGCCGCTTCCCCTCAAACAGATCTCCGTCGCGCCGCTCCAGGAGCGGAAGTTCTCCGTGCGTGTCCCCACCGTCCCGAGCGGCGCCGGCAGCAGTGTCGATGTGCAAGTGACGGCCACGTTCGAGAGCACCGTGGTCGTCAAGACGGCCAGCATCCCCGTGGGCACGCCGGTCGTGCAGCTCTCGTTCTCGGGGACACCGCAGTCCGCCGACTTCATCAACCTCGCCAACAGCAACACCGATCCATCGGGCGGCACGTTCAACAAGAACGACCCCACGCTGACGGTGAAGGTCAAGAGCGGTTATGTCGGCAAGGTCTACATCGACACGCTCTTCAACGAAAAAGACACCTACAGCTTCAAGACCCAGACCGTGACAGGGACGAATTGGACCACAGTCGTCGACGGCGCATTCGCAGGGCCCGTCGGACCGGATCGCTTCACTGATCCCGGCACCAAGGCTCACTACACCACCGTGGTCAACATCATCCCGAAGGCCGGCGCCAGCGCCGCCGGCTCCTTCGATTTTCGCATCGAGCGCCAGAATTCGACTCAGGTGATCACCATCCGTTTCCTGCTCGCCCTCGGGTGAGCCCCCGTTGGCCGGCCGCATCGCCGTCCGCGGCCGAATGAGCGCCGAAAGCTGACAACCAGGTTGAACGCGAGGAGAGATCCATGTCCGTTTGCATCCCTTTCACACACGGAGTTCCAGGCCAGGACGCGCCTCCCCGGTGGTGGGACACGTCGCAGCCCCCCGACGCCACGACCCCGTTCAATTCGGACTACCTCGATTATCGCTGGGAAGGTGCCTATTCCCAGAGCTACGGAACGGGCACCACGCCGGTCACCACGTTCCGCGCGCTCTACCGCCCACATCCCACCAAGGCCAACGGCGCCTATCTCTTCTTCTCGTGGATCGTTTGGCACGATCTCGACCCGATCGACGTCGCCCACGACGCCGTCTACGTCGGCTTCAAGTGCGCCTCGGAAGACCTCATCGTGCGGGTCATCCTCTCCAACGACAACACCGACAAGAACGCGCAGACGGCCTATCAAATCGACTTCTACAGCCGCAACACCGACGGCTCGCTGTCGCCGCTCCCCAAGCCCAATTGGCTCAAGGATCAGACGGTCGCCCCGACCGCGAGCGATCAAGGCACGGTGCGCGTCTGGCAAGTCACGAAGAACCCGACGGACAGCTATTGGGTCATCTCGATGCGTGTCCCCGCCTTCCCGGGCGCGACGCACGACGAGGGCGTGGACCTCACGCCTTCGAGCTTCAAGATGTGGTATTATTACGAGATCTTCACCGACGCCTTCTCGTCGCCGGATCCGACGCATCCCAGCGCGGGCCTCGTGAAGCTCGCCTGGCCCGAGGGCAAAGTCCCCACGATTTCCGCCGACACCGGCTCCCAAGTGTTCCCCGGCCCCACGGATTGGGAGAGCTATTCGCTCGGCACCGTGACCGCGAGCGTCCTCACGCCCTCGTGCGCCTCCGGTGTGGGCATCTCGTTCGGCTACTACGATGTCGGGACCACCGATCCGATCAGCAGCAGCAACCTCAAGTTCGCGCCCCAGATTTCCTCGGACCCGCCTGTCGCCCAGCCTCTCAACACGTTCTTCATCAAGCCTACGAATCAAACGGGGCACGAGGTCAAGGCCGGCGATCTGCGCGCCAGCATCCGCCTCGCCAACTGGGGCTCGTGCTGCGGGGCGGACGGCTTCCAGGACGCGCCCATCGTCACGCTGAATGCGGCGGGCACGAACACCAACGAGCTCAACGATCTCCCGTTCTCGAGCGGGGAGGTCAAACAGATCTTCACGCTCGGCTGGCGACCTTCGTTCCAATGGGCCGTCAACATGACGGCGCAGCCCGGGCAAACCTATCCGGCGAAGACGCGCCATCAATGCATGTTGATCGAGCTCTTCTCCAACAAGTTCACGGGCGGCGGCCCGGACGATCCCGACAGCATCCAATTCATCAACTCGAGCATCTACCGCAACATGGACTTCGTTCCGGCGTCCACGTACAGCCGCGATGCCGAGATCAGCGTGGTGGGGTTGGAGCCCTTCTCGGTGGAGGGGCGCGACGTCTATCTCTCCGTCGAGACACGGCAGATGAGCAGCAAGCAATCGGAGCCGGGCATCGCTGCGCACCTCGGCGAGATGACCGCCGTGGGGCACGCGAAGTCCTCGGAGGAGCTCGCCGCGGCGTACGTGAAGGCGGTCCAATCGGGGCAGCTCGACGGCTCGCGGATCGATCAGATTCTCCCGACCGTGCGCGTGCATTGCTACCACGACACGGGGGAGCGCGAGATCCGCAACGGGCGCACGTACGTCGTCCTCGGGCTGCAGAGCTCGTTCGGCTTCTTCGCGGTTCACGCGGGCGCGCTCGAAGGCTGGCGCTTTGCCATCGCGGGCGCGAAGCGCATCGCCGAAAACCTCTACGTCGTTCGGGCGCCGAACCACGGCGCGGCGCGCATCACCACCACGCTTCAAGCCGTGGAGCCGGGGGAGAATCCGCTCCCGCTCGACCCGATCGTGCCTCACGTTCCGCAGGAGCCGAGCGATGGTGACTTCCTCGATCGCCTCCTGCTCCTCATCGATCGGATCCTCGCCCTCCTCGACAAGCTCGACGGCTGCGCGAGCCGCATCGATCCCGTGCACGCGCTGCTCCGCCGCGTCGCCCGCGTGATCCGCGCGTTGCCGCTGCCCGCGGACGCGCGCGACTCGCTCCTCGAGCTGCTCGACGGCCTCGGTGGGCTCCGGGATCGTCTGAGCCTCTTGGCCGCGATGCACCACGTGCTCGAAGCCATCGAGCATCACCTCCAGGCGCTCGATCGCATCTTCGATCAGCTCCGCGCCGTGGGCCGCGCGCGTCGCGACGCCTTGCTCCAGAAGCTCTTCGGCGCGGAGGCCGATCGCATCCGCAAGCAGCTCAACGCCGTCGAGGCGCAGGTTTGGGCGCTCGGCGGTCTCTTCGACACGCTCAACAAGCTCGTCGATCTGCTGAGCCGCGCGGCCGACGGTTGCAAGGACATGGACGCGCTCCACGTCGCGCTCCGCGGCCTCGCGCGCAGCATCGACAAGCTGGCCGCGCTCGGCGCCGGCCTGGAGAAGCGCTTCCCGTTCCTCGACAAGCTCATCCCCACGGCCGACGCGAAGGGCGGCGCGCTCGCGAAGCAGCTCGACCTGGTCCATCAGAGCGCGGCGCAGCTCGACGAAATCGCCAAGATCCTCGACGGCCTCCCCGAGCACCTCACCGCCCTGCAAAAGGCCGCGAAGGAGCTCGACGCCATCGACTACCACGAGCTCTCGCGCGTCGCCGATCAGCTCCACAAGGCGGCCTTCGGCTGAAGATGTGTCGATGACTGCTTCGCGAGCGCCCCGCCGTTAGGGCGGCCGACCGAGGAATCCTCGGCGATTTTGAGGGGGCCAACCGACGCGGCGGGGCGCGTAGCAGCAATTATCGACACATCTCGAGCACACCACGCGGGCGGGCAGGGGTTCACGAGATCCGAATGGCTACCAGCGAATCGTCTCTCCTCGCCGATCTCCCCGCCACGCCCGCGGGGCACTTCAAGCTCCATCTCCTCGCCACCGCGTTCCACGTCATCGAGCAGGCCGCCGCCTCGTTCCCTTCGGCGGACGCCCTGCTCGAACAATTCCCTTTCCTCGTCGGCTACCTCGAAGAGACGTCCGTGCCCGCCGAGCGCGGTCCCGAGTTCTGGACCGATCTCGTACGTGCCTTCGAAGCACGCGTTTCGGGGCACTTGCCCATTCGCGCGTTGAGAGAGGTCGCAGGCCTCGATCACCGCACCATCACGCTGCTCTGCGCGGTCGGCCTCATCGAAGAGGACGCGCGCTTCGGCGCGCTCTTCGATGCTTTGCAAGACGCGAGCGCGCTGCGCCGCCCCACGCTCGGTCTGCTCAACGCTTGGTGGCGCGAGCAGATCGACGGCGGGGAAGTGCGCGCGCGCCTGCGCCGACTGCGCGAGCTCGGCCTCGTGCAAGCGGCGAATCCAGAGGCGCCCCGCAGTGAATGGGCGCTGCACGCACCCGCGCTCGTCTGGGATGCATTTCGCGGCGAAGCTCAAGCATCGCCTGCGCCCCACCTGCGATATCGCGCGGCGGACGAGCTGCCTTCGCTTTCGACATTGATCCTCCCCGACGATCTCGGCGCCTCGCTCGCGCGCGTGCCGGCGCTGTTCGACGCGGGCGAGGCTCGCACGCTGGTGGTGCGCGGCCCACGACACAACGGACGGCGCACCGTGATCGGCGCCGTCGCGCGCTCGCTTGGCCGCGGCATGCTCGAGGTCTCCGGCGTCACGCGGCCCGACGACGATCGCTTTCGCACGCTCGGCGTGCTCGCCACGCTCCTCCGCGCCATGCCCGTGATCGTCTTGGATCCAAGCCCAGGCGAGACGATCGACGTGCCCGCGCTCCCTGGATACGACGGGCCCATCGGCGTCGTCCTCGGCAAGCACGGCGGCATCTCCGGCGCGGGCGCTTCCGAGGCGCTCACCCTCACCATTCCCATGCCCGATCCCGAAGCGCGCCGCCGTCATTGGGACGCGGGCTTCGATGGCCATCGCACCGCCGCCGCCGACACCATCGCTGCCCGCTTCCGCATGACCAGCGGCAACATCCGCCGCGCAGCGTCGCTCGCCCGTGCCTATGCGGCCATGCGCGACGGCGCCGAGGTCGTCGCGACGGATGTGCGCGACGCGAGCCGCGCCCTTCATCGCCAAGCGCTCGACACGCTCGCCACGCGCATGTCCGTTACGGGATCGCTCGCGCACCTCGCGGCCTCGCCCGACACGCTCCGCGATCTGCGCGAGGTCGAAGCGCGCTGCCGCCATCGCGAGCGGCTCTCCACGCTCGTCGGCGACGCGCTTCGCGGGCAGATGAACCCCGGCGTGCGCGCGCTCTTCCAAGGCCCGAGCGGCACCGGCAAGACGCTGGCCGCCAAGCTCCTCGCCGCCGATTTGGGCATGGATCTCTATCGCGTCGAGCTCTCCAGCGTGGTGAGCAAATTCATCGGCGAGACGGAGAAGAACCTGAGCCAGATCTTCGCGCTCGCCGAGGAGCTCGACATCGTGCTCCTGCTCGACGAAGGCGACTCGCTCCTCACCCAGCGCACGGCCGTTCAAACCTCGAACGATCGTTACGCCAACCTCGAGACCAACTACCTCCTTCAACGTATCGAGTCCTTCGAAGGCATCCTCATCGTCACCACCAACGCCGGTGACATGATCGACGGCGCCTTTCAGCGCCGCATGGATGTCGTCGTCGACTTCCGCCTCCCCGAAGCGGCCGAGCGCCTCGCCATCTGGCATCTCCACCTCGGCCGCGATCACACCGTCGACGCGCCCTGGCTGCGCGAGATCTGTTTTCGCTGCGCGTTCACCGGCGGCCAAATCAAGAACGCCGTCCTCCACGCCTCGCTCCTCGCCTTGAACGAAGGGGCGCCCGTGGGCACGAGCCACGTCGAGGCCGCGGTGCAGCGCGAATACCGCAAGATGGGTGGTGTCTATCCGCTGCGCCGCCGCGACAACGGAGGCCTCCGCTAACCGTGCCTGCCGTCGCCCGCGCCCGCCGGCCCTCGCCCAAGGCCCTCGCGGCCCCGCAGGCGGACCCTCGCTTCAAGAAGCTGATGGGGCAGCTCAAGAAGAGCGCGAGCACGGTCAAACAGCATCCGCCCGCCGCCAAGAAAGCCACGGAAGCGCAGGCCGCAGCCAAGGGCCCGGCCAACGAAAAGCTCGCCGGCGCCAAGGCCAACCAAGTCGACAAGATGAAAGCCGCCGAGGGCAAGAAGCCCGAATCGAGCGGCTTTCTCGCGCTCCTGCGCGCCGAAATCGAAAAGGTGATGCCCCAGAATTTGGACCAAGCGGACAAATTCATGAAGGGCGGTGAGAAGGAGCAAATCAAAGGCGCCGCCTCGGGCAACGTCAGCCAGCAAAAGCAGGACGCCGCGGGCCCTGTCCAACAAGCATCCAGCGCCGCGCCCAACACCTCCGGTGTGCCCGAGAAGGCCGCCACTCCAATCCCGAAGAGCCGTCGCCCGCGCCGCCCGGCGTCGACACGACCAATGCCGTCCCCGCGCCCAAGCCCGACGCGGCCATCACCCAAGAGGCGACGAAGCAGGACGCCGATCAACAGCTCAAGGACGCCGAGGTCACCGAGCCGCAGCTCAAGAAGGCCAACGATCCTCGCTTCAGCGCCGTCCTCACGGCCAAGAGCGAGACCGTCAAAGTCGCCGATACCTCACCTGGCAAATATCGAGTCGGGGAGAAGCTCGCGCTCGTGCAGGGCGTCGCCAAGGCCGCCGGCGACGCCAAAAAGGGACTCGCCGCTGCGCACGGCATCAAGAGCAAGAGCGGCGTCGCGGTCAAGACCCGCCAGCAGCTCGCCAAAGAGAAGGACGAGGCCGAACGCAAGAAGGTCACCGACACCATCGAGGGCATCTACACCGAGACCAAGACCACCGTCGAAAAGAAGCTCTCCACCCTGGAGACCGACGTCGGCACCCGCTTCGACAGCGGCATGAATGCGGCCCTCTCCAACATGCAGAGTTGGGCCAACCGCGAGATCGACAAATTCAAGGACGACCGTTACAGCGGCATCATTGGCAAAGGCCGTTGGCTCGCGGACCTCTTCCGCCCCGCGCCCGAGGGCATCAAACAGATCCTCCGCCAAGCGCGGACCCGCTTCGCCGCGGAGATGGACGCCCTCGCGGTCGAGATCTCGAGCTCCGTCGATCGCCGCCTCAAAGAAGCGAAGGACGAGGTCGCGCGCGGTCAGAAGCGCATCGATCAATACGTGAAGAGCCTGCCCAAGAACCTGCAATCGGTGGGCAAGGACGCGCAGGCCAAGGTCGCCGAGCGCTTCAAAGAGCTCGAATCCAGCATCGACGACAAGGCGAACGAGCTCGCCCAACAGCTCGCGCAAAAATACAAGGAGGCATTCGACAAGGCCGATCAAGCCTTGAAGAAGATGGAGGAGGAGAACGCCGGCGCCTTGAAGAAGCTCGCCGACAAGATCGGTGAGGTCATCAAGGCCATCCTCGAGTTCAAAGAGAAGCTGATGGCCGTCATCAAGAAGGGCGCCGAGGTGATCAAGAAGATCCTCGAAGACCCCATCGGCTTCATCGGAAACCTCATCGGCGCGCTCAAACAGGGCTTTGGCCAGTTCGTCTCCAACATCGGCAAGCACCTCAAGGCCGGCTTCTTCAAATGGCTCCTCGGCCCGCTGGGCGAGGCCGGAATCACGCTCCCCACCGATCTCAACGTGTGGTCGGTGCTCAAGCTGATCCTCGATGTCCTCGGCCTCACCGTGCCCTGGATCAAGGCCGAGGCGACGAAGCTCGTCGGCGCCCGGAACATGGCCATCATCGAGAAGCTCATCGAATACATCATGATCACCATCCGGGGCGGCCCGAAGGCGCTCTGGGCGAAGCTCAAGGAGGATCTCTCCAATCTCAAGGAGATGGTCATCGACGCCATTCAAACGTGGCTGATCGAGACCGTCGTCAAGTCCGCGGTCGCCAAGGTCGTGTCGATGTTCAACCCCGTCGGCGCGATCGTTCAAGCGATCATCATGATTTACAACGTGGTGATGTGGGTCATCAACAATGCCTCACGCATCGTTGAGCTCATCTCCGCGGTGGTCGACTCGGCGGCCGCCATCGCCGCCGGCAACATCGCCGGCGCGGCCAACTGGATCGAAAAGGCCCTCGCCGACTTCATCCCCATCGCCATCGACTTCCTCGCCCGCCTCCTCGGCCTCGGCGGCTTCGCCGCCAAGGTGAAAGGCTTCATCGAAAAGGTCCAAGGGAAGGTCCGCGCTGCCGTGCTCTCGTGGCTGAAGAAGGCCTGGGAGTGGGTGAAGAAGATGTTCGGGAAGCTCCTTGGGCGGGGGAAGGAGAAGCCGAAGGACAAGAGCAAGAGCGACGCCGAGCACGCCCGCATCGGGAAGGCGACGAAGGCCGTCCTCGCGCAACCGGCCGCAAAGGACGTCGCCGGCGATGCGCTCGTCAAGGACAGGCAGGCGAAGGCCAAGCAGCTCGAAGCGCAATACAACCCAGAGCTGGGGCCGGACGTGAAGATGAGGATCACCGTGAAGTCGCCCGACAAGGACGGCAAGGTGGGCTTCCACATCCACATCGGCCCGAACGATTTCGACACGGATGGCAGCGCGGAGGGCGCGGGCTTCACCGGGGTGCTGCCACTGTATCGAGGGATCTATTACACACCCGAAAAGTTCTCTCGTGAAGACTACAAGGAGCAGATCAAACCGACCAAGCCGCCACGAAAGGCGGTTTACAGCGCGGCGGCGATCGAGCTCGCCGGTGGGAAGACTCCAGACGGCTCGGATGTGCCCGAGCCCGTGCTCGAGGCGGCGGCAGCGACCGTGAGGGCCGAGCTCGAGCAGAAGGGAAGGACGCCTCCCGTCCAAAAGTGGTGGTCCGACAAGAAGCAGGAGTTCGCGAATACCCGCGCCGCGCTCTTGCAGCGCTACGTGAACAAGTACGGCGAGTTCGGCAAGGAGCTCAAGACGAAGGAGGAGGACGCCTACAAAGGGCTTTCGTTCACGAAGGTGCCATTCATCTCCACCACCAAGAAGGCCATCCACGCGGCGAGATACGCCGTCGGTGCGAAGCTCAACGAGGACATCAAGAGACGAAATCGCGGAATCGTGGGGCGGGTCTTCGTCTACTTGTTTACGAAAGACGATCTGCAGAGGTTGGGCGCTACCGACATCAAGCAGGAGCAGACGAGCAAGACGGTCAAGATTCACCCACACGTCATCAAGGAGAGCGAGGTGACGTTCACTGGCAGCGTCCCCGGTCAGAACATGGTTGGCCAGGTCGACGCGCACGTGAAGCACAGCGCCAACACCGTCGCCAAGGCGGCGGAGAACGTTGCCACGACGAACGCCGGCGGTAAGGAGATTGGCAAATGGGACTCCTGACCTTCGCCTCGTTCTCGTCACGGGTTCAGAAAGAGCTGTCGAACCTGAAAAGGCCGACGGGGGCTGCACGGCGGAAGGGCGTGCTCGACCATGTGGACGAAGCCCTGCCCCGCCTCGTCGAATCGATCTCGGACGCGCTGGAGCATGCGACGGAGTATGGAGAGCCAAAGGCGCTGGAGTACGTGGAGGATTATCTCATCGACCTGACATCCATTCTTTATGCCGCCGGCAGTCGCCCCGAAATTTGGCGCCGCTTTTCGGCGCTCGCGGCGTTCGATCAGATCCTGTCCAAGAAGGATTGCTCGGCAGCCGTGTACGCGGCCCTGGCAGGGGAGTGGCAAGCCATCGACGAAATGCCCCCCACGGCTTCCGAGCGGGTGGGTGTCGAGCATCGGGTCCTGTGGATCCTTCTCGGGAAGGCTGACTCGATAGCTGGAATCGACGCCGACGCCGACCCCGAGACGCATGCTTGGCTGCGTCTCGCGCACAGCATCCCTGCGGGGGAACATGAAGCGACGGAGTCCGCCCTCGCGACCATCTCCGACTTCTGGCTCGGCGAGCTCGGAGATACGTGGGATCACTACGATGTCGAAGCGTACCCCACCTTTCATGCGCCGGCGTGTGCGATTGCGGCGGTCGCGCGTCATCGTGGATACCGCCCCAAGAAATTGACGCGGGAGCAGCGCCGCTTTCTCGATGCCGGATTGGACCCGGACGAGCCACCGTCGCTCGTGCCTGGGGTGTGGCGCCTTCGAGCGTGAGAGCAACTCCATCGAGGGACGCGACCGCCCCTCCGATGGGAATCGCGCCCTCGTCGTCTCTCCGCATCTCCGGAGGCTCCGGTGATACGCTCTTCCAACCGATCATCGACGCCTGATGGTCGCGCTCGGGAGGTGGCCGTGCAGCGTAAACACTGGAGCATGATCGACCCTCACCCCACGCGTCGTGGCGCAACCAGGGAAGGGGCTAGCTGCTGACCCATGGTTGCCGCGGCGCGCGTCAGCCGAGCCGTCGCCACTGCGGCCACGCCCGTCGTGCAGCGCGCGCCCGCGCCGCCGAAGCCCACGACCACCACACCGCCGCGCCGCGCGCCCGTCGATCCCCGCTTCAGCACCGTGCTTCAAGCGCGGAGCCTCCAGGTCTCATCGCCCTCCGATCCGGCCGAGAAGGAGGCCGAATCCACGGCCAAGAAGGTCGTGAGCATGCCCGCGCCGACCGCGACCGTCGTCGCTGGGAGCGGCGGCGGCGTGCAGCGCCGGCCCATCGTCGACGAAGAGAAGAAGGTCGGGAGCAAGCTCGATCCGCAGCGCATCGGCCGCGCCGCCAGCACCCTACGCGTCGCGCGCGCCACGGAGCTGACCCCGCGCATTGCACGCAAGATCGGCGATCACGGCGGCCAGGGCACCAACGTCGCCGCGGAGATCAATGGTGCCAAGGGCGGCGGCGCGCCGCTGCCCGCCAGCGTGCGCTCGTTCATGGAGCCTCGTTTCGGCGCTGATTTCGGCAAAGTTCGGATTCACACCGGCGCGCGTGCCGCCAAGCTGGGCCGCGAGCTCTCCGCGCAGGCGTTCACCGTCCAAGAGCAGATCTTCTTCGGCAAAGACCGCTTCCGGCCGGAGACGAGGGAGGGCAAGGAGCTCATCGCCCACGAGCTCACGCACACGATCCAGCAGGGATCCGCGGTGCAGCGCAGCGCCGACGTGAGCGTGACCGAGCGCTCCACGCCGCACGTGCAGCGCCTCGGCATGAGCGACGTCCTCGATTTCTTCGCCGACAAGGCGAACATGATTCCCGGTTATCGGATGTTCACCATCGTGCTCGGGGTGAACCCGATCAACATGAGCGCGGTGGATCGGAGCGCCGCCAACATCCTCCGGGCCATCGTGGAGTTCTTGCCCGGCGGCGGGCTCATCACGCAGGCGCTCGATGCTTATGGCGTGTTCGACAAGGTGGGCAATTGGATCGAAACCCAGCTCGCCTCGCTGGGGCTGAGCGGCGCCACCATCAAACAAGCTGTCACCGATTTCATCGGATCGCTCGGCGTGAGCGATCTCTTCAGCCCGGGCGACGTGTGGGATCGGGCCAAGCGCATCTTCACGACGCCCATCGATCGCATCATCAGCTTCGTCAAGAGCCTGGCCGTCACGGTTCTCAAGTTCATCAAGGACGCGATTCTGCGTCCTTTGGCGGAGCTCGCCGCGCAGACGCCCGGTTGGGATCTCCTGTGTGCGGTGCTGGGGCGCAATCCCATCACCGGCGATGCCGTGCCGCGTACGGCGGAGACCTTGATCGGCGGCTTCATGAAGCTCATCGGTCAAGAGGAGATCTGGGAGAACATCAAGAAGGGCAACGCCATCGCGCGCGCCTTCGCTTGGTTCCAAAGCGCGCTCAGCGGCCTCTTGGGCTTCGTCCAGCAGATCCCCGGCCTGTTCCTCGCGGCGGTGCAGTCGCTCGAGATCGCGGACATCGTCCTCTTGCCGCGAGCTTTCGTGAAGGTCGGCCGCGCCTTCGGCGGCTTCTTCGTGCAGTTCATGAGCTGGGCGGGCAGCACGATTTGGGACCTGCTCGAGATCATCTTCTCCGTCGTCGCGCCCGGCGTCATGGGATACGTGCGGAAGGCCGCCGCGGCGTTCAAGAAGATCATCAAGGACCCGATTGGCTTCGTCGGGAACCTCGTCAAGGCGGGCAAACAAGGCTTCTCGCAGTTCGCCGGCAACTTCGTCGGACACCTCAAGAAGTCGCTGATCGGCTGGCTCATGGGGGCGCTGCGCGGAGCGGGCATCTACATCCCGCAGGCGCTCACGCTCGTCGAGATCGGCAAATGCGTCCTCAGCATCGCCGGGATTTCATGGCCTCAGATCCGCGCCAAGATCGTCAAGGCTCTCGGCTCCAATGGCGAGACGATCATGAAGGTGCTCGAGACCGGCTTCGACATCGTCGTCGCGCTGGTCAAGGGTGGTCCGGCCGCGGCCTGGGACGTCATCAAGGACAAGCTCTCGAACCTGCGCGATCTCGTCCTCCAAGCCATCATCGACTTCGTCAAGGACCGCGTGATCACGGCGGCGGTCACCAAGCTCGTGTCGATGCTGTCGCCGGCGGGCGCCTTCATTCAGGCGATCATCGCCACGTACAACACCATCATGTTCTTCGTCGAGCGCCTCCGCCAAATCGCGCAGGTGGTGGCCTCGTTCATCGACTCCATCTCCGCCATCGCCAACGGCGTCATCGCCGCGGCGGCGAACCGGGTGGAGCAGACGCTGGGCGGCCTGCTCACGCTGGTCATCAGCTTCCTCGCGCGGCTCGCGGGCCTCGGCAAGGTCAGCGATTTCGTGGTGGCGAAGATCAAGGCCTTCCAAGAGCGGGTGGACAAGGCCCTCGACAAGGCGGTCACGTGGATCGTCGAGCGCGGCAAAGCGGTCTTTGCCAAGCTCAAGGGCAAGAAGGATGGTGAGCTCGCGCCCATTGCCAAGCAGATGGCCGAGAAGGGTTGGGCTTCGGCCAGCAAAGCATCGAAGTCACAGCTCCAGCGCGAGGCGGCGATCAAGGGCCTCTTGAAGGAGGCCGAGAGCGGCGCTCCTGCCGGCGCCAAGGCCAAGGTCGATTTGAAGACGTCCGGCACCACCTGGCAGGTGACGGCCACGGTGAGCAAGGATGGCAAGCAGGGCACGGCCACCGCCGGAAGCGGCTGGATTGCCGAGGATCTCCAGGGCAAACCGGCCTTTGCCGGGCAGAACCTGGCGAGCTTCCACCAGAAGCTCATCACCGATGCCGTCGCCCAATTGAGCGCGGGGAGCGGGGAGAAGCCGCTGCGCGAGTCCTACGACGAGAAGGTCGCCCTCGCGAAGCAGATCGAGCAGCGAGGGCAGGGCCAAATCGCCGAGCGGATGAAGGGCATCAAGTTCACCATCGAGCTCGAGCCCTTTGCGAAGGTCGAAGGTGATCGCGCCATCGAAACGACGCTCACCATCGCCCCCAACAAGGAGCGGCTCAAGGCGAACGTGCCCGCGGCTGCCGCGGCTGGGCTCGAGCCCCTCCGGAAGGCGCTCGAAGCGTCCAAGATCCTCGGGAAACAGCAGCCGTCGGTCGATCGCATCCTCCGCGTGTGCGAGAAGATTGCGAAGAAGAACGGCGCCACGGTCGCGGTGCAGAACCGCAACGCCGCGGCGCCGACGTCGCCGGTCGCATTCATGGTGGTCTTCACGGTCGGCGCCGACAAGTTGGAGCTGCCCGTGGAGCGGACGTCGAGCGGCCCCGAGTGCGCATCGTGCGAGGGCCCGGCCGGGACCACGACGCCTCACAACTACGTTGCTGAAAAGGATTTGAGGGCAGCCATCACCTTGGCGCTCACGTCGGTCGTCGGCGCGCTCACGGCCAAGGTGGCCGACGACAATGGAGTCGTCAAGGATCTCTCGGATCATACGCTGATCGTCGAGATCCTGGGTCGGGCGTCCGTCGGCGGACAGGCCGTATCCCAAGGCACATTCCAGAAGCAGTGTGCCCGTTGCGAAGGACAGGTCGCGGGCGTCCCCGGACACGGTACGTTCAGCCTCGTTCAACGCGTCCGGAACGCGCAGGCAGCCGGCGCTGCCGCCAAACCGGAGGATGTAGGCCGGCAGTTCGGCGGGACGGCGGCGACGCCGACGGAGGCCGCCGAGCTGACCAAGATGAAGATCAAACGCATGGCGAACGACATCGGCAGCGTCATCAGCCGGTTTGCGGCGCGCAAGCCCCTTTACGCCGTCGCCAAGACCCTGAATGGGAGTGTCGCGGCCGTGACGAGCTGCATCGAGGCGGAGGCCTGGAGGCGGGCCAAGTGAGGGCGCTCAGCCGACGTGCGATGAGCCCTCGAATGGTTTCACGATCACCAGCGTGCCTCCTTCGAGCGACGCCACGATCGCTCCGCCGGAGGCGAGCGCATGCGTCCGCGCGAACGCGTCGGCCTGCCACCGAGCGACGAGGCCGAGATCGTCTGCGGCGTGCCGCAGCTCCACGCTCCTGCTTCGAGAGCTTCCGGCGACATCGTTTCGTGGGGAAGGGTGGTGATGCACGAGAAAGCACGGATGATACGCGCCTCGCCGAACGTCGAGACGAGCACCCGCGGAGAGGTCCCAGAGCGTGAGGCGCCCGTCGCGGGCCCACGTGATGGCTCGATCCGGCGAGAGCGCCGCGCAGCCATCGATGCGCTTCTCATCGTCCGTGAGCACGGTGAGCGTCTCTCCGCTCGACGTATCCCAGACACGTACGGTGTGATCGTCCGACCACGAGAGAAGCCTGTCGGACGGCGCCGGCGCCACGCCGAGGACCGGGCCGGTGTGCCCGCGGAGGATCTTCACCGTCGTGCCCTTCCGCGTGTCCCAGTGCCGAATCGTGGTGTCATCGCTGAATGACCACAACCCATCCGGGCCGCTCACCACGCCGCGCACTCGCCCTTTGTGACCCGTGAGGGGCGCGAGGCTGTTTCCTTCACGGCTCTCCCAAAGGAGGATCTTGCGGCCGAACCAAGAGGCGATCTCTCCGCTCGCGGAGATCACGACTCCATCGATCTCCCCCTTGATGCCCGAGAGCTTGCGCGGCGGAGCCCAGCGCTCGGTGTCCCAGAGCAGGAGAGCTGCGCTGGCCATCGACACCATGCGATCATCGCCTGCCGCGAACAGACGGATCGCTTCCTCATCGACCCGAAGGTGCGGGCGCTCGGCTTGGCCCGAAGCCTCGTTCCACACGCGAAGCGTTCGATCGTACGACGACGAGACGAGCGTGCCTCCAGGGAGGCGGATCGCATGCAGGATCGGCCCCTCGTGGCCCCTGAGAGACGTGCGAAGCTCGCCCGTCTGCGCATCCCAGATGCGGAGCACACCGTCCGTCGACCAAGACAGCACGCGTGACTCCGGGAGGAGCGACACCCCGGTGATCTCTCCTGCGTGGCTCTCCGCGCGTTCCGAGGAGCTCTCGAAGCGTGAATCCCAAGTGCGTATCGAGCCGTCCCGCGACCACGATACGATGACCTTTTCGGAGAGCGGGAGCACGCCCTCCACCAGCGCGGTGTGCCCCACGTAGCATGCGAGCGCGCGGCCGGTCACCGCATCCCAACGACGGACGGTCCCGTCGTCAGACCAAGAGACGAGTTCGTCGGACGCGAGGGCCAGAATCCCGCGGACGGGCGCGCGATGGCCGCGCAAGGCGAGCGGTGCGGAGCGCCCATCCGTGTCCCAGATGCGCACGGTGGTGTCGGTGCCGTAGGAAGCGATCTTGGCTCCGGAGAGTCGAGTCAGCCCCAAGACGGGGCCCTCGTGTCCGACGAGCACCGAAGGCGGCATGGAACCGTCGAGCGCCCAGATACGAATGGTTCGGTCCAGGGAGGAGGAGGCGATACGCCCATCGCCGAGGACGACGACGCCCGTCACCTCTTCACCATGCCCGATGAAGGTTTCCAAAAGACGGCAGGACGCGAGATCCCACACGCGGAGCACCCCGTCTTCGTACCAGGCCAATACCCGCGCTTCGTGGAGCGCCGTGACGCCCACGATTCGGCCGTGGGAGAGCTCTCCCATGCTCTCCTCGACCGCGCCCGTTCGGAGGCTCTGAATCGAGAGCTCGTGACGATGCCACGTTAGAAAGCGCCCGCCGTCGAGCAAGAGCAACGGATCGCGGAGGTCTCCCGCGTGCCGCGGCGCGAAGGCGTGCTCGTCCTTCCAATCGACGCTGTCGTCCTGAAGGTTCCACGACACCATCGCTCCGCTCCACGACCAGAGGAGCGCCCGCGCGTGGGGCAGCTCGCGCGCGCCCGCGAGCGCGCCGACACCTGCCTGCAACACCAGTGGTGCCGCGCCGGGCTCTCGGCTCCAAACGCGCGCGGTATCGTCATTGGACCAGGAGAGGATCCTTCCATCGGCGAGGAACGTCACCCCGCTCACGCTCGCTCGATGGCCCTCGAGGGCCGCGATTTCGGCGCCGGTGCTCGGATTCCACAGTCTCACGCTCCGATCCTCGGAGCCGGAAGCGAGGAGACCATCGTTCGAGGCGGCGACGGACGTCACGGGCCCCTCGTGTCGCTCCATGACGCGAAGACAACCGGTAGGCGCGGCGCGCTCTGGGCGATGCGCGCGCCGGAGCCATGTCCAATCGCAGTGGCCCTCCGCGAGCCACGACTCTGCGGCTCGGGTCACGGGACTGTCGTCGGCGTTCTCGATGGCAAGCTGCAACAGGATCCGGTCTGCCGGCCATTCCGCATCCTGTCGAAGGAGGATGTGCGCGTGCTCCTGCAAAAAGGACGTCCACGATCGAAGATCTGCGGGCGCCTGCGATCCGAGCCGAGCGAGCGCCTCCTCGTACTCGAGCACCAGGTCGAGGATCGGCTCGGTGAGCACCCGCTGCATCAACGTGGCAAAGTCCATCAGCCGAGCGAGCGCGGCCGGCGGATCTCGAGGTGACGTGGGCGATGTCATCGCAGCGACGAATGCTTCAGGTCAAGGCTTCGTGACGTAAAGCACCGAGGGCCGAGCGCCCGCCGTCCTCACCACCAAATCCT
Source organism: Minicystis rosea (assembly GCA_001931535.1). Lineage (GTDB taxonomy): Bacteria > Myxococcota_A > Polyangia > Polyangiales > Polyangiaceae > Minicystis > Minicystis rosea. The sequence continues at coordinate 2,578,088 of CP016211.1, forward strand.
CCCCATACGCCAGCGTCAACGATCCGGTGGCGAGCTTCACCCGCTTGGTCGCATCCGCATCATCCCATTTCTCCCAGAGCGAGCCGGCGGCCTGCTTCAGCACATCGGGCAACGCGGCCCGCGCCGGTCGCTCGCCGGCGGCAGGTGCATAATGCACCGTCAAGTCCACCGACCACGTTTGCGCGGTCAATGGCACCGAGTGGAGCCCGTCCGGACCGGCGCCCACCGGCGCTGGATATGGCAGCACCAATGCCACGCTCCCGCGCGCGTCCGCGAGAGCGCGCACCGTCGTGGACCCACCGACCGTGGCGGTCATCATGGCCCATGAAGCGGGGCCGCCGGGGCCTTTGAAGCCCGGTGGTGCGGTCGCGCTCGGATCCCACAAGTCTGCTCGAATGGCCGCGAGGCCCGGCGTCACGGGGCGATTCGAGGTCGAGAACAGCGGTATCGCGCCCGGCGGCATCCCCGTCACCGTGAAGCCGGCGGGGAGGGGAAACACCAGGGGATCGCGTACGGGGGCGTCCACCGCGAATTGGAAGGGGAGGAAGCGACCGAGATCGTCGTCCACCTCGATGACGTAGGAGCGTGTCTTGGGAGGCGCGGTCCAAAAGGAGGCATCGCCTTCCCCCCGCTCCACCCCGAGGCCCATTCCAGGCAGCTTGTGGAATACCCACGTACGCGAGGGGCTCACCATCGCGGTCGCGCTGCGCGACGGATCGAGCACGGGACGCGCGACGATCCGGAGGCCGTCGCCTACGAGCCGCGCCGCGCGTGGATCCCAAAAGGCGAGCCCGAGCGGCGCCGTGCGGGCGCCGAGCTGAAACTCCGTGAACCCGTCGGTCATCTCGCCTCCTCGGATCAAATTCGGGTCTGGGCTGCCCGCCACCCTGGATCGGGGAGCAGGACTTGCGAATCGACGGGCACCACGCGCGCCACGTAGGTCGCCGACACCTGGAAGTTGTGCTTTTGCACCTCCCAGATGTTGAGCATGTCTTGAATCGTGGTCGGCTCGAAGACGAGATCGACCGTCTCCTCCGGGCCGAAGGGCTCCTCGCCGGGATCGAAGTTGTTGAGGAACCCCGAGGACAGCGTGGGTGTGTCCTCGAGGACGCGCATCATCCACGCGAGCAGGCGGTGCTGCGTCTCCGCCTTGGCTGCCCACGGAGTGAACATGTAGTGCAAATCGAGCGGCAGCGGCGGGCGATACTTCTTGCCATCGGATCCGAGCCGGGGAGGGAGGTTGCGCCGCGCAGTGCTCACCGTCGTCCGGTAGAGGAAGATGGATATCCCCAGCGTCATCGGCGACTTGAAGTTGCCGGCGAGATAGAGCTCCACCGCTGCGTCCTTGATGTCGCCCGTCTTCGGCCGCGCATCGAGGAGGAGCCCGCGCAGCGCCAGGCTCAGCGTGGAGATCGCATGATCGCTCGCCATCGTGACTCCCGCCTCGGGCTAAGGTGCTTTGGCCTTGGCGATGGCAGCCACCAGCGCGTCGAGCACTTGGCTCGAAGCGTCGCCGAGCTGATCGGCGGCCTTCGTGCGATCGGCCTGCTTCTTCACCAAATCGGCCTCCGCCGTGAGCCGCTTGTCCGTCGCATTGGCATATGCATTCGCCGCCGACAGGAGCGCCGTCTTGGCGTCGTCCACGGCCTTTTGCGTCTCGGGGGCATTCACGACGGCGATGAGCGCTTTGGCCCGCGCCTCGAGCCAATAGGCTCGCGCGAAATCACCAGCGCCGCGGGCGCGGAGCGCGTCGGCCAAGCTCGCTTCGGCGTCGTCCGCGGCGCGGGCCGCGCGATCCGTGGAAGAGGCCACGTCGGCTTCGGCCAGCGCCAAATCCTCCTGCGCGCGCGTCGCGGCGAGCCGGAGACGCTCGGTGTTGTTCTGCGCGGTATCGAGGTTCGTCTGCGCGGTCGCGAGCGCGGTGACGTATTCGGACCATTTCTTCAAGCTCGCCGTCGGCGGCTTGGGCAGGTCCTTGGCGACGATGTCGTCCAAGTCCTTGAGCTTGAGCCCACCGGGGAGCGAGGCGAGCATCGTGTCGATGGGCGCGAGCCCGGCCGTCACCGCGGCGGCGCGGCTCTTCGCGTTGGCGAGGCGAGCATCGGCACCGCCGGCCAAGGCTGCCTGTCGCTTCTGGATCGCGAGCAGATCGTCATACACGGACGCGACCTGTAAGAGCTTGGCCTGCGCGGTCGCGCCGGCGGCGACGTCCTGCTCCAGCGCGTCCTTCTGCGCTTTCTCCTTCGCGACGAGCGTATTGAGATCGGTCGCCATGGCGCTTTCCCCTTCATCCCCTCTCTCGGACGAGCCCCGCGAGATCCCCTCTCACGTAGCCACCCGAGCGCCCGCCCCAACCCTCCGGACGTGGCCGCCGCCAACCGATTGGCAGCGGCTGAGCCCACCGCGCCGGAGCGTTCTTGGCGCGGCAGCAGCGACGATACGTGTCCGTGGCCCCTACGTCAACGGCGGTTGCTCCAGCCAAGACGGACGCCTCGCGCAGCCCGGCCAGGCTGCCTCGGCGCCGCCTCGGGAAACAGCAGCCTACCGGTCGGGAGCCCACGCGCTCCGCGCGCACCGCGCAGACGCCGGAGACCCTACGGTCACCTTCACGAGCATCCGTCTCCAGGGATCTCGACCCAAAGCAATATCGATACTCGCCGACATATCGAGTCTGCACGCGCCGATATCATGTTGGCTCGAGGAGGGGATTGTGTGCGACGCAAAAGAGATGATGAATCCAGATCTCGATGGAGGCCTTCGGAAAGGTCCTTGATCGGGATTCTCGATGCAGGCAGGTGTCGTGAATGCGACCACGAGGGCACGACGACAATCGCCGTGCCGGCTCAGGTGGTTTGGAAGAGCGCTCTTGATCACGATGGGGCCGCGCGCGGTCCCATTCCGGGCCGAACGGGTCGGCCGTGATCAGGTGAGGGGATAGTCGGTGTAGCCCTTCTCGCCCGGCGTGTAGAACGTCGGGAAATCGGGCGCTGCGAGCGGCGTGCGATCGCGGAGCTTGCTGACCAAGCGGGGGTTCGAGATGAAAGGGCGGCCAAAGGCGACGAGGTCGCCCTTCTTCTCGGCGAGATCGGCGTCGGCGCGATCACGGTCGTAGCCGCCGGAGAGGATGTACGTGCCTTGGAAGGCCTCGCGCAGCTTGCGCTTGATGCTCGGCTTCACCTCGGGGGCGCCCATGGCGCTGTGATCGACGACGTGCAGGTACACGAGGCCGATGGCGGACAGCTCGCGCGCGAGCGTCTCGAAGAGGTCCTCGACGGCGTCGTCGGTCGTCATCCCGTTGAAGGCGCCGTAGGGCGACACGCGGATGCCGAGGCGATCGCCGCCGATGCGCGCGGCGGTGCGCTTGGCCACCTCGACGGCGAAACGAATGCGGTTCTCGACCGAGCCGCCCCACGCGTCCGTGCGCTGGTTGGAGGCGAGGTTGAGGAACTGATCGATGAGGTATCCGTTGGCGCCGTGCAGCTCGACGCCGTCGAACCCTGCCTCGATGGCGAGCTCGGCGGAGCGCGCGAACTGCTCGATGGTGTGCTCGATGTCGGCCTCGCTCATGGCCTCGGGAGCCGGCATGGGCAGCGGGCCCTTGCCGTCGACGTACATGGTCTCGTTGACCGCGATGGCCGAGGGGCCGAGGTGGCGCGCGCCCGCGGGCAGGTTGTCGGGATGCGCGACGCGCCCCGTGTGCATGAGCTGCACGAAGATGCGGCCGCCTTCGTGGTGCACGGCGTCGGTCACGCCCTTCCAACCGCGCACCTGCTCGGCGCTGAAGAGGCCGGGGATGCGCGCATAACCGAGCCCCTCGGGCGCGGGCGACGTGCCCTCGGTGATGATGAGCCCAGCCTCCGCGCGCTGCGCGTAGTACGTCGCCACGATCTCACCGGGCACGTTGCCGAGCGATCGGCTGCGGGTCATCGGCGCCATGACGACGCGGTTCCGGAGCTCGATGCGACCGAGCCGGTGAGGGGAGAAGAGCAGCGCTTCGGACATGTCGGTCATCCTTCTTTCATTATGGTAACCAAAACGGTTACAATTTATGGCAAACGACGGCCCTCACAGATCCACGAGGAGATCCGAGAGGTGAATGCGGCCGAGCTCGACCTCGATGGCCTTCTGCACGCCGTCGAACACCGGCGCGAGCAGCTCGTTCATCCGGCAGCCCACGGGGCATGCTTCATTCGGCGCGTTCTTGCTGAACGCGAAGACGTTGGGATCGTCGACGGCGCGGTAGATGTCGAGGAGCGTGATCTCCTCCGGTCGCCGCGCGAGCGAGGCTCCGCCGCGGCGACCGAGGTGTCCCTGCACGAGGCCGGCATCGCGCAGCGTTCCGAGCAGCCGGCGCACCACGATGGCGCTCGTGTTGACGCTCTCGGCGAGCGTCTCCGACGACACCGGCTCGCCCTTCGCATCGCCTCGCTCGGCGAAGGCGAGCCCCGCGAGGAGATGCGTCGCAACGGCGAAGCGGCTGTTGGCGGACATCTGTAACCAGGCTGGTAGCGATTTGCGCCCACGTCAAGCGCGCCCGTGAAACTCCGGCAAGAGTAGGTTCGTCGCGGGCGCCCGTACCGTTGACGGCCCGAGATCGCCGTGTTACGCCCACCCTAGTCCCAGCGGCCGCGTTCGAGTGGGAGCGAATGTGCGCTTCCCGACCGCGGCGGGTTCTCCCGCGGCTCGTCACTTCTGGACGACCGTCCGCCGACGGCGACGAACGGAAGCGCGCCCGAGCGGTTCCTCAGTTTCAGGGTCGGGGTCGCAGCGCGCCAAGGATACGCGAAAACATGACGTTCACGGATGCTGCGGCCGAGGTCCTTCGCCTCGTGGGTCGCCCGCTTCACTACAAAGAGATCACCGACATCGCGATCGAGAAGAACCTGCTGAGCCACGTGGGCAAGAGCCCCGAGGTGACGATGGGCGCTCGGCTCGCGGCCACGCTGAAGAAGGACTCGCCCGAGAACCCGCTGGTGCGGGTGAAGCCCGGCGTCTTCGCGCTCCGCGAGTGGGACGACAAGACCATCAAGGCCGGCCTCGACGCGAAGAAGGGCAAGAAGCCCGCGCGCCCCGAGCCCGAACCCACCGCCGTCACCGAGCAGGTGAAGGACGAGGACGACGAGGTGCTCATCGGCGGCGAGGACGAGGAGCCCGAAGAGGCGCCCGTCGAGGAAGCCGAGCTCGAGGAGCCCGCGGAGGAGGCCGAGGTCCACGCGGAGCCCGCCGTCGCGGTCATCGAGGAGGAGCCCGCGCCGGCGTCCCCGCCGCAGCCCGCGCCCTCCGTGCCGATGGCGGCCCGCTCGCGCCCCGCGCGCGTCGAGCTCGACGAGGACGAGGACGCCGAGCCGCCGGGTCCCGATGACGTGATGCGCGCCGAGGCCGCCGCGGGCGCGGCCGAGATGTTCGACGAGGAAGAGGACGACGATCAGCCCATCCTCGGTGGTGGTGACGATCGCGCGGCTCCGCAGGGCGGTGAGCAGGGCGAGGGTCGTCGCCGTCGCCGTCGCCGTCGTCGCGGTCGTACCAATGGCGAGCCGGCGCCGAGCGGCGGCGGCCTCCCGACGTACACGGCCACGCCGGCCTTCTCCCCGCGTGACAGCCGTGATGGTCGCGACGGCCGAGATGGCCGCGATGCGCGTGACAGTGGGCGCGAGAGCGGCGGCCGCGATCGCGATCGCGAGCCGTCGTACAGCGAGCGTCGCAACGACATGGCCCCGGCCGAGGCGCCGTATCGTCCGCAGGTCATCGAGCTGACCGGCGGCGAAGGGCACGCCCTCGACGACCTCGCCGGCCGCGAGCTGGGCGACGCCGTCGCGGTCATCCTCTCGACCTTCGATCGCAACGCGGGCGCGGTGTCGCTGCGTCAGATCGCCGAGACCGCGCAGCGCCGCGGTCGCCTCGCGGGCGACGTGCAGCTCGTGCAGTCGCAGATCGCGGCCGCCGTGCGCGCCGACAACGCGCGCCGCATCGCCGCCGGCCAGCGCCCGCGCTTCCGCTTCGCGGGGGGTCGCGTGGCCCTCACCGATTGGCTGCTCTCGGGCGATCTCGCGCGCCTCGAGGCCGAGGCCCTCGCCGCGGTGGAGCGTTACCGCGATGCCGCGCGCCGCTCCTTCGCGCGCAAGCTCGGCGAGCTGCCGGGCCACGCGTTCGTGGAGCTCTGCGTGCTCGCGCTGGAGAAGGTCGGCGTGAGCCAGATCCGAGCGCTGCGCCGCCCCGGCGCGCCCGGCGGCGAGTCGCACTTCACCGGCATCCTCCGCGCGGCCTCGGCCGACGAGCTCCGCATCGGCATCGTGATTCGCCGCGACGGTCGCGAGATCGGCCGCGAGCGTGTCTCCGATCTGCGTGGCTCGCTGCACCACTACGGTCCGGCGAACGCCGGCTGGATCCTCACCGCGGGGCAGACGCTGTCCGGCGCTCGTGAGGAGGCCTCGGTGCCCGGCACCGCGCCCATCGCGCTCTTCGACGGCCTCGCCGTCGCGCGCCTCTGCGAGGAGAACGACGTCGCCGTGATCCGCGCCCGCCTCCCCGTGGCGATCCCCGACGTGGATCTGCTCGAAGCGCTCCGCGCCTCCTGACCCATCCCTCCATGCCTCGTGCCCGGTAACGATCCGTTTCGGGCACGAGCGCTCCTTCGATGCATCATGCATCGAACGTCTCACCTACGATCCAAGGCTGCCGCCGACATCTCATTTCACCGTGTCGCAGCGTCATCACCGACTGCGTCGGGTGATTCGAGCCACCGAGCACGGCCGCGCCATTGACGAAGCGGACGATCGCTGCAACGGTCGCCTCGATGACGAAGATCCTCCGGTCGATCGGCCCGATCGCGATCTGCCTCTCCACCGCTTGTTGCGCGGCGCGGGCGCCGAAGTTCCCGTTCCCCAACGCCGACGCGGCCCTCGGCCGGATGAAGGACACCTACGCCTGCGTCAACGGCGTGCAGGGTGACGCCAAGATCGATCACTTCTCCAAGGAGGGCCGCGTGCGCGGGCAGGTCTTGCTGCTCGCGGTGAACCCCGATCGGGTGCGCTTCGACGTCGTGGCCTTCGGTACGCCCGTCTACACGCTCACCTCGGATGGGCAGCAGTTCGAGATGCTCGACATCAAGGAGAAGCTCTTTCTCCACGGCCCGGCGAGCCCCTGCAACCTGGCCCGGCTCACGCAGGTCCCCCTGCCGGGCCACGCGCTCGTGAGCCTCCTGCGCGGCGAGGCGCCCGTGCTCCTCCATCAACCGCAGGCGTCGAGCATCACGTGGGACGGCAGCGACGGCGGCTTCTACCGCATCCTCCTCGACAGCACGCGTGAAGCGAAGGAGGAGGTCCACCTCCAGGTCCGCCCCGACGATTTCGACAAGCCGTGGGAGCAGCAGCGCGTGCGGGTCACCCACGTGCGCGTCGCGCAGCGCGACGTCGATCTCTACGACGCCGAGCTGAGCCGCCACGAGAAGGCGACGACCGCAGCCCCGCGCACCGATCCCGACGGCATCGACGAGCCCATCCCGCCGAGCGGCCCCGCGTGCGATGCGGAGCTCCCGCGATCGATCCGCATGCGCGTCCCCAACAGCGGCCAGGACGTGGTCTTTCAATACAAGGAAGCGTTCTGGAACCCGCCGCTCGTCCCCGGCGCGTTCCACCAGAACCGGCCCGGCGGCGTGCGCGAGCGCTTCGTGAACTGCGATCGCTGAGCCTCGGGGAAGAGGCAAGCAACGCGGCACCGTGAGGCCGAGCGCGCCCGTGAAGGGGCGAGTTGCTTGGGATTGCTCGTCATCTCCTCGAATGGCGGTATGCGCTGGGGCGAGCGCTTGGGCTGCGGTCTCGCGCGAACGAGTCGATTCAGCCGCGTTTGAGGATCGCTGGACGCCCTCCTCGAAAGCTCTCGACGGTGCGTGGTCCGGAGGGGTGCGTCGTCGAGGCGCAAGAGGGAGAGACGTATTGCTGATACGTTGCGGGCGTGTCGGGGACGCTCTCGCTCGCAGGGTTTCGTGCGCTCTACGTCGGGCCTCCTGTCGATGTCGCGCCGCACGCGTCGCTCGCGGCGAACTTCATCGTCGCGCTCGAAGGCACGGTGAGCATCCGTGCTGCGCGCGGCGGGCTCAGCGATCAGCGCGTCGTGTACGTGCCGGCGGGGGTGCGCCGCGCCGACGATCTCCGGAGGACGTCGCGCGTCGCGGCGTTGTGGCTCGATCCGCTCGACATCCTGCTCGATCACGCGAATGCGTTGCCCACGAAGGCAGGGCCGCTTCGCGGCGGGGATCTCCCCGCCCTCCGCCGCGCGCTCGGCGAAGGCTCGCTCGCCAACTTGCCGGCGGGGTTTCGGGCCCCGAACGACGCGAGGGTCGCCGCGCTGTCGGCAAAGCTCCGTGAGGGGCGCGAGCTCGAATGGGACATCGCCGAGCACGCGGCCGCCCTCGGCGTCTCGCCGTGGCATTTGATGCGCCGTTTCCGCGCCGAGGTCGGGTTGACGTTTCGCCAATATCGAGTCCTCGCGCGGATCTACTTCGCGCTGCGTGCGTTCGATGCGGGAGCCTCGTGGACGACGGGGGCGCTCGACGCGAGCTTCGCGAGCACGGCGCACTTCAGCGCCACGTTCCGCAAGGTGTTCGGGATGGCCCCGAATGCCGGCCCGATCGCGAAGCAACGGAGCGCACGTTCTCGAAAGTCAGCGCGACCGTGAGCGACGTAGCGTCTCGCCATGACCATCGAAACGTGGGGGACGAGGGGCTGGGTGGTTTCGTCGCGTTGCTCGCCGGGTGCGGGAGTGATCCGGCGCTCGGGAACACGACGACCGGAGGGGACACGACGCGCGACGCGGGCACGATCGACGCGCCCGACGACGATCCGATCATCCAGCCCGGCGACGCGTCGTCGGGCGACGACTGCACCGAGGACAACAAGAAGATCTACGTGCTGTCGTGGGACCAGAGCGCGGCGGAGGCCCATTTGCTCCGCTTCGATCCGGTGGCGCTCACGTACACGAACATCGGAAAGCTCGATTGCCAGCTATCGACGCCGTACGCTCCCTATCCACACTCGATGGCGGTCGATCGCCGAGGGACCGCGTGGGTCAGCATGGCGAGCGGCGCGCTCGCACGCGTGAGCACGACGACCGCCGCGTGCACCGACAGCGGGATGGAGCTCGGACAAGAGACGGTGTCGAGCTACGGAATGGGCTTCGCGACGGTCGGCACGTCGACGGTCGAGAAGCTCTACATCGCGGCGACAGGCTCGGCGTGGACGGGGCAACCGTCGCAGCCGATGGCGAAGCTCGGGGTGATCGACACGGCGACGTTGAAGATCTCGATCATCGGGCCGCTCGAGGCGCCGGTGCCGAGCAACTCGGAGCTCTCCGGTTCGGGGGACGGAAACCTCTTCACGATGGTCGTCGACGTGTCGAACATCAAGGCTCCGAAGGTGAGCGTCGCGAAGCTCGACGCGGCGACGGGCGCGTCGCTCGAAACGAAGCCGGTACCGCTGGAGGCGAAGAGCGGTTTCGCGTTCGCGCATTGGGGCGGCGACCTCTGGCTCTTCACGCAAGCACCGGACGGGAAGGCACGCGTGGCGCAGCTCGAGTGGGCGACGGGCACCGTGAAGCAAACGGTCGACGCCGATCTCGGCGTGCCCGGGTTCATCCTGGGCGCGGGCGTGTCGACCTGCGCCCCGCTCGAGCCGCCCAAGTGACAAGTCGTTGAGCGCGCGAGGGCTCGAGTGGCGCGTCACGCGCGTGTGGCGGCGCGCTTCTTCTTTGCAGCGGTGTAGCCCGAGACGACGCGGCGCTTTCGCTCCTCGATCTTCTCGAGCTCCCGTTCGAGCCCCTCGCGCCGCGCGAACACGCGGGCGAAGACGATGGCCACGTACTCCCCCAGCGAGTCGGCGGCGATGGCCGCGACGAGCGCCTGATCGTGGCGGAACCGGATCACGGGCGCCGTGCCGGCCTCGGACGTTGCGCCGGTCGCGAGGAAGTACAAATCCCCCGATACGTCGGTGCCGAGCGGGATACCCGTCTTCAGCGGGTCGAAGGCGCGGATGTCGAGATCACCCTTCTTCCCCGAAGGCGCCTCGTCGGCTTCCTCTTCGTGCTCTTCGATCATGCCTTCGAGCTCGCCGAGGAGCTCTTTCATGCGCGCTGGCGGTCCGATCTCGCGATCGCCGATCGAGCCGTGGGCCGCGAGGAGCTCTGCGAGATCGCTGGGGAGCGCGCGGCCGAGCTGCTTTTCGAGCGAGGTGATCTCCCGCGCTTTCGCCGGCGCGCCGGCTTCCACGTCGGCCGCGGAGAGCTTCCAGGTCTCGAGCAACGCGAGCGCGCCGGGTACGTCGAGCGGCAATTGCTTGGGCAGCTTCGCGGGCGCGGCGCCGCGGGCCGAGCTCTTGGGGATCACCTTGGCCCGCACGAGGAGCGCGCGCAGCTTGGTCGCGCCCGGGCCTTCGATCGACGCCGTCTTCGTCACGAGCTTCGCGAGGATGTTGCGCGCGACCGCGCCGGTGATGCTGGCGACACCCGAGAAGCTGCCGCCATATCCACCCGAGAGCACGCGGAAGACGAGCCACAAGCGATCATCGGTCCACGGCAGCGCGACCACGGCCTCCGCGGCTCGGTCCGCGGCATCGTCGTAGGCGAAGAGCCGGTTGAGCGCGTTCTCCGCGAGCGCGAAGCCCGCCACGTTCATCGGGTTGGCGCGGCCCAGCGCTTCGATCTCGGCCGGCGAGGTGAGGGCGAGCCCGCGATCGAGGGCCTCTGCGAGGTGGGGAATCGCCGCGACGCCGACCGACTCGGCCGGCTTGAACGCCCACGGGATGCCGTAGTGCTCGGGCCGCGCGGAGATGGCATCGAGGAACGGGCCCGCGAGCCGGCGGAGCGTGGCCGCGTGGGGCTCGTCCTCGCTCACGAAGGCGTCCACCACGGCGAAGATGGCGCTCGCCGGCGTGGGAAAGACATGAGCGCGCGGCGCCGGCGCCTTCACCAGCTCGGCGAGCCCGGCGAGGACTTGATCGGCCGCCGCCTTGTCACCCTTGGCGGCCTTCTTCGCAAGCCGCGTCAGCTTCGCTTCGATCTGTGCCGTCTGACTCGCCATGTGTGGTCCTCGCGAGCCCAGGATTGAAGACCGACGCGCGCTCGATTCGCAAGCCCCGAGCACGTTCGCCGTCGCGTACGGAGGCGCGGATGGCGTGGCGCGCCGTTTCAACGAGATCGGTGCTTGGGCGGCAATCGTGTCAGTGCTTGGTGACGCGAATGATCTTTCGGCGCCGCGCGCCCCGTCGGCTCGGATGCCCGCGGGAGCTTCGGCTCAGTGCTCCACGAGCTCGCAGCGGACGTCGACCTCGAGCGTCTCGCCGGCGCCGCCGACGAAGATGGTGCCGGAGGTCGGCGTGGCGTCCACGTAGTTGCGGCCCACGGCGACGCGCACGTGATCGGTTTGGGTGAGGACGCCGTTCGTGGGGTCGAATCCCTTCCAACCCACCTCGGGCAAATAGACTTGGACCCAGGCGTGCGACGCTTCACCCTGGCGCTGATTGGGATTCTTCGGACCCGTGTAGATGTATCCGCAAACGTACCTCGCGGGCACGCCGAGCAGGCGGGCGAGGCAGATGAAGAGGTTCGTGAAGTCCTGGCAGACGCCGTGGCGATTCACGTACACCTCGAAAGGCGTGGTGAACACCGTGGTCGATCCTTGCCAGTACTTGTACTCCTTGAAGATGGTCCAGTTGATGTCGAGGAGCGTGTCGATGAGATCGTAGTCGTTCCGCTCCACGAAGCTCATCGCGTATTCGGTGAGCTCCATCAGCTCCGTCTCGGGGAGCTCGGGCGGGAGCAGATAAGGTTGCAGGGCCTGGCGCTGCCACGGCATCCACACGAGGGGGATGGTGGAGCGGGCGCGGAGCGGGCGGAAGTTGAGCGGGTCGGTGTCGAGCAGCTCCACGCGCGAGCGGGCTTCCACGATCAGCTCGGTGAAGGGCGTGTCCACCAGCATGCGGCGGGTCTGGTTGCCGAAGACGTCCTCGTACTCCCGCATCTGCCCTTCGACCGAGATCATCGTCTCGTGGAAGAGCACGTTTTGCAGGCGATCGTGCATGGGCGTGAGGCGGTAGAGGTGCGTGCTCTTCTCGACCGGCTTGGTGTAGCGATAGACGGTGCGGTGTTTGACGTCGAGGCGGCGCATCTCGGCGCGGGTGGGGCGGGCGATGCGCGTCTTCGGCGGCTCGGTCTTGCCGCTCGGGCGAGGCTTCACCTCGGCACGCACCGCGCCTTGGCGCACGAGGACGAGCGTCCCCGGCGCGAGCTTGCTCCACGCCGCGGGAACCTTGGTGTGCGACTGGATGGGATCGGAGCAGACGATCACGCCTTTGCGGCTCTTGGTGCCGCGGCGGGTGAGGTCGACCTCGACGTCGGCGTCACCGAAGACGAGCTTCTCGTAGGGCGGCGTCACGCGCAGGAGGTGCATGTGGCCGACATCGTATTTGTCGGCGTAGACCAGGAGATCGTGGCCGTCGGTGAGCACCGTGGTGAGGCTGCCGTGCCGGTTCATTTCGTCGAACCAGGTGTGCAGCGCGTTGATGTCGAGATCGCCGAGGCTGCGCGCGCCTTGAGCCGCGATCCACGAGAGGAGCTTGCAGAAGACGAGCTCCGTGTCGGTCGAGCCGACCGGTTGGAACGCCGCATCTGCGATGGGATCGAGGCGGTGCTCGAGGCTACCGCTGTGGCCGATGAGCCAATCGCGCCCGCCGTAGCTGCGCGAGAAGGGTTGCGTGTTGGCGTCGCTGATGCTGCCCCAGGTGGCCTTGCGGATGTGGAGCAGGAAGATCGACGACTCGAGGTGCTCCCAGGCCTTCACCAGCTCGCTGCGGATGCTGCCCTGCGGGGGCGCGGGCTCCTTGAGCACCGAGGCCGAGGGCTCGCCGCCCGGGTAGTAGCCGATGCCCCAACCATCGGGGAGCTTCTTGCCTGCGTGGAGGCAGCGGAGATCGATCGAGGGGGCGAGCTCGCCTTCGAAGGAGAGCGCGAGGAGATTCGGCATTCGGCCGAGAGCCTATCCCGGTCGCGTCCTCGTCGCCAGCTTGCTTCCGTGATGCGCGGGGTCCTGCGCGCTTCCGTCGTGCGCATCGTCCGCGCTGTGCATGAGGGCGCGCGATGCTTCACAGCGCGAAGCGACGAGCCTCAAGGCCATGCACACTTGAAGGCGACGTCGAGGACGATGAAGAGCAGCCCGGCGAGCAGCATCGACGCGGGGAGCGTGAGCAACCAGGCGAGGGCGATGTTGCGCGCGGTCTTGGGCTGCACGCCGGCGCGTTGCGCGAGCATCGTTCCGGCGATGCCTGCAGAGAGGACGTGCGTGGTGCTCACCGGCAGCCCCGCGCCCGACGCGAGACCGACGGTGCCCATGGTGACGAGCTCGGCCGCCGCGCCCTGCGCATAGGTCATGGGGCTCTTGCCGATGCGCTCGCCCACCGTCACGACGATGCGCTTCCACCCGATCATGGTGCCGATGCCGAGCGAGGCCGCGACCATCACGAGGACCCAGGTCGGCGCGTAGTGCACGAGGGCGCGGAGATCCTGCACCTCTCGGTCGAGCTTGGACGAAGCCTCGGGCGAGAGGACGAGCTGGCCTTGCTGCTCCAGCGCTTCGAGATCGTTGTCGACGACGACGATGCGCCGTCGCACCTCCGCGCGGGTTTCGCCGGAGAGATCGTCGATCGATGCTTTGCCGACGAGCGCGGCGCGGATGACGCCGAGGTTCTCGTAAACGCGGGTCTCGACGTCGCCTGCGTCGCATGCGGTCGTGTCCGTCGAAGCGCAGCGCGCCGGCTCGGTGGCGTGGTCGTGCACGGTCGTCGCGATGTCGCGGGCGATCGCGGCCGTATGCGCGAGGCGCGCGGCATCGGCGTGTCCATCGAGCGCGAAGCTGCCCGGCACGATGCTGACGAGGACCAGCATCACCAGCCCGACGCCCTTCTGTCCGTCGTTCGCTCCGTGGGCGCAGCTCACGCCCGTGCACGTGAGGAAGAGGATCGCGCGGATCCAGAACGGTGGCCGGCGGCCGTCCGTGGGCGGCGTGTGGAGCGATGGTGACCGCAGGTATCGCTTCGTGAGGAAGACGAGCAGCGCGGAAGCGCCCAAGCCGAGCAGCGGCGAGAGGACGAGCGCGAGGCCGACCTCTTCGACCTTGTCCCAGCGCACGCCCTGACCGAAGCGCCCGGAGAGCATCGAGCTCGCGATCCCGACGCCGAGGAGCGCGCCCACGAGCGTGTGCGAGCTCGAGATCGGCAGGCCTCGATACCACGTCGCCAGATTCCAGATCAGCGCGGAAAGGAGGACGGCGAGGATCATGGCGATGCTCGCCGTCGAGCCATTCTGCGCGAGCAAATCCGCTGGGAGGAGCTCGAGGATGCTCACCGCCACGGTGACGCCGCCCAGCGACACGCCGAGGAAATTCCACAGTCCCGACCACGCCACGGCCATCCATGGGCGCAGCGTGCGCGTGTAGATGACCGTCGCCACGGCGTTGGCCGTGTCGTGGAAGCCGTTCACCAGCTCGAAGCCACACACGATGACGAGCGCGGCCACGAGCACGGCGAGGCGAGCAGAGCCGATCGATGCGATGTCGAGGAGCTGGGGCATGCGGCGCAGCTCCGAGCCCGAGGGAACGAACGAGCTCCCTCGGAGGCCGAGCCGCGATGGCCGTTGTCATGGGGACAGAGCGCCGCGCGGGACAGTTGGTGTTTCTCCCTAAGCAAAAGGCTGATGACCGAGCGCGATCGCCAGGCTCTCTCGTCCTTCGGGCGAGATCAGGAGACGACGCGCCTCGTCCACACCGCGTCGGCAACCGCTCTCGGCCGATGCAACGAACGAGCGGGGACAGCGGTACACGCCAATCAGGCCTGCCTACTCGCCGAGCTTCTCCAGAGGGCAATATCCACTCTTGCGGAACGACTCGAGGTCACACGAATACGCCGTTCCGCGCGGCGCTGCCCACAGCGCTTTCCCCCGAGGGAGATTTACGTCGACCTCTTTCTCTCGATGGAGAGCCTTGATGCCGGAGACCGCGATCTCGAACTCTTCGTACTTGCCGACATGGGTATCGCGCGGCGAGGGCTCGGCCCTTTGAAACCAGAACGCGCGAAAGATGGTGGTTCCGCGCTTGGTGCGAAAGAAGCGATGAGACCCCTCTCCCTGGCTCTCGAGCTCGCCGAGCGGTTTGGGCTTTCCGCCGGCGAGGGCGTAAAACCAAAAGGTCCCTGCGCTGGTGCCTTGATCCCCGTCGAGCGAGAGCGCGACGAGCGTGGGAGCGGCCTCGGAGAGGGGGTGGACGAGGAGGACCCAGGCGAGGTTCGACGACTGCGTGTCCTCCGGATCCCGCTGCGCCAAGAAGCGCGTGAGGGCGGCCATGATCGGCAACGCGCGCGGGTCGCGCGGCTCCTCGGGCTCGGGAGCCGGCGGCGGCTCGGGGACAGGAGGTTTGGGCAGCGGGGCTGGGGGCAGGGACGGCCCCTGCGGTGTGGAAGCCGCGGGCGGAGCCGTCTCTTCGGGTTGCTGTGGAACGTCGCTGCATGACACGCCTGCCGTTGCCAACAGAGAGAGCAGGAGACGACGGAGCTTCACCACGAGCATGCCTTGGGGATCGCGGATCCGTACGCGAGCACGTGCGCGTGGTCAAAATACCGAGCCTGTCGTCGCGACGCGGGGCCGCCGTTCGAGGCTCTCGATCGTCGCTTCAGCCGAAGGCGGCGAGCGTGTCGTGGGCCTCGCGCGCGAGGTCTTCCACGATGCTCGCGATGGGCTTCACGTCGTGGATGAGGCCGACGCCTTGGCCGGCGCTCCAGATGTCGCGCCAGCGCTTGGCGCCGCTCGGGCTGCGATCGGGCGTGAAGCCTTCGGGCACGGTGTCGGCGATGAAGTTCGCGTGAATGCCGGAGACGGCGTCGGTGTAGACGATGTCGTCGGGCGTGGCGCGGACGACGCGCTCTTTGTAGGCGTCCGCGGCGCCGCATTCGGTCGAGGCGATGAAGCGCGTGCCGATGTAGCAGAGGTCCGCGCCCAGCGAGAGGCTGGCGACGACTTGGCGTCCGTCGGAGATGCAGCCTGCGGCGAGGATGGGCACGCCGAGCTCCTTCTTCAGCCACGGCACGAGGACGAACGGAGACACGCGCCCCGCGTGGCCGCCCGCGCCGGCGCCCACGGCGATGATCGCGTCGACCCCCGCGGCGACCGCCTTCTTCCCGTGCGCGAGGCCGATGACGTCGTGGAAGACGAAGCGCTTCGCGTCGTGCGCGCGCTTCACCAGCTCCGTCGGGTTGCCGTAGCTCGTCACGAGCACGGGCACCTCGAATTCGAGGCAGAGCGCCATGTCCGCCTCGATCCGCTCCTTGGGAGTGAGGCCGATGGTGAGGTTGATGCCGAAGGGCTTGTCCGTGCGCGCACGGATCCACGCGAGGTCCTCGCGCAGGATTTCCGACGTGCGCGCGTTCAAGGAGGGCATGGTGCCGAGGATGCCCGCCTCCGCGCAGGCGACGATCATCTCCTTGTTGGAGATGAGGAACATCGGCGCGGCCACGAACGGGTACTTGAGACCGAGCTTCTTCTGGAGCGGCGTGCTGATCTTCATCGAGGTTCACTCCGGGTCGACGGGCGCTGCTTCTCGCTTGCGGTGAGGCACGGGGCACCCGCGCGGGAAGGTCCCGAGCTGGGACACGTCGTAGCCGTCACGATAGCCGCGGACGCTGCCGAACCGCTGTCCATTCATCGGCTCCCGTCGGGGCGGCAACATCCGGACGACGCGCGCGCGGAGGCGCAGGGCGGCGCGGGCGGCGCGGCGCTCGGCAGGCGACGGCAGCGGATAGCGCAGGGCCGTGAGGAGCGGATCGTCCATCACCGCCATCGCCATGCGCGTGGTCAGCGCCTTGGGCGCGAGCCGGTTGATGGGGAGCGTCGTCATGTGATCGAGCGTGGCATCGGCGATGGCGCGCGCCCCCTCGTCGAAGGCGAAGTGTTCGCGCTCGTACGCGTCCATGTGCGCCGCGAACTCGGCATACGTCGTCAGGATGCCTTTGATCCCCATGTGGCGCCCGAGCTCGCGATAGTAGTTGGTGGAGGCTCTGCGCTCCGCCTCGGTGAGCTTGCGAAAGCCGAAGTCGTCGATCCAACGGACGGGCGTGACGACGAAGGTCGAGAGCACGTAGAGCATGTCCTCGTTGGTGATGTCGTAAGCACCGTGCATCTGGTTCATCCGGCGCACCGCGGTCCGCGCGCGTGGATCGGAGAAGCCGTTCTCGAGAATCGTCTCCAGGATGAGGGTGGTGTCCTCGTATCGCTTCTGCGTCCGGCCGGTGAACTCGCCCGTGGCGAAGAGCAGGCGGCCGATGGAGGGGATCGCGTAGGTCCGAAACAGCGCCAGCGACAGCGCTTGGTTGATGTCCCAATAGAACTCGTGGCCGGTGAGGACCCGGTAGATCTCTTGGTGCTCGCGCTCGGGATCGAGCCCTTCGATGTATCTGGCCCAGTGATGTCGGTCCATCCTCGACTCCTTGGGGCTCGCCGAACGTACGCGGCGGCTCGGTGCTTCCGGGCGTGATCATTCCCCTTCCGCGAGGTGACCAACAATGGCCACTTGGATGCCAGTGCTGGTACCTTCGTGGCCACCATGGATCTCGCCGACGTCAACGTGTTTCTCTCGCTGGTGAAGCGGGGCAGCGTGCTCGCTGCGGCCAAGGAGCTCGGTGTTTCCCGCGCGACGATCCGGCGGCGGCTCGAGGTGCTGGAGCAGGAGATTGGCCGGCCTCTGTTCGAGCGGCACAAGGACGACGTCGTGCTCACGCGGGTGGGACGCCTGCTCGAGCGGGAGGGGCCGGCGCTCCTCGGATCGGCGCGGCGCCTCGAAGGTGCTTTGAAGCAGGTCGGTCGCGAGGCCGTCTCCGGCACGCTCACGGTGGCCATGCCGAGCGGCTTGCCGGGCGCGCTGTTCACCGCCTTCGCGCGCGAGCTCGCCGAGCGCTGGCCCGAGCTGGAGCTGGTCGGGTTCTTCGCGCCCGATCCGCTCGCCGAGCTCGAGCGGGAGGCGGACGTGGCCATCGCGAGCGGCGAGCGCCCAGGCGAGCCTTGGGTCGCGCGCTTGCTCGGCGACTTCGAGGAGCGGGCTTTGGCGGCGCGCAGCTACGTCGAGCGCGCCGGTGTCCCACGCTCGCTCGCCGAGCTCGACGATCATCGCCTCCTGTCGTGGTCGACGCCCGATCGCGATCCCACGCGCTGGCCGCTGCGCCGCGGCGGCGCTCACGTCGTGCGGCCCGCGCTCTCGACGAACGATCTGCGCAGCTTGCAGGAGTGCGTCGATGCGGGCCTCGGCATCGGGCTCCTCCCCATCTGGCCCGACCTCTCCGGGCGTCACGTCGTGCTGCCCAACATCCTCGGGCGGCGCCGCCGCTTCTGGCTCGCCAGCGCCGCGGCCAGCCGCTGGAGCCCCAGCGTCCAAGCCTTTGGTCAAGCCCTCGCGAGCTTCCTCGCCGAAGAGCTCACCCGCCCCCAAGGGCCGGAGGCAAACAGGGATCCGCGCTGGTTCAGCGAAGAGCGCTGACACGAGATCGAAACGAGGTTTCGAGTCGTCGCGTGATCCAAGGGGAAGGGTGGTTGTCTCTCCGCCGAGCGGGAGAGCGCGAGACGAGATTGGCAGTCTGGTAAAGGCCTCTCGTGCGCGGGAGAAGCCTTTGCGCTCATGCGCGGAGGATGTCCGTCGTCATGCTCCGTACTGCGTTTGGCTCTGCGTGCTTTGCCCGGACGTCTCCACGGGAGAGACCGGAGGCGGCTCCGCCGGGGCCGTTTGCGCGAGGAACAGCTCGCGGGAGAGGAGGTTGCACACGGCGGCGGTCTCGTCGACCACGTGGGTGAGCAGCTCGTGGACGTCGGCGGGCAATGGCTCTTCGGCGCGGGCGCGGAGCCAAGAGGCGAGGGAAGAGAGGCGCGCGGCGGTCGCGCCGCCGGGGAGCGAGGGTTGATCCGAAGGGCGGATGGCCTCGAAGAAACGAGCGCTGGCGGCGTCGACGCAGAAGCGGATGGAGCGGGGGAAGCTCGGCTCGAAGATGAGGAAGGAGGCCACGGCGGCGCCCGTCACGCGGCCTTGGTTGCGCTTCATGAAAGGCTCGAAGCCGGAGCAGGCGCGGAGGAGCGAGAGCCAGAGCGCGGTGCCCACGACGTCCTGAATGCCGGCGAGGTTCATGAAGGCGTGATGGTGCACGTCGAGCACGCGCGCGGTCTGGCCGATGCGCTCCAGCATCACCCCGAGCCAGATGAAATCGAGGGGCGTGTCGTGGAGCATGGTGCTCCGCAACAGGCCGAGGATGAGCTGCACGCCGCGGCGGACGTGGCGATAGAAACCGTCGCGATCGCGCTCGTACTCGGTGCGGGCCTCGGGGCTCGACATCCAGAGATAGAGCTCGTTGGTCGTCTCCCACCCTTCCAAGGTGAGGACCTCGCGGATCGAGCGCGCGTTCTCCCGCGCGGCCGCGATCGAGCGCTGGATGCAGGTGAAGTTGTCGTCGTCCTCCCACGTCATGTAACGCTGGACGATCTCTCCCGAGCGGGCCGCGCCCTCACCGTGCTTTTGGAAGAAATGCTCGCGCTCGCCGGAGACGATGATCACCGGCAGCCAGCACTGCTCCGGGGTCAGCTCCGCGTCGAGGGAGAGGTGGCTCGTCACGGAGAGCACACGCGCGGTGCTCTCGGCCCGATCCAGATAACGGCCCAGCCAGAAGCAATGATCGGCGACGCGGGAGATCAAGCCGGACCCTCCTTGAGAACCCAGGTGTCTTTGGAGCCGCCACCTTGGCTCGAATTGACCACGTACGATCCTTCGCGCAGCGCCACGCGGGAGAGGCCGCCGGGGAGCACCCACGGGCGACCGGGGCCGCTGCCGTCGCGCCCGGTGAGGATGTAGGGGCGCAGGTCGACGCGACGAGGCGCGAGGCTTCGCGTCTTCGGGTCCCACGTGGGGCACGTGGAGAGCTCGACGCGGTGCTGCGCGATGTACTTGCGCGGATCGGCGATGATGCGCTCGCGGAACTCGGCGCGCTCGGCCCGCGAGGCCTGCGGGCCCATGAGCATGCCCACGCCGCCGGCTTCGTCGACGGCCTTCACCACGAGCTCGTCGAGGTGATCGACGACGTAGCGACGGTCGTCGTCGCGCGCGCACACGAAGGTGGGCACCTGCGCGAGGATCGGCTCTTCCCCGAGGTAAAAGCGGATCATGTCGGGCACGAAGGCGTAGACGGCTTTGTCGTCGGCGACGCCGTTGCCGGGCGCGTTGGCGAGCGCGACGTTGCCCTTGGCCCACGCGCGCACCAAGCCGCGCACGCCGAGGAGGCTGTCGGGGCGGTACACGTCGGGATCGAGGAAGGCGTCGTCGATGCGGCGATAGATGACGTGCACGCGGCGCGGGCCGCGCGTGGTGCGCACGAAGACGCGGTCGTCGTCGACGAAGAGATCGGCGGCCTGCACGAGCTCCACGCCCATCGTCCGGGCGAGGAAGGTGTGCTCGAAGTACGCCGAGTTGTAGGGCCCGGGCGTGAGGACGACGACGGTGGGCGCGCCGTCCGCTTCGGGAGAGACGGAGCGCAGCGTCTCGGCGAGGCGCGTGGGGTAGTGATCGACGCGGTGGACGCGGGCCAGATCGAAGACCTGCGGGAGCACGCGCTTCGAGATGATGCGGTTCTCGAGCACGTAGGAGACGCCGGAAGGCGTGCGCAGGTTGTCCTCGAGCACGCGGAAGGTGCCCTCGTGATCGCGGATGACGTCGATGCCGGCGATGTGGATGCGCACGCCGCCGGGCGGGCGCACGCCGCGGAGGAAGGGCTGGTAGAGCTTGGCCGCGAGCGCGAGGTCCCGCAGGATGGGGCGGCCTTCGAAGATGCGCTGCTCGCCGTAGACGTCGTCGAGGAAGAGGCCGAGCGCGGTGAGCCGCTGGCTGAGGCCGCGCTCGAGGTGCGCGAACGAGGCGGCCGAAACCATCCTCGGCACGAGACAGAAGGGGAAGATCTTCTCGGTGCCCCGGTTGTCCGAGTAGACCGAGAACGTCACCCCTTGGTTCAGGAGCGCGAGCTCCGCGAGCGCCTGCGAGCGCGCGAAGGCCTCGGGGCTCTCGGCGTCGAGCTGCGACAGCGCGCGAGCGAACTCGGGGCGCAGCGCGAAGGTGGAGCCGCCTTCGCCGCGCGCGACGAGCTCGTCGAAGCTGCCGGGGATGACGGGGTAGTCAGTGAAGAGGCCTTTGGTCGTCTCGCGCGGGGCGACGAGCATCGACGTTGGACTCTACGCGGAGACCGTCGTCGCGGTCTACAGAGATTCCGCTCCTCGTCGCGAAGCGCGCTCCGCCGTGAGGCTGGAAACGTTCGTGAAACACAGCGGATACACGCGCGTTCCGCGCTCCGCCGAGCGGCGCGGGCGACGCGGAGAGCGGTGGAGAAACACGGAAGATGCTTTGGGCGATTCGCGCTCTCCTCGGCGCCTTCCAGCCTTCGAAATACGTAGTGAAGGACGGCTCGTGATCCGTGTCACGGAGCGCGCGAGTCGTGACCTTGCCCGAGACTGCTTGACGGGCTAACCACTCAGGTATTCGCAGTACGTCGCTGCGGATGGCCCCCGACGGCGCCTGCTCCCGTGGCGTCCTGCTCCCTCGATGGTGGGTCGTGAAGCCTTTGCCTCCGAAATGCGGAGGGCGCGGAAGACTCGGGATCTCACGAGACGAAGGAGAGAGGATGATCGTTCAGAAGCTCGCGCCCATGATTGCCGCCCTCACCGCGCTGGTGGGGACTTCGCGCGGCGTCACGGCCACCGAGGTTCCGGGCCGCTGGCTCTCGCAGCCGCCGCACGTCACCCCGATCGCGCCGACGTGGAGCGCGCCGCTCTCGTTCTCCAATCTCGTGATGCGCCGCTTCGATCGCCCCGACGTGCGTGAGGTGGAGATGCCGGGCCTCCCCGACACGGCCATGGCGGAGATGACGGGGAGCGGGCCGGTGATCTTCTACAACCCGGAGCTGTTCCGCGCGGCGGGCCCGGCGCGCGAGTTCGTGCGCGCGCACGAGTACGCGCACGTGCTCCTCGATCACCTGCAGAACCAGCACATGCTCACCACCGACGAAGGCCGCAGCGAGGCCGAGGCCCAAGCGGATTGCTTCGCGGCCCAACACTCCTCGCCGCTCTCGGTGGTGGCGATGACGCGCCTCCTCCTGCGCCGCCCGCCCGAGTCGCGCGACGCCATCTATGGCTCGAAGCCCGAGCGCGCGCGCCGCATCCTCGCCTGCGCCGGCATCTCGCAGGGCTGATCGCAGCACGTCGACGGCGAGCGCTCGCTCTCCATCGAAGAGAGCGGCCCGCAAGAAGGGGTCGAGCATCGTGCCTCGGGACGATGCTCGACCTCGGCCTTTTGTGCCTTGGCGCTTCGCGCGCCTTTGCCTTTCTCGTTCTCATCCATCGAAGCTCGACTCTGCTGCTGGGATCCCACGTGGGCTGCGACGCACGCGCGTCGGCCGCGATGGTTGCGATGCGTGGATGGATGACGAGCGGCCTCTCGGCGGATGAATCGGGCTCCGCACCATGGGCGACGTGCGCCGAGGGCGGCGCGGGGGACGCTCGGGACGCCGCGCGCCGGTGGAGATCGCGTGTGTGGACACCGGCGTTGATGTCCGTGGACGGTTTGCGCCGTTCGCACGGTGAGGACGCGTTCCGTCGATGTCGTGTCCGGGACTCGGCCCCACCCATGTAGAGGGAATTCACCGACAACACGATTTCGAAACCCCGTCTATTGTCCGGGGCCGTTGACGATGCCGGCGCGGGACAAGAGGCAAAAGGCTCCACGCAATGGACGTCCCGAAGGAGGGGCCGAGTTGCTGGAGGCGCCTCGGATGGACGTGAACGGGGGGATGACCATGCTTGACGTCGAGCAGGCGATTCGCGAGGTCGGCGAAGTCTATCAGGCGCTCACGGGGCGATCCATCGAGGTCAGCCGCGCGGAGCTGCCGAGCGAGATCGATCCGCGGGCCCACATCGAGAATCGATATCGGCAGTTCAAGAGCATCCTCGCGGCGCCCGAGATCGGTATGGCGATGGGGCGCCCCGCGCCCACGTGGACGCCGACGCTCGAGGTCGTCGAGGTCGAGCGCGAGGTGCGGTTCTGCCTGGATTTGCCGAGCGTCTCGCGCAGTCAGGTGAGCGTGGCCGTCGTCGGTGAGTGGCTCGTCGTGCGCGGCGTCCGCGAAGGCCGAGACGTGCGGTATTCGGAGCGCCCCCGTGGGGCCTTTCAACGGGTGATGGCGCTCCCGCCCCGCGCTCGACGCGAAGGTGTTCACGCGGCTTTGCGTGACGGCGTCCTCGTCATCGCCGTGCCCACCGATGGGCCCGACGGCGGGCAGACCATCGAAGTGAAGTGAAGCGCCGGATCGGCTCGCCGGCGCGCAGACATCGAGTTTCGGAGCCCCCTAGAGACTTGCCGTGGTGGCCGCATTTCGGCGGCGTGCCCCGGACGTGCAGTGCCCTCGAATCAGGAGCAGATGCCATGGACCCCAAGATGATCGAGATGAACAACCTCCGCGTCCTCAACGACTACCTCAACCAGACGATCGACATCCTCGCGCGGCAGCCTCGGTTCGGGCAGACCGGGTCTCCGGCTTATGGCTTCTCGCCGTTCGGTCCGGCGCCTGCTTATGGCTTCTCGCCGTTCGCCCCCGTCCCGGCGGCCGGCACCGACACCGTGTATGGCCCCTGGCACGCGATGGCCGCTCAATACTCGGGCTTCGGCGCGGGCCAATATTCACCCTTCGGCGCGGGCCAATACTCGCCCTTCGGCGCGGCCTACGGATTCAGCGGCGTGGAGCCGTTCGTCGCGCAGCGTGGCTTCGCCCAGCCGAGCTACACGCCGGCGAGCTACGGGCCGACCTACGTGCCTGCGAGCTACGGTCCGAGCGCGGCGCCGTGGGCTTTCGGGCCCGCGAGCTTCGCGCAGACGCCGTATGCCTGGCCGCAGAGCTTCGGTTGGCCGCAGGGGCAGGGGCCGAGCTTCGGTTGGCCGCAGGGGCAGGGGCCGACCTTCGGTTGGCCGCAGGGGCAGGGGCCGAGCTTCGGTTGGCCGCAAGGGCAGGGGCCGAGCTTCGGTTGGCCGCAGGGCTTCGCGCCGTCGAGCTATGCGCCGAGCTTCTCGCCGATGAGCTACACGCAGAGCTTCACGCCGGGAAGCGTCTCGCCGATGGGCTACGGCTGGCAGGGCTACTCGCCGATGGGCTACGGCTGGCAGGGCTTCTCTCCGTCGAGCTATGCGCCGAGCTTCTCGCCGATGAGCTACACGCAGAGCTCTTCGCCGATGGGCTATGGATGGCAGCAGGGCGTCGGCCCGAGCTACGCGTGGCCGCAGAGCTTCGGGCCGAGCTACGGCTGGCAACAGAGCTTCGGGCCGAGCTACGGCTGGCAACAGAGCTACACGTGGCCGCAGAGCTTCGGGCCGGCGAGCTACGGTTGGCAGGGCTTCGGCTGGAGCCCGGCGATCGAGGTGCAGCGCCAGACGCAGATCAGCCAGGCGCTCCATGCGCGCCAGTCGGTGCTCGAAGCGATGTGTCGCGCCTGCGGCATCCCGGTCTGAGCAAAGCCCGACATCACTCCATCTCATCACGTGGGGAGAGGGGCGCGCGGCCCCTCTCCCGCGATCCTCACGCCCGAGCCACCTCTTCGGGGGCACGCTGCTCGGGCTCGAAGCTCTCCATCCCATCTCGTATCGAACGCCACGGCGTGCACCACGTCGCGCGCACCATCGCATGGGCGCTTCCAGCCCGGCGTCGTCACGCGCTGTCAGCTTCGATGCCGGTGCCGACGGGAGCATCGCTCGCGATGCTGGATATCGGCGCGACGTTGATCGATACGTAGAGGTGCCATGAGCTCTCCCGCGCCGCTTCCCCGCTTCGCTCCGCGTCGTCTGCTCGGTCGCACCGGCTTCACCGCCACGGTGGTGGGCATCGGTGATCTCGCCGATCGGGCGGTCCCTCGCGACGAATGCGTCGCCACCTTGCATCGCGCGCTCGACGCCGGCCTCAACGTGATCGACACCGCGCCCAGTTACGAGGACGGCTACAGCGAAGAGATCGTCGGCGCTGCGCTTCGAGGTCGTCGTGAGGGCGTGTTCGTCATCGACAAAGTCGATCACGTCGATCGCCCGGTCGCGCCGCAGATCGAAGCGAGCCTGGGTCGTCTCGGGCTCGACGCGGTGGATCTCTTCGTCTTCCACGGCGTCTCGGAGCTCGCCGCTTGGGCGCAGATCGCGGAGCCCGGCGGGCGCATGGACGAGCTCGATCGCTGCATCGCTCAGGGGAAGGCGCGCTTTCGCGGCGTGTCCAGCCATTCACCGGACGTGCTTCGCAGCGCGCTCCTCTCGAATCGATGCGACGTGGTGATGTTTCCGATCGGGCCTTACGTGCACCGCCGCTACGTCGAAGAAATCCTCCCGCTCGCGCGCGAGCGCGGTGTGGGCACGGTCTGTTTCAAGACCTTCGGCGCGGGCAAGCTCCTCGGCGACACCGAGGGCTACGGTCGTCCTCTCACGGCGCGGCCGCGCGGCAAGGTGAGCTCGGGCGGAGGTGACACGGGCGCGCCGTCGTTGCCGCATCTCTCGGTCGAGACCTGCGTGCGCTACACGCTCACCGTCGATCCGGACGTGGCCCTGCTCGGGATGAGCTTCCCCAACGAGCAGGACGCCGCGCTCTCCGCAGCAGCAGCGTTCACGCCGATGCGCGCGGAAGAGCTCGAGGAGGCACGCGTTCGCGCGGAGGCAGCGATCGAGGGCAAGGGCGCCGTGTGGTGGAACCCGCGGTGATCCGAGGCGCGCGCGGCCTCAAGGCGTGAAGCGCCGCCGTTCGAGCAGCGCCTCGAAGTAGCGATCGAGCGTGGCCGCGATGTCGGCGTCGTGCTCGACGATCGGCTCATCGATCCATTCTCCACCGCACGACAGCGTGCGCCCATCCGGCGCGGCGCACAGCCAGTCGCCGTCGGCTTCGTAGATGCCGGCGTACGATTGCAGCGCGGGCCGCTTCGCGACGGTCTCCGCGAGGTCGTCGGCCCCGAGCACCACCTGCGCCTCGATGAGCTGGCCGAGCGTCTTCATCTCGTCGAGCGCGACGAGCGTGCCCGAGCAGCCGAACTGCGTGTCGATGTGGCCGGTGATGGCGTGCACGGCCTTCACGATCTCGGGGCACGGGACCGCGGCCTTGCCCGGCGCGCCGCGAAACGACGGCGCCCACGTCTCCGTCACGTGGAACCGGAGGCGCACCTCGCGGCCGGTGTATCGCGTCGCATAGACCTCGAGCTCGCAGCGCGTGTCGCGGAGCGAGGTGAGCCAGCGGCGCATCCCCGCGAGCGGCGCGCGATCGGCCATCGCGCCGAGCCACGCCGGGACGTCGCGGAAAATCTCGGCGACCCGCGGCGACACGAGCTCCGCCGCGGTGCGCGGCAACTTGGCCAGCGCGGCAGCCTCGGGGACGTACCAGGCGCGGCCGCCCATGCCCATCGGATCGAGCTCGGAGCGAATCTTCACGCGGGGAGCCTATCACCATGCGTGCGATTCGATGACGGGACGACCACGCGGATCATGCGGTCTCGGGAAATGGCAGGTCGGGAGAGACAACGAATCTCCTGTGGCGGATTGGCATCATCGTTTCCGCGCAGAAGGCAAGCATGGATCGAGGTGCGGTATCGACCTCGGCGGGGCTCGACATCGATGCTCGCGCCTCCTCGCCTCGATCCGAGGACGAGCTTCGTCGTTTTCTTGGCCGAAGGGCTTCGCGCTTGTTACGCGCGGAGCATGCTCGCTCGCATCGGCTTGCTCGCGCTCGTGGCTGCTTCTTCTCCCAGCGGTTGTGAGAAGGTTTTCGGCGATGGCCGCCAGGACGCGCACAACCCGGGCACCGATTTGGGCTCGTACGACGTCACGGCCAACGTGACGTCGAACACGTGCGGCAATGGGGCGCTCGGGCAACAGGCCTCGTGGTCGTTCGACGTGCGGCTCTCGCGCGACACGGCGGGCGGGGTGCTCTATTGGAACAACGGGCAGGCGGCGATCGCGGGCACGCTGGACGCGGATGACGTGAGCTTCGGCTTCGACACCTCCGTCATTCAGAACATGCGCGACCCCAACGTGGTGGGCCCGCCGCCTTGCTCCATCGCGCGCGCCGATCACGCCGAAGGGAAGCTGAATGCGGCCACGGATCCGGTGGCGTCGTTCACGGGCAAGCTGTCGTATACATTCGCGGCCACCGCGGGATCGAACTGCGCCGATCTGGTCGAGGAGAGCGAGACGCCCGTCGTGCTGGCGCTGCCTTGCACCATGTCCTACACGATGACCGGGAAGAGCGCCTCGGCCGAATAGCCGCGGGAGGGCCTCGATGCCGAGGCGCCGCGGGGCGCGCCGGCGGGGTGTGGGCCCGATGATGGGCGGGGGGCGACGTCCAGCCTTGACAGATGCGCGCACGTCCGGATGCTGCGGACCTCGCTCCGGGTGGGCCTGACCGCTCGAGCATCCGAAGGAAGGACGAGCGTGACGCGATCGACGTGGGTGGATGGGCTCCGGCGGGCCGCGATCCCATTCTTGCTCGCCGCCGGCACGGTCGGCTTCGGCGTGCTGGTCAACAAGCACCAGCGTGTGGCGGATTGGCTCTTCCTCCGCTACGCGGGCTATTGCCTCCTTTCGATCTTGTTCGCGGCGGCGTGCTTCTCGAGCGGGCACCTCGTCGTGCGCCGCGCGCTGGGCGGGCGCGTGCTGCCGCTGCACGAGCACGCGGCCGTGTCGTTCGCGGCGGGCGTTTACGTCTTCTTCCTCGGCATGTTCCTCGGAGGCCTGCTCGGCCTCTACGGGAACGCGTTCTTCAGCGCGCTGCCGCTCGCGCTGCTCGTCGCGGGCGGGGGGCCGGGCTACCGCTATCTGCGCCGCGCGTACCGGCACATCGCGGCCGCACGGCGGAAGGCGCCGCCGCCGTCGCGGCTGAGCCTGCTCGTGCACGGCTTCGGCGTGCTCGGGCTCGCGCTGGTCTACTTCGCCATCCTCACGCCCAACAACGCGGCCTTCGATTCGCGCTGGCAGCACCTCGGTTTGGCCGAGCACTACGTGGCCGTCGGCGCGGTCCGCAAATTCCCCGAAGGGTCGTTCATCGGGGCGGCGCCGCACCTCGCGAGCTTCCTCTACACGTGGGCGTTCCTGATGCCGAAGTCGGTGCTCTTCGATCGCATCGAGCTCGCGGCGCACCTCGAATTCACGGTGTTCCTGGTCGCGCTCGTGGGCATCCCGGCGCTCTTCCGCCGGCTGGTGCGGCCGGCGAGCGTGGGGCCGAACGCGTATCGCTGGGCGTGGGTCTCGCGCTTCCTCTTCCCTGGGATCTTCCTCTACGACTCGAGCCTCTGCCTCGGCGCCGATCACATCGCCTCGGTGTTCGCGGTGCCGATCTATCTGTTGCTCGTGCGCGCATGGAAGGAGCTCGCGCCGCGGTATTGCGCGCTCCTCGCGCTCGCGCTCACCGGCGCGATGCTCACCAAGTACACGGGGGCGCTGCTCTTGGTGGCGCCGGCGCTGATCGCGGTGCCGCTCCGGGCGCTGTGGCTCCTCGGCCGCACGGTGCTCCGTCGCGGCGGCCCGCTTCCGCCGCGCGCGTGGTGGGCGGGGCCCGCGGCCGCGTTCGTGGCGGGCGTCGTGCTGTTCTCGCCGCATTGGCTCAAGAACGCCATTTGGTACGGCGATCCGCTCTACCCGGTGCTGCACAAGACCTTCAAACACCACCACCCGTGGACGGCGGACACCGCGGCTCGCTTCGATATCGGCTTCATGAACCAGCTCTGGCGGCCGGAGCGGAACCTGAAGGGCGTGCAGCAGACGCTGACCGCGCTCCTGACCTTCTCGTTCAAGCCCAACGATTGGGAGCGCTTCCACGGGTCGACGCCCGTCTTCGGATCGCTCTTCACGCTCTCGCTCGGGCTGCTCCCGTTCCTCAAGGGCACGCGCCGGCTCTGGGGCCTCTTCGTGGCCACGGAGATCGGCGTGTTCGCCTGGTATTGGACCCATCATCAGGATCGCTATCTCCAGGCCGCGCTGCCGTGGATGGCGGCGGCGACGGCGGCGGTCCTGGCCCTCGCGTGGCGGCAGGGGATCGCGGCGCGCGTCGGGGTGGGCGCGGCGCTCGCGCTCCAGATCGTGTGGGGCGCCGACGTGTATTTCATGCCCGGCCACGCGTACATCGGCGTGCCGGCCAAGGCCTCGATCGATCTGCTCACACGCACGCCCGGCCGCGCGAGCGCCGACCGCCTCACGTTCACCGATCCGTTCGTCGGCTTGGGGCGCGTGGTCCCGAAGAACGCCACGCTCTTGGTGCACGACTACCATCCTCACCTCGGCGTGGGTGTGCCGACGGTGGCCGATTGTCCGTACCACCAAGGCGGCATCAGCTACCTGCGCACGCCGACGGCGCGTCAGGTCTACGATCAGCTCAAGAGCTACGGCGTCACGCACCTCGTGTGGCGCAACGTCGCGCCGCGCGAGCCCGACACGCTGGCGGGCGAGATCGTATTTCTCGATTTCATCCAGCACTACGGCGGCACGGCGAAGTCGGTGGAAGGTTTCATGCTCTCCACCATGCCTGCGGCCGCGCCTCCGCCCGGAAACCCGCCTGATCCGGTGATGGTCTACAGTTGCGGGAAGGGGCTCCGGGCCGGGCTCTACCACCTCGCCGATCTCGCCATTCCGGCGCTGGAGAAGAGCAGGGAGCCGCGGCCCTATGCGCCCTTGAACGGCGATCCCGTCGCGATGGCCAAGGATGCGAAGGCGATCGTGCACGACCTCGCCTGCACCACGATGCCCAAAGGCCTCGAGGCGGGGTTCGTGCGCACGGGGCAGCGCGATCCGTGGGCGGTGTGGATCCGGCGTTGAGGTGATCGCAGCGCGCACGCAGCCGGCGATTCCTTCGTGGGACATCGCCGCTGCGCGCGGGTCGACTTCAATCCGCTCGATTACGGGCTGGCCGGGCAGAAGGGCTCCGGCGAAGTGTCGATGCCGGCGGCGAACGCATCGCATGCGGTCGCGTACTGCTGACCATCGCAGCCGCACACGAACCCATTCGGCTCGGGATCGCACTCCACCAGCTCGTCGACCGCTCTGCAGACACCGAGGGCGCTCTTTCCGCACTCCCCGTCGTCGAAGGCGCAATACTGGTACTCCTCGCAATGCTCGGCGAGCGAGCAGGAGACGTCGGCCTCGCAGGTGCCGCAGTCCCAAACGCCGTCGACGCAGCTCGGGCCGTAGAGCTCGCCGTTGCATTCGCAGTCGATCCCCTCGTCGTCACCGCAACCACCACTGCCGCCCGTCGCGCCGCCGCCGCCGGTTCCCCCGCTGCTCGAGCCCCCGCAGCTCGCGAACGACACCAGGGCAATGCCCGTCGAGATCGCCCCTGTGATCCACACCCGCCAAGACGCCATGTCGACCTCCCATCTCCAGAGTAACGGTCCCCATCGGCGCACTGCTGCGGTTCTTCGGAGCACCCGAGAACGAGCCGTCGCGTGGGACTTCTTCCCGGAAGCATGGCAATCGACGCGCCATCTCCGGGCGGCACCCGCATGCGTGGATTGTCCGCCCGAATCGCACGTGATCCGCGCGCTGCGTTGCCTGAGAGACAACGGCGATCGGCTCGAAGGTGGCCGCGCCGGCAACGGTGTCGTTGGAGGACGCGGGCTGGTTGCGCGTGCGACGTCGCCGGCTACCAGGTGTCGATCATGCGGCGCCGCGCGACGGGCTCGCGCTGCGAGGCGCCGGCGGAGCGAAGGCCGCGGGCGAGGACGACGCGCGTGTCGGCGGGATCGATGACGGCGTCGAGCTCGATGAGAGAGGCCATGTTGATGGCTTTGCCGCGGTCGTAGGCGAACGCGACCATGGCTTGGAACGTCTGCTCGCGCGCGGCGGGATCTTCGATGGCGTCGAGCTGCTTCTTCATCGAGAGGCGCACGGCGCCTTCGAGGTTCATGGCGCCGAGCTCGCCGGTCGGCCACGCGACGGTGAGGAACGGCGCGTGGAAATGGCCGCCGGCCATGGCCTGCGCGCCAAGGCCGTAGCCTTTGCGGAGCACGACGGTGAAGTACGGGACGGAGAGGCTGCCCGCGACGGTGAAGAAGCGCGACACATGGCGCACGAGCGCGGTCTTCTCGGCCTCGGGGCCGACCATGAAGCCGGGCGTGTCGCAGAGGGACACGATGGGCAAACCGAAGGCGTCGCAGAGCTGGAGGAAGCGCGCGGCCTTGTCGGAGGCGTCGGCGTCGAGGGCGCCGCCGAGGTGGAAGCAGTCGTTGGCGAGGATGCCCACGGGCCGGCCTTCGATGCGCCCGAGCGCGGTGACGAGGCTCCGGCCGAAGTCGCGGCGCAGCTCGAGCACCGAGCCCGTGTCGGCGATCGTCTCCACGATCGGCCGGATTTTGTAGGCGCGCCGCCGCCGCTCGGGGAGCGCGTCGCGGAGCGCCGTCTGATCGGCCGCTGTCCACGCGGGGAGCGGGCCTTGAAAGTAGCCGAGGTATTTCTTGGCGACGGCCACCGCTTCGGCCTCGTCGCGAACGCGCACGTCGACGACGCCGTTCTTGGTCTGCACGTCGATGGGGCCGATGTCTTCGGGCTTGTACGTGCCGAGGCCGCCGCCTTCGATCATCGCGGGGCCGCCCATGCCGATGTTGCTGTTTTCGGTGGCGATGATGACGTCCGCGCAGCCGAGCAGGGCGGCGTTGCCCGCGAAGCAGCGGCCCGAGACGATGCCGATCCGCGGCACGAGCCCGGAGAGCGCCGCGAACGAGAGGAACGTGGGCGTGTCCAAGCTCGCGACGGTGTGCGCGTCGGTGTCGTTGGGGCGACCGCCGCCGCCCTCGGCGAAGAGCACGATGGGCAGGCGCCGGCGCTGGGCGAGCGCGAGCACGCGATCGAGCTTGCCGTGCCCCACGAGGCCCTGCGTGCCTGCGTAGACCGTGTAGTCGTAGGCGAGCACCAGGGCGCGCGCGCGATCTTCGCCGAAGGTCGCCGCGTTGATGGTGGCCGTGCCGCAGACGATGCCGTCGGCGGGGCTCAGCTTCACGAGGTCGTCGATGGGATGCTGGTTGCGCTGCGCGGCCAGCGCGAGGGCGCCGTACTCTTCGAAGCTGCCCGCGTCGACGAGGTCTTCGATGTTCTCGCGCGCGGTGCGCTGGCCGGTCTTGCGCCGCTTCTCGACGGCGAGCGGGCGGCCCTCATCGGTGGTGGCGTGGAGGCGCGCGCGCAGCTCGGCGAGCTCGGGGCGGACCTCGGGCGGCTTCGCGTCACCGTCGCGCGGCTCGCTCATCGTGTCCCCGCGTTGGCCTTGTCGCGCGCCCGCGAGATGCTCTGCATCTGCTTCTCGCTGATGGCGCGGTAGAGGCGGCGCGGGAGGAAGCGCTTCATGAGCCACGCCGTCCGCCCCGACGAATGCGGGAGCACGTAGAAGCGCTTCTCGGCGACGGCCGTGAAGATGTCCTCGGCCACGTCCGCCGCGGTGATCGAGCCGCGCGCGAGCAGCTTGCCCACGACGACGTGGAACCCGCGATCGGGCGCGCGCAGCGACTCGGCGAGGTTCGTCTGGAAGAACGAGGGGCAGACGACGCTGACGCCGACCCCGTCGCCGGCGAGCTCGTTCTGGAGCGTCTCGGAGAGGGAGACGACGGCCGCCTTGGTGGCGTTGTACCCACTCATGAAGGGCACATCGAGCAGGCCCGCCATGGACGCGATGTTGACGAAGTGGCCGCTCTTCTGCCGCTTGAAGACCGGCGTGAAGACGTGACACCCGCGCACGACACCGAGCAGGTTGATGTCGATGATCCAGCGCCAGTCGTCGACCGACACGTCCTCGATGCCGCCGGCCATGGCCACGCCGGCGTTGTTGACCACCACGTCGACGCCGCCCCAACGCTCCACGAGGCGCTCGCGCGCCGCGACCAGATCCTCTTCGCGCGTCACGTCGCAGTGGATGTAATCGGCGTCGGTCGCCACGCCGCGGAGCGCCGCGAGCGCCTCCGTGCCGCGGGCATCGTTCACGTCGGCGATGGCGACGCGCGCCCCGGCCTTCGCATAGCGCTCCGCGAGCGCGCGCCCGAGCCCGCTGGCGCCGCCGGTGATGAAGACGCGCGTGCTCACGAGAGCCCCCGGGAGCGCGCAAATCGCATGCGAATCGTCGAGATCATCATGCGCCGGAGGCTACCGCGGCCAAGGGGCGAGGGGAGCCGCGATCACCGCGCGCCGACACGCTTCCGTCGCCTGAACAACCCCTTCCGCCGCGCGTGTCGGAAGCTCCGGAGCGCGTCGGAAGCCTTCGAGAGCACGCCGGACGCCTACCGGAGCACGCCCAAAGGCTCATGTAGAACGCCCGAAGGCTCATGTAGAACGCGCGAAGGCTCATGTAGAACGCGCGAAGGCTCATGTAGAACGCGCGAAGGCTCATGTAGAACGCGCGAAGGCTCATGTAGAACGCGCGAAGGCTCATGTAGAACCCCCGAAGGCTCATGTAGAACGCCCGAAGGCTCGTGTAGAACGCTCGAAGGCTCATGTAGAACCCCCGAAGGCTCGTGTAGAACGCCCGAAGGCTCATGGAGCGCGTCCGAGCGCTTCTGGAGCGCGCCGAGGGCTTCGCGGGGGCGTTGGTGCGCGGGATCGCGGACGCACACATCGAGCTGAGCACGGCAGCCCAGGTCGCGACATACCGGGGCCGGGGCCAGGGCGCGCAGCCCGAGCTCAGATCGAGAAGACCTTCTCGAGCCGCAGCAAATGGAAGATCGCGAGGGGTTGGCCCTTCAGACCGACGATCTTGATCTCGCCGCCGTACCCCTGCACGCGCTTGGCGAGCCCGACGATCGCCGCGACGCCGACGCCCTCGGCGAGATGCTCGAGATGCGAGAGCTCCAGCGTCACCGACCGCCTCTGCTCTTCCACGATCCGATTGGTCACGTCGTGCAGCTCCGACGCCGCCGCTGCGTCGAGCGACCCCGCGATCGCCAGGACCGTCTCGTCGCCCGTATCCGTCCGCGAATACTTCATCCGGCGCAGCATACGCACGCCCACGTCGCCGTCACCACGATCCAACCTCGCACGCAGGCTCGACGCTCACGCCGCACGACGCGCCCGACAGAGGGCCATCGAGCAGATCGATGCGCACCCGGGAACGCACGCTCGAAACCGAGGCGCATCAGATTGAGCCGCGCGGACTCGCTCGACGCGCCTCGCTCGTAATCGAGCGCAGCCGGCGCAACCGGTGAGACCTGAGCAGGTCGACCAAGGCCAACGGCAGCGAGCGCATCGGTCCGCAGCCCGCCAGCGCCGCTCGAAAGGGAGACGGCACCAACGTCGATCGAATCAACAGACCTGATTCGAAGGGCAGCGGCCCCAGTGCAGATCGGCAAGCGATCCGCACCTGGAGCACGCCCCCACGTCGATCAAAGCGAGGTCACTGGACACCACCAGGGCCGGCCAAGCCGGCCCGGGGTTTGGGGCCGCTTGCGGCCCCATCGTAACCAGTGCCGAAGGAGGGAATCGAACCCCCGACCCGGCGCGTATGAAACGCCTGCTCTAGCCAACTGAGCTACTTCGGCGAAGCGGGCGCGCACTATGGTCGATCGCCCTTCGCTCTGTCAAGCGGCGGATCGACCTCACGTGTCGATCACGATGGGGCCGCTTGCGCCCCATCCTGATCACGGACGAACGAACACGATGGTGCTGTCGTCGCCGCCGCCGTAGACCGCGTGCCAGCCCTCGGGGAGCTGCGGGTCGGACCAGGTCCAGAGGCGGCGCGCGTCGATGGGCGTGAGGCCGACGGCGTGGAAGGTCGAGGCTTCGCCCACGCCCTCGCCCCAGTACATGCCGGTGAGCGCGTGGCCGGGCTCGAACTCCATGACCCACGGGGCGTCGGCGACGTCGAAGGCGCCTTGGACCTCGCGCGGATCGAGCGTGCGCGTGACGTGCTTGGCGAGGACCTTGAACGTGCCGCGCGCGGTCGAGGCGCTGGTCGCGGGATCCTTGAGCTGATCGCGGCCGGTGGTGATCAGGGTCGCGTAGATGGGCTTCGTGCCTTCGTAGGCGGTGAGCGTCTGCGTGGCCACGCTGACGTCGAGCCACTTCTGCCCGCCCTTGGCGAAGTCGGGGAACTTGTGGCGCTTCACCACGACGACGATGTCCTTCGAGCGCATCCAGGTGCCGTCGCGGGTCTCTTCGTAGCGCACGCCCTCGACCGTGCGGAACTTGCCGCTGAGCGGGATGGCGGCGCGGCGCTCGACCTCGTCCTCGTGCTCGGTGGCCTTGCCCTTGGCGAGCGAGTAGCCATGCACGCCGAGCTTGTGCACGAAGGCCACGGGCAGGCCGACCTTGTCGAGATCGATGCCGTGCCACGTGGAGCCGAGGATGGGCTTCATCCGATCGATGGGCACGAGGCGACCGTCGGCGGTGACGCCGAAGCGGCGCGCGGCGGTGCCCGCATCCACCCCGAGCGAGCCCGCGACGGCGACGCCGCTGCCTTTCTTGAGGCCGCCGATCTTCACGCTGTCCGCCGCGGGCGCGAAGGCCGGCGGGAGCGCGTCCATGCCGAACTGGAAGAACGCCGAGGCGCTGCGCTTGCCGTCGGCGATGCCCTCGCCGCCGGGCAGGAGCACGGCCGGGCCGGTGGGCACGCCGCGCGGATCGAGGGGCACGTCGTTGGCGGCGGCGCCGAGCGCGTCCTTGTCCTCGGCGCGGCCGAGGATCTTGCGGAGATCGGGCTCGCTCGCGGCCATCTCGGCGGCGCTCGGTGCGCGCGCATAGAGGGGCACGTTCTCGGTGCGCGCGCGCGCATAGCGGTACGGCAGGGGCTTCGCGAGATCGGGGCGCGCCGGGATGCCGCGCGCTTCCATGCCGGGATCGAGGCTCGCGCCCGGGCCGACGCAGACGAACCCGCGCGGCCGCACGGCGTACCAGCCGCCCTTGCACTCTTCGGTGCCGTAAGGCTCGCGCGAGCGCGCCACGCTGCTGCCGATGCGCAGCTCGCCGATCTTCTTCCCCTCGGGCGAGGGCCGATCGTAGACGGGCGTGTCCGCGAGCGTGGGATGGAGCCGAGGGTTGTCGACGGCCGGCGCCGGGACGTTGGCGAAAGGGTTGTCCTTGGCCTCGGCCTTGGCGAGCGCGCTGCCGCCCTTGCCTTTGCAGCCCGCGAGGGGCGCGGCGAGGCAGAGCCCGAGGAGCAGCGCGGCGCGCCGGGGCGAAGGGAGGCGAGGCGTGGTCATCGGCCGACGCATGCCCGAAGCGCGATCATCGGGCCAAATTCCGAGCGATGGGCGAAGGTCGCCCCCGGCCGGCGCGATTACCGCAACAGCGCGGAGCGGCTCGGCAATCGACGCGCGAGGCCTGCGCTCCCGAGCTCGGCGCGCCCGCGGCCGGCGGGAGCCTTGCCCGACGGCTCGGGGTGCTCGACGATGGCGCCATGAGCGACGCCATCGGCTGGGACATCTACTACGAGGCCAAGGGCAGCGTGGGCGCGCACGTTCGGATGCTCGAGCCGTTGCTCCGCGCCTGGATCGGGGAAGACCCGGCGAAGTACCTCCACCCAAGCTACGACCGGCTGATCTACATGCCCGATCGCGGGTTCCACATCTCCGTCGAGCACAACGTGTCGTACGGCAAATCGAACTTCGAAAATGACCGGTTCCACTTCGTGCTGGGCTCGGTCGATCTGCACAAGAAGATCGAGCTCGAGGTCCACCTCGATCGCATGCGCGCGGCCCTGGAGGTCTTCTGGGCGAACGGGATCCCGACGTGCACGCCCGGCTGGGACGACGAGATGCCCAACGAAGGCGGCGCGACGGGGCCGATCCCGTGGCCGTGGTGAGCCCCGCGCGTCGTTGGGGCGCGCACGACGCGCGGTGACGGTGCGCACAGCTTCGTGGTAGCCGCCGCGCGCGGGCGCATGGAAGAATGCGCCCCGTGCGCCTGCGAGACCGTTTCGCCGTCGCGTGGACGGCCCTCCTCGCGGCCTCCTGCGCAGCCATGGCCGTCCACCCCGAGCACGAAGGGGACGCCTTCTGGCACATGAGCCTCGGGCGCGCGGTGCTCGCGTACAAGGCGCGCACCATCCCCGAGCCGCTCGCGCTGCCGGCGTTCACGTCGCCCGCAGTCGTGCCGGAGTGGCTCTGGGGCGTGATCACGTACGGCGTGCATCGCGTGGGATCGTGGCCGGCGCTGGTGGCGCTCGTCGCGCTGATCGCGGCCGCCGTCGCGGTGCTGGCGACGCGCCTCGTGGCCGCGGTTCGGCCGGGGATCGGTGACGGCGCGACCGCGCTCGTCACCGGGCTCGCGGCCGGCGCGGTGATGGGCCGCGTGCGCCTGCGTCCAGAGGCCGCCGGGGTGGTGCTGATCCTGGCGTTCCTGCTGCTCGGTCTGCGCTACGTGGAGGCCGAGGGCCGGCAGCGCGTGCGTTTCGGCGCGGCGCTCGTCGGCGTCGAGATCCTCTGGGCGCAGATTCATGGAAGCTTCGTGCTCGCGCCCGCGCTCTTCGCGTGCGTCGCAGGGCCTTCGGTGTTTCGCGATCGCGCGGCGCCGGAGCGACGCACGGTGCACGTGGCCGTCGCGTTCGGGCTCGTCGCCGGGTTGCTCACGAGCGCGTACGGGCTCGGTCTCGTCGGATACCTCGCGACGCATGCGCACGGCGACGCCGCGCGCCACGTGGAGGATCTGGTCGCGCCCGCGTGGGCGGCGTTCGATCCGCGTGGGGTGTTGGACAATCCGTACGGCGTGGTGCTCCTCGTGCTGTGGGCGATCGGCGCGGGCGGCATGATCGCGGCGCGCCGCGTTCCAGGGCGCGCGCTCGGGCTCGCGATCCTCGGCGGGCTCTTGGCGATGGATGCGGTGCGCTTCCTCCCCATCGCGTCCATCTTCGCGTTGCCGCTCGCGGCCGAGGGCGCGGCGGCGCTCGCGGCGCTGCTCCCGGAGCGGCCTTGGTGGCGCTTCATCGGGGCCGCGGTCGGCGTGATGGGCCTCGCCGTCGGGGCGCGCGGTGTCGATGCGCTGCACGGGCCGCTCGGGAAGATCGGGCCGGCCGAGGGCATCCATCCTCTCGCGTCGGCGGCGTTCCTGCGCGCGCAGCCGGCGGGTGGATCGGTGATCAGCGTGTACAACGCGGGCGGGGCGCTCGGCTTCGCGCTCGCGGGCCACGCGCGCACCTACGTCGATGGGCGGACGCCGCTCTATTTCGACGACACGGACTTCGGTCTCTCGCGCGACGTCTTCCGCTATCCGGACGCGCTCGGCCGCGCGATTCGGCGCTTCGGCGCGACCGCCGTGGTGGTGAACCGCAACGCGCCCACGTGCGGGAAGCTCCCGCCCGGCTGGGTGCCCGCGGTGGTGGAGGCGCACTTCACGACGTTCGTGCCGGCAGGCGCCGCGCCGCCGCTCGTGGCCATCGCGCCCTGCGGGACGTCGTTCGTGCGGGAAGACGTGTGTCGCAGCAGTGCTGGAGCAGCGCCGGGCAGCGCGCGCTCCGAGGCAGCGGACGGCGCTGCGTTCGACGAGGATCTGCGTCGCCTCGGCGCGTTTGGGGAGACGCCGTTCGTGCGCTACCTGCGCGCCGAGCGCATCGTGCGGTGCGGTGGATCGCTCGACGAGGTGACGCGCCTGCTGCCCTCGCGCTCGGAAGCGCGCACGTATCTTCCGCAGCGCGATGCGCTCGAGATGGCGTGGCTCCTGCGCAGCGGCGCCGTGCGCCGCGCCGTCGACGTGGCCGAGGTGAGCATGCGCGAAGGAGATCCGAGCGGCGTGGCCCTCGTCGCGCCGGCGCTCGCCGGTGATGCGGTCCCCGCGGCGCGGGCACGCGTGCTGCTCGAAGCAGCGCTCGCGAGCCTCGACGACACGGCTCCACCCGATCTGCGGGCGCTCCTCGCGCTGGCGTGCGCGGCCGAGGGCGACACGCCGTGCGTGCGCTTCCACGCGCTGCGCGCGGCGGCGCGCGGGAGCCGGCAGGCCGTGCCGGCGCTGCTGTGGTTGCGCGATCACGACGACAGCGAGCCTCACCGCGCCGACGCGGAAGCATGGCTCGAGGTGCTCGTGGCCGAGGCCCGCACCGCGCAACCGGAGGGGCGCGGCGCGGCGAGCGCGGTGCCGGTGTCTGCCAGCGCAGCACCGACGGCCTCGGTACAGCCTGGGCCTGCGAGCGCTGCGCCGACGGTGTCCGCGGCGCCCGCGTCGCCGCGGCCGTGAGCATCACTGCAAAGTCATCGAGCCGTTCCGCGCGAGCCCGCGCGCCTGCGTTCCTGCTTTCTCTCGGCGTCTGCAGCCTTCGACGGGCGTCATTCTCGGGCTCCGGGGTCTCGTGTTTCGACCGCGGCGGCGCGCGGCGATGTCGATGACGACGACAGGTCGCGGGGCGCTGGGCTAAGGTGTGCGCGATGGCCTCGCGAGGGCTGGAGAAGAGCGGATCCGTGCTCTGGGGCGCCGCGATGGGCGCCCTGGCGGTGACCTTCGTGGTCGCGGCGGGGGCGCTGTTCTACGTGGCCGGCCATCGCGGCCAGTTCGACGAAAAGGCCGTGGACGCAGGGAGCGAGCCGCCTCCGCGCGAAGAGGTGGCGGACGCCGCGCCGCCCGAGACGCCGGATGCCGGAGACGCAGGTGCCGCGGGCGAGGCCGATGCATCGACCGCGGCACCTATCGCGACGATCGCGCCTGCATCGGCGCCGATGCCGCTCATGCCCAAGGCTCCGCAGCCCAAGGCGAAAGCGAAGCCTCACCTCAAGCCGCTCCGGCCGCGGCATCGCTGATTCATACGGCTTTGAGCGATATCGAAGCGACGGGGATGATCGCGCGGAGGAGGCTCGTCGGATCGCGAGGTCGCCCGCGACCATGATCACGATCGCGGGCATTCGCCGAGCGGAGAGAGGTCAGGCTTCAGGAAGCCTGCGCTCCGAGGAGATGAGCCATGGCCGGGACCACCACCTCTTCGGCGGCGCGGAGGCGCTCGATGTGCACCTCGCGATCCGAGAGGCGGCCGTGCGCTCGCATCGGGGCCGATGAAGCAACGCCGCCTGCGCCCTCGGCGGCGCGTCGCGTGTCGTCGAGCGCGTCGAGGAAGGCTTGGTGAACGGCGTGTCGCACGTCCTCGCCGCCGGCGGCGATCGCCCACGCGACCACGCGGAACGCGAGCTCGGCGTGGCGGCTCTCCTCTTCGGCGATGATCGCGAGCGCGGCGCGCACGGCGGGATCCGTCGCGTCCGTGTGCTGCACCGAGGCCACGACCGCGGCGAGCGTCTCGCCGACGCAGCCCTCGCGCACCGTCGCGGCGGCGAGATCGGCGAGCGTGGCGGCGCCCATGAACGAGCGCGCCTCCAGCAGCGTGCCCGGACCGACGAGCGCGCCGAGGTAGCGACCGGAGAGCGTGAAGCACATCTCCGCATGCCGGATCTCATCGAGCGCCGCCTCGTGCGTAGCGCGCACGAGATCGGCCGGCGCACCGAAGGCCAAGAGCTCCAGCGCGAGCTTCCCGAAGCTCGCGACGCTCGCATGCTCGAACGCCGCATCCATCGCCCACGCGCGGCCGACGGCGGCGCGCGTGGCGTCGTCGAGCGCCGCGACATCCGGCGAGAGCGCGCCCATCGGCGGGCGAGACGCGGCGACGGGAGCAGGCTCGCTCGCACGCGCCGCCCATCCGTGCACGCCGGCGCCGACCGGCGCGATGCGCGCGCGTCCTTCCACCACGAAGGGCCGGCCGGGAATGGCGCCGCACGGCGGATCGAAGGGTTGCCCGATCTCGACGACGTAGCAGCAGGTGGTGCCCTGAACCGTCGGCCCCGAGATCCATTTCAGGATGGGCTCGCTCTGCTCCGTGCACGTGTACGTGCCGCTGGCGGCCGCGATGTCCGGGCACGTGGCGCCGGTCTGCTGGAAGCACCGCTCGTTCTCGACGCCTCCGCTCGAGCTCGACGAGCTGCTGGTCGTGGTCCCGGAGCTCGATGAAGAGGAGCTCGTGCTCGATGCGCTCGTGCTCGACGACGTGGAGCCGGACGAGCTGCTCGCGGTGGTCCCGCTCGAGGTCGTGGTGCCGCTGCCGCCGGTGCCACCCGCGCCGCCGGTGCCCTCCACCGTGTCCCCGCAGGCCGCGCTGGCGAGGGCCGAGGCGACCCCCATCCCAGCCACGAGGCGATACACGAGCGCTGCACGAAAAGAAGCCTGTTCGTTCATGGTTGCTCCTCGCTGTTGAAGGACCGCGCCGAGCTCCGGTTTCAGGCCCGTCGCAGTCGCGCACCGCGGGCCTCCCGATCGACCCGAAGAAAGCGCTGCCGTCTGAAGAGCACGGTGCGGGGCAATCGCCCCACCCACAACTTAAAATCCGTTTAAGCCCTGATACGAAGCCGCGAATGCATGTGCGTCGCGGCGTCGCCGACTTCGAAGAATCACAGGCGACGGGCGCGGAAGAGCGCGAGCGAGAACATCGCCGCGCCCGCGAGGAGCGGAGCGGCGAGCAGGCCGATCTCGATCGAGCCGGCGACGTCGCGCGGGATCGTCGGGCCGAGGAGCGCATAGCCGCGGAAGGCGAGCGTGAGGGCGGCGAAGGGAACGAGGACCCAGGAGACCGCGCTGCGCAGCCCTTCCGCGAGGCGCTCGATCGCAGGCGCGCTGCGCCACCGCGCGACGAGGACGCGGGCGCCGCCGAGCAGAAGGATCATCGTCGTCACCAGCGCGAGGACGGCGATGAGGATGAGCTCCGTGTCGCTGAACGAGGCCGCGCCGACGACCACGCGGAGCGCCGTCGCCGCGATGACGAGCACCGAGGCTCCGCCGAGCACGCTGAACGCGATGGAGAGCCCGACGGCCGCGGGGCGGGCGCGGCGCGCGCGGCGGGTCACCTCGGATGAGATCTCGCGCGGGGTCACCTCGGCGGCGATCGTCTCGGCGGAGGCGATCACCGCGCGATCGGAATGGACCAAGGCGATGCCGGCGCCCGGCTCGTCGAAGGCCGCGAGCAGTCGATCGAGCTCCTCCGCGCTGCCCGGGCGCGACGCCGGATCGCGCGCCATCGCGTGCTGGATGAGCGCCTCGACGCCGTCGGGGATGCTCTTCTCGAGATCGCGCGGGCGCCGCGGATCCTCGGTCAGCACGCGCGCCAGCGTGAGCGCCGGATCGCCGCCGGAGAAGGGCGGCTCGCCCGTGAGCATGTGATAGAGCACGGCCCCGAGCGCGTAGACGTCGGCGCGCGCATCGATCGAGGTCGACCCGCGCGCCTGCTCGGGCGCCATGTACGCAGGCGTGCCGAGCACCATGCCGGTGCGCGTGAGCTGGGCACCGTCGGCCATCTTCGCGATCCCGAAGTCGAGGATCTTCACGAAGGGCACGCCGCCCTCGCGACCGAGGAGGAACAGATTCGACGGCTTGAGATCGCGGTGCACGACGCCGACCGCGTGCGCGCTCGCGAGGCCGCGGCACACCTGACGGCAGATGGCGATGGCCTGCCCGATCGGCAGCTTGCCCGCGCGGTCGAGCACGTCTCCGAGCTCCTCGCCTTCGAGGAGCTCGGTCACCATGCAGGGCCGGTTCTGGACCCGCAGCACGTCGACGACCTCGAGCACGTGCGGGCTCTTCACCCGCGCGACCGCCTGCGCCTCGCGTTCGAAGCGCGCCACCGCATCGGGGTGCGAGGCGAGCTGATCGAGCATCACCTTGACGGCGAAGCGACGCGGGAGGCGGACGTGCTCGGCCTCGTAGACGCGCCCCATCCCGCCTTCGCCGAGCGGCCCCGTGATCATGAAGCTCCCCGCGAGCACCTCGCCGAGGAGCGGATCTTCGTCACCGGCGCGCTCGAGCGAGGTCGCGTCCTTGGGGCAGACGAGGAAGTCGAGCGGGTACTGGGCGCCGCACGTGGGGCAGCGCCTTGGAGCGCCTTCGGTCACCGCGGACGCACGGCGGGCGCGCGCGCCGCCTTCGGCGCGGGTCGCAGACTCGCCCATGTCACTTCGCCTTCGCGGT
Organism: Minicystis rosea; assembly: GCA_001931535.1. Lineage (GTDB taxonomy): Bacteria > Myxococcota_A > Polyangia > Polyangiales > Polyangiaceae > Minicystis > Minicystis rosea. The sequence goes on from CP016211.1 coordinate 2,621,076, forward strand.
GTTGAGCACGTCGGTGGCTGCGCGCAGGTCCTCGAAGAGGCTCGTCACGCCCTCGGCGGCGGCCTTGTCGTAGCCGGAGAGGCAGGGCGCCAGCGTCGGCAGCGCGGCGTCGCCGCCGGCGGTCACCGCCTTCACGCTGTCGGCCACCGCGGACTTCGCGCGCGTGAGCGCCTCGCCGCGACCCTTGAGCTTGTGCACCGTCTTGAGCACGGCGGGCAGGTGGCGCTCGATCGCGCCCGCGTAGCTCGTGGCCGCGGGCTCCTTGGTGCCCGAGACGCGGACGTCGACCTGCGGCGTGCTGCACGCGCCCCGATGCAGAGCGCGCATCTCGCAGTACGCGGAGCACTCGGGGCTCACCCCCGCGAGCTTGACCGCGCCGAGGCACCTCGTGTCCTGCATCGGGACGGAGCACGTGCCCGCGCAGAGCCCCGCGCACATGGATCCGTGGAGCTGGCAGCCGCCGATGCACTTGCCCTTGCACTCGCCCTTGCCGACGGCCTCGCACGAGCCTTCGCACTTGCCTTTGCACTCGCCGCTCGGCTTCAGCTCCTTGCCGTTGCACTTGCCTTTGCAGGTGCCGTCGCAGGTGCCGCTGAAGCCACCCTCGCACGCGCCCATGCACGCGCCGTCACACGTGGCCGGCGCACGCATCTCGCAGGCGCCGGTGCACGCGCCGGGACAGCGGCCCGCGACGGCGCCCGCGCAGCTCGCGTCGGGGAGCTTGTCCTCGCCGGCGCATTTCTGCGCGCACTGGCGCTCGTCCTCCGTGCCTTCCGGGCAGATCGGCGCGTGGACGTGGACGGCGACCTTCGCGCTGGGGCCGAGCTTCTTGCGCGTCGCCTTGAGCGCATCGACGGCGGCCTGACAGGCGACCTGCGTGTTGGGGAACACGCCCTTGTTGCCGAGCTCCGCCGCCATGCTGGCGCAGGCCGCGCGCAGCTCGCCGGCGATTTGGCTCGACAGGAGGCGCGTCTCCACCGCGCTGCCCGACGCGCCGCGCAGGCGCGCCGCCAGCGGCGCATCGACCGAGAGCTCCTTGCTCCAATCGAAGGCGACCACGCGATCGGGGTTCGTCACCTCGGGGCATCGGCTCGGTGGACGCGCGGGGGCGGACGGCTCGGCGGACGCGACCTCGGCGGCACCCGCATCATCGGCGACGCACGTCCCGTTCACGTCGGCGTGCGTGCCCGGCGCGCAGGCGGCGACGGACGCCGTGGCGGTCGCCGTCACGGCCGGCCCGGCGTCGATCGCCGGCGCCGGTCCCTTGTTGCCACAGGCGCTGGCCAGAACGACGAGCCCGCCCACCATCGCGACACCTGCCATCCCTCGCTGGGCGGCGGTGAAGAACATGCTTGCCATGCGCACAGGGTACGGCCCTCGCGCGGCCCTGAAAACCGCTTGAATTCAGAACAGAAAATGCCGCGTTGGCCGCATCACGCTCGGCGCGCCCTGCACGGGATGCTCCGTCACGCCGAGATCTCACACACCGCGAGCACGTTCCCGAGGAGCCCCGCTCCGTCCGGTAACGGATCGACCCGACGCCGGCGCCAACGATCGAGCCATCAGCCCCACCGATGGATCGCGCCCGACCGAGAAATCCCGTATCGAGCGCGCTGCGACGCACGCGTGATCGACGCTCGCTCGAACGAGGCTGATCGCGGACGGGCGCAGAGCGGCGCGACGATCAAGCCTGCTCGGTCGAACGGGCTTTGCTCGCGTGGGGGCGCGAGCTCTCTCCCGGCGCCGATCCGGCCGTGCGAGCGGCGAACCGCTGGAAGCGCTTGGCCATGCCCGTGGCGCCGCCCGGCGGCAGGGCCCACGAGAAGGCGCGCGGGATGGCGAGATCGCGGAGCGGGAGGATGCGCAGGCGGCCGAGGGTGAGCTCGGCGCCGATGCTCCAGCGCGAGAGGAAAGCCACGCCGAGGCCGGCGAGCGCGGCGCCCTTGATGGCTTCGGTGCTGCCGATCTGCACGTCGCGATCGTGCGGCGGGCGATTGCCGACGGCGTTCTTGAGGGCGCGCTCCACCACCGCGCGGGTGCCGGAGCCCGGCTCGCGCCAGATGATGGGCACGTGACGCAGATCGGCGGCGCGACGAAGCTGCGTCAGCTCGGGCCCGGCGTCGCTCGCCACCACGGCGCAGAGCTCGTCGGCGAGGAAGCGTTCGAGCCGCACCCGCGACGCGCGCGCGTGGCCTTCGACCAAGCCGAGCGGCGCCGCGCCGTTGCGCACGCGCTCCAGCACCTCTTCGGTGTTGCCCACGTCCATCCGCACCGTGAGCGGGCCCGCGCTCTTGGCGAAGGCCGCGAGCAGCGGCGGGATCACGTACGAAGCGATGGTGGTGCTGGCCGCGAGCGTGAGCACGCGGGCCTCGGCGGGAGGCGCGGCGAGCACCTCCGCGGCCTCGTCGAGCAGCGCCTCGACGCGATCGGCGTACCCGATGAGCCTGAGCCCCGCCTCCGTCGGCGCGACCCCGCGCGCCGATCGAACCAGGAGCGGCGCGCCGCACTGCTCCTCCAGCTTGCGCACCTGCGCGGTCACGGCGGGCTGCGAGAGGTGGAGGACCTTGGCGGCCGCCGAAATGGTGCCCGCGGAGGCGACGGCGCGGAGCGTGGCGAGGAGCCGAGGATCGAGCGCGGAGGGCATGGCCGAGGGTATCACCAAAACGGATGGCCCATCGCCACATGCGATGGGGGACACACATCGTTTCGCGGCATGGTGCGCCCATGAGCACCGCGGCTCCTGCCTCCGCCCTTCTCCACGCCGATGCGATCGTGCCGCCGCGCGGGCATCGCCTGGGGCGCGTCCTCATCCCGCTCGGCGCGGCGCTGGTGCTCCTGCCCTTCGTCTCCACGGGCGTGAGCCTGCTCGCGGGCATCGCGGTCGCGCTCACGGTGGGCAACCCGTTCGCGGAGCGGACCCGCAAGATCGCGCACAAGCTCCTGATGCTCTCCGTCATCGGGCTCGGCGCGGGCATGGACCTCGCGGTGGTGGCGCGCGTCGGGAGCCAGGGCGTGCTCGAGACGGCGGCCAGCATCGCGGCGTGCCTCGTGCTCGGCACGTTGCTCGCGCGCGTCCTCGACGTGCCGCGCGACACCGGCTGGCTCGTGAGCGTGGGCACGGCGATCTGTGGAGGCAGCGCCATCGCGGCCGTCGCGCCGGTCCTCAAGGCGCGCGATCACGAGGTGTCGATCGCGCTCGCCACCGTCTTCGTGCTCAACGGCGTGGCGCTCTTCCTCTTTCCGGCGGTGGGCCACGCGGTCGGCCTCGACGCCGCGCGCTTCGGCACGTGGGCCGCGCTCGCCGTGCACGACACCAGCTCCGTGGTGGGCGCAGCCATGAGCTACGGCAGCGGCGCCGTGGAGATCGCCACCACGTTGAAGCTCACCCGCGCGCTCTGGATCGTGCCCGTCGCCATGATCGTGGGCGCGGTGCGCGGTCGCGGGACCGGCACGGATCGGCAGCCGCTGCCGAAGCCGTGGTTCATCGCGGGGTTCCTGATTGCCTCGGCGCTGGTGACGGCGCTGCCCGTGCTGCGCCCGGCCGGCCTCGTGACGGCGGCCGTCGCACGTCGCGCCATGGTGCTCGCGCTGTTCCTCATCGGCGCGGGGCTCACCCGCGACGCCCTCCGCAAGGTCGGCGCGCGGCCGCTCCTCCATGGCGTGCTCCTCTGGCTGGCGATGGGCGCTGGCACACTCGCCGTCCTGTTGCGACACACCCGGTGAGCGCGGCGTGCCATCCTGAGCCGAGCACATTGCAACGAGCGCTGATTTCCCCGAGGATGGAGGGGGCATGCATCGTGCACAGCGCGTCGACATGACATTTCTTCCCTGGCTCAAGAGCGCGTGCTTCGTCCTCTCCATCGCGCTCGGCGTCGGCAGCGTCTTGGCCGCGTGTCACGGCGAGGTGGTGGTGTCGTCGTCGTCGAGCACCAGCAGCGGCGGCGAAGGGTATTGGGAGGGCGAGGGCGCCTGGGAAGGCGAAGGCTATTGGGAGGGTGAGGGCGGTTGGGAAGGCGAAGGCTATTGGGAGGGTGAGGGCGGCTGGGAGGGGGAGGGCGCTTGGGAAGGCGCGCCCGAGCCCATCCCCGATGCGGGCACGATCGACGTCGATGCCGGCGCTATCGACTTCGACGGCGGCGCCGCGGACGACGCCGGCTGACGACGCCAGCACGCATGACCTCCACTCCGAGCCCGGATCCGGCTGCAAAATGGCTTTGGGCTGGGCTCGCGGCGTTGCTCGTCGTGCTCAACGTCGCGGTCTGGTTTCGCGGCAAGAAGCCCGCGGAGCACGGCCCTCCTCGTCCCGCACCGCGACCGGACGCGTATGTGGCGGATGATCCCGCGCTGCGCATCGACACGCTGAGCCCGCGGCGCTTCGCGGCCATCGACATCCACGAGCACGCCCAGACCGAGGCGGACGTGGAGCGCTTGTTGGCCGCGATGGATCGGCTCGGGATCGAGCGCGCGTGCTTCGTCGCTTCTTCGCGTGTGACCTTCGATCATCGCTTCGCCGGCGGGTTCGAGGGCTTCGAGGAGAACAACGAGGCGCTGCTGCGCGCGAAGGCGCGGCACCCCGATCGGGTCTGCGTCTTCGTCACGCTCCATCCGCCCGACACGGGGAACGTCGAGCGGCTCGCGCACTACGTGGCCCGCGGCGCGGATGGGCTGAAGCTCTATCTCGGTCACCCAGGGAGCACCGCCACCGAGCCGTTCCACATGATGCCGCTCGACGATCCGCGGATCGCGCCGGTGTTCGCGTATGCCGAGAAGACGCAGCTCCCCATCACGATCCATGTGGATCTCGGCGCGTATGGGGACGAGCTCGGCCGGCTCCTCGCGCGCTTCCCCGAGCTGCGGGTGAACCTGCCGCACTTCGGCACGTCGAAGAACACCGCCGAGCGGCTCGAACGGTTGGGACGACTGCTCGATGCGCACCCGCACGTCTATGCGGACATGAGCTTCGGTCATCGCGACATCCAGATGGCGGACTTCGAGACGCTGGCCGCGACGCACGATCGGGTGGCCGCGTTCGTCACGCAGCATGCGGATCGGATGATGTTCGGCGCCGATCTGGTGGTGACCGAGAAGACGAGCGACGAGACCATGACGGCCACGCTGCGGTCGTACATGCAGATGCTGGAGGCACCTGCGTTCCGCTTCTTTCTGCGACCAGCTCGACCGATGCGAGGGCTCGCGCTCCCGGACGAGGTGCTCCGCAAGGTGTACCGCGACACGCCCGCGGCGTTCTTGAAGCTGCGTTGAGCGGAGCAACGATCGAGGGCCGATGATGCCCTCGATCTCCAAGCCGGGTGGATGCGCTATTCCTCCATGGCAAGGCACTGATCGTGGGCACGCACCTCGGCCTCTTCGTCACCGATGCTCGCGAGGACACGTACGCGTCGCGCCTCTGCCGTCTCATGGAAGCGCTCGACGCGTGGGGGCATGTCGAGCGCGATGCTTGGACCGTCGATGTGCGTCACGATGGTCGCGAGGCCGATGTCGAGCGCGCGCGGCAAGACGCCGAGCAGCGTACGAAGCTTCGTTTCGGCGAGCGCATGGACGCGGCTGGGGCGCGGGCGCTGGTCGAAGCGATGGGCACGACGGTGGGGCTGACGCTCATCGTCCCGAGCGCGATCACGCATCTGTACCTGACCTCGTGCGAGGCGCGGCGCCGGCGCCAGCGCGGTTTGCCCGACCTCGCGCGCAGCGTGGCCGCGCGCATGGATGGCGATCTCGAGATCGACATGCACAAGGTCGGGAGGCGGTGCTTCGAGGGCGCGTGGTCCAGCAGCGATGAGGTGCAGGCGCTGCTCGGCGCTGCCGAGGAGGCGCGTGCTGCGCGCTCGTTCGACGAGGCGGAGCGGCTCTCGAGCGAGGCCGCGGCGCTCGCCGATCGGGTGCTGGATGAGCGCCGCTTGCTGATGTTGGATCTCTTCGCGACGCTGGCCGCGCGCTTCGAGCCGGCTTCGGTGAAGGCGTATCTCGATTTCGAGGACTACATCCCGCCGCGCGCCACGATGGCCTATTACCAATCTGCGTCTGCAGTCACGGCCGACCTCGCTTTGCTCGTGGATGCGGACGCGGTCCTCACCAGTGCGGAGAGCCCGGCCTATCTCGAGCACGCGCTCGGGCGCGTCTCCTCCGCAGGTGAAGCGCAGCCGACGGCCGAAATGCGGGCGTTGCGGGCACGCCTACGCGCGATCACGCAAGACGAGGTGACGCGCATCGCGTCGACCATGACCGCATGGGTGATGCCGATGGCGGGAGGCTGGCTGGTGTCCAATCCCGACTTCGATCCGGTGGGCCGGTCCATCGCGCCGTTCTTCGAGGCGTTGATCGCCGGTGCGCCGCCGCGGTGAATCGCGCTCCGCGCGCCGCTTCGAGCATCACGTTTCGAGTGTCCGGCTCGGCATCGCCGACCAGAGGAGGACGAGCGAGAGCCCGAGGAGCAACAGCGACCAGAGGAAGCTGAGCGAGCCGGCGAGCGCGCTGCCGTGAACGATGGCCGCGACGGCGAAGATGGCGAACGCGGCGTACAGCGCCGAGAGGCCCCACGTGTCGGCCGTGGTGCCGCGGCGGTGGAAGCACAGCACGAGGAGGCAGGCGACCACGTAGTAGTAGGAGGCCGCGGAGACGAAGGTGAACATCAGCACGAGCCCTGCGGGGAGGAGCCGCGGCCTCGTCATCCGGCGCGCGGCGAGGATGAAGCCGACCGCCATCAGCGCGGCGGCGGGCCAATAGAGCAGGGGGCGATCGAGGCCCACGAGGTACTCGAGGCCGCTGCGTTGCTGGCTCACGACGTGCGCGTGCAGGCCGATGGTGACGGCGAAGTCGTGCCAGCGATCGAGGCCACCACCGAAGGCGAAGAGCACGACGCTCGTGGCCGCGAAGGCGCCGAGGAAGCGCGCATCCCGCGGAGCGAGCCGCCGCGTGGCGAAGAGCGAGACGGCCGCGCGCACGAGCACGCCGCCGAGGAAGACCACGGGGAACACACGCATCAACGCGGCGTACCCGAGGCATGCGCCCGCGAGCGCATGACGTCGCCGCCGATACGCAGCGATGGAGACGAGCAGCGCCGCGAGCCAATCCATGCGCAGGAAGGCCCCTTTGAGCGGCGTGAGGTGCAACGGATTCGCGCCCCAAGCGACGAGGAAGAGGCCGAGCGTGATCGGTCCATAGGCCCAGAGCAGCGCGGCGCACGCGGCGAGGAGAAGGAGCTGATCGGGGAGGACGAGCGCGAGCATCGCGCCCGGGGCATCGAGAGGAACGCGCGAGGCGATGAGGCCGGCGAGGCGATCCCAGGATGGCGTGGGGTGATAACCACGATCGGTCAGGACCAAGGGCCAGACGTTGCGATCGATGTGCGCTTGAAACCACTCCACATCGCGGCGGAATGCGGCCCAACGGGCAGGGGTGAAGCCGCTCGTGAAATGGTCGCGGCGCGCGAGGAGCGCTCGCGGAGGGAGGTAGCGCTGCGTGCGGAGATCGCGGACCCGATCGAGGCTCGCGAACATGCGGGGGCCGTCGTCGTCCGCGGCGAGGGTGGCGCCGTAGAGCTTGTCGTAGCCGAGCTCGGGCGCGTACTTGGCGCCGAGGTAGTGATGGTAGATGTCCCAATAGCCGATGTGCTCTCCGCGCGGCTGCGCGTGATAGGCGTAGACGCCGGTGAGCGCCGACAGCGCGAGCGCGAGGGCAAAGGCCTTGCTCGGTGGACGCGATCGTTGCCGGCGGCGCCAGGCCACGAGGCCGAGGCCGAGCACCGCGAGGGAGAGCTTGAGGAAGGCGAGGGCGTTCGTCAGAGGAGCACCAGAAGGCGCGTAGAGACCGGCGACGTCAAGCGTCTCGACGGCGTCGGATCGAAAGCGTTCCTACCGCTGTTCGCGTCGCGCGGGCTCAGTCTTCGAGCAGGCGGCGGAGGGCCTCTTCGTCGATGACGCGGATGCCGAGCTTCTTGGCGCGGTCGAGCTTCGAGCCGGGCGCTTCGCCGGCGACGACGTAGTCGGTCTTGGTCGAGACGCTGTCGCTGGCCTTGCCGCCGCGGGCGCGGATGCGGGTGCTCGCTTCTTCGCGGGTCATGGTCGCGAGCGTGCCGGTGAGCACGAGGGTCTTGCCGGAGAGCGGGCCGCGCGGGACGCGGCGCGTCTCCGAGAGGCGTACGTCGGCGCGGCGCAGCTTGGCCAAGAGACGGCGCGCGGACGTGCGGGCGACGCCGTGAAAATGATCGCGCACCGCCGCGGCGATGACGGGGCCGACGCCTTCGACCGCGCGCAACTCGGCCTCCGTCGCCGCGGCGATGGCATCGATTGATCCGAAGGCGTCGGCGAGCCTGCGCGCGGCGTCCGCGCCCACGTGGCGGATGCCGAGGCCCAAGAGGAGGCGATCGATCGGGCGATCCTTGGCGACAGCGATGGCGTGGAGGAGGTTCGTGATCGATTTGTCCTTGAAGCCGGGGAGCTCGGCGAGATCGGCGGCGGTCAAGGTGAAGAGGTCGGCGACATCGGCGATCAGCTCTTGATCGAGGAGCGCGCGGGCGGTGCTCTCACCGAGGTGCTCGATGTCCATCGCTTCGCGGGAGGCGAAGTGCACGACCTGCTCGATCATCTGCGCCGGACAGGCGCGGTTGGGGCAACGGGCGACGGCCTCGCCCTCGGGCTTCACGATGGGCGTGTCGCAGACCGGGCAGCGCTTCGGCATGACGAAGCGACGCTCGGCGCCGGTGCGCAGGCTGGGGATGGGAGCGACCACCTCGGGGATGACCTCGCCGGCGCGGCGGACCACGACGGTGTCGCCGATGAGCACGCCGCGGCGCTCGATCTCGGACTCGTTGTGAAGCGTCGCGAGCTGCACGGTGACGCCGCCGACGCGCACCGGATCGAGCACGGCGAACGGCGTCACCGCGCCGGTGCGCCCGACGTTCACGCGGATGTCGAGCAGCTTGGTGGTCCGCTCCTCCGCGGGCAGCTTGTAGGCGACGGCCCAACGCGGCGCCTTCGAGGTGGCGCCGAGCGCCTCCTGCGCTGCGAAGTCGTCGACCTTGATGACCACGCCGTCGATCTCGTGCGGGAGATCGTGCCTCCCCGCGGCGAGCTCGATGACTTGGGCCTTGGCGTCGTCGAGCGTGGCGCAGCGCTTCGAGGCCGGATGGACGCGCAGGCCCACGGCGCGAAAGTAGCTGAGCGCTTCCCACTGCGATGCGAGCGTCAAACCGTCGGCGCGAACGAGGCCGTGGAAGTAGATGGAGAGCGGGCGCGAGGCCGTGACCTCGGGATCCTTCTGCCGGAGGGCGCCCGCGGCGGCGTTGCGCGGGTTCGCGAAGAGCGGGCGCTTGCGATCGCCGAGCTCGGCGTTGATGCGCTCGAAGTCCATCGTGCGCATGAAGACCTCGCCGCGGACCTCGAGGCGGCGCGGCGGCTTGGTGGTGGCGAGCCGCGCCGGCAGCGAGCGGATGGTGCGGAGGTTCGCGGTGACATCCTCGCCGATGGTGCCGTCGCCGCGCGTGGCGCCGCGCACGTAGCGGCCGTTCTCGTAGACGATGGCCACGGAGACGCCGTCGATCTTGGGCTCCGCGACGAGCGTGGGCGCGCGGCCGAGGGCCTTCTCGACGCGGGCCCACCACGCATCGAGCGCTTCGTCGTCGAAGACGTTGTCGAGCGAGAGGAGACGCGCTCCATGCTCCACGGGCGCGAAGAGCGCCGAAGGCGCGGCGCCGACCGTGGTCGTCGGAGACTGCTCGGTGACGAGATCGGGAAAGCGGTGCTCCAGATCTTCGAGCTCGCGGACGAGCGCGTCGTACTCGGCGTCGGAGATCTCCGGCGAAGCGAGCACGTGGTAGCGGTAGTCGTGGTGCGCGACGGCGATGCGGAGCTCCGCCGTCCGCTCCCGCGCTCGAGCGAGCTCGGCATCCGTGTGGTGTGCTGCTCTGCCCGCGCTCCGTGCCACGGCCGGCGGAAACCTGGGGCCCGCGCGACCTTCGTCAACGCGGGCGCGAGCTCAACCGATCTGCAGCATCACCTTCCCGAAGGATCCGTTCTCGGCCACATAGGCGTGGGCCGCCGCGGCCTCGGAGAACGGGAACGTGCGGTCCACCACGGGTTTCACGCGGCCTTCGGCGAGCCAAGGGGAGAGGTTCTTCGCGAGCAGCTCCGCGGCCGCGATCTTCTCTTCGAGCGGCCGGGCGCGGAGCACGGTGCCCACGATTTCGAGGCGCTTTTGGAGCACCGCGCCGAGCCCGAGCGTGGCGCTCAGGCCGCCGGTCAAGCCGACGAGGACGAGGCGCGCCCGCGAGGCGCAGGCCGCGATCGACTCCGCCACGTAGTCGCCGCCGACGAGATCGATCACCACGTCGACGCCGCGCCCGCTCGTCGCGTCGAGCACCTGCTTCGCGAAGGCGCCCTTCGCGGGCACCACGCCGGCGTTCATGCCGAGCGCGCGGCAGCGGGAGAGCTTGTCGTCCGTGCGCGAGGTGCCGACCACGAAGCAGCCGAGCGCGCGCGCGACTTGAATGGCCGCCGTGCCCACGCCGCTGCCCGCGGCGTGCACCAACACGCGCTCTCCGGGCGCGAGCCGGCCGCGCACCATGAGCGCGTCGTAGGCCGTGATGAACGCCTCCGGGACGGCAGCCGCCTCGAGATCGGAGAGGCCCGCGGGGATGGGCGCGAGCTCGCGCTCGTGCACCACGAGGAGCTCCGCGTACGCGCCGCCGGGCACGAGGCCGAAGACGCGATCGCCGACACGGTAGCGCGTGACGCCGGAGCCGATCGTCTCCACGGTGCCCGCGTATTCGAGGCCGGGGATGTCGCGCGGGGCGCCGGGCGGGGCCGGGTAGTGACCGGCCCGTTGCAGCAAGTCCGCGCGGTTCACGCCGGCGGCGACGACGCGCACGCGCACGTGGTTGTGAGGGACCTCGGGATCCGGGACCTCGCGCAGCTCGAGGACGTCCGGACCGCCCGGCTCGCGAATGACGATGGCCTTCATGCGAGGCGGCGTACCACTCCACCGGGGTGGAGGGCGAGGCTCACCGAGGGAGCCTCGCGTTTTGTCGCTTCGTTCGTGTGGCCGCTCAGAGCTGACGCCGCTCAGAGCTGACGAAGAGCGCCGAGGCTGGGCTCGAAGCGGTACGACATTGGCGAGGGTGGTTGGAAGGGAGCGGTGCTCCCTTCCTCGGGCTCAACCGTTCTTCAGCACGCGGAAGGGCTTGGGGAAGAGGGCCCAGTGATCCTTGACCCAGATGAGGCCGTCGGCGTGGAGGCCGCCCTTCTCGCCGGGCTTCACGAACTTCACGCAGTACACGACGACCGAAGGCTGGATCTTGTCGGCGATGTCCTTGTAGCCGCCCGGGCAGCCCTGCGCGTTCTCGGTGCCGGTGACGAGCTGCGGCTGCGGCGCCCCGACGATGTTGATCTCGGTCTGCTCCGCGCCGGGCTTGAGCGTGAGCTTGCCGCCGTCCCACAGGGGATCCATGGCGCTCTTCATCTTCTGCGCGGCGTCGCCGACGAAGACGGAGGCGTAGTCGTCGGGCTTGGGGCGGAGCGCCGTGGTGAGCGCGGCGTGATCGGCCCCCGGCTTGGTGAGCGCGCTCAACATCTCCTTCGCCCCGGCGGCGTTGCCCTGCGCATCGCCGCTGCTCGCGCTGCCGCCGCTGCTGCCCTTCTTGCTGCAGCCGAAAAGGCACGCGGTTGCGATCATCAGTGCGTACACGCTCTTCATGGGGACCCTCCTGCACGCACCGCGTGCGGTACGGCTCGGCGGTATCCCAGCCCCAAGAGCGCGGCAAGCCCGCCGCGCGTGCGTGGTGATCCCGCCATCGTCGATCCGCCCCGGGCTCCATGATCATCGATCCTCGCGCGACGTCGATCCGCTCTGGATCAGGCTGCGTTCGCTGTCGATGCGCGCGATCGACGAGCACCTCTCGCGGCACCTGGTACGTCCTCTCACCAGAGGGCGCGCGTCGCGATCGTGGTTCGCGAGTGCGTGCGTGATCCAGCGGGCTCGACCTCGCGAGGGGCTCGCCGGTCCTCGATGGGAGACCTGCGCGTGCCGATATAAATATCGTTAATTCGCGTCGCGGCGGAGCGAGCCGCAGCCTGCGTCGCCGAGAGAAGCGCCCATGAAACCATCGTCTCGTGGCGCGTTGCGGTGTGCGAGCATGCTTATGAGAGCTCCTCTGTCAAGACGAGAGTGCCTGTCGCAGCTCCGGCGGGAGAGGGCATGACCACAGTCCGCGACGGAGGTGAATCCCAACGTTGCATTGCGCAAGTCGAGCGGAGGAGTCGAAGCCTCGTTCGAAGAGATCGTCTTTCGAGGCGCAAATCGCGCGTCGTGCGGCACATTTTGCGACTCGGGCTTCTCGCGACGGCGATATCGCGTTGCGGCAAATGGGTTTTGCGTCCAGGTCAGCATGGCATTCCGATGACGAGCGAGTCACGAAAGATGGCAGTGCGTAAACTGCGTCGACTTCGTGCTACACGGCTTGTGCCGCAGCACTGGCCGTTCCAACCACGCCAACCCATCGATGGACCCAATGGCCACCGCTGAGCCGCTCCTGCGCCCGCCGCCCCCCGTCAACGTGCCTTCCGCAGGCGGAGGCACCGTGGTGATTGGGCCTGCGCCCGCCGCTCATTTCTCGCCATCCCCTCATCCGGCTTCGCTGCCGAAGCACACGAAGCCGGCGCGGCTCGGGGCCTTGGTCCCTGCGGCGCCGACGGCCATCTTCGTCGCCTCGGGGGCGCCCTCGCAGATGCTTCTCGTGAAGGATGCGAGCACTCCGATTCTGCCGCCGAGCGTCATTCGCGGTGCACGGCTGGGGGAGGTCGAGCACATCGAGCTTGGTCCGCTCGAGTCTCCCGAGCCGCCTGCGCTCATCTTTCCGAGCGCCGTGGTCTCCCCGGCGGGGCCTGCATCCATTGCTTCCAAGCCTCCATCCGTCGCTTCCAAGCCGGCGGTGCGAAGCGCGTCGAGCGATGCCGCAGGGCTCCGCACGGGCAGCGACGGGCCGGAGGTGGAGCGGCTCCAACGTGCCCTCAACAGCGCTGGAGCCAAGCCGCCGTTGCGCGTCGACGGGCGCTTCGAGGCTGCGACCGATCGGGCTCTGCGAGCCTTTCAAGCTTCTCATCGGTTGCGCGCCGATGGGATCGCCGGCCCGCGCACCTGGCGCGCGCTCGACAAAGGCACGACCGCACCGGCGTCGGCGGCATCCGCTCCATCCGTGCCGGAGGCGACCGAATCGGTCGCGCACAATGATGCGCGTTCACCGATCGAATCGGCGAACGACTGGTCTTTTCCCCTCGCGTTTCGCCCCTCGCCGGACTGGCACTCGGGCGCTCGCTATTTCGGAGCGCGCCGCGACGGCGGAAAGCGCCGGCACGCAGGGTGTGATTTGCTCGGCCCGGTGGGCTCGCAGATCTACGCCATCGCCGATGGGACGCTGGTGCGGGGCCCCTATTACTTCTACAGCAACACCTATGCAATCGAGGTCCGCCACGGCCCCTACATCGTGCGTTATGGCGAGATCCTCGGTGGCAGCTACGTCGGCGGACAGACGATCCGCAAGGGACAGCCGCTCTGCAAGATTGGCAGGCTGAGCTCCGGCAGCTCGATGCTCCATTTCGAGATGTATTCGAATGGCAAGTCGACGGCTTCGTTGACGGGGCCTGGGGCTTTCAAGAGGCGCGCCGATCTCATGGACCCGACGAAGCTGCTCGACGAATGGGTCCGGCGATTGCCCCGCTGAAGGGGGCGCGTGGTTTGGCGCATCCGGTGTCGTGGAGCGGCGTGACTTCGATTCTCTACGTGATGAGAGAGACTTCCCATGAGCAACGTGGCCGTGTCGTTTCAATCGGGGGTGGAGCTGTCGGTCGTGCGCTTTTCGGTGCAGGAGCACCTCTCGGCGGCCTTCCTCATCCAGATCGATGCGTTGGGTGAGCCCGACATCGATCCTCGGGCCATCGTCGGCCGCGCGGCGTCGTTCGCCCTCCAAGGGGTCGGTGGCCGCCGCGCCTGGACGGGCGTTTGCACGCGCATCGCGCAGACCCAGCTCCACGGCGACACCGCATCGTACATGGTGACGCTGGCGCCGGCGCTCTGGCTGCTCTCGCGGCGCCGCAACTATCGTGTCTTTCAGCACCTGTCCGTGCCGGAGATCGCCACGAAACTGCTCGCCGATTGGGGGATTCAGCCTGTCTTGCGGCTGACGCAGGGTGATTATCCGAAGCTCGAATATCGCGTCCAATACGGGGAGTCCGATTACAACTTCCTGCGCCGGCAGCTCGCCGACGCGGGGATATCGTTCTTCTTCACGCTCGACGAGGACGCGGACACCAAGGCCGAGAAGACGCTCCTCGTGCTCACCGACGCGCCCCACCGTGGTGAGCCGCGGGCCGATGCGCTGCCGTTCGTCACCGACGCGGGCCTCTCCGAGCGCGGGCAGCAGGTGTCGCACGTGACCGTGGCGAGCGAGGTGCGGCCTGGGCGGGTGACGCTGCGCGATCACGACATGCGCCGGCCGACGTATGCGCTCCTCGGGCAGCACGTGACGCGCGCCGAGCCCGAGTCGCTGCTCGAAGAGTACTCGTACGAGCCCGGCGCCGCCGCGGTGGCGGGCACCGCCGATGGCACCACGCCGGTCGGTGATCGCCCTGCGCCCTACCGTCACGTCGACGGGGCCGCGACGAGCCGCGCGCGCGTCGTCGGCGAGTCTCTTCGCGCCGGCGGGCTGACGGTGAGCCTCACGACGTCGGTCGTCGATCTCGCGCCGGGCGCGGTGTTTCTCGTCACCGGCCATCCGCACCCGGCGATCGCCTCGGAGCGGGGGCTGCTCGTGCTCGAGTCGTCGATCGGCGGCGAAGCGCAGGGAGAGTGGTCGCGCTCGGTGGTGGCCGTGCCAGCGGGCGAGCCGTTTCGACCGCCCCAAGCGGTGTCTCCGCGGGCGCCCGATCACACCGACGACGCGGATGTCTTCGCCAGCTCGTTCGTGCCGCAGAAGCCGCGGGTCCACGGGATCGAGAGCGCCATCGTCGTCGGTCCTCAGGGCGAGGAGATCCACACGGACGAGCTCGGTCGGGTCCGCGTGCAGTTTCATTGGGATCGCGAGGGGCGCTTCGATCAGGCGAGCTCGTGCTGGGTGCGCGTGAGCCAGGCGTGGGCCGGCGCGGGGTTCGGCGCGACGTTCCTCCCGCGGATCGGGCACGAGGTGATGGTCGCGTTCATCGGCGGCGATCCCGATCTGCCCGTGGTCGTCGGGCGTGTTCACTCGACGACGATGCCCGCTCCGCATGCCCTGCCGGAGCACAAGACGCGATCGGGCCTGCGATCCAGCTCTTCGCCCGGCGGCGGTGGCTTCAACGAGATCATGTTCGACGACGCCAAGGGGCAGGAGGTCGTCTCGCTTCGGGCCGAGCGCGATTTGGCGGAGTCGGTGAACCACGATCGCAACACCCGCGTCGGGCGGATCGACACGACGATCGTGGGCGATACGTTGCGGCTCTTCATCGCCGACTCGCAGACGGGCATCGAGATGAAGCGCGGGCGCATCGCGCTCACCACCGGTGAGGCCACCATCATCCTCGAAGGTGGCGAGGTCTCCATCGTGGCGAAGGACGCCACGTCGGTGCACTCGGGGAACAACCTCGCGACGCCGGCTTGGAAGGGCGGCGCGACCGCGAAGGCGCCGCCCGCGCCGCCGACCGCGAAGCCAGCGCCGACGTCGCCCGGTCAACGGACGCCTGCGCCGCCGCGCCCGGCGACCGCGCCCGCCGGTCAGGCCGCGACCGCGCCGGCGCCTCGTCCACAAGCGCAGGCGCAGTCCGGCGAGCCGTGCGTGAAGCTCGGCAAGAACAAGAAGTTCAAGCCGGAGATCCTCGAGGCGAGCCAACGCACGGGCGTCCCGCCGCACGCCATCGCCTCCATGATCGACGCCGAGGCGGCGAAGAAGCCGAACGGCGAGTGGAACCCGGAGTCGAAGGCCACGACGTCGTCGGCGATGGGGCTGACGCAGTTCCTGAGCGGGACGTGGAAGCAGATGGCGCTCCGCCCGGGGACGCTGCTCCATCAGACCGCGCTCGATGCAGGCTACGTGCGGCCCGCGGGCAAGGGCTTCGAGGTGGCGCCCGGCAAGCTCGACGAGCTGCTCGCGCTGCGCAGCGATCCACGGCAATCGATCGTCGCGGGTGCGGAGTACGCGAAGGGGAACCTCGACGATCTGGCCAAGGCTGGTCTCGTCACGAACGCGACGACGGCCGACGAGAAGGCGCGGCTCGCGTACCTCGCGCATCACGAGGGCTCCGCGGGCGCGAAGGACTTCCTGCGCGGGACGCTCTCCGAGGAGCGCGCCGCGCAGCTGCTCCGGACCAACGCCGGCGCGAAGAAGGCCGACGAGCTCATCGCCGAGAACGGGAGCGCGAAGGCCGCCTACCAGAAGTGGCTCAACGGCTACATGGACAAGAAGATCGTGCCCTCGCGCTACCGCTGCTGCGACGAGCGCGTCGACGGCGACGAGGTGCCTGCGAACGGTGCGGCCGCGACGAAGGGTGCGGCTGCGACGAACGGAGCGGCGCATTGAGCGACGAGCGCCGCTGCGAAGCGCGAGGCGCTTCGTGTGGTCGGGCTTGGCGAGCGGTCATCCGATGAAGTCGATCACGGTTCGAGAGGTGATGTTTTGACCCATCGAGGAATCAGGCCCGACGCGCATGGTTGGCCGCAGACGACGATCCAGCACGAGCCGGACGACGGCGTGGATGTGGAGTCGATGACCCAAGCTATCCGGCTCGGTGATCGGGCCGGCGCGAGTCGTATGCCCGCGCTGCCGTTCGTGCAGCAGCCCATGCCGCCGGCCGCGCCGGCGTATGGCACGCACGCAACGCCCTGGCCTCCCGCCGCGCAGCCCGCGCTTCCGCCGCCTCAGGTGCCGCCCGTGCTTCCGCCCCCGGCTCCGCCGCCGTCCGTGCGCCCGCCGCCGCCGCCCGCGATGGCGCAGTCGACCGTGATGGCGCCGCCCGTGATGGCGCCGCCCCCGGCGACGTTCGGCCAGCAGCTCGCGCAGCGACAGTGGTCTTCGAGCGATGCACATTCGCAATCGGTTCCCGCGCCCGTCGAGACACCGGCGCCGCGGGCTGCGACGCGCAGCAGAGGGCGCGCGCTGGAGCTCCTCTGGTGCGCCGACGACGCGCTTTCGCGGGCGCGCGAGGCGCCGCTCGTCGCCGAGGTCTTCAGTACCGATGCGCAGGCGGAGGGCCAGGCTGCGCTGCGCGCGGTTCATCGCGGGCTCGCGCGTCTCTCGCCGATCGACGATCTCGCGCTGGCGCTCTGGGATGCGGTCGACGACGACGGCGCGCTGACCCCGCCGATCGTCGCCGTCACCGGAGAGATCGAGCTCTGCTTCGACGACGCGGAGCTGGCGCGCACGCTCGCGGCCGTGGCGCGTCCGTTCGCGGAAGGAGACGGCGCGCTGGAGGAACGGATCGCCGCCGTCACGAGCGTCGCGGATCAGCTCCCCGATGCTTCGGATCTGATCACGCGCGCGTTGGACTCGCTGCGAAGCGCGTGGGAGGAGCACGAGATCGCGCCGCCGATGGAGGAGCTCGAGGCGAACGCGAGGCGCATCCTCCTCAAGAAGCGAAAGCTTCGGACGCTCTCGATCTTCGAGGCCGTTCACCTGGTCGCGCAGCTTCGCACGAGCGCGCATGCGGGCCCCGTGCCGGTGTACCTCCCCGAAGGCGCGCTCGGCCGGCTGCCTCTGGAGAGCCGCTTCGACGTGCAGCTCCTCGCCGAGGTTCATCCACGGCAAATCGAGGACGAGCCCTGCTCGCTCGTCCTCGCGGTGCTCGCCGTCGGCCGCGTGCTGCGCGGTGCCTGACGGTGCTCTTCAGCGCTGCGCGAGGATCGCGCGACGTGATCGCGCCGCCGCGATTCGCCCCTCGACCGTCGCCGTCGTGACGGTCGAGGCGTGAGGCGTGCAAGACTGCTCGATGAATCCTGCCGGGTCAGAGCCCATCACCGCTCTACCTGCACCCGGTGCTGTCGTCGGCGCGCGAGAGATCGCAGCGCTCGATGCAGCCCGCCGCGTCGGTGAGGACGAGCACTTGCTCGTACACGGCGCCCGAGACGCGCTCGTCGATGGTGTACGGGTGGGTCGACGGCTGGATGCGCTTTCGTTGGCATACCAAGGTTGTCAGACCAAGACAGCGCCGTCCGGGCGACGGCTCGCGGCGCATGGTTCGGGGCGATCCCGGCATTGACCAGGAGCAGCGCAGGCCTCATGCGTCGCGCGGGCCAAGGTGACGTGTCGGCCTCGCCGCTCACGGCGACCGAGCCACGCCGTTCGCGCTGACGAGGCCTGATGAACGATCGGTCGAGACCGTCCCCCCGCTGTCCTCCCGCGCTCGGCGAGCGAACGAGCGGCGTGCTTCTTCATCCGACGAGCCTGCCCGGCGGGCATGGCATCGGCGATCTCGGCTTTGCTGCGCGGCGATTTGTCGACTTCCTCGCAGCGGGCGGGCAGCGATGGTGGCAGATGCTGCCCGTCGGGCCGACGGGCTACGGAGACTCTCCGTACAGTGCCGAGTCCGCCTTCGCCGGCAACCCGATGCTCATCGATCTCGGCGCGCTCGCGGCCGATGGTCTGCTCGTCGCGACCGACCTCGACGGCGTGCCGCCGGAGGGACGGATCGATCACGGCGCCGCCTGGGCCTTCAAGGCGCCCCGTCTCCGCAGCGCCGCCGAGGCGTTCGCGGCTCGGCTCGCCGCGCGGCCCGACGATCGCGCGCGCTTCGTCGCGTTCGGCGAAGCGAACCGCCGCTGGCTCGACGACTTCGCGCTCTACACCGCGATCAAGCGGGCCGAGGGCGGCGCGCCGTGGTCGTCGTGGAGCTCGGGCGTCGCGCTGCGCGAGCCCAACGCGATCGCGTCCGCGCAGCGCGCGCTCGCCTCCGACATCGCTGCCATTCGCTTCGAGCAGTTCGTCTTCGCCGAGCAGTTCGCCGCGCTCCGCGCCTACGCCGCAGAGCGCGGCGTGGGCCTCATCGGCGACGTCCCGATCTTCGTCGCCCACGACAGCGCCGACGTCTGGCAGCACCGCGACCTCTTCCGCCTCGACGCGCGTGGCCGTCCCGAGGTCGTGGCCGGTGTCCCGCCCGACTACTTCAGCCGCACCGGGCAGCGCTGGGGAAACCCCGTGTACCGATGGGATGTCATCGCCGGCGACGGATACCGCTTCTGGATCGATCGACTCCGCGCCGCGCTCGCTCGCTTCGACGTGGTGCGCCTCGATCATTTCATCGGCTTCACGCGTGCGTGGGAAATCCCCGCCGACGAGCCGACGGCGGAGATTGGTTGCTGGTCTCCCGGTCCCGGCGAGCGCCTCTTCATCGCCGTGCGTGACGCGCTGGGCGGCGCGCTCCCGCTCATCGCCGAGGATCTCGGCGCCGTCACGCCCGAGGTCATCGCGCTGCGCGAGCGGCTCGGTTTGCCGGGCATGCGCATCCTCCAGTTCGCGTTCGGTGACGATCCCGCGGCGCCGACGTTCCTCCCGCACGCGTACGAGCGCCGCACGGTCGCGTACACCGGCACGCACGACAACGACACCGCGCGTGGCTGGTTCGACGATCGCGGCGGCGGTGCGGGCACGCGCACGCCGGAGCAAACCGCGCGCGAGCGCGAGGTGGCCATGCGCTACCTCGCGAGCGACGGCCGCGCGATCCATTGGGACATGATTCGCGCGGTGTCGGCGTCGGTGGCGGACACGGCCATCGTGCCGATGCAGGACCTTCTCGGCCTCGGATCCGAGGCGCGCATGAACCGTCCGGGGATCGCCGAGGGCAACTGGGCGTGGCGCTTCCGAGCCGGCGACCTCACGCGTGCGCTGGCCGAGCGGATGGCGCGGACGGCGCGCCTCTACGGGCGCACGCCCGAAGACCCGAGGGATCTGGGAGCGCCGGCGTCGCTCGGCGATTTCGGGGAGGGGTAGGGATGCGGGGCGCAGAGAGCGGCAAGGCGTCCGCGCCGGACTGGTACAAGGACGCGATCGTCTACGAGCTGCGCGTGCGCTCGTTCTACGACGGCAACGGCGACGGCATCGGCGATTTCCCGGGCCTCCTCGCCAAGCTCGATTACCTGCAGGACCTCGGCGTCACCGCCATCTGGCTCCTGCCGTTCTATCCCTCGCCGCTGCGCGACGACGGCTACGACATCTCCGACTACACCGACGTGCACCCCGAGTGCGGCACGCTCGCGGACTTCGATCGCTTCATCGAAGAAGCGCACCGCCGCGGGCTCAAGATCATCACCGAGCTCGTGCTCAACCACACCTCGGATCAGCACCCCTGGTTCCAACGCGCTCGGCGCGCCCCGCCGGGGAGCCCGGAGCGCGAGCGCTACGTGTGGAGCGACACGCCCGATCGCTACCGCGAAGCGCGCATCATCTTCAAAGACTTCGAGCCCTCCAACTGGTCGTGGGATCCGCTGGCACGCGCGTATTTCTGGCATCGCTTCTACGCGCACCAACCCGATCTCAACTTCGACAACCCCGAGGTGCGCGAGACGATGCTCGGCATCGTCGACTTCTGGCTCGAACGCGGCGTCGACGGTCTCCGCCTCGACGCCGTGCCTTACCTCTTCGAGCGCGAAGGCACGTCGTGCGAGAACCTCGAAGAGACGCACGGCTACCTGCGTGCCCTGCGCGCGCACGTCGACACGCGCTACGCGGACCGCATGCTCCTCGCCGAGGCCAACCAGTGGCCCGAGGACGCCGTCGCCTATTTCGGCCGGGGTGACGAGTGCCACATGGCCTTTCACTTCCCGATCATGCCGCGCATCTTCATGGCCATTCACGGCGAGGACCGGTTCCCGATCGTCGACGTGCTCGCGCAGACGCCGGAGATCCCCGAGACCAGCCAGTGGGCTCTCTTCCTCCGGAACCACGACGAGCTCACGCTGGAGATGGTCACCGACGAGGAGCGCGACGCCATGTACCGCGCCTACGCAGCCGAGCCGGTGATGCGCTTGAACCTCGGCATCCGCCGCCGCCTCGCGCCGCTCGCCGGCAACGATCGGCGTCAGATCGAGCTGATGAACGCGCTGCTCTTCTCGCTGCCCGGCACGCCGGTCGTCTACTACGGCGACGAGATCGGCATGGGCGACAACGTCTTCCTCGGCGATCGCAACGGCGTGCGCACGCCCATGCAGTGGAGCGCCGACAAGAACGCCGGCTTCTCGCGGGCGAACCCGCAGCGCCTCGTGCTCCCGATCATCATCGATCCCGAGTACCACTTCGAGGCCATCAACGTGGAGGCGCAGCAGCAGACGCCGAGCTCGCTGGCCTGGTGGATGAAGCGCCTCATCGCTTTGCGGAAGCGCTTTCGCGCCTTCGGCCGCGGCTCGATCGAGCTGCTCGCGCCGGAGAACCCGCGCATCTTCGCCTTCGTGCGCCGCTACGACAGCGAGACGGTGCTCATGGTCGCGAACCTCTCGCGGCTCGTGCAGTTCGTCGATCTCGATCTCGCGGCCTTCCAGGGGCTCGTGCCCATCGAGCTCTTCGGCCGCAGCGAGCTGCCCGCCATCGGCACCGCGCGGTATCCGCTCACGCTCGCGGGGCACGGCTTCTACCTGCTCTCGCTGGAGCGCCCCGTCGTCGCGCACGATCTCGCGCATCGCTGGTCGCCGCCGTTGCTCGAGGTCATGGGATCGTGGGAGTCGGCGCTCGCGCCCGAGCACGACGGCGTGCTCGCGCGCGTGCTCTCCGCGTTCGCGGCCGCGCACACGTGGTACGGGGGACGTGGCCGGCGCGTCGAGGGCGCGCGCATCGTCGACGCGGTGCCCGTGGGCGAGCCGGTGCTGGGCTTCGCGGTGATCGTCGAGGTCGCCTACGAAGGCGGGGAGAAGGATCGCTACGTGGTCCCGATCACCCACGCGACGGGCGCGCGCGCCGCGGAGATCCAGGCGCGCGCACCGGGCGCCGTGGTGGCGCGCCTGCGCTCGCCGAGCGCCAAGGAAGGCGAGGACGAGATCCTCTTCGAGGCCACCGCCGAGCCGCTGCTTTCGCGCGCCATGCTCGAAGCTACGCTGTCACGCGGCCGCTTCCGCGGTCGCGCGGGCGCGTTGCTCGCCACCATGGGCCACGAGCTGGCCGAGCGCATCCGCGAGCCCGCTTCGCTCTCGGAGGAGCGCGCGCCCGAGACGGGCCGCACCACGGTGGCCTTCGGCGAGCGCTTCTTCCTCCACGCGCCGCGCCGGCTCGATGATGGACCGAGCCCCGGCCTCGAGATGTCGCGCGCCCTCACGGCGCGGGGCGCGGGCGTGCGCGTGCCGCCGCTCGCGGCCACCATCGAGTACCAAGCGGGCCGGCGCGATCCGGTGACCATCGCCGTGCTCCGCGGCTTCGTGCCCGGCGAGGCCGACGGCCGCGTGCACGCGCAGGACGAGCTCACGCGCTACTACGAGCGCGTCTTGGCGCGCGATCGCGACGCGCCTCCTCCCGCGCCGCGCGGCTTCCATCCGCTGCGCCTCGTCGGGGAGGAGCCCGCCTCCGCGCCCGCGCGCGAGGCCGTGGGCGCGTACCTCGACACCGCGAGCCTCGTGGGCCGGCGCACGGCCGAGCTGCACCTCGCGCTCGCCGGCATCACCGACGATCCGGCCTTCGCGCCGGAGCCGTATTCACCGTTCGATCAACGCGGGACCTACCAGGCCGTGCGCACGCTCGCGCGCCGTTGCCATCGCGAGCTCCAGGCGCGCCTGCGCGACTTCGATCCCGAAACCCGCGTGCTCGCCGAGCGCGTGCTCGCGGGCGAGCCGCGCGTCCTCGCGCGCCTCGGCGCCCTCCTCGGCCGCCGCCTCACGGCGCAGCGCACGCGGCACCACGGCACGTTCGACATCGGCAAGACGCTCTACACGAGCAACGACGTCGTCATCGCCGATCTCGACGGCGACGGCGCCCGCCCGTGGTCCGAGCGGCGGCGCAAGGCCTCTCCGTTGCGTGACGTAGCCTCGCTGATCCGATCGCTCCACGAGGTCGCCTTCACGACGCTCCAAGACGAAACGCGCGTCCGTCTCGAAGATCGCGATACGGCACGTCCGTGGGCCGATCTCTGGTGGTGGTCGTCCTCCGCCGTCCTGCTCGGCGCCTACCTCGCCACCGCGCGCGAAGGCACGTTCCTCCCGTCCGATCGCGAGGAGCTCGGCCTCCTGCTCGACGCGTTCTTCCTGGAGGCCGGCTTCAACGCGCTCGCCGCGGCGCTCGCCGAAGGCGGCAACGTGAAGGCCGCGCTGGCCTTCCTCGCGCGCCTCCTCGACGAAGGGTGATCGCGGCAAACGGCCCTTGCCGGCGCCGGCTCAGCGCGCTTTGCCGCACACGAGGACCCGAGTCGCGAGACACGATATCGGCCCCCCGCCCGACACCTTGTACTGCGCTGCAACGTCAGGCACGCATGGGACATCGCTCTCCTGGTCTCGCCGGTGTCCAGGTGCGATTCTCCATGAAGGGTTCCCAAGGTGCGATTCTCCATCGCATCGATTCCGCCTCCGACGCATCACGCGCGCATCGCGGCTCAGGAATACCCCTTCGCAAATATACTCCGTATTTGGGCGAAATATCGACTTACGGTACTTGTCTGTCCGCTGAGTCCGTGTGTTCATTTCCGGACCATGGCGGTAGGCAACGAGACGAAGGCGTTGGTCTCCACGCTGGTGAGGGCTCGGTCGTCCGTCGCGGGGGCGGCGCGTGCCCCGGAGCAGCAGCGGCTCATCGGGCCGATCCTCGCCGAGATCGACCGTGGCATTGCCGCGCTCGATCCGTTGCACACGGCTTCGGCCCCGCTCACCTCGCTCGACAACACGGTGCCCGCGCCCGAGCAGGACGTGGAGGCCCTCCGTCGCGAGGTCGAGCGGCTCCGCGCGCTCGTGCGCAGCGATCGCGGCCTGCTCGAGACGGTCCTCAACTACAGCCCACACGGTATCCTGGTCAGCGATCCTCAAGGCAAGATCACGCTGCAAAACCGCGCTGCAGAGCGCATATGGGCCGGGAGCGCGACCACGGAGAACGTGGAGGGCTGGGGCCAGTACCGCGCCTTCCACGATGACGGCCGCCCCTACGATCCGGGCGACTGGGCCATGGCCCGCGCGCTCTCGAATGGCGGCGTCGTCGACGCCGAAGAGGTGCACTTCCAGCGCTTCGACGGCACGCACGGCATCCTCCTCGGCAGCGCCGCGCCCGTGTACGCGCCCGACGGCAGCATCTCCGGCGCCGTCTCGACGTTTGCCGACATCACCCGGTTCAAGCAGCTCGAGCGAGATCTCCGCCTCCGCGAAGCGTGGCTCTCCACCACGCTGCGGAGCATCGCCGACGGCGTCATCGCCACCGACGACACGGGCCGCGTGGAGTTCATGAACGCGGTCGCCGAGCGCCTCACCGGCGCCTCCATGCAGGAGGCCAAGGGCCGCAACATCGAGGATCTCCTGCTCGTCGTCGACGAGCAGAGCCGCGCCCGCGTCGACGATCTCGCGCGCCTCGTGCTCCGCGACGGCACGGCCGCGGAGCTCTCCAACGCGCTCCTGTTGCGCAAGGACGGCGAGGTCACGATCGACGAGAGCGCCGCGCCCCTGCGCAACGAGGCCGGCGACGTGCTCGGCGTGGTCCTCGTCCTGCGCGACGTCACCGAGCGCCGGCGGGCCGAGGCGCGGCGTCACTTCATCGGCGAAGCGAGCTGGCGCCTCGCGAGCTCCGCGCTCGACTACGACGGCACCCTCACCAGCGTCGCCGGCCTCGGCGTGCCGCGCGTCGCCGACTGGTGCCTCGTCGACATCGCCGAGGCGGATGGCTCGCTCGTGCGCGCCGCCGTCGCCCACGTCGATCCCGCGCGCGCCGTCATGGCCGGCCGCCTCGAGCTCCAGCGGCAGCCGGCCTCGACGTGCTGTGGGCAAGCGATCGCGCGCGTCATCCGCGGTGACTCGTCCGGTTACACGGCCGAGGTCATCGGCCACATGATGGCCGCGACGTCCGACGATCGCGCCTACGCCACGATCCTCGGCGCGCTCCGCGACGAGGCGGCCATCTGCGTGCCCCTCCGCGCCCGCGATCGCGTGCTCGGCGCGATGACGTTCGTCTGCGCCGAGTCCGGCCGCACCTTCGGCCCGGAGGACGCGGCGCTGGCGCAGCAGCTCGCGAGCTCCGCCGCGCTCGCCATCGACAACGCCCGCCTCTACCGCGAGGCGCAGCGGGTCAACCGCGTGAAGGACGAGTTCCTGGCCACGCTCTCGCACGAGTTGCGCACGCCGCTCAACGCCATCCTGGGCTGGGCCCGCCTGCTCCGCATGGGCAAGCTCGACGAGGCCGCGCGCGGCCGCGCGCTCGAGACCATCGAGCGCAACGCCGAGGCCCAAGCGCAGCTCATCGAGGACCTGCTCGACGTCTCGCGCATCATCTCCGGCAAGTTCCGCGTCGACGTGCGCACCGTCGACATGCCCGCGGTCACCGAGGCCGCGATCGACGCGGTCCGCCTCGCGGCCGAGGCGAAAGCCATCGCCATCGTCGCGCAGATCGATCCCGTGCCCTTGCTCGCCGGCGATCCCACGCGCCTCCAGCAGGTCGTGTGGAACCTGCTCTCCAACGCCATCAAGTTCACCTCCAAGGGCGGCCGCGTGCACGTGAAGCTCGCCTGCGTCGAGTCGCACGTGGAGCTCGAGATCGTGGACAACGGGCAGGGCATCCGCGCCGACTTCCTGCCCTACGTCTTCGATCGCTTCCGCCAGGCCGACGGCACCACCACGCGCGCGCACGCGGGCCTCGGCTTGGGCCTCGCCATCGTGCGCCACCTGGTCGAGCTCCACGGCGGCTCGGTCCGCGCGCACAGCGACGGCGAGGGGCACGGCGCCGTCTTCTCCGTGCGCCTCCCCGTGGCCGCGGTGCGCCCCAAGCCCGAAGGCGAGAGCAAGCACGAGAGCGTGCTCGACGACGCCGGCATCCTCCCGCTGCGCGGCCTGCGCGTCCTCGTCGTCGACGACGAGGTCGACGCCCGCGAGCTCGTCGCCGCCGTGCTCACCGAGAGCGGCGCCGAGGTCACCGCGGTCGGCTCCGTCCCCGAAGCCTTGGAGATGGTGCAGATCAGCCGCCCCGACGTGCTCGTCAGCGACATCGGCATGCCCGCCGAAGACGGCTACTCCTTGATCCGCAAAGTGCGCGCGATGGAGAAGTCCCTCGGCCGCATCCCCGCCGCGGCCCTCACCGCCTACGCCTCGGTGCAGGACCGCACGCGCGCGCTCCTCGCCGGCTACTCCTCGCACCTCCCCAAGCCCATCGAGCCCGCGGAGCTCACAGCCGTCGTCGCCAACCTCGCCGGTCGCCCCGCCCGCGGCTGACCACGCCCGCACGCTTGGCGCGAACGCGTGCATCCGCTGCGCGCACCAGCATCGTTCGCACGACCTCTCCGGCCTCCTTCGCCGCGGGCTCGATTGCGCGCCCCCCTCGACGCGCACTCGAGCCCGCGGCGAAGCGCTTCGACACGCATCGATGGGCATCGATGCGATCCATGCATCGAATGGTATGATGGTATGCGCCCTGCGCATTGCTGCCGGGCCTCGATGCGAAGCACTCCCGCGCACGCGCACCGCAGCCGATCCTCGATGCGCCTCCGTCATCCGCCACGCCGCTCTCGCGCGCTGCGGGCGATGCGCCTCCGCCATCGGCCGTGACGCCCGCATCGCGCGCGCTCGCCGTGCCGGGCGCTGGGCGTCGCATCGGTGCGTTGGATGACCTCGCATGCGCGCGCGGCTTCGTCTTTGCGTACAGCATCGTCGAGGAGGCTCGGTGCGCGGATTCGTGACGATCGATCCCCGAGGATCCATCCGGCTTCACGGCGCGCTCGGGCCTGCGATCCAGCGGTCGCGATCGGCTCTCGGCTTCGCGCCACGGGCAGCGGTGCGCGGTTTCGTGACGAAGGAAGAACGACGTTCGGTGCGCTCGCGCCGCGCGCTCGATCGCGCTGCTACAGCACGGGGAGGCGCGGGCAGGGGAGCGGGATCAGGCCAGCACTTGGAGGAGCTGCTCGGCGCGGATGCCGTGGCGCGAGCGGCCCGGGCGCCCACCGGCGAACGGCGAGGGCGTGCTGCCGGTGAGCGGCAGGATCCCCGGGATGGCGAGGAGGCGCGCGTAGTGCTGCGAACGCCGCTCCAAACGGCGCTCGATGCGGCGCTTCTCGGTGGGCGTCTCCGCGTGGAGGAGGGCCATCGCGTCGCTCCAGACGCGCTCGCGCCAGCGCGTGAGCACGTGCATCACCACCCACTCGGCCGCGGCGTACGCGTGCCGGTAGACGAGCCGCGAGATGGGACACGCGTGGCGATCCATCAGGTGATCGAACGCCTCGGGGATGGACGCGCGGAGCAGACAGTTGACGGCGTCGTGGTCGTGCTTGAAGCGCTCGATGCGCAGGTGATCATGGGCGGCGCCCTGCTCGGCGATGGTGGCGGCGATGCCGAGGGCGAGATCGTAGTTGATGTGCGCCGAGAGCCCGAGCAGGACGTGATGAAGCGGCATCATGTCCCCGAGATCGCAGCACGCATACGCGATGCTCCACGCGCCGGTGTCTTGGGCGTCGCCGCGCATCGACCAGCGCAGCGTCGTCAAGTACCGCTCGCAGAAGCGGCCCGCGAGCCTGGAGATCCAGCGCGGCTCCTTGAAGAAGCCGTCCGATCCGACGGAGACGCTCTCCGACACCCGCCGCGTGATGATCGCGTAGATGTCTGGAAACACCGCGCGCTGATCGCCCCGAGCGAGCAGTCGCTCGGTGACGGCATCCAGCGCAGCGAGCGCCTCGTGCACGGTCGTTGGACTCTGCGGAACGTCCGTCTCGATCCAGGTCCTCCCCCCGGAACGTGACGCCACCTGGTGCTCCGCGCTCTCCATCGTTGCCTCCCCTCCCCACCGCACCGTCACGCAGGCGCGCGCCGGTGCGTCCCCGATCACCGTCCCGTCGTCCCCGATCCCTGGATGCTCACTGCCTGCACGAAGGATTCCGCCCGCCCCCGGCGGCGGATCATCCAGCGTGTGCCTCCAAGGAATCCGCGTCCCGCATGCGGCCCGAAGGCTCGCTCTGGAGCGTGGCCGACGGATGTTCCCGCGCGGGCGCTCCGATTTCGCATTCCTGGAAAACTCAGCCTATCTCGAATACGCCCCCGTGTCGTGCAATCACCTCGTGCAAAGAACCGTAAGGGGGCGCGCGCTTCGGCCCTGTATGATCGTTCGATGCAGGGCCAGGCTCTGCCTGATCGAATTGCGTAATTTCCGGCTCGCCGTCGCGGCTCCGTCCCTCCGCGGATCGCGTGTCTGCCCTAGGCGCGAAGGTTGACGCGGCCGGCTCCGCTGGCCCACCATCCGTCCATCATGTGTCTTAAGAAGCAAATCACGCTTGGATTCGGGCTTATCGCACTGTGTATGAGCAGCGGCTGCGGGAGCGAGGAGGCTTTGCGACCGGTCTACCGACTCTCGGCCACCACGGATCCTTCCGGATGGCCGCAGTGGGGGCGCACCGCAGATCACGCCGGTGAGGTCTCGGTGGTGGGGCAATCCCCGGCGCGCATCCTCGGAAGCATCGCCTACGACCCGTTCGTCGCCGCGGAGAAGGAAGAAGGCAAAGGCTCTGTCCTGATTCATTATCAAACACCCCTCGTGGACGGAGACGATCTCTTCATGGAGATCAAGTCGGGGAGCTACCGCGCTTGTGATCCGCCCGGATCGGCGCACCCCGCGCCCTGCGGCCCGAGCGCCTGGAGCGACGAGATCTGGAGTGAAGCGCGCTTCTCCTGGGAGAACGGGGAGCTCGTCGAGAAGTGGCGTTTCGAGAGCGATTGGAAGCCGGCGCCCGACGACCAGGGCGGGCTCGGCGGTTGGGAGCCCGTTTTCCACCCGGCCATCGCCGGTGATTACCTGGTCGTGCCCGGGGCCGGGGGCAGCGTCTTCGTCGTGCGCCGCGAGGACGGCGTGATGATCGCCCGGGTCACGCCCTTCACCACGTCGGATGGCTCGCTCGATCCTTCGATTCACGTCGCTGGCCCCCTCACCGTCGGTCCTGATGGCTCTGTCTATTACGATGTTCTCTCCCTCGATCCTTTCCATCCTTGGAGCAGTGATGTACGCGACGCGTGGCTCGTGAAGATCGCGCCCGACGGCGGCCACAAGGCCGTTCGCTTCGCCGACCTCGTCCCTCCCTTTCCGAAGGAGTCGTGCACGAGCCGCTACAGCCCGTCCCAATTGCCGTGGCCGCCGGCGCCCGACATGAAGCCCGCTTCCATCCCCTGCGGCTCGCCGCGCCCAGGCATGAACGTGGCGCCCGCCGTCGCGCCCGACGGCACCGTGTACACCGTGAGCCGCGCGCATTTCGTCAGCCGTCTCTCGCACCTCGTCGCGGTCACGGGCGACCTCGAGCCGCTCTGGTCCGCCTCGCTGGGTGGTCACCTCGACGATGCCTGTGGCAGCCCCGCCATGCCGCCCAACGGCGCGCCCGGCGGCTGCCGCGAGGGCACGACTCCCGGCGTCGACCCCACCACCAACGAGCCGCCTTCCGGCTCGGTGGTGGACCTGTCCACCGCCTCGCCGGTGGTCGCGCCGGACAACACGATCCTCTACGGCGCCTACACCCGTTACAACTACGGGAGAGGGCACCTCTTCCAATTTAGCGCGGGCGGCACCTTCCTCGCCGCCTACGATTTCGGGTGGGACATTACCCCAGCCATCCACAGGCACGACGGCACCTATTCGGTTGTAATCAAGGACAACCACTATGATGTCGGATCGTACTGCACCGACGTGGATTACTGCCCTCCGTCCGGAGAGGGTCCGTTCCGCATGGTACAGCTCGACGCCCACCTGAGCCCCGAGTGGTCCTATACGAACACGGCCACCGAGACCTGCTCGCTCTCGCCCGACGGCGAGAAGACCTGCGTGAACGACCACCCGCACGGCTTCGAATGGTGCATCAACGCGCCCGCCGTCGACGCGAACGGCACCGTCTACGCGAACGGCGAGGACGGCGTCCTCTACGCCATCCCCCAAGGCGGTGGGAAGCCTAGCACCCACTTCCTCCAACGCGCCATCGGCTCCGCCTACACGCCGCTCTCGCTCGACGCGAAGGGGCGCATCTACGCCGAGAACTTCGGCACGCTCCACATCCTCGGCGAGTGACCCGCGGGCGAGCTTTCATCCCACCCGCACAGGCTTGGTACGGCATCGCCCGCGAGCGCGCCTTCGATGGAGGCACGAGGCGCGGTGGCGGTGCCGTACGATGGCCCCATGCTCGTCATTCGTGAGGCGCAGATGGAGATCCTTCGACGTGCGAAGCTCGAGCCTTTCCACGCCAAGCTCGTCGCCCATGCGCGCGCGGCGCTCCGCGATCGGACGGAGGCCATCCCCGCGCCCATGCTCGCCGAGCGGATCTGGGCCGCGATGGAGAAGGCCTGGTCTCACCGGATCACGACCGAGGCCGGCGTGGCCCGCTTCCTCGAATACGACCTCTGTTATGGCCCGCACCTCGATGTCGATCCGGCGTACGAATGGGTGGGTCCGATCCTTCGCGCTCCGGTGATCGGCGAATCCGAGAAGCTCGCCAAGCTCGACATGCTCGACGCTCGCCTGGGCGCGCGATCCCGCGCCGCCATCATCCTCGCCAACCTCCAGCGCCTCTCGGGGGCCCGATGAAGGGAGTCTTCGTTCATCTTCGGCAGGGGGACGGCTTCGTTTGCAAAATCCTCGGAGAGGATGACCGGGTATATCATCCGAGAGACGACGAGACTTCAACACTGCAGGACGGCGCGAAGGTGAGCTTCGATGTCGCGGACGGCGACGTCGCCATCAACGTCAGGGAGCAGAAATCCCAAGCGCCGCCTGGCCCAGCATACATCGTCGAGCACGGGCGCGAAGGCACCGAGATCGTCACTCACGATGGTCGCCCGCACTGCATGGACGTGGTCTATCCAATGTTCCTGCCCGGCGACGCGCTGACCGTCGGCCCAAGTGGGAGTGTGTCCCTCTCGTTCTCCCCTTCGAAGTCCACACATGACGCACACGTCCGGCCTTGCTCATCCACAGGCCCGGCGAGCTTGGAAACGCCTCTCTTCAGCATACCGCAGCTCGAATTCACATTGCCCGAATTCGCGTTTCCCCTGCAATGGGGCAATTCGGGCGCGAGCTCGCTGGACGCATCGAGCGGCGAGAAAGAGCTGAATGAAGAGCCCGCGCGCACCGCCGCCGCGCCGCTCGACGCCTCCGCGACCACCACCAAAAGCCCCGGCGCCTGGATCGACTCTTGGGTTGCTCTCCGGCGCTTGACGCTCAGCAACTGGAGCGACCTTGGGCGGAAACCGTGGACGTTCTCCAAACGGCTCATCCGCCTGACCGTCGGCGACCAGACCGAAAACATCGAAGCTTCGATCTTCGATGGTCCCCTCATCGTCATGGCGCTCCCTCCGAGCACTGCGAAGTCATTCTTGGAGAGCCGTGAGACGAGTAGGCCCGAGACGCGAGGGATCCCCCTGCGGAGCAGCGTCATTCCCAAGCTCTCGGCGTCGCTGGTCTACGCCGGGAAGGGGCCCGCCGCGACCCTGTACGCGGGCCACGAGAAGAAGTACCCGCTGGCTTTGGTCCTCGCGGTTCCCCCCGAAGCGCTCGTGCTGGCCAGTTGGACGGACATCAACAGCCCGACGACCAAGACTCCCAACGACATGAGCGTGTATCTCGCTCTCCTGAAGAAGGGCCGCGCGTTCGCCGACAGGATCCGCAGCCTCTACCATGACCGTACGCAGCGGAAGCATTCGGTGTTCGAGCTCGAGCGGAGGTCCGAGGAAACCGACGCTTCACGGCTTCAGGAAGCGCTCCGGCGCCGCTTGGGCGAGATCGCCGCGAGGCGGGAGACACCGCTCGACGACGCGCTCCTCTCCGACTTTGCCGAGGTCGAACCGGCGCTCATCCTGATCGAGCTGCTCGAGAGCCCGCTCCCGCCGGCCTCTTCGGACGACGGTGACATGGTCTCCGTCGCGACACCGCAGGATACGACTTCGATGCTGGAAGACGAGCTCTGGATTTGCTTCTCACTGTACCGCGAGTTGCACCAAGCCATGGGCGTCGGGCGGCACATGAGCGAAGAGGCCATCGAGCAGCTCTCGAGTTGCTTCACCTCCCTGAAGCGCCCCGGTGTCCTTGCTGCCATGACGACAGGCCACAACGAGCTCATCCTCGATCTGGGGGCAGGGACCGTGGAGATCATGGGCGTCGGCCTCGTGGTGAGCCAAGATCTCTTCGAGGACCTCTCCGACTCGAGCGAGGTGTCCTGGAATGCGGCGAGCTTCAAGTGGGAGGAGGCCGCCGACGTCCTCCCAGTGCTCGAAATGGCGAGGCGGAAGGGCTTGCGGATCTTCCTCTTTCCGCACGACGAGTGAGCCTCCTCGACGTGGCGTCCGGTGTCGCGCAGCGTACCAATTGCGGTCTCGCGGCCCGCATGCTCTTTTGCGGACGGCGACATCGGGCTCCGTGGTGCGCGTACGCAGGAGAGGGCTCGCGCTACACGGAGGAGACGTGACCGAGGAAGCGAGGCGCTCGCGCCGCTCGTTCGGTCACGTCGTCAGGGCTTGTGGCTGCTCTCTTGCCGTTTGCGCTTGGGGACGAACTTGGGGCGCTCGGGCTTCTTTTGGAAATAGCGTTGCAGGCCGAGGACGATGGCCGCGATACCCATCATCACGCAAAGGCCCATGCCGCCGTAGCGGGCCCAGGCGGGCGCTTTGAGCCCGCCCACGACCATCGACACGTTGAGCAGCGCGATGCCGCCCATGACCAGGATCCAAGGGTTCGGCTGATTCACGCGCTGCTCGCAGTCCGCCGTCGACCGAGGTCAACCGAGGTTACAGAAACCCTCGTAGTCGATGTATTCCTTGATGGTCGGGTTGTCGCCGCACACGGGGCAGGTCTTGTCGCGGCGGAGCTTGAGCTCGCCGAACTTCATGCGCAGTGAATCGTAGGTGAGCAGGCGGCCGTTGAGCGGCTTGCCCTTGCCGAGGAGGAGCTTGATGGCCTCGGTCGCTTGGATGACGCCCACGATGCCGGGCAGGATCCCGAGCACGCCCGCTTCCTGGCAGCTCGGCGCGAGGTGCGGCGGCGGCGGCTCGGGATAGAGGCAGCGATAGCAAGGTCCGCCGCTCCCGGGCACGAAGGTCGTGACCTGACCTTCGAAGCGGAAGATCGAGCCGTGCACGACGGGCTTGTTGAGGAAGATGGAAGCGTCGTTGACGAGGTAGCGCGTGGGGAAGTTGTCGCAGCCGTCGATGACGAGATCGAAGTCCTTGAAGATGCGATCGACGTTGTCGCTCATCAATCGCTCTTCGAATTTGACCACCTTCACGTCGGGGTTGAGATCGGCGATCGCCTTCTCCGCGCTCTCGACCTTGGGCATGCCCACGCGCGACGTGGCGTGGAGGATTTGCCGCTGGAGGTTCGACGCATCGACCACGTCGGCGTCGACGAGGCCGATGGTGCCGACGCCCGCCGCCGCGAGATAGAGCGCCGCGGGGCTGCCCAAGCCGCCGGCGCCGAGGAGCAGGACCTTCGACGAGAGCAGCTTGGCCTGCCCGACCTCACCGACCTCGGGGAGGAGGAGATGACGCGAGTAACGATCGCGCTGCGCCTCCGTGAGGTTCGGCGGCGTCTCCATCGGATAGCCGAGATCCTTCCAGCGCACGAAGCCGGGATTGGCGCTCTCCACGTGCGTGTAGCCGAGCTCGGCCAGCGTCTTCGCGGCCAATGCCGAGCGCGTCCCGCCGGCGCAATAGACGACCACGGGCGCGTTCTTGTCCGCGACCTTCCCCTCGATCTGAATCTCCAAGAACCCGCGCGGGACGCTGATGGCGCCGGGGATGTAGCCGAGCCGGACCTCGTCCTTCTCGCGCACGTCGACCAGCACCATCGGCTCTTTGGCTTCCAGCCGCCGCTTGATCTCCTCCAGGGTTACCGTCTTGATCGACTTCCGGACGTCGGCGATGAGATCGTTGTAGGTCGTGGGCATGGGGATCCGTGATGTTGGCGGTCTATCCGCTTTGTGAGAACCCACAGTATGCCGTGGCGGCCGTCCGTCAAGGCTCGGGGGCCGGCGGTGCGGGGCGCTAGGCTCTGTCTGACGACTGCTGCGCGCCCCGCATCGTCGGTCGAGCTCGCTCGAAATACGAGAGTATTCCTCGCTCGCTCTCCCTAGCTGCGGTGCGCTCGCGACGTCGTCAGACAGAGCCTACTTGGAGGTCGGGAGGATCTCCGGCTTGCTGCGGAGCGAGGCGAGATCCTCTTCTTTTTCCTGCCCGCCGTCGCACTTCAGCTTCGCGCTCCGCCCGGTCTTGGGCAGCTCGACGACCTGGGCCGGCTGATCCTTGGCCACGCAGAACGTGATGACGCGCGTGCCTGGGGCGAGGCGACCGCTGCGCAGCTTGGCGCGCGGGACCTTGATGTTCTGCCCATCGGCGAGGCGCTGCACGGTGACGTCGCGGCCCTGGACATCCATGACCACGCCGAGCTCCCAGTACGGATCGCCTTGGCGCAGCGGGCCCCAGACGCGCTCGCCCTTGAGCTGATCGTCGGGCACGAGCCAATCGGCCGTCTTCTCCTTGGAGAGGCGATTGACCGGCACCCAACCCACGGCCTTGTCGAGGACGTCGACGAGGCGCGCGCTGCCGGGATCCGCCGTGGTCACGAGGGCGCGATCCTTCGACGCGCCGAGGATCCAGAGCTGCGTCCCGTGCGGGATGTCCTGCTTCGAGGGCGCGTCGGCCTTGTCGGCCGGGTGGACCTCGACCTTGCCGTGCGTGAAGCGCGCCTCGGGCCGCGTGAGCGGGCGCATGGCGACGTGCTGCGCCTCGACCCAGACCGCCAGCGTCGCGCGTTTCTTGGCGAGCTCCTCGGGCATCGCGTGCGCGGAGGGCGCCGCGGCCGCGGGATCGGGGATCGTCCAGTGGGCGATCTTCACGAGCGAATCGATCTGCTTGAGCGCGGCCGGAGCGTCGCGCTGCCCGAGCGTGCGCGTGGCGAGCTGGTTGATCTCGGGGCTCACGCCTTCGCGGATGGCCTCGAGGAGGGACTCGACCTGCTCCTCGGTGGCGTCGCCCTTCTTGGCGAACGAATCGATCTTCTCCGCGGCCGGCGCCCACTTGCGGGCCTTGAGCTCGGCCGTGATCTGACCGCGGATGCCTTCGAGGATGGTGGCCTCGAGCTCCGTCGAGAGCTTCTTGTGCGCGGTCGGGCCGAGCACCGTCTTCGTCTGATCCGCGTACACGCGCTTGCGCGCGCCGGCGTAGTCGAAGGCGAGGACCTTCTGATCGACCTCTTCCTGCAGGCAGGCGAGCGCGTCGGCGCCGACCAGGCGGCGCAGCTCGCGGGTGAAGGCCTCGCTGTCGGCCAGGGCTTGGAGCGGCTCTTGGAGCTGCTTCAACGCGCTGTCGCACTTCTTGCTCTTGAAGTCTTCCGTGACCTCGTTGGCCCAGAGCTTCGCCTGCCGCTTGTCGACCTTCTCCAGCGCCTCTTCGATCTGGAAGCGCTGCGACTCGTTGGCGAGCTCCTGCGCCTTGAGGAGCAGCTTGCGGGCTTGATCGTACTTCTTCTCGTTGATCGCCTCGTCGGCCTCGGTGATGAGCTTTCTCCCCTGCTCGATGCGGGCTTGTTCCGCAGGATCGGCGGCGGTCTTTGGCCCTTTCTTTTCGGGCACCTGCTCCTCGCAGGCGGGGGTCGCGAGCGCGAGGAGGGCGAGGGATGCAGCACGCGCGAGACGCGCGAAGGACGAAAACGCGATCGAAGGACGGAGCATGGCGGCGGGACTGTCCCACCCCTGGGTGATGCTGGTCAAGCTGTCGGGATCTCCCTTCGTCTTGACCATGCGCCGGGGCCGCTTTACTGGGCGGTCATCCCATGCCGCCCGCCGACGAGCCCGCCCCGGTCTTCAACGATCCCAAGATCGCGATCAACCGCGTCTACACGCGCCATGGCGACGCCGGCAAAACCCGGCTCGTCGGAGGCCAGCACGTCCCCAAGGACGACGCCCGCATCGAGGCCTATGGGACCGTCGACGAGCTCAACGCCTTCATCGGTGTGGCCCGGCAAACCATCGCCGACGGCCTCCCGAGCGTGCCCCCCGGGCGCTCCGACGCCCTGAACGCGCTGGATACGACGCTCGCGCGCGTCCAGCACGAGCTGTTCAACCTGGGATCCATCCTCGCGACCCTGCCCGAGGACGTGCACCCCAAGCAGCCGCGCGTGACCCCGGTGGAGGTGGCCCGCCTCGAGACCGAAATGGATCGCTGCCAGGAGGATCTCGCGCCCCTGCGCTCCTTCGTGCTCCCCGGCGGCTGCCGCCTCAACGCCGATCTCCACGTCTGCCGCACCGTCTGCCGCCGCGCCGAGCGCCGCGCGGTGGAGCTCTCGCGCGACGCCGAGGTCGATCCCGAAGCCATCAAGTATTTGAATCGTCTCAGCGACGCATTCTTCGTGTGGAGCCGTTGGGCCACGCTCCTCCTCGGCGCAGCCGAGGTCCTCTGGGAGCCCAACCGCGCCGCCAGCGCCACCGGCTGATTGCCACTCTCGGCTTCGCGCCCATGCGCGCGGCGCGCGCTCGTCATCCACCAAGACATCGAGGATATTCCGCCGCTTCGAGCTTCGAGGCGCGGTATCCCATTTGGGTCGAGGGCTCGGCGAGACGTGCTTGGGGCCCGAATCCTCGAGATCCAGAGAGAGATTTAACGCAAAGGCGCAGAGACGCGAAGACGCAAAAAGGCGAAGAGGGGTTTGGCCTTCTCGTGCGTTTGCGGCGGTGTGGCTTCAGGGTGCAGTGGTATCACGGGCAGAAGCCGGGCTGCACGGAGTCTGCGCAGTCTGCGGGGCAGGCTTGGCAGGCGAGGCAGTGGAGGACGGCGCCGTAGGTGACGGCGCCTTTGGGGAAGTCGACGGCGCAGGCGTCGCAGCAGGGTTGATCGCCGTCGCAGCCGCCGCTGCAGCTCCCGAACTCGGCGCACTCGCCGCCGCTCGCGACGCAGGCCTCGTACACGTCCGTGCATGGGCCACCCATGGTGGCGGCCTGCGCGCACGGCTGGCAGGCGGGTGGAGAGCCCATGTAGCAAAGGGTGAGGCCACCCGACGACACACTGCTCGACGATGAGGACGACGCGCCCACGCCGGTGGACGTGCCGCTCTGCGAGCTCGATCCGCCGCTGCCGCCCGGGCCTCCGCCGCCGTGATCGACGACGACTTTGCCTCCGCAGGCGCCGGCGAAGACCATCAGGGTGATAGAGCAAAGCGTCGTCCGTCGGATCACGAGGGTGGATGCTACACCAGCCGTCCGTCGCGCGGGCGCATCCGTGCTGGACTGTCGTGTCGCGCACGCGGGGCGACGAATCGAGCCTTCGGACGTGCATCGCGAAGGAGGATGATTTACGCCGAGCGGTGCCCGCCCGGGCTCCATCGGGCGGCGTGCGCCGGGGGGCAGAGCGATGGATGGGACGGGGGTCTATCTCAGGAAGAATGCGCTCGTCGAGCCGCTCTTCAACCAATGGTACGCGTGGAGTTACTTGATCGCGCCGGCCACGGCGGCGATGTTCGTGGGCAACGCGCACCTCAAGTTGATGCAGTCGTTCGTGGCTTCGCCGCAGGTGCACGCGTCCGCGCTCAGGAACCCGGCCATGCGCGGCGGGCCTTTCCTCGACGTGCCCGTGTCGCGCGTGGAGGAGGTGAGGGCGCTCCTCGATCGCACGCTCGCGACGCAAACGCACCTCGTGGCGCTGTGCGAGGGCGTGAAGGCTTTGGAGAAGATGCTGGCCGAGGAGGGCAAAGGGTTCTCCTTGGAAGGCCTCTATCCCAAGGTGCCCGAGGCGCTGCGCGGGTATGTCGAGCTGGTCTACGATCTCCGCGACAACGCCAACATGCGCTTTCTGGAGGGGCTGCTCTACAAGAGTCGCTATTACGAGCGGGCGTCGCAGGGCATCTGTCTCTCGCTCATGCAGCCGGATGCGCGCGCCTTCGTCCTCTCCACGCCCCGGCTTCCGAACCCGGGCGACCTCATGATCGACCTGCCGTTCGACGCACCCGCGCTCGACGATCTCCATCGCATGCGCCACGAGAAGGCGCCCTACGGGCGGATCCGCGAGGCGCTCGGCATTCGGCCCGAGCAGGACGAGGCCTTTCGGGCCTTCTTCACCCCCGAGGCGCCGCGGCGGGCGCCCCGTTACGAAGGCGAGCGGCCTCGCGTCCGCTACTTCGGTCACGCCTGTGTCTTGGTGGAGACCCGCGGCCTCAGCGTGATGTTCGATCCGGTCGTGAGCTACGATTTCGAGGGGAAGGACGATCGGTTTTCCCACGCCGATCTGCCCGACGTCATCGATTACGTGGTCATCACCCACAACCACCAGGACCACGTGCTCCTGGAGGCGCTCCTCGATTTGCGCCACCGCGTCCGCACCGTGATCGTGCCGCGGAGCGGCGGCGGCGCCCTCCAAGACCCGTCGCTGAAGCTGGTCTTGGAGGCCATCGGCTTCCGCCGCGTGCGCGAGATCGGCGAGATGGAGACGCTGGACCTCGAGGGCGGGGCCCTCATGGGGATTCCCTTCCTCGGCGAGCACGGCGATCTCGATGTTCGCACCAAGATGGTTTATCGCCTGGAGCTCGGCGGTCGCTCGATGTTGATGGTCTGTGATTCGAACAACATCGAGCCTCGCTTGTACGAGCACGTTCGCACGGTCACCGGCGACGTCGACATCCTGTGGGTCGGCATGGAGTGCGACGGAGCCCCCGTGAGCTGGCTAACGGGGCCTCTCTTCACGCGGCCGCTCGTGCGCAAGAACGATCAATCCCGCCGGCTCGACGCGTCGGACGGCGACAAGGCGGCGAAGCTCGTGGACTTGTTTCACCCCAAAGCGGTTTATGTCTACGCCATGGGCCAGGAGAAGTGGCTCGCCCACGTGATGAACGTCGTTTACACGCCCGAATCGAGGCCCATCGTGGAGAGCGACAAGCTGTGCGCGCGCTGCCGCGAGCAAGGAGTCGTGGCCGAGCGCGTGTACATGAAGAAGGAGCTTCTGCTCTGACGTTCGTGGGGCAGATGACGTTCTCTTCGTCTCCAGCCAAGGGGCCGTGAGATCGATCGCCGCGGGGCGCGGCGGCTCGTAACGCACGTGTGCTCGTGCGTTGTAGGGTAGGCTCCCACCGATTTGTTGGTGGCTCGTCCTTTCCGACACGGAATGGATCGCCGGCGGAAAGGAAGCAGGAAGAGCTTGGCCCTCGTGCCGTGGGCCGCCCGGGAGACGTCGATGAAAAGCGCGATCAAAATGGGAATGGGCATCCTCACCGCGATCCTCGTCGGTTGCGGCGGCGGCGGTGGCACGGGCCCGCAGGGCGGCACCGGCGGGAAGTGGGTCGATGACGGTCCCGGCGCCCCGGACGACTGCACCATCGAGGGGGTCGACAACTCCACGCCTTTCTCCAAGACCTATCGGGTCAAGCACATCGGGGAGACGAGCTTCCAGGGGACGAATTACGACATCGTCGCGTCCATGCCGTGGACTTACACGCTCGCGGCGGTCCAGTGCAAAAAGACCTTTCCGATGGAGGAGGCCGATACCCACTACATCGTGGATAGCAACTTCGAGCTCCCGTACATCAAAGGCGTGATGGATGACGTCGCCTGGACGCCCGGTGACAAGAACAAGGGTTGGGCGATCGGATCGAACGACGATCCCGGCGAGCTCGTGCAGAAGAACGAAGGAATGCGCCCCTTCGTCTATCACGTGAACGGCGGCTACGAGTACGGGTACTTCACGTACAACAAGGATCCGCTCCCCGGCGATCCCATCAACTACACGGGCTTCCGGCCGACGTGGGTCGTGCACCCCGACGGCGACGGCTACAAGATGTTCTTCCTCAACCCGGCGGCGCCCGATTCACAAGGGTTCGAGTGGCCGCGGCACGGTGATCACTGGGAGCTCAACTTCGGGCTCTACGTCGATCCCACGGGCCACGTCTACGTGCCCAAGCCCGAGAAGGCCGTGCTCGCCAACCACGATGAGGGCTGGGACGATTACCACGGCTGCGTGACGATCAACAAAGCCAACAAGCCCATCCCCACGACACGCACCCAGTTCCCCGGCAACGAGTCGTATTACGCGTCGGAGACGTTCCTCCCCGGCTATGCCGCGCCGGGTGCTCCGGGGCACAAGTATTGGGGGCAGAAGGGGCGGCCCATGGAGGAGGTGGCCATTTGGGAGGACGACGGCGCTCCGGGCCTCAACTCGCCGGGCAACTACCACAAGCCCTATTCGGGCGGATGCGACAAGGCCGGTTACAACTTCGCGCACGCCGAGGGCTTCACCTGGCCCGAGCTGCGCGCGGCGCGGACGCAGATGGGCGACATCCCGACGCGCGATCAGCTCTACAAGATCACGCTCTATCGGTATCTCGGCAAGGACAAGACGACCGAGCTCCTCGGCACGCTCTCCTACGAGCAGCAGGACAACGGCGAGTGGATCCCCACCGGATCGGGCCCCGAGGTGCATTCGCTCAACGACAAGAACGGTCGCTGGATCGTCAACGGCCCCGTGTTCCAGGACCGCGGAGACCACGTCTTCGCCATCCTCGAGGACCTTTGAGCAAGATGGATCAGCGCTCCGAGAGCCGGGCCTGAGCCACGGGTGATATGGCCCGGATTGACGGGGCGCACGACGCGAGCACGTTCGTTCATCGGCGTGCTCGTGTCTCCGCGACGTATACAGGATTCCTTTCGTCGGACGGTGCTTGCGATGAGATTTCCTCCGGGTCGATTCCTCGTGGCAGGTCTCTTGATCTGCTCGGGCGTGGTTGGGGTCGTGGCGTGTGGATCGAGCAGCGGCACCGGAGGGCAGGACAGCTCCGGCGAGCCGGGGGGCCATGCGCCGACCGGTGATCCGGAGACGGGGAATTGGCTCGATCTCGGCAACACGCAGGCGCCGCCGCACGATCCGGCGGAGCCGACGAACACGGGTGTCGTCACCCGCGGCGGGACGTTGACGTTCACCAACATCGGAGCGATGGGCTATTGGGGGCGGCGCATCGAGGCCGAGCCGGGGGACCCGCGCTGCGACGTGCAGTCGGAGACCATCAATTTCGGATGGGGCAGCGAGTTTTGCTGCCGGACGAAGCACGAGGTCACGTCGAACCTGCTGACCCCGTTCAACGAGCAGCTCACCATGGTGCTCGACGGGCCGCTGCGCGTGAAGCAATTCGCCGTCTATCAACCGCTCTCCGAGCGAGACGGCGCCTGGGCGATTCGCTCGTTCTGGGACCGGAGGACGCCGGAGACGCCGTACAACTTCCACTTCTCCGGGCCGAAGAACGCGTCGGTGTTCGGCGGCGACTTGGGCAACAGCTGCACGTTCTTCGCCATGCAGCAGAACAAGTTCCCGTGCGGGCCGGGCAGCGATCCGTACTGTCCGGGCTCGGATCTCGACTACGATGGATGGCCGGGGTCGAAGCTCGTCGTCGTCTTGGCGTCGATGCCTTATGCCGACGATCCTTCGGTGAAGTCGTTGAGCTGCATCGCGGCCGATCAAGACGAGCGCGAGCAGGATTCCCCCTGGATCGGGATTTCACCCTCCGAGCTGAACCGCGATGGCTGGTCCGGATACCATCCGTGCCACTGCTTCAACAACACCAACAATGGTCAGCTCGGCGACGGCTGCGGGCAGATCAACGTGTTCGAGGTCATCGCCGAGGCGTCGGGGCCTCAATGGGGCAACCGCGATGTCATCAGCACGGGCATTCGCTCGTATCAAGTGGGCTCGCTCGGCGGCGTGACGTGCGGTATTCAGTCGTGCGGGATCGAGCAGTTCCCCGCCGATGCCGACCT
This sequence comes from Minicystis rosea, assembly GCA_001931535.1. GTDB lineage: Bacteria > Myxococcota_A > Polyangia > Polyangiales > Polyangiaceae > Minicystis > Minicystis rosea. Next base: position 2,662,934 of record CP016211.1, read on the forward strand.
CCTGGACGTCAACAGCCTGACGGCCATGAAGACGGGCGCGGTGATCGACGCGGATCACCCGGCGATGAAGGAAGGGCCGGCGTGGCGGCGCGCGCAGGACGATCGCTATTACCTCTTCCTGCTCGACGAGCTCTCGCGCACCGTGCAAGTGGCCGTGATTCACCCCGGCAACGTCCCCCCGCCGCGGGCGCGATCGTCCCGGCGCTGCCCAACACGGTTCCGCGCGACGCGATCGAAGGGTTCTTGAAGCTTCGCCTCCCGCAGTGAAGCCATAGTCGTCGAGTAGACTTCAGCGCTTCCCACCGCCGCCGGTGCACGCGCCGGCCGCGTCGCAGTACTTTCCCTTGGCGCATTGCGCGTCGGTGATGCACTCGGGAGAGACACAGACGTTCTTCTTGCACGAGGCGCCGCCCGTGCAGTCCACAGGCGACCTGCATGGTTTGGGCGGGCCGGCTTGCTTGGCCGTGGGCGGCGGCGGAGGCTCGGGCGCGCGCACGACGTCGCCCGGCGAATAGCTGGCCTCGCGCACCGGCGTCGTGCTCGACGTGGTGCCGGCGGGCTCGAGCTTGACGTCGATCTCCTTCGGATCCAGCGCCACGAAGGTGCCGAGCAGACCATCGGAGATGGGCGCCGCGAGACCGATGATGGTCAGGCTCCAAAGCACGTCGCACACGACACCGGCGGCCTTTACCTTCGGCGTGAGGACGATGTCCACGTCCCGGTGGCCGGGCGCATGCACCGTCACCACTTGTGCTGCCGCATTGCCGGTGACGATTTGGGCCGGCGCCGGGCCTGCCAGGCCGCCGTTGAGGTAGACGTCGGCGCCGGGCGTCGGGGACTTCACGGTCACCGTGGTCTGGGTGCCATTGAACATGGCGCCGCAACCGCTGGTCGCCCCAAGCACGAGCGCGCCGGCGGCGCACCGCCACATCATTGCTTCACGCGCACGCACTTGGGCCCCTCGGGCGCGTTGTGGCAGCGAAGCATCGTATCGTCCCGCAGATCACCGACCCAGATGATGTCCGCCTCCTGCTTGTCGGCGACCTGGATGGTGTGGCTCGACATGCTGGTGTAGGGGAACACGCGGGCACAACCGAGCCCGCTGACGGAGAGCAACGCTGCGACGAGAACCTTCTTCACGACTCCCTCACTTCATCTGCGCTCGCGCGCACTTGGGCGTCTCGCTGGCTGACGCCTGACAACGAACGATGGCGGCCGTGTCGGTCTGCAACCAGACGACGTGTCGCTGCGACGCGCTCTCGGCGACCACCTGCGACGACAGGACGACCGATGCCGGGTTGAGGCCCGAGATCCGGATGGTTTCGCTGCCGAGCTGGGCTACTTTGCAGGTCGGCGCCTCCGCGGCACCGCTCTTGGCGTCGCAATGAACCAGGTTGTCCGGCACCGCGAGGAAGCTCCCGGGCGCGATGGGCGTCGCGCCGGCAAACCACGCTCCTTCGTGCATCTCGCCCGTCGCGCCGTACGTCTTGATCGTGATGGGGAGACCCGAAACGGGTTTGCCGTCGGTGGTCTTGGCGGCGCGACAGCGGGGCGTCTCCCCCTCGAGCTGGCAGTGGTGCAGCGTGCTCCCGCCGCCCAGCGCCCAGACTCCATATCCGGGGGAGACAGGCACGGTGGTGTTCTTCGTGTCGTGCGCCATCACGCTGAAGACCCACACGTTCCCGCGCGTGTCGGTGCTCATGAGGCCGATGCGGCCGAGGTTGATGGGGTCGATGAGCACGGGGTAGATACCGAATTTGATGAACGGCGGAAGGGCATTGGGCGCCCCGTCGAACAAGGCCGTTCGACAAGGGCGCTCCGTCCACGCGAGGTGGCAGAGCTGGAGCGTCGTGCCGGTGTTGGTGACACGCCAGGCCCAGTCGCCGCCGCCCGGCTCGATGCCCGGCGCGCTCGCGGCCGCGAGGCCCGTGCGCGACATCGACACCGTGCCACCCGCATTGTGCTGCGCCGTGTTCGAGATCCCGAACCCCATGCGCCCGCGGGGAGCCCGCGCCGCCCGGACCACCCCTTCGCTCGTCGTCGTGCACGCAGAGAGCAGAAGCGCCAGCATGGCCAGCAAGCTCGATGGATGGATGCACCTCTGCGCACGGGTCATGCCCGAGGTACGCGCGTGCCGTTGGTTGGTAACGAAGAGATCTCCACGGACCGTGGAGGACCTGGCGGGGGCGGGTCGAGCGCCGTGCTCGCGTCAAGATGTGACCGAAAAAGCGTCGCGAGCGCCCCGCCGCCAGGGAGGCCGACCGAGGAATCCTCTGCGATTTTGAGGGAGGCCGAGTGCCGAGGCGGGGCTCACCGCAGCTTTGTCGGTCACATCTTCAGTCGCAGGGGGATTGGGGCGCGTCGACGTAGGCTTGGCCGAGCTCCGTGAGCTCGCCGTCGCCGCCCAAGAGGCTCGCGTTCGCCACGTTGTCGGCGCGCCCCGAGAACCAGGCGTAGCGCGCGATGCGCGGCTCGTTCTCCAGGTACTCGAGCGCGTCGACCATGAAGGCCTTTTGCTCGGCCAGCGAACCGGCGTCGTCACAGGCGAACTCGGTCAGCCAAAGGGGCTTGTCGAAACGCATCTTGTACGTCTCGAGGTGGTTGATGAGCCAACGTGCCTTGTTGGTCCCATCGCCCTGACAGGCCGTGTAGATGTGGACACCGATGTAATCGACGCGGCAACCCTCGCAGGCCGCGAAGAAGTCGTCGAGGTACTTGAAGGGATCCGTCTCCTGACACGATCCCCCGCAGAAGTTCACCGCCGGCGACACCAGCGCGAGGCCGCGCGCGTCGGCGATGGCTTCGACATGAGGCCAGAGCTCCGCGGCTTCGGACGCGGACAGGTTGGCCTGCGCGCCGAAATTGGGCTCGTTGAAGCCGAGGAGGAAGCTCGCGCTATCGGGGATTTCGGAGGCGATCTGCGTGACGTGATCGCTGTCGAGGCCGCCCTTGCCCCACACCATGGGTACGTAGTCGAGGCCAATGGTCTTGTAGGCGTCGGGCTTCACCCCGTCGTCCGGCACGTGGGCCCAGTTGTACCACCACGACACGGAGGGCGAGAGCGCCTCCATGTCTGCTTTGGAGTGGTGACCGTACGCGACACCGCGCTTGCAGCCGGTGGGATGGTTGATCGATCCGCCACCGCCGCTCGCGCCGGTGCCCGAAGAATGCTCGCCCGATCCGCACGAGGTCATTCCGATGAGCACCGCCAGCGCCGCGCCCGTGAGCCATCGAGTCCGTGCATCATGCATCATGGTCGTCTCCACGTCGTTCACTCGGGCAGGCGCATCGAGAGCAGCCCGTCGATGGTCTTGCGCGAGAGGCCGCCGGGCAGCGCCGGGAGCATGTCCGCGGCGGCGGCGGGGATCTTTTGCGGATGGATGACGGCGACCTGAATCGCACGTTGCTGCTCGTCGAGCAGGATCATGAAATAGCGATCACCGATCGGCCGGCGCCACACGGGGCAGCCGTCCGCGTTGCCGCCGGCCTCGATCTCGGGGCCGCTCGTGTAGGCCTTCTTGGCGCAGGCATCGAGGACCTCGATGTCGTCGGCGAAGGCGTCGCGATCACAGCCCTCGCCGCAGACGTTGCCACCGACGTGACCGGCTTGGTACGAGCGCACGCCGGTGCTCATGAACTCGCGATTGCTGAATTGATTGTTGTCCATCACGACTTCGAAGACGTTGATTTCGCCGCAGCCGTCGCCGACGGTGCCCGTCTTCGAATAGCAATTGCAGAGCCCGTTCCACTTGCGGCCGCCGTCGCGGATGAGCTCGGAGGCGACGAACGCGACCCACGGGCCCGGGTGGCCCTGGCCGCCGCCGTCGCATTTCATCACGTCGGCGTCGTCGAACGTCATCGAGGCGAGGAAGACGATGAGCTTCGAGCCCGCCCAGCCGAGGTGGTTGATGCCCGGATCGTTGGGGCAATAATAGTCCTTCCCGTCACCGCACGAGAACGCGGGCTCTTGCATGAAGTAGTTCACGCAATCCTTCTTCGTGAAGTCACCCGTGAAGTCGGCGGAGGTCGTCTGTCCTTCGGTGACGACGAGGTTGTTTCCGTGGCCGTTCGTCGCGTCCCACGAGGAGATCATCGACCACGAGGACGCGTCCGCGCCGGGCTGGTAGACGGCGAGCTGCTTGAGGCGGATGTCCTTCATGATGAGGGTCATCTCCTCGTCGAAGGGCGCGAGCTTGGTGCTCGTGGTGAACTCCTGCTTCATGCAGCAGTGACCGCCCCAGGTGTCCGTCCCGTCCTTGTAGTCGCACGCGGGATCACCGGCCTCGCGGTTGATGCGCCGCGGCCACCAGCCGGGCGCGCCGACGTTGGTGAACGTCATCGTCCCGCCGCGCGTCGGCGTGCTCGGCTCCACGGGATGCGTGCCGAGGCCGCCGCCCGCGCCCGTGCCCGCGCTCGTCATCGACGACGCCGTCGACGATCCCGTGCTCGCGCCGGTGTTGCTCGAGGAGCCGCCTTTGCCGCCGGTGGCTTCGTTGCCACTGCTTCCACACGCGGCGGTGAAGATCATGAGAGCTGCGGGAACGAAGAGCGAAGAGAGCCTCATCATGGATGGTGTTTCCTCTGGGCGGCGGTTCGGTGATGGAACATCGAAGCTCGGTGATCCTAGGTGAGCGCGAAGCTCGCGTGCGCGTGCGCGCGGCGGGCCTCCAGGGGGCGCGTGATCGCGCTGGTGTGGCCCATGCGACGGGTGTGATCGCGGCCGGCTCGTGCGGCGGGGAGCTTGGGCCCATCGTCGTCACGGCCGGCTTGCCCGGCCGGGGGTTTGGGGCCGCTTGCGGCCCCATCGTGATCACAGCCGGGTTTGGGGCCGCTTGCGGCCCCATCGTGATCACAGCCGGGTTTGGGGCCGCTCGAGGCCCCATCGTCATCCACCACGTGCATGCGAAAACGATCGCGGGCGAGGAGGCGCTGCGCGGCCTGAGCGAGCTCGCGGCGGGCGGCGCGGAGGCGCGCGTAGGTGGTGTTGAGGTTCGCGCCCATCGTCACGGCGACGTCGGTGATGGGCATCTCGTCGAGCTCGACGAGCTCGACGATGGTTCGCTTCTCGTCGTCGAGCTCGTCGAGCAGGCGCCGCGCCATGCGCGCGGCTTCGGCGCTCGAGAGCTGCTCGTGCGGATCGCTCCCGTGATCGGTGAGCAGATCGACGTCGACGAGCGGCTGCTCCGTGCGGTGCTCGGGGCTCTTTCGGCGGAGCTCGCGGCGGTGCACGAGCACGCGATTGTGGAGGATGGCGTAGACCCACGGCTTCAGCGACATGCGCGCCTCGATCTCGGGGAGCCGCCGGTGCACCACCACGAAGACGTCCTGACAGATGTCATCGACGCTGGCGGGCGAGACGCCGAGGTGCCGTGCGGTGCGCCAGACGAATGGGAAAAGCTCGTCGTACACGGCCATGAATTCGAGAGGCTCTCGTGCTTCCGTCGCGACGGAGGAACGCTGCATCGAGCAAGAAGTGGATCGACGCGTGAAAATGGCTCGCAGGGGTGACGAGATCGTGCCCACCCTTGCCCACCCGTCATGCGCATCGGGCTGTCGATGTGAGCCGCGATACGGCTTTCGTAAACGATTCGGGTGAGGTTGGCCGTTCGTGCTCAGGCGCGGTCCCGATGGAGGCGTGCTAGGAGCCGCCCTGGTGGAGCTCGAAGGCCTCGATCCGCGCTACCGGGCGATCGTCACGACGACGGAGAGCTTCCTCGTCAGCAACCCAGCCAATCATGGCGCGCTCGATCTCGCGCCGTTCGGCCTCGCGATCCCGCCCGCACGCCGCTATGCGGCGACGTCGCTGCGGAGCCGCGAGGTGGTGGATGGATTGCACCGGCTCGATGCCGCGTCGTTCGGCGATCAACAGATGCTGATGCCGCGCTGGGTGCTCTTCGATTGTGGAGAGCTCCCCGGCATCGTCTATGGATTCGGCCGGCGCGCGGGCGATCTTTCGGCGAGGGTGCGCGCGCACTACGAGGTGCTCGATCGCGACGACGTCTTCGTGCCGCTCTCGATGTGGGTGGCCATTCGCTGCGCGGAAGACGGCGCCTGGTTCGGGCACAACCTGTCGAGCGCGAACCTCTTGTTGGAAGACGGCGAGCGGCTCCCGGGCCTCGCGACGCTGACGAAGGCGCTCGGCGTGAAGCTCTCGCGGGCGCGGCGGCTCTATGGAGCGACGCAATGGGACAGCGACAGCATCGGCATCCATCTGCGCTTCGGAGCGATGGATTTGCTCAGCGCCTACACGCCGGCGCACACGCACGCAGAGACGTTGAGCTATCGCATGAACGTCGAGGAAGAGCGGCTCTGGGGCTGTCTGCAGGATGGGTGGGAGCGGCCCGAGGCTCTGGGCGAACGGGTGCTTTCAGCCGGGGATTCTACGGGGATTCGGGCGCTCCACGACGAGATCGAGGCCGGAGATCGGTGGCAATTGGTGAAGGTGGAGCGGGGAGAGGCGGGGCAACGGTTGCACTTGCGGCGGGCGTGACGAAGGGCTCTTCGTCACTGGCAAGTGACGTTGGAGAGCCCCATCGCATTGGCATCGACGGTGTTGTTGCATTGGACCACCGTACCGGTGGAGTCCTTGTCGACGTTGATGCCATATCCAGGCACGTTCTTGATGGCGTTGCCGGAGAAGGTGGTGTTTTGCCCCCAGCCGTCCACGGCCACGTGCGTTTGGAAGCCGTCGAGGATGGCGGTGTCGCCTTGGTTGTCCTGGATCAGGTAACCGTTGCCCTTCACGTCGATCCAGGAATCGGCGTAGTTTTCGCCGCTCATGCCGTGACCGTCGAAGACGTTGCCGCGGATGATGCCGCCCGTCGTGCCTTCTTTGACGTCGATGTGCTCGGCGGTCACGTTGGGCCCGATGTGGTTGTCGAGGACCTGGTTTTCATCGCTCGTATCGGGCTCGCCGCCCGAGTACGTGCCCCAGTTGGAGCTCGCCGAGCCCAGATAGATGCCCTCGCCGAAGCCGGGCTTGCGCTTGCCCGTGTCGTGGACGAGGCACTTTTGGACGGTGTTTTGCCGGCTGAAGGCGCGCAGGTGAATGGCCTCGTCGCCGATGTCGAAGACCTCGAGATCATAAAGGAGGTTTTGATTGGCGCCGTCGAGGATGACGCCTTTTTGCGAGCGCGTCACGGTGAAGCCGGAGAGGGCCCAATGGCTCGCTTCGAGGTGGAAGCCATAGCCATTGTCGGTGGATTCGCCCTGCAGAATGGCTTTTCGGGTCCCGCAAAGGGCAATGAGGTGTTCGTCCGTGCCCGAGGCGGTCGCGGAGAATTCGCCGGCATACGTGCCGTCCGCAAGCTCGATGCGATCACCGGGCTTGGCGTCGGCGAGGGCGGCTGCGAGCTCGGCCGCGGTCGTGACGGAGACGACGCGAAGCGCAGGTTGGGTGCAGGCATCGAGCGCGGGGGCGGGCGCGTCGGTGCCGGCGTCGAGAGGGCCGGCGCCGCCGCCGCCATGGCCACTGCCGGCGTGTCCACCGCTGCTCGCGGTCGACGTGAAGCCGCCGCCGGAGCCTGGAGCGCCGCCCTGTGCGCCGCCGTCGGGAGAAGGGTTGCCCGTGCTCGAGCCGCAGCCCCAGAGCAAAGCCATGAGGATGGGCGCCCACGCCGCTGTCGCCCGCCGTCGCCCGCTGCCCCTCGACGCCGCTCGCATGCGCATGAGAGCAGAATGCCTGGGTGCGATCGCGCGTCAAGCCATGGTCCGAGTGCGGCGAGCGCCGGTGTGAAAAGAGCAGCTCAGTCGTGGTGGAATCCGTGGCTGAACGAGCTTTGCAATGCCGGTCATGCCAGTGACCAGCTCACTGTGATTGAGCTTTGGGGACAAGGCCCTTCCCAGAGCTTTTGCGGCACGGGTGGGCTGACGGTGAGGTCTTCGCGGGTGAGGCCGCGCATCAACACGATTTGCAACGAGCGCACGTGCGGGCCTTCGGGGTGGGCGTCGTCCCAACGACGGCAGAGCCATGCGGCGTAGAGGGGACGAGGCGCGGTCTTTCGCCAAAGGGTCCAGAGTTGATAGCTGCGCCAGCGCCAGCGGCCGTAGAGCTCGGAGGGGCGGCCCGGCTTGGTCCACTGCACGGGATCGTTGCCAGTGAGGAGATCGACGGTGCGGCCGTCGTCGAGCGTGGCGGGGATGACGGTCCAGCCGATGCGGCGACCGGCCACGGGATCGAGCACGAACATGTCCCAGCGCTGATCGAGGCCGAGGACGAACGCGGGGCGAACGAAGCGATCGGGGAGGTTGGGTGTGAAGAGCGACGCGACGTTGCTGATGAAGAGATAGACGGTGACGGTGCCGGCGAGCGCTTCCATCGCGCGGGCGAGGCCTGGGTGCAGCGCGGTTGGAGGGCGTGCGTGATGGCGGACGAGGCGTGCGCGTACCGCGGAAACGAGGCGCTCGGGCAAGGGTGGGAGGCGGTTCCAGAGCGAGGCGGGGACCAGGGGCAAGAGCATCACGGTGGCGCTCGATTGGAAGTTGCCGATGGTCATGGAGAGGCCGATGCCGAGCTGGAGGAGCACGAAGCCGGCGAGTGAACCGGCGCGGATGCGATCGGTGGCCCAGGGGGAGAAGAGGGCGAGCGGGCCGATGATCTCGAGCCACACGGCACCATGGCTCAACAGGGTGACGAGGGTGGGGTGGTCGAGGAGCGCGGCGCCGAGAGGCGTTTGCATCTGCTCGGTGAGCAAGGCGAGATGGAGGGCGTCGCCGTGTCTCCACGAGGGAGACTCGATTTTGAGCAGCCCGGTGAAGAGGTACATCGACGCGATCTGCACGAGCAGCGCGGTGACGGCGATTGAGGTGCGAGGGCGATCGTCGGGCGGGCGCTGCGGGGCGCGCGCGGCGTCGATGGACCAGCGCTCGCCGAGGGGGACGAGCATTCCCCAGAAGAGCATGATGCGAAGGAGGCCGTCGCCGCCGTCGAGGACGAGGCGGTTGCGATCGTGCAGCGAGAGGAGCAGCGCCCACGAGACGAAGGCCGCGAGGCGCGTGCGGTAGCCGGCGAGGAGCGCGGCGGCGGCCACGGCTGCGATGAAGAAGAGCAGCGCCGTCGCCCACGGTGCGCCGCCGAGACGATGAAGCGGGAGCGTGGCGAGGGTGAAGCGCGGGAGATCCGCGCGCGGGAGGATGCCGAGATCGGTGTAGTGGGCGCGGAGATCGGGGGCGCGTTGGGCGAGGTCGACGAGCAACGCACCGCCGAGCGCGATGCGAAACGCCGCGAGAGAGCGGGGATCGGCGCCGAAGAGGCGGGCCAGGAGCGGCCGTGGATCGGCGCCGGTGCGATGCGGTTCGGGTCGTGAGGCGTCAGCCGCCGTCACCGGCGAGCTCCTGATCGCGACGGCGCAGGCAGGCGTCGAGCTTCGCTGCCAGCACGCCGACGAAGCGAGGACGGAGGAAGTTGTGATGCTTGCCGGCGATCGGGTGGATCTCGACGGCGGCGGAGGTCCGCTCGCGCCAGCCCAAGTAGTCGTCCTGGATGCGCCAATAAGGCTGCCTCTCGACGCGGAACACGGCGATGCGGCCGGTCACCTTCGGGGCCACGAAATCGGTCATCGGCTCGATGCGCACGCGCCACGGGTTTCCGTTGCGCGCGCGGCGCTTCGATCCGAGGCCGAGCGCGCGGCGGACGCGATTTTCGAGGAAGCGCATGCGCCGCTCGTGATCGACCTCCAAGAGCCAGCGGAGGCGCTGCTCGTAGAGATAGATCTCCCAGAGGAGGGGGCTCCGCGTGTTCTCTTCCGGCCAGGCGTCGAACACGGAGAGGAGCGCGACCTGCTCGCCGGCAGCTTCCAGGCGGCGGGCCATGTCGAAAGCGATGAGCGCGCCTTCGCACATTCCGCCGAGGTAATACGGGCCGCGCGGCTGGACCTCGCGGAGGCGCTCGATGTGCTGCGTGGCCCAACGCGCGTACTCGTCGCGGGTGTACGGGCGGCCGAGCGCGGCCTCGTCGGGGTACTCGCATTGGAGGCCGTAGACCGGGCGATCGCGATCGAGGCGGGTGGCGAGCGCCGCGTAGCCGAGCGAGTTCACGTTGGGCCGCGAGACGAGGAAGAGCGGGCGGCGCGTGCCTGTGGGCTTGATGGGGACGATGCGCGGCCACGCGCGCGCGGATCCTTCTTCGCGGAGGAGGCAGGAGAGGGCCTCGATGGTGGGCGCCTCGAAGAGCGTGACCAGCGGGATCTTCTTGCCGAAGGTGCGCTCGATCTCTTCCATCATCGCGACCGCGAGCATCGAGTGGCCGCCCAGATCGAAGAAGCTGTCGCGCATGCCGACGGTGTCGATGCAGAGCAGGCGCTTCCAGAGGGCGGCGATGCGGAGCTCGACTTCGTCGCGGCTCGGGACGAATCCATCCGGCCTTCGCCGCGGCGCGGACGGCGCAGGCAGGGCGCGGCGATCGACCTTGCCGTTCAGCGTGAGCGGGAGCGCGGTGAGCGCCTCGAACGCGGACGGGACCATGTGCTCGGGGAGGTGGCGTCGCGCGAGCGCCGCGAGATCCTCGTCGTAAGGGCGGCCCGCGGAGAAGACGAGGTACGCCGCGAGGCGCTTGTCGCCGCGCTCGTCCTCGCGCACGGCCACGACGCTCTCGCGCACGGAAGGGTGCCGCGCGAGCACGGCTTCGATCTCGCCGAGCTCGATCCGGAAGCCGCGTATCTTCACCTGATCGTCGGTGCGTCCCAGGTACTCGAGGTCGCCGCTCGACGTGCGCCGCGCGAGATCGCCGGTGCGGTACAGCCTCCCCTTACCGGCGACCCGATCGGGAAGGAAGCGCTCCGCCGTGAGCGCGGGCCGATGGAGGTAACCGCGCGCGACGCCGGCGCCGCCGATGTGGATCTCACCGGGCACGCCGTCGGGAACCTCGATGCCCTCCGTGTCCAGCAAGTGAATGCGGAGATCGGGGAGGGGGACGCCGATCATGCTCTTGCCCGGCCCGTCGAGATCCGCGCGACGCATCGGACGATACGTCGCGAACACGGTGGTCTCCGTCGGTCCGTACATGTTGATCACGCGCGGCGTGCGGTCGCCGTGCCGATCCCAGAAGGGGCGGAGCATGATCGGATCGAGCGCTTCGCCGCCGAGGATGACGATGCGGAGGCGGAGCGCGGCGAGCTCGGCCGGGCCGAGCGATCCTTCGGCGTGGATGAGCTGCCGAAATGCGGAGGGGGTCTGGTTGAGGACGGTGACCTGCTCGCGGCGGAGGAGATCGTGAAAGGCCGCGGGCGATCGGCTGACGCGATGGGGGACGATGACGAGCCGGCCGCCGAAGAGCAGCGCGCCCCATATCTCCCAGACCGAGAAGTCGAACGAGAACGAATGAAACAGCGTCCACACGTCCTCCGGCCCGAAATGGAACCAGTCCCACGTCGTGGCCATGAGGCGGGTCACGTGGCGATGCTCGACCACCACGCCTTTGGGCTGCCCGGTGGAGCCCGAGGTGTAGATGACGTAGGCCGCGTCCTGCGGGCCGGCGCGGCGCGGCGGGGGCTTCGTCTCGTCGCGGCCGATGCCCGTCTCGGGCGTGAGAACGACGATCTCGGCGGCCGTCCCCTGGAGCATCGGTGACAGCGAGGGCTGCGTGATCACGACGCGGGCGCGCGCGTCGGCGATCATGAACGAGATGCGTTCGCGCGGGTATTCGAGGTCGATCGGGACGTAGGCGCCCCCGGCCTTGAGGACGCCGAGGATGGCGACGATCATGTCGATCGATCGGTCGAGACATACGCCGACGAGCGCGTTCGGCCCAACGCCGCGGGCCACGAGCTCGTGCGCGAGCTGGTTTCCGCGGGCGTCGAGCGCTCGGTAGGTGAGGCGCTCGTTGTCGAGCGAGAGCGCCACGGCGTCCGGCGTGCGCTGCGCGGCGGCCTCGAAGAGCTCGTGCAGGCAGCAGCTGGTGTCGATTTGGGAGAGCAGGCCGTGCGCGTCGGGGCCGCGCGTCGCGAGCGGCGGTGCGTCGCCGTCCTCCCGCGACCAATCGATCTGCGTCATGCTCGAGTCCTCGGGGCAAATGCCGCAGAGGACGCATCGCCCCCGCGGCCGTCGATAGCGCCGGCGGCTCGGAGCGGAGAGGCGCCGACGAGCGCATGCGCGCGTCGAAGCAAGCGTGAAGCCCCCGCCGAGCGCCGGCGTCACCCGCCAGCGGGCGACGACGAGCTGTGCAAACCATTGGCTCACCGACATGCCCGCACCAGGGTCGGGGCGCGTATTGCGGGCTCGGTCTCTGCCTGCTCCGCCCGTCGGTCCGCCGCTTCCCGCTTCCACGCCCACGCGGGGCGGAGGCGCGACGTCGGGCACCATCGTCGGCTATCATCCGCCCCGCCCGATGGACGCCACCCCCGAGCCCCGCCCCAACACCAAGCCCGCCGTCGCGCCGCGCCTGCGCATCGACGACCTCGCGCTCTCCATCCGTCGTTCCACGCCCAACGGCGTGCGCATGGAGATCCGCCCACCGCGCGTCGTGACCGCCGCCGACACGCACGTGCTCCCGCTCTTCGAGGGCTGGATCCCAACGGCCGAGCTCTGCGTGCGCGCCTCGGGCGTCGCGTCCGAGGGCTTCACCGCCGTCCTCGATGCGGCCGGCGCCACGCTCGGCGCGCCCGCTGCAGCGGCCGTCAAGCCCACGGACGGCGCGCTCGTGGACTTCACGCTCGAGCTCGCGGTGCCGCTGCGATCGCTCACGACGGCGGCGGGCGCGCCGATCGCGCTCTCGCTCCTCGCTGCGCCGGGCACCGCCACGCCGGGCAAGAGCGCGCGCCGCGTGCGCCTCTTCGACGTCACGCTCATCGGCATCAACGGGCACGGCCCGCACATCGCGACGCTCGATCTGCTGGAGTCCACGGACGCCGTGCTCGTCGGCGCGCCCGAGCGCCGGCTCTTCGATCTGCAGAACCCTGAAGAGGGCTTGTGGATCGGGACGGGCAAATGGCGCCTCCGCCTCTTCGCCGACTGGGCGCGCAACGAAGGTGATGGATACACGCTCGACGCTCGCCCGGCCCAGGTCGGGCACCGCTTCCTTCGCACCGACGACGGACCCGCGGTGGTCACGGAAGATGTCACCCGCCGCGCCGGCGGCCGGCGCACGTACACCGAGCTGGTGCTGGACACTTCGCATCCGGACATCGGCGCCGTCCCCAACGAGGGCATGGATCTGCCGATCGATCTGACCGTCGAGCATGCGCTCACCTTCGGCGATCACACGGCCGTCTGCGCCTGGTCGGCGGCGTTGCCGATCCGCCTGCGCGATCCGCGCCCGCTCTTGAAGGGCTTCCAGCGCCTCTCCGCCGTGGGCATCGATTTCGGCACGACGGCGACGGTCGCCGCGCTCTACCAGAAGGGCTATCGCTCGCTGATGCGCCTCGGCAGCTCCGACGCGCCGGGCGCGAAGAGCGCGGAGAACCCGACGTATCTGCTGGTCGAGGATCACGAGCGCCTCTGGGTCGAGATGACGCGCGATCCGGTGACGCAGCGTTTCCCCAACCTGCTCCGCGTCGTGCGCGGCAGCCACGCGGCGCGCGAAGCCCTCGGCGACGTGCCGAGCGCGGTGGTGGGCGAGCTCAAGAGCATGCCCGAGCGCGTGATCAACCTCGACCAATCACCGCAGCTCCGCGACCGCGAGCGCCAGAAGGACTTCCTCCTCGACGAAGCGCGCGTGCGGGCGCTCGTGCGCACCTACGCCTATTTGCTCGGGCGCGCCATCAACCGCCCAGGGCAGGACGTGTATCTCCACTATTGGCTCACGCACCCGGCGAAGTTCGACGAGCGCGCGCGCACGCTGCTGGAGGAGGAGATCAAGAACGGCATCCTCCTCAGCATTCCGCAGGGCATCGCGGCCGAGGAGATCACCGTCGCCATGAGCGCGAGCGAGCCCGAAGCGTTCGCGGCCGAGGTTTGCCCCGAGCTCGCGGCGCATCCGGCGCTGGAGCCGCTCGTCTCGCAGTACGGCGAGCTGCGCTTCGCGGTCTTCGATTTCGGCGGCGGCACGCTCGACGTGGCCTGCGGCCGCTTCCGGCCCGCGACGGAGCAGGAGCAGGAAGAGTTCGGCAGCCAGACGGTGATCGAGACGCTCCAGGTCAGCGGCGACGATCACCTCGGCGGCGACTACCTCACGCACGAGCTCACGTGGCTCGCGCACCAACACGACAAGCACCTCCCCGAGATGGAAGAAAAGGAGGTGCCGATGATGCGGCCGCAAACGATCCCGCCCAACAACCTCGCGCCCAAGCCGCACCTCTACAAGCGCAGCTTGGCCGGCCGGCAGAATCGATTCCGCTTCGAGCGCGAGCTCGGCTTGGAGGCGGTGAAGTTCGGCCCCGAGCACGAGCCGAAGCGCGTGGCCACGCTGAGCGCTGCGCGCCTCGATGGAACCGAGGTCGGCCTCACGTCGCTCGCCACCGATCTCCCGGGCCTGCACGTGCGCCTCAAAGAACACCTCGGCGCGCGCATCCGCGACGGCGTGAAGCTGATGAAGAACATGCTCGCCATCGCGCCGTGGTCCGATGGCAAGCCGCCTTCGGCCGACTTCCGCGAGCAGGGCGTGGTCATCCTCCTCGCGGGCAACTCGTCGCGCAGCGCCTTCGTGGAGCGGGCCTTGGCGGACGAGCTCGGCATCCCCGATCTCAAGGTCTGGCGTCCCGACAGCGACGGGCCGTTCTCGCACGTGGTGCAGTGGGAGACGCCGCAGCGATCGGAGCGCGGCGCCACCATCGTGGGCGTCACGCCGAAGACGGCGGTGGCCCTCGGCGCCCTCAAGATCGCCAACCACGAGGTGCACCTCGTGCGGCGATCGCAGGGCTTCAGCTACTTCCTCGGCGATCTGCGCGGCTTCCCGCCCAAGTTCACGGCCATCATCCCCATGGGCGCGCCCACCGGCGATCCCAACGTCTTCGGGCCGCACTACATCGACTTCGGCCGCTGGGACTCGAAGACGCCGCTCCGCGCCAGCCGCGAGTACGTGGCGGGGAAGATGACGTCGAGCGATCCGCGCATCTCGCTGATCCCGACGGGCCTGCCGCCGGGCATCGTGGGCCGGCTCCACGTGTGTGTGGTCACGCCCGAAGAGATCGCGCTCATGCTCCAACGCGAGGGGCAGGATCCGATCTGCGTGATGCTCAACCTCCAGAAGTTCATGTGGTGAGGTCCTGAACCGATGAGCGAATCCTTCGCGGCGGCGCTGCGCGCCGAGCTCGATGCAGTGGTGGGGCGCTACGAAGCGCTGGTGCGGGCCCTCGCCGAGGTGTCCGGGCGCGAGACCGACACGCTCCGCGCCGAGGTGACGCGCCTCTCGGCCGACAACGAGCGCCTGCGCAGCGAGGCCTCCCAATTGCGGGCCGAGGCGGCACGCATCGAAGCGCGCGCGCTCGCGGCCGAGAAGCGCGCCGACGATCTCGCGATCGATCTCTCACGCGCTCGCGAGAAGGCCGATCGCGAAGCACAGGCGGCGCAGGCCGCGCACGCCGCGACGCAAGCCTACGAGGAGCAATTCGCCGCCGAGCGCCGCTTCGTCGAAGCATGTCGAGACACCGCGGGCAGCCTCCTCGGCGAGGCCGTCGCGACCGCGGCGGGGCGATCGCTGGACGCGACCTCAGCCACCTTCGCCGCGCTCAAATCCAAGGGGCTCGAAGCGGTGCTCGCCGCCACCTTCAAAGAGCGCGGGCGCAGCACCGCGCAGGCCCCGCTGCTCGAACGCGAGCGCGCCGCCTTGCCGGCGCTCGCGGCCGCCGCCGGCTGCGAGCTGATCGCTCCGCCCACTGGGACGCGCTTCTCTTCGGCCACGATGGAGCGCGGCGCGAGCGTCACCGATCCCGCGGAGGAAGGGAACGTTCTCGACGTCGCCATGCCCGGGCTCCGCCGCGCCGGCACCGACGGCGCCCTCGTCTTCCCGCGCGTCGTCGTCGCCACGGGTTGATGCGACGGCACGCGCCTCGCGATCGCTCGAAGCGCTCGTCCTAAACCTTCCGCGTGAGCAGCCGGATCCGTCGCGTCGACCACGCTTCACTGGGAGACGAGGCGGGTCGCACGGCGCGTGTCGTGTCGTGCTCGACGTGGAGCGCGTTGCGCAGTTGATCCCACACGCTCGTCGCCGCCGCATCGCTGCTCGCGCTCGCGGAGCGCGTGCCGAGATCATCGATCGGGGGGCACAGCACCCACCACAGCTCGGTGTCCGCGATGGTGAAGAACAGCTTGATCACATCGAGCGTCTCGCTTCGATCCGGTGGAAGGTACGTGCGCAACGCGAAGGTCCAATCGCTCTCGGGCGCGATCGTCCGGTATCGCTCCGTCGGGATCGTCCGGCCCGGCGGCGGCGACGGCTCCACGGCGGCGATGCCCCAATCATCCGCGAAGTCGAGGGCGACCATGTTGACGCTCCGGGCCCCATCGTTGCGAACGCGCACGAACACCCATTGGTCCGGCGCCAGCAGGTGCGCGTCGCCTTCGAGTGCGAGCGGTGTCCCGCCTTGCGGCGGCTGCTTCGCGGTCCACTCGAGCGGTGGTGCGCAGAGCTGGACGTGGATCTCCTGCGCAAGCGAGCTCGCAGGATCCTCGATCGCGAGCAACGTCTGGTAACGGATCAGATGGAGCAGCCGATCGACCACGAGCGAAGCCGGGCTCGCCGGGATGGCACCGACGTTCGGGATCGGCGCGCCCGTGGCATCCGCGAGGACGTAGCTGCCCGCCGCATCGAGCATGATCCGATAGTGCGGCGCACCGCTCGTGCAGACCTCGAGCAGCCCTCGGCCACGCGTCGCAACGGCGTCCGTCACCGCGGCGAGCAGCGCAGCTTGATCGATCTCCGCCGGGAGATCGTCGCGGTGAACGATCGCCACCGATCGACACCGCGTCGCGGCGCTCTCGCCCTCGTAGCGCGCGGGCGCGCCGAGCTCGATGTATTCGATGCGAGCGCCTGCATCGAGCGTCGCCCAGGACGTCGTGGCCATCGGCAGCGCGACGATCGCCGTGCCCACGCGATCCTCGGCGCTCGCAAAATCGATCGTTCCTGCGCGAAAAATGGTGAACGTTGCGCCCGGGCCGATCCCGGTGACGCGGCCGGTGTCGAGCTTCACCCGGCGCGCCGGCCCGTCGACACCGATCACGATCGCGGTCTGCGCGATCGATCGCAACGCGGTGCCGAGGACTTCGCGGCCCGCTTCGCCGAGGAGCTGAGGCGTCTGCGGCACGCGCTGCGCCTTCACGTTGGCGAGGATCGCGTCATAGAGCGTCCTCCACGGCTGTGCTGCGCTGCTGTGCTCGAGCGCGCGGAGGTACGCCGACGTCAGCAAGCCGCCGGAGGTGCCGTCGTCGAACGATCCTTCGAGCGCGGCCTCCACGTCACGCGACGCGGCGAGCAGCACGTAGCCCGCGGCATCCGGAAGCCATCGCGTCGCGGTGACGCCGCGCTGACGAGAGCCGCTGTCGCCGAGCCGATTCCAAGCGGCGTGCAGCGCCTCGTCGGGAGCGACGCCGTCCTCCGGTCGCGCCGTGGTGTCGATGAGATCGTCGGGCTCGGCGCTCCGATTCAGCATCGTCGCGCAGCGCCGCACCAAGCTGCCGCGCGTCGCGCCCCCCGAATGGCAGCTGTCGAGCACCAGCGTGACGACGGCCTGCTTCTCGCGGACGAGCCGCTCCACATGGAACGCGAGATCGAGATCGCGCACATGACGCACCGATCGATCCCCGACGTCGATGGGCACGAGCGTCTCATCGACGCCGTTCTTGCCCTTCTTTTCCGGCCATTTCGTGGGCACACGCCCGCCGTGCCCGGAGTAGTGGATGTACACCTGATCGCCGGGCGCGGTCCGCGCAAACAGCGCCTCGAGCGCCGTCGTGATGTTCGCGTACGTCGGCCATGCGCTTTCCGGCTCCGGCGGGCGCGCGCCGCCGAGGTTGCTCGCCGTGAGCTTCACGATCTCGATCGGCGCGGGCACGCGGCTCCGCAGCATCTGCTCGACGCGAGTCACGTCGCGTACGGCGCCGCTCAAGCTCGCGTAGGTGGCCCCGCTCGGGATCGCGTTGGGAAAGTAGAAATCCGCGCCGATGAGGAGCGCGCGAAACGTGGTCGGCGCACCCGCGATCTCGGTCATGACGATCTCCCTCGCGCACCGGCGCGCCTGCGAAGGCGGCCGGCCCGGAGATGAGATGGGATCGAAGTGGGTCGGTCAAGCCGCCACACCGCGCGCATCGCGGCGGTGGGGATCGCGACGCGTGCGCGCCGCGAGGAGCGCTACTTCTTCGGCGCGGGCGCGGCGGGCGCCTTCGCGGGCGGAGTCGCCGGCTTCTCCGGCGCCTTCGGAGCGGGGCCGCCCTTGCCGGCCGCGCCGCTGTTGTACATCTGGATGGCGCGGTCGGTGAGCTCGAGGTCGCCGCGGAAGTACGGCACGGCCGACTTCTCCAGCACCATCTCGAAGCCCTCCTGCGCGGCGATGCGCTTCACCGCCTCGATGATCCCCTGCAGGATCGGCGTCGTCAGCTCCTGCTCCTTGCGCTGCATCTCGCGCTGGGCCTCGACCGTGATGCGCTGGAGCTCCGCGTCCTGCTGGAGGAGCTTCTCGTACTTCTTCTGGAGGACGTCCTTCGACGACTTGCCCGCCTGCATCTCCTTCTCGAGCGCTTCCTTGTCGGCCTGGAGCTGGCGCTGCTTCTGATCCAGCTCGACCTGGCGCGCGTCGAAGAGCTTCTTCAGCGTCGCCTGCACCCGGAGGCCCTGCTCCGTCTCGGCCACCGCGCGGCGGACGTCGATGACCGCCACCTTCGAGGGGGCGGTCTGCGCCGCGGCGGGCGCCGTCGCCAGCATGAGCGAGCTGCCGGCGATGATCGCGGCCAGCGCGGGCGCGGCGGCACGGCGGAGCCATGAGGACGAACGGGGGGCGGGGAGGCGCTCGGGAGTGTGCATCGTCACAGGGCCCTAGTCCCGAGGCCTGGCACCGTCAAGGAAACGAGCATGCCAGCAGAGCCGTGGCGCACGCGAACGCCGCGGTGTCGTGATTCGCGCGGCGTCAGCTCTTCTTGAGCACCGCGGCCGTGAGGATGTCGCCGCCGCTCGTGCCGACCCACATCGTCGAGCCGCCCTTGGCCGTCAGCATGACGACCGTCGGCTCGCCGCGGCCGGGCAGGGAGAGCGTGTGCTTCGCGGTGATCGGCCCCGAGTCGCTGGCCGCCGCGATGGCCTCGGAGTCGTAGAGGGCCGCGCGACCATCCTCGAAGACCGCGATCATGGACGTGTCCAGGACCGCGACGTCGTTGGGTGTCCCGTCCAGCTCCACGAGCTTGGCCGCGAGGCGCGCCGGGCCGCCGGTCGCGAGGCAGACCGTGCGTGATCCCTTCTTGTACACGGCCACGAGCCGCTGCCCACCGCGCACCCGATCGAGGCGCGCGGCCTCGTTCGGCAAGTTGCAGCGCAGGCTCGCGCCCGGCTCGGGCGTGGCGCCCGGATGCACGCGGAGCTGCCCGCCGCCTTCACCGTCCACCACCACGTAGGTCTCGACGTCGCCGACGTCGCACGCGCGCACCGAGCCGCGGAGCTGGAAGGGCCGCGCGTCGACCTCGTGCTTGTTCACGCGGAGCTCGGTGGCCGTGCCGTCCCATCCGATGGCCAGCGCCGTCTCGCCGCCGGGGCGCATCGAGAGGCTGCGCACGTCGCGCGCGACCTGATCCATCTTCGGGGTGTGGGTGATGTCGAGCAGCGCCCACACCGCGTCGTCCGAGGCCCGCACGACGGCGACGTCGCGCGACAGCAGCGCGACCGACTCGGCCCCATCGAGCGACACGTTGGTGGTCTTGCCGTTCGCGCCGCTGGTCGGGACGACGCCGATGCGCACCGGCTCGTTCGAGACCATGGCGACGAGGCCCGGATTGGCGAGGAACGCGGCACCGCGGATCTCCGCGTCGAGGCTGTGAACCTTCTTGGGCGTGGCGATGGACTTGAAGGGCATCGCGCCGAGACTAACCGAACCGAGAGAGAAATCGGCTTCGATTCACACGCCCCGCGCGCCCAGGCGGCGCCGGCCTGAGGGAACCCCAGGAACCTGCATCCGACAGCGGCTACATGACGAGGCTCTCGACCGCTTCGGCCCCTTCGTCGCCGCTGGGTCGCACAGCCGCAGCCGCTGCCTTCGTGCGTCGCGCGCCCTCGGTCACACCTCGATCGCGATCCCGTGGGCCCGGACCGCGCGCCGTACGCCCGGTCGTTCCAGCAGCGCCTTCGCCGAGCGCCGAGTGTTCTCCCCGAGCCCGAGCCCGAAGCGCTGAATCCAGCACACGAAGACGAGCGTGTAGGCATCGGCGGCGCTGAACCGATCACCGAGGACGAACCGCTTGCCCTCCAAGGCTCGATCGAAGCGATCGAGATGGCTTTGCGTCGCCGCCTTCAGCGCATCGTCGGGTTGCGCGCCGCGGAAGAGCGCTTCGAACAGCAGCGCGAAGCTCGGATGAATCGTCGACGCGCACCACGCGAGCCACTCCTGCGCCACGGCCCGCTGCCTGTCACCGGGCGAAGGCAAGAGGCTCGCCTGCGAATGCGTGTCGGCGATGTAGCTGATGATGGCCGGATTCTCCGTGAGCACGGTGCCGTCCTCGAGCTCGAGCACCGGCACTTTGCCCTTCGGGTTGAGCTTCAGATACGCCGGCCCGCGATGCTCGCCCGCGCGCAAATCGACGCGCTGGAGCGCGAAGGACATGCCCGCTTCTTCGAGCGCGATGTTGGCCGCGAGCGAGCAGCTCCCGCCGGCGACGTGGAGCTTCGTGCCCGGCGCGCGGCGGCTGTGGAAGCCCACCAGGTTTCCTTCGGTGTCGTGCACCAGCGCGACGAAGCCCGGAGGCCCGATGTCGGTCTTGGGCATGATCACGCGGCCGCCCGCGCCCTCGACCCGCGCGAGGCTCTCGTCGAGCTTGCCATCGGCGTCGAGGTACACGAGGGCGCCGCTCTCCGTCGGCTCGCGCCCTCGTTGATGCACCAGCGCGCCGCCGATGCCGTCCTCGACCGCCGACGCGAAGAGCGCCATGGGACGTCCATCTTCCGTGGCGCGTCGCAGCTCGATGTCGAGCACCGTCTCGTAGAACCGAACGGCGCGGTCGAGATCGCGAACGAAAATTTCGAACCAATGAATCGCGTGCTGCCGCATGGGGCCTCCTCGATCGTCGGCCGCCGGCGCGCACGTGGCCGGCGGCGTTTCGTCGTCGGCACCCTACGAGGCGTCGTGACAGCCCTTTGTCAGGAGGCCGTTCGCTTCGTGAAGGCGGCCTGCTCCCGCGCGACGACGTCCGCGAACGAGAAGCCGGGACGCGGCGCGAACGGCTCGCCGGGCAGCGCCGCAGCGCGGCGGATGCGATCGACCCGGAAGCCGCGCGTATCCTGACGGAGCCGGCAGAACGCGACGAGCAACCAAGCCTCGTCGAGCAGCACCACCCGAGCGGCTCGATCTCGCGCTCCGAGATCTCGCCCTTCGCGCCCGCCGCATACGTGATCCGCAGCGGGCGCCGCGCGTGCAACGCTTCCAAGATGGTGCCCATCGGTCCACCGCGCTTGCCCGCGCTGCGACCGACCACGACCTCGGATCGCTGCTGCCGCACGCGCCGGAGCGCCGCGGGGCTCAAGCCCGATTCGAGCTTCGCCGTGGCCGACGCGAGGACCTCGCGCAGCCCATCGTCCGCGGACATGCCCAGCATTCGTGCGGCCAGCGCGAGCGACTCCGCCTCCGGCTCGCTCAACGCGAGCGGCCGGAGGAACGCGTCGAGCGGCACGCGATATCCATCACCGGCCGTCCCTCGAACGGGGAAGCCCGCAGCCTGCAAAGCCCGAATGTCTCGATAAACGGTGCGCTCGTTGACCCCGAACTGCTCGGCCAGCTCCGCGGCCCGCAATCTCCGGCGCGCCGTCAGCGCGAGCGCCATGGCCATCAATCGATTGAGCCGCTTCATCCGAAGCTCGTCCTACCACGACCATAGAACGAGCTTCGCCCTCGACGCCGCCGGCGCCTCACCGCAGCGACGCGCCCCGGTTCCATCACCGTCTCGCTGACAACTCGTCGGATCGACTCATGACAACACGTCGCCGAGCGGCCGGCCTCTCCCACGAGCATACGGGAGAGCCGCGTCGCACAGGGAGTACTGAGCGCGGCGCCCCAGCCCCACGTTGAGCGATTCCGATGACGGGTGCCGGCTCACGTGCTGGCCAATCCCTGGTTCGAGCCCCAGAGGCAACCGGTCGACGCCGGTGAGGTGCGGGTGACGGGAGGGCTCACGGACCTCGCCGAGCGGTGAAGCCTATCTCTTCAGTGTGGAGCTGAAATAGAGAGTCGTCGCAGCGATTCCACTCGACGGGCGCACGACGCGCCTCGGCTCGCATCAGCCCGTTCTACCTCGGTGCGGGCACGCTCATCTCGCGAGCAAGAAAGCGAGCCGCGCGTCGGCCTTGGAGGGGGAGAGCTCCAGGATCTCGGCGTCCACCACCTTCGCGGCCACGAACGGATCCTCCTGCACTCTGCTTTGCAGGTCCGACAGCGAGATGTCGTGCGCCACGATGGCGCCGCCGAGGTTGGGCTTCAGGCTGCCGGTCAGCACGAACACGCCTTCGTCGAAGCCTCGCTGGAGCCATTCGTTGTGGCCCTTCATGAACTGAGCGGCCTTGTCTCTGTGGTTCGAAAACCTGAGGAGCACGACGAACATGGGATTCGTTCTCCTGGTCAGGCGCGCTTGCGCGGCGGAAGGTTGGGCAGGCCGGAAGGGATGGTGACGCCGCGCGCGACAGCCGGGCGAGCGCCGACGCGATCGAACCATGCTCGAAGGTTCGATCGCGCATCGAAGGTGAACCCTGCCGAGCGGGCCGCGAAGTACCAACCGTAGAACGCGATGTCGACGATGGAGTACTCCGAGCCGAGGAAGTAGCTGCGATCGGCGAGCAGGTGGTCCACCAGCGCGTCGATGATCTCGCCCTGTTCCTCGTAGCGCCGAATGCCGTAGGGGATCGTCTCGCTCGCGAACACCGAGAAGTGCATGCGCTGGCCGAACATCGGCCCCTGGAGCGAGGCCTGCAGAAAGAGGAGCTCCATGGCGCGGATGCGGTCCTTGCCCGACGGAGGGACCAGGCGTCCTGCCTTGTCGGCGAGGTAGAGCAGGATCGCGTCCGACTCCGTGAGGACGAGATCGGCTTCGTGATCGCGGATCACAGGGATTTTGCCGGCCGGATTGAGCGCGAGAAACGCAGGGGATCGCCCCTCGCCGGCGAACACGTTCACGGGCCGCACTTCGTACGGGAGCCCGAGCTCCTCGAGCGCGATGGTCACCTTGTGGCCGTTCGTCGAGCCGTGCGTGAAGACTTCGATCATGTGTCGGTTCCTTTCGTGCCTCGACGGTAGCGCTCGTGGCTCCGAGCGAAATGTTCGCAAGGCGCGAATGGATGTCCGATCGTCTCACGGCGCGAGTTCGGCAGCGCGACCGCGGGATCGAGGCGCGACCTGCGCGCGAGCCTGCGCCCGGAAGCGTCCCGGCGCCGCGCCGTGGCTGCGCCGAAAGGCCTTGGAGAAGGCCGCCGCCGTCTCGTACCCCACGCGGGTGGCGATCTCGTCGAGCGACGTGTCGCTCTCGCCGAGGAGC
Source organism: Minicystis rosea (assembly GCA_001931535.1). Taxonomy (GTDB): domain Bacteria; phylum Myxococcota_A; class Polyangia; order Polyangiales; family Polyangiaceae; genus Minicystis; species Minicystis rosea. Next base: position 2,686,517 of record CP016211.1, read on the forward strand.
TTGGCCGCGAGACACATGCGCCACCGCGTCAGGTAGGCGACCGGTGTTTCGCCCACGAGCTCGGCGAAGCGGCGCGCGAACGTCGCGCGCGACTGACCCACGCGACGCGCCAGCCCCTCGACGGACCACGGCGCGTCCGGCTGCTCGTGGACCAGCGACAGCGCCTTGGCGATGGCCGGATCGCGCAACGCACCGAACCAACCGCCCGCGCCCTCCGGTTGCGCGTCCAGCCAGGCTCGCACCACGAAGACGAGCAGGCTGTCGACCAGCCGAGGGACGACGAGCTCGGACCCGCTGCCCGCATCGATCGCCTCGTGACGGAGGAGCTGAAGAAGGAGCTGCAGCTGCACGTGGCGCTCCGCCTCGTGGGCGCGCAGGTGAACGAACGGTGGAAGCAGCGAGATGAGCGGATGCGGTCCCGCGTGCTGGAAGAGGTACTTCGCGCAGAGCACCACCGTGGTCTCGTGCGCGCGCGACTTGGGAAGGGCCGCGAGGCGCCGCGGCATGGCCGCCAGGACCTCCTTGTAGGGGCCTGGTTTCGTGTCCGGTGCGTCGCCGAGCGAATGCGCGACACCGGCGCGGATGAGCACGACATCGCCCGCGCCCAACGCAATGGGCCGGCGTTGGCCTTTGGTGCGCAACCAGCACGCGCCGCGCTGAACCACGTGCACGGCGGCCTCGGCCATCGGATCGATCTCGAGGCCCCACGGCGGTACGAGCTCCGCCTGCGCGATCACGGTCGCTCCGAGGCGCGTCACCGCGAGGACGTCGGCTAGGACGTCCATCGATGCTCCTCCCGTGCGTCTCGTCGCGTGAGACGCTCGGACATGAAATCGCCCCGATTTGCTTCCATTCGAGCCATCCTATCCGTTCTCGGCTGGATTCGTCCGGGGAAGGGAAGTCTCGCTCGATGACTGGGCATGATCACGCGACGCGTGCCGCCTCGCGCTGCGCCGAGGTCGCTCAACCAGCGTTGCCGGCCGCGGACACGCCGCGCAGGATGCGCGCGACCTCGGCGTAGTGGCTCATCCTCGCGTCGTGCTTCGCCCACATATCGGCCCGATCGCTCGGCCGGCGCCCGTCCCTGCCCACCTCGTCGCGCGCCCCGACATCGGCGAACGCCTGCGCGATCGCCACGATGGCCGCCGGCTCGACCTCGTGCGCGCCGTATCCCATCGTCAACCACTCTTCGAGCGGCGTAGGCTGCACGCCGTGAGGGCGACCGTTGGGATCGCACCCCAGCCAGGCGAGGAGACGGAGGCGGTTCGGGACCTGCGCGAGCTCGCGGGCGCTCAGGAAATGGATCGAGGCCAGCAGCGCATCCATCGGTCGCCGGTGCGCCCACCGCGGGCGCAGGAAGCGCGAAGTCGCGCCGCGCTCGATGAAGAAGCGCACCCACGGCTCGCGGAACGGGACGGCGGCCGCCGCAAGATCGGCGAGCGTGTCGGAGGCGGGCCCGCGCACCTCGGGATCCGCGCCGCGCTCGACGAGGAGGCGGAGCACGGCGAAGTGATCGTCGTCCTCGAGATGGGTCGACACTGGCCCGAGCCGTCCTCGGGCATCGAAGCCCGCGAACGCAGGCGCATGGGAGAAGCGCGCCGCGGCATCGGGATCGGCGCCCGCGTCGAGCAGCAAGGCGACGAGCGCCCGATCCCGCCGCGCCACTGCGTAGTGGAGCGCCGTGTCTCCGCGCTCGTCGGCCGCCTTCGGATCCGCCCCTGCGGCGAGCCACTCTTTCGCCCGCACGACGTCGCCGGCCTTGCACGCCTTGATCAGGAGCGCGTCTTTCTTCGCCGGCTTGCTCGCGGGCGGCACCTCGAGCACGCACGCGCCTTCGCCCTCGTACGGCGCATCGCCGAGCACGGCGATCACGAAGCGCGACTCGAGGTGCTTCGCCTTGGCGCCGCTGATGATGCTACTGGCGACGCAGGCCTCCTCGTCCTTCGGCACCGAGAAGTGCGGTTGCGCGAGCCACTGCGTGAGGTTCTCCTGCCAGGTGCCGGGCGGAAACGTCTGCTCCGCGAGCGCGCCGAGGCCCTCGATGGCCTCCCACAGCACGCGGAGCGCGCCGACGAGATCGGTGGCCTCGCCGACGAGGCGGAACCCGTAGCGTTTCTTACCGGCCTTGCGGAGCGGGGCGTCGCGCGCGATCTCCTCGCGCACGAAGCTCGGGTCGAGGCCGTGGAAGACGAGGAACCGTCGGTCGCGCAGCTCCGGCGGGAGCGTGTCGGGGTGGGCGACGAGCTCGGCGAGGGTCTCGATCGAAAGGGGCATCGTTCGAAGCCGCGAGCGTAGCGCGTCGCGCGGCGTCGAACAGAGGAGCGCAGGTCAGAGCCACCGCCGGAACAGCGCAGCACGAAGCTGTTCGATCGTCTTCGTCACCATCGCCTCCTCTCGCGCACGAGGAGATCGGCAATCGAGGACGACGTCACGATGGGGCGGCGTTGGGGATCTCGGTCCGACGAAGAGGACGATGGCCGCGGCGGAGCGCGCCCTCCTCGGTTGGCCGGAGCAGCCCCCGATCCGCGACGGGATCGGCGCAAATACATTGGCGTCGATCGCGCCCTTGCGGTCCTCTTGTGCGTCGAGGCGTTCGGCGGATTCCTCACAGCGACGGGGTGATTGTGATGCTGCAGAAGAACCATGTCGCGGCGCTGCTCGGGTGTGTCGCGGCGCTCGTTGCTGGAGGGATCGGCGCTGGATGCATGCGGGACTCGAGCAAGCCGCAGCCGGTGCATTCGGCGTCGACGAGCCCCTCGGACGCTTCGGCGCTGCCCTCCGGCGGTGTGGAGGATCGCCCGGCGCCGCCCGCGTCACCATCGCCCGCATCACCATCGGATGACATCGCGACCAAGCACAGTGTCTTCAAGGGACCGGAAGGCATTGCGGTGGACAAGGTGGGGAACGTCTATGTGGCCAACACGTCGAGCCACACCATCGTCAAGGTGACATCCGAAGGCATCGTCACGACGCTCGCGGGCTCGCCGGGCGAAGCAGGGAGCGCCGATGGAACCGGGAGCGCGGCGAGGTTCTACTACCCACACGCCCTGGCCGTGGACGCCGCGGGCAACATCTATGTCGCCGACGGCGGCAACCACACCATTCGCAAGGTGTCGCCCGCGGGAGCGGTCACGACGCTCGCCGGCTCGCCGGGCGTCGCCGGTGATGTCGACGGGAAGGGCCGAGCGATGCGATTCCGATCGCCGAGCGCGATCGCCGTGGACGAGGCTGGCAATGTCTATGTGGGAGACTCGGGCAACTACACGCTTCGCAAGGTGACGGCCGCAGGGATCGGCACGACCGTCGCCGGTCGTGCTGGGAGCTATGACGTCGTTGATGGAACCGCGAGCGGCGCGAGGTTCACCGGCATTCAAAGCATCACCCTGGACGCCGCGGCGAACATCTACGTGACCGAGCTCTCCAAGCTCAAAGGGGTCACGGTTCGTCGGGTGACGCCGAAGGGCACCGTGACGACGCTCTCACGTTCTCGGGGACTCGAAGGTGCCGGCGTCGTGCCGACGGGATTCGTCGCCGACTTCGCTGCAGCACGGGGAATCGCGATCGACGCAGGAGGAAACCTCTACATTGCGGACTACTTCGCGGTCATCTGGAAGGTGACGCCCGCGGGGATCGCGACCCATTTCGCAGGCTCGCCGCGGCAATACGGTCACGAAGACGGTCAGGGCAGCGCGGCGCGGTTCAAGTCCCCCGAGGGCCTTGCCGTGGACGATGCCGGAAAGGTCTATGTGGTGGATTCGCGCAATGATGACGTCCGGATCATCAGCCCCGAAGGCGCGGTCACGACACTGGCGGTGAAGCAGGGTAGGCACTGACGAGGCGATCGAAGCCGTCGCCGAGCGCCGTCGCCGCGTCCTTCACCTGCGTTCTCGCCGCGGGGACGAATCTGGATCGCGGGTCCCCGCGTGGGTAGCATCGCGGCCATGGCCAAGGTGACCGGCGTTGGTGGTTTCTTCTTCAAGACGTCCGACACGGCAGAGACGGCGCGGTGGTTCACCGACGTGCTCGAGCTGCCGACGGAGACGTGGGGGCGTACGTTCCCTTGGCGCGACCGCGAGGACCCCGAGCGCAAGGGGTACACGGTGATGGGTCTCCACGCGCAGGGCTCGGACTACTTCGGGCCGAGCAAGCGCGAGTTCATGTTGAACCTCCGTGTCGACGATCTCGACGCCATGCTCGCGCAGCTCCGCGAGCGCGGCGTCGAGGTCGTGAAGGTGTTCGATCCGGAGCCGAACGGCCGCTTCGCCCACGTCAAAGGCCCGGACGGGATGGTGCTCGAGCTCTGGCAGCCCGCCGAGCCGGACCCCTTCGATCCTTGAGAGGTCCTCGGCGTGCGAAGTGTGATCGCGATCAGCGCGCCTCGAGGACGATCTTCATTCCATCCCGCGGCATGAGGCCGTTGGCGGTGTTCATGGGCCGGAGGCGGTGGCCGGGCGCGAGGCGGAAGCGGAACCGCTGCGCCAGCGAAGCGAGAAGGAGCACGGCCTCGACCATCGCGTAGGACTTGAACGGGCAGCGGCGCGGGCCGCCGCCGAACGGCAGGAAGGCGTAGATCTCGCGGGCGTCGTCGAGCGGCGCCGCCCAGCGGTCGGGCTCGAACGCGTCGGGCCGATCGAAGGTGCGCCCATCGCGGTGCATGCTCCAGATGCTGATGATGACCTTGCTGCTGGCGGGGATGCGCCGGCCCGCGAGCGTGCCGCCCTGCCGCGCCTCGCGGAGGATGAACGGATAGAGCGGGTAGCAACGCATCGTTTCTTGAACGACGCGGGTCGCATACGAGAGGCGCGGGACGTCCGTCAACGCCGGCGCGCGGCCGCCGAGGACGCGCGCGAGCTCGCCGGCGAGCTCCTCCTGCGCGCGTGGATGCGCGGCGAGCAGGCCGATCGCCCACGCGAGCGTGGTCGCGGTGTTGCGGTGCCCGGCGCGGAACATGGTGACGAGCTCGTCGCGCAGCTCGTCGTCCGTCATGAGAGAGCCGTCCTCGCAGGGCGTGGACATCATCGCGGAGAGCACGTCCTTCCTCGGCTCGGGCGCCGATCGCCTCCGCTGGATCACGCCCGCGAGCTGCTCGTTCATGCGCGCGACCGCCTCCTTGAAGCCGACCTCCTCGCGCGTCTCCGCGCCGATCGCGTGGAGCTCGACGTTCTCGAACCAGCGCATGGCCGCGACGACGGCGGCCTCGATCTGCGGGAGCGCGGCGTCGAGATCGCTGCCGGCGCAGACGCGCGCGGTGTTCTCGAGCGTGAGGCGCATCAGGTCCGCTTGGACGTCGCGCGTCTCGCCGCTCCGCCAGGTGTCGAGCAGGCGCGATGCGCCGGCCGTCACGACGTCGGCGTACGCGCGGAGGTGATCGGCGCTCAGGGCGGCCTGCACGACGCGGCGCTTGCGCAGCCACGCGTCCTGGTTGCTGACCGCGAAGCCGCTGCCCCAGAACGACGTCGACAGCACGTCGTAGACCTGGCTGAAGTCCTTGGTGAACGTGCGATGATCGAGCAGGACCTCCTTCGCGATCGCGGGAGCGTCGGTGCAGATCACGCGATCGTCGACGGCGACGAGATCACCGTGCGCGCGCAGCACGCGCTGCGAGGCGGTGAGCGGATCGATGAAGGTGCGGATCCGATTGGCGAAGCGCGCCAGCGTTCCCAGGCGAGGCAGCGCGCGCGGCGAGGTGGTCCGATGCGCGGCGACGCGCTCGGAAGGAAGATCGGAGTGGATGGCATCGTGCGCCGGCATGGGTCTCCGCTCGATGGCTGCGTCGCAGTTGGGGAAAAGGAGGCGCGGGTCGTGGGCGGCGAACCGTCCACGACCCGCGCCGGGGAGCTCGGATTCCGCGCGCGGCGCCGAGCTCGGACAGGCGCTACGGAGGGACGCGGGCCCACGCGTCGGAAGAGAGGCGCGCCTTGAGCTTGAGCAGATGTCGCTTGAGGATCGTCATGGGTGGCTCCTTGTCTTGGTGCGTCCCGGAGGTACGGGCCTGCGTGGAGATCGTCGCGCTCCGGCGACGCGCTCCGCACGATTCCCCGCGCTCCGTGCGTGCTCACCACCAAAGCAGCCGCCGTGCCGTGCGTGGGATCGTGCTTTCTTCGAGATCCGCTCGCGATGATCGTGGCCTCCGACCTGTGCGCGCACGTGCGGCCGCACACCGCACGCACGATCGCACGCACCGCAAGCGCAGACCGCGTGCGTGAGAACGAGGTGCAGGCGGGACGACGCGCCTGTCGCGGCCGTCACTTGTACGGCATGGCGATGCCGGCCGCGCGCAGGCGGGCGTCGACCAGCGTGGTCAAGCGGGTGAGGGTCGGGAGCTGGTTCGCCCGGTGACGGTTGATCAATCCGTACCGAGCCCCGGCGTCGGGCGTGGCCCGGAACCCGTCCGGCAGCGTCTTCGGGATGTGGTGGGCCAGCAGGTTGTCGGCCACCGCAGTGGCCAAGTCCTCGAGGCGCGGGTCGTCCGGGGCCCAGGACGCGGCCTCCCAGGATCGCTTCAACAGCGCGACGAACTCGGGATCGTCGAGACGGCGCTCGAGCAGGGTCATGAAGCCGTCGAAGTCCTCCGGCACCATGGCCCGGGCCAGCACCAGGGCCTCGCGCTGAGACGCCACGTAGGCGGGCGCGAACCCGAGGTCGACGAGCCGATCCACGATCGCACACGCGCGATCGGGCAAGAGGACCCGGTCGCCTTGGGCGAGCCGATCGAGCCTGGCCCGCCGCGCGACCAGCTCGTCGATCTGCGCGGTGAGCCGGCGCTCGACGTCGGCCAGCGCGGCGGCGAACCGCTCGGGCCCGGCGTCGAGCAGATCACCAATCTTGGCCAGCGGCACACCCGCTCCGGTCAGCGTGCGGATCTGCACCAACCGGAGCAGATCGGTCGACACGTACCGGCGGTAGCCGGAGCGATCACGCTGCGGCTCGTCGAGCAGACCAAGCCGGTGGTAGTGCCGCACCGTCTTCACGGTGACGCCGGCGAACGCCGCCGCCTGACCGATGGTGACCCCGTTCCTCATCGCTTCGTCGAGCGCTCCTCGTCGTAGGCCGCAGTCTCGCGCACTGCTTCGGCGACCGCTCGGAAGTCTTTGCGCAAGATGTGAGAGTGGTTGCTCGCCACCTTCGCGCTGACCCGGAGGTTCGGGTTCCGGGCGAGCAGCGCGTCGAGCGTGGCGCGCGCCTGCTCCATCTCCCCTTGCTCTGCGCCGAGGTTGTCGCCGGTGGCCAGCACGTACCGCACCGGGCAGGACACCCGCTCGAGGACCGGCGCGAGCGCGGCGGAGAGCTCGTTGATCTCGATGTTGATCTCGGCGTGCTCGTCGGCGCTCATCCGCGCGGCCAGGCCCAGCCGGCTGGCCAGCGGCAAGAGCCACCGCATCCGGCGGAACAGGTGCCGGATCCGCGCGCGCCCTTCCTCGCCGGTGAGGCCGACCGGCATGGCGCCGTCCACCGACACCACGCCCAAGACACGGTCCGGGTGCCGGTCGGCCCAGTGCACGGCGAGCGCCGCACCGTAGGACCAGCCAGCGAGGATCGGTCGCTCCACCTTGGTGGCCTCGAGGACGGCGTCCAAGTCCCGCAGGCACGCCTCGAACGAGTAGTCCGCCGACCGCTTGGATCGGCCGCGGGCCCGCTCGTCGTAGGAGATGTGACGAAAGCCGCCGGTGCCGAGCGCGGCGATCACGGGGCGCCAGTGCCGCTGGCTGGCGTAGGAGCCATTCAGGTAGACGACGGGACGGCCGGGGCCGCCGCTGTCGGTGACGGCCAACGCCGTGTCGTCGACGGGGAGCATGCCAGTCCAGGGTCGGTTCGCGTGGGTCATGTCCCGAGCCTGCGGCCTGACCTTGGGTCAAGGTCAACCCGGGATCGACGAGGTCGTAAGCGTTCACCGGTCCCGGGTCGCGTCCCGGGTCGCGACCAGCCCTGGGCTGTGAGAACACGTCAGGGGACGACCCCCCAGAGCACATTGGCGCCTTGAAGGAGGACGACGTGCGACCACGGCGTCTCCGAGGTGTACGAGGCGTTGAACGAATAGTCGTTGCTCTGTACGAAGCTCAGCGAAACGTAGTTCTGGGTCGTCCACGAGAAGCGGAGCTGGTGTCCGGCCGGCAGCGTCGTCCCGCCGAGCGTGAATTGGATGTACGCGTCGGCGCCCGACACGGGCGTGATCGACGCCGTGCTGATGGTGATGCCGCTCCACTGCGTCTGCGCGCCGCCGACGATGGGCGCCGTGTGCGCCCAATTGATGTTCGACACGAAGCTCGCGAGCGGGACCTCACCCGCGGTGGTCAGGTAATAGCGGAGGGTCATCCCGGTCAGATCCACCGCGGTGCTTCCGTTGTTGAGGACCCAGAGCTGCGAGCCGATCGCGGTCGTCGTCGTGGCGGAGTGCTCGTTTTGATACCGCACCTGCATGCCCGAGCAGACGCCGTTCACGCAACTGCCGCTCATGCATGCGACGGGCGTGCCCCATGCCCCGCTTCCGTTGCAGGTCTGGAGGTCGTTGCCCGAGCACTGCACGGCGCCCGGTGCGCACACGCCCGAGCACACGCCGCTCACGCACGCTTGGTTCGTGCACGCGCTCGCGCTGCCCCACGCGCCGCTCCCGCTGCACGTCTGCACGCCGTTGCCCGAGCACTGCACCGCCCCCGGGGTGCACACGCCCGAGCACACGCCGCTCACGCACGCTTGGTTCGTGCACGCGCTCGCGCTGCCCCACGCGCCGCTCCCGCTGCACGTCTGCACGCCGTTGCCCGAGCACTGCACCGCCCCCGGGGTGCACACGCCCGAGCACATGCCGCTCACGCACGCTTGATTCGTGCACGCGCTGGCGCTGCCCCACGCCCCGCTGGCATTGCACGTCTCCACGCTGTTGCCCGAGCACCGCACCGCGCCCGGGGTGCACGTCCCCGTGCAGACGCCGCTCACGCACGCCGAGTTCGAGCAGTTGATCGCGCTGCTCCAGGCCCCGCTTCCGCTGCATGTCTGCACGCCGTTGCCCGAGCACCGCACCGCGCCCGGGGTGCACGTGCCCGTGCAGACGCCGCTCACACAGGCCTGATTGGTGCACGCGACCGGCGAGCCCCAACTCCCGTTGGCATTGCACGTCTGCACGCCGTTGCCCGAGCACTGTACGGCGCCGGGGGTGCACGATCCCGAGCACACGCCGCCGATGCACGCGGCGTTCATGCACGCGCTCGCGCTGCCCCACGTCCCGTTCGACGTGCACGACTGCACGCCGTTGCCGCTGCATTGCGTCTGCCCCGGCGCGCACGCGCCGACGCAGCTGCCAGCGACGCACGTCTGGTTCGTGCACGCCATCGGTGCACCCCAGGTCGCGCCCGCGCTGCACGTCTGCACGCCGTTGCCCGAGCATTGGGTCGAGCTCGGCGCGCACGCGACGCACGCGCTGTTCCAGCACGCCGGCGTCACGCCCGAGCACGTCGCCTGCGTCTGCCAGTTGCCGGTGGCGTCGCAGGTTTGGATGACGTTCGCGAGACAGCGGGTCTGACCCGGGGCGCAGGCGCCGGAGCACACGCCGCTTCCGCACGTCTGGTTCATGCATGCCGTGCCCGCCGTCCACATCCCGGTGGCGCTGCACGTCTGCGGGGTGTTGCCGCTGCAGGACACTTGGCCTGGGGCGCACGCACCGACGCACACACCGTCGACGCACGTCTGGTTCGAGCACGCGTTCGCGCTTCCCCACTGGCCGTCTGCGGCGCAGGTCTCGACGCCGTTGCCCGAGCAGCGCGTCGTTCCCGCGGCACAGACGCCGGCGCACGCTCCGTTCACGCAGGTCGAGCTGACACAGGCGCTCGGCGCTCCCCACGTCCCGCCTCCGCCGCAGACTTGCAGACTGTTGCCGGAGCATTGCGTGGTGCCCGGGCCGCAGGTGCCGCTGCACGCGCCGCCGACACACGCCGAGCTCACGCACGCGGCGGCGGCGCCCCACGTCCCGTTCGACGTGCACGACTGCACGCCGTTGCCGCTGCATTGCGATTCGCCGGGCGCACACACACCCGCGCAGGAGCCGCCGACGCACGTCTGGTCCGTGCATGCGCTCGGCGCACCCCAGATCCCGCTCGCGGTGCAGGTCTGGACGCCGTTGCCCGAGCACTGCGTCGATCCGGGGAAGCACGCCACGCACGAGCCCTTGTTCAGGCAGATGGGCGTCGCCCCCGTGCACGTGGACTGCGTCTGCCAATTGCCGCTCGCGTCGCACGATTGGACCGCGGATCCCAGGCACTGCGTCTGCCCCGGGGCGCAGCCGCCGGAGCACACCGAGCCCACGCAGGTTTGGTTGACGCACGCGGCGGCCGCCGTCCATGTCCCGTTCGCGCTGCACATCTCCGGCGTGTTGCCGCTGCACCGCGTCTGCCCGGGCGCGCAGACGCCGATGCAAGCGCCGTCGATGCACGTCTGGCTCACGCAGGACGAGGGCGCGCTCCATTGCCCGCCCGCGGAGCACGTCGCGACGCCGTTCCCCGAGCACTGCGTATCCCCCGCGGCGCACACGCCCGAGCACACGCCCGCGGCGCACGTGGAGCTCACGCACGCCGTCGGCGGGCCCCACATGCCATCCGCGCCGCACGTCTCGACGCCGTTGCCCGAGCACTGGAGCGCGCCCGGGGTGCAAGAGCCGGCGCACGCGCCCGCGGTGCAGACGCCCATGCACGGCGAGGCGACGCCCCATTGCCCCGCGCCGTCGCACGTCTGGACGCCGTTGCCCTGGCACCGCGTCTCCCCCTTGGTGCAGACGCCGACGCACATGCCGGCCACGCACGTTTGATCCATGCAGGGGTTGGGCGCGCCCCACCTCTCGTCGCTGCCGCATTGCTGCCACGAGTTGCCGAGACACTGGTACTCGCCGACCGCGCATTCGACGCAGGCCCCCTGCGAGCACGCGGGCGTCGAGCCCGAGCACGTCATCTGGGTCTGCCATGTGCCCATCGGGCCGCAGCTCTCCAAGACGTTCCCGGAGCACTGGGTCATGTGCTGGCCGCACACGCCCGTGCAGACGTGATCGACGCAGGTCTGCTGCGCGCAGTCGGTGTCGGCGTCGCAGCCCGGTCGACATGAATGGGCCGCGTCGCAGTAGCTCCCAGGCGGACAGGGGTGCGTCGGGGGAAGGCACTCCACGCACGTATTCGTGGCTGGATCGCAGGTCCCGCCGTTCTCGCACGGCGTGTCGCTACAGCTCGCGCCCGCGTCTCCGCCGCCCGTGTCCTTTCCGAAACCGCCATACTGCGGAAAGCCGCATGAGGCGAAGACGACGAAAAGAACGCACACGAGCGCTGCCCACCCTAAGCGCTGGGAACGAGTCATGCGCTCAGGCTACACCGCACGTGGATATCTCAGCGGTGATGTTTTGGGAGCAAGGCATGCTTTCTCGTGTGGCGCGATGCGCCGTATCGGAGGCGTGCTTTCAGCGCATTCGGACCGCGCGCCGACACGTGTGATGAGGCCCTCTGGGACTGGCCACGTGACGAGCCGACCGTTGGCGTTGGCTGCGTGTGCGCCCGTTGGAATCCACCGCCCGAGACTCTCGGCGATGCTGCTCATGGTCAAAGTACGAATGTTACTTTGTGATCGCGCACGTGCCTTCTGCGGCTTCGGGGCGCGCGTCGACACGTGTGATGAAGCCCTCCGCGAACTGCCCATATGACGAGGCGTCCGTCGGTGTCTTCGGGTGGACGTCCTTTGGAATCCTCCGCCCGAGACTCTGGTGATGGGGTTCATGGTCAAAGTACGAGTGTTACTCCATGGGCCCGCATGCTGTGGATTGGGCGCCGCCCGAGACGGTGAGTGTGCTCATGAGCAGCGCGTTATCCATGCGTGGAGTCGTGACGCTTTGCGCCTTCGTTTGGGCGGGTCAGCGTGGCAATAGCCATCTCGTGACGAGCATGGGTATTCTCGTGGAATGGGTGGAATGCTCGCGCGCGGGAAGCTCGCTCGTCGGAAGCTCGCTTGGTTGACCGCCGCCGCGATGGCGGCGCTCTCGAGCCCCGCGGCGGCGCAGGACGCGGCCACGCTGGCGGCGGCGCGGAAGCAGTTTCAGGACGCGGTGGCGCTCGCCACCGCGGGGGATTGCGTGCGAGCGCTCGAGCTCTTCAAGGACGTCGTCGTGGTGAAGGCCACCGCGCAGGTGCGCTTCAACATGGCGGTGTGCCAGGTGAAGACGGGCGACTACGTCGCGGCGGTGGGCTCGTACCGCCTCGCGCTTGCCGAGGCGACGCCGAGCGACGCCGAGAAGATCAAAGCCGCGCTGGCCGAGCTCGAGCCGAAGATCCCGACGATCACCATCAAGCGCGGCGACGGCGCGACCGCGGCCGACATCACGCTCGACGGCCGCGTGCTCGGTGGCAACGCGCTCGGCGCCGCGTTCCCCGTCAACCCGGGACCGCACGTGATCAAGGCGAGCGCGCTCGATCGCGAGCCAACCCTGCTCGAGATCAACCTCGCGCCGTCGGAGAGCAGGACCATCGTCATCACGTTGAAGAGGCCCGCGCCCGCGGCCGGGCCCAAGGCACAGGCTCCGGTGGTCGTCACGCGTCCGGCGGCGCCGATGCCGGCGGGCACGCCCGGCATGCGCATCGCGGGCTTCGTGGTGGGCGGCATCGGCATCGCGGGGCTCGCGGCGTCCGGCGTCTTCTTCGGTCTGCGACAGAGCGCCATCGCCGACCTCGACAGCCGGTGCGGCGCCGATCGGCAGAGCTGCCCGTCGTCGTCGCTCGCCACGCGCGATCGCGGCGCCATGTCCGCGACGCTCTCCACCGCGACGCTCATCGGCGGCGGCGCGGCGCTGGCCATCGGCGGCACGCTTCTGGGCTTGAGCTATCGCAAGAAGCCCGACGCGCCGCGCGTCGACCTCGCGCTCTTGCCCGGAGGCGTGAGCGTAGGCGGGTCTTTCTGAGCGGGAAGGCGCGCCCTCGCTCGGCCTGCGCGAACCAGCCTGTCCTTCGACAGGATGAGAGCTGGGCCAGCGCCGGCTACAGCGCGCACAACTCCCACACGCCGGTGCAAATGCCCTCTTCGATGTACGCGGTCACGGGGAACGCCGCGGGCGGCTCACCCCAACCGCCGTCGGGATCGTCGGTGCGGATGTCGATCGTGGCCACGCCCGCCGGGAGGTCGCAGACGAAGCCCGAGGGGCCTTCGGGCCAACAGGAGGCTTGCTGGTCGTCGATGAAGACGTGAATCGCGCTCATCCCGTTCACGGCGGGCGTGACGTGCAGCCGCCCCGCGGCCGGGAGCTGGGGGCGAAGGGCGCTGACGGAGATCTCGACCGTGTTTCCGGGGACGACGTCGAGGAACTCGCCATTCGGCGCATCCGTGCTGGGAGCAGTGTTTGCGCGCAACACCACGTCGGAGGGGAGGATGCACGCGCCCGAGCTCTCGGCGCAGAGCGAGGCGAGATCGAAGGTCTGGCAGAAGGCCACGTCATGGCAATCTGCGGTCGGAAAGAGACAACCCGTCCAGGATAAGGCGAGCGCAGGTACGACAAGCCAAGGGCGCATGCTGCTCATGCTCGATGACGCCCCGCGCCCACGTCAATCGCGCCGCACCGGATGGGGTCGTGCTGGAGCGGCGGCGTTCCTCGTCATTGCTGAAGCGTGCGCACTCGCCGGGGATCCGCGGACGGCGGCCGCCGACGTCGGGTAACGTATCGGGATCGTGAGCCAGGGTCTCCGAGCGCCCGACGAGGTGGCACCGGCCGCGGAGGCGCTCTCGCCACGCCAGCGCGACGTGCTTCGCCTCGTCGCGCGCGGGCTCGCCAACAAGGAGGTCGGGGCCGCGCTGGGGATCTCCGCCGAGACGGTGCGCACGCACCTCACGCAGGTGATGGCGCGGCTCGGGGTGGAGAACCGCACGGAGGCCGCCGCGCTCTACCTCGCGCACGAGGCGGGGCCGGCGCGCGTTGCCCGCGTGCTCGAGCGGCCGGCGATCGCGGTGCTCCCGCTCATCGTTCCCGGGCTGGATCCGAGCTTGGAGGCCGCGGCCGCCGGCATCGCGCGCGACCTGAGCGATCGCTTCGCGCGCTGGTGCCATTTTCCGGTCATCGCCACCGCATCGACGATCGACGCCCGTGGTCTCGGCGCCACCAGCGCCGAGATCGGCACGCAGCTCGGGGCTCGTTTCCTGGTCGACGGGATGCTCCGCGGCGCGCGCGACACCTGGCGCCTGTCGGTACGCGCGATCGACGCGCCGAGCGGGCACTGCCTGTGGGCCGACGCCCGCGATTTCCCCGCGTGCGCGCTCTTCGAGGTGCAGGACGAGGTCTGCGACGCCGTCGTCGCCGCCGCCTACCCGCGGATGCTCGAGGCTGCGCTCGCCCCATCCTCGCGGACCTCGCCTCTGAACGATCTCTCGGCGTGGGAGCTCGCGCACCGGGCGCTCGACTGGCAGGCGGAGCGCGAGCGATCGGCCAACGTCCGCGCGCAGGAGGCCTTCCGCGCCGCCCTGGCCCGCGACGCGCACCTCATGCTCGCCCATTTCGGCCTCGGGCTCGCGGCCTACGACGAGCTCCTCAACCAGTGGGCGCCGATCGGCGCGGCCCTCGATCGCCTCGCGCGCGCCGCCGAGCGCTGCTGCGAGCTCGGGCCCCACATGGCCGAAGGCTGGTACTTGTGGGCGCGCCACGCGCAGAGCCGCGGGGATCTCGAGGCCGCCTTGGCGCCCGCCGTCACCGCCGTCGGCCACAACCGGAGCTTCGTGCACGCGCACGCGTTCCTCGGCCAAGCCAACCTCCTGACCGGCCGGCTCGACGAGGGCCTGACCCGGATGCAGCACGCCTGCCGCCTCAGCCCGCGCACCATGGTGACCGGCGTCGCCGTCGCGCACTTCGCGCGCGGCGAGCACCGCGAGGGCTTGGCGGCCGCCGAGCGGGCCATCGAACGGCGCCCCGGCTACGCGTTCGCGTACGCGCTCGCCGCCGCGTGCGCCTACGGGCTCGACGACCTCGAGACCGCCGCGCGCCACGCGCACGCGATGCGGGCCGTCCATCCAGGCTTCGAGCCGGCAGGCTTCGCCACGATCTTCGGGGCGCACGTCGAGGCCGTGTCGCGCCTCACCTCGGCGCTGGAGGCGGTGGACCGCAGCACGCGTCGGGCCGCCGAGCCGGATGCGACGCGCAAGCCGAGCGAGCCCCCGCGAGGTCGAGGCCGTCGCCAATGATCTTCCCCGCTTCCGTCTCGGCTCGGGGCGGGGCGAAGGGGTGTATGCTCGCGAGATCCTCTTGATGCGGATCTTGAAAGCGGAGGGAAAGCCATGAACCGAGTTGCCGTCGCCATCGTGCTCGCCTGCCTCTTACCGGTCGGCTGCTCGGGCGAGCCCAGCCTGCCCCCGAACGACGACGGTGGTTCGACCTCTTGCGAGAGCGGCGATCTCGACGCCTCGTGCGATGCGGGGGCCATGCCCGACGCCATGCCCGACGGCAACGGCTGCACCCCGACGACGTGCGCCGAACAGGGAATGAACTGCGGCACGCTCTCCGATGGTTGTGGGCAGACCTCGAGCTGCGGCACCTGCGCCGCGCCCGAGACGTGCGGCGGCGACGGCATTCCCAACGTCTGCGGCTGCAAGAAGGCGACGTGCGCCGAGCTGGAGGCGAGCTGCGGCAATCCTCCCGACGACTGCGGCGGGTTCCTCGACTGCGGCACCTGCTCCGGCGCCGAGACCTGCGGCGGCGGCGGCCTCGACTACATCTGTGGCTGCATCCTCACCTCGTGCTTCGAGCAGGGGAAGAACTGCGGTGAGATCCCGAGCGGCTGCGGCACCACCCTCGACTGCGGCACGTGCCCGGGCTTCAAGACCTGCGGCGGCGGCGGCACGCCGAACGTCTGTGGCTGTACGCCGACGACGTGCGACGCACAGGGAATGAACTGCGGCACGCTCTCCGACGGTTGCGGCACGACCCTCGACTGCGGCTTTTGCGTGGGCTTCGAGACCTGCGGCGGCGCCGGCACGCCGAACGTCTGCGGCTGCACGCCCGAATCGGACGCTGAATTCTGCGCCAAGGCCGGCACGGTCTGCGGCGCGGCGAGCGGGGTCGACGCCTGCGGCATCCTGCGCTCCGCGCAGTGCGGGACTTGCGCCCTCGGGACGTGCCAGGGCGGTCAATGCCTCTCGGACTGCGGCGTCGCCTGCGCCGCTGCCGAGGTGTGCAACAACGGCTGTGACGACGATTGCAATGGTCAGACCGAAGAAGGCTGCCCGCCCCCGACCAACTCCACCTGCCAGACCGCCAAGCTCATTCAGCTCCAGCAGGGCCACCTCGAGGTGCCGGGGTACAATCCCCCGCGAGCCCGACGACGCTCTATTATCGATTCTACGTCCCCCAGGCGCGATTGAATTACATTCACGCGATTGGCACGAATCCACCGCCGGGCGCCACCATGGCCGTGAACATCAAAGAGGCGGGGACGTGCGCGGACCTCGACCATTCCTACGTCGATTGCACCACGAAGGCGTTTCAAGGCAGGTTTTGGAGCTCCGGCTATCCGGACAAATACGTGATCATCGCCGTCAGGTACCTGCCGGGCGGGAGCTTCACGCTGAACGTCGAGCAGCTCCCCGAAGGGATGAGCGGTTTACGACTGACGAGCGGCCCGCATTCGACGGCCATGACCTACTTCGGAAAAGGCTGGGGCTACAAAGTCCCGAGCACGTGCGGCGGCGACGGTCTGGACCCGGGGTCCTTCTACTGGCTCCAGTGCCCGGAGTCGCCGGGGGGCACGCTCACGGCCGACAACTGCGCGTATGGCCAATCCTTCGCGACGCTGGACTCGGTGTTTCACCTTCGCTCCGGCGTCACCGGGGCGGAGCTCGCCTGCACCGACGACAACCCGCTGTGCCCCGCGAACACCACCCGATCGTACCTGTCGACCTCGATCCCGCCGGGGGCCGGCCTCTACGCGCTGTACTTCAACGCCCACGACCCGCCGAACCTCTCCGATCTGGCCTCGTTCCCGGTCGTGCTCGACATCACGGTTCCGTGACGCCCACCTCCGCTCGCGGCTACGTGGTTTGGAGGATTCGAAGCGTCGGTGGAGTGAAGGGGAGATTCCTCACCCGGGAGATTCCGCCGCGCGCTTCGAGGCGGTGCGATACAGCATCCCGAAGACGACGATGTGCATGACCCACATGACGGTGTGGAGCGGCAACACCCAGTAAGCGTGCGGGGAGGGTTGTAGCTTGCCTGCATCGTCGTAGGTGATGCGCATCAGGTGACTGGACGCGACGGCGACCGCTGGCAGCGCGAACACGAGCATCTTGGCGAGGCGGGCCGATCGAATCGCGCCGGCCCGCGAGAGGTGGCGCGCCGCCACCAGCGCCAACGCCGCCAACGCGGCCGTGCGGGAGATGTCGTGCAGTGGTCGGAAGAAGGTGAACCCGCTCGCATCGTCGCTCCACGACAGCACGAGATTGATCGCGAGGACGGCCGAGTACGCGAGCGTCGTGAGCCGCGTGGTGGCCTTCAGCGCCTTGGGCGTCGGCCCACCGGGGCCGTCTTCGGTGAGCCGATACGCGCCGGCGACCAGCGCGGCGCCGTCGAGCAAGGCGAGCACGTTCGCCAGCACGGCCAAGAGCTCGTCGGCGCCACTGCCTCGGTCGTGCAGGGGGAGCGCTGCCATCCGGACCACGGCCGTGGCGACGGGCACGACGATGAGCGCGACGAGGACCATGACGGCGCCGCTGCGCACCGCGTCCGAGCGCCGGAGCGCCGCACGATCCGCCGCCGCGACCCGGTAAGGATTGAGCTCCTGATCGAGCGCGGGAGAGCCACGTGGATTGTCGCGTTTCGACATGCTCGGCGCCGGCCGTAGGAGGGGCTCGTCCGATGGTACGGGCGCGCGCCGGCGAGCACCATCGTCGAAGCTTGGAGCCGGCGCGCGCACCTCCTCGTAGAGGATGACCGTCCAGGCCGGAGGCACCTTCACCGAGCGGATGCGATCGTTGCCGAGCGTGATCGCGCTCATGTCGTACATGCCCGGCCCGAAGGCCGCTCGGCGCCGCTTGACGAGCCGTTAGCAATTGCTAACATGGGCTCGGCTCGCAAGGATCGCCTTGCGGCGCGCCTCCCATGAAGCTCGCTCCCTTCCTCGTCGACCCTGCCGACTCCCCGGCGAAGCGGGCCATCGTCGGGGCCGCGCTGCGGTTGTTCACGGAGCGGGGCCTCTCCGCCACCAGCATCCGCGACATCGCGGAGGAGGCCGGCTTCACGAACCCGGCGCTGTACCGGCACTTCGAGAGCAAGGACGCGCTCGCCGCCCACCTCTTCGAGGCGTGCTACCGCTGGATCGCCACGCGAACGTCGGCCGCGCTCCGCGCCGTGCCCGCCGGCGACGACAAGCTGCGCGCGTACGTCGGCGTGGCCGTCGATCTCTCGTCCGAGTCCCCCGAGGCGGTGCTCTTCGTGAACGATCACCTGCGCGAGCTCTGGCCCGGCTCGAGGACGAAGCTCATCGGGCTGAGCCTCGTCACCCAGACGCGAGCGCTGGTGCGCGAAGTCCGCGGCGGCCGCCCGCACCCGATCAGCGACGACCTCGCCACGGCCACGCTGCTCGGCGCGCTCGGGCAGTGGTCTCGCGAGCTCTACTTCCACGCCCTGGAGGGC
Source organism: Minicystis rosea (assembly GCA_001931535.1). Classification (GTDB taxonomy): domain Bacteria; phylum Myxococcota_A; class Polyangia; order Polyangiales; family Polyangiaceae; genus Minicystis; species Minicystis rosea. The sequence continues at coordinate 2,705,136 of CP016211.1, forward strand.
CCGCCCTCGCGCTGGCGCGAGGAGCTGGTGCACGTCGCAACCCGAATCGTCCTCTGAATCCTTCGAGGCCCGCCGAGCGGGTCTCTTTGCACGCCATCGGCGTTAGCAATTGCTAACAAACCAAGGAGACGGTCCATGAACATCGGTACCCCACGCGCGCTCCTGCGCGGCCTCGTCCTGTCCATCGCGCTGTCGTCGGCGGCGTGCAGCTCGATGGGCATCCACGACGTGCGCCCGCTCGACGTCTCGCCCGCCGCCCTCCCGCGCCCCTCGCGCTGGGAGGACGTCTTCGCGCATCCCACCGCCCTGCGGGTCACCGCGTTCAACACCGGGGAGGTCTACACGGGGACGAAGATCCTCATCGAAGGCGACAACCCGCGCACCCCGCCGCAGCTCAAGCAGGATCAGTGGGTCCCGGCGATCGCCTATCTCGTCGAGCACCCGACCCAGGGCCGCGTCCTGTTCGACACCGGGGTGCCGAGCAGCGCCGCCGGGAAGGGCTGCGACTTCGGGCGCTGGCCCCTGTTCTCGGTGCCGTGCCGCTCCGCCCCCGATCAGAACGTCGCCGCCCAGCTCGCCGCGCGCGGCGTCCACGCCAAGGACCTGCGCTTCGTCGCCGTGAGCCACTTCCACGGCGACCACATCGGCGGCCTCGAAGCGCTGCTCGGGCAGAGCTCGGTCCCCGTGGTCACCACCAGGGAGGAGTGGTCCGCGGTGGAGCGGACCCTCCCGTCGTTCGAGGGCTACCTGACGGAGCTGATCAACGGCACCTACCCGATCCGCACGCTCCCCGCCGAGGCCGCGGTCGACATGCCCGGGGTCGGGCGGGTGCTGGACCTCTTCGGGGACGCCTCCGTCTGGTTGATCCCAGCGTCGGCCACACCCACGGCCAGTTCTCCGCGCTCCTGAACACGCCGGGCAACCCCATCCTGCTGACGTTCGACGCCGCGCACCTCTCCGCCAGCCTGGAGCTGCGGATCCCCCCTGGCTTCGTCGTCGATCGCGACGCGGCGCTGGCCAGCATCGATCGGCTCGCCACGCTCAAGGCGGCGCGCCCCACGCTCCGCATCTTCTACGGCCACGAGCCGACGCAGTGGGCAGGCAAGCCCTGGGCGGTGACGCTCGCCGAGTGACGCGCTGGCCCGCGCCGATCGCTGCGGCGCCGCGCGCGTCAGCCCGCGTCGGGCGGCGCCGCGTGAGAAACGGAATGTCGCCTCGGGGGCAGTGACGCAGGATCCAAAACCACGCCGATCGGAGCGAAAGCCGCGCCCTCGCGCCGGTCGACCCGCAGCGCTACGCAGGGGAAGAGGTGCCGAGGATGACCGAGCTCTGGGAGACCGCGTTCACGGAGAAGCAGATGATGTGGGGGGCCGAGCCGAGCCGATCGGCGGTCTTCGCGCGGGACTACTTCGCACGTACGGGTGCGAAGGAGATCCTCGTTCCGGGTATCGGCTACGGCCGCAACGCAAAGCCGTTCCTCGAACACGGGATGTCCGTCACGGGGATCGAGATCTCTGGGACGGCGATTGGCCTCGCGCGAACGCAAATGGGCCTCGACATACCCATTCACCACGGCTCCGTGACCGACATGCCGTACGACACTCGCCGGTACGACGGCGTCTTCTCGTACGGGCTCCTCTACCTCCTCGGCCCTCCCGAGCGGGCGAAGTTTCTCCAGGACTGCCATCGCCAGCTGGTGAAGGGTGGAGCGATGATCTTCACCGTCATCTCGAAGCAGGCTCCGATGTTCGGTCGGGGGCAAAAGCTCGGAGACGACTGGTACGAAGCCCACCCGGGCGTGAAGATGTTCTTCTACGACGCCGAGTCGATCCGGCGGGAGCTCGGTCCGTACGGCGAGCTCGAGCTCTCCGAGATCGACGAACCGGCGGGGGGCGGCGGCACGTTCCCGTTCATCAACGTGGTGTGCAGGACCGAGTGAGCAGCCGAGCCTGATTGGAAGGTCCCTGCGCTCACGAGTCGACGGCGTGCTGTTCGCGAGCGTCGGCGCGGCGGGCGGATCGGGGGAGGATCACCACGCGGACCCTCGTAGCGGACTACGCGCTTCGGGCGATGGTGGGCTCAGCGGCGGCGCGCTTACCGTGGTCTCTCCACCTGCGTCCCAACGACACTGGAGGGAATCATGGAGCGCATCAGCATCGGCCAACTGTTCAAGAAGGTGCAGGACCGCGTCGGGCGAAAGGTGCCCGCCGGCGGCGCCATGTTCGGCCTCGCCAATGGCAACCTCATTGGCAAGGACGGTTATCTCTGGGATACGCCTCACGGCAACTGGACCGGATCCCCCAGCGTCGAGCCGGGGCACTCGGACGCGTTCCCGGCCCAGATCGAAGAGGTCATCTCGGGCGCGACGAAGTTCATCGACATCGCGACGATGAAGGTCCCGACGGGCAAGTTCTGGGCTGCCATCAAGGACGGCCTCAAAGCGGTGGCGAAGGCGAAACGCGAGGTCACGGCGCGCATCCTGATCGGATTCCCGATGCGCTACCACCCGCCCAATCTGTGGGACCAACTGAAGGAAATCGGAGAAGCGCTGCGCGAGCACCCCGGCTACGTGACCGTGGACCTGGGTATCTATCGCTACTACACGATTCAAACCTACCCCGAGGGGTGGAACCACGCGAAGCTCATCGCCGTCGACGGCGAGGTGCTCATCACCGGCGGCCACAACCTCTGGGACGAAGACTATCTCGGACTCTCACCCGTCTTCGATCTGTCGTTGAAGCTCGAAGGGCCGATTGCCCGCGGTGGCCATGCCTTTGCGAACGGCCTTTGGAGCTTCGTCACACAGCACAATCGCACGCCGCACACGTATTCGCACCGCTTGAAGCCGGACCTGTCCATCACCAACGATCCGCCGGCGCAGGCCGCCCTCCCGACCGCGGATCCGGTCGGCCGGATCGATGCGATGTGGGTCGCCGAGCCGGGGCGAGGCGTCTTCCGGACCAACACCGGCGAGGAGTTTCGCGAGAGCACGATGATGATCGCGTTCCTCGCGGCGCTCGAGACCGCGTCCCATTGCCGGATCTCGCAGCAATCGTTCGGATCGTTCCCCGTCGAATGGAAGGGTCCTCCTCCGCAGTTCAGCATCCGAAAGTCGGACCAATTCCCCTACGCGTTCATCTATCACCGCGCCCCGAACGGCTCCGGTTTCGAATACAACCTCTCGCTCGTCGACGCCCTCGCGACGTTCCTCGTCAGGAACCACGAGAAGAAAAGAGTGCTCGAGATCCTGATGTCGCCTCCCGACGGAGGGCGCTACTCGAACGGCGAGGCCGACGCGGGCATCCTCGACGTCGTGGCGTATCGGATGAAGACGCACGATCGATTCCGCAACGCGACGAAGGAGGAGTTGGTCGCGCAGCTCAACAAGCAAGTCTGGTTGAATTGGCCGGCCATCACGGGCTCGTCGGGCCCGATTCGGATCTGGACCGCGAACGGAAAAGCGATGGCCAACCATTCGAAGTTCTGGATGGTGGACGAGCGGATCTTCTACGTCGGCTCGGAGAACATGTATCCGACGGTGGCGACGGAAGGGCTCGTGTACGCGGAGGGCGGCCTCCAAGAGTTCGGTATCATTGCCGAGGCCGATGACTCCGTGCGTGACCTGCTCGTCAATCAATATCACGCGCTGGCCATGGACCACGGGTTCAGGCGAACGATCAAGGTCGGTGATCTCTCGTTCTGACCCCTGCACAGCGCATTTCGTGCTCCGGCGCATGAGCACATGGGGCATTGCTCGAGAGGCCCGCCGCGGAGCCCACGCGGCGAGCCTCTCGATCGGCGTCGTTACTTGTCGCCGCCGCCCTTCGCGTCATCGCCCTTCTTCGCCTGCTTGCGCTTGGCCAAACCGAGCACGATCAGCCAATCGCGTCGCCTGATGTCGGCGCGCGCGATCTCGGCCCACTCGGCGTACCAGCGCCACAGCTCGATCTTCGCTTCGCGAATCTGCTCCTCGATGCTGTCGTCGTCTTCGGCTTCCGGCGCAGGCGTCGTCTCTGCCGAAGGGCCGCGCGCGATCACCAGGAGATCGCGCATCCGCGTGCGCTCCTCCTTGGTGATGCCGCGCGCGGTGAGCTTCTTGAGCGCCGCCTGATCGACCTTGCGCGTGGCCTTGCGATCCTCGCCGCTCTCCAATGCGTCGAGCCGATCGAGGAACGTCGTCACGGACACGACCGAAGCGGCTCCGGTCTGGGCCGTGAGATCCTGAAAGACGAAGTCGTGCTGCTCCTTGAACGCGCCCACCAGCGCGGCGCGCGCGATGCGGAAAGTGGGCTCATCCCATTTGTCGATGGCCGCAATGGCCTCGACCGCAGCTGGGCTCTCCAGGATGACCGGCGCCGGCCGTCGATAACCGGAGGCTTTGAACGTGAGCTGCCAACCGCGCTCGTGATCGTCTTGCGTGTAGCCGCGCAGCGAAAGGACCGCGCGGATGCCTCGGTTGCGGCTCACGCCGCCGAGGAACGCGACCGATCGGCTCGCCACGTCGTCGAGGACCGAATCGCTCGGGACATCGTCTGCCATGGACACCTCCATTGGGGCTCTTGGCCCCTCCATGAGGATTGAGGACGTTCGCAGACCGGCAACCCAATCCGTGCCGACTGGATGTCATACCGGGGCAACCGCGCGCGGAGGCCATGTGCGGAAAGCTCGCTGGGCGGCGTCGATGGCCAAAATCCCCGGCCAAAAACCTTCCCGGACCGTCCGGGAGCTTCCCGGACGGTCCCGAAGGCTTCCGCCTCGCGAATTTCGGCCAAATTTCGCGTCCCCCGCGCCACGCGCGGCGGGCCGAACGCCGTAAGTACGCGAAACCTGGTCGTCAAAACCGTCCGGGAAGCTCCCGGAGCGTCCGGGAAGCCCTCCAGCGCGCCCGGGAAGGTCTGCGGTCCATGGCGCCATGGAACGGTGGCTCCAACATCCCTGCCGCCGCCTGGGTCACGACCGCGTCCCCGGCACATGCCCCTGGGGCGGCCTCGAAGCGCGCCGAGCCGCCGCGTCCTCGCGGACGTCGCGCGGGTGGAGCTCGAAGGTCGCCGTCTCGACCCGTTCCTTGGCTCGCTCATTTCGTGACCGGAGCGACACCACCACGGTGTCCCGGTGGACGTCGATTCCTGCACTCAGCTCCAGATATCGCGCCTCCGGCACGGCGTTTGAACGACGCGCCCGCGATACGCAACGCATGCACCGCATGCGCACGACGAAGTCGAAGGAGCCCAATCGATCGCCTGCCGTTCTTCTGATCCTCGGCGGTCTGCTCATGGCCACCGAGGCCTGCACCGGCGGGGGCGGCGGAGGCAGCGGTGGGGCGGGGGGCGGCGGCTCGGTTTCATCGGGAGCAACGTCTGCTAGCGGCACGGGCGGCAGCTCCACGGTGTCATCGAGCTCGTCGTCCTCGGGCGGGACGCCGTGTGCGAACGTGCTCCAGGGGAGCTTCACGATCCAGAACGCGAACGACATCACCGCGGTCGCGGCCTATTGCGAGATCACGGGGGACCTTCAAATCGCGTCGTCCGGGCTCGCCGACATCACGCTGCCGACGCTGACGAAGATCGGCGGGCAGCTCGATCTCAAGCCGAACGGCCTCGACAAGCTATCGCTGCCCGCGCTGGTGACGATCGGGAGCAGGTTCTTGTCGTGGTCGGGACACATGAACGAGCTCGACGTCCCGTCGCTCGTCTCGGTGAACAGCATCGAGCTCCCCCTGACGCTCACGACGCTGAACGCGCCGAAGCTCGCCTCCGTGCCAGGGGGCATGAACATGGTCTTCGCTTCGACGTCGACCATTTCCTTTCCGGCCTTGGTCTCCGTCGGGCAGGTGGGGGGCGCGGGGTCGGAGATCGCGTTCCACGTCCGGGGTGGAGCGTCGCTGAGCGCGCCTCTCTTGAGCGACTGCAAGTACGTCGCGCTGGGCGGGCAGACGGGCAGCATCGACCTGCCGGCGCTCACCTCCCTCGAGATCTTCGGCAATTGCTTCACGTCGGAGGACTGCGCGACCGGCACCTCGCCGACGATCGTCATGAACGCGCTCACGTCGATCACCCGGGTCGAGCTCTTGGCGCCCAGCTCGCCCAGCGTATCGCTCCCGAACCTCACCAGCATCGGCTCCGGCACCATCAGCGCGAGCAGCTTCGCGGCGCCCAAGCTCACCACGTTCGGAGACGCGGCGAAGGCCTCTGCGATCGCCTCCGTGAGCATGGTCGATCTCGGCGCCCTCACGACGGTCCACAACCTGACCGTCAAGAGCACGAGCCTCGCGGCGCTCGATCTCCCCGAGCTCGTCTCGGGCACCATCGCGTTCGGCGCACAGTCCTGCCCGATTGTCAGCGACCCGTGCACCACCAATCCTCTGCTCGTTCACATCAACGCTCCGAAGTAGACCACCGGGACCGCGCTCTTCCGCGACGCGACGTTCCCCACCTGCCGCGCGAGCGCCATCTGCACGCAGCTCGGGATGAGCCCGTCCGCCGAGTCGTGCTGGTGCGCCCCCACGCCCACGTGCAGCCAGGCGACGTCTCCGTGCCCGTGAGGCGCGCGGCCGCTGCTCGATGCGCTCGCGCTTCGTTGCAGGCGAGCTTTCGTTCGGCGACGCGTGGTCCGGGCAGGTCTCAGGATCTGGAGGGAAGGCGATCGACACGCGGCACGTGGCCGAGGTGATCGCCTTCTTGCCGTCGATCGATGCGGCTGCCGAGGGGCCGGCGGGATGCGCCGCTCAGCCGCTATGGAGGGTGACCGAGTAGGTCTCGTAGGCGTGGCCGCCTTCGATCACGAGCGTGGGAAGGCCGCGTGTGGTGCTCTCCGGAAAGGTGAAGCTGGCGAGCTTCTTGGTGGCGCCGGCGCCGCGCTCCGCGGGGCCGTAGGTCGGCTCCAGGGCGCGACGAAGCGCTTCGACGGCGCCGCGAAACTCTTCGTCGGGGAGATCATCGAGCTCCGGCGTGATGAAGAGCTCGACCAGGACGCGCCCGCTGAAGCGGGGCCCCTTTTGGTTCGGCAGCGTCGTGAACGAGATGGTGATGTCCGGCGAGATCTCTTCGCTCTCCTCGAACCAGTCGGCCTCCGGCATCGACGCCGAGCCGTGGTAGCGATGGTAGTCGAGCTCTTTCTTGCTGTTGAGCTGCCGGTCGTAGGGCTTGCCGAGCGCCGCGAGCACGGCGGCCTCGTCGTCGCCGACCTTCAGCGCAGCGCGCACGCGATCGAGCTCCGACACGAACAACTGCGCGCACGCCGAGGCCCATGCGCTCGGCTCGGGACCCGCCTTCGCTTTCTTCGCAGCCGCCATTCTCCAATCCTTTCGATTGGGTCCGATGATACGGACGAGCGGCTGAAAGCAGGAGCGGGATCGAGCAGAGGCGCCCCACGGCGAGAGACACGATCCGCGCGAAGCGGCTCGCCGGGCTGTCTCAGGCGCGACGGCTCTGTCGCTTCACTTCGCGCGGCATTTCAAGCCGGCCATCGCCTGGCTCAGCGCCTCGGCGCTTTCGCGCAGGGATGCGGCCGAGGCGTCGAGCGCGCTGACGCCGCCGAAGGAACGCGCCTGCGCGAGGGCCGCGGGCAGGGCGACCGGAGGGCACCCGGGCTGGAAGGTGGTCTCGGCGGCGACGACGAGGTCGTCGGCGATCTGGTCGCCGGTGTCGGAAGAGCTGGGCCAGGTGAAGGCACCGGCGCGGAGCACCTGGCCGCCGTCGACGAGGGTGAACGAGATGGACGTCTGCGCGCTGCTGGCCCAGCCGCCGACGGCGACGCCCGTCGAGAAGCCGTCCCCCGGCTCGGGCATCGCGATGCCCTCGGGCAGGGGGAACTCGGCGTACGGCTGGAAGTCCTCGACCATCGAGCCCTCGAGCCAGAGCAGCAGCGCGAGGCGACGAAGCGCGTCGACCGAGAGGGTGCCGGTCCGGGCCTGGAGCCGGCTCTTCTGGCCGGTGGCGCCGTGGTCGACCTGTCCATTGTCGCGCAGGACGAGGCCCGAGCAGCGCGAGGCGATGTAGGCCGAGCCGGTGGGCAGATGGTAGGCGCGGATCTCGTCGCAGAAGTCGTAGTGACCGCGACGCCCGCGCAGCACGAGCCAACCACGCGGCGAGCGGTAGTGCCCGGCCGGCAGCACCGTGCGCTGGAAGGCGAGCAGGCTCACGCAGGCCTGGTAGGCGAGCAGCGGGTCGCCGTCGGGCTTTTGGGGCTTCTCGCGGGCGCACGCTTCGATCGCGGCGTTGTCGCTGATCCGGCTCTTGCCCGACACGTGCGGGCCGGCCACGCGCTCGATCTCGCGCCCGAGGTCGAGGATGCTGCCCTCGGCCAGCGGGTCACAGACGGCGTCCGACGGGCAGACGATGGAGCGCAGCGGATCACCGGCGGCGAGCGTTTCGAACGACAGCACCTTGGGCAGTGAGGGCGTGAAGTGCAGCGCGTTGGCATGCGTCAGCGCGTCGCGGACGAACAGGTCGCCGTGCTCTCTCCACCAAGCCTTGAACTGCACACCGCGCGCCGCGCGCAGTTGGTCGAGATCGAGGTTCGGCATCAGGCTCCCGCCGCCGAAGCACCGCGAGCCGAGCAGGCGCACCGTGCGATCGCGCAGCGCCTTCGCGGAGGCCTCGTCGACCGCCGACTTCTCCATCGCGTCGCCGATGGCGCGAACCTCGTCGTAGGCCGCGGTCTGCTCGGCCTGGGTGCAGAGCTTCGCCTGGACCGCGGTGCGCGCCGGTTGCATGCGCACCGGGGGCAACGCCCCAGCCGGCGTCGTCGAGGCCGCCGGAGCCGCCGAGCCGGACGGAGCAGCCGGCGCCACGGACACGGTGGGACATGCGGCGGCGGGTGGTGTCGGAGGCGCTGTGGCCGTGCAGGCAGCCAGCGTGACGAGCGCCGTCAGCGCGGCAGCGACGAAGGGGCCGGCGAGGGAGTGTCGCATCGGTGGGGCAGGGACAGTGGAGGGTGCGGGGAGTTCCAGAGGCTCGGCGCTACGGGAACCACGCGGCGACGTCGAGCACGCTTTCGGCGATCTGCTCGGCGGCGCCGGGACCGGCGGCGCGCACGGCGAGCGCGATCATCTCTGCTACCGGCCCCAGCATCACCCTCGATCGCGACAGCTCGCGCGCGTCCTGCCAGAAGCGCCGCCAGCACGAGAAGATCTGGCTCGCGTCGAGCCGGTGCGCCCAGAGGTCGAGTGCGAGCCCGCGGGTCAAGAGCAGCTCCGGCGTCAGCGACGCGATGCGCGCCTCGGTGAGCTGGGCGGCGAGCTCTTCGCGCGCGCAGGTCGCCTCCGCCGCACGCGCGAAGACGAGCCAGGCTTCGCCGGGAAGCGCCTCCGCGACGGCGAGCGCGCGACGGCGGTGCGGCCCCGGCGCGAGCCAGCGGAGCGCCGCTTCCCAGGCCTCGTCGGCCCAAGGGCCCTGGCCCACGCCCTCGAGATGCGCGATCGCCGACGCGATGCGCGCGTCGCGCGCCGGGCCCTCCGCCTCGTGCCGCGCGAGAGCGAGATCCGCGATGGCCGCCGCCTCCTCGCCGACAATTTCGGCCCGCAGCGCGAAGGCTCGCGCGACATGGCCGGCGGCGGCGATGGGATCGAGCGCCCGCGCGATGGCGAGGCTCACCCACTCTTCTTCCAAGCGCAGGCCACGGTCGCGCCACCGATCGATGGATGCGAGCACCCGCGTGCCCGCGTCCGGCACGTACGGATAGAGCTGCTTGAGCTCACGGTCGTGGCGCCAGAAGAAGAGGGGCGCGGTCATCTCCTCGACGAGGCGCGCGGCAGCTTCCCGCCGCACGTCGTCGGGCAGCGCAGGCAGGAGCGCGACCATGGCGTACTTGTCGTCCGTGTGGGCGCGGATCCACGCCACGGCCTCGGGCTCGAGAGCGTCCTGGAGCGCCTCGATCAGCGCGGTCCATTGATACGGATGCTCGGGCGCGGACCAGCGCTCGAGCGCCGCGAGCTGCAACGGCGCTCGCCGGCTCGGCTCGATCCAGCGGCTCGCACGCGCGAGGGCGCGTCCCGTCGCGTGCTCCTCGTCGGGGCCGATTCGAGGCGCGCTCCACGCAGCGATCGCGAGCGCTGCGCGATCGGGATCGGACAGGAGCGAGGCGACGGCGACGAGCGCGATCGGGTGCGTGTCGCCGGGCCGCACGCGCGCCGAGAGACGCTCGATCCACGGCGGCCGCGCCGGCTCGGGCATCGCCGCCACCGCCGCCGCCGCGCCGGCGAGGATCGCGCGATCGCGGCTGCGCGACCACCGCTCGAGCATGGCGCAAGCGCGACGATCGCGCTCCGCAGCCGGCATGAAGGCGAGCGGCGCGACGAGGATGGCGCGGCTCCGCCGGAAGCAGGACAGGTAGCACCAGAGTCGCTCGTCCGGCCCGCGCGGCCAACGCTCGGCGGCGTTCCGGAGGTCCGCCTCGCGGCCCGCGTCGATGAGCGCGAGCATCGTGTCGTGGCTGTCGATCGCGAGGCGGCTCCTCGTCGCCTCGGGCGCGACCGGGAGCAGCGAGAGCCGCGCACACGCGCCGGGCGCGCCCGACAGCGCTTCGACGGCGGCGAGCGCCTCGTCGAAGACCTCGGCGCGCTGGTACGCGAGCCTCACCAACGCATGCGCGCGGGCCGCGGGCGCGGCGTCGTCGCGTGCCATCGCGAGGACTGCGTCGAACGTCGCGGGGGGCAGATCCTTCGGGATCTCCAAGCCGAAGAAGTCGTCCTTGCGCGCGCGGCGATAGGCGTCGAGCCAGCGTGCATAGCCTTCGTCGCGCAGCTCGCCGGGCAGATGGTGCACCACGTGCGCGAGCATCTGCGCGCGCGGGTAGGGTAGGGTGTCGCGCGAGCCGTTCTCCCAGCCGTACGACCAGAGACCCGCGGCGCCGAGCAGCGCGGCGTGCTCGCAGTCGAGCCCGAAGTCCTCGTCGCCGAGCCGTTCCAGCGCGCGGCGGACAATCGCGCCGCGCTCCGGCTCCGCGAAGAGCGGGAGCGCGGAGAAGGCCGCCCCGGCGGCGTGGGAGCAATGGCGCACCTGGGCGACGCCCTCGGCGACCAGCCGCGCGGCGAGCGGGTGGAGCGCGCGCGGCCACGAGCGCCAGGACACGGCCGCGACCAGCGCGCGGGCCGCCGGCGAGAACGGCGCGAGCGCCCGCTCCGCGGCCTCGTGGCCCTCGAGCGCGACGAGGCGCGACACCACGGCCGCGACGCCGTCCGCGTCCTCGATGTCGTCGATCGTCGACGGGCCGGCCACGATCGCGAGCGCCTCGCGCGCCTCCGCCGCGTCGAGCCACGGCGCGAGCGACGCGAGCGTCTCGGGCGCGATCCCTCGGTGCGGCACGCGCGAGAGGCAGAGCGCCATCCGCGCGGACCAGCGCCCCGCCGCGACGAGCAAGCCCGCGAGCCCCTGCGGGAGCGCGAAGGAGATCTCGTTCAGCGACGCGCGCACGAGCCCACGCCGCGCCAGCGCCGCGACGGCGGCCGCGCGCTCGTCGCCGCCGGGCGACGACGCGCTCCATGCCTCCACGAGATCGGCATCGTCTCCGTCGAGCTCGGTGGCGAGGAAGGCGTCGCGCGCCGCGGCGACCTCCTCCGGGAGCTTCAGGCTCGCATGCAGCGCGAGGCGAAGCGGGTCGTCGGCAGGTGTCCCGAGGGAGCTCATGGCGTGCAGCGTATCCGACGGCGCCGGCGTGAAGGACTCCGCCGAAGGGCCGCACGCGATCGCCGCGAGATCGCGGAGCCGCGCTGCTCGTGGGTGAAGTCGCGCGGCGAGCTTCTCGAGCGCCGCCTGCTCGGCCTTGCGCGTCGCCTTGCGATCCTCGACGTGCACGCGCGAAGCAGACGGCGCTCATCCAGGCGGCGCGGCGAGCGCGAGCAGCTCGCGCAGCCGAGCGGCGTTGGGCGACGTCACGGGCGACGCGTTGGGCCTGCCCCCACATTTTCCGGCGTGAAGCTCGCCAGCGCCGCCAGGAGCTCGGCCCGGCGCAGGGCGGGCGCGTCCACGTCGATGACCCCGACGGCCATGAGCACGCTGTTCCCCGTCGTCGCGGAAGGGAATCGCCGCCGGATCAGCCACAGCTCCTGGGGCTTCTTCTTCCGCAGGCCCTTGCCGTGGAGGAGCGACCCCGGGGTGTGCTGGTCGCCGATGGCGATGGGCACCGGCGGCCCCCAGCCCTCGAACTGGAGCAACAGCTCGCCTCCTGCCCAGTACTCGGCCCTGCCGTTGACGAAGTCCTCGTTCCACGGGGCAAGCTCGTAGTTGACCAGCACGATGGCCGCCGTGTCGTCCGGCGCATTCAGGACGGCGAACCCTTGCGGAAGGTTCTCCACGTGTTTCCCGCGCCAGCCGACCGGCACCTGAATCTCGCCGGCGAAGCCCCACACGGGGCTGTGCTCCGCCGGGTTGCGCACCTTCTTGGCGAAGCGGATCGACGGATCGACGGGTACGCCCAGCCACGAGAGCGCCGGCGCGGCAGGATCCGCGGGCGACCCGCTCGCTGCGGATGCGGTCGGTGGAGCCGAGGAGGAGGGCGCCGACGTCGCGGCGGAGGCCGAAGCCGACGGGGCGGCAGCCGGCGCGGACGCCGCGGCAGGCGAGTCTCCGGGCGCGGTGGGCGCGGGGACCGTGGTCGATGCGCTTCCCGACGGTGCGGGATGGTTCGCGCACGCGGAGAGCGCCGCTGCCAGCGCGAGCAACACCCGCGCGGGTGACGAGGTGTTGGGCGCGCTGCGGGATCGGACATGGGTGGGCATCGTCGATCTCCTGGATGCATGGACGTGCGAGCCGGCCGTTGGCGCAGCCTGCGCGAGCAACACCCGCGCCGACGACCGAGCCCCGGGGTCAGCTTCGAGCGCACGACGTTGCGTTCGCTGGAGCGATGATCGCGGCTCAGCGATCGGGGAGGGGAGAACGCGACGCGGGCAGCCTGGCCGGCTTCGCCATCACGGCTTCATCGATCACGGTTGCGCTCGCGGCCGAGCCCTCATCGTGTCCCGTGGAAGGTTGGTGCTCGATCGCGTCGTGGCCTACCGTCGTGTCCGCCTGACATGTCAGCGCCTCTCATGGACATGTCGGCGCCCTTCCGCTGGGACGGCCGGCGCACAGTCGGCCTTTTCGATCGTGTCTTCAGCCTGCGCGCGGCGCCCGCCGGATCTCCATCACCGCCACCACGACGGCGGCCACGGCCGCGCTCACCAGCGAAGGCGAGAGCTGAAACACGGCGGCGCCCGCGATGGGCGGCGGGAGCGTCACCGGATCCCAGCCGACCCAGGCCGCGAGCAACGCGAAGGGGATGGCGGTGCCGAGCAGCAGGACCCACGGGCCGGAGACCCCGGGCTGCGTGCGCCGCGCATAGAAGGCGATCGCCGCGATCGCGAGGAGCGCGCCGGGCACGGCGTCGGCGACGAGCAAGGGCGCGGCGCGGAGGTAGCTGAAGCCGGGCCGATAGCCGCGCAGCCAGATGTAGGCGGTGAAGACGGCGATGTTGAGGATGGGCAGCATCGCCGCCGGGCCGAAGCGGGCCCCGCGCCGGCGGAGCAGCGCGAGCGTCGTCCAGAGGGCGAGCGCGCTGCCGAGCGCGGCGAACGCGAGCCGGCGGCGCGCGCCCTGATCGCGGAGGTCGCCGAGGTCGCGATCGCGCGCGAGACCGAGGAAGCCATGGAGCGCTTCGGCGAGCGGGCGCGCGGCGGGGTCGTGGCCTTCGAGGCGCGCGGCCAGCGGCGCGGCCTCGTTGCAGCGCGGATCGGGGCGCAGGGCGCAGAGGAAGCGGGCGCCCTGCTCGAAGGGACCGGCGAGCGCGCGGGCCGCGGCGGCGCCGTCGAGATCGAGCGCGTCGATCATGGGGAGGCCGAGGCTCGACGTGGGCGCGCGCAGGCCCGCGACGACGGCGAGCGTGGAGGCCACGTCGCGCATGGGGCGCGCTTCGAGCTCGACGCCGCGGCGGAAGCTCGCGCCCACGCCGAGGAAGAGCGCGCGCCGCACCTCGGGCTCGTCGCCGCCGTGGCCGCCGTGCGGGCCGTCGAGGTGGCCGTGATCGCTGAGCACGACGAGCGCGTCGCGATCGAGATCGAGCGAGGCCGCGTAGCGGGCGATGAACGCGGCGCCGTCGTGCGCGACGCGCGCGTACTCGGGGGATCCGGAGCCGTGCTCGTGGCCCGTGTCGTCGAGCAGGCCCCAGTGGATCATGTCGATGGTGCGCACGGGCGCGCCGGGCTCGGGCGGCGCGACGTCGCGCGTGCCGTGGAGCCCGCGCCGGATCATGTCGACGGCGCAGGCGAGCTTGCCTTCGTGGATCGGCGTGCCCGCGGGGGGCGCGATGAGCCGCGCGAAGTCGTCGTACCCGTGGCTCCAGACGGTGACGGGCACGCGCGCGTCGCCGGCGGCGCGCATGAACGAGTCGATGCCGGGGACGCCTTGCAGATCACCGTTGCGGCGCGTGCCACTGTCGCGCGGGCCGAGGCCGGTCATGAACGAGACCAGCGCCGGTGAGGTGAAGCTCGGGAACTCCACCGCCACGCCGCGGACCACGCCGCGTTCGCGCAGCGGCGCGAGCTCCGGGAGCGTCATCGCGACGTCGTACGAGAGGCCGTCGTACACGATCACCGCGAGCCGCCGCGCCAGCGCGGGCGTTGGCGGCACGGGGGACGCCGCGTGCGGGACGCCCGCGATCGAGGTGTGCGGCGTGTTGAGGGTCGGGAGGTAGACGAAGAGCGTGTGCGACGCGGTGATGCCCGACACGGCCGCGGCCGCGAGGGTCACGGACGCGGGGAAAGTCCACGCAGCGAGCTTGCGGGAGGGTCTTTCCAAGGCGCGGGGCTACGCGGACGCCGTCTCGATGCGCGTGCCGCACTCCGTGCAGAAGCTGTTGCCTTGGTAGAGCTCGTGCGCGCACCGGGGGCAGCGCCGCACCGCGGTGCGCGCGTTCCACGGGCCGTGCAGATCCACATCCATCGGGTCCCCGCGCTGGAACGAGGCGACCAGATCCGCGAGCGACGCGTCGTCGATCGAGGGCAGCTCTGCGATCTCGGCGGTGGCCACGACTTGGAGCGTGGGCGTGCCTTCGTCCTCGTCGTCGTCGTCGGCATCGAGCGCGGCGTACGCCGCCACGAGCGGCGTCTCGTCGTCGTCCGGGGGGAGCTCGTCCTCGGCAGCCTCGGCCTCGTCCTGATCGGCTTCGAGGGTGTGGGCTGCGAGGGCTTCGTCCTCTTCGTCGACTTCTTGATCCGCGGCGATCTCGTGATGGTCCTCGACGACGAGCTCGACGTCCGGGGCCGTGTCGGTCTCGGGCAGCACCTCTTCGATGTGCACGAGGAGCGCGGAGATGTTGTCGGTGCCGCCCGCGTCGTTGGCCTCGGCGATGAGGAGCTCGCAGGCCTCCTGCGGCTCCTGCGCCAGGCTGATGACCTCGAGGATCTGCTCGGGCGGCACCATGCCGGTGAGCCCGTCGGAGCAGAGCAGGTACGTGTCGCCGGGCAGGAACGGCTCGCTCTTGACGTCGACCTTGACCACATCCTTCATCCCGAGCGCGCGGGTGATGATGTTCTTCGGGAGGCGGGACAGCTCCTCCTTGGTCAGATCCGGCTTCATGTCGAGCGCATCGTTGATCAGCGAGTGATCGCGCGTGAGCTGGACGATCTGGCCGTCGCGGATGCGGTAGCAGCGGCTGTCGCCGACGTGCGCGATGTGCGCCATGCCCCCGGCGATGTGGATGGCGACGCAGGTCGATCCCATCCCGTGGTGCTGCGCGTGCGTGTGCGAGACGGTGAAGACGTCGAGGTTCGCCTTGCGCACACCGGCCGCGAGGCGCTTCGCGTCGGGCGAGAGCGGGGCGTACTCGTCGGGCAGCTCGAGGCCGGGCGCGCCGCTGGCGGTCGCCTCGAAGTAGTTGCCGAGCGACTGCGCGACGAGCTTCGACGCCACGTCGCCCGCGTTGTGTCCGCCCATGCCGTCGGCGACCGCGAAGAGGCCGAGGTTGGGTTTGAGGAGGACACAGTCCTCGTTGTGCTTGCGCTGGCGACCGACGTCGGTGAGACCGGCAACGACGAGGCGCGTGGGCACGGACGGGGGAGGTGCCGAGCTCGACATTCGAGGGGCGAGTATAGCGGGGGACCGGTGGTCCTCGCCTAGAATCCTGGCAACCCGAACGCGCGAGCCACGCCGGCGCCGGTGCTCGCGCCCCCGACGGCCGAGGGCGCGGGCTTGCGCATGGGATCGAATGCAATGCGGATCCCCACGGAGAAGAACGCGTAGGTTCGCGGCCCGTTCTTGACGTCCGGTGGGAGCCCGAGCAGCGGCTTGGCCCAGATGAAATTCGTCCCGAGGTCCGCCTCGAGGTAAGGCCCGAAGCCGAACCGCGAGGTCGGGTAGAAATCGCCGCCGATCGCGATGCGGGCCACATCGATACCGTGGAAGACCTGCCGCACCCGGGCGTCGTCGGGGCGCGTGGGGTTCTCCACGTCGAACGAGGAGCGGCGGTAGGCGACGCCGAAGCTCCCCCACGGATCGAAGGCGATGCCCTGGGCGAGATGATACGTGACGCCGAGGCCGACCGTGTACCCCGTGCCGCCGCAGTCCCTGCTGCAGGCGCCCGGCTTGAGGTAGCGGGTCCAATCGCCGAAGACCTGAAGCGTGGCGTGGCGCCCCACGCCAACCCCGAAGAAGCCGCCCGGGCTGAACCCCGCGGGCGAGAGCTGGGAGCTCGGGGTCGCCGGTCCCATCGAGCCCGCGGGGCCGACGGCTGCGCCGCTCACGCCGAAATAAACGTGCCCCGTGCGCTCGTCGGGGGCGCCGGGACGCTTGGTGCCCGTCTCGGTCTCGCCCTCTTCTTCGGCAGGGGGCGCAGGGGGCGCAGGGGGCGTGGCTTCGCCCGGCTTGGCAGCGCCGTTCGGTGGATCGGCGGCCAGCGCGGGCGCCGCGTAGAGCACGGCCGCGAGGGCGAGGAAGATCGAAGCGCGGGGTCGTGCCACGGGGCGATGCTCTAGAACGATGCGATGTCCGTGCAAAGGGGGACGCGATCTTTTTTGCGAGGAGGCACGCAACTTTTCCGGAGCCGCGTCGATAGAGATCCATGTGGAGACCAGAGAGACGTGCCAGGCGACGCGGGCATACCGCAGGACCCACCCCGATCTGGATGAGGAGCCCGCCGCGCTCCTCGCGCCGGATCCCAGCGCGCGGCAGCAGACGGAGGACATGGCCGGCAGCGTGACGAGCTGCGGTCCCGTGCGTCTGTGGATCGAAGTCGGGACGCCGGGCGCGCGGGCGCTCGAGGTTCCGCTCGCGCCGGGGGGAGAGTCGGTGCTCGGGAGCGGGCCCGCGGTGAACGTGCAGATCGACGATCCCACGGTGAGCGGCCGCCACTGCCGCATCGCGCACGCGGGCGCTTTCATCGAGGTCACCGATCTGGGGGCGCGCAACGGCGTGCGCGTCGGCGGCGTGCGCGTGTCGCGGGCGGCGCTGCCGCTCGGGGCCGTGTTCGAGATGGGGCGGACGGTGGTGCGCGTGCAGCCGCGGCCCGCGCGCTTCCAAGCGATGGAGGACGCGCCGCCGCTCGCCGGCCTGGTGGGCGCGTCGCAGCCGATGCGCGCGCTCGCGGCCGCGGTGCGCAGGTACGCGCCGCTGCGCCTGCCCGTGCTGCTGCGCGGTGAATCGGGCACCGGCAAGGATCTCGTGGCCCGCGCCACGCACGACGAAGGCCCGCGCGCGCGGCGCCCGTTCGTCATCCTCAACGCCGCCGCGATCACCAGCCAGCTCGCCGAGTCGGAGCTCTTCGGCCACACCAAGGGCGCGTTCACCGGCGCCGTGCGCGATCGGCGCGGCGCCTTCCGCGAGGCGCACGGCGGCACGCTCTTCCTCGACGAGATCGGCGCCGTCCCGCTCGAGGTGCAGGCCAAGCTCCTGCGCGCGGTGGAGGAGGGCATGATCCGTCCCGTGGGCGGCGAGGCCCCGATCCCCGTGGACGTGCGCCTCGTCGCGGCCACCTGCGAGCCGCTCGAGATGCTCGTGGCCGCGCGCCGGTTTCGCGCCGATCTCTACGAGCGGCTCGCGGTCTGCGTGGTGCAGGTCCCGCCGCTGCGCGATCGCCTCGACGACATCGGCCCGCTCGTGCGTCATCTGCTCGCGAGCTCCGAGCTCGGATCGCGCACCCTCGCGCCGGATGCTCTCGCGGCGCTGCGATCGCATCGCTGGCCCGGCAACGTCCGCGAGCTGCGCAACGTCGTCGTGCAAGCCGCCGTGCGCGCCGGCCGCGTCATCGAGGCGGAGCACGTCGCCGCGGTCCTCGCCGAGCGCGATCCCAAGGCCCGCCGCATCCTCCCCGGCGACGCCGTGCGCATCTACGAAGAGGCCGGGCGCAACGTCAGCGAAGCCGCCCGCCGCGCCTCCCTCCCGCGCAGCACGATGCGCGATCTCCTGCGCACCGCGGGGATCTCCTCCGGAAGCAACGCGTCCTCGACGTGAAATCCCGGCCCGCGCGCCATCAGGCGCCGGGGAGCTTGGCGAGGATGTCTTCGATCCAACTCCCGAGGTTGCCGGCGCGATCGAGCCGGGTCGCGAGATCGATCGCGCGCGCCCTCTCGTCGCCCGAGAGCGGCGCCGCGTGCGTCACCAGCGCCTGCGCGAGCTCACGCGGCCACACGTCCTCGCTCGGCAGGCGCTCGGCGTGCTCCACGAAGCGCGCCAAGGCATCCAGCGACGCCGCGAGCCCGCGCATCGCAATCGCACAACAGAGCGCCATCTCGTAGGCCTTGAGGCCGATGTAATCGGGCGGCGCCACCGCGCAGGCGCGCTCGAAGGCTTGGCTCGCCGCCTCCAGCTCGCCGATGTCGTAATGGTTGTGGCCGAGATAGAGCCACGCGAGAAAATCATCGGGGCGCGCCTTCAGCACCGAAGTGAGCAGCGCCGTGACCCGCGCCTGAATCTCGGCCGATCGCGCATGATCGGGGTGGTGGTACCACGCGTACGCGAGCGCGTAGAGGATGGGTGGGCTCTGATCGTTCATGCCCGCGAGCGCCTGGATGGCATCTCCGATCAGGCGGGCGCGTGTGGCCTCGTCCGGATCGTCGCCGGCGGCGTCGACCTGGGAAAGGAGCGCGTCGATGCGCTCCTCTTGCAACGCTCGATCATCGTCCGCCACGGTGTCCGGCCCCCGCTCTCTTTTCATACGTTCGCGCGGTCTTTCGCAACGATGCAGCGTAGGCGCTGTCCCCGGGAGTGCCGTGCCGTTCGGCGGCGGCGGCCATCCGGTTGAGCTCGGTGGCCATGGCGCGTGGATATTCGTTGTGCCGGCCCGATTCGAATCCTTCGTTCTCCTTGCGCAGCCGATCGCGGACCTCGTCGTGATCGCGCTTGGCCCGCCGCTGGCCTGCCTCTTCCGACTCGCCCGGATGCGGTGAGCCCTCGGTCGTCAGGCCCAATGGATCGACCAGGTTGGTCGGGCTGCCACCGAAGCCGAACAGATCGAGGCCGCCGTCGAGCCCGAGCGGGTCCGGGCTCAGCCAGCGGCCCACCTCGGGATCGAAGCAGCGAAACCGCGTCCAGGTGAGCCCGGTCTCCTCGTCGGCCACTTGCCCTTGAAGGCGGAACGGCGACGCGACCGCCCGGCCGCGCCGCTCGGGAGCCTTCGCTTCGACGACCTTCCCCCAGCTCGAATGGGCCGCCGCCCAAGCTAGGCTACCGTCGTTCGCCACGAGCTCCTTCGGCATGCCGAGGTGATCGTTCACCACCGCGAAGACCTCGCCACCCTCGCTCTGGAGCAGCGGAATCAACGTGTCGGGCTCGTGCACGAACGTGCGGGCCCCGCGCCCGCTGTCGATGTCCGCGGCGAGCGCGTTCCCATCCCAAATGAAATCGACGATGCGCCGCGAGGTGCCATCCGGGGCGAGCACCTCCTTGCGAATCCGCCGCCCGAAGGCGTCGTACTCCATCACGATGCGGACACCATCGGGCCGGACCACCTCACGCAGCCGATCCTGCGAGTCCCAGCGATACTTGCTGTGCGCTTCGCCGCCGGCGGTGCGTTCGAGCTTGCCGATACGCCGCCCGCGCTTGTCGTAAGCGTAGCTCGTCGTCTCCGTCTTCTTGAGCAAGTTCCCCGGCGCGATCTCCCATGTCGGCTTGGCGCTCGTCCCTCCACCGAGCCCTTCGAGCGCCGCGACGAGCGCGCCGGCGCCGTCGTACGAGAACACCTCGCTGTGCTCGCTCCGCCGCGACGAGAGCAGCCGGTGAACCTTGTCGTACTGATGGACCGACGATCCCCACCGCGCGTCGTCGACCCGCGCGAGGCGACCGGCCTTGTCGTAGTGCCATTGCCGCTGCACGAGGGCCTCCGACGCGCCGCCGGGGGACGTGACCCGCTGATCGATCAAGCGATCCATCACGTCGTATCCGCTGCGGATCGAGAAGTGCTCGTGCCCGCGCATCGTCTCGCGGCCGAGGACGTCGCGCTCGATCCCGAAACGCTGCCCGGCGTGCTCCAGCGCGACGAGCCCATCCTCGGCGTCGTACGCATATCGCGTCGTGGTGCCATCGGGCATGGTGCGAGACACCGTGCGCCCATGAGTGTCGTACGCGTAGCGAACGGCGCGATCTCCCTGGCGCTCCACGATCACGCGCCCGAAGGCGTCGCGCTCGAAGACGGTGGCAGTGGCGCGACCGTTCTCTTCGATCACGCCGCCGAGGAGCCGTCCCATGATGTCGCGCTGGAAGCGCACGGCGATCCCGTCGCTGCCCAGGATGCTCGCGATGCGACCCGCGCGATCATGCGCATACGTTTGCGAGCTGCCGTCGGGATGGCGAATGCTCGCGAGGCGGCCGGCCGCGTTCCATTCGTATCGCAGCGTGCGTCCATCGAACGTCGACTCTTCGATGACGTGCCCGGCTTCGTCGTACGTGAAGCGATGGGACTCGCCGCGAGGATTCTTGATCTCCGCGAGGCGCTCGTTGGCGGTGTGCTTCAGGCTCCACGTGCTCCCGTCGGGCTGCGTGACCCGCGTGAGCACGCCCATGCCCCCGTGCTCCATCGTGATCGCGAGCCCGAGGGGGCCGACCTCTTTGACGAGCTTTCCCCGCGCGTCGTAGGAGAATTGATACGTGGCCCCATCCGCTGCGCGGAGCGAGCTGCGCCGGCCCATGCGATCGTACGACACGCGGGTGACGCGACCGAGCGCATCGGTCTTTGCCACGGGGCGGCCCATGGCATCATGGGCAAACGCGGTTCGTGCGCCGCGCCCATCCACTTCGGCGCTGACGTTGTGATCACCATCGTATTCGTAACCGCGGACGAGCACCCCGGAGCGATGAATGGCCGTCATCCGCCCGCGCGCGTCGTACGTGACGGCGAGCGTCTCGCCCGTGGGGTAGGCGACGCCCGTCAGCGCGCCGCGATCGTCATGCGTGAACGACGTGACGAGTCCATCGGGCGAGGTTTCCTTTCGCGGTAAGTCGCGGTCGTCGTACTCCCAGGCCGTGATCCCGCCCATCGCGTCCACCCGCCGGACGCGGTTGCCGCGCGCGTCGTACCACGATTGCTCGCCTTCACCGGCGCCGTTTGCCCGAGCGATGAGCAGGCCGTCGTCGTCGTAGGCGCTGTCTTCGAGCACCGTCCCGTCGGGCAATGCGATGCGCGTGGCGCGGCCGTGATCGTTCCAGGTGACGACCCGAGGCTCCTCGCCGCCGACGAAGGTCGTCTTGCGCGTTACGTCGATGTCGAGCTCGATGCCATAAAGGCCCTTCGGGCCCCATGACTTGTGACACTTGCCGGTGTCCGCGTCGTACTCGTAGCGAAAGCACGCTCCCGTCTTGATCGTGGCGGCGATCATGCGGTTGTGACGATCGTATTCGTACTCTTCCGTAGCGCCGGCGGTGTCGGTCACGCTCGCGAGGCAGCCCGCGGCGGAATAGGCGTAGCTCACCCATTGATGAATCTGCCCGCCGGTGCGCACCTCGAGGCGGGTGATGCGCTTTGCCTTCCAGGTGACCGTCACCTCGCGACCGGCGGTGTCGACGATGTGTGAGAGCTTCGAGTCCTCGTATTCGAGGACGACGGCGTTGTCCCACGCATCGCGGATCGATCGCAGGAGCGCGGGGCCCTCGGCGATCTCTTGCACGAACGTCGAGGAGAGCCGGGTCACGTGATCGAGCACGCGATACGTGCGCCCATCGGCGTCGCGCGAAAGGGTCAATCGCTCGCGGCGGTGAAACGTGCTCTCGCCGGGCTTCACCTTCGCGAACCAAATGGATCGCCCTTCGCGCTCGCGCAGCGTGATGACGTGGTCCTCTTCGGTGATCCGTTGCTCGAAGCCGTGCGCCCAACCCGGCCCGAGCGTCGCCGTCTTGTCGTCACGCCGCGACGACGAGTAGTACCGCTTCCACACGAGAGGAATCGGGCCGGGGAGCGCGAGGTCCACCTGCTCGTCGACGACGTAGCCGGTGGCGACGTCGACGGGGTGCCCGCCCTGACATTGATTCGCTCCCGCAGCGCCCGAAGAGCCGCCGGGGCCGCTCGCGCCCGTGTTGCTGCCGCCGCCGCCTGCGCCTCCACCGCCGCCCGGTCCCTGCGATCCGGATGCGCTGCCACCCCCACCACCGCCGCCGCCTCCGCCCCCACCGGCGCCGCCCGTGCCGCCGGCCTTGCTCGCGCTCCCGCTCGCGCCGACGGTGACCGCCTTGTTCGAAAAGCACGGGCTGCCCGTGATGCCCATCATCCCGAGCTCGACCAGCACGATGGGCGCGCCCATGACGAGGAAGCACGGCCCCGTCGTGTTGAGGCTGACGACCTCTTTGAGCGTGCCGGGCTCGTTGCCGTGACACGTCTTGATGCACGAGCCGACGGTCGCGATTTTCGCGCCGTTGATCTTGGTGCGCAGCGGCTCGTCGATGATCCCTTCGACGGAGCTGCCGACCACAGGATAGGGAATGGGCAGCGGGCTCGGCGCTGCCGGTGTGATGCACACGCTCACCGCGAGCGGCGTGATGGTGTGCCCGCTCTTCTCGGTGATGCAATCCATCATGACGGCGGTGACGTCACCCATGGCCCCTCGCGCGGCGGACGCACCACGGCTCGTCCCGCCTCAATCGGTGTCCGACAAGCCCCATGAGGGGACCCGAGGTGTGCGCGCTCCGTCAAGGTGATTCGCCGGCTGTGCTCGCTGCGGCGCACGCACGACGCGGCACGTGCGGAGATCCCCGACGCCGCGGCTTCTGGCATCCTTCGGAGCGATGAGCACGATCCGTTGGGGCATCCTCGGTTGCGGCGCCGTCACCGAGCAGAAGAGCGGTCCGGGCTTCCAAAAAGCCTCCGGCAGCGCGCTCGTGGCCGTGATGCGCCGCTCGCGCGATCTCGCCGCGGACTATGCTCGCCGCCACGGCGTGCCGCGCTTCTACGATCGCGTCGACGATCTCGTGCGCGATCCCGAGGTCGATGCCGTGTACGTCGCCGCGCCGCCGGGCGCGCATCTGGATCTCGCGCTCGCCGTCGCCGCCGCGGGCAAGCCTGCTTATGTCGAGAAGCCCATGGCGCGCACGCACGCCGAGTGCGCCCGCATGATCGATGCTTTCGCGACCGCGCGCCTCCCGCTCTTCGTCGCGTATTACCGGAGGGCTTTGCCGCGCTCGATCCGCATGCGCGACGTGATCGCTTCGGGCCGCATCGGCGAGCCGCTCACGCTCTCGTATCGCTACACGAGCCCGCACAACCGCATCGCGCCCGGCTGGCGCTTCGATCCGGCGATCTCCGGAGGCGGCCTCTTCGTCGACATCGGGAGCCACGCGCTCGATCTCTTCGATTGGCTCCTCGGCCCGCTCTGCGACGTCAGCGGCGACGCCGCGCGCCGCTCGAAAGAGCCGGGCATCGTCGAGGACGTGGTCGCCATGCGCTTTCGCACCGGCGCGGGCGTGCTCGGCGCCGCCGTGTGGGATTTCGCCGGCGCGGGCCCGCACGTCGACGCCGCCGAGATCGGCGGCACCGAAGGCACGCTGCGATTCTCGGTGTTCGGCGATGGTCCGGTGGTGGTGACCTCGCCCTCCGGCGTGGAAGAGCGGTTCGTCGATGCCAATCCGGAGCACATCGCAGAGCCGCTCATCCAAACGGTGGTGGACGCGCTGCGCGGGCAGGGGACTTGTCCGAGCACCGGAGAGACGGCGGCGCGGACATCATGGGTCATCGACGAGGTGCTGCGCGACCATCGCGCGGGCTCGCCGGCACCGCCCCGATAGCGCGCCGCGAAGTGGCCGCGCGTCGCGGAGCTGCGTTACGCTGCGCGCGGAGGCGACATGCAGATCTTCGTGAAATGGGTCGATGGCAAGAGCAGAACGCTCGATGTCGAGTCGAGCGACACCATCGCCGAGGTCAAGGAGAAGCTCAAAGCCAAGCTCCAGGACGAGGGTGGCCAAGTGCCGGCCGGGGTGCGTCTCGTCTTCCAAGGCCGGAGCCTGGAGGACAACAGGACTCTGGACGAGCTCCGCATCCGCGATGAGAACACGCTCATGGGCATGCCGCACTTCGTCGAGAAGGTCGTCGACGATGACGTCGTCACCCAGCTCCGCAACGATCTGGGGGGAGCCATCAACGACTTCGGCCCCCGTGAGTTCATCTTCATCGGGATTGGCTCTTACGACAACAACCACGGCAAGGCTTCGATCAAGCGGCAGCAGTGCCCGGACGCGCTCATCCAATTCTGCTTCAAGAACCAGTGGGATTTGACCATTTTCCTCATCGATCCCGGCTTCAAGCCCGAGGAGTCGGGATCGTTTCCCCAGGTCTACGATCTCGGGGAGCAGGGCTGGCTCGCCAAGCCCAGCTTCACGGCGAACGGGGGCAAGGTTCGTGTCTACAAGAACCAGTTCGCGACGCGGATCGATCCCGAGAGCGAGAAGCACGCCCAACACGACATGCGCGTCATCACCTATGCGACCGGCCTTCCCGAGTACGATCTGGTGAACAGCATCAACGACCGGAAGAAGGTCGCCAAGCTCCCGATCTTCGATCTGTTCGGCGCGAAAGGCGTGAAAGGAGCCTGCGTCGTCAGCGGTAACTTCTATGGAGATCCGCCGAACCAGTCGCAATATTGTACGTGGGGAGACCCTCAGGATCTGGTGGACGCCGGTTTCAAGCCCAATCCCTGAGCCGGACGGAGGTCGGCGCTTCGGCTTACTTCAGCCCGCGCTCCCTCCTGCGGTATCGTGGTGGGAAACGATGAACGCCCTCACGCCGCGAATCCCACACCTTGGAGCGCTGTTGCTCGCTGCCGGGCTCCTGACCGCATGCGGGGCCAGGGGCACCCTCGAGACCTCCGATGGCACCGGCGGGTTCGGCGGGGCAGCGTCGTCGAGCAGCTCGTCGTCGTCGTCCAGCACGTCGTCGACCAGTGTCTCCTCGACCAGTGTCACCTCGAGCAGCGTTTCTTCGAGCGTGTCCTCGACCGCGGTGTCGTCGAGCGGTGTCGTCTGCTCGCCGGAGATCTGCGACGGCATCGACAACGATTGCAATGGCATCGTCGACGACGGCGATCCCGGCGGCGGGGTGAAGTGCCAGACGGGGATGTTCGGCATCTGCCAACCGGGCATCACCGCATGCAAGGGCGGCGACTTGATGTGCGTGCCCATCGACACGCCCAAGCCCGAGGTTTGCGACGGCATCGACAACGATTGCAACGGCATCGTCGACGACGGCAACCCGAACGGCGGCGATCCGTGCTCCACCGGCAAGCTCGGTGTCTGCGCGCTCGGGACCACGATGTGCAAGTCGGGCACGATCATCTGTGGTCAAACGGTCGTGCCTTCGGCCGAGATCTGCGATGGCCTCGACAACGATTGCGACGGCATGATCGATGAAGGCTGCGTCCCTCCGACCAACGCGGGATGCAGCGATGGTACGCGCGAGGGCTACCTCGACGTGGTCAAGTACCCGAAGATCGCGGCCTGCTCCGGGGGATGGTCGGTGCCGGGCGTCCTCTCCACGCTGGCGCCGGCGTGCGGGCGGATGGCGGGGAACAACAGCGGCAATCCATCGGGCACCGGCTGCAACGTCGCCGATCTGTGCGCCGTGGGCTTTCACGTGTGCAGCGGACCGACCGAGGTGCTGGCCCGCTCGTCGACCGGATGCGGCGGCGCGGCCCCGAGCGCCGGCCTCTTCTTCGCGACGCGGCAGAGCAGCACGGGATGCGACTCCTGCGCGCTCGGGACCAACACGGACGCGAGCGTCTGCAACGGCATGTCCTGCCAGACGGGGTGCGCGCAGACGTCCCTCACCGCCAACGATCTCTACGGTTGTGGATCGAAGGGCGTCGCGGTGACCTCGTGCAGCATCCTCGATCGCGCGTCCGGCGATCAGTGCGGCTCGCTCGGTCTCCCCTGGTCGTGCCCGAACGACATCAACGAAGCCAACGTGGTCGTCAAAGCGACGAGCGCCGGCGGCGGCGTGCTCTGCTGCGCGGATGGATGACGCGCCCTCACGCGCTCACTTTCCGCCCGAGCGTGCGATCATCTCCGCGCTCGTGCCGAGGACTTGATTCGGCACGAAACAGAGCTCGACGTGGCGGCCGCCGTCGAGCTCGAAGGGAATGGCGAACATCGCCCCCGTCTGCCAGAGCGAGAAGCTCTCGAGATCGTCTGCGCGGAGGTCGGGGACCTTGGCCAGGGCCGGCAAGCCGGTGCGATGAGGCCCGGGTAGGTAGCGCGCGAAGCAGCGGCGCGCGATCTCCTTCGGCGCCGAGGGCCGATGAGCGAAGAGCTGCGCCGCGCCGATCCGCCTGGGAGGATTGCCGAGGACGAGGTTCTCCGCGGCGGGAGCGACATCGGCGGTGAGCTCCTCGCCGCCGCAAAGCATGCTCACGAGGCGCGGTGTGCTCGTGTACACGCGGCAGGTGATCCCCGAGTAGCTCTTGAGCTTTCGGTGCGAGCCGATGTAGCGCGCTGCGGCCTCGTTCAGGAGGCGCGCCGCCTCCGCTTGATCCGGCGCATGGGCGATGAAGCGCGGATAGGTGAAGCCCGCGCTCAGCTCGTCCCCGACGATCACGTTTTCATCGCCGTCGCTGCCGGTGACGTGGGTGGCGACGACGAGCGGTCCCGGCTCGACGGTCGCGCCTTCGCGCGGAGCTTCCGGCAGATCGAGCGCGGTGTCGCAGACGAGGCGCGGCGCGGCCTCGGCATAGCGGACGAACGAGCGCGCGACGGCCGGCGGTGGGAGGTGAATCCAATCGCGCGAGAGCTCGAACGCGTCGTCGCGAAGCGCGAGATAGCTGCTCTGCGCGACATCGGGAGCTTCGGCGGGGAAGAGGGTGAGCCGCAGATCCGAGGCGCGATCGCGCGCGAGATCGGCGCGGGACAGAGGCTCGAAGCGCGCGCCCCGGCGCCGGAAAAGGAGCGCTTCGTGCTGCACCTCATCCATGCTGCCTTGGGCCCAGAGGAGGCCCGTGCAGAGAAACGCCAGGTGCTCCCCGTCGTTGCGCGTGATGTCGCAGTACGCATAGCCGGAGCACGGTGTTCGCGTGCCGCCTTTGCAGAAGTCCGTCTTGCGTTGCATCCAACCGTCGATCGCCGCCTGCACGTCGTGCAGCGAGGGAGCGAGATCGGGATTCTGCGTGGCGAGCTGGGGCGCGCCGATGAACACGTTGAAGTCCTTGCCTCGTCGCTCCGTGCGCCCGGTCACGAAGCTCACCGGCGCGTAGGCAGGACGCGGGGGACATGGCCGCGGAGGCGCTGCTGCCACCGCGCTCGCGACGGGCTCCGGCGCCGTTGCAGAAGCGGACATCACCGGCGCCGGCGCGGGGGCGGTCGGAATGGGCGCACGCGGCGTTGGCTCCGCGCCGCACGCGCTCGCTGCGAGAAGGGCGAACGGAAGGAGCGCTGCGCGTCGCATGCTTTCGATCGACGTCATGCGGTCGTTTGCGGGCCGAGCTTCTTCCACTTCGTTTCCCCCCGTGGTCGCACCGCCGTCCACTCCACGCTTCGATCCGCGATCGTGTGGTCGCGTCGGATCGCCGTCACGACGCCGCTGAGCACGGCGAGCGCCCAGACGACCGCAGAGACGCCGATCACCATGGCCGGAGAGACCGGCTGCTTCATCCCCACGACGGCGACCAGGATCAGGGCGACGCCGAACACGATCGCAATGGGGAGCGCCTTCCCGGCCCAAGAGAGGCCGTGCATCGTTCTCCGGCTGCGCGCGACCTCCGGGCTGCGCTCTCCGCAAGAGGGGCACGACGCGACCTGCATGAGCACGCGTGTGGTCTCGGGCACGGCATCGAGCGCCTTCTCCATCGCCTCGCGCTTCGCTTGCCCCGTGAACAGGAACAGGAGGGCCTCCGCGTCGCCGCGCGCGACGACGAGCACCCTGGCCTTTCGCTCCGCGTCGCACGCGTCACACTGGTCGCGCTCGTCGCGGAGATCGACGGCCGACGCCTCGTAGCGCATCCCGATGGGTATCTGCATACGACGCTTGCAGCGTTAGCCGACCTCTCGCAGACGAACAAGCACCCTTCGCGGTGCCTGCAGATGGCCAGTCGTCGAGGTCGCCGGGCTCGCACGTGGGTGTGACCCGTCCCTTCGGGTGGATGGCTCGCCTCACCGAGAGCAGGCTCGCGCGCCGCGCCCGCCGTCGCGCCCAGCACCATGATTTCGTGGCCGTCTTCGCCACCCTCGTGCGCGCGCGCTTCCCCGGCTGCCCCGACGGCGAGGAGCGGCGCATCGCGACCTACGCCTGCGCGCGCCGCACCACGCGTGTAGGCGCGATGAGCGTCGAGCGTGGCTATCTCGACGAGGCTGTCGACCTCGCCGTCGTCTCCCATATTCGACATCGCTTCACGTCCTACGAAGCCTGGCTCGAGCGCGGTCTCGAGCGCGAGGAGGCGCGCGAGCGCGTGCGCGACGAGGTCAGCGCCGTGCTGAAAGCATGGTCGCGGTGAACACACCATCTCGACCGGACCTCCGGTGGCCATTCGCCGACTGGCACGCTCGCCGGATCGTCTCTCGAGGTGCATCGGTGCGCGGCTCGGCGAGCATTTCGTGTCGACCATCGCTGCCACCACGCTTCGCTGACGATTGCCTCGGTCTTCGGGGCATCGATGTTCAGCGCGCTCGATGACACGTGTTCGTCGGGCGTGGTGAGGAACCATGTCAGCGATCGCGCCGGACGGATGGCCGTCACATCGAAGGACACGGCAAGCTCCGTGTGATACGCGTCGGCGCGCTGCGCCGTCGGGCGCGGCCCTCGAAGGGGTTCATCATGTCTTCCTCGCCGTCCGAAGAGCTCGCCATCGATCGCAGCGACGAAAAGCCTTCGAGCGATCGACCCGCGCGTGCGCTCCCTCGGGGCGTGCACGACATGACGCAGGGGAGCGTCCGCGGGCACGTGATCCGGATGATGCTCTTCGTCCTCGCGGGGATGACGATCCAGACGCTCTACGGGCTCGTCGACATCTATTGGGTCGGGCGGCTCGGCAAGCAGGCCGTGGCCGCCGTGGTGCTCTCCAGCAACCTGATGTTCGTGTCGCTGGCGGTGACGCAGATGCTCTCCGTGGGCTGCGTCGCGCTCGTGTCGCAGGCGGCCGGGAAGAAGCAGCACGCCGAGGTGCAGCGGCTCTTCAACCAAGCGCAGGGCCTCGCGACGTTGCTCGGCCTGCTCTTTCTCGCGGTGTGCCTCGCGCTCCGCCGCACGTACGCCGAGAAGCTCTCGGGCGATGCCGTCACCGCCGCGCTCGCGAGCACCTTCCTCACGAGCTTCATTCCGGCGCTCGCGCTCCAGTTCACGGTGGTCGGCCTCGGCTCCGCGCTCCGCGGCATCGGCGACATGAAGCCGGGCCTCGTGGCGCAGATGGCCAGCGTCGTCGTCAACATGATCCTCGCGCCGTTCCTCGTCTTCGGTTGGATCGGCGGCCACCCGCTCGGCGTCGCGGGGGCCTCGCTGGCGACGCTGATTTCGACGATGGGCGCGGTCGTCGGGCTCATGATCTATCTCGTGGGCGGCAACACGTTCCTGCGGCTTCGCCTCGCCGACCTGCGCCCCGATTTCGCGACGTGGCGATCGATGCTCGGCATCGGACTGCCGGCGGGCGCGGAGTTCCTGGTCATGTCGATCATGATGGGCGTCGTCTACGCGGTGACGCGCCCGTTCGGATCCCAAGCGCAGGCGGGGTACGGCGTGGGATCGCGCCTCATGCAGGCCGGCTTCATCCCCGCCGTCTCCATCAGCTTCGCCGCGGCCGCGGTCGTCGGGCAGAACTTCGGCTCGCGGGCCTTCGCGCGGGTGCACGAGACGTTCCGCGAGAGCGCCAAGCTCACCGTGGGATTCATGATCTTCTTCACGGTGCTCTGCCACCTCGCGCCGCACACGCTCGTGGGCCTCTTCAGTGAGGATCCCTCCGTCGTCGCCGTGGGCGTCGATTACCTGAAGACGATCTCGTGGGGCTACGTCGCGAGCGGCATCGTCTTCGTTTCGAGCGGCGTGCTTCAGGGCATCGGCAACACGTGGCCGTCGCTCGCAGCATCGGCGATACGCGCGCTGGTCTTCGTCGTGTGCGTCGTGATCATGAGCCGCGCCTCCGATTTCACGATGCAACGAATCTGGGTGCTGCTCCTCGCCTGCACCGTTCTGCAGGTCGTGGTGCAGCAGATCCTCCTGCGCCGCGAGCTCGCCGCGAGGGCGCCTGTGTAGCGGCGCTTTCGCATCGTCACATCTTCGCGTCGATTGCGTCGATGGGGCACGAAGCGCCCCATCAAGCTCGCCAAAATGCCCGCACCGGCGATATCGTGGCGGCCACCGTGAGCGAGCCGACCGGACAAGACGCCGACCGCGCAGCCGAGCAGCGCGCCACGAGTCTCGTCGGGCAGGTCATTTCGCAGCGCTATCGCATCGACGCGCTCCTCGCGATGGGCGGCATGGGCGCGGTCTACAAGGGGTCACACCTCTTGTTGAAGAAGCGGGTGGCCATCAAGATCCTCCACCCCGAGACGGAGAATCTGCCCGAGCTCGCCGCCCGCTTCGAGCGCGAGGCCATCGCGGGCGCGCACGTCGCGCACCCGAACGTGGCCGCGGCCACCGATTTCGGTCAGCTCGAGGATGGCTCCTATTTTCTCGTGCTCGAGCTCGTGTCCGGCAAGACGTTGGACGCCGCGATCAAGCAAGGGCCGATGCCGCCGGCGCGCGCCGTGCACATCGCGCGGCAGCTCGCCTCCGCGCTCGCGGCCGTGCACGCGATGGATATCGTTCATCGCGATCTGAAGCCGCGCAACGTGATGCTGGTCGAGGGAGAGAAGGACCTCGCGAAGCTCATCGATTTCGGCCTCGCCAAGGTGTCGGTCGAGAAGGTCGTGCGTACCGCGCGCGCCGATTCGCTCGGGGGCGCGCTGAGCTCGAAGCGACCGCGCCTCGACTCCGTGGGGGATTCGAAGCCGCGCCTCACCGGCGTGGGCGTGATCTTCGGCACCATCGCGTACCTCGCGCCCGAGGCCGCGATGGGCATGGAGGGCGTCGACGCGCGCGCCGATCTCTATGCGCTCGGGATCATCTTGTACGAAATGCTCGCGGGAAAGCGGCCTTTCGATGCACCCAACGACGCGGCCCTCTTCGCGCAGCATCGCTTTCAACCGCCGCCGCCGATCGCGGCGCGCGCGAGCGGTGTCGTGGTCCCGCCCGCGCTCGAAGCCATCGTCATGCGGCTCCTCGAAAAGGAGCCTTCGGCGCGGTTCCCGACCGGCGTCCACGTGATCGACGCGCTCGATGCGCTCGGCGATGCCATCATCGGGCGCGCCGGCGCGGCCGCCGGAACGCCGCTGCCCGCGCCGCGGCCGGCGCGGTCGCGACACGTTCCGCTGGTGATCGGCGCGCTGGCGCTCGCGCTCGGCGCAACGGGTGCCTTCGTCATCGGCACGCGGCCGAACGCGAGCGCCGAGACCACCGCCGCAACCACGGCGCCTGTCGCGACGGCGGCGCCGGCCCTCACGGCGACGGCAGCTCCCTCGGCGTCGGCCACCGCGGAGCCGGTGGTGCCTGCGAGCGCAAGCGTCGAGCCGGCGGCGACCGCTGTGCCGGTGACAAGCGCGAGCGCCGCGCCCGCGGGAGGAGATCCGGCGATCCCGCGCGTCCTGCTCCAGCGCGCGATGCGCGTGCGCGATTGGGGGAGCGGGGAGACGGCGTTCTTCGAGCTGATGGCGCTCGATCCGCACGCGTTCCACGGCCTGGAGATGGCGCACGCGGCGCGCGATCTCGCGGCCACGCTGGAGCGCGAGCACCGCGGCGATCGCATCTTCGAGGCGCTCACCGACAAGCTCGGCACGGACGGGATCGACGTGCTCTACGATCTCGTGGCCAGCAAAGGTCGATCGGACGCGGCGCTCCGCGCTGCGGACCTGTTGCGGAAGAAAGAGATCTTCATGCGCGGCACGCCCGAGATGCGCATCGCCTTCGAGCTGCGCGAGGCGCCGTGCGTGGAGAAGCTCACGCTCCTCGAACGCGCGGTGAAAGAGGGCGACGGGCGCGCGCTGGTGGTCTTGGAGACGCAGGGAATGGCGTGCTTCAAAAAGCACAACAAGCCCGTGACGGAAGCGATGAAAGAGCTGCGCGCGCGGCTCAGCCGCAAAGAATAGCGCGCTCGAATTCGAGATCAGGCCGGCGCCGGGGCAGGGGCTTTGGGCCGGAGCAGCCTCGTGACGAGAACGAGCATGGTAATCCCGGCGAACGTGAGCGCCGTGTCCGTGTAGAACATGCCCTCTGCGCCCCATGCGGTCTGCGCTTTGCCATCGGCGCGGGTCGTGTAGCTGATGGCGAGGTTCGCGAGGGAAGCGAAGATATTGTATTTGGTCGCCACCGCGCCTCCACCGATGGTCTCGAGCACGAGGCCGGTGAAGCCCGCCATCGCCACGCCGTTCCAGAACATGTACGCGAGCGTGAAGAGCACGTAAGCCCAAGGACGATGAGGAGCGAGCGCCATGGCGAGGCCCGTGAGGGCCGTGAGCGCGCCGCCGGCCGCATAACCCCACAGCTTGCCGATGCGGTCCGACAGCCACCCTCCCACGAGCGCGCCGATCGCGATGGCGACACCGCTCAGCACACCGGTCACGAGCGCCACGAGATCGGCGCTCGCGTGCCATTGATCCGCGTTCGGTCCGAAGTAGTTGGACGCCGCGCCCGCGCCCACCGGCGAGAGGCAGATGAGGAGTCCGAGCACGCCCGTCCGTGAGAGCGCGATGGTCTTGAGATCCCGGCCGAGCGCGCGCATCGCTTCACGGAGCCCGTGGCCCATGGCGGGCGGCTCTTGCAAACGCAGGAGCGGCAGCGCGCACCCGAGCATCATCGCGCCGACCACCGCGCCGACCATCCACCCCGACGGCAGATGCTGCGAGAGCCAGAGCGCCGCGCCGCCGCCGCAACCGACACCGACGCCCATGCCCGCTTGGTACCACCCGCTGGCGCGGCCCTTCTCCTCCGGCGTCACCGAGTGCGCGAGGAAGTTCTCCACGGCCATGTTGATCAGCGTGAGCCCGACCTGCGACGCGACGATGACCGTGGTGAGCAGCGGCAGTCGGGCGGCGTTGATGGGGATCGACGCCGACGCGACCGTGCCGGCGATGACGAGCGCGAGCGCGATGAGATACCAAGCCTTCTTGGTGAGCGTGGTGTCGACCACCGGCGCCCAGAGGAACTTGATGGCATGCGGCCCGAAGGCCGCCGCGACCATCGCGCCGGCCTGCTCGGCCGAGAGGCCGCCCGAGTGCGTGGCGATGTACGGGAACGCCACCGACACGTAACCGAACGACGCTCCATAAGGGAGGATGAGCGTGAAGAAGAGGGCCGGGTGCGGGCTGCGTTTCATCTCGGCCCAATCGAGATCGATCGAGGCGCGGCGACAAGGCTTTGATCGCGCCTCGAGCGGAATCCGATGTGCTTGGGGAGAGGGCGGCTCGCGGCCGTCGATCAGCGCGGCTTCACCGGCAGGGGGAACGCCTGCCGGTATTCGTGCATCGCTTGCATCTCGTCCACTTCGTAGGTGAACCCGGTCAGCTTCCGGAACTGCGACCCGTCGATCACCACCGGATACTTGATGTGGCTGAGCGCGCCTTCGGGCAGCCGCGGCAAGCCGAAGCGGCCGAGCAAGCTCTGGAACACGATCTCCGGCAAGGCGATCCGCTTGCGGCCCGTCTCGCGGATGAGCGTCGAGAGCGGGACGGGCTGCGGGCCGGCGACGTTGTAGACGCCGCGCACGCGGCGCTCGAGGGCGATGGCGATGGCACTGGCCACGTCGCGCTCGTGCATGAATTGGAAGAGCGGATCGAAGCCGAGGATCTTGGGCACGCGCGGGCCGCGGAGGAAGGTGCAGAGCGTGCCGGTGCCGGTCGGGCCGAGCGTGTAGCAGAAGCGCAGGACGGCCGTGGTGAGCTCGGGCGAGCGCCAGAGCGCGGTGGTGGCGAAGAGATCGGCGGCGACGAGATCGGAGAGCTCGGGGAACGTGCTCACCGCCATCGGGGGCTCGTCCTCGGTGTGGTAGAGCGGCGAGTCGGGGGCCGCGCCGTAATAGGTGTGGCGGCCGACGACCACGACCTGGCCGACGCCGTGCGCGCGGGCGTAGTCGAAGACCGCGCGCGTCCCGCCCAGGTTGATGCGGTAGCGATCTTCGCTGCGCGCCATGAGGTGCGTGACGGTGGCCATGTGGACCACGGCCTCGGGGCGCGTCTTGCGGAACACGTCCTCCGCGGCGCGCTTGCGGATGTCGACCTCGTGCATGCTCACGCCCGCGGGCGCGTTCGGCCAGGGGCGGCGATCGATGCCGATGATCTCGTGCCCGCCCGCGAGCAGCCGCTCCGCGACGAGGTTGGCGATCTTGCTGGAGATGCCGGTGATCAGGATCCTCATGTGCGATCGCTCTCCCGCGCGGCGCGCCCGATCTCGATGAGCGCCGCGATGCGCGCCTTCACCTGATCGACGTAGGCGTAGATGACCTCGTCGTCCTCGGTGCCCGTGCCCTCGAAGACGATGGGCTCGCCGTAGTGCACCGAGAGCCGCACGGGCAGCGGCAGCGCGAGGCCGTACGGAGTGATGGGCACGTAAGGCGCGCCCATGAGCTTCCCGAGCGCGTACGAGTTGGCGATGGTGGGGATGGCGTCGCCGCCGCCGATGAAGCCGAAGGGGATGATCGGCGTCCGCGTCTTCAACGCGAGCCGCACGAAGCCGGTGCCGAAGCCCACGAGGCTGAAACGATCGCGGTAGAGCTTGGCGGTGCCGCGCGCGCCCTCGGGGAAGACCATGAGCAGGCGATCGTCCTCGAGCAGCTTTTCCGCTGTCTCCGGCACACCCGTGAGCTGCCCGGTGCGGTTCGTCCACTGCGAGGCGAAGGGCACCTTGTTGATGAACTTCTCCGCCATGCCCTGCGCCAGCCGCGGCGGCTCGCGCTCGAAGAACATGGACGCGATCACCATCGCGCCGTCGACGGCCACGCCGCCCGAGTGGTTGCCGACGAGCATCGCGCGCCCGCGCGCGGGCACGTTCTCGAGGCCATGGGCCCGCACCCGGAAGTAGCGCCGGTAGAAGAAGCCGAGCGACGCGTAGAAGTAACCAAGGTGCTCGCGCGAGACGCCGTAAGGATCGACGCCGCACGCGTTGAACGGGATCTCTAGGCGCTGGAGTCGTTCGCGGACCTCTTCGTCGACCAACGGCGACAATAGCGACAAGGCCGTCCTCCCTTCGCGCCGTGACGGCGCGGCGCCGCGAGGTAGCTCAGCTCCACGCCGCCGTCGAGAGGGCTCGGGTGCCGGTGCTCACCGGCGCGCGCTCTCGCGGCCGAGGAGGCGCATCTCGGCCTCCGCCGGCGCGGGGTCCGCTTTCTGGCGGGCGACGTAGGCCTCGAGGACGGTGGCGGCGCGCCACACGAGGGCGCCCTGCAAGAGCGAGATGATGCCGAAGAGCACGGGGAGGACGGCGCATTCACGGTCGCCCGCGTCGAAGGTCATGGCGAGCCCGAGGGCCACGAGGAGGACGCCGTTGTGGATGATGGCCCACCGCGCCGCGCTGCGTGCCTGGGCCGTCGCGTCGGCATCGCACGCGAGCATCGCCGCGCCGGCGGCGAGGAGGTGCATCGCGACCACGAGGCCCGTCGGCGCCGCACACGTGAGGATGAAGAACACCGGCAGGAACCTGCCGGACGCGGCAGCGAGCATCGTGCCCAGGAAGGCGCCGAGCGCCGCGAGCGCGCCGGGAACGACCATCTGGCCGAAGAGGAAGCAGGTGAAGGCCGCGAGCTGCACGGTGAGCGGCGCCCTTCCGCGCTTCCACGAGCGCTCGCGGACCTCGCGATACGCCCCCGTCCCGCGGATTTGCTCGCCGTCGGGCACGAGGCCCCACGCGCGTTCGCCCCTGGCGTCGTGGACGAGGAAGAGACCGACGGGAATGATGAGGACGACGAGGAGGACGATCAGCACACGAAGCCTCCATGCGGCGGGCCCGGACCTCCTGATGGTAGCGGCGTCCTCGATGGCGCGCATGAGGAGCCTCGATGATGGTTCGCAGGAGAAATCCGTGACGCTGCCTGCATGAGGCCGACGCCGGCCGCGCACGTACGCCTCGTTCTCGGTGAAAACACGCTCGCCTTCTGGAAGCGGTGAGGCACGTGCCCTATCACGCCGCGCCATGCAGAAGACCGCGGTATTCCTGGCTCCGCTCGCCCTCGTCTGGGGCTGCGGCAACGCTCCCACGCCCGCGCCCGCCTCGGCCACGCCGGGCAACACGGCCGCGCCGGCAGCTGCTTCGACGGCATCGGCCGCCGCGTCGCGCGCGACGGACACGTTCCAGACGAAGAGCGGCGACGTGAAGGTCACGCCCATCTATCACGCGAGCACGCTGCTCGAGGTCGGAGGCAAGGCCATCTACGTCGACCCGTTCAGCAAGGGTGATTTCACCGGCCTGCCCAAGGCGGACTTCATCCTGATCACCGACGTTCACCAAGATCACGACGACCCCAAGGCCCTCGACGCGCTGAGCACGCCGGCGACGAAGATCATCGCGCCTCCCGCGGTGGCCGCCGATCTCAAGGCCCGCCCCAACGTGACCGTGATCGAGACCGGCAAGAAGCAGAGCCTCGGTCTCTTCGAGGTCGAGGGCGTGCCGATGTACAACCTCCAACGCGGCCCGCAGCCGGGGAAGCTGTTTCACGACAAGGGCCGTGGCAGCGGCTACGTGGTCACGTTCGGTGACAAGCGCTTCTACTTCTCGGGCGACACCGAGTGCACGCCGGAGATGAAGGCGCTCCCGCAGATCGACGTGGCCTTCGTGTGCATGAACCTTCCGTACACGATGCCGCCCAAGGAGGCGGCCGAGTGCGTGAACGCGTTCAAGCCGAAGGTGCTGTTCCCGTATCACTACGCGGTGCCCGGCGGCGAGAGCTCGAACCTCGATGATCTCAAGGCCGCGATCGATCCTAAGGCGGGCGTCGAGGTGCGCTTGCGCAAGTGGTATTGAGAGTGACCAGATTCGCTGGGTCTCGTGACTCCGTGCGTCGCGAAGCCCAACCGATCTGCGGAGATCGCCCTGATTTGGCGGCAATCGGAAGCGATCCGCCGACGACATCGAACCGTCGGTGGACGTAGGCTCATCTCGCAGCGTCCATTCACGCGTGGTTGGTGCGCGCACCAAAGTTGGGGTGCGCGCTGACGCTGCCATTGTCTCGCGCGTGACGTTCGACTGTATGATGCCGCACCTACACCACGCATGCAGCCCGGCGACATCATCGCGGAGCGCTTCGAGATTCAGCGGTTGATAGGGAGCGGCGCGATGGGCGTCGTTTTCCAAGCGCGGGATCACACGACCAGCACGGAGGTCGCCGTCAAGGTGCTCCGTGACGCCTCCGGCCACGCTTCGCGCTTCGAGCGTGAAGCGCAAGTTCTCGCGGATCTCCATCATCCGCACGTCATCCGTTACATCGCGCACGGCGCGACGTCGCTCGAGCAGCCGTACCTCGTGATGGAGTGGATCGAGGGCGAGGATCTCGGGCGACGGCTCGCGCGGGGGCGGCTGCGCGTGGACGCGTGCATCGCGCTCGGCGCGCGCGTCGCCGCGGCGCTGGCCGAAGCGCACAAGCACGGCGTCATCCACCGCGACGTGAAGCCGAGCAACCTGCTGCTCGCCGGCGGGGACGTGGCGAACGTGAAGGTGCTCGACTTCGGGATCGCGCGGCGCGACGGCTGGGCGCGGACGACGCAGGCCGGGGCCGTGCTCGGCACGCCTGGGTACATGCCGCCGGAGCAGGCGCGCGGCGAGGACGTCGCGGATCCACGCGCGGACGTGTTCTCGCTCGGGTGCGTGCTCTTCGAGTGCGCCACGGGCGCGCCGGTGTTCGCGGGGCAGCACCTGCCGGCGATCCTGGCGAAGGTCTTGTTCGAGCCGGCGCCGCGGGCGCGATCGCTGAGCCCCGAGGTGCCGGAGGTGCTCGACGATCTGATCGCGCGCATGCTCTCGAAGGAGCCCGGCGAGCGCCCGACGAGCGAGGAGGCCGCGGCGACCCTGCAAGCCATCCAACGGCTCGCGGACGAGGCGCAGGGCAACGACGACACGGAGCACGCGCCGCTGAGCGCGCGATCGCTGACGCGCGACGAGCAGCGCGTGCTCTCGGTGGTCATGATCGGCGCCCCGAGCAACGCGACGATGATCGACGTGGCGCCGCTGCGCCGCGTGGCGCGGGCGCGGGGCGCGCGGCTCGAGCGGATGGCCGACGGATCGATGGCCGCGATCCTGCTCGAAGCGCTGCCGCCCATCGACGACGCCGCCCAAGCGGCGCGGCTCTCGCGTGATCTCCACGCCGTCGCGCCCGATCGCCCGGTGGTGATGGCCACCGGCCGGAGCGGCGGCCTCTTCAAGCGCACGGTGGGTGACGCCATCAACCGCGCGGTGCGCCTCCTCGACACCGCGTCGCGCGCGCCCGAGCGGCTCGATGCGCCGCTCGTCGACCCCGCGAGCGCGCGCCTCCTCGACAAGCGCTTCGAGCTCCGCCAGGTGCCGCACGGCTACGCCATCGTGGGCGAGCTCGATCCGGGCGCGGCCACGCGATCGCTCCTCGGCCGCGCCAGCCCCTACGTCGGGCGCAAGGCGGAGATCGGCGTGCTCACCACGCTCTTCACCGAGACCCTCGAGGACTCCATCCCGCACGCCGCATTGGTGACGGGGCCCTCCGGCTTCGGGAAATCGCGGCTCGCGCACGAGATGGTGCGCGTCATCCAAGCCGAGGCACCGAGCGCCGCGGTGTGGGTCGCGCGCGGCGACTCGCTGCGCACCGGGGCCGCGTTCGGGCTCCTCGCCGAGGCGCTGCGCAGCGCCGCGAAGCTGCGCCGCGGAGAGCCCATCGAGGCGAGCCGCGAGCGTCTCCGCAGCTACGTCGCCGAGCGCGTCCCAGCCGCGGATCGCCTGCGCGTCACCGAGTTCATCGGCGAGCTCACGGGCGTGCCGTTTCCGGAGGACGAGAGCCCCGCGCTCTGGTCGGCGCGCCACGACGTGCGGCTCATGCACGAGCAGATCGTGCGCGCGTTCGCCGACCTCCTCCGGGCCGAGTGCAGCACGCGGCCGGTGGTGCTCCTGCTCGACGATCTCCAGTGGGGCGACGCGCCGTCGATCCGCTGCATAGGACGCGCGCTCGCCACGTTGAAGAGCGTGCCGTTCTTCGTGCTCGGGATGGCGCGCCCCGAGGTGTCGCAGACGTTCCCCAAGCTCTGGGAGGAGGAGGGCGTGGTGAACCTCCGCCTCAAGGAGCTCTCGCGCAAGGCCGGCGTGGAGCTGGTCGAGCGCGCCCTCGGCGATCGCGCCACGCCGATGCTCGTCGATCGCTTGGTGACGCAGGCCGACGGGCACGCGCTCTACCTGGAGGAGATCGTGCGCGCCGTCGCCGAAGGGCGCGACTACACCGCGCCGGAGACGGTGCTCGCGCTGGTGGGCGCGCGCATCTCTCAGCTCTCGGCCGACGCGCGCCGCGTGCTCCGCGCCGCGAGCATCTTCGGTGACGTCTGCTGGGCAGGCGGCGTCGCGGCGCTCGTCACCGACACGGGCGAGGAGGCGGCCCTGCGTCACCTCGAAGCGCTGGTGGAGCAGGAGGTGTTGGTGCGCCGTGCGGACAGCCGTTTCGCCGGCGAGATCGAGTACGCCTTCCGCCACGCGCTCCTCCGCGAGGGCGCCGCGGCCACGCTCACCGACGCCGATCGCACGCTCGGACATCGCCTCGCGGGCGAGTGGCTCGAGCAGCACGGCGAGCGCGATCCGCTCGTGCTCGCCGAGCATTTCGCCCGTGGCGGGGACACCGATCGCGCCGGTCGCTGGTTCGGGCGCGCCGCCGAGCACGCCTATGGCGCGGGCGATGCGGAGGGCGCCATCCGTCACGCGCGGCGCGGCCTCGAAGCCGAGCTCTCCGGCGAGCAGCGGGGCGCGCTCCTCGGTGTGCTCTGCGAGGCGTATGCGTGGCGCTTCGAGTGGGACGCCGCGGCCTCGCTCGTCGACGAAGCGCTGCGCCTCGCGCGCCCGGGCAGCGTCCCCTGGACGCACGCGGCCACCGCGCGCCTCTGGATCTCGGTGGCCCGCGGCGACTTCGAAGAGCTGCCCGGGCAGATCACGCAGATCCAGGAGACCGCCATCGAGCCCGACGCCCTCGGCGTCGTGGCGCTCTCGCTCGGGTTCGGCGTCTTCTCGTTCGACATGCTGGGCCGCTTCGATCTCGCGGCCACCACGCTCTCGCGCTTCGGCGCGCTGGTGGAGCCGATCGCCGCGCACGATTGGGTCGCGCGCGGTTGGCTCGAGTTCGCGCGCGCCCATTTCACGGCCATCGCGGGCGACGATCCATGGCGCGGCCTCGGCTTGGCCCGCGCCTCCGCCGCGAGCTTCCAGGACGCGGGCTACGGGCGCGGCTTACCCGTCGCGCTCCTTTGTGTCGGCATGTGTCTCTGGCTGCTCGGCGCGTTCGAAGAATCCGAGCGCACGCTGCGCGGCACGATGGTCGATTGGGACCTCGGCGATTTCGCGCTCCTCCGCGACTACTACCTCGCGCACGTGCTCCTCGATCGGGGCGAGATCGAGGCCGCGCGCGAAGGGGCGCGCGCCATCCTCCTCCGCGCCGAGCAGCTCAAGAGCCCGCGCTTCGAGGGCCGCGGTCACTGGCTCCTCGCGCAGATCGCGCTGCGCGCCGGCGACGTCGCCGCCGCCTCCCGCGAGGCCGAGCTCGCCATGGAGCGCACGCCCGCCACCGTGCTCAACCGGTTGTCGGTGGAGATCACGCTCGCGTCGCTCCGCCTCGCCGAGGGCCGCATCGAGGAGGGCCTGCGCATCGCCGAATCCGCGCTCGCCGCCTGCGAAGCGCGCGGCGCCTACGTCCTCCGCGCGCGCCTCGTCCACGCCGAAGCGCTCGAGGCCGCCGGCGCCTTGGAGCGTGCCCGCAAGGCGCTCGTCGAGGCCCACGCCGCGCTCCTCGCCGCCGCCGACAAGATAGGCGCGCCCGGCTTGCGAAGAAGCTTCCTCGAACGCGTGCCCGAGCACGCCCGCATCCTCCAACGCATCGCCGCCATCGACCGCCACCAGCGCAAGGGAACCGTCCGATGACCATCGACATCACGCGCCCGCAGATCGGCCGCATCTACGACTACGTGCTCGGCGGCACGTACAACCACGAAGCCGATCGGCGCGCCGCAGAGAGCATGCTCGAGCTCATGCCCGCCTATCCGCGCTGGGCCTATCAGAACCGCGCCTTCCTCGCCGACGTGGGCCGCCGCTGGGCCGCGGAGGGCCGCCCCCGCGTGCTCGATCTCGGCTCGGGCCTCCCCACGCAGGGCCACTTCAACGAGCACATGCCGGACGCGAAGATCCTCTTCACCGACGTGGATCCGCTCACCGTCGTGCAGGCCCAGCACATCCTCGCCTACAACTCGGAGATGGCCTATCTACAGGCCGATCTGCAGAACGCCGAGGCGGTGATCGAGCAGGCCACGGGCTTCTTCGGCGACGAGCGCGTCCTCGCCGTGGGCTGCATCGGCGTCGTCTATTTCCTCTCCGACGACAACCTCCGTCGTCTGATGGCGGCGCTCTACGACTTCTGCGCGCCGGGCAGCGTGATCGCCTTGAGCTGGCCCACCGTCCCCGACAACGACGTGGTGAGGGCCACCTTCACCGCCGCCGCCGCGCACGCGCGCGTCCAATTCTATGCGCGCACGCCCGAGCAGGTGACGGAGCTGATGAAGCCGTGGCGCTCCGTCGGCATCGAGTCGCTCTCCGAGCGCTACCGCGACGCCGGACCGCCGGCGGCGCACCCCGACCATCCGCTGCACCAAACCGAGATGTTCGGCGCATTCGGCGCGCGTTGAGTCATCGATCACGCCCAACACCCGTGCTCGATCTCCAAAGAGGTCGAGCACGGGCGCCGAACGCAGATTCGTCAGCGCCTCAGCGGGGCGCGGCCGGTGCGGGAGCCGCAGGGGCAGCCGGAGCGGCGGCCGGCGGAGCCGGGGCTTGGGGCGCGGTCGGCCGAGTGTCGCCGTTGCGCATCCAGGGCGAGCTCTCTCGCTCGCCCACCACGCGAACATAAACGGTCTGCTGGCCACAGCCCTTTGCGACGACGGATGTTGCGCAAAGGTCGTCGGTGCCGATGCACAGCATCTTTCGCTCCAAGACGGTGGCCTCGATCTGCTGTGCAGGACAGCCGAGATCCAGGGAGGCCCGGTTCTTGACCGGCTGCAAGTGGAGGACCTCGAGTCCACAACCCGCGGTCAACAGCAGCGCGCCGGCGATGATTCGATGTTGCATGTGGGCACCGTCTTCTTTCGAGCGGAAAGGAAAAGCGAGGCCGGAGTAACACCGTGCCGTGAGCCCAGCAAGACGATGACGTGCCTTTCTCTCGCGTTCTCCCTGAGTGGCATACATGGACTCTGCAGGAGGGAGCATGCCTCTCTCGAGCGAAGAGCGCAGCGTGCCAGTGGGCTATGGCCTGTCGATCGGGCCGGCGTCGATCTCGACTGCGTCGATGAGCATGTCCGCGCTCATGGGCGCAGCCGCGCGAGGCCCACGCCCCCCGGACCATTGAAGGGGAGCAACCGCGGCCACGCGACGACGAGGTCGGGGCCACGCCGGACGACGCGTGAGGAGATCGGATCGCGCCAGAAGCTGCCGTGCGAAGGCTCGTGCGCGACGATCGTGGGCGGCGCGCGCAGGTGCCCGTCGAAGTCGATGGATGCGACGGAGAGGCTCGACGTGCTGGCGTTGCTGTTGGCGACGAGCGCGACGACGTGATCGCCGTCGCCGGTGAGGAACGGAGCGCACACGGCGTGATCCGGGATGCGTAGGTTCGGCGCGAGCGTCTTGCTGCGCACGGCGCCCGTGCGATCGAGCTCGACCCAGCGGGTGCGCTCCTCTCCCGAGACTTGGTTCTTCGACAGGAACGAGAGCCCGCCGCCCGACGGCGCCCACGCGAGGCTCGGGTACCAATGATGGGTGCCGACGGGAGCGTCGGCCACGACGTGAACGGCGGCGACACGACCATCGAGCGCGATGCGCGTCACGACGACCTCGCCGTTCGTGAGCTCGCCGCGATGCCGGACCGTGGCGACGAGGAACCCAGCGCCGGAGAAGACCGCGCTCGCGTTGCCGGGGACCGCGGTGCCGCTCGGCGACACGATTGCGGGCGCGTGCTCCGGAGCGCCGTCCGGACGCAGCAACACGGCGCGCATCTCGTCGCCGCTCCGGCCCGCGGTGAGCGCGAGCAGCGGCCCGCCCTTGGGGCGCGACGCCAGCACGGGGCTCCCGCCGTCGAAGCGTTGCCCGTCGCCGCGCGGCGCGCCGGACACGTCGAGCGCGCGTACGATCATCCCATCCTGCACGTCGGCCGCGACGAGCCAACCCGAGCCGGTGGCGGCGAGGGCCACCCCGGTGCTGCCCTCGCCGCGATCCGCCGCCTCGCCCAAATCGATCTCCTCGGAGGCCGGCGTGAGG
This sequence comes from Minicystis rosea, assembly GCA_001931535.1. Classification (GTDB taxonomy): domain Bacteria; phylum Myxococcota_A; class Polyangia; order Polyangiales; family Polyangiaceae; genus Minicystis; species Minicystis rosea. The sequence continues at coordinate 2,749,023 of CP016211.1, forward strand.
TCGGGATGGAAACGCGCGAAGCGCAGGCGGGTACCGCGCGGCTCGAGCTTGCTCTCCTGCGTGATCCACGCGACGCCGATCGCGTCGTCGGTCGCCGCGAGGGCGAGCTTCGTGGGGGCCATCGATCGCACGGTGCCGACGCCGCAGCCGAGGAGACGATCGCTCGGCGTGCAGCTCAGGCACGCGCGCGTGTCGAAGCCGCACCACGAGCCGCAGCGCAGCGTGCCGCCGGCGAGCTTGAAATCCGCGCACGTCTTCCCGTCGAGATCCGCGCCGTCGCAGCTCTCCGTGAACGCTTTCATCCAACCCGCAGGGTGAGGATTGGACTCGGTGGGGCCGATGGGGTCGTCTTGCTCGCGCTCGCAGGGATCCCGCTGCCCGTTGCCACAGAGCGGCGCACCGCATGCGGGCTCGAACGGCTCGGGGTTCCCGCGAAGCCCGGAGGAGGCGACGCGTGCCCTCGGGCTGGACACCAAACGCGGCGGCGCGACCGCGCACGCGACACAACCGATCGCCAGCGCACCCCACAGGAAGCGAAGCTTCACCAATTCACCTCGGGGAAGGAACGCAAACGCTCGGGCGACCTTACGACCGCTCTCCAGAACCGTTCGAGCCGAGCAGGCCCTCGACGCGCGACGGTCCGAAGCGTCCGACGGCGCCTCGGCTCATAGGGGCTCTGCCGGACGAAGCGTGTCTTTCTCGAGCTCGAGCCGCGCAGCATGCCAGTGGGCTTCATCCTGTCCATCGGGACGGCCGGCAGCCTCCCAGAGGGCATAGGCCCGCGCGCGAATCCGCTCTTCCGAAGGCCCGTGAGCACCGATGTCCCAGAAGCTGTCACAACTCCCCATCTTCACGTCATAGGGAGTCGTGCCAAACCAATCTTGTCGTCCGTAGGGGATGGCGCGGAATCGATAGCAGCCATTGCGCAAGGGGCATTGCTTGCCTTCGCACATCGCGATGTCGGGCATGGAGAGCTCCTCTCGATCTCGGTCAGCGCTTGCAGACGTCGCGCGGGGCGGGGCCGGCGTCGCGGCGCCAGTCCTTGATCGACTCGGGCGCGCCGCCGGTCCAGCGCAGCGACGCTCCCATTTGTGCGGCGAGATCGCCGGCGCCGAGCGCTTGAAAGGGGCGCGCGTCGGTGGTGGCGAAATAGACCGAGACCACGCCGGAGAGGCCTTTGACCCGGCCCGCGCACATGGCCTCGGTGTTGGCCGGGACCACGACGCAATCCCATCCATTCACCGTCGACGGCTTGGCGTTCTTGTATTGGTCCTTGAGGAGCGCGGCCGGCGACGGGGACGTGCGATCGAGCTGAATCATCACCGTGACGTCGGGCCCGCCCCGGCAATCGGCGCTCGCGGTGGCGATCATGCTCATCTCTTTGTTGCGCGGCGGTTGCAGGTGGATGGCCCAGCCGTCAGGCGCCGAGAGCTTGAGCGGCGCGGTGCCGGTGTCGACGGGCAACAGGGCAGGGACGCCCGCGAGCACCGCGCGCCCCATGCAAGCGAGGATGGCTGTGCCGGCGACGACCCCGAGAAGCGCGCGAGCGCGGAGCGTTGTCATGCTCGCGCATGCTAGCGCGAGGCGATGTCGCGAAAGAAGCGCGCTCAAGCCTTCGGATCGGGCAGGCCGGCGCGGAGCTCGGCGGCCGGTTTGAAGCCGACGGTCGTGGTCGCGGGGATGTCGATCACCTCGCCGGTCTGCGGGTTGCGCCCCACGCGCCCCGCGCTCTGCCGCACGGTGAACGTGCCGAAGGTCGGCAGCGTCATGCGCCCGTCCCGCTGGATGGCGCCGGCGATCTCCCGGAGCGTGCGCTCGATCACCTCGGCGACCAGGTGCTCGCTGAGCTGATCTTCGAGCCCTTCACGCACCCGCTGCACGAGATCCTTCCGCGTCATACGATCCCCCTATCAAAGCTCCGCGCCCTGTGGTACCCATCGGGGCGGAATTTCGGTTTCGACCGAGGCGCTGTTTGACAGGAGGGACGGGTCTAGCTTGGTGCTCTGCACCAGGGGCGGCGTTGCGCCGCCCGAGCGTTTCGCTTCTCATCCGTCACAAGGAAGGCTGTTCCAGAACGTCGCTATCGGTAGAGGGGTCCTCGCCCGGCGACGGCCTGGAGCAACCGCGCCAATCGTGGTTCCGTGCGCCGGGCGAGGACCCCTCTACCGGCGAGTTCAGTGAGCCTTCCATGTCCCGGGTCCAGTGGTAGACTCCCTCCTGTCGAGCCTCGACGCTCGAAATTCCGAAGGCCGTGCAGCTCTCGAGCTGCGCGGCCTTTTGCTTTTTCGAGCTGGGGCCGCAAGCGGCCCCAGACCCCGGGCCGGCAGAGCCGGCCCAAGGTTGCGCGCCCGGACCGCTTGCGGATTTGGACCAGGCGGCCCCGAAGCGCTCCATCGCAACCGACGGGATGCCTGCGCGTGAAGGGCGCCGGCCGCATAGGGCCGCGCTTCGCGGTGGGCAGATTTGCCGGGGTTGGGAGCTGCTGGGAGCTTCCCGGACCGTCTGGGAGCTTCCCGGACGGTCCCGAAGGCCTCCGCCTCGCGAAATTCGGCCGAATTTCGGGTCCCCCTGTGCCTCGCGCGGCGAGCCGAATGCCGTAAGTGCGCGAAACCTGGTCGCCAAACCCGTCCGGGAAGCTCCCAGAGCGTCCGGGAAGCCCTCCGGCGCGTCCGGGAAGGTTTCTGGGCCGAGAACTTGGGCCATCGACGCCGCCCAACGAGCTTTCCGCACACGGCCCCCTGCGCACAAATGCCCCAACATTGCACCCATCCCGCACCGATGGGTTGCCGGTCGTCTCGATCCCCATGAGGGCCAGCCGAGCCCCATCGATCCCGTCTCTGCGCGTCTTGCGCCTCGTCGTTGCAATCATCGCCTGCAGTCCGGGCTCGGAGCGGAGCTTGCGCGAGGGGTGAGCGCGCGTCGGCGTGCGCGAAATTCGCGAGCAATCGGGCGCTCGGCGAGGAGGTGCCGCATGGGGCACGTCGAGGGCGGCCGGGCCTTGCGCTCGCTTGGGCCTTGGGGTCCTCTACCGCCGCTGCTCGCGCCGCGGGTTCGGTATTCGCGGATCGCGCGCTCGGCCCTTCTGGTTTTCCGTGCGCCCAACTACGCCCTGGCTCGTCATTCTCGTCGCGTCGATCGCGTTCCGCCTGCCGTCGCTGATCAATGCGGCGGGCACCAACTCCGATGCCGCCGTCGTCGGCTTGCAGGCGATGCACGTGCTTCGCGGCGAGTGGTCTCCGTTCCTCTGGGGCAGCGGTTACCAGACTTCGGCCGACGCGATGGTGGCCGCGCTCGTGTTCCTCTTCACGGGACCGTCGCCCGTGGCGTTGATGGCCTCGACGCTCGCAGGGCACATCGTCCTGACGTGGCTCGCGTTCGATGCGGTTCGCAAGGCGCTCGCGGGAGACGGCGCGCCTTCGAGCCGATCCGAAGCGGGCTCACGCGCGGCCTGGACCGCGGCGGCCGTGGTGGCGCCGCTGGTCTTCACGCCCGATCCCGTGCACACGTACGTGCTTTATCCGCCGCGCCAGGCGTCGCTCACGCTGGTCTTCGTGGCGCTGTGGTTGATTCAAGGGGCGAGCGCGTCGCGCCGGCCGCTCGTGCGCCTCGCGGCCGGTGGCGCGGTGGCCACGTTCGCGGTGTGGGCCGATCCGTATGCGCTGCTCTTTCTGCCGGCGCAGGGGCTGCTCGCGGCGCTGGTGCTCGTCGAGACGTGGCGTGACAAGCGCGCGCTGATGGAGCGAACGATCGCGTTCGCGGGCGGCGCGCTGGTCGGCGTCGTGCCGTATGAAATCCTCACGCACCTTCCGTCGGCGTCGCGCGGGCAGACGTCGCTGAAGCTCGACGTCGTCGGGCGCAATTTCGAGCGCTTCGTCGACCCGTGCATGCCGTGGCTGCTCTCGACCAAGGTCTATGCGGCCAAGCACATGACCGACTACCAGCCGTGGGAGACGGGCGCCGGCTACCACGCGTTCCAGGTGCTGGCGGCCGCGATCTTCGTGGCCGGCATCGTGTCGGGAGGCGCGCTCGTCTTCGTGAAGCGCATCCCGTGGGCGGTGCGGCGCCTCGGGCTCGTCGGTGCGTTCATGATGCCGGTCACCATCGGCGGCTTCCTCGTTTCGCCGATGGTCATGGATCACTTCTCGTCGCGCTACCTCGCCGCCATCATCCTCACGGCGCCGTTCGCGCTCGCGCCGGCGGCGTATCTGCTGCGAGGCCGTCGCTTCGCGCTCGTGCTCGCTCCTTACCTCGTGTCGGGCGCGGTCTCGGGGTGGGTCTCGTACCGTCCCTTCGGTCTCGGCACGCACCCGAGCCTCGCGATCGACGCGCGCCTCGGCGACGAGCTGCGCGCGCGCGGCATCCGCTACGCCGTGGCCGACTACTGGGCTTCGTATCGGCTCACGTACGCGTTCCGCGAGAGCCCCATCGTCGTGCCCACGAACGAGGTCGAGGACCGCTACCGGCCCTACCGCGTGCGCTACGAGGCCGAGCCGACGGTCGCATACATCCACGACGCCTATCGCTCGCGCGAGAATCTCGAGGAGATCGAGGCGAAGATCAAACGGGGAGCGACGCCGTTCGAGCCCCGCTACGAGCGGTTCACGCTCGACAACTTCACGGTGTTCGTCCTCAAGCGGATCGACGGCGGCGAGCGCGTCGCGACGCGCGACGATTGAGGCCGATCAAGGGGCCATCGGATACGGTGGCCCGAAGGTCGAGGTCGCCACGCTGTCGAGCAGGAACACCGGCGTCCTCGCGGCTTCGTCCGCGTGGAGCGGGCGCACCACGCACGAGCCCGGCGCGCCGCTCGGAAACATGACGTCCGCCACCAGCCAGAAGCGGTTGCCTCCCACCGACGCGCCGTCGCTCGGCTCGAACGTGACCGGCGTTTGGGGCACGTAGTAGCCGTTCGGGCCCAGCATCCCCGAGAGGGCGCCGTCGCAGACCACGCGCACGGTCGGGTGCACGTCATAGGCGAGCCCGTGGTTGTGGTAGTAGTCCACGCCGATGCGGATCCACTGATCGAGCGGTGGATAGTCGACGTTGATGTTCTCCGGCGTGCAGAACGCGTAGTCCGTCGGATCGGTCACCGTCGCGTCGCAGGTGATGTTGTCGGCGTCGAGCCGCGGGTTGTGGCAACCGAGCGCGGCGCTTGCCCAGACGGCTCCGACGCCGCGCGGAGCGTCGTAACAAGTCGTGTCGTCGGGGCTCGATAGGTTCTTCGACCAGTTGGGCGACATCGCCGGCGAATCGGCGAACCACGCCGGCGCAGCGAAGCTCTGCGGAGGGATGAAGTCCTGCACCGTGCAGTTTGCCCAACTGCAATCGTTCGGCGCGCCGGGAGAGATGGCCCAGGGCTTCGTGTCGTTCGGTTGGTGGACGTGCAGGTCGAGGTCGACGCCGTTGTCCGCGGGCGTGTGCTCCCAATCGAGCTCGATGCGCAACCCGATCGTGCGGACGATGAGCGGATACGTGGCCGTGTCGGTGCCGCCGCCGGGAACGGCCTTCGTGTACGTCACGAGGTACTCGCCGGACTGGAGCGGAACGTAATGGTCCGGCCCCTTCGGCCCACCGGCGGAGGGACAAGCGCTCACGCCGATGGGGCACGTCACCGTCCACGTCTGCGAGTTGGGGAGCGCGTCGTCGCCGAAAGTCCCGAGGCCGGTGGCGAGGTGCACTCCATGGAACGGCCGCGTCGTGATCGCGTGCGGAGCTTTGGTGTGATCGAGGTAGCAGTCATCGGGCGGCGTCGCGTGGACGCCTCCGGTGCACGGGCCCCAGAGGCTCTCCTCCGTGCACAGCTCGGTGCCGTCGAAACACCCGGGATCGTGCCGGTGGATCGCGTCACCCATGAAGCAAGCGTGGGCCTGTCCGGGTATGCACGGGCAGCCTTCGTCGACTTGCCCGTTGCAGTTGTCATCGATGCCGAGGTGCGCGAGATCGCAGAGCTCGACCACGTTGCAAGCAGAGGGGCCGGCGTCGCTTCCGCCCGTGGCGCCGCTCGATGACGACGTCGAAGTGCTGCTCGAGATCGAAGCGCCGCTCGATGCCGTCGCGGCGCCGCCTGTGCCGGTCGTGCTCGCGGATCCACCGCTGCCCGATGGATCGCCGCTCCCGCCGCCGGTGGGCGTCACCGTCACCTCACCGGCGCAACCATGCGCGACGGCGATCGAGACCCACGAGAGCAGCACGGTGCACGCAACGCGATCCCGTCGATGGTTCATGTCGTCTCCGGTGCCGAGCGTCGTCGGTCCACCGCAATGAGCGCTCGACGCCTGCGATGGTATCACGCGGAGCAACGCAGGCTCTCACGCGCACCGCGCGCAGCATGGACGGGCGTGCACGCAACGAGGGGAGGGGACGGCCTCGCGGCGAGCGCACAAAACGCGAAGGCGGAGAGAGCGAGCGCCCTCTCCGCCTCGTGATGTCGGGCGTGCTTCGCTACAGCGCGGCGCCGCCGATGCTCTCCGCGGCGTCGTCCCACTTCATCGAGACGGAATCGAGCGAGAGGACGGCGTCCGCGTAGCTCGGGCCGTCGCTCTGGCGGTAGACGATCTCCGGGATGCCGTCGCCGTTCATGTCGAAGACCGCGATGGGCGTGTAGCTGTCGGCGAGGCCGAGGGGCGACTTCACCATCGCCGCGTGCCACTGCCCGTGCTGGCCGAGGTAGGCCACCGTCAGCGTGGGGCCGCCGCTCACGGCCCAGCGCTTCGGGCGGGAGATGGGCTTGCCCGCGCCGTCGACGCGGCCTTCCCAGCTCGCGTGCTTGGGCATGGAGGCCTCGAAGAACATCGTGCGCTTGGCCCAAGGCACGTTCTTGCCGAGCGGCTTGTGATCCACGAACGCGCCCTCGATGGCGCCGAGGAAGTGCTCGAAGCGCTTCTTCTCCTCACCGGACGGCGTGAAGGCCGCGCTCGCCTCGGGCTTGTACCCCGAGTCCTCGGAGACGAAGAGGCCCGCGCCCGGCTTGCCCGACACCGACTTGAACGAGACCTCGCGGCAGCCCGTGAGATCGAAGGTCTCGGCGCCCTTCACCTCGTAGCTGCCGGTGACGTGGCCCCACGCATCGACCGCGTTCCAGCGGCTCTTCGGCTTGGCCCAACGGTTCGCCGCGCCACAGTCCTTGCCGCGCTTGCCCACGCCGTGGATGTGCTTGCCGTCGACCATCGCGAGCGGCACGTGCGGCTCGGCGGCCATCCAGAACGACGTCTTGCCCTTGGGCGCGCCGGCGGATCCTTCGGCCTTGGCGGGCTCGGCCACGAGCACGGGGGCGATGGGCTTGGCTTGCTCGAGCCTCGGCGCCTTGTGGCGGCGCGCGTGGGCGCCGTGCTTGGCCTTCGGGGGCTCCGCCTGCGCGGTGGAGGTCGCGAAGAGGGCCAGCGTCGACGAGAAAAGACAAAGGGCGATCGCGTGCTTCATGGTGTCTCGCTTCTCGACGCGCGCCCCTAAGGGGCGCGCTTGATTCATGAGGCCGGTCGTCGTCCCCCACGTGCCCGGATGCGACGAACGTCGCGCCCGAAACGGCGAGACGTCCTGGGAATCGTGAGTGGATCGCGAGGGCCCCCGGCGGCAAAGCCGGGGGTGTGGGGCGCAGGGCGGCTCGCCGACCCGGAGCCCCACATGAAAACCAGAGCGGCGAGGGCACGTGCTCCCGCCGGATGAATCAGGGTCGTGCGCGCATGCTAGGGGGCGCATCCTCGGCGGGCCCACTTTTCGGCCGGTCCGCGTGCTCGGCCCGAAACGCGATCTCCTCCGCGCGGTTCTGATATCGTCCCGGCGTGTCGATCGACCTGGGACGTCGCCTCATCGCCGCGGGCCTCGTCCCCCCGGAGGAAGTGGAGGCGGCGCTGTTCCTTTCCGTCGCCCGTGGTGTGCCTTTCGCGCGCGTGCTCATCGATCGCGGCGCGATCACCGAGCGCGGCCTCGAGGAAGAGCTGGAGCGGCTCGGCGGCCTCGGCCTCCGCCAGGTCGGCGGTGCCGCGGAGCTCGTCGCGCGCCTCCCGCGGGCCATGTGCCGGCGCCTCGCGGCGCTGCCCACGCGCCTCGATCCGCAGACGGGCACCATCGACGTAGCCGCCGCCGATCCGCTCGATCCACACATCGCGGTGGAGTTCGGCTTTCAGCTCGGCGCGCCCATCCGCGTCGTGCGCGCGCCCATCGCCGCCATCGAGGAGGCCATCCGCAGGCTCGAGCTGGACGAGCCCGAGGCCACCGCCGTGCGCGCGCGGGAGCGCCGCAAGACACCGCCGTTTCCGCACGGCGCGCCGCAGTCTTCGGTGCCTCCGCCGGTGCTCGACGAGACGCCCATTCCCTTGGTGCGCAAGGTCTCGGGCACGTATCGCGCGACCGAGCCCGCGCCTCCGCCCGTGCGCGCGGAGCCTGCACGCGCGCACGCGCCCTTCACCATGGGCGCGACCGGCGGCGAGGGCACGAACGGCCCGCACCGCGCCACCATTCGCCCGCCGCTCGCGGGCGATCTGCGCGACATGCCTCTCCCGCCGCGCGACGCGCCCTTGCCGCGCGCGAATCCCGAGCATGTGGCCGACTACAACGGGAACACCGGCGCCAAGGCTCGCGTTGCGCAGGCCGGTGCCGTCTCGTTCCCGTCGTCGCCGCCGGACGCGCTGGGTGATCGCCACACGCCGCCGTACGGAACGCCGGCGCTCGCGCCGCCCGCCGAGCCGATGGCGCTCGGTCGCGGCGCGCGCAGCGACGCGCCCCGCGCGACCCTCATGGCCCCGAGCGCGGAGCACGTCGTCGATGACGAGCCGCCGCCCGAGCCGCCCCGCGTGGTGCGCGCGCCCGACGCCGGCCCCATCCTCGACGCGCTCGATCGCGCCACCTCGCGCGATGAGGTCATCCGTCACGCCATGCGCGGCATGCGCCTCGTCGCGCGCCGGATCGGCGTCTTCGCGGTGAAGCGCGACGGCTTCCACGGCTGGGCGTGCAACGTCGATCTCGGCGATCCCGACGCCTTTCGCGAGCTCGTGGTCCCGGGCGATCAACCGAGCATCCTCGCGACCGCGACCGCGACCGCCATCTACCTCGGTCGCATCCCGCCCACGCCCGCGCACGAGCTGCTGCTCCGCGTGATGGAGCAAACGTCGTCCGACGTCGCCGCCGTCGCCGCCCGTGTCGCCGGCCGCCCCGCGCTGATGCTGCTCGCCGACGAGCTCGACGACACGCTCACCGGCACCCGCTTCCTCGTCGATCTCGCGACCGCCGTCGGCGACGCGCTCGGCCGCCTCCTCGCGAGCCGCTGACGCGGCACGGGCGATTCGTTGGAGCTCCAACGAATCACGCGCGGCGCCCTCGATGTCGCGTGGCTCGTCGGCTCAGCCCGTGCTGCCGCCGCAGCCGAAGACCACGTGTACTCCGTTCACGGCGCCGGCCTTGAGCGTGTCACAGGTCGCGCCGTAGAAGGTGATCTGGTTCGTCCCCGCCGCATAATCCCAGCCGCTCGCGTGCGTCGGATCGCGCGGAACCGGATCGTGTGAGTCGTCGAGGAACACGTAGATCCGTCCCGGATCCGAGGGCGTGTCGGTGAGCGCGAACGAACAGCTCAGCGTCTTCGCGGCGATGGCTGCGAGCGCCGTCTCCAAGCTCGCCTCGTCCTCCGCCTTGTAGAAATGCGCCTCCGGATCGCCCGAAGGGACGCCGCCCGCGTCCGCGAAGACGTCGAGCTGCGTCGGATCGACCTCGGCGCCGAAGCCGACCACGAACGTGGCGACGTTCTGGCTCTGGTGGAGGCCGGCGATCATCGTCGTGGTGCCGGTGTCGCTGCCGTTCTCGCTGCACGACGCCGTCTGCATCCCGTCCGTGAGCAGGAGCACGTAGCTTTGCCGCGCGGGATCCTGGAGCGCCGGTTCCGTGGTCGCCTGGTGGATCCCGGAGTCGATGTTCGTCACGCACGGCCCGTCGGGGTAGTAGGGGTCGAGCTTCGACAGCGACGACGAGAGCAGCGCGTGAATCGTCGCCTCGTTGCCTGGCCCGACCGGGATGGGGATGGGCCCCTGGTGGCAGCTCGGTCCATCGAGATCGGGGAACAGCGTCAGCCCGAAGCGGATCCGCCCCTCGAACTGCGTGGTCATCTCGTTGATGGCGTTCACCGCCAGCGTCCACTTCGGCTTGCCGTCCACCTTCGAGGTCATCGAGCACGATCGATCCAGGACGATGAGCAGGTTGGGTGGCACCTGCGCGGCGGTCGTCGTCATGGCGCCGCACGCTTCGTCGGGCACGCACGCGCCGCTGCCGATGTCGCAGACGAGGCCGGCGTTGCAATCGGCGTCGGCGACGCAGGCGCCCGCGTCGATGCAGAAGCCCGCGGCGCTGCAGATCTGCGAGGGCGCGCACGCGGGGCTGCAGTCGGAGAGGAAGCCGGCCCCATCACCGCCGAGGTCGCCGGATGAAGCACCGCTGCCACCTCCCGCGCCGGTGGTGGGCGACGTGGGCGCGGCGCTGCAGCCCGCCAAGGCTTGAGCCATCAGAAGAGAAGCGAGGGAGAAGAAGTTGCGCACGGCATCGTGCGCGTGCAACGCACGAGCCCGCCCGCGTGTGGTCGAGACGGCGACACGACCGGAGCACCCCGGATGGCCGGCGGACGATGGAGGTGGATCGGAGGTGAGCACATCCGCTGTCGAACGCGGCCCCGGCGAATCGCGCGCGGCCGTGAAGGCCGGGGCCACCGTCGGCGAAATCAGCGATGTGCTGCGCAGGGTTCGGGGCGAGCACCGCGAGACGCTCACCCTCTGAACGGCAAAGGCCCGTGGACCGGACGCACAAACCAGTGTAGAGGGCGGCCGCGGAGGATGGCGATGCAGGGGATGCGTTTGGCAGTGCTGGTCCTGGCGGTGGCGTTGTTCGGGTGCGGCGGCGCGGGTCGCTTCGTCGGGCGCGGCATGGACGCGTACAAGTACGGCGACTACGCGAACGCGATCGAGCACTTCAACTACATCGAGCGCGAGGGCCTCAAGCTCAACGAGCGCGGTGAAGTTCGCTACCTCGTTTACCGCGGCCTCACGCTCGCGCACCTCGGCAAGAAGGACGAAGCCAAGGCCTACCTGCTCAAGGGCAAGGCCGCTTACGCGGCGGGCGATCCCAACTGGCTGCCGACGGAGATCGTCAGCGAGATGGATCAGATGCTCGCCGAGCTCGGGGTGAAGTGAAGGGAACGATGCCGATCAAGCGGGCGCTCGCGGCGCTCTTCGTGGTGGTCGCCGCATGCGCGCCGGCCACGGCCGTCCAGGTGCAGGAAGGGGTCGCCGCCTTTCACCGCGGGGAGATCCCGGCGGCGATGCAGCGCTTCGTCGAGACCGAAGGAGATCAGGGCACGCTCAACGCCGAAGGGCAGGTGCGCTATCTGGTCTACCGCGGCCTCGCGGCCTATCGCCTGGGCCAGAAGGCCGAAGCCAAGTCGCTGCTCGCGAAGGGCAAGCGGGCCTATGATGCGGGCGATCCACGCTGGCTCCCGCGTGAGATCGCAGACGAGATGAACAAGGCGCTGACCGAGCTGGGTGGACCATGAGCGAGCCCTCGAAGAACAATCCGGAAACCAAGGGCCCCCGTCCGCTGACGGGCAGGCAACGCCGCCACCTCCGCTCGCTCGGTCACCACCTCGAGCCGGTCGTGCAGCTCGGCAAGCAGGGCCTCACCGACGGCATCATCGCCGCCGTGAACGAAGCGCTGGAGCAGCACGAGCTGATCAAGGTCCGTATCGGCACCGAGTGCCCGGACGAGCGCCACGATGTCGCCGACCGCATCGGCCCGGCCGTGAAAGGCGAGGTCGCTCAGCTCCTCGGCCGCACCCTGCTGCTCTATCGGCGCCACCCCAAAGAGCCGAAGATCCAGCTCCCCAAGGGCTGATCGCGCTTCGAGCGCCGCGCATCGCCATGAGCGCGCCGCGCGCTCGCGAGCGGTGTGCCGTCGTGTCTGCACGGGCGCGTGCTCGCGACGGGCACGTCACGTCTCATCGACGTGCTGCGGGCCTTCGGGCCTCACCCTTTTGAACGACGGCGGCGATGTGATCGGCGACCCGATCCCAGAGCCCGGGCGGAAGGTTGTGCCCCATGCCGTCGATCAGCACGAGCTCGGCGCCCGGGATCGCCGCGGCCGTGGCGCGCCCGCCGCTCGGATCGCGCATCGTATCGGCGAGCCCGTGCACCACGAGCGCCGGCACGTCGAGCGTGCGCAGCAGCGTGGTGCGGTCTCCCGACGCGACCTGCGCGACCGCTTGGCGCGCGATGGCGACCTCGTCGTAGTCGCGGTCGTACGCGAGCCCGGCGGTCTCGGCCACGGCCGCCGGATCGGTCGGGAACGCCGGCGAGCCGACCACCGCGACGTTGCGCACGGCGCGTGCGACGACCTCGTCGCGCGTGCGTGCGGGCGGCCCTCCGAACAACGCCTTCATGGTCGCGGGGTGCACCTGTCCGACGGACGGGTCGCCGGTCGTCGCCATCATCGTCGTGAGTGATCGCACCCGCGCCGGGTGCTCGATCGCGATCGTCTGCGCGATCTCGCCGCCCATCGAAGCGCCCACGACGTGGGCAGCATCGAGCTTCAGCACATCGAGCAGGCCGACCGCGTCGGCCGCCATGTCCGAGAGCGTGTACGACGCCGACGATCGATCGCCCGCGAGCACCGCAGGCAAGTTGGGGGGCACCGCATCACGCATGTGCGTGGAGCGACCCGCGTCGCGGTTGTCGAAGCGCACCACGTGGAGATCGCGCGCGACGAGCGCCTCCAGAAAGCCGAACGGCCAGCTCACGAGCTGCCCCGCGAGCCCCATCACCAAGAGCACCGTCGGATGCGTCGGATCGCCGCGCTCCTCCCAAGCGATGTCGAGGTGTGCGGGGCCGACGTTCTTCGCGATCTGTTCGCTCATCATGGTTCGCGCTCCGTCCGTTGCAGGTTGGAGAGTGCTTGGTCGAGGTACCGCATCAGCGCGGGGCTCCACCCCGCGAAGCTCTTCGGAGGATCGAGCCGGCGAAGGTGCGCGAGCGCCTCCAGCGTGGCGCGGTCGCCGCCGGCGAACTCGACGATGCGCGCCAGGGCTCTCTGGGCCACGGCGCGTGGCCGCGGCGCCGATGGCGGCTCTCCATCCTTCATGCACGCACGAAGCTCCTCGCCAATCTCGCGCCAGCGGGCCTCCGCATCCTTCGCGGCGTTCCCTTTCTTCCTGCGCGCTTCGCTGCGGCGAACGACCCGCGACATCGCTTCGATCGTGGCGAGCACATCCTCGGGTGCGACGTCGCGATCGGCATGCGCGCACGCGTGATCGAGGAGCGATCGAAGCCGCTCGAGCCCCTCGATCTCCGCAGCGACACGAGCCCGATGCGCACGCAGAAGATCGGCGAGCCCGTCGCGATCGTCATCGAGCATGCGACCGATGTCCGCGAGCGACAGCCCGAGATCGCGCAGCGCGCGGATGCGGTAGAGGCGCCGCACGTCGTGCTCGTCGTAGAGGCGTTGGCGTCCCTCCGTGCGCGCAGAGGGCGCGAGCAGACCGATGTGCTCGTAGTGATGGAGCGTCCGCACGGTCAAGCCGGTGGCCTCCGCCAGCTCGCCGATCCGGTAGCGCCGCCGGCTCCTCGCTCGTTCCTCCATCGCCGAGGAACGGTACAACCTGACGCGACGTCAGGTGCAAGCACGCGCCGGCGCTTTCCCTGTGTCGCCGTGAGCGACAAATGATGTGGTTGAACCAAGCCTCGTCGGGCTCGAGATCCGATTCACCGGGTCGGCAGCAGAGCGAAGGCTCCAGCAGCGACGCGCCCGTTCACGACATGGCAGCTCCACCGCTGTGTCGACGACACCCTCTCTGCCTGGGCGCCGCCGATGGCGGATTGCGGCGCTGCCTGGGCGCAGAATCGATTCTTCCGCGCACCCCATGGCGACCGCAGCGACCGGCTCCGAGCCACGTTTGAGGCTTCACCTGGTCGTGATTGCAACCGCGCGATGGCTTGTGTCGCGTGGCCGTGCCTCGCGAGTGATCGCCGCGTCGAAGTGCGGTGTTCGTCACGAGCGCTCGACGGCTCGCGAGCGCTGAATTCGATGACGTGCGGTATCCGTCGCGAGGACGCGTGTCGTTCGTCGCGAGCGACCGAGGCTCGTGCGATCGCGGCTACGGAGCGTCGCCGAGCTGCGAATGGCGCAGCGAGGGGCGGCGCTTGGCTTGCACGATGGCGAGCGTGGTGATCTCGGCTTCCTGCTCGCGGAACACGATGATGCAGGGGAAGCGCGCGAGCGTGTATTTGCGATACGGGCGCTCGCGGAGGAAGAGGGGCTGTGCGCCCGGCGCGTCCTCGATGGTGGAGAGGGCCCGCTCGACGGCGGCGACGAGCTCGCGACCGAGGCCGGCGCGCTTCTCGTCATAGAACGCGGCCGCGGCCGCGAGATCGGCCTCGGCTTCGGGGTGGAAGACCAAGCGGCGCTTCACCGCCGCATCACCGGCGCGAGAGGCGATCGAGGGCTCGTTCGCGCACGTCGCTCCACGGCGCGCCGGGGTCGCGCGTGCTCTGCACACGGCGATCGATCTCGTCGATCCACGCTTCTTCCCAGTCGGGATCGCCGGGGCCCTCCACGCTGGCGATGAGATTGGAAGCAAGCTCGAGCCGCTCCGCCTCGGGCAACGCAAGAGCGGCGCTGAAGATGTCGCGTGCGGGCTGTGCCATGGCGGTGGGGACCGAGTCTATCTCAAGAAGGCAGGCCTTCCCAAGCCTCGGCGCCATTGAAATGAGCCCTCGGGACTGCTCCCGAGTTGGACGAATGGCTCTCGTCCAGCACCGATCGAATCTGTGCATTCCACACCGATGCGATCGTGAAGCAAGCTCAGAGATGAGGATGAAGCTCATCGAAACCATGATGGTTTCGCGCGCATTGCGAGGGTGAGGCCCGGCCGGTGATCGGCCGGGCCGTGCGCCGAAGCGCCCGTCAGACGGTGGCGAATGCTTCGTTCGAGATGTCCAGCGGCGACGTATCCTCGCGGCCGAGCTGGTCCGCGTTGAAGCGCACGCGCGGGAGCACGGTGCGCGCGAAGTACGCGGCCGCGTGCTTCTTCCCCTCGTAGAAGGCGCGCTCCTTGGCGCCCTCCTCGCCGGCGGGGAGCTTCTCGATCGCCTCGATCGCGATGACCGCGGCCTCGAGCAGGAGCCACGCGACCGTCGCCTCGCTCATCATCTCGAGGAACGTGTTGGCCGCGAGCGGCACCATCGCCATCTTGCCCATCTGGAACCAAGAGAGGAGCCGCATCGCCGTGCCCGCGAGCGCCTCCTGCGCGACGCCGAGCTCCTTCACGTGCGCACCGAGCACGGGGTGCTTGTCGTGCGCCGCCACGAACGTCGCGATGTCGCCGAGGAACGCCTGCAGGTTGGCGCCGCCACCCTGACCGAGCTTGCGACCGACGAGGTCCATCGCCTGGATGTGGTTCGTGCCTTCGTAGACGCTGAAGATCTTGGCGTCGCGGCAGTACTGCTCGGCGGGGTAGTCCTTGGTGTAGCCGGCGCCGCCGTAGGTCTGGATCGCCGTCTCGCACACGCGGAAGGCTTGATCCGAGCCGTAGGCCTTCACGAGCGGCACGAGCAGATCGACCTGACCCTGGTGGTACGCCGCCTTCTTGTCGTCCTTGCCGCGGAAGACCTTGGCCGCGTCCTCGTGACGGGCAAGCTTCACCGCGAGCGAGCGGATGCCCTCCACGCGGGACTTCATGTCGAGGAGCATGCGGCGCACGTCGGGGTGCTCGATGATGCTCACGCGCGGCGCCGTGGGATCCTTCCACTGGCTGATGTGCGGGCCCTGCTTGCGATCCTTCGCGTACTCGAGCGCGTTGAGGTACGCGGTCGACGCCACCGCGATGCCCTGCACGCCGACGCCGATGCGCGCGCCGTTCATCATGCGGAACATCTGGGGCATGCCCTGGTTCTCGACGGTGCCCACGAGCTCGCCGACGCAGCCGTCGTTCTCACCGAAGTTGAGCACGCACGTGGACGAGCCGTTGATGCCCATCTTGTGCTCGATGGAGCCGACGCTCACGTCGTTGGAGCCGCCGATCGAGCCGTCGTCGTTGATCTTCATCTTCGACACGATGAAGAGCGAGAGGCCCTTCGTGCCGGCGGGAGCCCCCTCGACGCGCGCGAGCACGAGGTGGATGATGTTCTCCGCCATGTCGTGATCGCCGCCGGAGATGAAGATCTTCGTCCCGCGGATGTCGTACTTGCCGTCGGCGCGCTTCTTCGCGGTGGTGCGCGCGGAGCCGACGTCGGACCCGGCCTGCGGCTCCGTGAGGCACATGGTGCCACCCCACTTGCCGTGGTGCATGTTGTGGAGGTAGCGCTCGCGCTGCTCCGGCGTGCCGAAGATGGTGATGACCTCGGCCGCGCCGTGCGCGAGGCCCGGGTACATCATGAAGGCCACGTTGGCGCCCGACTGCAGCTCCTCGACGAGCACGTAGAGCGACGCCGGCGCGCCCTGCCCACCGTGATCGGTCGACACCGACAGCGTCTTCCACCCGCCCTCGTAGAGCTTGTCCCACGCTTCCTTGAAGCCGGGAGGCGTGAACACGGCGCCGCCTTCGAGGCGACAGCCGACGCGATCGCCGACCGGGTTGAGCGGCCCGAGGATGTCACAGCTGAACTTGTAGGCCTCGTCGAGGATCATGGTGACCTCGTCGGTCCCCCAATTCTCGAACGGCGCCTGCCCCAGCACCTCGCCGAGCTTGAACTGCTCGAAAAGGAGGAAGCGCATCTCGCGAAGGTCGGCCTTGTACCGGTTCTGGGCGGCTTGGGTGGTGGACACGGGTGCCTCCTGCTGCGGGCGACGATGGCGGGCGCCGGAATCAGTCCAGAGCACCGCGCCGAGCGCCGTGTGGTGCGCTACGTAGTGGCACTACACAGCCATTGGCATGCATAGCATGGTGGTGCGGCGCGTCAAGCCACGGAACGGGTATCTTCGGTGTTTGGGTTACAACGCCGACACACCCGTGTGGCCGAATCCTCTCGGTAGGTCCGCCGAGCGCGATGGCGAGGGCCCAATCGAAGCCAGCCGGCGATCGGCGGCCGCTCGCGATGCGATCGCTGCCGTCCTCATTCACGCGGTCGATGACTTCGCCTTCCCTCATGCGTCCCAACGCGACGAACGCTGGGCCCGAAGCGGCGGGGACGCGAGTCCCCACCGTGTGAATCAGGGAGCGTCGAGCACCAAGGTGCCGAAGGCCTCGGGGACGTGGAAGTTCGGCTTCGCGGTGCGCGGAGGGCTCCACGCGAGGTAACTGCGATCGCCTTGGCCTTCGATGCGATAGAGGCCGAGCGGCAAGCGGGCGCCGGCGCGGAGGGCCGAGGTGATCTCGGGCGCGGTGAGGAGCGCTTCGATGATGGCCGTTCGGCCCGCGGGATCACGCGTGGTGGCGATGGTGGCGCCGCTCGACCACGCAGTGCTCTGCTTGCCGTGCTCGCGATCGACGTCGATGTCGAAGTAGTGGCCGAGGGGGCCGATCTCGACCTCGTAGTAATGCTTCGGGTGCGCGGGATCGGGCGTGAGGAAGAGCTCGACGCAGTCTTCTTCGTAGAGCTTCTTGCGCTCGACCGCGACGGGGAACGAAGCGTCGGTGTGGAAGCCGGCGGCCGCGATTTCGAAGAGCACGTGCAGGCCGTTCGCGCTCCACAGAAAGCGGGCCTTGGTGGTGATGCGCGTGGGCTTGCCCGCGTAGTCGGTGCTGAAGGCTACGGGGCGAGCGCGGGCCCAGGCCGCATCATCGGCGCGGCCGTCGATGGTGAGCGCCTCCGCGCCGAGCGCGGCTGCGTGAGCCTCGGGCTTGCCATCTGCGGAAGGTGCTGCGGGCGGCGGTGCAGCTTGGGTCGAGGGTGATGCGGATGCTGGCGCGGCCGAGGGCGATGCGGTTGCCGCAGGCGCGCTCGGCGCGACGGTGGGTGCAGGCGCCGCGGGCGCTGCCGAAGGGAAGACGTACGGCGCGGGAGGCGGTGAGCCAGGCGGATCCCAGTCGATCGAGAACGGGGCCATGGCCTTGAAGTGTGTGGGGCGCGGCGAAGCGAGGAGCGCGGCGCCGTCCCCCGTGAGCGCCGGCGACTTGAGGTCGAGCTTGTAGCGCTTGCCGGCGATCTCGATGAGCGGCGAGCTCGCGTGTCCACCGAGCTCGCGGGCCAGCGTCGGATGGTTCCACAAGCCGAGGAACGCGGCGCCGACGCGATCGACGAGCACGGGGTTCGTCCCGCCGATGGCCACCTTCTCGGCGCTCGGTCGAAGTTGTTGGAAACCGTCGCCGCCCATGGCGGGCGCGCCGTCGGCGAGGACGGCGTCGGGGGTCGAGATCTCGAGCACGTCGACCATGCGCTCCGCGAAGGCCTTGAGCGTGGCCACATAGAGCGCGCGGTTCTCCTCCGGCGTGACGGTTCCGCCGTCCTCGTCCTTGCCTTTGCGCAGATCGAGGTAGCGGTTGAGCTCCTTGTGCATCCGCCACTTCTGTTTGTAGGCGGGTGATTTGTCGGAGAGCATCACCGTGCCCTGCATGCCCTTGATCGCCAAGGAGACCACCGAATAGCGGTGCGCCTTGATCTTGGGGAGCGAGAGGAAGAGGCCGTGATCGAGGTGCTCCGCGAGCACCTTCGGGAGCAGGAGGGTCGGGACGCGCGTCGATCCGATGCCGTTGATGGCGAGTGGTTTGCCCGGCTGATCGCCTTCGACGTCGAAGACACCGTCGTCATCCATGGCCATGAGCCGGACGCCTTCTTCGCGGGCCATGACGTCGTAGCCGGTGATGCGGGTGACGTCTTCCCAGTGCTTGTGCGAGATGCCGCAGCCTTCGGCGATGGTGATCTTCTTGTGGCCGCGCGCCTTGAGGCACTGCACGACGCCGCGAGAGAAGTCGACGTCGGTGGAGCGACCGTGCACGCCGTCATCGCCGTGATGCTTCTCGGGATCCTTGATGCTGTCGAAGCCGCAGAGGTTCGGCTTGAGGAGCACCGGCGTCTCCGGTGAGCGCTTCGGGACCACGCTCTCGCAGAGGCGGCGGCCGAGATCGAGGGCGGTCTCGCCGCGCAGGACGGTGACCGGGGATGTATCGGTGGTGAGGCGTTCGAGGTGGCGCTTGCGCAGGGCCGCGCCGTCGACGCTGCCGGACGCGAGCACCGACGGGCCGGGATCGGGCGGCGGAGAGGCGTGCGTGACCGTGTCGGCAGAGGCCGATGCCGTTGCCGATGCGCTCGGCGGCGGTGCGGCGCTCGCCGAGGAGGTGACCGTCGGTGCGACGGGTGCGGGCTCGGCCGACGCAGCCGGGGGCGCAGGCGGATCTTGGGTCGAGCAGGCGGTGAGCGCGATCGCGACGGCAGCGCAGGCGAGGGGCCTCGACATGGCGGCAGCATAGCCGAGGCGTCGCGCGGGCGGATGGCGGGCGCGGATGGTAGCGTCGGCGCGCATGATCGACGACGAACGCGGCGCGATCCTCGAAGCGCATCGGGCGCTGATCGACGCGGGCGCCCTCGAGCCGCTCGCACACGACGGCGAAGAGACGCGCCGGTGGCTCGACTGCGAGCTCGCATCGCTCGTGGAGAACCGCTTCTTCGTCGCCCTCGATCCCCGCGCGCTCACGCCCGAGGATCGCGAGCGCTGGGAGCCGCGCGCGACGAGCGACGAACCGCTCTCGAGCCCACACGGGCACGATTGGTACAGGCTCCCTTATTGGATCCGCGACGGCGGGGAGCGCGCCGGGATCATGGCGCTCGCCACCGCGTATCTGAGCGGCGCGATGGTGACCGTGTCGAGCCTGTACACGTTCCCGTCTCATCGGAGGCGCGGTATCGCGGGGCGGATCGTGCGGCGCGCGCAGGCGGCCGTGAAGGCGTGCGGCGCCGCGGGGCTGCGCGTGCCCACGCATTGGACCTGGCAGCCGGCGGTGCGGTTCTATCAGGGGCTCGGCATGTGGGTACGCGATTGGAAGCATGCGCTCGTGTTCCACATGCGCGAGGACGGTGGGCCGTACGTCGACATCGGTGAGCACGAGGCGCGCTTCGGTGTGGTGCGCGCGGGGCACGTCACGCCGTTGATCACGGCGACGCGCGACGGCGATCAGCTGGGCTGGTCCGAGCTCGACGCGCTCGAGGCGCTCGCGGACGACGATGCGGAAGATCCCTTGTACTTCGATGCCATCCAGACGTTCGCGGTCGCGCTGGCGATGCGGGGATGGCCGCTCATCCGCTCGGATGCGGCTTGGGCTCGTCGCAAGGAAGCCGCGAACGGGGGCGATCCAGAAGGGCTCGCGTACAAGATCGAGTCGTGGGAAGCGTGGGAGAGACAGAGCGGGCACGACGTGCGGACACCGCGCATTCCGGGGCTCGCGTACCGCGCGGTGGATGCGATCGATTAGCGTGAGGCTTTGCGGGGCTTCTTCTGCGACTCGGGCAGGAAGAGGAACTCGAGCGCGCCGGGGGCGCGCCGGCGCCAGTGCTTCTCGCTGTGCGTGCCGCGCTTGGCTTCGACGAAGCGCAGCGAGCCGTCGTCCCAACCGCGGGCGCGCAGCTCGGCGGCGAGGCGGCGCGCGGACTCGAGCATGCGTCCGCCGGCTTCGAGCGCGCCGGCGTCGAGGTAGATGCGCGAGGTCCACGGCTTCGACTTCGTGGTGATGTGCGCGAAGATGTGGCCGCGCCCGACCCAGAGCGACGGCGACATGCTGAGCACCAAGCCGAACCGCTCGGGGTTGCGAAAGTGGGCGTAGAGGGCGCCGAGGCCACCCATCGACGAGCCGCCGATGCCGACCTGCGCCGGGTCTTCGGCGACGCGAAAGTCCTCGCGGATGCGGGGCATGAGCGAGCCGATCATCCAATCGACGAGCGCGTCGGTGCCGCCGCCGCCGCGCTCACCCGGCCAAGGCGTGAGCTCGTCCACGCGGGCCTCGCCGCCGTGATCGATGCCGACGATGACCGGCGCGCGGCCGTACCGTTTCCAGATCGAGCGCGCGGTGCGGTGCAAGTACCAGCCGCCGGAGTACGAGGGCTCGTCGTCGTAGATGTTCTGCCCGTCGAACATGTAGAGCACGGGCGAGGGGGCGGAGCCTTGGCGCGGGGGCACGAAGACGCGCACGCGGCGCGCCTTGAGCCCGGGCACGTCGAAGGGGCCGAGGTGGTTGATGACGTAGTCGGTCATGAGGCAAAGGCGTCGCTTCGGGCCGTCGCGAGCGGGCGAACTGTAGCGGCGCGCAGTGAGAAATCCCGCCCGATTTTGCCGCGTCCGGCGAAGACCCGCGCACGCCTTCGGTTTTGGGCTAGGCTCGCCGCCCCCTCACCATGACAGATCATCGCCCGTCCCTCATCCCGGCCAAGGGCCGCACCATTCTCTGCGTCGCCAGCTACTTCAAGGGCAACGCCTTCCTCGAGCAATGCAAGCGCGAGGGTTGTCACGTCATCCTCCTCACGCTGGAGCCGCTCCTCAGCAAGCCGTGGGCGCGCGAGTTCTGCGACGAGGTCTTCGCCGTCCACTCCATGACCGATCTGCGCGCGGTGGTGAACGCCGTGAGCTACTTGGCGCGCACGCGTGACATCGCGCGCATCGTCCCGCTCGACGACTACGACGTCGAGATCGCGGCCCACCTACGCGAGCACCTCCGCATCCCAGGCATGGGCGAGACGACGGCGCGTTACTTCCGCGACAAGCTCGCCATGCGCGCCCGCGCGAAGGATCGCGGCATCGACATCCCCGAGTTCGTCCACGTCTTGAACCACGCCAAGATCCACCGCTTCCTCGAGAGCGTGCCGGGCCCGTGGCTGCTCAAGCCGCGCAGCGAGGCGTCGAGCGTCGGCATCAAGAAGTTCGAGCGCGCCGACGACGTGTGGAAGGCCATCGAAGAGCTCGGCGATCAGCAGTCGAGCTACCTCGTGGAGCGGATGATCCCGGGCGACGTCCTCCACGTCGACTCCATCGTCTCCGAGCGGCAGGTCGTGTTCGCCGAGGTGCACCAGTATCGCAAGCCGCTCTTCGAGCTGATGCATCAGGGCGGCGGCATCTTCTGTACGCGCACCGTTCCGCGCGGCAGCGAGCTGGAGCGCGATGTCCTCGCGGCGCACGCCAAGGTCGTCGAGCACCTGAACCTCGTGCGCGGCGTCACGCACACCGAGTTCATCCGCGGCCGCGACGACGGGAAGATCTACTTCCTCGAGACGGCGGCGCGCGTCGGCGGCGCGCACATCGCCGATCTCGTCGAGGCCTCGACGGGGCTGAACCCGTGGCGCGAGTGGGCCAAGATCGAGATCTCGCAAGGCGAAGAGCCGTACGAGGTGCCCGAGCACCGGAAGGACTACGCCGGGCTCGTGCTCTCGCTGGCGCGCCAGGAGAAGCCGGACACGTCGGCGTACGACGATCCGGAGATCGTGTGGCGCCTCGACGGACACCCCGCCCATCACGTCGGGCTCATCGTGCGCGCGAGCACCTACGAGCGCGTCGAAGAGCTCCTCAGCAGCTACGAGCCGCGCATGGCGCGCGACTTCATGGCCGTCCTGCCGGCGCCGACGTCGGCGACGAGCTGACCCATCGGCGTGCACCGCGCGGCGCGTACGGCGATGCTCGTCGTCGTCATGGGAGCTCTCGCAACGCGTGAGGCGGCGGCGGCGCCGCAAACCCACACGGTCGTCGAGGCCGTACGCGTCGAGCCCAATGCATGTTTCGACGCGGCGTCGCTCGCGCCCGTCCTCGCGCGCTGGCTCAAGCGCGACGCCGTCGATCGTCGCGTCGTGCTCGAGATCACCGGCGAGCCCGACAGCGCCGAGGGCCTGATGGTCCGGGTGCGGCGCGACGGCGAGATCGTCGGCGAGCGTCAGTTCCCGGGCCTCGCCGCGCCGTGTGACGAGGTGCGTGCGGCGGTGGGCCTGGCGGGCGCCCTCGCCATCGACGCCACCGTCCTTGAGACCCTCGGCGTCACGCCGCCGCCGCCCTCGCCGCCGGTGGCACCGCGATGGCCTGCGTACGCCGGCTCGGTCGACGCCGTCGTGCTCTTCGGGTTGCTGCCCGCACCCACCGCGGCGTTCGCGCCGACGTTCGGCGTGCGCTTCGCGCCGCCCATCGAGCTCCGCTTTTCCGGCCTGATTTCCGCGGCAAGCACGCTCTCCCTGGACGCCCGCTCGGTCGACGTCAGCCTCCTGGCGGGCCGCGTCGACACCTGCGCCGCGATCGCGTGGAGATTCGGTCGCGCCCGCGCGTGCCTCGGGCTCGCGGCGGGCAGGCTCCACGCGACGCCTGCCGGGACGAACGCCGCTGCCCCGTCGTCCGCGCCGTGGGGAGCGGCGCTCGCCCGCACCGACGCGCGCTTGTCGTTGCACCCGTGGTTCGGCTTCGTCCTCGGCGCCGACGCGATCGTCCCTTTCACGCGCCCCCGCTTCGAGGTGGTGACGTCCGCGGGGGCCACTGTCACCGCGAGCAACCTACCCGTCATCGGAGCGGCCGTGACCTTCGGCCCGGAGCTCACATTTCACTGAAGGGCCTCGCGGTGTCCGGCCATGAAGCGGGCGTGGATCCCCCGAGCAGCGCGCGCGCCACGCCCATCGGAGGAGGGGCGCTCTTCCGAGCGCACGCCGCCTTCGTCGCGTGCTTCTTGGTGAGGCTCGGGGTGAAGCGCCCGGAGCTCGACGACGCCGTCCAGGAGGTGTTCTTGATCGCCCACCGGCGCGGCGGGTTCGTCGAAGGAGACGCGCAGCCGACGACGTGGCTCGCGGAGATCGCACTGCGCGTCGCGTCCGACATGCGCCGCAGCCGTCGGCGTCGCGCCAGCGCGTTCGCCGCGGTGCCCCCGCCCGAAAACGGAGGCGCGACCCCGTTCGAAGTGGTCGCTGCGACGGAGTCGCTCGCGCGCGTGCAGCAGGCGCTCGACACGCTGAGCCTCGAGCACCGCGCGGTCTTCATCCTGTACGAGATTGAGGGCGCCTCGTGCGAGAGCATCGCGGCCGGGATGCGGATCCCAATCGGCACGGTGTACTCGCGGCTCCACGCCGCGCGCCGCGGCTTCCAGGCAGCGTACGCCCGCCTCGACGACTCGAGCCCAGGGCTGATCCATCCGGGCGCGAAGAAGGAGACCGCATGAGCCACGGATCGCCCCCCGCCTCCGCGACGATCCGGCCGTCGCTCGCGCGCTCCGTGATGATCTGACGCGGGCGGCTGCGCACGGCGACACCGGGTACGATGTCACCGCCGGCCTCGCGAAATACGAGGAGACGCTCCGCGCGGGAGCGGGCGCGGCCGGTGGTGGTGCCGGAGCGGGTGCGGGTGCGAAGACGGTGCTCGGCGCCGTGATCAAAGGCGCGCTGCTCGGCGTCGTCACGCTCGGCGGATCGGCGGTGCTCCTCTCGAGCTCGCCGTCGCGCTCGCCTGCGCCGGCTCCGCCGACCGCGAGCGTCGTCGTGCCTGTTGCGCCGACCGCCGACGAAGGACCCCGCCCGACACCGGCGCCGCCCGATCCCTCGTCGGCGCCGCTCGCGACGGCGACACCCACCGTCACGCAAGCTCGCGCGCGTGATGGAGAGCCGCGGGCCGCCGTCACGGTGGTGTCCAAAACGCAGGCGCCGGCGCCCGCCGAGCCTGCGCGGCTGCCGGCAGCCGCTCCCGTCGTGCCTCTTGCAGCGCGCGCCCCCGAGCCCGCGGCGCCGTCGGCCGCGGGCGGTGCTCTCTCCGCCGAGCTGGAGCACCTCGGCCGGCTGCGCGCGCGGGAAGCCGGCGATCCGGCCACGGTGCTCGCGCTCGCCGTCGAAGGCAACCAGCGCTTCCCGTCGGGCCTGTTCGTGCAGGAGCGCGAGGCCATCGCCATCGGTGCGCTCGTCCGACTCGGGCGCCGCGCCGAGGCGCGCACGCGCGCGCACGCCTTCCTCGCGAGCTACCCGCGGAGCGCGTTCGCGGAGCGCATCAAGAAGCTCACCGATATCGACGACGCTCGATGAAGGCCGAGCGCGCAGCGGCCATCAAGCACGCATGATCCAACGGCATCCAGTCATCCCGCTCTTCGCCCTCTTCCTCGCGTCCGCGTGCAGCCAGAGCATCATCGTCGGTGTCGATCCCGGCGACGGCAGCGCCACGGGGACGTACACCAGCCAGACGACCGGCCCGCGCGCCGGAATGGTGGCCGTGCAGTCGCCGAGCGGCGTCAGCTACTACATCGACAGCACCGAGGTCTCGCAGGCCGCTTACGACGAGTTCCTCCAGAGCAATCCCCAGCCGGATCCATCCTCGCCGTACTGCGCATCGAAGACGAGCTTCGCGCCGGGCGACCTCGAAATCAGCTACCCCAACGCGGCCGCGTGCGGCCCTCCCAACACGCCCTACGACCCGGTCGCCACCGGCAATCTTCCCGTGGTCTGCGTCGACTGGTGCGACGCGGAAGCGTACTGCCGCTGGGCCGGCAAGCGCCTCTGCGGTCGCGTCGGTGGAGGCCCGATCTCCAGCCAGAGCGACGACATCACGGACCCGGAGGCCAGCCAGTGGTTCAACGCGTGCTCCAATGGTGGGGCAACGCCGTTCCCGTACGGATCTGCGTTCGCGGCCGGAGCATGCAACGACCTCGCGCCGGCGGCCCCCGTGGGGCAGACACCCGGCTGCCGGGGCCAGGCGCCGCCGTTGGACGGCGTCTTCGACATGAGCGGCAACGTCGCGGAGTGGGAGGACAACTGCGCGGGCGGCTTCCCCGTGTCGGGCGGCGTCGGGTGCATCGTTCGCGGCGGCAGCTACCAGCCCACCGATATTCCCGGCGGGCCGGCCGGCAATGCCTCGCGGTACATCTGCGGCACCGTGCTCGATGGGATGCACTTCGGCGTCCCCGTCGGCGAGCCCCGCTCCGGGAGCCCCACGCTTGGGTTCCGCTGCTGTGGCGATTGACCACCGCCCGGCGTCGCGCTCGCGAACACGGAAGGGCGCCCCTGCCCGGGCTTGCATCGCGCCGCATAGCGCCCTAGGCAGGCGATCGGCGATCGGGGCTGGTCCCCGGTCCCCGAGAAACCGAACGAGCGAGGTCCCGTCCCATGCGTACCGAGTGGGTTTCGAAGCGCGCCGAGAGCCCGAACCAGAGCCAGATGCACTTCGCCCGGAAGGGCGTCGTGACCGACGAGATGGAGTTCGTCGCGCGGCGCGAGAAGCTCGCGCCCGAGCTCGTCCGCGACGAAGTGGCGCGGGGCCGCATGGTCATCCCCGCCAACGTCAACCACACGAACCTCGAGCCGATGTGCATCGGCGTCGCGGCGCTCTGCAAGGTCAACGCGAACATCGGCAACAGCCAGGTGACGAGCGACGTCTCCGGCGAGCTCGAGAAGCTCCAGTACTCGCTCAAGTACGGCGCCGACACGGTGATGGATCTCTCCACCGGCGGCGACATCGACGGCATCCGCCGCGCCATCCTCGCGGCCTCGCCGGTGCCGATCGGCACGGTGCCGATCTACCAGGCGCTCCAGATCGCCAAGGACGTCAAGCGCCTCACGGCCGACGATCTCATCGGCATGCTCGAGCACCAGGCGAAGCAGGGCGTCGACTACTTCACCATCCACGCCGGCCTTCTCCGCGCGCATCTGCCGCTCGTGCAGCACCGCATCACCGGGATCGTCTCGCGCGGCGGCTCGATCATGGCGCAGTGGATGATCGAGCACGGCAAGGAGAACCCTTTCTACACGCACTGGGACAAGGTCCTCGAGATCTGCGCCAAGTACGACGTGACCATCTCGGCGGGTGACGGCCTCCGCCCGGGCTGCCTCGCGGACGCGAGCGACGCCGCCCAGTTCGCGGAGCTGAAGACGCTCGGCGAGCTCACGCTCGAAGCGTGGAAGAAGGACGTGCAGGTGATGATCGAAGGGCCGGGGCACGTGCCGTTCGATCAGATCGAGATGAACGTGAAGAAGGAGATGGAGCTCTGCCACGAGGCGCCCTTCTACGTCCTCGGGCCGCTCGTCACCGACATCGCGCCCGGCTACGATCACATCACGAGCTGCATCGGCGCGACGATGGCCGGCTACGCGGGCGCCTCGATGCTCTGCTACGTGACGCCGAAGGAGCACCTCGGGCTGCCCAACGCCGAGGACGTGAAGCAGGGCCTCATCGCCTACAAGATCGCGGCGCACGCGGCCGACGTGGCCCGCAAGCGCCCCGGCGCGCGCGATCGCGACGACGCGCTCAGCCGCGCGCGCTACGCGTTCGATTGGAAGCAGCAGTTCGCGCTCTCGCTCGATCCCGAGACGGCGCAGAGCATGCACGACGAGACGCTGTCCGAGGACTACTTCAAGAGCGCCGAGTTCTGCTCGATGTGCGGCCCCAAGTTCTGCTCGATGCACATCAACCGCGCGGTCGAGGAGTTCAACAAGAAGGCCGAGGACGAGCGTCCCGCCGGCAAGCGCGGCCTGCCGATGTCGTCGATGCCGTGAGGTCGTTCGCGATGGGGCCGCGCATGGCTCCACGCCCCGCGCTGGATGAGCCGGCGCGCCGGCGTGTGCATCGCGCCGCGGGGATCGTCGTGACGATCCTCGCGGCCTGCACGCCGCCGCCTCCACCACCGCCCACGCCTCCCACCGTCGCGACGGCTGCGCCCACGGCGACGGCGAGCGCGCCGGTGCGCGAGAGCCCGCGTCGCACGGATCCACGCTGGATGTTGGCCGCGGGCGAGGATGCGCTGGAGAAGGCGCGGCTCGCGCATGCCGTCGGAGCGACCGAGCTGCTCGCCGGCGTCGCCGACGGCGGGGAGATCGCCGACACCGCGCTGGCGGCGCTGCCGTATGCGGATGACGGCGAGATCGCGCTGGGCCCACTGGCCACGCTCCTTCGGCCCGGCCTGTCGCGACGCGCGATCCTGAGCGCCATCCTGGGCATCGCCGGCCGGCCGCGGCACCAGCGCGAAGCGCTCGATCCCGAGGGCGCAAAGCGTTGTGCCGAAGCGCTCCTCGCGCTCGCGGCGGACGGCGGCGCGCCTCCCGAGGAGCGCGCGCTCGCGGTCTCGGCGGCTCGGGCGCTCGCCGAGCATGGGTACGTCGATCGGGCGCGCATCCCCGAGTGATCGGTGATCCGCGGAGGACCTTTCGCCGAAGCGCCGCCGGATGCGAGGGATGGTAGGCTCGCCGCGTGAGCTCTCCGTACGCGTCCGAGGTCTTCCTCCATCGCTTGCTCGGCAAGGCGCTCGCGGCGGGCGCTTCCGATGTCCACCTCCGCGTCGGGCAACCGCCGGGCGCGCGTGTCCGCGGTGATCTCGTGTACTTCCGCGGCGACAAGATCCTCGCCGCGGACACGCTGGCGGCTGCGCGCCTTCTCGTCGGCCCGGCCGGCGAAGCGCGCCTCGACGCCGCGCACGAGGTCGTCTTCGTCTACGAAGCCTCGGGCGTCGGGCGATTTCGTGTCACCGCGTACCGACAGCGCGGCGACCTCGCGCTGGTGATGCGCGCGCTGCCGGTGAAGATCCCGACCTTCGCCGAGCTCGGCGTGCCCGCCGCCGTGACGGCGCTCGCGGAGACGAAGCAGGGCATCCTGATCGTCGCCGGCGGCACGGGGCAGGGGAAGACGACGACCCTCGCGGCCATGGTCGGCCACCTCAACGACAGCTATCCACGACACATCGTCACGCTCGAAGAGCCCATCGAGCTCTGGCACGAGGATCAT
This sequence comes from Minicystis rosea, assembly GCA_001931535.1. Classification (GTDB taxonomy): domain Bacteria; phylum Myxococcota_A; class Polyangia; order Polyangiales; family Polyangiaceae; genus Minicystis; species Minicystis rosea. Next base: position 2,777,619 of record CP016211.1, read on the forward strand.
CGCGGCAGCGTCAGCCAGCGCAGCATCGGTGAGGATGCCGTCTCGTTCGCGTCCGGCGTGCGCGCGGCGCGCTGGCTCGATCCGGACGTGATCGTGATCTCCGATCTGCGCGACCACGACACCTTCGCGGCGGCGCTCGAGGCTGCGGAGTGCGGCCACCTGATCATCGCCGCGGTCGCTGCGCCCGACGTGACGCGCGCCGTCGGCCGTCTCCAGGCGCTGGGCCGCGGCGTGCACGATCTCGCGCCGCGCCTCGCCGCGTCGCTCGCCGGCGTGCTGGCGCAGCGCCTCGTGGTCAAGCGCGACGGCTCCGGCGTGGCCTTGTGCAGCGAGGTGCTCGTCGCCACCGCCGCCGTCCGCGAGGCGCTGCGTACGCCCGAAGGCAGCGACGAGCTCGCGACCCAGCTCCGCGAGCTGATGGAGAAGGGCGCGAGCCCCTACGGCATGCAGACCTTCGAGATGAGTCACAAACAGCTCGTCTCTCAGGGCGTGGCCTCGGCCTCGCTCCGCCCGCCCGCGTGATCTCGCCGGCGCCCCACGACGCGCGGGATCCCGAGGCCGAGGCCCTGCGACGCAGCCGGCGCGCGGCCGTCATCGCGGCGCGCACCGCGTTCGCGTCGGTCGCCGTGGGCATCGCGGCGGCGACCATCCTGCGTTCGACCGGGCCCGCGTTGCTCCATGCGATGGTCGACCTACCGTTCGCGTTGCTCTGCCATCGCATCCCCGAGCGGGTGATCTCCATCCTCGGCGTGCCGATGCCGCTGTGCAGCCGCTGTCTCGGCATCTGGATGGGCCTCTCGATCAGCGCGGCGCTCGCCTGGCCTGCGCTCCCGCTGCGCGCCCTGCGCATCGTCGTGCCCGCGGCGGCGCTCTTCATGTTGGCAGAGGTGGTGACGCAGGATCTCGGGCTCCATCCCGTGTTTCACCCGACGCGGATCCTGAGCGGGCTCCTCTTGTCGGTGCCGATCGGCGGCGCGATCGGCGCGCTGATGACGCGGGAGGCGCTCGGCAATGGGGAACGAAGCTGAGGGCGCATCCATCGGACAGCGTGAGGCACGTGTTCGATGGATGCGATGACGCGTGTGCGCTCGCGCTCGTCGTGATCAGGCCGGATCCACGATCCAATCGTGAGGCTCCACCGAAAAGGGATCTCCGTGCATGACGGTGACGTCCCACGGCGGCTCCTCCGATTGGTGACGCGCCCATTGCGACCAGCGCTGTCCATCGATGACGACGGGGTGAACGCTGGGCGCCGCCGCGCCCGCGACGAGAGCCGTGGGCGCCCCCGTCTGCTCCGCCAGCGCGTGCCAGTACTTCATGGCCCCGAGCGCGTCGAAGAGGTGTCGCGTCGGGACGCCGAGGTGCTTCTCCCAGAGCTTCACGCGCAGCTTGCGCGCCAGGCTGGCACCGACCATGTCCCAGCTCGTTTGACCAAGCACCCGGTCGACCCAGACACCGGCGGACTCGCTGTCGTGCGAATAGCCACGTTGGTTGAAGTTCGCGGACCCGACGTGCGCCGAGACGTCGTCGTAGATGAACATCTTCGAGTGCACGTAGCGCCCATGCGTGCCAATCCGCTCGAAGACGAGGATGCGATCCGTGTGGCCGTGCGCGCGATGCGCGAGGTGCTGGAGCGCGAGGCGCGTGTGCGGCGGGTGCTCGGCCAAACCAGTCTCCATGTTGGTGACGATGACGAGCTCTTTGATTCGGCCGTCGCGCACGCGCTCACCCAGCCAGCGCGCCATCTCGATGTGCCAGAAATACTGATCCTCGATGTAGATGAAGCGCCGGCTCTGCTCGATGCCGTTGCGGACCATGAAATGGATCTCGGAGCGGAAGTCGGCGCGCGCGAGCTGCGGATTCCCCACCGTGGCGCCCGCGTGCACGCGGACCGGGTTGCGACCGCCGAAGTGCCGCACGGCGCGCGCGCCCGATTTGTATCGATTCCAGATCTGATACACGCCGTGCACGTCGACCTGATGCGCGTGGAGCTCGGTCGGGTGAGGGCGCTCCACGTCGCCCACGAGCTCTCCGGGCAGCGGCGCGCGCGGGGCGGGGGCGGCGTCGCCTCCGGCGCGGGGACGGCCTGCGATCCCCACTCGACCGCGGCCATCAGACGCCACAGGAAGATGCCGAGAAATCGCTCCGCCGCCGGCCCGCGCACGCGCGCGTGCACGTCGTGCCAAGGGTCTTTGAAATCCGTGCCGGGGAGGATGCGATTCGGATGGACGTCCACGCCGCCGAAGAACGCGGAGAGCCCTCGCGTGCCGAGGATGACCCAGATCTTTTGATGATGGGATCCGAACCGCTTGGTGCGGCTGTCGCGGAAGGCCCGCGCGACCCCCGCGGGGCTCAGGCCATTGATGGCAGCGATGGCTGACTCGATCTCACGCTGCTCGAGCGCGAGATCGGACGCGGCGCCCGATCCGGCCCAATACAGCGTGCGCGTGGTCACGCGGCGCTGCGCGAGCTCCGCCATCACGGCCCGGTAATCGCGCCTGCGCGTGAAGCTGGTGCCGAGCCAGCAGGTCCACCCGATGTGGCCGACGAAGCCGTTTGCGCCGGCTTCCATCGCGTCCTGGATGGCCTCCCACATGGCGTCGTACGTGTCGCGACCGCCGACGAAGAACTCCACGTCGTTGTGCCAGACGTCGGTCGTGTCCCCGAGGAGCTGGGCGCGCCCATAACCGTGCACGCGCTGCTGGGCTTCGTCGTCGGGGACCCAGTCGCCCGGCACCACGACGGTGGAGTTGACGCCGTCGCGCACGTAGCAAACGCGCTCGGTGGTCGTGGTGGTGCAGAGATCCGGGAAGAGATCGTGCGCGCTCGGGACGCTCATCGGGGCGGGTCCTCTCGATCGTGGTGGCGGCGTAGATTGTCGAGGAGCGTCGCGTCGTCGAGCTCGTCGAACGACGTCGCCTCGAGGAGCACGCGCGCGTGGTTCCAACGTGCTTTCGAGATCTGGTTTTGGGCCCGGTAGATGCGGCCGGCCTGGCGCTCGTAGGTCGTCAGGTCGTCGCCTTCGTGCTCCGAGTGATCGCCGCCGGGGAGGTCCTCGTCGTCGATGGGCTGGCGGGGGTGGATCTGGAAGCGATCGATCTGACCCAGGTTCCAGAGGCGCCACCAGATCTCCACGTCGCGTGACGCCTCCGCGACCAGCGGCGGATCGACGCGCGCGAGCGGGATGCGCACGAGCGGGTTGAAATTGTGCCTTCGGGCGCGCTGATCCAGCGCCCAGAGCGCGGCCGTGAGCCCCGAAGGAGGCCGGTCGCGATACTCGCCGATCTCGAGCACCGACTCGCCGTTGCGCACGTCGACGACGTCCACGCTGACGAGGCCATCGGCGCCGACCGTCCCATAATAGGCCCTGGGCACCGCGATGCGGGCCCCATCGACGCCGCCGGAGATGGCCTCGTAGCTCGCGCGCACGTCGGGCGGCGCGCTGGAGAAGTCGTGTTGCACCGGCTCGGTGCCCCAGAGGAGGCGATACTCCTTGTCGGCGAAGTGCGGCGTGAACGACTCGCCGGCGCGCCGCTTCTCCAGCTCGAGCGGCGTGAGGACGTAGACGCGCACGCGAAACGACGGCGGCGTCGCCGGCACGCTCATCGCCGGCGGGACGTTGGGTTCGGTCATGTCAGCCCCTGTGCTCGGCTTCGATGCTGGAGGTCAGCATCCCTTCGTCTTCGGCGTCGGCGATGCCCACGCGGCGCGCGAAAGCGTGCTTCGCCGCGTGCAGGCTCTCGTGCTGATGGCCCATGTTGCGGAGCTTGCGCCGCGCGGTCTCGGCCTCGTTTCCCGGCACGTCGGTGCGGAGGAAGATGGTGCTCTGGAACTCGAACGGCTCCTGCGACGCGCCCGCCTCTCGATCCGCGAGCGGGCGCCCCCAGCGCACCAAGCACGACTCCACATCATCGAACACCGGGACTTCGATCGACCCTCCCGAGGCCGTGCCGCGATCGGTGTATCCGGGCAAAGAGACCTCGTAAGCCGCGTTCGCGATCGATCGCCCCGCGAGATCGCGGAGGTTCACGCGTGTCTTGGGCACCGTCGGCAGCTCGGTCTTGCGCCGCTCGAAGGCGCGTTTCTCGACGGAGGCGCTCTCGCCGAGGGCGATGGATGGGCCATCGAGCTTGGCTTTGCTCCCGAGCTCCAACGATGATCCGCCCGACGAGGCCGCGCGGATCGATTCGGCCTTGGCCAAGATGGCGTCGGCCCACACTGTGGAGGCCGAGTCGGTCGTGAGCGCCACCTCTTTCTTCGCGGCGATCTCGATGGTCTCGGCGTCGATGATGATCTTGTCGCCTTGGATGACGATGCGCGAAGACCCCACGGAGAGCGTGAGCGCCGTCTCGCCGCGCACCGTGACCGAGGGGGCGCTGATCTCGATCTCGCCCTCTTCCGACACCTCGGCGCGACCGAGCTGCGCGCCGTGGCCACCGGCGATCGCAGCCCCGCCGGAAGCGGTGACGTGCACGGTGTCGCCGAACACGGTGAAGCTCGGGCCGGCGACGTCCATGCGTCGAGCGCCGACGTAGAGCGCGCTGGTGTCGCCGAGGATGCGCGTCGTCTCGCCGCCGCTCACCCGCACGTCTCTGCCGCCGCGATAGTCGAGCGTGGCCCGCCCCTCGACGGTGCGCTGGAAGTCGGCCTCGTAGTGCTCGTGCCGATCGCCCTGCGCCTGGACGTGGCTCGCGCCGTCGAGCGTGGTGGTCGACGTGCCCGAGATCATCTCGGTGCGATCGCCCTCGATGGCGAGCAGCGAGCTCTGTCCGATGGATTCGGCGCGCGTCCCCTCGATGCGAGACGAGGTGTCCCCATGCACCCGATCGACGCGGTTGCGGTGCACCGTCGTGTGGTGATCGCGCTGCACGTTCTCGATGAGATCCTTGTGGGCGTGGAGCCGGATGGACTCGAAGCCGACGCGATCCTCGAAGACGATCTCGTTGTGGCCACCACCGCCGCGCGAGGTGCGCGTGCGGATCCCCGTCCTCGTCTTTTCGGCCGGCAATCGATAGGGATGCAAGTGCGTGGCGTTGTAGAGGCGGCCCACGACGACGGGCTCGTCGGGATCGCCGTCGAGGAAGGAGACGAGCACCTCGTCGCCCACGCGCGGATGCGCCACCACGCCGAAGCCGGCGCCGGCCCACGCTTGGCTCACGCGCACCCAGCACGAGCTGCCGTCGGCGCGGGCACCTTCTTGATCCCACGGGAAGAGCACGCGCACGCGGCCATGCTCGTCGATGTGGATCTCCTCGTGCGGCGGGCCCACCACCGTCGCGCTCTGCACCCCTGAAATGAAGGGCCGCGGCGTGGTCAGCGCCGGGCGGTACACGCGCGACGCGAAGGCTGCTTTGACGATCAAGCGCACCTCGCCGGCGGCCGCTCCCTCGAGGCTCGTTTGCGTGATCAGGAGCCGCGTGTCCGCCGTGATGTCGCTCCGCGGGTGCCCTGCGACCGCGGTGATCATGCCCAGCGCCAGATCGATCACGTTGGTCTCGAAGCTCAGCACCTTGCGATCGACGCGCGCAGCGTCGAGCCGCCGCTGCGCCACCCGGCCGAGCACCGTCGGCTCCGCGGTGGCGCGCAAGGGCACGGACTGCGGGCCGGACGAGGCCGGCGCGCCCGAGGTGAGCGCGAGCGCGGTCCCCGGCAAATATTCGTAGCGTTCGAGCCGCTGCTCGGGCGGACGAGGCTGAGCGTCACCATGCAGATCGAACGAGGGATGTAGAAAGTCGTAGTCGCGGACGCGATAGGCACCCGGGCGGACGTGCGTGGATCGATAAAGCCGCGTCACATAAAGGTTGCCGGCCGCGGTCGATGGATCGGCGAGGAAGGGAATCGGCTCGCCCCGTTGCTCCTCCTGCTGCGGTCGATCGCTGAAGACGATCTCGGATCGATCGTCCACCGTGTGAAAGAAGTACGCGACGCCCGACTCTTCGAGCATGCGAGAGACGAAGGAGAAATCCGTCTCGTTGTATTGGACCCGGAAATCGAGCACCGGATACGCGCTCGTGTCGATGCGCATCTCCGGCGTGAGGCCCCACTCGCGCAGCACCGTCGCGGCCATCTCCGGCGCCGTCATGCGCCGGAAGACGCGGCAGTTGGTGCGCTGGGTGAGGAGCCACAAGTGCGGCACGATGGTGAGCGAATAGGTCGAAAGCCCCGTCGGCTCGGCATGGATGAGCTCGGCGTGCGCACAGATCCCCGTCCAGTGAAGGACGCGATCGCCGAGCGCCGCCGACGTGCCGACGGAGAACACCGCGTCGCTGCCGGTGAGGGCATCGAGATCGGCGTCGTCCAGCTCCGATCGCGCGGACAACGAAATGGAGAACGGCGCGGAGATGGCCTCGTCCACGCGGAAGCTCCGCACGGAAAAGGTCTCGCTGCGGCCCGGAAACGACAGCTCGACGTTAGGCATGGGGGCCCGAACCCTCCGCCCCGGAGGCTAAGACATCATCCCTTCGCGAGGGAACGACTTTCGTGCAGCCGACGCGCGCCGCATCCTTGACACTCACCGCATCTCGTCATCGCCTAGGGGAGGTGGATGCCACGATGAAGGCGACGCGCGGCGGCGAGGGTGCGCGATCATGAACGCCGGTCACATCCTCGGCATGGTGCGGCACGCGGGGCGCCCGGTGGCCGACGCGCTCATCGGCCTCGACTGGGTGCGTGGCGGAAACGGGCCGCTCACCCTCTATGGCCCCGACGCCGACAGCACGTCGGATCGGCTGCGATCGTTGCGCCGCGGCCTCTCCACCGAGACCGCGCCGCCGGCCGTGAACCTCAACACCACGACCAGCAGCGGTGGAGCGTTCATCCTCTCGTTCCAATGGTGGGGCGGCGACATCGGTGTCGCGATCGACGCCCTGCGATGTCAGATCTTCGTGCTCGTCGAGGAGCGCACGGCCACGCGCGTCACCATGCGCCTGCGCGGCCGGTACACCCGTCCGATGATCACCTCCGTCAGCCTCAGCCAGGTGTCGAGTGGCCTCATCTCCAATCCTACCCAGCTCGGCGATCAGATCGGCATGGGCGTCGACGTCTACACCGTGCTGCGCGAGATTCGACGGCCGATGATCGGCCTCACCGTCGCTCCGCCGTCGCCGGACATGTACGCGCTCTTGGCTGGATTCGAGATCAACCTCTGACGCTCATGCACCGGTGATAGGCTCGCGGCGTGTCCACCGCGCCGATCGTGCTCCTCACCGACGGTCAGGTCTCCGCCGGCATCGTGCTGTGGCGTTACCGTGATCGCCTGCAGCTCAGCGTCGTCGTCAAAGCGAGCTTCGCCATCACGCCCGACGGCGTGGCGGCGCCCGCCGGACCGCGAGAGCTTGCGAGCGACGATCGGACTTTCGGCGGCGTGCCTTCGCGAAGCGTCGAGATGGCGTCCGATCTCGCGCCTTATCGCCCTCGCTGCGACGTCACCTTCGTGGGCCACGCGCATGCGCCGGGCGGCCGGCCCGCGCCTTCGGGATCGGTGCGGCTCGGTCTGGCGCGCGACGGGCGTCCGCTGATCGACAAGATTGTGCACGTCTTCGGAGACCGCGGCGCGGGCGGTGCGCCCGAGCCCTGGACCCGCATGCCGCTCGTCTACGAGCGCGCCTTCGGCGGGCCCGGTGAGCCGAACCCGCTCGGCAGCGAGAGCCCCAACATCCTCGATCCCGTGGATGCGCGCCGGCCCGCGGGCTTCGCGCCCATCTCGCGCTTTTGGCCCGCCCGCAAAAGGCTCCTCGGCAACATCGACAAGCGAGCCATCGAAGCGCCCATCGCCGTGATCCCCGAGGAGATGCCTTGGGACTATTACCAATCTGCGCCGCGCGATCAGCAAATCGAGCCTCTGCGCGGCGGTGAGTGGTTGGTGCTCGACGGTGTGCACCCTTCGCTGCCACGCGTGCAGACACGCTTGCCGGCGACGCGCGGCGCGGCACGCATCCGAATCCGCCGGCCCGGCGCCGCGCCCGAGGATCGTCCGGTGGAGATGGTCTGTGACACGCTGGCCATCGACGGAGATCGACAGACCCTCTCCATGGTGTGGAGAGGTCGATTCGAGATCTCGGGCGGCGAGCCGGCGCTCGCATCTCATCTCGTCCTCGCCGCGCTCGAGATGCCGGGCGCCGTCGCCGATTGGGGCCGTATCGCGGCCTCCGCGGCGGACGCTCCGGCGAGCGCTGCGGCTCCCGCGAGCGTGCCCGTGGAGGGCGCGGGAGAGGGCACCATGGCCATCTCGTCCGAGCGCGCCGACGCGCTCGCGCAACGAGCGGCCACGCCCTTTGCGGCCGCATCGCCGGCGCCGTCCGCGCCCGTCACCACGGCGGCCACGCCTTGGAGCGGAGAGGTGATTCGTGCCGCGCCCTCCGCATCCACGGGTGAAGCGACGCTCTCGGGACCGAATCGAGAGGCGGTGGGTGAAGGCACGTTTGCGCTTCGACCCGAAGATCGCGCGGCGATCGCCCAACGTGCGATTGCACCGTTCGCGATTCAGGGACCGGGCACGGCGAGCGCGCCCGTCGTCAGCGCGGGATTGCCATGGACCGGCCCCGTCACGCCCGCGGCTCCCAAGGGTGCTGTCGGGGAAGAGACCATGGCACTCGGCGCAGCGCCGCGGCCCATCGCGCCTCCGCCGATGATGGCGATTCCTGCCGACGCCGGCTCGGCGGAGCCACCGATCGTGGCGCCGCCGGCCTTGATCGCAGCGCCACCTCCACTCGTGGAGAAGCCGAGCATCGCAAACGCATCTCCACCGGCGCCGATCGTGGAGAAGCCGAGCATCGCAAACGCATCTCCACCGGCCTATGCGGCGCCGCCGGTCAATGCACCCTCCCCAAAGCCTCCTCCCAAACCCGCTCCCGCGCCGCTCGCGGACCGATTGCGCTCGGCGGGCGCGAGCTCCAAGGACATCGCTGCGCTGCTCAGGGCCATGGAGCCTCCGCCGCCTCCGCCGCCCGACGAGGAGTGAGCCGGCGAGTCGGCGCGAAGCGCGTGGCCGTTGGGGAAGCACACGTGTCCTTCTGCGCAACGCGAGGGTTGACGGAGAACGAGGCTCGAAGAGGCTCGCTGCGAAAGCAGCGTCGATGGATCGAGGTTCGAGCGGCCCCACGGACGATGCCCGTCGAGCCGTCTCCCCTCGCGGTCAGCGGTGATGCGTGGAGGCGGCGCCCATGGCGCCCACGAGCGCGTAGAACAGGCAGCAGCAGCCGCAGAAGAGCAGGATGGGGAGGAAGACTGCGGCCACGGCTTTGCCGGTGCCGCACTTGTGCGTCTCGTCGAGGCCGACGACGGTCGCGATGATGTGGAAGGGCAGCGCGACGAGCGGGCCGAAACCGGGGACGAGCATCCACAGGTTCGCGCCCTGCGCATACGCGGAGACGCGCACCGTGCTCATGTACGGCTTGCTCGTTCCCTTGAGCATCATCAAACAGAGGTGGTTGAGACCGCCCGAGATCCACGGCCCGACGAAGGCCAGGAACATGAACTCGAGTGGGTAGATGAAGATCGCCGCGACGCCGGCGATGCTCATGATCCCCACGAGCGCGCCCGGGCCCGGCCCGCCGCTCGAGGTCCCGCCCATGCTGCTCATCGTCGCGGCCAGGAAGCTCCCGAACGCGAGGTAGATGATGGCGATGAAGACGCCGAGCACGAGGCCGATGATGGCGCCGTTCATCACGCCGAACGTGATCGAGGGCCACGGATCTTCGCTCTGCGCGGCGCCCGCGAAGAGGGCACGCGGGTTGAAGTTGACGTCCTTCGCCGTGCCCCACCAGCGCGCGAACAAGCCTTTGCTCTTGTCCTCCCACGCCACCGAGCCGCCCGATCCCATGGGCGTGTAGCCGGGCGGATATCCAGGAGGAGGCGGCGCGAAGCCACCACCGGGCGCTCCGAATCCACCGCCGCCCGGCGGCGGGCCGTAGCCGCCACCGCCGTAGCCACCACCGGGCGGAGCGCCACCCGGCGGAGGTCCGCCATATCCGCCGGGCGGAGCGCCACCCGGCGGCGGATAACCGCCTTGCCCCCAACCACCACCACCGCCGCCCCAGTTCTGGCTCATCACGTCTCCGTTCGCCGCGCGTGCGCCGATGTGCACGACGCGGATGCAGCGAATGCTACACCGCGAACCGCCGCAGGTGGACAGGCGAAGCGCGAATCCGCCGGCCGGCGACGAGGAAATCTCTCGAGCGCTACGGGACCGGGCCGCCGAACAGCCCCGCGAAACGCAGGGCCCACACCGCGATCAGCGCCACGCCCGCGCTGCCCGTGACGACGGGCACCACGCGCCGCCAATGCGCGTCGCTCGCGACGAACGCGAACAGCGCGGTGGCGGCGGTGACCACGATGAGCGCGAGCGAGAGCGGATGGAAGCGGAGGGCGCCGGCGAAATCGAAGCGCGCGGCCGCGAGGACCGCGCGCGTGAGGCCACAAGCAGGGCAGGGGATGCCGACGGCGAGGCGAACGAGGCAGGTGGAGAAGGGGAGGAAGGCGAGGAGCCCGCCGATCACGACGACGGGGAGAGCGGGACGGAGCCGCGACAGACCGAGAGCGAATCGAGGCGGCAAATCGCGGCATCCGGCGTCAGCTGACGCGCTCGTGCTCCCACTTGATGATGTTGCAGATGCCCCACGGCAGGTAGATGCCAAGCGTGCAGTAGCTGAGCAGCGCCGTGATGATGTACGTGCCGAGGAAGCCGCCCGGATCCTTGCGGAAGCCGAAGGGACGGCTGTCGAGCTTCGTGTTCTCCCAGTAGTACGCGAAGATGTCGTTCGCGAACCAAGCGCCGTAGATGCCGGCCGTGCAGTAGGTGAGGATCATGCCGACGATCCACTTGCCGAGCAGCGTGCCGCCGTCGCCGTGGAAGGTGAGGCGGCCGCGCTGGCCGTTGACCTCGGTGTTCTCCGCGACGAACGTCCACAGCTTCACCACGGCCCACGGCGCGTAGATGCCGAAGGTGATCGAGGTGAGGATCATGTTGACGAACATGGTCTTGAAGAGACCACCCGCCGTGCCGGTGTAGCGGCAGCGCTGCCCGTCGAGGATCGTGTTCTCCGCGCGGAACTCGAACATCTTGTTCTGCAGGAGGAGGCTGCCGACGATGATCACGGCGTAGTACGCGAGCATGCCGATCACGGTCAGCGCCATCGCGATCGGGCCGGGATTGCCGCGCCGATCGGTGTCCACCAAGCTGCCGATCATCGCCATCACGCCGAAGAACGTGCCGCCGGCGAGGAGCGGGCCGAAGCCGTAGATGAGGAACGTGGTGAGGAGCTTGCCGCCTTCACCGGTGAACTGCGCGCGCGCACCGCCGCCGCCCATCATCCCCGGCGGGGGGCCGAAACCGCCGCCATCCGGCGGAGGGCCGTAGCCGGGAGGCCCGCCGAATCCGCCCGGAGGCGGCCCACCGAAGCCACCGGGAGGCGGGCCATAGCCACCGCCGCCGGGAGGCGGGCCATAGCCGCCGCCGCCGGGCGGAGCACCGCCGCCGGGAGGAGGCCCGTAACCGCCGCCGCCGGGGGGCGGGCCGTAGCCACCACCGCCGGGCGGAGCACCGCCGGGAGGTCCATATCCACCGCCGCCGGGAGGAGGCCCATAACCGCCGCCGCCGGGAGGCGCGCCGCCAGGAGGCCCATAACCACCACCACCAGGAGGCGCGCCGCCGGGAGGCCCATAACCGCCGCCGCCGGGAGGCGCGCTGCCGGGAGGTCCATAGCCACCGCCGCCGGGAGGCGCGCCACCGGGAGGTCCATATCCACCACCGCCGCCACCACCCCAACCGCCCGGCCCACCACCGCCACCCCAATTGCCCTGGCTCATCGTTTCTCCGTTTCGTGAGATTCGGTCGCGGGCATCGTACACACATCTCCACCGGCCCCGATACACTCTCACGCGCGTGCGCCCCGCGTCGCGTCTCGGGAGCACGATCACGACGGCAACGGCGTGCAGCGCGCCGGAATGCGCTGCGATGAGGGAGCGTTCGCCGCCCATCCCATGAGCGTTGACATCGTCACGGATTCGGCTGTCGCTCCTCGTCGTCGGGCGCGCCCGACGAGCGTTCGCCGGGTGATCTTCGTCGGCGTGTTGCTCGTGATCGCGCTCGCGATCCGGCCGGTCACCACGCACGTGCGCGCGGCCTCGCTGCTCCTGCGCTTCGCGGACGAGAAGGCGACGGGCGCGCTCGCCGATTTCGATCGCCACGTCGTCGACGAGGAGCCTTGCACCGTCGAGACCGCGCACGGTCCGGTGCGCGCGCGCGTGTACACGCCGCAGGGTGTCTCCGGCGCGCCGGGCGTGGTGCTCGTGCACGGCGTCCATCGCCTCGCCATCGACGAGCCGCGCCTGAAGCGGTTCTCGCGCGCCATCGCCGCGAGCGGCGTGGTGGTGCTCACCCCCGAGGTCGCGGAGATCGCCGACTACACCGTCGATCCGCGATCCATCGAGACCATCGGCGCCGCCGCGCGCACGCTGCGGACACGGCTCGGCGGAGGCCGCGCCGGCGTGATGGGGATGAGCTTCGCAGGTGGGCTCTCGCTGATGGCGGCCGCCGATCCGCGCTTCGCGGAGGACGTGGGCTTCGTCGTCTCCGTCGGCGGCCATCACGATCTCGCGCGCGTCTCACGCTTCTTCGCCACCTCCGAGGTCGAGCGGCCGGATGGCTCCGCCGTCCACTTGGAAGCGCACGGCTACGGAGCGTTGGTGTTGCTGTATGGGAGCGCGTCGCGCTTCTTTCCCGCGGAGGACGTCCCCGCCGCGAAGGAGGCCATTCGCCTCTGGCTCTGGGACGAGCGCGACAAGGCGCGCGTCGCCGCCGAAGCGCTCTCGCCCGCGTCGTGGGCCAAGGTGGACGCGCTCTTCGACGGCCGCATCGATCTGGTGGCCCCCGAGATCCTCACCGAGATCGAGCGCTCGCCCGAGCTGATGGAGCGGGTCTCTCCCCACGGCAAGCTCGCGCGGATGGCGGTCCCCGTGTTCCTTCTGCACGGCGCGGGCGACACCGTGATCCCCGCGGCGGAGACGCAGTGGATCGCATCCGAGGTGCCGGCGCATCTGCTGCGACGAGCGCTCGTGAGCCCGGCCATCGTGCACGTGGAGCTCGGCCCGAGCACGCCGTTCTCGGAGAAGTGGGACCTCGTTCACTTCATGGCCGGCGTGCTCGCCGAGGCCGCCGCCGCACGCGGTTGAGCATCACACGAGCCGCGCGGTCACCACGGCGCGCGTGACCGTCGACGATCCTCCATCGACATCGCGGGCTCCATCGTTCGGGGCGCGCATCGAGCGTCCGCGATGGGAAAGCCATCATCGCGAGCAGGCGCGCGTTCTCGGCAGATCGCGCGCGCACGCTCGTTGTTCGACGGTGGCTCCGCTGCCCGGCGCGCCGTACCTTGCGCTCGGGGGAGGAGACGTTGGGGGAATCGACGCTTTCCCACGAGGACGTGGTGGCTCGCATCGCGGGCGACGTGAAATCACGCATCGGACGGCGTGGCTCGACGCGCGTGCAGCGTGACGGTGTCTCGCATCTCGTGCCGATGGCGCGGGATCGCCGGCTCCGCGCGGCACCCATCCGCACCGGCCCGCTCGATCGCATCCTCGAGATCGATCCGTCCGGTCGCCGCTGCACGGCCGAGGCCGGCCTCACGTTCGGCGAGCTCGTCCGGGCCACGCAGATCTTCGGCCTGCGACCGACCGTGGTGCCCGAGCTCGTCGGCATCACCATAGGCGGCGCCGTCGCGGGCGGCTCGGTCGAGTCTTCCTCGCACCTCGCCGGCGGCTTTCACGACGGCTGCCTCGAGTACGAGATCGTCACGGGGCGCGGCGACGTCCTGCGCGTCTCACCGGAGACGGACCCGCTCGCCTTCGGGATGATCCATCAATCGTACGGCACCCTCGGCGTGCTCACGAAGATCGCCTTTCGCCTCGTGCCCAGCAAGCCGTTCGTTCGCGTCGAATACCATCGCTTCGCGTCGTTCGACGCTTTCGCCGACGAGCTCTTCGCGTGGTGCCGCACCGGCGACGCCGAGTTCATCGACGGCATCGCCCACGGCCCGCGCTCGTTCGTGCTCTGCCTCGGCTGGGGTGTGGACCGCGCGCCGTACCGATCGACCTATCGGCGCCTGCGCATCTATCACGAGAGCACCGCCCGCCGCGCCGAGGACTACCTCTCCGCGCCCGACTACTTCTTTCGCTACGACGCCGACTGCCACTGGATCACACGGCGCTTTCCGCCGCTCACGTGGTGGCCGGTGCGCGCGCTCGCCGGCGGGGTCTTCCTCGGATCGACGAACCTCATTCGCTGGGCCCGTCGCCTCGCGCCGCTGCTCGCGCTCCGCCGCCGTCCGGACGTGGTCTCCGACGTCTTCGTCCCCGCGCGGACGCTCGCCGACTTTCACGCTTGGTACGAGGGCGCCATGGGCTTCTACCCGCTGTGGATGGTGCCCTATCGCATGTCCCGACCTTATCCGTGGCTCCGCGCCGAGCACGTCGCGAAGGCCGCCGACGATCTCTTCATCGACTGCGCCGTCTACGGCATGCAGAACGATCGTCCCGACGTCGACTGCTCCGAGCTGCTCGAACGGAAGGTCTACGAGCTCGGCGGCATCAAGGGCCTCATCTCGCAAAATCACTACGATCGAGGCCGCTTTTGGTCGATCTACGATCGGCCGCGCTACGAGGAGGCCAAGCGTCGCCTCGACCCCGAAGGCGTCTTCGGCGATCTCTACGAGAAGGTCTGTCGCCGCACCTGAGCGCAGTCGGGCCCGCGAGCGGTCGACGCGGGCCGCGCGACGCGGTATCCCGAGGTCCCCCAATGAGCCAGAAGAAGCCTCGCGTCCTCTCCGGCATCCAACCGTCCGGCCAGCTCCACCTCGGCAACTACGCCGGCGCCATTCGTCAGTTCGTCGATCTGCAGGACAGCTCGGAGAACTTCATCTTCGTCGCCTCGTTCCACGCGCTCACCACCTCGCGCGACCCGGCGGCGCTCAAGGCGCGCATCCGTCAGATCGTCATCGACTATCTCGCGTTCGGCCTCGATCCCGAGAAGTCCAACATCTACCTCCAGCACGACGTGCCCGAGGTGACCGAGCTCGCGTGGATGCTCTCCTGCGTCTGCCCCATCGGCCACATGGACAAGGCCGTCAGCTACAAGGACAAGGTGCAGAAGGGGCTCTTCGCCAACGTCGGGCTCTACACGTATCCGATCCTCCAGGCCGCCGACATCCTCGCGGTCGACGCCGATCTGGTGCCGGTCGGGAAGGATCAGATCCAGCACGTCGAGATCACGCGCGACCTCGCCGAGCACTTCAACAACGCCTTCGGGAGCGAGGTCTTCAAGCTCCCCGCGCACCGCATGGCGGCGGACGCGGCCGTGCTCCCCGGTATCGACGGCGAGAAGATGTCGAAGAGCTACGGCAACGAGATCGATCCCTTCCAGGAAGAGAAGGCGCTCCGCAAGCGCATCATGTCCATCAAGACCGACTCGCTCGGCGTCGACGATCCGAAGGATCCGGAGACCAACACCATCTTCCAGATCTACCGCGCCCTCGCGGGCAAGGACGATCCGCGCACGCTGGCGCTGGCCGATCGCTTCCGCGCGCCCGGCATGGGGTACGGGCACGCGAAGCAGGCGCTCTTCGAGCTGGTGCTCGAGCACTTCGGTCCGGCCCGCGCGCGCCGCGTCGAGCTGATGAAGGACCCGGCGCAGGTCGACGAGGTGCTGAAGAAGGGCGCCGCCGCCGCCCGCGAGAAGGCTTCGGCCACGGTCGCGCGGGCGCGCGCCGCGGTCGGCCTCGCGTAGCGATCGGCTCCGACCCGGCGGCGTGACGCGATCACGTGGTCGCCGCCGGGCTCATCGTCGCGACGTCAGCCCACGGCCGCGAGGATCCAGGCGATGGCCGCGTCGACGTCGCCGGTCTTCGAGAAGACCGGGCCGAGGCGCCGGGCCTCGTCGAGCACGGGCGGGGCCCCGCCGGCCGTCAAGAAGGCGATGGGCAGCGCGGGGGCGGCGCGGCGCAGGCGCTCGGCCACATCGGTGCCGAGGCCGTCGCCGAGCTCCAAATCGAGGAGGGCGGCGGCGAAGCTGCGCGCGTCGACGTCGAGGGTCTCCCGGCTCGAGGAGAGCACCGTCACGCGAAGACCGTGCTCGCCGAGGAGCTTCGCGGTGGCGGCCCGCGCCAGGGGGAGTCGTCCACGAACAGGACGGAGACCGACATCCGCGCCCACGTTAGTTGATTTCAAAAGATCTGGCGAGCTTCCGGCAGGCGCGCGCGCGGCTTGCGCCGCCGTCGAACGCTGGGGTAAAGCCAGGCGATGCCCGAGACGACCGCGCCCGATCCCACCCAAGTGCGACACGACTGGACGCTCGACGAGATCGTGGCCATTCACGATCTGCCTTTCTTCGAGCTGCTCGACCGCGCGCGCACGGTTCACCGCGCCCTTCACGACGCCAACGAGGTGCAGCTCTGCACGCTCCTCAGCGTCAAGACCGGCGGTTGCCCCGAGGATTGCGCGTACTGCCCGCAGTCGTCCCACTACGAGACCGAGGTCGGTCCGGAGAAGATGCTCGACGTCAACGCCGTGCTCGACGCGGCCAAGACGGCGCGCGAGCACGGCTCGACCCGCTTCTGCATGGGCGCGGCCTGGCGCGAGGTGAAGGACGGCCCCGCGTTCGAGCGCGTGCTCGACATGGTGCGCGGCGTGAAGTCCCTCGGCCTCGAGGCCTGCTGCACGCTCGGCATGCTCACCGAGGATCAGGCGCGCCGCCTCAAGGAAGCCGGGCTCGACGCGTACAACCACAACCTCGACACCAGCCGGCAGAACTACAAGTCGATCATCACCACCCGCGGCTACGACGAGCGCCTCGTCACGCTGCGCAACGTGCGCCGCGCGGGCATCACCGTGTGCTCCGGCGGGATCATCGGCATGGGCGAGAGCGTGGCCGATCGCTGCGGCATGCTGCTCGAGCTCGCGCGCCTCACGCCGCACCCCGAGAGCGTGCCCGTCAACGCGCTCGTCCGCGTCGAGGGGACGCCGCTCGCCGCCCTGCCGCCCATCGATCCCATCGACTTCGTGCGCATGATCGCGACGGCGCGCATCGTGTTCCCCCACGCGCGCGTGCGCCTCTCCGCGGGCCGCACGGATCTCTCGCGCGAGGTGCAGATGCTCTGCATGTACGCGGGCGCGAACTCGATCTTCTACGGCGAGCGCCTCCTCACCACGCCGAACCCCGGCCCCGACGCGGACGAGTCGCTCATCCGCTCGGCCGGCCTGACCCCGCTCGCGCCCGCGAGCTGATCCTTCCCGCCGTCGCTCCTTCCCGCGGAGGGGACGCGCATCCCCTCCGAAGCCCCCCGTCGTCACGCACACCACCGGCCGCGCTGCGTCACCGCAGCCGTCGGTCGCACCGGGCGGAGACCGGCCGCCACGGAGCGCGCCTCGCACGACTTCGTGAAGCGCTTCGCGAAGAAGCGCGGCGTGCTCCGGCGACGGGCAGGTCGCTCGTCGGGGCGTTTCGGCGAAACGTGGATGCGGGACGCCTTGCTTGGCGTCGGCGAGGCCGCTGCACCGTTGCTTCGGTGCTGTCCGGTTGTCGGCGAGCCCCCTGCGGCTGCCGCAGGGGCCTTGCCGACTTTCGGCAACAGCCGGTGCAGCGCTGCGCCGTCTCTTGCCGGCGACCGGAAGAGGCCGGTGCAGCGCTGCAGGGGCCTCGCCCAAAAGTTGGCGAGCGTGCGGCGGCTGCCGCAGCAGTGGTTTCCGACGACCGGCAAAGGGTGCTGCAGCAGCGACGGGGCCCTCGCCAAAAGTTGGCGAGGCCGCTGCACCGTTGATCCGAGCGTTGCCGACGCGGCGCCACCCCTGAATCACCGAGGATCGCGGGAAGAGCGCCTGCCGGCGGAGAGGGTGCGACATGAGGCAGAGGCGCCTCCGTACGCCTCCGGGATCAGGCGTCGGCCGCGAGCGGTCGCACGCGCGCGACGAGCTCCCGCAGAAACACGTCGCCGTGCGTGGCGTAGGCGAAGTGCGCCGCGCCGGGAATCATCACCACCGCGCGCTTGGGCGCGCGCAGCGTGGGCGCGTATTCGGCGACGAGCGCGGCCGGCGTCTGGAGGTCTTCTTCGCCGGTGAAGAAGAACGCGGGCACGCCGAGCTCCATCCCGGGATCGAGGCGGAAGCTCAGGATCGATGGCCACAACGTGTCGATGCTGTGCGCGAAGCCGCGGTAGAAATCGGCGACGTCCTTCAAGGTGCCACCGGGCGCGAGCAACAGGGTTTCGGTCCGCTCCGTGACGATGCGGCGCTCGGCTTCGGGCATCGTGGAGACGAGCAGGCGGCGCTGCGTGCGCAGATCTTCTCGGCTCGGATAAGGCGGTGGTCCGATGCGCTCGAGCTCCGCCGCGCCGGCGTCGTCTCCGCGAGCGCGCAGCCGCGCGAGGGTCGCGGCATGAGACATCGATTCGCCTCGCGCCACGTCGACCACCTGCCCGGTGCCGACGTACGCGCAGAAGAGATCGGGGCGGCGGCGGATCATCTCCACGCCGAGCATGCTGCCCCACGAGTGGCCGAGCAGGACGATGCGGCGACGGCCGAGCCGAGCGCGGAGATGCTCGGCCAGCGCGAGGCCATCGGCGACGATGCGATCGAACGTCAACAGGCTCGCTCGTCCGTGGCGCCCGAACGTGCGGCCGGCGCCGCGCTGGTCCCAGATCACGACGGTGAGCTGCTGCTCCCACGAGGCGAGCTGTCGATACGCGAGCAAGCTCATGGCCGCGCCCGGCCCGCCATGGAGGAACAAGAGCACGGGCGCCGCGCGGTCGTGGCCGCGCACCGCCACCCATTGCTCGAGGCCGTCGAGCTCGACGAAGCCGGCCTCGTCGATGCCGCCTTCGGGGATGCGCGCTGCGACGGCGCGCGATCGCTGCGCGATCCGGCGTAGGAGGAGGGCCGAGCCGGCGCTGCCCGCCGCCGCGATCGAGAAGCCGCGCGCGAGTTTCGAAAGCATGGTTTGCCGAGCTTACGATGTCGCTCGCGGCGACCTCGCTCGCGCATTCACGCTGGGCGGCAGGCGGTGCTCGGTGCGATCAGGACCGCCGGCCAGAAATTCTGGTCGGCGGTGCTGGGCGGCGCGAAGCGCGGTGGGGTTTGGGCGAAGCCCCGTCGGGCCCGATGAGCTAGGCGCTCTTGCGCAGGGCCTTGGGCGTGCTGTCCGCCCGCGTGGCAGCGTCGATCTCGGCGAGGAGATCCTCCAGCACGAACGGCTTCGAGAGCACGCGCATGCGGCCGGTGTCGACGGCGAACTCGGGATCGGCGAGCCCCGTCATCAGCACCACGGGCGCATCGACACCGGCGGCGGTGAGCGCATCGGCGAGCTCCGATCCGGTCAGCCGCGGCATGATGAAGTCGCAGAGCACCAGATCGGGTGCGGGGCTTTGACGGAGGCGGTCGAGGGCGGTCGTGGGATCGGTGAATCCTTCGACCAAGATACCCTGGTCACCGAGGAGAGCTGCGAGGCTGTCGACGATGTCGGGATCGTCATCGATGATGACGACGTTGGCTGCAGGGCGCGGACTGGGAGAGATGAGATCGATTTGTCGATGTGGAGGCATACCTGGAATGCCCCGGTCGTAGGGCCGAGGCGTCGTTAGCGTTGCTCGCAGGCTGCGTGCTGTCGAGGTCGAGGTGACGATCCTTTCGGGAAGATCCGTGAAATCTGGATCGAGCGGAGGCGATGGATGTGATCGCCGCCACGCCGCGCACGCATTCGTGTGAAGCCTGGAGCCCGCGCGGCCGACGGACGTGCTCGTGCGTCTTCACGCGACAGCCGAATGACACGCCGTGACTGGATCAAGGGGCCCGCTCGCGCCCCCATCGCCACGCTACGATCAGCGCTGGCTCGTCCAGCGCGGGGTTTGGGGCCGCTTGCGGCCCCATCGTGATCAGCGCTGGCTCGTCCAGCGCGGGGTTTGGGGCCGCTTGCGGCCCCATCGTGATCAGCGCTGGCTCGTCCAGCGCGGGGTTTGGGGCCGCTTGCGGCCCCATCGCCACGCTACGGCGCGCCGCACGCGAGCCACTCGGCGAGCTTGTCGCGTTGCTCGCGCGGGGGATCGTCGGGCCCGATCGGCATCGACGCGTTCGGCCCGGCGGAGCGCGCGAAGATGCGCGCCTTGTGCTGGCGCACCTGCTCCACCGTGTCGAACACGTAGCCCTCGGGAGCGCCCTCGCGCTCGCCCGACGGGGCCGAGTGACAACGGTTGCAATTGGCCGCGAAGAACGTGCCGCCGAAGCCCGCGTAGGTGAGCTTCGTCCCGCCGGGAGGGCAGGGGAAGTCTTCGATCTCGAGCACCTCGCACCCCGACGCGGGCACGATCGCGAGGAGCAACACCAGCATGCCGAGGATGGATCGCATCGTCACAGCGCGTAGTTGAAGCCGATGCCCGCGATGCCGCCGGCGTAGATGCCGGGGCCGCGCACGTCGGGAAAGCCGGTGAGCACGGCCTCGATGGTGCCGTGGAATTGGAAGCCCTTGTGCTCCTTGAAGGGCAAGTCGACGCCGAGCGCGCCCTCGAATCCGCCGCGGTGGCGAATGCCGTCACCCACGCCGAGGAGCGCGCCGAACGCGTCCGCCTTCACGGCGGACCACGGCTCCTCGTGCTGGTGCACGAGCCCGAAGCGCGCATAGGGCCGCGTGGACCCGATCTTGGCCCACAGCTGCACGCCGATCTGGACGAGCTCGAGCACGCGCTGATCGGTGTTGGCGTAGCCGGCCCGGAGCAGGATGTACGGCGCGACGATGTCCTTGAAGCGATAGCCGAAGCGCAGCCCCGCGAAGCCGGTGCCGTCGGTCCGCCACGATGATCCTTGCCCACCGGCGAGCACGGAGAACTGGATCTCCCCAGCGCTCGCAATGCTCGCGACGCTCGTCACCGCGAGCGCCATCAGCGCGCCCGCGGCGCGCACGTGCATGGGAGTACGTCGCATCTGGAGACGACTCGTTGCGCCTGATCCCATGTCCATTCGCGCCGCGCACATTTCCGACGCGTTCGGCGTCGGGCGTCAACTGCTCACGAAGCCGGCGCGACGCGGTCGCAGGCGCGTACGTCGATACTCACCGCGATCGTCGACATGGGCCCGATGGATCGCAGTGAGGCTGTGCACGCAGCGTGGCGCGTGCAGCGAATGCTCATGAAGCAGG
Organism: Minicystis rosea; assembly: GCA_001931535.1. Lineage (GTDB taxonomy): Bacteria > Myxococcota_A > Polyangia > Polyangiales > Polyangiaceae > Minicystis > Minicystis rosea. Next base: position 2,798,788 of record CP016211.1, read on the forward strand.
CGCGTACGTCAGTGCTCACCGCGATCATCGAGATGGGCCCGAGCGATCGCGGTGAGGCTCTGCACGCATCGTGGTGCGCGCACCGTCAGGGGAGCTGGCCGCCGGTGATCCAGGCTTGGATCGTCGACTGCTCCGCGGCCGTGAGGCAGGCGGGCTTGCCGGCGTCGAGCGTGGGGTTGCCGGTGCAGCCGGCCCCCTGCGGCATGCTGCCGTTCTGGATGCGCACGATGGCGCAGGCGCCCTTGGTCTTGCCGGCGCAGACCGTCGAGGGCTTCTGCGAGTCGGTGTAGCTCGTGGCGAAGTTGCCGCCGCCGCTGCCGAGCTGCGTGTGGCAAGGCGCGCAGTGGGCCGCGAGGATCGGCTGCACGTTGGCCGCGTACGTGACGGTCGGGCAGCCCTCGTTCACCTGACCGTCGCAGTTGTCGTCGACGGTGTTGGAGCAGGTCTCGCTGGCGGCGGGGAGCACCTCGCCGGTGCAGGCGCCGTAGGCCGTTCCCAGCGCGTTGCACGTCTTCGTGCCGGCTTTGCACTGGCCCACGCCCGCCGTGCCCGCCGGGCCGCTGTAGCAGGACGCCGTGGTGCCGGGCACGCACACGCAGCCGGGGCCGCTCTCGTTCACCTTGCCATCACAGTTGTCGTCGTCGGGCGTGTTGCACGTCTCGGTTTGGGGCAGCACCTCGCCGACGCAGGCGCCCATCGCGGTGCCTTGATCGTTGCACTGCGCGAGCCCGTGCTTGCAGATGCCGACGGCCTCCGTGCCCGCAGGGCCCGTGTAGCAATTGACCATCTGACCAGGCGGGCAGACGCAACCCGTGCCCTCCTCGTTCACCTGACCGTCGCAGTCGTCGTCCTCGGGCGTGCTGCAGGTCTCCGGCTTGGGGAGCACTTCGCCGACGCAGGCGCCGAAGCCGGTGCCCTGGGCGTTGCAGGTCTGCGTGCCGCCCTTGCACGGGCCCACGTTCTCGGTGCCCGCGGGCCCCGAGTAACACGGCTGCATCGTGCCCGGCGTGCACGCACAGCCCGCGGCGGGATCGTTGGTGAGCCCGTTGCAATCGTCGTCGCTGGGCGTGAAGCAATCTTCCGGCACGGGGAGCACTTGGCCCACGCACGCGCCGAACGACTTGCCATCCGCGGCACAGGTCTTCTTGCCGCCTTTGCAGAGGCCGATGTTCTCGGTGCCGGCCGGGCCTTCGTAGCACCCCGACTCCTCGCCCGGCGTGCACACGCAGCCGGCGGAAGCATCGAGGGCGGTGCCGTTGCAGTCGTCGTCTTCCGGGGTCGAGCAGTCTTCGGCGGGCGCGGGAAGCACTTCACCTTCGCATGCGCCGTAGCCGCTGCCGTCGGCGGCGCACGTCTCCGTGCCCGACTTGCAGAGGCCGACATCCTTGGTGCTGGCGGGGCCGGTGTAACAAGCCCTGGTGGTGCCGGGCTCGCATGCCGGGCCGCCGCCCGTGCCGGTGGAGCTCGACGTGCTCGTGCTCGAGCTGCTCGCGGTCGCGCCTCCGGTGCCGCCCGTGCCGCCGGTCTCCGAGCCACCACAGCCCGGAGACGATAAGGCCGCCACGATGGAGAAGAGACACGCGCCGACAAGAACGGAGGTTCGCGCAAAGCTCATGACTGCGGAGCGTACGTGGGCAGCGCGCCCCGGTAAACTCCCTTGTCCAAAGAGCCATCGCATCGTGCCGGCGAGCACGATGCGATGCATGGCTCAGCTCGGCGGAGCGCCGCTCTCGAAGCGGATCGCGTGCGTCGGATAAGCGAGCTTGGCGCCGGCCTTCTCGACGATGTCCAAGAGGCCGAGGAGCGTGTCCTCGCGCATCACGAGGAAGTCGTCCCAGACGGTGGTTTGAAACCAGGCGAGGATCTCGATGTCGAGCGAGTCGTCGCCGATCTTGGCCAGGGCGACGTTCATGTCCGGCCAGATCCTCGGGTGCGCTTTGAGGAGCGCGCGCGTGCCTTCGAGGATGGCGCGCACGGATGCCGCGCTCGTGCCGCGCTCGAGCTGGAGGGTGCAACCGAGCTTGATGCGATCGCGCTGCGTGAACGACTCGATGCGCATGTCCGCGAGCTTGCCGTTGGGGATCGTGACCAGCGTGCGATCGAGCGTGCGAATGCGCGTGGATCGCAGGCCGATGGACTCGACGGTGCCGGAGACGAGGCCGTCGACGGTGATGTAGTCGCCCACGCGGAAGGGTTGATCGACGCCGATGGAGAGCGAGCCGAAGAGGTTCTCCACCGTCTTCTGCGCGGCGAGCGCGATGGCGACACCGCCGATGCCGAGGCCGGCGACGAGGCTCCCGACCGGATATCCGAGCGCCGAGAGCGTGGCGATGATGGTCACCACGAACACGGCCACCTTGAGCGCGCGCGTGCCGAGGGGCACGAGCGATCGCGCCGCCGGGTTGGTCTGCGTCGTGGGCCGATCGAGCAGGCGCGCGCCGCCGATCTCGATGCTGCGCTCCACGAACCAGAGCACCGCCACGTAGAACCCGGCCTGCACGATGCGCCCCATGAACGCTTCCGCCGGCGGATAGAGCGCGAGCCGAGGCAGCGCGAGGTTCACCGCGACGACGGCCCAGAGGAGCGTGAGCGGCGCCCCGAGGCGCGAGAGGAGCGCGTCGTCCCACGTCGCCTTGGTGCGCAGAACGACGCGCCCGAGCGCCTTGCGCGTGCACCACCCGAGGACGTTCCCGGCCCCGAGCGCCAGCAGGAACAGCACGGGGAACGCGATCCACTGCCACCACAGCATCTCCTGCGGTCCCGGCCGCAGCAGCCGTTCGGGCAGGTAGTCGCGCACCCAGCGATCGCGCAGGCGCCCGTACCAATCGTCGATGTGATCGACGGTGTTGCGCGAGAAGAGCCAGCGCGGGCCATCGGCCAAGTGCTTGCGCACGAGCCGCACGGGCTCGGGCCCATTGGGGCCGGGCACGGTGCCAATCTCCTCGACGCCCGCAGGGAGCTTGTCGGACGCATCTCCCCAGGGCTTGCCGGAGACTTGCTCCAGCTTGATCCAGATCTGCGCGTCGATGACGGCCTTGAGCCGCCGCGCGTACTGCGCGCCGTCGTGCTTCTGCGCTTCGGTGAGATCGAGATAGGCCGCGGCCTCGCCGTACTCGCCGGCGCGGCACAGCCCCATGAATCGTCGCAGCGACGCGCGCGGCGAGTCCGGCGTGGCGTCGTCGACCACGGGCGGCGGCGCGGGCGGCGCCGGAGGCACGAGGGAGCCGATCGTCACCGGCTTCGGATCGACGGCTCCCGCGGGCTTGGCCGCGAGGACCGAGATCGCGAGCACGAAGACGAACAGCAAGCGCGAACGCATGGGCCGGTGCCTACCACGGACTTCGCGGGTGGGAAGGCCGATCGAGACGTGAGACACGGGACGCCGCCGTGCCGTCATCCAGCCTTCTCGCGGACCGCGGCACGGAATCGGGCCGGATTGCTCGGGAATTATTGCAGGGATGCGCCGTTCACCGCGCTTCTGGAAGCGCGGCCGTTTTGCACGGCGCCCCGCGTGTCACCGCAGCCACGGTAAGAGAAGCGACGCGACGCGCTCGCCGAACGACGACGATGACGGCGCGGCGAGCACGGCCCCGAGCTCGCGCGTGTCACGCGCAGTGGCTTCGGGATCCGCGAGCAACGCCTGCGCTGCAGCGGCGATGCGGGCAGCGGTGACGTCTCCCTGAACGAGCTCCGGGAACGCACGCCTCCCGAGCAGCACGTTCGGCAACGCGATGTGCGGCGTGCGCACGAGGCGCTTCGCGATGGCGTGCGCGATCGGATCGAGGCGATACGTGACGACCGGCGCGGCCCCCGAAAGCGCAGCTTCGAGCGAGGCCGTCCCCGAGGCGCAAAGGGCCGCATCGAAGGCAGGCAACAGCGGCGCTGCGCCGTGATCCGCATCTCCCTCGACGACGGCGATGCCGGTCGCGTCGGCCGCTGCGCTCGCAAGATCGCGCGCACGCGGATCGAGGCCCGGCGCGAGGATCATGCGCGCGATGGCGCCCGAGGACGCGAGGCGCGCCGCAGCCTCCGCGAGCGGCTGCGCGAGCCTTCGCACTTCGCCGGCCCGGCTTCCGGGGAGCACGGCGACGGCGCGCGCATCCGCCGCGATTCCGAGCTCGTTGCGCAACGTGTGTCGATCGCGGCGGGGGACGTCCAGCGATGGATGACCGACGTAAGACGCATCGTAGCCGGCGCGCCGCCACAGCGTCTCCTCGAAGGGTAGGATCACCGCCAGCCGATCCACGCTGTCGTGCAGCGCCGCGATGCGCCGCGGGCGCCAGGCCCACACCTGCGGGGCCACGCACCAGAGCACCCGCGTACCGCGCGCGCGCAGAAGGCGGCCGAGGCGCTGGTTGAGCTCGGTGAAGTTCACGAGCAGGGCCGCGCGCGGCGGCGTGCGCCGAACGCGCGCGAAGAGCTGCGCGAGGCTCGCCGCGAGATCGGGCAGGCGGCGCGCGACGTCGGCGAAGCCCATGGCGCCGAGACGGCCGCCGTCGGCGAGGATCTCGACGCCGGCGGCACGCGCAGCGGGCCCGGCGATGCCCGCGCAGTGGAAGCCGTCGGCCACGAGCGCGCGCGCGGCGAGGGCGGCGATGCGATCGCCGGACGGCTCGCCGGCGACGACGAGCACGTCCGTCACGACGTGCTCGGACGTGCTCCCGGCGGCGTCGTGCTGAAGCGCACGAAGACATCACCGTAGCGCTCGCGGCGTCGCGAGCCGAGCCCCGGGATCTGCGCGATCGCCTCGCGCAGCAGCGCTTCGTCGGGGCGCGCGTCGTGCGCCGCGAGCGCCTCCACCAAGTCCTCCGCGCAATGACCGGGCAACACGGCCTGCTCGTCGACGCCGCGTTGCGCGGCCTCGACCTTGCGCCACGCGCTCACCTGCGACTCGCGGGCGCGTCGCCTCGCGATCTCTTCGCGGCTCGGCGGCGCCGGCGACCACAGCGCGCGCTCTTCTTCGGGCGTGTCGCCGTCGCGCAGGCCTTCGGCCACGGCCGCGAGCCACGCCGCTGCATGCCTCCCCGCGAGACCGGCCAGCGCACCACGAATGCGGCGGAGCGCCTCCATCGAAGCGGGCCGCTTCTGCGCCACCTCGAGGAGCGCTTCGTTGCTCGTCACCTTGAACGGCGGCACGTCCTCTTTGGCGGCGGCGGCCTCGCGCGCGAGCCACACGCGCCGCAGCACGGCCCGCCCGATCGCATCGAGCGCGGCGGCGCCCTTCACCCGCACGTACCCAGGACGCGGCTTCTGCCGCGGAGACAGCGCCGTGGTCAGCTTGTAGGTGCACTCGTCCGCGATCTCCGCCTCCACGTCGATCGCCGTCGCCGCATGTTCGAGCCGCTCGTCGAGCGCGAGGAGGTGACGCACGTCGCCCGCCAGGTAGTCGATCTCGGCGTCGCGCAGCGGTCGCCGCGTCCAGTCGTGTTGCTGGAGGCGTTTGTCGTGGTGAACCCCGAGCTCCGTCGCGAGGAGCGCCGACAAGCCCGTCGCCTTGTGCCCGAGCAGACGCGCCGCCACCGACGTGTCGCGCACGCGGGCGAGCGGCGCGCCGGCCTCGGCGAGCAAACGCGCATCGAAGGTGAGATCGTGCAAGACCTTGATCGGCCCGCCTTCACCGAAGAGCCGCGCCAGCGGAGCGACCGACGTGGCCAGCGTGTCGACCACGGCCACGACCATGGCGCCGTCCTCGGGCCACGCCATCTGCAGCACGCAGAGCGCCGGGCGATAGACGAAGAGCCCATTCGACTCCACGTCCACCGCGATGCGCTCGGCGCGGGCGGCGCGATCCGCGACGCCCGCGAGCCCGACTTCCGTCTCGATCGAGAGGACCTCGCCGCTGCGATCGATCATCCGCGCTTCGACCGACGGTGAGCGGGCCGCATGCGCCGCGCGGCGAGCACCAACGCGCCCAGCACCGCCGCCATGCCGGACCAAGCCGCGCCGCGCGAGGCGGTGCCGGCCGCGACGGCGGTACAACCGCCCTCGTCGACGGGCTGATCGGCCGCGCACAGCGCCGAGAACCCGTGCCGCGGCGTGATGTCGCAATCGCTCGGGATGTTGCCGGGCGGATAGATGGTGCAGATCCCCGCGATGTCGTCCGCCGAGAGATTCCGCAGGTTGATGGTGTGCTGCATGTAATCGGGGTACATCGTCGCGGTCGCGTCCACCGAGTGCGCGAGCCCGAGGAAGTGCCCGGCCTCGTGGGTGACGATGCTCGGCAGATCGAACTCGACGTTCGTGTCGCTGGTCGTGAAGTGGTTGTCCGCGGAGTTCAGCTCCATGTCCGCGTCGTAGATCTCGCCGGTGTCGAGGTTGTACGTCACCGTCGTGAGCGCGAGCGTGTTGGCCGAGCCCTCGTAGGGCCACCCCTGATCGCGGAAGACGATGACGTTCGCGTTGCCCGCCTTCTGGTTGTACTCGTGCAGGGTGCACACCGCGGGATCGGCCTGGAACACCGCCATCCGCGGCGAGCCGCCGCCTGGGCACTGAGCGCTGGTCCACGTGTGGAACGCGTTGGTGACGAGGCTCTGCATCGCGGCGAACGTCACCTGCGGAGACGCGTCCTGTTGCAACGACCAGCCCACGCAGGGGTTCGCCCAGAAGAGCGGCGTGCCGCAATCGCCGGGCAGCGCGGGAGTGCACACCTGCGAGGTGCCCACGTTGGGGCAGCTCGACGTGCGGCAGAAAGCGAGCGCAGCGGAGGACGATGCGACGATCGCGAACGACGCGACCGCAGCGGAGAGGACGTGGTTACTTCTTTTCATCGCGCGCCTTCCGGGTCTGGACCACGAGCGCAACGGCGTCGTCGAGCTTGCCGCCGACGAGCCGTTCATGCGCTGAGATGGAGGGCCCGCGGCGCGGCACGAGCATGCCCGGATCGGGGCTCGACGAGAGGCGCATCACGCCCTTGTCGTCGGTGATCACCGGGTAATGCCCCTGCGACATGGCCGTGATCACGGTGGCGCTGCCCGCCTGCGCCAAGAAGAACAGCGCGCGTGCGCCGGTCGCGATCTGCGCCTCGCCGGGCACGCTCTGCCCGATCTTGTCGACCACGCCGCCCAAGGTGCGCACCCAAATCTCCTTGCCGGGCTCGCCCGCGACGGCGCGCTCCACGGTGAGCTTGGTGTACGTCACGATGCGTTTCCCGGAGGGAAGGTCTTCCCACACGCTCCGTCGTTCGGAGGCGACGGCGACGACGACGTAGCTCGATGCGCTCACGAGCTCGTCGATCGTGAGAAGCCTCGCGACGGAGGCTTCCGCCGTGGTGACGCCCCGAGGCGTCCCGGGCGAGAGGGTGACGATGGGCGGAAGAGCCAGCGCGCAAGCCAGCAGGAAAGCTCGGCGATTCATCCTGCGGAGAGTAGCACGCACCGCGCGGCGCCAAGGTCTCTTCCGTGCTTTCCCGCGCGCCGGGACCACCTGGAATCGGGGGCTCCGGTGTCGTCGTCCTCCGGGCGTCCTTGACGCTGGACCCGGTGGCGCGCCGGGACTAGCAAGGGCGCGGAGGATTCGTCCCATGCTGCGAGATCCGCTCACGATCGGCCGCTTCACGTTCCAGTCTCGCCTCTTCGTGGGCACCGGCAAATACAAGGACGTCGACGAGACGCGCCGCGCGCTCGAAGCATCGGGGGCCGAGGTCGTCACCGTCGCGCTCCGGCGCGTGAACCTGAAGGATCGCGGCGAAGGCTCGATGATGAGCCTGCTCGCATCGGGCAAGTACACCATCCTGCCCAACACCGCCGGCTGCTACACCGCCGACGAAGCGGTGCGCACCTGCCGCTTGGCCCGCGAGCTCGGCATCTCCGATCTCGTGAAGCTCGAGGTCATCGGCGATCAGAAGACGCTCTTCCCCGACAACGAGGCGACGCTCGAGGCCGCGAAGATCCTCGTCAAAGAGGGCTTCACGGTGCTGCCGTATTGCATCGACGATCCCATCGTCTGTCGCAAGCTCGCCGATCTCGGCTGCGCCGCGGTGATGCCGCTCGCCGCGCCGATCGGCTCGGGCCTCGGCATCCGCAACCCGTACAACCTCATGATCATCCGCGAGCAGACGAAGCTGCCGCTCATCGTCGACGCGGGCGTCGGCACGGCCAGCGACGCGGCGTATGCGATGGAGCTCGGCGTCGACGGCCTGCTCATGAACACGGCCATCGCGGAGGCGAAGGATCCGATCCTGATGGCCGAGGCCATGCGCGACGCGGTGCGCGCCGGCCGAAGCGCCTTCCTCGCGGGGCGCATGCCGCGCAAGCTCTACGCGAGCGCTTCGTCACCCGTCGACGGCGTGCTCGGTCGTTAGCTCGTCTCGACACGGCGGCACATCGAGCCGCAGCAACAAGGGCGCTCGGCGCGCTCCAGAGGCGCGCGCGCCGGCCTCCCGATAGAGCTCCTCGACATCGATTCCGAAGAACGGCGACGGCAACCGCGCGAGCCTCTCACGAGCCCGCTCGGTGAGCGCGCGCGCTCTCTCGTCTTTTGCGATCCACCATTTCAACTCGGCGGCCGCGAGTTGAATCAATGCTTGGAAGAAATCAGCTTCCACGCCGTGTTTCCCCGCGCCGTGCCATAGCGCTTCGAATGCCTCGTGGCTCTCCCACCAATACGCGAAGTTGAAGAGATCGACGCCGCGCAGGTAGGTCTCCGAGGCCGTCCACGCCGTCGGATCGAGGGCCTCGCGGATCGGCTCCGGTGCGCCGTGGGCGTGTCCGCGCGGATCGAGGCGCGGGTGCGGGCTCCGCCCAGGCACGAATCGATAAGGTGGCAGTAGGCCTCTGGACCAGCGGGGCCAGCGCGGGTCGGACGGTGAAGGCTCGGCGGGCGACGCCACGGGCCGAGCCTAGCACTGCGGTGTCTGGTCGGCGGAACGAGCGGATTGCGCGGGTCAATGGCCCGATGCCGGGAGCGATGTCGCGTCGTCGGCTTCGTCCGCACGTCGATGCAAGCGCCGACCTCACCGGCTCGGTGGGGAGACGCATGACGCCGTTGGACCGCCGCAGCGGGATTGAGGCTTGCCGCACGATCGCGTTATCGTCATCCGCGACATGGGCGACACCGGCGCGGACGCAGACGGGCTCGACGACGAGGCACCCACGCCCTCGGAGCGACGCGGAGACCCTCGACACCTCGCGTGCTTCCCCGCGCACGTGGAGACGGACGCGGGCAAGCAGCGGACGGCGCTCATTCGTGATCTCAGCGTCTCGGGCGCGTTCCTGCTCACGCGCGCTCGCCTCGAGGTGGGGGACGTGGTGAAGCTCTCCCTCTTTTTGAAGGACGGCGCGGATCCCACGCTCACCACGGCGCGCGTGGTTCGGCACGAGCGGCGCGCGGCCGAGCTGTCGCATCCGTGGACGCGCGCGGTGGCGGTGCAGTTCGACGAGCCGCTCACCGAGCTCGAGGCCGAGGCCAAGGCGCTCGCGGAGCGGCAAGCCGTGCTCATGGGGCGGACGTGAGGCCTGCACGGTGATGACCGGCGTTCGCATCCTCGCGCCGCTGTTTCTCGCGGCGTCGCTCTCGGCACCCATCCAGTGCGGCAGCAAGATCAGGCCGGAGCACCGCCTGGAAGAAGAGCCCGCCGAAGCGCTCTACAAGCTCGCCGAGCGCTTCGCCTCCACCGGCGACCAGAAGGCCCGCATCGAGACGCTGCGCTTCATCGTCGAGCGCTATCCCTCGAGCCGCTTCGCGCAGGCCGCGAAGCTCGATCTCGAGCAGCTCGGCCACTGACCGACGAAGCTTCGTGGCTCGCGACGTCGGTCGGGGGCGCCCAAGATACGCGCGCAGTCCCTGAGCGCGGCCCGCCTCCCATCTCGAGATCACGGGCTGCGCAGCGGCGATTGGCTCCCCCATCTCGACGCGGCGCGCGGGCGTGGCTCGATGGGTGGGTCGCGCGGGGCAGCGTCCCGATCGACGATTCCGGGGCCGATCTGCACACCTAATGCTCGCCTGCGTGTGGGCGAGTCCTGTATCCTCTCGCACCGTACGTTCCCCTCGAGGTGCTGCGATGTCGAGACTGAGCTTCGCTTCCCGGATGATGTCGTTGTTCGCGATCGGTGCCGGCGCCGCGGCGCTCATTGCCTCGTGCTCGGCGGCGCCCAACAATCAATTCACCGGCGGCGCGGCCGGGTTCGGCGGTGGCAAGTCGTCGAGCACCGGCGACATCGGCTTCGGCGCGGGCTCGCAGGGCGGCGACGCCAACAGCGGCACGGGCGGCTCGAATGCGTGCGCCGCCGAGCCGCACGTGGCCATGCAGGTGCCGCTCGACATCTACATCATGCTCGATCAGTCGAGCTCGATGACGGGCACCGTCTCCGGCGGCCAGACGAAGTGGGACGTCATCACGGGCGCGCTCAAGAGCTTCCTCACGCAACCCGGCCTCGAAGGCATCTCGGTCGGCATTCAGTATTTCGGGATCAACGCCTGTCCCTGCACCACGAACGCCGACTGCACGATCTCGGGCGACACGTGTCTGTTCGGGCAGTGCATCCAGTGCAGCATCGCCGCCGACGACTGCGACCCGCTCGCGTACGACAAGCCCGCGCGGGAAATTGCGGCGCTTCCGGCCGCGTCATCGGCGCTCATCGACAACATCAACAAGCACTCTCCGACCACGGGTACGCCCACGGGCCCCGCATTGCAGGGCGCGGTCACGCACGCGCGGACGTGGCTCCTCAATCACCCTGGTCACGCGGTCATCGCCGTCCTCGCGACCGACGGCATCCCGAGCGGCTGCAGCCCGTCGGATTCGAGCTCTCTCTCGCAGATCGCGGCGCAGGGCGCGGGCGACGGCGTGCGCACGTTCACCATCGGCGTCTTCGAGTCGGCCGACATGCCCGACGGGCCCAACATCCTCCAGGCCATCGCGACGGGCGGCAACGGACAAGCCTTCAACTTCAGCACCGCGCAGGCCAACGTCGGCCAGGCCTTCCTCGACGCGCTCAACGTGATCCGCGGCGCCGCGCTCGGATGTCAGTACAACATCCCCGTGCCCAGCAAAGGCACGCCGGATTTCGGCAAGGTCAACGTGCAGTACACGCCGAACGGCGGCGCGCCGGTGCTCTTCGATCACTACGACGACAAGGCCCATTGCCCGCCGAGCGGCGACGGTTGGTATTACGACAACAACGCCAATCCTCAGCTCATCAATCTGTGTCCGTCCACCTGCACCAAGGTCAGCGCGGATACGACGGGCAAGATCGACATCCTGCTCGGTTGCAAGACGAAGGAGCCGACCTGACGGCCGACGCTCCAATCCCTTCTCGCGACGCGTCCCACCGGGCCTCCGTCGCGATCTCGTCGATCTTTTCAATGGAGGTTTCACCGATGTCGAGACATCAAGTCGCTTCGCGCCTCGTTCCCATCCTCGCCGTCGGTGCGCTCACGGCGGCCATCGGTGCCTCCTGCTCGGCCGGTGGAGCCGCGACGCAGGGCACCGGGGGCTCGGCCACCGGCTCCAACACGACGGGCAGCGCCAGCGGCGGCGCGCACTCGACGAGCGGGACCGGCGCCGACGACATCGGCTTCGACGGCGGGACGACCACGAACGCGAGCTCCGGCGGCGTCGACCTCGACGGCGGCTGCGCCGGCGAGGCGACCAAAGCCAAGCTGCTCCCACTCGACATCTACATCATGCTCGATCAGTCGGGCTCGATGCTGGGCACGATCGGTGGTGGGACGCAGACCAAGTGGCAAGCCGTGACGGGCGCGCTCCAAGACTTCCTCACCCAGCCCGGCCTCTTCGCGAGCAGCGTGTCCGTCGGTATCCAGTACTTCGGGCTCCCGCCGAGCGCGACGCCGTCGTGTCCGACGACGTGCAGCGGCGACGCCGATTGTGGCAACTATGGTCCGTGCTCGTCCGGCGCTTGTGTGACGTGCGGCTTCGCCGCTCCGGACTCGTGCAATCCTGCCGACTACGCGAAGGCCGAAGTGGAGATTGCTCCACTCAACAACCCTCAAATCATCAATCTCCTCACGTCGATTCAGAACCGGGTGCCCTACACGAACACGCCCACGCAGCCGGCGTTGCAAGGGGCTCTGGATCACGCCAAGGTGTGGGCCACCAACAATCCGGATCACGTCGTCGTGGCGCTCTTCGCCACGGATGGAAAGCCCACGGAGTGCACCGTGCAGAGCGCCAGCGGCCTCGCGCAGATCTCCGCGGCGGCCTTCGGCGGAACGCCGAGCGTGAGGACGTTCAGCATCGGTGTCTTCGAGGCCGCCGACAAGCCGGAAGGCCCGAACGTGCTCAACGCAGTCGCAGCGGCCGGAGGCAGCGACAAAGCCTTCATCATCGACGCGACGAACCCGAACCTTCAGGCCGAGTTCCTCAAGGCGCTCAACAGCATTCGTGGCTCGGCGCTGGGGTGCCAGTACAAGATCCCGCAGACGGATGCTGGCATGGCCGACTACAACAAAGTGAACGTCGAGTACACGCCGGGCGGCGGCGGTGCTGCCGAAGATTTCCCCAAGTACAACGACGCGGCGAGCTGCCCGGCGACCGGCAACGGCTGGTACTACGACGACAACACGCACCCGACGCAGATCCTCCTCTGCCCGAAGACGTGCGACAAAGTCAGCAAAGACACGATGGGCGGCGTGAACATCGTTCTCGGTTGCCAGACCAAGCTGCCGACCTGACGAATCCGCGACAGCGAGCGAATGGACGCGCCGAACGAGCGCGATCCTTCGCTCGCGCGTCGCAGCGGTCGGCGTATCTGCGTATCGAGATGCCGAGTGCGTGACCATCGTGGCACGACCACGTATTCGCCCGACAACCATTCTCGCGACGTCGGTGTTGCCGAGCTCGGGGCCGACGATACCAACGTTCGGCTTCACGCCAATGGCGCATGGGCGTGCGGTCGACGGCGCCCCGGGACGCTACGTCTCCGGCGGTGTCGACTTCAGCACCGGCCTCCTCGCCGCTGCCGGTGGCCCCGACGCCTTACTCCTGAAGATCGCGCCCTGATCGGTCGCCTCTCGCCGGCCGCTTGATCCCGGGCCGGTTCTCGTCTTCAGTCCTCCCATGCCGAGGCTCGTCGAGGGCTTGTCCCGGTTCTTCGGGCGGGTGGAGATCTTCGCGCTCGGCCTGGAGAGCGAGCGGCAAGCTGCGGAAACGGCGCTCGGGCGGGGTCAGCCGCTGGAGGCGCGGGATCATGCGCGGGCCATCGTGGCGGCGCTGCCGGACTCGCCGCTCGGGCTGGCGCTGCTCGCGGACGCGGCGGAGGACGCCTGGCTGGATCACGAGGCGGCCAATGCGCTCTCGGAGCTGTCGCGGAAGGTTCCGTGGCGCGCAGACGTGTGGCTGCGCTTGGCGCGCGCGGGCCGGCGGATCGAGTGGCCGTACGTGCGCGAAGCGTTGGAGCGCGCGGCGACGGCGCCGGACGAGCGCGAATCGGCAAGGCTCGCGCTGCTCGATCTCGCCGACATGGATCTCGCCGAAGGCGATCCGGCGCGCGCGGAGCGCTGGCTCGATCGCATCGCGGCGCCGCTCTCGGGCACGGATCGCGAGGTGTCGTTGCGGCGCGCGGAGTGCGCGCTGGCGCGCGGCGACGTCGCGGCGGCGCGGCACGCGGCCGAGAAGGGGCTCGCGGAGGAGGACGTGCTCTCGGGGCGCGAGGCGCTCGTCAAAGCGCGGCTGGCGCTCGCCGAGGGGCAATCGGCGGTCGCGCTCGATTTGGCGCTCCGAGGCTTCATCCTCGAGACCGATGGGGCGGGGGAGGTTCTGGCCGCGTTGCTCGCGGGGACGCGCGACGTGGTCGTGGTCGATCGCGTGCGGCGCGTGGTGGCGGCAGCGAAGAACCTCGACGATCCCATGTGGGCCGCGGCCTTCGCGTTCGCCGAAGGGCGCCGCGACGATGCGCGACGCGCGCTGTCGCGTGGGCTCGGCAAGGGCGATCGCAGCGCGGCCGCGGCGCTGCTCGCGCTGGCGACGGAGACGCGCGATCTCGATGCGTTGAACGCGCTTCACGCGCGCGATCCGGCGCTCGTCCCCGCCGCGCTCGCGGGCATTCGCGAAGCGGCCGTCGCGGCAGGCGAGGGGAGGGAGCGCGAGGCGCTCGATCGGCTCGATCGGATCGGCGGCGATCTCGCGGGATGGGCCGCGGAGATTCGACGTTCGGTGTTCGCGCGCTGGGCGCCGGGGGCGACGCCGGCGGGCGCTTCTCAAGCGACGTGGCCGGAGCTGTTGCACGAACTGCGGCGCGGCGCGCGTGCGCTCGATCGGCTCGATCTGGTGAGCGGCGTGGAGGCGCTCGCCGTCGAGCGCGAGCGGCCGCTGCGCGTGGCCGTCGTCGGCGAGTTCAACGCGGGCAAGAGCACGTTTCTGAACGCGCTGCTCGGCGAAGACGTGGCGCCCACGGGCGTGCTCCCGACCACGGCGACGTTGCACTGGGTCGCGTGGGCGCCGGATCCGTTCGCGCGCGTCGTCGTCAAGGACGCGCCCGATCGCGTGGTGCCGCATGCGGAGCTCAAGGCGACGTTGACCGCGCTCCGCGACGAGGGCGCGCGGGTCTCGCGCGTGTACATCTACGCGCCCATCGAGCGTTTGAAGCGCGTGGAGATCTTGGACACGCCCGGCTTCAACGCACCCGATCCCGATCACGTCATCGCGGCGCGGCAGGCCTTCGACGAAGCACACTTGGCCATCTGGCTGCTCGACGCCACGCACGCGATGAAGGAGTCGGAGCGCAAGGTGCTCGCGGAGATCCACGGCCTCGGCGTGCCGGTGCAGATCCTCGTGAACAAGGCCGATCGCTTGAAGGCGGAGGAGCGGCGCACCGTGCTCGATCACGTGCACGAGAGCCTCGCGGCCGTGGGGCTCGCGTCGCACGCGGAGCCGGTGGCCTTCTCGGCGCGGCTTTCGCTCAAGGGGCGCATGGGCGACGCCGCGGCGCTCGCGGCCTCCGGATGGCCGGAGGTGGAGGCGCTCATCGCCGAGCGGATCGTCGACGCGAGCGACGCCTTACGCGAGCGGGCCCTGCGAAGACGGGCGAAGCGCATCGCCGAGGACATCGCCGCCGAGGCGGCCTCGCGCGCCGCGCATGATCGCGAGGACGCGGCCGCTGCCCGCGCGCGTCGCGATGCCATGCTCGCGGCGGCCGCGCGCCTTCGCCAAGAGCGGCAGGCTCTGGCCTCCGCCATCGACGCCGCCGTCGCCTCCGCGCGAACCGAGCTGGCCTCCGATCTGCGCCCGCTCGGCGCCTTGCCCGAGGAGCGCCAGCGCGCCGACGCCGGCCTTCGCGAATACGTGCGCGAGCGCTTCGTGGCGCGCCTCTCGGAGCCGCTCGTGAACGAGCTCGCCAAGCGCGCCGCCGCGCGTGACGGCGCTCCCGCCGGCGCCGCGCTCGTCCCGCCGCGCGCCACCGCCGCCGTGCGCGCCGTGTTGATGGGTGCCGTCGCGTCGCACGATGCTCCCGCACACCTCATCGATCGGCCGCTCGATCGCGTCATCGAAGCCGCGCTGGAAGCATTTGCCGCAGCCCTCGTCGCAGAGGCCGACGCCCCGGCGAGCGAAGGTCCGTCGGCGGCATTGGAGCTGCGCGCCTCGGCACTCCGCGACGCGCTTTGATCGAAGCAGCAGCGCGTGAGCGACGCCATCGATCGTCTTGCTCGCGCGATGTGCTCTTCGCAACGCGCTTTGATCGCAGGAGCATCGTGCGATCGACGCTCCATCTCGCTTCGATCGCGTGCTGCGTCCGTCAGCGCCGGGAAAGGAAGAACGCGAGCACGCCCATCCCGATCCCGAGGAACAACGCCGCCAGCACGATAATCCACCCGCTGACGGGAGCGTTCTTCTTCGTCACCGCCGTGCGGCGGCCGCCCGTCGGCGCCGCGATGGGGTTGGCGACCGGCGCCGCCTTCGCAACCTCGGCCGGCTTGGCGCCGGTGTTCGACGCCGGCTCGTTCGGCCGGGCCGCTCGCGGTCCCGTGATCGAGACGCGCGGCGCTTGAGGGAGCGTCGTTGCAAGGTCGATGTCCGCAGCATCGCCGAGCGTGCGCGCCAAGGGAGAAACCACCTTGCCCGGCTTCGACGCGCCCCCATTCGAAGCGGCTTCTGTGGGCGTTTCCTCGGGGCTCTCGTCGGGCGCAGCCGGCGGCAGCGTGACCGCCTCCGACTCGGGTGGTGGGTGCGCCGCGCCCGCGAGGTCGAGCCGCGTCACCGACAGCTCCGGCATCAGCGCCCGCAGCGCATCGCGCATCTCGGCCGCCGTCTGCTGCCGTTCTTCAGGCCACTTGTTCAACGCGCGCAGGATCACGGCGGCGAGCCCGCGATGAACACCGGGCACCACCTCCTCGGGCGGCGTCGGCGGCGTGCGCACGTGCTTGACCGCGAGGTCCATCGCGTTGTCCCCCGCGAACGGCAACCGCCCCGTGACGAGCTGATAAAGCAGGATGCCGCACGTATAGATGTCGCTCCGATGATCGATCGGATCCCCGCGGCACTGCTCGGGCGACATGTACGCGGGCGTGCCCACCACCGTGCCCACGCTCGTGAGCGCGCTGAACGTGCTCGACGGCGCGCCGTCCGACGAGGGCGTCTCCTGCTCCAGCACCTTGGCGATCCCGAAATCGAGCACCTTCACGCGCTCGACGTCCGGATCGACATCGTCACGGAGGAGCATGATGTTCTCGGGCTTGAGATCGCGGTGCACGATGCCCTTCTCGTGCGCCGCCACCAGCGCGTCCGTCACGTCGACGAGGATGCGCACCGCGCGCGCCTCCGCGAGCCGGCGCTCGAGCACCAAGGTCTCGAAGAGATCCTGCCCCGCCAAGAGCTCCATGGCGATGTAGAGGATCCGCCCGTCGACGCCGTAGTCGACGATCTTCACCGAGCTCGGATGCTCGATGCGCGACGCCGCGCGCGCCTCGCGCCGGAAGCGCCCGACGAAGGTGGCGTCCCCGATCAGGTGGGGGTGCATGATCTTCAGCGCGACGTCGTGCGGCTCGGCCTCCTGCACCCCGCGGTACACGCTGGCCATCGCCCCCTCGCCGATGAAGCCCGTCACCCGGAATCGACCCGCCAACGTGCGGCCGATGATCGCCTGACCCGAGCCCATGCGGCCCCCAGACTAGACGAGGAGCCCGCCCGCGGGGCGCCAGAAATCCCATCTCGCGCGGCGCGCGCGGCCCCGAGCATCCTCGGTGTGTCTCCGCGCGGACGGACCGTTGGCCCCGATCATCGCAGATGCGTTAGCATGATCGCCATGAACGCTCGCTCTTGCCTTGCGCGCGCAGCTTCCGTGGTCGCCGGTGCGGCGATCCTCATGCTCTCGGCCTGCGCCAACACCACGACGACGAACGACGTCAGCGACCCCGCGCTCGATCCTTTCGAGAGCGACGCCATCTACGAGATGAACCGCGTCCGTGAGGACGCCGGCGTCGCCGCCATCCTCACCGCATGCACGTCGCTCAACGTGTCGGCGACGAAGCACAGCGACGACATGCGCGACCAGGACTACCTCAAAGAACAAGGCCTCGACGGCTCGACGATTCGCACGCGGAGCTGCGCGGCCGGCTACCAACCGGGATGCGTCGAATCGACCGCCATGGGGGAGCTCATCGCCAAGGGCATCGACGACGGCAAAACGGTGGTCGCTCAATGGTCGACCAACGCCGACGCCCACGCCCTGATGGTGAGCCCCAGCCTCGTCGCCATCGGCGTGGGCCGCTCCCTCGGCGAAGACGGAACCATGTGGTGGACCGTGGATCTCGGCGGCCAAGCCGATCCGAGCTGCCAGTGAGAACCGCGCAGGCCGCGAACGCATCGGCCCGCGTCGCCGATGGTTTGAGGTCCAACGATTGACCGTTGGCCTGCCGCCAAAAGGTTTGAGCTCCAACGATTGACCAATCGGCCCACTGCCGACAGGTTTGATCTCCAACGATTGGCCAATCGGCCCACTGCCGACAGGTTTGATCTCCAACGATTGGCCAATCGGCCCACTGCCGACAGGTTTGATCTCCAACGATTGGTCGCTCTCGGCTGAACGACCTCGTACGTCGCGCCGATGGTTTGGGCTCGCCGGGCTCGGCTCGTCTCGCCGAAAGGTTTGAGCTCCAACGATTGGTCGAGCCCGCCCTGCTGAAGGGAGCCCTGAAAAAGCAACGGGCCCGCCTCCAGAGAGAGGCGGGCCCGAGGCTCGCGTCCGCGCCCGGCGTACCGGGCTCGAGGACGGCTACTTCGGCGACACGATGCGCACGTCGCCGGTCACGGTGGCGCCGCCGACGCGCCACCAGTTCACGAGCTGGAGCTGCGTGTCGACGACCGCCATGCCCGAGAAGGCGCCGGCGAAGCCGTCCTGCTTGATCGACTTCACCGTCCAGGTGTGGCCGGTCCCGCCGGGGGCGCCGACCGCGTAGTGCAGCGTGCCCGCGGTCGCGTCCTGGAAGGTCACGTGCACCTCGCCGCCCGACAGCACGAGCACGTGCGAGTCGTCGCCGACCAGGTGCTGGCCGTCGTCGAACGGCGTCCCGCCGAGACCGAGCCCGTCGTCGATGATCTCCGGCACGCCCACGGTCGTGCCCTTGGCGATGCTCACGTACTGCACGGCCTCGGTGAAGCCGTTCACGTACGTGACGTGCCAATCACCGTTGTCGTCGATGAAGAGCGAGGCGCCGATGCCGACGTCGCCCGTGTCGTTGCCCATCGCGTCCGCGCCGTCGACGAGCAGCGGGGTCCACGCGCCGCCCTGCTTCGACACCGCCATCAGGTTACCGGCCGGGCGATCGTAGTACACGATGCCGAAGCCGCCCTGCTTGTCGGGCGCGATCGAGATGTAGCCGCCGATCGCGTCGGGATACGAGTCGAGCTTGCTGCTGTCGATGATGTCGACGCAGCTCTTCCCGCCGTTGTCGATGCACGCCGTGCCGCTCGAGCACGCCGGATCGCAACCCGTCGCCGTCGGCTGGCACGTCTTCGACGACGCGATGCACGCCGTCCCGCTCGCGCAGAACGCCGCGCGGCAGGGCGTCGTCTTGGAGCTCGCCGCGTCCTCGATCGTCCACGCGCCCTCGGCCGGCGCCTTGCTCGTGGCGATGCGCACCGCCGAGATGAGCGCGCCGTTGTCGCCGCCGGGCTCGATCGCCTGGTACGCGATCACGAAGGCTCCATTCAGGAACAGGAGCTTCGCGTAGCGACCATACTCGCCGTTGGCCTTGGTCTGGACGGTGTGCGCCTTCCAAGCCTTGCCGTCGAACTGCGCGAACTTGAGCGCCTTGTGCGTGCGGTCGTAGTAGGCGACCGCCGGGTTGCCGTCGCTGCCGAGCGCGATCGACGGCCACAGGCCGACGTCGTCACCCGGATCCGTCTGGCCGCCGCGGAAGCCGTTGATGTCGTATTGCGTGCCGTCGACGGGAGGCATGTCGGGCACGCCGTCGACCTGCGACCACGCGACCTTGGTGCCATCCCACTTGCCGACGACGAGATCGCCGTACTGGAAGCCGTTCTCCCAATCGGCCTCCGAATAGCCGGCGACCCAGATGTCCTTGCCCGAGACGGCCACCGACGTGTACGCGCCGATGAGACCCGGCTGGAGCGAGAAGCACGGATCGACGCAGGTGTAGCCGCCGGTCCCGCTGCTGCTGCTCGTGGTGTTGCCGCCCGTCGTCGCCACCGTCTCCACGGTGCCGCAGTGGCAACCGGCGTACGACGACGCGATGGCGAGGGCCGCGAAGCCGCCCAGGGTGCGGCGCCCCGCGGTCACCACGGCCGACTTCTTCGACACGGGCGCCACGGCCTTCTTCTTCTCCGACGTCGCGCGACGGCTGAAGAGACGAGCGCCGAGGCCCGCGATGGTGATGCCGAGCATCCACAGCGCATTGCCGCTGGGCGCGCTCTGATCACCGGCGACCACGCAGCCGCAGCCCGCGCCCGTCGCGGCGTCCGCGCGACCGCGGATGAGCGCCTGCGTCGCCGTACCGAGGTTGCCCTCGTTGTCCTTGGCTTCGACCGTGATCTCGGCGGCGTCGCCCACGTCGAGCGCCGCGAGGCGCGACGCCAGCGTCCACTGCGACCACTCGCCCTTATCGAGACGGAAGCGCACGAGCGTGTCGGGCGTCACGAGATCAGCCGCCTCGATGGTGAGCTTGCCTTCGCCGCTCTGGCCGAACTTGATGGCCGGCGGCTCGGCATCGACGATGACCTCGACCTGCGCCGGCGTCGTGTCGGCGCTCATCGGATCACCCACCGCGCGCGACTTCACGTGAACCGTGTGGCGCCCCTGCACGCGAAGCCAATCGTCGCGCACCGTGAGGAAGCGATTGCGCGTGTACGGGTGCCACATGCCGTCGTCGACCTTGTACGCGAACTCCACCGCACGCGTGCCGTCGTCGATCGACGAGACCGCGAGGATCTCCACGCTCGGACCGTTGTCCGCGCGGATCGTCTTGAACTTGAGGCCGGCCGGATCGACGAGCTTCTTCGTCACCTGCGCGTTCGTGTGCGACGAGACCTTGGCCGACGCCTGCCCCGGCGCCGCCGCCGGCGAGCCCTGCGCGATCCCGAGCGCCGCGAAGATGCCGAGGAAGTTGTCGCCGTTGCTCGACAGCTTGCGGAGACCCGGCGAGCCCTGACCATCGACCGTGTCGGGGATGATCAGCGACAGGCCCAAGCTCGCCAGCGAGTCGTTGAGGTTGATGGGGTTGAGGCTGCCGCCGAGCTGCTGCCCGACCAAGCTGCCAATCAGCGAGCTCAGCGACTCCGCGAGCTGATCCGGCTTCTCACGCAGGAGGCCGCTGTTCGTGACCTTGCCGTTGTTGACGCCGATCTTGTCGATCACCGGCGTGAGGCCCTCCGGCCCGACGCTCAGGTTCACCGGCACGTCGAGGTCGAAGGTCGCCGTCATGAAGCGGATGAACCGATCGAGCGACCAGAAGTAGAAGTCGATGGACGCGCTGTCGAGCTTCACGCGGAGCAGCGGATCCGTCTCCAGGTTGGTGCCATTGCCGAACGTGAGCGACGGCGGCTTGGCCGGTCGAATCACGAGCGCCACCTGCTGCGGATCACGCTGCAGGCCGAGGTCCTTCGCCGACGGCGCCAGGAGGCCGAGCGTGCCCGAAGAGAGCAGGGGAATGTTCTCGGTCGAGATGCCGATGCAGAGCAAACCGCTGTTGTAAACGCCGTTGAGCGCGTAGTTGGTGAACCGCTCCGAGAGCGCGATACCCACGTGGGGCCCAGGCGTGCCAGCCGGCCAGTTCGGGATGGAGTCGGCGAAGAGCTCATCCGGAATCGGGATGCCCGTGGGCAGCGCCATCTCGGAGAGCTTCACGCACTTGGAGATCGGATTGGGCTCCGCGCCGCCGAACATGCCGAGCGTCGCACCGCCGAGGCCGACGCCCTGCGCGTTGACCGGATAAGGATCGAGATCACCCCAAGCGACGTTCGCCCCCGCGGGGACCTGAGCGCTGGTGTTCTTGCTCGGCCCACCGGCCGCGAACACGAAGTCGAGACCACCCTTGGTACCGGGCGAGATGCTGGCGAGGAGGCCGCCGAGATCGATGTGGCCATCCAGGCCGAGAATGGTGGAAGCGCAGGTGTTGTCGGGGTAACGGCAGACGCCGCCGCCGTCCGCCGTCGTGCCCGTCGGGCACGCCTGGGTGTCGCTCTTCTTCGCGCAGAGCGCGTCGTCGAGCTGGCCGGTGAGGGCGCCGATGAGCGGAGACGTGAGCTGCCCGATGACGAGACCCTTCACCGCATCGAGGATGCTGGCCACCACGCCGCCGCAGATGTGGATGTTCTTGCCGATGTTGTCGTCGGCTTCGCCTTGATTGAAGATCTGGTTGATCGTGACCTGCGAGTAGCCGAAGCGCGCGACGTGGTTCGAGTTCTGATCGACGAAGATGCCGATCTGCACGTCGACCGGGAAGTTGTCGTACGTGCCACCCGGGCAGGCGCCGTTGCCGTTCAGCGAAGCGGTGATGTCGGTGTCGATCAGGCAGCCGCCGAAGAGGCAGGGGGGACCTTCACGTGCAGCGGGAGGTTCTGGAGACGAAGGGGCAGCGTCCCGGTGATGCGCAGATTGAACTTGTGGTTCGGATCCGCGTAGGGCTGAATTTGGAGGTTCGATGTCGCGAGGTTGATCTCCGCAACGCACTTGGGCGGGTTCGCGTTGGGATCCGCGCCCCCGGGGCAAACGCTGTATTCGATGCCGGAGGTCGAGCCCGACGTCGAAGGCACGTTGAACGTGAGCACCCCGGCGTTGCCGGAGCCGCCCAGGAGCTTCTGCGCCAGCGGGCCCAGGTTCGACTGCAGGAACCCAAGGCCGGACTTGGTGAGGCGCACCGAGCCGGCGTTCTCGATCCGCTTGTTGGGCTCGAACCCGTTCGGCAACGCGGTCACGCCGCCGCAGCTCGAGCAGCCGCCGCCCCCGCAGCCGCCGCCGGAGCAGCCGGCGATGATGAGCACGGCCATGATGGCCACGAGGTGCCTGAGCAGGACCGCCGCCGGGGCGGTCCTTTTCTTGATTTTCGTACGAGGCATGGCGAAGGACCTCCAAGCGCGCGCAGTGCGGACTTCGTGGGTATGGTACGGCGGCGCACGGCCCCACTTCAAGCGCGGCGAGGCGTAGGTCCCTTCCGTTCTGACCACGGTCCGCCTAGCCTTTCGCTCATGCGTCGCGTCAACGTGCTTCGCGCCATTTCGATGCTCTCGATCGTTGCAGCGGCAGCAAGCTGCGAGCAGCTGATCGGTCTCGATCGCTTCCATGATGCGATCTGCACGCCGGGCGAGCAGAAGAGCGACGACTGCCCTTACACCGGCCCTGCGGGAACGAAGGGCGTCGGCATTTGCAAGGCGGGCGTGCGCACGTGCGCGGAGGACGGCCTCTCGTGGGGCGCGTGCTCGGCCCCTGTCCTTCCCATGACCGAGGAGAACTGCTCGACCCCCGAGGACGATAACTGCGACGGGCAGGTGAACGAGGCCGCCGCCGGCTGTTGCGAGCCGGGAGCGATGCTCTCGTGCTATTCGGGCCCCGAGGGCACGAAGGGCGTGGGGTTGTGCAAGGCGGGCGTGGCGGCATGCGGGAAGGACGGAAAGACGCACGATGCGTGCGTGGACGACGTGAAGCCTGCGCCGGAGACGTGCGCCGATCCGCAGGACGAAGACTGCGACGGCCACGACTGCGTGGAGTGGGCAGAGCTGTTCGGCGACGGTGCGGCCCAGCGATTGGTGGACCTGGCGCTCGATCCGATGGGTAACATCATCGCGTCCGGAGCGTTGACGGGCGCGGTGACCTTCGGCGGGCAGACGTTGACGGACACCGGCGCGGGAGACGCGCTGATCCTCAAGCTGGACCCGCAAGGCAAGCCATTGTGGGCTCGCTCGTTCGGAAATGTGGGCGAGCAGTCCGCCGGCGCGGTCGCGGTGGACTCCACAGGCAGCATCTTCTTCAGCGGCTGCAGCAAGACGCCGTTCGAGCTCGACCAGGCAACACTGCCTGCGGGCGTGTTCGTCGCCAAGCTCAGCGCAGACGGCAAGGCCATCGCCTGGGCCAAGGGGCTTGGCACGCTGAACTGCGACGACGGTCCGTCGGGGTTCCTCGCAACGGGCACGGTCATGAAGCTCGCCGTCACCTTCAGCAATGACGTCGTGCTGGTCGGCGGCTTCAAGGGCAGCATCGATTTCGGCGCCGGTTCCGTCCAATCCGCGGGTGGCGTCGACGCTTTCGTCGCCACCTTGAGGGGTGCGGACGGCTCCGTGTCCCAGAGCGACGGTGGATGGTTCAAGGTGTTCGGGGACACCGAGGATCAGCAAGCCAACGATGTCGCTATCGACCCTCTGTCCGGCGGGGTTCAGGTGGTGGGCGAGTTCGCAGGATCGATCTCACTCGGCACATCGTCGACCTCCGCCACGTCGAAGGGGGGCAAGGACATCTTCGTCGCTCGTTTCCACGGCGGAGGTGAGTTCGCGACCCTCCGAACGCTGGGCGCCCTCGGCGATCAATTCGCGCGGACCGTGGTGCTGTACGGCAACGGCAGATACGCGATTGCCGGTCAGTTCGACGGCACCATCGACTTCGGTGGTGGTCCGATGACGGCGCCTGCGAGCCTCGGAGTCGGATACCTCGCGGAGTTCGACGCCGACGACACCTTTCGTTGGGCCCGGCGCTACGGCGAATCGTTCGCTGGCGCCTTCGATCTCGGGATCGATCCCCAAGGGAACTACGTGCTGTCGGGCGTATACCAGGGCTCAATCGATTTTGGCGGTGGGCCGCACATGGCCACTGGGGACCAATTCGATGTGTTCCTCGCCAAACTAGACTCCAATGGCAAAGAGGTGTGGGCGAAGACCTTCACCCACTCCAGCCTGTACGTCCTCCCGCGTGTTCGCACCTCATCGACGGGGGAGGTCGTGATGGCCGGCTTCACCCCCAGCCCCATCGACTTCGGCTCCGGCCTCCTCACCCCCGCCGGCAGCAACGACGCCTTCGTCGCCAAGTTCGGCCTCTGACCACCTCCGCCGCCTGGGGGGCTCTCCTTTCATCGCATCCCTGCGGCCCGTGCGCCCATCCCGCGCTCCGTGGCCGACACCCGCGTCCCCCGGTCGCCCGGCCCGCAGCTCTGCACGCGCAGCGTTGCGGCGCCGGCGCCCCGCCCGAAGCGCTGCGCCGACACGCTCGCGGCCCGGTCGCCCGGCCCGCACCCCCGCGCGTGCACCTCCTCGGGGCGGGCGCCATCCCCGCAGACCTGTGCCGACAACCAGGCTCACGGCGCCGCTCGCGAGGCGGGCCGAGCACGATCCCGACGGTGCCCTGCCGCCCGCGTACATTGACAGCGCGACCCCCCGGCTCAGCTTACGCGGCACCCATACGCCCCTGAGGAGGTGACCGTGTTAGCAGGACCCGATTCTCCCATTCGACTCATGCGCCGTGCCTTGGGGCGCTCCATCGGCGCGCTCGCGGCGGCACGGGAGGCCGACATCGATCGCTCGGACGTGGAGCGCGCATTCTTCCTGGCCGAGCAGCAAAAGCTCGAGCCCTTGGCGCTCGAGCTGCGCGACGCGCACGTCGCGCTCGAAGCGTTCGACCGCGGCCCAGGCGAGATCCTGCAAGCGCGGGTCGAGATCGGCGACGAGGTGCTGGATCGCGGTGTGCGCACGGGAAACGCTCGCACCAAAGTCGCTCTCCGGGGCTCGACGGGGCTCGACGCGACGCACGTCTTCGGCAACCGGGTCGACGATCTCACCGGCGCGGCCATCACACTCGAGCCCGGCCTCGTTCTCGCCGCGGTGTCACGCTTCGACGACGTGGCGGAGTTCCCCGAGAAGAACGCCCTCAAGCAAGACCTCGCCGTCCGCGCCAAGCAGCAAGACACTTTCTTGAAAGAGCGGGACGCCGGTGAATCGGAGCGCGTCAAGCTCCAGAGCGCCGCCGTTCGGCTCGTCGTCGAAGCCGCGCTCGCGCTGGCCAGCCTCAAGGGAGCGCTCGACCAGCGGTTCCCGCGGCAGCGCAAATACGTGGAGACGTTCTTCCTCGACGTCGCCCCCAAGCGCACCAAGAAACCCAGCGATCCGCAGTAGCCGGCGGCGAAATGAAACGACCCCCGCCACATCACTGCGGCAGGGGTCGTCGAAGCACCCTTTCGGGCGCCTTCGTGCGCGATCAGATCAGTTGTTGATCTTGACCGAGCTCGCCGCGAACTTCGCCGCGAGCGAGACGGAGTCGGTGCAGGAGCCGCCCGCCGTCGAGCAGGTGTCGCCCTTGAAGTTGATCACGCCGCCGGTGCGCTTGCAGACCGTGATGTTGTTCGCGTCCTTCTCGCCGTAGGTGGCCGCGTCCTGCGAGAGCACGACGCAGAGCGACTGGCTGAGGCTGGCGATGACGACGCTGTCGGCGTCGTCGAGGGTGACGTAGCCGTCGAGCGTAGCGCCCGTGAGGAACGCGTGGTTCTGCGCGTCGGGGAGGCAGCTGTTCGTCGGGTCGAGGTTCTGCGCGTTGTAGCTGCCGATGCAGTTCTTCGAGGCCGAGAGGGTGGCCATCGAGAGCTTCGCCTGCTTGAGCGGGAGGATGACGACCTGCGTGCCGGTGGCGTCGAGGTAGATCGGCACGAGGAGGTCCTTGCCGGCGGAGACGGCGAAGGCGCCGGAGGCGTCGGGCGCGACGCCGTCGAAGGTGATGGGGGCGATGTCCTTGCCGCCGACCGTCTCCTGGACGAAGTCGTAACCGGCGGTCGCGTCGGTCACCGGCTTGGCGCCGCCCGTCTTCAGCGTGCTCGCCGTCGTGTCGAACTGGAGGAGCCAGTTGAACGTGGCCGAGCCGTTGAGGTTGCAGCCCGCGTTGGAGGGCGTCACCGCGCCGGCGACGATGCCGGCGACGAGGCCGCTCGCGAGCGCGGCCGGCTTGCTGATGGTGAGCTCCGACATGCGCAGACCGAACTTGGTCTGATCCTTGTTGTCGACGAGGCCCACGCACTCCTTGTCAGCGGCCTTGCAGGAGGCGCCGAGGCAGCACGCAGCGGTGCAGGAGCCGCCGCTCGAGGTCGTCGTGCCCGACGAGGTCGTGGGGGCCGTGCCGCCGCCGCCGCCCGTGTTGCCGCCGTCGCTGCCACAGCCGACCAGCGACGCCGAGCCGACCACAGCCACGCTGAAAAGACCAAGAATCATGTTGGAAAAGCGCATTGCATCCTCCTCGATATTTCGAAGGCGCGACAAGCTTACCGCGCCCCGTCATCCGTTCAAATGGCAGCCGCCGCGGCAAACGCGCCGAGACGGTCGGGAGCGCCGCACGGCGGCCGCTCTACATCGTGTGCGCACCGAAATCGTAGAGGGATCGAATCGCCGCGACGCGCGTGGCCACGTCGGCCCGCGACACTTCGGACACGCGCTTCGTGCCCACCGCCTCGACGCAGAAAGAAGCCGTCGCCGTCGCGTGGATCATCGCGCGGCGCAGGGCGAGCGCGGTGAGCTCCGACTGCGCCGCGAGATACCCCATGAAGCCGCCGGCGAACGAGTCGCCCGCGCCGGTGGGATCGATGACGTCCTCGAGCGGGAAGCCGGGCGCCGCGAAGACGCCGTGCTCGTCGAAGAGCAACGCGCCGTGCTCGCCGCGCTTGATGATGATCCGCTTCGGCCCGCGCGTGTGGATCTCGCGCGCGGCGCGCCGGATGTTGATGTGCCCCGAGAGCTGGCGGGCCTCCTCGTCGTTGATCACGAGGATGTCCACGCGCTTCAGCACCTCGGCGAGGATCGCGGGCTCGCCCTCGATCCAGAAGTTCATCGTGTCGGCCACGACGACGCGCGGCTTCGCCACCTGATCGAGCACCTGGAGCTGCAGCGCCGGATGGATGTTGCCGAGCAGCACCATCGGCGTCTCGCGGTACGCCGCCGGGATCTTCGGCTGGAACGAGGCGAAGACGTTGAGCTGCGTGTCCAGCGTGGTGCGGTGGATGAGATCGGTGTCGTAGCGCCCGGCCCAGCGGAACGTGCGACCCGCGGCGCGCTCGACGCCCGCGGTGTCGATGCCGTGCGCTTGCATGTCGGCGAGCGTGGCCGCGGGGAAGTCGTCCCCGACCACCGCGACGACGCGCACTTGCGTGAAGCTCGAGGCCGCGTAAGCGGAGTACGTTGCAGAGCCGCCGATGACATCCTTGGCGCTCCCCGTCGGGAGCTCCAGGTCGTCGAAGGCCATCGAACCGACGATGAGAACGGGGAGCGCTTGATTCACCGCCGCGCGTCTTAGCGGTTATTTCTCGAAAGCGAAAGGGGTAGAACCGACAACCCGCACCTCCGCGCGAAGCGCCGCGAGCATCGGCAATTTCGGGGATTCGACGCGCGTCGTGACGCACGGCGACGTGAGACGGTCAGCCGAGATACCGACCGATCAACCATTCCAGACGGACACGCGCTTCTTCGGGGATGGCGGACGGCGCCGTCATGATCGCGCCGCGGAGCGCGTCGCGTGCAGGGCTCTGCGAGACATCGGGAAGCGAGCGCGCGAGCCTGCGCGTCACGTCCTTCGCGAGCGCGACGTTGCGCTTCAACGTGGCCACGACCATCTCGACGGTGACCGTCTCTTCGGTCGCATGCCAGCAGTCGTAGTCGGTCGAGAGCGCGAGCGTCGCAAAGGGCAGCTCGGCCTCGCGCGCCAACTTGGCCTCGGGCATGTTGGTCATTCCGATCACGGACACGCCCCAGGTCCGGTACACGAGGCTCTCCGCGCGCGTCGAGAACTGCGGGCCTTCGATGCACACGTACGCGCCGCCCTTGTGCGCGCGGGCAGGCCGATGCCCATCGTCGCGCACCGGCGCCGCCGCCACGGCCGCCTCTGCAGCGGCGTGCACGGCAGAGGCCATGATCGGGCAGACCGGATCGGAGAAGGCGACGTGCGCGGCCACCTGCGCGTCGAAGAACGTCGACACACGCTGCTTCGTGAGATCGATGAACTGATCGACGACCACGAGATCACCGGGCGCGATCTCTTCCTTCATCGAGCCGACCGCGCTCACGCTGAGGAGGTGCGTGGCGCCGAGCATCTTCAACGCGCAGATGTTGGCGCGGTAGGGAATCGCGCTCGGCGGATGCCGGTGCCCGCGTCCATGACGCGGGAGGAACAGCACCGTCGCGCCGCCCTCGCGCAGGCGCCCGCGGATGACCGCGTCGCTGGGTGCACCGTAGGGCGTGGAGACGTGGATCTCCTCGACGTTCTCGAGGTTCTCCACATCGTAGAGGCCGCTGCCGCCGATGACGGCGAGGACGCCGCTCGTGCTGCTCATGGATGTGCTCTCCCTTCGGCGAGCATGCGCTCGCAGCTCTTGGCGTGTCGCTCGCGACGGCTGCGCTCGGCCAGCACCACGCCGCGCAGGTGCTCGTAAGCCCGGTCGAGCTCGTCGTTGACGATCACGTACTCGAAGATGCTGTAGTGCTCGATCTCCATGCGCGCGTTGTTGAGCCGCCGCACCGTGGTGGCTTCGTCTTCGGTCGCGCGCCCGCGCAGCCGGCGCTCCAGCTCGGCGAGCGAAGGCGGCAGGATGAACACGCCCACCGCCGCCGGCAGCGCCGCCTTGATCTGACGCGCGCCCTGGTAGTCGATGTCGAAGAGCACGCCGCGCGCGCGCTCCCGCGCGATCTCGATCTCGGCGAGGCTCGTCCCATAGAGGTTCTCGTGCACGCGCGCGTGCTCCGCGAACGCGCCGGCCCGGGCCATTTGCTCGAACGTCGTCGTGTCGATGAAATGGTATTCGCGCCCGTCGACCTCGTTCGGTCGCGGCTTGCGCGTGGTGTGCGAGACCGAGAACCGGAGATCCGGAAACTCGGCGCGCAAACGGTTGCAGAGCGTCGTCTTCCCAGCCCCGGAAGGCGAGGAGACGATCAGCATCAGGAAATCATCCGGGGTCGCGGGCATGCTTCTCGGGTCTCTTCAATAGGTATCCCGGCGCGCGGTCAACCCCCGTCGCGCGATCGCCCGGTTTCCCCGACGTTCTGCTACTCGATGTTCTGTACCTGCTCGCGCAGCCGCTCGAGCTCGACCTTGATGGCCACGACCCGATGCGAGAGCGCCGCATCCTGAGCCTTGGCCCCGAGCGTATTGGCTTCGCGCAGCATCTCCTGCAGCAAGAAATCGAGCCGCCGGCCCACGGGCTCCGACGTGGCGCGCGGCTTCGCTCCAGCCTGGGAAGCCGCACTCGATCGCGCCGGCTCGCCTTCATCGGCGTTGCGCGGCTGTGTCTCGACGGTCGGTGTGCTGCGTCCATCGGACAGCGCAGCGCCGAGCTGATCGAGGTGGCTCTGCAACCGCGTGATCTCTTCGGTCACGTCGCTTCGCTCGGCGAGCAGCACGACCTCCGCCTCGATGCGAGACGCGTCGACCTCGATCGCCGCATCCGCGAGCAAGCGGAGCGTGCGGTCGCGCAGCCTGCGTCGGGCCGCCTCGCGCGTGCTCTCGGCCTCCGACACCGCAGCGGCCACCATCTCGCGGAGCGTCGCGCACCGCGCGCGCAGATCGGCGGCGAGCGCATCGCCCTCGCGCCTGCACATCGTCTCCATCGCATCGACGGCGCGCTCGATGGCGAGCTTCACCGCGCTACGCAGCGCCTCTTGGGCGGTGCCCGTCGGCGGCGCGAAGAGCTCGGGGACCGCGGCCAGCAGCGACATCGGGATCTCTGCGCCGAGGGGCAGGGGAGGCTCGCCGTCGTGCCCGCGCACGAGCTCGTCGCGCAGCTCGGCGAAGGCGCGCAACGCCGCGCGCGCGCGCCCTTTGTCGAGCACCACGCCGCTCGCGGGCGCGCCCTCGGTGTGCACCACGAGATCGACGCGGCCGCGACGCAGCCGCTCCCGCGCCACCTGCTCGGCAAACAGCGACAGATCGGCGAGCTCGCGCGGCAACCGCGCGCGCACGTCGAGGAAACGCTGGTTGACCGACCGGATCTCGGCGACGACCCGACCACCTGGAAGGCTCGCGTCGCCCACACCGAAGCCGGTCATGCTACGCATCGAAGCCTCCCGGCGATCAGCTCGCCGCGCCTCCCGCTAAAGACGTCAACGCCGACGACGCGCGCGCCGACGTCAAATGCTGCGCAGCCGCGCTCGGCCCTTCGGCTCGCAACGCGCGCAGGTACGCGAGCGTCGGCGCGAGCCCTTCTTCCCAGCGCACGAACGGCTCGTACCCGAGGAGCTCGCGCGCCGCCGTGATGTCGGCGAGCGAGTGCCGGATGTCGCCCGGTCGAGGCGCCGTGTGATCGACGGCCACCCCGTGCCCCATGATCCGACCGATCTCGCGGCACAGCTCGTTCAACCCGATGCGCCGCCCGCCGGCGATGTTGACGACCTCGCCCGAGAGCTTCTTCGGCGACGACGCCGCGAGCAGATTCGCGCGCACGGTGTTGTCGACGTAGCAGAAGTCGCGCGTCTGCTCGCCGTCGCCGAAGATCGTGATCGGCCGCCCGCTTATCGCCGCGTCGATGAACCGCGGAATCGCCGCGGCATACGCACCGTCCGGCGTCTGGTTCGGACCGAAGACGTTGAAGTACCGGAGGTTCACCGTCTCGAGCCCGTAGATGCCCGCGAACACCTTGAGATAGTGCTCGCACGCGAGCTTCGAGACCGCGTAGGGCGACATCGGCAGCGGCGTCATGTCCTCGCGCTTCGGCAGCGCCGGCGTCTCGCCATAGGCCGCAGATGACGCCGCGAACACCACACGCCGCACGCCTTGCCGCCGCGCCACGTCGAGGACGGTCACCGTCCCGCCCACGTTGACCGAGTCGGACTCGACCGGCGTATCCACGCTCCGTGGCACCGAACCGAGCGCCGCTTGATGGAGAATCACCTCCACCCCTTCGGCCGCCCGCGCCACGGCCGACGCGTCGCGAATGTCGCCCCGGACGCGCTCGATCAGCGACTGCTGCTCGATCCCGTCGAGGTGCTCCCAGCGCCCCGTTTCCAGGTTGTCGAGCACGCGCACATGCTCGCCTGCCGCGGTGAGCGCAGCGCAGATGTTGGAGCCGATGAACCCGGCGCCGCCGGTGACCAGATACCGAACCTTCGCCATGTTCGCTTGGATGCTCCCAGGTGAGAGGCTCTCTTCCTCGTGGCCGGCAATTACGCCGTCCAGGCGATCACTTCTTCTTGAACAGCGCGTCGAGCTTCGCCCGTGACGAGGCGACGCGCGACGTCGTGTCCTCGGGCACGCCGTTCTTGAAGGTGAAGAACGTACAGAAGTTCGCCTTCTCGCGATCGGGGATGTACTCGGCGATGTGCTCCTTGCACTGGTTGTGCGCGGAGATGTCCCAGTGCTCGCAGTTCTTGCAGCAGTGCAGGTCGACACCGCAGTGCGGGCACAGGTCGGCCCGCTGGAGCTTGACCTCGAACTTCAGCTCGTTCTTGCACTTGTGGCAGAAGTGCCGCTTCTCCTCGACCTTAGGGACCCAACTCATCGCGGCCACCATACCACGGCCCGCGTGCATCGGAACACGCTTCCGCGGCTGCCTTCGGCTGGTCCCTGTGCGGCTTGCCCGTCCTGAAGAGAGCGCTCGTCCGTCGCCGTCATGCGCGAGCTGCGAAGGGCCGGACTGAAGGCCTCGAGCCCCTCGCGGCCGCTTCGTCGATCGCCTCTCAGGTCAGCCCTTTGCGGCGCTGGATCTCACCCATGAGGCGCTGGTACTCGACCTCCCACGTGCGCGAGCCTTCCTGCACGTGCTTGAGCTTGCCGCGCACTTCGTTCTCGAGCTGCTCGTCGACCTCGAGGAAGCGCTTCAGCACGGGGCGCATGCGGCGGCGCAGGTCGTGATCCTGACCGTAGACCTCGTCGACGTTCCCCGAGTGCATCAGCATCTCGATGAGCTGATCGAGGAGGTAGTCGAGCATCTCGTCGCCGACCTTGATCCCCTTCTGCTCGGCGGCGAGCTTCTTCAGCCGGGGGAACTCCGTCTGCGGCATCGAGCGTTGGGCGAGGAGATCCTTGGCCCGATCGGACGCTTCTTTATCGAGGCGCAGATAGTTGGTGAAGACGGACTCCAGGTCGAGCGCGACTTCCTTCTTGGACTCGCACTCGATGTCCTTGTTGTCGACGAGAGCTTTGACGAGCTCCTCGCTGAGAGGCGTGATCTTTCCGCTGAACAGACGCATCCGACGATCCCTGGCCCCCATGCTGCGGGATCGCGGTCGCGGTCGCCGGTGGGGCCGCACGAAAGGTACGAGCCGGATCGAAGGTATGTCAACGCGCGCGTTCCCTCTCGAAGCGGTTTTTCACAGCTAAGGCAGCGCCCTACCGCGCGCGCCCGCCGCCCAGCTTGAGCCTCCGCATCACCGCTTGCTTCTGACGTTCCTTGTACTTCGCATGGCTCGCGTCGCCGAGCTCGTTCGAGGACTCGGTCTCGCGATCGATGAGCTGGAACTCGCAGAGCACGAAGATGATCGGCCCGAGCGCCCACGCCGCCGGAGGCGCCATCTCCATGATCTCCGCCGGCAGGCGCACGGGCAGATCGACCACGAAATGGATCACCCGATAGCTCTGCGCGCTGAACGTGTTGTCGCTGAGCGTGAGCGCATCATCGGCGCCGCCTTGGAGGCTCTCCAGCAGTTGCCGGAGATGCGGCTTGCCCTCGCAGTAGCTCCGGAAATGAAAGATCGTGTTGATGCTCTCGCTCGGCACCACGTAATTGAACGGCAGCAGCCGCTCGGACAGATAGAGCAGCACCGGGAGGATGTCGTCCGCGCTACGCGTGACGATGCGAAAGCGGAGCTTGTCGTAGATGGCCGCGGCCGTGGTGTCGGACTTGGAGAGGAGCTTCGTGTAGAGCGAGTCCTTGTTCTTGCGGCCTCCGACGAACTCCGTGATGGGAAAGCCCGCCGCCAGCATGCCGCCGATCACGCGGTAGACCTTCTCCTCGACCAGGTGGAACACGTCCTGGTCGGCCATCGGGATCGAGAAGAGCAGCTCGCGTCCATCGAGGTGATGGATGATGTGCATCGCCTTGAGGATCGTGCAGGCACAGAGCTGCCGATGTCCCTTGCCCGACGCGAGCAAGAGCACCTCTTCGACCGACGCACGTTCGACCGGCTTCGGAATGGGGAACTCGAGGTGACGCCGCAGGTAAGCGATCGCCTCGTTCTTGATGCTCTCGAGGCGAGCCCGATCCGCCGGCTCGTCGGGCCGGAACTCCTGCGTGACGAGGAAGCGTCGCGCCTCTTCTTCATCGCGTAGATGAAGCCTGTTCCAATCGATGACCGAGTCCCCGCGGAGCATGAGGCGCACGGCCTCCAGCTCCATCACGGTGAACTCGTCGAGCCGCTTCAGCCGACCGACGCCGAGATCGTTCACCTTCGACCTCGCATCGATCGACCGCGAGGGCCTCTTGCACGTCGCTCGGCAGCACCGCTCATGTCGCCCTCCAGGGTACAACCTCGTGGGCGCCCCTCGACAGGGGATGCGCCGAGCTCATCCGCCATGCGCAACATTCTTTCGAAGATCGCGTGAGCCGATCCGACCGCATGCGGCGTCTACGGGAGGAGGAGGCCCGATCCGGATCGAAAGTACCGCTTCAGCGACCCCAACAGAGCCGCAGCTGTCCGCGACGCTCGTGGGCTGAAGCGAGACGCCACTGAGCCGTGAGCGTCTCGCATCGCCTCAACGCGAGCATTCAAGCGAACAGTCACCCACGGCGCATGAATCACCGGGGTTCATCGAAGCGACATCATCCGGAGCCTTCAGGCTGGTCCGCCCTCAGGGACACGGTTCTTGTTTCGTCGGCTGCTCATCGAACAGCGAGCGGGTTGAGCCTCGAAGTCCGAAGGCTCATCGACCAACGAAAAAGCGGCACCGAAAAGCAGCGACGAAAAGCGCGAACGAAGAAGCGATAGCTCAAGAAATCGTGGGCGGCTGCGGGGGCGTGGTGGTTGCCCGCCCGAGCGAGAGCGTACCCAGGAAAATCCCGACCGTCAGCATCACGACGGCTGCATGTCCGAGATAAGCGCCGCTGCACCCGATGGCTGCGAACGGGGCGAGAGCGGCCAGATACCAGGGGGTGATCTTCATCGGACCTCCATCAGAGCTCGTGCTCGCGGTGGCGTCGTTTTCACGCCACCCATCACTCCCGCCGGACGGTTCATTCACCGTTCGCGGCGAGGTAGTAAGACCATGTAGGATAAGGTGCCACACCCCAAGCGGCCGGGCCAAGAAGTAACGGGTACGGGGGGAATGCATCAAGCGAATTCGTTCCAGCTTCCGTGCCATCCCCCGCGCAAGACAGCCAACAATGCAACATTTGCCTTTTGATTACGGCATGTTGCAGAGCATCTGCTGGAGCAAATTCTAGGTCGGACAATGTGGCTCCAGAACCCCAGGCTCGGCTTCACGAAATCAGGCGCAAACCCGCGATCCTGCGAGGCTCTCGCGCAAATTCCTTGACGGCGGCGAGGGGGGCGCGCGCAGTCGAATGGACACGCGTTGTGGTTTTTCGGCCGCAGCCTCGCTCACCATCGCTGGAGCGCCGCGATTTGCTCTGGAGAATCACGCAATCACGAAGCAGCGAGGAAGCTGGATCGAGCCTCCTAGCCCATGGCCGAACGAGGCCATGGCGCGCTTTCACGCGTCGCTGTGTTTCGTGGCTCGGCGCGGGGATGACGCCGGTCAGCGCAGGCGAACCGTGATGTGATCGGTGTCGCCGATGTTGATGGCGCGATGGAAATCTTCGCGGCTCGCGCCACGCTCGACGACGACCTCGAGGGTGTAGCGACCATCGGGCAGGCGCACTGGAGCCTTGAGCGAGGCGGGAGCCTTGCCGCTGTCGAAGTGCCAAGCGCTGCCCTGAACGGCTTCCGTGCTGCCGCCCGAGGGGCCCAGGCGATGTCGACGCTGGTCACCGAGGAGGCGTCTTCCAAGCGCAGGTCGACGGTCCGCTCCTTCGGCACGTGCGGCGCGACGACGTAGGCCGCGGTGGCACCGCCGGCGAGCAGGAGGAGGGGCGCGAAGCGGCTGCGGAGCTTGTCGAGGAGAGGTGACATCGTTCGGGGATCAGCGCTTCACGCGGTTCGCGCGGATGCGCTGCACCAGACCTTGCAACACGTTCGGGGCAAGTCGAACGCGGGCATGGAGTTGCGCCCTTTGCGGATGGTCTGCGCGATCTCCTCGTCGCTGACACGGTCCTGCCATTCGGCGCGGGTGAGATCGGGCGCCTTCATCATACGGCCCTGCGGGCCATCGCCGCGGCCGAGCGGGCCGTGGCAGGTGGTGCAGCTCCGCGCCCAGGCGAGCTCGACGAGGTTGCCGTCGGGCTGGCCCTTGGGCTGCGCAGCCTTGGGCGATGCCTTCGGGACTTGAGCGCCGGGCGGTTGATCATGATCGGCCGGCGTCCACTCGCGGAGGCCCGACGGATGGCTCGGTCGGAACAAGAAGAAACCGAGCAACAGGGCCGCCGCGGCCGTCCCGGCGATGACGACGATCGGTTGAGGCGCGGAGCGAGGGGGCTGGCTCATGAGGGCGTCGAGCGAGAGGGAGCGCACGAAAGGCAACCGAGCGTGGCGTATCACACGCGGGGCTGACCCACTGCCGATAGCTGCTCCCCCGTGCACGCGGTACTGAATTCGACCGCTCGAGGAGCGCGAACAAAACACGACGCCCCATCGTCGGGCTCGGCCGTTGGGCCGAATGACGATGGGGCGCGCGTCGCAGTGAGCGGGCGACCGATCAGCGGCAGGGATCGCCGGCCACGCGGCCACCGCCGTCCGAGCCGAGGCTGCCGACCGAGCGGCCCTCGATGGCCGCGTTGATGAACGCGACGCGACGGTTCTGGGCCTTGTTCTCGGACGAGTCGTTCGGCGCGACAGGCTTGGTCTGACCGAAGCCGACGGGGAGGAGGCGACGGCAGTCGATGCCGGCGTCCGCGAGCCAGCGGGCCACGGCCATCGCGCGCTTCTCGGAGAGCGCCTGGTTCGCGCCCGCGGAGCCATCGCTGTCCGTGTGACCCTCGATACGGAGCAGGGTGACGTTCTTCCGCGCCGTCATGTAGTCGAGCACGACCTCGAGCACCGTGTCGCTGACCGGATCGAGATCGTCGCTGCCGGTGCGGAAGACGACGGGCCCGGGGAGCTTGATGCGGTTGTCGACCATCTCGAAGTTGGTTTGCGGCGGCTTCTTGCGGACACGCGCGTGCTTCGCCTTCGGGGGCGGAGCGCTGGAGCAGCCCATCTCGGCAGCGCCGAAGCCAACCATCATGAATGCGCACAGAACGGAAGCGACGAACTTAGGCATGAGCGATCTCTCCTCGTGACGGGGCGCCGCCGTCACCCCCCTCGAGGTGCACGGTCGCGCGCAATGCCGGTCGGACCGGCGCAGGTTCCACGGCGCCTGCTCGATCCGAGGATCGTAGACAGGCAGAGCCGAATTCAAGAAAGCCCATCGATTCCCGTGCTGATTGGCAACAGAGTCGACGGACACGGGCGGCGCGCTGTGCGAGCCGCCCGTCAAAGCATCACTTGCAGGGGTCGCCCGCGACCTTGCCGCCGCCGTCCACCGGCGCGCCGCCGATCGGCTTGCCGTTGAGGGCCGCGTTGACGAAGGCCACGCGACGGTTCTGCGCCTTGTTGTCGGCGGTGTCGTTCGGCACGATGGGCTTGGTCTGCCCGAAGCCGACGGGGATCAGGCGGCTG
Source organism: Minicystis rosea (assembly GCA_001931535.1). Classification (GTDB taxonomy): domain Bacteria; phylum Myxococcota_A; class Polyangia; order Polyangiales; family Polyangiaceae; genus Minicystis; species Minicystis rosea. The sequence continues at coordinate 2,835,848 of CP016211.1, forward strand.
CAGGCGACGCCGTGACCGACGAGCCAGCGGGCCACGGCCATGGCGCGCTTCTCGGAGAGGGCGAGGTTGTTGTCGGCCTTGCCGTCGCTGTCGGTGTGGCCCTCGATGCGGAGGAGGGTGATCGCCGGCTTCGCGCCGAGGTAGTCCTCGACGACCTCGAGCACGGTGTCGCTCACGGGGCTCAGCTTGTCGCTGCCCGTCTCGAAGACCACGGGCCCAGGGAGCTTGAGGGCGCCGTTGACGAACTCGAAGTTGGTCGCCTTCTGACGCGGGCCCTTGGCGGCGGGGGGCGGCGGAGGCGTGGGAGCAGCGGCGGGCGGGGGCGGAGGAGGAGGCGTAGCAGCGGGCTGCGCGGGCGGCGGCGGCGGGGGCGGCGGCGCTTCGGCGCAGCCACCGACGAAGGCGGTCGCAGCCACCATCGCGGCGCAAAGGACGGGACCAACGAATCTACGCATGGGAGTGTTCTCCTCTGAACAAGAACGAGCGCTGGCTCGCGGGGGACTCCAGCCGGTTTGCCGGTGGGGGAGTGATGCCACCGGCGGCCCCTCCGCATCAGGGTAGGAGAGCCTGCATCCGTACCGGCGCGCCATTGGACGCCGGAGCGCCGGGGATCTTCAGCAAACGACGGCCCTACATAGTCAAAAGTGCGCCGGGGAGAAACATAATCCTCGCGACGGAGCACGGAGCCGACGCGCAACCTGAACGATGTACCCCCAGCGTCAGACGCCGCAGCAAGCCGAGATGGCTCAGAGCACGCGCGACCGTCGCAGAACGCGCCACGAGGACGAAGACACGAGGACGAAGACACGAGGACGAAGCCACGAGGAGGAAAGAGGACAAAAAGCGAGGAGCCCGACCATCGAGCTCTGAGCAACTCTCCGAAGAGAGGCTTCGAGATCGATTGTTCGGGCTCCGGGCGACGGCGCTCGTCAACGAGCGCCGCTCTCAAGCGTGATCCATCAGGGGTTGCACGGATCGGGCTTCGGCTCGGCGGGATCCGCGACGGTGCCGAGTTGGACGATGTCCGCGTCGAAGCCGAGGCCGATCGAGATGCCGTCGCACGGCGTCCCCGGGGCCTGCGAGCCGTCCTTCATGATGTCGGACGCCTGCGCGATCTGCGACGTGATGCTGTCGATCGTCGCGCCGGAGCAGAGGCTCGGATCGAACGCGCCGGCGACCTTCTTGAGCTCGCTGATGAGCTTGTCGGTCTCGAGGATGCCGGCGATGACGCCCTTCGTGCCCTTCTTGTGGGCCGAATCGAGGGTCACCATGATCTGCGCGCTCGCGATGGTGAGCTCGAGCGTGAAGCCCGAGATCGAGAGCGAGAGGACGACGTTGCCCTTCGAGCCCGAGACCCAGGTGTTGCCCGTGACGTAGCTCATCGGGAAGGTCACCTTCGAGCCCTTGGTGATGTCCGTCGGGTCGACGAGGAGCTCCGGAACGACCGGCCACTTGTCGGTGCCGTCCCACTTGGGCGCGGCGCCGAGGTTCGCGCCGGCGTAGAGCTGGGTCGTGAGCGGGTTGTAGTCCGCGCCGGTGCCGAGCTTCTGCATGTCGAGCATGATCGTGAAGCTGCCTTCGGCGATGCTGTCGTTGATCTTCTCCGGCGCGTCGCTGGCGAGGCCGAGGATGATCGGGAGGATGTTCTTGCCGAACGAGTTGTCGATGCCGTCGTTGCCGTCGGGGTAGACGTTCTTCGTCGCGGCGTTGTCGCGCGGCTTGCAGAGATCGGTCGAGGTCGCCGTGGAGATCTTCCCGTCGAGATCGAAGCCGAAGTTCTTCCAGCCGTTCTGCGAGTCCGGCGTGCCGTCGGGCTTGGTGTTGCCGAGGTAGAGCTTGCTGACCGCGAGCGTCACGCTGCCGGTGCCGTCGCCGGGGTTCGACGCGCCGGGGCCCGGGGGCTGTGCGTGCGTGCCGCTGTTGCCGCCGCCCGTGCTGCTCGTGGTGGTGCTGCTGCTCGTGCCACCGCCGGTGCCGCCGGTGTTGGTCGTTTCCGTGCTGCCGCCGCAGTTGACAGACGCGGCAAGCCCGAGCGCAGTAACCGCCGTACCGGCGATCGCCAGATAGGAACGAAGCATATCGGTGAACCTCACTTTCTGGAGTTCAAGCACGGCGGCCCCAAGGACGTTCAAGGACGGGATGGGCAAGCGCTCGTGACGAATCGCATCGTATCCTGACCGTTCGGTAAACGGCAAGCCTTGTCACCCGTGAAGATCCGATGACGACCGTGACGCGCACTGCGTCATCGTCATCGGCGGCTGGGGCCCTCCGGTCATTCCCGGATGTCCCAGCCGCGGATGCGCGCGCCGCCGTCCGCGCGATTTGCGTCGGGAAATCTCGGCATTTTCGGGTGCACCTCCCGGCGTGACGCTCGCTCGCCTTTACGTCGGGGCGACTCGACCGTATGGCAGTGCCAGGTCCTTCCGCCGTGGCTGCCGAGTTCGTCCATCTCCACGTTCACTCGCAGTACTCGCTGCTCGACGGCGCGCTCAAGATCAAGGATCTGGTCGCGCGCACGAAGGCGCTCGGGATGCGCGCCGTGGCCCTCACCGACCATGGCAACATGTTCGGCGCGATCCAGCTCTACAAGAGCTGCAAGGAGAAGGAGATCCAGGCCATCCTCGGCTGCGAGGTCAACGTCCAGCGGCCACGCGGCGAGGACGATCGGCCGGGCCGGCGGGATGACGCGGTCGATCACCTCGTGCTCATCGCGTCGAACGAGGAGGGCTACAAGAACCTCGTCCACGTCGTCTCGAAAGGGCATGTCGAGCCCGCGAGCCAGCTCGCGCCGAGCGTGACGCTCGAGCACATCGCGGAGCACAACAAAGGCCTCATCGCGCTGACGGGCTGCATGGGCGGCGTGGTCGCGCAGCGCATCCTCGAGCAGGGCGAGAACGAAGGGCGCGCCCAGTTGGATCGCCTGCGCTCGGTCTTCGAGCCGGGGTCGCTCTACGTCGAGCTGCAGGATCACGGGCTCGCCGAGCAGTCGGTGCTGAACGGGATCCTGTCCGCGGCGGCGCGCGATCTCGGGCTCCCGCTCGTGGCCAGCAACGACGCGCATTTCGGCGGGCGCGACGACGGCGAAGGGCAGCTCTACCTGTCGTGCATCGCGGCGAACCGCACCTATGCGGAAGCGGCCGAGGCGCATCACGGCAGCTTCGAGATGTTCCTCAAGTCGCCGCAGGAGATGGCGCATCTCTTCCGCGATCAGCCCGATGCGGTGAAGAGCACGCTGGAGATCGCCGAGCGTTGCTCGGGCCTGAAGCTGAAGCTGGGCAAGCCCATGCTCCCGCGCTTCCAGGTGCCGGAAGGCATGACGCCGGGCGACTACTTCCGACAGGTGGCGCGCGAGGGGCTCGAGCGGCGCTTCCAGGAGATGGGGCCGGCCCGGGCGAAGATCGACGAGAACGCCTATCGGCAGCGGCTCGAGGTGGAGCTGGACGTCATCGTCAAGATGGACTTCCCCGGCTACTTCCTCATCGTCTGGGACTTCATCCGCTACGCCAAGGAGCACGGCATCCCCGTCGGGCCGGGCCGCGGTTCAGGCGCAGGGTCGATCGTCGCGTACGCGATGCGGATCACGGATCTCGATCCCATCCCGTACAACTTGCTGTTCGAGCGTTTCCTCAACCCGGAGCGCGTGTCGATGCCCGACTTCGACGTCGATTTCTGCATGGATCGACGCGAAGAGGTGATCGCGTACGTCTCCGAGCGGTACGGCAAGACGAGCGTCGGGCAGATCGCGACCTTCCACGAGCTCAAGGCGAAGAGCGTCATCAAGGACGTGGCGCGCGCCATGGGCTTCCCGGCGATGGAGGCGCAGAAGGTCGCGAACCTCATCCCCATGAAGGGGCCGGGGCAGACGTACACCATCCCCGAGTCGCTCGACGTCGAGCCCAAGCTGAAGGCGCTGAAGGAGAGCGATCCGACGGTCGCGGAGCTGCTCAAGCAGGCGCAACAGCTCGAAGGGCTCACGCGGCACGCGGGCATGCACGCCGCCGGTGTCGTCATCAGCGAGGGGCCGCTCTGGGATCACGTCCCGTGCTTCAAGAACGGCGAGCTGATCGTCACGCAGTACTACAAGGACGACGTCGAGCTGGCGGGGCTCGTCAAGTTCGACTTCCTCGGTCTGAAGACGCTCACGGTCATCGACATCGCCGTGCGCCTCATCAACGAGCGCCCTGATCTCAAGGCCGAGGGGCGCACGTTCGATCCGAGCTCGCTGCCGCTCGACGACGTCGCGACGTATCAGCTCCTCCAGTCGGGCGAGACGACAGGCGTGTTCCAGCTCGAGTCGAGCGGCATGCAGAAGCTGTTCGTCGACCTCAAGCCCGACGCGTTCGAGGACATCGTCGCGGCGGTGGCGCTCTACCGCCCGGGCCCGCTCGGCACCGGCATGGTGAAGGACTTCGTCGACTGCAAGCACGGCCGCAAGCCGATCGAGAAGATGCACGATCTCGTCGACGAGCTCCTGGTGCCGACCTACGGCGTCATCGTCTACCAGGAGCAGGTCATGCAGATCGCGCAGCGGCTCGCGGGCTACACGCTCGGCGGCGCCGATCTGCTCCGCCGCGCCATGGGCAAGAAGAAGCCCGAGGAGATGGCCAAACAGAAGGGCATCTTCGTCGAAGGCTCGCTCAAGAACGGCGTGAAGCAGGAGGACGCGGAGCGCATCTTCGCGCTGCTCGAGTTCTTCGCCGGGTACGGCTTCAACAAGAGCCACTCGGCCGCGTACGCGCTGCTCACGTACCAGACGGCGTATTTGAAGGCGCATTACCCGGTCGAGTTCCTCTGCGCGCTGATGACTGCGGATCGCGACAAGATCGAGAAGGTCGTGCGCATCATCGCCGAGGGGCGCGCCTGGGGCGTGGAGACGCTGCCGCCCGAAATCAACCAGAGCAAGACGGACTTCACCGTCGTCTACGACACGAGCAGGGTCGGGCAGCAGAACGGCAAGGCAAAGCGCGGCAAGGGCAAGCTCAACGATCCGTTCGATCCCAAGATCCGCTTCGGTCTCGGGGCGATCCGCGGGGTCGGCGACTCGGCGCTGCAGGCGGTGCTGGAGGCGCGGCAGACGGGCGGTCTGTTCTCGGATCTGTTCGACTTCGCGCAGCGGGTCGATTCCAAGCGCGTCAACAAAGGCGTGTTCGAGGCGCTCGTGCAGTGCGGTGCCTTCGACGATTCGCTGAAGACGCGGGGGATCACGCGGGCGCGCGCGTTCGCGGCCATCGATCGCGCGCTCGAACGATCACGCAGCGCCAGCAAAGATCGCGAGCGCGGGCAGACCGATCTCTTCAGCCTCTTCGCCAAGGCCGCGCCGGCGGCGAGCCCGACCGCGAGCCGGCTCGACGATTACCCGCCCACGGAGCCGTGGGATCTGCGCGAGACGCTGTCGCGCGAGAAGCAGTCGCTCGGGTTCTACGTGTCGGGGCATCCGCTCGATCGCTACGGCGAGGGCCTCGGGCGGCTCGAGATCGTGCAGACGAGCACGCTCTCCGGGATGGAGCCGTGGTCGCGCGTGCGGGCCGCGGGCATGGTCGAGGGTTACCGCGAGAAGATCTTCAAGGGCGGCGGCGGAAAGGTCGCGTTCTTCATCCTCGAGGATCAGGGCGGTCGCGTCGAAGTGAAGGTCCGGCAGTCGCAGATCGAGAGCTACGCGCACGTGCTCACGAGCAACGAGCCGGTGCTCGTCTCGGGGAAGGTGAGCTTCCCGCACGTGGACGAGAACGCGGAGGAGAGCGATGCGCCGCGCGAGCCGACGTTGCTGCTCGACGAGGCGGTGCCGCTCGCCGACGCCATCCGCGCGGAGACGCGGCACGTCGCCATCCGGGTGAACGAGCAGCGCGCAGGCCGCGAGCACATCGACAAGCTGCGCGACGTGCTCCGGCAGAGCCCGGGGGCGTGCACGGTGCAGCTCGTCGTGCAGCTCAAAGATGGGAGCGAAGCGGTGCTGGCCCTGGGCAAGGAGTACCGCGTGGAGCCCAACGACGGCATGCTCGCGCGCTTGGAGAAGCTGTTCGGCGAGAAGGTCGCCGAGCTGCGCTGAACTCGGCAAAGGACCTCTTCGGTCCGCGTTTGAGCCGCGAATCGGCGCGCCGTCGCAAAGGATCCTGCGTCACGAGGGGATGTGGCGCGCTGCGCCGACGGGGCGTCGTGCGTGCAGCGCGCCGGCTCACTACTTGACGCCTCGGGGCGCATCTCGTTTTCTGCGCGCCATGTCACGCCTCCGCGTCGCTGCTGTCCTCGCGTTGATCGTCGTCGCTGCCCCGGCCTGTCGTCGCCATCGTCGTGTGCACTATGTCGAGGCGGCTGTGCCCGTGGCTGCCGAGCCGTCGCGTCAGCTCACGGTGACCGGTGCGGGGCGCGCGCTCGCGCGGATCACGTCGGATCCCGTCGACGAGCTGATGCCGTCGATCTCGCCGAGCGGTGATGTGGTGCTCTTCGAGACGCGGGTGTGGCAGGACCGAGAGATCGCGCAGCAGACGGTGATCGGGGTCGCACCGGACACAGGCGCGATGCGCACGCTCTACACGTCGGGCAACGCGAAGGCGTCGTGGCCCACGTGGATGCCGGACGGCTCGGCGCTCGTGTTCGCGTCGGACGCGTCGGGGAGGCCGAGCCTCGTCAAGTCGCTCGCTGCGCAGCCGAACGCGGCCGTCACGGTGATCGTCGGCGGCGATGCGGCGCCCGTCCCGAAGCGTCCGACGATCTCGCCCGATGGGCAGCGGGTGGCGTTTCAAACGGAGATTCGAGGCAAGTCTCAGATCGCCGTCGTGGGGATCGACGGCTCGCGGCTGACGATCCTCGGCGAGGGGCAGCGGCCCGCGTGGAGCCCCGATGGTCGGCGGCTCGCGTTCTCGCGTCACGTGGGCGAGTACAATCAGCTCTTTTTGATCAACGCCGACAGCGGCACCAACTTGGTGCAGCTCACCAACGACTTCGCCGACAACGACAACCCAGCGTGGTCACCGAACGGCAAGCTCATCGTCTTCAACTCCAACCGCGGTTGGGATCGCGCGGGGACCGCGCGCGACGCGGTGTGGAACCTGTTCGCCATCAAGACGAACGGCACGGGTCTCCTCCAGCTCACGGACGGTGACTCCGACACCGGCGGGCCGTGCTGGGGAAGGATGGATGGCTCTACTTCCACTCGAACCAGGCCGGCGGATACGACATCTGGCGCATGCACCCGGCCGGCGAGCTGGAGACGATGGGGACCGCTGCGAAGTAGCGCTCGGGATGTGATCGAGGGCCGGAGTCTGGGGCCGCTTGCGGCCTCAGCATGACGTCGCGGTGCCAGCGACGCTTCAGCCGAGGTGCTCGACGAGCCCGCGGTACACGTTCGCGTGCGCGACGATCGTGCGCTCGATGTCGCGCCCGTAGCCGCCGCCGAGCGTGACGACGAGCGGCACGCCGAGCCTGCGAGCCAGCGCGAAGACGCGCGCGTCCCGCTGCTTCAGGCCTTCGTGCGTGAGGGCGAGGCGCCCGAGACGATCGCCGGCGAGGCCGTCGACGCCGGCCTGGTAGAGGATCAGCTCCGGGCGGTGCTCGGGAACGCGCTCGAGCGCCTCGGAGAGCGCGTGCAGATACGCAGGGTCTTCGCAGTTGTCCGGCAGGTCGATGTCGAGCGAGCTCTGCTCTTTGCGGAAGGGGTAGTTCCGCGCGCCGTGCAGCGAGATGGTGAGCACCTCGGGATCGCCCGCGAAGATCGCGGCCGTGCCGTTGCCTTGGTGCACGTCGAGATCGACGACGGCGACGCGGCGGATGCCGTGATCGCGTCGCGCCACCATGATGGCGACGGCGAGATCGTTGAAGACGCAGAAGCCCTCACCGCGATCGCGGAATGCGTGGTGCGTACCGCCTGCCATGTGTCCCGAGGCGCCGTGTGCGAAGGCCCAGGCCAGCGCGGTGAGCGTACCGCCGGTCGATCGTCGGGAGCGGCTCACCAGCGCGTCGCTCCAAGGAAAGCCGAGCCGGCGGACGGCGGCGGGATCGAGCGTGCCGGTGCGCACCGCAGCGAGGTACGCGGGATCGTGGACCAGCGCGAGATCCTCCCAGGAGGCGCGCGGGGCTTCTTGCATGAGCGCTGGGTGCTCGGCGCGGAGGATCTCCGTCACCCGCAGGTACTTACCAATGGGAAAGCGATGCTCCGGGGGCAGCGTCAGCGTGTCGCCTTCGGACGAGATCAACCGCACCGGCGAAGCATGGCACGGCTCGCGTCGCGCAGGGCGGCCGAGCGTCCTCGGCGCGACGCGACGGTGTCCGCACCGCGTGTATGTCGTCCGTGCGATGGCGTGCGCCGACGAGCGGATCAACTGCCGGCGCGCGCCGCGGTCGCGGCCATGAGCGGCTCGTCGCGGCTCGCGGCGGCTGCGTAGCGGCAGAGCGCGCGGTTCTCGAAGAGCGCGCGGCGCACGTGGCTCACGGCGGACGTGCGCGGATCGAGGGCCGCGAGCGCAACGAGGAAACGGAGCACGGCGACGTCGTCCTCGCGAAGGATCCATTCCCAGGCGTCTTCGGTGAGCGTCGGACCGCCGCGCGCCAGCAGCGCGGCGATGGTGCGGTGCAACGCCGGCCGCTCGGTCGCCTCGCTGCGCGCCTCGATGCGACCGAGGAGCATGCGCGCGAGCCATGCGACCGCGTGCACGTGCTCCCGCTGAGCAGGGCCGAGATCGGCCGGAGAGGCCAGCGTCGGCAGCCGATCGAGGTGATCGGGATCGGGAGCCGCGCCATGGGCGCGCGGGACGCCGTTGCTCTCGGGAGGCGCCGCGGCCCGCGCCTCGATCTTCTCGCGATACGAGGACGCGAGGCGCGGCGCGCCGGCACCGAACACGATCTTCAGCGCCTCGCCGAGCGCTTTGGCGTCGGGCTCGGGGCGCAGGGACGCGAGCAGCTCCACGAGCGCATCCGGCGGCAGGCGCGGACCGCGACCGTCGAGACACGCGAGACCACAGAGACGCGTCAGATCATGCGTCGCATCGAGGTAGGCAGCGACGACCTCGCGCGCGCCGCCCGTGCGCGCCGTGGCCGCGAGACGACCCAGCCAAAAGGGCTCCGCTTCGTTGCGCTCGAAGAGCGAGAGCAGCGCCGCATCGCGCTTCGCCGGAGGCGCGAGGTGAAGCCTTTCGACTGCGCGCAGGAGCGCTTGGCCCGAGAGCTTCACGCCGAGCCGCTCCACGAGACGCCAAGCGTCCACGCGAACGGGGAGCGCGACAGCACGGCCGAGGACGCGCTCGGCCCAGCGGCGCGCGGCATCGGCGAGATCGTGATCGATGTCGCCGTGCACCAGCGCGTGCCGAGGGAAGCGCGCTTCGACGAGCATCGCCGCGCCGAGCAGAGGGAGCACGCACGGCGCAGGGCAGGGGGCTTCGCCGAGCACTTGGATGATGCCTTCGTGAACGTGCCCTGCCGGCGATCGTCGCTCGGGCGCGGTCGGCACGGGGAACGCGGGAAGCGCGCGCAGAGAAGCAGGCGGCTCGCTGGCCGATCCGCGCCGGGAAACCGGGCCATTCGTTGCATCGTCGGGCGCGACACCGGCGGCCGAGAGCAAGATGTCGTCCGGCGCCGTCGCGAGCGTCGGGCAACGTCCGATGTAGCGGCCCAGATCGCGGTGGATCGTCTGCTGCGCGCCGACGGCAAGCGTGGCTCGCTCGCCCGCGATGGACAACCGATGCGCCACCGGATCGTCCGCGTCGCGCTCGATCGATCGCGTGTACACGGGCAGCGGCACGCCCGCGGCGGTGCTCCAGTCGTAGCCCAGGAGGGGCGCGTGGTGGGCGGACAAGAGGGCGCGCACATCGCTCCAAACCTCGGCCCACGCTGCTGGATCGATGCGCTGCGGGACGATGTCCAGGATCACGTGCACGCCCATGCCGCCCCCTCGCCCAAGCCGCGTGTGTACTTCGTTGACGAGTATGAACACTAGAGCGTGGGGTTGACACCCGCCACCCGAACCTGCACTCCCGTCCATCGCTGAACCCGGAGGGGGCACTCCCGACGGACGCGTGGTCGATCCGCCGATGCGGGTGCGCGCTGGTTCCTCGCGCGGCGCGCTCCGTTCTGCACGCTCCGCTCCGTGACAGTGCTACGCATCGGCGCCGTGACATCCGCTCCCACGCTCGCGGCGCCTGCGTCGTCGTCGCCCTTCGCCGATGCGCTCGCCGTTGCCCGCTATCACATCGTGCTCGTCGCCATGACGGCGGCGGTGGTCTTCGGTTGGCTGATGACAGGGCGCTACCCTTGGGCGATCGTCCCGCTGGTCGGCCTCGATTGGTTCCTCATCAACCTGATGAACCGCGTGACCGACATCGACGAGGACACGCGCAACGGCATCCGCGGGACGGCGCGGGTCGCGCGGCACAAGCGTGCGCTCACGGTGGCCTCGTTCGCCGTGATGATCGGATCGATCGCGGCCGTGCACGCGGTGCTGCCGGGGCTCACGCCGTACCGCGTGGCCGTGCACGTGATCGGGCTCGGCTACAACTACGACATCGTGCCGACCCCGCGCGGGCTCTCTCGCTTCAAGGAGATCTACTTCTTCAAGAACTTCGGCTCGTCGGTGCTCTTCGTGCTGACGTGCTTCGCCTATCCGCTGGCCGCCGACGCGGGCGCGCGGACGATGCCGTGGGCGGCGATCGTCGCGCTCGTGAGCTTCTTCGTGCCGTTCGAGCTGACGTACGAGATCCTCTACGACTTGCGCGATCTCAAGGGGGATCGCGCCGAGGGCATCCCGACCTACCCGGTGGTGCACGGTGTGACGACGTCGCGGAAGATCATCGACGGGCTGCTCATCTTGTCGAGCGCGGCGCTCGTCGTGGGGATCGCGACGCGGGGCCTCGGCGTGCGCGAGGCGCTGATGTTGGTCGCGCCCGGCGCGCAGCTCGCGTTCTATCGGCCGCGCCTGCGTCGCGGGCTCACGCCGCGCGATTGCATCGTGCTGACGCACCTCGGGACGGCGCAGCTCGTCCTGTTCCTCGTGGGCACCGCGATCTGGCGGCACGCAGGGCTGCCGGGGAACGTGTTTCTCTAATCGACGAGGCGAATCGCGATCGCCGACGACGTCGCCGGACCCTGTGTGATTTCGAGCTGATCTGCGGGCGTCGAGGTCGCGCGCCGCGCTCCGGAGAAGGGCGGCGCGACGAGCATCGTTGACCGGCCAACTTCCTACGCGTAACTTGCTTGTCACCAGCAAGTAATTTGCGAACAGGCAAGAGTACGTAACCGTCGTGCGAAGGAGGGAGATGCATGGTGACCCAGCTCGCTTCGGCTCAAGCGGAGACCGCGCTCACGGGCGCGATGCGTGACGTCCTCGAGAAGCAGCGAGCGGCGTTCGTGGGCTCGCTGCCGGTGGGCCTGGACATGCGCAGAGATCGGCTCTCACGCGCGCTCGATCTCCTTCGATCGAACAAGGAGCGGCTCGCGAAGGCGCTCGCCGCCGACTACGGGAAGCGCTCCGAGGTGATGTCGATGCTCACCGACATCATGTCGGCGGTGAAGCCGCTCGAGCACGCGCAGAAGCACGTCGATCGCTGGATGAAACCGGAGAAGCGGCGGCTCGATTTCCCGCTCGGGCTCCTCGGCGCGCGCGCACGCGTCGAATACCAACCGAAGGGCGTGATCGGGGTGATGGGCGCGTGGAACTTCCCGGTGGCGCTCTGCTTCGCGCCGCTCGCGCAGATCTTCGCGGCCGGCAACCGCGCGATGGTCAAGCCATCGGAGTACACGCCCGAGACCTCGGCGCTGATGGCCGATCTCGTGGCGGAGCGCTTCGACGAGTCGGAGCTGGCCTTCTTTCTCGGCGGGCCCGACGTGGGCGAAGCCTTCGCGAGCCTACCGTTCGATCATCTGATCTTCACGGGCGGGACGGGCGTCGCGCGGCACATCCTCCGCGCGGCCGCCGAGCATCTGGTGCCGACGACGCTGGAGCTCGGCGGCAAGTCGCCGGTGATCGTCGGCGAGAGCGCCGACATCGAACGGATGGCCGCGCGCGTGGCCATGGGCAAGATGATGAACGCGGGCCAGATCTGCCTCGCGCCCGACTACATGCTGGTGCCGGAGACCCGCAAGGCGAGCGTGATCGACGCCATCACGCAGGCCGTCACCGCGATGTATCCGACGCTGCTCGCGAACGACGACTACACCGCCATCATCAACCGGCGGCACCGCGATCGGCTCGATGGGCTCCTCGAAGATGCGCGGAAGCGAGGCGCCGAGATCATCACGGTGAACCCGGCGCGCGAGGACTTCGGCGAAGCCGGCACCAACAAGATGCCGCTCCATCTGATCACGGGCGTGGACGACGGGATGCGGGTCATGAAGGAGGAGATCTTCGGCCCGGTTCTGCCGATCATGACCCATGCGCGGATCGACGATGCGATCGCTTACGTGAACAGGCACGATCGGCCGCTCGCGCTCTACTACTTCGGCGAGGACGAGCGCGAGGAGCGCCACGTGCTCGAGCGGACGGTGTCGGGGGGCGTGACGGTCAACGACGTCATCTTCCACATCTCCGCCGAGGATCTGCCCTTCGGCGGCATCGGTCCGTCGGGGATGGGGTGCTATCACGGCTTCGACGGCTTCCGGACCTTCAGCCACGCGAAGGCCATCTACCGCCAGCCGAAGCTCGATCTGGCCGGGCTCGCGGGGTTCAAGCCTCCGTACGGCGACAAGACGAGGAAGTCGCTGAAGCGCGAGCTCGGCTGATCTCGATGGGGCCGCGAGCGGCCTCAAACCCCAGGCTGGACGAGCCAGCTCGAAGGTTTGCGGATCCACATTGTTGGCCCCGTCGGGCGGACTCCGATATCGCGGTTGTTGCACCGACCGTGCGCGCCCCGCGAACCCGCCACGCCGTCGATGGGAGGACCTCCATCATGCGTCCCAACAAGGCCGAGATGCTCTCCGAGCTCAGCCGCCTGCTTCACGATCTGTTCACTGCGCGCTCCGAAGGCGCGAACTACCAGCGCCTCGCGCGCGCACACGGCTACGTCGATGGCTACATGCGCGCGCTGCTCGAGAGCGGGCACGCCACCAAGCAGGAGCTCCTCGAGCTCGTCGCCTCCGAGCGCGCCCGCGTGAGCGGCCCCGCCACGCGCGAGCTCGCGTCGGAGACGGCTGGAGAGATCGCGGCCTGATCACCCAGCAGCGGGGATCGACGAACGATGGGCGAAGGCCGCTTCTCGATGGAGCGGCCACACCGCGCGCTGCGGTAGCGCAGGCGTGGGCGAGGCGCGAGCCCGACAGTCGGGCCGTGAGATCGCCGTGGGCAATGAGGGGGGATGCGGCGCCGCAGCGATGATCGCTGGGCGCCGCGATGACGATCAGCCGGAGCGCTTCACGCCGAGCAGCGCATCCAGCATCGGACGCGCGCCTTGGATGGCGGTGCGCTGCGAGTAGAACGAAAGCCCGCGCAGACCGCCGAGCTCTTCGCCGCCACCGGCGCGACCGGGGCCGCCGTGGATCGACTGCGGCAGCACGGTGCCGGGGCCCGGGGTCTGATCGGCGATCTTCTCGCTGCCGAGCACGAGGCGGCCGTGGAAGGGCGCGATGCCCATCACCACGTCGGAGACGAAGGCGCGATCGTCGCTGTAGACCGAGCACACGAGGCCGCCGCCGCCCTTCTGCACGTCGGCGATCGCCTGCGCGTTGCCGTCGTAGGGGAGCAGCGTGGCCGCGGGACCGAAGACCTCGTGCTCGTGCACCTTCTTCGCCGTCTCGGGCGCGTCGTTCACGAACAGGGTGGGCTGCACGAAGAAGCCCTTGTCGCCGCTGACGCCGATCTTGTCGAACGGGCCGAGGCCGCCGAGCACGATCTTCGATTCCTTTGCGAGGAGCTCGATGCCGGCGCGTACGTCGCGGAGCTGCTGCGCGGTCGCGAGCGGGCCGACGGTGACGCCCTCGGCCGCGGGATCGCCGACCTTGGCGTCACGAAGGCGATCGACGAGATCGTCGCGCACCTGATCGAGGAGCGCGCGCGGCGCGAAGATGCGGCGGATGGCCGTGCACTTCTGGCCGGCCTTCTGCGTCATGTCGCGGACGACGTCCTTGAGGAACATGTTGTACGTGTCGGAGCCGACCTCGACATCGGGCCCGAGCAGCGCGCCGTTGAGACTGTCGGCCTCGACGTTCACGCGCACCGAGCTCTTGGCGATGTTGGGCATGAGACGCAGCGTCGCGCCGGTGTCGCTCGATCCGGTGAAGGCGAGCACGTCCATGCCGCCGAGGTGCGTGAGCAGATCGCCCGGCGATCCGGCCACGAACGAGAAGGCGCCGGGGGGCAGGATCTTCGCGTCGACGATGATCTGCATGATGCGGTAGGCGAGGAGCGCGGTGCTCGTCGCGGGCTTCGAGATCACGGGCATGCCGGCGAGGAGGGCGCAGGCCGCCTTCTCCGCGAGGCCCCACGCGGGGAAGTTGAAGGCGTTGACGTGCACGGCCACGCCGTGGCGCGGGAGCACCGCGTGCTGGCCGAAGAAGCGCGGCGAGCGGCCGAGCTGGACGCCGTCGCCGTCGATGAGGAAGCGCTGCTCGCCGAGCTCCTTGCCGAGGTCGGCATAGTAGGCGAGCGTGCCCGTGGCGCCGTCGATGTCGAACTTGGCGTCGCCGCGGGTGTTGCCGGCGTTCTGGATGCCGACCTCGATGAGCGCGTCGCGTTGGGCGTGGATGGCGCGCGACATGGCGCGGAGCAGCTCACCGCGCTGGGCGAAGGTGAGGGCGCGCAGCGCGGGCCCACCCTCGTTGCGGGCGAACGCGACCGCGGCGCCGAAATCGAGGCCTTCCGTGCTGGTCTCCGCCAGCGGCTCCTCGGTCGTCGGGTTGACGAGGAGGCTCTTCTTGCCGCTTCCGGCGATCCACGCGCCGCCGACGTAGCTCTGTAGCGTTTCCATGGGCCGCGTAGGGTAGTCGGAGCGGCCCGAAACGGGAGGGGAAATTCGTGGTCGCGCCGCCGCGGGACGCGGCCTCGAAAACCCGATGGGACCGACGACGGGCGGCGGCCCCTGCGATCAATCCGTGGGTTTCGGTACGTTCGCGGAGGAGGTATCGCGCGGAAGAGGCGTGGCGTGCATGGGCCCGTGAGGGCGCGGCTTCAGTACTTGCAGCTCGACGCGGCGAGGAGCGCGGCGAGGCGAGCCTTGATGACCTGGAACTCCTTCACGGCCAGATCGAGCTCGGCGGCGCGGGCTTTCTGCGCGGTGTCGACGAGATCGAAGCTCGTGCCGGTGCCCACCTCGTAGGCGCGCTGCGCGAGGCGCGCGGACTCGCGGGCGACGTCGCGCGACTGCTCGGAGACCTGCCGCGACTGCTCCGCGACGGACACCGATCGCAGCGCCTGGGCGACGTCGATGTTGGCGCTGCGGATGGTGGCCTCGAACTTGAGCTTGGCCTCCTCCGCGTTGGCGCGCGCGATCTTCAAGGTGCCGTAGCGCGCGCCGCCCTCCCAGAGCGGGATGTTGAGGAGCGCTTGCAACGACCACGTGGCCGGGCCCTGGGTGACGTTCGACGTCTGGTTGGCGACGGCGAGCGTGGTGGAGAGCGTCGCCGTCGGCGAGAAGGCGAGCCACGCGTCGGTGATGCCGCGCTTCGCGATCTCGATGTCGTTCTTGGCCTGTTGGATGTCGGGGCGTTCATCGAGCTTTCCGGCCGCGCAGATGTTGTGCACGGCGGCCTCGATCTCGTTGAGCGAGATGGTGTTCGGCACGCCGTAGGACTCGTGGAAACCCAGCGCCAGGCCGAGCGCTTCGCGCGATTGGCGGAGCGACTCGTCGCCCGTCACCAGCGTCCCGCGCGTGGTCGACGCGTCCTGCTCGGCGCGGAGCACGTCGAGCTGCGTGCCGTCACCGAGGCGGAACTTGCGCTTCGTGAGGTCGAGGCGCTCGAGCGAGCTGCGCAGGCTGACGCGGTTGATCTCGGCGACGCGCTCGGCGGTGAAGACCGCGACGATGGCGTTGGCCACGCCGACGAGCACCGTGCGGCGCTTGTCTTCGGCGGTGAGCTTCGCCGAGGAGACGCTCATCTCCGCCGTCTTGATGTTGTACCAGGCGCGCGGCGCGAGGATCGGGATCGAGGCCGTGAGCTGGCCCTGGACCGCCGTACGATTGACGAATGCCGAGAAGGCCGGCGCAGGATCGTAGAGGATTTGGTGCGTGACGGTGCCCGTCGCGTTGATGGTGGGCAGCGCCGCCGCGAGGGCCTGGCGCGCCACGCCTTCGGCCTTGAGGACCTCCTGCGTGGCGGTGGCGAGATCGATCGAGCGCGCGTTGATGATGTCGAGCGCCTCCTTCCACGAGTTGATCTGGTGCGCGGGCGCGGAGACCGGCGTGAGCAGCGGATCGTCGACCGCGATGGGCGCGGGCGGCGCGGCCTGCGACGGCGCGGCCGGTACCGGAGGCTGCGCGGGCGCGGCGGCTGCCGGCTTGGGCGCGGGCGCCTTGGGCGCGGGCGGCTTCGGTTGCGCGGCGGCGATGTTCGACACCAAGAGGAGCGCGGGGATCGCTGCTGCGATCCAACCGGACGACGGAGCGCGACGGAGCATGGGCGATTCGATGGCCCTTCCGGACAGGAAAGACAAGCCCCAACGGAAGATCGCGCGAAGGAAACACTTTCGGTGTCGCGATTCCAGACACGCGCGGTGTCCCGATTCAGGACAAGAAAGCGGCCTGCTGGGGCCTTCTCGCCGGGCGCGCGCTCACCAAATCGAATCGGAGCGATGCACACGCTTCGCGGCGCGCACGCCGATCACGCGAGGAATCCGGCCTCGAACGCGCGTCGGCGAGCGATGATGCGAGCCCCGCCACGCGCGCGGGGCTTCGAGCGCAGTCGAACTCGGTGCGACGATGGCTTGCGTGGGTGCTCGCGATGTGAAGTTGCGCGGCACGCCGTCGTGCGAGCGTGCTTGTGCGGGACGCTCGCGACGCGCGTTCTCCATCAGTCGCCGACGCTGCGCTTCTCGGTGGCGCGACGGCGCTTCGGCTTCTTGGTGCCGCCGGCCGGCGGATCGCCTTCGGCCGGCGAGGTGCCTTGCACGCCCGTGCCCGAGGCGCGCGGCTCCGGCGCATCGCGCTCGCTGCGCTTCGGCCAGCGTGCGGGCGCGCCGGCTTCGAGCCAGCGCCACAACGCCATTTGATCGGCCGTGGCGCCGCGGCGGATGGCGCGCTTGAGCACGCGCTTCGCCTGCGCGACGCGACCGCAGCGCGCCAGCGCATGGGCGTAGCTCGCCGCGATGTCGGCCTCGGTGGGCTGCGCCGCAGTGGCGCGCTCGAGCAACGGCAACGCCTCCACGGGACGGTCGAGCGCCACGTCGTAGAGGTGACCGAGGTTGTGCGCGTACCACGGGTTGTCGGGCGCGAGCGCGAGGGCGCGCTCGTACGCGCGCGCCGCATAGCGGTGATGACCGAGGAGCGATTGCGAGAGACCGAGGACGGCCCAAGCGCCGTCGTCCTCGGGACGGTGCGCGATCACCCGGCGCGCGAAGAGCGCGGCGCGCCAAGGGTCGTGCTCCACGCCGATCTCGGCGAGGTGGCGGTGCGCGAAGATCCACGCGTCGCTCTCGGGCGCGGCAGCACGTGCGAGGCGGGCGAGCAGGGGGAGGACATCCTCCGCGTCGAGGTGATCGCGAAGCGCGCGCTCGACGTCACGTCGGAGCCGCTCGATCTCACCGGGGGCGCTTCGAGGCATGGCTTCCGTGATACGACCTTGCGGCGAGCTTGGCTAGGTGGAGAGCTTCCCTACCTGCCGCGAGGACGCCGCCGTCCACACGCTCCGGGCACGACACCACACCTCTCCGCCGATCCGATCGCTCCGCGCGCACCGCGATTCACGCACCTACCGGGAGTCGGGTAGCCTCCCTGGTATGCGCGCAGTGCACCTTCGGCGCGACCGATTGGTTACGCCGAAGGTGCTCGCGATGCTCGTCGGCTCGCGTGTCAGCCCACGCCGCCGGTGCGGCCCGTCGGTGCTGCATCGCTCGCGTCGTCGTCGGTCGGCGCTTCGGGCGCAGGTGCGGCGGTGGCTGCGTCCGTGGTCGCTGCGTCCGTGACGGCCGCTGCTTCGGTCGACGCCGCGCTGCTCTCCTCGGTGCTCGGACGCGGCGCATCCACGGACGCCTCGCCTTCGCTGCCGCGCTCGCGTGCCTGCTCGGCGCTGGCGACCTTGCCGGCGATCGTCGCGCCGGTGAGCGCGGCGAGGGCCGTCGCGAGATCCTCGCGCCGCACGCTCACGAAGGCGTTGCGCTCGCGCACGCGGATGCGACGCACGTTGGCCTTGTCGAGCCCGGCGCGCTCCGTGAGGATCCGCTGAAAATCAGCGGCCCGCGCGCCCTCGCGACGGCCGATGTTCACGTAGATCTCGGCGAGGTCCACGTCGCCCTCCGCGCTCGGCGCGGCCTCCGTCGCGGGCGTGGGCTCGCTGATGATGGGCGCGTTGGCTTCGGGCGCGGGACGCGGCTCGGCGTGCCGGCGACGTCCGCGCGCTTCGCGCTCGCTGCCGAGGATGGGCTCGTCGTCGCCCTCTTCCTCCGGCGGTTGCCAAGTGGTGAAATCCGCGTGGCGCGTGGGCACCGCGCTCGGATCGCCCTCGTGCGTCCCCTGAGCCGCGGACACCGGCACGTGCTCCTCACGACCGCGACCGCGACGCTCGCCGCGGTCCCGTCCACGGCCACGCGGCCCACGCTCGTTCTCTACGCGCTGGCCGCCCTCGGCGCGCTGACCACGCTCACCGCGATCGCCCTCGGCGCGCTGACCACGCTCACCGCGATCGCCCTCGGCGCGCTGACCGCGCTCACCACGCTCACCGCGATCGCTCTCGGCGCGCTGACCGCGCTCACCGCGCTCACCCTCGGCGCGCTGACCGCGCTCACCGCGCTCACCCTCGGCGCGCTGACCGCGCTCACCGCGCTCACCCTCGGCGCGCTGACCGCGCTCGCCTTCGAAGCGTTGGCCGCGCTCGCCTTCACCGCGTTGACCGCGCTCGCTCTCGAAGCGAGAGCCCTCGCTGCGCTGACCACGCTCACCTTCGTTGCGATGCGACTCGTGGCCGCGACCGCGGCGCTCGCCTCGATCGTCGCGGCCGTGCTCGCGTCGCTCGTGCTCGGCACGCGCGGGGCGCTCGTCGGTGCGCGCTTCCGCAGCGATGGGCGCGGCCTGCGCGCCGGGCGTGGTGGTGGGGGCTTCCTCCGGCTTCGGCGCGCGCGGCGTCTCGGTGCGCGCGGGCTTCGGAGCAGCAGGCTTGGGCGGCACCCGCGTGGCCTTGCGGGCCGCGGTCGCTTCGCGCTGCGCGTCGGGGCGGGCGCCGAGGTGATCGCGGAGCAGCCCCGCGACGATGGCCTCGCCGTTCTCGTGCGTGAGCAGGCGGCGCGCCAGCGCCAAGTCGTCCGCGTGCACCGGGATTGCCGTGAACGCCTCCGCCAACATGGACACGAGGTCCGCCTCGGAGCGGGTCTTGAGCTCGCCCTCGCTGGGGATCTGCTTCTCGATCGGCCTGATTTTGTAGGTCAGGCGCAGCAGATAGAGGCCGCCGACGTCGTGCGGGGTGATGAGCGAGATGCCGGTGCCCGTGCGGCCGGCGCGGCCCGTGCGACCGGTACGGTGCACGTAGCTCTCGGCGTCCTGCGGGAAGTCGTAGTTGATGACGTGGGTCAGGTGCGAGATGTCGATGCCGCGGGCCGCCACGTCGGTTGCGACGAGGAAGCGGAGGCGGCCCTCACGGGTCTTCGCCATCACGCGCTCGCGATCGGACTGCGGGAGATCGCCGTTGAGCCAGTCGGCGTCGTAGCCCTGGCGCGTGAGGGCTTGAGCGACGCGCTCGGTCTCGTCCTTCGTGTTGCAGAAGACGACCGCGCCCTCCGGGTTCTCGACCTCGATGACCCGAATCAGCGCGCCCAGCTTGTCGCCGGCGACGAAGTACACGAAGTGCTCGATGGAGAGCGCGCCCACGTGATCGCCCGAGAGCGTCACGTACTCGGGCTTGCGGAGCTTCTTCGCCATCCGCTCGATGTCGGGCGGGAGCGTCGCGGAGAAGAGCAGCGTCTGCCGCTCCTTCGGGAGGCTGTCGAGGATCGCCGTGACCTCGCGCTCGAAGCCCATCGAGAGCATCTCGTCGGCTTCGTCGAGCACCAAGAGGCGGATGTGCTTCGGATCGAGCGTCCCGCGGCGGAGGTGATCGAGCACGCGGCCGGGCGTGCCCACGATGACCTGCGCGCCGTCGGCGATCTGATCGATCTGCCGCTGCATGGGCGCGCCGCCGTAGATGGCGGCGACCTTGATGTTCTTGCGCTTGCCGAGCCGCTCGATCTCGTTCGTCACCTGCAAGGCCAGCTCGCGCGTCGGGCAGAGCGCGAGGACCTGCACCTGCGCCATCGACTTGCGCACGAGATGGTCGACGATGGGCAGGCCGAAGGCAGCCGTCTTGCCCGTGCCGGTGCGCGCTTGCACGACGGCGTCGTTGCCGCGCGTGGCCGGCTCCCACACGGCGAGCTGCACCGGCGTGGGGTGCGTGTAGCCGATCTCGGCGAGCGTCTCGCGCAGCTCGCGCGACAGGGGAAGGACTTCGAAGGTGGCGGCCGACCGGGACGGCGGGCCGGCATCGGCGGCGGGAGGAGCGGCCGGGGAAGCGGTGGGGGAAGGCGTGATGTCCGTCATCGTGGGATCTCTGTGGGGCGAATCAGGTCGGCCGCAGGTTCAGCTCGTGGGTGCGGACCCGTCAGGGGACCGGGGTTTTGGGGCCGTTTTCAGCCCCATCGTGGTTGGGGCTCCGGACGGTCGCGCTGGAGGTGGGGGGCGTCAGGCCGCTTCGGCCGCCGAGCTCACCGTCGACGATGGCCTGCACGCGCCGGCGAAGCGGAGCAAGCTCTCCGGCCTCGCGCCGCACGGCATGCTCCTCCGCATAGCGGAGCCGCTCGATGGCGTCGAGGGCGCCCTCGTCCTTCGCCGAGCCGCGGCAGAGCGAGGCCACTCCATCGCGGTACGTCCACTCGGGCTGGAGCGCGGCCCGGAAGCCGGCGAGGGCGGCGTTCTCCCCGGCCTCGGTGTGGGCCGCCTCGTCGCGGGCCCGGACCACGGCGCCGTGAAGCGCGTGCAGCCCTTCGTGGCAGCTCGCGTACGGGGCCTTCGGGGAAGGGGCGAAGAACACCTGCCACGTGATCTCGACGCCGGCCGCGAGGCTGACCCCCACCACGACGGCCCAGTAGACGATGGCACCGATGCGCCGCCCGAGGGCGCGTGGAGAACGACGAGGTTGTTGAGGCTCCGTTTCGGCCATGCGAGCCCGGGGTCCTTACGCCACCGGTGTGCGGAGTGCTATCACCGACCGGCGAGCGCGACGACGGCGGAATGGGACGGCAGCGCATTTCGGCATTGGGGATGGGGGCGGCCGGCGCCCTGGCTGCGGCGCTCTTCGCCCGTCCGGTCTCCGCGCAGGCGCTCAATAGCAACCGCTACTCGGTCGACGTCTTCCAGGGCCCCGTGCTCGCGCCCAGCGACGTCATCGGTATCGCCGGGGCCTACGCCGGCTATGCCGAAGGGATCGCCGGCATGGTCGCCAACGCCGCGGCCCCCGCGGTGCGCGAGGCGGAGAGCGTCTCCTGGGTGAGCTGGGACGTGTCGCCGTCGATCAGCATCCCGTTCAACATCTTCGGCAAGCGCGACGACTTCGACAACAGCGGCGCCACCGATCACGGGTACACCGATTTCATCTACGGCACGCTGGGCGCGCTCCTTCAGGTCGGCCCGGTCGGCTTCGGGGTCAACGCGGAGATCCAGCGCTACGCCGTGGCCCCGGTGAAGGCCGGCGTGGCGCCGACCGACGTCATCCTCGGCAAGTACCACGCGCTCGTCGCGCTCCGCGTCCTCGGCGACCAGCTCATGATCGGCGGCGGCGTACGCATGGCCACGCTCAGCCTCACGCCCCACGACGATCGAGAGACCAACCTCACCATGATCGGCGCGGCGCCCGAGATCGGCGTGCTGTTTCGGCCCGATTGGCAGTCGTTTCGCGTGGGCGCGACCGTTCGCTTGCCCGTGCACGGCGGCGAGCTCATCGGCAAGACCGCGAAGCGCTCCGACGGCGTGAAGACGGCCGCCGGCTTGGTATTGCCGCGGGACGTGGTGCTCCCGTGGGAGGTCGAGCTCGGCGTCGCGGTGCAGGTCGGCCCGCGCCCGATCAACCCCGAGTGGGTCGATCCCCACGTGCAGGAGGCTTCGCTCCGCGCCTCGTTCTTGATGAAACAACAGGAGCGCTACGGTCGCTACGTGAGCGAGCTCGCGGCCATCCCCGACGCGAGCGCGCGCGAAGCCCGCCGGCGCGAGATCGATGCTGAAGAGGCCGTGCGCCGGAAGCAGGAAGAAGCCGACGAAAAGCGCCTTGCCAAGGACCTCGAGAACGATCGCCGGGCCCGCGCGTGGAACTGGCCGCGCGCGCATCTCCTGCTCACGGCGGAGCTGCTCATGACCGGCGCGGTCGCCGACGGCGTGAGCCTCGCGCGCTTCCTCGGCCAGCGAAACCAGGACGCCGGCGACACGTCGGTGATCGGAACCTCGGGCGCGAAGGTGAGCTTCTCGCCGCGCGTCGGCGTGGAGACGGAGCCGATCCCCGGCCGCATGCACACCCGCGCCGGCACCTATTTCGAGCCCAGCCGCCTCGGCTCCCGCGTCGGCCGCCAGCACTTCACCTTCGGCCTCGACGTGCGCCTCTTCACCACGACCTTCTGGGGGCTCGTGCCACCGACGACCTTCAAAGCACAGACGTACGCCGACTTCTCACCGCGCTACCAGAGCGTGAGCGTCGGCCTCGGCGTCTGGCATTGAGACCGTCCGATGATGGTGCGTGCGCGGACACACGTCGCGGCCAATTCGTTTGAGCTCAAACCAATCAACACGAGCCTTCACCGGGGCGCCGTTCTCGGACGTGAGCCTCGGCGCTCACGCGCGCATTCGCGATGATGCATGAACGCGGGCGCCCGACGCGTCGCGTGTGCGTCGAAATCTTGCGCAGCGAGCCCGGTGTTTCGGCGTTTGACGGTCCCGATGCCAACGCGTCAGCGGGCGATACAGATCGGGCGCGAGCCTCGAGCATTCGCCGTCGTTTCGCGTGATCGCGACGATGGCCTGACCGTTGCTGATGCGGTCTCGCACGACGATGGCTCGGAACATCGTCTCGACATCGAGAAAGGACGGGATCGAATCATGAAGCGCTACGCCAGCCTGCTTGGGATCGCGGTGATGATGTTCGGCGTGCTCGGGGCCACGGGCTGCAAAGCGCCGATGGACGACGGCGCCGCGGACGACGGGACGGCAAGCGCGGCGCCGGCGGACGGTCCGGCCGCGGACGGCGACGACGGGGAAGGCGAGACGGAGACCGCGGCCTACGGCCGGCATCACAAGCGCGACGCGTGGGCCCGCCGTCACGGTCGGGAGCGTCGTGAAGAGCGCCGCGAGCGTCGCCGGGAGCGCCGAGAATGGCGGCGCGAGCATCGCGATCACGATCGTCCGGGCGAGCAGGGCTTCCCGTATCGCTGAGCCGCACGAGCTGGACGAGCTGCCGCGCCGCTAGCGTCGCGGCTCGACGGGCATCGTCAAACGATGATGCCCATCGCATCGAAGCTGGGTGTGGGATCGAAGAGAATGCCGCGCGGGAGCCGTCACTGCTTTCGGCTCCCGCGGGCGTCGCTCACGGCGGGCACGCGATGGCGTGCCCCGCGCGCTTCAGTTGAGCTCTTTGTCGGTCCGCTCGGCCTGCTCGGCTTCGAGGAACGTGGCGGTGATCTCGCGCTCCAGCGCGAGCATGATCTCCCGCTCGATCCCTTCGAAGTTCCCCGCGAGGCGCGCCACGTTGAGCGCGTACACGAAGAGGCGGCCGCACGGCCTTCCATCGCTCGGATCGCGTACGGCGCGCTCGCGATCCTCGCTGGCGAGGCCGTCGAGGAGCACGAGCGCGCGCGGGTCGACGCCCTCGGCCACGAGCTCCATGCCGGGGGCGTCGGAAACGTAGATGTCCGCGCCCTCGACGTAGCGGCGCAGCACCGGATTGAGCGCGCCCGCGGCCTTCTCGGCCATCTGCTGGAACACGTCGCGTCCCGGCGCCCACGGCGGCATCCCGAGCTCGAGATCGAGCTCGCGCGACTTGAGGAACGCCTGCGTCGCGCCGCGCACGTCACCGCGCTCGTCGCGGATCAAGCCGAGGTAGTACTGCGCCTCGGCGTGACGCGGATCCTTCACGACCGCTTCTTCGACGAGCTCGGCAGCCTTGTCGACGTGGCCGATCTCGTAGTGTGCGCGGCCGATGAGGAAGGCGTGGCTCGGGTTGTCGTACGGGCCCTTGGGGATGCGTCCGACGACCTGCGCCGCCTCTTCGGTGTCGCCCTTGCCGAGGAGCGCGTCGAACTTCAGCAGCAGCGCGTCGATGATCTCCTCGTCGACCTCCGCGAGCTCCAAAGCCTGATCACACATCTCGATGGCTTGGTCGAACTCACCGAGCGGGTGGATGTAGACCTCGGCGGCGTTGAGCATCGCTTCGAGGTAGGTGTCGTCGAGCGCGATGGCTTGGCGATAGGCTTCGATCGCCTCCTCGCCGTCGCCTTCCATGGCGGCGACGAACCCGAGGAGGTTGTGCGCCTCGGGCGAGTTCGGGTCGAGCTCGAGGGCGCGACGGGCGGAGGCTTCGGCCCTCGCGAGTCGCCGCGTTGCACGAGGTCCCACCCCCGGTCGAGATGCGCGGAAAACTGATCCATGTCGGGGACAAAGAAGTGTGCGAACCGACGGCCCGAGTCAAGCCGGCTCGGCTGGCCGTGTTCCGGCGTTCCTCGCTGAGCCCGGGCGCTCCTTGACAGAGATGGGCTCAGCAAGTATGTACGCCGCCCCCTCGTCCGCCCCGCGGCAGGGATCCACAAATCCACACGCTCCTCCCAGGCACAAGCGGGTCATCCGGTGCCTCTCGAAACCCGAGAGGTTGGTGATCCGGGGGAGCGGAGGAACAACCGAAAGGAATCGTGCCGTGACCGAGATCGCTACTTCCGAATCGCCCGTCACCAGCATGGCGGGTGCCGCCGCCTCCGTCTCCGCGGGAGAGTTCCCGCTGCCGCTCCGCTCGCTCCTCGACGCGGGCGTGCACTTCGGCCACCAGACCAAGCGCTGGAACCCGAAGATGCGCCCGTTCATCTACGGCGCGCGCAACGGCATCCACATCATCGACCTCGACCAGACGACCCGCCTGTTCAAGCGCGCGTACGACTTCGTCGTCGACGCCGTGGCCCGCGGTGGTCACGTGCTCTTCGTCGGCACGAAGCGCCAGGCGCAGGACATCGTCATCGAGGAGGCTCGTCGCGCGGGCATGTACTACGTGACGAACCGCTGGCTCGGCGGCACGCTCACGAACTTCCGCACGATGAAGCAGGGCCTCGACCGCTTCCGCACGCTCGAGCGCATGAAGGAAGACGGCACCTACGAGCAGCTCCTGAAGAAGGAAGTCGTGAAGCTCGAGAAGGAGCGCGAGCGCCTGGAGAAGTACCTGGGCGGCCTCAAGGGCATGGGCTCGGTTCCGGCGGTGGTCTTCGTGATCGATCCGCACCAGGAGTCGATCGCCATCAGCGAGGCGCGCAAGCTCAACGTCCCGGTCGTGGCCATCACGGACACGAACTGCGACCCCGACCTGATCGACTTCGTGATCCCCGGCAACGACGACGCCATCCGCTCGATCAAGCTGATTACGTCGCGCATCGCCGACGCCTGCGTCGAGGGCACCCAGCGCCGCCGTGACACCGGCGATCGCGACGGTGACCGTGACGGCGGCGAGCGCGGTGGCCGCGGCGATCGCGGCCCCGGCGGCCGTCCCCGCGAGGAGGTCAGCGTGTACCAGGGTGGCCGTGGCCGCGGTCCCCGCGGCGGTGGCGGCGGCGGCTCGGCGAGCTGACCGCGGTCCCATCGCGACGCGCCCCTCTCCCGCAACGGGATGAGGGGAATCCGCAGCCCCTTCCCAGTCATGGGGAGGGGCTCGGATGGTTTCTGGCAGCCGTTTCGGGGGATTTCGCCGCGCACCATCGCGCGGCGAGGCTGGATGCGACCGGCGACGCGCGGAGCGCCGCAGCTTCTCGGTCACATCTCAAGCCGAATGGTTTTCGTGGGCCGGCCGAGGTGCCGGCCATGCTCGTGACATCACACAGGAGAAGAGCCCATGAGCGGCATCAGTGCGCAGGCGATCAAGGAGCTTCGTGAGCGGACCCAGGCGGGGATGAGCGACTGCAAGGGCGCCCTGGTCGAGGCCGAGGGCGACATGGAGAAGGCGGTCGAGATCATCCTCAAGAAGGGTCTCGCCAAGAGCGTCAAGAAGGCCGGCGCGGTCGCCTCCGAGGGCGAGGTTCGCGCTGCTGTTTCGGCCGACAAGCGCGCCGCCACCATCGTCGAGGTCAACATCCAGACCGACTTCTCGGCCCGCAGCGACGAGTTCCGCGCCTTCGTGGGCGAGGTCCTCACGGCGTGCCAGAAGGCGGCGGCCGGCTCCGACGTCACCACGCACGTGCTCGACTCCGGCAAGACGGTGGCCGACGCGGCCGTGGCCCTGACCGGCAAGATCGGCGAGAAGATCCAGGCGCGCCGCTGGGATCGCGTCGAGGTTGCCCCGGGCAAGCACGGTCTCGCGCACGCCTACGTCCACATGGGCGGCAAGATCGGCGTCATCCTCGCGCTCGAGACGGACGGCGACGCCACCGCGGCGCACGCCGACGTGGTGAAGTTCGCCGACGACACCGCGATGCAGATCGCGGCCATGGCTCCGCTCGTGCTCACGCGCGGCGAGGTGAGCGCGGACGCGATCACCAAGCAGAAGGAGATCTTCGAGGGCCAGCTCAAGGAGGACCCGAAGACCGCCGCCAAGGAAGCCCAGTGGCCGAAGATGATCGAGGGCAAGGTCAACAAGTGGTTCTCGGAGGTCGCGCTCCTCGAGCAGGAGAGCGTCGTCGTCCCGGGGAGCACGATCGACAAGCTCCGTGAGGCCGCGGCCAAGGCCGCCGGCGGCACGGTGACCATCGCGCGCTTCGTCCGCTTCGAGCGCGGCGAGGGCATCGCGAAGGAGCAGAAGGACGACTTCGCGGCCGAGGTCGCGAAGATGGCCGGCGCCTGAGATCGCCGCGCTTCGAGCGCTGACGCCCCTCTCCTGCAGCAAGCAGGGGAGGGGCGTCGTCTTTTCACGGGCTCGATCGGCGGCGTCGTTCCCGAGAACGCTCGTCGTCGAGAGGCCGAACGTCGCCGTTCGGAGTAACGTTCGGCACGTGCCTCCACCCGCGGGACGGACATGACCGGCAAGCTCACCAGCGTCTCCGTCGACATCGACGAGGTGCATCACTACTTCGCGATCCACGGGCTCCCCATCCCGGCAACGGCGGCGCGCGCGGCCTACGACGTGGCCCTGCCGCGCCTCGGCGCCTTCGCGGAGGCGCGTGGCATTCCGCTGACGTTCTTCGCGGTGGGCGAGGACCTCGCGCGTCCCGAGAGCGCGTCCACGCTGCGTGTGCTCGCGACGCGCGGGCACGCCGTCGAGAGCCACTCGCTGTCGCATCGATACGATCTCACGCGCCTCACGCGTGACGAGATCGCCTCCGAGGTCGAGCAGGGCGCGCGCGTCATCGCGCACGTCACCGGGCGGCGTCCGGCTGGGTTTCGCGCGCCCGGGTACACGGTGAGCGACGATCTGTTCGACGCGCTCGAGGACGCGGGCGTCGCATACGACTCCTCCGTGTTCCCGTGCCCGCCCTATTACTTCGCGAAGGCCGCGGCGATGGCGGCGATGCGCATCACGGGTCGAACCTCGCGATCCATCCTCGATACGCCGCGCGTGCTCGGTGCGCCGACGCGCCCGTATCGGCCCGGCCGGCCTTGGTATCAGCGAGGCACGCGTCGCTTCGTGGAGCTGCCCATCCAGGTGACGCCGGGCCTGCGGTTGCCGTTCATCGGCACCTCGGTGGCGCTCCTCGGCAATCGCGGTGCGCGCTGGCTCGCGCGGCGATGCGCAGGCGAGGCCTTCGTCAACCTGGAGCTGCACGCGATGGACTTTCTCGACGCCGCCGATGGCCTCGAGGCGCTGCTCCCGCACCAGCCCGAGCTGCGCATCCCCGTAGCGCGGCGCATCGCGGCCCTCGGCGCTGCGCTCGATGTGCTCGCGGCGGCCGGGCATGCCTTCGTGACGCTGGAGGAAGCGGCGCGCGCGGTGGCCCGCTGACGCTCGCGCGGCGTTGCGCTGCACCCGCGCGAGGCCGCCTGCCTTCGTGATACGACCGCCGCGTGCACCTCGGCGATCGCTCCCGGCTCGGCCTCGCGCTCGTCGCCGGCGTCGTGATCGCGCTCGTCCCCGCCATCCTGTTGTGGGGCTTCACCGTCGACGATGCCCTCATCACGGCGCGCTACGCCACGCACCTCGCGCGTGGTCTCGGCTATCGCTTCAACGCGAGCGGCCCCGTCACCGATGGCGTGACACCGCTCGGCTTTCCCTATCTCCTCGCTCCCTTCGCTGCGAACGGCCCGCTCGCGGCCCTCTTCGCCGCCAAGCGCCTCGGGCTCGTCGCGTGGACGGCCGCCGCTGCGGTGCTCGTCCTCGCCGTCGATCGCGCGGCACCCGCCGATGTTTCGCCGTCGCGTGCGCGTTACCGCTTCGCGGCGTTGCCGATCCTCGCGTGCTCTGCTCCGCTCGCAGCGTGGAGCGTCGCCGGCATGGAGACCGGCCTCGCCGCCGCGCTCGCTGCGTTCGCGGTCGCGCTGCCGGAGCTCGGCGCCGTGCGCGTCGGTGCGCTCGCGGCTGGGCTTTGCGCCGCGCTGAGGCCGGAGACGTTGCCCTTCGCCTTCGTCCTCTCGGCGATTCCCACGCCGCGCGGTGAACGCACGACGATCACACGCCTCGCGCTGGCCGTGATCCCGTTCGCCGTCGTCGTCGCCGTCCGCCTCGCGATCTTCGGCCGCGTCGTGCCGCTCTCGGTCTTCGCCAAGCCTTCGGACGCCACGCTCGGCGCCTACTATGCGCTCGCGTGCTTCATGCTCACCGGGCCGCTCGCGATCGTCGCACCCATCGGTTGGCTTCGGGCGAGCGGCTGGGCGCGCGGCCTCGTGATCGCCGTGCTCGTGCACTTCCTCGCGGTCGCGGCCGCCGGCGGCGATTGGATGCCGCTCTCACGGCTCGTGGTGCCCGCGCTCCCCGCCGTCGTGCTCGCGTTCGCGCACCTCGCGATGCACATCGATCCCCGCGTCACCGCGCTGCGTGTCGTCGTCGCGCTGGCCGGAGAGATCTTCCAGATCGTGAAGGTCGGCCCCGCGGCCGCTCGTGTCGGCGCCGCACGCCTCGCCGTAATCGACGAGATGCGCGCGCCGCTCGAAGGCGCGAAGGTCGTGGCCGCGCTCGACATCGGCTGGCTCGGCGCGGCCACCGATGCGACCATCGTCGATCTCGCGGGCCTCACCGATCCATCGATCGCCGTGCTGCCCGGCGGCCACACCTCGAAGGCCATCCCCGCGACGCTCCTCGACGCGCGCGGCACCGACGCCCTCGTCCTCCTCGTGCGGGATGGCCACTCGCTGCGCACACCGTGGACCGACACCTTCTTCAGCCACGTCGTCGAGCTGCGCATCGCCGCCATCCCCGGCATGACCGACACCTTCGCGCCGGTCGCGACCTCACACGTCCCTCACCTCGGCTACGTGGTGCTCCGCCGCACGCCGCCCGCGCCGTAGCATCGACGACGCGAGCGACACAAAGAGGCTTCGATTCCCGCCTCGTTCGCGTGTCGACTCAGAACGTGACCACGAGGCTCGTCAGCGTGTCGACATCGGTGCTCTTCACCCGCGAGGGCGGCGTGCTGTTGTAGCGAACCTGCGAGGAGATCTTCGCCGAGAAGCGCTTGTCGATGTCGAGCGCGAAGCTCGCGTCGTTGAGGAGCCGCAGGTCCGAGAAATCGTTGAAGCGCGGCTGCACGTAGAGCGTGTCGGCAAAGCGGCCGCGCGCGCCGACGCGCACCGAGACTGCCGCATAATTGCTCCAGCGCTGCGCGATCCAGCTCGGCCCGCGAAAGGTCGAGAGCTGCCCTTCGTCGTCGTTGAGCCGCGAGTAGTCGAACATCCACGCCGTGCCGTAATAGACCTGAACCAAGTCGTGCCGCACGATCGCGAAGCGGAGGCCGAGCCCGTCGAGCTGACGCAGCGCGAGCCGCTGGAACTTGTCGGCCTCGACCTGGGCGAAGGCCTCGGCGAAGAGGAAGGGAAGGATGCGGTAGTTGTAGCGGAGGTGCGCGAACGCCTTGGCGATCGTGGGCTCGCCGTTGAACTGCGCGTAGTCGCCTTGCAGCTTCACGAACGTGAGGTTGCGGCCAAACTCCAGGGCCGCGAACGCGGCGGCGCTCACCACCGATCCGCTCACGTTGCCCGCGTGGCCGTTGTAGCTGGCTTGGGCCGCGACGTACGACTTTCGCCCTTGGATGTCGGAGCGGAGCGCCTCGATGTTGACCTGCGCCTGCGCCGATCGCAGCGGCAGCGCCGTCATCATCAAAGCCGCGGCGAGAGCGGCCGCACGAGAACGGGGAGGGAAGGGGAGCATCTCGGCCGCGCACTATGGCGGACGCGACCGGCAATCGAAATGCTCCCGCGACGCAATCGAGATCCGACCGATGAAGCCGCGGGCCACCGGGAGGGATCCCTCGAAATCGCCGAGGGATCCGCCCTTCGCCGCGCGGCTCACATCTTCAGCCGCGCTCGAGGCCCATGAGGCGCTCCAGCGAATCGCGCAGCTCGGCGAGCTCGCCCTTCTTGATGAAATCGTAGGCGCCCGCGTCGGTCGCCGACTTCTTCATCTCTTCGTGTCCCGAGTACACGATGCAACGGATGTGGGCCGTCGCATCGATGGACCGGAGCCGCTCCAGCGCGCGCACGCCGTCGAGGCCGGGCATCTTCACGTCGAGGATGAGCGCGTCGGGCTGCAGGCTCCCGACGGCGACGAGCGCGTCCAGCGGGTCCTGGAACGTCGTCAGCTCGAACTTCTTCGCGAGCGTCTTGCGCAGCGCTGCGAGCACCGCCGGGTCCTCGTCGATGACGACGACCTTCGGCTTGCCCATGCGCAGGACCTCGGGGATCGGGTAGCCGTACTTCCGCAGGAAATCGAGGACGTCGAGCCGCCGGAAGCGGAGGTGCCGCCCAGGCGTGCGAAAGTGACGGATCTCCCCCTTGTCTGCCCAGTTGTGAATCGTCTTGAGATCCACCTGGCAGAACCGCGCGACGTCGCTCGCGGTGAAGAGCTCCGGTTGCTGCTGGTTGTTGGTGACTTCTTTCTCTTCGCTCGTCATCGAACCTGCTCCAATCGACCGAACCGTCGGGGCCGATGGCCCCCCCTCCTACCTAATCTTCGCGGTCCCTCCCCGGCATGGGGGAAGCGCCCGGCTCGACCGGCGCGCCCCCATCGTCGGCGGGCGGATCCTCGCCGACGAACCGCCCGTCCCGCAGCACGAAGCGAGTGGGCCCTTCGACCCGTCGCTCGCGCACCGAGTGCGCTGGATCGCCTGGCAGCGCCAAGAACGGCGCCTCCGCGGCGACGAACTCCGGGCACACCGGCAAGAGCGACTGCGCATCGGCGAGCGCGTACGCGCCCTTCACGCTGTCGACGGTGGCCAAGAGCTCCAGCGTCCGAGTGGTGGGCGGCGCGA
The DNA here is from genome assembly GCA_001931535.1 of Minicystis rosea. GTDB lineage: Bacteria > Myxococcota_A > Polyangia > Polyangiales > Polyangiaceae > Minicystis > Minicystis rosea. The sequence goes on from CP016211.1 coordinate 2,867,499, forward strand.
GGAAGATCTCGCCCCGCATGAACCGATCGAGCACGGCGCTCGGCCGTGCCCAGAAGCTCATCGTGGTCTCGTGCTCATCGTGGCGGCCCTCCTGAAACGCCGGCAGCTCGAGCAGGAAGAAGCGCGCGTCGAACCTGCGCGACTCCGCCTGCGGCGTCACCCATCGCGCCCACGGCACCAGCGCATCGAGCGCGAGGCGCTGGCCGGAACGCGCGAGCGCTTGGGCGAGCGAGCCCGGCGTTTGCGCGAGCTCGGCCCGCAGCTTCGCGATGTCGACGCGGCTCGGCTCGCTCGCCTGCGCGCCGTCACCGACGAGCGGGACGATGCCTGCTTCCTCCAGCGTCTCGCGACACGCAGCCACGGCGAGCGCCCGGGCCGTGACCGGCGGGCCGCCCGCAGCACCTCCGAACGGTGTCGTCATGCGCTCGGTGCGCGGGTGCGGTGTCGTCGCCTGCGCGGCCCACACCTCCGCGGCATCCGCCGCGTCCACCTTCCCACCGGGGAACACCACCGCGCCGCCGAGGAAGCTCGACTTTGCGTGTCGCAGCACGCAGAAGACTTCGAGATGCGTCGCACCTTCCCGCACCACCACGACCGTGGAGGCATGGCGGAGGACGCTCGGCTCTTGTTTCGGATCGAAACTTAGCAATCTAGGAGAAGTTTCTTCCACGTGATCAAGCTTTCGTCAAACGGCCCTGGTCCCCTCCGGTTTCTCCGCGAATTTTGCGAAACCGGCCATTCGGACCCAGCGTAAGCACCTCGTCTGCCCGGCACCGTCCTCACGGTTTTCGGGTGTCGGCGACGTCCACGACACGCGTCGAGCATGCGGTGAGATGGCCATCCCCCCGCGGCTCGACGGCGGCGGTACCCCCATTCGATGGTTGACGGTCCGGAGCATCTCACCTACCGTGTTGCGCCTTTTCCGCGCGGGGGCGGCGATGTTCTTCGCCTCGGGCGTGCGGAGCGGGGCCCGCGGCGGACGTGGACCTCGAATCGCTCGTCGACGGACCCTCGGATGTCGGGTCTCAACCCACGCGCGGTCAGCGCTCCGTGCCCTCTGGGTACGGGGATCGGTGTCCCGAGCTTTGCATGTACCGAGACCTGGTCGGCGATCTCCCGCACCAGGCCACCAGGCTACGAGCCACGAGCCATTGGTTACGACGGGGCCGCAAGCGCCTCGCCCTTCGCGCGTGAGCAAGGGGTAGGCGGGATCGCGAAGCGAGCCCTGGAACTTGGGCCGGCGTCACCGGCCCAAGACACCGCGCCGGCCTTCCACGGCCGACGCCAGCCGATCGGGAAGAAGTGACATGAACAAGGCCCAGCTCAAGAAATTCAAGGCCCTCCTCGAGGCGAAGCGCGACGAGATCGTCAAGAAGGCGCAAGAGACGCTGAAAGAGGACATGATGCTCGACGCCAACGATCTCCCCGACGAGATGGATCTGGCTTCGAGCGAGTACCTGCAGTCCTTCACCTTCCGGCTCCGCGGCCGCGAGAAGGCGTTCCTCGACAAAATCCAGAAGGCCTTGATCAAGATCGAGGACGGCTCCTTCGGCAAGTGCGAGGAGTGCGAGGAGGAAATCTCCACGAAGCGCCTCGAAGCCCGGCCCGAGACGTCGCTCTGCATCCGCTGCAAGGAAGACCAAGAGCGTCTCGAGAAGGACTACGGCTGATCACCGCTTCGCATCCTCGCCGCTCCGTGCCCATGCGGCTCGCGGCCAGCGTGATTCTTCTGTTCGGGTGCGGGCCGGCGGCTGCCATTCCGGCGCCGCCGCCCCCATCCGTCTCCTCGTCACCTGCAACGCCGCCTCCGGCGCCCGAGGGCGTCGCATCGGCAACGCCGTCCGCGGTGCCGGAAGCGCCGCCGCCTGCGCCCGCTCCACAGCCGCCGCCGTTTCCGCCGCCGGCCTTCGCACCGCCCGTGGAGCGGACCGCGAAGCCGGGGGATGGAACGTGGGCGCCGCTCGTGGAGGGTGCGACCGGTGAGCCGGCGCTGCTCTACCGGAGCACGGTGCATCCCGATGCGAGGAAGCCGCAGATCTACGTGGCGCTCGTCGCCATCGATCTTTCGCGCGTCGCCATCCATCTCGTCGCGGGCACGCATGAGCCGCTGAGCACCACGGTGCCCGCCGAGCGCCGCCCGGGCCTCGTGCCCGCGAATGATCTGAGCGCGCTGATCGCCGTCTTCAACGGCGGCTTCATGGCTCGTCATGGAAGCTGGGGCATGATGATCGGCGGCGACGTCTTCCTTCCTCCGCAGGAAGAAGGCTGCACCATCGCGCTCTTTCCCGATGGCCGCGTGGGCATCGGCACGCATTCGACGATCGCGCCGAAGCTCGGCGACGTCGTCGCGTATCGACAAACGCCGCCTTGTCTCCTCGAGCACGGCGAGACGCAGCCGGCGCTCCTCGGCAGCGAAAAGCCGCGCCGTTGGGGCATGTCGGAGACGGGCGGCGTCGACATCCGGCGCTCTGCGCTCGGCCTCGCGCCCGGCGGTCGCACGCTGATCTACGGCCTCGGTGAATCGATCACGCCGCGCCAGATGGCCGAGGCCATGCGCGCGGCCGGCGCGGTCGACGCGGCGCAGATCGACGTGAACTGGTCGTACACGCGCTTCCTGCTCTACGGAAAGCCCGCGGCGCCCGGCGCGCCGCCGGAGGTCACGGCCACGCTGATCCCGAAGATCAAGCACGGCGCTCGGCAATACGTCGCCAAGCCCGCCGATCGCGACTTCTTCTACCTCACGCGCAAGCCTTAGAGCGGCTCGAGAAGGCGCAGCGTGGGGCCCGCGCGGCGTGGCCCGCAGGAGGATCCTCGAAGCGCTCTCGGCCCGTGCTTCACGGGAAGCTCAAACCTGCTTCTGCAAGCTCACGACGGGGCCCTCGATCGAGGCTTCGAGGCCGCGCGGCTCGACGCGGCGGAGGGCGAACGACCAGCCCGCGCGCTCGCAGGCTTCGGTGACGATCGCGAGCCCGAGCCCCGAGCCCCGAGGATCGCGACGGCGGGCTTCGTCGCTTCGGAACGTCCGCTCGCCGAGGCGCGGCAAGGTCGTCTCCGGGACGCCGGGGCCGTCGTCGAGGACGCGCACCGAGAAGCCGCGCGGCGTCGTCTCGAGCACGATCGACAGGTGCTCGCCGCTCGCGCCGTGCAGCAGCGCGTTGTCGGCGAGGTTCGTGAGCGCCTGCTCCGCGAGCGTCTCGTCGGCGCGCACCAGGACGGGATGGCGGGGGACCGCGACCGCGAGCTCGATGCCCGTGCGGCGCGCGAGCACCCGCGCACGCTCCACCACGCGCGCGATCACGTTGCGCAAATCGAAGCGAGCCTCCGCGCCGGGCGCAGCCGATCCGTCGCGGAGGCGCGCGGCGATCGCGAGGTTCTCGAAGAGGTTGCGCAGGTAGACGACATCCCCGGTGAGCCGCCGGATCGCATCGGTGGCCTCGGGATCGCGCGTGCGCATGGCCAGCTCGTCGACCGAGAGATGGATCGACGAGAGCGGCGTCTTCACGTCGTGCGCGACGTCGGCGAGGAAGCGCTCCATCGCGTGCCGCCGCTCCAGGAGCTCGGCGATGTGCGCGCCGACGCGCGCGATCGACCGCTCCATCGCGTCCTCGATCTCGCCGAGATCGCGCAGCTCCGACGGCGGGCGCGGCGCGTCGGGCCCATGACCGCGCCCTGCGGCGTCGAGGCGCACGGCCACCTTCCGCAACCCTTCGATGCGTCGCGCGAGGGGACGAATGGCGAGCCACGCGAGCAGACCGAGCGTCGAGGCCAGCACGAGGCCGATCGAGAGCGCGGCCTCTCCGAGGAACGTGCGGCGCGCCCTCGGATCCTGAGGCCAGCGGGCCAGGAGAACGTGGCAAGGGCTCGCCGGATCGGGATCACCGGGCAGGAGCATGTGTCCTCCAAAGGGCCCGGCGAAGTCGAGATCGAGCGGGTAACGCATGCCCGCGGCGCGGCGCCGTCGAAGGACGTCGGGCACGCTCGGCGCCGCCGAGTTGCGCGCGCGCAGCGTCCCGTCGTACGCGTGGATCTCGAGCCCGTCGTCGAAGCGCGCCGCGAAGGCGGAGGGATGCGAGGCGCACGCGTGGAGATCGAGGCCGCGCGCGCGATCGAGCACCTCGCCCGCGCGCTCACCGACCCAAGGCCCGGAGCGCGCCGCGACGAGCATCATGCTGGCGACCCCGATCGCCGCACACGCGAGCGTGAGCAACACGAGGCGGGGAGCCATGGATCCGCGGCGGCTCACGCGTCCTCCTCGGCGAGGCGATAGCCGATACCCCACACCGTGCGGAGGTAGCGGCCCGCCGGCCCGAGCTTGCGGCGCAGATGCGCGACGTGCGAGTCCACGGTGCGGCCCCGCGGATCGACGCCCGCGCCGAGGACGTCGTCGGCGAGCGTCGCGCGCGTCACGGCGGCGCCGTTCGCGGACGTGAGCGCGCACAGGAGATCGACCTCCGTCTTCGTGAGCTCGATCGCGCGGCCTTCCACGCTCACGACGCGCCGCGCGGGATCGATCGCGAGCGTCCCGATCGTGGCGGGCGCGTCGCGCGCGACCGGACGCGCGAGCCGCCGCCGCACGCGCGCGAGCAGCTCCTCCGTCCAGAAGGGCTTCGGGACGAAGTCGTCGGCACCCAGCTCGAAGACGCGCAGCCGCGCCTCGAGCTCCGAGGACGCGCTCACCACCAGCACGCTCGCGTGCCCGCGGTGGCGCAGCGCCTCGAGGATCTCGAAGCCGTGCACCTCCGGCAGGCGCAGATCGAGGATCACGAGATCGAAGCGCGAGGCGTGCACGGTGGCGAGCGCGCGATCACCGCGAACCTCGAGCTCGACGTCGTGGCCTTCTGCGCGGAGCGCGCGCACGATCGAAGCAGCGGTCGGCGCGTCGTCTTCGACGACGAGGATGCGAGGGATGGGGTTCATCTCGATGTCCCGAGGGCGCGAAGAGACGCCGCCCCAGCGATAGCCGACGAAGATCGACTCGTCGACGCGAGTGTGTGGACGCGCTGTGGACGCGCGCGCGGTCGCCGTGGCGACGGGCACGTGTGCTCGACAGAGTCTCGCTCGCGCCGCGCTCGCTTTCGAGCGCGCCGCGAGGAGGTGTCATGTCGTCACGCCGTTTGGGGGCTCACCTGATGTTGCTCGCGTCCACCGTTCTCATGGCCTGCTCCAGCGCCGAATCGGGAGGCACGGGATCCACCGCCGGCAGCGGCGGAGGAGGCGGCGCTGCGCCGGCCCTGCCGATCGAGGCCCCCAAGGAGCGATGGACCTGGGTTCCCTTCGCGGACGCCTTCTGCGCCAACGGAGAGAGCACGGGCCTCGCCGTCAACCTCACCGACAGGAGCAAGCGCGTCGTCTTCTACCTGGAGGGCGGCGGCGCCTGCTGGGACGAGAGCACCTGCTACACGCTCAAGGCCAGCTCCCACATCGAATCGGGCTACGGGCAGGCCGAGTTCGACGCCGACTTCGATCCCGAGGCGCCCAAGGTCGAGACCGCGAAGATCTTCGATCGGAGCGACGCGGCGAACCCGTTCAAGGACATGAGCTTCGTCTACGTCCCGTACTGCACCGGCGATTTGCACGGCGGCGACAGCGTCGCGACCTACGGCGACCACACGACCAGGCACGCAGGCGGCGCCAACGTGGTCGCGTATCTGCGGCGGATCGTGCCCACCTTCCCGGACGCCGAGCGCGTCTTCTTCATCGGCGCCAGCGCCGGCGCCTACGGCGTGACCTTCAACGCGTGGCGCGTGCAGAAGGCCTTCGGCGACGTGCGCGTCGACGTCATCGACGACTCCGGCCCTCCGCTCGATCCGCCGTACTTCGCCAAGACGCTCTCCGACACCTGGCGCAAGCAGTGGAACCTGAACGCGTCCCTGCCGCCGGACTGCGCCGCGTGCAAGGAGACCTTCGGCGCCTTGTACGACTACTACGGGAAGACCTTCACCACGCAGCGCCGCGCGCTCCTCTCGTACACCACCGACTGGATCCTCCCCATCTACTTCGGATTCGAGGAAGCTCAGTTTCCCACCATCATCGACGAGATCGCCGAGAAGCGCGTCGATCCCTATCCCGCCGCACACTACTTCTTCGCCGACGGCAAAGGGCACGTGCTCCTCACCGCGGACACGCTCCCGAGCACCAACGGCATCGCCCTGCAGACCTGGCTCGGACAGATGGTGAACGACGACCCCGCCTGGACCAGCGTCCATCCCTAGCTACGGGCTCCGCGTGAACGATGAGCCCACGACGAGCTCGTCCTTCCGCGCAGCGCCGGAACGCACTCAATCCTCGGCGCCGTAGTCGTGCTCGCCGCGCTCGCCGCGGGCCGCGCGATCACGCTCGCGGGCGCGGAGCTCGACGCGGCGGATCTTGCCCGAGATGGTCTTCGGCAGATCGGTGAGCTCGACGCGGCGCACGCGTTTGTACGGCGCGAGCTTCTCTTTGGCGAAGGCCAGGATCTCGCGCGCGATGGCCGCGCTCTTGGCGATGCCCGGCGCCAGCACCACGAACGCCTTGGGCACCGAGAGGCGCACCGGATCCGGGCTCGGCACCACCGCGACCTCGGCCACCGCGGGGTGCTCGAGGAGAACGCTCTCCAGCTCGAAGGGGCTGATGCGGTAGTCCGAGCTCTTGAACACGTCGTCGCCGCGCCCGACGTAGTGGAAGTAGCCGTCCGCGTCGCGCGCGGCCTCGTCGCCGGTGCGGTAGTAGCCGCCCGCGGTCACCGCGGCCGTGCGCTCGTCGTCGTCGAGGTACCCGACCATCAGCCCGATCGGCCTCCGCGCGAGCCGGAGCGCGATCTCGCCTTCGTTCGCTTCGCGCCCTTCGGCATCGATCAACGTGACCTCATAGCCTGGGAGTGGGCGCCCCATCGATCCGAGGCGCACCTCCTGCCCGGGCGTGTTTCCGACCTGCGCCGTGGTCTCCGTCTGACCGTAGCCGTCGCGGATGGTGATGCCCCACGCGGCGCGCACGCGCTCGATCACCTCGGGGTTGAGCGGCTCGCCGGCGCTCGTGAGATCGTGCAAGGCCGCGGGCTTCGTCCCGAGGTCGGCCTGGATGAGCATGCGCCACACCGTCGGCGGCGCGCAGAGCGTGCTCACCGCAGCGCGGTGGAGGACGTCGAGCGAGCGGCGCGCATCGAAGCGCGCGTAGTTGTGCACGAGCACCGTCGCGCCTGCGTTCCACGGCGCGAAGAAGCTCGACCAAGCGTGCTTGGCCCAGCCCGGCGAGCTGATGTTCTGGTGCGTGTCGCCTTCCTTCACGCCGATCCAGTACATCGTCGAGAGGTGCCCCACGGGGTAGCTCTGGTGCGTGTGGAGCACGAGCTTCGGCTTCGCGGTGGTCCCCGACGTGAAGTAGAGGAGCAGCGGATCGTCGCGCCGCGTGGGTCCATCCGGCGTGAAGCCGAGCGGGGCTCGATCGGCCTCGGTCAGCGAGGTCCACCCCGCGGGCGCATCACCGGCACAAAGCCGCGTGAAGGGCTCGTCGACGGCGGCGAGCTTCTCCGCGCCGGCCGCGTCCGTGATCACGTGGCGTACGCGGCCGCGCGCGAGGCGATCGCGCAGATCGTCGACCGTGAGCTGCGTCGTGCTGGGGATGACGACCGCGCCCAGCTTGATGGCGGCGAGCATCACCCGCCACAACGCGAGCACGTTGGGCAGCATGAGCAGGATGCGATCACCGCGCGCGACGCCTTGGGCGCGCAGGTAGCCGGCGAGCTGCGACGATCGCTCCGACAGCTCGGCGAAGCTCGTGTGCTCGGCGTGGAGATCTTCGTTGACGATCGTCAGCGCCGGCCGATGGTTGTTCGCCGCGAAGACGTCGAACCAATCGAGCGCCCAGTTGAACTCGGGCAGGTCGGGCCAGGCGAACCCGGCGTGCGCCGCGTCGTAGTCCTCACGGTGCGCGAGAAGGAAATCGCGGGCGCGAAGGAAGGTCGCCGTAGCGTTCATACGCCGCTGAGTATACTCGCCGCGCTCATGACCGAAGACGTGGTGTACTGGTGGTTGATCCGCGGCTTCCTCGCGCTGGCGATCGTCACGTTCCCGGCCTTGTTCTTCTTCGCCGCGCCCTACGGCCGGCACGCGGAGGCGAGCCGGCTTCCAACGATCAACGCGAGGCTCGGCTGGCTGCTGATGGAGGCGCCCTCGGCGCTGGTGCCGTTCTTCTGCTTCCTCGTCGGGGATCATCGCAGCGATCCCGCGCGCCTCGCGCTGCTCTTCTTGTGGGAGCTGCACTACGTGCACCGCGCCTTCGTCTTCCCGTTCCGCCTCAAGAAGGGCGCGCGCCCCATGGCCATCTCGGTCCCTGCCGCGGCCTTCTTCTTCACGTCCGTGAACGGCTACCTCAACGGCCGCTGGCTCTTTCACTTCGCGCCGGCCGACGCGTATGGAGCCGCGTGGCTCCTCGATCCGCGCTTCGTCGTGGGCGCGGTGATGTTCCTCGCCGGGTACGCGGTGAACCAGCAGGCCGACAAGATCCTCCTCGACCTGCGCAAGCCCGGCGAGACGGGCTACAAGATCCCGCGCGGCGGCCTCTACCGCTTCGTCTCGTGCCCCAACTACCTCGGTGAGATCATCGAGTGGACGGGCTTCGCGATCGCATCGTGGTCGCTCCCCGGCCTCGTGTTCGCGCTGTGGACGACGGCCAACCTGCTGCCGCGCGCCGTCGCGCACCACCGCTGGTACCGCGAGAAGTTCGCCGACTATCCGCCCGAGCGACGCGCGCTGATCCCGTTCCTGCTTTGAGGCGCCGAGCGGCCTTCACGCCGCGCCCTCGTCGAAGCCGTGGTGCTGGATAGTTCCACGGCTCGCTCTCGGAGACGCGACGGAGGTACCCTCGGTCGCATCGTGCGCCGTTGCGTCTCCGTTCTCGTCCTCGGCCTCGTGGGTTGCGGCAAGCCGGATCCTCCGCCGGTGCCGATCGACGCGGCAACCGCCGGGCTCCGCACGCCGCTCTACCAGAGCGGCTCGCGCTTGAAGGTGCGCTGGGCCGAGCCGGTCGACGGGGACGCTTCAGTCCGCGTGCCGATCGGCGTGTTCGACGCGAAGCTCGGTCGCGACTGCGTCCTCGAGCGCGATGACAAGCGCGCCGAGGCCTCCTGCATCCCGATCGCCGACGTGTATGCGGGCTCCGACGACATCGCCTTCCTCGACCACGACGAGACCGAGCCGGTGCTCCTCGCCGACGACGACGCGTGTGGCCGGGGCGCCGATCGCGAGCCCGATCATCGGCTCTGGGAGATCGCGCACCATCGCGACAAATCCCTCAATCGCTACGTGGCGGAGGAGGCGCGCATCGCCACGCGCCCATGGATCGCCACCGGTGTCGGCTGCACCCCGAACTACGAGCGGCAGCGCGGCGCCCGCTGCGTGAAGCCGCTGCGCGAAGCGGACCTCGGCGACGTCGTGAAGACCAAGGAGACACGCTTCGGCGATCCCTCGGGGGTCGTCGTCGCCGCCGGCAGCGATGGGTCCGTGCTTCCGCTGCCGCTCGGCGCGGAGTACGTCGACGCCGCGGACGACATCCGCTGCGAGGTCGACGCCGATGCCTGCGTCCCGCGCTGGCCCGACTATCTCGACGTCACGCCCACGATCGGCGCCGAGGTTCGAGCCCACAACTACAACGCGAGGAGCTCGACGAAGTGGGCACACAAGTACGGGGACAACGTCTGGGCTGCGCTCACACCGCGAACGCCGACCAAGACCGGCCGCTTCGAGAGCCGCAAGGTCCTCGCACTCTTGACCCCGGATCGAGCGCTGCGCTTCGCGCAATTCACCTTCGGTGAAGGGCGCATCGTGCTTCGCGGCAAGACGCTGCCCGATGGTCGCCGCGTCCCGATCGCGCTCCACGACACCGTCCTCCACAAGGACTGCGTGCCGGCGCAGATGGAGGACGGCCGCTTTCGCTGCACGGTGCAGCTCCCCAGCTCGTGCCAAGCGACGCGCGTCGGGGAAGGGGACGCGAAGACCGAAGCGATCAGCCCGAGCTCGTCGTTCTGCAACACGCCGGAGACCTGCTGCCAAGGCGGCGTGTACTGGTTCCCGCGCACCCCGGCCCGCGGGCCGCGGCGCTTCGACATCGGTCCAGACCTCGAATATCACCCGGCGATCCCGGGCCGCGCGGCGCGGTTCTCCGAGACGCCGCGGACGGCCGACCATGTCGAGCAATGGCAGCCGCAGGTGCGCAGGTTGGTCCACGACAAGGTCGAGGACCTCGGCCCCGAGGTCTTCGCCGAGCTGCGCATCGTCCGGGATCCGTGAGAGCACGGCGCGCGGGCCGCTCCCGCGCAAGGCTTCGCATGACGGGCGCGCGGCTCACGCCGGCGGCTTGAGCGCGCACGTGTTCTTCGGCGAGATCCACGCGAACACCTGGACCCAGAGCTGCTTGATCTCGGGGAGCGTCGACCACTCGGAGTCGAACTCGATCCACTCGTCGCCCCACACGAAGCCGTGGCCCTGGCCCATCTCGATCGCGTACCCGACGGTGACGTCGCCGGGGAGGAACGCGATGGGCGTGCGCGTGCTGCCGGAGCCGCCGAGATCGGCGACGGGGTAGCCGCCGGCGAACGTCACCGAGGTGAGCCCCGCGGTGATCGGGTGCGTCGCGAAGCTCGTCGCGGGGCCGTTGAGGAGCGACCCGCTGTACGCGACCTGGAGCGGCTCGAGCAGCGAGTTCGCGCGCCAGTCGTTGCTCGTGTTGTCGTTGTAGCCGGACATCGACGCCACGCCGCCGCCCGCTGAGACAAAGGCTCCGAGCACCGCGGCCTCCGCCGCCGTGTAGTCACGCGTCAGCCAATCGAGGATGACCACGTCGAAGGGCTGGAGCGTCGCCGCCGTGAGCGTCTCGTCGGGGCTCGTGTGGATGCGCTTCACGCTCGTGCCGCTCAGCTCGAGCCACTGCTGGAAGTTCGCCGACGCGTTCGCCCCCGGGTTGCCGAGGATCCCGATGTTGAGGTGCTTGCACTCGGAGGCGTCGTCCTCGGTGCCCGAATCGATGTCGATGGTCACCCCACCGCCGGTGCCGCTCCCCGTGCTGGAGCTCGACCCACCATGCCCGCCGGTGCTGCTGCTGGTGGCGCTCGTCGCTCCACCGCCGCCGGTGCCGCCGGTGCTGCTGGAGCTACCGCACGCCGCGAGGACAGCCGAGGTGCCGAGCAAGGAGAGGGCAAGCCAACGAATGGACGTCATCCTCACAGCCGACCCGAGAACCTTTGCTCGTGTCAAGCCCGACACACGCACGTCACGCATCGCCGCCTGCGAGCTCGAGGCGCGTTGCCTTCTCGAAGCGTCGCGATGGGGTTTGTGAGCGCTCGAAGAGACCGGATTCAACGCGAAGGCGCAAAGACGCAGAGACGCAAAAAGGCGAGAGGAAAGGGGCTTATGGCCATCGCCATGAAGCTCGCGTCGGGTTGGGCGACGAACGGTCGCGCAACGCCGTCGAGGCGCGGCAGTTCGCCGTTCTCATCGCCTTTTTGCGCCTTCGCGTCTTTGCGACTTTGCGTTGAAATCCACGCGCCCGAGGCAAGGCGAGCGCTCAGGGAAAGCCACCGCTTTCACGCCCGCCGCTCACGCGATCAGCATCCGCACGAGCTGCACGCCGGTGAAGGCGACGGCGCCGAGGATGCCGATGAGCACGAAGAAGGCGAGGAAGGGGGCGCGATCGGTGAGGCGGCCGAGCTCGCGGTAGATGCGCTTCGTGAAGGTGAGGTGGCACTGGACTTGGCAGCTGCCTTCGAGGATGCCGTGCAGGGCGGCGATCAGCTCGCCGGCGGATTGGAAGCGTGCCGCCGGATCCTTGGCGAAGCCTTTGACGAAGACGTGCACGAGCTCCGGCGGGAGCGCCTGCCCGCGCGCGTACTTGAGGCCCACGATGTCGAAGAAGGCGAAGGGGCGCGAGATCACGCCGGCGAGGAGCGCGTCCATCGTCTCGCACTCGCGGAGGTAGTGCCGGAGGCCGATGAGCTCGTGGAAGAGGACCATCGCGCTGTAGAGATCGCTGCGCGCGTCGACCGCCGCGTTGTCGCCGCGGGCCTGCTCGGGCGACATGTACGCGGGCGTGCCGACCAGCGATCCGACGCGGGTCGCGTACATGCGCGCGCGCTCGCCGTCGCCCTTGATCTCGCCCTCGGCGGTGGTGGCCGCGTCGCGCGTGGCCGCGATGGGCCGGGCGATGCCCCAGTCCATGAGCACCACCTCGCCGTAGCGGCCGATCATCACGTTCGCCGGCTTGATGTCGCGGTGGACGATGCCCTGCGCGTGCGCGTACTCGAGAGCGTGGAGGATGCCGAGGAAGAGCTCGATGCGCACCTCGATCGAGTACTTCGCGACGTACGCCGGGTCGCCGGCGGTGAGCTTCTCGATGATGGATTCGAGCGTCTCGCCTTCGACGTACTTCATCACGAAGAAGTAACGGCCGAGCTCGTCCACGCCGACGTCGTGGATGGGGACGATGTTGGGATGCTCGAGGCGGCCCACGGTGCGGATCTCGTCGACGAAGCGCGCCAGGATGGAAGGCTCCGTCATCTCCGGGAGGAGGCGCTTCACCGCCACTTTGCGCTCGATGTCGTGGTCGCGGACCAGCACGACCTCGCCCATGCCGCCCGCCCCGAGGAGCTTCGTCGGCTCGTAGCGGCTGCGCGATTCGAGCGAGAGCTCGACCCGGGTACCGTCGCCGTCGACCTTGGGGAGCACGGTGGTGCGGGCCGCCGAGATGGGCGCGGCGAAACCGAGGCCGATCGCGGACGGCGCCGCGTGCGTGGCGCCGAAGGCCGTGGAGGAGCCGGCGGCCATCGTGGGAGCGGAGGAAGTCGGGGCGATCTGGGTGACGTCGTTCACCATCGGGAAAACCTCGTGGTCCAAGCAGGATGGGGGTGAGTCGCGCGGGCGGCCCGTCCGTTACACGTCGTTGGAACGATTTGCATCGTCGCCGGTCGCGAGGCCTTCCAAATCCGCGACGTCGGCGTCGCGCAGCGCGTGGAGCGCGTCACGCGTGGCGGCGAGGGAGCGGTGGACGTTCTGGCACGGCGGGCAGACCGTGAGGTGGAAGCGGACGAGGGCGCGCTGGAGCAACGAGAGCGGCTCGCCGTCGAGGTGGTCGGAGAAGTGCGAGCGCGCCAGCTTGCAGGGGTCAATGCGCATCTTCGAGCAGCCTTCGGAGCCGGTTGCGGCCCCGGTGGAGGAGCACGCGCAGATGAGTCGCGGAAGTCCCGAGAGCGTTACAGGCCTCGTCGCGATCGACGCCCTCGACGTCGACGAGGAGGAGGGCGAGGCGCTCCCGCTCGGGGAGGGACAGGAGCGCCCGGTCCACGGCGGCCAGCGTTTGCCGGGCCATCACGACCCTCTCGACGTCCTCGGCCGAAGGCGTCGAGAGGAGGCGATCCTCGTCGTCGCCTTCCGAGCGCCCGCGCCCGCGGCGCCGGAGGTGATCGGTGACCTTGTGCGCCAGGATGCCGACCACCCACGTCCGCAGCGACGATCGCCCGGCGAACTCGGCCGCCTGCGCGACCGCCGCGAGGAGCGCTTCCTGCGCGAGATCACGCGAAGCTTCGGGATCGCGCGTGGAGCGGAGCGCGAACCGGTAGAGGACGGGCTCGAGGCTCCGGATCTCCGGTTCGAGAAGCAGCATCGACCCCACCATGCGCAGTCCGCGTTGTAACACGGGCCGGCGGCGGGTGCGGATCAGCCGATCGAGGCGGGGGACTTGGGCGCGGCGGCGCTGGGCGTCTCGGGCGCGGCATCCTCGGCGGCGGTGATGGTCGCGGGCCGGAAGAACGAGCTCGCCTCGCCCTTGTCCTTCACGATGGCGAGGATCTGACCGTGCGTGGCCACGCGGAGCTGGTCGAGGGCGAGCTTGAAGCGCCCGATCTCGGCGCGCGCCAGCGTCAGCTCCAGGTTCGCGGCGTCGGATCCGCTCTTGACCGGCGCGATCGCGACCTGGGCCTGCGCGAGCGGCTGCTCGTAGGCGGCGCGGAGCGGGTGCTCCGCGTCGAGCGCGCCCAGGGTCCGGAGGATGCGCGTGATCTCCAACGACTCCGCCTCGATGCCGAGCTTGCTGGTCTCGCTCGGGCCGAGCTTGGGGAAGAGCGCGCCGTACGCCTCCTTGTCGGTCGCGCGCGCGACGCCGCCGAGCGCGACGACGAGCACGTCGCGCGCGTGATCGCGTTTGTGGAGGCGCGCGAGCGCGAGGACGGCGGCGTCCTCCGCGGCTTCGAGGCTGGCCCGCCGGGCGCGGAGATCGACGACCGCGGCCTCGATGGGCGCCGCGAGGGCCTGGATGGCCGGCCGATCGTCGGCGGCGAGCTCACCGCCGAGATAAACGAGATCCAAACGAAACGTGGCTAGGGACGTCTTGGGACCGAGAACACGCATGGAAACCTCCGGAAAGGGTGCCCGCCCCGCGGCGGGTCGAGACGTCAACGTGCGCATGCCGGGGGCGCATTCCGCGCTGAAGGCGAAATGTGGCGAGCGCACGCACCGTCCCGACGTCGGACACGCGAGGAGCGCCGCGCGCTGGGTTCTCCAGGTGCCGGAGCGGGCCGAGGCGCGCAGCGCGCCGGCCAGCCCACCGTTGCGGAGGAGGTAAGGCGCGCGGCGCGCAGGGTCCCCGAGGTCCCGGGACGACCTCGGGCACGCGGCGCGTAGGGTCCCCGAGACACCGGGAAGACCTTGCGCGAGGGGCGAGGAGGGCGCTCCCGGCGGCGGGGACGCCCTGCTCCGGACGCGCGTGGACGACGCCGTGGCCCTGGATGGCGGAGCGCGCGCCGCGCGCCGGCAGGTCACGCCGGAAGAGGGCGCGGCGCGTCTCGCAGGGGGGTCGTCGTGCGTGCGCGGGGGGGCGCGCAGCGCGTCAGGCCTTGGTCCAGCGGAACGTGAGCCGCACACCGCCGTCGAGCACGCTGCGGGGCTCGACGGCGACGGTGCCCTTCACGCCGATGATCTCGTAGAGCATCGAGAAGCCGATGGGCAGCGCGCTCATCCACGCGGCGCTCATGGTGCAGACACGCGGCAGGTCGCGCACCACGACGCTCGCGTCGTTCGCCTCGATGGCAGCGATCTCGATGGTGCCGGCGTCGCGGAAGAGCTGCTTCCACCCCGAGGGGAGCTGCTTGACCATGGTCGAGGGCGACGCCCCCGAGATGCGCAGGATGGTCTGCACGAAGGTGTGGAAGAGCGCGCTCCCGATCTCTTCGCGCTGGCGGGCCGTCACGAGCTCCGCGGCCATCTCCGCGCCGAGCTCCGCGGTCACCGCCTCGATCACTTCCACGTCGATCTCCATCGGGAGCCACGCCGCGGGAATCGCGTGCTCGAGGGCGGCCCGCGTGTCCTTCGAGAGGGCCGCCTCGATGCTCGCGTAGGTGCGTTCGGCGCGCTCGCGCGCGAGCCGCAGCATGGTCTGCGGGTGGCGCGCCCGCACCGATGGGCGGTCGCTCGACAACGAGATGGGAGGGGTTTGGCGCGAGACGATGCGCCGGGTCTATCACGACGCGGTCCGGCTGACTGCCCTCCGCGCACCGCGAAGCGGGGCACCTCACGAAGCATGTCGCATCACCGGGTCGATGCCGCGGACGAAGGCCCGATGACCCAGTCGAAGGAGACGAGCGGCGCGGGCGCGCCCGGAGGCGTCGTGATCGTGCTTTCGCGCGTTCGCCGGCGAAGCGCGGCCCGGAGGTCGTTTCGACGCCTGGTGCCGCGTGCTACGAGTCGTCGCGACCATGCGCATCCATCACGTCGTGCTCGCCGGCGCCGTGGCGCTCGGGTGCTCGCGCGAGCCGGGCGCACCGTCGCCGTCGACGGTCGCGCCGCCGAGCCACGAGCTGAGCGCGACGGCGGCGCCGGTCCCCGCGCCCTCGAGCGCGGGCAGCGTCGCGAGGAGGGGCAAGGGCGGCGCGTTCAACTCCGATGGCTCGAAGCGCGTGCTCGACTACACGGCGCCCGATCGGCCGCGCGAGACGATCTCGTTCCGGTACGGCGATTTCGGCCCGCAGATCATGGCGGCCGGGTTGATCGGGGAGGAGCCCTATTCGTGGGCCCCCGCGTGCGGCTGCTGGCAGCCCGGCGACGTGTTCGACGTCCGCGTGATCGTCCATCACGGCCTGTCCCGCGAGAAGGTCGAGGCGCTGTATCCGAGCGCCTCGGGCCTCCGCGACTATCGCTACGTCGCGCGCGACGAAGCGATCCGCTACCTCGATCGCAGCATCGCCGAGCTCAGGCGCGACAAGGATCCCGAGTCGGCGGAGATCATGAACCGCGAGGTCGCGAACCTCACGCGCACGCGGGAGGCGATCGTCCGCGCCCTCGGCGCGCCGTAACCGGCGCCGAGGGACGCGATGCGGGCAGCCATCGCCGTCGGAGCCGGCGACGATGGCGCGTGACTACTTCTTGCTCTTCGCCTTGGGCTTCGGCGCCGCGGCCGTGCCCGCGCCGTTGCCGGCCATCTTGCCGCCCTTGAGGACGTCGCGGAGGTATTGGCCGGTGAAGGAGGCCTCGTTGTCGGCCACTTGCTCGGGGGTGCCTTCGGCGACGATCCGGCCGCCGCGCTCGCCGCCTTCGGGCCCGAGATCGATGACCCAGTCGCAGCAGGCGATGACGTCGAGGTTGTGCTCGATGACGACCACGGTGTTGCCGGCGTCGCGCAGGCTCATCAGGCCGGCGGTGAGGACCTCGATGTCGGAGAAGTGGAGGCCCGTGGTGGGCTCGTCGAGCACATAGAGCGTGCGGCCGGTGGCCTTGCGCGCGAGCTCACGGGCCAGCTTCACGCGCTGCGCTTCGCCGCCGGAGAGCGTCGTGGCCGGCTGGCCGAGCGTGATGTAGCCGAGGCCGACGCGCGAGAGAGCCGCGAGGCGCTCGCGCACGCGGGGGATGGTCTCGAACTGCTCGAGGCCTTGATCGACCGTGAGATCGAGGGCGTCGGCGATGCTCATGCCGCGGTAGAGGACCTCGAGCGTCTCGCGGTTGTAGCGTCGGCCGCTGCACGTCTCGCAGGTGACGAAGATGTCGGGGAGGAAGTGCATCTCGATGCGCAGGACGCCGTCGCCCTGGCACGCTTCGCAGCGGCCGCCCTTGACGTTGAACGAGAAGCGGCCGGGCTTGTAGCCGCGGGCGCGCGCCTCGGGCAGGCCGGCGTAGAGCTCGCGGAGGAGCGCGAACACGCCGGTGTACGTCGCGGGGTTGGAGCGCGGGGTGCGCCCGATCGGGGCTTGATCGATGCTGATGACCTTGTCGACGTGCGACAGGCCTTCGATGCCGTCGCACTCGCCGACGGGCGCCGACGATCGGTACAAGGACGAGCGCGCCGCGGGGAGCAGCGTGTCCACGATGAGGCTCGACTTGCCGGAGCCGGAGACGCCCGTGATGGCGACGAAGAGGCCCATCGGGATCTCGGCGGTGACGTTGCGCAGGTTGTGGGCGCGCGCGCCGGCGAGGCGGATGCTGCGGCCGTCGGACTTCTTGCGGCGCGCAGGGATGGCGAGGGCCTTCTCGCCCGAGAGGTACGGGCCGGTGACCGATTTGGGATCGCGCGAGAGCTCCGCCGGGGTGCCCTGCGCGACCACGTTGCCGCCGTGCACGCCCGCGCCGGGGCCCATGTCGACCACGTGATCGGCGGCGAGGATGGCGTCGCGGTCGTGCTCGACGACGACCACGCTGTTGCCGAGATCGACGAGGCGCCGGAGCGCTTCGAGGAGGCGGGCGTTGTCGCGCGCGTGGAGGCCGACGGAGGGCTCGTCGAGCACGTAGAGCACGCCCACGAGCGCGGCGCCGATCTGCGTGGCCAGGCGGATGCGCTGGCCTTCGCCGCCCGAGAGCGTCTGCGCGGATCGATCGAGCGTGAGGTAGTCGAGGCCGACGTCGATGAGGAAGCCGAGGCGCGAGATGACCGCGCGGAGCAGCGGCTCGGCGATGGCGCGCTCGCGGGCGGCCAAGGAGTCACCGCCCGAGCCGGCGACGAGCGTCTCCAAGAAGGAGCGGACCGCGCGGAGCGGCATGTTCCCGCAGTCGGCGATGTTCTTCTCGCCGAGGCGCACCGCCAAGGCTTCGGGGCGCAGGCGCCGGCCTTTGCAGACGTCGCAGACGCGCGTGACCACGAAGCGGCCGAGCTCGCCTTCGCCGACGCTGTCGTCGTCGAGATCGTCGTCGTCCTCGATCTCGGCGACGGGCTCGCCGCTCTCGAGCTTCTGCTCGAGCCGAGGGATGATGCCCTCGTACGCGGCCGTGGCCTTGCCTCGCTTGCGCCCGCGCGCCGGCGGCGCGGCCTGACCGGGCTTGCCGTCCTCGGGCGGGATGTTGCCGAAGAGGATCGCTTGCCGCACGTCGGCCGGGAGATCGCCGAAGGGCACGTCGGGATTGGCGCCGAGGGTGCTCACGGCGCGATCGGTCTCGGTGGCGAGCGAGAGCGATCCGCGGCGGCCCCAGGCCACGACGGCGCCTTCGCGCAGCGTGCGGCGCGGATCGGGGACGACGCGCTCCGGATCGACGCGCGTGCGGGCGCCGATGCCGTCGCAGGCGGGGCAGGCGCCGTGCGGGCCGTTGAAGGAGAACATCCGCGGCTCGATGGGCGGGAGCGAGATGCCGCAGTCGATGCAGGCGAAGCGCTCGCTCATCCACATCGGCTCGCGCTTCTCGGCCTCGGTCGAGGTGTCGACCAGGAGGCGCCCCTCGCCGAGCTTGAGCGAGAGCTCGACCGAGTCGGTGAGGCGGCCCTTCACGCCCTCCTTCACCACCACGCGGTCCACGACCACGTCGAGATCGTGCATCTTCGATCGATCGAGGACGATCTCGTCGCCCAGATCGATCACCTCGCCGTCGATGCGCGCGCGCACGAAGCCTTCGCGGCGCAGGCGCTCGATCTCGAGCTTGAGCTCGCCGCGGCGAGCCCGGGCGATGGGCGCCATGATGGACGCGCGCGTGCCCTCGCCGAGGCCGAGGATGCGATCGACGATCTGCTGCACCGTCTGCGCCTCGATGCGCTTGCCGCAGTTGGGACAATGCGGCGTGCCCACGCGGGCGAAGAGGAGGCGCAGGTAGTCGGCTATCTCGGTCACCGTGCCGACCGTGGAGCGCGGGCTCTTGGCCAGCGCGCGCTGCTCGATGGCGATGGCGGGCGAGAGGCCGTCGATCGACTCGACGTCGGGCTTGGAGAGCTGCTCCAAGAACTGACGCGCGTACGCCGAGAGCGACTCGACGTAGCGACGCTGGCCTTCGGCGTAGATGGTGTCGAAGGCCAGCGAAGATTTGCCCGATCCGCTCGGCCCCGTGATGACCACCAGTCGATCGCGGGGGAGCGTGAGGCTGATGTTCTTCAGGTTGTGTTGACGGGCACCGCGAACGACGAGCCGATCCATGCGAAAGCGAGGGGTAGCACGCGCAAGGCACACTTGGGCACCCCAGTTCGATGGCCCCTATGTGCGCCACGGTTTCCCGGATCACGCACACCACGTGGCACACCGGCGAGCGGCAGCCATCGAACCGGAAAATGTCGACGGGAGCGCAAGGCGACGGAAGGGCGCCGCATGGAGGCTTTCTTTGCCCGCTGCGGTGCCTGGCCTAAAACGCGAGAACCGGCGGTGCATGCGAGGACGTTGAGCGTGATCCAATCGGTGGCGGCCGGCGCCGTCATCGGCGCCCTCGGCCTCGTTGCGCGCTATGGTCCCGCGCGATCGCAGGTGCCTGCCCCGGCGCGGGCGCACGCGGACACGGCGCCTGCGCCCGAACCCTCGTCATCCGCCGATGCGCCGCCGCCCGCGCCTCCGCCTGCTTGCCCGCCCAACATGACCTTGGTCGATGGAGACTTCTGTCCCTCGCTCCCGTACGACTGCCTGCGTCCCACGGGCGCGGTGGGCTGCGCCGAGTACAACCGCGCGCAGCGCTGCTTGGAGCCCACCGACCACCGGCGTTACTGCATCGACAAGCACGAATGGCCCAACCGTGTCGGGGAGAACCCGCGGGTCTTCGTGGACTGGTACGAAGCGAAGAACCTCTGCCAGAGCGTCGGCAAGCGCCTCTGCCGGCGCTCGGAGTGGATGCTCGCCTGCGAAGGACCGAAGCGCATGCCGTTCCCGTGGGGCTTCGAGCGGCAGCCGAGCCCATGCAACATCGATCGCGTCACGATCGATTTCGACATCCAGGCCATGCTCAAGGAAGAGACCCGCGAGGGTGAGCTCTCGCGGCTGTGGCAGGCCGATCGCATCGGATCGCACCCGGCCTGCGTGAGCGCGTACGGGGCCTACGACATGAGCGGCAACGTCGACGAGTGGACCGACAACCAGCTCGACGATCCCAACACGCAGTACGTGTCCACGCTCAACGGCGGCTATTGGGGGCCGGTGCGCAACACGTGCCGGCTCGTGACCAAGTCGCACGGGCCGGATTTCAAGTTCTACCAGGTGGGCTTCCGCTGCTGCGGGGACACCATCGACGGCGCCTCCGTGCCGGAGCCGGCGCCGTTCGTCGAGCATCATTGGGGATCGCCGGGCTAGCGCATGCGTGACCGCCTCCTCTTTCTCGGCGTCCTCGTCGGCGCCGCGGGCCTCGGCGCGCTCCTCGTGTTTCCGCGCGCCCGCGAGGTGCCGGAGACGCCGCTCCCGCAGACGCCCGAGCCCATCAACACCGCGCTCCCCGTGTGGAGCGCGATGCCCACGGCATCCGCACCCGACGCGGGGCCGCCCAAGCCTCCGCCGCTCCCGAGCTACGTGCGCGAGAACCCGGAGAGCCGCGCCGTGTGCGGGGAGGGGATGCTGCTCGTCGACGGCATCTACTGCCCGTACGTCGGTCATCACTGCACCAAGTTCCTCTACGAGGAGCGCGACGTCTGCGAGACCTACGCGCCCGACGTGCTCTGCGAAGGCCGCCTCCAGCACCGCCGCTACTGCATGGATCGGTACGAGTACCCGAACATGGAGGGCGTGGTCCCCGCGGTGATGGTCGACTGGAACGACGCCCGCCGCGCCTGCGCCGTCGAAGGCAAGCGCCTCTGCAACACCGAGGAGTGGGAGTTCGCCTGCGAGGGCCCGCAGATGTGGCCCTATCCGTACGGCATCGATCGCGATCCCACCGCCTGCAACATCGATCGGATCTACACGCTGCCCGAGATGGAGGCGTTCTCCGATCCGTGGAAGATCTCGGGCGAGGTCGAGCGCCTCGACAAGCGCGTCCCCTCGGGCAGCCGCCCGCGCTGCGTGAGCCCCTTCGGCGTGCGCGACATGACGGGCAACGTCGACGAGTGGGTGGAGAACCCGAAGGGCAAGGTCGACGACAAGCCGTATCGCTCGACGTTGAAGGGCGGCTACTGGGGCCCGATCCGCGCGCGCTGCCGGCCCCAGACGTCGACGCACAACGAGTGGTTCAGCTTCTATCAAGTCGGCTTCCGCTGCTGCAAAGACGCCGCCGGGAGCGCGGCCGTGGAGCCGGCGGCGAAGGAGGTCTACATCCCGAAGAAGCAACGGATGCAGGATCCGCCGCCGCGCCCGCCGAAGCCTTGATCATTGATCACGAGGGGGGAGACGCGGGCGCGATCACGTGCGTGAGCCCGGACATCGTCGCACCGGGAAAACCGCTGCTGGACGAGATGGGGATCCGCTCGGGAGATGGCGCATAGCTTCCCCGTGCTTGGCGGTCTCGGCCGGGCATGGAACAATCCCGGCCATGTCGCTCCCCGCGCTTCGATCTGCGCCGACAAAAGCGGGCTCTTCGCGATGACGGTCCCCATCGCGCCGGGCGACGTCCTCGCGGGCAAGTACCGGGTCGAGCGCATCCTCGGGAAGGGCGGGATGGGCATGGTGGTCGCCGCCATGCACCTCTCGCTGGAGAAGCGGGTCGCGCTCAAGCTCCTCCTCCCGGAGCTGATGCAGACGCCGGAGCTCGTGGCCCGCTTCGCCCGCGAGGCCAAGGCCGCGAGCCGCATCGAGGGCGAGCACGTCGCCAAGGTGCTCGACACGGGGCACTTCGAGAACGGCGTGCCCTTCATGGTGATGGAGTACCTCGAGGGCAGCGATCTCGCGCAGCTCATCAAGCAGCGCGGCGCGCTCCCGCCGGCCGACGCCATCGAGTACGTCCTCCAAGCGTGCGAGGCGATCGCCGAGGCGCACGTCGCCGGCATCGTCCATCGCGATCTCAAGCCGGCGAACCTCTTCCTCACGCGCCGCGCCGACGGATCGCCGTGCGTCAAGGTGCTCGACTTCGGCATCTCGAAGATCGCGCTCGCCAGCGATCAAGGGCAGGGGATGACGCAGACCTCCGCCATGATGGGCTCGCCCAATTACATGGCGCCCGAGCAGCTCAAGTCGGCGCGCAACGTCGACGCGCGCACGGACATCTGGTCGCTCGGGATCATCTTGCAGGAGCTCCTCACGGGCGAGGTGGCCTTCAAGGCCGACACGGTGCCCGAGCTCTACATCTCCATCCTGCAAGCGCCGCCCATCCCGCTGCGATCGCGGCGGCCCGACGCGCCTCCGGCGATGGAAGCCGTCATCATGCGCTGTCTGGAGAAGGAGCCCGCGCGGCGCTTCGCTTCGGTGAGCGAGCTGGCGCAGGCCCTCGCCGAGTTCGCGCCGCCGCGATCACGACTCTCCATCGATCGCATCACGCGCATCGTCGGTGCGGCGAAGCCGGCGGCAGGCCCGGCCGCCCCCGCGTACGTCGCGCCCGCGAGCGGGCCGGCGGTCTCGATCGCAGCGCAATCACCGGCGTATGCGAGCGGGCCGGCTGCGCCGGGGACGCCGGCTCCATCGTATCGGCCGGGCCCGCCTGCTCCGGGGTATCCCGGCGGAGTCAGCCATGTTGGTGGTGCGACGCCTCCCGGGGCATATGGGCCGGGAGGCTATGGAGCGCCTGCCGGCTACCCCGCCGGCGCGCCGCCTTATGCCGCGGCGCCGGCGCCCAAGCCGCAGGGCATTTCTCCGCCGGTGATCGCGCTGATCGCCATCCTCGCGATGCTCGGCCTCGGCTTCGGGAGCTGCGTGATGTGCGTCTGCGTCGGCGCCGCCAGCGACCCCGGAACGACCAAGCGCCACAGCGCGCTCGAGCCGCTCCCCGAAGGCCGCGAAGCGAGCGCGGCCGGGGTGCTCACGGCACGGCTCGTTTGGCCCCCAGCGGCCCCGCACGTGGGAATGTCGATGCTCGGGCCCTTCCAACGGCCGGCGGGTTGGACTACGGTGTCACCCGGTGCAGGAAGCCGCTTCCCACTCGGTCCACACGCAGCCTGGGATGCCGCCCGGGGAGCTCGGGTGGTCCTCGTGCGGCGAGGTCGGGGCGCTCGCGCAGGCCACGATCGCGCCGGTCTCAGCGATTTCACCGATGTCGCATGGGGGAGCGCGAGCTGAACTTCGGGCCCATAGCTCAATCGGTCAGAGCCCCCGGCTCATAACCGGGCTGTTCCTGGTTCGAGTCCAGGTGGGCCCACGTCGTCGCAGTAGAGCAAGGAGTAGACAGTACACGTGAGTATCCGCGATCAGATCGCACCGTTGGAAGCGCTCTCCGCCATCGACGTCGACCTCCGGCGCGTCGAGGAGCAACTCGCAAAGCAGCAGTCGGGGCTCTCGGGGATGCAATCCGAGGTGAAGGGTCTGGAGGACCGGATACGGGTAGACCGCGAGACGCTGGCCGCGATGGAGCGGACGCGTACCGAGCTCTACGGCGAGCTTCGTCAGATGACGACGCAGATCGAGCGCTCCCGCGACAAGCTGCAGCGCGCCCGCAACGAGCGCGAATCCAACGCGGCCCAGCGTGAGCTCGAGGAGCTGCGCAAGCTGCACCGCGATCGCGAAGAAGATCTGGAGCGGCTCAACACCGCCGCCGAGTCGGCCAAGGCGGCCGTCGAGGAGGCCGACAAGAAGCGCGCGGCCCTCTCCAGCGAGCTCTCGGGATCGGCCGACGGCATCACGACGTCGCTCGGTGAGCTCGAGTCGGAGCGCGGGCGTCTCAACGCCGAGCGCGCCAAGTCCGTGGCCAAGCTGCCCGCGACCCTCTACCGCCGGTACGAGTCCATTCGCAAGCGCCGCCCCGTCGCCATCGCGCAGACGCATGACGGCACGTGCCTCGGCTGCCACCTCTCGGTGCCGCCGGCGATGTTCCAGAAGATGCGCCGCCGCGACGAGTTCGAGCAGTGCCCCAACTGCCTCCGCATCCTCTACTACGTGCCGATCGAGGCTCCTCCCGCCGCCTCTTCGTGATGGGGCCGCAAGCGGCCTCTCACATTTCCACTCCGAATCATGTCCATGGTGACGCCCTCGTCCGGGCGCGCGTGATGCGAGCGCGAGGCGTGATGAACGCGCCTCGTGTCCTCTCGACCGGTGCGTCGCGTGGTGTGGGGCGCGACCATCTTCCGCGGATCGAGCGACGCCCCTTTACGATGGGAGCGGTGATTGCGTACGGGTTACGATGGCGCCTGAGCGGCCCGACGTATCCCGAACGGCACCGCGTGGAGAGCCCTTGAAGACTTGCACGGAGTGCCATCGACTCTACCCCGACGACGGGGGCTTCTGTCCGGTCGACGGCAAGGCGCTCCTTTCGACGAACGAAGCCCAAGTGCCGACCGACGCGGAGGACAAGCGCGTCGGCGCCAAGCTCTGCGGCGGCCGCTACCAGATCTGGCGCCGCGTCGCCGACGGCGGCATGGGTCGCGTCTATCAGGCCCTCGATCTCACCGCCGGCCGATCGGTCGCGCTCAAGATCCTCCACGCCGAGGTCGCGCAGGATCCCGTGCAGGTCGAGCGCTTCAAGCGCGAGTTCGAGTGCAGCCGCGCCTTGCCGCACGACTACATCGTCGAGGTCCTCGCGTTCGAGAAGACCGAGGATCACAGCTACGCGCTGGTGATGGAGTACCTCGAAGGCGAGGAGCTGCGCACGCTGCTCAAGCGCGAGAAGGTGATCCCGCCCGAGCGCCTCGTCCGCATGCTGTCGCACGCCGCAATCGCGCTCCAGGCCGCGCACGATCGCAAGATCGTCCACCGCGATCTCAAGCCCGACAACATCTTCCTCTGCGGCTCGAAGGAAGGCGATCAGACCAAGATCCTCGACTTCGGCAGCGTGCGCGACAACTCCGTGGGCGCGAAGAAGCTCACGGTGATGGGCACGACGATCGGGTCGCCGTTCTACATGTCGCCGGAGCAGGCGCAGGCGCTGCCCGAGCTCGATCACCGCGCCGACGTGTGGTCGATGGCGGCCATCGCGTACGAGTGCCTCACGGGGACGATCCCGTTCCGGGGCACGACGGGGCCCTCCATCCTCCTCGCGATCCTCTCGCAGGAGCCGACGCCGCCGAGCGAAGCGGGCAAGAAGAACAACGTGCCTGCGACGCTCGATCCGGTGATCGAGGAAGCGCTCGCCAAGAACGCCGCCATCCGCGTGCCGTCGATGGGCGCGCTCGTCGATCGCATCGGGCAGGCGTACGGGCTCGATGGCTCGCACGCGGAGTGGGCGCGCACGTCGCAGGAAGAGCTCGGCGCGCGCATCCGCAACGGCCTGCCCGCGGCGCTCGCACGCTACGTCCCCGCGCCGAAGGCCGCCGATCTGAAGGGCATGGACGACGCGTTCAAAGCGGGATCCAACGGCGGTCCTTCCGGCTCTGCATTTCAGGAGGACATGATCATGGGCGTGCCCTCCGGTCCGCCCAAGTGGATCTACGCCGCCGTCGCCGTCGTCGCCGTGCTCATCGGCGCCGTCGCAGTCTTGCTCGTGCGCTGATCCGGCTCACGAGCTGGGTAGATCTTCGCACTGTCATTGCATCGAGGAGATGGTCGCGTCGTCGAAGACGGTGCCCGGCGCGCGACATGCACCGTTGTCGCACCGTGGCAAGGAGCGTCGGGCCATGTTATTTCCCTCCGTCATGGACATGAAGCCTTCCTCGCGGAAGACCACCATCACCGGCCTCGTTCTCGTTCTCCTCGGAGGTGCGGTGTTCGTCGCCGCCTCGGGTTGCAGCCAGAGCGAAGCCGCCACCGCACGCGGCACGACGCACGAGAACGCGCCCGTCGTCGGCGGCGCGAAGGCCGAGACGGACAACTACATCGCCGAGATCAAGTCGAACGGCGGTTACAAGGCCGGCGCCGAGGGCACGGTCGAAGTCACGCTGGTGACGAAGGGCGCCTATCACACGAACGCCCAGTATCCCTACAAGTTCAAGCTCAACGATCCCGCGCCCGATGGCATGACCTTCCCGAAGCCCATCCTGCAGCGCGCCGACGGAGCGTTCGAGGAGAAGAAGGGCACCTTCAAGGTCCCGTTCAACCCGACCAAGGCTGGCAAGTACACGATCGCGGGCGTCTTCTCGCTGAGCGTGTGCAGCGAGGCCAACTGCATCATGGACAAGGTCCCGCTCGAGGTCTCGGTCGAGGTCAAGTGACGAGGCCGACGTCCTGAAGCTGATCCGGCAGTGAGCCGTAAGGCGCTGCCGGAGCACAGCTTTACCGGACAAATTCGGAGGGCGCGACTACACTCCACGGTCGCGTGAACAGCCCCCACAACCCCGGCGGTCCGGGCCCTTCCGGCACCGCCAAACCTTCGGCCGGGCCGCAAGCGGCCTCGGTTTCCAGCGCTTCGCAGCTCGCCCTCGGCGAGCTCGACCGCATCGCCTCCGCCATGGAACGCCGGTTCCAGGACGGGCGGCTCGTCCTGTCGTTCCAGGAATACCTCGAGCTCTTCTCCACGAAGCCGGCGCGCTACGCCCGCGACGCCGCTCGCTACGTGCGCGACATGTTCGATCACTTCGGGACGCGCACGGTCTCGCGCCCGTGGGGTGAGCTCCTCCGGTACAACCTCTTCGATCTCCCGTGGGAAGCGCCCGCGCCGGACGCCCGCTACCAACGACGCGAGGCCGCGTTGGTCGGCCACGAAGAGCTGCAGGCCGAGATCTACCGCAGCCTCTCCAACTTCGTGCAGGAAGGGCGCGCCAACCGGCTCATCCTCATGCACGGGCCCAACGGCTCGGCGAAGAGCACGGTGGCCGCCTGCATTCTCCGCGCGCTCGAGCATTACTCGGCGCTGGAGGAGGGCGCGCTCTACCGCTTCCACTGGGTCTTCCCCAGCCGCAAGACCATGCGCGGCGCCATCGGCTTCGGCGGCGAGGGGAACAAGGCTCCCTCGAGCGGCGAGAGCTACGCGCACCTCGACGACGATCAGATCGACAGCCGCCTCGTGATCGAGCTGCGCGATCATCCGCTCTTCCTCCTGCCCATTCCGGAGCGGCGCGCGCTGGTGCAGCGGCTCTACGACGCCGCCGGCGAGAAGGACAGCCCGCCCGAGTGGCTGATGAGCGGCAAGCTCTCGCACAAGAACCAGCAAGTGTTCGAGGCGCTGCTCTCCTCGTACAAGGGCTCGCTCGGCGAGACGCTCCGGCACGTGCAGGTGGAGCGCTACTTCATCTCGCGGCGCTACCGCGTGGGCGCGGTGACGGTGGGCCCGGCGCTCTCGGTGGACGCCGGCGAGCGCCAGATCACGGCGGACCGATCGCTCGCCTCGCTGCCCACGGCGCTGCAAGCGACGACGCTCTTCGAGGCGCACGGCGAGCTGGTCGAGGCCGCGGGCGGCGTGCTCGAGTTCAGCGATCTGCTCAAGCGCCCGATCGATGCGTTCCGCTACCTGCAGCTCACGCTGGAGACGGGTGAGGTGCAGCTCTCGCAGCAGACCGTGCAGACCAACGTGGTGATGCTGGGGAGCTGCAACGAGGTGCACCTCGCGGCCTTCCGCGAGCACCACGAGTTCCCGAGCTTCCGCGGGCGATTCGAGCTCCTGCGCGCGCCGTACCTCCGGAGCTACCTCGACGAGCAGACCATCTACGACGCGCAGATCGCGCCCTTCGTGACGCGCCACGTGGCGCCGCACGCGACGCGGGTGGCCGCGCAGTTCGCCATCCTCACGCGCATGCGCCAACCCGAGGCGAAGCGTTATCCGGACGCGCTCGCGCCCATCGTCTCGTCGCTGACGGCGGAGGAGAAGATGGAGATCTTCGCCTCCGGCAGCCCGCCCGAACGGCTCGATCCCGACGCGCAGAAGGTGCTGCGCGCGGGGATCCGGTCCATCTACAACGAGACGGCCTCCACGGTGGAGTTCGAAGGCCGCTCCGGCGTGTCGCCGCGGGAGATCCGCACGCTCCTCCTCGACGCGGCGCAGAGCCCGGAGCACGCGTGCCTCTCGCCCTTCGCGGTGCTCTACGAGCTCGACGAGCTGTGCAAGCGCACGAGCGAGTTCGACTGGCTGAAGGAGAAGCAGCTCGCCGGCGGCTACAACGATCACCGGCTCTTCCGCGAGATCGCGCGGCGGCGCCTGCTCGACACGGTCGAGGAGGAGATGCGCATCGCCAGCGGCCTGGTGGACGAGATCCGCTACAGCGAGCTGTACGATCGCTACATCACGCACGTGAGCGTGTGGGTGAAGGGCGAGAAGATCAGGAACGCGCACACCGGCGCGTTCGAGAACCCGGACGAGCGCATGATGCGCGAGATCGAGGGGCTGCTCGGCGTGAAGCAGAAGAACGACGAGCACCGGCGCGGTCTCATCTCCACGATCGCGGCCTGGGCCATCGATCATCCCGGGGAGAAGATCGTCAACGCCGTCGTCTTCCCGCAGCAGATGAAGCGCCTGCGCGAGACGGTCTTCACCGAGCGCCGGAAGGGCGTGGCCCACGTGGTGCGCGACCTCGTGAGCCTGCTCCGCGATCAACGCAAGCAGGAGTCCGGCTGGGGCGACCTCCACGAGGAGGCTCGCAAGAAGGCGCGCGAGTCGTGGCAACGCTTGCAAGGGATGGGCTACTGCGAGCACTGCGCGCTCGACGCGGCGAGCGCGGTGCTGCGGGCGCGCTTCGCCGAGCTCGTGACCTGAGGGCACGAGGCCACTCGACGCCAAGTCGCAAGAACGCGAAAGAGAACGCTCGGTCCTTTGCGTTCTTGCGACGGTCGAGCGCGGAGGCCGGCGCGGTTCCACGACATCATCGGCGCGCTCGGGCTCGGCCGCTCGCGAGGTGGCCGTCGCGTCGCGCGTGCTTCACATCATCGCCCGCGCTTCGGGCGCATCGCTGGAGACTCACCGGGTTCATGCTCATCGACACGCACTGCCATCTCGATCCGCACTATTTCCCCGAAGGCCCCGACGCGGTGATCGCCCGCGCCAACGCGCTGGGCGTGAGCCGCTTCGTCACCATCGGCGTCGGCAGCGATCTCGAGCCGGCGCGTCATGCGGTCGCGCTCGCCGAGCGGCGCGCGGACGTGTGGGCCACGGTCGGGGTTCATCCGCACGACGCGAGCATGCTCGACGACGCGATCTACGCGGAGATGGAAGCGCTGGCGCGGCGTGATCGGGTGGTGGCTCTCGGCGAGATCGGGCTCGACTATCACTACATGCGGTCGCCGCGCGAAGTGCAGCAGGCCTGCTTTCGGCGGCTCATCGGGCTGGCGAAGGCAGTGAAGAAGCCGATCGTGATCCACACGCGCGAGGCGGCCGCCGACACGCTGGCGATCCTCGAAGAAGAGGGGGCGCGCGAGGTGGGCGGGATCATCCACTGCTTCTCGGAGGATCGGGCCTTCGCGGAGCGGGCGCTGGCGCTCGATTTCGATCTGTCTTTCTCGGGGATCGTGACGTTCAAGACCGCGCAGGCCATCAAGGAAGTGGCAGCGTGGGCGCCGGGGGATCGCATCCTGGTGGAGACCGACAGCCCGTACCTCGCGCCGGTGCCGTTCCGCGGGAAGAAGTGCGAGCCGGCGCATGTGCTGCACACGGCGAAGCACGTGGCCGAGCTGCGCGGGGAGCCGTTCGACGCGGTGGCCGCGCGCACGACCGAGAATGCACGTCGCCGGCTCGGGCTCACGGAGAGCGCGCCGTAGGTCGAGACGCGCGTGGTCATGAGGTGAGCGGCACGGCGGTGACGTCCGACGCGGAGCGCCTCGGCTCGAGACGAACCGGGGCGACCGCGCTGAAAAATGGCTCTTCGATCACCCGGCGGGCGGATTCGAGCGCATACTGAGCGGGCATGCTTCGCCGCCCGCGTGCGATTCGAGAAGAAGGCCGAGTGGCCTCGGCGTGGGCGCTTTCCATCGTTGGGCATTTGGTGGCGACGGGGCTCGGCGGCATCTTGGTCGCGTCCTCGCTCGGGCATCGAACGCCTGCGCGCGCGCCGGCGGTAACGGCTGCGCCGCCGCCACCGGAGGTCGTGGAGATCGAGCTGCCGGTGATCGCCAATGGCACCACGGCGACGGCGATCCCCGCGCCGGAGCTGCCGCCCGAGACGGCTTCACGCGGCGGTGGTGAAGGGAAGCCGCAGCTCGATCAAGGTCGCCGCGGCAAGGGCGGGACGGAGGGCGCGGAGGCGCCGGCGATCAACCTGGCCGATCGCGACGACGGGACGTTCCTCACACCCGAGGTGATGAGCCGGCTCGATCGCAACCAGATCCAGCGCGTCCGCGCGTCGAACGAGCGCCGCACCCGCGAAGATTGGCGCGCCAGTCGCGAGCCGATGGAGCTGACGTTCCTCGTGCAAGGGCCGCGCATCTCGAGCGATCGGCGCGAGCGTCGGGTCGCGGTCGATCACGATCCTTCGGCGGGCGCGCGGCAAGCGGGCGCGCCGCAGCGGGCCGGCGGGGCCGTGGGCGCGGCGCAGCTCCCGCCGGGCATCGGCGAGAGCCCGCGCGTCGCGGGCGGGCCGATCGCGGGCGCGGATCAAGCGCAGGTCGGCATGGGCGTGCGCGACGGCGCGCCGGGTTGGGATCATCGCGATGTGGCGCGCGTCGGTCTCGCGCGGCCGATGGTGAACGAAGGCACGCCCTCGGTGCCCGGCAACGTGGCGGGCAAGCCGAGCGACAACGTCGACAGCGAGCAGGAAGTGGCGAGCGCGATGCAGTCGATCGTGCACGCGAGCACCGCGGGCGGCGCGCACGGCCCAGGGACCGGTGGCCAAGCGGGGCCCGGCCCGGCGGGCTCCGGTGGGAAAGATGGGCCCGGTGCCGCATCACGCGCGCTCGGGACAGGGCAGGGGAACGGGGTCGACGTCGATCCCCGCGATCGCCGGCGCAACGAATACATGCGACAAATCTTGGCGAAGCTCGGGCCGCACACGGGCTGGCGCCAGCTCTTGCCGAGCGCGGCCGCCGTCGATGGCGTACAGGGCGTCGTCATCGTGAGCTTCACGATCCAGGCCGATGGCAGCGTCGCGGGCGCGACGGTGACGCGGACGAGCGGTGTGCCCGAGCTCGACGAGAACTTCCGCCGCGCCATCCTCCGCGCCGCGCCGTTCCCTCCGCTGCCGCCGGAGCTGGGCACGAGCTTCCGCTGGGCGATGCCGCTCGATCTGCGCAACCCCGCGGTCCGGCCGCGCACGGCGAAGATCGATCGCAACTGAGCCTCGCGGAAGGCTGACGCGTTCCGTTCGAGCGCGCGACGCATCGAGCCTCGCATCGGTGGATGCGATGACGTCGTGAGCCCCGAGAAGCGCGGACCACCGATGGCGACGTCTTCTGTCTGGGTGAGCTTGGAGCAGAGCCGCCCGATGAATGATTGCGATCGGTGACGTGGGCGGCCCTGCGCGTGCGGTGCTTTTGCGAGCGTCTTCGGGATTCGCGGGTTCCGCACGAGGCTGCTCGTGCTCGCAAATGGGGGCGCGAGGACGAAGGCCTCGGCCGGCTTCGAGCGAAGCGCGGTAGGATGGCCGCGGAGGACCGATGCCCCTGTTTCAGCGCGCTCCCGCGACGGCCGCGGAGATGGAGAAGTGCCGCCCGATCGACCTGTCTCCGGACGAGGTCGCCGAGCTCGACGAAGCCGCGTGGTACCAGCGCGTCTACCGCGGCGACGACACGCCGCAGCTCACGTGGCGCGCGGTCGGCATGGGGAGCGTGCTCGGGTTCTTCCTGGCCTTCACCAACGTGTACATCGGCCTCAAGGCCGGCTGGCACCTCGGCGTCGCGCTCACGGCGAGCATCGTCTCGTACTCCACTTGGAACGCGCTCCTCCGCGCCAAGGTCGTCGGCACGCCGATGACGATCCTCGAGAACAACTGCATGCAGTCGACCGCATCGGCGGCCGGCTACGCGACGGGCGGCACCATGATCTCGGCCGTCCCCGCGCTGCTCATGCTCACGGTCACGCCCGACAATCCGGGCGGCGTCGGCATCCCGTGGCCGGTGGCCGCGCTGTGGGTGTTCTTCCTCGCGGTGCTCGGCACGTGCCTCGCCATCCCGATGAAGCGCAACCTGATCAACCAGGAGCGCCTCAAGTTCCCCTCGGGCACGGCGGCGGCCGTGCTGCTGCGCAGCCTCTACAGCGAGGGGCAGACGGCGATGATCAAGGCGCGCGGGCTGTTCTACGCCGCGCTCGCGGCGGGCGTGATCCCGCTCGTGAAGGATCTCGATCTCTTCAAGGCCGAGGAGAAGGGCAAGATCGTGCGCCACGCGCTGCTGCCCGGCTTCATCAAGCTCTTCGACGTGCTGCCCGGCATCCACGCGGCAGGCAAGCTCCATCCGCTCTCGGCCTTCAACATCAAGCTCGATTATGCGCCCGCGCTGCTCGCCGCCGGTGCGCTCGTGGGCCTTCGGGTCACCGCGTCGATGCTCGTGGGTGGGCTCGTGCTCGCGCTCTACCTCGGGCCGATGGGGCTCGGCGCGACGTGGACCGACGCGACGGGCGCCGTCGTCACGGCCGTCAAGGCGCCGGGCTCGACCACGTCGGGCATCGGTATCTGGGTAGGCGCGCCCATGCTGGTCTCGTCGGGCCTCCTGTCGTTCGCGTTCCAGTGGCGCACCATCGTGCGCGCGTTCCGCGGTCTGCGCGGGAGCAAGGTGGAGGGCGAGCCCGCGCAGGTGGCCGAGGTCGAGGTCCCCGGATCGTGGTTCGCGATCGGCGCGGGCTTCGCGGCCGCCGGCATCGTGGCCATCTCGGCGCGGTTCTTCTCGGTGCCGGTGCACTTCGGCGTGCTCGCCGTGGTGCTCACGTTCTTCCTGGCGCTCGTCGCCTGCCGCTCCACCGGCGAGAGCGACATCACGCCCACGGGCGCGCTCGGCAAGATCATGCAGCTCACCTACGGCGTGTTGATGAAGCAGAACGTCTCGGCCAACCTGATGACGGCCGGCATCACCGCGGGCGCGTCCAGCGCGAGCGCGGATCTGCTCACCGATCTGAAGAGCGGTTACCTGCTCGGCGCCAACCCGCGCCGGCAGTTCATCGCGCAGCTCGCGGGCATCATTCCGGGCACGATCGCGGTCATCATCGGCTACGCCGTCCTCGTCCCCGATGCGACCGCGCTCACGGGCACGCCGGGCCACGATCCCGCGTTCCCCGCCCCGGCGGCGCAGCAGTGGATGGCGGTGGCCAAGGTCTTCAAGGTCGGGCTCCACAACCTGCACCCGATGGCGCGGGTGTGCATTTTCTACGGGCTCATCGCTGGGGTGATCCTCACGCTGATCGAGCGCGCGTTCCCGAAGCACAAGAAGTGGTTGCCGTCGGCGACGGGCATCGGCCTCGGGATGGTGGTGCCGTTCTACCAGGTGCTGTCGTTCTTCCTCGGCGCCGTGATCGGCGCCATCGCGGGCCGCAAGAAGGGCAGCCCCGCCGCGGAGATGGTGGTGCCCGTGGCCTCGGGCCTGATCGCGGGCGAGAGCATCGTCGGCGTGATCGTCGCGGCGCTGAACAACTTCGTGCTGAAGTGATCCGGCCGCGGCTTCAGGCCGCGACGGCGAGCTTGGCCGGCGGTCGAAACTCCGCGGCTCCACCGGCGAGGCCGGTCTCCACCACCCAATCCCAGTAACGCGATCCGCGCTGCACCGCCTGGCGGTGCGCCGCGGGCAACCGCATGCGCACGCGCTCCGCGGCCATGTTCACGCCGCGCATCACCGTGATGGCGTGCACCATGGGCGTGGACGGCACGCCGAGCTTTTCGGCGAGCTCGTCGCCGAGCAGCGTGCGCGCGACGGCGTGGCCGACCTCGCGCTGCACGCGGGCGCGGCGGATCTGCGACGGCGTCTCGGCGCGCGAGAAGGGCGAGTCGAAGAGGGCCGCGGTGAGCGCGCGCGCGTCGTCGTCGGGATCGCCTTGGGTCGCGCGGATGAGCTCCGTGAGCTGCCATGCTTGATGCTCGCTCGCGGGCGTGAGCTCGGGATCGCAGCCGATGATGAAGCCGACGTAGCGCCAGAGCTGCACGAAGCTCTCGGCCTCGTCGCGATCGACGGTGAAGCCCAGCCGGCGCAGTCCTTCGATCACCGCCACCGAGAACAGCAGCGTGGTCGCCGACATGTCGTGCTGGTTGATGGGCGCGCCCCAGCGGGCCGCGTCCCAGCGGTTGGTCCGCAGGATCATGCGCCGCACTTCGGCGTGCATGATGCGCACCTTGAGCGTGATGTGGAAGCCGTCGCCGCCGCGACGCATCCCGCCTGGACGACACACGGCCTGTACGAAGCGCGTGGTCTCGTTGAGCCGGCGCGCGGCCTGCTCCTTGAGGCGGCCGGAGAGGACGAGCGGCTTGTTGCCCGCCGGCGACGCATAGCCGAGCACGATCGACGACGCGCCCAGCACCATGCCGCCGAACGGACCCGCGCGCATGAGCAGCTCGCCGCCGCGATCGAGCGCCTCCCAGTCGACCCACGGCGGCACGCGCTCGACCTCGGCGAAGAGGGCGCGAAGGGCAGCCGGCGCTTCGGGGACGGCGTCGATGCCACGCGCGAGCGCCCGGCTCAAGAGCGCGAAGCCCTGGCCCGGAGGCATGGCCGCGAAGTTCTCGACGACTGCATCCGCCGCCGGATCGACCTTGGAGAAATAGGGCGCCAGCCGATCGACACGATCACCGAAGCGAGCGCGCGCGGCGTCGAGGTTGGTGAAGCGCGAGGGGATCATGGTGGGATCGACTCTATCTAGAGAGCCGCGGGCGTGGAATCCAGCGCGGCCTTCATCGAGGATGGTTCGCTCCCCGAGGGGCGCGCCTCCCGCCGGATACCGGCCGACCGCTCGGACCGCGGCCCCGACATGCACCAGGAAGCGCGGCGAATTTCGATCGGATCCGAGAACGCGCCGGACGGTCTTGATCCTCGCCGCGGTTTGCGTTGTCGTGGATCACGAGGCGGCGCCCGGCGGCGCCGGGGAGATCGACGCGGGTGAGCGGTCCCAAGGTGAAATGCCCCTCGTGCGGCACCGAGTGGGTAGGCCCGGTGGTCTTCTGCGGCGAATGCGGGACGCCGATGACGAACGGCGCTTCGCCTTCGGGCGCGGGCAAGCCGGGCGCGAGCACGGCTCCGCTCGCCGGCGCAGATCGCGTGGCGCGCATGCCACCCGCGCCGGCGAGCGTCCCGCCACCGTCGAAGCCGATCATCAAAGGGCCGCTGCCAGCGAAGGCCGACACGAAGCCGGCAGACGCGAAGCCCGCCGATGCTTCGCGCCCGACGCGGCCGAGCGATCTCGATACGCGGCGCACCGTGATGGGCATGCCGGCCGCGGCCACTCCGGCTGCGGCGCCGCCGCCGGAGCCGAGCCGGCCGGGACGTCGAGACAACGCTTCGAGCGGCAAGCGAAGCCGAAAGGGCAGCGTGGCCATTCCTCTCGAGCCTTCGACCGCAGACGAAACGGAGAAAATGCTCGAAGCCCTCGACGCGGGCTTCGACAGCATCGTGCGGCCGAGCGAGCTGCCCACGGTGCCGATCACGCCCTCCGTCGTGCCCGAGTTGCCGCGACCGCTGTCGGAGCCCGGTCCCGTCGTCGTCGCTTCCGACATCGCCGCCGCGGTGGAAGCAGCGACGTTCCTCGCGATCGCTCCCGCGGAGCCGGCGCTTTCGCCGTCGAGCGCGCCGCACCTCGGCGTGGAGCCGGCCTCGTCCGCGCCGGACGCAGCCGCGATCCGCGCGCAGCACGAGTCCGACATGGCGGAGGTGCGCGCGCTCTTCACGGAGCTCGCCATCGCGCACGCGCGGCCGCTGCGCGACTTCATGATCGAGGTGAGCTGGGGCGACCCGACGCGCGAGTGGCTCGACATCGCCACGCCCGCGTGCACGGCGCTCCGCAACGCCGCCGACGCGCTGGAGATGCCCGATCTGGGCGCGGCGCTCGTGGCCTTCGCCGCCGCGCTGGAGCTCTGTGCGGGTGAAGGCACCATCGGCCGCGACGCGCGCGATCTCCTCCTCGGTGCGTACGCCAAGCTCGCGGAGCTCATGCCCGCCGCGTTCGCGCTCGAAGGTGAGCGTGGCCGGCGCGAGCCGATCATCGTGCGCTCGCTGCTGCTCCAAGTTCCGGGCGTGCAGAAGGTGGCGCTCGACAAGATCTACGCGGCCGGGCTGAGTAGCCTGGAGATGTTCTACGCGGCCGGCCCGCGCGAGATCGCCGACACGACGGGCCTCGATCTCGAGGTGACGACGCGCATCCACGATCGCTTCCAGCGCTACCGCAAGGAGATCGCCCAAATCGATCCCGGCCAGGACCGCGCGGCGGAGCGGGCCGAGATGGCCACGCTCCTCGCGACGCTGAAGCACGCGCACGACGAGCACGAGAAGCTCGCCCGCGCGTGGACGAGCGACGCCGCGACGGGCCGCGTGCGCGCGCGCAAAGAGCGCAACGACACCTGGCTCCTCATCACCGTGCTCCTCGCGCGCATGGGCGAGGTCGATCGGCTGAGGGCCCTGGAGAAGGTGCCGTTCGCGCAGAAAATCCGAGATTTGGAAGCGTTCCTCGACGAGGCCAAGCGCAAGGCCTCGCGCCCCTGATCCCCGACCTCCCGGAGCAATCGATTCATGGCCAACCTGACACGCGACGACGTCCTGACGAAGGCCGCGCTCGGCGACTCGTTCGACCGCGCCGATCTCCGCGGGCTCGATCTCTCCAACGCGGCCCTCGAAGGGGTGGATCTGCGGCGCGCCGATTTGGAGGGCGCGAACCTCGAAGGCGCCAAGCTGCGCGGCGCCAACCTGCGCAACGCCAGCCTGCGCGAGGCGTACCTCGTCGGCGCCGATCTGCGCGACGTGAACTTCGACAAGGCCGAGCTCGAAGGCGCGAACCTCGAGAAGGCCAAGCTCGGAGGCGCCAACCTGAGCCGCGCCAACCTCGACGGCGCCACGCTCACGAGCGCCGATCTCGCGAACGCGCGGCTCACCAACGCGCAGGCCCAAGGCGCGAACTTCGGCGGCGCCAACCTCGCCTCCGCCAACGTCACGCACGCCGATCTCGCCGAAACGTACCTCGGCGGCGCCAAGCTCTCCTTTGCCGATCTCCGCAGCGCCGTGCTCACGGGCGCCGTCCTCGAAGAGGCGGATCTCTCGGGCACGAACGCGGAGGACGCCGATTTCTCCGGCGCCGATCTGCGCCGCGCCAAGTGCACCGGCGCGAGCTTCGGCAAGGCCAGCCTGGCGCGCGCGGATCTCAGCGGCGCGGATCTCTCGGGCGCCGATCTGCGCAAAGCCGATCTCGCCCGCGCGAAGCTCGGCGGCGCCACGCTGACCGGCGCGAAGGTCGCGGGCGTCCTCGTCGACGGCGCGCTCTCCGACGGTCTCCTCGCCGAGTGGATCGACGAGAGCGCCGGCGGTGACGGCGGTCGCCGCATCACCGGCGATGCGGCCGTCGCGCTCTTCTCGGGCCGCGCGCCCGCGCCTCCCGCGCCGCCGCCTGCGATCGGTCAGGCGGTGCGTTACTTCGGTCAGGGCGACGTGCTCCGCAACGCCACGCTCGAGTTCGGCGCCGGCATCAAGGTGCACATCGAGAGCCGCTTCGAGCAATGCTCGATCGCGCTCGGGCAAGGCGCGGAGCTCACGGTGGGCAAGTCCGGCGTGCTCGCCCAATGCCGCATCGAAGGGGCGGGGAACATCACCATCCACGGTCGCTTCCACGAGCGCGAGAGCCCTGGAATCGTGGGCCCGTCGCAGCTCGTGGTCACCTCCGAGGGGACGCTCGTGGGCGTGGTCGAGCAAGCGCCGGAGCTGACGCGCTTCGGCTTCGAGCCGGGCAGCAAGCTGCGCGTGAAGATCCTGCGGGCCCGTCCGGCGCCCGGAGCCAAGTGACGACCGCCATCGCGACCGATCGAGAAAGGATCCGATCATGAACGACGCCACCAACGGCAAGCGCACGCTCGTGGAGGAGGGCACCGAGCTCAAGGGCTCGCTCACCTCGTCGTGCCCGATCCTCGTGAAGGGCCGCATCGAGGGCGAGGTCAAGGCGCCCGCGCTGACCGTGAGCCCCTCGGGCGCCGTGCACGGCCGCGCGAAGGTCGGCGAGCTCGATGCCGACGGCGAGCTCTCCGGCGAGTTCGACGCCGACGTGGTCGCGCTCTCGGGCACCGTCAAAGACCGCACCGTCATCAGGGCCAAGACGCTCAACGTGAAGCTCGCCCCCGACAACGGGAAGCACCAGGTCTTGTTCGGCGAGTGCGACCTCGAGGTCGGCGACCCGCCCCGAGCGCGGAGGACTGAGCGCTCGGCGGGGCGCGTAGCAGCAATTATCGACACATCTTAAGCGCTGGGCTCGGCCCGACGATGTCGGGAGCGCACCGCATCGACGGCGAGCGAGAGAGGATTGCTTTCGCATTTCGAACGAGCCCGGCCGATGCCGGGGACGCAGCCGTCGTCCGACGGAGCCTAGGTTCGCAGCCCATGGTCAGCCCAATGTTGGAGCCCAGCGAGGCGCTCTCCGTCGACACGGGTGAGGCCATCACGTACGGGCGCGTGCAGATCGGCCCAGACGGCGCGGCGGAGCTCGATGGTCGGAGGCGGTCCGTCTTCGTGCCGCGCGCACAGATCGTCCGTGTCGTGATGCGTCGCGGCCTCGCCGCCGAGCGCCCGGCCGCGCACGCCTTCTTCGGGCTCCTGTGCTTCGCCATGGCCTGGATGTCTTGGCGCGTCGCCCGCGAATGGATCACCTGGGGCGGCACGATCCACGCGGAGGCCGTGACCGGGCTCGCGCTGACGCCGCTCGGCGTCGGCATCTTCTGGTCGCTGCTGAGACCTCGCTGGTACCTCCGGATCGAGACCGCAAAGGACGCGCGCCACCTGATCTTTCACGGTCGCGTCGAGCTCGCCGACCTTCGGCGCTTCCTCGCTCGCATCGAGTCGACCCAAGGTCTGATCGTCGAGCGCGAGGCGCCGGGCCTGGAGCGCAGCGCGCCATACCGCGAGCCCTGACCGTCCACTCACACCGCGAGACGCGCGCTCACTCGCAGCCGCTCTGTGGCGCGCGGTGGAGCCGATCGACAACGCGCACAGAAACGTTTGAGCTCAAACGATCGGGACCGCGAGATCGTCGCAGCTCAAACGATCGGGACCGCGAGATCGTTGCAGCTCAAACGATCTCGCGGAGGTACTCGAATTTGGGGTGCTGGAGATCCTGCGCGGTCAGGCCCCAGCCGTCGTCGCGGGGGATGAGGTACATGACGTCGCCCTTCACGCTGGCGAAGCTCACGTGGCCGATGCCGCGGAGGACGCGGGCGAAGGTATCGCGCTTCCACAAATTGGCTTGGGGGACGTCGCAGACGCGCCGCAGGGTCTGGCAAGAGGGCGAGTCCTGCACGAGGAGCAGCGCCATCGTCAACGTGAGGAAACGGGTCTCACCGCGGTAGGGAGTGCTGCTGCCGGAGGGGCCGGGGCGCACGCCCTCCTTCGTGATCATGCCCTTGGACCACATGTCGAAGTCGCGCTTCGCGCGGGCGTCGTCGTTGTAGTAGTCCCAGCAGCCGCGCTCGGCGAGGCTCAGGTTGTCGAAGAGGAGCTGCGCTGCCCGCGAGTACTGCGTCCACTTCTGGTGGAGGCTCATCTCGTAGGGCGCGTCGTTGATGAGCTGAGCGAGCCCCGCGCGGAGCGGGCTCTCGGGGACGAGCCGCGCGCAGATCTCGATGGCGAAGATCGTGTGCTCCATGGCTAGCCTCCGCCCCAACCCGAGGTGCGGTTCCACGTGCCGTTGCGGCTCAGCTTGGCGCCGAGGACGACGCCCGTGGCCACCGCGATGACGACGGGCACCGAGCCGAACCCCGGCGGCTTGGGCCGCGCGCCGCCGGCGATGGGCGCGCCGCTCGAGAACGGCGTGACGCGCGGGCGCGGGACGTAGCTCTTTCCCGGGCGCGCGATGGCGGGCTCGACGGGCTCTCCGGCCGGGCGCGACGACAGCGGGCGCGGCGGCGCGATCTTCACCCAGGGATAGTCGCTCCAGAACCAGAGGTGCGTGATCGATCGGCCACCGTAGTAGTAACGGGGGACCGAAGACTCGTCCTCGTCGTCGGGGTGTTGAACGGGCGCATTGTCCGCAGGATCGGGATCGAACGCATCCGCAGCGACCATCTTCACGTCGAGCCCGCCGCGCGCGTAGAGGACGAAGTCGTCGTTGAGATCGTCGAGCTCCACGACGTCGCCGCTCGTGGGCACGACGTAGAGCACGTGCTCGGCGCCGAGCTGCTTCACCTGCGGGGCAGACGGCAGGCGCGCGACGTGGCGGTTGTCGAACTGCGTGGCTTCGTCGGTGTACGGGACGAGCCGCGCGCGATCGAGCACGAACAGCGACGGTGCGCCGGCGAGCGCCTTCTTTTTGGCGAAGAGCGGTTGGTAATACGCGGCGGCGGCGAGCGTGCGGTGCGCGGGCACGACGCCGCGCGGATGCGGCCAGTTGTCGAAGAGGAAGACGGGATCGAAGACACCGGCCGCGCCGGCGGCGAACGCCACGGCCTCGGGCCCGGGGAGATCGACGATCACGACGGCGCCCGCGTCACGCCCTTTCCAGAGCAGCGCGAGCGCGCGGCCGCGGCGATAGGCCTTGTCCATGGCCGGCGTGAAGATCGGTTTGAGCGCGTCCTTGAGCGGCGTGGTCATGCCCGTGTCGCCCGACGGGACCGAGCGCGGGAGCGCCGTCGGCGATTGGAACAGCGTGGGCACGAAGTAGGGCGCGTTCTGCCGGAGCGCGGGGCGCAGATCGTCGGGGAGCTGCGCGAGCGCCGCGCGATCGAAGGGCTTCAGCGTCTCGCCGTCGAAGGTGAGGCTCTCGCCGACGGCGCCGAAGCTCCAGCCGTATTCCTTCTGCATGTCGAGCGAGCCGCGCGGCTCGGTGCGGTAGTCGTCGCTCGACGATCCGGATCCCGTCGTCGACACGGCCGCCGCCGTGAAAACACCGATGGCCGCGAACGTGCCGCCGGCCACGAGAAGCGCGGTCAGCGCCGCTCGGCGCGACACCGCGTCGGGCTGCTCCGTGAGGCTCTTCTGCCACCATCGCGCGCCGATGATCCCCGGCTCGTTGAGAGACTCGTCGCGCTGAAAAGGCTGGTTCGTCGCCTGACTCATCGGCCTCGTGCACCGGCGCCGCCCGCGGCGCCACCCCCGATGGAAGTACCGGAAGAACGGGCCCGCGTCGACACCGCGTGAACGCCGCGCCCCCGAGACGCCGAAAGCCCTCGTTCCCCGTTGGGAAGAAGGCTCTCGGCCATGCGTCACGCGACGTGTGCGGCGTCGCTTCGGCCCGCAATGGGCGATGTTTCGAGCAGTGGCTTTCGACCTTCAGCCCGGCGGATCGGGCTGCGGATTGAAGCCGGCTTTGACGCTGGTCTTCGTCTTCATGTCAGGTCTCCTCCCTACCATCATCGAGTATTTCGAATCGTGGCTCACACCCTTCAGCCCGGGGGATCGGGCTGCGGGTTGAAGCCGGCCTTCACGCTGGTCTTCGTCTTCATGTCGAGTCTCCTCCCTGTGCAATCGAGTGTTCGAACGGTGGCTTGCGACGTTCAGCCCGGGGGATCGGGCTGCGGGTTGAAGCCGGCTTTGACACTGGTCTTCGTCTTCATGTCGAGTCTCCTTCCTGCATTCGAGTGTTTCGAGTCGTGGCTTTCGACCTTCAGCCCGGGGGATCGGGCTGCGGGTTGAAGCCGGCTTTGACGCTCGTCTTCGTCTTCATGTCGAGTCTCCTCGGGAGCTCGGTTGGTCTCCCGTCGTGCGAGCCTTCATCGCAATCGCGATGCCAGTGCTGGGGCGGTCTCGATCGCTGGAATCGACGGGAATTGCTGCAGTTCGTGAGCGTGACCGGCGATGGTGCACGGGGCACGGGACCGTGCGCGCACGCACGGCCCGCACACACCGCACGCTCGGCATGCGCGGGCCTTGTGGCTCTCGCGAGCCTTGGATACGGTCGCGGGATGGAGGCGCCGCCGCTCTACGTGACGCTGTTGGGCCTGGGGACGATGCTCGTGTTGCTCGTGCTCCTGCGCATGGGGCAGCGCTTGCTCTGGCCGGGCAGCACGCTGCCGGGCGACCTCCTCAAAGGGAATGGCGCGCGCGGGATGCTCCAGGTCGGGCAGGTGCTCGGCGCCTTCCTGATCGCCGGCGCGGCGGTGAAGGGCTGCGTGCACGGGCAGGGGCTCGCCCATGATCTCCCGCGCATCGCGGCCTTCGCGATCATCGGCCTCGCGCTGATGATGATCATCGGGAGCCTCGGCCTGCGCTTGCTCCTCGCGTCGCGGCTCCAAGCCGAGCTCGCGCGCGGCAACGTCGCGGCGGGCGTGGCCGCGGGCGCGCACTACGTGGCGACGGCCATCATCACCTCGCGCGCGGTGGCCGGCGGCGACCTGCACGATCTCGGCATTTCCCTGGCCTTCTTCGCGCTCGGCCAGCTCACGCTGCACGCGTTCATCACGCTGTTCCGCGCGCTCACCGTGTACGACGACGCCGAGCAGATCCAGGGTGAGAACCTGGCCGCCGCGCTCTCGTACGCGGGCGTGTCCATCGCGGTGGCGATCATCATCGGCCGCGCGCTCGAGGGTGATTTCTCAGGATGGATCGCGTCGCTCAAGGGGTATGGCGGCGTGCTGCTCTTCCTGCTCGCGCTTTATCCGGTGCGGCAGCTCTTGGTGCAGGTGGTGTTGCTCGGTGCGCCCTTCAGCTTCCGCGGCGGGCGGCTCGACACGGGCGTCGCGGCCGAGCGCAACGCGGGCCTCGGTGCGCTCGAGGCCGTCACGTACATCGCGACCGCGCTCGCCATCGCCGAGCTCCTGTGAGCGACGGCGCATCGTCGTACGACGCCTTCGCTCGCCGCGTCGTCGCTTCGGGCATCCTCACCGATCCTTGGCTCGACGGGCAGCCGCGCTTCCGCGAGGCGCCGCTGATCCTCACGCGCGGCGAGCTCGGCGCGCTCTACCGCGTCGCCGAGGACGTCGCCGCCGTCTACGACGAGCTGTGCGTCCTCGTGAACGCGAGCCCGGCGCTGCTGGATGATTTCTACGGGCTCACGCCTTGGCAAAAGGCGATGTGGACCGCGTCCGCGCCGCTCTGGCACGGCATCGCCCGCGCCGATGTCTTCGTCACCGACGCGGGCATCCAGATCGCCGAGATCAACTGCGACACGCCCACCGGCGAGGCCGAAGCCGTCGTGCTCTCCGCGCTCGCCGCCGAAGCGCGCGCGGGCGCCGTCGATCCCAACCGCGATCTCGGCGATCGCTTTTGCCAG
Organism: Minicystis rosea; assembly: GCA_001931535.1. GTDB lineage: Bacteria > Myxococcota_A > Polyangia > Polyangiales > Polyangiaceae > Minicystis > Minicystis rosea. The sequence goes on from CP016211.1 coordinate 2,910,842, forward strand.
ATGGTGGAGCTCCTCGGCCTGAGCCTCGTGGACGGCCCGCCTCCGCGCGCGATCGGCCTCGTCTATCCGACGGAGCTTACCGAAGATCTCTCGGTGATCCGCCTCTACCGTCGCTGGTTGGAGGAACGCGATCTCGAGGTGATCCTGGGCTCGCCCTACAACCTCCGCGCAGATGCCGAAGGCCTCCGGCTCTTCGAGCGGCCGTTCTCGATCCTCCTCCGCCACTACAAGACCGATTGGTGGGGCGAGCGCATGAGCGTGTGGGACGACGAGACCATCGCCGACGCCGACGCGCTGGTCGGTCCGCTCGGCGCCGCGCTCACGTCCTCGATCGATCGGCGCGCGGCGGTCATCAATCCATTCGGCTCGGTCGTGCCGCAGAACAAGCGGAGCATGGCTTTGATGTGGGAGAAGCTCGCGGATTTCTCGCCGCGCGCGCAGGAGACGATCCGCGCCCACGTGCCCGAGAGCCGCCGGCTCGAGACGATGGATCCCGCGCAGCTCGTCGCCGAGCGCGAACGATGGGTGATCAAGAGCGACTACGGCGCCGAGGGCGACGAAGTGATCCTCGGCCGCTTGGCCACCGCCGACGAGTGGCGCGAAGCGCTCGCCCACGCGAAGCCGGGACGGTGGATCGCACAGCGTTACTTCTCGGCGCGCGAAGGCGAGGGCGGCGAGACCATCAACCACGGCGTGTACCTCATCGCCGGCGAGGCCTCGGGGATCTATGCCCGCGCGCAGGTGGGCGCGACCGATGAGCGCGCGCTCTCGCTGCCGGTGTTGATCGAAGGCTGAAGCGCGGGCCTCACCGCCGGTGGCGGCGCGCGAGCGCGCGCGCCCAAGCGGGATCGAGCACGCCGTCGACCCGCACGGAGTAGCGGAAGAACGGGTCCGGCAGGACACCGTGATAGTCCATGTCGTTGAACCAATAGATCGGCGCCGTCACCACCGTGCGGCTCCCGCCGTCGGCGTCGACCAGGTAGAGCCGCTTGTCGCCGCGCGGCTGGAACGAGATCGATTGGGCAATGGTGAGATCCCGTCCGGGCTCGCTGTCGCGATGCAGGGGCGCATGATCGTTGGCCTCCAGGCCGAAGAGCACCGCGCGCCCAACCTCGGTGAACGGGAGGCTCTCGATGAAGGCCACCGTGCGCGGAAACACGGCCCGCGCCTCGGCGGTGAAATCCTTCCCGGCGCCCGAGTGCTTGTCTTCCCAGCAATCGTTTTCGAGCAGGTGATAGCAAACGCGCCACGGGAAATAGACCCGGTGCCGATAGATCAGATAAGCCATCTGCGCGGGCGAGAGCGGGTTGTCGGTCTCGTCGCCAAACGCGTATTCGTCCTGCTTTTCGGGGTCGAATGCCGAAGGATCCTCCGCGAGCGAGACGAAGCGCACGAACTCCTCACGCGAGAGTGAGGCGATGACATCGCCGTAATCCACATACGGATCATCGCGAACCCACGGGGCCACGACACCCATGTGCTTCAAGCTCCCGCCGGTGCGAGAGGATTGAACCCGCGCGAGCCCATACGTGATCTCGTCATCGAGCATTGGAAAGCACGAGATGTCGATGTCGCTCGAAAGATCGATGTACGGCTTCCCCCAGATCCCCACGAGCTTTCCGAGCCGCGATGCGATCGGCGCGGGAGGAGGCGGCTCCGATCCTCGCGAGTCCGGAGGATCGTCGTTCGAGGATTCCTGCTCCTCGAGCGCCTCGGCGTAGCGACGGGCCACGAGACGATCGAAGGCATGAACGCCGTCCTCCACGGCGGCATAGCCGATGGGCGCGTAGCCGCGCGATCGGATCCCGATCTGCTGGCGTTCGCACACCGCGCGGTCTTCGGCGTTCACGCGGGCCCAGAAATCGAGCACATCGGTGACGCTCTCGCCCGCGGGACAGTCGGGGTGCGCGTAGGTCTCGGCGATCACGAGGGTGCGATCCGGCGCGATGGGGTGCAGTCGATACGTGAGGAAGTAATCGGGCTGGAGGCTCGTGAGCAGGCCGGGGAAGAGGTGCGCGTCACGGACGCGACGGCGCGCGTCCTCCGCGACGAGGAAAGGTCGATCGAGCCGGCGGCCGCTCTTCGAGACGGTCTCGGCCGAAGGGACGATATCCATGAGGCCACCGAGCCACGGGCCATCGCCGAGGAGCGACGCGGCCCGCTCCGTGGGCGTGAGCGCTTCGAGCGCGGGATGCACGAGCGGGAAGTGATGCGACTCCTGGAAGTTCGCGACGCAGAGCTTCCAGTTGGCGCGCACTTCGTAGCGGGCCTGGCCGATGCGCGCGAGCTCGGGGAGCTTCGCGAGCCAAGGCGGCGCGCCGGCGAGCGCGTGCTCGAGCTCGGGTGCATCGGGATCGAGGTTCACGAAGAGGAAGCCGTTCCACGCTTCCATGCGCACGGGGACGAGGCCGGCGGCCGTGCGATCGAGCCCGGGACGCGCGCCGGGCGCGGCGCGCAGGGCGCCGTCGAGCGCATAGGTCCAGCGATGGTAAGGGCACGCGAGGGCCTCGGCGCGGCCGCACGGCGCATCGACGAGGGTGGCCCCGCGGTGACGGCAGGCGTTGTAGAAGGCGCGCGCGCGCCCGTCCTCGCCGCGCAAGACGAGGATCCCTTCGGGCGTGATCGGCGCGAGCATCCACGCGCCGGGCTCCGCGATGTTGCGCTCGTGACCGACGCAGAGCCAAGCCCGCCCGAAGATGGCGTCGCGATCGAAGGCGAAGACGTCTTCGTCCCAACACGCCGCCGGCGGGAGCGGGCGCGCCTCCTCGAACGGGGCCAGGGTGGCGGAGAGATCGCCGGCGCTGAAGGGCAGGGGAGTCAACGCGACGACTGTAGCGAAACCCGAGGCCGGCAGGAAACCGAGCGGCCGCGACGGTGATCCATCGCGGCCCTCCCGATCACCCGCGCCGCTTCTTGACGAGCGCTTCTTGGGCGCGCGCGATCACGACGTCGAGCGTGCCGCGCACCCGATCGAGCGGGATGGTCCGGTCGCCCCACTTCACGAAATCCCGCTTCGTGCGCTCGTCCGACAGCTCCGCACGCAGCCGATCCAGCTCGACCTCGAGCGCCTTGCGCTCCTCTGCGGCGCGCTCCTCGTGTTGGCCGAGCGTCTCCGAGTGCGACGACCACAGCTCTTCGAGAACACGCGCGTGCTGCGCGCGCTCTTGCCCGAGGGCAGCCTCGCGCTCGGCGAGGGTCGCAGCGTGCTCGGCCTTCAGCGCATCGAGGGCGCTCGCGTGCTCGGTTTTCAGCGCCGCGATGGCTTCCTCGCGCTGCGTCTCGTGCTGACCGAGCATCTCCGAGTGCGACGACCACAGCTCCTCGAGCACGCGCGCATGGTGGCCCCGCTCTTCGATGAGGGCGGCCTCGCGCGCTTCGATCGTGCTGGCGTGCTCGGCCTTCAGCGCCGCGATGGCAGCCTCGGCCTGTTGTGCGGCGGCAGCGAGCGCGCGCTCGCGCGTCGCCTCGTGCTCGCCGAGCGTCTCCGAGTGCGACGACCACAGCTCTTCGAGCACACGCGCGTGTTGCGCGCGCTCTTGAGCGAGTGCGGCCTCGCGCTCTGCCAGGGTCGCAGCGTGCTCGGCCTTCAGCGCATCGATGGCGCTCGCGTGCTCGGCTTTCAGCGCCGCGATGGCTTGCTCTCGTCGCGCGTCGGCCTCCTCTGCGGCGACAGCGAGCGCGCGCTCCTGCGCGGCCTCGTGCTGGCCGAGCGTCTCCGAGTGAGACGACCACAGCTCTTCGAGAACGCGCGCATGGTGGCCCCGCTCTTCGATGAGGGCGGCCTCGCGTGCCTCGATCGTGCCGGCGTGCTCGGCCTTCAACGCATCGATGGCGCGCGCGTGCTCGGCTTTCAGCGCCTCGATGGCGCGCGCGTGCTCGTCGTCTTTCGCCTTCAGCGCGGCCTCGTGCTCCGCGCGCAGCGCAGCGAGGGCTTCGTTGCGCTGCGCGTCCGCGGCTTCGAGGGAGGCCAACGCTTCCTGGTGCGCCGTGACGTGCTCGGTGACCTCGGCCGAGTGCGCCGACCACAAATCTTCCAGCACATGAACGTGTGCGAGCCGCTCCTGGCTCAGCACCGTGTCCTTCTCCGCGAGAAGCGTCGCGTGCTCCGCCTTCAGCGCTTCGAGGACGCCGGCATGCTCCGCCTTCAGCGCCTCGAGGCTGCTCGCGTGGGCCGCGTCCTTCGCGAGGACGAGAGCGTCTTGCTCCCGGCGCAGGGCCGCGAGCGCCTCGTCGCGCGCCGCCGTCGTCGCCGACGCTTGCTCGAGCGCCGCGGCGCGCTCCGTGACCTCGGCCGAGTGCGCCGACCACAGCTCTTCGAGCACGCCGACGTGCGCGCCCCGCTCCTTTTGGAGCGTCGCGTCCTTCTCGGCGAGCGCGCTCGCGTGCGCCGTCTTCAGCGCCTCGATCTCGCTCGCATGCTCGGCCCGGAGCGCCTCGATCGCGCGCGTGTGCGCGGTCTCCTTCGCCTCCATCACGGCTGCATGCTCGCGGTGCAAGGCCGCGAGCGCCTCGTCGTGGATCGCGGCAGCCTCGGCGTTCGCTTGCACGCGTGCAGCTTGCTGCTCGACGCCCTCGCCGGTGATCGCGTCGCTCGCCGCCTCGGTCGCATGGCCCGGGTCCGATTCGGCGGACGACTGCGGCTGCGGCGGCGCATCCTCGATCGAAGCAGGCTCTCGGCCGAGCGATGCTTGCAGCACCTCGCCCGCAGTGGTCGCGAGCCACAGCGACGCCGCGCCCTTGGTAGCGACGGCGACCATGAGCTGCGCGTGCCCGTTCGCCGACACCGCGACGGTGCGCGATGGCGTGAGCGGCACGGTGCCTTCGGCGAGCGCCGCGGCGTCGTAGAGCGACACGGTCCCGTCGGCGAAGGCAACGATCAACGCGTCGTCGAGCACGGCCACGTCGGCCGGGCTCCCCGCGATCTCGACCATGCGGGCGGCGAGCTTGCTGCTGCCGGTGACCAAGCAGATCTCCTGCGATCCGCGCTTCCAAAGAGCGGAGAGCGCTGGGCCGCCGCGAACGAGATCGAGATCCTTCGCCTGCGCCGGAAGCGCGGTGCGCGCGCTCGTCCCGAGCTCCGGCGTGGCGCCTGGGTGAATGCGGAACTGGCCGCCCTCTTCACCATCGGCGACGACATAGGTGAGGTTCTCGCCGACGTCGGCCGCACGCAGCGCGCCGCCGCGCACCGTGAACGATCGCACCGCGACCTCTTCGCGGCTCAGCGTGATGGCGCCCGCGCTTCCATCCTGAGCGAGCAAGAGCGCGCTCTCGCCCGAGGGCCGCATGAACAGCGCGCGCACGTCGCGCGCGATCGGCTGCGCCTCCAGCGTCCCACCGAGACCGCGCAAGGCCCATAGATCGCCGTCGCTCGCTCGCACCACCGCGACGTCCTTCGAGAGCAACGCGATCTCCTGCGGGGCTTCGATGGGCAGATCGACGATCGTTGCTGGTCCGCCCGCAAAGGGCACGAGCGCGAGCCGCGCCGGCCCGCTGGTGAGCACGCCGACGAGCCCTACGCCCGTTAAGATCGCGACCGCACGTACGTTCGCTTCGAGATCGGTTTGCTTTTGGAAAGGATGAATCGCGGTGAGTGGCATCGGGGCGACAGCCTACTCGGAGGTGCCGCGCAATTGCGCGAAATGAGTGAGCTAACGCACTGCAAAAGGCGCCCTCGGCCGGCTCGATCGACGAAGGCGCCGTCCTCGCACCTCGACACGCGCTCAGCAGGTGGGATGTCAGCCCCGACTGACACGATCTTCGCGCGCGCGCCGCCCGCGATCACCGCGCGCATTCCCAGGCCGCGGCCACCACCGCGTCGAACATCGCGGGCGTGAGCCGCCCCGTCTGCGTGTTCTGTTGGCTCACGTGGTAGCTCGCGAAGAGCTTGACCTGGCCTTCGCCGCCGCGCGGATCGGGAATCATCGCTACGACCCCGTGCCCGAACGGAGGCGCCTCGATCCGCGTCCCCACCCGCCGCTTCGCGAGCCCGAGGACCGCGTCGTAGCCCGTCTTTCCCAGCGCGAGATACACGCGCGCGTTGGGGAGCAACGCCAGCTCGTCGTCGAGCCAGCTCCGACAGTTGCCGAGCTCCTCGGGCGTGGGCTTGTTCTCCGGCGGCGCGCAGCGGCAGGGCGCGGTGATCCACGCGCCGCGGAGCGTGAGCCCGTCGTCGCGGTACCGGCTCTCGGCCTGCGATGCGATCCCGAGCCGATGGAGGGACGCGTAGAGAAAATCACCCGAGCGATCGCCCGTGAACATCCGCCCGGTGCGGTTCGCGCCGTGCGCCGCAGGCGCGAGGCCCACGAACACCAGCGTCGCCTGCGGATCGCCGAAGCCCGGCACGGGCCGGCCCCAATACGTTTCGTCGCGGTACGCGCGCCGCTTCTCTTCGGCCACGCGCTCGCGCCACGCGACGAGGCGCGGGCAGCGACGGCACGTGATGAGGTCTGCGTGCAGCGTCGCCAGGGTGCGCCGTTTCATGGCGAAGCCGGCGTGACGCGCGCGCCGGGTGACTTCGCGGCCGCACGCTGATCCTCGGCGAGGAGCATCCCGTCGACGATCCGATCCATGACCACGTCGAAGCGCACGCGCGTGAACTGCGCGCCGCTCGACATCCAATCCGTGTGGCCGCCGGGCCCGGGGAAGTGGCCCACGATGTCGAGGTGATCGGCGCGGCCCACCCAGATGAGATCGCCGTACACCTGCGAGTACAGCGGCACGATCCCATCGCTCGCGTCGGCCGGCGGCTCCTGCCCGAGCAGCGCGCGCACGCGCCGCTCCGCCGATCCATCCGGCGGGGAGCAGGGGTAGCGCGGATCGTGGCGCGCCGTGATGTTGTAGAGCAGCGCGAAGATCGTCGCCGAGAGCGCGCCCCACGGCGATTTCAAGGTCCCGATCCAATCGTGCGCGTTGCGCGCGGGCGCGAAGGTCGCGACGCTCTGGTAGCGCACGCCCGCTCGATCCTCGACGCCGGCATGGAACAGGTCCATCGCTTCGGGCATGAGCTGCACGATGCCACCTTGATCGTCGCGCAGCAGCTTGAGCCAGGCGCGGAGCTCGCGGTTCGAAGCCTCGTCGAGCACGCGGATGGTGGACTCGACGGCGCGATCGACGACCTCGATCTCGAAGCGATCGAGCTGCACCCGACCGAACGCCGCCACGAGCGCGCTCGTCGCCGCGAGCGGCGGAGCCCCGAGCTTGAGCGCGGCTACGGTGAGCGCCGACACCGCATAGAGGAGCCGCTGCCCGCTCACGGTCGCGAAGAACGCGGCCAGCGGCGTCCCGTAGTGAGGCGTGTTGATGGTCGTCACCGAGTGGATGCGATCGGTCCAACCGAGCGGCGCGCCCTCACCGAGGTGCGCGGTCGGTGACGTTACGAGGCGTCCATCGAGCCCGCCCGTGGAGTGCCCCACGAGATGAATCGGTCCGCCATCCGCGGCAGCGGTGTCTGCCACCATTCGCGCGAGCTTCGCCGCGCGGCGCCGCACCGAGGACGTGGGGTGGACCTCGCACACGTGCACCTCGGCGCGCCGCCCATGAAGGCGGAAGCGCTCCTCGATGGCGCGCACGACATGCTCGAAATACTCGAACGACGCCAGCCTGGCGAAGCCGAACATCCCCGGGGCGAGATAGATGCGAGACGGAACCACGACGCGACTCTGCCACGTCTCGAGCCCGGAGCGAGAGTGGGCATGTGCACCGGTCCGATGAGACCGCGGACATCTGCGGCGGAAAAATCGACTATTCTGCCTGCGTGGACGATCGCGCGGAAATCGAAGAGCTCGTGGGACAGGCGCTCGGCATGCTCGGCATGGGCGGCACCATCGTGGTTGCGGGGAACGCGATCGAGCTGCGGGTGGACGGCGCGCCGGTCTCCGTCGACATCCAGCTCGTGCTTTCGCAATGGCAGCTCCTGCCCGCCGAAATGAAGCGCCGCAAGGCGAGCGAGATCGCGCGGCGCCTGGCCGATGCCGTGCGCGCCGCCGAGCCGATGATGGGCGCGCGCCGCGCGTCGACGTCCGGTCCGCCCGCCCGCGTCTGGATCATGGTCGCCGCCGGCATCGGCGTGCTCGCGCTCATCGGCGTCGTGCGCATCCTCATCCCGCGCTTCAGCACCGAGAAGGTCGAAGCCAAGGTCCCGTCCGAAGCCGACGGCGCGCGCCGCGATCGCCTCGCGCGCGCCTGCGAGGCCATGCGCGATCGGCTCTACAAAGGCGCGAGCTTCGGCCCGTTCGCGACCGAGGGTTGGGCCGTCGAGCTCTGGCTCGCCTCGCGCAAAGGCGGCACGCTGCGCGATCACGCGGCCCTCACCTCTGCCATCGCGAACGGCAAGCTCACCGCCGCGAGCGACGAGCAGCTCGCCGAGATCAAGGACGGCACGGTCGAGATCGTCGACGGCTTCACCCCGGAGCTCGGCAACCGCTCGCCGGCTTGGGGCGGCGCGACGCTGATCTTCCGCGAAGGCTACGCGCGCGCGTTCCTCGATGAAGAGGCGCGCCCTCGCTTCGTGGTCCTCGCCGATCGCCTGGCCGATGCCGTCGGCGCCGACGCAGGCGCGCTCTACGCGCGCTGCGCGCACCTCCAGACGCACGACATCGGCGCTTGGTTCCGCGGCCCCGACACCGCGAGCGCGCTCGCCGCGATGACGTATCAGATGGGCTTCTTCTCCGAGGGCAAGCTCGTCGATCGCGGCGCCCTCGTCACGTTGCACGCGCCCGGCGAGATCGACGCGCTCGAGAAGGCCGCCGAGACGGAGACCGACAGCCTCGCGCGCATGGTCACGGGCCAAGGCGGCTCGGTGAACACGGCCCACGGTGTCTCGCTCGTGTTCCCGCTCTCGGCGCCGATGCGCGCCATCGCTTCGACGCGCGTCGTGGCCCGCAAGATGGGCGTCGGCACCGGCACCGATTGAGTCGCAGAGGAGCGGCTCCTCATCGCTCCCTGACCTCGAGGGTCGCATCGCTTCGTCGTCCTCGTTCGACTTCGATAACTCCGAGGGGCGAGGCTCGCCGGTACGCGCGCGTTGATCGCGCCCGGATCCACCGCGGCTCCGCGTGCCTCGTCCGGCCACCGTTCTCCTGCTTTTCGTACCTGCTCGGATCCCCGTGTTAGGCTCGTTCCTCTGCGCCGGCAGGAGCCGGTGCGGCGCGCCTTTGCCATGTCCCGAACGAGGTCCTTTCTCCGCCGGTCGATGCTCCCTGCCGCCGCGATCTCCGCGGCGCTCTGCGTGGCCCCCGAGGCCTCCGCGGACGAAGGCTTCGCGCTCGGCCGCTTCGATCCCACGTTCGCCGGTGATCGTTTCTTCGGCGTCCCGTCGCCGGGCGCCGTCGGCCCGTCGACGCTGCACGCCATGTTCCTGCTCGACTACGCGCACGATCCGCTCGTCCTGCGCGGCGTCGATTCGGGCCGGAAATACGGGTCGATCGTCGGCGATCAAGTCGCCCTCCACCTCAACGCGACCTACGCGCTCTTCCGGCGCGTCGCCTTCAACATCGATCTCCCCGTCTCGTTCCAGCGCGGCGACGCCCCGCAGGCCGGCGGCATCACGTATTCGTCCCCCAGCGCCGCGGGGCTCGGCGATCTGCGCCTCGGCGCCCGCGCCGCCATTTGGGGCGAGAACACCGATCCTTTCCAAATCGCGCTCGGCGCGCTCCTCTATCTGCCGACGGGCACCCGCTCGGCGTTCGGCGGTGACGGCGCGGTACGCAGCCAGCCGCAGGTGATCGTCGGCGGCCTCACGCGTTGGTTCGCGTGGTCGGCGAGCATGGGGCCGGAGCTCCGCGCGACGCGCGTCTTCAGCGGCGCCACGTCGGGCGCGGCCCTCCACTACGGCGCGGCGATCGGCTTCCTCCCGGGCGACGGCAGCTTCCAGGTCGGGCCCGAGGTGCGCGGCACCGTGAGCTTCGCCGATCCGCAGAAGCGCACCACCGACGCCGAGGTAATGGGCGCCGCGCGCTATCGTTTCAAGCGTGATTTCGTGGTCGGATTCGGTGCCGCCGTCGGCCTCGCGCCCGGCGCGGGCACGCCCGATTTCCGCGCCGTCGCCTCGTTCTCGTACACGCCCGACATCGGCCCCGAAGCGGGGCCCGTGGTCGATCGCGATCACGACGGCATCCTCGACACCGTCGACGCGTGCCCCGACGAGCCCGGCGTCGCGAGCCCCGATCCGCAGAAGAACGGCTGCCCCGTCATCTCCGATCGCGACGGGGATGGCATCGCCGACGCCGAGGACGCGTGCCCCGACGCCGCGGGCGTGCGCGACGTCGTGCCGAAGATCAACGGCTGCCCGCCCGATCGCGACAACGACGAGATCCCCGACGCCGTCGACGCGTGCCCGGATCAGCTCGGTGTGCCCGACGCCGATCCGAAGAAGAACGGCTGCCCCGCGCCGGCCGATCGCGATCACGACGGCATCCCCGACGAGCTCGACGCCTGCCCCGACGTCGCCGGCGTCGCGAGCCCCGATCCCAAGAAGAACGGCTGCCCGGGCGATCGCGACGGCGACGGCATCAACGACGACAAGGACGCGTGCCCCGACGAGAAGGGCGCGCCCGATCCCGATCCCGCGAAGAACGGCTGCCCTCGCGACGTGCGTGTCACCGAGGGTCAGATCGTGATCCTGCAGCAGGTCGAGTTCGACACCGACAAGGCCACCATCCGCAAGGTGAGCAATCCGCTCCTCGACACGGTGGCCAACGTGATGCGCGAGCACCCCGAGATCCTCAAGATCGAGGTCGGCGGCCACACCGACAACCGTGGCGCCGCCGAGCGCAACATGACGCTCTCGCAGCAGCGCGCCGAGTCCGTCGTCGCCGCCCTGGTGAAGCGCGGCATCGACAAGGGCCGCCTCACCGCCAATGGCTACGGCCCCACGCGCCCCATCATGGCGAACCTCACCACCATGGGCCGGCAGAAAAACCGCCGCGTGGAGTTCCGCATCCTCGAGCGGCGCATGAAGGACGGCTCGATTCGCTCGCAGGACGCGAAGCCCGAAGGCGCCGCCAAGCCCGAAGGCAACAAGCCGGAAGGCAGCAAGTAGGTCGTCTCCGGCAGTCGGCGAGGCATCGCTGCGGTCGGATCCGCACAATCATCCGCTCCGCCGCGACCGCTTCGCCAACATCGCTTCCTCATCGAGCGCCATGTTGGCGTGCGCAGATGACGCTCGTCGAAGCGACCGTCCTCGCCGTTCGACGTGGCTCGTGCCCGAGCAAACGCGGCCTCCGGCGCAGCGTCCGCGCACCTGCTTCCCGGGCGGAACCTCCCGAGCGATGATGGTGTCACACGTCGTTCGTCATGGTTGCATCGGCACGTCGCGCGTCCTCGTGGATCCCGCAGCTCGGGCTGGTCGCGATCACGACGCTCGCGGCGTGCGTTCCGGCCGAGCGCTCGCGGATCGTGCCGCCGCCCGTCGCATCGCAGCCCGCGCCGCCTCCGGCTCCCACCGAGCCTCCTGTTGCCGAGCCCGCGCCCGATCCCGAAACGCGTGCTCGCGCGCTCGTCGAGGATCTCGCGCATCATCGCTACGACGACGCGATCGCTCGCTTCGATGCCGAGCTCGTGCAAGCGCTCCCGCGGCCCGCGCTCACGGTGCTCTGGCAGAAGATCGAGGACGCCGGCGGCGCGTTGGCTCGCATCGAAGGCGCGGAGAGCACGGTCGAGTCGGACCTCCACGTGGTCCGTGTCATCTGCCGCTTCGCGCATTTTCGCAAGGTCGTGCGTGTCGTGCTCGGCGACGACGGCGCCGTCGCCGGCCTCTTCATCGAGCCGCACGCACGCGATCTCGAGGACGCGGCCCGCGGCATCGTCGATCGCCTCGCCCACGACGACTTTCAGGGCGCCGGCTCCACCTTCGACGCCATCCTGCGAGGCTCGCTTCCACCCGACAAGCTGCGCGCGCTCTGGACGCGCGTGGTGAAGCGATCGGGCGCCTTCGTCGAGGTCGATCGCGCCGCCATCGCCGCGGCGGACGGCCTCTCCGCCGTGCTCCTCACGTGTCGCTTTGCGTCGGGCAGCGCGGTGGTGAAGGTCGTTTACGACATGCGCGATCAAGTCGCGGGCTTGTTCATCCTGCCCGGCGATGTCCTCTCACCGTGGCGCGCGCCGCCGTACGCGTCACCGGATCGCTTCGTCGAGCGCGACATCACCGTCGGCGCCTCACCCGCGCTGCCCGGCGTGCTCACGCTCCCCAAAGGCCCAGGCCCATTCCCTGCCGTGGTGCTGGTGCACGGCTCCGGCCCGAGCGACGCCGACGCTTCGCTCGGACCGAACCGCATCTTCAAAGATCTCGCCTGGGGCCTCGCGAGCCGCGACATCGCCGTGATCCGTTATGTGAAGCGCACGCATCACATCCCCCAAGCCGTCGCCTCGATTCAAGAAGAGGTCGTCGACGGCGCGCTCGCGGCCGTCGATCTCGCCGCCCACACCCGCGAAATCGACGCTCGCCGCATCGTGCTTTTGGGCCACAGCCAAGGTGGTTATCTGGCGCCCCGCCTCGCGACCGAGACTCCCACCATCGCAGGCATCATTCTCTTGGCCGGTCCATCTCGACCTCTTCAAGACTCGCTCGTGGATCAGCTCTCGTATTTCCTCAAGCTCGATCCCCAGAACGCCGAGAAGCAGCGCATGGTCGCCGCCGCCCGCGAGCTCAAAGCCCGTATCGAGGATCCAGCCCTCGATCCCGCGTTGTTTCTCGATCTCCCGGGCGGCGAGCGCGAACGAGGATCGTATTTCCTCTCCCTCCGTGGATATCGACCCACGGACGTCGCCGCGGGCCTGTCGATTCCCATTCTCGCGCTCCAAGGCGACCGCGACTATCAAGTCACGAGCACCGATTTCGACGGTTGGCGCCGCGCGCTCGCGAGCCGCCCCAAAGTCACCTTCAAGCGCTATCCCGCGCTCAACCACCTCTTCATCGCGGGCTCCGGCACACCTCGTCCAGGCGAATACGAGAGCCCCGGCCACGTGGAAGCAGCGGTGGTGAACGACATCGCCGCGTTCGTCGGCCGGCTCTGAAGCGAGCTCGGGAGCTTGCTTGAGCCTCGTCGCGACCTACGCCATGCTCGCCGGGGCATGGCGTCGAATGCATCTCGTCCGCTCGACATCTCCACGAAGGATCGCGAGCTCTTGGCCGGTGTTTGGGAGCGCGCGGACCGCCCCTCGCTGCGCGTGGATCCCGCCGATGTCGAGAGCGCCGCGGGCGCGTTGCGCACGGCGATTCCCGATGTCGTCCTCGCGCTGTTGATCGCCGAGGGGAGATCTCTCGGCGATCTGGTGCGACTCACGAGCTCGATCGTGAGCTTCTACGAGGCCGACGGTACGAAGGGCTGGCGCCGCGCGACGGGGTTCGATCACGTGGCCTTCGCCGAGCTTCCCAGCGCAGACGCATCCGAGCCAGTCTTCGGCTGCTTCGCCCGCACCGACGACGCGGCGAAGGTGAAGCTCGTGGTGTGGAACCTGCGCCACCCGGAGCGTGGCGGCGAGGCGCTCGCGGATCTGCGTGCCTATCTGAAGCGACGCGGCGAGATGGCTGGGCAAGGCGCGCTCGCCAAGGGAGACGGCGCGGCCTTCCTCCCGGTCGTCGAGGCCGCCGCCGCTGCCCAGCCCGTCACGATCGTTCACCACCCGAAGTTCGGCGACGGCCAAGTCATCGAGCGCGTGGGCGACGACAAGCTCCGCATCGACTTCGGCGCGCACGGCATCCGCGTGCTCGCCTCATCGTTCGTCACCGTGAAGCCGTAGGCTCCGTCCGACCACGACTGCGCGCTCGCGAGCTCGTTCGACAGATCTCGCGTGTCGCGCTCATTCTCCGCTGAAATGGACGAGCGAGTAGACGCCCGTCTTGCCGCCGCTCGCTTCTTGAATGCGCTTGCGCCCGCCGAGGAAGTCGAGCTCGACCACGAACGCGAAGCCCGTGATCACGCCACCCTGCCGGCGCGCGAGCTCGGCGGCCCCCGTCGCGGTGCCGCCGGTCGCGAGGAGATCGTCGACGATCAGCACGTTGGCGCCCGACTTGATCGAGTCGACGTGCATGTGCAGCTCGGCCTCACCGTACTCGAGCGAATAGGCGACACGATCGGTCTTGTACGGCAGCTTGCCGGGCTTGCGGACGGGGACGAAGCTCGCGTTGAGCCGCGCCGCGAGCGCGCCGCCGAAGATGAAGCCGCGCGACTCCACACCGACGACGACGTCGACGTGCTCACCGATGAACCGCTCGGCGAACAGATCGAGCGTGATGTGAAAGGCCCGCGGATCGGCGAGCAGCGGGGTGATGTCTTTGAACAGGATCCCCGGCTTGGGAAAATCGGGGACGTCGCGCAGGTGCGCGCGGAGGTAGCGGAGCGCGTGCTCGCCGGGCAGCTCGTCGTGGTTGAACATGCCCTCGGTATAGGCGTGCCGGCCCGAGGGTGGAAGCCGAGGCCGCTCGTCAGCGCGTCACCGCGCCCGCGACCTCCGCAGCCAACACGCTTTGATCGGCGGCCCAGAGATCGAGCGACAACGGCGTCACGCTGGCCGCGCCCTCGTCGTACGCCTCGGTATCGGAGCCGGGGACGAGATCGTGCCGCACTTCGCCGGCTCCACCGATCCACAGGTATTCGCGACCGCGCGGATCGCGCCGGTAGTCGACGTCCTCCGAGTAGAGCCGCGCGCCGAGCCGCGTGGCTCGAACCGGCCATCGATCGCCGGGTGGAATGTTCACGTTGAGCAGCGGCGCCCGCGGCCCCGGCGCGCGCCGAAACGCAGCCAACGCACCGAGCGCGAGCTGCGCGCCGAGCCGCGCCGCCGCGACGCGATCCGCACCGCTGTCGGCCGACACCGCGATCGACGGCAAGCCTCGCAACGCCGCTTCGCGCGCGGCGGCGACGGTGCCCGAATAGAACACGTCGACGCCCAGGTTCAGCCCGTGGTTCATCCCCGAGACCACCAGATCGGGCCGGCGCGGAAGCACGCGCGTGCCTGAGTGGAGCGCGACGTACACGCAGTCGGCCGGCGTCCCATCGAGCCCGAACACGCCGCTCGAAACCTCACGCAGACGCAGGATCCGATGCAGCGAGAGCGAGTGGCTGGTCGCGCTCTGGTTGAGCTCGGGCGCACACACGACGACGTCCGCATGCTCGGCGAGCGCCTCGCGCATCGCCGTCAAATTGGGCGCGAGGACGCCGTCGTCGTTGGAGAGGAGGATGAGAGGACGGTCAGCCACCTAGCCCCCGAGGAGCCGCTTGGGCACGGCGGTGATGAGCTGGAACAAGGCCGCGATCCGCCCGAAGAAACCGGCTCCGCCACGCACCTTCGCCATGGCGAAGACGACCTGTCGCAAGACCGGCGTGTACGGGTACCACCACAGCTCGCTCTTCGCGCCGCTGCGATCCTCGAGGACGAAGCGCGCGCGCGTCAGCTCCGCGAGCGCGTGCGGGCTGTTGGTGATGCCGTAGCCCGTCTCGCCCGTGCCCGTCCACGGTGCGGCCGGGATCGCCGCCGTGAACCCGTGGTTGTTGATGGTGACCACGCCGCTCTTGAGCCGCTTGGCCAAGTCGTGTGCGTGGTTGATGCGCTTCGTCCACAAGCTCGTGGTGAGGCCGAATTTGGAGGCGTTGGCGCGACGGATCGCGTCCTCCTCGTCGTCCACCACGACGATCGGAAGGATGGGCCCGAACGTCTCCTCGCGCATGAGCGGCGTGTCCTCGCCCGCGAGCTTGACCACCGTCGGCGCGAACGCCAGCGAGCCTTCCGCCGGCGCGCCGCCCGCGAGGATCTCCGCGCCCGAAGCGACGGCCGCGTCCAGGTGCTCGCGCACGATCTCGCATTGCCGCGCGGTCGTGAGCACGGCGGTGTCGATGCCCGGCTTGAGCGCGCGCGTCAGCTCTACGAGGCGAGGCACGAGCTTGTCGGCGACCGCCTTCTCCACGTACACGCGCTCGATCGACGCGCAGTTCTGCCCGGCGTTGGTGAACGCGCCCCACACGAGGCCGCGCGCCGTTCGCTCCAGGTTGCAGTCGCGGAGCACGATGGCCGCGTCCTTCCCGCCGAGCTCGAGCGAGCAGGGGATCAGCTTCTCGGCGCAGGCCACCGCGATGCGCCGCCCGGTCGCGACGCTGCCCGTGAAGACCACGAGATCGACATCGGCGCTCACGAGCGTCGCGCCGACATCGCCGCCGCCCTGTACGATCTGGAGCACGCCTTCAGGCAGGAGCCCCTCGAACAAGGACGCCACCAGCGCGCCCGATCGCGCCGCGACCTCGCTCGGCTTCCACACAATCGCGTTGCCCGCGAGCAGCGCCGGAACGAGTGTCCGCAGCGGGATGGCCACCGGATAGTTCCAAGGCGTGATCAACGCCACGACGCCGCGTGGATCGAGGCGGATCTTGCCGAGCTTGCCGGGGTAGGAGAGGGCATCGAGCTCGACGATGGACCCGTCGAGCATTTCTTCGATGGATGCGGTCCAGTAGTCGACGAGATCCGCGTTCGGCAGCACTTCCGCGAGCGCAGCCTCTTCGATCGGCTTACCGCACTCGCGGTGGAGCAGATCCGCGATCTCCTCGGCCCGCTCGAGCAGCCGGCGCTTCACCTTCGTCAGCGCCGCGATGCGCTCGACCACGGCGAGCTCGGCCCATGCAGGCTGAGCCTTGCGCGCGCGCGCCACCATGTCGGCGATCGCGGCCGACGGCGTCGCCGTCACCGACGCGAGCGCGCCGCCGGCCGGACCGACGGAAGGGAAGGGGGATGCGCTCGCCACAGGCGAAGCAAGCTTGCTCGCGGCTCCCGGATCGCTCGCGGGAGGCGCTTCGTTCTGAGCGCGATCTCCGCTCTCGTCGACGCTGGCCGTTTCCATGGGGCGCGGAGCCTATCACAGCCGGTCCGCACGTCTCGCGTCCCGCGCGTCCGATCGGCATCGGGCGCGCGGCCTCGGCCCTGTGGAGCCGCGTGCGGGCTGTTACTTGTTGGTCTCGATCTGGAGCTTGGTGACCGTCTTGCACGCGACGATCGCGCTCTTGCCCTCGCTGGCCCACACGATGGACACGAGCGAGCCGTCCTTCGGCGGAGGCGCCGCGAGACGCACGAACTTGGCGCCGCAATCCATCTCGATCTTCTCGCCGGTCATGCCGACGTAGCGACCGAGCGTGTACACGCCCTGCGACGACGACGACTCGACGATGAGGTACCCGCGCGTCGCCGGGAGCTTCGATCCATCCGCATCGGCGGCCGGTTGCGCGCTCGCCGCCGCACTGGGCGCAGCGGACGCCGCCGCGCTCGCGCTCGGTGCAGCCGACGCGCTCGTGCTCGGTGCAGCGGACGCGCTCGCGGACGCCGAAGCGCTCGCCGATGCCGTCGGCTCCGCCGAGGGACCCGCGCTCGCGATCGCAGAGGCGACCACCGTCGGTGCGACGGTGCTCGTCGGTGCAACCGTCGGCGCGCCGGTCGGAGCAGGCTTGATCGTCGGGGTCACCGTGGGCCCGGGCTTCGGCGTATCGGTGCCGCCGAACCACCCGTTCTGGAAGCCCAGGAACGCGCCCGCGCCGACCAGCACCGCCGCCACCAGCAGCAACGTGATGCGCGACGCCGGCCGCTTCGGCGCGATGTCGGCCTCGATATCGCGAATCGGCGGCATGTAGCGGCGCGACGGCGCCGTCGGCTCGCCCGTGCGCTCCGGCTCGCGCGTCGCGACCTCGGGCGCCGGCTCCTCCGCCGGAGCCTCTTCTTCGGCGGTCTCGACCGTCATCTCCACCGAGGCTTCGTCCGAGGCCGCCGTCGAGCTCACCACGACCTTGGCGATCTCCTCGGCCGGCTTGGTGACGGGCGCCGGCTCGATCGCGGGCAGCGCCGGTGCCTTCTCCGGCTCCTTCGCCGCCTTCGCGCTGATCTCCGGCGCCGAGGCGCGCGGAGACTCCATGAGCTGCGTCTCCTCGTCGACGGATCGCTCCTCGGCCTCGACCCTCGCCGGCGGAGCCGGATCCATCTTCGGCGGGGGCGGCATCTTCGGTGGAGGCGCCATCTTGGGGACCTCCATCGTCGGCGTCTTCGCGGCCTTGATCGCCGGCAGGACGATCTTCGTCTCTTCGTCCGCCGTCGGCTCCTCGGTCGGCTCGTCGAGCACGGCCGGTCGCTGCGCGTAGAGCTTCGTCTCGTCCTCGAACGACTCGTCGTCCAGCGCCTCGCTGTTCGTCTCGACCTTGGGCGGCTCCGCCTTCGCCTCGACCTTCGGCGGCTCGGGCGATTGCACCTTCGGCGGCTCGGGCGACAGAACCTTCGGCGGCTCGGGCGACTGGACCTTCGGCTCGTCCTTCGCGACAGCCGGCGCCGTCTTCTCCGGCGTCACCTTCGGCAGCGCGGAGCCCGTCGTCGTCGGCGAGATCTTCGGCAGCGCGGAGCCCGTCGTCGTCGGTGCGATCTTCTCCGGCGTGACCTTCGGCAGCGCAGAGCCCGTCGTCGTCGGCGAGATCTTCGGCAGCGCAGAGCCCGTCGTCGTCGGCGAAATCTTCGGCAGCGCAGAGCCCGTCGTCGTCGGCGAGATCTTCTCCGGCGTGACCTTCGGCAGCGCGGAGCCCGTCGTCGTCGGTGCGATCTTCGGAAGCGCGGAGCCCGTCGTCGTCGGCGAGATCTTTTCCGCCGTCACCTTGGGGGCCTCGACCTTGGCGGCCGGCACGCGCGGGGCCGGCGGCGAAGCCGGGATGGCCGCGGGCTTCGGCGCCGGCGGCGAATCGTCGAGGATCGCCGACAGCCCGTCGGTCCACGGATCCTTCTCCTCGATCTTGGGGGAGGCCTTTTGCGTCTCCACCTTGACCGGCTCGGCCTTGATGGGATCGGCCTTGACCGGCTCGACCTTGACGGGTGCATCGACCTTCGCGGGAGCGGGCTTCTGGGCTTCGGCCTGCTCCACTCTGTGCACCACCGGCTCGTGCTTCACGGCGGCCGGTGCGACGTCCCGCGGGTTACCGCGCGCGGCGTCCGCCGCTCGCCGAGCCTGGCGCGGCTCGGTGGAGTTCTTCTTCACCCTGGCCAGCAACGCCTCGAGGGTCGCGACTTTTTCTTCGACGTTCACGCTTCTCCAGCATACCGCCTCCCGCCGAAGGCGGGCACGTTCCCGGTGCCGGCCGCCACGTTTTTGTCCGCCGGCGAACGTCATCGCCGCTCGATCCAGCGACAAACCTCCCGTCCGCGACAGCGAATGCGGTGGTGAGCCCGGTCCAAAAGTCGAACGCCGGAGCCGCTTGCGCGGCCCCGGCGTTCATGGGCTCAGGGGAGCGAGGAGCTTTACAGCGTCTCGAGGTACGCGATCAGGTCGTCGACCTCGACCGCGGAGAGCTGCGACGTGATGCCGTGCTTGTCACCACCGTTGCACGCGGCCTGCGTGGGATCGAAGCGATCCTTGAGCGTGGCCGCGCAACCGTCGTGCATGAACGGAGCGCGCGTCGCGACACCCACGAGCGTGGGGACCTGAACCGAGCGGCCGGTGCCGACGTCGGCGTTCCGGTTGTTGGTGAAGTGCGCGCCGTTGTGGCAGTCCGCGCAGCCGACGTCGGAGCGGAAGAAGACTTCCTTGCCGCGCTCGACCTGATCGGCAGCGGGCGCCACCGAGAAGCGCTGCGCCGGGATCGTCTGGATCCAGTCCCCGAAGGCCGCGATGTGACGCGGGCCCTGCGGCGAGCCGCCCATGCGGTTCACGAAGACCTCGTGCATGATCGTGCCGAGATCGTCCATGTCGCCGTCCCAGTGGAGCGGCGCCGTGTCGAGCACGCCGCCGGCCACGGTCTGCGTGCGGCGCGCGCCGATGGTGTCGAAGAACCAGGTGTGGTTGTCCTCGCCGCCTTCGGGGTGGCACGACGCGCACGCGAGCGCGGTGGTGCCGCTGGCCGCGTGGTGGAAGAGTGAGTGGCCGGTGTCGGCGACGCTGTCGCCCGGCAGCTCGATGCGCTCGACCTGGCCGTTCTTGATGACCGCCAGCGCGGCGGGCTCGCGCGTCTGCGCGACCCACTGGTTGTTCCAGAACGAGACCGCGACGGGCTGCCCGCCCGGATCGACCTCGCCCTCGCCCTCGCCGCCGCAGCCGAACGGGCCCTGCTCGAGCTGCGTCGCCGTGGTGAAGAACACCGAGTCGGAGCCGGCGGACGCGACCGCGAACGAGCCGTTCCCATCCGTGGCGACGTCGACCGGGAGCGTGGCGCCGTGAAGCGTGGCCGCGGGGAGCGTGCTGTTGACGACGTTGCCGTCGGAGTCGACGGTGCTGATCGTCGTATTGACGATGG
Source organism: Minicystis rosea (assembly GCA_001931535.1). Lineage (GTDB taxonomy): Bacteria > Myxococcota_A > Polyangia > Polyangiales > Polyangiaceae > Minicystis > Minicystis rosea. Next base: position 2,931,079 of record CP016211.1, read on the forward strand.
TGCCGTCGCCGCAGGGATCGCCGCCGCCGCCGTAGCCGTCGGGCTGGCTGATGACGACGGTGCCGTCGGCGGAGCGTTGGTGCGCGAACGCCACGCCGCCGTTCGGCAGGCTGATGGCACGCCACGCGACCGTCGGCGTGAAGGTGGTGCCGAAGCTGTCGTCGAAGCCACCCTTCGACCCCTGCTTCGGCGGGGTCTGGCGGTTCAGCACCGTGCCGTCGGCGGCATCGATGACCACGACCTCGGCGGAGCGGAAGCGGGTGAGGAGGAGGTGATCGCCGCGCACGATGACGTCGCGGAGATCGCGCTCGACCCGCAGCGTCCGCACGACGTTGCCGTTCGAGAGGCTGACGAGCTCGCCCGTGGCGCACGCGACGTGGACCTGATCGGTCGCCGCGTCGTACGTGACGCCGCGCGGGGCGGTGCAGACCTGGGTGCGCTTCGTGACCGCGCCCGAGGCCAGGTCGATCGTCGCCAGCGCGCCGCTGCCGCGGAGAGCCACGTAGACGTGACCCGTGCTGTCCTCGGCGACACGGCCCGGCTCGTCACCGGCCTTGAGGGCGACCTTGCGGTACGCCTTCGTGTTCAAATCGACGAGCCACACGATGTCGCGGTCGGAGTCCGCCGCAACGGCGAGCCCCTGCTGCGTGACGTGCAGCGTGCCTCCGCTGATCGCGGGCGGCGCCTTTGTCGCGACCTTGACCGGATTCTGATCCGGGGGCAGGTCGGGGATGTTGTTCGAGCAGGCCGACACCAAGCTCGCCGCGCCTGCAGCGACCAACGACGAAATCAATACCCGCCTAGCAAACGTTCGCTCCATAAGCCCTCCGCGTCGCCGCCCCTTCGCAAGAGCCGCGCCATCGCGTCGCGACTCTGACTTGGCTGAACGACGCCTCTTCAGACATCGCTCCAGCTCACCCCTTGGTGCGTTCAGCGGTCCCAGTTTCTCACAAAAAGTGAACCGTGTTGGGAAGCTTTGTTGGCACCCCCATGTGAACGGTTGGCGGCACCCGACGGATGCGCCACTCCGAGCCACCACGATCTTCCCGTCACGGTCAGCCGCGTAGGAGGCCAAGCACTTCGTGTAGGACGACGTGGGTCGCGGCCAGGCCTCCGACCGATGGGAGGAGAGCGTCGAGGCCGGAGCGCGGAAGCCCGCGCAGCTCGGCTGGGGCAGGAATGGCGGTGATGCCCGCGCGCGCCATCTCTCGCACGGCGCGCCGAAGGTGGGTCGCGCTCGTCACGACGACGACGGTCTCGGCGCCGCGTGCGCGGAGGATCTCGGCGCTGAAGCGAGCGTTCTCCCGGGTGTTGAGCGACTCCGTCTCGGTCACGATGCGATCGGCCGGCACGCCCATGGTGACGAGCAGATCCTTCATGCAGTGAGGGAGCGCAGCCGGCGCGCCCGAAACGATCACGAGCCCGAAGCGGTGCTCGTTCCACAAGCGCGCCGCCGTGAGGACGCGATGGGTGGTGGTGCCGTCCATGCGCTCGCGGAGCGGCACGGTCGCGTCGTAGGTGCGGACGCCTGCGGCCAGGACGACGAGCGCGGACTTGTCGGGATCATGGCCGGCGAGCGCTCGTTGCAGATCAGGCCCGCGCGTCTCGCACCAGAAGTTGAGCAAAGACGCCGTGAACGGCAGCGAGAAGATCCAGGCAAAGGCCCACGCGATCCACAGGCCGAGACGCGCCCGCCGCGTCCATCCGCGAGCCTTGGGCGCGCTGCGGAAGCTCGCGCGGAGGAGCACCGCCATCGTCACGAGGAAGATGAAGAGCGGATCGAGGAAGCGCGCGATCGAGAGAGAGGTGAGCGCGACGGAGATCATGCGGCCCCAGAGACGCGCGAGCGCCGCCGTATATCATGCGAGCGCAGGCTCGGGGGAGCCGCTCTTCGCGATCGAGCCGTGAAACGCGTGGCAACGCACCGACCTGCAGGGGTGGGGCGGTTTCCGGGGGAACCGTCTTGACGATGCGAAGCGGCATCCATACTGACTCGCCGGTCACGATGAAACCTCGATCATCTCTTCGCCACCGCACGCTGTCCGCAGTCGGGCTCGCGATCTCGGCCCTCGCAGTGACGGTGCCCGCGGGCGCGCAGCAACCTCCTCCGCCTGCGCCGAGCTCGGCTTCGTTGCCGCCCCAGACGCCCGATCCGATCGCGGCCGCGCTCGCGCCGCGCGCCGGTGGCCTCACCGCCGAGGAGGCTGGGAAGCTCGCCGCCAAGACCAAGCCCAACGTCCGCGCCAAGCAGGAGGACTTGAAGGTCGCCGCGGCCAAGGTCGATCAAGCGCTGGTCGGCTTCTTTCCCCGCGTGTCGCTGACGGCGAGCTACACGCGCTTGTCGCCGGTGCCCGGCTTCGGCCTCGGCGGCGGCGCGCTGGTCGGCGCGGCCAACGCCGGTCCCATCAGCGCCAATTGCGATGCGAACGGCGCCTGCACCGTGGTCGACTCCAAGGGGAGCCCGCTCGCGGCGCAGTCGGTGTCGTTCCCCGTGCCGCTCAACTCGTACTCGTTCCAGGCGTCGCTCGTGGTGCCCGTCTCGGACTACGTGTTCCGGCTCTCGCAGAGCTACGCGAGCGCGTCGCACAACGAGAAGGCCGCGCGCCTCACGGCCGAGGCCGAGGCGCTCCAGGCCGCGGTCGACGGCAAGGTCGCGTACTTCAACTGGGTGCGGGCGCGCGGCAGCGCCGTCGTCGCGTCCGAGGCCGTGGAGCAGGCGAAGGCGCACGTCGACGACGCGAAGAAGTCCTTCAGCGTGGGCCTCGCGTCCAAGGCCGACGTGCTGCGCATCGAAGCGCAGCTCGCGGCGGCGCAGCAGTCGCTGGCCGAGTCGCAGGCGTTCGCGTCCATCGCGGAAGAGCAGCTGCGCACCGTGATCGGCGTGCCGCCGGACAAGCATCTCGAGATCGGCAGCGACGTCATGCACGAGGCCGCGTCAGCGCCGTCGGAGACGCTCCAGGGGCTTCAGGACCAAGCGCTCCAGCGGCGGCTCGAGATCCGCTCGCTCGACGAGACCGTCTACTCGTTGAAAGAGGTCGAGTCTCTGACCAAGGCCGGCTACCTGCCTCGCATCGACGCCTTCGCCGACGCCGCGCTGTCCAACCCGAACCAACGCGTCTTCCCGCAGACGAACAAGTTCTACGGCACGTGGGACGTGGGCGTGCGCCTCTCGTGGACGCTGAACGACACGTTCACCACCATCGGGGCCGCCGCCGAAGCGAAGGCCCGCAAGAACAGCGTGATCGAGCAGAAGGGCGCGCTGCGCGATGGCCTCCGCATCGAGGTGGCCTCGGCCTACGCCGACGCCGCCAAGGCCCCGCCCACGATCGAGGCCGCCGATCGCGGCCTCGTGGCGGCGGAGGAGAGCCTGCGCGTGCGCCGCGAGCTCTTCCGCAACGGCAAGGCGACGAGCAGCGAGCTGGTCGATGCCGAAGCCGAGCTGACGCGCGCCCGCCTGCGTCGGCTGGATGCGCACATCGGCCTGCTCGTGGCGCGCGCGAAGCTCGACCACGCGAGCGGCCGCGACGTGCCGGCCCGACCCGCCGAGTGAACCCTTCGCGGCGACGCTCGGCTCCGCCGCCCGCGTCGCCGTCTCCCTCCTGCTCCACGCTTCGAAGCTGTCGCCGCGGGTATCGAGACGTTCTTCGGACACGCGTGCCTGTCGCCACCGGGTGTCGACACCCGGGTTGGACAGGCGAAGCTGTCGCCGTCGGGTGTCGACATCTTGATTGGAGAGGCGCGCTCGTCGCCATCAAGTGTCGAGACATTCCTCGGACAGGCGGGCCTGTGCCCCGGAGGACACGTGATCGCGGTGGTCGAGGACGGCGCTCGATCGTGTCGCACGGACCGATGCTGAAGGCGCGCGGGATGCGCGGGGAAGCGTGTGGATCGTGCGTTGCCGCGACGCCGCTCGCGCCGAGGACGTGGCTGGGCTAGGAGACGGACCGTGGCGTCGTTCCTGTCCAAGCTCGCCCGGCTGCCATCGATGCCGGGGGCCAGACCACCGGACGCGACGACGACCGCGCCGAGATCGGCGCAACCGCGGGACGATGCTTCCACGGCGTTGGAGACCGCGACGGCGACGGACACCGTGACGAGCATGGAGCGCGACGAGCCGCGATCCGCAGGCTTGCTCGACGCAACGACGACCGCGGTGATGGATCGCAGCGTGGCGATCGCACCGGTCACGAGCACGGCGACGGGGAAGGCCGCGAGCAAGAGCGGCGCGAGCGCGCGGCCGAGCCTCGATGAGCTGCGCGAGCGGATTGCGCGCATCGTGGCCAAGGAGGCGCCGCCAGCGCCGCGCGCGGATCCGGCGCGTGGGGAGCTGCCGTTCGCGATGGAGCACACCGAGCACGGGCCGCTCTACGTGCGACGCGCGCGATCCGTGCCGGCGGCGAAGGTGGGGCGCGTGCCTCTCGTGGCGGCGCGTGATGCGGATCCGGCGATGCTGGCGCTGCTCGCGCTGGATCCGGTGCTCGGCGAATGCGATCCGCGGCGCGCGCTCTACGTCGACACGGAGACGACGGGGCTCGCGGGCGGGACGGGGACGGTGCCGTTTCTGCTCGGGCTCGCGTGGCTCGATCCGGCGTCGGGGGCGTTCGTGGTGGAGCAGGCGCTCTTGCGCAGGCTCGGCGAAGAGGCGCCGATCCTCGCGCTCTTCGCCGAGCGGGTAGCCGAGGCGTCGATGATCGTGACCTTCAATGGGAAGGCGTTCGATCTGCCGCTCCTGCGCACGCGCTACGTGATGAACCGGATGAAGGCGCCCGCGGAGCCGCCGCACCTCGACCTCGTGCACATGGCTCGGCGCATCCACAAGACGCGGCTCAAGACGCGGACGCTGGTGGCCATCGAGGCGGAGATCTTGGGACGGTTGCGCGTCGGCGACGTGGCCGGCGGAGACATCGTGGCAACGTATGCGCACTTCCTCCGCACGGGAGACGAGGAGGCGCTGCTCGGCGTGGTCGAGCACAACGCGGCCGACGTGCTCTCGATGGTGGCGCTGCTCGGGCTGTATGGAGAGCCGTTGGGGCGGCCGGCCGAGGAGGGTGAGGAGGGCGATCCGTATGCGCCCGCGGTGCTCGACGGCGCCGATCTCGCGGGCGTGGCGCGCACGCTGCGACAAGCCGGCGCGCTCGATCGCGCGGCCGCGTTGGCCGAGGCGGCGGTGCAGCGCGGCGGCGGCGCCCTCGCCGTGCGGGCGCGCGGCGACATCGCCAAGGCGCGCGGCGACAAGGCGCGCGCGCTCGCGGACTACGAAGCGCTCGCGGCCGAGGTGGACGATCCGGCGGTGCGGCTGTCCCTCGCGAAGCTGTACGAGCATCACGTGCGCTCCTTCGAGCAGGCGCTCGCGATCTTGGAGCGCGGCACGGGCGAGGACGAGGAGGCCGCGGCGCGGCGGAAAGAGCGGCTCGAGCGAAAGCGCGCGCGCTCGGTGCGCACCGCGCTGCTCCCCGGCATCGGGATCGAGGACACCTCGACCTCGGCGAAGCGCAAGCGGACCCGCTCCAAATGAGCAAGGCACACGCGAGGGCGGCGAGCGTGATGACCATCGCACGCGCCGTCGTGGCGTGCGTGGTGTCGGCGAGCGCGACGGGGTGCGGGTATCACCTCGCGCATGCGCCGGCCGATCCGCTCGGGCCGTTCAGCGTCGTCGCAGGGCGCGCCTACGTGCCGGATGCGACGGCCAGCGCGGCCGCGGAGGAAGGGGCGCGCGCGGAGCTTTCGCGCGCCGGCGCGCTCTCCACGGGGAGCGAAGGGGGAAGCATCGAGATCGAGATCCTGCGCATCGACGAGGCAGGCGAAGGCATCGCCGTCGGTGCTGCGGGGGCGCCGCTCGGTCGCGGCGTGCGCATCACGGTGGTGGGTCGCGCATCGCTGCGGCGCGCGGGGAGCAACGTCGTCGAGCGCGACACGGGTGACATGCGCGCGAGCGAAGTAATGACCCGCGCCGATGGGGCCGCGCGCGGAATGGCGGTCGCCGAGAGCGCGACCCGCGTCGCGTCGCGACGGCTCGGCGAGATGTTGGTGCGAAGGGTGCTCGGCTTTCCGGAGCCGAGCGAGCCGTAGCGAAGCTCAAGGCCCGTCGAGGAGGACCTTCTTGCCGCCGACGCGGACGTCGTCGCTCTTGGCGTGGAGCTTCACGCTGCCGGACGTGACCTTGATGGCCTTCTTTTCGATCGTCATCTCGCTCGAGGCGCTCTTGAAGAGGAAGCCCTTCTTGTCGATCGTGATCGATCGATCCGCGGCGATCGCGGCGGACATCATCTTATCGGCCGACGTGGCCTTGCCGATCTTGATGCCGCTGGACGCCATGTGCATGCCCCAGGCGCTGCCGGCGGTGGTGCCGATCCACGCCACGTCGCCGCCGGCGAAGTAGGCGTTCTTCTCGGCGCTCACCTGCACGAGCTCCTTGCCGACGGCGATGACGCTGCTCTCCGCGGACATCTGCACGCTCTTCTTGGCATCGAAGATCGCCTTGCCGTGATCGCAGCCGAGCTCGACCTTCTTGTAGCCTTTGAGCGAGGTGTAAGCGCCGGCCACGCCCGCGAAGAGGGAGCCCTTGATGCCCGCGCTGACCACGGCGCTCACGCTCGTCCACAACGTGGAGCCGAGCGTCGCGCCGTGGATGCCGAAGAACGAAGCGTTCCCGCTGGCGCCGATGCTCACGTCCTCGGCGGCGTCCATCTTGATGGATCCTTCGACGGCCTCTTCTTCGGCGAAGAGCTCCTTCACTTCCATCGACGTGCGGATGAACTCGCCGACGTCGGTGAGCCACTCGACCACGTCGGCGAAGGTGTCGACGCTCGCGTGCAGGTGGCCGTGCTTGTACTCCTTGTAGAGCTTGGTCGCGCCCATCGCGAGGTTGTGCGCGGTCACCACGCCGTTGGTGATGCCGTTGAAGATGCTCGCGCACTTCGCCGCGAGCGAGTGCGGCGCGTCGCCGTGCCAGGGCTCGGCGTACTTGACGTTCTCGTAGGGCAGGCCGGGGCTCGCGCCGATGGCCACGCCGGCGCCGGCGATGTTGACCTCTTTGCCGCCGTTGAGATCGACGATGCCGTGCTCGGCCTGGAGGACGGCGCGCTTGCCCTCGCCCTTGGTGCGGAGGGTGATGTCGTGGGTGCGCGAGAGCAGATAGTGCTGCTTCTGGGCGTCGTGCCACGCGTTGGCCGCGGTCACCATGGAATAGCCATGGGTCGAGACGGGGGCCGCGTCGCCGTAGCCTTTGATGCTCGCCTTCGTCGCGGGGCCGCCGAGGCTCACGACCGTTTGCGGTCCGCTCTTCGTCTCGAAGTTGATGTGATTGTCGGTGTAGCCGGTGATGCCCGCGTCGGTGTTCCAGCGCGGCGACGCTTCACCGAGCGAGAGCACGGTGCTCTCCGCGGGGACGTGGAGCGTGTAGCGATTGGGCCCGTGCGTGGGGCTCGCGACAGGCGTGGCCGACCACGCGGCCTCCACCGTGTCGGCGTACACGGGGTCCGCGACGAAGGTCTGCGGCGCCGCGAGGAGCGGAGGGAGCGTGGGATCTTCGTAGACGATCGTCATGGCTCGGCCCTCACTTGAGCAGGATGCGTGCGCCGTTGACGGTGACGGGGCCGCTCGTGGACTCGAAGCGGATCTTCTTGTTCTTCCCCGTCATCGTGACCTTGTCGTCCCCGAGCTCGAGCGACGTGTCGCTGGTCTTCGCCTCGATGCTCGACGACGTCATGCGCAGCGCGGGCTGGTCTTTGATCTTGGCGCTGCTCATCTTGTCGGCGCCGCTGGCCGCGCCGAGCGCGAGGCCTTGATCATCGAGGAGGAGCCCGTAGCCGCCGCCCGCGGGCGTGCCGAACCAGGTCTTCTTGCCGCCGAGGAGCGCCTCTCCATCGGGGCTCGCCACGTGCGCCACCGACTTCGCGCCGGCGGTGAAATCCTTCTCGCCCTGGAGGTGAATCTCCGTCTCGGCGGCGACGAAGATCTTGCCCCAGTCGGATCCCATCTCGACTTTGCGGTAGCCCTTCATCCCGGTGAACATGCCGCCCACGCCGCCGAAGAGCGTCGCCTTCATGCTGGCCGACATGCCCGCATTCACGCCCGTCCAGCCGGCCGATCCGAGGGCCACGCCCTTCATGCCGAACACGGAGACGTCGCCGCCGGCCGTGGCCGCGACGATGTCGGGCGCGGCGAGCTTCACGCATTTCTCCGGCGTCTTCGGCTCCGACACGAGCGCGTAGACCTTCTTGAGCGAGAGGAGGAGGAGCGCGCCGTTGATCTTGCGCTTGTGCTTGTCGGTCATCTCCTCGGGCGCGCCGGCGAAGTCGCCTTCCTTGTATTTGGTGCGCACCTTGTTGGCGATGAAGTCCGCGGCCGCCGAGAGCGACGCGGCCACGGCGGCCGCGATCTGCGTGGCGCCGGCGGCGCTCGAGTGCGGGCGGCGACCTTCCCAGGCTTCGTCGTAGCCCACGTCCTCGACCTCGAGCTCACCCGCGGCGATGGAGACGCCGCCGCCGGAGACGTTGACCTCCTTGCCGCCGTTGAGATCGATCTTGCCGGCGTCGGCTTGCACGACGGCGCGCGCCTCGGATCCCGAGGTGCGGAGGCTCATGTCCTCGGTGTGCGAGATCAGGTAGTGCTGGTGCTTGGCGTCGTGCCACGCGTTCATCGACGTGACCATCGCGTAGCCCTTCGTGCTCTTGGGAGGCACGGCTTGCTTCGGCTTCGCGTCGGCGCCGGGATGACCGAGGATGCCGGTCGTCGTCGCCGGGCCGCCGAGGCTCACGATGGTCGTGTCGGTGGCCTTGGTCTCGAAATGGATGTGGCTCTCGGTGTGGCCGGTGATGCCCGTGTCCGTGTCCCAACGCGCCGACTTCTGGCCCAGCGAGAGCCGCGTCGTCTCCGTGGGGACGTGAACGGTGTAGCGGTTCGGCCCCGCGGTCGGGCTGTGCAGGAGCGGCAGCTCGTAGGCCTTCTCGACGGAGCCGCCGAGATCGGGATCGACCACGAAGCTCACCGAGAGCGTCGGCAGCGGGCCGTCGAAATCCAAGTCCAGGTTCATCGCCGCCTCCTCACTCGACTCGGATTTGAGCCTTTTGGCTGTTGAAGATGACGTTCTTCTGCTTGGCGTCGAAGCGGATGCCCGGCGCTTCGACGAGGCAGAGATCGTTCGACAAGGTGACGGCGCCGGAGGTGCCGGCGATCTCGATCTTGTCGTCGTCGATGCGAATCGCGGGCGAGGCCGCGATGGCGGCGGTCTTCATGTCGGCCGCGCCGGTCGCCTGACCGAAGGCCACGCCCTTGTCGTCGAAGAGCGCGCCCCAGCCGGGCTCGGCGCCGATCCACGCGCGCTTGCCGCCGCCGACGAGGAGGTGCTTCTTGCCGGTCACCTGCGCGTCGTTCGCTGCGCCGGCGACGACCTCCTGCACCGAGGAGAGCTCGATGTTCTTCTTGGCGCTGAAGACGACATCGCCCCAGGTCGAGCCGACTTCGAGCTTCTTCTGCGCTTTGATCGAGGTGAAGGTGCTGCCCACGCCCGCGAAGAGCGCGCCCTTCATCGTGGCCGTGAGGACGGCGCTCACGCTCGCCGACAACGCGGACGCCATGCTCGCGCCCGACGCTCCGGTGAGCGAAACGTCCTTGCCCGCGAGCGCGCCGACATCCTTCTCGGCGCCGATCTTCACGCAGCCGGGAGGCGAGGGCGCCTTGGCGAAGGCCTTCTTGATCTTCACGACCGACTTGCCGAACTTGATCGAGTCGCCGGCCCACTTGATCACGTCGACGAAGAGGTACTCGTTCGCCTTGAGCTCGCCGGCCTTGTACTTCTTGGCCGTCTTGTGGGCCTTGAGGCCGAGGTCGTGCACCGAGAGCGCAGCGCTGATGAGATCGATGTACGGCTTGACCTTCTTGGCCATGGCCGCGGACGGCGCCGATCCGCTGAAGTTGCCGCCGGAGAGCACGTCGGGGAAATGGAGCGTCGAGGCGGCGCCGATGGCCACGCTGCCGCCGGCGATGTTCACCTCTTCGCCGCCGTTGAGATCGACGTAGCCGTGATCGGCTTGCACGACGGCGCGCTTCTCTCCGCCCTTGGTGCGGAGGGAGATGTCGCCTTCGTGCGAGAAGAGATAGTGCTGGCCGGTCGCCTCGTGCCACGCGCTCTCGGCCGTGATCATGGAGTAGCCCTCCGTCGACACGGGAGGCTTGCCGCCGTGGCCCTTGATGGCCGACGTGGTGGCCGGACCGCCGAGGCTCACGATGGTCTTGTCGTGAGCCTTGGTCTCGAAGTGGATGTGCGTGTTCGTGTAGCCGACGATGCCGGCGTCCGTCTTCCACGTCGGGGACGCCGCGCCCAGCGAGAGCACCGCTTTGTCCGTGGGGACGTGGACCGTGTAGCGGTTGGGATCGTGCGTCGGCTTGGCGAGGCGGACGGCGTCGTATTCGATCTCGACGGTGTCGGCGAGCGCCGGATCGGCCACGAAGGTCGTGGCCGGTACGTGGAGAAAGGGCAGGTCGATGCCGTCTTCGATGATGGTCATGGCCGCTCCTCGTGGGTCCGTGGCTGCTTCGTGATGCGCTCGATGCGCATCGTCAGCTCTGGAGATCCTCCATCTCGACGCGGATGCCCGAGGCCGTCTGCGTGACGGACTGCGTGGCGTTGGAGCTCGTCGACGGGCTCAGCGTCTGCGGGTTGGGCACCGCGCCCGCGATGATCGGGCGATCGGGATCGCCGTCGATGTGGAGGAGCACGACCTCGGTGCCCTTGTGGAGCGGGTGGTGCGTGCCGTAGCCGGCGCCGGCATAGGGCTGCGCCATGCGGATCCAACGTGACGCCTTGCCGCCCTTGTTGAGGTTCACGTCGTACGGCATGCGGACCTTGTAGCGGCCCTCGGCGTCGATGGACGCGTAGTCACCGCTCGTGTCCGCGTCGATGTGCGCGTGCATGGCGCCGTGGATGCGCGGCCAAGGCGTGACGCGCTCGGGCCGGAACTCGACGTCGATGGGGATGGCCTCGAAGGTGGCGAAGTAGCGCTGCGGCGTGGAGCCGAGATCGTCGCGATCCGGGTTCACCGGATAGCCGACGCGGTGCTCGATGCGGGTGATGAGGTACTTGCCGTCGTTGCCGGCCTCGAAATGGTTCTCTAGCTCGAAGACGTGACCGACGCGGAAGCGCGAGCAGTCGGTGCGCGCGCGGAAGGTGCGGCGCTCGCAGCGGAGCCGCTCGGCGCGGAGGGTCGCGAGGGCGGCGCCGGCGCTCGCGTCTTTGAAGTGATCGCCGTAGTAGAACATCGTCCCGAAGCCGCGCGCTTGATCGACGGTCTCGGTGGCGATGAGCGCGGCCGTGGGGCGCCGGTAGTTGTGATCGATGAGCGCCACCCGCGCGGGGACGCGCTTCTGCGAGAGCTTCCAATCCCACACCGTGGCGAGCCCGCCGGTGGAGAGGTTGTTGCGCTCGCGGTAGCTGATGATCTCGGGATCTTCGATGGGCGTGGCGTCGGTGTTCTCGTCGGCGATGATGAGCTTCTCGGCGTCGCCGCCGTGATCGAACCAATAGAAGAAGCCCTCGTGCTCGAGCCAGCGCTGGATGAAGTCCCAGTCGCTCTCTTGGTATTGGACGATGTACTCGCGCTTCGGGCTCTTCGCCTGGAGGTTCACGCGGACGTCGAAGTTCTGCGGGCCGAGGCCGTAGCCCTTCAGGATCTTGGTCACCATCTCGGGGATGGTCGTGTCCTGATAGAGGCGGCTCGTGCGCGTGAGCGTGAGGAGCCAGATGTTCGGCACCATGGTGGCGAGGTAGCGCGCGGGCGCGCCCCGCTCGTGATCGAGGACCTCGATGTTCTTGAGGAGGCCGCGCACGATGTCGCCCTTCTTCGGGCCCATGGCGACGGCGCAGGGCGCCTTGAGGAGCTGATCGAGCTCGTCGTCCGTGTAGCGCTTGTCGCGCTGGAGCAGGAGATCGAACTCGAAGAGGCGCGAGAGGCTCTCTCGGCCCCAGACGCCGCGCAGATGCACGGGGTCGTCGGGGACGGCGCCGGACGCGAACCGGATCCGGATCGACTCGAGAGCCTTGTCGTCATCGGCCATGGAAGCGCTCCCTCGTGTGCTCGTTGGGGTGTCGTGCGATCGGGATCAGGACCCGACCAGGATCTTGGCTTGAGAAGGGGCCATGTGCGTGCCGGCGGGCATGTTCATGTTGCCGCTGCCGTTGTGCGCGGTCGTCGCGGTGTGCGTGACGACGCCCTTGCCCTCGGCCTTCACCTTGCTGCTGTAGGTCTTGAAGACCGCCTTGCCCATGTTCTTCTGCGACATGAGGCCCTTGGGCGTGGGCAGGTTGCTGACGCCGGCTTCGTCGCCCATCGTGCGCGGGACCTCGGAGTCCTCGACGACGACGCCCTTGTTGCTCATGAGGACGTTCTTCGTCGCCTTGTCGGTGTCGCTCAGCATCGCCGTGTTGGGGAACGGCGTGGGGATGCCGCCCGGACCGGCCGGCGGCGGCGGCGCGGGGATGTGACAGGTGTCGGGCGTCGCGAGGGCTTGGCCACCGGCTTTGGTCGCAGCAGGGAGAGACATGACGCGGGCTCCTTGTCGGCGCGGAACGCGCTCGCGCGTTCGGCGGATGGCAGCTCAGATCAACCGAGGAGAACCTTCTTGCCGTCGATCGAAGTGTCGTCCGTGGAGACGATCACCGAGCGACGCGCGTGCGACGAGAAGACGTCCTTCACGAGCGTGCGCAGCCTCCCCGCGCGGGTCTGTGCGAGATCCGAGGCGTCGCGGAAGGCGTCTTTGGTGCGCTCGATCAAGCGCTCGGCGGTGAGCTCGTATTTGACGACCTTGGTGGCGAGCTGCTCCGCGGTGACGGTGATCGATCGCGAGAGCACCGTGGCACGCGCGGTGGCGAGGCGCGCGCTCTTGGTCGTCACCTCGACCTGAGGGGCGGAGATCGCGGCGCGCTTGCCGTCGAGGGAGAGGCTCGGCGCCGACTCACTCGCCGGGCCGCTCGTGACCTCGAAGCGGCGCGCGCTCTCGATGCGGGCGTCGCGTCCGGATCGCACGGAGACATCCTGCGCGGCGTCGATGACCACGCGGCCCGCGGGCGCGGAGAGGCGAAGATCACCGGCGGGCGCCGCGATTTCGGCGCGACCGTCCTCGTAGCGCACGAGGAGGCGGCCGGCGGCGTCGCGCAGCTCGAGGCGGCCACCGTCGAGCTCGGCGCGCGCGCCGTCGGGGAGCACCAGCGCTTCGGGCGCGGCGGCGTGGAGGACGGCGATGACGTAGCTCTCGGCGGCGCCGAAGCTGACGATGACGCGATCACCGACGCTCGGCGTGTAGCCCGGGATGCGCGCGAGCCGCGCGTCCACGATGTCGCGCGGGGCGCCGTCGCCGCTGCGACGCACGCGCAGGCGCTCGCCGATCTCTTCGATGACGGCGGGCTCGGTGGACGCGACAGGCTGAGGACGCGACGCGCGCGTCGATCGGGTCGATTTCATGCGAACGCTCTCCTCGTCGACGGTGGAGACGCAGCTCTACCGAGCTCCAGCACGTCGAGCGCGCGCCACAAAAGGATCAAGAAGCAAGAGCAAAAGCGGCGCTCAACCACCAACACGTTTCCGATCGAAGTCCTCCGCTTTGGCGAGCTCGGGGTCGGTCTCGGAGACGTTCTTGGTGTTGCAGCCTCGGAGGTTAGCACCATTACGCAGCACCCTGTGAAGGTTTGCTTGCTCCAAATCAGCGCCTTGGAGGTCGGCCTGATCGAGACGCGCGTGGGAGAGGTTGGCGTAGGTGAGGGCCGCGGACGTGAGCGTCGCGTGGCGGAGATCGGCGCGGCGGAAGCGACAGCCGACGAGGTGCGCGCCGTCGAGGAGCGCGCGCTGCAACGAGGCTTCGTCGAAGGACGACTCCGCGAGCTTGGCTTGGCGAAGGTCGGCCTGATCGAGCAAGGCACCTTTGAAATCGCACGAGCGACCGTCGAGGCGCTGGAGCTTCGCGCCCGTGAGGTTGGCGCCCGCGAAGCTGACCTGCGGCGCGCGCACGCCCGCGAGGACGGCGCTCCGTAGGTCGGCGCCGTCGAGCGTGGAGTCGGTGAGCTCGCAGCCCGTGAAGTCCACCCCGGGCGCGCGGGCGCCTTCGAGGAGCACGCGCACGAACGAGGCGCCGGCGACGCGCGTGTGCGTGAGATCGACGCCGTCGAGATCGGCTTTGAAGAGCTTGGCGCCGCGGAGATCGGTGCGATCGAGGCGAGGCTCGACGAGGCGCGAGGTGGAGAGATCGGCGCCCGCGAGGTTGGCGCCGGAGAGATCGACCTCGTCGAGCACGGTCTCGTCGAAGACGGCGCCGGTGAAGTCGACGCCTTCGAGGCGCGCGCCTTCGAGTTGGGTCTTGGTGAGGCGAGCGCCCCGCAACGAGGCGAAGGAGAGATCGGTGCCGCGAAGATCGCAGCCGCTGAGATCGCGACCGTCGAGGTTGATCCGCGGGAGGCGCGCGCCCGCGAGCGAGGCGCCGGCGAGGCTCGATCCGCTGAAGGCGACGCCGGCGAGCTCGGCGTCCTCCCAGCGGGTGCGCACGAGGATCGCTTCCTCCAGCGAGGCGCTCTGCGCGTCGGCTTTGACGAGCACGGCGTCCGTGAGATCGGCGCGCGCGAGCAGGGCGCCGGCGAGGCGGGCGCTCTCGAGGTTGGCGGCGGTGAGGTTCGTGCCGGTGAGGTTGGCGCCGCCGAGGCTCGCGCCCGTGAGGTCGGCGCGCTCGGCGGTGATGCCCGAGAGATTCGCGCCTTCGAGGAGCGCGCCTTGAAGACGCGCACCGCGCAGCACCGTGCGGCGCAGATCGGCCGCGCCGAAGCGGGCCCCGGTCACCTCGGCGTCTTCGAGGCTGCGCGGGATGCCGAGCGCCTCGAAGCTCGCGGAGAGGAGCGTGGCGCGCGTGAGAGCGGCTCCGGTGAGATCCGCGCCGTCGAGCGTGGTCTCCGAGAGATCCACCTCGACGAGCGAAGCGTCGCGGAGACGTGCACCGCGCAGGCCGGCGCGCAGAAGGACCGCATCGTCGAGCTTCGCGGCGGTGAGCTGGGCACCGTCGAGGACGGCGTCCGCGAAGATCGCGCCCGTGAGCACCGCGCGTTCGAGATCGGCTTCGACGAGGCTCGCGTTGGTGAGCACGGCGCCACCGAGCGAGGCTTCGGCGAGGACGGCGCGCGCGAGCTTGGCGTTCGAGAAGACGGCGTCGTCGAGCTTCGCGCCGCGAAAGACGTTCGGGGACGCGCCGCGATCGCTCGAGGCGTCGAGATCGACGGCGACGGCGCCGCTCAAATCGGCACCCGAGAAGTCGCAGCCTTCGAGGCGGGCGCCGATGAGGATGGCCGAGGCGAGCTGGGCTCCGCGCGCGGACACGCCGCGCAGCACGGCGCCGGCGAGATCGATGCTCGGGGAGACGTACCCGTCGAGGGAGATCCCTTCGAGGGTCTCCCCGCTGAGGGAGCCTTGGGCGAGCGCGGCCTCGAGCTCTGGGATCGTTCTGATCACGGGTCTCCTACGCGAGCTTGGATCCGGTGACGATGGCGTGGTCGAGCTTCGCCTTGTCGAGCTTGGCCTTCCACGTCTCGGCGGCGTGGAGGTTGGCGCCGCGCAGATCGGCACCCGTGAGATCGGCGCGCTCGAAGGTCGCGGTCATGAGGTTGGCGCGGAGGAACGAGGCTCCGGCGAGCTTGGCGCGACGGAAGCGGGCCTCGGTGAGATCCGCGGTGGAGAAGACGACGCGCTCGCACGTGGCCCGCGCGAAGCTCGCGCCCGCGAGGACGGCGCCGTGGAAGCTCGCATCGGGGAGGAACGCGCGCTCCCACACCGAGCCGGGCGCGTCGACGTTGGCGAAGATGGCCCTCTCGGCGCGCATGCACTCGACACGCGCGCCCTTCATCTTGGCGTTGCGGAACGAGGCGCCGTGGGCCGTGGCGTCGTAGAGCCGCACGTCGGGGAGCGAGGTGTCGTCGAGCACGGCGCCGTCGAGATTCGCGCCCGAGAAATCGGCGTCACGCAGATCCGCGCCGCGGAAGCTCGCGCCTGCGAGCCGAGCGCGCGCGAGCTGCGTCGACGCCCCGGCCGCGGCGTCGAAGAAGGCGCCTTCGAGCAGCGCGCCGGTGAAGTCCGCTTCGTCGAGCTTCGCGCCGGTGAAGTCGGCGCGGGCGGCCTTCACGCCGGCGAGATCGGCGAGCGCGAGGCGAGCCTCGCGGAAGACGGTCTCCGTGAGATCGGCGCGCGCGAGCGCCGCGCCTTCGAGCACCGCACCTGCGAACGAAGCACGCGCGATGCGCGCGCCCACGAGCACCGTGCCCACCAGCGATCGACCCGAGAAATCGAGCCCTTCGAGGTTTGCGCCCGCGAGGTCGAGACCATCGAACGGCTCACCGGCCGCGAGCATGGCCATCACCTTGGTGCGCGCGTCGACCGGAGGCGCGTCGTCCTCGTCGGGTGGAGGCGGCGTGATGGCTTCGAGCACCTCGGCCACCTCCGCCTCGGTGGCGCCGCCTTCGCGGAGCGCGGCCGCGATGGCATCGGGCTCGGGCGGCGGCGGTGGCTCCACGGGCGGCGCTTCGAGCGCGGACAGCGGGATCCCCGCGGCGGCGAGCTGCTCCATGATCTCGGCGCGGGCCGCCTCGATGTCGTTCTTGGGCGGGCCGAGATCTTCGTCGATGACGACCGGATCGGCCTGGGGATCGGTCTCCTCCGGAGGCGGAGGCGTGGCTGCGCGCACGTACGCGGCGCGCGCATCCACGATCGTCATCGGGGTCGCGTCGAGATCTTCACGGGCGATGAAAATCGCCTCGATTTCAGGCGCTTCCTCGTCACTCACCTCGACGAAGGCGCGCCACACCAAAGACAGCTCGAGCGCGTCGGCGTCGAACGCCGCGGTGTCGAGGACGAGCGGGATCTCACGGAAATCACCGCCTGCATCTTCCGTCATCTGGAGGAAGCAACGCGCGCGAATCCCCGGCAGACGTCCATCGAGCCGAGGCGTGTCGGGGCGCATGCCGACGATGCTGAAGGTCTCGTCGCCCGCGAGGTACGGGACCTGCTGCGGGAGCGGTGCGGCCTGCGAGAAGCCCCAATCGAAATCCTCGGGGAAATAAGGCCAACGCTGCTCGAACCAACGACGATCGTAGGTGCCGAGCCGGGACCAGCGCGCCTTCCACGTGGTGGGGATGGGCGCGAAGCAGATGGGCGCCGGCGTGTCGCCGGGTGCGCGCACGAGGTGGCTCGGATCTTCGAGGTTCGGCAAGCGCGGCACACCATCGGCGCCGGCGCGGCCTTTGAGGCCTGCGCCCACGGGGTTGTCGTCGAAGCCGGAGCCACCGAAGGCTCGCTCCCAAACGAGCGGCATCTTCGCGAAGGGCGCAGGATCGGTGGGCGCGAGCGTGACGACCGCCGACTGCCAGCGGCGATCGCCCATCACGGCCGCGCGACGCACGAAGCCGCGCGATCCCGCGCCGAACTGAAACGCGACCTGCATGGCCGGCGTGGTGCCGCCCGCGGATCCGGGCGCGTAGGCGGTGCCGGTGAGCGTGACGTCGGCCTTGGGCTTGAAGTAGGCGAGGTCCGACGCGTACGCGAGGCTCCGCTCGGGATCGTCGTCGAGGTGCACGTCGCCGATGGGGAACGGGCCTTCGTCACGCAGGCGCGCCGGCCCGTCGGCCACGATGTCGAAGGTGCCTTTGACGACGATGGTGAGCGAGTCGCGCGGCGGGCGCACCTGCCACGGCAGCGTGACCACCATGAGCGGCGTCGGGTTGACGATCGGAACCGCCGGCTTGTCGCCGCGCAACGGCGGGCCCGCCGGCGTCTGTGTGGTGCCGTCGTTCGCATCGCCGCCGTCGCGTGCGTTGCCGTGCGCGTCGTTGGCGTTCCACGCCCACGGCGTGCCCGCGAGCGATGCGGGCCGCGCGGCCGAAGATGCAGCCGGCGCCGCGAGCGAGAACGGCGCGATCGCGCGGCCGGCGCGCGCTTCGAGCTCCGCGAGCGAGAGGAACGCGGTGCTTTCGGCGTCGTCCGGCGTAGGCGGTGTCGCCTGCGGTGAAGGCGTGACCGGCGTCGCGGGCCGCGCTGCCGTCTCTTCGTCGGCGATGTCGTGACGCGGCGGGGGTGCGCCGATCGATGCGCTCCACGGCGTACCGATCGAGGGCACGTCGCGCGGAGGCGTCGTCCGAGCGCTCGGTGCAGCGGCAAACGGCAGCGCGGCCCGCAGATGCTCCGGAAGCTCGTTGACCGTCGCCGCCGTCGTGCCGCCGAAACCCTTGTCGAGATCGTCATCGTCGTCCGCGGTCTTGCGCGGCGACACCGGCGGAGGCGCTGCGGGCACACGCGCGGCGGAAGCGCTCGGCGCAGCGGTGAACGGCAACGCGGCGCGCAGATGCTCCGGCAGCTCGTTGACCGTCGTTGCCGTCGTTCCACCGAAGCCCTTGTCGAGATCATCGTCGTCGACAGGCTCGCGCAATGGAGACACCGGCGCGGGCGCGATGGGAACGCGCGCAACCTGGGCGCTCGGCGCGAACGGCAGCGCCGAGCGCAGATGCTCCGGAAGCTCCTCGACCGCGAGCGCAGTCGTGGCACCGAAGCCTTCGTCGAGATCGTCGTCGTCGTCTGATGCCGCGGCCGATCCACTCGTGGGCGTCGCAGGCGCAGGGGCAACGACGGCAGGCGCGTCGTAGCGAGGCCACTCGATCGGACGGCCCGGGATCTCCACGCCTGCATGGACGCGGAGCCGCGCGAGCGTCGCCTCGCCTTCGGCGAGCACGAGGTGACCACGCCAAATCATCGAGCAAATCTGCCGATCGGCGTCGATGATCAGCAGATCGGCGGCGAGCTCGACCGGCTGGAGCGGCCCCGGTCCGATGGCTGCGCGCGCCAGGCCGCGCGCCGACGGCAGCCGCGTGCGCACACGCGCGAGCGCGGGATGAAGGCCGTCGAGGATGATCCACTCGTCGCCTTCGAGCGCTTCGAGCTGCTGATCGAAAGGCGCCGGCTGGAAGTATCCGAAGGGGAAGCCCGCCGCGAGATCCTGAATGCGCTCGTCGAGGCGGGCGCGCGCCGTCGCATCGAGGAGGCCGCGGCGCGCGGGCCACGATGCGGCGATCGGTCCGAAGCCGATCGGTCGCTTCGGCGCTTCGGGATCGACGAGGTTGGGCAGCGCCGAGCCGGCGACGGCGCCCATGCCGATCGGGTTCGCATCGATCCCAGGCCCGCCGAAGGCGCGCTCGTAGCGGAGCGGCATCCGTTGAAAGTGCGCCGGCGTGGCGGGGCTCGCGGCCGCTCGATCACCGAAGACGTGGATGGTCTTGTCGACGAGGACGCGGTCGCGAACGATCGCGAGGTGCGCCGACACCGCGGGCACGCGCACGCCGCCGGGCCCATAGGCGTGGCCCGTCAGCACCACGCCGGCGCGGGGCAGGTAGGGCACGACCTCGCCGGGCGCCTCCACGCTGCTCGCGGGATTCTGCTCGTGGTGACGATCGCGCGCGACGATCGGCTCGGGCGCGATCATGCGCGCCGTGCCATCGGGCACGAGGCCGAAGGTGGCCTTCACCACGATGGTGGCACGAAGAAACCCATCCATGCGCCACAGCGCCGAGGCACACGCGACGGGGTTCTGCGGGACGACCTCGACCGGCCAGGAGTTCGTCATGGGCGAATGTGATGCGAGGCTAACCCAGCCTTGTGCTCCGCGTCACTGCTCTGCGTCACGTCGCATCGATGCCGCGAGGCGCGCACGCGAGCGTCATCGCGCACGCGATCGGGTGCAGACCCGAGCGCCTACTCTCCTCATCGAGGACGAGAGCAGGCTTGGGTGATGAGCGTGCTGGGGTAGGGAACCGGGCTCGGCGATGCACCGAGCCCGCGAGGTTTGGGGCCGCTTGCGACGGCCCCAACGCGACCATCACGCGTCGATGTTGATGCCGAGCTTGCGACGGATGGCGAAGTAGCCCTCGCTCACCGCGAAGAGCGTCAGCTCCTTGAGACGCTCCTTCTGGGCGACGGCCGAGGAGGCCTCGTCCGCGGCCTTGATCATCTCGTTGCAGAGCTCGAGATCGTTGGCCACCACGAAGCCCGCGCGGTCCGCCGAGAGGTCGACGCCCGCGACCCACTTCTTCAGGTCGATGGCGCCGGCCTGGAGGAGCTTGGTCACGGCGCTGGCGAGCAGCTCGCGCGCCGGGCCGACGATGGCCGACTCGATCACCGACGAGTTCTCCTTCACCTGGCCCTGCATCTCGGCGGCGATGGGGAACGCCGGCGTGATGAGCTTGATGGCCGCGAAGAGCCAGGCGCGGAGGCCCGTGCCCGTCGGCACCAGGTGGCGGATGTAGAGACCCGGGCGGTAGTAGCTCAGGTGGCGCGCCGCGATGAAGGCCGCCGCCTGCGTGGGCAGCTCCGCCGCGAGCGCGGCCGCGCCGAGCACGATGCCGGGCGTGTGCGCGTGGAGGAACGAGATGCCGCTCGGATCGTTCGGGTTCTGGAACGTGATCGGCGGCGTCTGCCCGAGCACGCCGGCCGCGTAGTTGATCGTCTGCGACATCGGGTAGGGGTGCCGCGCGAGATCGACCGCGTAGGCCATCTGGTAGCCGAGGGCCTCGAGCGCCTGACCGTTCTTCTTGATCACCGCCGGCTCGATGATGGCGAAGATCTCGGTGAGGAGCGGGTCCGCGTCCTCGTGCATGAGGCTGTCGCTCCACGTCGTGTCGTCGAACGGCTCCACCGCGGCGGCGGGGCCTTCGGCGCGCATGCGACGGAAGAAACGCTCCTCGTCGGGCTCGGCCGAGCTCATGTTCACGAGCGCCTGGCACACGCAGAACGCGGCGTCCGCGCGCTTCGACTCCGTGTAGAGCTTGCGAAGCAGCTTGTACGCGTCCGGCTTGTAGGGGTTCCGCTTGAGGATCGGGGTCTGCGCCGCGACGGCCTTGTCGAGGTACTGGGCCGGATCGCTGGCGTAGAGCTTGGCGAGCGTCTCGTTGCGCGCGTCGTTGTCCGGATCGAGGGTCTGCGCCGCCTCGTAGGCGTCGATGGCCTCGCCCATCCAACCGAGCTTGTCCTTGTAGAGGACGGCGAGCTTGTCGAAGCTCGTCAGCATCTTGGCCGTGTCGTTGCGATCGGTCGCCTTCTCCAGCTCGATCTTGAGGAGCTTCTCCACGCCCTCGTGATCGCCCTTGTCGGAGCGCAGCTCGATGGCCTCGGCGAGCGCCTTGTCGAGCGACGGATCGAGATCGAGCACCTGGTCGTAGTACTGCGCGGCCTTGTCGAGCTCGCCCATCTGGCGGAACGACACGATGGCGGCCGTGTGCATGTACTTGGCCTTCTGGCGCTTGTCCTCGATCTTGGAGGCGAGCTTGAGCACGACCTCCACGAGGCGGCCCCAGTCCTTCTCCTCGCTGTAGAGCTGCATCAGCTTGGTGAGGATCTTGCGGTCGTCGGGGCGCTCGTCGAGCGCGGCCACGTAGCTCTTGGCGGCGCGGGTGCGATCGTTGAGCTGCGTGGCGAGGATGTCGCCGATCTCCAAGAGGAGCGCGCTGCGCTCTTCGCCGGAGACCACGTCGAGGCGGCGGTTCTTGAGGCGAACCACCTCCTCGAAATCCTTCTTGGCCTCGTAGACCTTGCTGAGGAGCTGGAGCGGCGTGGCCGACTCCGGCGCGAGATCGGCGGCCTCGTTGAGAGGCGCGATGGCGCCGTCGGGATCGCCGGCCTTGAGCTTGGCCTCGCCGAAGCGGAGCATGACGTCCGCCTTCTCGTCGGGCGGCAGCTTGTCGCCGAAGCGCTTGACGAGATCCTCGTAGGTGTCGGCGGCCTCCTTGGCCTTGCCGGCGTCGAGGCTGACGCGCGCGGCGCGGGTGAGGGCGGCCGGATCGTCGGGCGCCATGGTCAGCAGCGTCTTGGCAATGCCGATGGCCTTCTCGGTGCTGCCGCTCTTGCTCAGCGCATCGACGTAGCGCACGAGCAGGCCCACGCCCTGCTCCTTGGGCATGGCGTCGACGCGGCTCGCGAGCGACTCGTAGGCCTTGCCGGCCTCGAGGAAGCGGCCCGCATCGAAGGCGATGTCGCCCGTGATGAGGAGGCCGAGCATGTTCGACGGATCGAGATCGACCGCCTTGGTCGCGGCCTCGCGGGCGCGATCGTTGTCCTTCAGCTTCTCGCGGAGGACCTGCGCCATCTCGCCGTAGAGGCGGGCCTTCGCCAGGTTGCCCTCGGCGCTGTCGATGGTGCGGGCCATGAGCTCGACGGCGCTGGTGGCGTCGCCGCGGGCGAGGTACGCGGCGCGGAGCGACATCCACGCCGACGGGTGCTTCGGCTGCGCGTCGAGGGCCTTCTTGTAGCGCTCGATGGCGCCGTCGCGATCGCCCTTGTCCTCGAGCATCTTGGCGGCGCGGATCCAGAGATCGGCGCGCTGATCCGGCTTCTCGGCGCGCTCGGCGAGGCTCTCGACGGCGCTGAGCGCCGCGAGCGCGTCGCCGGTGGCGGCACGCACGTGGGCAAGCGACTCGAGCGCGGCGCCGTGGTTCGGATCGATCTCGAGGATCTTCTCGTACGCCTTGCGGGCGCGCTCGGGCGAGCCGATCTGATCGACGAGCACGCGGCCCATCGCCAGGTACAGCTCGACGCGGCGCTTGTCCTCGGAGGCGAGGCGCAGGTTCTTCTCGTAGAGCTGAACCACGTCCTCCCAGCGATCGAGCGCGCGGTAGTGGCGCACCAGCGCGGCGAGCGCGCCCTCGTGGGCGGGATCGATCTGGAGAATGGCCTCGTACGCCTCGGCCGCCTTCTCGTGGCTCAGGAACTCCTCGTCCTGGATGCCGGCGATGCGCTCGTAGAGCTTGATCTTCTGCCGCGGCGTGGCCGACAGCTCGATCTGCTTCTCGAGGTTCCCGAGCAGCTCCTTGTACTTGCCGGTGCGGTTGTAGATCCGATCGAGGCCCTTCAGCGCGGTGACGCTGTTGGGATCGATCCCGAGGGCCGCGTCGTAGCGGCGCGTGGCCTCGGGCAGATCGTTCATGTGATCTTCGTAGAGCTCGGCGATCTTGCAGATCGTCTCGACCTTGGCGTCGCCCGAGAGGGCCTCGGCGCGGCGCTCCAGGATCTTGGCGAGGCCGGCCCAGTCCTCGATCTTGGTGTAGATGCGCTCCAGCGCGACGACGGCCTTCTCGTGGCTCGGGTCCTCGGAGAAGATCGTCTCGTAGAGATCGCGCGCGTGGCCGGCCTCGTTGAGGCGCGTCTCCAAGAGGTCGGCGGCCTCGGCGCGGAGATCGCGCGCCTGCGCGGGCGTGGGCGCGCGGTCGGCGCGCGTCACCAGGATCTGGCCGAGCTCCTGCCACTGCTGCGCGCGGCGGTAGACCTGCGCGAGGCCTTCGAGCGCCGCCTCGTGCGCGGGATCGACCGCGAGCACGGCCTGGAAGCAGGGCACGCCGAGATCGGGGCGCGCGACCTTCTCCGAGTACCAACGGCCGAGGCGCGTGAAGAGCGAGATCTTCGACTCGGGGGACATGCCCTGCTGGGTCGTGGCCTGCGAGAGCTCGCCGAGGGCCTCCGACCAGAGCTTCATGTCGCTGCCCGCGGCGCGCTCGAGATCGGTGGCGTAGTCGTCGTTGCCCGTCTCTTGACCGAGCGCCTTGGCGAACGCGAACGCCGCCTGCTCCTTGTCGTCGAGATCGCCGAGGTAGAGGTGACCGATCTGGTTGTAGGCGCGCGCGCGATCCGAAGCGCTCTCGCTGTTTTCGCTCTTCTCGAGGAGCATCTCCACGAGCTCCTCGTGCTTGCCGAGGTGGCGGCGCAGCTCCTCGAGGGCGGTGAAGGCGATCTCGTCCTCGCCGTCGAGCTCGACGATGCTCGCGTACACGGCCTCGGCGCGCTCCTGATCGCGGAGGATCGACTCGCTGATGCGCGCGGCGCGGAAGAGGAGCGCCTTCTTGAACTCCTTGTTCTTGATCTTGGAGACCTCGTCCTCGCCCTCCTCGATTTGATCGGAGGCGATTTGGAAGGCCTCGACGACCTTGGCCGGGTCGGCGCCCTCCTCGATGGCGCTCTCCAGCGCGAGCGCGGCCTGGCCGTCCGACGGATCCGCGAGGAGGAGATCGACCTTCTCGTTGAGATCGTCGTCCGACATCTTGCTGTCGGACTTGGCGTCGGCCTTGGTCGCGGGCTCGAGCGCCTCGAGCACGGCGCGCGCATCCTTCGGGCGGGACGAGGCCGTCTTGCCGAGGAGGCGGGCCACGAGATCGTCGAGCTCCTTCGTCACCCAACCGCGCGGCGCCTGCGCGCTCGCCACGGGCGCGGTGCCGGTGAGGTGCGCGATCGCGAGATCGACGCTCGACTCCGCCGAGAACGGCGCCTTGCCCGAGAGGATCTCGAACAGCACCACGCCGAACGCGTAGAGATCGGTCGCCGTGTCCGCGACCTTGCCGCGGAGCTGCTCGGGGCTCACCGTCTTCGCCAGCGCGGAGCTCGTCCACGCGCCGAAGAGGCGATCGCCGCCGACGTCGAGCAGCACCGGACGCGGCGCGCCGCCCTCGCCGCGACCGACGAGGATGTTCTCCAGCTTGATGGCGCCGTGCGCGAGCTGCTTCTCGTGCAGCGCCGCGAGCGCGCCGAGCACGCCGCGGAGCACCGTGCGTGCCTCGTTGATGTGGAGCGGGCCCGTGCGCGCGATGCGCGCCGCAAGCGGCTGCCCATCGATGGCCGCGTACGCGATGTACGCGCGGCCACCCACGATGCCGGCCTCGAGATCGGAGGGGAGGTTCTCGTGCTTCACGCGCGCGGCGAGGCGCACCCGCGTGAGGAAGCGACGGAGCGCGCGCGCATCGCGCGTGGCCTCGCGGCGCAGCACCTTGAGCGTGCGCTCGGCGCCGTCCTTGGTCGCGGTGTAGACGATGCCGCGCGGGCCGTCGGCGATCTTCTTGCCGATGGTGAAGGGCCCGAACGTGTCGCCGCTCTTCAGCTCCTCGGGCTGCGCGACGAAGCCCTTCTGTGCGAGCTCGCGCACGCGCGGGTCCAGCTCCGTACGCGACGCCACCATGGCGTCGAGCAGCGCCTCGACGGCGTCGACCTCGACGCAGCGATCGGTGAGGGCGCGCGCGAACGACGCCTTCGACGCGGCACCGCCGACGTCTGCGGGCGACATGCCGAGCAGATCGGACGACAGGGCCATCATTTCATCGAGAGAGAAGAGGCGCTCGAGCTCGCCGCGCACGATATCGATGGACATTGGTTCTCCTCGGGAGAGCGCGCCTCGCGTTGCCACGGCGTGACCGGGTCGTCGCGAAGCGCGCGTATGCTAACGGGCGAGGGGGGCGCCACGAAAGGGGGCTTCCGGGGCGCGCAGGTCGCTTTTTTCCGTCATCGAGCCCTGCCTCTGCAAGCCCAACGTACGCAGCCCCTCCGAAAACTTGACGTGTGAAAGTGCCCTGTGGCACCGGGGACGCGTGGGTCGCTACGCACAGCTCATGGAGCGGGTCCTCCCCGTCGCGGTCCTGGTCGTGGCCTTGGTCGGCGCCCCGGTCCTGATCTTCGCCCCGCAGGGCCTGCCCCGTCTCCGCGGTCTCCAGAAGGAGCTCGCCGACGTCGACGAGGAGAACGCCGAGCTGCGCCGCGAGATCGAGGCTCTGCGCGGCCGCGTCGCCCGCCTGCGCGACGACCCCGGCGCGGTCGAGCGCATCGCGCGCGACAACCTCGGCCTGGTGCGCCAGACCGAGGTCGTCTTCCAATTCCAGACCCGGCGCTGATCCCCGCAAGAGAGCCGCGGGCTCGCCCATCTCGATGCACGCGCGCGCCGCGACGCCATGCGGTGCACGGTAAAGCGCGGACCTTTCCTCCGCGCGCGGCCCGCTCTTCAGCGACCTGCGTTTGCGGTGCGCCACCACGCTCGCCATGCTTCGGCCGAGTCACCGTGATCGTGATGAGAGAAGGCGCGCAGCGTCGTGAACGCGGCCTGCCGTGCGCCGGGATCGGGATCGTCGAGCGCGGCGAGGAGCAAGGGCACGGCCGTGTCCGCATCGAGGCTCTGGAGCAGCGGGATCGCTGCGCGGCGCACCTCGGGTGACTTGCTCGACACGAGCTCGACGGCGAGCTTGCGCGCGCTCGCGGGGCTCGCGTAGCTCGCGCTCCGAAGGATCGTGCCGGTGACGGCGGCCTTCGTCTCTCCATCGCACTTGCAGCGATCGAGGGCGGCCTGCACGCGGGGAATCTCCATCTGGATGTCTTCGGGCGTGCCCCCGCCGGTCAGGAGCACCGCCGCCGCCGCACGAATCATCGTCGGATCGGCGAGCAGCTCGCGCGCCCGGCTCACGGCCTGCGCCCGGTCCTCCTTCGCCAGCGCGAGGAGCCCGCGTGACCGCTCCGCCGCATCCGAGGACGCGAGGGCCGCGAGCGCATCGCTCGTGCGGGTCTCGTCGACGTTCGTGGGCGCACCGACGCGCGGCGGGGGCGGGCTCGGACCACCTTCCGGCTCACGCGGCGGCGCTCGGCGCTCGGCGCTGCGATCCATCGTGTGCGCGGCGGCAGGCTCCGCACCTCGACGAACACCGATCGCGTACGCCCCCGCAGCCGTCACGAGCAGCGTCGCAGCCCAAAGCACGACGTAGGATCGTTTCATACGACCGCCGCGCGTCTTCCGCTCAGGGATCCTCGTAAGGGATCGAGCACGTGAGCACGAAGTCGAGATCGTCGGTGTCGTCGACGTCGCCCTGGAAATCCGTGCGCACCACGTGCCCGATCGCACCGTAGCGCCACGAAGCGTTGTTGCGGCCGTTGTTGTCGGCCCAGCGCACGCCGATGCCGCAGCTCGTCACGTTGACGAGCCCCGGCGTCTTGGCGCGGATGACCACGTCGAAGTCGTCATCCGCGTTCACGTTGCCGCTGAAGTCCGTGCAGAGGACGCCGGGCGTGGTGCAATCGTTGCCGAAGGCCGGATCGGTGGTCCTGAAGTCGACGCACGTGAACGGAACCTGCTGTCGCTTGTCGCCGTCCGCCCAGCGCTTGCAGAGCTGGAAGTTCGCCGCCGTCGCCGCGGGGCAGCTGATGGCCAGATCGAGATCATCGGTGCCATCGACGTCGCCCATGAAATCGAGCTGGTTGATGACATCGAGCCCGGTGCAGTTCCAGGCCACGCTCAAGCGTGCATTGTTGTCGGCCCACCGGCGGCAGAGGCGACAACCGGCGAGCGCGGTGTCACCCCCCACCGTGAGCTTGGTGATCGGCGCCGCAGTGCCGACGCCCACGTTGCCCCCTCGTTGTAGATGTTGGTGCTGTTCACCACCCAGCTCGTGCCGTTCCAATACGGCGTGACGCCCGCCACCGATCCGGCCGTGAGCAGCCCCGTCGCACCCGTCGCGCCCGTGGGCCCCACCGGCCCCTGCGGCCCGATGGGCCCCTGGGCACCGGTTGCTCCAACGGGACCTTGCGGGCCTTGTGCACCCGTAGGCCCGACTGGACCTTGAGCCCCCTGCGCGCCGGTGGGCCCGATCGGACCTTGTGCACCCGTAGGCCCGACTGGACCTTGAGCTCCCTGCGCGCCGGTGGGCCCGATCGGACCTTGTGCACCCGTGGCGCCGGTTGCGCCGACAGCACCCGTCGCACCGGTCGCGCCGACCGGGCCTTGCGGTCCAATCGGACCCGTCGGGCCTTGTGCGCCGGTTGCACCAACGGCTCCCGTTGCACCGGCAGGACCCATCGGACCTTGAGCGCCCGTCGCACCGGCAGGACCCATCGGACCTTGAGCGCCCGTCGCACCTTGAGCACCCGTTGCACCGGCAGGACCCATCGGACCTTGAGCGCCCGTCGCACCAACGGCTCCGGTCGCACCCGTCACGCCCGCAGGGCCCATCGGCCCTTGAGCCCCCGTGGCACCCGTCGCACCGGCAGGTCCGATCGGACCGGTTGCGCCGGTTGCTCCGTCAGCTCCCGTCGCGCCCACAGGCCCCATCGGACCTTGAGCGCCCGTGGCCCCGGTCGCCCCCGTCGCGCCGGTCGCTCCGACCGGCCCCTGAGCGCCCGTCGCACCGGTAGCGCCGATTGCACCGTCTGCTCCAGTCGCACCCGTCGCGCCCGTGGCTCCGATCGGGCCTTGTGCACCCGTCGCTCCCGTAGCACCCGTGGGCCCAATCGGGCCTTGAGCACCCGTAGCGCCCGTCGCGCCCATGGGGCCCATCGGTCCAACGGGACCTGCGGGACCCATCGCGCCCGTGGCGCCGTCCGCTCCGGTTGCGCCGGTTGCACCCGTAGCTCCCATCAGCCCTTGCGCACCCGTCGGGCCCATCGGTCCGATCGGGCCTTGAGCCCCCGTCGCGCCCACTGCGCCATCGGCTCCGGTCGCACCCGTCGCGCCCGTGGCGCCCATCGGGCCCTGCGCGCCGGTCGCACCGGTGGCGCCGGTGGCTCCGATCGGACCGGTTGCGCCGGCAGGGCCCATCGGGCCTTGAGCACCCGTCGCACCAACGGCTCCGGTCACACCCGTCGCGCCGGTGGCGCCCATCGGGCCTTGCGCACCCGTCGCCCCCGTCGCGCCCGCAGGTCCGATCGGACCGGTCGCGCCGGCAGGGCCCATCGGGCCTTGAGCGCCCGTTGCGCCAACGGCTCCAGCCGCACCCGTCGCGCCGGTGGCTCCGATCGGACCTTGCGCGCCTGCTGCACCCGTCGGGCCGATCGGCCCTTGCGCGCCCGCTGCACCCGTCGCGCCGGTAGCGCCCGCAGGACCTTGCGTGCCTTGTGTGCCCGTCGGGCCTGCGGGGCCTTGCGGGCCGGTCGCGCCGGTGGCTCCGTTCGTACCGGCCGGGCCGGCGGGGCCCGTGGGGCCGGCCGGACCGATCAGGCCGGTGGGATCGCCGACCCACTGGCCGTTGTTGTTGATGACTTCCTTGTCACCGATCGAGACGGACGTCGGATGAATGTCGCCGCGCACGTCGCCGGCGAGCAGCGCGTACGGCACGCTCTGGATCGTGGAGCGCGGCGCGAGCTCGGCCTCGTTGCCGATCGTGATCCCGAAGTAGCGGACCGATCCGTCGAAGACCTTGTCGCCGAACGGGACGACCGATCCGAGCGAGACCGAGTAGTAGCCCTCGTCGAAGGTGACGTCGTGCTCTTCGCTCCAGATCGGCGTCGTCGCGTCGGGGGCGTCGTAGATGGAGAAGAGGACCTTCAACGTCGTGTTGATCGGTTGGCTCTGCGCATCGAACAGCCGGCCTTGGTTCGTGATCGTCTGCGGAACGGCGGCGAGCGCGGCGGCCTGCGCCACGCCCAAGCTGCCCGCGAAGAATGCGGCGGCCACCCAACGGCGAATCGTGCGAGATCCCATCTTGCTGACGCCCTTCGAAGTGCTTGCATCCACGCGCGTGCCGCGCGCCCGGCACACAGAAGAAAACGCCCCACGTTACGCGGCCCGTGCGAGCGTCGTCAACGCTGCGAGCCTCCGTCTCGCACGAAGAACGTGAGGCGCGACGCGAAGCACCTTCGCACACTCCCGTCACGATCGGCCGGCCACGACGCGCGCGATCGCCGAGAATCACCGGCGATCGCGACGGTGTGCGTTCTCACCGAAGAACGATCACACCTCCACCTCGACGGAGCGCGTCAAAGCAACGCGGCACGCCATCGCGAAGCGCGATCACACGTGGCCCTGTTCCAACGTTCGAGCATCGGTGCGGCGGTGGTCACGGCGCGCCCGATGCGAAGCGGCGCGCCAACCGCGGCGCGAACCCCGCTTCGCGAGAGGTCTCCGCGATCATGGCGGTGATGTGCGTGCGGTTGGGGTGCGGGCGTTCGAAGCAGGCCTCGAGGCCGGTGTCGTGGGGTCGCGCCGCGCGTCATCGCGGGACGTTCGACGGATGGCGCACACCGTGCAGCAGGATTCCGCCGAGGAGCGTGCACCCCACGGCGGCCGAGGACGTTGGACCGGGCGCCGTGCTGCGAGGATATGCTCGGACCCCCTGGGGGGCCTGAGCGCACGTCGGATCGATGGAAAGCATCGCGATCGTCCTTCTTTTAATCGTGCTCGGCGGCGGGGGGCTTCTGATCGCCCTCATCTACGCCATCATCAGCGGCTCCGCGCGCAGCGAGCGCCTTGCTCGCTTGGAGCGCGAGCAAGCCGAGCTGCACCAATCCCTCTTCGAAGCCCGAGCCCGCCTCATCGAAATGGAGCGCGTCCTCGGCAGCGCGCTGCACCGCATCGAATGGCTCCGCGCCCAACAGGCCGCGCTCCCCGCAAGGGCCCCCGAACCGGATGCTGCTGCTGGTCGAGCAGCCGCTCCCGCCTCGGAGTCGGCCGACGTTGCCGGTCTAACCGCCGCTCCGGCCTCGGAGCCGGCCGATGTCGCTGGTCGAGCAGCCCTTCCCACCGATGAACGGGCCGACGTCGCTGGTCGAGCAGCCATTCCTGCCGCTGAACAGGCCGACGTTGCCGCTCGAACCGCCGCGCCCGCCTCGGAGTCGGCCGACGTTGCCGCTCGAACCGCCGCGCCCGCCTCGGAGCCGGCCGACGTTGCCGCTCGAACCGCCGCGCCCGCCTCGGAGCCGGCCGACGTTGCCGCTCGAACCGCCGCGCCCGCCTCGGAGCCGGCCGACGTTGCCGCTCGAACCGCCGCGCCTGCCTCGGAGTCGGCCGACGTTGCCGCTCGAACCGCCGCTCCCGACTCGGAGCCGGCCGATGTCGCTGGTCGAGCAGCCCTTCCTACCCACGAACCGACCGACGTTGCTGGTCGAGCAGCCGTTCCCACCGACGAACCGGCCGACGTTGCTGCTCCACCAGCAGCCGCGGAGCCCTCTTCGGCGCCGCCGATGGCCGCTCGTTCCGAGGCGGAGCCGGCGCGCGAGCCGATGCGCCCGGATTGGGAGCGTTGGATCGGTGTGCGTGGCGCTGCGGCGCTCGGGGCGTCGATCCTCGTGCTCGCGGGGCTCTACTTCTTCAAGTATTCGCTCGAGCATGGGCTGATCCCGCCGGTCTTGCGGGTGGTGCTGGGCACGCTCGTCGGGCTCGGTGGGGTCGCGGCTTCGGAGCTGATGCTGCGGCGCCGGTACACCGTGCTCGCGAATTGGCTCGGGGGCGCGGGCATCGCCATCCTCTACACGTCGTTCTGGGCGGCGCACGCGCTGTACGGGCTCGTGGGGAGCGCGCCGTCGTTCGGCTTGATGGCGCTCGTCACCGTCGCGTGCGGCGTGCTCGCCATGCGGCACGACGCCATCGTCATCGCGCTGCTCGGCCTCTTCGGAGGGTTCGTCACGCCGGTCGCGCTGGCGTCGGGAGAGGATCATCCGGTCGGCCTCTTCGGCTACCTCCTCTTGCTCGACAGCGCGCTGCTCTATCTCGCGGTGCGGCGCCGTTGGGCGGTGCTGGGCGCGCTCAGCCTGCTGGGCACGGCCTTCTATCAGGTCGCTTGGATCGGCGCGCGCATGAGCCCGGATCGCCTGGCGCTCGGCATGGGCATCATCGTGGTGTTCGGTGCCCTCTACGGCGTCTCGCTCCCCGAGCCGCGCGAGGACGAGAGCCAGGCTTGGAAGATCACCCGCGCCGCGACCGTGCTCGTGCCGTACGCGTTCGGCCTCTACTTCGGGCTGCGCAGCGATCTCGGCGAGCACCTCCTGCCGCTCGGGATGATGCTCGTGATCCTCTCGACCGGCGCCGCATGGATGGCGCGCGCCCGCAGCTCCGCCTGGATGAGCCTCACCGCCGCGGTCGCCGACATCGCGGTCATCGGAGCCTTCGTCACCGCCCACGACCACGCGGCGATCGCTTGGGAGGTCACCGGCGTCGTCGCGGTGCTGGGGATGATCTTCCACGGGTTCGCCGAGCTGAATCGACTGCGACCGCGCGCGACGATCAGCACGCCGCCCGTCGACGCGGAGTCGGTCGCCGGCGTGCCGACCGAAGCGCCCGTGTCCCCCGCGAGCGCCGCCGCCGTTGCCGCGCTGGCGGGTCTCTTCCTGTTGCTCGCGAGCGCGGCGGCGCCGTCGAGCCGCGATCCTTGGCCGTGGCTCGTAGGCTCGCTCTTCCTCGGAGCGCTCGCGGTGCGGCAGTCGTTCATGGGGAGCCCCGCGCTCCGGCTCGGCGTCGCGCTGCTCCTCAATTTCGGTGTCCCCGTCGTTCATGCGGCCCACGTGGGCGATGTCGGGTTCCCCGCGCAGCCCGTGTTTCTGAGCGGGATCCTCGTGGTCGCCGCCCTCGCGCTGCTCGGCGCGGCGATGATCCGACGCGCGTCCTCCGACAAGCACGGAGGCCCCGACGCGCTCGTCACGCTGCTCCCGCTCGCCTTTGCGCTCTACTTCGCCGCACGCAGCGAGACAGGCCCGCACCTCGCGCCTCTCGCGGCGCTGCTCGTGGTGCTCGTGGCTGCATCGGCGTGGGCGGCACGCGCTGCCGAGGCGTCGGCGTGGATCGCGCTCGGTGCGGCCATCGGTGCGCTCCCGGTGCTCTCGATCTGGCTCGGTACGCACGACGCGCCTGCGGTCGGCTGGGAGGTCGCCGTCCTCGCGACGGGGCTCGCCGCGCTGTTGCACGCGTTCGCCGAGCGTCCGGCGTCCACACCCGCAGCCGCCACGTGGATCGCGCGCGGCGCTTCGGTCCTCGGCGTCGGCATCATGGTGCTGCTCCTCGGCACGGCAGCGTCCGGCGCGGCGCACGTGCCGTGGCCGTTCGTGGCGGGCGCGCTGCTGCTCGGTGCGCTCGTCATCCGGCAAGCGCGGGCGCCCGGCCGTGGGCTGCTCCACCTCGCCGTCGCGATCGTCCTCGGCATCGGGCTGCCGGTCATCCACGGTGCGCATGCGGCGGACACGCTGTTCCCGCCGGCATCCGCGTGGCTCGCGCTCGGCCTGCTCGTGGCGATTGGCATGGCAGCCGCGGTGCAGGGCACGACCGAGCCGCAGGGGCGCCGCTGGGCGAGCCATGGAGCGGCGCTCGTTGCCATGCTGCTGCTCACGGACGCGTTCGAGAACGGCGCGCCCACCGCGCTCGTGCTGCTCGACACCATCGCGCTGCTCGCGCTGATCTTGATCTCGGCGGCGCGGCTCGGGCACGGCGGTTGGGCCTTTGCGGCCGCGCTGGGCGGCGCGTTCGTGCAGCTCGCGTACGTGCTCGGGCGCGTGGTGCCCGCGGAGGATGCATCTCGCGGCGTCGCGCTGATCGCCCTCGGCGGCCAGGTGCTCGCCGTCGTGCTCGTCGCGATGTGGCCGGTGGCGGCGGCGCGGCGCTTCCAGAACGACGCCTGGGCGTGGCGGGCCGCGGCGCTGGCGGGGCCGCTGTGGTTCCCCGGCCTCTACCTCGTGTGGACGATCGCGCTCGGCCGCAGCGCCGTGGGCCTCTTGCCCATCCTCCTCGGCGGCATCACGGCCGTCGTCGCGGTGCGCGCGCGACCGGTGCTGCCGGCCGAGGGATCCCTGCGCAAGACGGCGCTCGTGTGGCTCTTCGCGGTCACGCTCTGCGCGGTGTCGGTGGCCGTCCCGATCCAGCTCGAGAACGAGTGGGTCACCGTCGGCTGGGCGCTCGAAGGTCTCGCGCTCGCAGCGCTGTGGAAGCGCATGGACCACGCGGGCCTCAAGTACACGTCCCTCGCGCACCTCGGCGTGGTCACGATGCGCCTCGTGCTCAACCCGTGGCTGCTCGACTACCACCTCCGCTCGGGCGTGCCGGTGCTCAACTGGCTGCTCTACACGTACTGGATCCCGACCGCGTGCCTCGTCGGCGCGTGGTGGCTACTCCGCGATCAGGAAGCGTCCCGCGCACGCCCCTGGGAATCGAGCCTCTACGAGAAGGGCCGCCCCACGTTCGCTGTGGCAGCAGCGGCGTCGGCCATCGTGGTCTTCTTCGTCTGGGAGAACCTCACCATCTTCGACGCCTTCGGAAACGGGCCCACGCTGCAGGTGGTCTTCGATCGCCTGCCGGCGCGGGATCTCACGCTGTCGCTCTCCTGGGCGATCTACGCGCTCGTGCTGCTCGGCCTCGGCATGGCGCGCCGCTCGGCGGCGCTGCGCTGGACGAGCCTCGCGCTCATCATCGTGACGGCGGGCAAGGTCTTCCTGTACGACCTCTCGCACTTGCACGATCTCTATCGCGTCATGTCCCTCGTCGGCCTCGCGTTCTCGCTCATCCTCATCTCGCTCGCGTACCAGCGCTTCGTCTTCGGTCGCCGCGACGAGGCCGCGAAGTGATCCTCGCCGCGGCCCTCGCGCTCCTCGTCTCGCTGATCGCGGCGCCGGCGCTCGCCGGCGAGCCGCTCCCGCAGCAACCGGCCGCCGAGATCGATCCCACGCGCTTCACCCACGCGGCGCCGCTGACCCTCCCTGCGTCGGCCGGCGGCGTCGCGCGCGTGCGCCTCGGGCCCGACGTGCTGGCCGCGGCGCGCGCCGACCTCGCGGATCTCCGCGTGGTGGACAGCGCTTCTCGTCAATGGCCCTACGTGCTCCGCACGTCGGTCGAGCGCGAGGAGGTCGCCCTGCGCGTCGACCTCGCGCGCGAGCGAGGACGATCGCGCTACACGCTGGCCCTGCCGGTGGCGCCGGCGGCGGTGGAGACGCTGACGATCCGCGTGGACCGCGCGTTCTTCGATCGCCCGTATCGCCTCCTGGGCGAGGCCTCGAGCGACGGCTCCGCGGATCCGAGCCGATCCATGACGCTCGCTTCGGGCCGCCTTTCCCGCGCCGCCGGCGGCCCCGAGAGCATCGACATCGCGTTCGCGCCCGCTCGGCTCGTGTCGATGATCCTCGTCGTCGACGACGGCGACGACGCCCCACTGCCGCTCACGTCGGCGCGGGCCACGCTGCCGCTCGCGGAGCTCCGCGTCGTCGCGCCGGCGGGCGCGTACACGTTGCTCGCCGGCGACGCCGGCGTCGAGCCACCACGCTACGAAATGGCTCGGCTGCGCGATCGCATCCTCGCGGCCGAGGCGCCCGCCGGTGTCCTCGGCCCGCTCGATTACAACCCACGCCACCAGCGCGCGGCGCTCGGAAGCGGGGCACAGCAGGTGGCGTTGTGGGCCGTGATGGGGCTCGCAGTGGTCGTGCTCGTCGGCCTCACGCTCCGCCTCTCGCGACGCGAGCAAGAGCACGCGCCCAAGGACGGATCACCGCCCAACGATGGCTGAGGGATCGTTCGCTCAGGCCTTTGCGGTGCGTCGCGGGGCTCGGGCACGCGGGGGTGCTTTGGCGCGCACGACACCGGCGGCCGTCGCCACGACGACCGCACGCGGGAGCCACGCGTCGAGCGTGGCCAGATCGGTGCAGCCGAGGATCCGTTGC
The DNA here is from genome assembly GCA_001931535.1 of Minicystis rosea. GTDB lineage: Bacteria > Myxococcota_A > Polyangia > Polyangiales > Polyangiaceae > Minicystis > Minicystis rosea. The sequence goes on from CP016211.1 coordinate 2,966,277, forward strand.
CGGATGGTCTCGCTCACCGGGATGCCGCGGGCCGCGAGCACGGCCAGGATGCTCTCGGCCTTGCCTTTGGCTTCGCCCTCGGCCTTTCCTTCGGCCTCGCCTTTCTTGTAGATGCCGCGGAACAGCTCGCTGCGGTATTCGCGATGCACCATGATCCGGGTCTCCAGGTGGGCGCGGAGGGCGTCGTTGACCATGCCGAGGATGGCATCGAGCTGGTCCGCCGCCAAGCGCTCCGGGAGCTGTTCGAGCGTGAGCGCCACCGCGGTCTCGGCGACCCTCTGCACGTCTTTCCGGCCCGCACGGGCTGCGACCGCGAGGGGCGCCAAGTAGGGTCGGTCCGGGCGGAGGAGCAGCGCGGGATCGAGCCGATCGAGCGCGAGCACCTTGGGCTTGAGCTGCCTCAGCGATCCGAGCTGGCCCGTCGGCGGAACGATGCGGCGCCGGATCCAGCGGCGAACGCGCCGCGCGACGGTGAGCACCACGAGCGCGCCTTCGCAGGCGTGCCGGCTTCGGGCGAGCTCGACGTAGAGCGGCCAGGCCCGGCGCTTGTCGTCGTCGGGCGCGAGCTGGATCTCGGCGAGGATGAAGCCGGTCGGCGCTCTCGGCGATCCGACGAGGTAGGCCCGATCGACGCGCCGTTCGAGGGTGAACGTCTTCGTGCGGGTGCCCGTCGCGGGCACGAGCGGCCCCGCCGGCGGCTCGCCCCCGAGCTCGAGCAGGTAGGCGAGGGTCTCGGGGTGGGCGTCGAGGAGATCGACGAGCGTGGTGTGGATGGGCGAAGGCATCGCTGGGCTCGGGCCCGGCGAATCGGGCCCCCAGAAGCCCTATCGACGCGAGCGCGGCCGAAGTTGCGTGGCTCACTCTTTTTTGTCCGGGCCCGGCGGCCACGCCGGGTGAGACGCCCCATCTCGGGGCAGTTCCCGCGCCGCGCCTCCGTCCGCCGGTGTAGGATGCAGTCCCCATGGGGGTTCGACGGTGATGAAGACGGTCAAGGTGCCACCGGAGCACGAGCCGCTCTTCGCCAGAGCCGAGGAGATCGTGTCGCGCTTTTTCGGCGCCCTGAGGAGCGATCCGGAGCACGGCTCGCTCGAGATCGTGGGCGAGCGCTACGTGCTCGTGCGCGCGGCCTCGCTCTCCGTGGAGTTCTTCGCCCTCGTCGAGGAGCTGTACGGCCCCGACCGCGAGGACGAGGCCAACCAGTTCGCGCAGAACATCCTCTTCGATCTCGCGCACGCCGTCGGCAAAGCCGACGCGCAGAGCTTCTGCGCCCGCATGGGCCTCGTCGAGCCGCTCGAACGGCTCTCCGCGGGGCCCGTCCACTTCGCGCACACCGGCTGGGCCAAGGTCGAGATCCACCCCGAGTCGCGCCCCGTGCCCGGGGACGATTTCTACCTGCTCTACGATCACCCGTACTCGTTCGAGTCGGACGCTTGGCTCCGCACCGGCCACCGCCGGCAGAGCCCGGTGTGCATCATGAACGCCGGCTACTCCTCGGGTTGGACCGAGCACGCCTTCGGCAATCGCATGGTCTCCGCCGAGGTCCTGTGCCGCGCGCGCGGGGACGACGTCTGCCGCTTCATCATGGCGCCGCCCGCGCGCATCGAAGCGTACGTCGAGGTCTTTCGCCGAAGGCGTGGGCTCGCAGTGGGGCGGCCGCAGGCGCGCACGGCGATCCCTGATTTCTTCGCGCGGAAGCGCATGGAGGACGAGCTCCGCCGCGCGCAGGGCGAGCTCGAGCGCCGCGTCGAGGAGCGCACCCGCGAGCTGCGCCACGCCAACGATCAGCTCAAGCGCGAGATCGAGGAGCGCGAGCGCGCCGAGAGCCGTCTCCTCCAGACCTACAAGCTCGAGGCGATCGGCCGCCTCGCCGGCGGGATCGCGCACGACTTCAACAACCTGATGGCCATCATCACGGTCAACAGCGACCTCCTCCGGCAGCACCTCGCGGCGGATCCTTCGGCCCACGGCTTCCTCGACGACATCTCGGCCGCGGGCGCGCGCGCCTCCGCGCTCACGCAGCAGCTCCTCGCCTTCAGCCGCGCGCAGCCTTCGCGCACGGCCGTGCTCGATCTCAACGCCATCGTCACCGATCTCGGGCGCATGCTCGCGCGCGTCATCGGCGAGGACGTCGTCCTGGTGACGAACCTCGAAGGCGGGCTCGGCGCCGTCGAAGCCGATCGCGGGCAGCTCGAGCAGGTCCTCATGAACCTCGTCGTCAACGCGCGCGACGCGATGCCCGGCGGCGGCACGCTCACGATCGAGACGCGCAACGTCGACGTCGACGAAGCCCTCGCCGAGAAGCACGACGGCCTCACGATCGGCCCGCACGTGGTGCTCACCGTGCGCGACACCGGCACCGGCATGGACGAGGCCACGCTCGCGCACATCTTCGATCCGTTCTTCACCACCAAGGGGACCGGAAAGGGCACCGGCCTCGGCCTCGCCACCGTGTACGGCATCGTCAAGCAGGCCGGCGGCGGCATCGTGGTCGAGAGCGAGCCGGGGAAGGGCACGACGTTCTCCATCCATCTCGCGCGCAGCGAGTCGGCCGCCCCGTCGAACCGCAAGGAAGCGCCGAGCGCCGACACCCTCGACGGCACCGAGACCATCCTCGTCGTCGAGGATCAGGAGCGCCTCCGCGACGTGCTCGGCGTGGTGCTCCGCGGCTTCGGCTACGAGGTCCTCGCGGCGCGCGACGCGGACGACGCGCTCCACTTGGCGACGACGCACGAGGGGCCCATCGATCTGCTCCTCACCGACGTGGTCATGCCCAAGACGAGCGGCCCGCTCTTGGCCGAGCGCATCCGCGCCGTTCGGCCGCGCATCGGCGTGCTCTTCATGTCCGGCTACACCGCCGACGCCATGGAGCAGCACGGCGGCTTGCAACAGGGCGCGGCCCTCTTGCAAAAGCCCTTTCGCCCGGACGAGCTCGGCCGCGCCATCCGCGCCGCCCTCGCCGTCGAACGCTGACGCCGATCCGCATGCACGCTGCCGAAGCGGAGCGCCTCCGCGCCTTCATTCGCTCCAACACCGCCGTGGTGGCCCCGCCGCTCCTGCCGGAGATCCGCCTCCACCTCGCGACGGAGGTCACGCCGCTCTGGCAGGCCACCGAGCAGACGCTCTCGCTCCATGGAATCGAGCCGCCCTTCTGGGCCTTCGCGTGGGCCGGCGGGCAAGCGCTCGCGCGTCATCTGCTCGATGTGCCCGATCTGGTCCGCGGCCGCCGCGTCCTCGATTTCGCCTCGGGATCCGGCCTCTGCGCCGTCGCCGCCGCGCTCGCCGGCGCGGCGAACGTCATCGCCGTCGAGCGCGATCCGCTGGCCGCCATCGCCATCGCGCTCAACGCGGATCTCTCCGGCGTCACCATCGACGCGCGCCTCGAAGACGTGCTCGACACAACGCCTGCATGGCTCGCGGGCTGCGACGTCGTGATCGCAGGCGACGTTTGCTACGACCGCGCCATGGCCTCTCGCGTGCAGACCTTCCTGCGTGCGCGGGCGCAGGCCGGCGCGCTCGTGCTCATCGGCGATCCTGGGCGCGCTTACCTCGACGACGGCGATCTCGAACAGATCACACGGTACCGCGTGCCGACCATCGACGACGTGGAAGGGCAGGCCGAAAAGACGGGCGTCGTCTACCGCGTGCGCGCCCGTGCCGCGGGGACGTGACCTCAGCCCGAGCTCGATCACCGAGCGCTACGCAATAGCGAGCCCGAGGCTCACGAGATCGGCGTGGAGCTCCGCTACGAGCGAGCGTGGCGCGTCGTCGATGGGCACGTCGAGCTCGTCACGGCGCACGGCCGTGCAGGCGATCGCGAGCGTGCCCGACGACTGATTCCACGGCAGGGGCGCGTGCTCGATGACGAGGGAGAAATACGGCCCGATGTGGCGAACATGGTAGGTGTACGGCGTGGTGCGTCCGGCGACGTAGCCTCGCTCGTGCAGCCGCGCGAGGAGCCGCGCGACGTCGTGAGGCCCGAGTACGATCTGCGGGAGCGCGGGCGCGAACGCCTCCCTTTCGAGCTGGAGAAAAGGCTGCGTCGCGATGCGCGAGCGCCAGCCTTCCATCTCTTCGCGCGAGAGATCGATGGGGTGCGCGATCCGCACCGCGTCGTCGATGCTCACCGGTTTGGACGCGAGGTCGCGCGGCGCGCCTTCGCCCATCCAGAACGAGCGCCCCTCGCCGGTCATGAAGATCAACCCGGCCGCGATGCGCGCACCGATCGGATGCTCGACGAAGCGCGCCCGAAACGCGTCCGGCGTGAAGCGGCGCCCGGCCATCATCGCGTGCTCGAACGTCTCACACGCCATGGTCCAAGTGCTCTCGACGCGCCTGCGGAGCTCTTTGTGGAGCGCCGTCACGGCTTCGACATCCGGCGCGGATGCTCCCCTCGGCTTGGGCAGGCTCTTCTTGAGCTGGCCTTTCGGGTCGACGAACGAGAGCATTCCGCCGCCGTCGAGGCGCACCGTCGCCGACAGCGATCCGTGCTGCAGCGTCCGCTCTCCCGCATGCGACAGCCCATGCTCGGGGAGGACCTCGAGCCGCTCGATCGCAGGCATCACGCCCACGAGCGGCCCCACGTGGCGCCACAGCGAGTGTCGATGGCCATGAAAGCGCGCGCTCCGCATGGCGCGCGCGAGCCATTGGACGGCCTCCGGTCGATCGGTCCTCGTCAGCGCGTTGTGCCGCGCCATGATCTTCTTCGCGTCACCCTTCTCGAAGCGCGCGCCCTCGGCCTCGATCCACGCATCGCTCGCCCAGATGGCCGCGCCCACGAGCGGAACGTGCGCCGCGAGCGCTTCGCCGGTGCGCCCGTCGAGCCGGTGGCGTACGCAAGCGAGCAGGAGGATGGCCGAAGCCTCGTCACCTCCATAGGGGACGCTCGTCCGAAGCAGCGCATCGAGCCCGCGCGCCGCATCAGGCGACAGCGCCGCGCCGCTCGCCCAACGCCATGGATCGGCAGGAGCCATCGGCGATCCTTGGCCCTTCGCGCGGGCCGCGAGCGTCGCATCGAGCCCGGCGTCGTCATCGCCGTCGAACGAAGCCATCACCTCGCGAATCGCGCCGTCGCGCAGCCAGGCCACGCGCGTCCAGGCTGCGTGCGCGGGTGTGTCGGCGCCTCCCAGCGCGAACGCGCTCTCCGACATCTTCGCGCAGACGCCACGCCGCAGGAGCGCGAGCCGCAGCGCCAGCGCCGTCTCGCCGACCTCCTCGTCGCGAAGCGCTTCGACCAGCGCGCGCGTCGCATCCACATCGGGCGCGCACGCCAGCGTGAAGGCCGCGCCGAGGCGGATCGACGGCGATGGATCGCGCAGCAACGGCAGCGTCTCGGGCGCCGCACCGGCCCGCAGGAGCCCGCGAACGGCGAGGTCCCGCCGCCGGCCATTCCCGAGCTGCCGCAAGAAGAGCGATCGCGCCTCCACCGGATGTCGCTCGACGAGCCAAAACAGCGGCGGCAGCGCGTCGAACCAGATGTTTCGGTTCTGCTCCACGAGCGCGAGGAGCGGCGCCACGGCGGCCGCGCCGATGCGATCGAGATCGCGCATGGCGGCATAGGCCGCGTCGGAGATGACGGCGTTTGCGGAGCTCGCCGCTTCGATGCGCGCGAGGACGTCCGCGAGGGTAGGGGAGCTCATCGGGAGCAGGAGAATACGACGCTCGCGCCCGCGTGTTTTGCGGAAGCATCACGAGGTCGCCGGGCACTCATGCAGTGCGCTCGCATGAGCACGCGAGCGCAGGCGAGGGGAGCGCGAGCACTGCGAAGGCGTGAGCCTTCGCGCGGATCAGTAGCGGTAGTTCTCGGGCTTGAACGGGCCTTCGACGGGCACGCCGAGGTAGTCGGCCTGATCCTTGGTGAGCTTGCTCAGCTCGACGCCGAGCTTGCCGAGGTGGAGGGCGGCCACCTTCTCGTCGAGCTTCTTCGGGAGGAGGTGCACGCCGGCCGCGAACTTCTCGGTCCAGAGCGCGATCTGCGCGAGCACCTGGTTCGTGAACGAGCAGCTCATGACGAACGACGGGTGGCCGGTGGCGCAGCCGAGGTTCACGAGGCGGCCCTTGGCGAGGAGCGTGAGGCGCTTGCCGTCGGGGAAGATGTACTGATCGACGAGGGGCTTGACCTCCTCGTGCTTGAGCTCCTTGTTCGACTCCAGCCACGCGACCTGGATCTCGCTGTCGAAGTGGCCGATGTTGCAGAGGATGGCCTCGTCCTTCATCACCTTGAAGTGCTCGGCGCGGATGACGTCCTTGCACCCGGTGGCCGTGACGAAGATGTCGCCGATGGGCGCGGCCGACTCCATCGAGCGGACCTCGTAGCCCTCCATCGCGGCCTGGAGCGCGCAGATGGGATCGACCTCGGTGACGATGACGCGCGCGCCGAGACCGCGGAGCGCCTCGGCCGAGCCCTTGCCCACGTCGCCGTGGCCACAGACGACCGCGATCTTGCCCGCGAACATCACGTCCGTCGCGCGCTTGATGGCGTCGCCGAGCGACTCGCGGCAGCCGTAGAGGTTGTCGAACTTCGACTTGGTGACCGAGTCGTTGACGTTGATGGCCGGGCACTTGAGCTTGCCCTGCTTGCTCATCTCGTAGAGGCGGTGCACGCCCGTGGTCGTCTCCTCGGAGAGGCCGCGGATGCCGTCGGGCCCGTCGAAGAAGTGCGGGTGCTTCTCGTGGATCCAGATCGTGAGATCCCCGCCGTCGTCGAGGATCATGTTCGGGCCCTTGCCGCCCTTGAACGCCTTGAGCTGCTGCTCGAGGCACCAATCGTACTCCTCGAGCGTCTCGCCCTTCCAAGCGAAGACGGGAATGCCCGCAGCGGCGATGGCGGCGGCCGCGTGATCCTGCGTCGAGTAGATGTTGCAGCTCGTCCAGGTCACCTCGGCGCCGAGCTCGACCAGCGTCTCGATGAGCACCGCGGTCTGGATGGTCATGTGCAGGCAGCCCGCGACGCGCGCGCCCTTGAGCGGCTTCGACTTGCCGTACTCGGCGCGCAGGGCCATGAGCCCGGGCATCTCCTTCTCGGCGATGCGGATCTCCTTGCGGCCGAAATCGGCGAGCTTGATGTCGGCGACCTTGTAATTCGTGCTCTGGGTCATGGCTCTTCGGTCCTCTTCTTGAAATCGACGAAATCGACTGTTGCGAAATTCGGAAAACGTCAGGCGCGCAGCGTCGGGGCTCGGCGTGGCCCCATCGTCACGAGCGCCGGGGTTTGGTGCCTCGTGCAGCGTCGTCACCATCGCCTCGGAACCCGACGAGGAGCTGCCAGGCGAGGTGTCGATCGGGGCCCTCGCCTTGCCACGCGGCGGGGAGGCGCTGCCAGTGGATGTCGACGAGCCCGGCTGATTTGCCGAGCCGCTTGAGCTCGCGCGGCTCGAAGCCGAGCCACAGATCGGCCTCGCGCTCGCGCAGCGCTTGATCTTCGTGAGCCTCGTAGTCGAGGAGGACCACGGCGCCGCCGCGATCACCCGGCTCGGGCGGGCGGCAGAGCTCGACCAAGGCACGCACGGCGCGCGCTGGAACGGGCGCGTGATGAAGCACGCGCGACGCGAAGACCACATCCGCGCCGCCGCCCTCGGCCGCATGGCCCATCACCTTGGCGAGGGCCGCGCGCACCTCGGGCCCATCAATCTCGCCGCGCACCAGCGTGACGTTGCCGAGCTCGCGCCGGCGCACCCGCTCCGACGCGAGCACGAGCTGCGCATCGGCGCGATCGAGGGCGATCACCTTCTCGAACACGGGGGCCAGCACCTCGAGGAGCGCGCCGTCCCCGGTGCCGACGTCGATCGCGAGCCGGCGATGCGCGAGGAGCGGCGCGAACGCCGCCAAGTACGCCGAGAGCTCCGCCGGAGGCCCGACGCGCGCCGGCCGCCCGCTCCGCGCGAAGAACTCCCGCGTCTCCGCGTCGCGACGACCGATGATCTCCTCGATCCGATCGAGCGTCCCATCCGCCCGGCACGACGCGATCCCCGCGCCCACTGCATCCGCGACGACGGGATCATCCTTCGCGCCGGAGGCGAGCCGAAGCAGCGTCCACGTGCCCTGCCTGCGCGCGGACAGCAGCCCCGCATCGCGCAGCGCCGCCGCATGACGAGACACCTTGGGCTGACCTTCTCGAAGCAGCTCGGCGAGCTCGCCGACCCCCAGCTCTTCCACGGAGGTGAGCGCGAGGAGACGAGGCCGGACCGGATCGGCGAGGAGCCGATAAAGCTCCCACCGCGCACCCGCATCACCGCGGGGCGGAGATAGACGATCCGAGTCCTCCGTGGCAGCCACGGACTCGTTCTATGCATTCATGCGCATAGATGCAATAAGAAAGAATCCGGCCGCCCGCGTACACTCTTGGGGCTGTCGGCGGACGTCGCGTCGTCCATGCTCTCCCGCCTCGACGGGACGAGCTCGGACGGACGCGGAGCGATGGCAAGAGACATGCTCTCGGCATCGCTCGAGGGTCGCGAGCACGCTCAGCGCGGCGCTTCGTCTTCGGTAAGCAGGCGCCGCGCCTCGTGGGCTTCGCGTAGCTCGCGATCGATCTTCGTGCCCACGCGGCGGATCATGATCCACGCGAGCGCGATGGACGCGAGGCATGTCGCGGCGGTCGTCGCCGCCGGGCCCGGCTGGAACTGGCCCGTTGCGATCATGGTGGCCGTCATGGTTCCCATGGTGCCCGCGATGCCTGCACCGATGAGCCAGGGCATCCAGCGCATCATGCGGCGACGGCCGGCGTGACGTCGCTCGAGGCCCTCGAGGAGCGCGAGCGGCGCCGAGCCATCGTCGCGAAAGCCGCCGCGCATGGAGACATGCACGATGACGACGATGGCCAGCGTCACGAGCACGGTCATCACCGGCTCGGAGGCCCCAACGAGGTCGCGGGCGCGTGCGAGCGCCCGGATCGCGAAGCCGAGCTGCACGGCGACGATCGCGTAGATCCCTACGAAGCCCAAGATCAACCGGCGCCGATCGGACTCGGCGCGCTTCACGATGGACGGCATCGGTCTTCCTCCTTGTTTGAAGGTCGCCTTGAAGCGCTCCCACTCTGCGTCGCTCATGGCGTCTCCATTTCTCTGCGGAGCGCGGCGCGCGCGCGGCTGAGCCGAACGGCGACGTTCTCCACGCTGATCCCCAAGCACGCGGCGATCTCCACGTGCGGCATGTCTTCGAGCGCGAGCGTGAGCACCTGGCGCAACGCCACCGGCAGCGCGCGGATGGCGACGAACAGCCGCTCGACGTCTTGACGATCGGCGGCCCGCGTTTCGGGGCCGGGCGCGGTGTCGGCGATCTCGGGTGGAGCCTCGTCACCCGTGGCTTCGCGCGCGATCCGACGGCGCGCGACGTACGAGAGGCCGCGGTTGTGCGCGATGCGGAACGCGAACGTCCGCTCCGAGCACTCGCCGCGGAACCCCGGCAGCGCCTGCCACACGGCGAACGCGATGTCCTGCGCGAGATCGTCCTGATCGGTGGGGCGCGCATAGCTCGCGACCACACGGCCGAGCCCCGGCCCATGGTCCCGCATGATCGCGGCGAAGCGCTGCTCTCGCTGGCTCACGGTCGGGTAGTCCGGGCTGGGTCGCGGACCTTACAACGCGCGCGTCGAATTTTTGCTGGGCCCCGGATCAGGGAATGGACAGCGGCCCTGCATGCCTCGAAACTGCGCTGAATGACCCAAGGTTCCGGTCCTCCGTACGCGCCTCCTTACCCCTATGCGGGCGGCCCGCCGCCGCAGGCCGATGCGCAACCTGCTCCAGGCGCACCGCCGGGTGGACATCCGGGCCAACAAGCCGGCTACGGACCGCCGCAGGGATACGGCCCGCAACAGGTTGGATACGCGCCGCCGGGTGGGCCGCAACAAGCGGGATACGGGCCGCCGGGTGGGCCACAGCAAGTTGGATACGGGCCGCCGCAAGCTGGGTACGGGCAACCGGGTGGGCCGCAACAACCGGGATATGGGCCGCCGCCGGGTGCTTATCCCGGCCAGCAAGCGGGCTACGGACCGCCACCGGGTGGGCCGCAGCACGCGGGATATGGGCCGCCGCCGGGTGCCTATCCCGGGCAGCAAGCGGGCTACGCGCCGCCGCCTGGATATGGCGGTCCGCAGGCGGGACACGCGCAGGGGTACGCGCCTCCGCCGGCGTGGAATGGGCCGGCGCCGAACCTCGTGCCGGGACACGAGCAGCCTCACGCGGGCTATGCGGCGCCGACCAACCCGTATGCGCCGGCCAGTGATTGGGCTGCGGATCCGCCGAACACGAGCACGCACGGCGACGCGGCCGGCGAGCATCTGACGATGAAGCGCGGGCGCTTCTCGGCGTGGCCGTACGTCGTGCTGGCGTTCCTCGCCGAGATCTTCCTCGTGGGGCTGATCCCGTCGTCGATCCTCGGTGTGATCCTCGATGCGGCCGGCGCGCCGCGCGAGGCGGCGGGCTTCGCCGTGATCGCGGGCATGCTCGTCGGGATCCCGGTGGCCTACTTCGTCTTCCGGGATCGCTGGCGCTGCATCGAGGCCTTCTCGAGCCGCTTCTGTGTGGGCCTCATGAACATCTCCATCCTCTTCGTGCCCGCCATCGCGCTCGTGTACGCCAACGTTCGCGGCTTCCAGAAGCTCGCGCGCAAGTAGCGCTTTCGCTCGCGCGCCGTCCGGCGCATGACCCGGGCATGATCTCGCTCCGCGCGGCGACCGCCGCCGATGTCCCGCTCATCCTCGCGCTCGTGCGCGAGCTCGCCGACTACGAGCGCGAGCCCGACGCCGTGGTCGCCACCGAGGCCGATCTAATGCGCGACGGATTCGGCGAAGCGGCGCGGTTCCACGTTCTGCTCGCCGAGAAGGACGGCGTGCCGGCGGGCTTCGCGTTCTACTTCTTCAGCTACTCCACGTGGCGCGGCCGCCCGGTGCTCTACCTCGAGGATCTCTTCGTGCGGCCCGAGCACCGCAAGCACGGCATCGGCCTCGCGCTCATGCGGCGGCTCGCGCGCGTCGCGGTCGACCTCGGCTGCCCGCGGTTCGTCTGGGAGGTCCTCGATTGGAACGAGCCCGCGCTGCGCTTCTATGCGTCGATCGGCGCCGAAGTCCTGCGCCCGTGGCTCAACGTCCGCCTCGACGGCGAAGCGCTCGCCCGCCTGGCCGCGGAGGATTCCGTCCCACGAGCTTGAGCCCCCCGATCCGCCGACAGTAGGATGCGCCCCATCATGGCCGAGCCCAGCACCGCGCCCAGCAACGAAGATCCCACGGAGAAGCCGGAGAACACCCCGGCCAGAGAGGCGACGACCTCCGCCGAGCCCACTGCCAAGGTCGAGGACACCGGAGAGACCGTCGCCGCATCGGCGAGCGAGCAAGCGGTGAAGGCGGACGATCAAGAGGCGAAGGCCGAGCACCAAGAGGCTTCCAGCGATCGGCAGGAGGCTTCGGCGAACGAGCCGGAGGCGAAGAAGCAAGAGGCGGCAGCGGACGAGCAAGCGACGTCGCCGAGCAAGGACGAAGCTTCCAGCGCGACGGCGAGCACCGCGCCGGTGGCGAGTGAAGCAGCCGGCGAGGCGCCCGCGAAGAGCACGGCTCCAGCAGCGGCAACATCTGCGAGCGCCGCAACGGGCGAGGCACCGCCGGAACGACGCCGCCGCATCATCGACATGCGCCGCCCGCGCCCCGCGGATCCCGAGCAAGCTGCTGCGAGCTCCGGCGCAGGGACGCCGGCGCGTCGCCCGGAGGAGCGTGCGGCCATCGCAGCTCGGCAGGCCGAGCCCGCGAAGAAGATCGAGACCACCGTCGCGGCACCGGCGCCCAAGCAAGAGCGATCGGGCTCGCCGGAGCGTGCAACCGATCGGGGACCGTCGCAGGATCGCGATCGCGGACCGCAGCGCGATCGTTCGTTCGGTCGCGATCGTTCGTTCGATCGGGATCGCAGGCCGCGACCTTCGTTCGATCGGGATCGCCGGCCCGAAGGGCGCCCGTCGTCCGACGAGCCGCGTGCGCCGCGTGCGGAGCCGCAACAACAAGCAGCGCCTGCACCTGCGCCGAAGCCGGTCGTGCGGCCGGCGCCTCCGCCCCCCGCGCCCGAGCCGGAGCCCGTGGCCAAGGTGGAGCCGCCGCCGGCCCCGCTTCCGAACAAGCCCGTTTTCCCGAAGAAGAAGAAGGCCGCCCTCACGCCGAAGGAGGCGCTCGCGCTCAAAGTGAAGGACCGCGCCGCCAAGCAGGCCGCGCGGGTCGCGCGGGTCGAGGTGCAGGCCGAGCGCGAGGAGCCGACGGCAACGACCAGCGAGCGCAGCGAGAGCAGCGAAGCGCCCGCGCCGAAGGTCGAGAAGGTCGATCGCAAGGCCGCGGTCGCGAAGACGGAGCGGCGGCCCGCGAAGGCGGCCCGGGTCGAGAAGAAGCCCGAGCCGGTCGAAGAAGAGGAGGCCCCGCCGCCGAAGAAGCTCGGCTTCTTCGATCGGCTCTTCGGCTTCTTCCGCAAGCCCAAGCAGGCCGCGTCGGACGAGTAGCCACGCGCTTCGACGAAGCAACGCCGCGCCACGACGGCGCGGCGTCACTTCTCGGAGAAGACCTGCGTGGTGCACGACCCTTCGAAGAGCTGCACGGTGCCATCGACACCGGCGGCCGCTCCTGCGCTCACGTAGCCCTGGAAGAAGGGCGAGCCTTCCGCGAAGCCGAACAGCTCGCACATCTCGCCGGCCCCGAAGCCCCAGCCGACGTTGGTGTCGCTCGTGTTCTGATACTGGCAGCCGAACTGGAAGCCATCGGCGCCCGCCATGTCGATGGGCGGATCGAAGGTGCGTCCGTGCGCCTCGCCGTTGTAGACGCCCAGATCGAGGAGCGCCTCACCATCGCGCGGGCCACCGAGGATCTTCGCGAAGAACCCGGTCGCAAGCGTGTGCGTGTGCGGCAAGAGGTAGTGGACCTTGGGCGCGAAAGCCTGGCCCGTGGCCTGCGTGACCGCACCGCCGACGGCGCACTCGCCGGTGAAGCGCGCCGATGCGTGGGCGGGGATGTTGAGCGCGTCGTACTCGATGTGGAACGCGGAGAGAGGCGTCTTCACGGTCTCGGGCGCGAGCGTGTAGAGCGTGAGCGTGGCGTGACCAGTGATCGTTTCGCTCGACGTGTTGAGCAGATGGATGTCGCTGATGATGCGCGCGTGCGGCGGGATGCGCACGGCCGCGCCCGCCGGAAAGCGTTGCACCTCGTGCGCGGTCTGCGTCGACTGCGCGTAGACGAGCCCCCCGGCCTGCACGGCGAGCCAGAAATCGTAGCCGCGCGAGCTGCAGGTCCAGATGCCGTCGGGCCCGTCGAACTCGGTCTCCGGAACGAAGACCCAATTGGAATGATGAGAGTCCTCGTTCTGGGTGAGCTCGACGGTGTTGACCCAGATCTCGCTCTCGTTGTTCAACGTCCAGCTGCGGCAGTCGTGGAGTCGCTCTTCACCGGACTCCACCGTTTGCTCGGGGAACGTATGCGTCATCGTCGTGCCGGCGATCGGCTCGCAGGTGCCCGTCGACGACGCATAGGTGCCCCCGCTGCACGCCGCGCAGCGCGCGCCTGCGGCGTCCTCGGTGCAGCCGAGACCATCGGCCACGCACTGCGCGGCGATGTCGCTGCAGCTCGGTCCCGTGACCGTGTTGTGCGGGGTGCTCTCTTCGTTGCTTTCGTGACAAGCAGGAACGAATGCCACCAGCCAAGGAAGGATGATGGTGATGCCTTTACGGAACATGAAGCCTCCACCCGGTGAGTGGTCGATGCGGTGAATTTTTGCGACACGATCCACGTCGCCGGAAGAAATGACGCGCAAATCGTACCCCCGGGTGAGCGAGCGCACGCTTCGAGGCTCGTGGTGCAGACGCGCCCGTCGCCGTCACCGTGGGGCGGAGATGCGGGGCGCGGCGCGCATCGATCCAGCGCTCGCAGCGAGGCTCGATGGATGACGGGGATGCTCGTGACGACGGTCGATCGCAGCGACGCGCGATGGCCTCGAGGAGCAGGCTATCCGCCGGCCATGTCGGCGCGGGCGATGAGATAGCGGCTGGTGACGCGGAAGCTCGACGGGTCCTCGTTCATCTCGGTGAGCGCGGCGACGGAGCGATCGCGCAGCGACTGCCAGGCATCGCCGTGAGGCGCGAGGAGGCGATGAGCGAGGCGCCAGACCGGGTGGTGAGCCTCCTGCTCGGCGAACCAGAGGGCAGGTGAGTCGGCCGTGAAGGCCAGCGTGCCTTCGGTGACGTCGACCCGTGCTCCGTGCGCGCCGAAGGTCTCACGCACGAACGCGGGGTCGCCCCAAGGCGCCACGGCCGGTGCAGGCGTCGCGCTCGGCGGCGTCACGGCCGCCATCGCCTCGCGCACCATGCGTCCGGCGGTCGCGATCGCGCCGACCGGCAGCCAGCTCGTCAGCACCACGCGGCCGCCCGGACGCACCACCCGCGCGAGCTCCGCCACCGCCGCGCTCGCGTCGGGCGCGAAGATGACACCGAACACGGACACGGCCGCGTCGAACGAAGCCGTCTCCGCAGGCAGCGCGCCCGCAGCGCCCTCGAGGAACGTCGCCTCGAAGCCCTCGGACGAAAGCCGTTGTCGGGCCACGTCGAGCAGACGCACGGCCGGGTCGATACCGGTGACACGCGCTCCGGCGCGAGCCGCGAGCAAGGACGCGTTGCCCGTCCCGCACGCGAGATCGAGGATGCGCTCGCCATGCGTGATCCGCGCTCGTGCGATCGCGTGCTCGGAGGCGGTCCAAAGCGTCGTCGCGGTTTGCTCGTACTGTCCGTCGCTCCAGTCGGCCATGGACGCGTCCGTAGCACGACCGCGCGCAGGCACGAGCACGCGTTGCGATCGACGAACGAGCATCGGGCTCCCGATCGAGAGCCCGATGCGGATCTCGTCCTTCGATCGAGGAGCTAGCCGTGATCGATGCGTCGCGAGGCGGAGACGAGGTGCGTGCGCAGCGGGTCGCCGTCACCGTCGCGCCACGGGATGGTGCGGCCGGCGCGGGTCGCGAGCTCGGCGATGGTGACGCTCTTCGCGGTCCAGCCGAAGCCTTCGAGCAAAGCGACGGGATCGCTGCACGCGAAGTGCATCTGGATGCCGCGGGACCGGAGCTTCTCGGCCAGCGCGGCGAAGCCCGAGGACGTGAAGGGATCGACGCCGGCGCAGTCGAGCGCGAGCGTGCTGCCCGCGGACGCGAGCGGCGCGATCTGCTTGAAGAGACGAGGAACGTCGGCCTCTTCGAGGTAAGGCAGGAGCCCTTCGACGAGCCAGGCCGACGGCCTCTTGGGATCGAAGCCCGCCGCGCAGAGCCCATCGGCCCAGGGCTTTCGCAGATCGACGCCCATCGTGATGCGCGTGCAGCGCGGGGTCGCGCGCGTGGCGGTGAGGATGCCGTTCTTGTGATCGATGACCTCGGGCTGATCGAGCTCGAAGAGGTGCGTGCCGTCAGGCCATTCGAGGCGATAGGCGCGGGCGTCGAGCCCCGCCGCGAGGATCACGATCTGACGCACACCGGAATCGGCCGCGCGCAGCAGCTCGTCGTCGAAGAAGCGCGTGCGCAGCGCGATGTATGCGCCGAGCATCGCCTCGTCGCGCGGATCACCCTTCCAGCGCTCGCCTTCGTCGCCCGCGAGCGCGGCGGCGAAAGGATCTTGGAAGAGCGCGTCGGGACGAAGGGATTCGCGGGCACGTGCGGCAGCGACCCAGTGGGCAGTGAACGCGACAGGCTCCATGGCGTCCTTCCTGGGGCTCGCTCACACGCTTCCAAAGGGCCCTGGAAGGCGATTCCCTCCGGGAATCTCCGCATGGCTCTCCTGTCTGCGTCTGCCGTCCTTGCGCCGTCATCGCGTCTTCGTGTTCGCGGACCGAGACCGCCGCCGCGTATGCTGGAGGCATTCACGTGCGTCCCCGCGTCCTCCAGATCACCGCGGCCGACGTGCTGCCCGAGCGGGCGCTCTTCGATCGCCTCGAAGCGATCGCGTCGCTCCCGGACGGCGCGCGCCGCGGCTTCGCCGTCCAGCTCCGCGATCCCGAGCTCGACACCCGCGCGCTCTTCGACCTCGGCGCTCGCCTCCGTGTCGCCACGCGCGCCGTGGGCGCGGCGCTCGTCGTGAACGATCGCCTCGATCTCGCGCTCGCGTTGGGCGCGGACGGCGTGCACCTCGGGCGGCGATCGGTGTCCGTCGCGGATGCGCGCGCCCTCCTCGGATCGTCGATGTGGATCTCCGTCGCATGCCACGCGGTCACCGAGGTGGTGCACGCGGCGGAGGCAGGCGCGGATGCGGCCGTGCTCTCCCCGATCTTCGCGTCGCCGGGGAAGGGCACGCCCCTCGGCGTGTCGGCTCTCGTCGAGGCGCGCGCGTCGCTCACGGCGCGTGGGCTCGACGTCCAAGTGGTGGCGCTCGGCGGGATCACCGCCGAGGAGACGGCCGCGTGCTTCGCTGTCGGAGCCTCTGCCGTGGCCGCGATCCGGGCCGATCTGACGGGCGTGCTCAGCCCCGTTCTCGACGCTTCCGCCCGATCTTGCTAGGGAAGCCGCCCATGCAAGGCGATCCCAAGGCCACGCGAGGCCCGTTTCTCCCGGTCCGCAGCGAGCTCGACTTCCCCCGAGACGAGTCGACGATCCTCTCGTTCTGGAAGGAAAACGGCATCTTCCACAAGACGCTCCGGGCCGAGACGCGCGCCACCGGGCCGTCGAAGGGCACGTTCGTCTTCTACGAAGGCCCGCCGACCGCCAACGGGATGCCGCACAACGGCCACGTGCTCACGCGCGCGGTGAAGGACGTCTTCCCCCGCTTCCAGACGATGCGCGGCTTCGACGTGCCGCGAAAGGCCGGCTGGGACACGCACGGCCTCCCCGTCGAGGTCGAGGTCGAGAAGGAGCTCAACATCCACGGCAAGGCCGAGATCGAGAAGTACGGCGTGAAGCCGTTCATCTCGAAGTGCATCGACTCGGTCTTCCGATACACGGAGGCGTGGGAGAAGCTCACCGACAAGATCGGCTTCTGGGTCGATCTCCCCACGGCCTACGTCACCTACCACCGGAGCTACGTGGAGAGCGTCTGGTGGGCGCTCTCCGAGCTGCACAAGAAGGGCCTGCTCTACCGCGGTCATCGCGTGTGCTGGTGGTGGCCGCAGGGCGGCACCGCGCTCAGCGCCGCCGAGGTCGGGTGGAACTACAAGACGGTCGACGATCCCAGCGCCTTCGTCGCGTTCCCCCTCGACGAGGATCCGGACATCGCGCTGCTCGCGTGGACGACGACGCCGTGGACCTTGTCGTCCAACGGCTATGCGGCCGTGCGCGCCGACTTCGAATACGCGGTGGTGAGCGGCTGGACCAAGAAGCTCGTGGTCGCGAAGGATCTCGTCGAGCCGCTCGCGAAGAAGCTCAAGCGCGACCTCACCATCGAGCGCACGCTGAAGGGCGAAGAGCTCGTGGGCAAGCGCTATCGCCCGCCGTTCGACACGTATTCGAACACGCTCTGGGACGTCGAAGCCCCGCGCAAGGACGGCGGCAAAGAGGCCGTGTACTGGCGCGTGATCGCGGCCGACTTCGTCACGCTCGACAAGGGGTCCGGCATCGTGCACGTGGCGCCGGCCTTCGGCGAGGACGACTTCAACGCCCACAAGAAGAACCTCGAGCGCTTCCAGAACCCCATCGAGATCCCGCTCCTCTGCGCGGTCCGCGCCGACGGCAACTTCGGTCCGGAGATGGCGTCGCTCGGCCTCACCGGCGTCTTCGTGAAGGACGGCGACAAGCCGCTGCTCAAGGATCTCGAGGCCCGCGGCCTCCTCGTGCACCACGAGATCTACCGCCACGAATACCCGTTCTGCTGGCGCGCCGACGACGATCCGCTGATCCAGCTCGCGCGTCCCGCTTGGTACATCCGCACGCAGCCGAACAAGGAGCGCGCGATCGACAACAACCGCGCGGTCAACTGGCTGCCGGAGCACATCAAGGAAGGGCGCTTCGGCGACTTCCTCGCCAACAACGTGGACTGGGCGCTCTCGCGCGAGCGCTACTGGGGCACGCCGCTCAACGTCTGGGTCTGCGACAAGGACGAGGATCACCAGCACGCGCCCGCGAGCGTCGCCGAGATCGAGGCCCTCGCGCCGCGCGCGTTCGACGCCTTCCGCGCCGCGAAGGCCGCCGATCCGAGCCTCAACGAGCACCTCATCGTCCACAAGCCGTGGATCGACGAGGTGACCTTCCCCTGCACGAAGTGCGGCGGCACCATGAAGCGCGCGACCGAGGTCATCGACGCGTGGTTCGACTCCGGGAGCATGCCCTTCGCGCAGTGGGGCTACCCGCATGCGGAGGGCTCGAAGGAGATCTTCGACAAGGCCTTCCCGGCCGACTTCATCAGCGAAGCGATCGATCAGACGCGCGGCTGGTTCTACTCGCTGCTCATGATCTCGACGCTCGTCTTCGACGAGGAGGCCCAGAAGCGCATGGGCCTGTCGCAGGTGCGGAGCTACCCGCTGCCGTACAAGACGTGCGTGGTGCTCGGGCACGTCTGCGATCGCGAAGGCAAGAAGGAGTCGAAGGGGAAGGGGAACTACACGCCGCCTGAGGTGATCCTCGAGCGCGTTCGCATGGCCTTCGTGGCCTTCGATCCGGCCGCACACGAGGCGAAGCTCAAGGAGACCGGCGTGAAGGCCGCTGATCTCGCGGTGAAGCCCGGCGTCGCGTACATCGCGCGCGAGGACTTCGAGGGGCTCGACTTCAGCGGCGAGACGGCGAAGGTGGTGCTCTACCGCGGCGATCGCGAAGGCGAGAAGATCGCGATGGAGCTCAAGCCGGCGAAGAAGCTCCAGCGCCGCGTGATCGCGATCCACCCGGACGATCTCGCGCGGCTCGGGCTCGTGCCGAACGCGGATCCGCTCGGGATCAAGCCCAATGACGTGCCCAACCGGCCGCAGCCGGAGCGCGTCTTCGTCGAGGATCCGGCCACGCCGGCGCCGGGCGCGGACGCGTTCCGCTGGTTCTTCTACGCGTCGAGCCCGCCGTGGACCAACACGCGGCACTCGCTCACCAACGTGCGCAGCACCCAGAAGGAGTTCTTGGTCAAGCTGCGCAACGTCTACTCGTTCTTCGTGATCTACGCAAACATCGACGGCTTCTCGCCCGCCGAGGGGAACGACGGCGCGAGAGAGACGACGCCCGCGGCGCTCGCAAAGAGCACGGGCTACCGCCCGCGAACGATCGCAGCCTCCTCGATCGGTGGATCCTCTCGGAGCTCGCGCTCGCGACGCGCGACGTGACCCAGTCGCTCGAAGGCTACCTGCTCTACGAAGCGGCGCAGCGCCTCGTGGATCTCGTGGACGCGCTCTCGAACTGGTACGTGCGCCGCAGCCGCAGCCGCTTCTGGGCACCGGAGTCCGCGCCGGGGAGCGCGGCCTGGCAGGACAAGCGCGACGCGTACTTCACGCTCTACGAGGTGCTGGTCACCACCACCAAGCTGATCGCGCCGTTCACGCCCTTCTTCGCGGAGGAGCTGCACCAAAACCTGGTGCGCGCGCCGTGGCCGGGCACGCAGCCCGAGAGCGTGCACCTCTGCGCGTATCCCGAGCCGGACGCGTCCGCGATCGACGAGGCGCTCGCGCGCGAGATGCGCGCGGTGCGCGAGCTGGTAAGCCTCGGCCTCCAGGTGCGCACGGCCAACAAGCTCAAGGTGCGGCAGCCGCTGAGCCGCGCCGACGTGGTGGTGTCGCAGGCGAGCCTCTCCACCGCGCTCGCGCAGCACGTCGAGCTCATCCGCGACGAGCTCAACGTGCACGAGGTGCGCTTCCTCCGCCCCGGCGAAGAGGGGAGCGAGGTGCGCTACGTGCTCAAGCCCAACTTCCGCGCGCTCGGTCCGAAGCTCGGGAAGAAGGTGCAGCTCGCCAAGGCGGTGCTCGCCAAGGCCGACGCTTCGGCGCTCCGCGCGAGCCTGGCCACCGACGGCAAGGTGACGATCGATCTCGAGGGCGAGAAGGTCGAGATCGGGCCCGAGGAGATCGAGGTGGTCGTCGAGGCCGCCGAAGGCTTCGCGGCCGCCGGCGGCCGGAGCGGCGTCGTCGTGCTCCACACGGCGCTCACCGATGCGCTGCGCGACGAGGGGCTCGGCCGCGAGATCCTCTCGCGCGTGCAGGGCGCGCGCAAAGAGCTGGATCTGGGCTTCACCGATCGCATCCGCCTCTCGATCGACGGCAGCGAGCGCACCCGTCGCGTGGCCACCGCGATCCGCGACGAGCTCGCCGCGGAGTCGCTCGCGGTCGAGGTCGTCATCGGGCCGGCGTCGTTCACGGGCGAGCGTCGCGAAGGTCCGGTCGATGGTGAAGAGGTGATCCTCACCATCGCACGCGCGGGTTGAGCTCGCGATGAAGGCGACGCCGGGATCGAGCCCGGCGTCGCGCTTCGCCCATGCATGAATTGACGGCGAGCACGCTCGCGGTCGCGATGATCCGGTGACGATCCTCGCGATGAAAGACGAAGACGCCGAGGGGCTGCCCTCGGCGTCTTCGTTTCAGCGCCCATCACGATGGGGCGACAGCCGACCCGTCAGGGGATCGCGGGACGCGGAAGCGGGGACGCGACGTCGGAGACGGTCATGTCGAGCAGGGCTCCGTGCGCCGCGTTGCCGTAGAGCGATTGGTTCGCGATGAGAAGACCACCGCGACCGTCGAAGCTCAGGGTCGCGGGGCTGTCGAGGAGCGACGACGAGAGACGCGAGAGCTCGCGGCCGTACGGATCGATCACCGCGATTTGGTTCGAGCCGGAGAGCGACGCGAAGAGGCGACCGCTCGCGCCGTAAGCGAGGCCGTTGGGACGCTCGTTGGCCGTGTACGCCTTCGCCTGCTGCAGCGTGCTCGGCGTCGGACGGGAAATGAGCGGCAGCGTCAGCACGCCGGCGTTGATGCCGGTGGTCTGCGTGAAGGCGAGCTTCGTCCGATCGGGGCTCACGCGGATGCCGCTCAAGCCGGGCGCGTAACCGGCGAGGCCGCTCGTGTCGAGGCGAGCATCTTGGTAGAAAACCTCGGCCGCGCCGCCGCCGGGCGCGACCCGGAAGATCGTCGCCTGGTACGCGTCGGTGATGTAGAGGTTGCCGGCGTCGTCGAACGCGAGATCGCTGGGTAGGCTGCCGCGATCGATGGCGACGGGCGCGCACGGGCCAGGCGGGAGGCAGACGCCGTCGGCGTTGGGAACGCAGGGCCCGGGAGGCAAGCAACGGCCGGTGACGCACGGCCCAGGCGGGAGACACGACGTGTCCGCGATGCGGCAAGGCCCCGGCGGGAGCTCACCGCAACCGGGCAGGTGCCCGATGGATGCATAGATCGTCTGCACCCCGCTCCGGAGATCGATGCGGATCACGCCGAGCTGGCTGCTCAGCGCATAGAGGTGGCCCGATCCATCGCCGGTCACACCGGCGAGCGCGTGATCGCGCGTGAGGTCCTCGCCGGCGATGCGGATCTTGGAGGTGACGGCGCCGGTCGAGGTGTCGAGGACGTCGATGTACGACGGGCCGAGGCCGGCCGTGCCGAAGGCCGATGGGCCCGAGACGTAAGCGGTGGTGCCCGCGATGAAGGTGCCCTCCGGAAAGGCGGAGGGCATCGATGTCAAAACGACGGTGCGAGCCGGCTCGTCAGCGCGCGCGACGGCGGCGGTGATGGCAAGGGCGCAGAACGCTAGGGCAGCGTTGTATTTCATGACGATGCTCCTTTCACCTGCTGCAGCCGCGTCGCAAGGGCGGTCCGCTGCGGTGGTGGGATTTGGTGAACGCTGGCGGGGGGCCGGACGCGTTCGAGACTTAAAGAATCTATACGCGATTCGGGCTCCGAATCTGTCCATCGAAGGACGATTTTCTCGGCACGCCCTCGACGCGCCCGGATCGCGCCGTCGTCGCATTGCGGCAAAGGCTCGGCGTGCGTGAATTGACGGAGAGGGACGCACGATCACGCGACATCGCAAGCACGAGGCCACCGCGCGCACGTGCGGCGGAGTGAGGCCGGAGCACACACATGGGCTCGGCGGGCGAGGCCATCGTTCGCTGGGGTGATAGAGTGCGCGGGTGCTTGGCCGAGGCAGCGGGCTCGTCGGCGTCCTCCTCTTCGCGCTTTCGGCGAGCGTGATGGTCTCGCCGGCGCGCGCGGACGACCGCATCGTCCTCTTCGCCGATCGTGACGACGACGATGCCAACGGCGTCCCCGATCGCGAACAGCCACGTGTCCCGCACGCACCGGAGCTCGTCGCCGTCGCGCGTCCATCGTCGATCCCACCGGGAACGACGTTCGCGATCGAAGGCGATGGCGTGCGTCTTCTCGCCGATGGGATCCCGCTCGCAACCGGCGGCTCCATCCCGCCCGCGGCGGCGCGGCTCGAGCTCGAAGCGGTGCGCGCGGGCCGCGCGACGGTGAGCGTATTCGGGCGCACCATCGCCGTCGGTGCGGTCGAGGTGCACGCGATCGGCGGCGATGGCGAGGAGGTCGATCTCGCTCGATCGCACGCGTCGATGCAGCGGACGCCGCCGGATCGGCTCGGCGCCGATCCCTTCGCCGACGGCGGTGATCCGGATGCGCTCCGCTTCGTCGTGGTGGGGCACGCCGAGGATCTGCCGGCCACGCTGAACCTCGTGTCGATGTCGAGCGAAGGCGCGTCGCTGGATGCGCTCACCGACGTCCCACTCGGCGAGGTGCGCTGTCGCCCGGGCACGCCCTCGGGGCTCACCTGCGCGTCCACGCGCCCCATTCGCGCGGTGGCCGACGACATCGATCGCACGCATCCGCTGGTCGTCGATCGATCGATCAAGGTCGAGCTCGGCGGCGCCATCGTGGTGGCGTCGGCGCAGCGGCAGAAGCTGCAGATGATCCGCGTCGGCGGTCCGCGAAGGTCACCCGCGGGCGCGATCGATCGCTATCGCGCCACGCTGCGCATGTTCTTGGTGCGCCTCGCGCCCAAGGGCGCGCCGCCCGTGGGCCGCGACGATGCAGCGGCGCTCGCGCTCGCCCGCAGCGAGATCGAGCGGGCCAATGCGATGTGGGGTGCGTGCGGCTTCAGCTTCGGACCGCCCGCGCAGGCGGACGTGCGTGTCGTCGATCCACCGCGCGCGCATCTCCTCGCGTTGGGCTGCGATCATGGGCTGCCGGCGAGCGGCGGGACGGTGCGCCTTCGCGTCGAAGGGCGCGACGTGACGGCGAAGATCACGCGCGGCATGCGGCCGGCAGCCGCGGCGCGGGTCGTGGCCGCAGCGATCGCGCGCGCCGGGTTCGAGGTGCGGATCTCGGACAACCCCGTGATGGGCGCAGGCGCATTCGGCACCGCCGACGTGCTCGTGCGACAACGCGGCGGCAGGCTCGCGACAATCGAGCCACCGGCACGCGGCCCGGTGACGACCGACGCGACCCTCACGGCCTGCATCGGGCGCGTCGAGCTCGAGGATGGGCTCTCCCATTTCAGCGACGTCGATGCCGTCGCCGGCACCGTCGAAGAACGGACGCTCATCAAGGCCTTCGACGACGGTGATCCAGCCACCATCGAGGTCTTCTTGATTCCGACCTTCGCCGGCGGCGGGCGCATCGGGGAGTCGTTCATCGCGGCGGACGCGGGGGCGTTGCGCAACGTGCTCATCGAAGATCGCGGGGGAATTCGCGCAGATCGAGCATCCTTCACGCTCGCGCACGAGCTCGGGCACGTGCTGCTCGATGACCCCGGTCATCCAGACGATTGGGGGATCGACACGCCGACGCGCCTCATGGATGCAGATGCGGCGAATCCATCGGCTTTCGGGCCGCGGCGCATCACCACCGCGGAGTGCGCCCGAGCCCTCCGACAGAGCGGTCCCGGGGCGCCGGTGCCGTTGCTCCGCGCGTGGCCACTTATGCCCCTCGGACGGTAAGGAAGCCCCCGTCGAAATCCTGCGCCGCCCTCCTGAGGCATTGTATCCCACGCCGACGTTCTGTTATCCGTCGCCTCCACCCGCTGACCACATTCCAGCGACGTCGCCGTCTGCGGGGAGCAGGAGATGCGATGCAATACCTCGGGTTCTTTTTGGTAGTGGTGGCGCTTGTCGCGCTCGTCGTCGGAATCCTTCAGCAGATGAAGGCCAAGAAGATCTTGGCCGCACCGTTCAAGAAGACCGGTGAGATCGCGCAGAACCCGCAGGTCGCCGACGCCAAGGGCACGGTGAGCTGCGAAGGCGCGATGGTCGTGCAGCAACCGTTGATGGCGCCGTGCTCGGGCAAGCCCTGCGTGTACTACGAGGTCGAGCTGATCCGGTCTTGGGAGAAGACGGTTCAGACCGAGAACGGCCTCAAGACGGAGAAGGGCACCACCTCGATCTCGACCAACCACCAAGGGTCGCAGATCTACGTCAACGACGGCTCCGGCCCCGTGGGCGCCGACTTCCGCCAGGACGTCGACTGCGACATGGAGAAGAGCTTCGAGCAGATGCAGAACGTCTCCTACGGCGACGTGGTGTTCGGCCAGTACCGCGCGCACGTGCCGTACGACGGCAGCGACAAGCGCACGGTCGGCATCAAGGCCGTGGAGAAGCTGATCCCCGCGCAGGGCAACATCTTCGTGATGGGCAAGCTCGCGGGCGGCGTGATCACGAAGCAGGACGGGATGCTCGGCAAGTTGCTCGCGTCCACGAAGGGCCGTGACCAACTCATCGGCGTCACGAAACGCAACGCGATGATCGGCTTCGTCGTCGGTGGCCTCTCGCTCGCGGGCGGCATCCCGATGTCGATCTTCGGCGACCCGCCGCACGACAGCTGCGCGAACATGAAGGACGCGTGGGCGGAGGACTGCCGCAGCCGCATCACCGACGACCGAGGCACGGACTTCGATTGGACCATCACCAAGGCCGGCAACTACTCGGTCGAGGTCACGCAGCCCAACGTGAAGATCCCGATCTGGCCCGTCCTCACCGTGACGGCGCCGGGCGGCGCCGTGATCGGCGAGATCAAGGGCACGCAATCCGTGGTGCTGAAGGGCTTCCTCCAGCCGGGCAAGTACAAGATCAACGTCCACGAGCTGACCAAGGGCACGGCCGCGAAGATGAAGGGCGGCTTCAGCTTCGGTCTCAAGTTCGGCGGCGGCCCCTCCGAGGCGCCGGCAGCCGACAGCGCCGCGCCCGTCGCCAGCGGCTCTGCGACCGCGGACGCGTCCGGCACGGCCAAGGCGGCGCCGCCCCCGCCGCCGCCCGTCAACCACCCCACGCCCAACACGCCGAGCAAGGCCGCGCCCTCGGGCAAGCCCGCGGCCGGCAAGGCGCCGGCGACCAAGGGCGGGAAGAAGCACTGACCCGCGCCGAGCTCGGCCGTCTCCTCGGCCGAGCTCGCATCTGCGCGCTCCCGGCGCGCTTCCACACTCTCTCACCGCATCGCAGTGTGCTCCCCGAACCGGGGATCCTCCTTGGAGGATCCTCGGTCGTTTTTGTGGGCAAACGCAGGCCGATCCGCATCGCGACGCGAACGCTCCGCGGTCGCTCGGTGTGGAGTCGCGCCAGACCACCGCGCTTGCCGCGGGCCCTCGTGCGCACTTCGCCCCAAATCCTGGTGAAACTTCTCGGTCACGGCACTACGAGGGACGCCGCATGCGCGTTCGACAGCGTCTCGGCCTGCGGGCCGGCCTCGCGATCCTCGTCACGGCCTCGGTGCTGCTCGAGATCGCGTTCCATCGCATTTTCACGGCGCTGTTCGGCCATCACCTCGCGCTCGCCGTCCTCCCGCTCGCGCTCGTGGGCGCGGGCGCAGGCGGCGTGGTTCTCCATCTCGCGCCGAGCTTGGTGCGGCCTCCGGTCGTGCTCGCCCGCTTGGGTGTCTTCGCGGCGCTGACCGCGGCGGCGACGCTCGCGGCGCTGCTCATCATCATCCACACGAAGCCGATCGACGCGCTCGACATCACCGCGGTAGGCCGGCTCGCGGCGCTCTCCGTGGCCGCGGCGCTGCCGTTCTTCTTCGCCGGTCTGACCATCTTCGCGTTGCTCCGCTACGCGGCGCGCGACATCGGTCGCCTCGGCTTCGCGGCGTTCGCGGCGGCTGCCATCACGGGGCCGCTCGTCATCGCGGTGATCCGCATCGGCGGGCCGCGCACGGGCCTCGTGGCGATGATCCTCGATGCTCTCGCCGCGCTCGCGCTCTACCTCGCCGCGCGCTTCGGATCGGCCTCCGAGGCGACGCCGCTCCCGCGCGCGCCGGGCGGCGTCGTGGCCACGGCGCTGCTCGCGTCGTGCGTGCTCCTGCTCGGCGATCTCGGCGCGCCCTGGCTCAAGATCGGCGGGCTGCGCTGGGCCTCGCACGACAAGAGCGACGCGCAGGAGTGGACGGCGCTCGGCCTCTTGACCGTCGACAAGCCCGCCTCCAACGCGCAGGCGATGCGCACCGACGGCACCGCGTCGGTGCCGATGCTCGAAGGCAAGGCGCTCGTTCAGGTCTCACCGGACGAGCTCCCGTACGTGCTCCACCGCGACGGGAGCCCCGTGGCCATCGCCGGCGCCATCGGCGGGCGTGACGTGCGCATCGCACAGAAGCTCTCGCAGAAGCAGATCTACGCGATCGAGCCCAACGCCGTGGCCGTGCGCACGCTGATGCGCGATCGCTACCGGAAGTGGAACGGCGAGGTCCTCGAGAAGCCCGAGATCCAGGACGTGGCCGTGGAGGATCCGCGCGGCTACCTCCAGCGTGCGCCGCTCCGTTTCCGCACCATCGTGATCCCGCTGCCGGACACGCAGACGCCTGCGTCGCTGGGCGCGCTCGCGGCGGAGCCGAACCACATGTACACCGTCGAAGGTCTGCGCGAGGCGCTCGACCGGCTCACGCCCGACGGGGCGGTCCTCGTGAGCCGCTTCGACGGCGACGTGGATCGCCTCTTCGTGCTCGCAGCCACGGCGCTGCGCGCGGCCGGGATCGACGATCCCGCGCAACACGTGTACGCGTGCGGCACGACGCGATCGACGAGCGTGCTGATCACCCGGGCGCCGATCTCCGCGCGCGACGTGGGCCAGCTCCGCTCGCACTGTCGCAAGAACAAGCACACCGAAGCCTTCGCGCCGGGAGACCCGCACGGCGAGCTGCGCCGCAGAATCATGAGCGCCCCCGATCCCGCGGCGGAGGTCGCGGCCGAGGGCGTCGATCTCACGCCGCCGACCGACGATCGCCCGTACTACTTCGCGAGCCTCTCGCGCCGCCTGCTCGGCGCCACGCTGGGCAACCTCAAGGTCCTGCAGACGTCGCATCAGGCGCTCCTGGTGCTGGCCGCGTCGGCGGTGCTGGCGGCGGGCGCGTGGGCGCTCGGCTTGATCCTCCCGGCGCTGCGCCGCCCGCGCGAGCGTGAGCGTGGCGCCCGCCTCGCGCCGCTCGGATACTTCTCGGCGGCGACGGCGGCGCTGGTGCTCGCGTTCGCTGCGTTCGCGGCGCGGCTGCCGCTCCTCCTCGGTCATCCGGGCACGCGCTCACCACGGTGCAGGTGGCGCTCCTCGCGTTCGCGGGCGCGGGCAGCCTCCTCGCCGCGCGCGTGCCTGTCATCCACGCCGAGCGCGCCGCGGGCTACCGCGCGCAGATCCTGGTGGCCGCGCTGGCGCTCGCCGCCGTGGCCATCGGCCCGGTCGTGGCAGCAGGGCTCGCACTGCCGCTCGGCGCGCGCCTCGCGGTCGCCATCGTGCTGCTCGCGCCCGTCGGCCTGCTCCTCGGCGCGCTGCCTTCGCTCGGCATCAAGCTCGTGGCATCGCGCACGCCCGAGCTCATCACGTGGTCGCTCGGCGCCGGCGCGCTCGCGGGAGCGCTCGCCTCCGTGGTGGGCGTGCTGCTCTCCGTGATGCTCGGCAACAGCGCCGTCCTCCTGGGCGCATCGGCCGCGGCGCTCCTGGCCGCGATGAGCGTCCCGGCCGCGCCGCGTCGCTGGTGAGCGCGCGCGTCGAGGCCACTCGACACAACAGGCACGAGCGCAGCGACCTGCACCGCGCTCGTTTGATCTCCAACGACTCGACCGGCGCGCACCACGACGGCGCATTCGATCGTTTGACCTCAAACGATTTTCGGCCCAGGACCGACCGACGCTGCCGCAATCGTTTGACCTCCAACGATTCGATCGACGCGCTCCGACCTGGAGCGCCCCGTCGCGATCGTTTGACCTCCAACGATTCGGCAGGCCGCTACTTGGGGATGTTGATCGACTTGAGGTCCGTGCCGCCGGCGTAGGCGTAGCTGACGTAGGAGTCGAAGCCGGAGACGATCACGCCCACGGGCTGGTCGGCTTCGACGCGGTGCACGCCGTCGTTTTGCATGCCGAGCTTCACGTTGTCCGGCGCCATGGCGAGCGGGTCGATCTGCGGGAAGCTGAGCTGGCAGTTGTAGACTACGAACGGAGGTTTCTTGTTGCCGCGCTGCTCGTCGGTGAGGCCGTCGGCCGGGGTCACCTCGCAGCCGAGGGACTCGGGCGCGATGCCGTCGAGCGTCAAGTGGGCGTCGAGCGGGGCCACGATGACCACGAAGTCGAAGGCGTACTTGTCCGGCGTGAGGAAGACGTAGCTCAGCCGGAACTGCTCCGTCGGCGGGTAGATCAAGAGGCTCGGATCGCCGCCCGGGAGGCCGCGTTTGACGCCGGCAGCGTCCTGGCTGGCCATGATCTGCGCGACGAGGACGGGCTCCGTGCTCTGCGCCATGAAGTCGCTGTAGGCCGTGACCTCCTCCATGTCGCCGAGGCCCTGGAGATGAATCGTGTCGTTCGGCGGCGGCAGCGTCGTCGTGATCGTGAGCGGCTTGGCGGAGGCCGAGACGAAGCGCACGAAATCCGGCTCGCCGACGACGACGAGGTCGGCGCCCGCGGCCTTGACCGCGCGCGTGCGGCTCGGGTTGTGGGCGATGGCGAAGGTGCGGCCCGCGGTGCGCAGCGGGTCGAGCTGATCCTCCATGTGGTCGGCGCAGCAGCGACGATCGGAGAGGGTCTCGAAGTGGGGTGCGTCCGAGGCCTCGTTGCCGGAGAAGACCACGACGGCCTGATCGCTCTCGACGAGTGTGCCCGTGAAGTCGGCGTTGAAGTCGCCCGTCTCCAGGTTGAGCACGTCGAACGCGTGCAGCGTCGTCTCGATGACGCCGCCGGGAGGCGTGGTCGCCACCGGGCCGCCGCCGACCACGGTGGTCTTGGGGATCACCCGCACCTTGGTGTCCTCGTGCGTGCCCACGATGGTGAGGAACGCGCGCAGGTGGATGGGATCGGTGGGGTTGAAGTTGGTGTCGGGATCGTCGGTGGCGGCGATGGTCTGCGGCCAGCCGGCGACGACGTAGCTCGTCTGCAGGCCGAGGCCGTCGTGGGCCAGCGCCTCGCGCGGCTTGAGCAGCGACGCGTCGTTGGAGAAGACGTTGACGTTGTCGAGCGGGTTGAACTGATAGGCGACGACGGGGAAGTCGGTGGTGATCTTGTACGCGTGCCGCGTGATCGCGGTGTGCGTGCCGGTGTTGTATTGGCCGGGCGGGCTGCCATCGACCTCGCGCGGGCCGAGCTTGAAGACCTGGAGGTTGTAGGGCGCGATGATGGCGTTGGCGATCTCGGTGGGCGCCGGCGGATCACCGGGGTTGCCGTCGTCTTGATAGACGTGGATGCTCACCGGGACGTCGGGCTGCGCGTTGGAGATCACCACCGCGAACTGCTGCGCCGCCGCGTTGCTGGTGGCGTTGATCATCGCGTTGTCGAGATCGACCGCCCAGTATTCGCAGCCGACGTTGCTCCGCTGCACGGTCGCGACGGTGCAGAGGTTCAAGCAGAGGCCGTCGCGACAGGCGTCGCCCGTGCTGGTGTCGCAGGTCTTCACGTACTCGGCGCTGAGACCGTCGTGACTGCAGTGCATCACGTCCTGCCCGTTGCACGAGTCCGCGTCGGGGATGCAGACCTTGCACTCGTACGTGAGGCTCGAGCAGATGAGGCCCTGCGCGGCGCAGTCGACGGTGGCGTTCCACTTGGTGCCGCCGTCCGCCGTGGCGTCGCAGTGCTCGATCTTGCCGAGGGCGCAGCGCTGCGCGCCGACGGCGCACTCCATCACCGGCGGGGGCGGGTGCGGGCGACTCGAGTCGTCCCAGCGAGCCCCGGGGTTGAAGCAGCTCGCCGCGGCGAGGACGGCGAGGACGAGGCTCTGTCGAAGCGAGGTCCGCATGGGATCAGAGGTGCACGCTGAAGTAATCGAGCGAGTAAGCCGACATGCCCGCCGGGCGCATCTGCCGGGTGAGGAGCTTCTTGTAGTCGAAGCCGTCGACGCGCGCCCCATACACGCCGATCTTGATCGAGCCGGGCGGCAGCGCGACGTCGGGATAGCCGCTCAAGTCGGGGAGGGTCACCGACTGCGTTCCGCCGGGTGAGGCGACGAACCAGTGGACCACACCGTTGCCCGCGGAGATGTCGTAGACGGTGAGATCGATGGGCGGGCCGCCCGTCGGGAAGGTGACCGCGAGCGCTTTGCCATCCCACGCGGTGTTGGCCGCCGGTGTGGTCAGCGTGGGCACCGCGACGAAGCCGCTCACGTCGAGCGGTTGGCTGGTGTTGGTGGCGAGCAAGCGGCCGATGACGGAGAGCGGCGCGCTGCCCGCGGAGCCCGTGACCGCGCGCGCGTTGGTGACGTACACCGAGCCCGCGAGCTCGCCGTCGAGGAGCGGCAAGCCCACGAACTGAAGCTGTCCCATGACCGGCAGGAACGGTGATTTCTGCATGCCGGGGAGGAGCGCATACCCATCGGGCCCGAGGCGCACGGCGACCGTGGTCTTGAGGCGATCCGGGCCCTTGGGGCCGGGCGCCGGCGGCTTGAGGCTCATCGACAAGGCCAGGTCGAGCGTGTTGTTCATGTCGATGTAGACATTGCTCGTGAGCTGGCCCGGCAGCACCGACACGCCGTTCACCGCGCCGAACGCGTAGGCCGTGAATTTCGGCGGGCTCACCGTGTCGTCCTCGATGCCGGCGACGGCGTAGATCGATCGGTTGCCCGGCGTGACGCCGATGCCGAATTGATAGCCGCGCTCACCCGGCGTGGTGGGCAGCACCGCGCTCGCGCTGTTCGGGAGCGAGAACGCATACGTGGGATCGGAAGCGGCGACGAAGATGTACGCGGCCTGATGCTCGTTCGCGCTCGCGGGGAGGGGGACGTTGGACCAATCGCCCTTCTTGAACTCGTCCTTCTGGGGCCACACGAGCTCGCCGGTGACCGTGCCCGAGGAGAGCGGCTTGCCACCGACGGGCGGCGGATCGCCTTCACCGGCGCACGCGGGCGTGAGCGTCGGATCGAGGTACGCCGTGATCGTGTCCACGGGCTCGGCGATGAAGGACATCGGGCTGTGGCACTTGGCGGCGATCGTGACCGTGCGCGGGCCGTCGAGCGAAGCGTCGTTGATGACGGCGACGCCGGTGGCGTCGGCCTGCGCGACGAGGGCCGTGGAGATGTCGGAGCCGACCACGACCAGCGCGCCCTCGACGGGCGTGCCCGCGAAGTTGTCGTAGACGAGGACCTTGAGCGCGCCCGCGAGCGGCGCGCCGGAGAGGCCGCCCTTGTAGCCGTTGTCGCTGTCGGCGTAGGTGTACGCGTCGAGGACGAGGATGGAGTCCGTGGCGGTGGTGACGGAGATGGTCTTCGAGCCCGGCGTGCCCGCGGGCACGGTGCAGGTGAGCTGCGTGGGCGAGTCGACCGTGAGCGTGGTGCAGGGCTTGTTGTCGATCTTGGCGATCGTGCTCGCGTCCCACGCGGTGCCCTGACCGACGATCTCGATGACCGTGCCTCCCGGCACGGGGCCGCTGTTCGGCAAGGCGTAAAGCGCGTCGTACGCGTAGGCGCCGGCGAGCGTGCGCTTGGTGGAGGCATCGTCGCCGTTCTGCACCGTGATGTCGGTGGGGCCTGCTTTGCCCGGCGGCGCGATGACCTGCACGCGCGTGGGATCGACCGGGATCGTGCCGGCCGGATCGACCTCGTTGTCGCCGAACCAGATGCGCGCCTTCGAGGTGAAGCCCTTGCCGTGGACGAGCACGCGCTGGCCACCGAGGAAGGGTCCGTGCGCGGGCTCGGCGCCGATCACCGCATGAGGATCGGGCGTCGACGTGTCCTTGTCGGGGTTCTCCGGCGGGCTCGCATCGAAGTTGAAGCTGCCGCCTTGCTCACCGGCGTCGGGATCATCCGTCTGATGGTGGATGCCCGTGGGCGCGGTGGCGATGCAGGCGCCGAGCACGGCCGCCGGAATCACGATCGCCGCGGGCCGCGCGGCACGGGGAAGGACCATCCGGATCAGACGAAGCCAAGAACGCACGGCGGGATCATAGAGGACCACCTCTGCCGCCGCCACAGGCCCGGCACGGGGCCGCCGTGATCGCGCCGGACCGTCCCGAGCGCGTGAAGGGCGCGCCAAAGCGCCGCTTGCCGGCGCATACGCGTGGTCCCAGGAGACCGTACGGAGCGCCGCACCCGATCTCCCGTCGCCGACCTCGGGCCGCGTCGCCCGTCTGCATCGCTCGGCTCCGGTGTGCATCATCGCACGCCCGAGCCGGTGCGCTGCGTCGGGCGCGCATCCTTCCGGCCTGCGCGGTCCTCCCGTGCGGTGCTCCGACATCGAAGCCGCGTGGGGAGGTGGCCGTGGCCCTTTCCATCATGAAAGAGCGAGGCGTCGCGCTCGATCGCCAACGGTTGGACTGGCGGGACATGGTGCGCGAGCCGATCAGCAAGCTCGACGGCGACGCGTTCACCCGCGTGCGCATCATCCTGATGAACGCGCTGGAGCGGGAGGCTTTGCGCTTTTCGCATGGCTTCGCCCGCGCGAGCGAAGAGCACCGGCGCGCGCTCGCCGAGGTGCGCCGCATCGAGCAACACCAGGCGACGATGATGGCCTTCCTCCTGCCTGCGGATCAATCGCCGCTGGAGACGACCATCGCCTCCGAGCAGACCGCCGTCGAGGTGACGGCGAGCCTCGCGGAGCACGAGCCCGATCCCTACGTCGCCCAAGTCCTACGCTTCGGCTTGATCGAAGACTTCGATCATCTCTACCGCTTCGCGGCGCTCCTCGATCGGCTCACGGGCAAGGACGCGAACACCATCCTCCAGTCGTACACGGACATCGGCCCAGGGCGGCCGACGGCGCTCGCGCACCGCGCGCCCGCGGACGACCTGCGCGATGGCTACGATCGCGCAGAGGCGCAGCCGATCACCAAGCTTCACGCGCTCACGATCCTCGCCTGCGAGCAGCACAAGCTCGACGGCTACCTGACCGTGGCCCCGCTCTTCGCCGATCCGGCGGCGCGCCTGCTCTACGCGGAGATCGCTTCGGCGGAGGAGCAGCACGTGACGCAGTACGAGAGCGTCCTCGACCCGCACGAGACTTGGCTCGAGAGGTGGCTGCTCCACGAGGCCGCCGAGGTCTACAACTATTGGAGCTGCCTCGAGACCGAGTCGGATGGGCGCATCCAATGCATCTGGCGGCGCATGCTCGACTACGAGCTCGGGCACCTGCATCTCGTGATGGATCTGTTCCAGCGCGTGGACAAACGCGATCCAGCCGAGATCCTCCCAGCGGAGATGCCCGCGCCGATCGACTTCACGAGCCACCGCGATCTGGTGCGCCAGGTGCTCGCCGACGAGCTCCGCATGGCCGCGATCGGGCCGCAGTTCTTGACCCCGAGCGAAGGATCGAAGGCGACGCTGGCTTATCGCGATCATCTCGCGGCGCGAGGCTCGCCGTCGGAGATGATCGCGGCCGGCTACTGCTTCTGCCCGGGCACCGAGCTCGCCGCGGAGGGCGCGGTGACGAGGAGGGCCGCATGAGATCGCAGTCGATCACGATGGGCCGCAATCGCACGGGGGTGAGGACGTCGCCGATCGACAGCGCCGACGTCGTGAGGACGGCACGCGCGACGTGTGTCGAAGACGACGGCGATGGACGCGGCCTCGCGCAACTACGCCGCTCGTACGAGAGCGAGGCCGGCTCGATCGGTTCCATCCCGCTGCCGACGACGCTCCGGGGGGCGTTCCATGCGGCCTTCGATCTGCTGCGCGGACGCCGGACGGCGGCGCTCGTCGACACGCTCGGCGAGCGCCTCGCGTTCGAGCGCATGACGACACGGCTCTACGAAGCGCTGCTGACCAAGCACGATGACGGTGGCTCGTGGCCGGGCGGGCCTGCGCGCGTGGAGCTCGCCGAGTTCCACGACGAGGAGCTGTCGCACGTGGGGCTGCTGCGAGGCACCATCGCCGAGATCGGTGCCGATCCCACGGTGGAGACGCCGGCCGCCGACGTGATGAGCATGGCCGCGAGCGGCTTGATCCAGGTGGCCACCGATCCGCGCACGACGCTCGATCAAGCGCTCCACGCGCTCTTGGCCGCGGAGCTCTACGACAACGACGGTTGGCAGATGCTCATCGACGCGGCGCGCGCGGACGGCAAGGAAGGCCTCGTTCCGCGCTTCCAGCGCGCGCAGCAGGCCGAGGCCATCCACCTCCGTTACGTGCGCCGCTGGCTGGGGAGCGCGGTGGACACCGAGGCCAGGGTGGACGACGAAGCAGGCTGATCGTTCGCGACGGGCCGTGTTGCGACACAAGCGCCCGCCTCGAGACATCGTATCCCCGTGCCGAGGGCCCATCCGCGTGGGTACGCCCAACATGGATGATCCAACGGCGTGGCAGCTTCCGCCGGGCGCGAGCGCTCGGCGCCGCAACGCGGGCTCCGCACGGAAGTGCGCCCCGGCGCGGAGGTGTGGAATTGAGCATGTCGTCGACATCCATCGTGCTGGGCATGATCGCTCTATCGTTCGTCGCCTCGTGCGCGCACGGCGAGACCTGCGCCGGTGTGGCGTGTGGCCAAGCCCCGAGCGCGCCGCGCGCGACAGGCACGTTCCAAGCGAAGGAGGGAACGACCGTCTCGGGCACGGTCGAAGCGATCGAGGAAGGAAACGTCGTCCGGCTACGCGTCAACCTGAAGGGCGCCCCGCCGGGCATCCATGGCATTCACATCCACGAGAAGGGCGATTGCAGCGCCCCCGATTTCACGTCTGCCGGCGGCCACTTCAATCCGACCAACGCATCGCACGCCTGCCCGCCCACGGAGCCGCGCCACGCGGGTGATTTCGGCAACATCGAGATCGCCGCGGACGGCACTGGTCGGCTCGACATGACGTCGGATCACATCACCGTCTCACCGGGCGCGACCTCGGTGGTCGGCCGCTCCGTGGTGCTTCATCACGGCAAGGACGATTGCGCCTCGCAGCCCGCGGGCGACTCGGGGATGCGCATCGGGTGCGCGGTGTTGAAGTAGCCCATCCGAACACGCGGCTCGGGAAACGAGCCGACGTCCATCAAGCTTGGATCGACTCCGCGACGACCGCGGTCGTCTCGACGTGGCTCCGCGACGCAGGCGCAGGGGTCGGCGGACGCGCGGAGATGACCTCCTTCGCGCGCGCCCGGCCCATGGCCATCACCTCGCGCATCACCCCGGGATCGAAGCAGAGCGGATCCGTGATCGGGAGCGGATTCACCGGCTGGATCAGCGTGTAGCGATCGAGCGCGACCCGCGCGAACGGGTTGTCGGGGACGGAGGCGAAGATCTCCTCGATGCGCGAAGGATCGACGCCCAGATCGCGGGCGAGGCGCTCCTTGGCCGTGCGCAGATAACAGGCGGCGCCGTATTCGATCTCGGCGGCCGCGAGATCGCCTTTGGTGATCTCCGAGGCGAAGAGGTTGAGCCCGCGCGTGAAGATCGACAGGAGGTTTCCGTAGACCGTGCGCTCGGGAGGTTGGTTCTTCGAGGAGAGATCGATGACGTAGAGATCCTTCACCCCATGATCGATGAGCACCTGCGCCGGCGTGACGTCGCGCACGCCGCCGTCGACGTGCTGCTCGAGCGGGATGCGGCCCGGATCGATGACGATGGGGGGCATGAAGAGGGGCTGACAGCACGAGGCCAGGATGGCGCGCACCATGGTCTCGCGGCTGATCCCGGTGCGGAAGCGCGCGGCGCGCGTTTGATCGAGGAGCCGGGCGCCGCCGATCTTGAAGTAGACGTTCTCGCCCGTTTGGAGATCGGTGGTGGTGACGAAGGTGGTCCGCTCGCCTTGGAGGCGCTGCCAGACGTCGGGCGTGAGATGACGCTCGATGAGGCCGTGCAGCGGGCCCACGCCGAAGAGCGAGTCACTGAAGATGGCGCGGAGGAGCCACTTCTTGCTGATGACCTGGGGCGTCGTGATGTTGCTGTAGATGTCGGAGATGACGTCGAGCCGATCGGCGAGGATCATCGGCACGATCAGCGATCCCGTGCTGGTGCCGGCCGCCATGTCGAAGGTCATGCCCAGCTCGCCGACCATGTATTGCAGCGCGCCCACCGCGAAGGCGCCTTTGGCGCCGCCCCCGCCGACGACGAGACCGACCTTGCGACCAGGATCTTCCATGCAGAGCTTCCCTCGCGAGCAGCCGTGCCGGAGAGGCACGCCGAGCGATGGTATCGCGGCGGCGGCGCGGGGGCGTCTTTGTTGCGTGAGC
This sequence comes from Minicystis rosea, assembly GCA_001931535.1. Lineage (GTDB taxonomy): Bacteria > Myxococcota_A > Polyangia > Polyangiales > Polyangiaceae > Minicystis > Minicystis rosea. The sequence continues at coordinate 3,002,697 of CP016211.1, forward strand.
GATCATCCGCCGGCGGCGGAAGAACCAGGCCTGTCACGGAGAGAGCAGATGTGCAGGGCAGGGGAGTACCTATTCGACGAGCGTCGTGGCGGTGATCGACGCCGGCTTTCTCGAGGTCGTGTTTGGGGCCGCTCGCGATCACGCGCCGGCCGCCGGCTCGCGCCGTGTGCCTGGGCCGTAGCGAACCACCCGGGCCTTCTCCACGGTGACGAGGAGACCGCCCTCGACCATCTCGTCGAGGATGCCGAGGAGACGCTGAATGTGCTCCTCCGTGTCCACGACCTCGATGACCACGGGTAAATCGCTGGAGAGATCGAGGAGGTGCGCCGAGTGGACGAGGCTGCCCGCGCCGAAGCCTTCGAGGCCACGAAAGACCGTGGCACCGGCGAAGCCCGCTTTGCGCAGGCGCTCGACGAGCGCTCGATAAAGCGGCAGGTGGCGCCACATCTCGGCCTCACCGACGAAGATCCGCGCCAGGACTTGCTCGCCGTCGAGGATGCGCATGGTCGCTCACCTCCTCCCTGGTTCACCCGCGTCATGAATCGTCTCGATGAACGAGCGATGAGCTCACTCGCATCATCGTGCAGACGATGCCGACAACATGGCGGCGGCCTGGCACCGCAGTGCGAGGCCGACGAGCCGCCTCGTTTGCGAGCCGGCGAGCCACCTCTCGACGACATCGCCCGACCGGCACGCATCGAGGCCGATCCTCTCGGCTCGATGGAGCTCGCCGTCTCGATCGTCAAGCGGGCGCCGCGCCGGGCTCGCCGGGCAGATGCCGAGTCGTCCTGCTCGCTGGGCAGATATCGAGTCGCCGCGCTCGCCGGGCAGATGCCTTGTCGAATCGATCCTATGAAGGTGCAGAATCGCATGGCTCGGAGATGCCATGTCCGCGACACGCGCCGAACCGCGTCCGGCGCGACGCGGTTGCGGGCGAGCGACGTCCTTCGGTAGGCTCTCGCTGCCGACGGAGGTAATGCGCGCATGGATGATGATCGCGAACGAGCCGCTGAATCGCCTGCCTCGTCGGAGAGCGCCGAAGCCGAGGGCGGCGAGCTGCTCGAGCTGGTCCTCGCCGAGCATGCCGCGCGCGAGGCCCAAAGCCCGCCGGCGCGCATCGACGGCGTGGTCGTGGGCACGCTGCGCGGCTTCGCGCCCACGGGCGAGGCGCTCGTGGATTTCCCCGGTCACGGCGCGGAGCCCATCGCGGCGCGCGCCATGGCGGTGATTGGCCCGGAGCACCTCGGCCGATCGATTGCCATTCTCTTCGAGGGTGGTGATCCGTCGAAGCCGGTGGTGATGGGCCTCATGCATCGTCCTCAGGCGCCGGTGCCGGCGGTGGAGGCCGCGGGCGACGGCGAGCGGCTCGTCTTCGAGGCCGAGAAAGAGATCGTCCTGCGCTGCGGAGAAGCGAGCATCACGCTCACGCGGGCAGGGAAGGTGTTGATCAAGGGTGCTTATCTGCTCACGCGCGCTTCCGGGGTGAATCGGATTCAGGGCGGCGCGGTGGAGATCAATTGAAGGTCTCCGGCGAGGATCGATGATCTCGAGGTGACGACCTCGACCTCCGTGATCACCCGCCGTCGTCCGACGCGCGGAGCAGGCCGCTCAGGCTGACGTCGAGCTTGCTCCGCCATTCGCCGAGGAGATGATCGAGATCGCGTTGGGCAAGGCCGAGGCGAGCCCGCAGGCGGGCGGTGAGCTCCTTCCACAGCGTCTCGCGGGCGGCGGCGATGCGGCGCGCGACGGTGGCGCGGTGGGCGCCGAGGATCACCGCGATTTGATCGAGGGTGAGGCCTTTGCCGAATTGGAAGCGGAAGAGCGCGCGATCCTCGGGCGTGAGGGCCGCGAACGCTTCGCGCAGGGCTTCGTCGAAGGCGTGCTGCCAGCGGGCCCGCGCGAGGAGATGCTCGGGGCTCTGGGCGGTCCATTCCATGGTGGTGACGGCGTCGAGGGACTCGTGCGGGCGCGTGCGGCGCCGCTGGTCCGCGTCCACGCGCAGCACGAGCACGCGAAGCCATGCGTCGAGCGGACCACGCCCGGCGTATTCGGCGATCTTCGGCGGCGCGCCGGCCCGACCCACGAAGAGGCGCTCGCGCGTGCGCTGCGCGACTTCGTCGACTTCGGCGGGAGCACGCCGGCGCCGCGTGAGGATCTCCGCGATGCGCGCGAGGTGCCGTGTCTCGACGACGGCAACGGCGCGCTCGTCACCGAGCGCGCACGCGCACACGAGGTAGAGGTCCGCCGCGTGGAGGGCCGAGAGCGCCTCCGCGGACGCCGCGAGCGGCTGCACGAAGCGCGCGAACGCCGCGCGATCGAGGGTGATCTCCGGGTGCGCCCGCACGCCCGCGGCGTGCATGGCAGTGATGATCGCTTGGGCCGGGCCGTCGTCGGCCATCGCTAATCGTCCTTCTCTCGGGCCGCGATCTCGCCGGCCATGGCTGCTCGTCCCTTTCAGCCCGCGATCCGCTCGCCGGCGAAATCCAGGCTCGGGCCGTCGACGATCAGCCCGCTGCTCTTTTCGTGCGACTCCTCTCCCGCAGGGCGCGTCATCCCTCCGACAACCTTACTGCGGGCTGCGCCCGGGAGATGACAACAATGCGCCGGACTTCCCTCATCGCGCTCTCTTCCATTTTGTCCCTCGCGATCTTCACGGCCTGCGGGCCCGGCGGTGGAGGCGGGGGCGGCAGCGGCGGGTCCGCAGGGGGCACCACGAGCAGCACGGGCGGCGGCGCGTGCGACAAGGCTCCTGCATCGGGGATGACCCAGATCGTGCCCGCGAGCGGCACCGACGTGGAGGTCGGCGTCGGCGCGGCCATTTCACTGCTCGGCGATGGATCGCCGATCGTCGCCTATGGCGTCCACCACCAGACCGACGGCGCGGACGAGGTCTTCGTGATCCGCTGGGATTCGTGCGCGGGTGCGTGGACGGCGCCGGTGAAGGTCGACGACGTCTCCTCCTTGCACGGCATCCGCCCGATCGGCATCGCCGTCGATGCCAGCGATGGTCGCGTGGTCGTCACGTACGAGAAATCGCACGTCATCCAACAGCCGAATCCGACGCATCAGATCTACGTCGCCACCTCGACGGACGGCGGCGCGACGTTCACGAGCGAGCCCGTCTCGCGGCATTGCATCGAGGAGCCCTCGTGCACGCAGCTCGGCGACGAGCAGGACGCGTTCAATCCGCAGGTCGCGGTCGCCGGCGGCAAGACCTACGTCGTGTACGACCAGGCCCTCGTGGGCTGCGGCACCGCGGATCCAGGAGAGCCTCCGGCGTGCCACGACACCGTCGTCTTCGCGCAGAAGGACGGAGCCACGTGGACGCGCACGCCCATCGAGGACGGCGTGGATCCCAAGCTCGGAAACACCATCTACACCGACGTGACCTTCCCGCCGAGCGTGGCCATCGACGGCGACGGCGTGCCCGGCGTGCTCGCGTTCCAGCACCCAAACCAGAGCTCGAGCCCCATCAGCTACACGTGGGCGCTCTACTTCGCGCGCCCGGGCCACACGGGCGCGCGCGTCTTCGACTCGAAGGACGCGCAGAACGACGTGGGAACCGGATCCTCGTCGCTGTGCTTCGAGGGCACCAAGGCCTTCGCGCTCGCGCACCTCCACGATCAAGCGGCCGGGACCGAGACACACGATCTCCTGTTCGCCGCGAGCAACGACGGCGCCTCGTGGGCCACGGCCGTGCCGCTCCCGCGCGACGGCGACGCGCTCACCGCCGCTTCGCAGGCGCTCCTCGGCGATGGCCACGGCGGCCTCGTCGCGGTCGCGCAGGCCTCGGACGGCTCCACCAACGTGTTCGGAAACCCCAAGATCCTGCGCTCCGCGGACGGCGCCTCGTGGTCGCTCGACGGTGCGAGCGACGTCGCGAGCGGCCTCACGCCGCGATCGGTCACCGCCGCGCGCGCCGCCGACGGAAAGCTCCTCATCGCATTCGAAGGCACCGTACCCGCGTCGGTGGGCACGGGCGGCGTCGTCGTCTGGCGCGAGCCGTGAGATCGCCGTCCAGCGCCTGAAAGAAAGGGTGATCAGCGAGGCCTCGTCGATCACCGCTTCGCATCATTCGGTGCGCGCGCGGTCGGCTCGCTCGAGCGCCGCCACCAACCGCCGCACCTTGGCCTCGTCGAGCCTTCCGTCGCTGCGCACGCTGGAGCAGAGATCGATTCCATGGGGTCGCACGCGCGCGACGGCCTCACCGATGTTCGCTTCGCCGATCCCTCCCGCGAGGAACACCGGCCGCGGCGCGACGGCCTCCACGACGCGCCGGCTGATCGCCCAATCGTGGGTGCGCCCCGTTCCGCCCAGCTCCCGCACGGCGCCCGACGTGATGCCGGAGTCGAGCAGAATGGCATCCACGTGCGGCGCGACGCGCACCGCATCTTCGACCACGTGCCCGCCCTCGACGTGCAGCACTTGCACGATCCGCAGATGAGGAAGCGCCCGCCGAACCTCGGCATACACGTCGAGGTCCACCGCATCGACGAGCTGCACCGTATCCACACCGCATGCGGCTGCGTGCGCGATCACGCCGCGCGCATCGGTACGGCTCGTCAGAAGGAAGCGGCTCACCGGCGGCGGCACCGCGCGCGCGATCTCGGCGATCGACGCATCGTCGATCACGCCTGGGCCGCTCGGCATTTCGGCCACCAACCCCACCGCCGAGGCCCCCGCGGCGACGGCCATCCGCGCCTCGTCGACGGACATGATGCAACAGACTTTGAGATGCGTACGCACGGCTCGTGCGACATGCCATGCGAGAGCCGCGGTGTCGATGGTCGTGCCTATTCGACCGCGAACGGGAACGGCGTTCCGTAAGCCCGCCCATCACGCAGCCACACCGTGTATCGCCCCTTGGGGAGGGGTGGTGAGTGAGCATCGAGCGGCAGCGAGAAAGAGCGCGTCGCGCCCGGCGCGAGCACCGCCGTATCCATGTGATCGGGTGGGATCGGCGGCGGCATCGGCGACAGCACCTGACCGCTCGCGTCGCTCACGTCGAGCGAGAGCTGAGGAATCGAGAGCACGAAGAGGTTCAGCGTTTCGGGCGCAGATCCATCGTTCCGAATCGTGACCGTCAAGGTGGGGTTACTCCCTTCCTTGAAGCGCGCTGGGCCTGCATACGTGACGAACAGCGGTGTCTTGGCCGTGCGCGGCACCGGCGTTGGAGAGGCGCTCGCCGGGGCCGGTGGAGGCGCGGTCACGGCGGCCCGCACGCCCGCGGAGGCGCTCACCGGCGACGAGACCGGCGGCGCAGGATCGCAGCCGAGCGACAACACGAGCAGCAGGAGCGAGAGGGGATGTCGTGACACCGCATCACGGTATCGCGGAGCGAGATGCGGTTGAAGCGCCGATGGGCAACACCATGGAGTCGGATCGACCCCGAACGATCCATCACTCGGGAGCGCCGGCTTCGATCCAAGCACGAAGCAAGGCGATCTGCGCGGCATCGAGGTGCGCGCCGGCGATCGGCATCCGCGCGCCGCAGGGCGGCGTGGTCATCGACACCTTGAGGTAGAGGAGGCTGTGCTCGGGATCGCCGGGGACGACACGGGCCATCTCGTCGCAACCTTCGCCCTGCGAGGCGATGCCCACCAGCGTGGCGCGAGCCTTCTCTTGATCGACGAGATTGAGGCTGCTGCCCGCGTGGCAGTAGTCGCTCGTGCAGCTCCCCGCGGTGAAGACCTTGGCATAGATCTCGGCAAACGCAGGCCCGTTCGACGCGGCGCCTCCGCTGCCACCGCCCCCGTCGGAAGCGGAGCCGCCCGACCCGCCCTGCACATCGCCCCCGCACCCGAGCGTCACGAGCGCGCCCGCGACGAGGATCCCGATCAAGCTACGCATGACCACCTCCAAGGCGTGAGGGATACGCGTCGTGCGCTGCCTCTACAATCGATCTTGCCCAGACGGCATTGCATGGCGCACGCATACAATCCGAGGCGCGGAATCGAGGTCGTGCAGAGAGGCACGACGCGCATGTCATGCCTGCGATCCGAGCGTGCAGAGGCCGAGGAGCCGACGGTGGATCCGGCGATGCCTGAGCCGATGAGCCACTTGGGCGCCATTGCGAGGGTGCTCGCCGCCGGGTACCCCCGTGCTCGGAGGAGCGAGCTGAATGCCCACCCCCGAGGATCTCCGTCGGTACCGCCGCAATTGGCAGGGAGAGATCGACAGCGCCGTCCAATATCGCGCCATGGCCGACGCCGAGCGGACGCCCTCCGTGGCGCAGGTGTTCCGTGATCTCGCGGTGGTCGAAGAGCGACACGCGCGCTTCTGGTACGAGCGGCTGCACAAGGCCGGCGTGAAGACGCCGCCGCCGCGCCCGAGCTTCCGTGCGTGGATGCTCGCGATCATCACGCGCCGCTTCGGCGCGAGCGCGGTGCTCCCGGCGATGGCGGCGCGCGAGCATGCTTATCGCAACTCGTATGCAGGTCAGCCCGAGACGGCGAAGACACCGATGGCGGCGCAGGAGCGCTCGCACGCACGCGTGCTCGGCGCGCTGGCGCGACAGACGGGCGGCGGCATCGAAGGCAACCTGCTCGCGCGCATCGAGGGCCGGCATCGATCCGCCGCCGGGAACGCGCTCCGCGCCGCCGTCCTCGGCGCCAACGATGGGCTCTGCTCGAACCTGAGCTTGGTGATGGGCGTCGCCGGCGCGACGATGCAGAGCCGGCTCCTGCTCGTCACGGGGCTCGCGGGCCTCCTCGCGGGCGCGTGCTCGATGGCGCTCGGCGAGTGGGTGAGCGTGAGCAGCTCACGCGAGCTGGCCGAGCGCGAGCTCCGCACCGAGGCCGACGAAATCAGCGCGGCCCCCGAGGACGAGCGCGAGGAGATCCAGCTCATCTACCAGGCCAAAGGCGTCGACGAGCCGCTCGCGAAGGCGCTCTCCGCGCAGCTCATCAAGAACCCCGAGCACGCCCTCGACGTCCTCGCGCGCGAGGAGCTCGGCGTCGATCCCGACGAGCTCGGCGGTTCACCGCTCGTCGCCGCCGCGACCTCGTTCGTGCTCTTCGCGCTCGGCGCCGTGGTGCCGGTGCTCCCGTTCCTCGTGCTCTCGGGCAACACCGCCGTCGTCGTGAGCATGGCGCTGAGCGGCACCGCGCTCGTCCTGCTCGGCGTGGCCATCACCATCTTCACCGGCAAGCCGGCTTGGTCCTCGGCCCTACGACAGCTCGTGCTCGGCTTCGGCGCCGCGGGGCTCACGTTCGTGGTCGGCAAGCTGCTCGGCGTGGCCATCGCCGGGTGATCGCGGCCCGCCTCGAGCTCTCACCGCACGAAGCGCGTCACATCCGCCCGCGACCGGGTCCATCGTCGAGGCTACCGCCGAAACGAGGACTCATGACGAATCGATGGATCGCCCCACTGCTCATCGCGACCGCGTTCACCGCCGCCTGTGCGCCGCGCGACGAGACCACGCCGGGCTCGGGAGGAGGAGGGCAGGGCGGTGCCGCCATGTCGGTGCGCGGCGCGCGTTATTGCGAGATCCTCGTGGGCCACCTGGAGGGCGCGAACGTTCGTATCGACGTCTTCAACACCTTTGGCCTCAACGAGTGTCCCGAAGAGGCATGGTCCAACGTGGATGAGGCCGCCGTCGCCCAAGAGACCGGCGCGACCAGCGTGGTTTTGAATGGCCCGCGTCACTGGGTCGTCGATGGCTTCGTCAACAGCTCCTTCCTCGATCCCACGGTCGTCACCTTGGGCGGCATCGAGATGCGCAAGGCCGGCCAAATCACGCTCCCGCTGTCCGAGGTGGCCAATGCGGGCAAACCGTATCTGACGCGCGAGGTCGCCCGCAACACGACCTATGTCTTCGATGCGGGGAAGAGCGTTTACGAGATGGTGGATGCCGACGGCCGCATCTTCGTGATGCAGTCGTTCAGCTTGGAGCAGGAAGCCCTCACGGAGAGCGATCTTCCGGGCCTTTCGTCCAAGCTCACTTTGCCGGCAGGATGGATGTTCCGCACACGCACGCTCACCGCCGAGCTCCAGGTCACGGCCGTCGATGGAGTCGCCACCATCGTGCAAGACCAGCTCGAGAGCACCTATCAGCTCTCGAAGCCGTAGAGATGGATCTGGCCAAGCCTCGGATGAAGCGCGACCATCGCTGGACATCCCGTGCGATCAACCCTCTTCAAGGTCGTCGCGATCATCCTCGCCGTCGGCGTTATCGCGTTCGTGGTTCAGGAAAGCCGCCGGCAGGCGCGTGAGCCGGCGCCGACGCCGACCGCAGCATCGGTGTCGGTCGCGACATCGGCGTCCGTCGCGGCGCCGGCCGCGCAGAAGGATGGAGGCCCGGCGGATGCGCCGCGTCCGTCGAGCACCTGGGACATCCTCGGGCCGGCGACGAAGGCCGATCCTCACGTGGTGAAGCGCGCGGTCGATGGGCTCGTGCCCGCGCCGTCGGCCTCGCAGGTCGCGCCCTGATGGTGGCGGCGCTGCTCACGGCGGCCCTGAGCCTCGCGCTCCTCGCGATCGCGTTCGGGCCGCTCGAACGAGCGTTTCCCGCGCGCGCGGAGCAGCGGGTGATCCGCCCCGGGATCGGCGTCGATCTGTGCTTCTTCGCTGGGCAGTACCTCGTGTGGAGCGGCCTCTCGCTCTCGATCCTGCTCGCCGTGCGCAATCACATCGCGCTCGCGCCGCTCGATGCGCTGCGCGACTTCGTGGCGGCGCGCCCCATGTGGATGCAGATCGTCGCCGCCGTCGTGCTCGGCGATCTGACCGTCTACTGGTTTCATCGCGCCTGCCACACGTTCGAGCCGCTCTGGCGATTCCACGCGGTCCATCACAGCGCCGAGCACCTCGACTTCCTCGCGGCGCACCGCGAGCATCCGCTCGACGGCATCGTCACGCAGCTCAGCGTGAACCTCCCGGCCTTCGTGATGGGGTTTCCCATCCATCACCTCGCGGCCTTCCTCGCGCTCCGCGGGATGTGGGCCGTCTTCATTCACGCCAACGTCCGCCTGCCGATCGGCCCGCTGCGCTGGCTGCTCGGCGCGCCCGAGCTCCATCACTTTCATCACGCCCGCGTGCCCGAGACGCGGCACAACTTCTCGAACCTCGCGCCTTGGGTCGATGTGATCTTCGGGACGTATCACTGCCCGAAGGGCCGGAGAACTACCCGCTCGGCCTGACGGAGCCTTGGCCCAAAGGCTATTTCGCGCAGCTCGTGCACCCGTTCCGACCCAAGCGGCGAGACGCGTCGTCACGCAAGGCGCGCCCCGACGAGATTGCGGCCGTGCCCGCTCGCTGCGGGAAATGACGCAGCGCCGCCCGCCCGCTCGACCTGCACGTTCTTGCCCGCCGACGCCCACGCCGGTAAGGACCGAAGGGCCATCATGATCGCGAAGCCCTTCGACACCGCAGCCGCCCTCGCCTCGTCGGAACGCATTTGGGAGGAGGAGATCCTCCCCGCGCTCGCCGAGTACGTTCGCATCCCCAACAAGTCTCAGGCGTACGATCCGAAGTGGCGCGAGAACGGCCACATGGAGCGCGCCGTCGCGCTCATCGAGAGCTGGTGCAAGAAGCAGCCGATCGCAGGCCTCAAGGTCGAGGTCCACCGGCTCGAAGGCCGCCCGCCGGTCCTGCTCATGGAGATCCCCGGGCAGAGCTCGGACACCGTGCTTCTCTATGGTCACCTCGACAAGCAGCCTGAAATGACGGGCTGGCGCGAGGGCCTCTCTCCGTGGGAGCCCGTGCGCGAAGGCGACAAGCTCTACGGTCGCGGCGGCGCCGATGATGGCTATTCGGCGTTCGCGTCGCTCTCCGCGATTCGCCTCCTCCAAGAGCAGAAGATCCCGCACGCCCGCTGCGTCGTGCTCATCGAGGCGCAGGAGGAGAGCGGCAGCCCCGATCTCCCGGCGTACATCGAGGCGCTCGCCGATCGCATCGGGCGCCCCACGCTGGTCGTCTGCCTCGACTCGGGCTGCGGCAACTACGAGCAGCTCTGGTCCACCACGTCGCTGCGCGGGCTCGCGGGCGGCGTGCTTCGCGTGGAGATCCTCAGCGAGGGCGTGCACTCGGGGAGCGCGACGGGCGTGGTGCCCTCGTCGTTCCGCATCATCCGGCAGCTCCTCTCGCGCATCGAAGACGAGAAGACGGGCCGCGTGCTGCTCGACGAGCTCTACGTCGACATCCCCGAGGAGCGCCGCGCGCAGGCGAGCGCCTCCGCGGACGCGCTTCGCCACGAGGTCCTCCACGCGTTCCCGTGGGTCGGAGACGCCGGCCCGATCGCGACCGACGTCGCCGAGCTGCTCTTGAACCGCACCTGGCGCCCGGCGCTCGCGGTCACCGGCGCCGAAGGCCTGCCGCTCTCGGCCAACGCGGGCAACGTGCTCCGGCCGTTCACCTCGGTGAAGCTCTCCATGCGCCTGCCTCCGCGCGTCGATCCCGAGAAGGCCGGCCGCGCCCTCAAAGCAGCCTTGGAGAAGGATCCGCCGTACGGCGCCAAGGTCACCTTCCATGACGAGAAGGCCGCCGCCGGCTGGGACGCGCCGCCGCTCGCGCCCTGGCTCGCGAAGGCCAGCGAGGAAGCCTCGCGCGCCTTCTTCGGCAAGCCCGCGATGGGCATGGGCGAGGGCGGGACGATCCCGTTCATGTTCATGCTCGGCGAGAAGTTCCCCGAGGCGCAGTTCCTCATCACCGGCGTGCTCGGCCCGCAATCGAACGCGCACGGCCCCAACGAGTTCCTCCACATCCCCATGAGCAAGCGCCTCACCTGCTGCGTGTCCGCGGTGATCGCGGCGCATTTCACCCGCGCCCACAACGCGTAGCAGCTCGCGAAGGGCGCCCGCCGGCGCCCGGATTCGCGCTCCCCCACACATCTCCCGATCATCCCGCGCAGCACGGGGCGCGCTCGTCCTAGAATGAGCGCGCACCGATGATGTCCGCCGCGCGCGGACATCACCGATCTCCGCCGCGATCATCCACATCCATCCTTCGATCTCGGTCTCTCTTGGAGGGCACGAACATGAACAAGGCCACGTGGGGGTTCGTCGCGCTCGCCGTGCTTTCGAGCGCGGCGTGCTCGTCGAGCGAGACTGGGACGAGCGTCTCGTCGTCGACCGGCTCGGGCGGATCGACGACGACGGCCACCGGCGGCAGCGGTGGCACGGGCGGCGTGCTGCCACCGCTCGGCGGCGACCGCCCCGTGGATGTCGTGTCGCCCGACAACCTCGCGCCCGGCGAGAAGGCGCCGCTCGTGCTCCTCTTGCACGGCTACGGCGTGAGCGGCCTCGTTGAAGATCTCTACATGGGGCTCACGTCGTCCGCCAAGACGCGCGGCTTCTTCTACGCCCACCCGACGGGCACCGTCGATGGCAGTGGCAGCTACTTCTGGAACGCCACCGACGCCTGCTGCAACTTCAATGGGAGCACGGTCGACGACAGCGCCTACCTCACCTCCGTCATCGACGAGATCATCGCGCGCTACCCGGTCGATCCCAAGCGCGTGTACCTCATCGGCCACTCCAACGGCGGCTACATGAGCTACCGCATGGCCTGCGATCACGCGGACAAGATCGCCGCCATCGCGAGCCTCGCGGGTGCGATGTGGCTCGACACTTCGAAGTGTCAGCCTTCGGGCCCGGTGCACGTGCTGCAGATCCACGGCACCGCCGACGAAGAGGTGCTCTACGACGGCGAGACCACCGGCTCGGGCTCCGGCCTCGTGGGCTATCCGAGCGCCGAGACCACGGTTGGTGACTGGGCCGAGATCGACGGCTGCGCGAAGACCGCGGACACCACCCAACCGCCGCTCGATCTGGACGTGAAGCTCGCAGGCGCGGAGACGACCGTGACGCGCTACGCGGACCAATGCAAAGCCGGCGGGAGCGCGGAGCTGTGGACGATCGAGGGAGGCTCGCACATCCCGCAGATCGGCGACGGCTTCCGCACCAGCGTGATCGACTTCCTCTTCGCCCACCCGAAGCCATGACGAGCCCCGAACCGAACCCCTACGCGCCGCCGATCGACGATCACGCTCCGCAGACCGGCGTCTCCGCGCCGACGCCCGACGACGGCAGCGATGGCCCGCCGCAGACGGAGCTCGTGCTGGCGGAGCCGGGCAAGGGCGAATGGACGATTCAGATGTACCCGACGAAGCTGCGCTTCGTGCCGCCCGACGCGCGCCTTCCTCGGGTCATGACCCACGACGTCTTCGTGCGGCAGGCGACCTTCCGCCTCGGCGCGTTCTCGCGGTTCCTCGTCCTCGAGGCCCCGATCGTGAACCTCAAGGTGGTCGGGCACAGGCTCACCGTTCTGCGCGCGTGGCTCGAGCCCGCCATTCGCGATCACCTCGCGTACACGCTGAAGAAGCGGCGCACGTTCAAGCTCCTCATCGGCATGCTCCTCGTCGGCACGGCGCTCAGCCCGCTCGACATCGCGAGCCTCGCCGTCGGCGCGGCGTGGATCCTCTGGGCCGCCGCCACCACCAAGAAGCCCATCCGCGCGCTCTTCCTCATCGAGGCCATCCTCTGGGTGCCCTTCGCCATCTGGCCCGTGCTGCGCGTCATCGGCGGCGCCTCGCCGTGGAACCTGATCTTCGTGCTCTTCGTGGTCCACATCATCGCGGGCATCCTCGAGCTCTATCGGTTCTATGCGCCGATCGCGGGTAGCAGCGCGTCGGCGCGCGCGTGATCCGCACCCACCTTGACAGCAGGTGACAGGGGCTGACCTACTCGCGATGGCGCGCGCGGGAGGACATCGTGAAGCTTGCCTGGGGCAGAGGGTTCGTCGTCGGGGATCAGCTCACGCCGTATGGATGCTGGGCCGCCGTGGTGGAGGCCATCTTGTTCTTCTACAATCAGAAGAACCCAGCGGGGCGGCGCACCGCCGACGACCTCATCCCGAAGTACGGCCACGCGAGGACGGGAGGCGTCACGGGGGAAAAGGGCATCGAGGATGTCCTCCTCGACCTGGCCTATTTCCGAGAGCGCAACACGATCGAAGCAGGGATGGGCGCCGCCGAGCTGCTCGCTGCGATCAAGCAGGACATCGACGCCGGCCATCCCATCATCGTGACGCTCCGCTACCGGGGGAAGGCCGGGAAGCACTGCGTGGTGGTCTTCGGCTACGAGGGCGACCTCGTGTACGTGTCCGACCCCGCACCCGGTGCGACGCGGCGAGAGGACTGGAAGATTGCCTTGTTGGTCAACGGCTACCGCAACCAGCCAGCGTGCTACGCGTCCGGCTACATCAGAGTCGGAGATCCGAAACCGCACGTGTCGAGCGCGCTGTCGGGCGTCATGCCCGCGGACGTCACGAGCCTCGTGAACAGCTTTCTCTGAAACGGGCGCGTCCCCCGCTGCGCGAAGACGAGGGGAGCGGCCACACGTGGAGGCCCGGCAGCGTCTGACGATGCTCCTCCACACGTCGCGCGAAGGATCGATCCGGTCCGCCTTCGCGTGATCAGGCGAAGGCACGGCGGGCCCGTCAGCTCATCTTCTCCAGCAACGACTGAAAGCTCACCTGCTCGGCGGCGCTGAGGCGCGAGAGCCGCTCGCCGAAGGTGCTCGACAGGATCGCGAGCCCGCGCGTCGTCGCCTTGCGCCCGGAGGCGGTGAGCGAGAGGTGGTGCCGCCGCAGATCGGTGGGATCGATCTCGCGCTTCACGAAGCCGTCGGCCTCGAGGCGCTTCACCATCGCCGTCACCGTCGGCTTCGGCATGCACAGGTTCGTCGCGAGCTCGGCGGGGAAGGGATGGTCGTCGACCGCGGCGAGCAGGAAGAGCTCCTTCGTGTCGATGCCGAGCGCGGAGATGTCGGCCGCGACGCTCCCGATCACCGTCATGAGCAGCCAGTAGTTCAAAGACCAGACCTTCGCGGCGTCAACTTTCGTCATGCGGCCCTTGCGCTTCGATTAGTTCAATCTTAAACAATCGTCGAATCGAACTACATCGATATCGTACCAAACGAGCACACCAAGGAGATACGATGCCCCTCGATCATTATGTGACGCTCGGCCGCTCCGGCCTCCGTGTGAGCCCGCTCTGCCTCGGCGCGATGACCTTCGGCGAGGACCTCGGCTGGGGCTCGAGCGTGGCGGAGTCGGAGCAGATCATCGATCGCTTCGTCGACCTCGGCGGCAACTTCATCGACACGGCGAACTTCTACACGAGGAGCCACTCGGAGAAGATCATCGGCGATCACGTGGGCCGGCACAAAGACAAGCGTGACCGCCTCGTCATCGCCACGAAGTTCAGCGGCAACCTCTACCCGGGTGACCCGAACGGCGGCGGCTCGGGGCGCAAGTCGATCGTCTCGGCGTGCGAGCAGTCGCTGCGGCGCCTGCAGACCGATTACATCGACCTCTACTGGCTGCACAACTGGGACGTCCACACGCCCATCGACGAGACGATGGCGGCCCTCGACGATCTCGTGCGCGCGGGCAAGGTGCGCTATCTCGGCGTGTCGGACACGCCGGCGTGGAAGATCGCGGAAGCCAACGTCACCGCGCGCTTCCGCGGGTGGTCGGCGTTCATCGGCCTCCAGATCGAGTACTCGCTGCTCGAGCGCAGCGTCGAGCAGGAGCTCGTGCCGATGGCGCGCGAGCTCGGGCTCGGCATCACGCCGTGGTCCCCGCTCAAGAGCGGCGCGCTCAGCGGCAAGTACACGCGCGAGAACGCGGGCCAGGTGAAGGGCGATCGCGGCGTCTTCCTCGACGCTTCGCTGAACGAGCGCACGTACACCCTCGTCGACGAGCTCGGCGCGATCGCGAAGGCGCACGACAGCACCGTCGCGCGCGTGGCCATCGCCTGGCTGCAAGCGCAGCCCGGCGTGACCTCGACCATCATCGGCGCGCGGCGCCTCTCCCAGCTCGAGGACAACGTGAAGGCGCTCGACGTGAAGCTCACCGCCGACGAGCTCGCGAAGCTCGGTGCCCTCACGAAGCCCACGTTCGGCTTCCCGCAGAGCATGCAGCCCGTGTTCCCCGCCATCCACAACGGAGGCACGACCGTGAACGGTGTCTACGCGCCGCCGTCGCCCTTCGTGATCGAGAAGGGGGGCAAGCCGTACTGAGCACGATGCCGACGTCGCGACGCTCGGCGCCCGCGCACCTTCATTTCCCGCGACCTTGACAAGCGGAGCCATGGTTCCGAATATAACCGGAGGATTCGTTCCGGATAGGAGGAGCGCATGACACCCACCGAGGTCTTCCATCGCGCGCACGCGTTCGTGCGGCAGTACGACATCCGCTATGCCGACTGCTTCGCCGAAGACGGCGTGCTCGAGCTGCCGTTCGCGCGCGATCCGCTGCCCAAGCGCATCCAGGGGCGCGACGCGATCCGCGCCATCTTGCAGCCGCGCTACGACGCCGCGAAGGCCGCCGGGCGACGCATCGTCGAATATCGCAACCTCCGGATTCACGAGACCCGTGATCCGGAGGTCATCATCACCGAGTTCGAGGTCATCGGCGTGCCGCGCGGCGCTGGGCTCGAGCCGTATGCGCTCTCGTTCATCCACGTGCTGCGCGTCGTCGGCGACCAGATCGCGATGCAGCGCGACTACTTCGATTCGCTGGCGATGGCGGAGCGATTGCGCGTCTCTTAGTATCGCCCGGTGCCTGCCAAACGCCCCCCTGAGCCGACGCTGCGCGCCGATGCCCGGCGCAACCGCGCCCGCGTGCTCGAGGTCGCCGAGCGCGTCTTCGCGGCGGAGGGGCTCTCGGTGCCCATCGACGAGATCGCCAAGCGCGCGGGCGTCGGCGTAGGCACCGTCTATCGCCACTTCCCCACGAAAGAAGCGCTCTTCGCGGCGATCGTGCAGGACAAGCTCGCCCGCATCGTCGAGCGCGTGGCCACGCTCGCGGACGATCCGGAGCCGGGGCCGGCCTTCTTCGCCGTGCTCGATCACCTGGTCGCCGAAGGCGCGCGAAAGAAGGACCTCGTCGACGCGCTCGCGGTCAGCGGCGTCGACTTGAAGTCGACGGCGCGCGACACGTCCACGCAGCTCCGCAAGTCGCTCGGCGCGCTCCTGAAGCGCGCGCAGGCCGCCGGCGCCGTCCGCTCGGGAGTGACCGTCGAGGAGGTGCTGGCGCTGCTCTCCGCGACGATGACCGCCGCCGAGCGCACCAAGAGCTCGGCGGCACGCCTGTTTGCAATCGTGCGCGACGGGCTGCGCGGCTAGCGGCTCTGCGATGGGAACGGGCGCGCAGGCGATCGCAAGATGGACTCCGTGCTGCAGCGCGTCCGCACGATCGACCGATATGCTGCCCCGGTGCTCCTCCGATCCCACCCGCTCGACGGCGCGCTGATCTTCTTCGATCGATCGAGCGGCGCGAACGTGCTCCTCGAAGGGCCGGCCCTCGCGCGCTGCGAGCGTCGCGCGCCGCGCGTCGTGCACTTCGGGCTCACCAATCGCTGCAACCTGAGCTGCTCTTTCTGCTTCCGCGAGCGCGGGCTCTCGAGCACGTGGTCGGCGGCGGAGATCCTCGCTTGGGCGACGGAGCTCGCGGACGCGGGTGTCCTCGAGATCGCCTTCGGTCAGGGCGAGCCGCTCGTGTTCCCCGGCTTTCCGGCGCTGGTGCGCGCGATCCACGGCGCGACACCGCTCGCGGTTGGTTTCACCACCAACGGGTTGCTCCTCCGGCCCGACGTGCTCGACGAGCTCGAGGACGCGTATGGGCAGATCCGCCTCTCGTTCTACGAGGACAACGACCCTTTCGCGCGCGCTGCCATGCTCGCGCGGCGCGGCGCGCGCTTCGGCGCCAACCTGCTGGTCACGCCGGAAAAGCTCGCGACGCTCGAGGCCACGCTCGATCGACTGATCGGTGAAGGCTGCAGTGATGTTCTCCTGCTCTCGTACAACGGGCCTGACCCGCGGCTCCACCTCGCCCCTGCGGACGACCGCCGCCTCGCGCAGATCGTCCTCGATGCGCATGCGCGCCACGGCGATCGCCTCGCGATCAAGCTGTCCGTGTGCTTCGGCGATCGCCTCTCGGAGGTGCCGCGCGTGGTCGCCGCGAACGATTGCGGTGCGGGTGACGAGCTCCTCGCCATCGACAGCGAAAGACGCGTGCACGCGTGCAGCTTCCACGCCGATGCGGCGCCCGTTCGATCACCGGTGGAGGCGCTCGATCGATGGCGGCATTGGCGGCGCCATCGAGCGCCAGCTCGGATCCGCGGGTGTGCGCGGCGGGATGACGATGACCACACCACGAAGATCGGCTCGCCTTCACCCCGCGTGACCACGTGGCAGGGCTGGGCGTCCAATCACAGCACGAGCTACACGCTGGTGGGGGAGATGCCGAGCGCGGCCAAAGCCTCCTCGTTCGTGGGAGAGCTCGAATCGCTCCTGCAGAAGTGCGGCGATCTCTCCGCAGACGGCCGGGGATCGAAGACCGTATGGGAGATCCTCGGAAGGCGAGGGGAGCCGGTGAGCTCCGCATGGGAGACGTCGGCGTCCACGCTCTCGAGGTGGCGCCCATCTCTGATCGCCGCGGGTGGCAGGCGCGTGGTCGTGCACGAGTCATCCATGCTGGCGAACCTCGATGTCTTCACGCATCTCTTCCTCGCTCGCCATGGCCGCGTCCTCTGGCATGCCGCGGACGAGAAGCGCGGCTTCGATCTGGTCTTCGGTGTCGAGGCCGGCGATCGCGCGCGCGCGATCGTGCAGACGCTCGGTCTCGCGCTCCGCGAGCACGCCATGGTCGGCTCGCGCGTCTACGGCCGCGTCCCGAGCCACGACGCACCTCGAACGGCGGCGCTGCTCCGCGATCGCCCCTGGTCCCTTTGCATCGTGCCCTCCACGGCCGAGACGCTGGTCGACGCGATCGCGCACCCGATGCCGCTGCCACCGCGCAAGCGTCGGGTCGAGTGGCTGGTCCTCGAGCAAGCCCCACTGTCATCGTGGAAGCGCATGATGGCGAGGCTTTCGCCCGACGCGACAGCGGCGCTGGCCGAGACGGGCTGGAACCGAGCCTATCGCTGGCCGAGCCGCCTCACGGCCCATTCGCTGTTCAGCGGCGTCGTGGTGCGTGTGGATGGCGCGCCGGTGCCAGCGGCGTTGGAGCACTACCTGCTCGCCAACATCATGGGGACGTTCAGCGTCGTGGATCGCGAGGAATTGCGCATCAGGCTCACGGTGGACCGGGGGAGCGAGAGCGACGAGCCACCGTTGCGCGAGGTGCTGAATCGGCAGGTCGCGAAGATCTCGAATCCGGGTTTCCGCATCGACATCGGCAGCTATCACACGGTGATCGACATCCTGCCGCGCCACCCCGTCCCTGCGATCGCGCAGGCGCGGTCGCTGCTCCGCGCCGAGCATCGCATGTCGATCGAGCTGCTCCCCGCCTGGCCGCTGGCCGATGCCATCGCGCGCATTCAGGCCGATCTGGGGTGACCGCGCGTGGCTCGGCGTGGCGTCGAGAGCCCGCTCCCGCAGCGCCCCCAGTGTTATCCTCGCCGGCCCATGCTGCGCCGTTCCCGCTCGCTGACCTTCACGCTCGGCGCTTCTCTCCTCCTCGCGCCAGCGCTCGCTTCCGCGTGGACGCCGCTTCCGGTCGCGTCCGATGCACGGGTTCGCATGCCGGGGACGCAGCCCGATGCGGGCGTCGTGATCCAGTCGCCGGCGGGGTGCTTCGATTGCCATTACGGCCTCGATCCTGCGGTCGAGCAGGGCTTCGGGTGGCGCGGATCGAACATGGCGCAGGCGGCGCGCGATCCGTTCTTCTGGGCGGCGCTCACGGTGGCTGCGCAGGACTCGATCTATGCGTTCGGGAATCCCAACGCGGTCGATCTCTGCGAGCGCTGTCATCTGCCGTCGGGCTGGCTCGGCGGGCGTTCGGATCCTCCGAATGGGAGCGCGATGGCGGGCACCGACTTCGATGGAGTCTCCTGCGACTTCTGTCATCGCACGGTCGATCCGTTCTTCGCCGACACGTATGCAGGCACGCGTGAGACCAGCGATTTTGCCGGCTACTTCGACGAGACGAACCTCTCGAGCATGCCGGCGTCGGCCGCGGCGATGGCCACGTTCCTGGCCGATCAACAACAGGCCTCGACGCTCCATCTCTTCAACGGACAGCCGCTCTACGACGCGAGCTTTCATTTCGCGGCGGGCGCGGGCTACGACGAAAATGGTGGAGGGCAGTATTACGTGAGCGCCGACAAGGCCGCTCGAGGGCCCTTTGCCGACGGCGCGACACCGCACGAGAAGCGCTACAGTCGGTATCACAAGAGCAAATACTTCTGCGAGACGTGCCATGACGTCTCCAATGCACCGCTCGCCAATGCGACCTTCGCGGGGACGATGCCGGGCAATGGCAGCACGGTGCTCCCCAGCGAGTCGCAGGCGGCGCATGGATACGCGCCGCTCGAGCGCACGTTCTCGGAGTTCATGCTCTCGGACTACGGGCTTCCGGGCGGCGCGCAGGGGACGGGGGCGTTCGCGGGGACGTGGGTGAAGAGCTGCCAGGATTGCCACATGCCGGCGACGAGCGGCGCGGGGTGCAATGCGCCGGGCGTGATGCAACGGCCCGCCGGCAGCGCGGAGCACCCGAACAGCGGGCCTCCCGTGCACGACATGACGGGCGGCAATGCGCTCCTGCCGTGGCTGCTCGCGAGCACCGTGCCGGGATCGACCAACTACGACGCGACCAATGCGGCGCTCTTGGGGCAGGGTGCGCAGGTGCTCACGCTCGCGCTCGATCAAGGGATCGGGCTCGATCCGTTGGCGCTCTTGGCCGCGCGGAATCGCACGCTCGTGTCGCTCGGGCGCGCCGCGGAGATCAAGGCGCTCACGTACGATCCCGCGACGGGCGCAGCGTCGTTACGCATCGTGAACCACACGGGCCACAAGCTGCTCACGGGCTACACCGAGGGGCGGCGCATGTTCGTGAACGTGAAGCTCTATGGGGGGCAGACGCTGCTGCACGAGCTGAATCCATACGACGCTGCGGCGGGCACGCTGCGTGGGCTCGACAAGGCGCATGCGCCGAGCAGCCCGCCGCTCGGCACCGGCGAGAGCCACCGTGATGATCTGGTGATCGAAGCGCACCCGTCGAGCACCATCACTGGCGAGGCGCAGAGCTTCCACTTCGTCCTCACCACCGGGATGGGGAAGGACAACCGCATCCCACCCAAGGGCTTCCGCATCGCGGAGGCGGCCGCGCGAGGGGCCGAGCCGGCGGCGTCCGGTGCGGTGGCACCGGGTCTGTTCACGGCCGCGGAGTACGCCGGCGGTCATCACGACGTGACCATGATGCTGCCCGCCGGCGGCGATCGCGTCGTGGTGGAGCTCGAGTATCAAGTGACGAGCCGCGAGTACGTGGAGTTCCTCCGCGACGAGATCGCGGGCTCGGGGCACACGCTCGCGAGCCCGACGCCGTCCGGTGAAGCGAAGGCCTACGTGGCCCAGACCGATCCGTTCTTCGGCAAGCTGCGCGCGTGGGGCGACACGCTGTGGCAGCTCTGGCAGCACAACAAGGATGTGCCCGGCGCCGCGCCCATCGCGATGGCGAAGGCGACGTTCGCGATCGACACCTGTGCTGGCAAGCCCGACGGCACGCCCTGCGACGACGGGAATGGTTGCAGCTCAAACGATTCGTGCATGAGCGGCGTCTGCACGGGCGGCCCGGCGCCGCTCTGCGACGATGGCAACGACTGCACCGACGACGCATGCGACCCGAGCCTCGGTTGCGTGCACACGTTCAACACCGCGCCCTGCGAGGACGGCGATCTCTGCACCGCGCTCGACTCCTGTGCGTTCGGCGTGTGCGTGCCCGGCGCGCTGATGGACTGCAAGGACAAGGAGTACTGCACCATCGACACGTGCGATCCCGCCGTGGGCTGCGTGCACACGTGGAGCCCCGAGCCCGCGTGCGCGATGGATGGAGGCGCGACGACGAGCAGCTCGTCCAGCAGCGCGGCGTCGAGCAGCGCGAGCGCGTCGAGCGCGTCGAGCGCGTCGAGCGCGTCGAGCACGAGCGGCAGCGGCGGCACGGGCGGCACGACGAGCAGCACGACCGGCGCGGGCGCGATCGGCGGCGCAGGCGGCACGGGCGGAGACGGCAGCACCGGCGAGAGCGGCGGATGCGGATGCGAGGTGGCCGGCGCCGGGCAGGGCAGCGGATCGCTCGCGACGGTCGCGCTGGCGCTCGCGGCCTGGCGGCGGCGACGCAAGGCGAGGGGATGACGCCGCACCCTGCGGAGTGGAGGCTGCAGCCTCAGGGTGAGGGCTCGCGCCCCCACCGCCCGCGACTGCAGCATCGTCGGGCGCCTCGAACAACGATCCACGCTCGGCGACCAACAGGCGCCGGGACGCGTCCTCTCGCTCGCTGAAAGAGCGGATTTCGAGGCAGCGGGACGCGACATCACCGTCGGCAACGATGGTCGATCTTCGTTCAGGCGGTGGGACGCATGCTCGCGATCCCGCGCGCTTTCGACGGCTTCGTGGGTGGTCTCAGGCTTGCAATGGGGCCTGCTGTCACATGGGAGGCAGAGCAACCATGGTCGCGGCCTCGGACACCACTGGGCCCACTTCGTATCCTTGCTCCGGCGTGGTCGCACGACCCGCGCTCTGCGCTGGGCTGTCGTTCATGGACGCGGCGCGCAGCGATGATCTTCGCATCGCCGATCTCGCGGGCTGGCTCCGCGGACACCTCGTCGAGCATGGGTTCATGCTCATGCCCGACAGCGTCCACGAGCCGACCGTCGGCACCGTCCCGCTCAACGACGGGGCCCCGCCGTCGTGGACCTCCACGCGCGAGCTCAGGGCCGCGCGCATCGTGGCCACGACGCGCGAACGCGTGACGGCCGCGCTGCGCGGGCTCCTCGTGCGGCCGGTGGATGATCGGTTCCTCACGGCCGCGATCTTCGCGGGTCGCGTGGCGCGGGTGACGACCGAGCACGGTACGGCGTGGCGACCGCGCTTGCAGCGCAGCGATCGCCTCAGCGACGTGGTGCTCGCGTGCTTCGCCGCCGACGCGCTCGATCACCGCAACCAGTACGACGTGGAGCTCTGCGTGTGCGACGTCTGCGGCCGCATCAGCTTCGACGAACGGCCCACGCTCCGTACCCGCTGCCTGCATCACGAGTAGGCACCGCATCGACAGCCATCGACGGGGTGCGGCCGCGCTCGTGACGAGGAGCGCGGCGACGCATGATGATCGGGCCTCTCGATCGGCGGCGCGCATCCGCCGCGACGCGCGCGGTCAGCGCCGCCCCTTCATTCATCGCGCTTCACTGCGGCGGCTTCTTGCCCACCTTCTTGCACGCGGTGCCGTCGCGCAGACCGCAGGCCTTGCCGTAGATCTCCTTCGCCTTCTTCGCGTCCTTCTTCACGCCGTTCGTGCCCTTGTCGTAGGCGCGGGCGAGCTCGCCGCAGGAGTCGCGGCCGACATCCATCGAGCAGGTGGACTCCCACAGCTTGAGGCCGCCGGCGACGTCGGCGGTGGTGCCCTGACCGTTGATCATCAAGCGCGCCTGGCCCATGCAGCACACGGGCTCCTTCTTCGACGCCTCGCAGCCCTTCTTGTACCAAGTGAGGGCCTTGCCGAAGTCCTTGGTCTGGAGCTCGTTCACGTTGCCGAACTTGGTGCAGTACGAGCCCTCGCCCTCGAGGCACTTCTTCCCCCAGTCGAGGTCTTCGCCGGCGAGGCCGGTGAGGAGCGGATCGGCCGGCGCAGCCGGTGCCGCCGCGGGCGCAGGCGCGGCCGTCGCCGCTGCCGTCGCGGGAGGCGCGGGTGCAGCAGAGGCCTCGGCGGAAGGCGCGACCGGGGTCGCCGTCTCGGTCGGCGCGACGGCCTCGGATTGAGCACCCGAACAGCCCGCGAGGGCGGCGGCGACGACGATCGCAGAGAGACGAACGAGCATGGGAAAGCGCATGGCCGCGGCGATACCACCGGCCCCGAGAGGCGTCTCGCCCAACGCGCGGCACGACGATGCGACGATCGACGTTCGCCGACACCGTGTGTCGCATCGCCCGGCGGAGCGAAGGTCATGGCGCCGGTCCGCGCTCGTTCGAGAACGCGCGACGAAGCAGCGGTGAGCGTGCATCCGGGACGACGCAACCTTCGAGAAAAGGAGCTTCGGGGCGAGCTTGCCGTCGTCGCGCGCGTGCTGTAGCTCGGGTCGATCGAAGCGACCGCCGGCTCGTGAAGCCGAGGTCGCAGCGACGACCTTCGACGATGATCGGCGCCCTACTGCTTCGACGGACCGCAACATGAACGACCCTTCGAACGATGAATCGCCGATCCTCGCGGGCGGCGCGCTCGAGCTCCTGTTCGAGGCGAGCGATCTCCCGAAGCTCGATTTGCCGAAGCCGCTCTTCGAGGCGTACGGAGGCGGCTTGGGCTTCGCGCGGCCGTGCGTCGTCGCGAACTTCGTCAGCTCGGTCGACGGCGTGGTCGCGCTGCCCGTCGACGTCGAGTCGGGCCAGGTCGTCAGCGGTGGCAGCGACGCGGATCACTTCGTCATGGGGTTGTTGCGCGCCTGCGCCGACGTCGTGATGGTCGGCGCGGGAACGTATCGCAAAGCCGCACGCGATCTGTTCCACGCCGAGGCCATCTACCCGGCGGCCGCGCCGTGGTACGCGGCGCTGCGGCGCCGACTGGGGCTCCCCGAGAGGCCTCGCTTCGTGCTCGTCACGGCGTCGGGCGCCGTGGATCCGAGCGGACCGGCGCTCGAAGGTGGCATCATCGTCACGACGACGCGGGGACAGGCGGCCCTCGGCGATCGCGTGTCGTCGCAGACGCGCATCGTCGCGCTCTCCGGGGACAGCCTGCGGCTCGCCGAGGTGCTCGCGCTGCTTCGCGCGGGA
Source organism: Minicystis rosea (assembly GCA_001931535.1). Lineage (GTDB taxonomy): Bacteria > Myxococcota_A > Polyangia > Polyangiales > Polyangiaceae > Minicystis > Minicystis rosea. The sequence continues at coordinate 3,026,456 of CP016211.1, forward strand.
GGCGCGGGCATGGTGCTGACCGAAGGCGGTCCTTCGCTCTTCGCCGAGCTCGTTCGAGGCAGCCTCGTCGACGAGCTCTTCGTGACCACGTCACCGGCGCTCCTCGGACGCTTTGCGGACGACGGGCGCAAGTCGCTGGCGCAGGGATTCGACTTGTCGCGCACGCCGCTCACGCTCGCGAGCGTGCGCCGCCACGGATCGCACCTGTTCTCGCGCTACCGCATCGCCAAGACAGAGCCGCGTTAGCCAAAGTCCGGCTGGGCGCCGCGAGGAACGCTCAACGCTCCACCCGCTGATCCCACGCGATGCGGTGGTCGAAGAGCCAATCGCGTGAGGCGCGCGTCGCGAGCGAGAGCACGATCGGCAGCATCCGATCGCGCACGAAGGCACCGACCGACCCCGGGATCTTGTGCGAGCTCGTGCGGGCCGCTTCCGCGACGACGCGCTCGACGCGCGCGCGCCGGTGTCGCTCGAACGCCGCGAAGGCTTCGGGCACCGGCAGATCGCGCAGGCACCGCGCGATCTCGATCGCATCCTCGATCGCGAGCGACGCACCCTGACCCGAGGTCGGTGAAGCGGCGTGCGCGGCGTCGCCGAGAATGCCGATCGCCCCGCGGCTCCAGATGGGCACGCGGGGGAGCTCGTGCTGGAGCGAGAACGTCAGCGGATGCGGCGTCGCACGCACGAGCGCCGCCGCAGGCCCGTGATCGCCCTCGAAGAGCTGCGCGAGCCACGCCGCATCGGGTGCGGCGGGATAGGGCGTGGGCGGGTTGGCAAACCACCACACGTCGCCCGAGGGGTGCACGACATAGCCGAAGAACGCGCGGCGACCGAACATCATCCGGCACGTGCCCGGCGCGAGATCGGCGCCGCGCGCGAGCCCCGCGGGGACGAAGCCGCCGACGTTCCCCATCTGCGTTTCACGTGGGGCGGGCGCTTTGGGATCGACGATGCGGCGCACCCGCGAGTGGACGCCGTCCGCGCCGACGAGCACGTCGGCCGTGGCCTCGCTTCCATCCTCGAAGCGCGCGACCACCGTTCCGTCGGCGCGCGTCTCCGCGCTCGCGAGCCGCGTCCCGAACGAGAAGGCGATGCCCTCCTGTTGGGCCGCTTCGAGCAGCACGCGATGGAGGTCAGAGCGCTTCACGGTCTGCGTCGGCGTTCCATCGGGCAGCGCGCTGCCGAGGGAGGCGACGCCGAGGATGCGTCCCGCGCTGTTGCAGAGCTCGATCTCCCGCGAAGGGAAGGCGACCTCGAGCACGCCGCGCTGGAGATCGAACGTGCTCAGGGCCGCGAGCCCGTTCACGGCGACCGTGAGCCAGGTGCCCGCGCCGCGTGAGGCGCCTTCGGGATAGGCCTCCACGACACGGGGCTCGAAGCCCGCACGACGAAGGGCGATGGCGAGGACAGGGCCGGCGATGCCGGCACCCACGATGAGCGCGCGTCTCTGCATGCGCGGTGTCGTAGCGGGCGGGCGGGTGCTCGTCCGCTCATCGTTCGCGATGATATGTATTACGCGCATGAATATATCCGCGCTCGACCTCAACCTCTTCCTCGTGTTTCGGGCGGTGCTCGAGGAAGGCACGACGGTGGGCGCGGCGCGGCGTCTCTCGGTCACGCAGTCGGCGGTGAGCAACGCGCTGGCGCGGCTTCGCCATGCCGTCGGCGATCCGCTCTTCGTGCGCAACGGGCGCGGCCTCGTGCCCACGCCGCGCGCCGAGGAGATGCGCCCGGCGATCACCGAAGCGATTCGAAAGCTCGAGGGCGTGCTGGGCGACGCGTTCGATCCACGCGCAACCACGCGCACGTTCACCATCGCCTGCGCGGACCATCACCAAGCGGCCGACGTGCCGCGCGTGGCGCACGCGTTCGCAGGGGCCTTGCCGCGGGCGCGTCTCCGGGTCGTGAGCGTAGACTACCTTCTCTCGTCGGATGGGCTCGCGAGCGGGACGATCGATGTGTTGCTCGCGCCGGAGGGCACCTCCGGGCAGGGGCTCCACGCGACACCGCTGTTTCGCGAGGTGTCCGAGCTCTTGGTGCGCGCCGAGCATCCGGTGCTCCGCAAGCGCGCGACGTTCGAAAGGCTCGCGGAGCTCGGCCACATCGACGTCCACATCACGCTCGGCGAGCCGGGCACCGTGAACCGAAGCGTGAGCGGCGCGCTCCTCGATCTCGGCTTCGATCGGCGCATCGCCGTGGTCACGCCTTCGTTCACCACGGCGGCCATGATCGCCGCGCGCACCGACTACGTGGCGTGGCTCCCCGAGCACGCGGCGCGCTTGTTCGGCGACGTCCTGGGGCTGCGGGCGCTCCGCACGCCGCTGCCGTCGTTCGACATCGGCTGCAGCCTCGTCTGGCACGAGCGCACCCATGCCGATCCCGGCGCGGTGTTCTTCCGCGATCTCGTCCTGCGGGAGCTCCATGAGGCGGAGCCTCGCCGGCAGCACGAGCGACCGGCGAGCGGGACGCGCAAACGTCGTCGGGCAACGGCTAAGCGTACGCGGTCACCAGCCAGCAGGCCGCGGTGAAGCGGGCCGCGCCATCCTCGATGAACGCTTCGTAGGCCGCGCGAACGGCGTCGGTGATTCGGGCGCGCGTCGGCTCGTCCACGTTGCGCAGCATGAGGCCCACCGGGCCGAGCTTGGTGACGTACGCGGTGAGGTCACGTTCGGCGACGCTGCTCGGAACGTCGATCGGGCGGACATCGATCTCCTTCCAGCCGCTCGCGTCGAGGATCCGCTTCACGCGATCACCGTCCGCGAACGCGAAGGGGCCGGGCGCATCCGGAACCGGCGCAGGCAACGACGGCAAGAACGGTGCAGCGGCGCTCGCCGCCGTGGTCATGAACGGGTTCTCGGCGGAGCTGCGCCAAGCCACGAACGAGAGCTTCGCGGCGGGTCGCGCGCCGCGACGGATGTTGGCGAACGCCGCCGCGGGATCGTCGAAGAACATCACGCCGAACCGCGAGATGACGGCATCGAAGGCCTCCGGCTCGAAGGCATGCGTCTGCGCATCCGCCTGGACGAAGGTGGTGGAAGCCAGCCCCTCGGCGGCAGCGCGCGCGTTGGCGGCGGCGACCAACGGCGCGGAGATGTCCACGCCGAGACAGCGGCCCGCCGGCCCGAGGCGTCGCGCCATCGCGAGGGACGTGGCGCCCGCGCCGCTACCGATGTCGAGCACGCGGCCGCCCTCACCGGGGAAGGCCGCGTCCAAGACCGGCGGAGCGAGCGGCGCCAGCATGCGATCGAGCACCTCCTGCATCTCCACCCAGATGTGCCCGCTGGTCTCGTTCCACAGCGCGGCCTGATCGCGATTCGGCGGATGGGCTTCGGACATCGGCGTCTCCTTCGGCTTGCGTTCGTCGGTCATGCACCACAGTCTGCAAGCTCAAGTCGACTTGAGGTCAAGCGTGAAGGACTTGGACATCACCGAGGTGGCTCGGCGCGCCGGCGTCCCCGCCTCGACGCTGCGGTTCTACGAGGAAAAGGGGCTCATCGCTTCCACCGGGCGACGGGGTTTGCGGCGGCTGTTCGCGCCCGAGGTGCTGGAGCGTCTCGCGCTGATCGCCCTCGGGCGGGTGGCGGGGTTTTCGCTGGACGAGATCGCGCAGATGTTCGCGCCCGATGGTCGGCTCCGCATCGAGCGCGCGCGGCTCACGGCCAAGGCCGAGGAGCTGGATGCGACCATCCAACGGCTCGTCGCGATGCGCGACGGCCTGCGCCACGCGGCGGCGTGCTCGGCGCCGAGCCACATGGAGTGCCCGCACTTCCGCCGCATCGTTCGGCTCGCCGGCACGGGTCGCCTCGAGCCGCTCGCGCGGACGACGTCGCGACGGAAGCGAGCGAGCTGAAGCTATGCGCGGCCGCGGGGGAAATCCGGCAGCATCCGGCCCAGGCGATCGCGGGCCATCTCGACGATGCGGCGGACCTCTTCGATGCGGGTGAGGTAGGCCCGGCGATGCTCGGTGCCGGCGATGGCGCCGGCGTGCGCGACGACGGATTGGAAGGCGGCGTCGAGGACCATGTCGGCCTCCTGCTCGTGCCCGAAGGCGAGCAGGCTCTCGACGAGGGTGAGGCGCATGGACTCTTCCCACTCCTCGACTGGAAGCGCCGTGAGCCGCTGCACGACGTCGCGCGAGAGCTCGAGCGCGCTCTCCACGTAGCGGCGCGCGAGCTGCACCTTGGCGAGCACGAAGATGGCCGTGGTGTAGAGCGCGGGGACGCTGCGCGTCTCGTCGCAGACGAAGCGGGCCAGCGTGTGGGCCGCGCCGAGATCACCGGGCGCGCCGCGCCACACGAGGAAGATAGCCTCGTAGCAGCGGGCGTGGATGCGGAGGCGCGCGGCGCTGGTCTCGTCGGCGATGCGCGCGGCGTGGCGCTGGCACGAGATGCCCTCGTCGAGGTTCCCGAGGCGCGCGTAGGACATGCCCACGTTGTGCAGCGAGAAGGCCTCCAGGATGCGCATGCGACGCGCGCGGGCGTCGTGGAGCGAGCGCTCCAGGTTGGCCTGCGCGTCCTCGAAGAGGCCGAGGTGGTTCTGCACGGATCCGGTGTTGATCCGGCCGCGGGTGGCGAGGACGACGTCGCCCGCGTTCTCGGCGGCTTCGATGAGCATGGCGCCCGCGACGCTCGCGCCCGAGGCGTCGTTCGCGTGCATGAGCGCGAAGAGACGCGCGTCGAGCGCGCGGAGCATGGCCTCGATGGCGCCCGAGGCGCGCGCCGTCTCCACGGCTTGGTTGGCGATGGCGAGCGCCTGCGCGGGCACGCCGAGATCGATGAGGCCACGCACGCGCGCTGCCTGGAGCGCGGCGAGGAGCGACGGCGAGAGTGCAGGGAAGTTGGCGAGGACCCATGCGGCGCGCGCATCACCGTCGGCGGCGCGGCCCGACTCGATGCACGCGGTCGACACCACGCGCTGCGCCTCGGCCCACATGTCCGAGCCGGCGGGCGCGAGCGTGGTGGCCTCTTCGCCGGCGGCGATGGCGTCGCGCAGGCGGCCCATGAAGGCGGAGACCTGGGCCTTGGCGATGAGGAGCTGCGCGCGGATGGGGCCCTCGGCGCCGCACGCGAGGCCGCGATCGGCGAGCTCGAGCGCGGTCTCGAGCTGCGCGCCGTTGCTGTAGGCTTGGCGCGTGGCGCGCGCATAGAGCACGGCGGCGCGCGGGAGATCGCCGCCCGCGTCGGCGTGGCGCGCGATCAGGCCGACGTCGACGTCGCCCACGGACTCGAGCCACGCGCCCGCATCGAGGTGGAGCGCGGCGCGATCCTCTTCGAGCACGGAGGCATAGGCGGCGTCACGCACGAGCGCCTGACGGAAGATCCATTCGTCGTGGCCGGCGATGCGCGACTCGGGCTGACGCGTGATGATCTCGGCGTGCTGGAGCTCGGAGAGATCCATCCCCGCGGGGCGATCGAGGAGAGCCTCGACGCCGCCGGTCCAGAACGATTGGCCGAAGACGGAGGCCGCGCGCAGCACCTGCCGGAGCTGAGGTGACATGCGATCGAGGCGCGCCTGCACGACGGCTTGCACGGTGAGCGGCAGCTCTTCGCGACCTTCGGCGGCGTAGCGGATCAGCTCTTCCAAGAAGAGGGCATTGCCACCGGCGCGGCGCACGATGCTCGCGCGGATCGTGGGCTCGGCGCTCGGCAACGCGGCCGCGACGAGGCGCTCGGCCGCGAGGGGCGAGAGCGGCGAGAGCGTGAGACGCGTGACGTTGCGGCGCTCCCAGAGCTGCGGGAGGCGCGTCTGGATCTCGGGGCGCGCGAAGGCGAAGACACCGAAGCGCAGATCGGGACAGCCGAGGAGCCAGTCGACGAGATCGATGGTGGTGTCGTCGGCCCAATGCATGTCCTCGATGAAGAGGACGAGCGGCGTGGGCTGCACGCGCACGAAGGCTTCGAGCGCGGTGCGCATGCGCGACTGCATGAGCTGCGCGCTGGCGCGGGCGGCGCGGAGCGGCTCGTCGCTGTCGTCGGGGAAGGGGACGCCGATGAGCTCGCCGAGGAAGGCCGCGAGGAAGCGGAGCGTGCGCGGCAGGCGCACGGCCACGTGGTTCTTGACCTTGGTGACCTGCTCGTGCGGCTGCTCGCCGTCGTGCACGCCCATGAGGGCGCGGAGCGCGCGGCCGAGCGCGGAGATGCTGCCGCCGCGGCTCATGGCGTCGCCGCGGCAGAGGAGGACCTCGGGGCGCCACGCCGCCGTCTCGAGGCGCTGCATCATCTCGGCGCGGACGCGGCTCTTGCCGATGCCCGCGGGGCCCGTGACGAGCGCGGCGCGGGGCGTGCCGTCTTCGCAGAGCTCGCTGTAGATGCCGACGAGGAGCGCGATCTCCTTCTCGCGGCCGACCGTCGGCGTGGCCCGACCGAGGAGCTGGCGCGCGCCGAAGCCGCTCGCGTCCTCGCGCACGAGGACGCCGCCTTCGGGATCCTCCTGCACGACGAAGCGCCCCTCGATCGAGATGGCCGCGTAGCCGTCGATGCGCACGGTGCCCGGCGCGGCGCGATCGAGCTGGCGGGCCGCGCGATCGAGCGCCTCGCCCGCGATGTTGGCGCGGCCGCGCACGGCGTGACCGACGGCCACCGCGACGCGCGGGAGCGAGACCGGAACGCCGCTGCCGGCGTGCTGCGTTTGCAGCGCGCGCGCCACCGTGAGCGCGGCCCGCGCGGCGCGCACCGCTTCGTCACCCTTCGATCGCTCGACGCCGAGCACGGCGACGACGCGCCCGCCCGCGAGCGCCTCGAAGCGCGTGTCCTCGCCGAGCACCTCGCGCACGGCCGCGTCGACTTCGGGCGTGAGCTGCGAGCCGGCGAGATCGCAGAGCACCACCGCGACCACGCGCCGCTCGCTCGTCCCCGGCCGCGACGGGTTCGGATGCCCCGGCTCGGCGCCGCTGCTCGGCGGCCCGATCTCCGGCACCACCGGCCGCACCGCCGACGCGCTCTTGTCGGTGGCGGGCGGATCGTTGTTGAGCGTGCCCACGCGGGCCAGCGCGCGCGCCAGCTCGCCGCCGTTCTCGTAGCGGACGTTGCGATTCTTGGCGATGGCGCGGGAGATGACTTGATCGAGCGCCTCCGGGACGTCGAAGCGAATGCTCGACGCGACGGGCGGCTCCTCGATGACGAGGCGGCTCAAGAGCGCGATGACGTGCTCGGTCTCGAACACGTTGCGCCCCGTGACCAGCCGGAACAAGACCGCGCCCAACGAGTAGACGTCGGCCCGCGGATCGATCGCTTCGTCACGCGCCTGCTCGGGCGCCATGAAATGCGGCGTGCCGATGATCTGCCCGCGCTCGGTGGGGAACTCGTCGGGCTCCGACGGCTTCACCACGCCGAAGTCGATGAGCTTGATCGCCGTGCCCTTGCCGTGCACGAGGAAGATGTTCGAAAGCTTGAGATCGCGGTGCACCACACCGCGCGCGTGTACCGCCGCCATCGCCGCGGCGGACCGACGCACGATCTCGACCGCGTCGCGCATGCCGAGCGGCGCGCGGCGCTGGCGCTGGCCGAGGTCTTCGCCTTCGAGCCACTCCATGGCGAAGAAGAGGCGCCCGTCGTGCCACGTCCCGTGACCGACGTACTGCACGATGTTCGGGTGCCGCAGATCCGCGAGGATGGCGATCTCGCGCGCGAAGCGGGCGCGCTCGTGCGCCGACGCGGTCGCGCGCAGGAGCTTCACGGCGACGGGCTGGCCCGTCTCGCTATCGATGCCGCGGAAGATGTCGCCCATGCCGCCACTGCCGACACGAGCTTCGAGCGTGAAGCGATCGGAAGGCGGGCTGAAATCCGGGAGCACCAGCGTCGAGGCTACGCGAGATGCTCGGGTGCGAGAAGGGGGGAAGGCAGCCCACGAAGCCCGGCCACGATGAAGGGGAGCCGCGTGCGAGCGAACCATCGACGGCGGCGACGCCGAGGCACCTCGAGTGTTGCGGAAAGCGACGGCGCGATGGCAGGGCGCCCAGACGATCGACCTCGACGAGCGGCGTGGCTCCGAAAGGCCAGGATTTCCCGTCACGGACGCCTTCATTTTCATGAGGCGCTCTCTGGGCTTGCGCAACGCGCACGCGCCGACTAGGGTCGCGCGCCTCGGAGTTGGTCCCCATCGTCTAGTCCGGCCCAGGACCCAGCCCTTTCAAGGCTGTTACGCGGGTTCGAATCCCGCTGGGGACGCCACATTCGTTTCTTTACGTTGAAGCCCGCAGCCTCACTCGATCTGCGGGCCTCTCTCACGTAATACCTGACGAGAGCACGTCCGTCGGCAGGGGTGGAGCCGGTCAGATCAGTGCGCTGCGACGCGCTCGCGGCCCCGTTCTTCGATGGCCGTTTCCGCTGAGGGTTCGCGGGGTTCGCCGGCCAAGAACTGGGCTGCGACGACCGCGGGCGCTTAGCATCGGCGGCAGTATGCTCGCCCGTGGAAAACGCCAAACACGCCTCGTCGACCGCGCGTCGACTGCGATCGATTGGCGTCACCGCGCTGCCGGAGTGACTGCGCTGCTCGTCGCGGGGTGCGCGGCTGCGAACGCTTCGCGGGTCGAGAGCAGCGCGCCGCGCGTCGAGCCGCACGCGCCGATCGTTGCCGAGGTCGTCGCTGCGCCGGCTCCGCTGCGGCGGCTGACGAACGAGGAGTACAACAACACGATCCGCGATCTGCTCGGCGACACGAGCCGTCCCGCCGACGCGTTCCCTCCGGACGAGGCCATCGGCGGCTTCGAGAACAACACCGTGTCGCCCATCACGCAGGCGCTCGTCGAGCGCTACATGGAGGCGGCGGAAGCGATCGCGGCCCGTGCGTCGGGGCGCCTCGACAAGCTCTCACCATGCCCGCCGGCCGCGCTGCCCGAGGCGTGCGCGCGCAATTTCATCGAAACGTTCGGGCGCCTCGCGTTCCGGCGCCCGCTCGAGGACGGCGAACGGGCGGAGCTCTTCGCGATCTTCGCCGAGAAGCAGAAGCGCTCCGGCTACGCGCGCGGCATTCAGCTCGTCATCACCGCGATCCTCGAGTCGCCGAGCTTCTTGTATCGGCTCGAGCCGGCTGACGGAGGCACGAAGACACGGCCTTTGACGGGCTACGAGGTGGCGACGCGCCTCGCGTATTTCATCTGGGCGTCGACGCCGGACGCGGCGCTGCTCGACGACGCCGCGGCCGGCAAGCTGAGCGCGCGCGAGGGCGTCGAACGGGCCGCGCGAAGGCTGCTCGAGGATCGGCGCGCCGTGGACGGGATCCGCAGCTTTCATCGCCAGTGGCTCGAGCTCCGCGTGCTCGACACCGCGTCGAAGGATCCTGTTCTCCATCCCGGGTTCACGCCCGAGCTCAAGGCGGCCATGGTGGAAGAGACGCTGCGCTTCACCGCGTACGCCGTGCTCGCAGGAGGCGACACCGTCGCGACGCTGCTCACGTCGAGGAAGAGCTTCGTCAACGCGTCGCTCGCGAAGCTCTACGGTGTCCCCGCTCCGTCGGGAGACGCGCTCATCGAGCTGCCGCCGCGCGAGCGCTCCGGGCTGTTGACGCAGGCGAGCGTGATGACGGCCCTCGCGGGGGCCGAGGACGCGTCGCCGATCCTGCGCGGCAAGTTCGTGCGCGAGAAGCTCCTGTGCGAGACGATTCGTCCGCCGCCTCCGGACGTCGACACGCGGCCGCCTCCGTTCGACGCCAAGCAAACGAAGAAGGATCGCTTCGCGCGACACACGACCGATCCGAGCTGCGCGTTGTGCCACGACCGGATGGATCCGGTGGGCTTCGGCTTCGAGCACTACGATGCGCTGGGCGCGTGGCGCTCGGTCGACGGCTCCTTTCCCGTCGACGCGACCGGAAAGCTGTGGGGCACGGACGACACGGACGGCCCCTTCGACGGCGCCGTCGCGCTCGCGGCGCGCCTCGCAGCGAGCACGCAGGTGCGGCGTTGCATCGCGACGCAGTGGTTTCGTGCGGCCGTCGGGCGGGACGAACGTCTCGAGGATCGAGCTTCGCGCGAGGCGGCGTATCAAGCGTTCGCGCGCGCCGGCTTCGACGTGCGCGAGCTCATCGTCGCGATCACTGGAAGCGACGCTTTCCGCCACGCGGGCTTCGACGAAGGCGGCACGGAGTGAACGCTTCGCGCCGCCGGTTCCTCCAAGCGTTGGGCATCGGAGCGCCGCTCTTGCCGTTCGTTCCCGTGCTCGATGCGCACGCGACGCCGGCGCCGCCTCCCAAGCGCATCGTGTTCTTCTTCAGCTCGAACGGCACGATCCACGAGCGCTGGGTGCCGAAGATGGTGGCGGGCAAGCTCGAGCTCAGCCCGATCCTCTCGCCTCTCGAGAAGCTCAAATCGAAGCTGCTCGTCGTCGACGGGCTCAGCCACAAAATCATCCTCGAGAAGAGCGACCGGTCCGGGCACTCCGCGGGCATGAACACGGCGCTCACGGGCACGAACAACAAGATCGTCGATCCGACCCATCCCTTGCAGAGCTTGGCGACGGGGATCTCCCTCGACCAATACCTCGCCGACAAGATCGGGGCGTCGACCAAGCTCCGCTCGATCGAGTGCGGGGTTCAAGTCGAGCCTTACGTTCCGGCCTTCGCCGCGCTGTCGTACCGCGGCCGGCTCCAGCCCATCCTGCCGGAGAACAGCCCTCTCCGCGTGTTCGATCGACTCTTTCGGGACACACCCGATGCCGGCGCGCCCGATCGCGACGACCTCGCCGATCGGCGCCGCGTGATCGAGACCGTCTCGAAGGAGCTCGACGCCATCAAGGGACGTCTCCCCAAAGACGATCGCATCAAGATGGAGGCGCACATCACCGCGGTGCGCGCGGTCCTCCACGGCGCGACGACCGGCGCCGGCGAGACCTTCGGGCACGCGTGTCGAAAGCCCGAGAAGCCCGCGCCGATCGACGTGTGGAAGAACGACAACATCCCCGCGATCGCCAAGCTCCACATGGACCTCGTGGCCCTCGCGTTCGCGTGTGATCTGACGCGCGTCGCCACGGTCCAGTTCGGCAACGCCGGCGCGAGCCACCGGTTCACGTGGCTCGGGCGCGAGTTCGTGAGCGATCCCGCGCTCCCCGCGACGTGTCAGGCCAGAGGCTTCCATGCGCTCGCGCATCGGGAGGCGGACGCGGTGTCGCGCGACAAGCTCGTCCGGATCAACACTTGGTATTCGCAGCAGCTCGCCTACCTCTTGGAGAAGCTCGCTTCGATCCCCGAGGGCGGCGGCAACGTGCTCGATCACACGGCGGTCGTCTGGGTCAACGAGCTCGGCAACGGCACGCACGGCCACGAGCGAACACCGTGGGTCATCGCCGGCAGCGCCGGTGGTTTCTTCAAGACGGGGCAGCTCTTGTCGTTCCCCGGGCAGCCGCACAACCGTCTGCTCGTGACGCTATGCCACGCGATGGGCGTCGCCACCGACGTGTTCGGCGATCCGGACTATTGCAAAGGCGGTCCGTTGAGCGGCGCCACGCGCTGATCTCGCGACGCAGGTCGGGGCTCACGCCGCCGCTTCGCCCTCGCCCTCCATCTCCGATCGTCGCGGCACCTCCACGGTGAACGCCGCGCCCGCGCCCGGCGCGCTGCGCACGTACACGCGGCCGCCGTGTGCCCTCACGATCTGGTGCACGATCCAGAGCCCCAGGCCGAACCCGCTGAAGTTGCGCACCGATCCGACGCGCTCGAAGCGCTCGAAGATGCGCTCGTGCGCCTCGCTGGGGATGCCCATCCCATGATCGCGGACCGTCACGCGGACGACGTCTTCGTCCTCGCCGAGCTGGAGCTCGATGGGCTTGCCGGCGCCGTACTTGATCGCGTTGCCGAGCAGGTTCGTGATCACCTGATCCATCCGCAGCCGATCCCAGCGTCCCAGCGCGCGCGTCACCCCGCGCACCGCGATCGACGATCCCGCGCGCTCCGCCTCCTCGCGCAGCCGGCCGGCGACCTCGTCGACCACGACGCGCAGATCCAACTCGGTGAGATCGAGCGCGATCCCACCGACGCTCAAGCGCGACACGTCGAGCAGCCGATCGACGAGGACCTCGAGCCGCATGACGGCCGCGTCGATGCCGCGCATGCGCTCCAAGAGGCGCGGGGACGCGTGCTCGGGCTTGTCGAGATCGCGAAGCATGGCATCCATCCGCAGGCGGATGGGGGTGATGGGCGTCTTCAGCTCGTGCGCCGCCAGCGCGAGGAAATCGTTCCGCGCGCGGATGCCTTCTTGCAGGTCGCGCACGAGCTCGGCGCGATCGATCTCGATCTGCTTGCGCTCGCTTATGTCCTCCACGATGGCCACGATGCGGCGCGCGCCGCCCGACGCGGGATCGCGGACCACCGACAAGGTCACGTGCCCCCAGAGCGGCGCTCCCGAGGCCGTCGTCAAGCGATGCTCGCCCGTGTACGACGTGCCCGCGCTCCGCACGCGGGCGACGCGATCTTCGAGCGCGGCCCGCTCGTCGTCTTCGCCCATCTCCGCGAGGCCGCGCCCGATCAGCGCCGCCGGCTCGTGGTGGAGGATGGTCGCGAGCCGGTGGTTGACGAAGAGCCAGCGCCCGTCGCGATCGGCGTGGCCGATCCCGATCGGCGCCTGCTCGAAGGTGAGCTGGTAGAGCGCCTCGCTCTCGCGCAGCGCGCCCTCCGCGCGCTCGCGCAGGAGCAGTTGCTCGCGCAGCTCCACCTCGCGGAGCCGAGCCTCTTTCTCCTCCAGCCGCCGCCGCTGCCGGTAGAGCTCCACGAACACGGCCACCTTCGCGCGCACCGCGTGCGGCTCCACCGGCTTACGCAGGTAGTCCACCGCGCCGACGGTGTACCCCTGGAAGATGTGCTCCATGTCGTAGACCGAAGCGGTGATGAAGATGATGGGGATGAGCTTCGACTGCTCGCGCTCCTTGATGATCGAGGCCGTCTCGAAGCCATCCATCCCCGGCATGGCCACGTCGAGGAGGATCACCGCGAAGTCCTGCCGGAGCACCTGCGCCAGCGCCTCCGGCCCGGAGCGGGCCATGACGACGTTGTACTCCGGCCGATCCAGGACCGCGTGCACCGACAGGAGGTTGCTCGGCCGATCGTCGACGAGCAGGATGTTGACCGTGCCCTCCGCGCCCGCGTTGCGGCTCACGTCGCCGGCTCCTTCCGGATCCATCGGGTGAGCACGGCGATGAGCCGATCCTGCTCCACCGGCTTCGGGACGAAGTCGTCGCACCCGGCCTCGATGACCCGCTCGCGATCACCCGGCATCGCCTTGGCCGTGAGCGCGATGATGGGGAGATCGCGGTAGCGCGGCTCGCGGCGGAGGTGCCGCGTCGCTTCGTAGCCGTCGATCTCCGGCATCATCATGTCCATGAGCACGAGCGCCACGTCCGGGTGCTTCTCCAGCGCCTCGAAGCTCTCGCGCGCGCCGCCCGCCGGGATCACCTCGGCCCCGCGCCGCTCCAAGAGGCTCGTCACCGCGAAGAGGTTCCGCACGTCGTCGTCGACGACCAGGATCTTGCGACCGGCGAGCCCCGACCCATGCGCGTGCTCCTCCTCCTCGAGCTTCTTCCCATGAGGCGCGTCCGCGATGGCCGGGACCGAGGGCGGAGGCTCCACCGTGTGCGCCTCCTCGAAGCTCTCGACCTCTCCCTCGGCGGGCGCCAACGTCGCGTAGTCCTCCAGTGACATCGGCAAGAAGAGCGTGAACGTGCTCCCCGCGCCGAGCGTGCTCTTCAGGTGGATCTCGCCCCCGAGCAAACGCACGAGCTCGCGGCTGATGGTGAGCCCGAGCCCCGTGCCGCCGTAGACACGGCTCGTCGACGAGTCCGCCTGTTGGAACGCCTCGAAGATGATCTGCTGCTTGTCCGGCGCGATGCCGATGCCGGTGTCCGCGATGGCGAACGCCAGCGCCGACGACGCGCGTCGCAGCGCTCCGCCTTGGAAGCGATGCATGTCCGTCTCCACGTAGATGCGCATCTCGACCGAGCCCGCCTCGGTGAACTTGAACGCGTTCGAGAGCAGGTTCTTCAGGATCTGCTGGAGCCGCTGCGGATCGGTCCAGATCGTCGAGGGCGTCTCGGGCGCGATCGCGGTGGCGAAGCGCAGCCCCTTCTGGTTCGCGATGGGCCGGAAGTGCTGCTCCGCGTAGGTGCGGATCTCCCCGAGCGGGACGCGCAGCCGCTCGATCTCCATCTTGCCCGCCTCGATCTTGGACAGGTCCAGGATCTGGTTGATGAGCGCGAGCAGATCGCGCCCCGACGAGAGCACCGTGCGCGCGTACTCGATCTGCTGCGCCGTGAGCGTGTTCTCCGGGTTCTCGACGAGGAGGTTCGCCAGGATGATGACGCTGTTGAGCGGCGTGCGCAGCTCGTGGCTCATGTTGGCGAGGAACTCGGACTTGTACTTCGACACGAGCGCGAGCTGCTTCGCCTTCTCCTCGAGGTTGGCGCTGGCCTCGGCGATCTCGCGGTTCCGCACCTCGAGCAGGCGGGCCTTGTCCTCGAGCTCGTTGGAGCGGCGCCCGAGCTCGGCGTTGGAACGCCGCAGCTCTTCGAGCAGCTCCTCGGTGCGCCGGCTGGCGCTGATCATGTTGAACACGACGCCGATGGAGAGCGCCACCTGCTCGAGGAACGTCAGGTGGATCATGTTGAACGGCTCGAACGATCCCAGCTCGATCACGCCGCGCACCTGCCCCTCGAAGAGGATGGGCAGCACCACGATGTTGCGCGGCGCGGCCTCGCCCAAGCTGGAGCTCACGGGCACGTAGTCGTCGGGCACGTGCGTGACGAGGATGGTCTTCTTCTCCAGCGCGGCCTGACCCACGAGCCCGTCGCCGATGGCGAAGCGATTGGAGACGCCCTTCCGCCGCGTGTATCCGTAGCTCGACAAGAGCCGGAGCTGCGGCTTGTCGGTCTCCGCGTCGAGCACGAAGAAGGTGCCGAGCTGCGCGGACACACCCGGCGTCAGCTCCGACATGATGAGCTGCCCGAGCGACTCCAGGCTGCGCTGGCCCTGCATCATCCCCGAGAACTTGGCGAGGTTGGTCTTGAGCCAGTCCTGCTCCTTGTTGGTCCGCGTGGTGTCGCGGAGGTTCGCGATCATCTGGTTGATCGTGTCCTTGAGCGAGAGCACCTCGCCGAGCGCCTCGACGTCGATCGTGCGCGAGAGATCGCCCTTGGTCACCGCCGTCGCGACCTCCGAGATGGCGCGCACCTGCGTGGTGAGGTTGCCCGCGAGCTGGTTCACGTTGTCGACCAGATCGCGCCACGTGCCCGACGCGCCCGGCACCTTCGCTTGGCCGCCGAGCTTGCCCTCGATGCCGACCTCGCGCGCCACCGTCGTCACCTGCTCCGCGAAGGTGCGCAGCGTGTCGGTCATGTTGTTGATCGTGTCCGCGAGCGCCGCGATCTCGCCCTTGGCCGCGACCACGAGCTTCTTCGTGAGCTCGCCGTTGGCCACCGCGGTCACCACCTGCACGATGCCGCGCACCTGGCTCGTGAGGTTAGAGGCCATCTGATTGACGTTGTCGGTCAGGTCCTTCCACGTGCCGGCCACGCCGGGCACCATCGCTTGGCCGCCGAGCTTTCCTTCGGTGCCCACCTCGCGCGCCACGCGCGTCACCTCGGCCGCGAACGTGCGGAGCTGCTCCACCATCGCGTTGATGGTGTCCTTGAGCTCGAGGATCTCACCCTTGGCCTCGACGGTGATCTTCTTCGACAGATCGCCGTTGGCCACCGCCGTCGTGACGAGCGCGATGTTGCGCACCTGGCTCGTCAGGTTCCCCGCCAACATGTTCACGCTGTCGGTGAGATCCTTCCAGGTGCCCGCGGCGCCCGGCACGCGCGCTTGCCCGCCGAGCTTGCCCTCGATGCCCACTTCGCGGGCCACCGTCGTCACCTGATCGGCGAAGGTCCGCAGCGTGTTGGTCATGTCGTTGATCGTGTCCGCCAGCGACGCGATCTCCCCGCGCACCTCCAGCACCAGCTTCTGCGCCAGATCTCCGTTGGCCACCGCGGTCACCACCTTGGCGATGCCGCGCACTTGGCTCGTGAGGTTACTGGCCATCACGTTCACGCTCTCGGTCAGCTCCTGCCAAGTGCCGGCGACGCCGGGCACCATCGCTTGGCCGCCGAGCTTGCCCTCGGTGCCGACCTCGCGCGCCACGCGCGTCACCTCTTTCGCGAAGGTGCGGAGCTGATCGACCATCGCGTTGATCGTGTTCTTCAGCTCGAGGATCTCGCCCTTGGCCTCGACCGTGATCTTCTGCGACAGGTCGCCGCCCGCGATGGCCGTGGCCACGAGCGCGATGTTGCGCACCTGGTTCGTCAGGTTGCCCGCGAGCATGTTCACGTTGTCGGTGAGATCGCGCCACGTGCCGGCCACGCCGGGCACGCGCGCCTGCCCGCCGAGCTTGCCGTCGATGCCCACGTCGCTCGCCACCGTCGTCACCTGATCGGCGAAGGTGCGCAGCGTGTCGGTCATGTTGTTGATCGTGTCCGCGAGCGAAGCGATCTCGCCTTTGGCTTCGACCACGAACTTCTGCGACAGGTCGCCGTTGGCCACGGCGGTCACCACCTTGGCCATACCGCGCACCTGCGTCGTCAGGTTAGAGGCCATCACGTTGACGTTGTCGGTCAGGTCCTTCCACGTGCCGGCCACGCCGGGCACCGTGGCTTGACCGCCGAGCCGGCCTTCGGTGCCGACCTCGCGCGCCACGCGCGTCACCTCGGCCGCGAAGGTCTGGAGCTGATCGACCATCGCGTTGACGGTGTCCTTGAGCTCGAGGATCTCGCCCCGCGCCTCGACCGAGATCTTCTTCGACAAGTCGCCGCCGGCGATGGCCGTGGCCACGAGCGCGATGTTGCGCACCTGATCGGTGAGGTTGCCCGCGAGCATGTTCACCGTGTCGGTGAGGTTCTTCCACGTACCGGACACGCCTTTGACGTCGGCCTGCGCGCCGAGCCGCCCTTCGGTGCCGACCTCGCGCGCCACGCGCGTCACCTCCGACGCGAACGAGCGGAGCTGATCGACCGTGGCGTTGAGCGTGTCTTTCAGCTCCAGGATCTCGCCCTTGGCCTCGACGGTGATCTTCTGCGAGAGATCGCCGCCCGCGATGGCGCTCGCGATCTGCGCGATGTTGCGCACCTGCGAGGTGAGGTTCGACGCGAGCCCGTTGACGCTGTCGGTCAGCTCCTGCCACACGCCGGAGACGCCGCGCACGTCGGCCTGCGCGCCGAGCTTGCCCTCGATGCCGACCTCGCGCGCCACGCGGATGACCTCGGCCGCGAACGATCGAAGCTGATCCACCGTGGCGTTGATGGTGTTCTTCAGCTCCAGGATCTCGCCGCGCGTGTCCACGGTGATCTTCTGCGACAAGTCACCGTTGGCGATGGCCGTCGACACCAGCGCGATGTTGCGCACCTGCGCGGTGAGGTTGTGGGCCAAGAGGTTGACGTCGTCGACCAGCTCCTTCCACGTGCCGGAGAGGCTGTCGGCGCTCGCCTGTCCGCCGAGCTTGCCCTCGGTCCCGATCTCGCGCACCACCCGCGAGACGCCGGTCGACACGAGCCGGAGCCGCACCATCACCGCGTTGATCGCCGCCCCCAAGCGGAGGAACTCGCCGGACAGCGGTTGCCCCTCCCAATGGAGCGGCACGTCGCGCGACAGATCCCCATCGACGACCAAGCCGAGCACGCGCGTGGCCTCCGTCATCGGATACGCCATCGCGGCGATGAGCTCGTTCACCGCGTCGATCGCGACGCCCCACGATCCGGTGGCCGGGCCGAGGGACGCGCGCTCCGCGAGCCGCCCCTCGCGCCCGACCGAGCGCGACACCCGATCGAGCTCACGCACGAGCGCGTCGTTCTGCTCGACCAGCGCGTTGAACGCGATCGCCAGCTCGCCTGTGATGTCCTGCTCGCCTCGCTCGACGGGGAGCCGCACCGTGAAGTCGCCTTGTCGCGCCACCCGCATCGCGTCGCGCAGCGAGCGCAGCCGCTCCTCGCCGGCCCGCGCACCTTCGTGGCCGTTCGGTCGGCGCGCGCGTCGTTCGCTCTTCGGTCCTCGGCTCGATCGCGCTTCGCGGGCGGCGGCGGTACGAACGGGAGAAGTGCTCATCGAATCCTCGACGGCCATCGCGACGATGGCGGCGCGGGTGGACAGCGGCAGGCTTCGGCGGCGCGGCGTGGAGGAGATACCCTCGAGAGACGAAGGCGCCTCGCACGGTGATTTCCCGAGCTCGATCGCTCGCGGCGGGTGGAGCTCGGGCGCCGGGACGACACGTCTCCGACCCGCGAGATATTCCTTCGGAGGAGCTTCCCCGCAAGCTCGGGGCGCCGGCGCCGCGCGCGCGAAACGAGCGAGCCCGGCTCGCACGCTCGTCTCTACGGACCTCGAGGGGAGGGGATTGACGATGTGGAGATATCGAGTCGCGCCGGCGCGAGATATCGAATCTCGATCAGCTCGGCGGCGGGGGCACGATGCACGGCTGGCAGAAGCGCTCGACCTCGTGCAGGACGTCGTCGAGCGCGACCGGCTTGCGCAGCACCCGAACCCCATCCGAGGGCATCGGTCCGTTCGCCGCCGACACGATGACGACCGGGATCTCGGCGAGATCCGGGTCCGCGCGCACGTGGGCCAAGAGCTCGGTCCCATCCATCACGGGCATCATCAAGTCGAGCAGCATCAGACACGGGCGCTCGCCGCGCTCCAGCACGTCGAGCGCCTGCCGGCCGTGGACGGCCGTCTCGACACGGTAGCCTTCGTCCGCCAACACCTCGCGCAGGCACTGGCGAATGTCGTCG
This sequence comes from Minicystis rosea, assembly GCA_001931535.1. Lineage (GTDB taxonomy): Bacteria > Myxococcota_A > Polyangia > Polyangiales > Polyangiaceae > Minicystis > Minicystis rosea. The sequence goes on from CP016211.1 coordinate 3,045,190, forward strand.
TCGTCATCGACCACCAAGACGTAGGGCATGCCCGCGCATGTAGACGGTCCCGCCCGGATGTCATCTGCCTCGTCCCGCACCCTTGGTCGAATCAGGCTCGACCCGACGCGCGGCACGGCGTCGCGGAGGTGACCGTCGAAATGGCAGATGCCCCTGGATTTCAAGGCGACCGCGCACGCCTGGGCGACACCGGATCGAATTGATTGGAGCTCAAACGATCGGCATCGCCTCACACCCGCGCTCGCCTCGCATCTCCCTGCGAGCGTGCCGAGCGAGCGTCCTCACCAGCGCACGCGCACCGCCTCGGGGCGCTCCGTGGGCTCACCCTACGGGCTTCCATAGAGCGTGCGCGCGCCCGAGATGTCGAACGGCGTGAGCAGGTAGTCGCCCTCGTTCGATCCGGCGCACCGGCTCCACGCGTTGTAGTGCATCACCGATCGCGCGTCGTACGGCGTGAGCGCGCGCCACTCGGGACGCTCCACGCACAACCCGTTGGCTTCCGGCCGCGTGTGCTCGTGCCGGAAGCCGAGGACGTGGCCGAGCTCGTGACGGAGGACGCCCGTCAGCGTCTTGGGCGCGGCGTCCGCGACGTTGTCCAAGTCGACGAACAGCTCGTGCATCCCGCGCGTCGCCAAGCTCGGATAGAACGAGCGGCCGTTGTACGTCGTGCCGTACGCCGGGACGACTTGGAAGAGGACGTTCTCGTTGTCGGAGTTGCAGGTGCGATCCTCTTGGCTCCGGTGCACGAAGCGCACTTCCGCGGCGCGCGACCAGTCGGCCGCGGCCGTGACCATGGCGCTCGCCACCTCGTCGTGACGCGCGCCGAACCGCGGAGACACGCAGTAGGTGATGTTCATCTTCTGCGTCTCGCTCCAACGGTCGTCGGCGCCGTCGTCGCGCCGGTTGACGATGAGCGCGCCCGGCTGCGTGTGCTCCGCGTGATACTCGCGGAGGGACGCTTCGTCGTGGACCCCGATGTCGTCCTCGACGAGATAGGCGCCGTCGTTGGGATCGCGCGGGAGGCGCGCCTTCCACTCCTCGAAGCTCAGGTAAGTATCACCGACGGGCTCGCTCGCATCGGGGCGAGGGTCGTCGGTGCAGCTCAGCGGCGCGAGCAAGGCTGCGGCCGACAGCGGGACGAGTGATCGACGCAGAGATGGCGGCAGGCACATACGTGACTCCTTGAACGGGCCCCATCGGGGTCGCGGTCACGAATGCATCGAGCCCGCGCGATGCGATCGCAATCGAGGTCGCGCATCAAATCACCCGCAGGAGCTCGCGAAGAGGCTCGTCGTCACCCGCCGGTGGCCGAACCGCGCTCGTGGAGCGTGCTCAGCGAACCTCCGCGAGCGCCGCACGGGATCGGCTGCATGACCGCGCCTCCACACCCTCGCTCGAGACTCCGAGTCTCCGACACCGCTTCACGCCGCGAGCACATCCATTCAAGGAGCTTCGCCGCACTCGACCGCTCCTCATTCACACGGCGGGGACTCGCGTCCCCGCCGCCCCAGCGGCAAAGCCGTTGGGGCCCCACCACCCCGCGATCCACCCGCGATTTCCAGCACGCTTCGCCGCTTCGGGCCTAGCGTTCGTCGCGTCCGGACGCATGAGGGAGGGCGAAGTCATCGGCCGCGTGAATCAGAGGGGCGTGAGAGCGGGCAGCGTCAGCCGTCGCGGCGAGGGATCTCCCGCGCCGAAGCGACGGCCTGCGCGCGCACCAATTGGGTGAGCCGCTCCGCGTCTTCCCACCGGCGGCGCCGCCCCACGAGCGACTCCCGCACGAGCCAGATCACGAGCGGATACAACACGAAGTCGACACCGCGACCGATGCCCACCGCGTGAGCCAGCCCGGTCGCCACATCGGGAAAGGCGATGAAGAACGCGCCCCCCAGAAACACCACGGCCTCCACCACCAGCATGCGGCGCGCGCGCCCTCGGAGCGTGGCCCAATCGAAGAACAGGAGACCGCCGACGAGCGCGAGAAGGGCGAGGGCGGCGAGGTTCAGGTTCATGGCCGGCGTCACTTCGTCTCTTCGAACAGATATCGATAGAACAGATCACGTAGAATCGCGAAGGCCCCGAGAGACGCTTGGCCCTTGGCCAGCGTCTCCCGCGTGTAACGCACGCTCACCGGCACTTCGACCACGCGGATCCGCTCGCCGCGCCGGGCCCGCGCCACCTGCCTCGTGATCTCGGTGGCATGCGCCATCCGATTCTCGCGGATCTGCACCCGCTCGAGCGCCCGCCGGCTGAAGGCCCGAAGCCCATTGTGCGCATCGGAGAGCGCGAGCCCCGTCACCGCCCGCTCGAAGAGGCGCGCCGCGTGGAGGAGCGCGCGCCGCGGCGCCGGAACGTTGGAGTTGCCCCGAAAGCGATCGCCCAGGGCCACGTCGGCGCCGTCGTCGATGGCCGAGACCAGCGCGGCCACGTCCTCGACGCGGTGCTGGCCATCGCTATCCATCGTCACGTACGCGGCAAACGATCCCTCGCGCAGCGCGAGCTGCCGCGCGGTCTCCAGCGCGGCGCCCTGTCCCAAGTTCACCGCGTGGCGCGCCAGCACCAGGCGAAACCCTTCGCTCGGCGCGGGAAGATCGGCCGCATCGATGGCCGCCTCACTGCCATCGTCGACCAAGAAGACGCAGACGCCCCCGAGCGCCTCGGCCCGCGCGCGCACGCCGCGGAGGGTCTCCGCGAGCCGCCCAGGCTCATTGAAAGCAGGCATCAGAATGGCAATCGGCATCGGCGCGGCCGAGCTTAGCACCACCGCGCCCGCGCTGCGGAGCGACGTGGATCCAATGCCCTCGGCGAGCTTCGTGGTCGCCATCACCGGCCCGCGCCGCGCCTCGCTCCGCCGCGTCCCGTGCGAGCCTCGATGCCCTTCGTCCCGAGCCCCAAGCTGCCGCGGCGAACGATCATGCGCACCGCGTCACCGAGGCGCCGCAAAACGGCTCTCGCATCACGAGCGGATTGGACTCCACCTCTCGATTCACCGCGACCATTGCATGACGAATCCTCGTCGCTCCCCCGGACACGACCTTGCGATGGCGCCGAAGCAACACCGCAGCGCTGTTCCATGCACGAGCCTCGAGCCCGCCACGCGCAGGACCATCCTCCATTCGCTGCACGCGAGGGGAGGCCCGTCGTCTCGGAGAAGCGCTCGATCCACGGAGGTAGGATGATGCTCCCGCGCCCCACGCCGGTCCGATCGCCGGCACGATTTCGCTGGATTCGTTCGGTCACGGTCGTGATCGGCTTCTCGCTGCTCGTCGCGGGCGGCGGCCTCCGGGAGGACGAGCTCGAATGCGAGCAAGCCTTCGCCCACCTGAAAGCCTGCTGCCCCGACTTCGACCACACGGAGATCAGCTGTGTCTACAGCACCTTTTGCAACCTGGTCCTCCCGGATCTCTCGATCCCCGAGAGCCAATGCATCGTTCAACGCTCCTGTGAAGACATCGTCCAAGGCGGTATCTGCGAGCGTGCCCGCAATCGCCCCTTCGAGTCGAGCCAAACCGATCCCGAGGGCAACGCCATCTCTTTCCCTCCGGTGTGCCAATGAACACCCGAGTCACCTTCATCGCATCTGCGATCACGACACTGATCCTCTCCGCACCGGGCTCGGCCCGCGCCGACGATCCCATCGTCGTATCCATTCCCGCGCCGCCCATCGTGCCTCTTCCGGTCCCGCCCGCAGGTCCGTATCCGCCGCCGTATCCTTATGGAGTCGCGCCCTATCCGCCGCCTCCACTCGTGGTCTCTCCAGCAGAGATGCCGCCGCCCGAGCCGGAGAGACCGCGTCACTTCTCCTTCAAGGCCTTTGCGGGACCGGCCTATCGAAGGGTCTACGATATCCCCATCTCGGCCGCGGACGTGGGCCTCTCCTTCGGCTCGCAGCGTGGCATTTACGGCGAGATCGGCGCCCTCCTCGGCCGCACCGATCAAGGCCTCTTCACTTGGCAGATTCGCCCCCAAGCCACCTTCGAGTGGCCGCTCGGCCGCGTGCGCCTCGGGTTCGGCGCGGGCTTCACCATGATTGGGATTCAGCGCGCCACCCGGGACTCGTACCTCGTGGGCTTCGGCGTCGGCGCCACCGGCTTCGCCAGCGTCGATCTCGTGCGATCCGCGCGCGGCAACGCGCTCTTCCTCGCCGGCAAGATGGCGCTCGACGTGCTCCCCGGCGGGAGCACCGACTCCACCGCCGTGCTTTGGGGGCCGAGCGCGCTGCTCGGCTTCCGCTACTGACATCGCGTCGAAGGCGAAGCGAAGAGCCGCGGTTCCATCGCTGACACGAGGGGCGCCCTCCGGTGCGCTGAATGACACCCTGTCAACGTCGGGCGCGCTGGAAGGGGCGAGCGCGGGCACGTGTTATCGTCCCACCCTCGTGATCCGAACCTCCTCCGTCCTCGACCCGATCCGCCGCGCGCTGGGACAGGTCATCCAAGGCAAAGCGGCCGTCATCGATCTGCTCCTCGTCGGCGTCCTCGGCGGCGGTCACGTGCTCGTCGAAGACGTGCCCGGCGTCGGCAAGACCACGCTGGCGAAAGCCCTGGCGCGCGTCTTTCGCGCCACGTTCACGCGCGTGCAGTTCACCCCGGATCTGCTGCCCTCGGACATCCTCGGGTCGCAGCTCTTGAACCCGAAGGAAGGGACGTTCTCCTTCCACCGCGGCCCGGTGTTCACCAACGTCCTGCTCGCCGACGAGATCAACCGCGCCTCGCCGCGCACGCAATCGGCGCTGCTCGAGTCGATGAGCGAAGCGCAGGTCACCGTCGACGGCCACACGCACGCGCTGCCCGCGCCCTTCTTCGTGATCGCCACGCAGAACCCCGTCGACTACCAAGGCACGTATCCGCTGCCGGAGGCGCAGCTCGATCGCTTCCTCCTCCGCCTCGGCATGGGCTACCCCGATCTCTCGGCCGAGCTCGCGATGCTCTTCGCGCGCCAGCGCGAGAACCCGCTCGACTCCATCGAGCCCCTCGCCACCATCGACGATCTCGCGCGCATGCAGGCCGAAGTCCGCGACATCGAAGTGAAGCAGCCCGTCGCCGAATACCTCCTCCGCATCGTCGGGAAGACCCGCGATCACCGCGAGGTCGAGCTCGGCGTGAGCCCCCGCGGCGCCCTCGCGCTCTTCCGCGCCGCGCAAGCCCGCGCCTACCTCGCAGGCCGCACCTGGGCCGGCCCCGACGACGTGCAAGCGCTCGCCGCCCCCGTCCTCGGCCACCGCGTGCTCCTCACCACCCAAGCCCGCTACGGCGGCACCACCGCCGACGCCGTGCTCGCAGGGATCGTGAAGAGCGTGCCCGTGCCGACGTGAGGTGATCACCTCATGCATTCGTGCGCTGGCCGATGGGACGGTCATCAGCCAGCGAGGTTCTAGGGTAGGGCGCCACACGCCGGCACGCCGAGTCATCGCGCGCTCGCTGTGCGGGGCCCGTGGCACGCCATCGAGGGCTCTGCAGAGGCGTCACGACGTGTGCGAAGAACGTTGCGGAACGTGCTCGATTTGCAGCGGGACGACGGAGCTCCCGTCGTTGCGAGCAGACGATCACCTCGCTAGGGTAGCCGCGATGCGCGTTGCACCGCCCGTGTGCCGTTCCGTCGTGGCAGTGTCCTTCTTCACCGCACCTACGGAGGCAGAGACGTGAGCGTCGCGCCTTTCGAGCTGCACCTTCCCGCGCTGCATCGCACGCTCGACATCTCCTCGTTCCAAGCGAGAGAGAGCCTGTCGAAGCTGTCGCGCTACGACGTTCGCGTGACGACGCCCGCCGCGCACCCAGACATGCCCGCAGCATGGTTGGGGGAGCGGGCGTCGTTGATGCTCTTGGTCAATGGCGAGCCCGCGCGCGCTCTGCACGGCCTCGTCGTGCGCGTGGAGGCGCTCGGGCCCGTCGCCCACGAGCGCATGGGCTTCCAGCTCACCATCGCGCCGACGCTGTGGAGGCTCAAGCGGCGCCGAACACGGCGCATCTTCCAAGCGCAGACGACGATGCAGATCGCGGCGCGTCTCCTGGATGAGCATGGCGTGCCGTTCCGCTCCCTCGTGCAGCGCAGCCTCCCGGAGCGCGGCATGTGCGTGCAATACGACGAGACCGACTACGCCTTCCTCGTCCGCCTGCTCGCCGAGGAGGGCTTGTTCTTCTTCTTCACCCACCCGCTGGATCCAGCCGCGGGCCGGGAGACGCTCGTGATCGCCGACGCGCCGCCGCACTACCCGCGCATCGAGCCCGACGCGGCGCTGATCTACGAGCGCAACCAGCGCGATGACGCGACGACGTCGCGCGAGGATCAGGTCTTCGCGTTCACCTATCGCGAACGGATCCGATCCCGGAGCGTGCTCGTGCGCGGGTACGATCTGAACCATCCGGGGAGAGACATCGCCCATCGATCCCCTCCGGGCGACGACGAGCGAACGCCGGATCTCTACGAGCACGAGGGGAGCTACGAGGAGGATCACGGAGAACGACCGGCGGCCGTGCGGCTCGAGCAGGAGCGGCGCGAGGTGGTGATCGCGGAGGGGCGCAGCTTCTGTCGGAGGCTCGCTCCGGGGCACGTCTTCACGCTTCAAGGCCACGACATTCCCAGCTTGGACGGCTCGTGGGTCGTGACCGAGCTGGTGCACGAGGGGCAGGCCGCCGAGCTCGCTCACAGCCGACCGATCTATGAAAACCGCATGCGCTGTGCTCCCGCGGATGTCCCCGTGCGGCCTCCACGCAAGCTCTCGAAGCCGCGCCAAACGGCGGAGACCGCCATCGTCGTCGGGCCGCCCGGACAGGAGATCCACACCGACGGCTACGGGCGCGTGAAGGTCCAGTTCCATTGGGATCTCGAGGGGCGTCACGACGAGAACAGCTCGTGCTGGATACGCGTCGCTCAAGCCTGGGCCGGCGCGGGCTGGGGCGCGCGTTTCGTGCCGCGCGTGGGCATGGAGGTGGTGGTGACCTTCCTCGGCGGCGATTTGGATCGACCGCTCATCACCGGATGCGTCTACAACGCCACCCATCCCCCGCCCGAAGCGCTGCCACTGCACGCGGCGCGAAGCGGTATCCGAACGCAGAGCACGCCGGGTGGGGAGGGGTACAACGAGCTGCTCTTCGACGATGAGCACGGCAAAGAGCTGTTGCGCCTTCAAGCGCAGCGCAACCTCGAGCTCCAAGCCGGTCTCGATGCGACCACCTCGATCGGCGGCAGCGCGACGGTGCAAGTGGGCGGCGCGCTCCGCGAGACCGTCGCGCGTGGCGTGCATCGCGACGTCTCCGGCAACGCCGAGAGCCAGGTCAGCGGCAATCGGACCGAGACGACGTTGGGCAACGTGATCAGGACCGAGCACGCGCTCACGGAGCACGTCGAGTTCGGCGCCAACATCTCCATCGGCGCGGACGCTGCCATCCAGATCGACGGCGACCTCGGTCTCGTGGTCGGCGCGCCCGGCAAGGGCAAGGTGCTCGGCGTCCAAGTGCTCGGCGATCATTCGCTCGGCGCCACCGGCACGGTCGTGCTGCGCGCGACCGAGGGGCTGCGCATCGAGTGCGGGGACAGCGCGATCGTGGTCGACCCGAAGGGCGTCCGCCTCGAAGGCAAGAGCATCAGCGTCGCTGGCAAGGAGAGCACGTCGCTGTCGGGCGCGGGGCCGGCGCTCTCGCTGGGAAAGCAAGCGGAGCTGCGCGCCGACGTCATCCGCCTCCTCGCCAAGGACGCGTGGCTGAAGCTCGACAAGGATGGCGCCATTCGCGGCGAGAAGATCAAGCTCAACTGCGACGACACCACGATGCTCGACGGCGCACAGGCGGCGAGCCCAGGCGAGACGGTGCCATTCAAGCTCAAGACGAGTGATCCCGACTTCAAGCCCTACGTCGGGAAGAAGTTCCAAGTGCTCGCCGACGGGCTCACCTTCGAGGGAACCACGGACGGCGACGGTCTCGTGAGCGCCACGATCCCCAAGGCGGCCAAGACGGTCACCGTCATGGTTTGGGTGGGTGATTACCCAACAGGAGAGCGACGCACCTGGACGATTCAACGCCAGGCGATGCCTCCCGGTGACACGGTGCAAGGCGCGCAGCTTCGGCTCGCCAACCTGGGTTACTACAGCGGACAACCGACGAAAGAGATCGACAAGCCGACGCGGGCCGCAATCGCATCGTTCCAGGGGGATCACGGACTGCCCGTGAATGGGAAGCTCGACGCCGCGACCGGGAAGAAGATCGAGCAGGCCAACGGGAGCTGACGAGCGATGTTCATCTATCCCCCTCCGAAGCCCGAGCCGTGGAACAACCCCGACGCGGCCGACAGCCCTCCCGATCCCGGCACGCCACCGGCGCAACCGATCCCTGGTGCACCCCCGTCGAGTCGGACACCTTTCACCGACAACCCGCCTCCACCGAACGGCGCGGCGCCTCAAGCACCATCGGATCCGCAAAAGCCCGCGAGCGGGTTGCCTCCGGCGCTGCCCGAAGGGCCGTTCCCGGCGTCCCCGCCGGCTCCGTCGCCTCCACCGCAATATCCCGCGGCCTCGCCCGATCCGCGTGCTCCGATTCAGAAGCTCGTCTCGCTGTGGTGGCTCGAGAAGGAGAAGAGCGACGCCTCGATGCTCGCCATCGTCAACGATGCATCGCAGGAGTCACAGAAGGCGACGCGGGAGAACCTCCCCAACGTAGACTCCGATCCGGCCGCGGCCGACAAGATGGCGAACGCGGCGGAGTGGGCGACCGCGGCGATGAACGTCGCGCAGAAGGAAGGCATCGATCAGAGCACGACGCGCGCCGACGCCCACGTCTCCGACAGCGCGCCCATCTTCAAAAACTGGCACCTCTCGACGGAGCAGCTCCAAGCCGAGTACGACGGCGACCTCTGGGTCGAGATCAAGGACGCCGGCATCCTCCAAGACATCGCCGCTGCCCGCGCCGTGCTCCCGCCGATTCCGCGTGGTCGTGGAGCCGACCGCGGGAAGCTGCTTTGGCAGGAGAAGGGGTGGATGTTCTCGGAGCTCCTTCCGGACAAAGCCCTGCTCGAAGACGCGAGCGTCAAAGACGACGACCTGACGAGCGAGCAATACGGCACATGGATGATGCGTCAGATCGAGCGGCGCTTCACCGCGGCCGCGGAGGCGTTTGCTCCCATCGAGAAGGACGAGGCCGATCCGGCTTGGCTGAAGACGCGCGACGCGAAGTTCCTCGTCTCTTCCTGCATCGCGATCTTCAACCAGGAAGGGGCCCCGAGCTCGATCAACACTTGGGACACGAACGTCCTCACGTGGGGTGTGGGCATCGCCGAGCCGGGGCAGCTCGGGCGTACGTTCGCGACGATCACCAAGAATCCCCTCATCGCCAAAGCGTTCTACCTGTGCGGGTTCCGCTACGAGGGCGCGACCCCGGTGAACGACAAGTTCTATTACGGCTACCAGGTCGTGTTCATGCCGAAGCAGTCCGTCGTCTATCGCGACAGCGGCATCCACAAGGACAAGGACAAAGCCAAGCGCGGTGAGCACTCCGGGCAGGCTCACAAGGCATTGCTCTACTACCGCGATCAGGTCGAGCTGCTTTACCTGCTCATTCATCTCGCCCGCGATCCGGTCTCTCGCAAAGACATCTTGGACGTCAACTACCAGCGCGTGGAGGGGATGGCGGCGCTCAGCGCGACCGACCACATCCTGACCGAAGCCCTCTTCGTCTTCGCCTCCGAGGTGCGCCACAACTGGGCCCTGGGGCCGGACCTCGTGCAGTGGGCAGTGAACCACCTGGACCCCTCGCTGCGCAGCGCGCCCCGTAGCTCCACGAAGGATTTCGAAATCGCCAAATGGATCTGCCGGAGAATCCTGCTCTGGGTGCAGACACGGGCGATCGTCGATGCGGGCAACGCGTATCTCAAGGCCAAGCGCGAAGCGGCTGCGAGCAAGCCCGCGGGAACGGTGGCCCCTGTTCCTGTCGCGACGAGCTTCCCCTACGGGCTCAAGCGTCTGCGTGAGGGTGAGCTCGGACAGGGGTACTGGACGGCGCTCGTCGATGGCAGTCGGACGCAGACGAAGCCCAAGAAGGGGTTGGGGGATTTCGAGGCTGCTAGCAAGAGTTGGTTCGAGAGCGTCGCTCCGCTGCCAGATCCATCAAGCCCGACGACGAGCCCCGTCTCTACCGATCCACGGCTGATCGTTCTCGCCCATGACTCGATGGTACCGCGCTTCCCGGGCGTTCCGAAGAAAGGTCCGCAGTGGTACGCGCTGGGCAACAAGAAGGAGCCTGGGTTCGACGTGGAGACCTTTCTGCCGTTGGGCTTCGATCCGTGGGGCCGCGTCGGCAACGTGACCGATGCCTCCGCAACGGAGATCGTGGTCACGACTTCATCGGGCCTGGTGAAGCGCTTCAAGCGCAACGGCGAGCCGAAGTGATCCATCGCGGATCTCTCGGTTTTCTCTGCCTGCTTGCGGCCTGCGCCCCTTCGGAGCCCTCCGTGACCTCTGTGGCCACGAGCTCGACGGGGGCAGCACCTCCTGCACCTTCCACCGTTGCGACAGCGACGTTCCCGCCCGGCGCAACTGCGCCTCCCGGCCCGATGGTGCTCATCCCCGGAGGGACTTTCACCATGGGGCTGCCCGGCTCTGAGTCACCACCGATGTACGAAGGTCACGGGCACCCAGCATATGCCTTGCCCAAACGAGTCACCGTCCGGAGCTTCTACATGGACAAGACGCTCGTCAGCGTCGAGCAATACCGTGCCTGTGCGGCAGCCGGCGTCTGCGGGACGCGCAACTTGCGACAGTACCATAGCTGCAACTGGGCTCTGCCCGACAAGGCTCAGGCCGCGATCAACTGCGTCTCTTGGCACATGGCCGAAACCTATTGTTCCTGGGCAGGAAAACGGTTGCCTTCGGAGGAAGAGTGGGAATTCGCCGCCCGTGGAAGCGAGCTGCGTCGCTTCCCTTGGGGAAGCGACGAGGGGTTGCGCGGCCAGGCACGTTGCTTGGAGCACCACGGGCAAGCCTGTCCGCTCGGGTGGACCACCGCGACCCAAACGCCCGAAGGGCTCGCGCACATGATTGGTCTCTTGTGGCAATGGACGAGCAGCCCTTGCTGCCCGACGCTCACCCCCACGTGCACATCGCGCGACCACGTGCTGCGGGGCGGTAACCTTTGGGGCAACACCTATCCTGTTTACTCTTCGCGCACGGAGGCGCTCGAGCGGCTCTCGGAGAAAGACGACATGCAGAGCAGCTACACCGGCATTCGCTGCGCCAAAGACGCGCCGTGAAGCGAGGCGCTCTCTTCGTCGCGGCATGGGCGCCGCTCCTCGGCTGCCAAGCATCGCCGGCGCAGCCGGCACCGCCGCCGACAGCAACGGCGAGCGGCAGCGCTCCACGCGCCGAGCGGCCCATGGTCCACCTGCAAGGGGGCCGTTTCCTTCGGTACTTCACCGGTGACGGTGTGTCCCCGCTTCCGTCGGATCAGATCGGATCCTCGGCTTCACCGTTTTGGATCGACAAATTCGAGGTCACCGTGGCCGACTACCGCGCTTGCGTGGACGCCGGTGTCTGTCCTCGCCCGGGCTCGCCCCCGGCCGACGCGCGAACGTGGGTGTGCAATTGGGATCGTCCCGGCTTCGAGCGCGATCCGATCAACTGTGTTCCGCCTGCTGCGGCCGAGGCGTACTGCGATTGGGTGGGCGCGCGCCTTCCGTATGATGACGAGTGGTTGTTCGCCGCGCGCGGGCTCGAAAACAGAGAGTTTCCGTGGGGAGCGCCGGTGGATGCCAGATACCATGGCGGGCTCCCGCCCGAGGTGACTGCCCGGCTCGAGAAGAGCTGTACCGATGCGGTCCACGATGGCACGACGACCTGTCCGGTCGGCTTCGATGCTTGGTTGGCGACGCCCGATGGCATCATGGACATGGCAGGAAACGTCGCCGAGATCACGCGCTCGCTGAGCGGCTCTCTCAGCCTCGGCATCAGTCAGCATCAGATCGGAGCATCGTGGCTCGACTCCGCGAGCGGCGGCGGGATCCTGCGCGCGACGCAAACTCCGCACCACGCGCTGGTCGGAGGCGCAATCAACCTCGGCTTCCGCTGCGCCCGGCCGGACCCACTTCCGGCGCCGCCACCGCCCACGGAGGCGCCGCCCGGTCGAATGACGCGCCTCGAAGGCGGCCACCGCAGCGTGACACCGGAGCAGACGATCGATGTCGCCCCCTTCATGATCGACGTGACCCGTGTGACGGTCGCCGAGTACCGCGCCTGCGTCCGTGCCGGGGCGTGTCCGGTGGCCGGCCTCCGTGGAAATGGTGTGCAAACCATCGAGCCCTGCAACTGGGACCTTCCCGGCTTCGATCAGGATCCGATCTCGTGCATCGGCCCCGAGCATACCGACGCCTACTGCCGCTGGGCGGGCAAGCGCCGGCTCCTCGTGGACGAGTGGTGGATCGCCGTCTCCGGGCGTAACGATCGACGCTATCCGTGGGGCAACACGCTGGAAGAGAAACATCAGCTCGATCTCGGGCTCTGCCGTGATGCGGCCCGCGGCTACGCGGGCTTCACCTGCCCAGTGGACGCGCCGCGCTCGACCGACTCGGTGGAGGGCGTGCGCGGTCTCGTCGGGCTCCATGGAGAGCTGGTACGCGATGACTCCACGCCTCGCGCCCCCAACGTGATGATGGGGCTGGGAACGTCGTTTTCCCCGCTCCGCTTCAACAAGAACAACACCGGCCCCGGCAAGGACGGCAGCGGCAACACCAGTGTGATCAGGGTCGCCTTCCGCTGCGCGAAGGACGTCGCCCCATGAGCGCCGCTCGTCTCGCGCTGCTGCCGATCTTGGTTGGTGCGTGCGCCTCACCCGCGCCGGCACCGGCGCCCGCGCTCGATGCGGGCCTGCACGACGCGGCTGCGCCGGTCGCGGTCGTTTCCGCAGCGATGGTGGCGCTCCCCGGCGGAAACTTCATCCTCGGCGCGCTCGAGCGCCAGCAGGGCACGGATCCGGTTCACGTCGATCCATTCTCGGTCGACGTCACCGAGGTCACCGTCGACGCGTACCGCGCCTGCGTCCGCGCCGGAGCCTGCCGGCCGCCCGCGGTACGTTCCGTCGACGCGCTGCGCGCCGAGTGCAATTGGGATCGTCCGGGCCGGGATCGCGATCCGATCAACTGCGTCTCGTTCGCGGACGCCGAAGCGTATTGCCGATGGGCAGGCAAACGACTGCCCACCGACGAAGAGTGGGAGCACGCCGCGCGCGGCGTGGAAGGCCGAAACTTCCCCTGGAAACGTGGCAACGGCCGGGAAGACACCGCCGTCACCCCGAGCGAATGGGCGATGCTCCTCGGCCATTGCCATGACGAGCACCACGATGGCGTGGGGACGTGCCCCGTCGGCCGAAGCCCCGGCACACGCACGCCGGAGGGCGTGGACGATCTCGGCTCCAACGTGGCGGAGTGGGTGGTGCGTTGGCCCAACGAGGCCGCCGAAGCGACGCGCGGCGGGTCGTGGTACACGCGGAGCACCAACACGTTTCATGGATCCCGTTGGGGCGCGAGCAGCGTCGACAAGTCGCTGCGCGCCGACTTCATCGGGTTCCGTTGCGCGCGCTCCGCGCCGCGCCCCGACGGCGGAGGCTCGCCCTGAACGCGCTCGCGGCCCGCGCCTGCATGCACGGAGACGAGCGGTCGACGCTCGACGGCAGGCGGGCTCGGCGGCGATCCTCGCAAGCGATGACGATCGGTTGGATGAAGATCCACCCAACGATGGTTCGGAAGACGCGCCCGACATGCCAGATCCTCGTTCGCGCGGGGCGCACCTCTTCTTCGCCGACATGAACATCAACTTCGCGCGCCTCAATCACATCCTCATCCCGTCCACCAAGGCGGGTCGTGATCGGTTTCGCGACAGCAGCCTCGGTCGGCTGATCGCGCCGATCGGCTGGTCGTACAGCGCGCTCACCGACGAGGGCAGGGTGCTGGCGATGGCGTCGGTGGTCGTGGGCGCGTTCGGCCTCGATGTGCAGTCGACGGTCGTGTACCTGCTCTGGTCCGCGCTGTCGGCGCTGCTCCTCGCGTCGCTCGTGCTCACTGCCTTTCATCGACCGCGGGACCTACGCCTCACGGTCTCGGCGCCGCGGCGCGTGACGGTGGGCGAGCCGCTGACGTTCACGTTGATGCTCCACAACGATGGCCCGCGCGATCGTCTGGCCGTGCGCATCGATGGGCCGTTCCTTCCTTGGGATGGATCCTTCGCCACGCCGGCGCCGCGCGTCGACCGCGTGCCTGCGGGCGGCAGCGTGCGCGTGGACATCGCGGCGCGCTTTTCGGCGCGCGGGGAGCATCACCTCGATGCGTTCTCGGCCGCGTTGCTCGTGCCGTTCGGCTTCGCGCAGGGGAGGGGCGCGCGCTCGGGCGGCGTGAAGTTCATGGTGGTGCCGCGCCTCGCCAACGTCACGCGTGTCACCACGCCGCCGGGCACGCGGTACCAGACCGGCGGGGTCGCGCTCGCCTCGAAGACCGGCGAGGCCATGGACCTCTTGGGCGTGCGCCCGTACCGCGCCGGCGATCCGGTGCGCCACCTGCACGCGCGGAGCTGGGCGCGCGCCGGCGAGCCCGTCGTGCGCGAGTACCAAGAAGAGTACTTCAGCCGCATCGGCGTGATCGTCGAGACCACCCTCGGCGACGCGCGCCGGCTCGAGGCGATCCTCTCGCTGGCCGCGGGGATCGTGGCCCACCTGTCGCGCGGCGAGGCGCTCATCGATCTCCTCGTGGTCGGCGATCACGTCCACGAGCTCACCATCGGCCGGAGCCTCGGCTTCCTCGATCAAGCGCTCGATCTCCTCGCGTGCGTCGAGCCCGAGCGCCGGCGGCCCGATCCTACCGCGCTCGCCGCGCGCCTGCGCCCGCACCTCGGCCGCCTCTCGTGCGTGATCGTCGTGGCCTCGTCGTGGGACGGCGGCGCGCTCGCCGAGCAGATCCGGGGCGCGGGCGTCGGCTGCGTGACGGTGCTCGTCGGCGCCGGGGAGGGGACCGCACCGCGCGCCACGGGCGTGCACAGCGTGACCGTGGCCGCCGTCGAGAAGGGAGAGGCGCTCGCATTTTGAGCTCCGCGGCGCCCCGGATCAGGAGCAACCGAACGGTTGCGCGTCGCCCGCGCAGCGCGCTCCGACGCTTCGGCCACGCGCCGCGGAGGTGCGCGTGATCCACTACCAGGCCGCGTCGCTCCTCGTCGTCACCATCCTCTACGGCTGGGTCGCGCAGCGGTTCGTCCTCGCGGCGCCGCTCGCGGCCGTCCTCGTGGCTTCGGTCGTCCTCCGCGCACGCGTCGCGCTGGGCCGCACGGCGCTGCGGGTCGCGCTCGTCGCCGCCGCCGCGCTCGGCCTCGCCGTCGATTGGATCGTGCCTGCCGTCGAGCGTCCCGACGTGCTCCGCCGCCCGTGGACGATGCTCGCGATGATGGGCCTCGCGGTCGGCGCCGCGCGTCTCTTCCTCGTCCCCGCGAAGGCTCCGGCGCGCCCCGACGATCGATCCGCGACGGAGCCGGCCGCCTCGCCGTTCACCTTTCTGCCCGGCCTCGTCGCGCTCATGGCCGCCGGCGAGACGGTCACCGGGCCGATCTACGCGGTCGCCATCGTCGCTTGGCTCGGGCTCGCGATCGCGGCGCAGCGCGCCGGTGATCGCGGGCGCCCGGCGCTGCGTGACATCCCCCGGCGCGAGCGCCTCGTCGCGCTGAGCCTCGTCGCGCTCGGCGTGGCCTTCGGTGCGATCTCCATCGTCGGACTGCCGCCGCTCTCGCGCTGGATGGAGCGGCGCATCCTGCGATCGCTCGGCGGCGCCGAGACGGGCTTCAGCGAGCGCATGTGGCTGGGATCGCTCGACGGCCTCCTCGACTCCGACGAGGTGGTGATGCGCCTCGAAGGCCCGCGCACCGATTACCTCCGCGGCGCGGTCTTCGATCACTACGAGATCGGCCGCTGGGGCCGCGCGCATCCGCCGCGACCTCATTCCATCAGCACCGCGGCAGCCGGTGACGGCGACGATCGCGTGCGCCTCACCGTCGTCGCCGGCGCGCGCGATCGTTACTTCCTCCCGCGCGAAGCCCACGCGCTCCACGCCGCGGAGAAGCTCACCGCCGATCGCTTCGGCATCGTCCGCCTCGACGGCGGCACCGCCACCGAGCTCTCCTTCGCGGTAGGCGGCCCGCCCGAGCTCCCCACCGAAGATCCCACGTCCGACGATCTCGACATCCCGCCCTCGTTGCGCCGCCCGATCGGCCAGATCGCCGAAGCCTGGACCGCCGGCGCGACCACCCCCGAGACCAAGATCGGCGCCATCGCCGCGCACCTCGCCGAAGGCTTCACCTACTCGCGCACGTTCCAGCGCCGCCGCGCCGATCCCATCCTCGACTTTCTCATCGACGATCACCGCGGCCACTGCGAATACTTCGCCACCGCGACCGCGCTCCTCGCGCGATCGGCCGGCGTCCCCGCGCGCGTCGTCATCGGTTACCGCGTGGCCGAGGAGAACGTCCTCGGTCGCTACTGGGTCGTGCGCGAGAAGAACGCCCACGCGTGGACCGAGGTCTACCTGCCCGGCAAAGGCTTCGTCACCCTCGACACCACGCCCGCCGATCCGCTCGCGCAGAACGCGCCCCATCGCACCCGTTGGGCGAGCGCCTTCGCCGATCTCGTGGCCGCTTGGTGGGGCAGGGCCATCGCCCGCATTACGCTGCTCCACGTCACCCTCGGCGGCGGCGTGATCATCATCGTCGGCCTGGTGGTGCGCGAGCTGCGCAAGCCTTCCCGGAAAGCGCGCGAGCGTGACGCGAAGACGAAGGCCGATCCGCCGCCGCCGAGCCTGCTCCGCCTCCTCGCCGCGCTCGCGCAGAAGGGCCTCGTCCGCGGCGACGCCGAGCCCATCGAGCGCTTCGCCGCGCGCCTCGCCGACGCGGAGCAGGGCGAAGCCGCGGCGCTCCTCGAGCGCTGGTCGGCCTTTCGTTACGGCGGCATCGGCGACGGCAACGCGCTCGCGCGCGACATGGACGCCTTCGCCGATCGCACGCGCCGCCGCTGAGCCCACCGTCGCGAACGCGCGACGTGGCGTCAGCCTTCGCTCACCCGAAGCACGATCTTCCCCGACGCGCGGTGCGAGGCGCTGTGCCGGTGCGCCTCCTGGATCTCGGTGAGCGGCAGCACGCGATCGATGACCGGCCGGATCGCGCCCTGCTCGACGAGGCCCGCGATCGTGTCGAGCTGCATGCCGTCGCTACGCTTGATGACGTGACGGCTACGGATGCGCTTCCGGAAGTACGGCGCCACGATGAGGCGCGCCATCGCGTAGGCCACCGTGAACAGGCTGAGGAACGGCCCGTGCCGCTCGACGTGACGAGGCACGTCGACCGAGATGTTCGCGATGCGGCCTCCTTCGCGGAGCACGCGGAGGTTGTCCTCGAAGCCATCCTCCCCGAGGCTGTCGAGGATCAGATCCACGGGCGCGCACGCGTCCGCGAAGCTCACCTTGCGATAGTCGATCACCTCGTCGGCGCCGAGGCTCCGCACGAGCGCCTCGTTCCGCTCGCTGGCGGTGGTGATCACGTGCGCGCCGAGGTGCTTCGCGAGCTGGATGGCGAACGTGCCCACGCCGCCCGCGCCGGCATGGATGAGCACGCGCTCCCCGCGCTGGAGGCGTCCGCTGTCGACGAGGCATTGAGAGGCGGTCAACCCCACGAGCGGTATCGACGCGGCCTCCTCGTGGGTCACGTTCCCGGGCTTGCGCCCGACCTGGCGCTCGTCGATGCACACGTACTCGGCGTACGTGCCGGGCCGGTTGTGGGCCGGCGACGACCACACCTCGTCACCGACCTTGAACCGCGTGACCTCCGCGCCGACCGCCTCGACCACACCCGAGACGTCGAGGCCGAGGATCCACGGCAGCCGGTAGCGCACCAAGTTGCGCTGCCCGCCGCTGCGGAGCTTCCAGTCGACGGGATTGACGGCCGTGGCGCGGACGCGGACCAGCACGTCACGGGGTCGGGGCGTGGGCTTTTCGACCTCGTCGAGGCGAAGCACCTCGGGGCCACCATATTCGTGGATTCGGACGGCGCGCATGGCCGCGCAGTCCTCCAGGGCCGCTCGTGGGTCAAGCCGCCTTCACGCTTCTTCACACCGCGCGATCGCGCGCGGCGTGAAGAGCATGCCGAGCGCGCTACTCGTGCACGACGACGAGCGTGCCGCGGTTCTCCGGCGTGGACCAGACCGCGTGCCACCCGCGCGGCAGGTGCGGCTCGCTCCACATGAAGACCTTCTTCGCGTCGAGCGGCGACATGTTCACGCAGCCGTGGCTCATCTCGTGGCCGAAGTTGTTGTGCCAGAAGGCCGCGTGGATCGCGTACGACCCCTCGAAATACTGCACGAAGGGCACGTCCTCGATGGAGTAGGGCAGGTCGCTCGCGGCCTTGCCGTCGCCATCCATCGTCACGGCGATGTGCTTCTCGCGGATGCGGAACGTGCCCTGGATGGTCGCGTGGTTCTTCTCTTTGTCCTTCGACTTCTTCCCGGGCGAGATGAGCGCGGCGAACACGGGCTTGTCACCCTCGAGCGCCACCAGCGTCTTGCGCGTCAGGTTGACGTCGATCCACTTCTCGTTCGGGCCGAGGTCCGCGGGGCGCGGGCCCTGCTCGGTGTACGTGCCGTCGCTGGCCTTCATCCACCAGCCCTCGGACGTCTGCCGGTAGGTCTTGCCCTGGTGCTCCATCGTCGCGCCCGTGAGCCCGACGGCGGTGAACTTGGGGACGCTGCCGGCGACCTTCACCGTCTTCTGGTCGGCGTCGTACTCGAACTTCGACGCGCTCTTCGCCAGGACGAAGCCGATCTGCTTCACGCCCTCGACGAAGTCCATGCCCTGCGTGGTCGCCGGCTTGACCAAGTACATCCGGTCGGCGGGCGCCACGAGGCCGCCGGTGGTCTTGTACCAAGCGCGGTTGTTCCACGCGAAGGTCTTGTCCACGGCGACGAAGAAGCCCCTCACCATGCGCTTGGCCAGCGTGCCGTCGGCGTCCTGCGACAGGTCGTCGAGCTTGACCTTGATGGGCTTGCCCTTCTCCGCCGTCTGCTGCCACCAGGGCTTCTCTTCTTCGGGCGCGCCCGCGTCCGCGTCGAGCAGCCCGAGCGAGTCGGCCTTGGCGAGCGATTCGGGCTTGGCGGCCGCGGTGTCCGTCTCGTGCGGCTCCTCGGCCGAGCCCTCGTCGCCGGCGGCAGCGGCCTTCTCCTTCTCGCGCTCCTTCTCGGCCTTGCGCTTCGCCTTCTTCGCGGCCTCGAGGTACGGCTCGTACTTGAGCATGTCCTCGCGCGAGGGGACCGAGCGGTAGAGCGGCGTGCCGTGCGCGCTGTTGTGCGCGTACTTGTACGGGAGCAGATCCTCGAGCGCGGGCGGCGTGATGCCGCCGAGCTTGATCTGCGGGCCCTTGAGATCGAGCGTCGCGTAACGCCCGCACACGTAGCCGCCGTCGACGAGCTTGTACCAACCGGCGGAGCACTTCGTGGTCGTGTCCTTGATGACGCCCGGCTCGACCGGCACCTTGCCGCCGAGGCGGACGTAGCCGAGCTCCCGCTTCGAGAACTCGGGCTTGGCGAAGATCGGCGTCTGCAGCATGAGCGCGCCGAGCAACGGCCCCGTGTAGGGCTTGTCGGCGGCCGCCGTGGTGGCGCTCGGCGCCGCCGTCGGCGACGCGGTGGTCGAAGCGACGGCGGTGACGGCCGAAGCAGGCGTCGTCTTGGCGTGGCCGGAGGGCGCGGGCAGGGAGCTCACGCGCGGCGGGACCTCGACCGACGGGCCGGGAGGCGGCTCGTTGCGGCACCCGGCGGAGTAGGCGACAGCGCCGCCCAAGGCCGTGGCCGCGGCGAAGCCCATCACGCTCGCCAGCGCGCTCGATCCACGAAGCGGAGGCTGCTGCGGCTCCACGGGAGGCTTCGGCCCGACGCGGTGGTTACCGCCGGCCGGATGGAAGGACTGCCTTCCGGACGCATGGGACCCGCCCGGCGGGATCGATCGCACACGATCCCGTGGAGCAGGGGGGCGGGGAGGCTCTCTGGTCGTCATCCCTTCGTCGTTGCCGGGGCCGCTCGGGCGGTCTTCGGCTCTTAGTAGCTGGTCCTTCATCTGTCGATCCAGTTCTTGGCGACGCGTGGCCGCGCCCCCCGCCCCGAGCGAGCCCCGTGCCACGGCGCCGAACCGCGTTTCTCCCGCGAAGGCCGCGTGCTGCTAGGGTAGCCGCGTGGTGAAATCGGCCCAGGCGCGCGGTCGAATCGACACGCCTTCGCGACCGACGCCCGGCGCCGCCCCCGGCGCCGGACGACGCCCCGTGCCTTCGGGCCGGGACAATTGGCTCAATCACGCCTTCGTACGCGCGATCGCCGTCGCGGCCCTCCTCCATCTGCCGCTGTTCCCGTCGCGCGTCTTCGACTGGGTGCGCCTCGCGTTCTCCAAACCCGGCGACTACGACGACGCGGACGCGCAGGCCGTCGTCCCCGTCGACCTCGATCTCCTCTCTACGGAGCCCGTCGCCGAGCCGCCTGCGCCCGCGCCGCCCGCACCCGCGCCTCCGCCGGTGCCCGCCGCCGGCCCCGGTGACGAAGCACCCGATGCCGGCGCACCACGCGCGCGCCCCGATGCCGGCGCTCCGCCACCCGATGGCGGTGCTCCGCCACCCGATGCCGGCGCACCGCGGCCGGCGCCGTCGGTCACTCCGAAGCCGGCGGGCCCCGCGACGCCCGCGCCGGTGCGCGATCCCATGGCCGCCGCCGGAAGCGCGGGGAAGATCGCCGCCAAGGACCCCAACGTTCAGTTTCTTCTTTCGGGTCGCGCGATGCGCAAGCACGCGCTCGGCGCGTTCTTCAGCCGCATCCTCTTGATGGTCCCGGAGTGGCACCAGTTTTTTCAGGACACGCCGGTCGATCCCATTCGAGACTTCGACCATCTCCTCATCACCGCGCCGCGCCTCCGAGGCGACAGCGGGAAGATGGTGGCGATCATGGAGACCAACATCTCCGGCGACGCCATCCACGCGGCCGTCGGGCAGGTGATCCATCAGACGAACGGCGTCTGGATCGAGGACGCGCCCGTCACCGCCGCGCGCGCCAAGGTCGGCGGCGCGCACCGCATCTTCGCGCTGCTCCCGGAGAAGCGGCTCCTGGTGATCCTTCCGGGTGATGCATCGGATCAGCTCGAGAAGCTCAAGCAGGCGAAGGGATTCCGAAATTCTGCCGAGGCGATCGTCGTCTCGGTGCTCACGCCCGCGCGCCCCTTCGGCACGTTCTTCCCGCTCCCGGAGAGCCTCAAGTGGATGCGCCTCTCGGTGATCCCGACCACCGACGGCGGCGTCGATCTCGCCATCGACGCCGGCGACCGATCGGCGGAGCTGGCGGTGAAGGACGCCGAGGCCATGACGAAGGAGCTCGAGCGCCGGCGGAAGATCGACGTGCTCGGGCTCACCTCCGTGGAGATCTTGAGCGCCTTCACCTTCACGGCGGACGGCGAGACCATCCGCGGGCGAACCCACGTCACCAGCGTGCAGCTCCGCCAGATCATGGCCTTCGTGGAGACGCAGGCGCAGCAGCGCTGGGGCGCGGCGCCGCGGGGCGGTCGCACCGAACACTAGCCAAAGCTCTCATTCTCAACTAAGTGGGCGCTGTCCCGAAGGGGCCGCGGACGGCCCTGGACCATTGCCGGCATGTCGACGACGCCCCACGCCGTGTTCGAGGAGATCGCCGCCCACAAGCGCGGTGACGATCTCGCACGCCTCGTCCACACGGTGGCCTTCGCCGCCGCCGACGAGCGCCGCCAGAGCCTCGCCGATGGCCTCGCCGAAGTGGCCGAGCGCGCCGGCATCACCGCGGAGGACGCGGAGACGCCGTACGGCAACGTGCTCCGCGCCCTCGAGCGCGGCGGCGCCGAATCCGCCGGCTCCGCCACCCGCACGCTGCTCGCGGCCCTCCTGGCGCGGGGCGTGGCCCTCTCTCCGCCGCAGGGCGAGAGCGCCGAGGCGCGCGTCGCCGAAGCGCTGCTCTGGCTCTCGACCAACACGTCGATCGACGCCCTCGCGGCCGTCGACGAGGCCCTCGCCGGCAAGGCGGCGGGCCTGTGGCGGGCGGTGGCGACCTTGGTCCGCCGCATCGACGACGGCGGCGCCCCGCTGCTCGGCCGCGCCGGCGCGGTCATCGGCGCGTCCGCGCTGCGCGAGAGCACCTCCGCCGTCGCCCGCGACGAGGCGCAGGCCCTGGCCACCGAGGTGCGCGATCCCATCGTGCGCTCGCTGCTCTCGGGCGCCGGCACCGCCGCGGACGAGAGCGGCTCGGCCCTCGCCGCCGGCGAGCTGTCGACGCCCCCGCGGCATCCGGTGAAGCTCGTGCTCATGAGCATCACGGGGATCCTCCTCGTGATGCACGTGGCCCGCCTCGTGGGCCGCATCGCCTTGCAATACCGCCGTCCGGCGGAGATCCGCGTGAACGGGCAGGGCGTCGTGCTCCGCTCGAAGACGGAGCTCCTCGGGCGCACGCTGCGCGAACGCGAGACGGTGATCCCCGCCGACGGCCTGGTGCGCGCCACGCGCGAGGTCCGCTTCTCGGCGATCCTGCTCTACACCGGCCTCTTCACGCTGGCCCTCGGCAGCTACTTCGGCGTCGCGCTCTTCATCGACGGCGCGCGCGTCGGCTCGCCCGAGATGATTGGCATCGGCGCGCTCCTGGTGATGGGCGGCGTCGGCCTCGACTTCCTCCTGGGCACCGCCCACAGCAGCATCCGCGGCCGCTGCCGCGTGGTGCTCGTCCCCAAGAAGGGCCCCGCCTTCGCCGTCGGCGATCTGGAGCCCGCCGTCGCCGACGCGGCGATCGCGCGGCTGAAGCGCTGAAGTGACCGTTCCCGGGGCGGGTCGCCGACCGTGGCGGCCCTCCTCGAACGCCGGCGCCCCTCGGTACCCGTGACGACGGATTGCGACGTCGTCCTCGTCGGAGCGGCCCACCGATCGACTCCTCGGTGCGCGCGCTGCCGCCGCAGCCCACCACGAGCCTGAGGGCGCTCGTCTCGCAGCGAGTGCATGGCTTGCGCTCCGGCACGCAGACGGCGCGCATCCCGAGGTCATCGCACCGCCGTCGCGCCGCGCCGCGAGCCGTGCACGGCGGGTGCATACACGGCCGTTCGTGATCGCTGCTGCTGCCTGCCCGCTCGGCCCGACCGCAATCCCTCGCGCGCGGTCGTGGCCCAGCTCCGTGCCGGGCGCGCTCCGTCGCGTAGTCGCCGCCGGCATCTTCCTCGGCGCCGGCCCAGCAACCGGCGCCCACGTTTGACCCGGGAGAGGACGCATGCATCCCGAAGAGAGACCCGTTCCCTACCGCGCCGAGCCGTTCCGGCTCTTCTTTCCCCTCGCGTTCGTGCTCGGCGTCGCGGGCATCGCGCACTGGCTGCTGTTCAGCGCCGGGGCCATCGGCCGCTATCTCGGGCGCTTCCATGCGGTGACCCAGACGCAGGCGTTCCTGCTCGCGTTCGCGGCGGGGTTCCTCCTCACCGCCGTCCCCAAGCGCACCCGAACACCCCCGGCGGAGTGGCTCGAGATCGCGCTCCTCTTGGCGCTCCTGCCGGCGGTGTCGATCGCGTCGCTCTTCGACGCGGAGATCCTCGGCCAGGCCGCGTATGCGGGGGCGCTGCTCGTGCTCGCGCAGTTCGCCGTCCGGCGCTTCGTGGCGCGGCAAGCAGGCCGGAGGCCGCCGGCATCGTTCGTCATGGTGCCGGCCGGCCTCTTCGCGGGGCTCGCGGGCGCGCTGCTCACGGCGGCAGGGCTCGGCGAGGGCACGCCGGGGTGGATGCTCGGGCTCGGGCGGCGGCTCGTGTTCGAGGGCACCTGGACCTGCCTCGCCCTGGGGATCGGCGCCTTCTTTCTGCCGCTGGCCGGCAGGGGCGAAGCGGCGCCGGACCTCGGCCGGGGCACGAAGCGCGCGGTGGCCGCATACGCCGTCGCGGGACTCCTGGTGATCGCCGGCATCGCCGTCGAGGTCGCCGGATCGCCGCGGCTCGGCACGCTGATCCGGGGCGCCGTGGCGGTCGCCGTCCTGATCGGGTCGGGCGCGTGGCGCGCGCCGTCGCGGCCCGGCACCAACCGCCGGCTCCTCTGGGCGGCGGCCTGGGCGATCCCCGCCGGGCTCCTGGCGGCGGCGGCGTTCCCCGAGCACCGCATCGAGGCGCTCCACGTCACCTTCGTCGGCGGTTTCGGGCTGCTCGCATTCGCGGTCGCCGCGCACGTGATCCTCGGGCACACGGGCGACGATGCCGCGCAAGCGGGACGCCCGTGGCCCGTGGTCGCCTTCGGGGCGCTCTTCGCCACGGCGATGGGGCTTCGGGCCACGGCGCTCGCCGTCCCCCAGCACTACTTCGGGTGGCTCGGCGCGGCCGCGGCGCTCTGGCTCGCCGGCGCAGCGGCGTGGGCGATCTTCCTGCTCCCGCGGATGCGCAATGTCCCCGAGCCCGATGGCACAGGCAGGTGAGGAGGCCCCCATGCTGATCCAGATTGGACGCCGCGAGAACCGACGATCCGATGACGTGGTGGGGTCGCTGCTCGACTGCCACGCACGCATCCG
This sequence comes from Minicystis rosea, assembly GCA_001931535.1. Classification (GTDB taxonomy): domain Bacteria; phylum Myxococcota_A; class Polyangia; order Polyangiales; family Polyangiaceae; genus Minicystis; species Minicystis rosea. Next base: position 3,069,759 of record CP016211.1, read on the forward strand.
GACCTTCACGTCGCTCGCGCGGCGCATCGCCGCCCGCGAAGGAAGCGAGGCCGAGGTCGCCGAAGCGGCGGCGCGCGTCGAGCGGTACTTCCGTGTCGCGCTTCCGCTCCACGTCGCGGACGAGGAGCTCTCGATCCGCCCGCGCCTGCTCGCCGCATCGGCCGCGCCCGACGTCGCGCTCGCCCTCGACGCGATGACGGAGGAGCACGGTGCGATCGAGGCGCTCCTCGCCGGCCTCCTCCCGCGCTGGAGCGCGCTCGCGGTGCGCCCGTCGGAGCTCGCGAGCCTCGCCGCCGCGCTCGCCGCGGACAGCGCGGAGCTGGAAAAGCGCTTCGACGTCCACCTGGAGCGCGAGGAGCGCGTCCTGTTCCCCGCGCTGGAGACGCACCTCGCCGCCGACGCGCCGCTCGTTCGCGCGGAGATGGCGGCGCGTCGGGCCCCTGTGGCCCTCGGCTCGCCGGAGGTCGCGGAGCCCGGATCGATCAGGCGTTTCCTGGCCGCCGATCACGAACGGCTGGGGGCGCTCCTCGGCCGTGCGGTCTCGTCCTCGGGCGCGATCGACGACGAGGCGTACAGCGCGTTCCGCGCGGGCCTCGCCCGTCACATCGGCATGGAGGAGAAGATCCTCTTCGCCGCGGTACGGCGCCTCGGCGAAGGCGTCGCGCCGGCGGAGCTCACGCGTCTCCGCGAGGATCACGGCAAGCTGGTCGCGCTCCTCGTCCCTTCGCCGAGCCCCGCGCTGGTGGAGCGGATCAAGGCCATCCTCGAGCCGCACGACGCCATCGAGGAGCGCGAAGGCGGGGTGTACGATCAATGCGAGCGGCTCCTCGGCCCCAACGCCGCCGAGGTGCAGGTCCTGCTCGGCGCAGCGCCCGACGTGCCCATGAGGCCCTACTACGACGGCCCGCTCCTCGGCGGCGCTCACCGCCGGCCGTGAAGTGGAACCGGCCCGACGCCCTCGCGAGGGCGCGACCGGCGGCGCCCCCGCTCGAAGCCCGGCCACATGAAAGGCGCCTCCCGAACGCTTCCGACCGATGTCCTCGGATGAAACATGCTTCCCGAACGCTCCCGACCGCATCCTCTGAAGTGAAACGCGCCTCGCGGACGCTTCCGATCGATGTTCGCGGATGAAAGACGCCTTCCGAACGCTCCCGAACGCACCCTCTGAAGTGAAAGGCGCCTCCCGAACGCTTCTGATCGATGTTCGCGGATGAAGGACGCCTTCCGAAGCGATCGGAACGCGGCCTTTGAAATGAAAGGCGCCTCCCGAAGCGGTCGGAGCGTGTGTTTCATCTTGAAAGACGCCTTCCGGAGCGGTCGGAACGAGCCTTTCAACGGAAGGGCGCCTCCCGGAGCGGTCGGAACGAGATCTTCAAAAGAAAGACGCGGTCCGGAGGCTTCCGGACGCGTGTTTCGCGGAGCAACCGCTCGGCGACGCCGGGATGACGGCGCCCACACCCGCGGCCACCGTGCGGTGATACGCGTGCCGTATGGCGAAGGCGACGACCGCGACCGCGAAGAAGACGCCAGCGACGAAGGCGAAGCCGAAGCGGCCTGCGCTCGGGAAGGTGCTCGCGTCGCTCGGCGCGCTCGCGACGAAGCCGCTCCGGCCCGCGAAGGACGCGGAGCTCGCGCCGCTGAAGAAGGCGTTCGGAGCGATGCCGGCCGACCTCGCGGCCCTCTATGCGCTCGGCGGGAACCTCGACGTGGTCGGCGATTCGGGGGGCTGGAGCCTGCTCACGCCGAAGACCGCGGCGTCGCACGCGCGGATCCTCCGCGACGCCGGTGCGCCCGCGACGGCGATCCCGGTCTCGTCCGACGTCGCCGGCAACATGGCGTGCTTCGACACGAAGACTGGCAGCATCGTCGACTGGGATCACGAGACCGGCGAGACGAGCAACATCGCCGCGTCGCTCGCGGCGTACCTCGATGAGCGCTTCGTGCAGCCGATCGCCGAGAGCCGGCGTGACGACGCGGCGATCGAGGCCGAGAGCCGGCGTGACGACGCGGCGATCGAGGCCGAGAGCAAGCTTCCGGCACCGGCCCCGAGCGCGCTGCCCGCGGCGCCGAAGACGATCCGCGCCGTCGCGTCGGCGCTGCTCGAGAAGCTCGACAAACCGAGCTACGCGGGCGGCGGTCAGGCGGTGGCGCTGCTCGGCGACGATCGCGTCGCGATGGGTTTCAATCAGAGCGTGTCGCTGTTCGAGCTCGGCGCGAAAGAAGAAGTCAGCGTCTTCACGTGTGCCTCGGCGCTCGCGTTCGATGCGACGTCGAACCGCCTGCTCGCGGCGGACCGCGGCGTCGTCGCGCTGATCGACGTGACCTCGAACGAGATCGTCGCGCGCGGCAAGGTGGCCGTCGCGTTCGTCACGACCGCGGCGTTCTCCGCCGACGGGGCGTTCGCGGCGACCGGCGACACGAGCGGCACGGTCCTCGTGTTCGACGCGCGCGGTGACGGCATCCCGACCAACGCGACGGGGTCCTCCGACCGAGAGCAGCGGCACTTCTTGCCCGAAGCGAAGCCTATGGGCACGCTCGCCGGAACCGGCATGGTCGAGGCGCTTCGCTTCTCGCCCGACAGCACCGCCATCGCGGTCGGCTCGAGCGACGGCTCGATCGCGCTGTGGAGCACGGCGACGTCGGCGCAGCGCACGACGTTCCGCGCCGAAGGCCCCGTCCGCGCGATCGACTTCTCGCTGGACGGCGCGTCGCTCTACGTCTGCACCGAGTCGGGGCAGATCGAGGTGTTCGACCGCGGAGGCAAAGCGCTTCGCAAATGGAAGCCGAGCCCGCGCGCGACGTCGCTGCGCACGCTCGCGAGCGGCCAGCTGGCGACGTTCGGCGAGAAGGCGTTCGCCGTCTGCGATCCGACGACCGGCAAGGCGCTCGCGAAGCTCGCGATCACCGCGAAGGGCAAGCACCGGCCGAAGATCCACGACGCGGTCGGCGCGTTCGTTTCGACGAGCGGCCCGGCGATGATCGTGCGCATCGCGTGATCGGTCACTTCGCGGACGAGGACGCCTTCCGGAGCCTCACCGCGCGACGGCAAGCTCGCGGGCATAGCGGGTCGCGGCCAGGTAGGGCACGGCGACGGCGGCGGTGTGGATCCAGAGGGGAACGTCGGCGGGCGCCGTGGTGACGAGGAGCGTGAAGAACAGGCTGGCGGCCACCATGCGCGGGATGGCGACGTCCATCGGGATTCCGCCACCTCGCCGGCGGGCCGAAAGCACCAACAGCAGCGAGAGGCCGCCGAGCACCGCGACGCCGAGCACCGACGCCGAGCCGAGATCGCGGCGCAGGCCCCAGCGGAAGCCGCCCCACCAGGTGAGCTGGATCAAGGCGTGGGCGGCCGCCGGCGCCGCCACCACCGCCAGCAGGCGACGGCCGCGGCCCAGCGCGGCGTCGGCGCCGATGGCGAAGTAGCCCCAGCCGAGCATGCCGATGATGGGCACGCCGAGGTGCCCGGGCTCGGCCCACGACCAGAGCCTCGCGCGCACCGCCACCACTTCGACCAGCGAGGCGTCGAAGGCCACCACCGCGCCGACGATCAGCGGCCAGAAGCGTCGGGCCGAGGGCCAGAGCGTCATCGCGACGTCGCGCGCGGAGAGGATCACCAGCGGCCAGATCAGCGGCACCAGGATGGGCACGTGGTGCAGGCGGAGGTGCCAGCCGTCGGCGTAGCGGTAGTAGCCGTAGAAGGCGACGCAGGTCTCCTCGCCGATCCATCCGGCCACCGCGAGGGCGGCGTAATCGGCGAGCAGATCGCGCGCGGGGCGGCGGCGCGCCATGAGGGCGAGGGCCAGGGCGACGACGACGACGCAGGCCGCCTCGAAGACGACGAGCGACACTAGCGCGAGGCCCCGGTGGGCGCGTCGGCGAGGAGCCTGTCGAGCTTCGAGGTCACGTCGGATTTGTCGTTCTGGTGCTTGAGGAGCAGGCCGAGGGTGCTCTCGACCAGGGCTTTGTCGAGCTTCGTCCCGCCGAGCATCAAGAGGGCGCGGGCCCAGTCGATGGTCTCGCTGATGGCGGGCGCCTTGCGCAGATCCATGGCGCGCAAGGCGTTGACGAAGGAGACCACGCGGGCAGCGAGGGCGGCGTCGATGCCGGGGATCGCCGTCTCGAGGATGGCGATCTCGCGCGAGGGAGGCGGGTAGTCGAGGAAGGCGTGGAGGCAGCGGCGGCGGAGGGCCTCCGTCATCTCGCGGGTGCCGTTGGTGGTGAGGAGCACCAGCGGCGGGTCCTCCGCGTCGGCGCGGATGGTGCCAATCTCGGGGATGGTGACCTGGAGCTCGGAGAGGATTTCGAGCAGGAACGCCTCGAACTCCGGGTCGGCGCGGTCGACCTCGTCGATGAGCAGGACGGCCGGCTTGGGGCTCCGCAGCGCCTGGAGGAGGGGGCGGGGAATCAGGAAGTGCTCATTGAAGAACGACGCCTCGCTCTTGGCGACCAGCGCGGCGGCCTCGGCGATCGTCGGGGCACCCGAGACCTCGCGCGCGACGGCGTCGCGGAGGAGCTGGGTGTAGAGCATCTGTTTGGCGTAGTCCCACTCGTAGAGGGCCTTCGCCTCGTCGAGGCCCTCGTAACACTGGAGGCGGACGAGTGGGCGCCCCAACGCTTCGGCGGCGGCGCGCGCCAGGTCGGTCTTGCCGACGCCGGCCGGGCCTTCCAGGAGGAGTGGGCGGCGCATGCGCAGCGCGAGCCAGGCCGTCAGGGCGGTCGCGGCGTCGGCGATGTAGCGGGCGCGGCCGAGGAGAGCCTCGAGCTCGGCGGGCGAGGCAGGCACGTTGGGCACGGGGCGACGTTAGCATCGGCGAACCTGATCCGGCGGGCTCGGAATGGGTTATAACCGCCCCGAATGGACGACGAGCGGCTCGAGCTCGTGCGGGTGGATGCGACCGGCACCGCGCACCCCGTGGGCAAGACGGCCAGCCAGCGCATGCGCGCTCGGCAGGGCGCGTTCCGTCTCATGCCGGCCCCGCCGCATCTGATCGTGATGCGCTACGTGGGCGAGGACGGCCGGCGCGATCCGGAAGACGGGCCCGTCTTCCGCCTCGCGGGCGAGATCACGCACCCGGGCGCCATCTGCGACATCGTGGCGCTGATTGGCCAGGCCGGCTGGAACGGCGAGCTCGTGGTGCAGGACGGCACCAACACCCGATCCATCTTCTTCGAGCAGAGCCACGCCATCGCCGCCAACTCCACGGTCGAGGTCGAGCGGCTCGGCGAGGTGCTCTACCGCTACGGCGCGCTGACCAAGGAGCAGGTGATCGAGACGGCGGCCGCCATGACGCCCGACATGCGCTTCGGCGAGGCCGCGGTGAAGCTCGGCTTCATCGGTCGCGAGCGGCTCTTCCAACTGATGGCGAAGCAGACGGAGGAGATCGTCTACGCGGTCCTCCTCGTCGGCGACGGGATGTTCTACTTCCTGGAGCAGCTCGACGAGAAGCGCATCATGGCGCGACAAAACCTGGCCGTGAACGGGCTCCTGATGGAGGGCGTGCGGCGCATGGATGAGATGCGCTACTTCCGCGATCGCATCCCGTCGGATCAGCACGTCCCCGCGCGCGCACCGGGCCGCGCCGAGCCTGAGGGCGAGCTCTCCGGCGTGTGGCACGCCATCGACGGCGTGCGCTCGGTCGCCGAGCTCTGCCGCGTCGTGGGTCGCGACGAGTTCGAGGTGACGCAGGCCGTCTTCCAGCTCGTGCAGTCGGGCCACGCGGTCGTCCACGCGCCGCGGCCGACCGGCCCGGCCGCCGTGGTGGCCCTGTGCAACCAGGCGATCGCGCTGATCTTCCACGAGGTCGACGTGGTCGGGAAGGGCGGGGAGGTGCGCGAGCAGCTCGCGTCTTTCGCCACGGGCGCGGGCGTGTACGACGCGCTCTTCCACAAGGCCGGCCCGGCGCCCGACGGCTCGCTCGTCCCGGAGCGCATCATCGAGAACGTGGCGATGATGGTCGGCCCCGATCAGGCCGAAGTGATGCTCTCGCAGTGGCTCTACGAGTACGTGTCCTTCGCCGTGTTCGTGGCCGAGCCGTACCTGCGGCCGGGCCTCGAGACGGGGCCGGTGTCGATCCGCAGCGGCGCGCAGTCGCAGGGATCGATCCTGGCGAAGAAGGTGGCGACCTTGGTGGCGCCGCTCGCGCCACAGAACTAACGCTCGCGTCTCCTCGAGACGAGCAAGCGAACGAAGAGCCGGCGAGCGAGCACGGCGCCGCGGTCTCCCGGCTTGACGGATCTCGGGCCTCCACGTAGCGTCCAGCCGACAGTCGGGATGGCGGTGGAGTCCGCCGACAACCGTCGTCGCTTCCGCGACGGCCAATGACTCCTACGAGCAGCAGGCGCTGCGCCGTAGGGGTTTCGTGGAACCGACCTCCGGCGCTTCTGAGGAAGACGGAGGAAACGGTGGAGCGAGACGGTCGGGAGTTCGCAGCGCAGTGCAGCGCTGATCATCGCCGTGGGCGACTCATCGCGGACCGCGCGTGCAGCGCGATCGTGCGGAGCGAGCGGGCGTCGTTCCTCGCCGAGCGCGGCGAACGAGAGCACGCGGCGTGAGCCTCCATCGAGATCCTTCCGCGCCGACGTGGTCGGAGCGCGTTCGCAGACATGCCGCCCGGATGGTGCAGTGGCTCCTGCTCGGCGGGCTGGTCGGCATCGCGTGTGGGATCGCGTCGGCGATCTTTCTCCACGCGCTCGAGTGGGCCACGGACTTCCGCAAGGGCCACGAGGTCATCGTCTACGCGCTCCCGCTCGCGGGGCTCGCGGTGGGCGCGATCTACGGTCGCTGGGGCAAGCCCATCCAAGGGGGCAACAACCTCGTCATCGACACGGTGCACGAGGACAGCCCGCAGATCCCGTATCGCATGGGGCCGATGGTGCTGATCGGCACCGTGCTCACGCACCTCTTCGGAGGCAGCGCCGGGCGCGAAGGCACGGCGGTGCAGATGGGCGGGAGCCTCTCCGATCTCATCGCGTATCGCTTCGGCGCGAAGCGCGCGACGCGCAGCCAGCTCCTCGCCGCCGGCATCGCGGGAGGCTTCGGCTCGGTCTTCGGCACGCCCATCGCGGGGACGATCTTCGGCCTGGAGGTCGTCGTGATCGGCCGCATGGAGTACGACGCGCTCTTTCCAGCGCTCGTGGCTTCGGTCGTCGGCGACTTCGTGACGCGGAAGCTCGGTGTCGAGCACACGGCGTATCCTTCGCCCGCAGCGCTGCCGATGTCGCCGCTGGTCCTCGGCAAGTGGATCGTCTTCGGGCTCGCGGTGGCCGCGACCAGCGTCGCGTTCGTCGAGCTCACGCACCGCCTGAAGAAGCTGCTCGAGACGAGGATCCCGTCGCTGCCGCTGCGCATGTTCGCCGGTGGGCTCGCGATCGTGGTGATGTGGAAGCTCGTCGGGACGAGCGATTACCTCGGCCTCGGCGTGCCGATGATCGTCCGGTCGTTCACCGATCCGCACCTGCCGTGGTTCGCCTTCGCGGCCAAGCTCGTGTTCACGGCGGTGACGCTCGCGGCGGGGTTCCTCGGCGGTGAGGTGACGCCGCTGTTCTTCGTCGGGGCGGCGCTCGGCAACGTGCTCGCGCGGGTGCTCGGGCTGCCGATCGATCTCGCGGCAGGCGTGGGCATGGCGGCGCTCTTCGCGGCGGCGGCGAACACGCCCATCGCGCTGTCGCTGATGGCCATCGAGCTCTTGGGCGCGCAGGTCGCGCCGCACGTGGTGACGGTGTCGGTGGTGGCGTATCTGATGTCGGGTCATCGCGGCATCTATCCGGCGCAGCGCCTGCTCCGGAAGAAGTCGGGCGAGCCGCTCTTGGAGATGGTCCCGCTGCGCAGCTACGTGTCCGTCGCTCCGCCCCCGCCGGACGCCGCGGAGCAGGAACCACCGCGCGAGAAGGGCTGATCGATCGCACGGGCGAGACCTTCCGCTCGCCTGTGGCCCGCCGTACGCTCGCGTGCGCGATGGGCATCTTCTTCGGGCGCGGGCTGCGTGCGTACTGGCTCGGGTCGTCGTGGGAGCGAAGGCCGGCGCAGACGGCGACGACGGCGCTGCGCCACGAGGTGGAGATCGGTCCGCTCCTCCGCGCGCTGAGATCCGACGCGATCGCCATGCGCCGCGCGCGCGCCCTCGCGGCGGAGATCGACGGCGCGCGGATCGAGCACGCGGAGGACGACGAGGTCGTGCGCGCGATCGAGCGGTTCCTGGCGCGTGGAATCGTCGTCGCGCACGAGACTGCGCTTGGGCACCTGACGAGCTTCGGAGGCGAGGCGGAGGAGGCGCCTCTGTCGCTGGAGCAACCGACGCCGGTGCGCGAGGAGACGCACTGGATCCAGATCGGGCTCGTCGACATGGAGGACAACCCGGTGCCCGGCGCCGCGTATCGGATCGAGCTGCCGGACGGCGAGGTCATCACCGGAAGGCTCGGCAGCCGAGGCACGGCGCGCATCGATGGGCTCACGCAGACGGGGATGGCGGCGGTGGTCTTCGTGGAGCTGGATCGCGACGCGTGGATGGCGCGCGGGGAGACGGAGCCGCGGCGCGGAGAGCCGTACAGCGGAGGCGATGCCGGCGGGCGCGCGGCCGAGGTGGTGACCGCACGCGCACACGACTGCGTTTCGAGCATCGCGTTCCGGGCTGGGTTCTTCCCCGGCACGGTGTGGGACGACGCGGAGAACCGCGACCTGCGCGCGCTGCGCGAGAACCCGAGCACGCTCGCGCCGGGCGACGAGGTCCACGTGCCGGCGCTGCGGCTCAAACAGATGCGCTGCGCGATCGACGCGGAGCACTGGTTCCGGCGGCGCGGCGTGCCCGAGCATCTCCAGGTGCGGCTGCTCGATGCCGATGGAGAGCCGCGGGCCGATGTCGGCTACCAGCTCTTCGTCGAAGGTCGCCTCTCCGCGTCGGGGACGACGGGGAAGGACGGGATGCTGCGCGCCCCGATCCCGCCCGATGCGCGCACGGGTGAGCTGTGGCTGCGCGACGGGGGTCGCCTGGAGAAGCGCCGGATCGCGCTGGGGCGGCTGCCGCCTTCGGGGCTCGAGGCGGGGCTGCAATCGCGCCTGCGGAACCTCGGGCTCTATCACGGGCCCATCGACGGCCGCATGGACAGCGCGGCCACGGAGGACGCCATCCGGCGGTTCGCCGAGGCGCACGAGCTGCCGGCAGGCATGACGCAGGAAGCTCTCCACCGCGCGATCGAGCGCGTTCACGACACCCGCTGAGCGCGAGGGACCGATGCCGAAGAACAAAGGGAAGAAGAAAGACGAGCGCCTCGGCGGCCCGGGGACGCTGTTCGATCACGACGACTCGTTCTCGCTGAGCGAGGGCAACAGCCTGAAGATTGGCGAGAAGGGCCTCTGCGAAGCGGAGGATCAGGGCGCTCGGGAGGCTCATGACGTGCTCGATCTCGGCATGATCGTCGACACGGACATGCAGCGCGAGGGCACGACCGATGAGATGTCGACGCTCGCCGAGCCTCCTCTCTCGGTCGGCGTCGCCACCTGGAACGCGCAGCGCTTCGGCTACCCGGACACCCCGGTGCAGTGGGAAGACCGGCGCCACGTCGTGCACTGCGTGCACTGGATGTTCGAGGCCAACCCGTGGCTCGATTTCATCGTTGCCCAGGAGCTCTCCAACCTCGATGGGTTCGTCGCCGTCTACAACGACGTCACGAGCACTCTGGGTGAGCTGTCCTTCGATCTCCTCGACGCTGGGCCGTTCCTCTTCACGCTCACCGTCGAAGGGAAGGTCGCCGCGCCCGAGTGGTATCCGATCTTCGTTCGACGCGGGAGCGGGTGGAAGGTCGCCGCCGTGTACGTGCACGCGCGGCTCGAGGACGGGACGGTCGTCATCCACCGCTGCGACGAGCGAGGCAAGACAAACAAGGCGTTCTGGTGGGAGAAGCAGCGGGGGGTGTTCCGGCCGGTGGTCGTCTATCACGTCGTCCACGAAGAGACGCGCCACCAGCTCAAGATCGGCGTGGTGCACACCACGCCCGATGGGCAGGAGCTGAACCGCCCGGAGGACTTCGAGCAGATCCTCCCCGTCGTCGAGTACATGGCGGAGCACGAAGAGGATCGCTGGGTGCTCACCGGGGATTTCTACCTCCCCCCGGAGGCGGTGGTGAGCTCCATCGCGGCCCGCGCGGCCCCGCTGCTCGACGCCTACGAGGAGCAGTACGGAGAGCGCGCGCGCCTCTTGCTCCCCCCGAGCATCGACCATCTCCGCATCGACCAACTCACGCGGCTCCTGTGCGACGAGGAGGCGCGCCTGCTCGCGTACCTCGACACCGGCCCCGACCTCTCCCTGAAGCGCCCGTCGCGCTACCGGAGCTACGTGCTCAGCGCCATGGAGTACCACGCGTGCGACGATGCGCTGCGCGTGCTCGTGGCGTGGCTGTCGGCGAGCGGCTTCCCGGAGGACGAGCACGCCGCGGACGACCTCATCGGCGCCCTCCGTCTGCTCCAGGAGAACGATCGCGAGTGCATCCGCAGCCTAATGCGTCTCTTCCAGGACGAGCGGCACACGAGCGAGCGGACTGGCTGGTCCGAGGGTCGATGGGGAGCGCATGCCCTCGTCGTCGGGGACAACATTCCGTTCTTCGTGGACGGGGCGCTCCTGCTCCTCATGACGTTCGTCGAGCGCATCTTCACGCAGTTCTTCGAGGCGCCCGAGCTCGCGCTGGCCTGGGCGATGGGCGACTGGAACACCCACGAGGTGAGCGACTTCTGCATCTGCTTCGCGGCGGCGCTGCCCGGCGACGATCATCCGTTGCCCGCGCGCGCGCAGAGGCAGTGGGTCCTCGAGCGCGAGGAGATGCTGAGCGACCGCGAGAGGTGGTACGCGCGGCACGTGGTGATGGTCCGCGACCGGCTCAACGAGTACATGCGGCGACCGCAGCCCACGTCGACCACGAGCGGCAAGAAGCGGGGGCGGTCGAATTCGACGGGGGCCGGTTACGGGGACGAGCCTCTCGGCCGGTCCGACGAGACGCGGGAGCAGCTCAAGGAGATCGGTACCCAGCGCGTCGAGCCGCGCTGGTACGCGACGGCGCGCGAGCCGGACGTGCCGAGCATCCCCGAGACGAACAAGGCCATGGACGAGATCGAAGGGCGGGCCCCGGACAAGGTCTTCTTCAAGGCCAAGCCGCGCACGGTGCAGAAGAAGAAGCAGCGGTTCAACAAGAGCAAGTCGAAGGAGGAGAGGGCGTCGAGCGGGGACGATCCGCGCAAGTACCCGATCGCGCCGGAGCCCGACGAGCGCCGGTTCCGCAACGTCTTCGGGCTCACGTTCGAGAAGCAGCTCCAGGCGCGGAGCCTGGACGTGCTCGCGCCCGTCTCCAGCACCAACCTGAAGAGCCACTTCTCGATCCGCTTCGGGATGCACTGGTCGTCACGCCTCGCGGACTTCGCGGTGATTCGACCGACGCAGTGGAAGGTGAAGCTCGCCGGGCTGATGTCGCCGGAGCTCTACCCGGGCACCGGCGGCCTCGTGCCCGTGGACAGCGAGGGACACTGGGCGCTCTGGTGCTGGCTCCATCTCAGCGATCACGCGCCGAGCGGCGTCTTCCTCTCCACCTCCGGCCGGCAGCAGAAGACGGCGGACCAGATCGTCGACGGCCTGGGGCGCGCGCTCGCGCTCGTCGGCGGCGTGAGCGAGGTGAGCGAGCGCGAGCTCGAGCACCGGAGCCAGAACCGAGAGCGCGGATTCAACCGGATGATCGCGCTCTACGGGCCCTGCCTCCAGGCCTACCGCGAGGCCTTCGTCTCGAAGCTGCCGCGGACCGAACAGGCGCTCGGGTACCTCCACACCCTCGTCGTCCGGGCCATCTGGGGCACGCTCGAGCCGAAGGAGGATCCCCCGCCGCTCGAGGATCTCCTGGAGCTCGGGGACGTCGAGGCGCTGGCCGGCTTCTTCTATGCCCACTGGCCGGAGATGATGAAGGCGCTGTACGGCGGCGACGTCCCTTATCGCGAGCGGGTGGCGCTCATGATCATCCTCTGCCGTGAAGGCATCGAACAGCGGATGGGCGCATACGGGTTCGCCACCCGGAACGAGGGGGAACAGCGGCCCGTCGTCGAGGGCGCCCTCGCTGTGCTCGTCATGGTCCACAAGCGCCTCTGCAGCCGCGTGCTCGACGGGGACTACGTGGAGGAGGAGGAGGTCGACGCGGTGATCGAGGAGGAGGCGGAGCGCGTGGGTCTCCCTCCCACTCGCGACATGGTCTTCGCCTATGCGGACGGCTGGCTCGAGACGGCGGTGGACTTCTTGTCGAATGCGATGTTCGACGAGGGCGACGACGCCCTCCTGGTTCACATCCATCTCGCCGAGATGCGCTTCATGTTCGCCCTTGCCCGCTGGCTCCTCGACGAGCTCCCCGGTCACGGCGGCGAGGAGGTGGGCGAAGAGCATTTCTCCGACGACAAGATCGCGTCCACGTACCCGGATGCACGGCCCCTCCGCGGCCCGGGCCGCTATGTCGGCAAGGACGGCGGCGGAAAGGACAAGGGAAAGGGGCCGCAGCGCCTCGACGGTCCGCCCCGCGATCGGACCGATCGCGAGCCCAGGGATCGCCGCGACGACGACCGGCGCGGTCCTCCACCGAGCAGCAAGCCGCCCGGCAACCAGGGCGGGACGAGCCAACGCGGTGGGACCAAGAGCATCTCCAAGAACACGACGAACGATCTCGGAGGGAGCATGCTGCTGTCTCCCTACTCGCACCTCGAGCTGCAACCGAAGCAGACCATCACGTCGACGCAGAAGGCCTCGAAAGTCCCGAAGGAGCGCGTGCTCCAGCTCGACGAGAGCTGGATCAACGTGCTCGACTCCGTGAAGATCGCGACGCAGATGCAGGGCCTGGGCAACACGCTGAAGCGCCGCCGGGAGAAGATCACGGTGGCTTCGATCGCCTGCGCGCGCCAACCGCACCGCGACGCCTGCGGGATCTGCGCGCTCATCAACGGACGCACGTTGCTCGATTTGCACGAGGGGCTCGCGATGTCGGCCCTCGATCGGATGGTCGCGACTTTGAAAAATGTCCAGCCGGCCTACGATGACGTGGAGTGGGAGGGGCTCAAGACACAGATGGAGATCTCCAAGGGCCTCTTCTTTTCACACGTCGAAGGGCGGCTCCACGGAGGGCTGGTCATCCCGCCTTTCACGGACGACGGCGCGACGCTCGAGTACTCGGAAGATGCCTTCACCACCTTCATTCAGAGGATCAAGGCGCTCCACACGCAGAACGGATCGATCGTCATGGTGGCCGGCAGCCAGGCGGAGAACCATTGGCGTGCGGTCGTCATCCACCGGTACGTGTGGGTGATTCCGCAGTGGGAGATCCTCATCGCGGACTCGCAGTACAACGAAGTGCTGGTGCAGGCATTCGGTCAAGATCTCGCCCGGTGGATCGATGCCCCCGACGAGATGCTCGCGCTCTCTCAGGAGGACGAGCGGGGCAACGCCACCAGCAAGTACGGCATCAGCGTGACGTGACCGTCCTACGACGCGCTCCCCTCGTCGCGTCTACTGCATCGGGAAGCGCGTCGCCGAGCAAGCGACGTGCTCGCTCGTCGGCCTGATGCGGTATCGCTACGACGCCACCGTCTCGCCGCGCTTGATGCCGTAGGCGCGAATCTTCTTGTGCAGGTTGGTGCGCTCCACGCCGAGCACGGTGGCGGCGCGCGAGATGTTCCAGTCCAGGCTGCCGAGGACCTCGACGATGTAGCGGCGCTCGGATCGCTCGCGGAACTCGCGCAGCGTGAGGCGCTTCTGGCCGGGCTCGAGCACGGGCGGGTAGCCGGCCGCGGGGAGCGGCACGTCGCGATCGTCGGCGTCGGCGTCGCCGCCGCCGGCGTCGTTGCCGCCGTCTTCGTCGAAGGGGCTCGCGTGCGGATCCTCGGGGAGATCGGCGATGGTGACGACGTCGCCGGAGAGGATGGCGGCGCGCTCGATGACGTTCTTGAGCTCGCGGACGTTGCCGGGGTAGCTGCGGCGCTCGAGGGCGGTGAAGACCTCGGGATCGAAGGTCTTGGCCTTGAGGCCGTTCTCTTTGCAGAAGGCGGAGAGGAAGGCTTCGGCCAGAGGACGGACGTCCTCCATGCGCTCGCGCAGGGCCGGGCTCTTGATGGGGAAGACGGCGAGGCGGAAGTAGAGATCTTCGCGGAAGCGACCGGCGGAGACCTCGCGGCCGAGATCCTTGTTGGTGGCGGCGAGGACGCGCACGTCGACGCGCATGGAGTGCTCGCTGCCGAGGCGGCTGACCTCGCCGGATTGGAGGGCGCGCAGGACCTTGGCCTGCGCGGCGAGATCCATGTCGCCGATCTCGTCGAGGAAGAGCGTGCCGCCGTGGGCCTGCTCGAAGAAGCCGCGCTTGCGGTTCTGCGCGCCGGTGAAGGCGCCGCGCTCGTGGCCGAAGAGCTCGCTCTCCACGAGCTCGCGGGGGATGGCGGCGCAGTTCATCTTCACGAAGGGGCCGCCTTCGCGCGCCGAGAGGCGATGGATGGCGCGGCTGATGAGCTCCTTGCCGGTGCCGCTCTCGCCGGTGATGAGGACGCTGGCCTTGGTGGGCGCGACGCGCTCAATCTCGTTGAAGAGCCGGCGCATGGAGGCGCTCTGGCCGATCATCTGGTAGCGCGGCTCGATCTGCGCGGAGAGCGACGCGACCTCGCGCGAGAGGCGCGAGGCGTGGAGCGTGTTTTTGACGCTGACCAGGATGCGCTCGCGGTTCAGCGGCTTCTCGAAGAAGTCGCCCGCGCCGAGCTTCAAGGCCTGCACCGCGTCCTGCACGGTGGCGTGCCCGCTGATGACGATGACCGGGAGCTCGCGGGTGCCGTCGTCCTGGCGGAGGCGGGAGAGGAGATCGATCCCGCTCATGCCCGGGAGCATGATGTCGATGATGGCCAGATCGACCGGGTGATCCGCGGCCTCGAGGATGGCGACGGCGTCCTCGGCCGTGGGGGCTTCGAGCACGGCGTAGCCCTCACCGCGGAGGACGAGGTCCAAGGTGCGGCGGATGTTGCGCTCGTCGTCGACGACGAGAATGGTCGGCGCCGCGGGAGCGCCCTCCGCGCCGCCCCGGTCGGGACGGGCGAGCCCAGGAGAAGGAGGCATGGTGGCGGGGAGGTTACCAGAAACGCGCGGAGGTCCCGCGGATCCTCATCCCTTGCGATCGCGCCCCGTCGGATGGGACGGAGCCTCACCGGGCCGGCCGCGAACCAGCCGAGCCCTGCGAACCACTGGCGCGCCACGGCCGATTCCGCTACGAGGCTCGGCCATGCGGATCCGCGCCCTGATCGCCGCGACGGCCCTGACGCTCCCCCTCGCGGGCCTCACGGGGTGCGAGTCGTTCGAGCTCAGCGGCGGCCCCAAGCACGCCGCGCTGACCTACAGCGACGACGCGCGCGCCTCGTACAACGAGGCCCTCAAGTCCTTCAAGTCGCGCGACTGGGAAGACGCGAAGGCGCTCTTCACCGACATCAAGAAGCTCTTCCCGTACACGCGCTACGCGCGGCTCTCGGAGCTCCGCCTCGCGGACATCAACTTCGAGCAGGAGAAGTTCTCGGACGCGGTCACGGCCTACCGCGAGTTCATCACGAACCACAAGAACGATCCCGAGATCGAGTACGCGCGCTACCGCGTCGGCAAGGCGCTCTTCAAGGACATCGACGACACCATCTTCCTCCCGCCGCAGGAGGAGCGCGATCAGGCCACGGCCTTCGAGGCGTACAAGGAGATCCGCGGCTTCCTCCGCGACTACCCGCGCTCGCCGTACGAGAAGGAGGAGCGCTACATGTACGACGTCGTCGTGGGGCGCCTCGTGCGGCACGAGCTCTACGTGGCCCGCTTCTACCTGCGCGCCGAGAACTTCCAGGCCGCGGTGGCGCGCGTGGACTACTCGGTGAAGACGTTCCCGGGGTCGAGCCTGGAGCCCGAAGCGCTGGTGCTCAAAGGCGAGACGCTGATGAAGATGAAGAAGCTCGACGACGCGCGGGCCGTGCTCACGTCCGTGCAGAAGGACTACGGCGGCCCGTTCGCGGTGACGGCCGGGCGGTTCATCGCCGAGATCGACGATCTGGAGCGGGCCCGATCGAAGACGAGCGAGCCGGCGGGGCAGGGGAAGTGAGCACGTCGAGGTCGCGTCGATGAGCCGCACGAGCGGACAGAGCGCCGTGACCGGGCGGCCCACGGCCGGGGCGCGCTTCGCGTTGGAGAAGGCGGACGAGACATCCGAAGCCGTGATTTACCGCGGTTTCGTGCATCTACCGGATGCGGACGTGCCCGCCACGGTGACCATCGAGCTCCCCGGCGGCGCGACGCGCACGGCGCTCGGCGAGGGCGGCTCGACGGACCTGGAGAAGACGGCGTCCGCGCTGGTCCGCGCCGCGACCAAAGCGCTGATCGCAGCCCATTCGCCGCTCCCGAGGAAGATCGTGCGCTGGCGCGGTTGACGCGCAGCATGGTCATTCGTCCGCGACGGCGAGGTCTCTAACCTCTCGCGCGGCTGCCCCAAACCCTGCTAAGACCGAGGCCATGTCCGATAAGGTTCCCATGACGCCCGAGGGGCATGTCCGGCTTCGCGACGAGCTGAAGCGGCTCCGCGAGATCGAGGCCCCGCAGGTGGTGAAGGACATCGCGACCGCGCGCGAGCACGGCGACCTGTCCGAGAACGCCGAGTACCACGCCGCCAAAGAGCGGCAGGGCATGATCGTCGCGCGCATCTCGTTCATCGAGCAGACGTTGTCGCGCGCGGAGATCATCGACCCTTCGAAGCTCAGCGGCTCGAAGATCCAGTTCGGCGCCAAGGTGAAGCTCGTGAACCTCGACAACGACAAGGAAGAGAACTTCCAGATCGTCGGTCCCGAGGAAGCCGATCTCAAGCTCGGCCGCATCTCCGTGGCCTCTCCGCTCGCGCGCGGCCTCCTCGGTCGCGAGGTCGGCGACGAGGTGAAGCTGCAGATGCCCGCCGGTCCGCGGACGTACGAGATCCTCGAGATCTCCTTCTCCTGATCCTCCGGTGACCTCCGGCAACGACGGGGCCGGCGGCGGCTCGCCACGAAGGCCGCGCGAAGCGACCCCGGTACCGCGATCCGGCCTGCTCGGGCCGATCGGATCCGCAGGATCCGGCGCGCCGTCTTCGGCGCCGCGGCCGGGCTCCATGTCGGGCGCGGGATCGAGCGGCGCAGGTCGGCCCGGATCGATGTCGGGCGCGGGTTCCAGCACGAGCTCCGGGCGACCGGGATCGATGCCCGGTGTGGGATCGAGCGGCGCGAGCTCCGGACGACCGGGATCGATGCCCGGTGTGGGATCGGCCCGGCCGGGATCGCTGTCCGGTGTGGGATCGAGCGGCACGAGCTCCGGACGACCGGGATCGATGCCGGGGATTGGAGCGGGCTCGCTGCCACCGTCGGCGCCGCGACCGGGATCGATGTCGGGCGCGGTGCGGCCGCTGCCGGGACGCGAGGCGGTGCGTGCCTCGGAGCGCCCGCCGCCGCCGGTGAGCCCGACGCCTTCGGTGCCGTGGATCTTCCCGCTCGGCGCGCGGGTCGCCGATGCGTATCTGGCGATGGCCGCGCTCGCGTACGTCGAGGTGTACGCGGTCGGGTTCCTTTCGATCGGGCAGTTCGTCGGCGCGTTCGAGCTCGGGCAGGCTTCGCAGGGGCTCGCGCCGGTGGCGCTCGTGGCCGCGGCGCCGTGCGCGCTCGCGGGCGGCGCGGTGGTGGAGCTCATGCGCCGCGGCGATCGCCGCTTGGTGCGCGCGACCGTCACTGCGCTCGCCGCCGCGTTCGCCGGCGTGGCCGCGTGGGGCGTGGCGGCGGGCCGTCACTTCGAAGGCGGCCGCCGCTTGCCGTTCGCGCTGGTGCTCGCGCTCGCGGGCGGGCTCGCGGCGCACCTGCTCGCGCCGCGGGTGGCGCGCCTCTTCGCGTGGGTCGCCGCCGTCGATGCGCCCCGTGTCCGCGTGCGGCGCGGCGCGACCTTCTTGGCGGCGGTGCTGGCGATCATCGTGGTCGTCGATGCCATCAACGTGCGCGTGCTGCCGCGGCTCTACCCGGCCTTCCATCTGGGCCTCGCCGGCATCGCGCTGCTGCTCACGGCGTGCGCGGGGATGGCGTTCGCGTCGTTCGATCGCACGCTCCGCCGCCGCGAAGGTTGGTCGTGGTTGCTGCAAGGTCGCCTGCTCCGCGGCGCGGCCGCGGCGACGGTGTTCGCCTTCGGCGCGGCGCGCGCACCGGCCGCGGCCAAGAAGCTCGCGCGGCTCGACAACGTGCGGATCATCTACCTCGAGCGCGCGCCGGTGCTGTCGCACGTCGTCCTTGTGGCCGCCGCGCTCAGCCCGCCGCCGCCGATCGACGATGGCCCGCTCCCGGAGCCGCGACAGAGCGGGCACGCGGTCGATCTGTCGAGCCGCGACATCCTCCTCGTGACCATCGACGCGCTGCGCGCCGATCACGTGAGCGCGTACGGGTACGCGCGCAAGACGACGCCCAACATCGACAAGCTCGCCGAAGGCGGGGTGATCTTCGACGCGGCGTACTCGCCCACGCCGCACACGTCGTACGCGATCACCTCGATCATGACGGGCAAGTACATGCGCCCGCTCGTGCTCCAGGGCCTCGGCGAAGACTCCGAGACGTGGGCCGCGCATCTCCGGCGCTATGGATTCCGCACGGCGGCCTTCTATCCGCCGGCCGTGTTCTTCATCGACGCGGAGCGCTTCGGCGGCTTCCGCGATCGCGCGCTCGACTTCGAGTATCGCCGCATCGAGTTCGCCCCCGCCGCCGATCGCGCCGAAGCGGTGCGCGCCTACCTCGCGAAGCAAGGCGGGGATCGACGCGTGTTCCTGTGGGTGCACCTCTTCGAGCCGCACGAGCCGTACGAGGCGCACGCCGAGCACGCCTTCGGTGATCGCGACGTCGATCGGTACGACGCGGAGATCGCCTCCGCCGACGCGGGCCTCGGCGCGGTGGTGAGCGCGGTGCGGGCGCAGCGGCCGAACGCGGTGGTGATCGTGGCCGCCGATCACGGCGAAGAGTTTGGTGAGCACGGCGGCCGCTATCACGGCACGACGGTGTACGAAGAGCAGGTGCGGGTGCCGCTCGTGGTGAACGCGCCGGGCTTGCTCGCGCCGCGTCGGGTGAGCGCGCCGGTGCAGCTCGTCGATCTGTTGCCGACCGTGCTCGCGGGCCTCTCGATCCCGCGGCCGGCGCGCGTGCGCGGCACGGATCTCGGGCCGTACCTCGCGGGGCTGCCGCCGCCTCCGAGCGCGGCGCCGTCGCCGGGGCCGAGCCTGCCGGGCTTCGCGTTCAGCGAGACGGACACCCAGACGATGCTGGCGCGAGGCAACCTTCGCCTCGTGTGCGCCCGCAAGATCGGCGCGTGCGCGCTCTACGACGTGGAGCGCGATCCCGGCGAGCAGACGGACGTGTCCGCCGCGCACCCGACCGAGCTCACCGCGATGCGCGCCGAGCTCCGCGCCGTCGAAGCTTCACACGGTCGCTACGAGCGCCAAGGCCTGCGCAGCGAGGGCAAAGGCTGGCCCGAAGCGCTGCGCCGCGGTCTCTCCGGCGACGGCGACGCCGCCGCCGACGTGGCGGCGCTCCTCGACGACGCCGACGTCACCATCCGCCGCAAAGCGGCCGAGGTGCTGTTCGAGCTGGGCCGCGCCGACGCATCGGCAGCGCTGCGCCTCGCGCTGGTGCGCGACGAAGACGACGAGGTGCGCCGCTGGTGCGCGCTCTCGCTCACGCGCCTCGGCGAAGGCGCGCCGCGCGTGCGCGATTTGCTGGCCGATCCCGACGTGCGCTGGCGGCGACTGGCGGCGCTGGCGCTCGCCGAGTCCGGCGACGATCGCGGCACCGACACGCTGGTGAGCTGGTGGCGCGAAGCCTATCCGAGCAAGCCCGAGCCGACGCCGAACAACCCCGATCCCAAGCCCCCGAAGCCGATCCCCATCCCGTTCGAGCGCGCCCGTGAGATCGCGGCGGCGCTCGGGAAAATCAAGGCCAAGACGGCGCTCGTGCCCCTCATCGCCGCCCTCGACGACGTGCGCCTCCGGCCGTACGTGGCGCGGGCGCTCGCCGCCATCAACGACGAGGCGGCGCGTCCCGCGCTGGCGGAGCGGCTGCGCGGCGAGCGCTATCAGGTGGCGCGGGTGGCGCTCGCCGAGGCGCTGGTGAAGCTCGGCGCCGGCCCGGAGCTCAGGGCGCCGCTGGTGCGATTCCTGGGCACGCCCGATCCGCTGCCCGACGGCCTCCGCATCGCGACGGAAGCGAAGGTCCTCGATTTGGTGGGTGGTCCGCGCGAGCGCGATCGTGATCGACTGCGGCGCTTCGCCACGAGCGGCGTGGCCATCGGCCTCGTCGTGCCGAAGCTGAGCAAGGGGGACGGGGAGGGGGCCCGCGGCCTCCGGGTGCTGTGCCGAGCGCGCACCGTCGATCACCGGGCCGGCGAAATCCGGGTCGGCCTGCGCGCCGGGCCGCCTCCGACGAGGCTGGATCGGGAGTCGCTCGTGCCCTCGGCGGCGCCGGCGCTGGACGCGCGCCGGGCGACGGTGCTGGCCGTCCCGGCCGGCGAAGCCCCGATCGAGGTGTTCGCCGCGCTGCCGGCCACCGTGGGCGTGAAGCCGGGCGAGCTCGGGGATTTCGTCTTCTACGCCACCCAGAACGTCGAGCTTCTGGCCTGCGCGGTCGTGCCGCTGAGCGAGGAGATCCCGCCGCCGCCGCCCGAGCCGTGGACGCCGATCGAGCAGGACCAGTAGGCCTCCGTCTCCGCCGCTCGAAAACAGGACATCCGGAATGGATCGCATCCGTTGACGCCGCTGGCTGCGCGGCTAGAGTGCGCGCCGTGTCGGACGACGATCGCAAGAACAAGGCCCGCGAACAGGACGAGGAAGCGGAGGAGACCTCATCCTCGGACGCGGCGGACGAGACCACCGCCGAGGCTTCCGCCGAGCAGGAGGAGAGCCACGAGGGCGATGACGACGGCGCGGCCCACCGCGTCGCCGATGCGCTCGGCGTCTCCGATGGCGAGGAAGCCGCGGCCGACAAGGCCGAAGGCGAGCCCGCCGAAGGCGAAGGCGAAGAGGCCGCGCCGGTGCAGAACCGCGCCGCCCGCCGCGCCGAGGCCGCGCAGCGCCGCAAGAAGCGCAAGTCGGCGACCGCCGCACCGGCCGAAGGCGAAGAGGCCGACGACCTCCCCAAGGACAAGAACGCCCGCGCCAAGGAGCTGCTCAAGCGCCGCCGCGAGCAAGCCGCCGGCGGCAGCGAAGCGCGCCCGGTGCAGCTCCTCCCGAGCGAGATGGTCGACGACGCGTTGGCGCGGAGCGCCTCGGCCGTCGGCAAGTGGCTGCGCGCCAACTTCGGCGTCCTGCAGTACTTCATCCTCGCAGCCATCGTGGGCGGCGGCGGCTACGCGCTCTACACGTCGCAGGTCGACAAGAAGTCCGGCGGCGCCTCCGACGCGCTCTTGGCCGGTGTCCGCGCCGATCACGGCCGCGTGATGGCCGAGGACAAGCGCGGCGAGGAAGAGAAAGAGGTCGATCCCACCCGCGTCTTCAAGACCGCGGAAGAGCGCAGCGAGAACGCGCTCGCGAGCTACCGCAAGGTGGTCGCCGATCACCCCGGCACGGGCGCCGCCATCCTCGCGCGGCTCGGCGAGGCCGGCACGCTGCTCGACAAGCACGAGTGGGACAAGGCCATGGAGGCGTACAGCGCCGTCTCCTCGTCCACGCTCGCCAGCGCCGACACCGACGTGAAGGCGCGCGCCCTCGAAGGCCTCGGCTTCGCCAAGGAAGGCAAGGGCGACAAGGACGGCGCCATGGCGGCGTTCAAGGAGCTCCAGGGCATCGTCGGCAACAAGGAGCTCGGCCAGTACCACGAGGCGCGCCTGCTCCTCGGCAAGGGCGAGAAGGACAAGGCCAAGGATCTCTTCAAGCAGATCCACGACGCGCTCGAGAAGCCGACCGAGGTGCGCACGACCGGCTTCCTGAAGGCCGCCGTCGACGACAACCTTCGCCGCCTCGACCCGTCGCTCGTGCCCGCCAAGCCGGTCATCGGCGGCGGCGCGAAGGGCGCGGCCATGTCGCAGGAAGAGATCGAGAAGGCCCTGAAGCGTCTCCGTGAGAACATGGAGAAGCAGCAGAAGGAGAAGCACTAGTGCCGGCGGCGCGACGTGCGATCGGCTCCTCCGTGAAGCGCGCGACGCTCGCGTGCGCCGGCCTCGCCGTCGCGCTCACGGCTTCGGGTTGCGACACCATCCGCGCGGTCGGCGCGCCGGATCTGCCGCTCTGGGTGCACCATCCGGGCGGCGCGCTCGAGGTCGAGATGCGCCGCACGATCGGCTCCGATCTGCGGACGCTCTCCGATCAATACGAGCGCGGTCGCCCGGCGATCGACGCGCCCCATCGCCGGGTCTTCGTCGGGTCGAGCGACGGCGGCCTCTACGCGCTGCACGCCGGCGACGGCAGCACCATCTGGCGCTTCCAGACGGCCGCCTCGGTGCAGTGCGAGCCGATGTACGACGACGCGGAAGACGTCGTGTACTTCGGCTCCAACGACGGCGCGCTCTACAAGGTGAAGGCGCAGACGGGCGAGATGCTCTGGCGCTTCAACACCAACGCCGAGGTCGCGCGGCGCCCGGTGATCCGCAACGGCGTCGTCTACGTGACCAACGCCAACGACACGCTCATCGCCATCGACGCGCAGAGCGGCAAGATGAAGTGGCACCAGCACCGCACGCCTGCCTTCGGCATGGAGGTGGCGGGCTACGCCGGCCCCGCGCTCGGGCGCGACAAGGTCTACGCCGCGTTCTCCGACGGCGTCGTCCAAGCCTACTCGTTGGAAGACGGCTCCGAGCAGTGGCCGACGGTCGATCTCGCCGCCGAGGCCGAGCCGTCGACCGGCGGCGACGTCCCGCGCTACCTCGACGTCGACACGACGCCGGTGCTCGATCGCACGGCCGCAGGCTCGGTGGTCTACGTCGCCGGCTACGCGGGCGGTGTCTTCGCGCTCGACGCCGAAAATGGCACCCGCGTGTGGGTCAACGATCGCGCCACCGGCGTGACCGAGCTCGTTCTCTGGGAGCAACCCGCGCACGCTCCGCGTAGCGGCCAAGGCCCCGAGGTCCCGGCGCGCAAGCTTCTGCTCGCATCCTCGGGCCTGACGGGCCTCTGGGCTCTGGATCCCGCGGACGGCCGCACGGTCTGGCGGCGCAACATTCCCGAAGGTGGGATGACGGCGCCGGTTCCCATCGAGGGCGCGCTCCTCGTGGGGACGACGCGCTACGGGCTGTTCCTATTTTCGCCGCTGGACGGCGGCGTCATCGACGGCATCCTCACGGGAACCGGCTTCGCCATGACGCCCGCCGCCTTCGGCCGGCGCGCCTACGTGATGTCGAACGGCGGTGCGCTCCTCGGCGTGTACGTCCAGCCGCCTCCCGGCGCCGAAAAACCCCGCGACTGACCACGGCTCCGCCGAAGCGGAGCCAAACGACGGGCGAGGCCGGACGAAGGCCTCGCGATGTCGAGGCGTTGGAGCGCGCGAAGCGCGGGCCGGCGGGGCGCGGGGCTCGAGGGACCGGGCCGAGGGTGACCTCGTGAGCCGAGGCGGAGGTCCTCGGTTCGGAGCTCGACGCGTGCCCGATTCGAGGTGGCTCGGGTTGAGACGCCGAGGGGCGACGTGTCGACGGTCCGGTCGGTCAACCTGGTGAGGCGCACCGACGAGATTGGGGTGCGGGTCGGCGGTCCGGTCGGCTAGCGCCGAGGTGCCGGCGGGTCAGCCAAGTCGGGGTGCCGGCGCATAACCAGGACGGCGGGCGAGTAGACACCGCGGCAGCTCGTTTCCCCTACGAATGCCGCCTCATGTAGGTCGCATAAGAAACATTATGTCAACTCAACCCCAGCGCCGCTGGGCGAGGGGTGCCGCGGAAGCTCCGGCGGCGAACGTCCGCCAGCCCACGAGTCCCGCCGCGATGTCCCCGATCGCCATCGCGACGCTCACCCTGCGGCCGACCTCGCTCACCGCGACGACGACCTGCGCGACGTCAGAGCCCCAGAGCCCGGTCCGGGCTCGCCGCGCCGCGCCCTGCCTTGCGCGCCAACAACCCGCGCGCACGCCTCCCATCGAGCTACTACGGCCGCACTCGCAGCTCGGCGAGCCTCGCCCCGCCGCTCCCGCCTCGAAGCCGGCCGACGTCGCTGGTCGAGCAGCCATTCCTGCTGCTGAACAGGCCGACGTTGCTGGTCGAACCGCCGCTCCCGCCTCGGAGCCGGCCGACGTTACCGGTCAAACCGCCGCTCCCGCCTCGAAGCCAGCCGACGTTGCTGGTCGAGCAGCCCTTCCTACCTATGAACCGACCGACGTTGCTGGTCGAACCGCCGCTCCCGCCTCGGAGCCGGCCGACGTCGCTGGTCGAGCAGCCATTCCTGCTGCTGAACAGGCCGACATTGCCGGTCGAACCGCCGCTCCCGCCTCGGAGCCGGCCGACGTTGCCGGTCGAACCGCCGCTCCCGCCTCGACGCCAGCCGACGTTGCCAGTCGAACCGCCGCTCCCGCCTCGACGCCAGCCGACGTTGCCAGTCGAACCGCCGCTCCCGCCTCGGAGCCGGCCGACGTTGCCGGTCGAACCGCCGCGCCCGCCTCGGAGTCGGCCGACGTTGCCGGTCGAACCGCCACTCCCGCCTCGGAGCCGGCCGATGTTGCTGGTCCACCAGCAGCCGCGGAGCCCTTCACGCGACGTGCAGCGCGGACTCAGTCGTCGTGCGGGACTTCGCCGGTGACGAGGGTCATGTCCATCTCGTCTTCTGTCAGAGGCTTCGGGGCGGCGCCGATCGGCGACCAGAGCACGACTTCACCGGGCCGGGTCAGCGGGTGGCCGGATTGGAGCTGGTCTTCCTTCCAACCCTGGACCTTGGCGGGCGCGGTGGCGTCGATCGGCTGGAAGCGCTGGCGCTTGTAGAACGCCATGGCCCACGAGGCCTTCTCCCAGCAGCGGACGACGACCTGCTCGAGCTTGTGGCCGCGGGCTTCATCGCGCATGGCCTCGAGCAGCTTGCCGGCCAAACCGAAGCGCTGGTACTCGGGGTGCACTTGGATGTCGACGAGGTAGGCCACGCCGGGGGCCTCGTCGTGCCAGGCCAAGAACGCGGCCACGACCTGATCGGCTTCGATCACTTTGCAGCTGTTGCGCCGCCCGAGCGCGGCGAAGTCGCCCTGGTTGCGGAGCGGGACCTCGGCGCCGTCGAAGCCCGCGTCGTAATACATCTGCGAGCAGGCGGCATCGAGCTCCACGAGCGCCGCCAGCTGGCCTTCCTGCATGCCGGTGACGCGGATGCGATTCGGGCGGGCTCGGTCGTCGTTGGTGTGCATGGATGAATGCTCCTCAGCCGTTCGTGGATCATTCGATGGCGCCGAAGAGCCGCGCCACGGCCTCGCCGTCGGCGCTGCTCAAGGGCACGAGGACCGCGAGCGCGGCGCCCGGAGGCGGCTCGTCACCCGCGTCGAGCGAGATCAACCGGACCTCGCCGGCGACACCGGTGGCGAGCACCGCGACGCGCAGCGAAGGCAAGGTATCGAGCCGCTTCCGCGCGCCTGCTTCGGCGCCCGCGATCGACGGAGCCGCGACGCCCGCGCCGTTCGCGCGGGTGCCGTCGGTGGTGGGCTCGTCGTGGATCGAGACCGCGCGACGCATGATCGTCGTGGGCTCGGGACCGCCGAACGAGCTCTCGTCCGTGGCCAGCAACGACGGGACCGAGCGGCCGTCGTGAAGGCCGGTTCGGCTGCGCTCGCGCGACGTGACGGAGCCCGGCGCCGGCGTGACCGACGCCGCAGGCTGCGTTGCGCTCTGCACGGGCGCGGTGTACGCGGCCACGGGCGGCGCGCTCGACGTGACGGATGCCACCGGTGCGACGGATGCGACCGGCGGCGAATCGATGGGCGCAGGCGCATTGCGCAGGCGTGCGAGGGCTTGCTCGACCTCGTCACCGTCGCCCGTGGGCTTGCCGCTGATGACGCGCGTGTCCTCGTCGAGGTCGTCCCAGATGTTGGGCTTCGACGAGACGGGCGTCGCCTCCGGCCCGCGCGGCGGCGGCGGAGGCGGCGGCACCGGCGGCTGATGCAGCTCGTCGTCCGCGTGCGTGCGCCGGCGACGATGCGTTTGGGCCACGGCGGGCGCGCCCGCGGCCTTGCGACCATCGGCGCGAGGCTTCTCGGTGGGACGCGGCTCGCCGGTGAAAGAGCGACGGCGCTTCGGCGGGATCGCCTGCGGCGCGGGAGCCTTGGCCGCGTTGATGGCGACCTGCGCCGCCGGAGCCGCGGGCACGATCGGACGCGTGGGCGCGGGACGCGGCGTGGATGTCGACACCACCGGCGCCGGCGTGGGCAACACAGGTGGCGCAGCCGGCGTGGGTGGAACCACCGGACGTACGGGCGGCGTCGCGGATCGCGAAAGCGCGGCCGGCGCCGGCGGAGCCGACGGGATCGGCGTGCTGGCGGCCTGCGCCACGGGCGGCGCCGGCACCGACGGTCGCGACGGCAGCGGCGGCGGGAACATGCTCCCCGGCGGGCGCGGCGCGCGCGGAGGCGGCATGCGTGAGGCATCGATCGAAGGCATCGACGGCCGCCCCGGCGCCTCATGCGCGGGTGGCGGAGCAGGCGTCGCCGCAACAGGCGGTGCCGCTGGCGCCGGCGGTGCAGCGACGGGCGGTGCGGGTGGCGCCGCCGGTGCAGCGACGGGCGGCGCCGGTGTTGCCGCCGGCGGCGCGGGTGGCGGCGGTGGCGCCGAGCCGCCGGCCTTCACGTGATTGGCCACCTCGGCAGCGGCCTTGAACAGCTCGAGCGCGCGCACGTCCGCGTTCACGTCCGAGGCTTGCTCGGCCGCGCGCCGCAGCCATTTCAGCGCCTCGGTGGGCTCGCCGCGGCCCCACAGCGCCACGGCGGTCGACAGCGCCCAGTGGACGTCCTCGTCATCGTCTTGTCGCGGCGGCGGAATGGGCGCTTCCATCGGAGCTCGCTGGTCCCCTTCGATGTATCACGACTGCCGTATCGGCGTCTGTGAAGTTGGCCGAGGCCCGGCGCCGATTCACGCGCCGCAGGCAGCGTGCGCCGCACCTCACCGAAACGCATTCTCACCGCGGCGCGCCGCGGGTGAAGGCGCCTCGCCCCACTTCCGACCCGAGCATCCTCTCTATCGCTTCTCTGTACGGGGCGCTCAAGTATCATGCGCGGCATGATGCGATTCATCTCCGTCCCGCGCGCCTCCGTCCTCGCCGGTGCCATCCTCGCGGCCTCGCTCACGGCCGCATGCTCCTCTTCGACGCCGCCGCCCGCGGATCCGGCGAGCGCGGTGCCGACGTTCGGCGCCAACGACCTGCCGCCGGGAACGAAGGTGCTCGTCGCGCGGCAGGGACAGTGGTTGCCGGCGGCGATCGTGCAGCCCCTCGCGGAGGGCCGTTTTCTCGTCCACTACGACAACACCGGCAACGAGTGGAACGAGGTCGTCGGGCCCGATCGCATCAAGAGCACCGGAGGCGGTGCGGCAGCCAACGACTACAAGCCCGGAGACAAAGTCCTCGTCACGTTCCAAGGCCGCTTGATGCTCGCCGACGTGGTGATGCAAGCCGGCGCCGACGCGTGGCGCGTCCACTACGATGGTTGGGGCCCCGAGGCTTCGGAGCAGGTCGGGCCCGATCGCATCCGCCGTCCCTTCACCGGCCCGAGCGGTCACGCCATCGGCGAGGCCGTGATGGTCGAGGTCAACGGGCAGACGGTGGCGGGCAAAGTCATCGCGGCCTCAGCCGCCGATCGCTGGTTGGTCCGCTTCGAGAGCTTCGGTCCGCAGTACGACCAAGAGGTCGGCGTCGATCGCATCCGCGCGGCCACGCCCGCCGTCGTGGCCCCGCCGGTGGCCGCGCCTCCTCCGCCGCCCGCAGCCGAGCCTCCTCCTCCGCCGCCGGCGAAGGACGCGAAGGCCGAGAAGGGCAAAGGCGACAAGGACAAGGGCGAGAAGGGCAAGAAGGCCGCTGCCGGCGATCCCGCGCCTGCGCCGCAGAGCGGTCCGCCCGCGGCGGGCGAAGCGGTGCTCGTGAACGTGCGCGGCGCCTGGTTCCCCGCCACCGTCGGCGCGGCGGCGGGCGGCGGCTTCAAGGTGAAGTTCGGCGCCGGCGGCGAGGAAGAGATTCCCGCCGATCGCGTGCTGCGCGAGCCTGCATCGCTCAAGGGCCTTCGTTATCAGGTCGGGCAGCAGGTGCTGGTCCACTACAAGGGCGTGTTCGTGGCCGGCAAGGTCATCAAGCAAGAAGGCAAGGACTACAAGGTTCGCTTCGAAGGCACCGGCCCCGAAGAGGACGAGGTCGTGCAGATCAAGCGGCTCCGCCCGCGCTGATCGACGCGTCGCCGGCGCTCTGCAAACGTCTGCGGGCAAAGCATCCTCGCTCTCCCGAACAAGCACCCTCCCCGTTTCAACAACCACCCTGCCCGGCCGAGCAACCGCCCTGCCCGGTCGCGCAACCACCCTGCCCGCCCATCGTGCCTGGCGCGGATCGGCGTCCTCCATGGTGAACGGAGGCTGCCCGGCGATTTCTTCGTCGGGAGATTTCAGGTCCGGGCAAATGCTCTGCTACCGTGGCGAGCGTGTCGCAGATCAAGCTGGCCCTCTTGGCCTTGGGCGCGATCGTCGCGGGCTGCGCGACGTCGACCGAGTTCTATTACGAGGGGCCGGGTGCGCCTCCGGATCGAGCGTCGGGCACGGTGCCCGAGGGGGTGAACGGTGTTTGCCGCATCCCCGATACGGCGCGCCCGCTCATCGTCGACGAGAAGCTCTGGGAGCACGCGCGCGTCTGCACCCCGCGCACGCCTGCGCGCTTCATCCGCCTCGGCTATCGCCCCATGAGCGCGGCCAGCGAGGCCGAAGCCTTGAAGGAGCAGGAGAAGATCCTCGCGACCATCAAGGACGGCGAGAAGGATGAGGGCGGCAACAACATCCTCGTCGGCCTGATGCGCAACCTCCACGAGCGCGGCCTCAAGGATCCGGTGCTCCGCGATCGCGTCTCGCGCCAGACGACGCGCGATTACATCTGCGATTACACCTATCTCCTCAACACGATGGCCAAGCAGCGCGACAAGCTCTCCAAGGGCGAGAAGTGCGCGACCAAGGCCTACGACACCACGACCCGCGCGGAGACGTGCATCTTCGACACCTCCCGTCAGGAAGCCGTGTGGCTCACGGGGAGCTGGTCGTGCGTGACCCACACCGGCGCGCTCGGCGAGGAGAGCTCGTGCTTCCGCCTCTGCGCCTACGACGACTACTGCGCCAAGCACGTCTCCTGCGCGACGCCCGACGTCGACCTGCTCATGTGCGCGATGGGCGTCTGCGTCCCCGAGGCGCGCGCCGGAATCTTTTGAGCTCCAACCAATTCGTTTGAGCACCAACGATTCGTGGTGCTCCACCGCGGGTGCGCGCCGGAAGGTTCGAGCTGCGTCCGCTGAAGCTCATGCGCCGGCAGGTTGGAGCCGCGCGCGCTGACGCTCTTGCGCAGAGCCGTGCGACCGACCGAGCACGCGCCCGCCGAAGCCCCCTGCCCGCTCGTTCGAGCCGCATCGTCGCGTGACGCACGCGGGGCACGCTGCGGGTAGAATGCACGGCCGATGATTCTCCGTGACCTGCTCGGTGCCCTCGATCGCATCTCTCCGCTCCGCTACGCCGAGGGCTGGGACAACGTCGGTTTGATCACCGGCGACCCCGGCGCGGAGATCGATCGGGTGCTCGTGACCATCGATCTCACCCATGCGGTGCTCGACGAGGCCGTGCGGCTCGGGGCGAGGTTGGTGGTCGCGTATCACCCGCCGCTCTTCGAGGGCATCAAGCGGGTGCGGCACGATGGGGTCATCCATCGCGCCATTCGGGCCGATGTCGCGGTGTGGTCGCCGCATACGGCGCTCGACGTGGCGCCCGGCGGGACCAACGACGTGCTCGCGGATGCGCTCGGTCTGTCCGAGCGTGCGCCCCTCAAGATCACGCTGCCGGCCGAAGGGCTCGGGATTGGTCGTGTCGGTGTGCTCGCGGCGCCCGTTGCGCGCGCCGAGATCCTCGATCGCATCAAGCGTGAGCTCGGCCTCGATGCGCTCCTCGTCGCGGGGCCGATGGAGGGAACGGTCACGCGCGCGGCCGTGTGCGCGGGCGCCGGGCGCAGCTTGCTCCGCGATGTGATCGCCGCGAAGGCGGACCTCTACCTCACCGGAGAGATGCCCCATCACGATGCGCTGGCGGCGGCGGCGGCGGGCGTGACGGTGGCGTGCGCGCTCCACTCGAACAGCGAGCGCGCCACGCTGCGGAGGCTCGCGGCGCGGATCGTCGCCGAGGCCGAGGGCGTGGCCGTGTCGATCAGCGAGGCCGATCGCGACCCATTCGTGGTGCGCTGACAATCGCCACTCGGTGCATGGGTGTCAGTCATGGGTGATCGCGTGATCCGGTGATCACGCGATCACAGAGGCCCAGGAGATCCCTGAAGCAAAGCGCCGCGCATCACGAGCATCGCGCGATGGTCTCACTTCACGGCGGCAATCGACCGTGGTTCGCCGCGGACGGGGATGTCGATCGCGTGCACGAGCACACGAGCAAGGGGCGCGCGGTTGATGTATTCTCGCGCTCTGTTGCAGCGCAGCCTCGCGCTGGCAGTGCTCGTGGGGTCCACATGCTGTCGTCTCTCCGTCCGCGCGGTGCGCTGATCGCGAGCGCGTTGCTTCTCTCGGCGTGCACGCTCCAGCGATCTCCGGCGATGTCGCGGCCGACGGCGGACGAGCCGGCGCGCGCGACAGCGGCGCACACCGCTGCGCCCGTGCGCGATCCGGCGGAGGATCCGGTGGCGGGCTCCGATCCGGTCGCCGGCTCGGACATCGTGCGGGCGCGCGCGTCGGTGCTGGTGCGGGCGCCGCTCGCGAAGGTGCGCGACGTGATCTTGGACTGTCCGAGCTACCCGAGCTTCCTCACGAGCTACCACGCGTGCGCCGATCTCGGGCCCAGCGATCACGGGCGCCTGTGGCGCATGGAGATCGAGGAGGCCGGCGGCTTGCTGAAGCTCTGGCTGCGCGCGGAGGTCACGAAGGTCGCCGCGCCGAACGGCGCGGACGGCGTCGAGGTCTACGAAGGCCGCTACGTCGACGGCAACATCAAGACCTTCTCCTCGCGCTGGCGCCTCGAGCCGACGGCGCGCGGCTTCACCAAGCTCAGCATCGAGTCGCACCTCGATCCCAAGCTCCCGATCCCCTCGTCCATGATCAACAGCGGGAGCGTCGACGGCATCCGCGCCGCCATCCTCGCCATCAAGCAGCGCGCCGAGAGCGCGGCGTCCGGGTCGGTGGAGACCGATCCTTTCGAGCGCCGGCGTTGATCATGATGGGGCCGCTCGCGGCCCCAAAACCCGGGCTGGGCGAGCCTCTCGAACCGAGAAGACGTGCGTGCGCCTCTCGCGCAACCTTCACGTTGCCATCAGCAACGCGCTCGATGCGAGCGAACGGGAGGACACGCATTCGCCGTGCGTCGTGCTCGCCTCCGCAGCCGAGCCCATCGCTCGTCACATGCAGACGCGCCCGCCTTGCCATTCGCTCCATGTGCCTTGGGCGCAGGGGCGACCGTCGCTGCAGAGCGGATAGCAACGTTGCGTGGAGCCGGCGATGGCTTGGCCTTCGGGGCACACCGGAGGTGTGTCGGGGGATGCTGACGGGTCGGCCGCCGACACCACAGCCACGACGACACGATCCCTTCCGAATCGAGCGTGCAACGCGGATTGGTTCGATGAGCCTCGTCGCAATCTTGGCCAGGGCAGCGGATCCTCGAAACAATCCGCGGCTGGAGGCTCCCACGCCGTGCACCCGCTGCTCGTTCCGGGGCTCACCGCCGCGCTGCTCCTCGATGTCCTTCCGCCGGAGATCCGTCCGGTGTCGGCCCCGATGGTGAAGGCTGCTGCGGCGCGCGTCGTCCGCCCCACACCCGACCCGTTCTACGTGGGTCGAGACGGTCAGGTGATCACCGCGGAGCGGCTCGCGCGCTTCCTCGCGCCGTACGACTCCCCGCTCCTGCCGCACGCCGCGTACATCGTGGCCACGGCGACGCGCTATCGAGTCGATCCGCGCTGGATCGTGGCGATCGCCGGCACCGAGACGACGTTCGGCCGCTACCACAAAGGTTACAACGCCTGGGGCTGGGACGCGCCCAACGGGCTCCGCCGCTGGTCCTCGTGGGAGGAAGCGATCGAGAGCTACACGCGCCACTTCTCGCGCGGCTATCGCACGCGCGATCCCGATCACATCGGCGCGCGCTACGCCCCCTTCGCCCCCGAGTGGCCGGCGACGACGCGGCTGTTCTTCTCGCGGATTTGAAGCGGTCCCGACCGAGCGGCGCGCGAGGACGCGGACGTTCCAAGGCTGTTACGCGGGTTCGAATCCCGCTGGGGACGCTAGACCGGAGACTCGTGCGCGAGCGGGTCGATCAGCGGGTGATGAACGTCGACGCACACCCGCGAGTTGGGCAGCTGCACGATGAGAGGAACGAGCGTGCTCCCGAGGCTCGTGTTTTCCTCGCACGCAACCCCGCGCAGCTTGAGGAACTGCCGGAGCGCGAGATCCTTCTCCTGGTCGGACAGGCTCGGGATCTCGCCCGTTCGCAGGTGGCGGAGGAGCGCGAGCGCAAGGTGGCGATCGAGCGACGCGTGAATCCAGTTGTTGCCGTAGTGCCGGATGCATCGGTAGCAGGACGACGGGCAGTCGCACCCGCCGAGGAGCGCTTCGGCAGCATCGAGCACCACGGGGAGATCGTTCCCGACGGCGCGCGCGTAGCCTGCGCCACCCGGCAAGAGGTCATAGAGGTAGAGCTGCGCCTCGTCGGCGCGCACCGTCACTGAGAATCTACGGCCTCAAGCACGCGATTGTGGCCCAGAACGGCCACTTCGAACTGGTGGGTCGCCGGCGCGCGGTGAAGGGACGTTTCCTAATCTTTGGGCAGTGCCTCCAATACGGCGTCTGCGGCGAGCTCGACGTCCTTTGCGAATCCTCTACCTCCTGCAGCGAGGTCTCTCCCGAAGCCTGCCCACCGAAGTGCTCGGAACGCCTCTCGAGATCCTGAGCCTGAAGGTGGACGACCCGACCCGTCACCGCGCAGTGTACGAGGCTCTCGTGCGCGAGGTGTGCCCGCGGCTGGGCGGCGAGGTGCACATCAACGTCTCGCCGGGCACTCCGGCGATGCACGCGGTCTGGCTCGTCCTCCACGCCGGCGGCGCGCTCCCCGCCGGAGCCCGGCTCTGGTCATCGCAATGGAACCCGGAGACGAAGCGCACGCGTCTCGACAGTGTCGACTTCACGGTGACGACGTACCTCGCCGAGGTGCGCCGCCGCGCCGCCGCGCAGCCGGACGTCGCCGCATATGAAACCGAAGCCCGCTCGCCCGCGCGGCGCGCGCTCGAGCGGCTCGCGCGGTACGCGCGGGTGATCGGGGCCCCGCTCCTCATCCTCGGCGAGCGTGGGACAGGGAAGACCCGCCTGGTCGAGACCCACGTCCGTCCGCTGAAACAGCGCGCGAAGGTCGTGTCGCTCGCGTGCGGAGGTCTCGACTCGACCCTCGCCGAGAGCCTCCTTTTCGGGCACCGCAAGGGGGCCTTCACCGGAGCCGCCTCGGATCGCCTCGGCCTGCTCGCCGAGGCCGACGGCGGCATCCTCTTCCTCGACGAGGTCCAGGACCCAGCGGAAGCTGATTCGCGTGCTGCAGGACCGGCACCGGCGCTATCGCCCTGTCGGCAGCGACAAGGAGCTTTCCGCGGACATCGAGGTCGTGTGCGCATCGAACCTCGAGCTCGACGCGCTGCAAGCACGGCTCGACGCCGATCTCTTCTACAGGATCAGCCACCTGACCGTACGCGTCCCCGCGCTGCGCGAGTGCCGCGAAGACCTCCGCGACGACTGGTCGCGCGTGTGGCGCGAGCTGCGCCGCGAGCCGTCGCTCGCCGAACGCGCACCATGATCGGGCGATGTCGAGCGCGCGCTCGCGGTCGACCCGCTGCCTGGCAACCTTCGGGACCTGCAACGGCTCGCGCTGCTGGTCGCAGCGTGGGGCGCGGCCGACGGCGAGGTGGCGCTCGCGACGGCCCTGGGCGAGTGGCGGTCCCGCCAGGTCGCGGCCCCCCCGGCGGATGACCTGGGGGGCAGATCGCGTCGGGATCGCGTCCGCGCCTTCCAGAACAGGCTTGCGCGCTGGGCGAAGGAGAAGTGGGGGACGTGGGGCGCGGCGGCGAAGGCGCTGGACTGCGACGAGAAGACGCTCCGACAGGACGCGGGGGAGCGCTGAGCAGCCAAAGAGGTGGGGCTCGCCGGAGAGCAAGCCACCGAGGTAGGGCTCGCGGGGACGGTCGCGTGCCTTGCGCGCTGCGCGGAGAGCAGAAGCGCGCGCCGTCGGCTTCGCGCCACGGATTCGTGCCTTGGTCGTGTCGCCGCGCTGCACGAGCTGGGTCTCGAAAAACGCCATGCAATGGTACTGGTTCAGGCCGCTAAGGTGTCCGTCGATGCTCCCGCTGTTGAACGGCGCAACGGCGTCCCGTTAGGCCGTCCCCAGGTGGTCGTTCATGGTTCCCGGCCGAACGCCGGCGCGATAAGGATGGGGCACGCGCTCTCGCGGGGGCTCTGCCCGGCGCGCGCCTACCCAATGCGCACCCCCGATCCGATACGCGTCGACTCCCTCGGCAAAGCGTCTTGCGGCGCGCTCCTATGGCGCCACGGAGGCTCCCTCTGGGCCTCCGTCATCGTGAAGTCGACCTTCCGCATCGTCCCCGGCGGCCCGGCGGAGATCATCGACCCGATCGAAATTGTCCGCGAGGAGCGAGAAGGCGCCGCCGGCGTCGTCGAGGCCCCCGACGAAGCGGTGCCTTACCTCCCGAATGCGGCGGCAATCCTCGTCGGATTCGCGTGTGCGATCGGCGAGCAACGCACGCCCTCGGCGACGGTGCGGTTCGGGCTCGCGACCGACCGCGCGCTCATCGACAAGGCCCTGTACGTCTACGGGGAGCGGACGGGGCCGGCCGCGGCACCGGCGCCGTTCTTGAAGATGCCGATCACCTACGACCGCGCCTACGGTGGCCCCTTGGTGCCAGAGAACCCGGCGGGCACAGGAGCCGAGCGAGGCTCAAGGCTCCCCAACGTCGTCGTGCCGGGGAACGAGGGCCGGCCGGGCGGTTTCGGCCCCATCAGCAAGACCTGGCCGGCGCGACGGCGCCTGCTCGGTGGCGTCGACCCTGCCGTGCTCGATGCCGAAGCACCCGAGATACCGGCCGGCCTCGATTGGCGGTACTTCAACCCGGCGCCGGCCGACCAGCAGATCGAGGCACTCCGCGGGGACGAGTGGATCCTGCTCGACGGCATGCACCCCACGCACGCGCGCGTTCAGACGCGCCTCCCTGGCGCGCGGGCGCGGGCGGAGCGATCTGCGGCGGGCACGACGAGCGCCGCGGTCGACCTGCGCGCCGACATGCTGCTGATCGACGCCGACAACATGGTCTTCTCCCTCGTGTGGCGGGGGCGTTTCGCCGCCACGGGGCTCGACGACATCCGCGTGGCCGCCGGCGTCGAGCTGCCTGGGCAGCCACTCGTCTTCGGGGCCCGTCCCAAGCCCCCCGCCGCTCTGGCCGCGACCGGTGCGCTCGACCTGCGCGCGATTGGGCCGGCGTTGCCCTTCCTCGCAAAGAAGACCGGGCCGGTGCCGGCGCAGCCAGGCGCTCCGGCGGAAGGCTCTCCACAGCCGGCGCCCATGGCGGCGGGACTGGCCGTCGCCAAGCCTGCAGACGCCGTCGAGATCGACAAGAGTCGGGAGCGGGAATCGCTGCCGTTTCAAGCGACCGGCAAGACGAAGTCGGCGACCGCAGGCGTCGTCATGCCGAAGGTGGTGAAGGCGCCGACCGCGCTGTCGATGACCGGAGGCCTCGACGTGCACCTGCTCCTCAAGGACTCGCTGCCCTTCGCGAGGCAGCTGGCCGTTTCCGCGGTGCCTGAGCCCCCAACGCTGGATGTGAAGCCGGCGGCGCCGGCCGAGCCGCCTCCGCCTCCGGCCGCGGCGCCCGCGCCGGTTGCGCCAGATCCAGTCACGGCGTCCGCGCCAGTCGCGCCACCTCCAGTCGCAGCGCCCGCCGAGAAGGCGCTGGCGGAGCGCGTGGTCGATGCGGAAGAAGACGAGGACGACGAAGATGCCGCGATCGACGTGCGGGCCGCCGTGATCGAGAGGCTCGCGGCGCGCTCGTCGTTGCTCGGGCTCGACCTGGTGGGCGCAGACCTCCACGGGCTCGACTTCGAGGGCCGCCTCATGTCGGGCCTCGATCTGCGACGAGCCAACCTCAGTGGCGCCCGGTTCTGCAGGGTGCGGATGACCGGCGCGAATCTGGCCGGCGCCGATCTCACGGACGCGGTGCTCTCCGGAGCGAACCTCTCGTACGCAACCCTCGACCGCGCCATCTTGACGAGGGCGCAGATGGACGGGGCGACGCTGGCGGACGCCAACCTGTCCGGCGTCGACGGCGCCGAGGTCAACTTCGCCGGCGCCGACATACGCCGCGCAAAGCTCACGCGCGCGAAGTTGACCGGCGCGAGTTTCGACGGCGCGGATCTACGCAAGGCCGTGCTCGACGGGGCCGAGTTGGAGGAGGCGGCGCTCGAAGGAGCGAGGCTCGGCAAGAAGAGGAAGGCGAGCGCTTGAGGCTCGCGCGGGCGCTCGACGCCCGCGTCAGGATCGCGATGTGTACTCGAGGTGATGCATGATCGACATGTTCAAGATGAGCTCCGAGGGCCTCCCGGAGGGCGTCCGCGTCGTGGGCTTTCGTGGCACCGAGGGGATCTCGCGCCTCTACGCCTTCGAGGTGTTCCTCTTGATCGGCCCGGACGCCGTCGCCGACTTCGACCTCGCCACGGCGGTCGGGGCCGTGGCGTCGCTGATGCTCGACCGCCAGGATGGCCGCCCGCCCTTCACCTTCCACGGCATCCTCTCCGACGTCTCCCTCGTCCACCACCAACGGGACGGCTTCACGCTGGTCCGCGCCCTGCTCGTCCCGCGCTTCTGGCAGCTCACCCAGTCGCTCCACAGCCGCCTCTTCACGAAGATCTCGATCCCCGACATCTTCAAGCAGATCCTCGACAAGACCGGCCAGGAGTACGCCCTCAAGCTCTCCCAGCAGTACGCGGCCGAGGAGCACGTCTGCCAATACGCGGAGAGCGACTTCGACTTCCTCTCGCGCTGGATGGAGCGCGAGGGAATGTATTACTTCTTCGAGCAGGGCGACGCGGGCGAGAAGCTCATCATCACCGACGGCAAGGCCACCCACCAAGACCTCGAGCCTTCGCCGATCCGCTTCTTCGCGCACACCGGCGGCGACAGCTCCGCGAAGGAATGTCTGCACACGTTCGTGTGCCGACGGCGCTCCCTCCCGGCCAGCGTCAGCTTCAAGGACTACGACTACAACAAGCCGAAGCTGGACGTCTCCGCCAAAGCGCCCATCTCACAGACCGGCCGCGGCGAGATCAGCGTCTACGGCGCGCGCTTCTTCTCGCCGGACGACGGCGCGAGGCTCGCGAAACTGCGCGCCGAGGAGATCCTCTCGCGCGAGGTGGTCTTCACGGGGAGCGGCACGAGCTTCTACCTGCGCGCGGGCTACACGTTCGACCTTGAGGATCACCCGTGGCCGAGCTTCGCCGCGAAGTACCTCGGGATCGAGGCTGAGCACTACGGCAACCAGGCCGCGCGGACGCCCGATCTGAAGCAGCTGACCGGGCTCGATCGAGACGAGGTCTACCGGGTCGACGTGACGGCGATCCCGGCCTCCGTGCAGTTCCGCGCCGAGGCGAAGACGGCGTGGCCGCGCATCTACGGGACGGAGCACGGGGTGATCGACGGCCCGGCCGACAGCGAGTATGCGCAGCTCGACGAGCACGGGCGCTACGCGGTGCGGTTCGCCTTTGACGAGGGCGATCTCGAGCCGGGCAAGGCGTCGACGCGCGTGCGGATGATGCAGCCGCACGGCGGTGGGGTGGAGGGGTGGCACTTCCCGCTGCGCAAGGGGACGGAGGTGCTGTTCACGTTCCTGGGCGGCGATCCGGACCGGCCGGTGATCGCGGGGGTGGTGCCGAACGCGCACAAGCCGAGCCCGGTGACGAGCGGGAACCACACGAAGAACGTCATCCAGACGGGCGGGCGAAATCGCTTCGAGCTGGAGGACAAGGAGGGGGAGCAGCGGATCACGTTTTCTACGCCCCACCAGAACAGCTACATCCGTATGGGGGCGCCGAACGACGATCACTCGATGATCATCAAGACGAAGGGACCGACGTTGCTCGACGCCGGCGAGGACTGGGACGTCGAGGTGGGCGCCAACCTGAACGAGAGGGTCTTCGGGACGGTCGAGGAGTCGTACTTTGCCAACCAGATCACGGATATCAATTCGGGTCGCAAGGAGACCATCCACGGCGGAGGCATGACGCACCTGATCACGGGGGACCTGTTCCGGAAGGTGACCGGAGACCACGTCCTAGAGGTCACCGGGGACTTTACCCACAAGGTGCATGGCGACGTGAACGAGACGTTTGGGACTTACGACCTCACGTGTGGCCGGGTGCAAGAGAAGTGTGGGGACGTGCACCTGTCCACGGGGGAGATCCTGGCGGACGCACCCAAGGCGACGTTCGTGGTGCCCGTGGTGACCATCAACGCGTCGACCTCGTTCACGGTGAACTCCCCGGAGATCAAGATGAACACGGGGAGTGCCATCAAGAGCTTCACGCCGGTGTCGGCGGAGAGCTTCGGCATCAAGACCGCATATGGAGGTGCCAAGTACGATCACACTGTCATCAAGTCGGAAATGAACGGTTACGCGCTTGGCGTTTTCGGAGTCAAAGGAGACTCGGTCGCCATGTCGAAAAAGACGGCTGGTGCGGTCGTCGACCAGATTGGAACGGACATCAAACAGGTCGGCACCGCCGTCAAGAATGCGGGTGCAAGAATCCTCAACGCCGCCCTCACCAAGATCGGTTAAGAGCTTCGGCCGCTGCGATGGAGCACCCATGCCAGCACCAGCGCAACGACGACGGCGAGTAGCCAGAGGAAGCCGGTATTCTCGCTCTCCGAGGCGGCCTGCTGCTGGGAGCTCTGTACGGCCTTCTTGATCCTTGCGCTCGCGAGCATGCCCACGACCGTTGCCACGTAGCCGATCGTGAGCAGCGCCACCGTGACGGGACCCGACTCCCGCGCTTGCTCTTGGCGCGGGAGGCAGGTGTCGAGGGAGATGACGAGCCCACAGAGGATTGCGACGACGCCGAACCCTGCCACGGTGCTCCAGGTGCTCGCTCGTCGCTTGACCTCCTCTACGCCCCTGACGCGCTCTGCCTCGGCCTGCTCCCGAGCCCCATGCTCCCCCAGAAGCGCAGCGTCGACCCACGCATACCAGCGCGCGACGGTCTTTACCGGGTGGATGCGCCGCCACAGGTCATCGGGCAGGTACGCGTTGGTGCAACAATAGCTGCACTTCACGATGCGCGCGGAGCCGTCGATGGGGAGCGTGCCTCCGCAATGGGGGCATGGGAAGAACACGGGCTCCGACGCCGCCGTGACCGAGCCTGGAGCGGGCATGCTGAGCTGAGATGGGTCTTCCCCGATCAGGAGCGTGATGAAACTCGCGGCGTGCGGAACGAGGTCCCGCGGCAGCTTGCGCACGGCCACGCGCGCACCGCAGGTGCAATCGATCCACGCAGGCTCCTCGGGTGCGAGGATGCCCTCGACCGCGAGTTCAGCGCCGCACTCGGCACAACGCGGAGCCGACGATTCCTGCGTCAACGTCGTACCGACTCCGAGGAGCGTCTGGCCGCCGGTACTGCTCCCGGTCGCCACCGCGGCGAGCCCGGACAGCGCTTCGTGCCACAGCTCGGCCGACAGCAGGAGGACATGCTCGCAGCTCGGGCAAAGGACCTCGGGGACGAGCCCATTCACGGGGACCGGGTTGCCGCATTTGGGGCAGGTGGTGCGCAGCTCGACGGAGACGGCCATGGATCACCTCGGAATCAGAAGCTCCGCTCAGCGATTCGGCCCCTGTCCCTGTGGCTCGGCGTGGACGATGCGGAACTGATCGGGATATTCCTGCGCGAGCTGCTCAAATCCCTCCATGCTGTGCTCATAGGCGTACTGCCGACATTGCCGCACGCCATACGGATCGACGACTCGATCCGACCGAAGGCGACCCTGCCACCGATCTCCGTGAGCGCGCCAGGACAATCCCACTCCGGGCGAAACGGCAGCGTCACCACAGGGATCGCGAACGTCACGCTGCCATGGGCGTAGTCCGAATGTTGGCCGTCACGCCGAATTTCCTGCTGCTGCACCTGGGTGGATCGCATCGTGGGGCGCCCCGCAGCCCGCCCGCGCGTCCCCAAAAATCCCTCGCGCCACGCCCGTGATCCGCCTACCTCCAGACCCCGCCTCCCGCGCGCCCCATGAAGGTCATCAAGCCCGCCAAGCTCCCGGTCCTCACACGCGTTCTGGAGCGCGCCCGCCGGCCTGAGCTTCACGTCGCTGCCATGCTCGGCTTCCCCCTTCAGAGCCCGCGCGCCCTCCTCGACGAGATGGCCTTCTGGGCCACGGTGAGCGCCGCGCTCGGCGAGAACGGCGTCGTCGACGAAGGCCTCGCCAAGGCCCGCGGCGAGCTGCTCGTCGCGGGCAGCTTCCATGCGCCCGGCGGCGTCCCACTTCCGGCGTCCTATGTCCGCGTCCACCTCGGCAGCGTCGACAAGCGCCTCGCCATCCTCGGCAACCGCGTCTGGAAGAGCGGCGTCCCGACGCGGGCCGAGCCCATCGCTGCCGTGCCCATCGACTGGGCCCACGCCTTCGGTGGCGCAGGCTTCGACCGCAACGCGTACGGCAAAGGCGCCGCGCCCATCGAGGTCGACGGTCGCGCCGTCCATCCGCTGCCTAACATCGAGCGCGACGGTGCCCTCCTCCGAGCGCCGTCGGAGCGGCCCGAGCCGGCCGGCTTCTCGGCCATGGACGTCACCTTCGCCCAGCGTCGCGCCCGCGCCGGCACGTACGACCAGCGCTGGATCGAAGAGCACTTCCCCGGCCTACCCCCCGACGCCGCACCCACCTTCCACAACGTCGCGCCCGAGGACCAGTGGATCGAGGGCTTCTTCCGCGGCGACGAGCGCTTCGTCGTCGAGAACATGCACCCCGATGCGGCGCGCCTCGACGGCCGCCTCCCCGGCCTCCTCGCGCGCAGCTTCGTGACCCGGCGAACGCAGGAGGGCGAGCGGTTCGTCGAGATCCCGATGCGCTGGGACACCGTCTGGCTCTTCCCGAGCGCTGGCGCCGGCGTGGTCATCGCCCACGGCACTCTCCCCGTCACCGAGGACGACGCGGCCGACATCCTCCACCTCGTTTGCGCCTGCGAAGATCCGGGGACGCGCCGCCCGATCGAGCACTACCAGGCGACGCTCGCGCGACGGCTCGACAAGGACAAGGGCGCGATCGCCGGCCTCTCCGACAGCGATCTGATGCCGCCCCGCGCGTCCGGCGTCGCGCCCAACATCGGCGAGATGGACATCGGCCGCTGGGTGAAGAGCGAGAACCTCGCCAGGCAGAACCTGAAGCGCGGCGAAGAGCGACGGCGAGCGGAGAGTCGCGCAGTGATCGAGGCCGAGGGGCTCGATCCGAAAGACTACGGCTTCGACGATCGGCCACCCGAGCCCCCGCCGCCGCCGGACGATCCCGATGCGTTGGCCGCGTACATCGAGGAGCAGAGCGCCTGCGCGGATGCGATGCTCGCCGACCTCGAGGCGAAGGCGACAGCGGCGAAGGAGCAGGCCCGGCAGGTCGTCGCCGAGATGGGCGAGGACCACCTCGCGATGATGGAGCAGGCGACGAAGAAGCGGATGGGACCGCCCAAGCCGCCGCCGCTCGACGATCCCGATCTCGCCGACCTCGATCCCGCGCTTCGCGTCCAGATCCAGCGAGGGCACGAGGGCCTCGTCGAGATGTACCGGAAGAACGCCCACCTCCAGCCGACCGCCGCAGCGATGGATCCGGAGGCGTCCCAGCGCGCCCGCGTGATCGTCGAGCTCGCGCGCGACACGGGCGAGAGTCTCGCCCGGCGCGATTTCACCGGCGCGAACCTCTCCGGCGTGAAGCTCGCGGGTGTCGACCTCGCGGGCGCGTTCCTCGAAGCGGCCGACCTCTCCGGGTGTGATCTCTCGGCGGCCAACCTGGAGGGCGCAGTGCTCGCCAAGGCCAACCTGCGCGACGCGAAGCTCACGAACACGCGCATGAAGGGCGCCAACCTCGGCGGCGCCCAGCTCGCCGGGGCGCTGCTCGACGAGGTCGACTTTTCCGACGGGATCCTCAGCCGCGCTGAGATCGCGGGCGCGCGCATCACGCGATCGAACCTCGCCGGCGTCGACTGGCTCGAGACCCGCGTCGGCGCAGTGGACCTCTCCGGCAGCGTCCTCGGCGAGTGCAAGCTGATCAACGCCGACCTGCGCGACGCGCGCCTCGCCGGCGTCGACCTCTCGGGCGCGACCCTCGTCGAATGCCCCCTCGACGGCGCCGACCTCTCGCGTGCTGTGCTGCTCAAGACCACGTTCGTGGGGTGCAAGGGGCGCCGGGTGGTGTTTTGCGGGGCGCAGTTGCGGAACGGGGTCATCGTCCACGGATCGTCCTTCCCCGAGGCCGACTTCAGCGACGCGGACCTCGAGAACGCCAACCTTCGCGGTACGGAGCTGACCGGCGCGCGCTTCAGTCGGGCCAATCTTGCCGGCGCGGACCTCTCGGAGTGCGACGCCGGCGGCGCGCACCTCGATCGTGCCATCCTCCGCGAAGGGCTGATGATCCGCACCAACCTCCACGGCGCCTCCCTGCGCGACGCCAACCTGATGGATGCGCTCGCATCGAAGGTCAGGATCGCGGGCGCCGACTTCTCCGGCGCCAACCTCTACCGCGCCGATCTGTCGCGCGCGGTCGGCGACGAGCGGACCTCGTTCGCGGGAGCCGAGGTCGGCCACGTCCGCTTCCAACCGAGGGCCATGCCCCCGCGAGGTGACGCGTGACCCGCGACAATCTCCTCGACCGGGTCCGGCACGGCGAGCCCGTGCGCGGCGTCGATCTCTCGTCCCTCGATCTCACGGGTGCCGATCTCTCGGGCGCGGTGTTCGAGGACGTCCGCTTCCCGACCGCGCTCGGCAGCGCGCTGCTGAAGGAGTCGTCCCTGATCGGCTGCGATCTCGGCGGCTGCGACGCGAGCGGTGCTGATCTCCACCTCGCCAACCTGTACCGTTGCAAGCTCGACGGGGCGCGGTTCGCAGAGGCAAAGCTCGTCGCCGCCTCCTTCGCAGAGTGCGAGGCGGACGATGCCTCGTTCGCGAATGTCGAGGCTCCCATCGCGACGTGGGTGAAGACCTCGCTTCGTCGCGCGACGTTCGCCGGCGCCAACCTCGACCGCGCCAACCTCCTCGAGATCGAGGCGGACGCGGCGACCTTCGCAAATGCCAACCTCCAGAAGGCCACGCTCTACCGGGCCGATCTCACCACGGCCGACCTCGCCGCCGCGAACCTCGTGCTGACGACCCTGGTCGAGGCGAAGCTCGGGGCGAAGAGCTTCGCCGGCGCGCGGCTGTTCCGCACGCAGTTCATGCGGAGCGATCTCCGTGGGGCCAGCTTCGCGGGCGTCGACTGCGCCGAGTGCAACTTCATGGGCGCCGACCTGCGCGGCGCGAGCTTCGATGATGCCACGGGCCCGATGTGCTTCTTCGGCGGGGCCAAGCTCGATGGGGCGCGGCTCGCGAAGGGGGACTTCCGCCGCGCGAACTTCGAGAAGGCAGAGCTCGCTGGAACGGTGTTCGCAGAGGCCGTGCTGGAAGAGGCCTACTTCGGTCACGCGAAGGCGGCGGGGGCCATCTTCGCCGGGGCCAAGCTGCGCGAGGCGGACTTTTCACACGCCAATGTGACCGCCGCCGAGCTCACCGGAGCCAGCCTCTTCAGGACGAAGTTCCACATGGCGAAGCGCGAGCGCACGAAGCTGCCGGAGCTCGCGGGGTGGCTCGGGGATGACGAGGAGCTGGCGCGGGTCGAGGCCTGGGCGCCGGCGATTCAAGGAGAGGGACGATGACCGCCGCAAGGAAGCTCGCGAACGTGGAGACCACTCTCGAGGCCGGGTGCGTGGAGCGCATCGCGGACGATATGATCGAGGTGCAGCTCGCGGGCGGGATGTGCCGAGCCCGACGCGCGAAGAGCTGCCTCGTGGCGCCCGAGCTCGGCGATAGGGTGCTGTGCGCAATCGCGGCGGACGACGCATACGTGCTGGCCGTGCTCGCCGGGCGCGAGGCCGCGCCGACCCTGCTCGCAGCCGACGGGGACCTCCAGATCCGGGCCCGCGGCGGGCGCGTC
This sequence comes from Minicystis rosea, assembly GCA_001931535.1. Taxonomy (GTDB): domain Bacteria; phylum Myxococcota_A; class Polyangia; order Polyangiales; family Polyangiaceae; genus Minicystis; species Minicystis rosea. Next base: position 3,114,176 of record CP016211.1, read on the forward strand.
TCGGTCAGCGGCTCCGAGGGTGTGGCGCTGGTGGGCAACGAGGTGTCCGTGAACGCGGGTGAGGTCAACGTGCACGCGCCCAAAGGCTCGGTCGCGATCGACGAACTCGGTTTCTTCGGCCGCGTGATCCAGGCGCAGGTCGCCAAGGTGACGCTCGCGGCGAAGGAGATCGACAGCGTCGCTGAGCGCCTATCCCAGCGGGTCAAGCGCGTGTTCCGATTCGTCGAGGAGATCGACCAGACGCGCGCCGGCACGATCGACATGCGGGCGCAGAACCTCGTCGGGATCCGCGGAGAGAATGCGGTCATCTCGGCGCGCGTGCTGGCCAAAGTCGACGGCGAGCAGATCCACATCGGGTGAGGAGGAGCGACGATGCTGGCCAAGACTTCCGCGGGAGGGATGTGCATGGCGTTCCCCGATGTTTGCTTGACGCCCGCCCCGCCGGCACCTGCACCCGTTCCGATCCCGTACCCGAACATGGGGCTCGATCCGACCAACACCGGCTTCGTACCCAACGTGCTCTTGACATGCGCGCCCGCGCACAACATGGGCACGACCCCGCCGATGACCAACGGCGACAACGCCGGCGTCGCGACGGGCGTGGCCTCGGGGACAGTGATGGGGACGGCGCGGACAGTAACGGCGGCGTTCACGGTGCTCGTCGGCGGCAAGCCGCTGGCGCGGCTGACGAGCGTCACGGTGCAGAACAGTACGAACGCGCCCGGTGCCAAGATCGTGCCGAGCGTGACCAACGTGCTGGTGCTGGCGCCCTGAGGGTGCGGGAGGAGAGGTCCATGATCGAGCCGAATCGCCTTCGGCTGGAGCAGATGGCGGCGCGCTACCAGGCGCGCCTCGACGCCGCGACCGCGGTCAGGGCGGGCGACGAGACAGCGTTCCTGCGCGAGTTCGCTGAAGCATGCGACAACGTGGTTCGGCCGGTGATGGAAGAGTGTGCGGGGGTCTTGCGCGCCTCCGGGCACGAGCCGCGAATCCTGGTCGATGAGGGGTTCATCCTGCCGTCCATCGAGCTGGCCCTCGGGCTGCGCGGCGCGTCGGGGACGAGCAACCGGGTGGGGTTCGGGGTGATCCGGCGGGAGAGGCAGCCGCTCAAGATCCTCTCTTATCTGGTGATGAGCCCGCCGCAGTTCGACATGGATCGGTTCGCGCGCGCCGCGGAGCTGACGGCGGACCGGGTGGAGTACATCGTGGTGGAGGCGATCGAGCAGCTCATGGCGACCAATACGCCGAGTGGCAGCCCGTGACGCTTACCCACCCGATCGTCGTGTTATCGGAGGTGCTCGCGCTACTCGGCGATGCGGCGGTGCCGTTCGCTGCGCTTGCCGCTGTCTAGAGACCTGACCAATTAAGCCGCAACCCTGGCAAGCTGGTCGGCCACGCAGAGGTTCGAGAGCGCCGCCTGGCGCCGCAGATCGAACAGGTTCCTGCGCAGCCCTCGGTAGCGGGCGCGGACGCCTTGGCGGTTGTGGATCGTGGCCAGGGCGTGCTCGACCCCGACGCGCTGGCGCAGCGTTGCTCTGCCTTCAGGCGTCTTGGCGTGCGCGCGGAGCTCGACGAGGAAAGGCTCGTTCGGGTGAACCGAGAGGCTGCGCCCTCGCTTGCCTGCGGCCTGCGTACATCGCACACGGAGCGGACAAGCCGCGCAGCGCGTGGCGGGGAAGTGGAGGGTTTGGCCGAGCGCAAAGGGCACCACCACGTCGTTCGGGCAGCGCACGGTGCCAGCGTCGAGATCGATGGTGAAGTCCGCTTTGGAGAAGAGCGCGCCGTTGCGCAGCGGGAACGGCTTGCAGCGCACCGCCATTCCACGGCGTCGATGCGACTCGATGCTCTCGTCGCCGAGATAGCCGCGATCGATGAACAGCTCGTGCACGTCGGCGCCCTGACGCTCGATATCCGCGAACAGCTCCGCTGCTGCGACGCGCTCCGGCTGGTTGGCCGGCGTGAGCGCGACGGCGCACACGAGCCCGGGCGTGTCGAGATCGACGGCGATGTGCCGCTTGTAGCCGTCGATGCGTTTCTTCTTGCTCTTGCGGCCGTGGCGCATGTCCGCGTCGCTGACGCTGATACGTCGATCCTTGGCGACGCCGTGCTTGATGCGCCGACCGCCGCCATCGTCGGGATCGGGCTCGGTATCCTGCGCGACGAGCTTCTCGACCAGCTCCCACTGCTCTTTGAGCGGAGGCGCGCCGAGGTGCTCTGCGAGCTGCTTGTTCATCCACGCGCCGAGCGCGGACACTTGTGCGAGCAGCTTCTCCAGCGCCCGCTTCTTCGCGCCGGCATCGTCCCAGTCGATGTCGAGCCCCGTCTTGATGCTCGTCGCCGTGACGACCGGGATGCCCGCGTCCTTCGCAACCTCCTCGAACGATCTGCCCGTCAGCTCGGCCGCCGTACGCACCACGTGTTTGGCCGCACGACCGATGAGATTGAACGTGTCCTCGACGCGCCCCGCGCCCCACAGCGGGCTCGCATCGAACGCCGCGCGCAGGTGCGTCGCGCTGAACCCGCCGGTCTCCCGCGCCAGCCGCACGGTCCTGTCGAACAGCTCGCGGTCGAGGTCGTGCTCGATCATGCGCTGGCGGAAGTAGAACAGCGTCCCTTGCGAGAAGAGCGGCTCCTCGGCGCTCAAACAACCGAGCACCATCTGCCAACGCCGATCCATCACCGTCAGCTCGACGACTTCGTGATCCGGCACGCCAAGCGCAGCTTGCAGCAGCGACGCCAGCGCCAACTGCACCGGCGGTACGCGGTCCGCACGCTCGTAGGCCGTGTGCAACTTCCGCTGCATCTCCTCATCGAAGATGAGGTGCCGGAGCTCCCGCAGAAACACGAAGACGCGTCGCTTCCCACAACGTTCGACGATCTTCTTTTCCAACGACGACAGCTCGACCGGCGGCTTCCAGAGCGTGGCCATGCGGCACCTCCAGTTCCGGTTTGATCAGAGGGCCGCGCCGGTGTCGATCCCGCGGTGGGTAAGGGATCGATCTTCCTTGGTTCTTAGTTGATCGGGTCTCTAGCGCGTGATCGCCGATGAGCTCGAGAACCTGCGTCTCGCCGCGGTCGCGCTCGGCGATGCGGAGGCTGCCGCTGAGCACGGAGCGATGGTGGCGCGACATCGGGCTGCGATCGTCCGGCGCGAAGTGCTCGTGCCGCTGGCGATCCTGGAGGATATCGCGTGGGAAGCGGGCAAGCCGTGATGCCGCGTGGCGCTCCGATGGTGGCGGCACAGTCGTGGTAGCGTGTCCGTGCGACCGGCGCATGAAGAGCTCGCTCGATCACCTCTCCGCCGACAAGCAAGCCCTGCTCGGGCGGGCGGTCGCGACGATCCGCGCGGTGGTGCCCGAAGCATGGATGATCATCCTCTTCGGCGCCGCTCGGTGCGGCCACGGCAGTGCCGGGTCTCTCGAGCAAGGCGATGATGGGTTTGTTCCTCTCCTTCTTGGCCAGATCGAGCGGGGTCGCTCCCTTCTTCAGTGCCGAAAACATGGCGTTGGTCGCGGTCGCTTTGCGGTTGGGCTCGGCGCCGGCCGCAAGGAGCGCTTCGACCACCGCCGTCAGCCCATAGAAGACGGCCCAATGCAGCGGCGTCTGTCCATCGCCGTCCGCGACCTTCACATCGGCGCCGGCTTCGACGAGAGCGCGCGCGATCGCCTCGTGCTCGCGCGAGATGGCGAGGATGAGCGGGGTCGAGCACCAGTCCTCGGAGTAGGCGCTGAGATCCGAGCCGCCCGCGATGGCCGACCGCACTTGCTCGAGCTCTCCGGCATCGATCGCGTCGAAGAGATCCATCGTCATGTCTTTCCCATGTTCGAGATGCGGCCCGCCGACTGTTGCACGAGGGCGAGCCTGTCCGAGGCTGGCACGTTCGATCAACGGCTTCGTGTCGCGCCGTGCTCGACGACGTTCCGAGCCGCTGAAGAGAGGCGATTCGATCGGATCGGCGCAGTCGGCGATCGCGCACGTGAGACGTCGATCGAACGACGCGCTCAGCTCGCGTTGCGGTTGTCCGCGAGGAGCATCTGCACCGCGTAAGGCACCGACTCCACACCGGCCAGCTCGGCGAGCGCGTAGGCGATGTGCTCGCGGCTCGCGTGCGGCGGGATGCCGACCATGGCCCAGGTCGCTCCCTCACCGCGGCGGAAATCACGGCCGGACTCGACGTGCAGCGACGAGACGGCCTCGTAAACCGCCACCTTCATCCGCTTCGGGCGCAGCCGGCGCAAGGCGCGCATCGCGAACGCCATGCGATCGAAGTCCTCCGAATCGCGGTACTCGATGTGCCGCTGGTTCTCGTAGAGCTCGTACGGGGTCTGGTTGTGACGCTCGCGCACGGACGGAGTCTAACCCAGGCTCGGCTCCGCCGCAGGCTGCGTTACCGGCCCCCTCGAGATCGCAGGGGCAGACGCGATCGCGGCGACGGATCGCGATGGGCCGCGTGACGAAGGCGCGGGCCGCGGTGCGTGGGCGGCGGTGAGCTTCGCTACGACGAGGACGACGACGATCGAGACCCAATCTCACGGGCTCGGGCGCGTCCCACGCGACGCTGGAGGTTCCATGCGACGTTGGGCGATCGTCCTTGCTCCTTGGTTGTGCTCGTGTGCCGCCACGCTCGAACCCATGGCGGCCTTTCCCGCCGAAGACGCACCGATCGCCGCCGCACCGGCGGGACGCGCGATGCCGACAGGGCCGATCATCGCGGCGCCACCGACGTGGATCGGGGCGGCGCCGTCGCAGTCGGTGATCGTGCCGGGCAACGGCGCGCCGATGTGGATCGGTATTTGGGTCGCGACGCCGGAAGCGGCGCCTCCTACGAAACGGCCGCCGATGAGCCTCGCGCTCGTGGTCGACACGTCGGGATCGATGGCGGGGCCCAAGATCGACAACGCGCGGCTCGCGGCGACGAGCCTGCTCGAAGGCGTGACCGCGGGCGACGTGGTGGCCATCGATGCGTTCTCGAACGAGGTGCGCGTGGTGGTGCCGCCGACGGTGATCCAGCCGGGGAATCTCGGGGCGCTCGTCCGTGCGGTACAAGGGCTCGGCGCCATGGGAGGCACGAACCTCCATGAAGGGCTCCGCGTGGGGACGGCGCATGCCGCGGCCGCGGTCGCGCATCCGCTGCGTCGGGTGATCGTGATCTCCGATGGGCTCGCCAACGTGGGCCCTTCGACGCCGGATGCGCTCGGCGAGCTGGCCGCGCAGGGCACGGAGAACGGCGTACAAGTGAGCGCCATCGGCGTGGGCCTCGACTACGACGAGCGCACGCTCGGCGAGCTGGCGCGGCGCAGCTCGGGTCGGCTCTACCACTTGGAAGAGCCGTCGCAGCTCGCCGGCATCCTCGATCAAGAAGTGCGGCTCCTCTCGACGACGGTGGCGACGGGCGCATACCTCGAGATCTCAGCTGGATCGGGCGTGGAGATCGAAGGCGCGGAGTTCGCCGACGCGCAGCGCGAAGGGAATGTTTGGCGCGTGCGGCTCGGCTCGCTGTATGCAGGCCAGCGCCGCGAAGTGCTCATGCGCGCGCGCGTGCACGGCGCTCCGGGAAGCGAGCCGGAGCTCGCGAAGGTGAAGCTCGTGTATGAAGATCGCACGGAGAATGGGCGCTGGTCGGCGCAGTCGGTGGCGCTCCACGCTCGCGTGAGCGACGACGCCAAGGCCGCCGCTGCGAGCAGCGACGCGCGCGTGCAAGCGATGGTGGCCCGGCACGACGCGGCGGAGGCGCAGCGGCAAGCGGCGATGATGATGAGCCATGGGCGCACCGACGAAGCCGCCGCCACGCTGGGGAAGGCCGAACAGACGGTGGTGGCAGCCGCGAAGCGGGCCGACGATCCGGCGGAGCGCGCGCGGCTCACGGCGCAGGCGGCGCGCATGTCGCAGACGCGCGATCAAGTCGTGCGTGCCGACAAGAAGCCGGCGAAGGCGCGCGCGCTCTCGCTCGAGACCTATCAATATTCGTTCTCGGACGATGGACTCGCGCCACCGGCGAAGCCGCAGCCGATGCCGGCCTCTGCGCCCGCCAAGAAGTGAGCGCGACTCAACGCGCGGGGCAGCGAATCCAGAGCGGGGCGATGTCCTTCATCGGTCCATCGAACAGGCCGACCTGTCCATCCAAGCGGAAGATGCGGGCGAAATCCGCGGAGGCGAAGGCCTTGCGCAGGCGCGAGACGTACGAGCCGACGAGCACGCGCGTGTAGTGCTCGACGTCGTAGTCGCGCGTCCGCTCGACGGTGGGCGCGCGATCGTCGTCGTCCTCGTCGGGGAGCCAGACGTAACCGTGGGCCGCGCGGTAGTAGCGCACGCGATCGCCGGGCGCCCAGCGGGTCCGGCCGGCCGCGAGCAGCGCTTCGTACGGCGCTTCGCGATGGCCGGCGCGCACGGTGCGATACGCCTCCGGAGACTTGGTGAGGCGCGCGCGGGTGGCCACGTCGGCGACGGGCAGCGTGCGGTGCACGAGCGCGGACACGGTGTCTTCGAAGACGGCGCGGAGGCCGGCGGTGTCGCCGAGCATGGTGCGGCGCAGGGCTTCGCGGAGGAAGCGATCGCCGAAGGGCTCGCTGCGGCTCGATCGCATGGCGGCGCCGCGGAGGACGACGTCGCCGCCGTACGTGAGGAGCGCGTAGTTCTTCACCTCGTGGCTGAACATGGCGCGGTAGCGGCCCTCGTATTCGAGGCGGATGCCCGCGGGCAGCTCGGCGCCGACCGCGGCCACGATCGCGCGCTCGTCGAGCTCGGTGAAGCCCTCGGGGACGCCGAAGTAGACGCCGTCGGTGTCGGCCTCGATCAAGGCCACGCCGCGCGCGCGCAGCGAGCCGACGAGCTGGTCGAGGATCGCGCGCCCGCGGCGCGTCACTTCGTCGGCGGCGCGGCGATCGGCGAAGAGGGCCAGCGATCCGGCGCCCATGTATCCATAAGCGGAATTGATGAGCAGCTTCATGGCCGCCTGCATGGCCTCGTGGTGACCGCGATCGAGCGCGGAGATCGAGGCGTCGCGCGCGGCGGCCTTGTGGGCGAGGCGCAGATCGAGCATGCGCTCCACCACGTGGAGGAGCGCGCCGAGGCGATCGCACGCTGGGCCGATGCGATACGCGCGCATGAGCGAGGGATAGAGCGAGGCGATGTCGGCCTTCACCACGCGCTCGGCGACGCCGGTGGCGAAGAGATGAAGCGCGCCGCCGGCGTGCGGGCCGAGCTCGGCATCGACGACAGGCGGGCCGGGGATGGCGCGGCGCGCGCGCAGGTAGGCCCGCACGAGGATGGGCTCGAGGATGCCGGTGGCCGGGCCCGCGGAGGCGACCCGCTCGAAGCTGCGCGGCGCCATGCCCGCGAGCGCGAAGGGCGCGCGCAGGAGGCGGCGTGACAGGGCGTCGACCTCGGTGACGTCGCCGAGGGCATAGCGACGGACGAGATCGGGATCGCGCTCGTGCGTCGCATGGATCTGCGCGCCCGGAAGGTAGACGCGATCGGGCCCGGCGACGCCGAAGTGGCGGGCCACGTCCTTGAGGCGATGGCTCGGGAGATCGCGGGCCACGAAGTCGTGGCGGCGGACGGCGTCGAGCGTGTCGATGAGCTCGCGACCGGCGATGGCGTAACGCGCGCGGCGCCGGCTCGATCCATCGCGATGTCGCGCGAGCAGCGGTGGAGCGCCGGCCCGGCCGAGGGCGAGCGGGACGTCGAGGACTTCGGCGCGACGCTCGAGGAACGGGAGATCGAAGCCGAAGAGGTTGTGGTTCTCGATGACGTCGGGATCGCGCTCGCGGACGAGCGCGCACAGCGCTTCGAGGAGACGGCGCTCGTCGGCGGGCGACGGCGCTTCGAGCGTCACGCCGAGGCCGCGCGTGTCGCGCACGGCGGCGAGGAAGATGCGGCCGGTGTCGGGATCGAGCGAGGTCGTCTCGAGATCGATCTGGAGGCGATGGAGATCGTCGTAGTGAAGGTCGCGGAAGTACACGCGGCCGGTGGACATGAGGTACTGCTCGACGGCGCCGGTGCGGTAGTAGCCGGGGAGCTCGGCGAGCGTGCGGATCTGCCGAGCGAGCCTCCGCGAAGCGCCGGACAGGATGATGCGCGCGAGCTCGCGACCGCTCGAGGCCGCGAGGAGGAAGCGATGATCGCCCGCTTCCCCCGTGAGCTCGCGATAGCGCACCTTGGCGCCGGCGCCGTGTGGAGCGCCCGCGCCGGCGAGCGCATCACCGAGGTGCGCGACGTCGTCGAGCGAGGTCGCGAGCAACCAAGGCCGGAAGCGCTCGCGCTCGCAGACGAGCCCGCCCTCCATGCGGCGCCACACCAAGGCGCGGCCCTCGTTGTCGGCCCAGACGGAGACGATGCCAGGCGTCGGATCCCAGCCGAACAGGATCTCGTCGTCGATCCGCGCCATGCGGGATGTTTGTACGGCGATCCGTTCGCGGAGGCACCCTGGATCGAGGCGCGTGCGGCTACCGTCGGGAAGCGCATCGATGACGCGGCGACGCCGTGCGCGAGCGACCTCGATCACACCGGCGGCATCCGGTGCTTCCCGCGGGATCGGGCTTCGCGTACCGTGCGTGCGTGACCCGAATCGCCACACTCGTCGCCGTCGCGCTGCTCGCTTCCCTCCCCGCGTGTGGGCCGTCCACGCCGCCGCAATCGCCGGATCCCGCCAAAGAGGCAGCCTCCGCCGCGCCCGAGGCGAGCGCATCCGCGGCGCCCAGCGCGGAGCCGACGGCCGCGGCCGAAGCGCCCAAGCCCGCGCCGGCCGCTGCTCCCGAGTCGCCGATGGAGACCTTGGCGCGCGATCTCGTGAAGGCAGGCGGGCGGCGCATCGGATACTCGGCCACGAAGAAGCGCTTCATCGTGCCGATCGAGATGCGCAACGACGGAGGGCGCGGGCTCGCGCTCCACTTCTACGACGACGATGGCCAGCAGCGCGAGGTCGAGCGCGTGTGCCAGCCGGGCGAGTGCGAGGACAAGCTCAACGAGATCGCCAAGGAGCTGATCCCGAAGCTGGCCGCACGGCTCGAGAAGGAAGGCTACGAGGCCATCTTCTCGGTGGGTTGGCCGCAGGGGCGCGACGAGCTCGAATCGGGGACGATGAAGCTCCGCTACGAGAAGGGGAAGCTCCTCTACGTGCCCGAGAAGAAGGGCCCGACGCCCCTGCGCGCGCTCGGTGGTCGATCGCCGAAGACGCCGTCGCTCTCGGCCGTGTATCCGGTGCCGGCGGTGAAGCTGCTCGGCGTGTTCGCGGTCGGCGAGAAGGTCGCGCAGGAGTTCTTCGTCTTCAAGCTGCCGTGAGCGCCGCCCGGTGCGTTGACACGACGGCGCGCGCGTGATTACGAGGCGCATGGGCGATCGTATGCTCCTCGGCAAAGTCGTGCTGGTGACCGGCGCCGCGAGTGGGATTGGGCGGGCCTCCGCGCTCCTCTTCGCGAAGGAGGGCGCGCGGCTCGTCCTCTCGGATCGCGATGCCTCGGGTGAGGCGCTGGCCGCGGAGATCCGCGCTGCAGGCGGTGAGGCGTCGTTCGTGGTCGCCGACGTGGCGCGCGAGGCCGACGTGGCCGCGCTCGTGGCCGAGGCGGTGGCGCGCTTCGGAAGGCTCGACGGCGCGTTCAACAACGCCGGGCTGAACGGCAAGATGGGCCCGATCCACGAAGCGGAGGCAGCCGACTTCGAGCGCGTGATGGGCGTGAACCTGAAGGGTGTCTGGCTCTGCAACAAGCACCAGATCATCCAGATGCTGAAGCAGGGATCGGGGTCGATCGTGAACAACGCCTCCGTCGCGGCGCTCACGGCGTTTCCCGGGCTCGCGCTGTACACGGCCACGAAGCACGGCGTGGTGGGCTTGACGAAGGCCGCGGCGCTCGAGCTCGCGGCGCAGAAGGTCCGCGTGAACGCGGTGTGCCCCGGTCTCGTGCGCACGCCGCTCCTCGACTCGGCGGTGCGCGCCGGGTTCGCGAGCGAGGAGCAGATGGTCGCGATGGAGCCGATGGGCCGCCTCGGCGAGCCCGCCGAGGTCGCCGAGGTCGCCGCGTGGTTGCTCTCGGATCGCGCCTCGTTCGTCACCGGCCACGCCATGGTCGTGGACGGTGGCTACATCGCCCGCTGACGATCGCGCGGAGCGGATGGATACGGGCGAGATCGTCGCGGATCGGTTCGAGATCGAGCACCTCGCCGGTGCCGGCGGCATGGGCGAAGTGTTTCGCGCCCGCGATCGGTGGACCGGCGACGCGGTCGCCCTCAAGGTGCAGAGCGGCCCGCCCGAAGCGCAGGATCAAGAGCGCTTCGAGCGCGAGGCGGTGGCGCTGCGGGCGCTCGATCACCCGAACGTCGTGCGCTACGTGGCGCACGGATCGCTCCCTTCGGGCGCGCGATGGCTGGCGATGGAATGGATCGAGGGCGAAGACCTCGGCGTCCGGCTCCGGCGCGGGCCGCTCCCGCTGGACGAAGCGCGGCGGCTCGGCCGGCGCGTCGCCGAAGCGCTCGGCGCGGCGCACGCGCGCGGGATCGTGCACCGCGATCTCAAGCCGTCGAACCTGGTGCTGCCGGACGGCGACGTCGATCGCATCAAGGTGATCGACTTCGGGATCGCGCGGCTCGCGTGGGCCACGCGCGCGACGCGCACCGGGGTCGCGGTGGGGACGCCCGGGTACATGGCGCCGGAGCAGGCGCAGGGCCTCGGCACCCTCGATGCGCGCGCCGACGTGTTCTCGCTCGGGGCGATCCTTTTCGAGTGCATCACCGGCCAGCCGGCGTTCGCGGGCGACAGCGTGATGGCGCTCCTCGTGAAGATCCTCTTCGAGGAGGCGCCGCGCCTCGCGCACGTGATGCCTGATGCGCCCGCGGCGCTCGATCGGTTGATCGCGCGCATGCTGGCGAAGGCCCCCGACGATCGCCCCGAAGGCGGCGCCGAGGTGGCCTCGGCGCTCGCAGATCTCGCGGACGACATGGGCCTACCGCACGCGCGCCCGGCGGCGGCGAGCGCGCTGACCGAGAGCGAGCGGCGCATCCTCAGCGTCATCGTCGTCGCCGCGCCCACCACCGGCGACGCGGCCGATGCGCCGACGGTGCGCATGGATGAGCTCGGCCCGCCGCGCGCGGTGCAAGACGCCGTCGCCGCGCGAGGCGGACAGCTCCGCGCGCTCGCCGACGGCGGGATGGCCGTGACGCTCACCGGCTCGGGCGTCGCCACCGATCAAGCGGCGCGCGCCGCGTCGCTCACGCTGGCGCTGCGCGAGCTGATCCCGGAGCGCGCCATCGCGCTGGCCACCGGGCGCGGCAGCGTCGCGAAGCGCGTGCCCGCGGGTGAGGTCATCGATCGCGTGACCGCGCTCCTCGCGAGGTCGCGCGCGCCGGAGACGCCGGGCGAGCAGCGCGCCGTCGACATCGATCACGTCACCGCGGGGCTGCTCGATCTGCGCTTCGACGTCTCGGCGAGCGCGGCGGGCTTCACGCTCCGCGGCCTCCGGGAAGCGGACGACGCGGCGCGCACGTTGCTTGGACGTCAAACGATCTTCGTCGGGCGCGATCGTGAGGTCCGCGCGATCACGGCGATCGTCGAGGACTGCGTGGCCGAGCCTGCCGCGCGCGCCGCGCTGGTGACGGCGCCGGCCGGGATGGGCAAGTCACGGCTCGGCCACGAGGTGGTGTCGCGCCTCGCGGCCCGCGGCGACATCGAAGTGTGGACCGCGCGCGGTGAGCCGGCGCGCGCCGGTGTTCCCTTCGGCATGATCGCGCAGCTCGTGCGGCACACGGCGCGCCTGCGCGACGGCGAGCCCGCCGAGGCGCGCGAGCAGAAGATCGCCGCGCGCGCCGGTCGCCACGTCGACACCGCCGCGAGCCGGCGCGTGGCGGAGTTCCTCGGCGAGATGGTGGGCGTCCCCTTCCCCGACGACGCGAGCGTGCAGCTCCGCGCCGCGCGCCGCGATCCGAGCCTGATGAGCGATCAGATGCGCCGCGCGTGGCTCGAGTTCGTGAGCGCCGAGTGCGATCGCTCCCCGCTCTGCATCGTCCTCGAGGATCTGCATTGGGGCGACGCGCCGAGCGTGGGCTATCTCGGCGACGCGCTGCGCGCGCTCGGCGAGCGGCCGCTCTTCGTCTTGGCGCTGGCGCGGCCCGAGATCCACGACGCCTTCCCGCGCATCTGGTCCGCGCACGGGGTGACGGAGATCCGCCTCGGCCCGCTCTCGCGCAAGGCCTGCGAGCGCCTCGCGCGCAGCGTGCTCGGCGACGATCTTCCCGACGAGACCATCGGGCGACTGTGGTCGCGTTCGGAGGGCAACGCCTTCTTCCTCGAAGAGCTGGTGCGCGCCGTCGCCGAAGGACGCGAGGGCGACGAGCCCGAGACGGTGATGGCGATGATCGAGGCCCGCCTCGACACGCTCGATCCCGAGGACCGCCGCCTCCTCCGCGCCGGCAGCATCTTCGGCGAAGTGTTCTGGGAGCGCGGGGTCACCGCGTTGCTCGGTGCGGCGGCGCGATCGACGACCGAGCGGCTCCGCCGGCTGGATGGGCTCGAGTGGATCACGACGCGATCCGAGTCGAGATTTCAAGGCGATCGCGAGCTCTGCTTCCGCCACGCCCTGGTGCGCGAGGCCGTCTACGGCACGCTGACGCCCGAGGATCGCGCGCTCGGACACCGGCTCGCGGGCGCCTTTCTGGAGTCCGTCGGCGAGACGGACGCCGCCGTCATCGCCGCGCATTTCGAGCAGGGCCACGAGCCGGAGCGGGCCGTGCCGTGGTACCGGCGCGCGGCCGTGCAAGCGCTCGAGAGCGGCGACACGACCTCCGCGATCCAGCGCGTGGAGCGCGCGCTCGCCTGCGGCGCGGAGGGCGAGACGCGCGGCGATCTCCTGGTGATCCTCGCCGATGCGCTCGGATTCCGCGGTGATCACGCCGCGTCGGGACGCTGGGCCGAGGAGGCCCTCACGCGGATCCCGATGGGCACCGGGCGCTGGTACGCAGCGATGCGCGCGCGCGTCTCGGCGGCGTGCCTCCGCGGAGATTCCGCGCAGGTCCGCGAAGCCACGCGCGTGCTCTTGGACATGGCCACGCGTGAGCCTCGCGAGACACGCGGCCCGCGCGAGCAGGTGACGGCGATGGCATCAGCCGTCGGCTGGTTGTTCCTGCTCGGCCTGCACGAAGAGGGCGAACGGCTCTACGCGGCGACGGAAACGCTGGCGCCTCAATTCTCCGAGGATCCCGCGGTGATGGGCACGCTCGACTTCTACGCGCGCGCCATCCGCGCCACGGTCGAGGCCGACGTGCTCCAGAGCTTTCGCTTGATGCAGAGCGCGGCCCTGCACTTCGAGAAGGCCGGCGATCTGCGGCGGTTGTGCAAGGCCGAGAGCTGCGCGGGGATGATGCTCTGCGATCTCGGCGGCTACGAGGAGGCGCTCGTCTATTTGGATCGCGCGCTCGCCGTGGCCGAGCGCCTCCACTTCCCCACCGCCATGGTGATGGCGCGCTCGACCCGCGCGTTCGCGCTCGCGCACCTCGGTAGGCTCGACGAGGCGCGCGCGGACTCGACGGCGAGCGCGGGCGTGCATTGCGGCGATCGGCGCACCGAGGCGGAGGCCTGGGTCTACCACGCGTGGATCCTGGCCGCGGGCGGGGATCTCGCGGGCGCCGAAGAGGCAGCGCGCAAAGGCGTGACCGAGGCCGAGCGCATCGTCACGCGCAGGCCCTACGTGATCGCGCTCTTGGCCGAGGTGCTCCTCGCCCGCGGGCAACACGAGGAAGCGCTGGCGCGGAGCCGCGAAGCGACCGCGCTCGTGGACGCGCACCCGCGCTACGAAACCGGCCAGTCGCTCGTCCGCTTGATGCTCGCGCGATCGCTGTCCGCGACCGGCGATCACGACGGCGCCCTCCGTGTCATCGCCGCCGCGCGCGACGAGCTCCTCGCGGCCGCCGCACGCATCGACGACGCAGCCTGGCGCGAGCGCTTCCTCACGTGCGTGCCGGAGAACGCGCGCACGCTGGCGCTCGCAGAGCGCTGGCCCGACGAGCCCTGACGCTCGGGAAAGCGACTCTTCCCAAGAGGCCACGTTGCTCGGAGGCCCAGGTCCGCCGATGCGCGGCGAGACGATCGCCACCCATCGGTCGAGCCCGCGTATCTTCGTCGCATGCCGACCGCGCCGTCCGAGATCGCCCCCGGTGTCCACCGCTTCGAGCGCGTCGACGACAGCGGATGGAGCTTCAACATGTTCGTCGTGCGCGGCCTCGAGCCCGATGGAGTCGTCGTGCACGCGCCGACCTTCGTCGACGACGCGACCTTCGATGCCATCGAAGCCATCGGGCCCGTGCGCGCGCTGCTCTGCCCGAACCATTTTCATTGGCTCGCCGTGCGTCGCTTCCGAGAGCGTTTCCCCGAGGCGCGCGTGGTGGCCGATGCGCGCGCCGTCCCTCGGCTCACGCGCAAGCTCGGCTTCGCCCCCGAGGCCGCGACGTGGCCCGCGTGGCGCTCACCCGCGGGCCTGAAGAACGGCGAAGGCTGGCTCTCCCTCCCCTCGCCCGACGGGCCGACGTGGATCGCGTGCGATGCCTTCTTCAACATCGAGCGCCCCGTACGCGGCGCGATCGGCGCGATGCTGCGCTGGTCCAAGACCGTGCCTCACTTGTGCATCGGACGGACGTTCCACTGGCTCGCCATCTCCGATCGCGCGGCCTATCGATCTTGGCTTCTGGCCCGTCTCGACGAAGAGCGCCCCCATCGCCTCTTGGTGTCGCACGGCGAGCCCATCGAAGGGGCAGCGCTCGCGGATCGGTTGCGCGCCGTGGTGGCCGACCGTCTCGCTTGATCCTTGCGACCGCGCTGTTCCGTCGCCGAAGCGGCTCTATCATCGATACGGGGAACGTGATGACCGGCCGGCTGTCGATGTCGGCGCGGAATACGTGCGCCGCCCCCTGAGTTGCAGCCCGAGCCCGCCGCTTCGTCCCTATCCCGAGCCCGAGGAGCCGCCCATGTCGGATGAATCGATCGATGCCAACCCCTACGACCCTCCGGTCGACGTCGCGCCCGCGATCCATCACGGCGACGGCGGGAGGCGTCAGGGAGCGCTCGCCGTCGTTCATTTCGTCGCCGCCTTTGGATTGATCTTCGTGGCCTTCGCCGCGGCCGCGCTGTTCCGAGAGAGGATGGTCGCCGCCGTCGGCATGAGCATCGTGGCGCTCATCTTCCTCGCCGGGTTCTTTCGCGGGATCGTGGCCATGGTGCAGGCGGCGCGGGCCAAGCAGGCGACGCTCGGCTTCACGCTCGGTGTCTTCGTCGTCGTGCTCGCCAACGGCTTCATGTCGTGGATGGGCGCGCTCCTGGCGATGTTCGCCACCTCCGGCTTCTCGCGCGGAAGACAGCTCCGCCGCTTCGGTCGGGTTCTCCTCCCCGAGGTCCGCGAAGGCCGCGCTTGGGCCGAGCTACCGCTCACCCCGACCATCGAGGCGCCCGTGCAGCGCGCGCTCGCCGCCCAATGGCGTGAGAATGGCCGCACCGAGCACGCGTCGGTGGCGGCGTTCGCGCGGCTCACGCTCGACCTCATGGCGCTCGGCGCGCCGCCCGCGCTGATCGCCGCGGCCAACCGCGACGCGCTCGACGAGATCCGCCACGCCGAGCTTTGCTTCTCGCTCGCGCGCGCCCTCGATGGTGCAGACGAGAGCCCCGCTGCCTTCCCCGAAGCGCAACGCGCCCGCACGCTCCCGGCCACGCGGCCGCTCGCGCTCGCGGCCCTCGCGGTCGACTCGCTCGTCGACGGCGCGCTCCACGAAGGCATCTCGGCCCGCGTGATCGCGCGGCTCGTGAAGCGCTGCGAAGATCCCGCGACCCGCGCCGTGCTCAAGGAGATCGCCGCCGATGAAGGCCGCCACGCCGCGCATGGTTGGGACGTGGTCCGCTGGTGCCTCGCCGAAGGTGGCACCGTCGTCGCCGATGCGCTTCGCGGCGCGGTCGCCGTGCTCCCCACCGCGGTCCACTCGTCGCTCCCCGAGGCTGCCGACGACGGCAGTTGGGAGCGCTTCGGCATCCACGGTCGCGCGCTCGAAGCGGAGGAGCACGCGAGCACGCGCGCCGATGTCGTCCGCCGCGTCGAGAAGCTGATCGGCCCGGCACGCGCCGCGGCCTGATCCATTCACGAAGCACGAGGCCGCATCGCAGAAAGCGCGGGCCTCGTCGTCACTCCTCCCAGCGACGCTCCCCGCAATCCTCTCGCTTCTCGCTCTCCTTCACGGAGTAGCGCTTCGGTGCATGGAAGGGCGCGGCGTAGAGGAAGGTCCACGGCTCCTTCCGCACGCAGATGCGATCTCCATCGCGGACGCGATCGATGATGCGCGCATCGACCTTGTCGTGCACGAGCTCCGTGAACGTCGATCCCGACGGATACGCGTAGCCGGCCCCGGTCACCCAGAGCACGACGCCGAGCGCGCCCGCAGCGACCACGCCGACCCGCGGCTCGATGCGCGCCGCGTCCTCGCGCTGCGCGAGCAGGACGAGGTTCAGCGCCACGAGCGAGATCATCCAATACATGTAGTAGCGAAGCTCGTGCGACTGCGGCCACATCGACGTGAGCAGCGTCAGCGCGCCGAACCCGAGGGCCGCGCGCCGCGCGCGCCGCGAAGGATCACGCGCCGCGAGCCACCCGAGCAACGCGACGTGAAAGACCGCGTACGCGCCGAAGAACCCGCCCATCCGGTTCGCCGTCGAGCCCTCGGGCGCCCATTGATCGATGGTCCAACGGCGTCGCTCCGAGAAAGGACGGATGCCGATCTCGAGCACCGAAAAGAGCCAGCGCACCGGCTTCGGCATGTGCTCGAGGTACGGCGGCGCGTTGCTGTAGACGCCCTCGGGGCCGGGGAACGTGATCCCGAGGAGCGAGAGCTTCATCGGGTAATACGGGTTGTGGTGCCGCGCGAGGTTCCACAGCGGCGCCGCGAACACGATGGGCAACGACAGCGCGGCGAGCACCAGCGGCCGACGCGAAGGCGCCCGCCAGAGAGGCGGCAGCACCCGCGGGGCCGCAGCGATCAAGAGCGCCGCCGTGAGCGGGTGGAGCTGGAAGCGCATGTTCACGATCACCGCGGAGAGACCGAGGATCCGCGCGAGCGTCCACCCCGTCACCGGCTCGGGGAATGCGTAGAGGCGCAGCACCTCGATCACGAGCACGGTGGCCGCGAGGTTCGAGGGCAGATCGATGTAGCAGGAGCTCGCGTGGAGCTGCACGAGCGGCACCGCCAAGAGCGCGACGGCGGCCAGATGGAGCGGCACGCGGTGCACGCGCTTGAGCCAGCCGACGAAGAGCGCGAGCGCCGCGAACGCCACGAGGTTGCCCGACTCGGGCCGGCCCGTGATGCGCCAGAAGAGCCCTTGAAGGCGCTCGGCGAGCAGAGGGAAGCCGTCGTAGCGCGCCTGATTCGTGGCGTGGAAGATGTAGTCCGCGGGGTCGACGAGGCGCACGGCGCGGGCCGCGAACGGGAGGTGGTAGTACCAGACGTCCCACGTGGTGGAGACGTCGTGCACGGCCGCGACGAAGATGGACGTCGCGAGGACGATGGCGATCGCTTGCAGCGATCGCGTGACGGCGCGCTCGATCACTTCCCGGCCTTGTATGCGCGGACGGCGTTGACGATGGCGTCGGCGAGCTTCTGCCGATAGTCGGCCGTGGCCAAGCGGCCTTCGTCCTCGGGGTTCGAGATGAACGCCGTCTCGAAGAGCACGGCTGGCATGTCCGCGCCGACGAGCACGAAGAAGCCGGCCGTCTTGATGCCTTGATCCTTCGTGTCCGGATAGCGCGGGATCAGCGATCCGAGCGCCGCGCGCTGGAGCAAGTCGGCCACGTGCCGCGAGCGTCCGGCCATCGCCGCGACGTTGAGGTTGGTGAGCACCGCGGCCGAGAGCCCCTCGACTTCGCGCCCGCGCTGCGCGTTCTCGCGCGCGGCGACGCGGGCCGCGTGGTGATCGTCGCGGGCCTCGTCGAGGATGAACGTCTGCACGCCGCGGGCGGCCCCGTTCTCGGAAGCGTTGCAATGAATGGAGACGAAGAGATCGGCGTGGAACGCGTTGGCCCGCGCCGCGCGCAGATCGAGCGGCACGTAGACGTCCGTGTCGCGCGTGAGGAGCGTGGTCACGCCGAGCTCGTGCGCGAGCAACGGCGCTGCGCGGTGCGCGATGTCGAGCGTGACGTCCTTCTCCTTGAGGCCCGTGGGCCCGGTGGCGCCGGAGTCGTTGCCGCCGTGCCCAGGATCGAGGGCGATGCGGCGGATCTCGCGCGGGCCCGCGGCGGCCGCCGCCGGCTCGGCCGCCGGCGCGCGGCTCGTCACGTCGATGACGATGCGGAATGGATCGGGCAGGTAGAACACGCGCCGGTGCGCCGCGGGCGCCGCGAGATCGAGCACCACGCGCGTACCGCCGCCGGCCTGCGGGCCGAGGCGCACACGGCGAAGGAAGCCGGTGGCCGGAGTCTCCTTCGCCACACCGCGGCTCGTGGCGCGCGCGATGTCGACGTACACACGCGGATCCTTGCCGCCGTCGCCGGCGAGCGTGCCGACTTGATACGTCGCGGGCCCGCTCAAGCGCACCACCACGCGGGCCGCGTCCTCACCGCTCACGGGCTCGACCCCGAGGAGCTTGCTCGGATCCTTGCCGATCGTCTCTTCCTTCGGCGCGACCAAGACGTCGCCCGTCGGTGCGCTCGCCGCCGCGGTCGAGGTCGCCACGAGCGGGACCGGCTCGGCCGCCGCGGTCGCGCTCACGCCGGCGGCGGGAGGCGCAGGTACCGCGCCGCGCTCGGCAGCATCGGCGGCCGTATCGCCCTCGCGCTCCAGCGCACGCATCGCCTCGGCGAAAGGCCGGTAAGCGACGGCCGATGCGAGCGCCATCTCCAACCCCGCCGCGCATCGCGACGTGCCGGCGCTGGCATCCACGTCGGCACGTGGGGCCGCGGCGCGCGAGCGCCCTTGGTGACGGCGCGAGGCGAGGTACAGCTCGCGGAAGGTCACGCTCGCATCGCGCGCGAGCTCACCGGCGATCAGCGCGCGACGGCGCTCGGCCTCGCAGCCTTCTTCGGTGCCGCCCGAGAGCACGGCCGCGGTCGCGTACTGCTCGACGGCCTCGCGAGCATCGCCCGCGGCTTGATCGAAGCGCCACAAACGCGCGCGCAAATCGGCGGCGAGGCGTGCGAGCCGCGCCCCTTCCGGCGTGCGGCCCGCGCGATGCGAAGCGATGGCCACCGCATCGGCGATGGCCACGACCTCGGGTCGCGGCGGCATCGCGATCGTCCCTTGCACGATGGCACCGGCGCGCTCGGCATCGCTCGGAACGGCGAGCCCTGCGAGGCCGGCGCCCCCATCTTGCGCGGGCGCCGGATCGCCACCGCATCCGGCCGCGAGCGCCACCGCAAAAAGCACCCCCGCGGCCCGACCGCGGAGGATACCATCGACCCCCGCGGCGGCGCGCGCCGGCACCTCGCGCTTCGGGCTCGCACCGAGGCGTGCGGCGTTCGCGACGCTCGCCGCGCTCACCGTGCGCTCCCCTCGGAGGATCCCCGTGTCCGACGCCACGTCCAGCTCACCCTCTCTGCCCATCTATCAAGACCGCAACTCCGGGGAGACCTTTCCCGACGCGGCGCACATGGTCAATGCTTACCTGCAACGTTTCTCCGAGCGCGCCACGCTTCGGGACACGAACGGGGAGCGGCACGTCCCGGTGCTCGACGACACCGGGTTCGCTCAAGTCCAGCGTGGCAGCGCCACCATCGGCATCAACGTGCTCGAGGACCAGGGCGTGTTGATGGTGTTTTCGCCCATCATGCCCGTCCCGGTCACGGGACGGGAGGCTTTCTATCGTCGCCTCCTCGAGCTCTCCTTCGTGACCACGGCCGACGCCGCCTTCGCCATCAACACCGCGCGGGACGAGGTGGTGGTGCGCAGCCTCCGCCGCCTCTCGGCGCTCGATTACGAGGAGTTCGAGGACATCCTCGCCACCGTGGGCGAGGTGGCCGACCACTGGGACGACGAGTTGATCCGCGATTACGGTACTTGATCGCAGTGGCGGTAACCTTCGTGCCTCACACGGGTTCGTTGCGACGTCCATCACACGGGTGATACCGTTGCGCCGGTCGATGGCTGCAAACGATCCGCAATCTCCCGTCGCCGCTGCTTCTCGCTCCAAGCCCGCCGAAAAGGAGCCTCGCGCGCCGATGCTGTCCGTGGAGGATGCGGAGCTCTTCGCATCACGCATCCGCCCGTCGTGGGAGCTGCTCGACGAAGTCGATCGCGAGGACATCGCCGCCGATCTCGCCGCGCCCGCCGGTGCGAAACCCGCATCCGACACGCTGATCGACGGCGTCCCCACCTTCGCGATCGGCGACGGCGAAGGCGCTTCCGAAGAAGCGAGCACCGACGACGAGGCCGATGAGGCCGCTGCCGCCGAGGAAGAGCGCGCGGCCGAGCCCGCCGGCGCGAAGCCCGTCGCACGCACGCAGCCCGACGCCGCCGACGAGAAGCCCGCGGCCGCCAAGCCGCCTGCGCGCGGCGGCAAGACGCGCATCGGCATCGGCGGCGATGCCGAGCCCGAAGCCGCGAAGCCTCAAAAGGCCGAGCCCCGCGCGCGTGCCGTGGAGCCCGTGGCCAAGGCCCAACCGGCGGCCGCCGCGCCCGTCGACGACGACATTCAGATCCCCGTCGACGGCGCTCCCAAGGGCACGATCGTGAAGGTCGCGCTGGCCGCCGTCGCGCTGATCGGCGTGGCCGCCGTCGGCATCGGCGTGTTCGGCAGCAGCAGCAAGCCGGCGACGACCACCACCGCGACGGCAACCGCACAGGCCACGCAGGCGCAACCGCCTGCTCCGGAGCCGAAGGCCACCGCGACCGCGGCGGCGCCCACGACGACCCCGAGCGCGGCAGTGACCGCGGCGGCCACCGCTGCTCCCAGCGCTTCCGCCAGCGCGACGGCGAAGGCCGCCGAGCCCAAGCCGGAGCCGAAGCCGGAGCCGAAGCCCGAGCCGAAGAAAGCCGAGCCGAAGCCCGAGCCCAAGAAGGCTGCCTCCCCGCCTGCTTCGCAGCCCGCCGCTGCGCCCCCCAAGAAGGGCGGCGGGATCATCCGAGAAACTCCGTTCTGATCGCATCCGTCGTCTATCGTGCGACGGGCGACGGTGCCCGAACATCTTGCCCTCGCGCTTCGAGGATCTTCTGCATGAACGTCCGCTCTCTCGTCTCTCGATCCGGCCCGGTATCCGCGGGCGCCGTCACGTTCCTCGCGCTTTTCACTGCATTGCCCGCGCTGCTCGGCGGTGCCGATCTGCCGGGCGGTGAGCCCGTCGCGCTCGCGCAACAACCCGCCCCCGCCGCGCCTCCGGACTCGGTCACCCAGATCGCGCGCCAGCGCTACACCGAAGGCGTCAAAGCCTACGACGCCGGCCGCTTCGAGGACGCGCGCACCGCCTTCCTCCAAGCCTATGCGCTCAAGCGTCACCCCGCGGTGCTGCTCAACCTCGGCCAGAGCGAGATTCGGTCGGGCCACATCGAAGACGCGGGCAACCACCTCCAGCAGTTCCTCCGCGAGCACACCTCCGCCACGCCGGACGAGCGCGCCGTCGCCGAGAAGGGCATCGCCGAAGCGAAGCGCAAGGCCGCCATCATCGTGGTGAACGTCGACGCAGCCGGCGCCGACGTGAGCATCGACGGCACCACCATCGGCAAGAGCCCGATCCTCGATCCGGTCTTCATCAAGCCGGGCAAGCACACCATCTTCGCGACCATCAACGGCAAGTCGGCCGCCGTCGGCGTCGACGCCAAGCTCGGCACTGCCTCGCCCGCCGTGCTCACGCTGGGTGTCGGGCCCGCCGCGCCGCCGGCTCCCGTGCCCGCGCCTCCGCTGCCCGCGCCGCCCGTGCCTCCGCCGGCAGCGCCGCCCGTGCAACCCGCGCCGCCGCCCGTGCAACCTGCGCCGCCTCCCCCGGCCATGCAGCCGGTCATGCCTCCGCCGATGGCGCCTCCGCCGATGATGGGACCGATGCCCACGCAGGGCCCCGAGTCCTTCTTCCATTGGTACAAGCGCAAGCCCATCGCGTGGGTCGGCACCGGCCTCGCGGGCGCCGGTCTCATCATGGGCATCGCGGGCGGCGCGGCCGCGCTCTCCGCGAGCGGCTCGGCGAACGACGTCGCCCAGAAGATCAAAAGCCACGCCGCCACTGATCCCGCCAAGCCGCCCACCGCGGTCTGCGGGAGCAAGGAGGGCACCGGCGTCTTCCCCGGCTACGAGATGGCGTGCACGACGCTGCGCGACAACATCAGCCGCTACCACACCGACATCGCGGTCGCGGCCACCGGCTGGGTGCTCTTCGGCGTCGGCGTCGTGGGCACCGCGCTCTACACGTACATGGACTGGTACCCCAACCGGAACAAGGGCACCGCCGAGACGTGGCCGCAGATGGCCATCCTCCCCGTCGTCTCCCCGACCTTCCGCGGCGTGGGCCTCACCGGCTCGTTCTGATCGCGACAAAGCCTGCCCCCGCGCCCGCGGGGGAGCGCCGCTCCCCGAAGCGCAGTCCCCCATCCCTGCACGCCTGCCGCCAGCGCGCGCCACGGCACGCGCACCGAGCGCGCGTCCTCGGAGGAGCATCGTCACGCGCGGACGCATGCGGCCACGACGGCCGCGCACCGCTTCGTGCGGTCGTGATCGGAAGAGGCCGAGTTGCGATACGGCTTTCGCTCCATCCGGACATTCACGCTCGGGCCTCCGACAGAGGATGTCCCAGGGAGCTCGAGCATGAAAACTTCATCGCCGCGCTCGCCCCCTGCCGCTCGATTGGCATCTACCCAAATGGTTTGGTGTCGACGAGATCACGCGCTGGAACCTCTACCGAACTACGTATATCCGCCCATACGCTGAGCGTCGCCGCACGAGACAACGATCGCAAATACGATATCTCGACATCAATGCTCGCTGCGCCGATACCAGCGCATGGCTTCGAGAATGGATGTTCGCATTTCGATCGATGTCGACGACTCGGGCCGGTGTCTTTGTAGCGTTGCGCGAGATGCTTCGGCGCGTGGATGAAACGAGCCTCACGCCGACGGAGGCACGACGTGCCATGGGGAGGCGCTTGCGAAATCCGCTCGCTGGCGCTCGCGGCTGCTCCTGCATCCTGCGGTGGAGGGCGGCGCTCGTTCCATGGGACGACACTGGCGCGAGCGCGCGTGGTGATGAGCCGGCACTGGCCCCTGCCCGCATGTCGGCGACGTGCGCCGAGCGGCTTCGCGAAGGTGCGAGCCGATCGATCAAGGGCTGGGACTTGGGGCCGCTACGGCCCCATCGGGATTACGCGATGCCCATCGGGCCGCCGCCCTGGGCGACGAAGCGATCGGCGATGTCGACGAGGAGGGTCTCGGTGACCTGCTTGCTCTTCACGGTCACCACCGTCTCCTGCGGCTCGAGGACGAAGGTGCCCACCAGGGCGCCGTCGCGGTGCACTTCGTGGGTGCCACCGGGGGGAGCGGTGCTGACCTCGTAGACCTTCCCATCGCGCGCCTTGACCTTCATGCGGTTGGGCTAGCACAGCTTGCAGCGGGCGGCATGCGGGCGTACGCCCCGGTCGTGCGTGCTCGTGCGACGGCGATCGCTGCGGCCCTCGCGCTCGCCGTCGGAACCGAAACGACCGCGGCGCGCGCCGAGCCGCCGCAAGCGCAGATGCGCTTCGATCCGGATCTCGACGTGACCGTCTCGATCTTCGCGGGCTCGGCGTGGCTCGTCACGGAGATCGACAAGCGCAACTTCGCGCCCGATGCGTGCCGCATCTGCGATCGAAAGCTCGATGGGCTCGATGCTTCCGCGCGGAAGGCGCTCCTCTGGAAGAGCCCGGAGACGGCCGCGAGCTTGAGCAACATCACCGTCTTCGGGGTCGCGCCGATGAGCGCGCTCGGGCTCTCGGCGCTGGCTGCGTGGCACGATCATCGACAGCAGAACATCCCCGCGGATGCGCTGCTCATCGTGCAGGCGTCACTCCTCGCCATGGATCTCAATCAGCTCACCAAGTACGTCACCGGCCGCGCGCGTCCCTACGTGCGCTTCGGCAACCGCGCGGTGCTCGACGGCGAGCCGGATCCGTACGACGCGAACCTTTCGTTCTTCTCGGGTCACACCACGGCAGCGTTCGCGCTCGCGGCGTCGAGCGGCACGGTGGCGACGTTGCGACATTACCGATGGGCGCCGTGGGTGTGGGCGCAGGGGCTCGCGATTGGCTTGGTTTCAGGCTATTTGCGCATCGCCGCCGATCGGCATTACCTCACGGACGTGCTCACCGGCGCGGTGATGGGCGCGGCCGTCGGGTTCGCGGTGCCCTTCCTGCACCGGCCCGGCCGTTCGTTCACCATCGGCCCCGTCGCCGGACCGGGGCTCGGCATCGTGGGAACGTGGTGAGACATGGAGATACCGCGCCGGCCGACCCGGGCCGAGATCCTCGCCGCCAAAGACAAGAAGGTGCCCGACGTGATCGCGCCGGGGCTCGCGGTGCTCTTCTGCGGCATCAACCCGGGCCTCTACACGGCGGCGGTCGGGCACCATTTCGCGCGGCCGGGCAATCGGTTCTGGCCGGCGCTCCATGCGGGTGGCTTCACCGATCGCGTGCTGTCTCCGTACGAAGAGCGACGGCTGCTCGATCTCGGCTACGGGATCACCAACATTGTCGAGCGCGCCACGGCGACCGCCGACGAGCTCACGCCCGACGAGCTCCGCGAGGGTGGCAAGCGGCTCGCGGCGAAGGTGCGAAAGATGGAGCCGGCATGGCTCGCGGTGGTGGGGATCAGCGCCTACCGCGAAGCATTCGCCCGGCCCAAAGCGACGCTTGGCCCGCAGGACGAGACCTTCGGGGATACGCGCATCTGGGTGCTGCCCAATCCGAGCGGGCTCAACGCGCACTACGGCGCGAAGCGGTTGGGCGAGATGTTCGGCGCGCTGCGGGCCGCCGTGAGCACGTCGACGCTGCGCCGTCCGTGAACGCCTCCCGTTCGCCGCGCGACGCCGCCTGCCCCTTCTCACGCCGCGCTTCCCGCGACGTCCCGCGGCGTATAGATCGCGGCGATGGCCGACAACACCGTGACGCTCGACAAGATCAAGCACGTGCGCGCTCGGGTCGAGGTGAGCATGGTCGATGCCAAGTCCGCGCTGATCGCCGCCGGCGGCGACGTCGAAGCGGCCGTGCGCGCGCTCATGACGCCGGAGCAGATCACGCGCGACCGGAACGCGGCGATCGCCGAGCAGATCGTGGCCGAGGCGAGCCGCGCCAAGCCGCCGCCCGCGCCCGCCGGCCCGCCGCCGCGCGTGGTCACCATGAACGGCGCGACGTTGCACGCGATCCTGGCTCACACGCCCGCGCTCGAGCCGTTCACGGCGGCGGTGCACCCGGCCTGCCATCTCGCGCGCATCCAGGAGCGCTGGGATCGCTTCGGTGACGGCAGCTCACAGCGCACGACGATCGCCGATTTCGTCCTCGCGCCGGATGGGATCGAGCTCGCGCGCACGGCGGCCTTCACGGCCACGGCGTTCGGCCGCAGAGGGCTGCGGCGCCTCCCGCGTGACCGCGAACGAGCGCGCGACGCGTTCGAGGACGGCACGTGCTGCCTGCGTGTTTGGCCCGCGCGCGCCGTTCTCATGAGCGGGCTCGCCGACGTGCTGCGCGTCGACCTGCTCGTCCCTTCGAGCGACGACGAAGGGCGCGCGCTGGTCGCACCGAAGATCGCCGCGGTCGCGGCCGAGCGCGGGGTCGACCTGCTGACCGGCGCGCAGCACGAGCGCCTCTTCGAGCTCGGCGCGCTCGATCCGAGCGAGACATCGGCCGAGGCGGTGTTCCGCACGCGTGGCGACCGCGTGCTCGCGGTGGCGCTGCGCGGCGGGGAGATCGAGATCGATCTGCGGTAGCACGAGCGAGCATCTCCACCGCATGGCGCTCCTCGAAGAGCGGGCGTGCAGCGAATGCAAACAGGCTCGGAGGTCAGGCGGCCTCTTGCCCCATCTTCGAGGCCGAGGGCTTCACCAAAGCTCCAGCGCTCAGGCCTTGAATGGCAGCGCTTGCTGGGTACCTTCGCCTTTGCCGCGGCGGCGCACGGGCTTTGGTGGGAGGCCGGCTGCCGCAGCAGCGGCGGCCTCTTCCGCATCGCGGATCAGGCAGCGCGGGCACGGCTCCGGGCGCGGTGCGGGCGCCGTTTCCAGATCGCCGCGGCCGCGGGCGACCTCCGACAAGACCAAGGAGCGCAGCGCGCGCACGGCGGCGCGTTGCTCGACGGCGGCGCGGCGGAGGCGGAGGACGGCGTCGTGGAGCGCGCGCGAAGGCGCGTCGATGCGCGCGACCTCGGTGTGCGCGCAGCCGTCGTGGATCGTGTCGTCGCCGCCGCAGGCGATGCAGATGCGGCCGAGCGAGCCCGCGTCTTCCTCACGGTTCGCGGGGAGATCGTCGTCGAGGAAGACATCGGCGACGTCATCGGGAGGCGGAGGATCCTCGAGCTCGACGGCGGCGAGCTTGCGGGCACGCATTGAACGAGAGCTAACAGGATACTGTTCACATGTCCAGCATCAGCGATGCTGATGGGCGGCGGCCACGAAGCGGCGCACGCGCTCGACGTCGACCGGATGCTCGCAGATGCCGTCTTCCTTGATGCTGGAGCCGACGATGACACCGTCGGCCACGCCGAGGAAGGCCGCGATGTTCTCCTCCGCAGCGCCGCTGCCGATGAGGATCGGGCGATCGCCCGCGAGGCGCTTGGCTTCGCGCACTTTGTCGAGATCGGGCGCGTCGCCCGTCATGCGGCCGGAGACGATGAGCGCGTCCGCGCCGGAGAAGCGCGTCCACTCGATGTGGGTCGCGAGGTCGATGCCGGGGAAGCGCACCGAGTGCTTCTTGTCCACGTCGGCGAGGATCTTGATGTGCTCGGCCCCGAGGTCTTTGCGGCGGCGCATGAGATCGGCGGCGCAGCCTTCGTCCCACGAGCCCGCCTCCCACACGCCGGCGCCCGTGAGCATGCACACGCGGATGAAGCTCGCGCCCGCGGCCAGCGCGATCGCGAGGCAGGCGACGCCGCCGTTGTGCACGAGGTTGATCCCGAAGGGCAGCTTCACGCCCTGCCCCACCGCGCGCGCCACGACGGCGTGCGACGCGATGCTCTCGGGCGGCAGATGCGGGCCCGCGCGAAACGGGATGTCCCACATGTTCTCGATGATCAGACCATCGACGCCGCCTTCGGCGAGCGCGTGCGCGTCACGCAGGGCGTGCTCGATGATGGTGTCGATCCCGTAGCCGGTGTAGCCGGGCGCGCCCGGCAGTGGCCAACAATGGACCATGCCGATGACGGGCTTCTTCCGGCCGAAAAGGGCCTCGAGATCCGGGAGGCGAAGCGCGTCGAGGCGGCTCTTCCAGGGCGGGATCATGCGGACGGCACGTCTAGCACGGCGAGCGCCGCGAGCTCACCGTGCTCCGTGAGGAAGGTGCGAACCTCGGCGAGGGACGGGAGCGCTTCCGCGGCGCCGGCGCGCGTGGCGGTGAGCGCGCCCAGGGCGTTGCCCAAACAGCCGGCCGCTTCGATGGAAGCGCCGCGCGCGAGCGCGAGGAGGAAGCCCGCGACGAAGGCGTCGCCGCAGCCGGTGGTGTCGCGCGCGGCCACCGTGAAGCCGGGCAGACAGATCCACGCATCGTCGCCGACGGTGCAGCCCGTGCGGCCGAGCTTCACGGCGATGCTCACGCCCGAGAAGCGCTCGATGGCCCACATGGAGGCCACGGACATGGCGTCGTGCGACGCGAGCGATGGGTCGAGGGCGCAGGCGAACGCGTGCATCTCGCGCTCGTTGCCGAGGAGCGCGCGGAGGCGCGGGACGAGCTCGATCACCAGCTCGGGCGCGGCGTCGATGAGCGGCAGGCAGAGGTCGAGCGACACCGGGACACCGCGACGCTGAGCCTCCGCGACGAGGTCGAGCGTCGTCGCGCGCTGCGCGCCTTCGAGGAGCGCGTGCCCGCCCACGTGGAGCCACGACACCTCGCGAAAGATCGCCTCGGCGTCGGCTTCGGCGAGCGCCACGTTGGCGCCGCGATGACTGAAGAACGTGCGCTCGCCGCCCGGCGAGACCGCGGCGAAACAGAGGCCCGTCGCGATGACGAGATCGCGCTGCACCGCCGAGAGATCCACGCCGGCGCTCTTGGCCGCGCGCAGGGCGACGTCCGCCGCCGGATCCGTCCCGACCCGCGCGAAGAGGCGCGCCCGCGCGTCGAGCCTCGCGATCGCCGTGGCCACGTTGGCGCTCGATCCACCGCTCGTCCAACCGAGCCCGAGGAGCGGGCTGTCATCTCCTTCGCGAGGGAAGCGCGCGAGCGTCGCGCTCACGTCCGCGTTGGCGTCACCGGCGACGAGGAACACCATGATCGAGCCGCGTGGTAGCGCCGTCCGATCGTCGCGTCCATCGCCACCTCCATCCGATCCGCCCCGTCTGCGCATCTCGAGGCTGCGCGCGTGGCGCATGCACGTGTTGTTCGATGCGGATCGCGCTCGCATTCACGTGCTCGCGCGAGCATCGCACCACGCGATGGCATCCACGCCCGAATCGGCCGGTGACCGCTCGGAGCCGAACTTGCGCGTTCCCGAGCGATCGGGTCTCCTCGCGCCGAGATGTCGTCTTCGTCCGCACGCGATCGGCCCGCACGCACGGCGCGCACGCATGTGCTCGTCAACGAGCAGTTCGATGGCCACTGCCTCGTGCACCCGGTCACGGCCCCCGCGCTCGCGGCATACGCCCGCGAAGAGGATGCGATCGCCGAGCTGTCGCTCTTCCTGCGCGAGCACTTCGCGCGGACCGCGCCGGAGGAGGTGAGCCGGCTCTCGCTGCCGGATCGCGCCGCCGTGATGGAGGTCGCCGTCGTGCTGCCGCGCGAGGATCCCGCGCGCCGTCGCGAGGCCGACGACGTGCCGGTGACGTTCCTCTGCATCGTCGTGCCGGCGCGCAGCACGCGCGATGGATCGAGCGCTCCGCCGCGCGTCACGGATCCCGATCACGACGACGTGTGGGTCCTCTGCCCGGTCCTCGATCATGCTTTCTACTTGGAGCGGGGCGAGCCGCTCGAGGAGTCCGCGCGCGCCGAGATTCGCAGGATCGTGGGCGCGCTCGATCTCGACATGTGGGATCGGCTCGGGCTCCTGCCGCCGCGGGCGCATCGGATCGAGGTGCTCGAGGTGCCGCTGCCCGACGCCCGAGCCGCCGACGAGGCGTCGCGCCACGCCGACATCGAGGAGCGCGCGCGCCGCAGGCGGGCCGAGTCCGCGCTGCGCCAGGTGGCCACGCCGCTCTCGACCCTCGCCCATCGGGCGCCGAAGGTGCCGCTCGTGGCGCGCGAGACGGAGCTCGCCACGCTGCGCTCGCTGCTCGACGGACGGGAGCGGCTCGGTGTGCTCCTCGTCGGCGCGGAGCACGCGGGCAAGACGGCGATCATGCGCGCCTACGCGGCCGCGACCGAGCGGCAGGTGTGGGCCACGTCGGGGGCGCAGCTCATCGCGGGGATGAGCGGCCTCGGGCAATGGCAGGAGCGCATCCGCGACGTGATGGATGCCGTCGCCACGCTCGACGCCGTGCTCTATTTCGAGAGCCTCGACGATCTCTTGGCCGAGCGGGTCGAGGACGGCGGCGTCGACTTCGCGGGCGCGATGCGATCGTGGCTCGACGAAGGAAAGGTCCGCGTCGCCGCCGAGATCCGAGCCGATCGGCTCGACGCGGTGGAGGGCCGTTACTGGGCCTTCTTCGCGGGCTTGAGCCGGCTGCGCGTCGATCCGCTCTCGCCCGAAAACACGCGCCTCGCGCTCGAGCGGCGCGTCGCGCACGACGCCCTCGTCGAGCCCGAGAGGCCGCGCCTCGCCGCCGACGCGATCCCACCGCTCGTCGATCTGGCCGAGCGCTATCTCCCGTACGGCGCCTTCCCCGGCAAGGCGATGCACCTCTACGACGACCTGCGGGCGGCGCACGAGAAAGATCGTTTGAGCTCCAACGAACCGCCCCTCATCGGCCGGCGCGAGCTCTACCAGGTCTTCTCCATCGCGACCGGCGTGCCCGAGATGCTCCTCCGCGACGACGCGCCGCTGCGCATCGAGGACGTCGCCGCCGCGCTCCACAAGCACGTCATCGGGCAGGAGGAGGCCATCCTCCGGCTGTCGGAGACGATCGGCGTGGTGAAGGCGGGCCTCGCGCCTTCGGGCAAGCCGCTCTCGACGTTCCTCTTCATCGGGCCGACCGGCGTGGGCAAGACGGAGCTCAGCCGCGCGCTGGCTGCGTATCTCTTCGGCTCGCCGGATCGCATGGTCCGCTTCGACATGAGCGAGTTCATGACGCCGGACGCCGCCGAGCGGCTCATCCGCGGCACGGACAGCGCCGATGGTCTGCTCACGAGGCGGGTGCGCGAGCAGCCGTTCTGCGTGCTGCTCCTCGACGAGATCGAGAAGGCGCATCCGGCGGTCTTCGATCTACTGCTGCAGGTGGCCGGCGAAGGGCGGCTCAGCGACGCGCGCGGGCGCACCGCGTACTTCCACAACGCCATCCTGATCATGACCTCGAACCTCGGCGCCGGGGAGCGGCGCACGCCCGCGGGCTTCACCTCCGGGTCGTCGTCGGACACGGCGCACTACCAGCGCATCGTGGCCGAGAGCTTCCGCCAGGAGTTCGTGGGCCGCATCGATCGCATCGTGCCCTTTCGATCGCTGACGCGCGCCGAGGTGCGCGACGTGGCGCGGCTCGGCGTGAATCGCCTCAGCCAGCGCAGCGGGATCGCGGAGGCCGGCTGCGTGCTCGCGGTGAGCGACGGCGCGCTCACGAAGCTCGCCGACGAAGGCTACTCGGAGACGTTCGGCGCCCGCGCGCAACGGCGGCATCTGGACGAGCACCTGGCGGCGCCGCTCTCGCGGCTCCTCTCGGCGCTCGGCGGCGAGGCTCGGGACCTGACCATCGACGTCACGCTCGCGAGCGAGCCGGATCTCGATCGCGAAGGGGTCGTCGTCACCACCGCCGAGGCCGGCGGTCTCCGCTTCGTCGCGCGGCGAAAGCGGCGCGCCCAACGGGCGGAGGACGCGTCGGATCACGGGCGCATCGGCTTCCTCCGCCGCGAGCTCGATGCGTATCGGGAGCTCGACTCCTTGATGCAGATGAAGGACCAGATCGACTTCCTGCTCACGCAGCTCAACCTGACCGACAAGGAGAAGCGCGACGGGCGCATCCAACGCGAGCAGGGGGAGCTGTCCGCCGATCACCACCGGCTCGATGCGCTGTGGAGGCGGCTCATGTCCGCGCAGGAGGAGCTCCACGCCGTGGAAGAGCTGGCCCTCGTCGGGCTCTTCGAAGGGCAACCCATCGGCGCCCTGGTGGACGACGCGGAGAAGGCGTTCGACGCGTTCCAGCGCGCGCTGCCCTATGCGCTCGTGGCGCTCCAGCCGCGGCGCGACGCGATCACGATCGTGCTCGACGAGCTCGACGAAGGCGCGCTCGATCGTTGGCTCCGGCCCCTCCTCGACGAGATGCCGAAGCGCGGGTGGAGCGCGCTCGTGCACGTGGCCGGACAGCAAGGCGATGGGTGGCCCGCCGATCGCCGCTGGGGTCCTCCACAGAGCATGGACTGGCTGGCCCGCGAGCTCGGGACGCGATCCGGCGGCGGTCTCAAGGCCCTGCTCCTGCGCGTGAGAGGCCCGTACGCGGGCGCGTTCCTGGCGCTGGAAGCTGGCCTCCATCGCACGATCAAAGAGCGGAAGAGCGAGGGCAAAGACGACGACGAGAGCGGCAAGCTCCACCTTCACGTCCGCACCGTCGCGCTTCAGTTCGACGTCCCCGGCGACGCGTGGAACGAGCCGCACCTCGAGCCTCCGCGGCCCGCATCGGCCAACGCGCGCAAGCGCGGCCCGGCGGCGCGGATCCACGACGAGCCAGGGCGATCGATCGTCATCGCCCGGCTCCGCACGCTGGCCATCGATCCTTCCGCCTATTGGGCGCGCTTCGACGAGATCGCGCTCACGCATCTCCTGCTCGTCGAGTCAGGCGCGCTCGATCGCGACGACTACTTCTCGCCCGCGGCGGAGGTGCTGCCGTGAACTTCACCATCCCTCTCTTCGAGCGGCGGGTGGCCGGCTTCTTTCAGTGCGCGACGCTCGGGCTCGGTCCGTTCGGCCGGCGGCGCGAAGGCCGCAATCTGCACAAGGTGCACGAGCTCTTGCAGAACGAGCTCCGGTTCTTGATCGGCGCGGCCAAGGGGCGGGATCTCGCGCGTCTCCAGATGGCGAAGGGCCTCCGGCTCGAGCGCGTCCGCCTCACGCTCACGCTCGCGGGCAGCGATCGGCGCAAGGTGAGCGGCGTCTATCCCATCGTCGTCGAGCCGCGCTGGGCCTCGGCCGACGAGCGCTTCCACGTCGCCTACCATCCGCTCTTCCAGGACGACGCCATCCCCATCAAGCCCGAGCTTCCGCTCGACGAGCAGCTCCGCGCGCACCTCTCCCGTGTCTTCGCCGACCTCGACGACGAGGCGATCGATGCGCTCGCCTGCCAAGGCCGCGAGCGCATCGACGTCATCTCGTTCTCCTGCGACACGCGCTCGCTCCTCGACGATCTGCCGAGCGCAGGCCGATCGAGCGCGTCCGACGGCGATCCCGCGCCGCGCCGCAAGCGCCGCCGCCTCCAGATCCTGCCGCAGCTCGGCGTCGATCTCGGCGAGCGCGCCGCGCGCGGCGATCTCGACATCGGCGTCCCGCGATCGCCGTACCGCGAGCGCATCCAGCTCCTGCTCGGCGCCGGCAAGAGCCGGCCGATGATCATCGTCGGCCCGCCGGGCTCCGGCAAGACGACGCTCATCCACCACGCGGTCGCCGATCTCCTGGAGATCGACGGCTACCCCGCGCATCGGAACCTCGATCGCGTGCGCCCCGTCTACCGCATCAGCGGCCGCCGCCTCATCGCCGGCATGAGCCGCTTGGGCGAGTGGGAGAAGCGCTGTGTCGAGGTCGTCGAGGACGCGCGCTCGCGCGACGTGGTGCTGGTCCTCGAGGACGTCGCGCACTTCGGCAGCATCGGCCGCTCGCGCGAGAGCGATCGATCGCTCGCCGACTTCTTCCGCGGCCCGCTCGCCCGCCGCGAGATCGTGATGATCGGCGAGTGCACCGAGGAGGAGCTCCGCCGCCTCGCACAGGACGCGCCCGCCTTCGCCTCGCTCTTCGCGTCCATCCACGTCACGCCCACGACGCCCTCGGAGACCTTGCGGCTCCTCGTGCGCGAGATGCGCCGCGAGGAGCGGCAGCACAAGGTGATCATCCGGCCCCACGCGCTGCGGGCGGTCTTGGATCTGAGCGGCTCGCTGCTCTCCTCGCGATCGTTCCCAGGCAAGGCGATCGATCTGCTGCGCGAGGTCTGCCAGACCGAGCCGAGCCGCGGGGGATCGCCGATCGAGTCCGAAGACGTCCTCGATTTGATCTCGGCCAAGACCGGCGTCCCCGAGATCCTCCTCCGCGGCGACGCGCGCCTCGATCCCGCGGAAGTGGAGAGCGCTCTCGCCCGCCAGGTCATGGGACAGGACGAGGCCGTGAAGGTGGCCGCGGATCTCGTGTGCCGGGTGAAGGCGGGCCTCGTCGATCCCCGGCGCCCCTACGGTGTCTATCTCTTCACCGGTCCCACCGGCACCGGCAAGACCGAGCTCGCCAAGTGCCTCGCCGAGTTTCTCTACGGCAGCCAGGCGCGCATGATCCGCTTCGACATGAGCGAGCTCGCGGGCCCCGATGCGCCCGCGCGGCTCATCGGTCATCGATGGCGTCCCGACGGCCTCCTCACGCAGCGTGTGCTGGAGCAGCCGTTCTCGCTGGTGTTGCTCGACGAGATCGAGAAGGCGCACCCGTCGGTGCTCAGCTTGCTCCTCCAGCTCTTCGAGGATGGCCGCCTCACCGACGCCGCGGGGCGCACCGCGCACTTCCAGCACGCGGTGGTAATCATGACCTCGAACCTCGGCGCGCGGCCTCGGCCGGCGGTCGGCTTCGGCGAAGCGACGGACGCCATCCTCCACGACATCGCCCGCGCGGTGCGCGAGTTCTTCCCACCCGAGCTGTGGAACCGGATCGATCGCATCGTCCCCTTCCGCCCGCTCACCGCCGACGTCGCGGCGCGCGTGGCGCAGAAGGAGCTCGATCGCCTCACTCGCCGCCGCGGCCTCGCCGAGCGGAGCATCTTCGTCGACATCGGCCCCGGCGTCGCGGAGCGCGTGGCCGAGGAGGCCTTCGCGGCCCGCGACGGCGCCCGCTCGGTGAAGCGCTTCCTCGAAGATCGCATCGGCTCCGCGCTCTCTGCGGCGATCACGGAAGGCCAGCCCGCGGCCATGCAGCTCCTCCATCTCTCCGTCGAGGGGGATGGCTTCGCGGTGCAGCGCGAGGCGCTCGTCGAGGCGAGCCCCGTGGACGCGCGCTGGGCGCTCGCGCCGCTCTTCCATCTGCCCATCGCCCGCATCAAGGAGCGCCTGCCCGAGCTCCTCGGCTTCGTCGACGCGCTCCTCGAAGAAGGTCACCTCGCGCGCCTCTCGGATCGCATCCGCTTCCATCTCGCGCAGCAAGGCCGGCGCGAGCACGCCGAGGCCGTCTACAACCTCGACTCCATGCGAGCCGACATCCAGGCGTTCCGCGCGCGCATCGAGCAGATCCGCGCGAGCGACGAGGACGACCACGAGCTCCTCGAGATGGAACGCTTCGGCTTCACCACCATCACGACGCCCGAGGAGGCCGTCGAGCGCATCCGCCTCTTCCGCCGCGACCAGATGCCCGTGCGCGTGAAGCACCTCCTCAAGGCCGAGATCCTCGAGTGCCTCGCCGAGGGCTACTGGCTCCGGCGCGCGCTCCGTCACGCCGACGATCCCACGCAGCACGCCATCTTCGTGGAGATCACGCGCGCCGCCGATCTCGACGATCGCGCCCGCTTCGCCGCCGCCGAGCCCGGCCTCGTCGAATGGCTCGCCGCCATCTACGCCGACGCGCGCGGCGAAGTGGAAGCCTGGGCCTCGAGCGGCCACGCCGGCGATCGCTGCGAGGGCCTGGGCGGCAGCGCGCTCCTACACCCCGATCCCGCGCGCGGCGGCCGCTACGTGCTCAAGATCGTCGGCCTCTGCGTGCGTGATTTCTTCGGCCTCGAAGACGGCACCCATGTCTGGACCTCGCTCGGCCGCGGCCCGGAAGTGGTGCGCGTCCGCGTCTACCCGGCCATCTCCGGCGAGATGCCGGCCGACGTCCTCGCGCGCCCGCCGGTGCGCGCCTTGCCGGAGGTTGTGCGCAAGCTGCGCTTCGATCCGCCGCGCGCCGGCGGCCCGCCCGTGCCCTTCGAAATCGAGGACTACGTCATGGGCCACGCCGACACCGTCCATGCCCGCTCGCTCGCCGATGCGCTCGCGCCGTTGTGGCTTCTGCGTGCTAGCCGCGACGACGACGCCGAAGGCATGGAGGCCGCGCGATGAGCAAAGAGAGCCTGCGCGTCTACTTCGTCCGCCACGAAGACGGCCGATACACCGGCATCCTCCTGCGCACGTGGGATTGGGCCATGGATAGCCCACCGCCCTCCGCATACGGCGTATCCGAGGACGACGTGCTCGCGCAGCTCGAGCGCGAGGTGCACGCCATCGCGGCGCGCGGCGACCACGCGATGGCGCGCTACCTCTGGGACGAGTCGTTCCAGGTCCG
Organism: Minicystis rosea; assembly: GCA_001931535.1. Lineage (GTDB taxonomy): Bacteria > Myxococcota_A > Polyangia > Polyangiales > Polyangiaceae > Minicystis > Minicystis rosea. The sequence goes on from CP016211.1 coordinate 3,149,843, forward strand.
CACCGCGCCGGTCGACGTGCACCCGCAGACGTCGGTGAAGAAGCGGGCCGTCATCGGCAAGCGGCGCATCCCGCTCGTCTTGAGCTACCTCGCGAGCCGCGTCCCCGGCGGCGGCCATCGCATCCTCGTGCCCCGCTTCGGTTGGCGTTTCATCGTCGAGGATCTCTCCATCGCCGCCGACGTCCTTCGCCAGGCCGTGAGCACGGCGCTCGTCGGCGAGAGCGGGCGATCCATCTACGACTTCCGCCAGGAAGGCGACGAGTACGTGCGCGAGTGGTCGCCGCGCCTCCACAGATCCGCTTCGCTCGCGGCGCAGCGCGAAGAGGATCCCTTCCCCACCCTGCGCGCCGTCGCCGAAGAGCTCGTCGAAAAGGCCGGCCGCGGCAAGCTCCCGCCCATCCTCGGCGCGTCGCCCGAGCTCGCCTCCGCCGCGAGCCTCTTCGATCGCGATCCACCGGCCTCCATCCTCATCGTCGGCGCGCCCGGCGTCGGCAAGACGACCTTCGTGCATCGCATGGCGCGCCGCTTCCTCGCGCAGCGGCGCGACAAGGCGCGGGAGAACGTGCCGCGCCTGTGGAGCACGTCGACCGATCGCATCCTCGCCGGGATGAAGTACCTCGGCATGTGGCAGGAGCGCTGCCTCTCCATGGCGCGCGAGCTGTCGCACGAAGGCGACTACCTCTACGTCGGCAACCTCCTTCCGCTCCTCCGCGCGCAGCCCGACGGCACCAGCATCGCCGACGTCTTCGGCGCGTCCGTGCGCTCCGGCGAGGTGAGCCTCGTGGCCGAGTGCACCGAGCCCGAGCTGGAGACGGCCGAGCGCCGCGCCGCCACCTTCGTCTCCTCGTTTCGGATCATCCGCCTCCACGAGCCCGTCGCCGCCGAGGTGCCGGCGCTCCTCCACGAGTACGAGGCCCGCAAGTCGCCGCGCTTCCACCTCCATCCCGCGGGCAAGAAGCGCCTCGTCGTGCACCTCTCCATGTTTCGCCGTGACACCGCTTTCCCCGGCAAAGCGCTGCGTTTCTACGATTGGCTCGATCAGGAGTCCGACGCCCGCGCCCCCAAAGACGCGCCTCCCCGCGCCCCGAAGGAGCTCTACCCGCGCGACGTCTCCGAAGCCTATGCGCGCTACTCCGGCCTCCCGGTCGAGCTCATCGCCGACGAGGTCCCCGCCTCCGCCGCGTCTCTCGCCGAGCGCTTGCAGCGCCGCGTGATCGGCCAAGATCGCGCCTGCGCCGTGGCGGCGCGGGTGCTCTCTCGTTTCAAGGCCGGCCTCGACGATCCGGAGCGGCCCGTGGGCACGCTCCTCTTCGTCGGCCCCACCGGCGTCGGCAAGACGGAGCTCGCCAAGGCGCTCTCACGCACCTTGTTCGGCGACGAGGCCCGCATGATCCGCCTCGACATGAGCGAATACATGCGCCCCGGCGCCGCCGATCGTCTGCTCGAGGTCGGCCCGGGCGTGTCCTCCCTCGCGCAGCGCGTCCGCCAAGAGCCTCTCAGCCTCGTGTTGTTCGACGAGATCGAGAAGGCCCATCGCGAAGTCTTCGACGTGCTCCTCGCCATCCTCGGCGAAGGCCGCCTCACCGACGAAGAAGGTCGCCTCGTCGACTTCCGCATGACCTTCATCGTGATGACGTCGAACCTCGGCGTCGCCGACACGCGCACCGTCGGCTTCGGCGACGGCGTCGATCCCGGCGCCTCCATTGCCAAGGTACGCGAGCACTTCCGGCCCGAGCTCGTCAACCGCATCGATCACGTCATCCCCTTCCGTCGCCTCGACCGCGCCGACGTCCTCTCCATCGTCGACCTCGAGCTCGCCAAAGCCCAAGCCCGCACGGGCCTCGTCCGCCGCGGTTTGCGCCTGACCGTGACCGACGCCGCGAAGGAGCTCCTGGCCGAACTCGGCTACGATCCGACGCGCGGCGCGCGGCCGCTCGTGCGCGTGATCGAGGAGCGGGTGATCACACCGCTGGCCGCGCGGATGGCCGCGGATGCAGCATTCGAGGATCGCGAGGTCGTGGTGGATGCGGTGAGCGGAGAGATCGTGGTGCGGTAGAGGCAGCGCCCGTCTCGGCCGCGCCGCCTCTGATACGGTTCCGCGCATGATCGTGCTCTTCCCGAGCAACCCCATGCGCCCCAACGCGCCCGACACGGGGTTCGAGCGCGAGGCCGAGCACGCGGCGAGCGTCGGCTTCGACGTCGGCTTCGTCGACGTGGAGGCCTACCTCGGCGGCGAAGCGAAGCTGCGCAAGGTCCCCGAGCAACCGGGCGAGGTGCTCTATCGCGGTTGGCTCCTGGACCTCGAAGCCTACGCGCGCCTGAGCGACGCCGTCGCCGCGCGCGGCGGGCGGCTCGTGACCGATCTCGCGGCCTATCGACACTGCCATCATCTGCCCGAGTGGTACGAGGCCATCGGCGGCGCCGAGCAAACGGCACGATCCATCTGGCTGCCCGGCACCAGCTTCGACGTCGCCGAGGTCGCCGCCTCGGTGCGCGCCGCGTTCGGATCGGGCGCGGTGATCCTCAAGGACTACGTCAAATCGCGAAAGCACGAGTGGTTCGACGCCTGCTTCATCCCCGCGGCCGACGACGAGGAGAACGTGAAGCGCGTCGTCGGCAACTTCCTCCGTCTCCAAGATGGGCACGTCGTCGGCGGGCTCGTCTTTCGCGCGTTCGTCGCTCTGCGGCGCATCGGCCTTCACCCGAAGAGCCGCTTGCCGCTGGTGCGCGAGTATCGCTTCTTCGTGGTCGATGGACGCCCCATCTTCGTCGCGCCGTATTGGTCGGACGGCGACTACCAGGGCGAGCCTCCGGGCCCCGAGATCCTCGCGCCTCTCCTGCCCCGCGTGCGCAGCCGCTTCTATGCAGCCGACGTCGCGGAGAAGGAAGACGGCGGATGGATGCTCGTGGAGCTGAACGACGGCGGCTCCGCCGGCGTGCCCGAGGGCGGCGACGTGGAGACGTTCTATCGCAGCCTGCGCGCCGCGTTCCCTTGAGCAGGCCCGCTCAACGACGCCCGCCGTCCGCAGCCTCTCGCCCCGAGGTCCCCCCGTCGGTCCCCGCGCTCGCCGCGCCGCCGTCGGGCTCTTCGCCTTCGGGCGCGAACTCGACCGGATACTTCACCGACACGCGCCCGCCTCCCGTGGGCGGCTTGTCGAACGTGAGCGTCATCAACGACTCGCGCACGCAAGTCTCCATCTCGGGATCTTGGAGCGTGCTCCCTTCAGCGAAGCTCGCCTCCTCGACGATGCCGCCAACCGACGGATCGCCCACGATGTCGAAGCCGAGCACCAGCTTTCCAGCGAGCTTCGGACGTCGCTCGAGCGCGCCTTCGTAGCACTGGCGCAGCAACGGAAACATGTCCTCGCGGAAGTGCTCTCGGATGTACGAAGGCTCGTAATGACCGCGCGGCTCGTCCCCCGCCGCAGCCGGCGCGGACGCCACAGCGCGAGGAGCCGCCGGTGATGCAGCGACGGGAGAAGCCGCCGCTCGGCGGCGCATGGCTTCGAGGATCTCGGCGCGCATCGCATCACGCGCGCGTCGCGACTCGACAGACGAAGGCACAGCGACACGCGACGGCGAGACGACCTCCGGACGCGCGGAGGCAACGCGCGGCCGCGCAGGCGCCGCCTGCGCGTCCACGTGACGGCGCAGCAGGTTCACGCAGACCACGACCGCGAGAACCACCGCACCGAGGATGAGCCCCGTCTTCTTCGAGCTGCTGGTCTCCATGGTCTCTCCTCCACCGCGGCCCACCGCCCGGCTCGACGAGGAGCATGCGTTCCGAAGGTATCGGGACCATCCCGGAAATGTCACCGTTGTGTCTCCGCCCGCCGGACGCACGCCCAATCCGTCGCTCGATCCGCGCCTGATTCAACGCAACCTCGCAAAGAGGCAACGACGCAAAGAGGCCGGTTCTCCCCGCCTTTTTGCGCCTCTGCGTCTTTGCGACTTTGCGTTCCTTCTCCCTCTCGGAATCAGCTTTCGGCGCGCGTGTGGAGCACGCGGCCGAGCGCGGTGGCGAAGAGCGCTTCGGCGTGCGCCTCGGCGCCGTCCTCGCGGGGGCGAACCTCGCACACGCCGAGGATGGGAAACGCGGGGAGCAACGGCAGCGAGCCGCTGATGGTGTCGGGCAGGTAGATGGGCAGCGCCTCGCCGTCGCGCAGCACGAGGTCCGCGCGGACCCGCGCGGCGCCGCGGAGCGTGCGCCGCTTGAGCTTGCGGCCTTCGAGCAGCGCGCGCTCGACCTCCGCGGCGACGTAGCGAGGCGGCAGCGACAGCGAGGCCGTCGCCGACTCGATCTGACGCGCGAGCGACAGCGCCGCATCGGGACGCGGGCCGATGGTCGTGCCGAGCGCCTCCTGCGCCAGCGCGATCGCGGCGAGCACCTTCTTGTCACCACCGGCCACGGGCTGCGCCACCGCGACGGTGACCCGCAACGTCTCGGTCTCGTCGAAGATCAGCTTGAGCTCGCCGGAGACGAGCGCGAGCGGCGGATCGAGGTCCGCATCGTCGAGACCGTCGGCGAGCGCGCGGCGGATCTCGTGCGCGCCTTCGGGCCTCCCGAAGCACAACACCCGGAGCACCGTCTCGCGATCCCGATCTGGAGGATCACGCCGCGCATCGTCGATGGACTGCGCGCGCGGCCGCGGCCAGATGGACGCGAAACGCTGGAGCGCACGCAGCCGCGGCGCGATGGGAGGATCGAACGCGAGCAGATCGACGACCGCGCGACGCGGCGGCGACCGAGGCTCGGTGCGCTCCCGCGGCGCGCTCGCGGTCTTCGCTTCGCGCTCGCGCGCGGCCGCCGCGTCCGAAGCCGATTGAAGGCCGCCGAGCGCCGCGTTCGCCGGTGTGGCCGGCGTCGTCGCCGAGGGCGTCCCCGCATCGGATCGAAGCGCCGTGAGCGGCCGGATGAGAGCCCCACGTTGGGGCTCGCGCGCGTCGGCCGGCACCGGCGGCAGCGCGCTCTTCGTCGCGACCGGCGGCACGAAGACAGGCGTCTCCGCGATCATCGCAGCCGGCACCATCGGCGGCGGAGGCGGCAACGGCGGCACCGACGCGGGCGTCGACAACAACGACGGCGGAGGCACGAGCGGCGGCGGCGCCGGTGTCATCTGCGGCGGCTGCGACGCGCGCGGCGGAAGCTGCGGTGGCTGCGACAGCGGAGGCGTGAACGCAGGCGGCGGCGTGCTCGGGAACGGAAGCCCGAGATCCGGCGACGAAGCCCGCGACGGCGGCGCGGCGAACGGCAGCGATCCATCGGGAAAGGACGCGCGCGGCGGCGGCGCGAACGGCAGCGCACCGTCCGGCTGCGAGGCGAGCGGCGGACGCGCGAGCGCGGTCGACGTTTGAAACATCGCCGCCGGTTTGGCCGGCGCGCCACCCGCGGGAAACGGCAGCACCGCCGGCTTGCGCGGGCCCGCGTCCTCGACGCGCGTCGTCTCGTGCCAGGGCTGCGTGTCCACCGGCGAAGCGTTCGGCGCGGGCGCGCCCACCGTGACGCTGCGCGCGCGACGAACCGCATCCGCCGGCGGCGGCGCGCCCATGGGCACGCCGAGGATCACCACACGCAGGCGGCCGCCGCTCTCGTCGAGCGGCACCTGCGCGCGAAACGTCAGCGTCGCCAGCGCGCGATCCGTGTCGATGAAGAGCAGATCTGCTTGCATGCGCAGCGGCTCGCTCGTCACGCCCACCACCGCCCAAGGCTCGATCCCCGAAAGGCTCGTCACGAGCCGCGGGATGGACGCGTGCAAGCCTTCGAGCACGATCCGCTCATTGGCCACGAGCGGCCGATCGAGCCACTGATCCATCGGCGCCGCTTGAAAGAATCGCGGCGGAAACCCGGCCGGCTGCGCGATCTCGCGCGATCCCCGGAGCCACTCCGCGTCCTGATCGCCGAGGTACCCCATGCGCGGGCGCCACGCAGCCGCGATCGGACCGAGCCCGATCGTCGGCACGAAATCGCCCGGCCGCTTCAGCTCGAAGTTCGGCGGCAACAGCTCGGGGACCTGTCGCCGCCCGCGCGTGTCGATCCGGCTCGTGTCGATCCCCGCGGGGTTGTCCGTCTCCGGTCCGCCCGCTGCGCGCTCGTAGCGCAGCGAGAAGCGCATCTGGCGCGGCAGCTCCTCGATGCTTCCATCCGGCCGTTGGAAGCGCGGCGCCCACGCGACCACGGACTTGTCGACCGAGCCCGCGATCACGCGCGCGATCACGCTCTGCTGCGGTGGCCCGACCGGCGCGAACGCGGAGCCGACCACCACGATCTCCGCCGCCGCCTTGAAGGGCGCGAGATCGCTGGGCACGTGGACGCTCTTCTGCGGGTCGTTCTCCCAGTGCCCGTCTTCGTGTTGGATCGGGATCGGTTCGGGAAGCAGCGGGCACAGGCCCGGCGCGAGCTCGTGGCCGACCTTGGCGACCAGCGTGCAAAACAGCCGTCCGGAAGCGTCGCGCCACGTCAGCGACGACACCGCGAGCGGCCCGTCCGCCTTCACCTCCACGCGCCCGCCGACGCGCGCCACGGGCCCGCGCGCGCCGCCGAGATCGCGCAGCGGAAGCACCGGCTGCGTGTGCTCTTGGGACGAATCCCCAGCGTCGCGCGGATCGCTCGCCACGCTCAGGCCTGCCTGCCGGAGCGCCCGAAGCGCGCGCGGATCATCACCGCCGGCGTCCCGCATCGCCGAGCAAACGCCGCGCGCGCCTCGCCGCGAAGGCAGGCTCGGGAGAGGCGCGCGGACGCTGCATCGATCACGTCATCAACCCTTTCGCTGCGCCTGCTTGGCCACGGCCTCGGCCGCCTTCCGCACGGCCTCGGGATCGCCGAGGTAGTAGTGGCGGATCGGCTTGAGGTTCTCGTCGAGCTCGTACACGAGCGGCACGCCCGTGGGGATGTTGAGCCCGACGATCTCCTCGTCGGACACGCCGTCCAAGTACTTCACGATCGCGCGTAGGCTGTTGCCGTGCGCGGCCACGAGCACGCGCTTCCCCGCGCGGATGTCGGGCGCGATCGTCTCGTGCCAGTACGGGAGGAACCGCGCGATCGTGTCCTTGAGCGACTCCGCCGCCGGCAGCTCCGCGGCCGAGAGGCCCGCGTAGCGTCGATCGTGACGTGGGTGGCGCTCGTCGTTCGGATCGAGCGCGGGCGGCGGATCGGCGAAGCTGCGGCGCCACGTGAGCACCTGCGCGTCGCCGTACTTCGCGGCGGTCTCAGCCTTGTCGAGCCCTTGGAGCGCTCCGTAGTGCCGCTCGTTCAAGCGCCACGTCCGGTGGACCGGCAGCCACATCAGGTCCATGTCGTCGAGCAGCGTCCACAGCGTGCGGATGGCCCGCTTGAGGACCGACGTGTGCGCCACGTCGAACGTGTAACCGCCCTCCTCGAGGAGCCGCGCGGCCTCGTGCGCCTCGGTCAGGCCCTTCGGGCTCAAGTCGACATCCGTCCAACCCGTGAAGCGGTTGTCGACGTTCCAAGTGCTCTCGCCGTGCCGGATCAGAACGAGCTTGTACATGGTTGCTCCCGCGTGGTCGGCGCCGAGGGTACCCCCGCGCCGCGCGCAGGGGGAGATCCTTCCGCGCCGTCACGCGCGGGCAAGCACCCGAGCAGAACGCATGGTTTCCCAGCGCGATCGCGCTCCCGCGGCGCGACGCATCACGCAGCCGACGAGCACCCTCGACGACGCTCCGCGCTACCCCTACCGTGGCAGCCCATGGCCCAAAGCGATCGCGACAAAGACTTCGATCTCGTCCTCTTCGGCGCCACCGGCTTCACCGGCCGGCTCGTCGCCGAGACCTTGGTGCAGAAGCGACCCGCGATCCGCTGGGCCCTCGCCGGCCGCAGCCGCGAGAAGCTCGAGCGCGTCCGCGCCGATCTCGCGACCATCGACGGCGCGGCCCGCGATCTCCCCATCGTCCTCGGCGACAGCCACGATCGCGCCGCAATGGACTCCATCGCCCGCCGCACCCGCGTCGTGTGCACCACGGTCGGCCCCTACGCGAAGTACGGCGAGCCGCTCGTCGCCGCCTGCGCCGAGGCCGGCATCGCCTACTGCGATCTCACCGGCGAGACGCCGTGGATCCGCGCCATGATCGACGCCCACCACGATCGCGCCGTGCAGACGGGCGCGCGCATCGTGCACTGCTGCGGCTTCGACTCCATCCCTTCGGACCTCGGCGTCTTCATGCTCCACGACCACCTCGCCAAAGAAGGCGATCGCCTGGCCGAAGCGCGCTTCCGCGTGATCAAAGCCTCGGGCGGCGTCAGCGGCGGCACCATCGCGAGCATGATGGCGATCTTCGAGAACCTCGGTGATCCCGGCGTCCGCCGCGCGCTCGCCAATCCCTACGTCCTCGATCCCGACAGCAGCCGGCGCGGCCCGGATGGGCGCGATTCCATGGGCCCCGGGCGCGACGCCGACGTCGGCCGCTGGACGGCGCCCTTCGTCATGGCCGGCGTGAACACGCGCATCGTGCGCCGCTCGAACGCGCTCCTCGGCTACGCGTACGGCCGCGATTTCCGCTACGACGAGGCCATCGACGCGGGCGCCGGTATCCGCGGCCTCGCCATCGCGGTGGGCACGACCGCCGGCCTCGCGGGCGTCGCCGCCGTGGGCGCGAGCGCGCCCGGCCGCAAGCTGCTCGGACGCTTCCTCCCCGCGCCCGGCGAAGGCCCGACCCGCGAGCAGCGCGAGCGCGGCAGCTTCCACATCCAGATCCGCGCGCGCAGCGCCTCGGGCAAGACCCTCGTCGGCGAAGTCGGCGCGCGCCGCGATCCCGGCTACGGCGAGACCGCCATCATGCTCTCCGAGGCCGCCCTCTCCTTGGCCCAAGACGAGCTGCCCGCGCGCAGCGGCGTCCTCACGCCGGCCTCCGCCATGGGCACGAAGCTCATCGATCGCCTGCGCGCCGCCGGCGAAACCTACCGCGTGGTGTGATCGTCCCGAGGCGGCGCGCGCCGATCACGCGCCGCCTCCCATCAGCGCCGGCTCAGCGCCGGACCGCGCCGTGCGGTTTCCCTTCGCCGAAGCCCGCCGCCGTCTGCACGCCGATGACCGCCTTCTCGTGAAGATCACTGCAGCTCTTCGCGCCCGCGTACGTGAACGACGACTGCACGCCGGTGATGATCTCGATCAGGAACGCGCCCACGCTCTCGCGCCCCTCGCGGATGTAGACCCGCGACGTCGAGATCCCCTCGCGGAAGAAGGCCTTCTTGGCGCGCTCGAAGGGATCGAGATCGGCCGTGCGATCGATGACCGCGCGCGCGCTCGCCATGCCGTAGTTCTCTTTGTAGAGCAGGCCGTCCTTGTCCTCTTTGACGTCACCGGGGCTCTCGTAGGTGCCGGCCAGCGCCGTGCCGATCATCACGCGCGAGGCCCCGGCGGCGAGGTTCAGCGCCACGTCGCGCGGCTCGCGCACGCCGCCGTCGGCCCACACGTGCTTGCCGAGGCGGCGTGCTTCCCGCGCGCACGCGAGCACCGCCGAGAACGTCGGCCGGCCCGCGCCCGTCTGCATCCGCGTCGTGCACATCGCGCCGGGCCCGACGTTGACCTTCACCACGTCGGCGCCCGCCTCGATCAGATCGCGCGTACCCTCGGCGGTGCACACGTTGCCGGCCACGATGGGCACGCGGGTCCCGAGCGCGGCCCGCACCTCGCGAATGGCCTCGAGCATGCGCCGCTGGTGACCGTGCGCCGTGTCGATGACGATCGCGCAAGCGCCGATCTCCACGAGCCGCGCCGCCGTCGCCGCGACGTGCGCCGAGATGCCGACCGCGGCCGCCACCATGAGCTGCCCGCGCGCATCGAGGCTCGGCTTGAGCAGCTCGAGGCGCACCGCATCGTCGCGCGTGAGCACGCCGTGCAGCCGCCCCGCCTCGTCGAGCACGGGCGCCGCCTTCACGCGATCCTTCTCCATCAGCAGGAAGGCATCGCGGTTGGGCGTGCCCGCCTGGATGGTGACGAGCCGCGGCGACATCAGCGCGCCGGCCGGCGTGTATTGATCACGGTCACGTAGATCCGCGTGCGTCACGATGCCGAGCGGGCGCCGCTCGTCGTCGACGACGACCACCATGTCGTGCGACCGCTTGCGGATGATGCCGAGCACGTCGCGCAGCGTCGCCCGCGGGCCCACCGCCAGCGGCGTGTCGTAGAGCGGATCGGCGCTGCGAATGTGGCGCACGATGCGATCGACCGTGTCGAGATCCATGTCCTGCGGCAGCACGCCGAGCCCGCCGAAGCGGGCCATCGTCTCCGCCATGCGCTTGCCCGTGACCGCGTTCATGTTCGCGGACACGACGGGGTGCGCTCCGCCCGCGAAATCCGGTGGCCGGAGATCGACCTCGAGGCGCGAGGTGCCGGTGAAGAAGCCGGGCGTGAGGAAGACATCGTCGAGCGAGAGCTCGAGCTGCTCGTCGTGCTCGGGGTGCAGGAAGCGCATCGTTGGGCTCTCCGTTTGGGGGGACGGCCGAGAGATAGCGGAGCCGCACCGCGCGCGCGAGGATCACGCGTCACGCACGGATGACCGGGACGACATGAATCGGGTGGACAGCCCCGCAGAGCGGCGGCTACACCTCTCGTCGCATGCGAAGCGACGGCCTCCTCGGTCTCTCGACGTCACGGTCGCGGTGGTCCTCTCTCTCCCGAATCGATGGCCGAGCTCGATCGGCTCGCCTCGTCGGTGCCGGGCTCGTCGCGTTCTCGCTCGCCGCCTGCTCGCGTCCCGACGCGACGGCCCAGCCCGAGCCGGCCGCCACCGCCGAGCCGCCGGCCGCTGCCGCGCCGAGCCCGACCGTCGGCCCGCTCGCCGCCCTCGTCGGCGAGACGTGGAATGCGGCGGAGATCGACTGGCAGTCTTACGAAGCCGGCCTCGCCAAGGCGAAAGCCGAGAAGAAGCCCATCTGCCTCGTCCTCTACACCGGCTGGTGCCCGCACTGCCGCAACTACAGCCGCGTCTTCGACGACGCCAAGGTCGTCGCCCAGGCGAAGCGCTTCGTGATGATCCGGGTCAACGCCGACGATCACGGCGACGTCGCGGCCAAGTTCCAGCCCGACGGCGGCTACGTCCCGCGGACGTTCTTCCTCTCGCCGGATGGCCAGCTCGCCGCCGACATCAAGGCCCCTCGCCCCAAGTTCCAGTACTTCTTCGACGAGCGCAACCCCGCCTCCCTCCTCGAAGGCATGGCCGAGGCCGCCCGCAAATTCATCCGTTGATCACGTTGGGGCCGCGAGCGGCCCCAAACCCCGCGCTGGGCGAGCCAGCGCTGATCCGCGCGGCGCAACATCCGTCGACCAACGACAAGACTTTTTGTCTGCCGGCGACCGCTGACGGCCAACGACCAGACCTTTTTCTCTGCCGGCGGCTGCCAGCGAGCATCGACAGCCGCCTCCCAGAGCTTTTTCAGGTCCCGAGGGCGCTCTGCTCGATCAGATCGTCGACGACGGCGTGGAAGCTGTTGGTCTTGGCGTGGAGGGCGAGCTGGCGATCGGCGCTCGAGCCGTCGCGCACGATCTCGCGGATGCGCTCCAGATCGTTTTGCGAGCGGAAGATCTCGGCGGTCTCCGAGACGAACTCGAGCAGCTCGCCGATGAGAGCGCGCACGGGCACCTGCTCCTGCTTGCCGAAGTCGATGAGCTGCCCGTCCATCCCGTAGCGGACGGCGCGCCACTTGTTCTCTTCGATGAGCGCGCGCGGGTACTCGCGGAACGCGAGGTTGCGCCGGTAGAGCAGGTAGAGCTTGCCCATCACGGCCTGGATGAGCGCGGCGATCGCGACGGTGTCGTCGATGCGCGTGGTCATGTCGCAGATGCGCACCTCGACCGTGTCGAAGAACGGGTGCACGCGGACGTCCCACCAGATGCGCTTGGCGTTGTCGATACAGCCCGTCTTCACGAGCAGATCGACGTAGCTCTGGAACGCTTGGTACGACGCGAACTTGCCGGGCACGCCGGTGCGGGGGAAGCGCTTGAAGATCTCGCTGCGCAGGCTCTTCAAACCGCTGTTGCGGCCGAGCCAGAAGGGGGAGCTGGTGGAGATGGCGAGGATGTGCGGGAGGAAGTAGCGAACCTGGTTCGCGAGGGCCATGGCCGTGTCGCGATCCTTGATGCCGACGTGCACGTGCAGGCCGAAGATCAGGTTGGCACGGGCCACGTCCTGCAGATCTTCGACGATGCCCTTGTAGCGATCGCCGTCGGTGATGTCCTGCTTCTTCCAATCGCTGAAGGGGTGCGTGCCCGCGGCGACGATGCGGAGGCCACCCTTCTTCGCCAAGTCGCAGAGCGAGGCGCGGAGCTCCGTCACCTCGTCACGCGCCTGCTTGATGTCGCAGCAGATCCCTGTGCCCGTCTCCACGACGGACTGGTGCATCTCGGGCCGCACGCGCTCGCGAAGCAGCGCGTTCTCCTTCCCCTCTTCCAGCAGCCGGCTCACGTACGAGCGGAGCTCGCGCGTCTCCGGGTGAACGATCTGAAACTCCTCTTCGATGCCCAGCGTGAACTGACCATCGAGGAGGCCCTGAACCGTCGTCATCGTCGTCGCTCCCCCGGGACCCCGGGCCCCGGACTTGGTTCGCTGCCTTTTAGGGTCGGGGGCTTTGCGCTCAAAATCAACGGATTACCGCGCCCCACGCGCGGGACCGCGCGCCGCGACGCGGAGCCTCCGACATCCCGGGTACCGTGGATCCCAAGCAACGCTCGCGGTGCGGGCCGGCGTGATCACGACCCGCGCTGCCGATGCCCCCCACTTTCGACGTCTCGAACGTGCGCCTCGAAGGAGCGCGCCCCCGTCACGGTGAGCGCGCTCGCCGTCGAGCGCCGGGCGGCGCGGAGGGGCCCCGTGGCTCCATCCGCGCCCCCCGCCTTCGTCACCGGCTGCTCCCGAAGCCGTTCATCGTCTTGGTCGCCGGGTCGAGCACCTTGCTCCAGCGGTAGTTGTCGCGCGTGGAGCCCTGGCCCTTGGCCTGCTTGACACAGAAGTCGACCATCCAGTCCACGACCACGTCGAAGTGCGGCTCGAGGATCGAGTCGACGTGCATGTCGGGCGCGGGGTTCGTGAAGTCGATGGCGTAGGGCACGCCGTCCTTGATGGCGAACTCCACCGAGTTCATGTCGTAGCCGAGCGCGCGGTTCAGCTTGTGCGAGTCCTCGATGAGGCGGTTGTGCAGCTCGGGCGAGAGCCAGCGCCCGCCCTCGTTGTGGATGTACGCGCCGCGGAGCCCCGTCTTCGGGTGGATGCGCGAGGGGTTGTACTGGATCGGGAGCACGTGCTCCTGGCCGATGCAGATGCAGCGGGCGTAGTCGTCGAAGTCGATGAACTCCTGGAGCGTCATCACGTTGAGGTTCGAAGCGTCGTAGGCGCGGAAGAGCTCCTCGGGCGTCTTGACGATGGAGACGTCCTTCCATCCGCCGCCGTCGGCCGGCTTGAGGACGGCCGGGAACTTCACGTAATCGAAGATCGCCTCCCACTGCAGCGGGAACTCGAGGTTGCGCAGGCTGCGGAACTTGTCGATGGAGGGGATGTAGTCCTTCTGGGGGAGCAGGACGGTGCGCGGCGTGGCGACGCCGAGGCGCGAGGCCAGCGAGTAGCCGAAGAACTTGTCGTCGGCGCTCCACCAGAACGGATCGTTGATGACGAACGCGCCGCCCAGCGCGGCCGCCTTCAAGTGGAAGCGATAGTGCTTCACCTCGTGGCTGATGCGGTCGACGAGCACGCGGTAGGGGCTCGTGAAACGCTCGGGCGTCCCGCCGATCTTCGCGAACTCCGCCTGGATGCCCGGGACCTTGTTGCATCGATCGATGAACGCCTGGGGCATCGACTGCTCCCAGCCGACGAGGATGCCGATCTTCTCCGCCATGTTCTCCGCTCCTCCTGTGGCGGCGCTCCCGCTCCGCCGTCGGGCGGGGCGGTTACTCCAGTTCCGCGGAGGGGGCTACATCGAGGACCGTGATCCGCACGGGAATGGCGCCCTTCCTCACGCCTCCTTCTCTTCTCGTGGTGCCCCTTGCGCCGGCTGACCACCACGCCAACGCCTGGCCAACCACCACGTGACGGCCAGGCGTCCCGGTCACAGAAAAGCCTTGACGGTCCGCCTCGCCTGGGTAAAGTGGCGCCCCTCTCCGCCAGGGCGGGTAGCTCAGCGGTAGAGCGGCGGCCTTACAAGCCGTTGGTCGCAGGTTCGATCCCTGTCCCGCCCACTCGTTTCGATTGTGGGCAGGCAAGATCGAACGCCTGCCCCCCGTGTCGCTTCGACAACCCAGCTCAGCGAAAGCTGAGCAAAAACAAAAACAAAGGGTTGCGCAAAGCGAGGGAGACAGGGTAAGAGGCCGCAGCAGTCGAGAGCGACGCCAGAGAGAATCGAAGCTCTGGGGTGGTAGTTAAGTTGGTTATAACGCCGGCCTGTCACGCCGGAGGCCGCGGGTTCGAGTCCCGTCCACCCCGCCAACTCGACAGCAACTGCAGCACCAAACGGCTCATCGCCAACGCGATGGGCCGTTTGCGTTTTGTCTGTCTCATTCTCGATGGGGCTGCGCCCCATACCCCGCCGCGCTTCGCGCGGCCCGGAGCTCTCGATGGCGCTGCGCCCCATACCCGCCGCGCTTCGCGCGGCCCGGAGCTTCTGAGCGGCGGTACCAGGTTTCGGCGCCGATCCACGCCGAAGGAGCGCGGCACGCCGAGCTCGCCGGGTGCAGGAGAGCATCGAGCCGAGCGGCGCGCCGCTCGGCCGATCCGCGGGGAGGCAGCGCGCGCAGCGCGGAGGCTCGCCGAGATCCTGGAGCGACCTCGGGCACGCGGCGCGCAGGCTCCCCGAGATCCCGTAGCGAGCTCGGGCACGCGGCGCGCAGGCTCCCCGAGATCCCGTAGCGAGCTCGGGCACGCGGCGCGGAGGCTCGCCGAGATCCTGGAACGACCTCGGGCGCGTGGCGCGGAGGCTCGCCGAGATCCTGGAACGACCTCGGGCGCGCGGCGCGCAGGCTCTCCGAGATCCCGGGACGATCTTGGGCGAGCGTCGAGCCGGATGCTCCCGACAGCGGGGGCGCCCTGCTCCAGACGCGCCTGGCCGAGACGGTGCACGCGGAGCCTCGGCTCCATGCGACGGCGCCGCGTGCCTCGTCGCATCACGTCGGTGCGCGCTCGCCGCTGTGACTTCGGCGGTGCGGGCTCGCATGAGGATCGAGGCGAATGCGGGCGGTGACGATGCAAAGACACAGAGACGCAAAGAGGCCCGATCTCCCCCGCCTTTTTGCGTCTTTGCGCCTTTGCGCCTTTGCGTTCCTTCTTCTTCTTCCGGCTTGAGCCCGTCCTGGGTCATGCGCGATCCTGGATCCATGATCCATCCCCCCGCTCGGCCCGCGCCGAAATCCGCAACGTCGTCGCAAATGTACGCTGGCGCAGGCCGTGCTGGCGGCGTGGGGATGTCCTTGCGTTTCCTCGCTTCCCTCGCCCGGGTGATCGCGGGCGGCTCGGTCGCCGCCATCCTCGCCGCGGCCTGCGTGCAGACCAGCCCGATCGAAGAGCCGACCGGCACCGGCGGTCATGGCGGAGGCACCGGCGCCGCGGGCGGCACCAGCGTGTCGTCGTCGTCCACGGGGACCGGGGGCGATCCCTCGAACGCCTGCATCCTCAACAACTGCAACAGCAACCCCGAGTGCGCGGGCTGCGCCAACGGGCGCACGACCTGCAATCTCACGGACCACCGCTGCGTGGCCTGCGGGCCGGACCTCGGGTGCCCGACGGGGACGGTGTGCTCGAGCTTCGGGGACTGCGTGCCCGAGGGCGCGACCTGTCCGACCGACGCGCAGGGCGTGCCCACGGTGAGCTGTGGATCGAGCGCCGACTGCGTGGCCTGCGATCCGAAGCACCAGGTCTGCGATCCGGCGACCTCGCGCTGCGTGGCCTGCACGACCAACGACACCAGCGCCTGCGGCCAGACCGATCGCTGCATCGACAACATCTGCACGCCCCGCTGCCCGGCGACGTGCTCGACCGACAACGACTGCTCCAAGTGCGGCGCGACCGGCCACTTCGCGCACGCGTGCAACAACGGCCAGTGCTCCGAGTGCTCGCCGACGTACGCGTGCCCGTCGGGGACCATCTGCGCGCCGCAGGGCGTGTGCATCGCCAAGTGCGGGCAGGACGGCGACGGGAGCTGCTACGACGACGCCGACTGCACCCAGTGCGGGACCGAGGCCTCGCAGTGCCACAAGCCCATCAACGGGCCGGGCAAGTGCGGCCCGCCCGCGGCCGGCTGCTCGGATCTCGGCCAGGGCACGGTCGTGCTGCCGTCACCGTGGAACCAGGTGACCAACCTCTGCTCGAACGACAACGACTGCTCGGGCGTCGGCATCCAGCTCAACGTGGGCAAGCTTCTCCGCGACATCACCGGCATCGACGAGATCAAGGACGCGAACATCTCCTACGGGATGAACGCGTGCGCGGCGGTGAGCGTCGGCATCGGCAACACCAGCGTGAGCTGCGGCGTGTGCGTGCCCTGCCGCGAGGACTCGGACTGCCAACCCATCGACGTCGACGCGGTGGCCGGCCAGGCGTTCGGCCCGCTCGGCAGCGTGGCGGCGGCGATCCTTCTCGACGAGATCTTCGGGAAGAACGATCACAGCGTCCACATGTACTGCGAGCCGATCGCAGGCGGCTACGGCGTCTGCGCGCCCTGCCCCGGCGTCGTCTACGCGTGCGGCGGCAACTGAAGATGTGTCGATGATTGCGTCGCGAGCGCCCCGCCGTTAGGGCGGCCGACCAAGGAATCCTCGGTGATTTTGAGGGAGGAAAGCCGACGCGGCGGGGCGCGTCGCAGCAATGATCGACCCATCTTGAGGACCTGACCCGAGGGGCGCGCGACCGAGAGAGGTCGACCGAAGATTCCTCGCCTTTTCGGCGAGATCGATCGACGGCGCGCGCCGCAGCACCGCTTCGTCGGGCCCATCGGGAGCGCCCGCGATCGGGGCTGCCGGCCCGAGGCAACGTGCGCTAGCCTGGCGCGTCGCTCGGGATTTTGCCCCGGCAGAGGAGCATTCGATGGGCCTTCTCATTCGAGGATCGGTTGGCGAGGCAGTGAAGGCCTTGCAAGAGAACCTGACCGCGCTCGGCTACGAGGTCGACGCGGACGGGATCTACGGCGCCAACACGGAAGCGCAGGTGCGCTCGTTCCAAGACGCCTACGGGCTCGACGCCGACGGCAAGGCAGGGGTCAACACGATGAGCAAGATCTCCGAGCTGCTCATCGAGATCGCCAATCAACAGACCGGCGAGACCGGTGAGACCGACGGAGACGGCGAGAACGCCTGAGCTGCCCCGCACCCGCGGGGATGAAAACGGGCGAGCGAGGAGCGATCCTGGCTCGGCCGATGGCCATCCCCGCTTCGTCCTTCCGCGCCTTCACGACATCGCACGCCGGTTCGCGCTCGAAGCGGAACGACATTCCCCGGCAGACGATCGCGGCTGCGCGTTGCCGTCAGTGAGGCGCCGCGGGGAGCCGGAGACAGAACCGGCTCCCGCTCGGCACGTTGTCTTCGATCCATACCGCGCCGCCGTGCACCTCGATCGCCATCCGGCAGAACGAGAGACCAAGCCCCACGCCGGTCGAGCTGGGCACGACCTCGGCACCGAGCTGTACGAACCGCTCGAAGACGCGCTCGCGCATCTCAACCGGGATTCCCTGCCCGTCGTCACACACGGCGAACGTCACCCACGCGCCGTCCGCCTTCGCTTCGAGGCGGACCGCACGACCACCGGGGTTGTGTCGGAGCGCGTTGTCGACGAGGTTCTGCAGCACGCGTCGGAGGAGCGATCCATCGGCTCGAAGTGCGCCTCGCGGCACCGTGCACGACACCTCGATGGTCTGCCCGCGCGTCTCGCCCAGCGGTAGCAGCCGCTCGCGGACCTCGGCGAAGAGCACGCCGACATCGATCTCCTCGAGCCTGGGCACGAGCTTGCCGTCGTCGCCCTGCGCGATGTCGAGCAGGTTCTCCGCTGTGCGGACGATGTGCTCCGCCGACGATCGCACCGTATCCCAGCGGCGTCGCTCCGCCGGCTGGAGGCCTTCATCGCGGAGCTGCAACGAGGCCGCCAGGATGATGGCCGACGCAGGGCTCCTGAGATCGTGCACCACGAACGCGCTGAGGTCTTCCTTCTGCCGTTGCAGATCGAGAAGCGCTGTCTGCTTCTCCGCGAGCTCGCGGCTCCGCTCCTCGAGCTCCCGCGTCCGGTCGCGCACGCGCTTCTCCAACTTGGCATGGACCTCGACGTTCTCGATCGCCAACGAGGTGCCGTTCGCGATGGTCTGGAGAAGCGCGAGCTCATCCGCCGTCGCGCTGTGGCGCGAAGCCCAATAGTTACCGATTGCGCCCACAGGCTCCGTCGTCCGAATGGGCACCATGCACAGGCTCTTCACGAACGTCGGCCGATACGCCTCCACCGGGACGCGCGGCTCGTCGTAGACGTCCTCGACGACCGCCGCCTCGCGGTGGAGCATGGTCCAACCACTGATGCAGGCGACCATCGGAAACCGTCGGCCCTTCCACAGCGGCGCGATGGCGTTCTCTTCCGCGTAGTAGCACTGGTCGCCGTCGCGCAGGACGAAGCTCGCGCCGTCGGCGCCGGTGAGATCCCGCGCAGCCTTTCGCACGATCTCCATGATCGTCGGCAGATCGCGAGCGAGCGATAAGTCCTGCACGACACCGACGAGGGCGCCCGCGGGAATCGTTCGGCCTTCGATTGCTTCACTGCCCCGCGGTGCCTCGGATATCACCGCCATGGTGCCAGATCGAAGCTGGCGTCTCCCCGAGCGCATACGACCACCGTACGCGCAACCACTTCACGCTCGACCAGCATCACTCCCCCCGTGCTCGGGCAGAGCTTGACTCGACGCAAGCGCCCCTGCATCCGAAGAATGGCATGGGCGCGCCTGCGCGCCTCGGCGCCGCCGAAGGATGTCAGTCGAGCAACCCCGTGTGTGTTCGATGAGAGCACTGCCACGCGTGGATTCTCGCCTGCGAGCGCACGTCGGCCGCTCGGCATTCCAGCGCGTGTGGCCGATCTGTACGAGGACATGTCGGACGTCACGCGCCGGCCCCCGAGCACAGAGCGTGAACCTCCCTCGCTTTCGTGGACGCCTCGACAGCGCGAATCCCGATCCCGATATGCCTTTGATGCACGCGCACCGGGCCACCGATCCCTCCAAGCCACCTCCGAAAAGGGCGCCGGCCGAGGACGACAATCGTTACGAGCGCGCATCGGCGCTCGCGGAGCACGCTCCGATGCCCGCCCGCGTCGGCCACGTCCTCGCAGGCACGGCCGGTTGGACCGATCCGAGCCTCATCAAGAGTCATCACTTCTATCCGCCGGAGGCGACCAGCGCCGAGAATCGATTGCGGTTCTACAGCTCGCAATTCCCGCTGGTGGAGGTCGACTCGAGCTATTACGCGCTCCCGAGCCGAGCGAACGCGGAGCGCTGGGTGGAGCGGACGCCGGACGGCTTCACCTTCGACATCAAGGCCTTTGCGCCGCTCACGCAACATCCGGTCGAGCCCGCGCGCCTCCCCTCCGATCTGAAGAGCGCGCTGCCCGAGGAGATCCTCGAAAAGCCGCGCGTCTATCCCAAGGACCTGCCGGACGAGCTGATGACCATGCTCTGGGAGCGCTTCGTGTGGGCGATTGAGCCGCTCGCGCGCGCCGGTCGGCTCGGGTGCGTGCTCCTCCAGTTTCCCCCATGGTTCGCGGCGACCCAGCACAACGCGCGGTACATCGAGGAGTGCCGCACGCGCCTCGGACACCATCGGATGGCCGTCGAGCTCCGTCACGCGTCCTGGGGCGAGCGAGATCGGCTCGCGCGGCTCGCGGCCCTCCTGCGAGACATCGAGGCATCTTACGTGATCGTCGACGAGCCCCAAGGCAAGCGGAACAGCATGCCTCCCGCGGTCATCGTCGCCGATCCTCGGCTCGCCGTCGTCCGCTTCCACGGCCGCCGTAGCGAGACGTGGGGTGTGCGGGCAAGCGTCATGGAGAAGTACGATTACATCTACGATCGCGAGGAGCTCGATCCCTGGGCGCGAACCGTGGAACGATTGGCCGAGGAAGCACGAGAGGTACATACGGTCTTCAACAACTGCGTGTCGAACTATGCGGTGCTCGGCGCCAAAGGGTTGATGGCGCTCGTGGCCGGGAACGCGCCCCGGCGCCTCAGGACGCACCGGCGACGCGATTCGTGATCACTGCTCTCCCGCGCATCGATCTCTGCTCGTGTCGGAGACCGCCAGCATCGATGTCATGACGCGAGAGGGCGTCTCTTCAGCGCGCGCACCAACCACATGCATGCGCCGGTGACGAGGCCTCCGAGCAGGAAGGCGAGCGCCATCGACCAGAGCCCGGTCGCGTGGCGGATGCCCTCGAGCGCTCCCATGGTCGCCGAACGGCTGGCCGCCTGCACCCAATCGAGCCTGCCATCCCGGCTCTCTCGTGCAGCGAGCTCGGTGCGCAGCCCCTGGACAGCGCCGCGCGTCGCAGCCTCCGCCGTCTGCTCCGCCGCGTGTGCGAGCCCTTGGATCAGCGGGTCGCCGTGGGCCTCACCAACTTCGGGCTCGATCTGCGCTCGCATCTCCCCGATGGCGCCGCGCGTGAACATCATGCCTGCGCCGCCCGCGGTCTGCTCCACGGCCGCGCCGAGGCGCCTGCCCGCTCGCGTAACGGCGGGCCCGCCTCGATCCGCCGCCGCGATCGCCGACACCACCGCTTCGCGCACGAGCGCCGCCACAATCCGGCGCTGCTCGGGCGTACGGGCGGCGAGCTCGTCCATCACTCGCCCCGTGATGTCCGCCATCATCTCGGCCGGTTCCTTGGGCGGCCCTGCCCGGAGCGCGCGCTCGACGTAACGCTGCAACAGCGTATGAAGATCGTTCGCGAGCCGAGCGTCCGGCGGTGGGTGCTCCAAGGCTTCCATGAAGCCGAACGTCGCTTCGCGCGCCGGCTCGCGCACACACCCGCCGCAGATAAGCGTGCTGCCGAGCAGCAAGAGCGGCGAGACGTGCCTGAGGATGGTTGCCGATTGCCGCCTCATGGCGCTTCTCGATGCAGGGAGCATTCCCACCCTGACGAGCACGCTCCTTCCGTCTCGCCACATCGCCGAGCTTCGTCGCATGTCGCGCGAGGAAGCAGCTCGTCGAAGTCCGACATCGATGTTGGGTCGACGGATCCTCTCCACGAAATCCTCGGTCTCTTCACGCATGGGTAAAACAGGCGTTGACCCAGACGCCGGGTACCCAACGTTGCTCGAATGAAAAGCCGCGAGCGCCTGCTGCTCCCGGCCGCGCCGAGCGGTGCGCTTGCCGAGAGCTCGATCTTCTTCGTCGGCACGGCGACGGTGATCCTGCGTCATGCCGGCTTCACCTTGCTGACGGATCCGAACTTCCTGCACGCGGGCGATCACGTCCATCTCGGTTATGGCCTCACATCGCGACGGCTCACGGACCCGGCGATCCCGATCGAGGCGCTGCCGCCGATCGACCTCGTGGTGCTGTCGCACCTGCACGAGGATCACTTCGATCGGTTGGTCGCCGAGAAGCTCGACAAGACACTGCCGATCATCACGACGCCGTCGGCGGCGCAGCGGCTTCGCCAGATGGGTTTTGCCGCCGCGCACGGCCTCTCCACGTGGGAGAGCATCGAGGTCGAGAAAGGCGACGTGCTGCTCCGCCTGACGTCGGCGCCGGGGCGCCACGGGTCGCCGTTCGTCGCGCGGCTGCTGCCCGAGGTGATGGGCAGCGTGCTCGACTTCCCCGGTTTGATCGGTCGCGATCTGCGGCTCTACATCTCGGGTGACACGCTCGTGTACGACGCCATCCAAGAGATCCCGCAGCGCTTCCCCGACATCGATCTCGCGCTCCTCCACCTCGGCGGCACCCGCATCCTCGGCATCCTGGTGACGATGGATGCGCGGCAAGGCGTGGAGTCGATTCGCATCGTGATGCCACGGCAGATCGTGCCGATTCACTTCGACGACTACACCGTCTTCAAGTCGCCGCTCCGCGACTTCCTCGCGGCGGTCGATCGCGCCGGGCTCGCCGACCGAGTGCGCGTCGTGAGCCGCGGGGAAACGTACGCATTCGATCTCGACGCGATTCGCGGCGACCGCGTCTCGCGCTGACCTCGTGGGCTCGTTCGAAGCGCGGATGAGATCGAACGGCATCGTCGTGTTGGTCGTCTGCCATGTCACGAGCAGCCGAACGATGCCCGCGTTACCTCGCCCATTGCCATCGTGAAGCTCGCCCAACAATGATCGCTGCTACCGGCAACTCGCATGTGAGGGCTCGCGACAGGATGAATCCCTCACTCGACTCCGGATGGTATGTCGCTCACGACCCTGCTGTTTGGCCGCCGGCTGGCCTCGGATGAAGAAGAGAAGGAGCAGATCGGCCCGCTCGCCGGTATTCCGGTCCTCGGCCTCGATGCGCTTGCTTCCGCTGCCTACGGCCCCGAGGCGGCGCTCACGGTGCTCTTGCCGCTCGGCGTGCTCGGCCTCCGTTACGTGTTGCCGATCAGCGCACTGATCATCGCGCTGCTCACGATCGTGGCCGTGTCGTATCGACAGACGATTGACGCGTATCCGAACGGCGGCGGCTCGTACACGGTCGCGAAAGAGAACCTGGGCACCACCGCCGGTCTCGTCGCGGCGGCGGCGCTGCTCCTCGACTACGTGCTCAACGTGGCGGTCGCGATCTCCGCGGGTGTCGGTGCGCTCGTCTCCGCGATTCCATCGCTCCTGCCCCATACGCTTGCCCTCTGCCTCGCCGTCCTCGCGCTGCTCACGGCGGTCAACGTGCGCGGCATTCGCAGCGCCGGCCTCGCGTTCATGGCGCCGACCTACGCCTTCCTCGGGTGCATGTTCACGGTGATCGCGATGGGTCTCGGCAAGGTGATCCTTCACGGAGGGCACCCCGTGCCCGTCGTCGCGCCACCCGCGGTCCCCGCGTCGCTCGGCGCCGCCAGCTTATGGCTCCTCTGTCACTCGTTCGCGAGCGGATGCACCGCGATGACCGGCGTGGAGGCGGTGAGCAACGGCGTCCCTGCTTTCCGTCAACCGAGCTGTGCACGGGCGCGGCGGACGCTCTCGTGTCTCGTGGCCTGCCTGGGCCTCTTGCTCGCGGGAATTGCGCTCCTCACGCGCGCCTTCGGCGTCACGGCCACCGAGCCGGGCAAGAGCGGCTATCAGAGCATCATCTCGCAGATCGTCGGCGCAGTCGTCGGGCGCGGCGCGTTCTATTACGTGACGCTGGCCGCCGTGATGGCGGTGCTCATGCTCTCGGCGAACACCAGCTTCGCGGACTTCCCCCGCCTCTGCCGGCTCTTGGCCATCGACCGCTTCCTGCCCGAGCCGTTCGTCCATCGCGGCCGGCGCCTCGCCTTCACGTATGGAATCGGCGTCCTCGCCGGGCTCTCGGCGGTCCTGCTCATCCTCTTTCGGGGCATCACCGATGGTCTCATTCCGCTCTTCGCGGTCGGTGCGTTCCTCGCCTTCACGATGTCGCAGGCGGGGATGGTCGCCCACTGGAAGCGGGTCGGTGGCAAGCGCTCCCGTGTCCACCTCACCGTCAACGCCGCCGGCGCCGTGGCCACGGCCGCCACGCTCGTGGTCATCATCCTCTCGAAGCTCACGCAGGGGGCGTGGATCTCGGGCCTCCTCGTGATCACGACCTTGTTCATCTTCTGCCGCGTGCGGCGGCACTATCGACAGCTCGACGTCGAGGTCTGCACCCACGCGCCGCTCGACCTCACGCCGCAGCGGCCACCGATCGTCGTGGTCCCGATCCGGCGCTGGGATCTCGTGGCACAGACGGGGCTCCGCTTCGCGCTCCGCCTCTCACAAGACATCTACGCGCTCCAGGTGCTCTTCGGTGACCCTCGGAGCGAAGACTTGACCAGCGCATGGCACGATCTCGTGGAGGTGCCCGCGCGAGAGAATGGCATCGAGCCACCGAGGCTGGTGGTCGTCCGGTCCCGCTACCGGCGGCTCTTCAAGCCGCTGCTCCGCTTCGTCACCACCGTCGCGCACGCGCACTTGGATCGACAGGTGGCGGTCGTCGTGCCCGAGGTCGTCGAGTCGCGCTGGTACCATTACCTGCTCCACAACCACACCGCCTCGATTCTGAAGGCACTGCTGCTCTTCCGAGGAGGGAAAGGCGTCGTCGTCATCAGCACCCCTTGGTACATGAGCCATGTCCCCAAGCCCCTTGATTAGGTGTGGTGCGTGTCGAGAGCGCGATGGAGATGTCATCGCGTGAGAGGCCCCGACGACCGCGCGTCTTCGAAACGGACGTCCAGCCCGAGCACCGACGCGAGCTCCGTGAGGGCGGAGCCCGGTTCGATGACCTTGATGGTGGTCATTCCGAGCGCGCGTGCGGTCTTGAGATTGATGCCGAGATCATCGAGGAGCACGCAGGCGTGCGGCGCGACGCCCACGCGTTGGCAAGCGTGCTCGAAGAACCTCGTCTCGGGCTTGCGCGCGCCGATCTTGCACGACTCGACGACGTGGTCGAAGCACGCCATGGCCTCCTCCACCTCGAGCGCGAGCTCCGGCGTGTTGGTCATCGCGGGGCCGTGGCCGAGCCGCATGTTGTTGGTGACGCACGCCACGCGATATCCGCGTGCCTTGAGCGCGCGGACTGCGCTCACCATTTCCGGGCGCACCCGCACCGCGAAGGAGCCGAAGAGCGCGCGCGCATCGATCGTCCCACCGGCGGCCTGCGCCTCTGCCTCGAAGCGCCGGTAGAACGTCTCCGCGTCGATCTCGCCGCGCTCCATGCAAGCCCAGGCGTTGCCGTCGGGATCGCGCATGTTGAGGCCCTGGAGGAACCCAGGGGGAAGCTGCGCGCGCGCCTCGTAGTCGCGAAAGATGGAGAACGGGCTCGAGGCGATGACACCGCCGAAGTCGAAGAGCACCGCGCGGATCATGTCGCCTCCGCGAGACGGCGGGCCGTCTCGGCGAACGTCTCGGCCTGCGCCGCGATGTCGTGCGCGCGATCGGAGCTCGCGTTCCCCTGCCGCACGCGCGCCTCGATCCCCACGACGATCGCCGCGAGGCGGAAGAGGCCGAAGACGAGGTAGAAGGTCATCGTCTCCTCCGAGGGTATCCCGATCCCGCGTTGCGCCGCGTACGCCTCGACGAGCTCGCGCTGCGAGGGGATGCCGAGCGCGTCGCGATCGTGGCCGATGAGCCCGCGCAGACCGCGCTCACCTTGGCCGAGGTGATGCTGGATGCAGAAGTAGGCGAGATCCGTGAGCGGCTCGCCGAGCGTCGAGAGCTCCCAGTCGAGCACGGCGAGGATCTTCGGCTCGGTCGGGTGCAACACGAGGTTGTCGAGGCGGTAGTCGCCGTGCGTGATCGTGGTCTTGCTCTCGGCGGGGATGCGGCGCGGGAGCCAGTCGACGAGCCATTCCATGGCGGGGAGGTCGCGGCTCTTGCTGCTCGCGTACTGCTTCGACCAGCGCGCGAGCTGGCGCGAGACGTACGCGCCCGGCTTGCCGAAATCGGAGAGGCCGCGCGCCGCCCAGTCGACGTCGTGCAGCGTCGCGAGCGCCTCCACGGCCGCGAAGTAGGTCGCGCGGCGATTCGTAGGTGAGAGTCCGGGCAAGCTGGGATCGCGCGCGATCCGCCCGTGCACGTACGACATCACGTAGAACGGGGTGCCGATGATCGAGGCGTCCTCCGTGAACAGCGGCACCTCGGGGACGGGGACGCCGGAGCCGGCGAGCGCGGTGAGGACACGCTGCTCGCGCTCGACCATGTGCGCCGATGCGAGCAACGGGCCGCCGGGCTTCTTGCGCAGCACCCAACGCCCCGCGCTCGTCTCGAGCAGGAAGGTCGGGTTCGACTGGCCGCCCTCGAACTGATGAACACGGATGCCGACGTCGGCGCCCGGGAGCTTCCCCGCGAGCCAGCGCTGGAGCGCGCCTTCGTCGAAGCGATGGGCCGCGCGCACTTCGGTGACGACGCCCGTGATGTTCGCGCGACCGCTCACTGAACCGGACCTCGGCGGCGCTGCTCGGAGAGCTCCTGCTTGGCGATGGACTCGAGGTGGACCTCGTCCGGCCCGTCCGCGAGGCGGAGCGTGCGCGCACAGGCCCACGCATAGGCGAGCGGGAAATCCTGCGAGACGCCACCCCCGCCGTGGACCTGGATGGCGCGATCGATCACGCGGAGCGCCACGTTGGGCGCGACGACCTTGATCATGGCGATCTCCTTGCGGCTCTCCTTGTTCCCGACGGTATCCATCGCGTGCGCCGCCATCAGCGTGAGGAGCCGCGCCTGATCGATCTCGATGCGGCTCCGCGCGATCTCGTGCCGCAGCGCGCCCTGCTCCGCGAGCGGTCGACCGAACGCGACGCGCGCTTCGGCGCGCTTGCACAGGTATCCGAGCGCGCGCTCCGCGAGGCCGAGGAGCCGCATGCAGTGATGGATGCGCCCGGGACCGAGGCGCCCCTGCGCGATCTCGAAGCCGCGCCCCTCGCCGAGGAGGATGTTGCTCTTCGGCACGCGCACCCCGCGGAAGATCACCTCGGCGTGCCCGTGCGGCGCGTCGTCGTAGCCGAAGACCATGAGGGGCCGCACCACCTCGACCCCGGGCGTGTCGAGCGGCACGAGCACCATCGATTGCTGCGCGTGCCTCGGCGCGTCCGGCGCGGTGCGGCCCATCACGATCGCGATCTTGCAGCGCGGATCGAGCGCTCCCGAGGTCCACCACTTGCGCCCGTCGATGACGTAGTCGTCGCCGTCGGCGCGGATCGAGCACGCGATGTTGGTCGCGTCCGAGCTCGCGACCGCGGGCTCGGTCATGGCGAAGCAGGAGCGGATCTCGCCCGCGAGGAGAGGCGCGAGCCATCGTGCCTTCTGCGCTTCGGTGCCGTAGCGCGTGAGGACCTCCATGTTGCCGGTGTCCGGCGCGTTGCAGTTGAAGACCTCGGGCGCGATCGGCGAGCCGCCCATGATCTCGCAGAGGGGCGCGTACTCGAAGTTCGTGAGCCCCGCGCCTCCCTCGTGATCGGGGAGGAACAGGTTCCACAGCCCCTCGCCGCGCGCCCTCCGCTTCAGCTCCTCCATGATCGGCGGCACGCTCCAGCGCGTGGGCGCCTTCGACAGTTGTTCGTGGAAGACGGCCTCCGCGGGGTACACGTGCTCCGCGACGAAGGCTCGTACGCGGGCCTCGAGCGACCTCGCGCGCTCGGATCTCGGAAGCATCGTCAGCATCACCGTTCACGCTCTCCTTTTCAGCCCGTCTTGCCCACGTCGCGATCGCGCAGCACGCGGCGGAGGAACTTCCCCGTCACGGTCTTCGGCACCTCGTCGACGATCTCGATCGCGCGCGGATACTTGTAGGCGGCGATCCGCGCTTTGCAGAACTCGATGAGATCGTGCTCGCTCGCGTCGCTGCCTGGCTTGAGCGCGACGAACGCCTTCACGGTCTCTCCGCGGTACGCATCGGGCACGCCGATGACGGCGGCCTCCTTCACGGCGGCATGCTGGTAGAGCGTGTCCTCGACCTCGCGCGGCCAGACCTTGTAGCCGGACACGTTGATCATGTCCTTCTTGCGATCGACGACGAAGAAGTAGCCGTCCGCATCGCGCGTCGCGACATCGCCGGTGAGGAAGTAGCCGTCGGCGAACGCGTTCTCGGTCGCGTCGGGCTTGTTCCAATACCCCGCGAAGATCATCGGACCGCGATCCGCGATCTCGCCCGCCTCGCCCGCCGGCACCTCCTTCGAGCGATCGGCGAGATCGACGAGCCTCACATCGCAGCCGGGAATGGGCACGCCCACGGAGAGGGCGCCGGTGAGCGGATCGACAGGCGCGCGCGCGCCGAGCGGCACGGCGTGCGTCGGTGAATTCGATTCGGTGAGCCCGTAGATGTTGTGGATGTAGATCCCGAACTGCGCCTCGAAGCGATCGGTGAGGCTCGGCGCGACGGGGGCCCCGCCGCTGTACACCTTGGTCAACGACGCGAGCGAATCCCGCCGCGCGCCGGGGTGGTTCATGAGCGCGAGGAACACGGTGATCGACGCCACCGTCATCGTCGGCTTCCACCGCTCCACGAGGCGCAGCGTCTGCTCCGCGTCGAACCGGTAGCCGAGCACCACGGGACAGCGCGCGGTCACCGCGACGCCGAGGTGCCCGACCATGCCCGTGATGTGGAAGAGCGGGGCGACGCCGAGGACGACATCGGCCTCGGTCATGCGCATCCACGTCCGGTAGAAGTTGGCGTTGTAGGCGATGTTCGCGTGGGTCGACATCGCGCCCTTGGGCTGCCCCGTGGTGCCGGACGTGTAGCCGAGCGACGCCACATCGCTCGGCGCGACACGCACACGCGCGCTCGGATCAGGCGTCGTCGCCGCGAGCTTCTCGAGCAGATCCTCCGAGCCGGCCGAGGGACCGATCTTCTTGCTCGCCGCGAAGCACGGCGGAGGCGCCTCGCCGCCGAGCATGTCGAGCTCCGAGGTCGTGAGCACGCGCTCGACGCTCGAGCCCTTCACCACCGCGCGCGCGACGCTCTCGTGGATCGACTCGAGCACGACGAGCACGCGCGCCCCCGAATCCGCGAGGTGGTACGCGAGCTCCTTCTCCTTGAACATCGGGTTGAGCGGCACCACGATCGCGCCGCGCTTCCACGTCCCGTAGAGCGCGATCAAAAACTGGGGCACGTTCTGCATGTAGAGCGCCACGCGATCGCCGTGGCCGACGCCCCACCCGGCGAGGACGGTCGCGAAGCGCGTCGCGAGATCGTCGAGCTCGCCGTAGGAGATCGTCCTGTCGAAGTAGTGGACGGCCGGCGACGAAGGCGCGGTGCGCGCCGCCTCCTCCAGCAGATCCGCCATGCTCACGTTGGGGATCGGCAGCTCGGCCGGCACCCACGCGGGGTAGAGCTCGAGCCAGGGTTGGTCTCGCATGGCCGCCCTCACTTGATCACGATCGGGTTCACGGGCGCGCCCGTCCCCCGGAACACCTTCAACGGCGCCGCCGTGTAGAAGAAGCTGTATCGCCCGTCGGACGCGCACTCTTTGGCGAGCTCCTCCAGCCAGAGGATCTCGTTGAAGACGACACCGAGGTTGCGCATCAGCGCGCTGTGGAGCGGCAGGACGATCCCGTTGTTCGGATCGACGGTGATCTCGTTCGCGATCGTGTCGGTCCCGAGGAGGGGAATCTCCATCTCGTGGAACCACTCGACGAGCTCGCGCGAGTAGACGAGCCCAGGCTCGACGAACGGCGGATCGTAGAACGTCGCGGCGCCCTCCTCGTAGAACACGGACAGCCATCCGGTGCGGATCAAGAGGATGTCGCGCTTCTGGATCGTGATGCCCTGGGCCTTCGCGCACGCGAGCAGATCCTGCAGCGTGATCTGCTCAGCCT
Source organism: Minicystis rosea (assembly GCA_001931535.1). Lineage (GTDB taxonomy): Bacteria > Myxococcota_A > Polyangia > Polyangiales > Polyangiaceae > Minicystis > Minicystis rosea. The sequence continues at coordinate 3,179,232 of CP016211.1, forward strand.
TCGCGAGGCGCGCCTTCCCGCGGTGGCGCGGCACGTCGAGGAGCACCGCGTGGCCCGTGGCGGTGTGCTCCGCGAGGGGGAGCACGCTCGCCTTCTCGAGGCCGCTCATCGTCGTGCTCGCGTCGAAGCCGTTGTACAGCTTGCCGTCGTACCAGGTGTGGCCGAGCCCATCGAACTGGGTCGAGCCCTGGAGGAACATCGTGACGTAGTCGTCGGCGTACTCGAGCCCGCCGGGCAGCGGCTGGAGCTTGCCCGACACGTAGCTGCTCTTGTCCTGGGTCATCAGCTTCACGGCGCCGCTGCGGCCCGGCCACACCGGATCGCCCTTGGGCCCGCCGATGACGACCGACAGCGCGAACGGCTTCTGCGTGCGGATCGCCGAGAGACCGCGGGCCACCTCGTCCTTCGTGAGGAAGTTGAGGCCGCCGATCTCGTCGTCCTGTCCCCAGCGCCCCCAGTTGGTGGGCAGCCCCTCGAGCAACTTCGAAACGGATGCATCAGCCATGGAGCCTCCTTCGGTTGCGGCGCGCGACGCCGACTGCTCGACGTACGAACAATCGTTCGTGCGTGCTCGACCATGGCTCTCCGAATGGGCGACTGACAAGCACTATTTCACGGATCGATGCGTCAACTAGCGCCAAAATCGAGCATTCGAGAGGCAAACGCCGTGAGAGCACATACGAACAACTGTTCGCATGACGCGCCGCAGCTTGTCAGTGCGCGTGTCGAGGTCCATCATGCCGCCGACAAGATGCCCAAGCTCGCCGCCGTGGGACGCGCCGCTCGATCGACTTCGGGGAGGAGCGTCGATGTGCGTGACGCCGCGCTGACGCTGTTCGCCGAGCGCGGGTACCACGGCACGTCGATGCGCGACATCGCGGCTGCCGTGCAGCTCCAGGCGCCGAGCCTGTACAACCACGTCTCCGCGAAGCAGGAGATCCTGCGTGACGTCATGGTCGACACCATGAACGCGCTGATGAAGACGGTGCGCTCGGCGCTCGAGGGCGCGGACGATCCGGTGCAGCAGCTCCGCCGCGCCGCGGAGGCCCACGTGCGCTACCACGCGCGTCACCCGCGCGAGGTGCGCGTCGGCAACCACGAGATCGCCGCCCTCGAGGAGCCGCACCGCAGCGCCGTGACGCGCCTCCGGCGCGAGTACTCACGCATGTTCGTGCGCCTGATCGAGCGCGGCGTGGAGGAGGGTGTCTTCGAGATCCGCTCCCCGCGTCTCGGCGCGTACGCCATCCTTCAGATGGGGATTGGCGTGTCGATGTGGTACCGCCCGGGCGGGGAGCTCTCGGAGGACGACATCGTCTTTCAGTATGGCGACATCGCGCTCGGTGTCGTCGGCGGCCCACGCCCCTCGTCGTCGCGCGCGAGCAAGCGCCCTCGCACGACGAAGACGAAGTGAGAGCCTCCATCGTCGATCAGACGCGGTGGCTCTGATCGCTGCTCGTGCTCGCGTTCGTCAGCCGCGCACGAACGAGCCGTGGAATCCGAGCGGGATCGCGGTGGGCACCGTGGCCCAGGCCTTCGCGGCGAGGGTCTCGGCGTCGAGCACCACCATCGCCGACTTCTGCTGATCCTGGTGCGCGCCCACGACGACGAGCACGCCCTGGCCCTCCTCGTCCGCGCTGGGCTCGGCCACGAAGATGGGCTCGCCGAACACCCAGCCGGGCTCGGAGAAGGCCTCGGTCTTTCGCGTGTGCATGTCGAGGCGCACGATGGTCGACCGCCAGCGCTTGCCTTCGCCGTGGAGCGACGTCCCCCACACCACATGGTGCTCCTTGCCGGAGACCCGCTTGTAGTGCACCACCGGGAACTCGAAGCCGACGTCACCGAGGGGCTCGCGGATGACGCCGCGCGCGCCGATCCGCAGCCGGATGGGCTTCGGGGCGACATCGGGCATGCGCGCTGAAAGCGCCGAGCGGCGCAGTTGATCCACGACGGAGGCGTCGTCGTAGGCGACCACGTCGAGGACCACGTCGTCGCCGTCGTCGAAGGCGTGGATCACGTGGAAGACGAACATCGCGTCGGTCAGATGCTCGTTCACCGCGCCCGAGCCTCGATCCATGACCAGGAGGCGCGTGCCCTCGGACGGGCGCCACTGGAAGTGATCGACGAAGCCGCGGTTCGACCAGAGGAGCGACAGCGGGCTCACCGTCAGCGGATGGCCGATGATCACCGCGCGCTTCGCCGTCAGCCCGAAGCTGTGCACGTAGGGCAGGCGCGGCGAGCGCCACTCGCCGACCAGCCGGCGTGATCGCTCGCCGAGACCGTGCTCGTAGATCAGGACCGCGCTCTTCGCTCCGTAACGGCTCCCTACGTTGACCACCTGGCCGCGTGCCACGTCGAGGTGCGGATGGGCCGACATGATGATCTCGCCCAGGTCGTCGCGATAGGCGACCTCGCCCTTGACCTGCAGGGTCGCGGGATCGACCGCGAGCTGGCGCGGGCTCTCGGTCATGGCCACGAGCTCGTCGCCCATCGGGACGATGTTCACGTTGGCGTTGTCGGTGATCTCCGGGACGGGCTCGAAGATGCGACGAAGCCACGATCGCACGAGCGGCGTGCCGAAGCCCGCGGGCTTGTACTTGCCCTCGCGGTAGCGCGCGACCGTCTGCGAGGCGAGGAGCCGCTGCTGATAGCGGACGGCCCCCGGGCCGGCGACACGGAAGGCGTAGAGCATGCCGAGGCCGTCGAACCAGTGATCGGCGTGCCAGTCGCGCGTGTGGAAGACCGCTGGGCAGGTACGCACGAGCGCGCCCCGGAGCCACTCGGGCAGCGCGCCGGTGATCTCGGCCGGGGCGTCGATCGGCTCCTCGGTCCCGAGATGGAACGGCGTGCGCTCCTCGAACGTGGCGTTGGCGGCGGGGACAACGATGGGATCAGGCAACAGCATGGTCTCTCCTCCGTCGAAGTAGACAGTGTCTAGTAAGCGGTCGTGACACTGTCAAGTCGGCGTGGCATAAACGCGGCGATGCCCCGCGATTCTCGTCGAAAGAAGCCGCCGACGCCCCCGGAGGACCTCCGCAGCGCCATCCTCGTCGCGAGCCTCGCGCTGATCGAAAAAGAGGGGGTCGCGGCGCTCAGCATGCGAGAGGTCGCACGGCGCCTCGGCGTGACGCACCAGGCGCCGTATCACCACTTCGACGGTCGCGGCGCCATCCTCCAGGCGATCGTCGACGAGGGCTTCACGAAGCTTTGGGAGGCGCTCGATCGCGCGATGGTCCCCGGCGGTCCGGCGCTCGAGAACATCGCAGCAGCGGGGCACGCGTACGTGCAGTTCGCGCTGGCAAACCCGGGACACTTCCGGGTGATGTTTCGGCCCGAGCTGCTGTCGGAGCGCAAACACGAGTCGGGGGTGCCGGACGGCTTCGCCATCCTGGTCGAGTGCGTGAAGGCGTGTCAGCGCGAGGGGTACATCGCCGAAGGCAATCCGATGCCCTTCGTGCTGCTCGCCTGGTCGACGGTGCACGGCGTCGCGTCCCTCTCTCTGGACGGGCCCGCTCGCGAGCGGGCGGGTCTCCCCGGCGAAGGGGCCGTGGTCGACGCGCTCATCGGCTTGCTCCAGCGACCGCTGGCGTCACCAGTGCATGCTCCGCACGGCTCACCCTCCGGCGAGAGACAAGCGCGCACACGACGCTGAAACGGCGCGGCTCCTTCGTCGCCGACTCGATCAGCGGCACGTGCGTCGATCGCGTTCGAGCCGCCCCTCGCTCGTTCGAGCGAGCTGAGGCGCGGCAGGCCGCCGTCGCTGGAAAGCACGTCGCCTTCCGTTCTCGCGCTTCGCGCTCGCCTCCGAGGCCGAGCACGAAGCGGGCTCTGCAGGTGTTCCAAGCAGTACGCTGCGTCGCGTCGCGGGTATGCTTGGGCACAAATGAAACCTGCGAGCCAGGCCGCCAACGTTCAGACGATCACCCAAACGCTGCGCGCGGGGGCGCGATCGGTGCTCCGGCATCTGCCCGGAGAGCGTCCGGCCGGTGTCGTCGTCGATCTCACCGGCACCCTCGCGCCGCGCGCCGAGCGACCGCGCTTCTTCGGCCTGCCCATCCGGCCGCCGGGGCAGCCGCACACGCCGTCGCTGGAGGAGATCTGCGACGCGCTCGACGAGCTCGCGCGGACCGACTGGGTGAAGCGGGTGGTGATCCGCGTCCACGGGGTGCACGCGGATGCCGCGACGGCGTACGCGCTCCACCGGCGGCTCACCGCGCTCGGCGACGCGGGCAAGCACACGGTCGCGTATCTGTCGCAGCTCGATTGGACGGCGTACTACCTGGCCTCGGCGGCGCGCGAGATCGCGGCGCCGGAGAGCGCGGACATCGGCCTCCGCGGGCTCGGGCTGTCGGTCACCTTCATGCGCGACGCGCTCGCGAAGATCGGCGTGCGCTTCGAGAAGCTGGCGATCGACGAGTACAAGAACGCGTTCGACACGCTGGTGCGGCAGGAGATGAGCCCCGCCCAGCGGGAGCAGCTCGAGGCGCTCCTCGATCGGTTCTACGCGTACTTCACCTCCGAGATCGCCGCGCGCCGCGGGCTCTCGCCCGAGCGCGTGCGCGCGCTCATCGACGAAGGGATCACGTCGGCGCGTGCGGCGCGGGACGAGAAGCTCATCGATCGCTTGGCCTACGAAGACGAGGTCATCGACGAGGATCACCGGCCGCTGCCTTCGGTGCGTCGCTTCCTCGTGCCGCGCACGCCGACGCTCGGTGGGAAGCGGGTGGCGCTGGTGTCGCTGACGGGCGCGATCGTGACGGGGAGATCGCGGAGCATGCCCGTGCCCATTCCCGGCTTGGGTGGGCGCACGGCCGGATCGGAGACGCTGGTGCGCGCGCTGCGGGCGGCGGCCTCCGACGGCGCCACGGCGGCCATCGTGCTCTTCGTCGACTCGGGCGGCGGGTCCGCGCTGGCGAGCGACTTGATCTGGCGCGAGGTGCGGCGCATCCGCGACGAGAAGCCCATCGTCGCGGTGATGGGAGCGATGGCCGCGAGCGGCGGCTACTACGTGCTCGCGCCGGCGACGCGCGTGATCGCGGCGCCCACGACGATCACCGGATCGATCGGTGTCATCACCGGCAAGCTGATCCTCTCGGATCTCTTCGCGCGCGTGGGGCTCAACGCGGAGCACGTGCGGCGTGGCCGCTATGCGCTGATGCTCGATCCCTCGCGCCCCCTCGACCACGACGAGCGCGCCCTGCTCGCGCGCGGCAACACCGAGATCTACGATCGCTTCGTGGCGCGCGTGGCCGAGGGTCGCAAGCTCGGGACGGAGCGGGTCAACGAGCTCGGGCGCGGGCGCGTGTGGTCCGGCATGGATGCGGTGGAGCTCGGCCTGGCCGACGAGCTCGGCGATCTGGAGACGGCGATCGCCCGCGCCCGCGAGCTCGCCGGCCTCGGCCCCGACGCGCCGGTGTGGGACGTCCCTGCCCCGGATGGAATGGTGCTGCCTTCGGGTGACGCCGAAGCGATGTTGGACGCTCTGACGCCCTTCGCGCGCGAGACCTCGTGGTTGGTGCTGCCGGCGCGCTTCCGGATTGGGTAGCCTTTCGGCGGAGGCCGCGCGTGGTGCTCGACGAGTGGACGGGGGAGATCGACGCTTCCTTCGCGCGCGCGATCGTCGATCGGTTGGACGCGCTCGCCGCGCTGGGCAGCGAGCGCCGCGCCGGCTCCGCAGCCGGACCGAGCGGCGCCGAGGGGCCCTCGTGGCTCGACGCGGAGCCGATCGAGCAGCAGCTCACGGACGCGGCGGAGAGCTTGCTCAAGCTCGAGGGCAGCGTCGCCCGCATCGCAGAAGAAGCGCGCCGCGTCGCGGCCGGCGGAGGCGACGCGAAGCGAGCGTGGTCGGTGGCGCTCGTGCTCGGCTGCGCGTCCGGCGACGACGCGATCACCGCCGCCGTGGGGACGCTGCGCAGCCCCCGCATGGATCTGCGCGCCGCTGCCGTGGAGGCGCTGGCCTTGGGTCGCAGTCCCGCGATCGGGCCGGCATTGATGCGCCTCACCGAGGACGCGACGCCCGGCGCCTGCGCGGCTGCGCTCGAGGCTTTGCGCTTCCGGCGACAAGCGTCGTTCGCTCCCTGCGTGGTGCTGCTCGGCCACCCCGAGACGCAGGTCGCGGCGGCGGCCGCGCGCTGCCTGGCAACGGTCGCCGAGCGCAAAGCCGCAGCGCTCGTGCTGCGTCGCGTGCTCGGGCACGATCCCGAAGATGCGGTCGCCGTCGCGGCGGCCGAGGGCTTGATGGCGCTCGGCGATGGGGCGGCGCTCTCGTTCGTGCGCGGCGAGCTCGAGGCGGAGATCGCCGCGCCGGCGCTGTCGGACGAAAACCGTGTGGCCCTCCTCCGACTGCTCGCGCTCGGCGGTGATGCGAGCGATGTCGATCTCTTCTTCCGCTCGCTCGAGCCGAGCCCGCGCGACGCCAGCGCCGTCGGTTGGTTCGGTCATCCGGACCTGATGGATTGGCTCATCGGCTCCCTCGAGACGGCCAACGAAGCGCGCCGCAGCGGTGGTCGCGGGCGCGCTTCATCCCCTGCCCCGCTCGCGCCTTCGCCCTTCGAGATCGCCGCCGCGCAAGCGCTCACGCGCATCGCCGGCCCCGTCGACGCCGGGGCCGCGCCCGGCTTGGAAGCGAGCGCGTGGCGCACCTTCTGGGCCCGCGCACGTCCTCGCTTCGCGCCCGGCCAGAAGCATCGATTCGGCAAGCCCTTCACACCGCAGGCGACGATCGACGAGCTCGGAGGCCCCGCGACCGCATCGATCCGCGCCGATGCAGCGCTGGAGCTCACCATCGTCTCGGCCGGCAACGCCTCGCTGGAGACGACCGACTGGGCGACCCGTCAACGCGCAGCGCTCGCGACCGCCCGCGATCGGCTGACCACCTCGGGCTCATGGACACCGGGCACGTTCCCAGGACGAAAGCTCACCCGGTAGAACCAGCCTCACCCGCTGCCCGCAGCGCCTCGTAGAGCATCACGGCGCGCTCGCTCCGCCCAGCCTCCGCCTCGCGCGCGATGGTCTCGGACTGCGCGCGCTCGTAGGCATGAAACGCCGCCTCGTCCACCCCATGGCGCCCGAGCACCTCGGCGAGCGGCGCGGCCGTGCGCCAAGCATCGATCTTGATCGCGCAGTACGTCTCGAGGCCGATACCGTCACTCGCCGAGGGCTCGCTCGAAGGGCCAGGCTCGATCGCTCGTGATGCCGCACGTGCGCTCGGATCCACGGGCATCACGGCTTGCACGAGCGGTGTCGAGCGCTCCACTGGTTGCACTTGCGTTTGCGATGCCGCGCGTGCGCTCGGATCCACCGGCATCACGGCTTGCACGAGCGGTGTCGAGCGCTCCACTGGTTGCAATGCCGCGCGTGCGCGTGAATCGCTCGACATCGTCGCTTGCACGAGCGGTGTGGAGCGCTCCACCGATTGCGATGCGGTGCGTGCGCTTGGATCCACCGGCATTGCCGTTTGCACCAGCGGTGTGGAGCGCTCCACTGGTTGCGTTTGCTGCGATGCCGCGCGAGCGCTTGGATCTACGGGCATCGCGGCTTGCACGAGCGGTGTGGAGCGCTCCACTGTTTGCGATGCCGCGCGTGCGCTCGGATCCACCGGCATTGCCGCTTGCACGAGCGGCGTCGACCGTTCCACGGGCGGCGCGAACAGCATCGCGCGCGACTCCAACGGGGCACCAAGCAGCGCTTCGGCGGCTTTCACGAGCGGCGTCAATCGCAGGTCGGGCTCGGCGGTCGGGTCGGGCGATGCTTCGGGAGCCCGCACGAACGGCAGCCCCGCGAGCGCGGGCGGGCGCACCGTGCCCGTCGCCGTGCGCTCGATCGGTGCGGAGGGCGTGACCTCGTCCGCACGAGGGATCGACGGCGGCGCAGGCGGTGTCGAGGCAGGCGGACGAAGGGTGCCGTTCGCCGTACGCGGCGGCGGCGTCGACGGCGGAGGCATCAACGTTCCCGTCGCCGTGCGCTCGGGCTGCGGTGCATACGGAGCCGCCTGCGGCGGCGCGACCGGCGGCGGATAGCCGCGCGGCGGTGGATAGCCGCGCGGCGGTGGATAGCCGCGCGGTGGAGTGGCCTCGCCGTCATCGTCGTGCGCTCCCCACCCCGAGGCTTGGGTCGCGACGGGCGGGGCCATCATCGCGGCGGCAGCCGCCGTATGCATGCCCGGAGGCGGCGGCGGTGGATACGAATCGCGCGCGAGCCCCGGCATCGCTTCGAACCCCGTCGGCGGCGCGCGGAACGGGAACCCTCCGGCCTGCGCCGCAGGCAGCCGCGTTGCTTGTTGCCTGCGTGTCTCGTCCGCCACCGTCGCGGGCCGCATCGCGGGAGGCATCGTCGGGGGCTTCTGCGCAGGTGGCGGATACGACGTCGTGCGCCCGGGCTGCATCGCGCTCGCGGCCAGCCCGAACGCCGGACCTGCTTCCAAGTACGTCACGGGAGGCGCGAGCTGACCCAAGAGGTGCTCGGCGTGCTCGGGCCCGATGCGCTCGCCCTCGGGCTCGGCCGCGATCACGAGCCTCCCCACCGACGGCTCGTCCGCGCCCTCGACCGGCACCGCGCCGCGCCAGATCGCGAACGCGAGCCCGCGATCGCTGTCGATCGCGAGCGTGTCGCAACGCACCGGCAGCTCCGCGACTCGCTCGCGATGCCGCGCTTGTCGAAAGATCTTCAGCCGGATCGCGGGCAGCCGCGTCTCCAGCCACGCATGCTCGGGGTGCAGGTTCTCCAGCACGATCTCCGCGCCGGGCGGGATCTCGTCCACTTGTTGCTCGGTGGGTGCGCTGTTGAAGGCGCGGAAATCGAAGCCCGGCGGCGGCGGCCCGGGCGAAAGCATCACGCGTGAAGCCCAGAGCAGCGCCGCGTCGCCGAGCCCGTGACGACGCGCGCGCCACGAGAGCGGCAGCGGCCCGAAGCCCGGTGTTTCCCCGCCTTGATCCGCGATGGCCGCGATGTTCGGCAAGGTTCGCCCGAGCTCCGCGCCCTGCGCGATGATGTCGATCCCGCCGAGGTTCTCGCCCGCGCGCACGGCCCGCTCGTAGCGGAGCGGCATGCGCCGGAACGGCACCGCCACGCTCGGTCGCAAGCCGTCGAACGACGGCACCCACGCGCGATCACCGGTGATGCTCAGCGCCTTGCGAAACGAGCCCACGCGCGCCCGCGCGATCAACGTGTCCGTCGGCGCGCCGCGCGGCGCGTGCGCGTGCCCCGCGATGAGGATGTCGGCGCGCGGCTTGAACGGGACGAGCTCACCGCCCGCCTCGCCTCCCGTGGCGTCGATCGTCACCGGCTCCTGCAACGCGGCCAGCGTGGAGACGGCGCCCGGAACGAGGGTGAACGTCGCCTTGATGCAGATGCAGATGCTCCGCCGCCCCGGCGCCGGCTCCCAAGCGAGCGTGGAGACGGGGAACGGACAGGCGGCGAAGATCTCCACGAGGCGACGATAACGCCATTGCGTCAGGCCGGGGAGACACCCGGCCCGCCGTTGGACGGGAAACGAGAGATCGGCGAGGCAAGCGAGCGGCCCACTGGGGCGCGCGAGCGCTGCGAGCACTTCGCGCGCTCGGCGAGACGATTCATGACGCCGCGGAACGAATCGAGCGCGTCACTGGAGGTGGATGCCGCAGTGATAGAAGCTGCTGGTCACGTTCGGGTCCTGCGACGCCGCGCTCATCTTCACGATGAGGCTCGTCGCGCCCGGCGTGATCGTCTGATACCCCGTGTACGCATCGCTCTTCGCGGTCTCCTTCACGTACGCGACGGCATCCTTCGACACCGGATCGAACACGTCGATCTGGAACCCGCGCAGCCCCGATCCGCCGCGCTGCGAGCTGCACGAGACCGCGATCTGCGTCGACGTGCCCACCGGCACCGACCAGTGATCGACGTCGCTGGCGCCGTTGATCAGGTCGCCGTCGATGTAATAGTGGTGCGCGCCGCTCGTGTCCGGCACGTCGAGCGGCTGCTCCGGCGTGCTCGGGTCGTCGTTGCCCGCCTCGTTCGACTCGACCGGGTTCGACGGGCTGCTGCCGTGCAGGAAGATGTAGAAGTCGTTCGCGCCCGCGGCCATGGCCGGGTGCTCCACGAAGAGCAGGTAGTCCTTGGTCAGATCCACCGCGGGCCACATGCGCGGCGCCGTCTGCCAATCGACACCGTTGATCTCGGCGATCGACTTGGTGAGATCGTCGGGATCGACCAGGTACATGCGCCCGGTCGGGGTCGTCGAGCCATCGGCCGACGTGCCTGCGGGCAGGAGCCAGAACGAGACGAGCCCGCGCTCGTCGGCGGCGAGCTGCACTGCGTCGGGCGGAACGGAGATGCTGAACACGTCGACGTCCGTCGCATCCTTGAATGTGCCGTACGCGAGCGACAGGTAATAGCTACCCGAATTGGCCTTCGCGTACGTCATCGGCGTCGCGCTGGCCGGGTCGTTGCCCGTCTCGGCGTTCTCGATGTTGCCGTCCGTGGTCGGGTCGATGGCGACGACGCCGACGGTGTACGAGGTGCTGTCCTTGTCGGCGGTGCCTTGGCACGTGCTCTTCGGCGTCTTCGCCCAGCTCCAGCACTCCTGCACGCGCACGTAATACGTGCCGTCGGCGGGGAGCACGGTGACGAGCTCGCTGTCGTTGCTGTTGCGCGGCACGCCGTCGTTGTTCTCGGCGATCTGGTTTTTGCTCGCGTCGAAGAGGGTGACGATCGTGTCGATGTAGGTCGGATCGAACTCGGCGCCCGACACGATGGCCTGGGCTTGCACGAAGATGTCGACCGCCTGCCCCGCCTTCCCCTCGAACGAGTAGTAATCGACCGTTCCCGCCGGAAACAAATCGCTGTCGAAGGACGTGTCGATGTCGAGCGGCAGGGCCGTCTCGAAGCTGTGATTGCCGCCGGCGCCGCCGGTGCCGCTGCTGCTGCTCGCGATCGAGCTGGAGACGTTCACCGTCGTGCTGCTCGACGAGGACGTGGCGCCGCCCGATCCACCGCCGCCGGGGCCTGTTTCGCCGCCGCCGCCGCAACCGCCGAACGCAGCGATCGCCATCACGCTCGCGCCCACCACCCCGACCCCAAACTTGCTGCGCATCGCCCTGCCCTCCGTGTCGCGTTCTACACCAGGTCGCGCCTCATCAGAAGCACGCGCCATCATGCATGCCCATCGGGCGAGCCCGCAACGCGCATCGGAGAGCGCGCGTCCCGCGACGCACGCGCGCTGTCCCGCGCGCTTGGCGCGAGCGACGAAGAGAGACTACCCTCGCGAGCCATCCTGAGGAGCGGATATGGCCGGGGGCAAGTCACGCTACATCCTAGGGATCTCCGCGTTCTATCACGACAGCGCCGCGGCGTTGATCAAGGACGGAGAGATCGTCGCCGCCGCGCAGGAGGAGCGCTTCACCCGCATCCGTCATGACGAAGCCTTCCCTCGCCTCGCCACCGAATACTGCGTCGCGGAGGCCGGCATCCGCGTCGAAGATCTCGATTACGTCTGCTTCTACGACAAGCCGCTCAAGAAGTTCGATCGCATCCTCGAGACCTACTTCGCCTACGCGCCCTCGGGCTTCCTCTCGTTCAAGCGCGCCATCCCCTTGTGGCTGCGCGAGAAGCTCCACACGCCGCGTCAAATCCGCAAAGGCCTCGACGGGCGTTACCACGGACCGATCGTCTTCACCGATCATCACGAGTCGCACGCGGCCTCGGCCTTCTTCCCTTCGCCCTACGAGAAGGCGGTGATCCTCACCTCCGACGGCGTCGGCGAGTGGGCCACGACGACGTGGGGCATCGGCGAGGGCAACCGCATCCGCATCGAGCAATCGATCAGCTTCCCGCACAGCATCGGCCTGCTCTACTCGGCCTTCACGTACTTCACGGGGTTCAAGGTCAACTCCGGCGAGTACAAGCTCATGGGCCTCGCGCCGTACGGCGATCCCATCTACGCGGGCGAGATCAAGAAGCACCTCATCGACATCAAGCCGGACGGCTCGTACCGGCTCGACATGGATTACTTCACGTACCCATCCGAGCTCCGGATGACGGGCGACAAGTTCGCGCAGCTCTTCGGCGGCCCCGCGCGCAAGCCCGAGTCGCCCATCACCAAGCGTGAGATGGATCTCGCCGCCAGCGTGCAGGTCGTGACGGAAGAGGTGATGCTGCTGACCGCGCAACACCTCTACGAGAAGACCAAGATCAAAAACCTCTGCCTCGCGGGCGGCGTCGCGCTCAACTGTGTGGCGAATGGCAAGATCCTCCGCGAGGGCCCGTACCGGAACAACGTCTGGATCCAGCCCGCTGCGGGTGATGCCGGCGGCGCGCTCGGCTGCGCGCTCTTCGCCTGGTACCAGCTCCTCGAGAACGAGCGGCGCTGCGATGGCCGGGATTTCCAGCGCGGATCGCTCCTCGGCCCGCGCTATGACAACGGCGCCATCAAAGCCGCCTGCGACAACGAGGGAGCGCGCTACGAGGTCTTCGGCGAGGAGGCCACCCTCCTCGATCGCGTCGCCGCGTTGATGGCCGAAGGCAAGGTCATCGGTTGGTTCCACGGCCGCATGGAGTTCGGCCCGCGCGCGCTGGGCGCGCGCAGCATCATCGGCGACGCCCGCAATACCGAGATGCAGGCGACGATGAACCTGAAGATCAAGTTCCGCGAGTCCTTCCGGCCCTTCGCGCCGTGCGTCCTCAAGGAGCGGGCCCACGAGGTCTTCGACTTCAGCGAGGACGCCGAGAGCCCCTACATGCTCATCGTCGCGCCCGTGCGCGATCGCTACCGGACGCAGCTCTCGGCGGCGCAGGCGGCGTCGATGAAGGATCCCGATCTCCGGAAGCGCGTGAACGTGATCCGCTCCGAGTTCCCCGCCATCACGCACGTCGACTACTCGGCGCGGCTCCAGACCGTCGACGAGGCGCGCCACGGCCGATACTACCGGCTGATGAAGGCCTTCGAGCGGAAGACGGGCTCGCCCATCATCGTCAACACGAGCTTCAACGTCCGCGGCGAGCCCATCGTGAACACGCCCGCGCAGGCGCTCACATGCTTCCTCAACACCGAGATGGATGTGCTCGTGATGGAGGACGTCGTGCTCATCAAAGAGCAGCAGCCGGCCGCCTTGCGCACGCGCGTCGATCGGCAGAAGCACCTCGCGCAGTTCGCCCTCGACTGACGGTTTGGGACCATGAGCATCTACAAAGAAATCAAGAAGAACCCTTCGAGACGCGATCTCCTCGAGTTCGGCCTGATCTTCGGCGCGGGCATGGGCATCCTGGGCGCGCTCAACCACTTCGCGGTGCACGTCCTCTTCTTCACCGGCCGCCCGAGCGTCGCGCCGGCCTTCTGGATCGCGGGCGCAGCCGTCTTCGTGCTCTCGTTGATCCCGCCGATCGGCCGCCTGCTCTACATCGCGTGGATGGGGCTCGGCCTCACCATCGGCTTCTTCACCGCGCCGATCGTGATGCTCCTCGTCTACCTCGTGGCCATCGTACCGCTCGGCGTCGCCTTCAAGCTGATGCGCCGCGACACCATGCGCCGCGGCCTCGATCCCAGCGCCAAGTCGTACTGGGAGGAGTACCCGAAGACCGACGATCCCACGAGCTACGTCCGGCAGTTCTGAGGAGATGACCCATGGCGAACGATAACCAAGCCGCTGAAGCGCAAGGCGCGATCGAGCCCAAGGGCAAGAGTCAGTTCGAGCAACGGGCCACGCAGAACGCCGGGCTCGTGAGCGAGATGCTGGGCTTCCTCGGCAAGAACAAGAAGTGGTGGCTCCTGCCCTTCCTCGTCACGATGCTGCTCTTCGGCGTCGTGCTGCTGCTCTCCGGCACCGCCGCAGCGCCGTTCATCTACACGTTCTTCTGATCGTCCCCAGCGCGCGCACCATCCGCCTCATCGTGTTCGGCGCGCGTGTCGGGCGCGACGAACACGGCGGCGCTCATGGCGTCACGCTCAGCGGAACCTTCAGCACCGCGCCCGACGGCGCCGGCGGGTACGACGTTGCGCGCACGGCGTTCACGAGGCAGCCCGCGAGCGTGACGTCGAGGCCGATCTCGTCGTCGAACTTCACGCCGGCGACCTTGCCCGTGGGATCGAGCTTCACGTGCACCACGAGCTTCCCGGCCATCGTCGCCTCGTTCTTCAACGCGGCGTCGAAGCACTGCACGATCCCCGGCCGCATCGACGGCGCCACCTGCGTCGTCTCCGCGAGCCCGGTGGCGTGCACCTCGCCGAGATGCACACGCGCGTCCGCCGAAGCTGGCTTGGACGCGGCGGGCACCGTCGCGCTGGGCTTCGGCGGTGCTGCGGCCGTGACGCTCGCGGTCGGCGCAGAAGGCGCGCGGGCGTTGGACGGCGACGCGTCGATGCTCACGGGCACGGGCGTGCTCGACGCGCAGGCACCGAGGGTCACGACCAGGATCACGAGCGCCGTGGTTCGCACCAAATGTCTCCTCGTCACTCGGCGGCGGTTCGCTTCGCGGCCGCGTCGCCGACGCGCGAGACCTTGTCGGTGGCCACGCCCGACGCTTCGATGAAATGCCGCGCCTCCTCGTTGTCGCCGTGCGCGAGCTCGTCGGGCCGACCGTGCGCGATGACACGGCCCTGCACCACGAGGAAGGCCTGATGCGCGATGCGGAAGGTGCTCGCCATGTCGTGGGAGATGACCACGCTGGTCACGCTGAAGCGATCGCGCGTCTCCTCGATGAGATCGTCGACCATGCGGCTCGTCAGCGGATCGAGGCCGCTCGTGGGCTCGTCGTAGATGAGGATCTCGGGCTCGAGCATGAGCGCGCGCGCGAGGCCCACGCGCTTGCGCTGACCGCCGGAGAGCTCGCTCGGCATGCGCTCCTCTTTGTTCTCGAGCCCGAGGAGGTTCAGCATCCCCACCACCTTGTCGCGCATGTCCTTGCGCGTGAGGTGCTTCCGGTGCTCGCGCAGCGGGAAGGCCACGTTCTCGAACACCGTCAGCGAGTCGAGCAGCGCGGCGTATTGGAAGACCATGCCGAACTTCTGCCGGACGCGGTTCATCTGGTAGTCGTCGAGCCGGGCCATGTCGGTGCCGTCGACCCAGATGTGCCCGGTCGTCGGCCGCTCGAGCCCGATGAGCATCCGCAGCAGCGTCGTCTTGCCGGCGCCGGAGCCGCCGATGATGACGGCCGTCTCGCGCCGGCGGAGGTGCATGGTGATGCCGCGGATGACCTGGGTCTCGCCGAAGGACTTCTTCACGTCATCGACGAAGATGTGGTCCTCGGGCGGAATGTGCGGACGCTCGACCATCCGCTGGAAAGCCTACCATGCGATCGAACCGTACCGTGATGGCTTGACGCCGGCCCCTCGGGCGCGGCAATGCTCTGACCCATGACCGAAGAGATGTTCCGCGCAGTGCTGGATACCGCGGGTGCCAAGGGCGACAAGGACGGCTTCTCCACCCTCCCCGAGGGCCGGCTGATGACGCTCTACGCCGCGCACAACGGGGTGCCGCTCACAATCGCCAAGGTCGAAGCCGTGAAGACGAGCCAGAGGACGGCGTGGGCCCGCACCTCGAAGGGCGAGACCTTCGTGGTGAGCCTCGACGATCTCTTCGCGGCCGCCCTCGATCGCGGCAACGAGGCGTCGTCCGGTCGCAAGGCCGGCTTCCTGGGCTAGCGCTGGACGTGCCCGTCGCGCGCCTGCACTCACCGCCCCTCCGTCTGGGCGGTGAGCCGGGCCCCTTCTGGATGCGCTTCACGGCGGCGCTGGTGGCCGCCCTGCCGTGGCGCTCGCTACGTCCGCTCGGCTCCGCGATCGGCCTGTTCGCGGGCTCGGTGCTGCGGATCCGCCGCCGTCACGTGGAGGCTTCGCTCACCGCCGCGGGGATCGCGCCCGCCGCGGCCATCGCGCGGCGCATGTACGCGTCGCTCGGCGCCGGCCTGTGCGAGCTGCTCTGGCTCGCGGGCCGGCCGCCTTCGGCGCTCGCCGATCGCTTCGAGATGACCCCGCGTTGCGCCGAAGCGCTGCGAAAGGCGCGGCGCGATCGCGGCGTGGTGGTGGCCACGGCCCACACGGGCAACTGGGATCTCTCCGCGTGCGCGGCAGCGCGCTGGTTCATGGACGATCCGTCCGCACCTGCGCATCGCGCCGCGCTGACGGTGGTCACGAAGCGCCTCTCGTGGCGCGCGCTCGATCGCTATTGGCAGCGCCTGCGCGCCGAGCGCGGCGTCGTGCTCGTCGATGCCGCCGGCGCCGCCACGGCGGTGCGCGACGCGCTGGCCGATGGCGGCGTGGTGGCGCTGCTCGTGGACCAAGCACCCGAGCGTGCCTCCGGCGTCGCGACGCTGCCGTTCCTCGGGCGCGCGGCCAAGCACGATCTCGCGCCCGCCCTGCTCGCGGCACGCGCAAAGGTGCCCATCGTGGTGCTGCTCGGTCACCGTCGCGACGACGGAATGCACGTGCTCGATTTGGCGGAGTGCATCGAGCCGGAAGATCTGCGCGGGCGCGGCGCGATCGAAGCCGCCACGGCGCGCATCTCGAAGGCGCTCGAGACCTTCGTGCGCGCGCACCCCGAGCAGTGGCTGTGGCTGCATCGGCGCTGGAAATGAAGCGATTTCGAGCGCGGCGAAGATGAGATGACGACGCCGCTCAGCGCGCCACGCCGAGCCGCACGTCCGGGAAGAGCACGCCCGACGCGTCGGCGCGCAACGCATCCATCACGGACACCACCGACGCATAGGGCACATCGGGGCTCGCCGTCACCGCGACCTGCGTCTCGCCGGCATAGGCCGAATGAGATCCCTTGAGGCGACGAACGCAGGCCGTGAGCCCGGTGAGATCGTAGTCGCCCGATACGTTCGGCACCGTGATGCCCGCGCCGAAATCACCGCAGCCCGCCGCGATCGCGCCGCTCGCCGTCTTCAGCGCGACGCCCTGCGAGGTGATGAGCGCGGTGAGGTTCAAAGCTTCAGGCGGCGTGGGACCAGGTCGCGGGCCGATCGACGCGGCGCTCGTGGGGATCGAAGACGTGAACGTGACCGCCACCGTGGCGAGCACGAACATCATGATGTTCATGATGATGTCGAGATAAGGAACGATGTTGAGCTCACCGCTCTCCTCGCCGGGCTCGGGCGCGGCGACGACGGAGAGACGGCGGATCTTCGAACGCTGGGCGGGCGACAGCACCTCGGCCTCGGGCATGATGCACCTCCGGGTCGGCTCGGACCGCGGCGGAGCCGAGAAGTTCCGGGTGAGATCGCCGAGCGAGGTGCGACGCGGAGCTTCGGCTCGCTCAGCGCGCGGAGAGCGCCGCGGCGAGGCGCTGTTCGAGGGACGCGTCGTCGATGCCGAGGACCTCGGCGACGACGCGCAGGTAGGCGCGCTCCTCGTCGACGATCTTGCCGTCCGCGGCGGCGGCCTCGATGAGCAGGCCCATGGCCTCCTGCTGGACGGCGGGCGGAAGCGCGCGCATCTGCACGGCCGCTTCGTCGTGCGAGACGATGGGGAAGATGGCGTCGCGATCGCTGACCCCGAAGCGCTTCAAGAGGCGCTCGATGAAGGCCTCCTCTTCAGGGGCGAAGTCGTCGTCCGAGACGACGAGGCCGGCGATCAAACGACAAACGTTGTGACGGAGCGCGGAGTCCACGGGGCGATCGTATGCGAGCCGGCGGACGGGAGCACCAGGCATTTTGCCGGCGCTGGGTTAGAGTGCCCGGCCGGGATCGCATGAGCCTCCAAAGCACCGAGCAGAGCCCTCCGCGCTCCATCCAAGACATCCGTGCCGAGCTCGTTCGCCGGCGCACCGAGCTCGCCGCGAGCGTGCCCGGCGAAGGCCGCTCCGTGGTCATCGACGGCGCGGGCCTCTCGCTCGGTCGCCGCAACGCGCGCATCCTCGACGATCTGCTGCGCTCCTTGTTTCAAGGCCTCGCGAGCGGCGCGATCCCCCCCGATCCGGAGCGGCCCGTGCCCGCGAGCGCGTGGTCGGAGGTCGCGCTCGCCGGCGTCGGCAGCTACGGGCGCGGCGCGGTGGCGTTGAAGAGTGATCTCGACGTGCGCATCCTCGTGCCGCGCGATGCGGCGCGCACCGAGGCCCTCGCAGAGGCTTTGCTCTATCCGCTCTGGGACATGGGCGTCGCGATCGGTCATCAAGTGGTGACCATCGACGACCTCGTGGACGCCGCGCGCGATGATCTCCCGACGGCCACGAGCCTCCTCGATTTCCGCTGGGTCACGGGCGATCGCGGGCTCGTGGATGCGCTCCGCCGCCGCTGCGACGAGACCGTGTTCGCGCACTCGGAGCTGCCGCGCTTCCTCGGCCGGCTGGAGCAGGAGGTGGCGCAGCGCCACGGGCGCTTCGGCGGCTCGGTGTACCTGCTCGAGCCCGACGTGAAGAACGGCGAAGGCGGCCTGCGCGATCTCGACGTGGCCCGCTGGGCGGTGAAGGCCCGCTTCGGTGTGGGCGAGCCGGAGGAGCTCGTGCGCGTGGGCGCGCTCGTCCCCCGCGAGGCCACCGAGATCCTCGACGCGGCCGAGCGGCTCTGGCGCATCCGCAACCTGCTGCACGCGCACGCCAACCGCCGCAGCGATCGGCTCACCTTCGACGAGCAGGAGGCCATCGCCGAGGTGCTCGGCTACGGGCAGAACGGCGAGGCCGTCGAGCGGCTCATGAGCGCATACTACCGCGCGGCGCGGACCATTTCGCGATCGCTCGAGATGAGCATCGCGCGCGCGACGCCGGTGCTCAGCCGGCGCAAGCCGCGCGACGAAGATCTCGGGCAAGGCGTCCGCCTCTTCGACGGCAGCGTGACCATGAGCGGCGAGGACGCGCTCCGCGCCGATCCCGCGCTCGCGCTCCGGCTCGTGCGCGCGGCCCTCGAGCGCGGCGCCGAGCTGCTCCCGTGGGCGCGCGACGCCATTGCGCGCGCCTGCGACGATCCCGCTTTCAGCGCGGCGCTCCGGCAGAGCCCGGAGGCGTCGGCGCTCTTCGTCGAGCTCGTGTCGAGCCGCCGCGAGAGCGCGCTCCGCGCCGGATCGGTGCGCCGCGAGCTGCACGCCACGGGCCTCCTGCTCGCGATGATCCCCGAGTTTTCCCCGGTGGTCGGGCGCGTGCATCACGACACGTACCACGTGTACACCGTCGACGTGCACTCGGTGGCCGCCGCCGATCGCTTGGCGGAGCTGATCCGCGGCGAGCATGCCGGCGAGTTCCCCGTCGCGTGCCGCGTGGCCGCCGAGCTCGCGCGGCCGCGCATGCTCTTCTTCGCCACGCTGCTCCACGACGTGGGCAAGGCCATCGGCGGCACGGACCACAGCCAGCGCGGCGCCGACATGGCGCGCCCCATCCTCGCGCGGCTCGGCTTCCCTCCCGAGGACATCGAGGAGGCCTGCCACCTCGTGCGCAAGCACCTCGTCATGTACCTCGTGGCCACGCGCCGCGACATCGACGATCCTCTCACCGTCGCCGAGTTCGCGCGCGAGGTGCACGGCCGCGAGGGCCTGCGCGATCTCTACCTCCTCACCGTCGCCGATCTCTCCACGACGAGCCCGACCTCGATGACGTCGTGGAAGGCGCGCATGCTCGACGAGCTCTACCTCGCCACCGACGCATCCATCGCCGCGAGCGAGAGCGAAGGCGAGCGCCGCACGCCGTCGGGCGGCGCGGTGGACTCTGCGGACGCGCGCTGGGCCCGCGCCGCGAAGGAGGTCGCGGACGCGACCGAAGCGATGCCGGCCACGAGCGACGAAGAGCGCGCCGAGCGCCTCGCGTTCCTGCAGACGTATCTGGGCTCGATGCCCGAGCGCTACGTGCTCGCCAACGTCCCCGCTGCGGTCGCGGCGCACGCCGAGCTCGCACGCCGTCATCAAGGCAAGATCGTCACCGTCGATCTCGTCCCCAGCCGGCATCCCGAGGCCGCGGAGATCTGCGTCGTCGCCATGGATCGGCCCGGCCTCCTCGCGGCCATCACCGCGGCGCTCGCGGCCTCGCGGCTCGAGGTGCACGCGGCGCAAATCCACACGCGGACCATCCCGCCGGCGAGCCCCGGTGAGGCTGCCGGCGTGCAAGCCGTCGATCTCTTCTGGGTACGCGATCGCGGCGACGGCATCGAAGGCGTGGCGCGGTCGCTCCCCAAGCTGACACGCGACATCGGCGCCGTCCTCGCCGGTGAAGTGAGCGCCCCCGACCTCGCCAGGAACCGCGGCGGCGGCGCCGTGCGCGAACGTTCGAGCCCCCGCGTCAAGATTCAGGTCTCCATCGACGACCGCGCCTCGCCCCGCCACACGGTCATCGAGATCCTCGCCCGCGATCGCCCGGGCCTCTTGTTCGCGCTCTCCGATGCGCTCTACCAGCTCGGCCTCTCCATCGCCGTCGCCAAGATCAACACCGAGGGCGCCCGCGTCGCCGACGTCTTCTACGTCAGCGATCGCGAAGGAAAAATCCCCCCGGAAAGCGCACGGCCGACGTGCACCGCACCCTCGTCGAGATGCTCGAGCGGCTCGACGCCGAAGGCGCGCGCTGAGCCCCGGGACCAGACCCGTATCAGCCTCCCCGCGCGAATCCGGTTTCGCATCCATCCCTCGCACCACGCCCGCCATCGTCGAGGTCGCGACGCATCCCCATGTCGCCGGCGCGTGCTCTCGGCGGCATTTCGCGCACGCGCATCCCTGCCGGACGGGGGGCTGGGAGCGCGAGTTACCGGCCGCTTCTCGCGTGCTGAGCAGCGATCGCAACGCAGCGCGCCGTGCGCGTGATCCCGCGCCAGACGAAAAGAGGGGCTTCCCAGGCGGAGCGCGATGTCGGTAACCTGGTCGTGGCGCCTTGCGTACGGGTGACGCAAACGCGCGAAGGAGGCTCCGTGCGTTCCATCGTCGTCGCAGCGCTCGGTCTGGCTAGTCTAACGCTCTTGCCCGTGTGGGTCGGCGCCGGCTGTGCCGCGGGCACCACCAACCAGACCAGCGGCACCACCAGCGGAAGCGGAGGTCACGGAGGCTCGGGCGGTGGCACCACAGGGTCCATGAGCACCGGCGGTTCGATGAACACCGGTGGCAACAACACCGGCGGCTCGATGAACACCGGCGGAAGCAACACCGGTGGAGCCATGAACACCGGCGGATCCGGTGGCACCGGCGGCATGGCGTGCGTGCCCTCCGAAGAGGTCTGCGACGGCATCGACAACGACTGCGACGGCGTCATCGATACGCCGGACTGTCTCTGCAAGAACGGCGACACGCAGACCTGTTACACGGGCGACCCGTCGACGCTCGGCATCGGCGTCTGTCACGGCGGCACGCAGACCTGCAACCTCAAGGGCCAGTGGGGTGAGTGCGAGGGCGAGGTCATCCCTTCGACGGAAGTCTGCGACGGCCTCGACAACGACTGCGACGGCTCGAAGGACGAGGACCTCGGCTCCACCACCTGCGGCAAGGGCATCTGCCAGGTCACCATCGACAACTGCATCAACGGGCAGACGCAGACCTGCACGCCCGGCGAACCTCTCACCGAGAAGTGCAACGGCGCGGATGACAACTGCGACGGCACCGTCGACGAAGGCTGCCTCTGCCTCGATGGCAGCCAGCAGTCCTGCTACACGGGCCCGCCGAACACGCTGAACGTCGGCGAATGCAAGCCCGGCACGCAGATCTGCAACGGCGGCCAGTGGGGCCCGTGCGAGAACCAGACGGTCCCCGACGTCGAGACCTGCAACGCGAAGGACGACGACTGCGACGGCACGGTCGACGACGGCCTCGGCACCTCGGTGTGCGGCGTCGGCGCGTGCCAGATGATCGTGCCGAACTGCCAGGGCGGCATCGTCCAGACCTGCGTCCCCGGCCAGCCCTCGGCCGAGGTCTGCGACGGCAAGGACAACGACTGCAACGGCACCGTCGACGACGGCCTCGGCACCATCACCTGCGGCATCGGCGCGTGCGTCAACACCGTCGCTTCCTGCAAGAACGGTCAGCCGAACGTGTGCAACCCGCTCCCGCCGCAGGTCGAGGTCTGCGACGGCATCGACAACAACTGCAACGGCGCCATCGACGATGGTGATCCGGGCGGCGGCGGCGCCTGCACCACCGGGCAGCAAGGCGTCTGCGCGGCCGGCACGCAGCACTGCGTGAGCGGCTCGATCCAGTGCGTGCAGAACGTGCAGCCCTCGGTCGAGACCTGCGACAACAAGGACAACGACTGCAACGGCGTGGTCGACAACGGGAACCCCGGCGGCGGCGTCACCTGCAACACCGGCCTCCAGGGCGTGTGCAGCGCCGGCACCACCGCGTGCACCAACGGCGCCATCGTCTGCAACCAGAACGTGCAGTCCAGCGCCGAAATCTGCGACGCCAAGGACAACGACTGCAACGGCGCGGTCGACGAGGGCAACCCGGGCGGCGGCCTCACCTGCGACACCGGCAAGCAAGGCGCCTGCGCGGCGGGCACCACCGCCTGCGTGAGCGGGTCGATCGTCTGCAACCAGAACGTCTCGCCGACCGGCGAGGTCTGCGACGGCATCGACAACAACTGCAACGGCACCGTCGACGAGGGCAACCCGGGCGGCGGCCTCGCCTGCAACACGAGCCTCCAAGGCGTGTGCCAGCCCGGCACCACCGCGTGCTCGAACGGCGCCGTCGTCTGCAACCAGAACGTGCAGCCCTCCGCAGAGATCTGCGACGGCAAGGACAACGACTGCAACGGCATGGTCGACGACGGGAACCCCGGCGGCGGCCAGGCGTGCAACACGAACAAGCTCGGCGTCTGCGCCGCCGGCACGACCGCGTGCTCGAACGGATCCATCGCCTGCAACCAGAACGTGCAGCCCAGCGCCGAGGTCTGCGACGGCCTCGACAACAACTGCGACGGCCAGGTCGACGAGGGCGTCAAGACCACCTACTACCGTGACGCCGACGGCGACGGCTACGGCAACTCCGCCATCACCACGCAGGCGTGCACCCAGCCCGCCGGCTACGTGACGGTCGGCGGCGATTGCAACGACAGCAACCCCGCCATCCACCCGGGCGCGACCGAGGCCTGCAACGGCATCGACGACAACTGCAACGGCACCATCGACGAGGGCGTGAAGACCACGTACTTCGCCGACGCCGACGGCGACGGCTTCGGCAACGCCAGCGTGACCACGCAGGCCTGCTCGCAGCCCGCCGGCTACGTGACCAACAGCAACGACTGCAACGACGCGGTCGCCTCCGTGCACCCGGGCGCGACCGAGACCTGCAACGGCGTCGACGACAACTGCAACGGCACCATCGACGAAGGGGTGAAGAACACCTACTACGCCGACGCTGACGGCGACGGCTTCGGCAACCCGGCCGTGACCGCGCAGGCGTGCACGCAGCCCGCCGGCTTCGTCACCAACAGCACCGACTGCAACGACACCAACAACGCCATCCGGCCCGGCGCGCCCGAGGTCTGCAACAACGTCGACGACAACTGCAACGGCTCGGTCGACGAGGGCAACCCCGGCGGCGGCGTCGCGTGCGGTGCCTGCAACCAGGGCACGACGCTGTGCTCGAACGGCGCGCTCAGCTGCCAGAACCCGAACACCGGCCTCGCGACCTACTACCGCGACGCCGACGGCGACGGCTTCGGCAACGCGGCCGTGACCACGCAGGCGTGCTCGCTGCCCACCGGCTACGTCACCAACGCGACGGACTGCAACGACACGAACATGGCGGTGTTCCCGGGCGCGACCGAGACCTGCAACGGCATCGACGACAACTGCAACGGCATGGTCGACGAGGGCAACCCCGGCGGCGGCGTCGCGTGCACGACCAACAAGCCGGGCATCTGCAACCCGGGCACCACGGCGTGCACGAGCGGCGCGCTCGTCTGCAACCAGAACGCGCAGCCCAGCGCCGAGGTCTGCGACGGCCTCGACAACAACTGCGACGGCACCGTCGACGAGGGCGTGAAGAACACGTACTACCGCGACGCCGACGGCGACGGCTTCGGCAACCCGAGCGTGACGACGCAGGCGTGCACGCAGCCCACCGGCTACGTCACCAACAACACCGACTGCAACGACAGCAACAACGCGGTGAAGCCGGGCGCGACCGAGACCTGCAACGGCGTCGATGACAACTGCAACGGCACCATCGACGAGGGCGTCAAGAACACGTACTTCGCCGACGCCGACGGCGACGGCTTCGGCAACCCGGCGGTGACCACGCAGGCGTGCACGCAGCCCGCCGGCTACGTCACCAACGCGACCGACTGCAACGACACCAACAACGCCATCCGGCCCGGCGCGCCCGAGCTCTGCAACAACGTCGACGACAACTGCAACGGCACGGTCGACGAAGGCAACCCCGGCGGCGGCGTCGGGTGCGGCAGCTGCAACCTCGGCACCACGCAGTGCTCGAGCGGTGCGCTCACCTGCCTGAACCCGAACACCGGCCTCGCGACGTACTACCGCGACGCGGACGGTGACACCTTCGGCAACGCGGCCGTGACCACGCAGGCCTGCTCGCAGCCCGCCGGCTACGTCACCAACGCGACGGACTGCAACGACAACAACGCGAGCGTGAAGCCGGGCGCCACCGAGGTGTGCAACGGCATCGACGACAACTGCAACGGCGCGACGGACGAGGGCAACCCCGGCGGCGGCGTTGCCTGCACCACCGGCAAGTCGGGCGTCTGCTCGCCCGGCACCACGGCCTGCACCAGCGGCAGCGTCGTCTGCAACCAGAACGTCCAGCCCAGCGCCGAGACCTGCGACAGCAAGGACAACGACTGCGACGGCCAGGTCGACAACAACGCGATCACCGCCGACGGTCTGCCCAACTCCTGCGCGACGGCGTCCAACAAGGTGGTGGCCGTCGCTCCGGGCACGACGAGCGCAGCCGTCACCGGCTACATCGACCCGAACGGCGAGGACTGGTTCGTCGTCAACTTCACGGGCGTCCCCGGCACGGGCGGCTACTTCCACCCGAAGATCAGCTTCACGTCGAACCCGGGCACGCAGTTCAAGCTGGAGGTCTTCTCGTCGTGCGGCACGCTGGTCAACACCGGCGGCCAGTGCACGCCCAGCAACCTCGATACGTTCGAGATGCTGTACCAAGCCAATCAGAGCGGCTGCAACAACACCAACGGTGGGTTCACCTGCAGCGACAACGTGGGGCGCTCCACGTCGTTCATCGTCCACGTCAAGCGCGTGTCCGGCGCGCCGTTCACGTGCACGCCGTACTCCATCACTGCATCCAACCTCTGAGCGACCACGAGCGCTCTCGACGCGATGAGCGCTGCCCGATCCTCGGCCCCGTGCTAACGGGGCCGAGAGCGATGCCCCCCACCAAGATCATCCTCGTCCGCCACGGCGAGACCGACGACAACAAGAACTCCGTCTTCCAAGGCCAACAGGGCCGCGGGCTCAATGCGAAGGGCCGCGATCAGGCCGCCCGCTTGGCCGCGCGGCTCGCCGGCGCCGGCATCGCCTTGGACGCGCTCTACACCTCCGATCTCGAGCGCGCGCACGAGACCGCGACCATCATCGGACGCGCCCTCGGGCTCACGCCCGCGCCCGATCCCGATCTCCGCGAGGTTTTCCTCGGCTCGTGGCAGGGCCTCTCGCATGCGGAGATCGCCGTGCGTTTCCCGGACGAATGGGCCGCGTGGCAGCGCGGCGAGGACCTCAAGCGCGGCGGCGGCGAGACCTACGCCGAGCTCGGCGATCGCGTCAGCCGCGCGGTCCTTCGCATCGCCGAAGCGCATGCGGACCGGACGGCGGCGATCGTCTCGCACGGCGCGGCCATCAAGATGTTCGTCGCGCGCCTGCTCGGCCTGGGAACGCCTGGTCTCCGGGCCTTCCGCGTCTCGCACAACACGGGCGTGACCGTGGTCGAGCGCGGGGCGGGAGGGCCTTTTCGCCTGCTCGTGTGGAACGACGTCGCCCATCTCCACGACGCCGTCACCGAGGCCATCTCCACCTGACCATCGTGCCCGTCCACGTCGGCTGCGCGCGCGCGACATCCCGAGCTCTTCCCCTCGGCCCGCGCCCCGGTCTACGGTAGCGAGCAAGATGAAGCGACTCCTCTCGTGCGGATTTCCCCGGTCTCTCGCGCTCGCGACGGCGGTGACCCTCGCGGCGTGCGGCGGCGAGCCTCCGCCCCAGGCCCCCGTGCTCACGGCCGATCCTCCGGCCCCGCCC
Organism: Minicystis rosea; assembly: GCA_001931535.1. Taxonomy (GTDB): domain Bacteria; phylum Myxococcota_A; class Polyangia; order Polyangiales; family Polyangiaceae; genus Minicystis; species Minicystis rosea. Next base: position 3,205,317 of record CP016211.1, read on the forward strand.
GCGACGGCGACCACCACGGCCGACGACGGCGCCGCCCAAACGGAGATCGAGCGCGGCGTCGCCTACGTGAAGAACGAGAAGTTCGCCGAGGCGAAGGAGCACTTCAAGAAAGCCCTCGCCATCAAGCCGACCCCCGCCGCGTGGACGTACCTCGGCGTCACCGCCGAGAAGACCGGCGATCGCCCCGGCGCCGAAGATGCCTACAAAAACGCGCTCAAGCTCGACGGCGGCTTCACCGAGGCCGCCGAGAACCTGAGCGCGCTCTACCTCGATGAGCCCGCGCGTCCCGACGAAGCCATCGCCGTGCTCAAAGCCGCCCTCGAAAAGGCGAAGGACAGCGGCAGCCTCCTCCAGAACCTCGCCTTCGCCTACGGCCTCAAGGGCGACGTCGAGTCCGCCAGCAAGGCCTACGAAGCGGCCCTCGCCAAAGGCGAAGACGCGCGCATCCGCTTCGCCTACGGCACGATGCTCTACGAGAAGAAGCAGCCCGAGAAGGCCGCCGTCCAGCTCAAGAAGGCCGTCGACGCCGCCAAGGACGATGCTGCCCTCCTCGCCACCGTCGGCCGCCTGCTCGGCGCCACCAAGGCCTTCGGTGATTGCGTGAAGGCCTTCGACAAGGCCATCGGCATCAAGAGCAACGAGCCCGAGTTCTTCGTCCGCCGCGGCACCTGCAAGCACGAGCTCAAGGACGAGGACGGCGCCCAGAAGGACTACGAGGCGGCCATCCAGGCCGACCCCAAATTCGCCGCCGGCCACTACTACCTCGGCCTTTCGCTGCTCTCTCAGAACAAGCGCGTCTTCGCCACGCGCGCCCTCGAGAAGGCCGCCACCTACGGCAAAGACAGCCCCATCGGCAAGTCGGCCAAGGACAAGCTCATCGAGCTGAGCAAGAAGAAGTGACGCCTACGCCTGCGGAGGCGGCCCGGCGTCCTCGGGCTTCGCTTCCTCGGGCTTCGCGTCCTCGCGCTTCACTTCGTTCGGCGTCGCCTCTTCGGTCTTCGCCTCTTCGGACGGCTGCACCGGTCCTCCGAACCAGCCCAATTTCCGAGCGATCGCGGTAATCACCGCCACGAGCACCCCGCCGGCGAAGAACGCCTCGAGCACCCACGCCGGCACGTCGATCACCTGCCCGAACGTCGCGATCACGAAGATGCGCGGGAACCGTCCGATCGCCACCGCCGCCGCATAGCGCGGCCACGGGTACCCCGTGAGCGGCATCAGCACCCGCGGACACATGAACGGCAGCGGCAGCGCCGCGAACAGCACCACCGTGAAGAACGGCGCGACCTTCGCCCAGCGCTCGGCCCGCTCGAACATCGGGTGCGCACGCGCACGCGCGAGCATCCCGATCTGGAACACGCGCCGCACCAGCACCCAATCGAACACCGCCGCAATCGCGCCGGCCACCGCCGCGAGCGTCGCCAAGACGAGCGGCGGGTGGTGCTTCACCGCCATCAGCGTGGCCGGCACCGGCGACTGCGACGCCGCCGACAGCACCACCACCATCACGAGGAAGTATCCGATCGGCCTCTGGACGAGCTCCTCCAGCACGGCCTACGCCCCGATCAGCGAAAGCACCCGATCCAGCTCGTCGAGCGATCCGTACATGATCGCCAGCTCGCCCTTGCCGTTGTTGTCGCGCACCTCGACCTTCGTCCCGAGCCGCCGCATCAGCCGCGCCTCGAGATCTCGGATCGCCGGTGAAGACGCCTTCGCCTTGTTCTCGTCCGCCGCGGGCGCGCCCTCGTCCTTCGTCCGCGCGGCGCGCACGAGCTGCTCCACCTTGCGCACCGGGAGCTTTCCGCGGACCGTCTTCTCCGCGATGTCGGCCATCGCCTTGTCGCTCGGCGCGCCGAGCAGCGCGCGCGCGTGACCCTCGGACAGCTCGCGCCCGATCACCATCGTGCGGATGCGCGGCGGCAGCTTCAGTAGGCGGAGCGCGTTGGCCACGGTGGCGCGGTCCTTCCCCACGCGCTCGGCCAGCGTCTGCTGCGTGTAGCTGTACTCCTTGATGAGCCGGTCGAACGCCTCCGCGATCTCGATGGGGTTGAGATCGGCGCGCTGCACGTTCTCGACGAGCGCCAGCTCGAACGCCTCCTTCGGGGAGACGTCCTTGACGACGACGAGGACCTCTTTGAGCCCCGCGCGCTGCGACGCGCGCCAGCGGCGCTCACCCGCGATCAGCTCGAACTTGTCGGTCCCCTGCCCGAGCCGCCGCACGATCACGGGCTCGATGAGCCCATGCTCCTTGATCGAGTCCGCGAGCTCGGTCAGCTCCTGCTCGTCGAAGTACTGCCGCGGCTGCCCGGCCTGCGGCACGATCTTCTCGACCGGGCAGATGAACGCCTGTCGCTCCGGCCCGGCCCCTGCGGGCGAGGGCGGCGCCGGGAGCAGCGCATCGAGCCCGCGCCCGAGCGCTCGCCTCTGGGTCTTGTCTTGGCTCATGGGCGAAGCTTCGCCTCTTTCACCTTCGGCCGGCCCTTGCCCTTCTTGACCACGCCGTTCGCGTCGAGGATCTCGCGGGCCAGGCTCAAGTAGCCCTGCGCGCCGCGCGATTGCACGTCGTAGAGCAGCGCCGGCTTCCCGTGCGAGGGCGCCTCGCTGAGCTTCACGTTGCGCGGGATGATCGCGTCGAACACGTGAAAATGCGCCTTCACCTCGTCCGCGACCTGGTGGGTGAGCGAGTTCCTCCCGTCGAACATCGTGAGCACGATGCCTTCGAGGCCGAGCTCCTGGTTGAACGCGCCCTTCACGCGATCGATCGTGGCCATGAGGTGCGTCAGCCCCTCGAGCGCGTAGTACTCGCACTGGAGCGGCACCACCACGCGCGTCGCCGCCGTGAGCGCGTTGAGCGTGAGCAGGCCGAGCGAGGGCGGGCAGTCGAGCACCACGAAGTCGTAGCCCTCGACGTGCGGCCGGAGAGCGTCGCGCAGGCGCGTGGCGCGATCGGGCGCGTCGACGAGCTCGAGCTCGACGGCCACGAGATCCTGCGTGGCGGGCACGACGTCGAGCAGGGGCACGGCCGTGCGGCGCACGACGTCGGGCAGCGTGGCCTCGCCGATGAGCACGTCGTACAGCGAGCGCTCGATCGTCTGCCGGCGCACGCCCACGCCGCTCGAGGCGTTGCCCTGCGGATCGCAATCCACGAGCAGCGTGCGCTGTTCGGCTGCGGCCAGGCTGGCGGCGAGGTTGACCGCGGTGGTCGTCTTGCCAACCCCGCCTTTCTGGTTGGCGACGGCGTAGATGACGGGGGAGCTTGCCATTTGGGGCGGGATACGTGCCGCCGGGACCCGGCGTTCGTCGGCGGTTCCTACACGAGCCCTGGGCAGGTGTCACGGCCTCGCGCAACACCGGCGAAGGGGGCCTCCGGCAACGACCAGGACCCGTCAAGAGGTTCGGCAGCATTTTGTTGGCCGCAAACCCTCATCTGGGTACAACTACCGACATGTCGTCCGATGTAGGTGTTGGTGGTCAACGAGGAACGTCGTCGCGGTCGAGCAAGCTCCGCGAGGCGCTCGTGGGCGGCCCGGAGGCGCGTGGGGTGGATCGCATCCTCGCCGAGTCCTTCTGGCGCTCCTCGTCGAAGCCGAACGGCGCTCCGGCGCCTGCATCGCTCGCCCGCGTCTGCACGCTCCCCGTTCGCCGTCCCTGACCGCCCGACCCGACCCACTTCGCGCGGCCGCGCCCGCGCATCTTTTGGAGGAAAACATGGCCCTTCCCAAGTCGTTCCAGAACTTCGCCGAGTTCGAGCGTGAGGTCATCCGCAGCAGCAACCGCGTCGGCCTGACCTTCGAGGACATCGCCGTCGACGACGCCTTCGACGCCGAGATCGAGGTCGCGAGCGACGATCCGTTCGAGTCCATGCGCGACGACTACTGAGCCACGCGAACGAGGCGGTCGCCCCTTCCCGGATCGCCCGAGCCGCAGCGCACGTCGCGCCGCTCGGGCCTCACGAGGTCGTCTTCGATCTCGTGCGAGGCGCGCCTCACGTGGCTCTCTCGGTCGCGCATCGAGCGCGCGGCCGTCCCCGGGTTCGAGCTTGCTCGTGCTCGCGGACGGCGGCGGTGCCCGCAACAGATGTGATCCCCTCCCGGGATCCTAGAGCCCCGGCGGCCGCCTCTCCGCCGGGGCTCACTTTTTTCCATGCTCGAACGCACGTGCGGACGAGCGAGCCTCTTGACCCATGCGGGCTTGCATGGCAGTAGCCGCCCCCCAAGGCCATGCAAGTCACCGTCGAAAAGCTCTCCCCCGTGCTCGTCGAACTCCAGGTCCAAGTGCCCGTCGATCGGGTCCGGAGCGAGATCGACAAGGCGTACGCTTCCATCGCGCGGACCGCGCACGTCAAAGGCTTCCGCCCCGGCAAGGCGCCGCGCGCGGTGCTCGCCCACCTCTACGGCGGCCGCATCGCGTCGGACGTGGCGCAGCGGCTGGTCGACGAGACGCTCAACCAGGCCCTCGCGCAGCAGTCGGTGCAGCCGCTCTCGCAGCCGGCCATCGCGCCCGTCGATCTCAAGCCCGAGGAGCCGTTCTCGTACAAGGCTCGCTTCGAGGTCCGCCCCGAGATCGCCAGCGTGAAGTGGGACGGCTTCGAGGTGACGCGCCCCGCCACCGCCGCCACGGACGCCGCCGTCGACGCCGAGATCCAGCGCCTCCGCCGCGAGCACTCCACGCTCCAGGCCCCCGCCGAGGAGCGCGCCGCCAAGGCCGGCGACGTCGCCACGGTCACCTTCCTCCTCGAGGTCGATGGCAAGGTCCAAGGCCCGAGCGAGCCGCAGGAGATCGAGACCGAGGTCGGCAGCGGCGAGGTCATGAAGGAGATCGACGACGGCCTCGCCGGCCTGAAGCCCGGCGACACGAAGGACGTCACCGTCGACTTCTCCGATCGTCACGCCAACGCCGAGCTGCGCGGCAAGAAGGGCGTCTTCAAGCTCACGCTGAAGGACGTCAAGGAGCGCGTCTTCCCCGAGATCGACGACGAGTTCGCCAAGGACTGCGGCGAGGACAACCTCGAGAAGCTCCGCGAGTCGCTCAAGGGGAAGATCGAGAAGGAGCTCAAGCAGAAGGCCAGCGACAACGTCGCCGAGCAGCTCGTCATCGAGCTCTGCAAGGCCAACACGATCCCCGTCCCGCCTTCGCTCGTCGAGCAGCAGGCGCAGATGACGGAGCGCGAGCTCTTCGCGGCCGCGCGCCGCGCCGGCCAGCGCCTCGATCAATCGGCGGACCTCAAGGCCCGCGTCCGCGCCGACGCCGAGATGAAGGTCCGCGCCGGCCTGCTCATGGCGGAGATCGCCCGCGAGAAGCAGGTGCAGGTGACGGAGGAGGACATCGAGAAGGGCTACGGCGAGCTCGCCGAGCAGACGGGGAAGAACGTCGCCAAGATCAAGGCCGAGTACCGCGATCCGAAGAAGCGCGAGCAGCTCATCGGCATGATCCTCGAGGACAAGATCCTCGACCTGATCGAGTCCGCGGCGAAGGTCACCGAGGCCTGACGCCCGGCCGCGACGGATCGCTTCGTCGCGACGGGGCCCGATTCCGGGCCCCGAAACGATGAGCTCGCAGTCGCCCACGAATCGCGGGCGATCCCGTGCCTCATCACGAGATCACGTGATCGATGCATTCGTCGTCGACACGAGGGAGGAGCCCGCCAAGCGCGCGCTCCTCCTTCGTTTTTTCAGGTCTCCCGCCCTACACCATGCACCGGATTGGTGTTTGGGGCTTGCGGAGGGTAGTCTCCGGGCCCACGACTAGGGCTCCCTGCGCGCATGGCCGCGCCGGGTTGATCGATGGGGCCGCGCGCGGCCCCGAACCCCGGGCCGGCAAGCCGGTCCTTGTCGAACCCCGCCAGAAGATGATGGGGCCGCCCCCAAACCCCGGGACCGGCAGAGCCGGCCCGACCTGGAGTTGAGAATGCGACGAATCGAGACCCGCACCCAGGCCGTCGAGTTCCTCGAGCGCGAGCACCTCGCGGTGCGCGAGATGGGCTACGTGCTGCCGACCGTCACCGAGGTCACGCACCGCGGTGAGCGCGAGTGGAACATCTTCAGCCGCCTGCTCAAGGATCGGATCGTCTTCATCGGCACCGAGATCGACGACTTCGTCGCGAACGCCGTCATCGCTCAGTTCCTCTTCCTCGAGAGCGAAGACCCCGAGAAGGACATCCAAGTCTACATCAACAGCCCAGGCGGCGTGGTGACGTCCGGCCTCGCGATGTACGACACCATGCAGTATGTCCGCTGCCCCGTGTCGACGATGTGCATCGGCCAGGCGGCGTCGATGGGCGCGGTCCTCCTCGCTGCGGGCCACAAGGGCCGTCGCTTCGCCCTGCCCCACGCGCGGATGATGATCCACCAGCCGCTCGGCGGCGCGCGCGGCCAGGCGACCGACATCGAGATCCAGGCGCGCGAGATCAAGAAGATGAAGGAGACGCTCATCGACATCCTCGTCGACGCCACGAGCAAGAACCGCGACGAGCTCGCGAAGGACGTGGAGCGCGACTTCTATCTGTCGGCGGGTCAGGCGAAGGAGTACGGCCTCATCGACGAGGTGCTCCCGAAGCGCAACAAGACGACCTCGACGGAGAAGTAGAGGCGACCCGGGACGCTCGCGAAATCAGCGGGATTTCGCGAGCGGTACGCGGTTCGGAAGAGCGGGTCGGCGAGGACGGACAGCGGCGCGGGCAGGCCCCTACGAGGCGAAAGATCAACCGGACGCCTGCTTGCGACGATGGGACCAGGGGACTAGAATCCGGCGCGAAGGTTTTGCAGAAAAGGCCGCACCAAACGATGAACGCGGAGATCGTGATCGCGGCCTGAACGTGGCTCCTCCCGGGCGATGCCGGCGGGCCGCGCGAGACGAAGACCGAGACCGAGAGCGGCGCGCGAGACGCGCCGACGCAGCGTGAGCGAGGGGCGTCGCGACGACCCTTCACATGGCGGTAGACCCCGGGGCCCGGGCGGCCCCACATGGGACAGAGGGACGAAGTGGAGCGAAGGCGGGACGATCACTCGAACGGCAACCTGAGCTGCTCTTTCTGCGGGAAGTCGCAGAAGGAAGTGAAGAAGCTCATCGCTGGCCCCACGGTGTACATCTGCGACGAGTGCATCGGGCTCTGCAATGACATCATCGCGGAGGAGGTGGAGAAGGACGAGCCCTACGCGGGCTCTGCGCCCATCCCCAAGCCGGCCGACATCAAGGCGACGCTCGACGAGTACGTCGTCGGCCAACACCGCGCCAAGAAGATCCTCGCGGTAGCGGTGCACAACCACTACAAGCGCATCGACTCGCGCGTCTCCACCGACGACGTGGAGCTGTCGAAGTCGAACATCCTGCTCCTCGGCCCCACGGGCTCGGGCAAGACGCTCCTCGCGCAGACGCTGGCGAAGATCATCAACGTGCCCTTCGCCATCGCCGACGCCACGACGCTGACCGAGGCGGGCTACGTCGGCGAGGACGTGGAGAACATCATCGTCCAGCTCCTGCAGAACGCCGATCACGACGTCGAGCGGGCGCAGCGCGGCATCGTCTACATCGACGAGATCGACAAGATCAGCCGCAAGAGCGACAACCCCAGCATCACGCGTGACGTCTCCGGCGAAGGCGTGCAGCAGGCGCTCCTCAAGATCATCGAGGGGACGATCGCCAACGTGCCGCCGAAGGGCGGCCGCAAGCACCCGCAGCAGGATTTCCTCCAGGTCGACACGACCAACATCCTGTTCATCTGCGGCGGCGCGTTCGTCGGCCTCGATCAGATCATCCAGCGCCGCATCGGGCAGAACACGCTCGGCTTCGGCGCCGAGATCAAGTCGAAGCGGGAGTTCAAGCTCGGCGATCTGCTCAGCCAGACGCAGCCCGAGGACCTCCTCAAGTTCGGCCTCATCCCCGAGTTCATCGGCCGCCTCCCCATCGTGGCGACGCTGCACGAGCTCAACGAAGAGGCGCTCATCGACATCCTCACCAAGCCGAAGAACAGCCTGGTGAAGCAGTACCAGAAGCTCTTCGAGATGGACGGGGTGAAGCTCAAGTTCACCCGCGGCGCCCTCGTCGCCGTCGCGCGCCAAGCCCTCGAGCGCCAGAGCGGCGCCCGCGGCCTCCGCGCCATCCTCGAAGCGGCGATGCTCGACATCATGTACGACGTGCCCTCGCGAACGGGCATCAAGGAAGTCGTCGTGAGCGAGGACGTCATCGTCAAGCACGAGCCGCCGCTCATCGTCTACACGAAGGAAGCCGAGCTCGCGTAATCGCGTCGCATCGCGTCTCGTTGATCGGATAGGGCCCCGGCCCCATCGGTCGCGTTGATCGGATGGGGCCCCGGCCCCATCCGGGCTTCGGTTGCGAGATGCGTCGCTCGCGCGAAGCAAGCAATGCTGAGCGATTCTGGGCCTGCAAGAGCGGGCCTCGCGTGATCACGATGCCCGATGATCACACACAGAGCATCGCGAAGAAGATGGTCGAGAGGTTGCGGGGGAGGCAGCTTTCGGCGACGCGAGGACCTTCTCGACGGGACGACGTGCGATCGCGCATCGCGGAGATGATGCAGTCGTCCGCGAGCGCATAGGTCGCCAAGCGATCGATCCAGGCCCTCGTGGCGCGCGTGCGATGCGAGGCTCCGCTGCGTCGCGGTGGGTCGTTCGCTTCGCTGCGGCCTCGTCGATGATCGAGCTTACGATGACGTTCGTGGGGAGATCGCTGCCGGAAGGTCGCGGCTTCGCTGGGCGTGTGCTACCAAACGTGGACGGATGAACAGCCCGGGCGGGGTCCGGGCGAAGGGACGAGCCCTGGGGATGTTCTTCAAGAACGACAACGAGCGTGGTGGCAAGGGTCCGGCGGAACGAGGGGCGGCGCCGTTGCTGCCACTCAGGGACATCATCGTCTTCCCCCACATGGTCTCGCAGCTCTTCGTCGGACGTGAGCGATCCATCGCCGCGCTCGACGAGGCGATGAACCGCGGCCGCGAGATCTTCCTCTCCGCGCAGCGCAACGCCAAGACGAACGAGCCGACGCCGGAGGACATCTTCACCGTCGGATCCGTCGGCATGATCATGCAGCTCCTCCGCCTGCCGGACGGCACGGTGAAGGTGCTGGTCGAGGGCAAGCGCCGCGCGAAGATCCGGCGCTTCCTCGCCTCCGATGCGTTCTTCCTCGTCGAGTACGACGAGATCCCGGAGGTCACGAGCTCCGGCGTCGAGGTCGAAGCGCTGATGCGCTCGGTGCAGAGCACCTTCGAGCTCTACGTGAAGCTCAACAAGAAGATCCAGCCCGAGGTGCTGATGAGCGTGCAGGCGATCGACGATCCCGCGCGCCTCTCGGACACGATCGTCGCCAACCTGCCGACCATCAAGCTCGCCGATCGGCAGGGCCTTCTCGAGAACGAGGACGCGAAGAAGCGCCTCGAGCGCCTCATCGAGCTGATGCAGGCGGAGGTCGAGATCCTCCAGGTCGAGAAGAAGATCCGCTCCCGCGTCAAGAAGCAGATGGAGAAGACGCAGAAGGAGTACTACCTCAACGAGCAAATGCAGGCCATCCAGAAGGAGCTGGGTGGCGGCGAGCGCGACGAGTTCAAGAACGAGATCCAGGAGATCGAAGAGCAGCTCAAGACCAAGCGGATGAGCAAGGAGGCCACCGCCAAGGTCAAGAAGGAGCTCAAGAAGCTGAAGATGATGCACCCCACGAGCGCCGAGGCGACCGTGGTGCGCAACTACATCGACTGGATCCTCGAGCTCCCCTGGTACGACAAGAGCGAGGAGCGCTACGACCTCGGCGAGGCCGAGAAGATCCTCGAAGAGGACCACTACGGTCTCAAGAAGATCAAGGAGCGCATCCTCGAGTACCTCGCGGTGCAGGCGCTGACGAAGAAGCTCAAGGGCCCGGTGCTCTGCTTCGTCGGCCCGCCCGGCGTCGGCAAGACGAGCCTGGCGAAGTCGATCGCGCGCGCGACGGGCCGCAAGTTCGTGCGGCTCTCGCTCGGAGGTGTGCGTGACGAGGCGGAGATTCGCGGCCACCGGCGCACGTACATCGGCGCGCTCCCCGGCAAGCTGATCCAATCGCTGAAGAAGGCGGGGACGAACAACCCGGTGTTCCTCCTCGACGAGATCGACAAGATGTCGACCGACTTCCGCGGCGATCCGGCGGCGGCGCTGCTCGAGGTGCTCGACCCCGAGCAGAACCACACGTTCAACGATCACTACCTCGATCTCGACTACGACCTCAGCGACGTGATGTTCATCACCACGGCGAACACGCTGAGCGGCATCCCGGTGCCACTGCAGGATCGCATGGAGATCATCCAGCTCAGCGGGTACACCGAGTTCGAAAAGCTGAACATCGCGGTGAAGTACTTGGTGCCGCGGCAGCGCAAGGAGTGTGGCCTCGACGACGTGAAGCTCACGATCAGCGAGGGCGCGCTGCGCACCGTGATCCACCACTACACGAAGGAGAGCGGCGTCCGCTCGCTGGAGCGCGAGGTCGCGAGCATCTGCCGCAAGGTCGCGCGCAAGGTGGTCGCCGATGGCAAGGACACGGTCATCGACATCGATGCCAAGAGCGTCCCCAAGTACTTGGGCGTGCCCAAGTACCGCATCGGCAAGAAGGAGGAGCGCGACGAGATCGGCCTCGTCACCGGCCTCGCCGTGACGTCGCTCGGCGGCGACCTCCTCCCGGCCGAGGCCACGGTGGTGCCCGGCAAGGGCAAGCTGGTGATCACCGGCCTGCTCGAAAAGGGCATGGAAGAGAGCGGCCAGGCGGCGATGAGCTACGTGCGGAGCCGCCTCGATCGCCTCGGGCTCGAGAAGGATTTCTACGCGAAGGTCGACGTGCACGTGCACTTCCCCGACTTCGTGCGGAAGGACGGCCCGAGCGCGGGCGTGACCATGGTGACCGCGCTCTGCTCCGCGCTGATGAAGGTCGCCGTGCGCCACGATCTGGCGATGACCGGCGAGATCACGCTGCGGGGCCGCGTGCTCCCCATCGGCGGCCTCAAGGAGAAGCTCCTCGCGGCCCATCGCGGCGGCATCAAGACCGTCGTGCTTCCCAAGGAGAACCGGAAGGATCTCCGCGACGTGCCGCGTCGGGTGCTCAAGGCGCTCAGGCTCGTGCTCGTCGAGCACGTGGACGACGTGCTGCGCGAAGCGCTCGTGGTGCCCGATCCCATCGCGATGTTCGGCTCGCCGAAGGGCGTGATCGAGTATCGCGACGGCGAGCCGTTCACGCTGGGCGCGACCCCGGGCACGCCCGATGGATCCGCCTCTCCGCGCGGTGATGGACAAGGCGAGCAGCCCGGCGCGGCCTGAGCCTCCCCATCCTTCGGTCGAATCGAAGCGCTCGGTCATCTTCGACCGGGCGCTTCGTCTTTGATGCACGTGCATCGCGCGCGAGAAGCACGGCCGCGCTCGTGCAGGCGTGAGGGCGCGAGCGTTGGGGCATCGGCGCGAAGCACGAAGCTTCACGTGAAGGCGCGAGCGCTGGAGCATCGGCGTGCGTGCCGGCCCGACGCGCTCGCGTTCGCATGAGGGCGCGAGCATCGGTGTGTGCGTACGTGCAAGCACGACGCGCACGGCGTCGCTCATGCAGGCGTGAAGGCGCGAGCGTCGGAGCATGGGCGCAAGGCGTGAGGCGCGATCTCGGAGCGCCGGCGAGCCGCGATGGCTGGCCAGTTCGTGAACGCGGTCGCCGCTCGACCTGCGGGGGCTCGCGGCAATGGCACGTGATTCATGCGCTCTCGCGGACCATGGCGACGCTCGTCGTTCGCGAAGGCTCCGAAGCTCCACATACGATGGGATCGCTCGTGAGCACCTCGTCGCGCGGTCTCCACGAGGCTCGTTTCGGCGCGGCTTCGCGCGGCGAGGCGCTCGGCGACGACGGTCATCACGCTCAGGCTCGCCCCGAGCGGACATTCGGGGAGGCTCGGGCCTGAATTGGAGGGTCAGGCATGCGAGCGTCCCCGGGTGGATCGGTGACAAGAACTCGGGCGGTGAACGGATGGAGGCTCTGCGATGGCGATCCCCGAGGAGCACATCCATGCCGCGTTGGATGCGGCGGGCCTCGGTGTCTGGCACTGGGACCTCAGGACCGGAGCGTTCACGACTTCTCCCGCGTTGCTGACCGCGTTCGGCCTCGATGACAGCGCAATGGCAGCGCGCGTCGCCGCCCTGATCGCGCGCATCCACGCGGAGGATCGAGACGCCGTGCTGCTCGGGCTCGGGCGCGCGCTCGCGACGCGAAAGGCGCAGCGCGTGGAGGGACGCATCGTGCGGCCCGACGGGACCGAGCGCCGGCTCGCGACGACGGCCCATGCGATGGTCGATCGCGCCGGCGAGCCGCTCGCCTTCACGGGCATCACCGAGGACGTCACCGAGCGCCGGGAGGCCGAGCAGCAGCTCGCCCGCGAGCGCGAGGCTTCGGAGGAGCGCCGCCTGCTCGCGGCGGTGCTGCGGCACATGCCCGCGGGCTTGCTCGTGGTGGACGCGAGCACCGGCAAGATCCGCATCGTCAACGAGCGCGCCATCGCGAGCTCCGGGCTCGAGCTCGCGCCCGGCGATCAGTTCCCTGCGCGCGTGCACGGCCAGGTCTTCGAGCCCGACGGCACGCCTCGAGCGTCCGACGCGCACCCGATCGTGCGATCGCTCTTCTTCGGCGAGTCGGTGGAGGATCGCGAGACCATCTTCGTTCGTGACGATGGGCGCCGCCTCGTGCTCAGCATCAGCAGCGCGCCGCTGCACGTGGCCGACGGCGGCGACATCGACGCGGCCATGGCGATCTACGTCGACATCACGGAGCGGGCGCGCCTCCGCGACGATCTCGCCGAGCAGCGCGCGCGCTTGGCCGCGGTGCTCGAGGCCGTCCCCATCGGGGTGATCATCGCCGAGGCGTCGCACGGCAACATCTCGTACGTCAACGCGACCGCGAAGCAGCTCCTCGGAGGCATGCCCATCGCCGCCACCGACGTCGCCGCCTTCCGCAATCTCCAGGCGTTCACCGTCGAAGGCGTGCCCATGGCGCCTCCGGACCTACCACTCGTGCGCGCGCTCGCGCATGGCGAAGTCTCCTCCGGCATCGAGCTCGCGTTCGAGCTCGACGGCGAGCACCGCACCTATTCGCGTTGCAACGCGGTGCCGCTGCGCAATGCCGCCGGCGAGATCGTCGCGGCCGTCTGCGCGTTCGACGACATCACGCGCGAGGTCGAGGCCCGCCGGCAGCGCGATCAGACCGAGCGCTTTCGCGAGCTGTTCGTGGGCATGCTCGGCCACGATCTGCGGAGCCCGCTCGCCTCCATCCTCACGGCGGCCGGCCTCCTGCTCCGGCGCGGCGGGCTCAGCCCCGAGGACGCGAAGGCCGCCGAGCGCATCGGCGCCGCCGGCCTGCGGATGAAGCGCATGATCGAGCAGATCCTCGACCTGACGCGGAGCCGCCTCGGCGGTGGCATCCCCGTCGTCTTGCAACGAACGGACGTCTGTGATCTCGTGCGCCGCATCGTCGAGGAGCTCGAGGCCGCGCACCTCGGTCGAACGATTCAGCTCACCGTGCGAGGCGAGCCGCGGTGCTGGTGCGATCCGGATCGGCTCGCGCAGGTGGTCTCGAACCTCGTGGGCAATGCGCTCCAGCACTCGCCGCCCGACCTGCCGGTCGACGTCGTCGTCGAGCGCGCCGGCCAACAGGTGCGCGTCTTGGTCCATAACGGCGGCCCGCCGATCCCAGCGGATCTGTTGCCCGTGATCTTCGATCCCTTCCGGCGCTCCTCGACCGCGGAGAAGGATCGCTCGCTCGGCGGCTTGGGGCTCGGGCTCTACATCAGCCAGCAGATCGCGCGGGCGCACGGCGGTCGGATCGAGGTGACCTCGAGCGACGAAGCAGGGACGACGTTCACGCTGACGCTGCCGGTTCGTCGCGGGCCGCGCGCGTCGGCGTCATCCGTGTGACGTCGCGGTCCGCCCTTCCGCCCGGGGACCTGACGCGCTACCAGGCGCGCATGATTCGGCGCGCCCTCCTCTCCGTCTCCGATAAAACCGGCCTCATCCCCTTCGCGAAGGCTCTGGCTGCCCGCGGGGTCGAGCTCCTCTCCACCGGCGGCACCCACAAGGCGCTGGCGCAGGCAGGCATCCCGGTGACGACCGTGGAGGCCTACACCGGCTCGCCCGAGGTCATGGATGGCCGCGTGAAGACGCTGCATCCGCGCGTCCACGGCGGCATCCTCATGCGCGGCGCGATCGACGACGCCGACCTCGATCGCCTCGGTGGCAAGGCCATCGACCTCGTGTGCGTCAACCTCTACCCCTTCGCCGAAACGGTCGCGAAGCCGGGCGCTTCGCACGCCGACATCATCGAGAACATCGACATCGGCGGCCCCTCGATGGTCCGCTCCGCCGCCAAGAACCACGCGCGCGTCACCGTCGTCACCGATCCCAGTGATTACGAAGGCTTGCTCAGCGAGATCGAAGGCAAGGGCGAGGTTTCGCTGGCCACGCGGAGGCGCCTCGCGGCCAAGGCCTTCGCGCACACGGCGGCCTACGACGGCATGGTGGCCGCGTACATGTCGACGACCGAAGGCGAGGCGGAGCCGAGCCGAGCCGAGAAGTACCCGCGCTACCTCACGCTCCCGTTCGAGCGCGCCTACACGCTGCGGTACGGCGAGAACCCTCATCAAACGGGTGCGTTCTACCGCGACCGCAACGCCACGCCGGGCTCGCTCGCGGCCGCGGCCTCGCTCGGGGCCGGCGGGAAAGAGCTTTCCTTCAACAACCTCGTGGACGTGGACGCCGCCCTGGAAGCCGTGCGCGAGTTCGCCGAGCCGGCCGCCGTCGTCGTGAAGCACACGAACCCGTGCGGCGTGGCCGTGGGCGCCGATCTGGCGACGGCCTACCGCATCGCGCGCGAGGCCGATCCGGTCAGCGCCTTCGGTGGCATCGTGGCGCTGAACCGCGAGGTCGACGAAGGGACGGCCAAGGTCCTCGCCGAGACGTTCCTCGAGTGCATCGTCGCGCCGACGTTCACCGAGGCGGCGCTCACCACGCTCCGCGCCAAGAAGAACCTGCGCCTCCTCGCCACCGGCGCGTGGCTCCCCGCCGATCACGCCGAGCTCACCTACAAGCGCGTGGGCGGCGGCATCGTGCTCCAGGACCGCGACGCCACCGCCGCCGGCGAAGTGGAGAACGCCAAGGTGGTGACGAAGCGCGCCCCGACCGAAGAAGAGCGGCGCATGCTCGCGTTCGCGTGGCGCGTCTGCAAGCACGTGAAGTCCAACGCCATCGTCTTCGCGCGCGATGGTCGGACCGTGGGCGTGGGCGCCGGCCAGATGTCCCGCGTGGAGAGCGTCAAGATCGCCGCCGGAAAGGCCGGCGATCTCGCCCGCGGCGCCGTGATGGCGTCGGACGCCTTCTTCCCCTTCCCCGACGGCCTCGAGCTCGCCGTGCAGCACGGCATCGTCGCCGTCGCCCAGCCCGGCGGCAGCGTGAAGGACGACGAGCTCATCGCCGCCGCCGACAAGGCCGGCGTCGCCATGGTCTTCACCGGCGTGCGGCACTTCCGTCATTGAGGCCCGAGCCGACGCAGGCCCGCCGCTTCGGGCCTGACGTCGATGTCGTCCGTCAGCCCTGGGTCTCAGGGCTGACGCCCTCTCCCATTCCCAAAGCGATGCATGCCGCCTCGAGTGTCGCGCCGCCCTGACGCGGACGCTCTCGGTCCCGTTCTCATCCGCGCAGCGTCGCTGACCCCTGCTCCGTCGTCGCCTGGTGACGCCGTTGACGATCGCCCCCAAGCGGCAACCATCGTCCTGCGGCGTGCCTGATGGTCGCTGTGGGTCGGCGGCGTCCACCGATGTCGTCCAAGCGATCCACCGTTGGACTGCGTCTCAGGATGTGGTGGTTGGTGCGCAGCGTCCTCGGGCGTCGTGCAGAGTCATCGGAATCGTCCGCGGGAGATCGGCTTTCCCCGCTGTTTTCCACTGTCGCGGGAGGTCATCGACGCGGGTCACCCCGGCGGTGAGCGCGGTGACGAGCGGGGCGCGTGCGGTCCGGGCCGCATTTTCCTGCATGGTACGCGCGTAAAAAATTTGGCCGTTTTTCGTCAGCCGTGCTCAACCTCGTGAAAACGCCCTGCAAGGGGCCCCCGCCGGGCGCGGGTGTCCTTGCGGGCGAGGACGAGGAGAGCCTCCGTGGCCGGTATCAGCGAGTCGTGCAGCGTTTGCAGCAGTGAATTCGAGGTCCAGTTTCGCTACCAGATGGAGGAGCGGGACGGAGGTTTCTCGTTCTTCTGCTCGCAGAAGTGCCTCGAGAAGAGCCAGCTCGCGGGCAGCGGCCAGGAAGCCGCCGTTTGCGACGCGTGCGCCAAGCGCTTCAGCCCGGACCTGGTTTCGCAGGTCCTCTACATCCAGGGACGCCGCAACTACGCTTGCTCGCTCGGCTGCCGCAGCCAGCTCCTCCACGAGGCCAAGGGCGCCCGCCTCGGTGAGATCGCCGATGCGCCGAGCCCCGTCGCCGAGGAGAAGCCGCTCCCGCCCGTGCTCCAGCCCTCGACGCCGCCGCCGCCGGCCCCGGTGACCACGACGGCGGTGCCCGTCGAGACGATGCCCCGCGTCGCCACGGTCGCATCGAGCCCCATCGCGGCCACGCCCGCGCCCAGCGCTGTGGCTCCCGGAGCGGCCCAGCCGGCGCGCCGCCCGTCGACGAGCCCCGCGACCGCCGTCGCGGTGCCGATCATGCCGCCCGCTCCGAAGAAGGATAAGCCCGCGGCGCCGAAGGCGAACGAAGGCGTTCCGCGCCACCTCGCCGTGTTCAACCACAAGGGCGGCACGGGCAAGACGACCACCGCGGTGAACGTCGCCGCGGGCCTCGCGGCCAAGGGCAAGCGGGTGCTGCTCGTCGACACCGACGCGCAGGGCAACGTGGGCGTGTCGCTCGGTGCCGGCGCGGAGCGGAACCTCTACCACGTGCTGGTGATGGGGCTCCGCGTCGCCGACGCCGTGAAGACGGTGCGGCCGAACCTCGATCTCTTGCCTTCGAACGAGACCCTCGCCGCCGCCGAGCTCTACCTGGCGGGGCGACAGAACCGCGATCGCGTGCTGCAAGAGCGGCTCGCGTCGGCGGCGGCCGGCTACGACTACGTGGTCATCGACTGCTCGCCGAGCCTCTCCCTGATGAACCAGAACGCGCTCGTCTTCGCGGACAGCGTGCTCGTGCCCGTGGCGTGCGACTACCTGTCGCTCGTCGGCGTGCGCCAGGTCATCAAGACGGTGAAGAACGTCAACGCCCTGCTCCACCACCCGGTGCAGATCTGGGGCGTGCTCCCGACGTTCTACGATGCGCGCGCCAAGATCTGCCGCGAAGCGGTGACGACGCTCAAGTCGCACTTCGGCGACCGCTGCATGGCGCCCGTGCGCGCCGTCATGAAGGTCAAGGAAGCGCCGGCGCAGGGGCAGACCATCTTCGAGTACGCCGGCGACTCCAACGCCGCCGAGGACTACGCCTCGGTGGTGCAAACGATCGTGACGAGCCGCGAGCGCACGGCCGGCGCCCCGGCCGCGCCCGCCGACACGCGCAGCCCCGCGGCCGCCACCGCCTGATCGATCCGAGGGCCTCTGCCCATCGGCCGAGCGAGTAACGAGGTCAAGATGAAGGATGATGGAGATCTCGGCAGCGCCGCCCACGCGCTGCTCGATCGCGACGAGGTCGAGGGCGTGCTCTCGGGTGCGTTCTACTCCCCTGCCCCCGAGCCCGCGCCCAAGAGCCGCACGCGCGCCACGGAGAAGCCGCAGCACTACAAGGTGATCTGCATCTCCATGTACACCGGCGATCTCGAGCGCCTCGACGAGATGGTCGACGAGCTCAAGGCCATGGGCCTCACCAAGGCCAACCGCAGCGCGCTCATCCGCCACGCGCTCTCGACGGTCGATCTGCAGAAGGTCCCGCGGGGGATCTGAGCCCCGCGGCGGTGCTTCACCGCTCGCATCTCAGCGACATCGCGCGCATCACCGGGTGACGCGCCACCGACGGCTGGACGTCACGGTCCGCTCGACTGCGCCTTCGTGCAACTTGTCTGGAGCCGACGCAGCGCTCTAGCCTCGAGGCATGAACCTGCAACAGTTTGCCCAAACCTGCGTGCTCGCGAAGGTGATGCTCTTTGGCGAGTCGCACGACGATCCGAGCGACGCGCGGAGCGTGCTCCAAATCGTCAACATCTTCGAATTAAGAGGCCACGCGCTCAGCTTCTACTTCGAGCACTTCCCCGGCGAGGAGATGAACGCGGCGCTGGGAATGGTGTCTTCGGGGAGGCTGACGCCGCAGGACTTCCTTCAGACGTTGAAGTTCGATCTGCTCACGTTCCAAGGCGAGAAACGGCTGACTCCCGAGGAGTACTGGGAGCACCCGGCCGAGTCGCAGAAGCTCATCGCGCTGATGCGATATGCGCAGCAGCACTACATCCCGCTGGCGGGACATGACGTGTACCAAACGGACTTCAGCCGCGAGGGAACGCGCGACTGGAACGCCCAGCGGGACACCGCGATGGTCGCGAAGATGGTCCAGGATCGCGGTGGAGCGCGCAGCGGGTTGCAGGTCGGATTCCTCGGCAAGCTCCACGTGCTCCCCCAGGCTGCCATGCTCCGCGGGCAATACTTCAGGAGGGCGGGTGAGGTGATCACCCTCATACCGATGCCGCGGGACGCGGGTGGCCTCGCCATCGTCCCCAATCCCGAGGGCGGTGCCGACGACTACTTGTTCACGCGCTGAGTGGTTTGGCTCGACGATTGATCATCTCCCGAGCCTCGGCGAAATGACCGACATCGTCACGCTGCGAGCGACCATCACGGCGTCGCGGCGAGCCCCTCCCAAAAGGTCGCCAGATCCGCCGGCAACGGCGCCTCCAGCATGAGGCGCGCGCCCGTCATCGGGTGATCGAGCTCGAGCCGCTGGGCATGGAGCGCGTGGCGCGGCAGCTCCAACACCACGCGGTCCTCGTCGGTCAGCACTCCATCGGCGCCGCGGGTGAACAGGCCTTCGTCGGGCCCGTAGAGCTTGTCGCCCACGAGGGGCAGGCCGTTCGCCGCGAGGTGCAAACGGATCTGGTGTTGCCGTCCCGTCTCGAGGTGACAGCGCACCAACGCATAGCGACGGCCGGTCTCCGCGTGCGTGCGCCGGCCGAGCACCTCGCAGCCGGTGCGGGATGCGAGCCCTTGGCCCGGCGCAGCAATGCGCATCTTCACCTTGAGCTTGCTCGTGGGATCGATCTCGAGCGGCAGCTCGACGCGGAAGTGATCCTGCTCGGGCCAGCCCCACGTGATTGCCACGTAGTACTTCTCGACCGTGTGGCGCTCCTCGAATTGGATCTTCACCAGGCGATCGGCTTCGGCCGTGCGCGCGAGGAGGAGCGCGCCGCTGGTCTCGCGATCGATGCGGTGGGAGAGGCGCAGGTGCTCGCCGGGCCGCGCGCGCTCGAGCAGCTTCACCACCGTGCTCGCGTGGTAGCGCGCGGTCGGATGCACCGGGATGCCGGAGGGCTTGTTGACCGCGACGAGGTGATCGTCCTCGTAGATGATCGGAACGTCGACGTCGGGCGCCTTCTCATCCCAAGGGGCGCGCCAGAGCAGGATGTATTGCTCCGAGCGGACGCGGTCGTTGCTCCGCAGAGGCCGCGCGTCCGGTGAGAAGCAGCCGGCCGCCACGATCTGCTGTGTGCGGGTCCGGCTCGTGCGCTTGAGCTGGGTCTGGACGAAGCGATCGAGCCGCATGCCCGCGCACTCGGGCGGCACACGGATCACCGTGACCACCGATCCCTCGGGCACGGAGTCGGGCCGCACCACCTCGATCCCGCGGCCGAAAGGCCCCGTCGTGCTGCTGAGCTCGCGCGCGCTGATCCGCGTCATCCGTCGTGGGCTCTACCAGATTCTTCGGGTCGAAGGGACACCCCACCCGGAGGGCGCGAGCGGTGGACGCGCGCGCGTCGCCCCACGAGAGAGCGCGATGCGCGGCGCTTGACAGCCAAGATACCTCCTGGCCCCATCGTCTCTTCCTCGTTTGCCAAGGAGATTTGTCATGGGCAAGGTCATTCCCCGCTCGGCGAGCCCCGAGCGGATATTCGGGGACTTCGAAACGTCGCTCAAGAACGGGAGGCGCCGGGAAGGCGAGATCGCGAAGGCCACCGACGCGCGCCTCGGGCCCCTCCAATCCGCCGTGGACAAGGCCGTGGACGACGTCGCGAGCGACACCAAGACGGTGGATGAGCTCGAGGAAACGCTCCTCGCCGCCGATGGGGTCAGCGATCTGGAGATTGGTGCGGTGCTCGACGAGGCGTGGAACGCCCTCGGCCGGCCGGCCAGCTCGGTGGAGTACGGCCTCGTCGCGGGGCGCGGCAAGTTGCAGTGGGCCGACGGCGACCCGCGCGAGCAGGCCACGCTCATGACCATCCTGGCGGCGCGCTTCCGCCAGAGCACCGCCTTCGCGTTGCAGGCCGGCAAGGAAGGTTGGGCCAAGCGCATCGAGGCCAAGGCCGCGCCCCAGGAGGCGATCGCCGCCAAGCTCAAGGCCGCCGAAGCGAAGCGCATCGCCTCCACCGGCATCGCGCGGACCATCGCCGATCTCACCCAGGTCGCGCTGGTGCGTTTCAAGCGGGACCTGCAGAACCTCGGGCTGACGGAGGCCCAGATCCACGAGATCATCCCGGACTACGAGCCGAAGCCGAAGGCGCCCCCGGAGAAGAAACCGGCCGACGGCAAGTCGACCCCGCCCGACGCGTAGGCCGGCAGGCCTCACGCGCGGGAAGAAGCAGGCCGTGATCGTGCCGCATCGCCTCGATCCCGGAAGAAGAAGGAACGCAAAGGCGCAAAGGCGCAAAGACGCAAAAAGGCGGGGAGATCGGGCCTCTTTGCGTCTCTGCGTCTTTGCATCGTCACCGCCCGCATTCGCCTCGATCCCAGAAGAAGGACGCAAAGACGCAAAAAGGCCGGGGAGATCGGGCCTCTTTGCATCTTTGCGTCTCTGCGTCTTTGCGCCTTTGCGTTAAATTCCGGCCCGAATCGAGCGGGTTCCGCCGCCGCAACCGACAGCGGCCGCCCCGCGAGCACGGGATCGCCGGCCGCGGCCCGCTGCGGAGGCTGAAGGAGCGCTCGGGGGAGCGTCGCAGCGGGCTGCGTCCGCCGGGAGAGCGCGCCCATTGGCGGACGATGTGGGCCGCGGCGGGAAAACCAGCGCGGGTTCCGGCGGACAACGCGGAGCGCGCCGGCGGAACCAGGGCTTCCTCGGCGGCCAAGGCAGGCCGTGGCGGCCGGAGGGAGGTTGGGATTTCGGGGCGAAGCGGGCGCCGTGGGCCGAAGGAGCGCCGGCTGGGGCATCAACGCGGGCTGCGGCGCCCCAACGAGCCCGCCGCCGCCGAGCGCCGCGGGCGTTCCATCGGGTCGGACCATCCGCTGGGGCGCCGGGTCCCCGCCGGGAGCGCGGGGCCCCGGCAACGGCCCTCACGCACCTGAAGCCGCCTCCGACGCCCCCGCCCCCGCCCCCGCAGTCGCAGCGGCAGCCGCGAGCGCCAGCGAGCGGACTTCGCAAGCGCTTCGGGGCCTCACGGCCCCTCGAGATCCGTCGGCGCCTGGTCGTCGGGGACCGAGCGCACCGTGAGGTCGCCCTGCCCCTTGCCGCTGTCGATGATGCCGAGGAGCACGGCGTCGGCCACGAGCGAGCCGGAGCCGCGCAGGATGTTGTCGGCGTCGACCGAGAACGACGCGGTGAGCGCCGCGTTGCGCAGCGTGACCTTCGGCTGCTGCACCTCGATGTCGACGGGGCGATTGGCGAAGCTCGCCATCCCCCCACCCTGATCCGCGGAGCAGCCGTCGGTGAGGAAGCCGAAGCCCGCGGGCGGGTTGGCGTCGACCACGTAGTCGGGGAACTCGTCCACGGATCCGGCGGGCGTCGAGGGCGCGACGCAGGCCGGCTCGGGCAGGAGGCGGCAGGCCTCGGTCGAGGCGCAGGGGGTCGGGCAGCGGTTGGGATCCGGGTTCCGCTTCGCCTTGGTGAAGCGTGCCTTGAACTGGCCCGTGGTGGGGTCCATCTCGACCACGGCCCAGAGGTGCACCTTCGTGGCGATGGGCTTGGTGATGCCGGCGATGAAGAAGTACGTGCCCGACTTCACCACGCTGACGGGCGCGTCGCACGTGAGCGACGACTGGTACGTGAAAATGACGCGCCGGCGGGCCACCGTCTTCGCGCCCGTCTCGTCGGCGAGGCCCGGCTCCACCAGCACCACGAGCGGCGTGCCGACGGACGGGACGACGTCGAGGGTGATCGTCATCGTCTTGTGATCGTCGGCGATCACGCTGGTGCCGCCGCTGTCACCGTCCTTGGGATCGTACTGGTAGAGCAGATCGAGGTTGGTCTCGTCGCTCTGGTCCTCGTCGCCCAGGTTGCCCTCGTCGTCGACGATGTAGCGCGCGATCTTGATGCGCAACGTCGAGAGGTCCGGCGTCTTGGAGAACGAGAGGACGATGGGCGCGGTCGGATCCTTGAGCTGCCCTTGATCCGCGCCGACGATGCTGAGCTCGGGCGGGCCATCGTAGGTCGCGCAGCCCGCGCTCGTGAGGCCGAGCACACCGAACAATGCGCCGAAGAGCGCGCCGCGCAGGAGAGCCGGCGCGGTTTGGGGACGGGTCCACTTCATCTCGATCCTCCGCTCAGAAATAGAACGTCGTCCGCACGTTCAGAAGGCCGCTTCGCACCGCGTATCCGTCCGCGTTCTTGAACGCGTCCCCCGGGAAGAGGATGGCGCCCTCGACGTCGAGGAGGAAGTGATCGATGAAGCGGTACTGGATGCGTCCATCCAGCTCCGTCCCGTAGAAGCGGCCCGGCTTGCCGCCGACGAAGTTCACGAGATCGTCGGCGATGGTGAGCCCGTCGCGGCGCTGGAGCGAGGCCACGGGATCGACCACGGGCGCCGCGGCCCACGCCACGAGCGCGCCGCCGCGGAGCAGGAGCCCGGGCAGCGGCCGCACGTCGAACTGCGGGAAGATCGCGATGCCGTTGGTGAACGCGCCGCGCGTGGCCACCGCCTCCGCGGGGAGGCTGGGCGCGTTGAGGCGGCGCATCACCTCCACGCCGGCGGCCGAGGCGCGCGCCGTCTGGAAGCCGAGGATGTGCTTGAACATCAGCAGGCCGACGTTCGCGTCCTCGGCGTAGGTGAACTGGGTGAGCGGCGTGCGCGCCTGCGGATCGGCGTCGCCCGAGGCGTAGTCGCCCTCGAGGTACACCGAGAAGTACTTGTGGTCGTAGCGGAGCACGGCGCGCGCGGCGAGCTGGCGCACGGCCTGATCGACGACTGGATCGTTGGCGATGACGGCGTACGCCGCCGCGATCTCGCGCGTCGTGCCGATGTTGGTGGCGACGTCGAAGCCGAAGGTCACGGGGCCGAAGCTGTTGTACCCCCGCACGCCGAAGCTGTTGATCTTGGTCGAGAACTGCCCGTCCCACCGGTACGCGTGGTAGGCCGCGAGGAGCAGATCGTGCCCGCCCGACCAGTCCGGCGCGGCGAAGCGCAGCGCCGTCGCATACTGGTTGACGGAAGCGCCCGTGGTCTGCGGATCGTCGATGACGTTGCGATCGTAGGCCAGCGCGAGGATGAGCCCCTCGGTCGGCGACGTGCTGCGGAGGTGCTTGGGCTTGAAGGCCTCGAGCGGCTTGGTGGCGAAGAGGATGCGATCGGTGACGTTGCCGGTGCGGCTGATCCCGAAGCGGTTGGGGCGCCCGTCGCCGTCCGCCGCCTGCACGCCGGTGCCGATGTTCACCGGCTGGCGCCCCACGCGCAGCAGACCGAACGGGAGGACGACCTCGCCGTAGAGCTTGCGGACCTTGAAGTAGTCGGCCGGGCAGACCGTGTACCCGTACGACTGCGGATCGAGCGCGTCAGCGCCGCGCAAGGCCACGCACGCGCGCGAGACGTTGGGGTTCTTGACGTTGACGTTGGTGCCGGAGTTCGAGCTCGGCGTCCCGCCGTAGGCGCCGTTGTCACCCCAGAGCACGCCGTCGAGCACGTCGGTCGAGAAGACGAGGCGGACCTTGTCCTTGTAGTCGACGCCCAGATCCGCGCGGAGGCGGTGCTCGATGATGCTGAGCTCGCGGGCGTTCTCGGTGTTGAGCGAGATCGGGTTCACGTAGGTGAGCTGCGCGCGGTACTCGGCGCCGGCACGGAAGCCGAAATCACCGAGGGTGTAGCGCTTGCTCTCTTCGGCAGGATCCGCGTCCGACCAAGGCTCCACGGCGCGCGCGGGGGCCGCGATCACCGTGGACGCGAGCAGCGTGAGAGCAGCGGCGAAGGTCTGGGTTTTCTTCTTCACTTGGGGATGGGCTCACAGGTGCCGTTGGCGCACGCCTCACCGGGATCGCATTCGCTCGACTGGCCACATGGCTTGCGCTCGACCTTGAGCACCCACTGCGCGATGTGGTTGCCGCTGGCCATGTCCTGAAACGGAAGCCAGAAGGCCGGGTAGCTCGGATCCTTGCCTTGGGCCGCGAGCGCCGGGTCGAAGGCCGTCATCCAGATCTGCGCCGTCTGTCCGCCGGCGAGGCGCAAACCATACGCGCGTCGGCTCGAGAACGTGAGCCACATGATCTTGCCCTGCTTGTACGACTGGGCGAGCGGCGACCATTTGGGCCACGAATCACCGCCGTTCGGCGACGCGGCCGTGAGCTCGACCGGCGCGCCGCCCGCCGCCGCCACGGCCCACACCTTGGCGGAGGGCGAGTCGTACGAGTTGCCGCTGGCGCGGTTGAAGAGCACCCAGCTCCCGTCGGGCGAGAACGAGGGATAGAAATTGTTGGGGCCGCCGAAGGGCACGAGCGTCGGGCCCGGCGCCCACGCGGTGCCGTCGAAGGTCAACGTCTCGAGCGAGGCGCTGTCGACGCCGGGCTGCGAGACGCCGGCGGGGAGCGGCGCGCCCTTCGCGTAGACGATGCTCTTTCCGTCGGGCGACCAGTCGGGCATCGCGCCGTTGGCCACGAGGGGGCTCGTGATGGGCGTGCCGTCGTCCCCGTTGCGCAGGACGATGGTGTTGCCGTCGGAGGCGAGGAGCTGCTTCCCATCGGGCGAGAACGAGAAGAAGTTCGCCCCCGTGCCGGAGAAGAGGCCGGGCACCTCGAAGAGCTTCCCCTTGCTGGCGACGTCGAAGACCTTGTAACCGGAGGGCCCCGGGATATCGAGCCCCTCGACGATGCGCTTCCCGTCGCGCGAGAGCACGTGGCAGCCGACGCACACGGCCGCGCCCGCGGAGGGCCCGTTCATGAAGAGCTCGGCGCTCTGCCCGCTCTTGCCGAACTCGTAGCGCATGGTCGCGCCGGCAGCGGCGTTCCAATAGTAGAGGCCGCCGAGCATGTCCTCCTTGCCGAAGGAGATCTTCTGCGTCGCCGAGACGCCGACCGCGCTCGGGTTGGTCGTGCTCACGCCGCGCAGCGTGTATTCGACCGGCTCGCTGCCGCGCCCGGCCTCCGCGACGAGCTTCCACACGTCGGCGTCGGGCGTGTAGCCGCAGCCGGAGCCGACGGTCGTGCACTTGAGGTAGACCTTCACGTCCACCGTCTGCGTGGAGAAGGCGAGCTCGAAGAGATCGTTGCCCGCGCCGGGCAGGAACTGGATCTCGAGCACGTTCATGTTCGGCGGCACGAGGACGCCGTCGGCCGGATAGACGAGCGAGGGGGCCTTGGCCGCGTCGACCGGCCCTCCGAACTTGCCCGGCGCATCGGGCGGCGCGCCCGGCGTGACGACGATCGTCTGCTTCTTGAGGCTGAGCGTGGTCTGCGCCTTGTAGCCGCTGATTTCGGCCTTGACGATGACCTTGCCGGTGATGCCCTTGGCCGTGAACGTCGAGCCGCTGAACGTGCCGAGGGTGGGATCGTCGACCGTGAAGGTGGTGTTCGCGGTGACGTCCGTCGTGCTGTCGGGCTTGACGAGGGTGGTCGTGAAGACCTGCGTCGCGGTCTTGCCGTCCTCGAGCGCGAGGACCGCGTCCATCGGGTTGATGGCGAGCGTCTGCGTGACGCCGGTGCCGCTGCTGGTCGTCGGCGCGCCGCCCGTGCCCCCCGTCCCCTGATGGGGGTTCGACGCGGAGCAGGCCGCGGCGACGGCGGCGAGTGGAAGAAGAAGCGGGAGGAAGGCAGTGAAGCGCACGACGCCGCGATGGTCGCGTGGCGCGAGGTGAGGCGTCAAGGCGCGAGCGCGGGGATCGTGCTCGCATCGCGCGGCCCGAAGCCCGGCCGGACGCTCACCGCGGCGAGTCATCGACACCCGGGCCCAGCCGATCCTCGCCGTGAGCGAAACCGTGACCGCGTCGCGCCGCGACGACCGAGCCACCGATCGCGTCGCGCCCCCGATCGCGGGGACGACAGGCCATCTTCCCCGAGAATGCCGAGGGTGCGGCGGCCTAGGACAGCCTTGCGTCGCTTGTCCAATCCGCGGCGATCACATCACAAAACTTAGGTACATCCGACCACATGCCTAGCATCCACCCCCGGATGCACGGCCTCACGCTCGTCGTCGCTCGCCCCACCGCGAGCCTGCTCGAACCCGATCGCCTTTCCCCCGTCCATGCGCTGCTCGAAGCGCTGACCGAGGGCGCGAGCTTCCGGCCGCGCGTCGGCAGCGCGGAGCTTTCGCCCTTGTTGTGCGATCTCGCCGCCGCGGCCGAGAGCCTCGCGGTGCGCGATCGCGCGCGTGTCACCGTACGCCTGCCGGTGCAACCGGAGCCCTGGGAGATGGGCCTCGAGCGCGCCGGCCGCGAGGTGCTGCTCTCCGTCTTCCAAAGCAGCGGCGTGCCCGAGGTGGCGCTCCACGAGCGGCGCCTCGACGGCGAAGCGTTCGCGGCGCGCATCCTCGCGGCCCTCCGGGCCGAGAGCGACGACGCGGTCCGCGGCGCCGCCGAGCGGCTCGCCGCCGCGCTCCCGTTCGGCGAAGGCGCCGGCCCGTGCGAGCCCGAGGTGGTCACCGTCGAGCCGACCGGCGACGTGCCCATCGTCATCGCGGCCGACGCGCTCCTGCGCCCACCGTCGGACGCGGCGCCCACGTCGGCGGCCACCGTGCTCCGCGCGGATCTCGCGTCGCTCCTCTTCCGCGGCAAGATCCGCATCACCGTCGGCGAGCACGCCCGCGAGCTCCCGGAGGTCTTCGTCTTCCCGGTCGCCGAGCAGCTCGCCGCGATCGCCCTCGAGGCCGTCGAGGCCTGGACGCGCGGCCGGCCCTACTACCGCCGCCTCACGGTCGCGGGCGCCATCCTCGGCGTGAAGCTGGAGGCCGAGCGCGCCGCGTCGCTCACGCTCGGCATCCCGCGGCGCCCGCTCGAGCCGCGCGCCCAGACGTGGACGTTCCCGGCGATGGACGTGACCGCGCTGGCGCAGGGCGTGGTCGCCTTCGGCCGCGCGCTCGTGCGCAGCATCACCCGCCGCGATCGCGCGCAGACGTCGAACCTCCGCGTGCACGCCTTCCGCGCCCGCCTCCGCGAGCTCTCGGATCGGCTGCGCGACGCGACGCACGACGACTCGAAGATCAACGAGTCGCCCGAGCGCTACCGCGCCTTCGCCGCCTCGGTGAAGCCGCCGCAGAGCGGCGAGGGCTCCCTCTCCCGCGCGCGCCTCCGCTTCTCGGCGCGCTGGATGGCCGCGGTCCCCTCGATCGATCTGCGCTCGACCTTCCTGTGCGGCGATCGGATCATCGTGGGCTCGGCCCGCGAGATCACGTGCCTCGACACGCGCAGCGGCGCGCCGATGTGGCGCCGCCCGGTGCCGCGCGCGATCTCCGTGATGACGCCGCTCGGCCTGGCGCGCCTCGAGCCCGATGGTCAGCTCGGCTTCTTCGATCTCGCCAGCGGCGAGCCCACTTGGACGACGCGCCTCGGCCCGCGCGTGGGCACGACCGCGTCCGGCGTGGTGGTGAGCGCGCCCGGCCTGCCGCGCATGCTCATCGTCAGCGAAGGCGCGCGCCACCTCGCGGCCGTGGATCTGCACGGCGGCGAGATCAAGTGGCGCTTCGCGGCCCGCCGCGGCGGCGTCTTCCGCCTGCGTCGCGCCGGCAAGCTCGTGATCGTCGCCTCCGGCGATCCCGCGCTCTCCGCGCTCGACGTGCTCACGGGCGAGGTCGTGTGGCGCTTCTGCGATCGCCTCCGCTTCGCGTCGCACGTCGCGGTGGATCACGACGCGCTCTTCGCCATCGCCGGCGGCGGCGCCTTCGTCGGCCGCGGCGGCGCGCGGCTCCACCACCTCGATCCGTGGTCGGGCGAATGTCGCTGGAGCGTCGATCTGCCCGAGCACATGGCCCCCGTCGGCGCGCCCCTGCTCGGGCCGGAGACGGTGATCGTCGCGACCCACGGCCAGCACGGCACGAAGCTCGTCGGCTTCGACCGTCGCACCGGCGCCCTCCGCTTCGATACAGCCGCCGCGAGCTCGGAGGCTTCGTGCCTGATGGTCGACGGCACCGTCATCGTCAACAGCGAAGCCGGCGAGCTCGTGGGCGTCTCCGCCGACGACGGGAGCACCCGCTACCGCCACGTCTTCGCCGGCAACGACGGCGATCGCCCGCGCCGCCTCGAGCCCGTCCTCCGCTCGGGCGCGCTCTTCGTCCCGCAGAGCGAGGTGCACGTCGTCCGGCCGCGCGACGGCGCCCTCATCGGCAAGGTGCCGAACGACATCATCCCCGACCTCCTGCGCGTCGACGATCGCTGCGACGTCTACGTCGCCGAAGAGAGCGGTCACCTCGGCGCCTACGAAGCCGGCCCCCGCCTGACGCTCGTCACCCCGGTGCAGTAGCCCGAGGCAATCGCATCACGACGCGCGCGCCGGCGACGACACGATGTCGCCGGCGCGCGTGCTCATGGATGGGAAGCGCTCGCCGCCAAGCCGAGCGGCAGCCCCCGACGCAATCGTCACGGCCTCACGAAGCCGATCGAAGCGCCCCCTGAATGGGGCACCTGAACCAGCGGCAGCGGCAGCCGCGAGCGCCAGCGAGCGGACGTTGCAGGCGCTTCGGGGCCCGCCCCTTTCGATGTCGTCGGCCGCGGTTAGCGCCGCTTGCGCTTCGGCGGCGGGACCCAGAGCACGCGCAGCGCGACCTCGGCAACGCCCGCGCGCACCAAGTCGATCTCGGTGGCAGCGCGCCGCGAGAGATCGATGACGCGTCCGTGCGCGAACGGGCCGCGATCGTTGATGCGCACGATGACGTGGCGTCCATCGGTGCGGGCAACGTCGACCAGCGCGCCGAACGGCAGCGTCCGATGTGCCGCGGTGAGCGCCCGCGGATCGTACGGCTCACCCGTCGCGGTCGCGCGCCCCGCGAGCCGATCGGAGTAGTACGAGGCACGCCCCCGTTGATGCGGCGCCTGACCGAACGCAGCAGGAGGCGGGGTCCAGCCGGGCGGCGGGGCGTCCGTCGAGGAAGACCATTCCTGCGCGGGCTGCGGCGCCTCCGCGTGATACGCATTTTCGGCCGCCCCCGCGCACCCGACAAGGACCGACGCGCAGACGGTCACGAACGCAACGCTGGTGGAGCGCATCACGCCGCGCCCTCGGGCTCGCCGCTCGGCGGAAGGACCGGCGCGCTCGCCGAGCCCGGCAGCTCGGCGCGCATGAGCGCCGCCTTGGCGCGCACGAAGCGCGCGAGGGACACGAACGGCACCCCGGTCGGACAGATGTCTTCCTTGGCCGCGAGCACCTCTTCGGGCACGTGCTCCAGCGCGAGCGCCGCGGCGTCGAAGTCCGGCATGCTCCGGGTCGACGCCAGGACCACCGCCATCAAGCCCGGATAGGCGCCGCCGGAGCGCGCGATCCGATCCGCCTCCCCGATGTCGCAGCGCCCGCAGGCGACGCACCGTGAGAAGCGGACCATCTCCGCCCGCTCGACCGCATCGACCGGCGGGAGGCGATCCGCGTCGTAGTTGTCGTGAAAGAGGCCGAGGCCCGTCCGAGCTCCGAAGAGCCGATCGACGGTCACCTTGAGGAGGGACCGGGCGAGCATCGCCAGCGCCAGCGCGCGACCCGAGAGAACGGGGATCACGGCTCCTGTATAGCCCCTCGCGCCCCCCGAGGCCCAACGGGCGGCACGCTCCCGACGGACCCGCCGCCCCGAAATCGGCGAGCTCGGACGATTTCGAGGGAAGAATTCGCCGCCGCATCCGTAACAAGGAAGGAGGACCTCGCGCTCCTCGTCACGCGGCCCGTTACGGTGTTACGGGCCGGGTTACGTTGGCTCCGGCCCAGGTGCATTCGGATCCGAGCGTTTGGCTCTGGGATCGCGTGCCAAGCCTGCTGGCACGCAGGGTGCACAACGGCCGGCATGGTCTCCCGGCTGTTCCTCCGCGGCTTCAACGACAACGCTTCCTCCGAGGATCAGGCTGCCCTCGTCGGCGCCATGCTCGCGGGCAACCGCCGCGCGTGGCGGGACTTCTACGCACGCTACGACCGCCTCATCCTGCACTGCATCAGCCGCGTCACCGGGCGCTTCGCGAGCTGCATGGCCGACGACGAGGTCCGCGAGATCTACGCCACCCTCCTCGTCCAGCTCTGCGCCAACGACATGAGCAAGCTCCGCAGCTTCGATGCGGCTCGCGGCATCCGCCTGGGGACGTGGCTCGGGATGCTGGCCACGAACTGCGCGATCGATCACATCCGCACGCTGCGCCAGGAGCCCGGCCGCGAGTCGCTCGACGAAATGGAGGGCGACGACTTCCTCGACCTCGAGCCCACGCCCGACGAGGTGCTCGAGCGCAAGGAGCGCCTCGCCATCGCCGCCGAGATGCTGCGCGATCTCCCAGAGAAGGATCGCGAGCTCTTCACCTTGTACTTCGGCGAGGGCCTGGATCCGGAGCAGATTGCGGCGCGGATGCAGATCAGTGTCAACACGGTGTACTCGAAGAAGCACAAGCTCCAGAGCCGCTTCGAAGCGCGCTTCTCCGAGTCTCGCTTCGCGGAAGCGCTCGCCGCCTGAGCTTGCGTGCACCCGCTCCTCTCGCGCCTGTGGTAAGTACCGGCGCGAGGTTGACTTGTGAACGTTCTCCGCTGCGTCCAAGCCCCCCTGTTCGCGCTGTTCACTTCCACGGCTCTCCTCGCCGGCTGCAGCGACGGGAGCTTCGGTGATCTGCCTTCCAAGCCGCTCGCCAACGAGTACGGTCCCGGCGATCGCCTCTGCAAGATCCTCGGGCCGGCGACGTGGGTCGATCCCACGAACCTGACCGGGCAAGGCTGCAAGCAGCCGCCGGATCATGCGGTCTACTCGACGGGCCTGACCATCGTCGCCATCGACACCTTCGACGAGACCGGCGAGGGCGCCATCGGCAACTACTGGGTGCAGGATCCGGATCCGAAGTGCGCGGGCCAGCCGTACTCGGGCGTGACCGTGTTCGCGCCTTCGTTCAGCCCCCCCGATCTGCGTCTGGCCACGAACGACGTGATCGACATGAACGGGCAGATCACCGAGTTCATCGGGCCCTCTGGGTCGGGCTTCGGCGAGTGCCGCACGCTCCCCGAGATCTCCGGCACCATGAGCTTCCGCTACGACGGGAAGACCCTGCCGACGCCGGTGACCATCGCCGCCACCGACCTGAAAGAGTACGAGACGGCCCGCCAGTGGCTCGGGATGCTGGTCCGCGTGGAGAACGTCGTCATCACCGGCGATCCGAAGTCGAGCGGTGGGCGCTACTCGGCCGCCATCAACGTCGGCGCCGGCACCGACATCCCGCGGATCACCAACGAGCTCTACGACCTCGAAGGGATGGGCCCGGAGCTCAAGGACGGGACCTCGTTCAACGCGGTGACGGGCATCGTCACCTACTTCTACGGTTTCCATCTCGTGCCGCGCTCCGCCGCCGATTTCGAGTAAAAGCCCGAAGGTCGATGCGCGACGCCGAAACGACGATGCCGCGCCGCGGAGCGCGGGAGATCGCAACGCTCGTCGCCGCGGCGGCGCTGGCCGCATGCGGAGGCTCCCTGCCCGCGGACGGTCAAGGGGCGGGGAAAGCTGCCGTCGCGCTGCCCGCGGGGCACCCCGCTCGGATCGAGGTGCGACGCCTCGACGCGCGTCCGCGTCTCACGTTGGTTTCGCGCGACGGCGATCCGATGCCGGCGCTCGCGGCCGTCGTTCTGACCGGGCTCGGCCCCGCGCCCACGACGGCGCTCGCAGCCGTGGTGGAAGGGCGGCTCCGCGCTGCGGGTTTCGACGTGGATGTCCGCGTGGATCGCGATGCGTTCCGCATCCGGGCGCTGCTCGCCGATGCCGGCCGTGCGTCGGGGTTCTTCGCGGCGCTCGTCGCGGCCGTCGGTCGCCCGATCGCCGCCGGCAGCGCGGAGGTGGCGCTCGCAGCGCAACGGGTCGCGTCGCTGAAGCGCAATCCGCTCGATGCCGCAGAGCTGGTCCCGGTCGCCGCATGCACGGGCATGCTCGGCGTCGCGCCGGGGGAAGCGATCGTCGATCCGGCGACGGACGCCGGGCTCCGCGAGATCGAAGCCGCGCGCCAGCGGACGCTGCACGCCGGCCACGTCTCCGTGGCAGCCGTGGGACCGGCAGCCTTCACGGCGGCCGTTGCACAAGCCTTGGAGCGATCGTCGGGCTGGCCGGCGGCCGGAGGGACGCCGGATGTCGCTGCGCCCGCTGCGGATACGACGGGCGTCTATGTGGCGCCGGCGTTGTCGGCGCGGGGCGGGCGGATCAGCCTCGCCGTGCACGTGGCCGATCCGGAGCTCGCGGCGGCCGTCGCCGAGCGCTTGGGTGCTGCGGATTCGCCGCTGGTGGCGCGGCTGCGCGTGCTGCCCGAGCCTTGGCGGCTCGCGCAGATCGCGGGCGTGGCGCGCGCACAGGGAGGCTGCGTCGGCGCCGTGCTGGAGACGACGCAGCATGGGCCTGGGCAGTCGCTCGAGTCCGCGGCGGCCATCGTTGCGGGCTTGGCGCGCCGGGAGATCGCGGCCGACATCGCGGCCGGCGGTGGTGGAGCGGTGGCGGGGCGACAGATCCTGACCGCCAGCGATCCGCGCGACGCGGCCTCGCGGGCAGCGTGGTGGGCCATGGCGGGCAATGCGCCAGCGGGTCCGCTGCGATGGGCGACGGCGCTCGGAGCGCCCGCGCCGCGGGATGGCTCGGCGCCGACGTCGAGCGCCGCGCGCTTCCAGACGGAGCTCGATCGTGCGCTCACCACCTCGTCGGGGGCCGAGCGACGGCTCACCGTGGAGCGTGGACAAGGCGAGCTGTGGATGCTGCTCGCCAGCCCGTGCGGCGTGGCGGACGAGACCACCGCCGATGCCGGGCTCGGCGCCGTGGCGGTGCTGGCCGGTATCGAAGCGCGCCGCCGGCCCGGCGATGTGACCGTCGAGCCTTGGATCACGGCCGATGGGCTCGGCGTGATGGCGCACGCGGCGTTTCGAGACGAGCGTGAGACCGGTGAAGCGTTGGCGCGACGGGTCGCCGACGCCGCGGCGCGCGCGCTGACGGCCGCGGTGCCGTCGAACGAGGCCGTGCAGTCCGCGCGCACGGCGGTGCTCGATCACTTGGAGCGCACGGCCGGTCATCAGGGCGCCGCGGAAGGCGCGCTGGTGGGCGCGATCTCGGCCGATCATCCATCGTGGGTCGAGCCTTTCGGCCTTTTTCGCCGCGTGGTGGAGAGCTCCGCGGAGAGCGTGCGGGCGCGCGGGCAGGCGCTCGCCTTCGGTCCGCTGCGCCTCGCCGTGCTCGCCAACGGTGACGCTGCCCAAGCGGCGGCGGCCGCCGATGCGGTGGATCGCTGGCTGTCGCCGGCGCCGGGACCGCGGGTGTGTCGCGCGGGTGCGGCTTCGCTGCCGCGGCCCGGTCACCTCGATGTGAAGCTCCCCGATGGAGCGCCGCTCGCGCAGGGCCTCATCGGAGCGGCGCTCCCGCTGCCGCCCGCGCCGGGAGCGTTGCCGTATGCGTACCGCGATCTCGCGGAGCTCACGGTCGCGGCGCTCGATGGTCCTGGTGGCCTCCTCGCGAACGCGCTCGGCGGCGCGGCGGCCACGGCGACCGCGCGGGTGCTGGGTGGGAGCCGCGCGCCCTCGCTCGTCGTCGACGTCCGCGCGCCGGAAGGCAGCCTCGCGTCTGCGGTTTCGGATGTGAAAGCCCTGCTCCTGCGGCTGCCCAGCACGGCGACCGAAGGAGATTTGGTGCGGGCCTTCACCATCCTCTCGCGCCGCGAGCAAGATGCGCGGGCCGATCCGCGCCGGCGCCTCGCCGACCTTTGGTCCGGTCGCCCTGCCCCCGGCGCGCGCCCTACGCTCGCCGCCTGGCGAACCTTCCTGGGCGCGGCGCTGCGCGAGCCGGCACTCTCCGTAGTGGAAGCCCGCCCGTGAGACCGGCGTCGAACGGACGCCCGGAGCGCACGCGATCGTAGTACAACCGTCCTCGAATCAAACGCGCCCGCCGTGCCGCGCGACCGCGGAGCACGCAGAGGGGACCCGAGGACGATATGCGAATTCTAGGGCTGGTCGTCGCGCTCGCGCTGCTGGCCGCAGGCTTGTACCGGGCGCTCTTTCGCCATGGAAGCCCGCCGGCGAAGGCCCCTCTGCCCCCGGGCCCGCAGCCGAAGAAGCAGGAGCCGCCCCCGAAAGCGAGAGGCCGGCCAGCGCGAAGCCGAGCGCTTCCAAGCAAGCCGCAGAGCCCGCCGAGCGCGCCACGCCCCGGCCGAGCGCGCCCGAAAAGGCAGACGCCAAGCCCGAGAGCGCGGCCAAGGGCGACGATCTGAAGATGGTCCCGTCGATGCTCCAAGCCGAGGACGGCGACGAGGACATCACCATCATCACGCTCGCCCCCTCGCCGCAAATCGTCGCGGCGATGAGCGCGGCCGCGAGCAAGGCGCAGACGCCGGCCCCCGCTCCCGCAAAGGCCGAGGCCGCACCACCGAAGCTCGAGAACGTCGGTCACGGCGATGACGACGACGACCAGAGCGAAGCGCCGAGCGCGGTGCCCATCGTTTACGACGAGGACGCCGCCGTCGACGAGCCCACGCGCGTGAACGCGCTCATCCTCGTCAGCGCCGCTTCGCAGACCGATCAGGGCCGGCGCCGCCGCCGCAACGAGGACAGCCTCCTCGTGCTCGAAGACCACCATCTTTTCGTGGTCGCCGACGGCATGGGCGGGCACGCCGGCGGTGACGTCGCCAGCAAGATGGCGGTCGAGACCATCGGCGAGGCCTTCAAGAAGAACAGCTTCGACGACCAGTCGTACCCCGACGTCCCGCGGCGCGGCGGCGAGCTGGCGGTCGCCATCCAGATGGCCAACAGAGCCATCTTCGATCATGCGCGGGCCAACGCGGCCTACCAAGGCATGGGCACCACGGTGGTGAGCGCGCGCTTTTCGCCCAACAAACAGCGCCTCTACGTCGGCCACGTCGGGGACAGCCGCTGCTATCGCCTGCGCGGCAAGCAGCTCACCCAGATCACGACCGACCACACGATGGGCGCGCAGGGTGTCACCGGCCCGCTCGCGAGCCATCTCAACCGAGCCGTCGGCGTCGCGACTGGGGTCAAGGTCGACCTGCTCATCGCCCGCCCGCGCCCGGAGGACGTCTACCTCCTCTGCACCGACGGCCTCTCCAAGATGGTCGCGGACGCGGACATCCAGCAGATCCTCCTCGAGGAGCCGGATCTGAACAAGGCCGTGCAGAAGCTCGTGGAGCGGGCCAACGCGCGTGGTGGCCGCGACAACATCACCGTGATCCTCGTTCAGGTGAAGGATCCGAAGAGCTTCGCGAAGTACGTGCGCGAAGTGGGCGCCTCCGCACCATCGGCGTGATCACGATGGAGCCACGAGCGGCTCCAGTCCCCCGTTCGATTGCAGGAACCTTTTAGCGGACGCCCGCGTACCGCTATTCTGGTGCGCGTTGCGTACCGTCCTGCTTTGTCCCTTCACGGCTGGCAGCGTCCTCTGGCAAACCCAGGGCGGCGGGTGGACGCTCACGGTCGCCGTGCGCGGCACGTTCTCGCTCGTGCACGGGCGGGAGGCGGTGCTCGCGGACATGCAAGAGCCGGTCGGCGGCGATCGCCACTACGCCGACGATCCCCGCCAGAGCCTCTGGGCTTCGACCGAGCTCGCGCTCTACAAACCGCGCACCGACGTCATGCTGGTGGGCAGCGCCTTCGCGCCGGACCAGGAGCCGGTGGACGCGCTCATCGCGCGGCTCTCGCTCGGCGAGCTCGACAAATCGATCGGCGTCATCGGCGACCGCGTGTGGATCGAAGGCCCCGACGGCCCCGAGCCGAGCGCGCCCAAGCCTTTCGCCGTCATGCCTCTGCGGTACGAGCGCGCCGCCCGCGCGCCGGACAATCCCTCGGGCTTCGATCTCACGGGCGCCCCCGCGATCGGCGCGCTCGCCCTGCCCAACCTCGAAGCCGCCGATGACGAGATCGGCCGCGTCCGCACCATCGGGTTCGGCCCCGTGCTCCCCGCCGCCGGGACGCGCCGCGCGCTCCTGCCCTCGGATTCCTGGGCGTGGCTCGAAGCGGGCGCCCAGGGCCCGTTGCCGGCCGGGTTCGATTTCGCCTTCTACAACGCGGCGCCGCGCGATCAGCAGATCGACCTCGTGCGCAGCGGCGCGTCGCTCGTGCTCGAGAACCTGAGCCGCCGGCATGCGCGCCTCGAGACGCGCCTCCCCACCGTCCGCCCCAAAGCCTTCCTCGTTCCGGCCGACGAAGAGCGCGGCGCCGAGATCGCCCTCCGCTGCGACACCGTCTGGATCGACACGGATCGCGCGCTCATGACCCTGACCTGGCGCGGCATCCTCGCCGTGCCGACGACCGACGAAGACGCGCTCGGCGCCCTGGTCATCGCCGCCGAGTCCAAGGGCCGCGAGATTGGCTACAAGCAGATCGCCAAGCTGCTTCGCGAAGGGCTGTCGACCACCACCGACAGCGACACCTTCAGCGAAACCAGCCCGCTCGGCGTCCGCCACGACGACGGCATGGCGCCCGCTGCGCCCCGCGTCGACTCGCGCCACACGCCGCCCGCGCGCGTCACCCCGGAGCCTTACGTTCCGCCGCGCCCGGTCGCCGGCACCTTGCCCCTCCTCCAAACCGCGCCGGCCGTGGTTCCGTTCGTCCCCATCGCGCCTGCGGCGAGCCCACCCGTCCCGGCCATGATTCCGCTCGTCCCCATCGCGCCGGCGCCGCCGGTCGTCATCGAAGCGGAGGACACGGGCACACCGATTTGGGACGAGCTCAGCTCCTCCGACGTCTTCGAAGCGACGGCCACCGACGAGCCGAAAACCCTCCAGCGCCTCGGCGCCCCGAGCCGCATCGAAGATCCGCTCTCCGAGGAGCCGGCCACGAGCCCTGCCTTCGCCCGCGTGGACGCGGTCACGAGCCTCCTCGGCGCCGCCGATTACGCGCGCATCGCCGCGTCCATCGAGCGCAACGACGCGGCGCGTGTCCTCTTTGGCTACGGCCTGACGCTGCCGGATCTCCCCCGGCTCACTCGCATGTGGACCGATCGCGTGGCGGCCGATCCATCGTTTGCCGAAACCTTCGCGCGCGAGCTCGCCTCCGCCCGCCGCGATCGCTGAAACGATCGGGCGTCGGCCGGGATGCTCGGATTCGAGCAGGCGGCAATCGGGCTCTCGGCCCATTCGAGATCGGGAGTTACCCGATCACGATAAGGCTCTTCCGCCAAAGCTCGTTGAATGGACACCAACGCTCGTCACTCGGAGATCGAGCATCGAGATTGGCAATCTGGCCCAGCTCCATGGAAGTCGACTCGATGCCTCCGGGAGACATCGAGCCCATGAATCCAGGCTGCAGTGGAGACAGGAACGCCGGGGAGAGCTGGTCTTCCCGGCGTCATGGGGGCTTCGCGGCCGGAGCCGCGGATTTCACTCGGCGCCGTCGAAATCGCCGGCTTCTTCGAGAGCCGCGGGGGCCTCGGCCTCGCTGACGTCGCTGGCCTCGTCGGCGTCGGCGTCGTTGTCGGCCTCCATCTCCTCCTCGTCGTCGTCCACGTCTTCCGAGCGGGTGATGACGGGCAGGCGGCGCTTGCCGACGGGACCCTCGTCCACGAAATCGCGCAGCGCCATCATGTCGCGCAGCGCTTCCAGCTTGGCCAGCGCCTTGACCTCGACCTGCCGAATGCGCTCACGCGTCAGGTTCATGATCGCTCCCACGTCTTCGAGCGTCGTGCCGCCGCGATCGGCGACATCGAGCGCGCACGTCTCGTTCATGTCCCAGACCTCGAGGTCGGGGAAGTTCAGCTTGATGGCGCCCGTGCGCGCCGACACGTCCAGGTACAGGTGGTGCTGGCACGAGACGTACGGGCACGGGCGCGGGCCGTCGACGCACTCGGCGCGCATCCGCGGCTTGTAGTAGTCCGTCTCCGGGTACAGCATCCGCCCGATCTCGAGCTCGCGCTTCGTCATGCGCTTGACGCTGATCGTGCGCGCCCGGATCTCGCGCTTGCGGCGCGAGCGGCGTTGCTCGCGCGTGATCGCCGTCGCCGAAGTGTTGGGCGCGGCTTTGAGCGCCAGCGCGCCCTCCGTGGTGAGGTCCGACGCCGGATCGCCCGCGGGCAGCCCCTCGGCCTCGTCACCCATGCCACCCTCGAAAACCTCGAGCTCGCCATCACCCATCATCGACATGCGCTGCCTCCCGTCCTCGCAAACGTCCTGTCCAACCGCAGCTCGCTCGTATCCCCACGACGCCCGGTCCCCTCGGGCGCCGACCCTGCTTCGATGCTGGCCACGTCGGGCATCGATTCACGCGACGCCACACGCACGATCGGTCTTCCCGATCGCGCCGAACCACGATCTCTCACCGAGCGCGACCACGCCGCGCCCGTCCCGTAAAACACAGATCGACCACCGCCGGCGAGACCCGATGAGCGCTGCCCCGCGGCCCGATTGGACCGCTGCCCGACTCAACGTCTTGGCCGACTTCGATACGAGATCACGAATGGGGCAAAGCCCCATCGGATCGACTCAAACCACTCTACTCAAGCCCCCACGGCCGCCCGATGCTGCAAAGCGGCCTGGGTGATGAGGCGTTGCTCGATGATCTCGAGCTTCGCCAGAAGTTCGTTGGCGAGACCTTCGGCCGTGGCCAGGTCGTTCGAAATCGCTCGCCCAGCCGTCTCGCTCCGATTGCCCTGCGCTGCTTCTTTCAGGGCTTCGAACACTTTGCCGATCGTCCGCTCCAGGTCCTCGATGTCGCCCCGCACGAAAAGAAACTGCTTCTGAATCTCTTCGATCGTGTAATCCTCCGCCATCATGTCCCTGATGCGCTGGATCTGGCGGAGAACACTGGTTGGATACATCCCCTGAGAGCCCTGGTGCTTCCCCTTCCTACCGACACGAACACTGCGGGGAGCAAACCGAGCTGAACGTACTTTCGTAACGTGGCCTCGCTGAACTTGATGCCATGCGCGGCCATGGTTTCGAGGATCTCTGCTGACGTGATCCCCTGCGGGTGCTCTCGCTCGAGGCGATCGAGCACTTCGTCGGTGATCCGCTGCAAGGGTTCCCTCCCAGAGCCTTAGGGGGACTGCTGCCCCGTCGACGAAACCGAATGTATTCTACTCAGTGGAAGACCGTCAATTCGACGGTGAGAGATTATTGCCCAGCCGCAGAAAATACGGCAGGGGCCGCTCCGGCGCACGGCTGGTGTGACATTTCATGTCCTGCGAAACGGGATGCACGCCCTCCCCCCGGGGCGATTCTCCAGCAGCTGCGCCAGTTTACTCACCTACACCCACATCAACCAGAATCCGGCCGAGGGCTGATAGGCTCGGGTCCCGATGGTCAAGAAGCCCGACCCTGAGCAGGCGGCGCCCGCGTCGCGCGGTCCGACCGAACCCGCCGGCCGGGCCGCGGAGCGCGAGGGCCGCGTGCGCGACGTGACCGCGCGCGGCATCCGCACGCGCGTCGTGGAAGCCGGGTCCGAACGCGCCCCTGCCCTCGTTCTCGTGCACGGGCTCTTCGCCAGCCACCGGAGCTTCGAGGACCTCATCGAGGACCTGGGCGCGCGGTTTCACGTCATCGCCCCCGACCTGCCGGGCTTCGGCGAGAGCGAGAAGCCGAGCCCCGCGCGCTACGCCTACGGGGTCGAGGCCCACGCCGAGTCGATCGCCGACCTGATCGCGGCCTTCGGCGTGGGGCGGGCTTCGGTGCTCGGGCACGCCATGGGCGGCGCGGTCGCGCTCACGCTCGCCGCCGAGCACCCCGAGCTCGTGCAGCGGCTGGTGCTGGAGGATGCCCTCGTCTATCCGTGGACCCTGGGCTGGCCGGCGCGCCTGCCGCTCGTGCCCATGGTGGGCGGCTTCGTCTTCAAGCAGCTCTATGGACGGGCGCTCTTCCGGGCGATGTTCCGCGACATCTATTATCGGCCCGGGTTCGAGGCGCCGATGGAACGGGTCGACTGGCACTACGACGCCTTCAACAGCCCGTCGGCGCGGGAGAGCGCCCACGCGATGATGCACGCCATCCTCGATACGCGGCCGGTGAGCGCGCGGCTGTCGCGCATCGTGGCGCCGACGCTGGTGGTCTGGGGGCGGGAGGACCGCATCTTCCCCGTGCCCGGGGCCCAGCGGCTGGCCCGCGAGATCCCGGGGGCGAAGCTCGAGATCAT
Source organism: Minicystis rosea (assembly GCA_001931535.1). GTDB lineage: Bacteria > Myxococcota_A > Polyangia > Polyangiales > Polyangiaceae > Minicystis > Minicystis rosea. Next base: position 3,245,858 of record CP016211.1, read on the forward strand.
GAACACGGGGCACACGCCGCACGAAGAGAGGCCGCGCGAGCTGTCGCTGCTCGTGACCGAGTTCTTGGAGGGCAAGCGGTGAACGGCGGCACGCGAGCCTCGCCATGGGCACGCTTCCGGCGGAACCGGCCGGCCCTCGTCGGGCTCGGCTTGGTGACGGCGTTGGCGCTCTTCGCCCTCGTCGGACCGCTCGTCACGCATTGGAAGCCGGATCAGAGCGATTTCACGCTACGCCGCGGTTCGCTCGGGGCGCCGCCCGGTCCATCCGCCGCGCATTGGCTGGGCGTGGATCATCTGTTCCGCGACGTCTTCACCCGCTTGGCCGAGGGCGCGCGCGTGTCGCTCTTCGTGGCCCTCGCGGCGACGGCGCTGGCGACCGGCATCGGGACGCTCTTCGGCGTGGCCGCCGGGATGACCGAGGGCACGCGCTTCCGCGCCGTCGACACGCTGCTGATGCGCCTCGTCGACGTGCTCCTCGCCCTGCCTTTCCTGCTCCTCGTCACCGCCATCGGGGTGGCCGTCGGCCGGACGGACGTGGGCACCGTGCTCCTGGTGCTCGGGCTCGTGGGCTGGACGGGCACCGCGCGCCTCGTGCGCGCGCGCACGCTGCAGATCCGCGCGCTCGACTTCGTGGCCGCGGCGCGCGCGCTCGGGGCCGGCCCGATCCGGATCGTGACGCGGCACGTGCTGCCCAACATCGCGGGCGTGCTCGTGGTCGTGGCCACCACCAGCGTCGGGCAGATGATCCTCGCGGAGGCGGTGCTCGGCTACCTGACCGTCGGCATCCAGCCGCCCCAGGCCACGTGGGGGCGAATGCTGCACGAGTCGGAGCCTTACTTGGGCACGCGGCTCTCGCTCATCGCGGTGCCGGGGTTCTGCATCGTGCTCTCGGTCCTCGGGTTCTCGCGCATCGGCGATGGGCTCCGCGACGCGTTCGCCGGCGAGGACACGCGACGCGCGGGCCTGCTGCAAACGGGGCGCCTGCCCATCGATCTGCTCCTCGCGGGGGCTGCGCTCCTGCTCTTGTCGGTCGTCACGCCGGGTGAGGTGGCGCCGCCGCTGGCGCGCGAGCCCGCACGCGATGTACCGCGCCGCGGTGGGACGCTGCGGCTCGCGAGCATGCTCAACCTGCGCACGCTCGATCCGGCCTTGGCCTTCGACGAGAACGCGCGCGCCATCGAGGAGCTGACGTTCGCGCGCCTCGTGGGTTGGGACGAAGCCGGGCACCTCGTGCCCGATCTGGCGCGCCTCTTCACGGTATCGCCGGATGGCCTGCGCTACGACTTCGAGCTGCGCGAGGGCGCGTTCTTCCACGACGGCAAGCCGGTGACGGCGCGTGACGTGAAGCGATCCTTCGAGCGGCTCCTGCACCCGAAGACGCCGTCGCCCGGCGCCAGCGTGTACGCGAGCATCTCGGGCTTCGAGGCCTTCCATGCCGGCAAGGCGACGGAACTCGCGGGCATCACGGCGCAGGGCGAGCGCTTCGTCTCCATCGCGCTCGACAAGCCCGACGCGGCGTTCCTCTCGAAGCTGACGTTGGCCTTCGCCGCGCCGGTGTGCGCCTCCGCCGGCGTCTTCGCCGACGCGCACGACAGCGCCCTGCCCTGCGGCGCGGGCCCGTTCCGCATCGAGGCCTGGGACACCGACAAGGGCGTGCGGCTCGTGCGTCACGAGGGCTACTACGCGCCCGGCCGGCCCTACCTCGACAGCGTCACGTGGACCGTGAACGTGCCCAGCACCTCGCAGCGCTACAAGTTCGAGCGCGGCGAAATCGACTACACGCACGAGCTCTCCGGCGCCGATCGCGATCGCTACCAGACCTCGCCGCTCTGGGCGAAACAGCACCGTTGGGTGGTGAACCCGAGCACGTATGCGGTCTTCCTCAACACGGAGCTCCCGCCCTTCGATCGGCGTGAGATGCGCCGCGCCGTCGCGCTCGCGCTCGATCCTTCCGTCGTCGAGCGGCAGCGCGCCGATCTCGTCGAGGCCGACCGCGTGGTGCCTCCGACGATCCCCGGCCGCGACGAGCGCCCGCGGATGCGCCGCCACGATCTCGCCGGCGCGCTCGCGGCCATGGCGGCCGCCGGTTATCCGTACGATCCCGCGACCGGCAAGGGCGGATATCCGGAGCCGATCGAGCACCTCGCCATCGCCGACACGAGCGATCAGCAACAAGCCGAGGTGTGGCAGCAGCAGCTCGCTCGCATCGGCATTCGCATTCGCCTGCGGCTCGTCACGTGGGCGAGCTTCCTCGCCGAGATACAGCGCCGCCGCACCACGCGCATGGGCAACACCGGCTGGTCCGCGGACTTCCCCGATCCATCGAACTTCTTCGAGCCCATTCTCTCCACGGAGGCCATCCAGGAAGAGGGCTCGGAGAACGTCTCGTTCCTCTCCAACCCCGAGCTCGATGCGCTCCTCACGCGCGCGCACGCCGAGCCCGATCTCGATCGCCGCCTCGCCCACTACGAGCGCGCCGAAGAGATCGTGCGCGACGAGGCCTCCTGGATCCCGACGCTCGGGCCACGCACGTTCGAGCTGTGGCAGCCGTGGATGCGCGGCTACCAGCGGCACGCCGTGCTCCGCGGTCGCTTCAACGACGTGTGGATCGACCGCGACGACGGCCGGCCTGCCGGCGTGACGGCGCTCGTGCCGCCCACGAGGAGGCCGTGATGCGCGGCGCGCTCGCCCGTGCCCTGCGTCGCCTCGGCTGGGCGCTGGCCGTCATCTTCGGCGTGGCCACGCTGTCGTTCGTGGTCGCGCAGCTCCTGCCCGGCGATCCCGCGCGCATGATGCTCGGCCCGCAGGCCGCGCCGGCGGACGTCGCGCACGTGCGGCAACTGTACGGCTTCGATCGGCCGCTTCCGGTGCAGTACGCGCGCTACTGGAAGCGCCTCGTGCACACGGGCCCGCGCGTCGTCGATCCCAAGCGGGACGCCGAGCATCGGAGCTGCGCGTCGCTCGCCCTCGGCGTCCACGTCGATCTCGGCTTCAGCTTTTTCTATCGCAAGCCGGTCATCGATCTCTTGGCCGCGCGCATCCCGCGCTCGGCCGAGCTTGCGCTGGCGGCGGTGCTGGCGCAGCTCCTCATCGGCGTGGGGCTCGGGCTGCTCGCAGCGGCGAAGCGCGGCACCGCGTGGGACGACGCGGCCATCGGTGCGGCGTTGGTCGGCATCAGCGCGCCGACGTTCCTGGTCGGTCTCGTGCTGCAATACGTGCTCGCCTATCGCATCGGCGTGTTGCCCTACGACGGCGCCGGCAGCACGCCGACGGAGCACCTGCGATCCATCATCCTGCCCGCGCTCACGCTCGGCATCTTCGGGAGCGCCTTCTACGCCCGTCTGCTCCGGGAAGAGCTCGGCACCATCCTCGGGCAGGACTTCGTGCGCACCGCGCGCGCCAAGGGCGCGGCCCCGCTGCGCATCCTCTTGGTCCATGGGCTCCGCAATGCGCTCGTACCCGTTGCGACGATCGCCGCGCTGGAGCTGGGCGCGCTCATCGGCGGCGCCGTCGTGACCGAGCGCCTCTTCCGCTGGCCGGGCGTGGGCCAGATGGCGGTCGAAGCGCTGCTCAACCGCGACGCGCCGGTGATCTTCGGAACGGTGCTCTTCGCCGCCACCGCCGTGGTCGCCGCGACGCTGCTGCTCGACTTGGTGTACGCGATCTTGGATCCGCGGCTCCGGCGCTAGAGACCTGACCAATTAGGCCGCAACCCTGGCAAGCTGGTCGGCCACGCAGAGGTTCGAGAGCGCCGCCTGGCGCCGCAGATCGAACAGGTTCCTGCGCAGCCCTCGGTAGCGGGCGCGGTCGCCTTGGCGGTTGTGGATCGTGGCCAGGGCGTGCTCGACCCCGACGCGCTGGCGCAGCGTTGCTCTGCCTTCAGGCGTCTTGGCGTGCGCGCGGAGCTCGACGAGGAAAGGCTCGTTCGGGTGAACCGAGAGGCTGCGCCCTCGCTTGCCTGCGGCCTGCGTACATCGCACACGGAGCGGACAAGCCGCGCAGCGCGTGGCGGGGAAGTGGAGGGTTTGGCCGAGCGCAAAGGGCACCACCACGTCGTTCGGGCAGCGCACGGTGCCAGCGTCGAGATCGATGGTGAAGTCCGCTTTGGAGAAGAGCGCGCCGTTGCGCAGCGGGAACGGCTTGCAGCGCACCGCCATTCCACGGCGTCGATGCGACTCGATGCTCTCGTCGCCGAGATAGCCGCGATCGATGAACAGCTCGTGCACGTCGGCGCCCTGACGCTCGATATCCGCGAACAGCTCCGCTGCTGCGACGCGCTCCGGCTGGTTGGCCGGCGTGAGCGCGACGGCGCACACGAGCCCGGGCGTGTCGAGATCGACGGCGATGTGCCGCTTGTAGCCATCGATGCGCTTCTTCTTGCTCTTGCGGCCGTGGCGCATGTCCGCATCGCTGACGCTGATACGTCGATCCTTGGCGACGCCGTGCTTGATGCGCCGACCGCCGCCATCGTCGGGATCGGGCTCGGTATCCTGCGCGACGAGCTTCTCGACCAGCTCCCACTGCTCTTTGAGCGGAGGTGCGCCGAGGTGCTCTGCGAGCTGCTTGTTCATCCACGCGCCGAGCGCGGACACTTGTGCGAGCAGCTTCTCCAGCGCCCGCTTCTTCGCGCCGGCATCGTCCCAGTCGATGTCGAGCCCCGTCTTGATGCTCGTCGCCGTGACGACCGGGATGCCCGCGTCCTTCGCGACCTCCTCGAACGATCTGCCCGTCAGCTCGGCCGCCGTACGCACCACGTGTTTGGCCGCACGACCGATGAGATTGAACGTGTCCTCGACGCGCCCCGCGCCCCACAGCGGGCTCGCATCGAACGCCGCGCGCAGGTGCGTCGCGCTGAACCCGCCGGTCTCCCGCGCCAGCCGCACGGTCCTGTCGAACAGCTCGCGGTCGAGGTCGTGCTCGATCATGCGCTGGCGGAAGTAGAACAGCGTCCCTTGCGAAAAGAGCGGCTCCTCGGCGCTCAAACAACCGAGCACCATCTGCCAACGCCGATCCATCACCGTCAGCTCGACGACTTCGTGATCCGGCACGCCAAGCGCAGCTTGCAGCAGCGACGCCAGCGCCAACTGCACCGGCGGTACGCGGTCTGCACGCTCGTAGGCCGCGTGCAACTTCCGCTGCATCTCCTCATCGAAGATGAGGTGCCGGAGCTCCCGCAGAAACACGAAGACGCGTCGCTTCCCACAACGTTCGACGATCTTCTTTTCCAACGACGACAGCTCGACCGGCGGCTTCCAGAGCGTGGCCATGCGGCACCTCCAGTTCCGGTTTGATCAGAGGGCCGCGCCGGTGTCGATCCCGCGGTGGGTAAGGGATCGATCTTCCTTGGTTCTTAGTTGATCGGGTCTCTAGGCCAGCTCGTCCGCCGCGACATCGACCAAGCTCGTTGCCCGCTCACGACGCGACGAGCGACGGGTCCAACGAGAGCTCGCTCTCGCGCAACGTCGACGGCGCGATCCCGATGGACGCGCGGCACACGCGCGAGAAATGCGAGGCGTCGGAGAATCCCGCTTCGTGCGCGGCCTCGGTGACGCTCGCGCCTTCGCCGACCGCGACCAGCGCGCGACGCAACCGATGCCACACGCGTGCGCGTGCGGGAGGCGCGCCGACCACGGACGAGAAGACATGCGAGAGCCGCGACGGCGAGAGCCCTGCGCGTCGCGCGGCTTCGTGGAGCGTTCCGTTCGCGCGGAGGACCTCGTTCGCGCGCGCGAGCGCATCGGGGAGCGTCGAGGACGCCGCGTCCTCCGCGACACGAACCGCCGACGCGAAGCACTTTCTCGCGAAGGCGTCGCGGAGCGCGTCGAGATCGTCCGAACGAATGGAGCGCCCCGGCTCGAGGTACACGAGGAGGACCTCATGACCGCGTGGATCGACTTCGTGCGCCCGCGCGTGCGGAACGAACGCCGTCTCGCGCCACGTGCCCGAGGCATCGGCCACCGAGACGCTCGAGGTCCCCACGATCCATTTCGCCGGCAAGTGAGCATGGACCGGCGTCGCGACGCCGCGCCCGAAAAAGACCGCGTACGACGCGGCCACGTGCAGACGACCTTCCCAGCTCATGCGACGGAGGCAGCCCTTCGACGAGGCCCGCCTCCGACAGAGGTACCGCAGGTCCGGCGCGGACGCGAAGCGATCGCGTGACGTGAACGGAGCGAAGCGCACCGCGCGCCCCCCGAAGAACGACCGATTCGTTCATGCCCGTCGCGGCGAGCTGGGCCAAGACTCGGAGGGATGCAGCTCCTTCTCGTGACGAACGCCGTCGCCCAAGTCCTGTTCTCGTGCCTCTTCGGCTGGGCGATGCTCGTCCCGATGCAGCCGTGGGGGCAGCGGTGGCGAAACATCCTGCCCGTGAAAGCCGCGCTCGCTGCCCATCTCGACTGGATCATGCTCGGGTTGGCGCAGGGGCTCGTGGCGTACGCATCCGGGCTCGTCGAGCCGCGCCATCCGACCCTCGTGACCGCGCTCCTCGTGTTCGGAGGCTGGGTGAATCCCGTGCCCTATTTGCTCCGCGCGAAAGGAACCGACGCGTTCGTTCTCGCGGGAGGCTTGCGACAGCGGGCAGCGGCGCTCCTCGCTGGCACGAGCTCCCTCGCGCTGACGATCGGCTTCTCGCTGATCCTCGTCGATCTGGTGCGCAAGGTCGCCTCCCGAGGGTGAGCGTCTCGCTCGGCGTCGTGCACCGAAACGCGTAGCTCGCGCCGCGCTCCGCCGACCTTGCGCCGTCGTGCTACGCGCGCTTACGCCGCCGCAGCACCCTCACCGCCGCGCCGATCATCGCGAGTGCTCCGCCCATGGTGCCGGCGCCTCCTTCGCCTTCGCCCACGCGGCATCCGCAGCCGCCGATCACCTGCGCTTCATCGCTCCCTCCGTCGCCGCCCGCGCCGGAGCCGCCGGTGCCTGCGCCGCCCGTGCCCGGTCCTCCCGGATCGCAGGCGCCGCCCGGGTAGATGTCGTCCGACGACCACGCAGGCTCCGGCGGCGCGCCGAAGCTCGTCGAGGGCTCGTCGTCGATCCGCACGTGGCAGGGCTTGCAGATCACCTCCGCCGAGTCCGGACCGGCGTTGCCCGCGGCGTCCACGATGGTCGAGCGGAAGCAGAACGCATCGGCGGGGCTCGCGCCCGCGAGCTCGGAGGCAAGCACGTGGAACGAGATGACCTGCTTCGTGCCGCCTTCGACGAAGCGCGTCGTGCCGAAGACGAAGTCGGTCAGCCCTGCGTCGCGATAGGCCTCGATCCGCTGCAAGAACGGGCTCCCGCCCGCCTCGAGCGCAGGCGTCTCCATCTCGACCCAATAGGCGAGATCGCTGTTGGACTGGCAGTCTCCGCCCGACGACTTGAAGTCGACGTAGTCGTGCACGTTGAAGGCGATGACCTTGGGCGCGCCCGGCGCGGTCGTGTCGGGAGGCGCAGCCGTGAACGAGAGCGAATAGACCGGGCACTGGAAGCCGGACCCACAGAACGTGCCCTGGATCGCGACCACCTGACCGGGCTCCGGCGCGGGCTGCACGACGACGGAGAGTGTAGCGGGGCTCGACGTGAGCGTGGCCTTGGCGAGGGTCGCGGGCTGGCCGTCGACGGTGACGGTGACGTCGTCGAGCGAGACGTCGTATCCCGAGAAGAAGATGGCCGCGTTGGCCGGATAGGTCGCGCCGTTCTTGGGCGTGCTGTCGTAGACGCCGGGCGATGGCGGCGAGCAAGCTCGTGCAGGCCGCGCAGACGCGACGGCGAGGAGGACGGCGGCGAAAACGGGGACGGTGCGAAAGGTCATATCAAGGTCTCCAAGCAAGGAGGCGATGATACCCGAGAGAGCGTCAAAGAGGATCGGCCGATCCGCAGTGGCGATCTTCTCTTCGCGCCGACGGCGCGGCCGCAGGTGCAGCTCTTCTAAACAGCCCGCTCCATCAGCGACGCGAAGAGCTTCGCGATCTCCTCGTCCTCGAGCTCCAGGGTCGCGTCTCCGCACGTGATCTCCACCCGCTGCCGCAGCGGTGAGTCGGTCCCCATGGCGCGGGCGAACATCCACACGCCCGTCGCCTCGGCGATGTCGAGCGCAGCGTCGTCGAGCCGGCGCCGATCGGCGCGGAGGTGGAGATGGAACATGTTGGTGGGTGGCACGCTCGGGTTGACCTCGATTCCGGGGATGGAAGCGAGGCGCAGGGCGAGCGCGCGAGCCTTCGCGACATAGAGCGGAATGCGAGGGAGGCGCTCCTCGAAGCCTGCGCGGGAAGCGAGCACGTAGGGCCAAAGCGCCGGCAGGTTGCCGCCCTGCCGGCGCTGCCAGACGCGCGCCTCACGGATGAAGTCGACCGTCCCCGCAAGGAGGCAGCCGGCGATGCCGCCCAGGGTCTTGTACGTGCTGACGTAAACCGAGTCGAAGAGCCCGGCGATCTCGGCGAGCGGACGGCCGTAGAACGGCTGCGATTCCCAGAGGCGAGCTCCATCGAGGTGAAGCGCCGCCCCGCGGGCGCGCGCCCACGCAGCGATCGCGGAGAGCTCGTCCCACGTGGGGAGCAAGCCGCCGATCTCGCGCTGAGGCAGCTCGATGAGGAGGGCCGCGATGGGCTCGGCGATCCTTTCGAGATCGGCGAGCGTCATCAGCGCGGAGGGCTCGCCGCAAAGCCACGCATGGAGGCCGTGGAGCCGCTGATACCCCTTCTCCTCGTGCAGCTCGAGGTGACAGCGGGGGTGAAACGCGACGGTCGCGCACCGGCGTCGCTCGGACCAGATGCGCAGCGCGATCGGCTGCGCCATCGTCCCGCTCGGCATGAACACGGCCGCCTCCTTGCCGAGCAATCCGGCGATCTCCCGCTCGAACGACGCGATGACCTCGCCCTCGCCGTACATGTCCGGCTCGAGGTCCTCCGTGGCGAGCGCAGCGAGGCGCGCGAGGATGTCGTGCGGGGCGCGGCGCAAGGGCGGCACATGAGAGATCGCCCGTGTGCAGCGGAGGCGAATGGCATTGCGGTCTCGTTCGGCCATACGCGAGCCTACCGCCGAGAGCGGTGCTCCTTCAGAAGATTGCGCAGCGCTCGGGAACGACGAGACCGGTGCCGCGCTCGGCGCGCTTCGAGCGGCTCTCGACGACGTCATGGAACCGGAGAAGCCCGCGCTGCGCACCGCCCTGGACTTCTTCCAAGCAGCGACCCGTCTACAGAAACCTCATCGAATGCGACTCGGAGACAGAGTGCGCCGCGTTTGCGACATCGTGAGACTGTCCGTCGAATCGGATTGAATCGAGAAGGCTCACGCACGGGCGCTGCTGCGGCCCATCGGTTGCAGCTCGATCCAGCATGTCGACCGATCGCCCAGGCCGGCCCAGCGTCGCCGAGCTCGAGGAGCATTTCCGCGAGATCACGCGGCTCATGTACGACACCGAGGTTCCGCTTCCCGTGCTCGAGGAGCGCGTCTATCCCTACCTCGCGCCCGGCGTGATCTTCGAGGATCCGTGGCTCCGCGCGCGGGGTTTCCGCCGCTTCACGATCGGCCTCCGCGGATTCCATTGCGTCATCCGCTTCGATTTCGACATCTTCCAGATCGGCGTGCAGCTCGACGCCCGCGGCGGCGGGCGCGCCCTCGTGGACGGCGTGATGAATCTCCGCCAGCTCGGCTTCTACACGTATCCGCTCCGCACCATCCTCGTTTACGACTTCGTGCTGACGGAGGGCGGTCTCCAGATCACACGCCTCGAGGAGATGTGGAGCTTCGCGGACATGATCGCGAACGCGCCGCTCCTCGTCGGGCAGCTCTACGATCGCGTGTTCCGTCCAGCCGCCGGCCACGTCTTCACGGCCCTGTTCGCGCTGTCCTGCGCTCTCGCCCCGCGCGGGGAGCACGCGCCCCTCTGACCAAGATCACGCCACGACGTCGCCGCTGCGCACGCCCGGGCTCGGAAGCCGACCGAATAAACCGACGCGAGGCCCGAAGCGGCGCGACCTTCGCATTGGCGCGGGTGGTTCGAGGTATGGGAGGCTCCACGGGCTTTGCCCGTGGAGGGAAAGGAGCGGCGCTCCTTTCCAGGGACTTAGTTGCCGGCCAGCGAGCGACACTCGTTCGCGAGAGCCGACTCCGCCGGAGCGAGCTCCGCGCACTTCTTGAACGAGGCCTTCCCGCTGCGGCCCGCCGCCTGCTCCGCGGCGCCGCGGAGCTGCCACGCGCTGGCGCTCCCCGGCGAGTTGTTCGTGAGCTGCACGGCCAGGTTCACGGCCTTCGTGGTCTGGTTGGCCTCGAGCGCGCGCATCACGCGGGTGGTCAACGGCAGCGATTCGTCGTCTGGCGAGCGGTTCGGCGGATGGCCGGCCGCAGCAGTGCCGGATGCCCCCGGCGCGCCAGTCGACGCAGAGGCCGGCGACACAGGAGCAGGCGCAGACGACGGCGCCGGCGGCGCCGGGAGTTCGGTCTTCGCGGCCGTTTCCGACGGCATCGGCGACGTCGGAACGGCCGCGCTCGGCGGGGGCTGCGGCGTGGGCGTCGGCGGCGAAGATCGCGTCAGGAACCACGCAGCGATCGCAATCACCACCACGCCGGCCGCGATGCCGATGATCGGTCCCCGCCCCTTCTCGCCCGGAACGCCGGCGGGCACGTCGTCGTCGTCGCGCGGGCTCGCGGCCACTGCGCGATCGCGCGACGCCTTCAGCTCGGCGGCGGGCGGCTCCGGCGTCTTCGCCTTGGAGGCGGGAGCAGCCTTCGACGGTGCCCCTTCCGGCTTTGCGGGCGCCTTCGCCGCCGCAGTGGGCTCCGTCTTCGGCGCCGCGGGCTCGGGCTTCTTCGGCTCCGCGGCCTTGGGCGGCACCGAAGGTTTCTTCGCCTCCGGCGGCTTCGAGATCGGCTTCTCTTCCGGTGCCTTCGGCGGCACCGACGGCTTCTTCGCCTCCGGTGCTTTCTCTTCCAGTGCCTTCGGCGGCACCGAAGGTTTCTTCGCCTCCGGCGGCCTCGAGATCGGCTTCCCTTCGGCCGGCGCGACCCTCTCCGGCAGCGCGGCCGTGGGCGGGACCGACGGCCTCTTCCCCGGCGGCGGCACCGACTTCTTCGTCTCCGCGGGCTCGGGCGGCGGCTCCTCCGGTACGTCGATGCCGGAGCGCAGCGTCGCGCGCACGTCGGCGGCCAGCTCGGCCTCGGGCGATCCGGCCTTGGCCGCCGAGGCTTGCAACGCCATCCCCACCAGCACGCCCGGCGGTATCGACGGCGTGCCCACGATCAGCTCACCGTGCGAGCCCGAGTCCGACAGCGGATCGGCTCGCTCCGGCACGACGGAGTCCTCCGTCACGTCATCGATCACCACCGATTGCTGTCGGCCCGACGTCGGCGCCGGCCGGCCCGAGAGCGAGTCGTGCGAGTGCTCGTTCTCGATGCTCGGCACCACGTCGTCCGACTCTTCGGTGGTGTCGGCCTGCACGAGCAGGCCCTCGAAATAGAGCTTCGAAATGGTCGAGAGCGTCGACAGATCCTCGAACGGCGACTCGTCGACGACCTGCATCAACGTCCGCTTGCCGTCGAAGAGCCGCAGGATCGAGTTGAGCTCGTCCGGGATCTCGTTCAGCCGCTCGAGGAGCTCGTTGCTGTCGACCTCGAACACGGTCGACAGCGGCGGCAGCGCTTCGAGCAGGCGTCCCCACTCGTCGACGCGGCGCATGCCCTCCATGAGGAGGCCCTGCGTCGAGGACTCGATCACGTCCGGACAGTCGACCTTGCAGAACTCGACCTCGAACTCGCCCTCGTTCCAGATCAAGGTCCGGTAGACGGCCTCTTCGCCGAGCAGGCGGCCCAGCGTCGCATCGACGACCTTCCCGTCGCGGAAGTAGATCTTGGCGTCGATGTTGTTGCCGTTCGTCAGGTGAACGATGCCGCTCTTGCGGCTCACCTCGAAGGTCTGGAGCAGATCGACGACGTTCATGTCGGCGATCGATCCGCTGAAGTGCGTGCGCGCCGGGCCCGCCGTGGCGGCGCGCGTGGCGATGCCTTCCCGCGTGCGCCGCGCGAGCAGGAGCGTCACGCGCGCGATCAGCTCGCGCACGAAGATCGGCTTCGTGAGGTAGTCCTCCACGCCGAGCTCGAGCCCGCGGATCTTGTCCTCGATGGACTTCTGACTCGTCAGGAAGACGACCGGAATGCTGGACCACTCCGGCCGCTCCTTGAGCTTGCGGACCAACGCATAGCCGTCGAGCTTCGGCAGCCGCGTGTCGGTCAGCACCAGGTCGGGCGTGGAGAGCTCGATCTTCGCGAGCGCATCGGCGCCGTCCTTGGCCGTGGTGACGCTGTACCCGGCCTTCTTGAGGCTGACCTCGAGCACGCGGACACTGCGTGAATCCGCGTCGACCAGGAGAAGTTGTTGTTTGGCCACCTGACGTTCAGAAGGGTCGGACGCCGCCCCGGGGCGAAGAATGGGCGATCGCCGTACGAGGGGTCAAGCTGCTTGCAACCGGAGCCGTCCGCCGTCCCGCGTCAGCGGCTCCAAGGATCGACGACATCCCCACCGGAATGTCGGCGCGGCTCCGAGGGTCGACCACTGCCCGGCCGCGGCTTCTGGGCCGGCGTAGGGGGTGCACCTGCCGTCGCCGTGGGCGCGGTCACCGTCGCCGTGGCGGCCGCCGTCGTGGTCGGTGCGGTATCCGCGGTGACCGGTATGGTGGCCACGCCCGAAGCCGAAGGCGGCGGGGCCGGCGCCGACACGGTCGCCGCCGCGCTCGATTCCGCCGGATGGGATCGCAGCTCGCGAATCGCCAAGAGCCCGACCAGCCCCGCAGCGACGATGCCGAGCCCCACCCCGATCGGGCCGACAACGGGCCGCAAACCCGGTGTCTTGGGTGGATCGAGGGTCATCGCGCTGCCACGGCTGCGCGTCCCGGATCGCGAGACGGCGGCGCGGCGGCTCGCGCCTTCCAGCACGGCCTCGAGCGCGGCGCAGAGCTCGGCCATGCTCGCGTACCGATCCTGCGGGCTCTTCGCGAGGCAGCGCATCACCACGGGCCCGAGCGCCCCGAGCCGCGACGCATCCGGCACGGCCCGATCGATGGGCTCGGGCGTGGCGAACATGTGCTTCGTGAGCACGCCCATGTACGTGTCCGCTTCGAAGGGCACGTGCCCCGCGAGGCACTCGTAGAGGATCACCCCGAGCGCATAGATGTCGGCCCTGAGGTCGACGCTCTGTCCCGCGGCCTGCTCCGGGCTCATGTAGTGCGGCGTCCCGAAGACCATCCCCGCGCGCGTGAGGCGCCCGGCGCCCATGATCTTCGCGACGCCGAAATCGAGGAGCTTGACGAACTCGCGATCCCCATTGCGCGTGAGGAAGATGTTGTCGGGCTTGAGATCGCGATGAACGACGCCCGTCGCGTGCGCCGCGGAGAGCCCGGCCGCGCACTGGAGCACGATCTGCGCGGTGCGCGTGGCATCGAGTGTCTTCTCTGCGCGGAGCAGCTCCGCCAGCGAGATCCCCGACAGGTACTCCATCACGAAGAACGGCACCCGCTCACCGGACTCCGCCGGCGCCGGCAGGGCGAGCTCGCCGAAGTCGCTCACGGCCACGATGTTCGGGTGCCCGACCGCCGCAGCAGCCTTGGCTTCTTGGATGAAGCGCGCCGAGTGCTCGGCATCCGCGATGTCGCGGCGAAGCACCTTGAGCGCGAACCGGCGCCCGAGCGTGACATGCCGCACCTCGTAAACGGTGCCCATCCCGCCTTCGCCGAGGACGCCGATCACTTCGTAGCGCCCCTCGACGACCTGGCCGATGAGCGGATCAGCCGCCGGATTCCAATCCGGCGCTTCGGCCAGCGCGTCGCCGTCGAAGGGGCAGAACCGAGCATCGCCCGAGAACACCTGCTTGCAGGTCGGGCATCGCTGAGCCTGCGCCGGCTTCTTCACCACACCCAGCCTTGCGACGGGCTCATCTTCGGAGCCCACGTCCCGTGATGGCGGAGCCGCGGGATCCATGCGCAGCGTCAACGGCACGGTGCCAGTGTACACGAGGTTCGCGAACGCCGCGATCGGGGTGTTCTCGTGTGCAGGTGTGGGGCTCTACCTCACGAGCGCAGCTGAAGCGCATCACGCCCGGCCACGACGGCGCGACTGTTCGATGGATGACGCGGCCCCCACTCACCATCGCGAGCGCGACCTGGCTCGGACGATGACGCCAGACGGCCGGCTGAACGAAGAGCCGATGAGCGTCGGAGGGTGAGGACGAGAGAGACGGCCGGCTGAACGAAGAGCCGGCCAATGCGAGCGGGGATGAGGCAGAGATCGCCGGCTCAGCGGAGCCATGGCGAACCTGGGAGATGCGGCCGGCTCAGGGGAGAGCCGGCCGATGCGAGCGGATGCTCAGCCCGCGGGAGCGGGGGTGCCGCAGTTGGCGCAGAACTTCGCGGTGCCGATCTCGGCGCCGCAGCCGGTGCAGAACTTCTTCGCGGGCACCGCCGCCAGCCCGGAGCCGCACTCCTGGCAGAACTTGCCGGCGGGAACGTTGGCGTTGCACTTCGGACAGGTGACCTTGCCGCCGGCGGCCGTCTGCGCCGTCGGCTGCGCGGCGGGCTGCTGCGCCTGCATGTGCGGGGGGGTGAACTGCGGGCCCTGAGGCTGGGCCATCATGTTGTTCATCATCCCCATGCCGACGGCCGCCTGCGCGCCGAGCATGCCCACGCCACCTTCGCCACCGCCCTGCGCCATGCCCTGACCGGCGCCGATCATCGCCGAGCCGGCGGCATAGTTGTTCCAGTTGCCGGCGAGCTGCTGAACGTAGCGGGCGTCCTGGTTGAACTGCTGATCCATCGCGACCTGCTTGGCCGCGGCGACGTCCTTGGAGATGGCCACGCCGCGACGGGCCGCGCCGCGCTCCTTGTTGGCCTCGCGGAGCGTCTCCTGATCCTGCTGGTTGAAGTTGATGTTGAAGTTACCGAGGTCCGTGATGCGGACGCCGATCTCCTCGAGGTTGGGCGCGCGCTGCAGGATCGCCTGCTGGATGTCGAGCGTCATGCCGCCGAGGTTGAGGAGGCTCTTCTGCTGGGCGGAGCAGACTTGGCCGATGACGGCCTTCACGCTCATGAAGAACTTGCCCTTGACCCAGTTGAGGGTCTGGTCGTTGTCCATGCTGCCCGCGGCCTGGCCGTAGTAGCCGATGACGAAGCGGACCGGATCGACGACCTGGAGCGCGAACTCACCGAAGATGCGCGGGGTGACGAACTCGAAGAGGATCGGGTCCTCCATCGACTCGAGCGGGCCGCCGAAGGTGACGCCGCGGACCGGCTGCATCTTCACGAAGAAGATCTCGGAGATGAAGACGTTGCCGCCCGTGAACTGGGTGACGAGCTGGTTGAGGAACGGGATGTTCTGCGTCTGGAGCGTGTGGCGACCCGGCGGGAGGTAGCCGACGTACTTGCCGTCCTTGAAGAAGAGCGCGCACTCGTCGCTGTCGACGGTGAGCTGCGAGTACATGGGGACGTTCTGATCCGGATGCTTGTAGACCAGGAGGTGCTTTACGTTGTCGGGCCGCGCGATCATCATCTCGCGCACGCCACCCTTGACGAAGTCCATGATCCCCATCTCGCGCTCCCTCGTTGAGGCGGCCATCGTGGGCCGCTCGTCCGACGTCACCGTGTCCGCTACCATCCCGGCTCCGGACGGTCCACGTCCTGGAGCAAGCAGCGAGCGGAACATAATCTGCCCAATCGGCGCCGACAATGCCGTGCTGCCCATTCTTCCTGCGACCGTGAGGACTCCCTGATGATTCCGCCGATCGACGTCACCCAGCTTTCGCCTCCCGCCCAGAAGATCGCCGCGGCCTCTGCGCCCCCGAAGCTCCAGGAGATGGCGGCGAAGGGCATCGCCCCCGGTGTCCGTCCGGCCGACGTCGTCGCGCTCTTGGTCGTGCTCGGTCAGAGCGAGAACGAAACGGTGCGCGCCACCGCGCAGGCCACGCTGGCCAAGCCGCCGGATCAGCTCCTCGCGGGCGCCCTCTCCTCGGACTTGCAACCGGCGGCCATCGACGCGCTGGCGGCGGCCTGCATCGAGCGGCGGGACGCGCTGGAGAAGATCCTCGCCATGCCGCGCATCGCGATGGAGACCGTCGAGGATGTGGCCCGGCGCGGGAGCGAGCAGGTGACGGAGCTCATCGCGACCAACGAAGATCGGCTGCTCAAGCACCCGCGCATCATCGAGATCCTCTATCTCAACAAGAACACGCGCATGTCGACGTCCGATCGCCTCATCGATCTGGCGGCGCGCAACGGCGTGACGCTCACCGGGATCCACGCGTTCAAGGAGGCGGCGGTCGCGCTGCAGAACGAGCTGATCCCGGAGGCCAGCGAGGAGCCGACCCCCGATGACGTGCTCTTCCGGGAGACGCAGGAGCTGGCCGAGGCCCTCGAAAACGCGGCCGAAGGCGAGACGGACACCCACGAGGAGGACGAGGAGGGCAACGAGCACATCAAGGAGCAGTACAAGGGGCTCCACCAGCGGCTCGCCGACATGACGATGTCGCAGAAGATCCGGCGCGCCACGCTCGGGACGCGGGAAGAGCTGATGCTCCTCGTGCGCGACCACAACAAGATCATCGCGGCGGCCGCCATCCGCAGCCCGAAGATGCAGGAGAGCGAGGTCACGATGGTGAGCCGCAACCGCAACATCTCCGACGAGGTGCTGCGGATCATCGGCAACACGCCGGAGTGGCTGAAGAGCTACGGGGTGAAGAAGAACCTCTGCGAGAACCCGAAGACGCCGGTCACCATCGCCCAACGCTTGGTGCAGCACCTCCGCGAGAACGATCTCCGATCCATCGCCAAGAGCAAAAACGTCACCGGCCCGATCAAGGACGCGGCGCGACGGCACCTCGATCGGCGGAAGACCTAGGCTCCCACGGCTCCGGAAGGGCGCCCCCTGCGCGGCCCAAGCGCAGGGGATTTCCGTTGTCGGTCGCGGATCTGCTAGCCTCCGGCCGATGAGCGACCTCGTGCGCTTCGGCGTCGCCATGGACCGGACGCTGCTCGCCGCGTTCGATCGGCGTATCGCCGCCCGCGGGTACGAGAACCGATCGGAGGCTCTCCGCGATTTGGTGCGCGCCGATCTGGCCCGTGGGGAATGGGATCGCGGCGGCCACGTCGCGGCCACCCTGACCGTCGTGTACGACGCGCGGGCGCACGATCCACTCGCGGAGATCGTGGCCGAGCACGGGGGCGCGGTGCGCGGGAGCATGCGCTTGCCGCTTTCGGGAGGGCGCGCGCTCGAGGTGATGGCGCTGACCGGCGCCGCGGCGGAGCTGACCAGCATCGCCGGGCGCGTGGGCGGGGCGCGGGGCGTCCTCTCGTGCGAGCTGACACTGGCCGCCGGTGCGTGGAACGCGGTCGGGCCCGAGGGCGGGCCGCAGAGACAAGGCTCGCCACCCGCTCCGCCAACCGGCGGTCAGGAGATCGCATGAGCACGCCCCGGTTCGCATCCGCACCGCCGCCGCCGCCGCTGGAGCGACCGCGACGCGTCCTCGTGGTCGGCGCCACCGGGCGGCTCGGCGTGGCCGTCGCCCGCGCGCTGGCCAAGCGCGGTGACCACGTGGCGATCACGGCCCGCGACCCGCAAAAACTCGCTGATTTGGCCGACGATCTGGCGGAGCTCGGGCCTCGTCCGCGCGTCGTGGCTGCCGATCTCCGCGAGCGCGATTCGGTGGATCGCATCGCGGGTCAGCTCATCGCCACCGGCGGGGTCGACGACGTTGTGCTCGCCTGTGGGCCCTTCCCGCGGACACCGCTGGAGACGTTGCGCCGCGAGGACCTCGAAGAGACGCTCACCGTGCACGCGATCGCGCCGCTGCTCCTCGTGAATGGGCTCGCGGGCGAGCTGAGCCGCCGCTCGGGTGCGGTGGTAGCGCTCGCGGATGCGGGGGTGAGCCGCCCTTATGAAAACCACGTCGCGTACCTGACGGCGAAGGGCGCGCTCCAGACGGGGTTGCGGGCGCTCGCCGTCGAGCTCGCGCCGCATGTCCGGGTCAACGTGGTGGCGCTCGGGATCGTGGCCGATCCGGAGGCCGATGCGGATCCTCTTCGCACCCATCGGCTCGCGGCACGCTCGCCGCTGGGCCGGTTCGGGACACCGGCGGAGGTGGTGCACGCGGTGCTGTCCTTGCTCGATGCGACGTGGACGACAGGCGAGATCTGGGGCATCGGTCGCTGACGCCACGAAACACGGCGCGAGCGAAACGTGCCGCGCGTCAAGGCTTGAAGAGGTGCTCGCCGAGGAAGTCGACGAGCACGCGCAGCTTGGGGGCGAGGAGCCGGTGCGCGGGCCAGAGGACGTGGAACGTCCCGGTGCTCGTGGTGAACGGGTCGAGCACGGAGACGAGCGCGCCGCGCTGAAGCTCGTCGCGAACGGCGAAATCGGGCGCGTAAACGAGGCCGAGGCCGCGGGCGGCGAGGCCGAGGAGCGCTTCGAGGCTGTTGCCGCTCAAGGCGACGGGCAACGAAGGAACGTCGCCGTGAAGCGCCCAGGGCTGGATCTTCCCGGTCGTGGGGAAGCGATAGAGGAGGCACGCGTGACGCGCGAGATCGTCGAGACGGCGCGGGGTTCCTCGTTCACGCAGGTAGTCGGGAGAGCCGACGACGAGGAAGCGGAACGTCCCGAGGCGGCGCGCCGAGAGGCGTGAGTCGACGAGGTCTCCGCTGCGCACGACGGCGTCGAGGCCTTCTTCGATGACGTCGACGAGATGATCGTCGTAGTCGATGTCGAGCTCCACCTCGGGATAACGCCGCCGGAACTCGGGCAGGACGGGACCGAGCAAGCGATTGCCGATGGCGGGCACGCCGATGCGGAGCTTGCCGCGCGGCGCCTCCCGCGCGTGGGAGAGCTCGGCCTCGGCGTCGCCGAGATCGGCGAGGATGCGCTGGCAGCGCTCGAAGAAGAGCTCGCCCTCCGGCGTGAGGCGGATGCTGCGCGTGCTCCGATGAAAGAGGCGGACACCGAGCCGCTCTTCGAGGCGCGCGACGCTCTTGCCCACCGCCGACGACGACACGCCGAGGAGCCGCCCCGCAGCGACGAAGCTGCGCGTCTCGGCCGCGCGCACGAAGGCGGCGAGACCGCTCAAGCTGTCGACGCCGATTGCGGACATTTCGTCGGTGGTTAGCGGACCGCGACGATGATTGTCAACGAAGGGCACCGCTCTATCTTCACGGCGCGAGAGGCGTCACCGCGCGGTTCGATCGAGCCGCGTGCGCCTCGTGACCTACGGCTTTCTCTGGAGGCGACGATGCCGTCCATCTCACGCGCCGTGAGCGCGCTCGGTTTGATCCATCTTCTCTCGGCGTGCGCGGCCACGCCGCAATCTCCCGCAAAGGCCGCGGCGAGCACGACCGCGGTGCGGCTCTACGTGCTCGACTGCGGGCACATCGACATCCCGAACATGAAGCTCTTCGCCGACGTGCCCGAGTATGTCGGCGCGCGCGGCTCGCTCGCGGTGCCGTGCTTCTTGGTGCGGCATCCGCGCGGCAACCTGCTCTGGGACACCGGTCTGAACGATGCAATCGCCCGCGAGAAGGACGGCGTGATCGACGCCGCAGGCGGACACGCGACCGTGAAGGCGACGCTTCGGGCACAGCTCGACGCGCTCGGGATCGCGCCGGACGAGATCACCTATGTCGGGATCTCGCATCTCCATGCGGATCACGCGGGGAACGCGAACCTCTTTCCCAAGTCGACGTGGCTCCTGAACCGGGCCGAGCTCGCGTGGGGCAGCGCGACGCCTGCGCCGTTGGGCGTCGATCCGACGACGTTCAGCGCGTATCGGACGGCGAAGGTGAAGCTCCTCGACGGCGACGAGGATGTGTTCGGTGATGCGAGCGCCGTCGTGCTTCAGACCCCGGGGCACACGCCCGGTCACCAGAGCCTCGTCGTTCGGCTCGCGCATGCGGGCACGCTCGTCCTCTCCGGCGATCTCTGTCACACGCGCGCCAACTGGGAGAAGCATCGCGTCCCTGCGATGAACCACAGCCGCGAGCGGACGCTCTCGTCGATGGATCGTGTCGAGGCGCTCGTCGTGCGCGAGCACGGTCGATTCGTCGTGCAGCACGCCATCGAGGACGTCGGTTCCCTGCCCCGCTTCCCTTCCTACCTCGAGTAGCGATCGCACGCGTCGCGCGCGATGGATGGCGTCGATCCATCGCTTCGCGCTCAGCGGGTGAAGAAGAGCTCCACCGAGGTGGCGGGCGAGCCGTCGAGGTGCTCGCCGCCGAGGATGGCGAGGCTCGCGAGCTGGGTGGGCACGGGGGTGGCGCCGCGACGAGGCTCCTTCAAGGGCAGCTCGGTGACGCCGCCGGTGAGGTCGATGGTGAACGTGTGGGTCGTGCCGTCGGGCTCGTCGCCGACGACGAGCATGCGCGTGCCTTCGAGCACGTAGGCCGTGGTCTTCGCGAGGGTGACTGCGGGCGTGGCGCCTTCGGGCACCTTGGCGGTGCACATGACCACGCACGCAGGATCGAGGAGACGCGTGGGCGATGCCGTCGTGCCGTTGGTGCCGCCGATGAGGCCCACGCCTTTGCCGCCGTCGGTCACGGCGGCGGCGCCTTCCACGGGATCCGCGGGATACCCGCGCGCAGCGAAGGCCGTGGCGCCGTCCGCGAGGACCTCCACGCCGGGCCCTTCGGCACTGCCGCCGGCGATCACGAGACCCACGGTGTCGATCCACACGGCCGCGGCACCCTTGCGGGCGATCGAGGTGCTGTAGGCCGTGAGGGTGCCGTCGGCGGCCACTTCGAGGACGGCGCGGCTCGGCGTGTTGCGACGGCTGCCGCCGACGATGAAGGCGCGGCCATCATCCGCGGGCACCGCGATGCCGCCCGCGACGTCGGCGAACGAGCCGAGGCCCGTGGGGAGCGCGGCGCCGTACGTCGTGCTGCTCGAGTAGTCGACCCACGTTGCTCCGGCGGAATCGATCAGGAGGACGGCGTCGCCGAGCGTCGCGATGCTCTCCGGCGTGCGCGGCCAACCGCCGGTGACGGCCGGCGCCATGCTGAGCAGATCGAACGCGTCGACCTGCGTCGGATCGGCGGTGTCCTCGTCCCCCATCGCCTTCGCGCCGCCGGTGACGAGCACGTAGCGATTGCCGATGACGCCGCCAATCCCGCCGACGTGCGTCTGCGAGAGGCCCTCCGTCGGGCGCGCCCACTGGCCGAGGCGCTGCACGAAGACCGGGAGCTCGCCTTCCACGCCGCCGACGGGGATGCCCGTGAGCGATCGGCCGCGCATCACCGTCGCGCCGGTGGCGTCGAGGCCGGTCACCTCGATGTTGATTTGTTGGTCGTCGCCGATGTTGCCGAAATCAAACGTGCCGCCGGGCTCGGTCGACACCGCGGCGTCGACGCTGCCGTCGAGCGAGACGATGCTCACGTTCACTTTGGCGACGGGAGGATCGGCGGTGAAGGCGTCCTTCTCGAGGCCGGCGGTGACGTCGATGCCGAGCGACGTGGATTTCTTGCAGGACAGGAGACCGAGCAAGGCGAAAACGACGGGAAGCGCAGAACGCACGGCCGGAGGGTGGCGCGGACGAGCGGGAGCGTCGAGCGAATTGGCTCGGTTGTCGTTCGCGTCCCCCGTGCGCCGTACTAACGTCCCCACGTGCTCCTCGCCCGCGAGGTCTCCGTCCCTCCCGATCCGCCGCTCCTCGCCCGCCGATTGCTCGGTGTTGGCGGTCGTGCGGTCGCGTTGCTCCACACCGCCGCGCAGGCAGGCTGCGAGCCGCCTGGCCTCGGCCGCTGGTCCTTCGTGGCCGCCGATCCCGATCGCCGCAGCAGCCATCTCGATCCGATCGGAGATGATCCGCTGTCGCTCGCGAGCGGCGGCTTGGCGTTCGTGCCGCGTTGGATCGGTGTCGTTCCGTACGAGCATCGCCGCGCGGCGCTCGAGCGTCCCGCGTGGGTCGGTCGCGACACGCGGCCCGCGCCCATGCCGGTGGATCCGATCTGGCTGCGCTATCCCGCGGTGGCGGCGATCGATCACCACACCGGCCGCGTGCTCGCCGTCGGCGTCGATCGCGCCGCGGTGAGCCGGCTCGCGGCCGCGCTCACCACGCGCGAGCCGCCGCCGGGGCCGCTCGTGGTGGAGGCCGGCGACGCCGAGCCGCCGGCGCGTCACGCCGAGCGCATCGCCGCGGCCCGCGAGCTGATTGCCCGCGGCGATCTCTATCAGGTGAACCTCGCGCGCCGTCTCTGGATCAGGCTGCGGGAAGGCGATCCCCTCGCCCTTTACGTGAGCCTCACGCAGCGAGCGCCGGCGGCGTTCGGCGCCTGCTTGCATCTCTCCCCCGATCTCTCGGTGGTGTCGACGTCGCCGGAGCTGCTCCTCCGCGCGGAGCCCAGGGCGCAAAGTCGTTTCGTTCCGGGTGGTTTCGGTGCCCTCTTCACTGCGCCGATCAAGGGCACGCGCCCTCGCGGAGAGGATGCGATCGCGGATCGATCGCTGGCCCACGAGCTCGACGAAGATCCCAAGGAGCGCGCGGAGCTGACGATGATCCTCGACGTGGAGCGCCACGATCTCGGGCGCGTGGCGGAGGTAGGATCGGTGCGTGTCGTCGATGGGCCCCGGGTGGTCACGCACCGCACGGTCCATCACCGGCTGGCGCTGCTCTCGGCGCGAGCGCGTGCGGACGTCTCGCGCGCGGAGGTGCTCACCTCCATGTTGCCGAGCGGCAGCGTGACCGGCGCGCCCAAGGTGCGGGCCATGGAGGTCATCGCTCGGTTGGAAGCCTCACGACGCGGCCTCTATACTGGAGGGCTCGGCTTCGTGGCGCACGACGGCGGCGTGACCCTGGCGATGGCCATCCGCACGGCCGTGCTCCAAGGCAACGACGGCGAGTACTGGGCGGGCGGCGGCATCGTCGCGGACTCGGATCCGGGGCGCGAGGTCGAGGAGACCCGCTGGAAGGCCGTACAGATCCTCCGGGCGGCTTCACGGCCTTGAGGCGGCGCCGGCGCGGCGATCCAAGCGGGAGATCGTGCCTGGATCGCGCGGTGGCCGTGCCGGCGTGTGACCGGCCTTGCAGCCCAAACTTGGCCGATCCGAGCGGGTCACGTTAGACGCCCTCGATAGCCATGGGCATCGAGGAGCACGTCCGCGCTCTCATCCACACCGCGCTCACCGATCTGGTGCGCGACGGCGCGGTCCCGTCCGACGTTCTCGGCGCGGATTTCGCTGTGGAACGGCCCAAGCGCCCCGAGCACGGCGACCTCGCGACCAACGCGGCCCTCGCGCTGCAGAAGCTCGCGAAGAAACAACCGCGCGAGCTCGCGGTGCTGTTGCAAGCGAAGCTGTCGGCGTCGCCCGACGTGCAGGCGGCGGAGATCGCCGGCCCGGGCTTCCTCAACCTGCGCCTCGCGCCCTCGGTGTTCCATGCGGTGGTCACCGACGTGCTCGCGCAGGGCGCGGCGTATGGGCGGGCGCCGGCGGCGATCGGCGAGCGCGTGCTCGTGGAGTTCGTGAGCGCCAACCCGACGGGGCCGCTGCTCGTGTCGCACGCGCGCGGCGCCATCCTCGGCGATGCGGTGGCGCGACTCCTGGAAGCCGCCGGGCACCGCGTGGTGCGCGAGTACTACGTCAACGATTTCGGCAACCAAGTGAAGCTGCTGGGCGACTCGGTGCGCGCCATCCTCGAAGGACGCGAGACACCGGAAGGCGGCTATGGCGCGCCCTACGTGAAGGAGCTCGCGGACTGGATCGCCGAGCATGCGGCGGCCGCGCTCGCCGATCCCGATCCGTGGGTGCTCGCGCGCACCTGCATCACGCGCGTGCTCGAAGGCGTGCCCGGATCACAGACGCTACCCGGCATCAAGCGGACGCTCGCCTCCATCGGCGTGGTGCACGACGTGTGGATCAGCGAGGAGTCGCTCCATCGGTGGGGTCGCGTCGCGGCGGCGCTCGGCGAGCTCAAGCAACGCGGTTATTTGGAGGAGCGCGAGGGCGCGCTGTTCTTCAAGAGCGAGACCGAGGGCGACGACAAGGATCGCGTGGTCAAGAAGCGGGACGGCGCGTTCACGTACTTCGCCAGCGACATCGCCTACCACGCCGACAAGATCGGGCGCGGGTTCGATCGGTTGATCGATGTCTGGGGTGCGGATCACCACGGGTACGTCGCGCGCGTGCGCGCGGCCATCACGGCGCTTGGGCTGCCGGAAAACCGCTTCGAGGTGCTGCTCTACCAGCTCGTGTTTCTGCTCCGGAACGGCGAGCCCGTGAAGATGGGCAAGCGGCTCGGCAACATCGTGACCATCGAGGAGATCCTCGACGAGATCGACGGGGCCGCCGGCCGCACGGGCGCAGGCGCCGATGCGCTCCGCTACTTCTACCTCTCGCGGCGCAGCGACACGACGGTCGACTTCGACATCGAGATCGCGAAGAAGGCCTCGCTCGACAACCCGGCGATCTACCTGCAGTACGGGTACGCGCGGGCCTCGTCGATCCTGCGGCGCGCGAAGGACGTGTTCCACGTCGAGCCGCCGCGCCCGACGGCCGCAGCGCTCGCGGCGCTCGTGCACCCGGACGAGCTTGCGGTGACCGCGCGGCTCGGGCGCTTCCCCGCCGTGGTGCGCGAGGCCGCGGCGCTGCGCGAGCCGCACCGGATCGTGTTCTACCTGCAAGAGCTGTCGCAGGAGTTTCAGAGCTATTTCACCCGGCACAAGGACGATCCGATCCTGCCGGGGGCGAAGGTCACGGCGCACGAAGGCTGGGAGACCTCTTGGGATTGGGACAAGACGCGCGCGCGGCTCGCGTGGGTCTTGGCCATCCGCACCGCTTACGGTGCGGCGCTGGGTTTGCTCGGGATCACGGCGCTCGATCGCATGGAGCGGATCGAGGCTCGGGGGGCGGGGGAAGCTGGAGAGGAGATCGGCGCATGAGAAGCGATCGGGACCCGATCGACGCATCGGCGGTACGCAACCTCGACGAGATTCAGGAGGACGATCCGGGCGCCCGCCCGTCGCGCGCCGGCGCGCTCGTGCTCGCGTCGCTGGGCGGCGCGTGCATCGTGTTCGCCGCGGCGCTCCTCATGCGATCGCCGCCGAAGGCCAAGGTCACGAGCCAAGATCCGCTCGGCGATCTCGTGGCCCAGGCGCGGCCCGCCGGCGCGACGTCGGCCGCGCCGGCGACGGTCGGGCAGGACGTCACCTTCCCCGCCGTGCTGTCCGACGCGAAGCATCCGACCACCGCGCTCGAAGCGGTGCGCGATGCCAAGGGCGAGTTCGTCAAGCCGGCGGCCTCGGGCCTGCCCTTCGATCTGCCGCCGGGGGCGCCCACCACGCCGCCGCCCGCGACCGATCGGTTGCCCGTGGTGCCGCTGCCCGCGCAGCACGTGCTGCAAGGCCCGCCGGCCGATCCGCCGCCGAACGACACGCTCGGTGCGATGGCCAAGCAGGCGTCGCGCGAGACCGGCGACGAGGCCCCCGCGGGCGGGCCCGGCGGTCACCAGCTCCAGGTGAGCTCGTTCAAGACGCAGGTGGAGGCCGACAGCTTCGCCGCCGCGCTGCGGCGACGCGGCCACAAGGCCTATGTCGAGCCGGCGCAGGTGAAGGGGCGCGGCCTCTGGTACCGCGTGCGTATCGGGCCCTTCAAATACCGGCACTCGGCCGTGGTCTACCGGCAGGACTTCGAGGCCAAGGAGCGGATGGTGACGTTCATCGTCGATCCGCCCAAGCCGGGCGCGAAGCCGAAGAACGACGACGAATGAAGATGTGACCGAAAAAGCGTCGCGAGCGGGCCGCGGTTCAGGAGTGGGGAGCGAGGAATACTCCCGTATTTCGAGCGACCCCGACCGACACCGCGGGCCGCGCAGCAGCTCTGTCGGTCCCATCGCGAGCCGGCCTCGTCCGATCCTCCGCATGCCATCGCCGCTCGGCGGCTGGACGTAAGCCCCCAGGTCCGGGTACTCGTTTCCCGGATGCACGATCTCATCGCCGAGCTCCTGCGAGAGCACCCCGAGCATCGCTTCCGCGCGCTGGGCGCGGGCTCGAACCGCGCGGCCCTCGATCTCGCGCCGTACGGGCACGCCGTCGAGTTCCTCGACGCCGCCGCGCATCGCGACTGGGTCGATCGCTATCACCAAGCGAACCTCGCGCGCTTCCCCGGCGCGCTCACGCTGCCGGGCTGGGTGCTCGTCGATCTGTACTTGATGCCCGCCGCCATCGGGCTGCTCACCTGCCCGGCGCGCTACCTCGACGTGCGGCCGCCGGGCCTCGGCGACGACGACGAAGGCATCGCCGCCGCCTACTACGCGGCGCCGAGCATCACGCCGGGCACGGTGGTCGGCGTCTCGTTGATCTCGCTGCGCGAAGGCTTGGGCGGCGCGGCGCTCATCAAGGCCATGACGCTCAAGATGCTGCGCGCCGGCGTGCAGCGCGGGATCGCGCAGTGGTCGAACCGCAGCCTGCGCGTGCACACGCGCTTCGGTCCGCTGCGCCTCGAGGGCTTCGTGCCCGGCCCGCATGGCAAGGCCGACGAGAGCTTCGTCTACACGGTCGATCTCTCCGACGAAGCGACCATCACCGCCCACATGAAGCGGCGTCACGCGACGGATCCGGATCCTCCGGAGGGCGCGCGCTGGTACGACGCAAGCGACCTCGGCTCCCTCGGCGATCTCCTCCGGCGCGCGGCCGCGGGCGAGCGGATCGAGATCCTCCCGCCCGGCCTCTCCAACGACGGCAAGCGCGTCCTGGTGCGCCATGGCTGAGCGTCGCAAGCCGGCCAAAGGCGCCGAAAAACGCGCGCGACCGCGCCCTGAAGCGAGCCGGGCACACGCACGCGCTGCCTCGCCGCGAACGCACGCCGAGACCGCGAAGCCTTCGTGCTGTGCGCCTGTGCCGGCCGGCGATCTCTTCGTCGCCTGCGAGACCGATCGGCTGCGGGCGTGCCTCGTTCATGCGCCGGGCCGCGAGATCGAGCGCCTCATCCCGGCGAACTACCGCTGGCACCTCTACGACGATCTCCTCCACCTCGATCGCGCGAGCCGCGAGCATCACGTGCTGTGCGAGCTGCTCGAGCGGCTCGGCGCCACCGTCCACGAGCTCACCGATCTGCTCGCGCGCGTGTACGAGCGGATGTCGAGCACCGAGCGCGGCCGGTTCCTCGAGCGCGTCCACGATCTCAGCCCGGGCGCGCCGATTTACGTGCTGCGCGAGCTCGCCGCCGAGCGCGACGCCGACGTCGTGGCCCGCGCCCTGATCGAGGGCGTGGAGGCCTCGAACAGCTTCACCGCCGAGGTCGAGGACGCGCTCTATCACCTGCAGCCGATGGCGAACCTCATCTTCATGCAGGACGTCGCCGTGGTGCTGCTCGATCGCGTGGTGCAAGGATACATGTCCCAGCTCGTGCGCATGCCGGAGGAGATCATCGTCGAGACGGTGGTGCGATCGAGCGGCGTGTTCGGCCCGCGCGGCACCGGTGAATTCTGGATCGATCCCGATTTCCGCGAGCGCCACCGCATGCGGCGCACCGCGCACGAGTACATCCAGATCGACGCCGCGCGCCTGCGAGTCCAGGTCGGCGAGCTCGATGCGGCAGGTCGATCGGGGCACGGCGAGCCCGCGAAGATCGGCGGGGAGCGCGTGCACGTGGAGCTGGAGAACGCGTTCACCACCGAGGGCCGGCACTTCATCCTCGAAGGCGGCAACATCCTCGCGCTGCGTCGCGACGACGGGGCCACGGTGGTGCTGCTCGGCCACAACGCGCGCACCTCCGCCGAGACCATCGACGAGCTTGCGTACCGCCTGCTGCGCGAGGATGGACGCGCCGAGCGCGGCCGCATCGGCGCCGTCGTCGTCATCGATCTGCCCGACACCGGCGCGGACACTCCGCACCTCGACACGCGCATCCTGATCCTCGGCGATCGCGAGATCGCCGCCGATCGCAGCCTCGTGCAGGCCGCTGCGGGGAAGCCGGCGCGCTTCTTCTTGTTTCTCCGCAACGAAGGGCAGCCGCCCGGCGCGCGCGAAGGCGGCGCGCTCCGCCTCACGCCCAAGGTCGCGCTCACGCGGTGCGCATCGTTCGACGAGGCGCTCGCCCGTGCCGGGCTCGACGTCACGGTGCGCTGGATCCCCGAGGCGACACCGTGGGAGACAGGCTCGCCGGAGGACGGCGCGGCGTGGATCGCTCTCCAGCAATCGCTCTGGGCGCATGCGCTCAACCTGCTCACCGTCGCGCCCGGCGTGCTCGTCGGGCTCGATCGGCACGCGGCCTTCTTCGCCCGCGAGCTCGGGGCCGTGTGCGTCTCCGCCGAAGAGGAGATCTTCGAAGGCCCGCTCGCGGAGCTGCGTTGCTGCGCGCTCCTCGATGCGCTGCGCGCCCGCGGCGACGGCCGCCCGGTGGTGGTCACGCTCCGCGGCGACGAGATCAGCCGCGCCCGCGGCGGCGCACGCAGCCTGGTGATGCCGCTCCTGCGCGAGGCTCGATCCGCCGAGGCTCCGAAGCCCGCACGCAAGCCGAAGCGCTCGCCGCGAAAGGACGCAGCCTCGTGACGGCCCGGCAAAAGCTCCGCGTCGAAGGCGAGATCGGCTGGCTCCGCCGGGTCCTCGTCTGCTCGCCCGGCGACGAGCTCCGGCGCGTGCCGCCGGCCGAGCGCGATCGCTACTTGGTGGAGGATCTGCTCTGGCTCGATCGCGCGGCCGAGCAGCACGCCGCGTTCGTGGGCGCGCTCTCGATGTTGATGCGCGCCGCGCCCCGCGCCGCGAAGGACCAGGAGCCCGAGGTCATCGACCTGCGGGACGAGCTGCGCCGCGCGCTCCGCGATCCGGAGGCCATCGACGCCGCGGGTGCGTTGCTCGAAGAGATCTGTCGCCTCGAGCCGCGCCTCCGCGGCGCCGATCTCGACGAAGAGCTCGCCGATCTCCGCGCACAGCTCGCCGCCCAGAGCGATCGGCTCGGCGACGATCTCATCGCGGGCGTCATCGAGCCGCGCCTCGCGCCGGGCCGCGACGTCTTCCGCATCTGCCCGTCGCCCAACATCGTCTTCGCGCGCGACTACCAGTTCGTGCTCGGCGGCGGCGCGTTCCTCTCCTCGATGGCCAAGCCTGCGCGCTGGAAGGAGCCGTCCATCGCGCGCTTCCTCTTCGATCATGCCTTGCGCCTCGCCGCGGCGTCCTACGACGTCCGCGATCTCCCGCTCGGCGCGCGCGCGCTCCGTCGCATCGAGGCCGCGCCCGGCGAGCTCATCATCGAGGGCGGTGACGTCATGGCGCTGAGCCGCGATCTCGTCCTCGTCGGCATCAGCGAGCGCACCAGCCTCTGCGGTGCCACCGCGCTCGCGTTGGCCCTGCGCTGGCTGCGCCAGCGGGCGCCGCTCGAGTTCCCCTTCCGCGAGCTGTGCGTGGTGGAGATGCCGCCGAAGCGCGCGATGATGCACCTCGACACCGTCTTCACGCTCGTCGATCACGGGCTCGCGCTCGCCTACCCGCCGCTGACCTTCCCCGGTGCGCGCGAAGAGATGCCGGTGTTCTCCTGCGATCTCGTGTGCGATCCCGAAGCTCCGGTCGACTTCCGGCCCGTAGGCCCCTTCAGCGAGGCCATGGCGCAGCGCTTGTCGCAACCGGGCCGCCCGCTCACGCTCATCGCCGGTGGAGGCCACCAGCGATCCTTCCAACACCGCGAGCAATGGTGCGACGCCTGCAACGCCTTCGCGGTCGGCCCGGGCGTGGCAGTTTCCTACGATCGCAACGACCGCACCCTCTCCGCGCTGCGCGCGCTCGATCAGCCCGGTGAAGCGCTGCTGGCCACGCCCGGCAAGCGGCGCCCGCCGGCCGATCACCTGCGCCCGTTCCGCGTCATCCACGCCGCCGAGCTGACGCCGCAGCGCGCGCGGGCGCTCGTCTCGGGCGGGGAGCGCGTCATGGTCTGCATCGACGGCGGCGAGCTCGGACGCGCCCGCGGCGGCCCGCACTGCATGACGATGGCGCTCCACCGCGACGACGGTTGATCCCGCACGAACGGAGCCGTTTCACGCAACCCGAACGCCTCCAGCTTCGAGGGGCTCGTGACGCCTCGGCCGTGTATGCTCCCTTCATGGCTTACACTCCTCACGCTTCTCGTATCGTCATCGGCTCACTCGCCGCTCTCGGCGGCGCGGCTCTCCTCTGCGCCCCGCGCACCGCGCGCGCCGACGGCGGCGTCGCGGTCTCACCGAGCATCATGGTGAGCCTCTCCTTCGGGCAGAAGGTGATGTTCGGCCTGGGCGCCGATCTCCGCATCTCGGGCCTCCTCCAGGGGAGGATCGGTGGGTGCAGCGATCAATCGCGCATGGGCATCGGCGGCTTCGCGCAGGGCACGTGGCTCATCGGCGCCTCCGCCGGCCGCTTCGCCGCAGGCTTTCAGGGCGGCGGCGAGGTCTTCGAGCAAAACATCGCCGCCGCCGGCGAGCTCGGTTGGACCTACCGCACCGGCCTCGACGAACAGCACCCCGGCCAGCACGGCATCCATCTGGGCGCCGTCGGCAGCTTCATTCCCATGCGCAACCCGGCGCCGGTCGTCCCCTGGCTCGACCTGCCCGTGCGCCTCGCCATCCCGCTCTCGGGCGTCGTACGCACGCCGGAGGTCATCCCCGGCCTCGGCATTCGTTTGCCGGCGATGTTCGGTCCGACCGGCGGCGGCTGCATCGCGGGCCGCCTCCCGCGCACCGAGGATGGCGCGCTGCTCCCGGGCGCCGTGGCCTGCGGTGAGCGTCGTCTCCGTCATCGGCACCTCGATCGCAGCACGCGCGCTGCGATCGCCGATGCGTGGATCGACGATGCCCGCGCCGAGCACGCATCCATCACCACCTTCGTCGCGCTGGCCCGCGACCTCGCGAGCACGGGCGCGCCGGCCTCTCTCATCACTCGCGCGCTCGTCGCCGCCGGCGACGAGGTCCGCCACAGCGCGCTCTGCAGCGATCTGGCCGGTGATCTCTGCGGCCTCGATCTCGCGCCGCTCCCCGTCGCGCTGCCCGAAGCAGCCGCGGCCGATCGCCGCGACACGCTGCTCCGCATGGCGCTCGAAGCATGGCTCGACGGCTGCCTCGGCGAAGGCGCCGCCGCCGATCGCGCCCTGCGCGCGAAAGACGCGAGCACGGATCCCGCGACACGGATCGCCCACGGCGCCATCGCCGTCGACGAGCGCGCGCACGCGGAGCTCGGCTGGTCGGTGCTCGCCCACTGCCTCGCCGCCGGCGGATCGGAGATCTCCGATGCCCTCGCGCTAGCGCTCGACACGCCCGCGTCCGAGCCTCCGCGGGCCGATCCGGATCGCGACGCCGATCGCGCCGCGCTTCGCGCCCATGGCCGTCTCGCGCAGCATGACGTCGATGCCTCCTGGCGCAACGTGCAAGCCCAGGCTCGGCAGCGCGCGCGCGGCCTCCTGCTCACGCACGGCAACCACGCAGCCTGAGTCGGCTCTTTCGCCTCGCACGACGACCGTGGCTCGCGCACGAGTCCGGTCGTCGGGTGAACACCGTTCACCGCATGAACGTCCCTGACGCGCTCGCATGTCGAGCGAGCCCATCATCACGTCCATGTGTAGATAGCGCTCCGCCGAGCGACGGACGACACTACGCCCTCGCCTCATGAACCCTCTCGACGAGCTCGCCATCCTGCTCCGCCCCGCCGGCGGCGGCCTCTACTTGGTCTCCACCGGCCGCGCCGAGCAGCTCGCGCTCCAGCGACGCCTGTACGGCGCGGCCACCGACGCCGACGTCGACGCCCATTGGCGCGACGCGCTCGCCCGCATCGTCTCGGCGCGCGGCTTCATCCTCGGCATTCCCTCGGATGTCGGCGCGGGCTTCCGTCGCGGCGCCAACCTCGGACCGCAGGCCATCCGCAGCGCGCTCCTCGAAGACGATCCGAGCTTCCCCGAGCGCCTCGCCGCGGACGGCATCGTCGATCTCGGCGACGTCTTCGTCGTGCCGCAGCTCCTCCACGACGACATGCTTTCCGCCTCGCAGCAGGAAGCTTCGCGTCGCGCCGTCTACCCCGACGTCGATCCCGCGATTCGCGCAGCGCTCCCCGTGTCGCCGCTCTCCATCGCCGAGCGCGCGCTCGATCTGGTCTTCACGCTGAACCCGCGCGCCCGCCCCATCCTGCTCGGCGGCGATCACTCCACCGCCTGGCCCGCAGCCGCGGCGCTCTCACGCGTGCGCCGCGAGCCGTGGGGCATCGTTCAATCCGACGCGCACACCGATCTGCTCGCCGAGCGCCTCGGCATCACCTACTGCTTCGCGACCTGGTCGTACCACGCCAACGAGCGCCTCGGCCGCAACGGTCGCCTCACGCAGGTCGGCATCCGCGCCACGCGCCACGATCGCGGTCACTGGGAGAGCTCGCTCGGCGTCCGCCAATTCTGGGCCGACGCGTGCCGCGCCCACCCTGCCGAGTCGCTCGACGCCGTCCTCGCCCACGTGAAATCGACCGGCGTGCGCGGGGTCTACTTCTCCAACGACATCGACGGCACCGACGAAGCTTGGGCCTCCGCGACCGGCACGCCCGAGCCCATGGGCCTCGATCCCGAGTGGCTCGTGGAGCTCATCCGCCGCCTCGGTCGCGAGGTCGGCCTCCTCGGCGGCGACATCATGGAGGTCGCGCCCCCGCTCGGCCCCACCCCCGAAGCCGCTGCGCGCACCGTCGCGCTGGCCGCGCGCTACCTCCGCGAGACCATCGCCGCCATCGTCACCGGCAAGCAGGTCTGAGCCACCTACACGCACGCATGAGCGTCGCGTGCCACAGCGGTGGCGTGACCAATCGTTCTCGTGAAGGTTGGGTAAGCCCATCCACGCGACGCTCGTCGCGGACATTGGCGGGCCAGCCACCAAGCGCCCGCTCGTCGTCACGAAGGTCGTGGAGGCACGTGGGATTGCATCACGCGTCGCGGTGGTGCGTGCGGCGGTCAATCGTCGTCGTCGGACAGGCCCGCGACGGCGTGCGATCCATGCAGCGCGGCGCCGCCGAAGTCGCCGTCCTCGGTGCAGTGGAGCTGGGGCGGCAGGCGGCGCGAGGAGCCGTAGACCCAGAGGAACTCGCGTCGCTTCGCCTCGCACGTGGTCGGAATCGGTGCCTCCTGATCCGCCCGATAGGCGATACGGGCCGGCACCGCTCTAGAGACGTCATCGCCGTTCGATCGGCTGCGGTGCGACGACGACGAGAGCACGCCGGCCACGACGGTCGCCGCAGTGGCCGCAGCGAGGGCGCCGGCCACCTTGCCCGCGGACGAGCCGCAGCCGGTGAGTGAAGCGCAGACGACGACGCAGACCAAGGATCGGGCGAACGCTCGCATCATGCGCGCTCGAACTGCAACGCCCGTACCGCCCTGCGCACGGCTTCCCGATCGCCCCCTGGCATGTGCTCCGCGCCTTCCGCGCGACGCTGGAGGGAGCGCGCGGCCCTGATGGCGCTCCCTTCGCGTGGCCCGGTCTCACTCGCGCACGGAGAGGTAGTCGACCAGCGCGATCGTGCCGGTGTCGCTCTTGGTGCCGAGCACGACCATCCAGCTCGGATCGTTCGCGGGCGGCGCGGCGCAGTCCGTGGCCAGCGTCGTCCACACGCCGCGCGGCGTGCTCGCATCGCTGCTCACGCTGCACGCGGTGTAGCCGTTGACGTTGGTGATCTGGAACGTCACGTCGCCGCTCAAGAGGAAGACGCGCGCAGTGATGCGCGACGGCCCCGTCACCGGCGTGCCGCCGGGGTACGACGCGAACGCCTGCACCAGGCTCGACGTCGCCCCCGGGCTGACGCTGAGCAGCGCCGCGCTGGTCGCGCCCGGCGCATCGGTGACGAACCGCACGTAGGAGCTCAAGGTGCCGGGGTTCGGCGCGTTGCCTGGCACCGACAGGTTGGCATGCCAGAAGAGCACGTTGTTCGGCAGCGAGAGGCTGAACGGGTTCGAGCCGCCGTCGTAGAACGAGGGCACCTGGTACGTGGCCAAGCTCTGCCCCGCGGGCAGCGAGAGATCGCGATTGAACAAGTGCTCGATGCCGAGCAGCGCCGACGCAGCCTCGCCGGTGTTCACTTCCTCCGCGCCTTCGCTCGAGCTCTCGTCGACGTCGCCGGCGGCGCAGGCGGAGAGGGCGAGCGAGGCGAGGACAGCGAGAATCATCTTCGTGTTCATGGTCGTAGCTCCGTGGTGTCGGGTCGTGATGCGCTCGCTCCGGCCCGATGCCGCGCAGCGCGTTCGGCTCTACAGCACGGCGCAGGCCAGCCCGTTCCCTGCAAAATCCCCGAGAAATCACGCTCGTTTGCGACGCACGGCCAGTGCATGCACGTGCGCACGGCGTGCGGCGCACAGTCCGCACGCTCCACGAGCAGCGCTCGACACACCCTTGCGTGATGGGCGAGCCTCGGCCAGCTCTCGACGCCGCATGCGCTCCATCAGCGCACGCGGCACTAGCCCTGGCTCGCCATGGCCTTGAGCTTCACCACGAGAGCGAGCGCATCGAGGGGCGTGAGGCGCTCGACGTCGACGACCTTGAGGGTGTCGATCACCGGCCCTCCCGCCGCGGCTTCGGCCTTGGGAGCGAAGAGATCGAGCTGCACCGTGCCTGCCTTGCTCTTGCCGCGAAGGCTCGCGTGGCGGCCGCCGGGGAGCGCGGCGCCGGACTCCAGCGTGCCGAGGATGGCCTTGGCGCGGGCCAGCACGCCTTCGCCGATGCCGGCGAGGCGGGCCACGGCGATGCCGTAGCTGCGGCTCGCGGGGCCGGGGACGAGCTTGTGGAGGAAGACCACGTCGTCGCCGTGCTCGCGCGCGGCCACGGAGTGGTTGGCGATGCCCGAGGCTTGTTTCGCGAGCTCGGTGAGCTCGTGGTAGTGCGTCGCGAACAAGGCGCGGCAACCGATGACGTCGTGCAGGTGCTCGGCCACGGCCCACGCGATCGAGAGACCGTCGTAGGTGCTCGTCCCGCGGCCGATCTCGTCGAGGATGACCAGCGAGCGTCGCGTCGCCTCGCGCAGAATGCCGGCGGTCTCGCGCATCTCCACCATGAAGGTGCTCTCGCCGCGGGCCACGTTGTCGCTCGCGCCGACGCGGGAGAGGATGCGATCGACGACGCCGATGCGAGCGCGCTTCGCGGGCACGTAGCTGCCCATCTGCGCGAGGATCACCGTCAGCGCGACCTGCCGCATGAAGGTCGATTTGCCGGCCATGTTGGGCCCGGTGATGAGCCAGAGGCGCTCGCCGGCGAGATCGAGCTGGGCGTCGTTGGGCACGAAGCGCCCCGCGGCCGCGAAGCGCTCGACCACGGGATGGCGGCCATCTTCGAGGGCGATGACATCGCCGCCGTCGACCACGGGGCGCTCGTAGTCGTGCCGGTGCGCAAGGTCGGCGAGGGCCGAGGCCACGTCCCACTCAGCCAGCGCCCGCGCCAGCTTCTTGATGCGATCGGAGGCCGACGCGGCGGCGGAGAGCAGGTCCTTCCAGACCTCGGTCTCGATCTCCAGCGCGCGGGCCTCGGCGTGCTCGATCTTGTCCGCGAGCTCGTCGAGCTCGTCGTTGGTGTAGCGCTCGCCGCCGGCGATCGTCTGCTTGCGGCGCCAGGCCTTCGGCACCTTGGACAGGTGGCTCTTCGTGACCTCGATGTAGTAGCCGAAGACGCTGTTGTATTTGACCTTGAGCGAAGCCGCGCCCGTCTGCGTGCGCAGATCGACCTCGAGCTTCGCCACCAGCTCGGCGCCGTTCTTCTTCACGGCGGTGAGCTCGTCGAGCTTCTTGTCGAAGCCCTCGCGCACCACGCCGCCCTCGCGCGCGTGCGGCGGCGGCCTGTCGACCAGCGCGTCCACGAGCTTCTGCGCGAGGTCCGCGACCACGTCGATGTCGGTCTCGAGCAGCTCGGCGGCGGCGGGATCGGGGATGGTCTTCACGGCGGCCGCGGCGCGGGGCGCGGCGAGCAGCCCGTCGCGGAGGTGGCCGAGCTCGCGCGGGGTCGCCTCGCGCAGCGCCGCGCGCACCGCGAGCCGCTCCAGATCGCCGACGCCTGCGAGCGCTTCACGCAGCTCGTCGCGGGCGCGCGCGTGCTGCACGAAGAGATCGACCTGATCGAGCCGCATCCGGATGGCGTGCACGTCCACGAGCGGCGAGAGCAGCCGGCGACGAAGGAGCCGCGCGCCCGCGGGCGTGACCGTCGCATCGATGACGTCGAGCAACGATCCGGTGCGACCGCCGTCACTCGCGCGCACGAGCTCGAGGTGCACCTGCGCCGTCTCGTCGATGCGCAGCGCGCCCCCGGGATCGTGCCGCACGATGCGTCGCACCGGCAACCGCGCGCCCGGCGTGCACCGCCGCGCGAAGCGCAGCACCCGCGCCGCCGCCCGCAACGCGAGCGGCGGATGCTCGGTCCGCGCGGTCGCGAAGAGCGGCTCCTCCACCGCATCGTCGATGGCCGGCTCCACGTCGGCGGACGCGAGCTCGTCATCATCCCGAAGCGCCGCGCGCGGCGCCGAGAGCGAGATCGCGGCGCGCACCTCGGCGAGCCCCTTGGAGAACAGGATCTCGCGCGGATCCGCGCGCGACAGCTCCACCAGCAATGCCGCCGAGTCGGGCACGACGGAGGCCGCGAGCTCGCCGGTCGAGAGATCGAGCAGCGCGACGCCGAGGCTCCCCTGCCCCGGAATCGTGCCCGGCGTGGCCTCGCCGGCATCGACGGCAGCGAGGTAGTGGTTCGCGCGGGCGTCGAGCTGATCGGTCTCCGTCACCGTGCCCGGCGTGACCACGCGCACGACCTGGCGCGGCACGATCCCCTTCACCTTGGAGGGGTCGGCCATCTGCTCGCAGATCGCAACCTTGTATCCCTTGGCCAGGAGCCGCGCGACGTATCCGGCCGCCGCGTGGTGCGGCACGCCCGCCATCGGCGTCGGCTCGGGCTGATCCTTGTCGCGTGCCGTGAGCGTCAGGTTGAGCTCACGCGCCACGAGCACGGCGTCCTGATGGAACGTCTCGTAGAAGTCGCCCATGCGGAAGAAGAGGACGGCGTCCGGCTGCACGCTCTTCGCCTCGTCCCATTGGCGCATGAACGGCGTGATCTTCTTCTTCGGCGATGCCTCCACGGGGCGACGGGTTAGCGCGAGCCGGCGGCGGGGTCATCCGGGATCGTGGGCCACCTCGCCGCCCGTCCACGAAGACCCTTCGATCCTGGAAGAAAGCGCGATGCGCCGGCGCTCGTCAGCGCAGACACGAGAGGCCATCGTCCGCACTGCGGCGGCCGACGCGCCCCCTCGACGACCGGCGCGTCGGCAACCCGAGCCCGCTCGCTCGCGATCCAAGCACGCGCTGACGACGGTCGAGGCTACTTCGCTGGGGTCGTCCGATGCGCTCAGCTCGAACGACGTCCCAACCGCAGGAGCACGCCTCAGCCTCCCGCTCCTCGAATGCACGAGCGATGAGGAGCGCCTCTACCGCGCGCGGCTCGGCGCTCAGTTCGTGTTCCCCTCGATGTTCAGAGTCCACTCGTTCGATGGACCGCAGGCGCCGCCCGACAGGTATCGAACCTCGAGCGTGAGCCAGGTGGTGTCGTCGACGGTGAGCGTGTCGCCCCACGAGTCCGTCACGATCGCAGGATTGCCGATGCCCTGCTTGGCGCTGCCGGAGCACGTCGCAGAAACGTCGTCGCCCATGTAGACGAAGAGACCGTACGACGTGCTCGGCGGCGACGTGAGCGTCGCGGTGTAGCTGAGGCTCGGAAAGTCGAAGATCGAGCTCACCGACTCGACCACTTGAACCTTGAGCCAGCGCGAGGTGTCGCCCGTGGCCGTGCGCACCTGATGATTGTCGTCGCCGTCGATGGCCGAGAGCGTTTCGGCGCTCGGACAGGCGACGGGCGCAGTGAAGTCGCACGTCGACCCGCTGGAGCTCGAGCTCGATGAGGAGCTGCTCGACGAGGAGCTGGTCGACGACGAGCTGCTCGACGTGCTGCCGGAGGACGAGCCGCTCGAGGATGCGGACGTGTCGCCCGTGGAAACGGAGCCTCCGGCTCCACCGCCGCCGACATCTTCTCCGTCGATCTGAGCGCCTTTGGCACAAGCGACGAGAAAGGCACCGGCGCACAAGAGCACGAAAGCATTCGAGGATCGCACCCTTGCATCGTACGGAGCGGGACGCCGCCCGCAATGGGGCTGCGCGACGACGAGCGCATGAACGCTGCGGCGCTGAGCCGCCCCACACCGCCCCTGCAAGCCGGCTGAACTCCCACGTCCCTCGATTTCGCGGCCTGCGTCGCTCTGCCAGCCCCCGTCGAGCCGCCCTCTTCCGCAGCTCCCAATGCCCGCCTTCCGGTCGGACCGCCGTCTGCTCGATTCGAAGCACCGGCTCCGGTCGGGCGACCGTCGCTCGATGCGAGCCATGGGCAGCCGGTCCGGCCGCCCGGCACCGGCCTCGAGCGCCGAAACGTCGCGACGCATGGGAGCTCCTGCGGCCACGATGGGCGCGCCGATTGACATCATGGGCATATGCCC
Organism: Minicystis rosea; assembly: GCA_001931535.1. Lineage (GTDB taxonomy): Bacteria > Myxococcota_A > Polyangia > Polyangiales > Polyangiaceae > Minicystis > Minicystis rosea. The sequence continues at coordinate 3,284,269 of CP016211.1, forward strand.
GTAAATGTCGACGACCATGCACGAGACACCCTGCAACTGTCTCACGCTGCGCCAGGCTTCGCGGTTCCTCACGCAGCGCTACGACGAAGCGATCGCGCCGAGCGGGCTCCGCATCACCCAGTACTCGATCCTCGCGGTGCTGCACCGGCTCGGGCCGTCGAGCGTGCAGCAGCTCGCCGACGCGCTCGTGATGGATCGGTCGACGCTCGGCCACAACCTGCGGCCAATCGAGCGGAGCGGTCTCGTCGCGCTCCACGTCGATCCGGCCGACCGGCGGATGCGCCGCCTGGCGCTGACGGCACGCGGGCAGAAGGCGCTCGCCGCGGCGCGCCCGCTGTGGGAGGCGGCGCAGGCGCGCTTCGAGGCAGAGTACGGCGCGAAGGACGCGGAGGCGCTCCGTGGACTCCTCCGGCGCATGATCACGGAGGGCACGACGTGAGCGAAATCCACCGTCTGCTGCCTGTCGGCACCCAATATGGGCATATGCCCATTATCGGGCCCGTCGCGACGCTCGCGCTGCTCGCCGCGGGGTGCGCGCACGCGAACGTGCCATCGTCGGTCGCACCGGCACCCGTCGCGGGCCTCGCGCTCGAGCATCGCGACGTCGTCCTGCGGGACCATCGCTTCCTCGACGGGGAGACGCTGCCCGCGCTGCGAATCCACGTGTCGACGGCCGGCACGCCGCACCGCGACGCGCACGGCAAGATCGACAACGCCGTGCTCCTCCTGCATTGGACGAGCGCGAGCGCGGAGGCGCTGCAGACGCCGGCGTACGTCGAGGCGCTCTACGGCCCCGGCAAGCCGCTCGACGCTCAGCGCCATTACCTCGTCTTCCTCGACAACGTCGGGCACGGCCGCTCGAGCAAGCCGAGCGACGGCCTCCGCGCCGCGTTCCCCCACTACGGATACCGCGACATGGTGGCGGTGCAGCACGCGATCGTGCGCGAGACGCTCGGGATCGAGAGGCTGCACGCGATCGTCGGGATGTCGATGGGCGGCATGCACGGCTATCTCTGGGCGGAGACGTACCCGGACGAGGTCGAGGGCGTCATGGCCGTGGTCGCCCAGCCGACGCGGATCAGCGGGCGCAACCTCCTCTGGCGCCGCATCGTGAGCCGCACGATCCGAGCGGAGCCCGAGTACCGCGGCGGCGCCTACGATCACCCGCCGCGCGGTCTCCTCGAGGCGATGCCGCTCTTCCGGATGATGCTCGACGGCGCACCGCACCTCGAAGCGACGCTGCCGGATCGCGCCGCGGCCGATGGGTTCATCGGCCGCGCCGTGGAGCAGGCGCGCACGCTCGACGCGAACGATCTGCTCTACTCGCTCGAGTCGTCCGCCGACTACGATCCGGAGCCGGACCTCGGGCGGATCCGAGCGCGCGTGCTGTCGCTGATGTTCGCGGACGACGCGTTCAACCCGGTGGAGCTCGGCGTGATGGAGCGGCTCATGCCACGCATCGCGAACGGGCGGCTCGTCGTGCAGCCGGGGACCCGATCCTCGTTCGGGCACTTCACACAGGCGCACCCCGAGCAGTGGGCGACGCACGTCGCGACCTTCCTTCGCGATCTCGAAGGAGGCACGCGATGACCGCGCCGCGTGCGCTCACCGCCGAAGCGGGCGGCTCCGCTCGCCCCGACGCGATCCTCGCCGTGCTCTCGCTGGCGTCATTCATGGCGAGCCTCGATCTCTTCATCGTCAACGTGGCGTTCGACGAGATCGGGCGCGATCTGAAGGGCGCGACGCTCTCCGATCTGAGCTGGGTGCTGAACGCGTATGCGATCGCGTACGCGGCGCTGCTCGTGCCGCTCGGGCGGCTCTCCGATCGGTTTGGGCGCAAGGCGGGCTTCCTCCTCGGGCTCGCGCTCTTCACCGGCGCGAGCGCCGCGTGCGCGGCGACCTCGAGCCTGTGGGCCCTCGTCGCGTTCCGGGCGCTGAAGGCGGCAGGCGCGGCGCTGCTCACGCCGACGAGCCTCGCGCTCCTGCTCGATGCGACGCCAGCGCCCGATCGCGCCCGCGCCGTGCGAATCTGGGCCGTGACCGGCTCGCTGGCAGCCGCGGCGGGGCCCGTGCTCGGCGGTGTGCTCGTCGCGATCTCGTGGCGCTGGGTGTTCCTCGTGAACGTCCCGATCGGCGCGCTCGCGCTCGCGGGAGCGGCCGCGCTGGTGCCACCGTCGCGCGATCCGGCGCCCGGCGCGATGCCCGACCTGCTCGGCGCGATGCTCGCGGCGACGAGCGTCGGCCTGCTCGCTTATGCGCTGGTGCAGGCGCCCGAGCGCGGCTTCGCGAGCGGCGGGGTGCTCGCATCGTTCGCGACGGCGGCGATCACGGCCGTCGCCTTCGCGCGGCGATCGCGGCGGCATCCGTCGCCGATCGTGGAGCCCGCGCTGCTGCGCGTCCCGTCGTTCGCGTGGGCGAACGTCGCGGCGCTGCTCTTCAACCTCGCGTTCGCCGCCAATCTGCTCTTGGTGATCCTCTGGCTGCAGCGCGTGTGGCGGATGCCGTCGATCACGGCCGGCTTCGCGATCGCGCCGGGGCCGCTCATGGTGCCGGTGTTCGCGGCGATCGCGCAGCGCGCCTCACGGCGCGGCGTCTCCGCGGGCAGCATCGCCGCGGCGGGCTCGGCGCTGTGCGGCGCCGGCGCGGCACTGCTGCTCCTCCGCATCGGAGAGGCACCCGCGTACGCGACGGAGGTGCTGCCCGGCTGGCTCGTCGGCGGTGCGGGCGTCGGGCTCGCGATGCCGACGATCCTCTCCGCCGCGACCATCGATCTGCCGCGGGCCCGCTCGGCGACGGGCAGCGCGATCGTCAACATGAGCCGGCAGATCGGCGCGGTGCTCGGCGTGAGCTTGCTCATCGCGATCTTCGGCGAGCCGCACGGCTTCACCGACACCCGCGCGGCGTTTCGGCGTGTCTGGGCGGCGGTGCTCCTCACGTGCGCCGGCGCGGCGCTCGCTTCGACGCGGATGGGCAAGAGCACCGCGAACGCCGCGTCCTGATTCACACGGCGGCGACGTCGCGCGCTTGGCGGGCTAACCGATGCGCTCGACGCGGCCGTATCCGCGGTTGTGATAGATGAGCGTGTCGGTGGCTTCGCCGACGTGAATGGCAGTGACGTCGCCGAGCACGAGCACATGATCACCGGCTTCGACGAGCTGGCGGGTGCGCGCGGAGAAGGCACCGGCAGTGTCCGAAAGAAGCGGGACGGCGTCGGCGTCGGGGGCCCAGCCGACGCGGTCCCAGAGACCGACGCGCTCGGCGGCGGGCTTGGCGAAGGCGGAGGCGAGCTCGGCGTGGCCGGGCGCCAAGAGGTTCACGGCGAAGGCTTTGGCCTCGCGCATCATCGCGAAGGCGCTCGATGAAGCCGTGGCCGAGATCGCGATGATCGGCGGGCTCATCGAGATGGTCAGGAACGCGGTGGCGGTGAAGCCGTCGAGCTCGGGGGCGCCGGCGGCCACGTGCTCGGGGGCGCGGCGGACGGTGACGACGGTGACGGTGGCAGCCCAAGCGCGGGCGAGCGCTTTGTAAGAATCGATCGAGCTCGGCGAGAAGGTCTGCATACGGAGAGTCCTGCGCGGGCCAAGGTCTGCCCCGAATCGTAGTGCATTCGCGACACGGCGCCGGAGCACAATCGGCGAACGAGCCGACGGGGCCCCACGCCGACAACGGAAACGACCGGGCCGAAGCGAGGGCCGACGAGACCACGAGCTCGTGCGCCAATGGCTCGCGCAGAGGCGGCGAGCTCATGCTTGGAGCACATGCGGACGGGGGAGCTCATGCAGGCGCTGGGATTGGCCGCGCCGCGTCACCATCGCGGTGACCCTCGAGGCGGCTGAGATCGAGCGACTCTTTGTGCGGATCCGGGAGGGCAAGGCTACGCTGGCAGGCGAATGTCCACGCTCGGGCTCACCTTCCTCGGCACCTCCGCGGCCGTGCCGACCGCGGGGCGTAACCTCTCCGGTCTGTTTTTGAAGCGCGGCGCTGATGCGTTTCTCTTCGACTGCGGCGAAGGCACGCAGCGGCAGATGGTCCGGTTCGGAACGGGCTTCTCGCTGACGGCGATCTTCTTCACCCACTTCCACGCCGATCACTATCTCGGCGTCATCGGCATGCTGCGAACGTTCGCCATGCAGGCCGTGCCGCGCCCCCTCTCGGGCCTGCATCGCGTGGGTGATGCACGCGAGGAGAGCGCAGCAAAGGCGCCGGTGCCGCTCAGGCTCTATGGCCCCCGGCCCGCCGCATCGCTGCTGCCGCGGATGATCAAGCTCGGTATCGAGGAGCTCGCGTATCCCATCGAGATCGTCGAGCTCGAGCCGGGCGCGGCGTTCCAGGGAGATGGGTATCGGATCGAGGCGTTCGCCACGCAGCATCGCGTCCCTTCCGTCGGCTATGCGCTCATCGAGGAGGATCGGCCGGGGCGCTTCGATCTCGCGCGGGCCGAAGCGATGGGCGTGCCGCGTGGGCCGTCCTTCGGACAGCTCCAGCGCGGTGAGCCGATCACGCTGCCGGATGGGCGCGTGGTGCGGCCCGAGGAAGTGCTCGGACCGGCGCGGGCGGGCCGCCGGATCGTGGTGAGCGGTGACACGCGGCCGTGCGACGCGACCATCGCCGCGGCCGAGCGCGCCGACGTGCTCGTGCACGAGTCGACCTTCGGCGACGACGAGTCCGAGCGCGCCGTGGGCACGGCCCACTCCACCGCGCGCGAGGCTGCCTGCGTGGGACGCGAGGCCGGCGCGCGCCGCGTCGTGCTCACCCATTTGTCGAGCCGCTACGACATGGATGCCGGCACGCTGCTGCGACAAGCCCAAAGCGAGCTGCCCTCGTGCGAGATCGCGAACGACGGTTACTCGTTCGAGGTGCCCTACCGCGACTGACGCGCTTCGCTCACGTCATCCGCGCCGCGCGAGGAGCCCCAACACGAGCCCGCGCAGGATGAGCCCCGGCATCAGGAAATACAGCGCGAGCCGCGCGATCAAGATCGCGAGCAAGAACGGCACGAGGACGATGGCGGAGGGGCTCGCGGAGAGGATGCGATCGGCGACGCCGGCCGCGTCGAGCAGCCACACGCCGGCGCCGTTCACGACGAAGGCGACGAAGCTCCACGCGAGCGCGCGGCGGAGCGGGCGAAAGGCTTCCGCAGCGAGGATCATCGCCGCACCTCCGCGGTGAGCATGGCCAAGAGGATGGCGTTGCCGAGCGGACCGCCGGTGGCGAAGCGGCGCGAGGGGCCGCGCGTGTGCGGCATCCCGAAGAGCTCCGCGGTGCGGAGGATCTCGGTGTACATCGCGCGGTCGCCGATCATCCGTGCGCCGGCCAGCGCAAAGCCCGTGGCAGAGACCGAGACACCGAAGAGGACCGGACCCGAGTCGATGTCACCATGGCCCGAGACGCCGGGCGGATACTCGCGCACGCCGCCCATGCCGAAGAACGAGGCCCGCTGGTGCACGAGGGCGCGCGCGAGATCGTGCGCCAACGCCGGATCGGCGAAGCTCAGAAAGTAGGCTGCGATGGCGCTTCCCGAAGCGCGTGGCGGCGCGGTGGGGCGCCCTGTGCTGGTGTCGCCGGCCTGAAGCGCGAGGCCGGACTGCGGGTCGATCCAACGCGCGCGGAACGTCTTCACGAGCCGTTGCAACAGGGCCTCGTGACGTGCGCCGGTGGCGCGATCGTACATGCCGATGGATCCGATCACCGAGGCCACATCCGCCGGATAAGCCTCGCCGGGATAGGTCTCGATCAACGCGTGCGGAGCGGCTTGCATGCGGCGCACGAGCGCCGCGGTGATTCGCTCGTGATCGGCGGCAGCGCGCGTGGTCGGCTCGAGGAGCCGCAGCATCCCGACCGCGAGGTTCACGTAGCCGAGGTACGCGTGCCCGTGATCGCTCCCGAGATCGGCGGCCCAGCTCGTTCCCCAGGCGGCCTTGCCGAAGGCCGTCGCCTCCGCGGCGAGCAGCCGATCCACCGCGACTTCGATGGCCGGAAGGTACGCGCTCCGCGTCTCCGGATGAGCCAGCACGATTTGGCCGAGGCCGAGCGCCGCCATCATGTTGGTCACGAGCGCCCACTCGCCGTCGAATCGAGCGTCGCCCGTGTGAAACGAGGACGCGCTCACCTGCTGCCCCACGTCGGCGACCACCGCGGTCGCGAGCGGCCTCTGTGCTTCGACGTCGCCGTCGAGGAGCGCGTCCGCACCGCGGCCGAGCGTGGCCCGCGGCACCGTCGCAGCGCCCGCGAAGAGGGCCGCGGTCGTGATCAGCGCACGCACAGCCGGGCGCATCGCGGAGGGCACGGCACGCACTATACGCTGCTACCGTGCCGGGCATGATCACCATCGAGCCGCATCCGCTCCTCGACGTCGTCACCTTCGTCACGACCTTCGCCGCGCCGCTCGGCGAGCTCCCCGCGAGCGAGGCCGTGCGCCGGCTCCTCACGCCCGAGGCCGCGGCCCCGATGCGATCCGACGATGCCGTCCGCGGCGCCATCCGCGATCTGCTGCGCCATGGTGGCTACAAACCGACGGGCCGTGGCAAGCCGAGCTCGGAGTATCTGATCCGCGCGGTGGCCGACGGCGCGCTCGGCGCCATCAATGCGGCGGTCGACACCGGCAACGCGGCCTCGCTCCACAGCGGCTTGCCCATCAGCGTCGTCGATCTCGATCGCGTGAAGGCCCCGCTCCGCATCGGCGTGGCCGCCGCGGGCACGCGCTACGTCTTCAACGCTTCGGGGCAGGAGATCGACGTCGGCGGGCTCCTCGTGCTCGCCGACACCGACGGCCCCTGCGCCAACGCCGTGAAGGACGCGCAGCGCACCAAGACGAGCGCGGCCACGCGCCGCACGCTCTCGGTCCTCTGGGGGACCACGGCGCTGCCCGGCCGCACCGAAGAGGCTTCGCGCTGGTATCGCGCGCTGCTCGGCGAGATGGGCGCGAGCATCGAAGACGCGGTTCGTTCCTGACGTTTCGCGCGGCGATCGACGCACGCGAGCACGTTGTCTCCTGCTTCGCATCAGCTACGTAAGCGAACATGGGAGGGGCGGAGTCAGCGGCACGACGCAGCCGGGGGGAACGCCTGCGCGATCTCCTCCCCGATCTCGTGGCCATCATCGGGCCGCGCCGATCCATCCTCGCCGCGGGGCTTTTCCTGATCGTGCTCGCGCGCATCACGGCCATGGGGCCGCCGGTCGCGATGAAGTACCTCATCGACGACGTCATCGCGCGGCGCGACGAGCGGCCACTCGTCTTCATCGTCCTCGCGGTCGTCGGCGCCGCCGTCTTCCAACAGCTCACGACCTACGCGCTCACGCAGCTCTTCAGCCGATCGACGACGCGTCTCATCGGTGAGCTCCGCTGCAAGCTGCACGCGCACGTGCTGCGCCTCGGGCTCGGCTACCACGACGCACACAAGACCGGCGCCGTCGGCTCCCGCATCATGAACGACGTCCAGGGCCTGCAGAACCTCGTGGGCACCGGGCTCCTCAACTACCTCGGGAGCGTGCTCACGTCGCTCCTCGCGCTCGTGATCATGGCCCGCTACAGCGTGGTGCTCACGCTGGTCGCGACCGTCTCGCTCGCGATCATCGCGGTCATCGTCGCGCGCGGCACGGGCCGCGTGCGGGAGATCGCCCACGAGCGCACCCGCCTCCACGCCGACGTGGTCGGCCGGCTCGCGGAATCGCTCGGCGGCGTGCGCGTGGTGAAGGCCTACCGCGCCGAGGATCGCGAGGACGCCGTGTTCACCGCCGGCATCGGGCGCATGGTGGAGAACCTGCTCCGATCGGTGGATCTGACCTCCAAGCTGAACCGCGCCACGGGCCTGCTCTGGGGCGGCGTGAGCGCGGTGGTGCTCTGGGTCGGAGCGCACCGCATCCTCGCGGGCCGTCTCTCGCTCGGCGAGTTCTTCACCTTCAACGTGCTGCTCCAGTTCGCGGTGCAGCCGCTCCTCCAGATCGTGGGCATCGGCAACATGCTGATGGAGGCGCTCGCGGGCTTGGAGCGGACGCGCGATCTGTTGCGCGAGCCTCGTGAGGATCAGGATCCACGGCGCACCGAGCGGCTCGACGATCTCCGCGGCGACGTGGTCTTCGAGGACGTGCGCTTCGCGTACGACACCGAGAAGCCGGTGCTGCGGGGCGTCTCGTTTCAGGCCGCGCCCGGCACCGTGACCGCGCTCGTAGGTCCTTCGGGCTCGGGCAAGTCCACCACCATCGGGCTCATCGCCTCGTTCCATGCCGCGACCGGCGGCCGCGTGCTCGTCGACGGCGTCGACCTCGCGACGGTGAAGGTCGGATCGTACCGCGCGCACCTCGGCGTGGTGTTGCAAGAGAGCTTCCTCTTCGCCGGCACCATCCTGGAGAACGTCGCCTTCGCCTGCCCGGACGCACCGCGCGATCAAATCCTCGCCGCCTGCCGCAGCGCGCGCGTCGACGAGATCGTGGAAGGGCTCCCCGACGGCTACGACACGCTCGTGGGCGAGCGCGGCGTGCTGCTCTCGGGCGGGCAGCGCCAGCGCATCGCCATCGCGCGCGCCATCCTGGCGAACCCGCGCATCCTCATCCTCGACGAGGCCACGTCGAGCTTGGATTCCCGCTCGGAAGCGCTCATCCAGGAGGCGCTCCAGAACCTCGTGAAGGGCCGCACCACCTTCGTCATCGCGCACCGGCTCTCCACGGTTCGGAGCGCCGATCAGATCCTGGTGCTCGACGGCGGTCGCATCGTGGAGCGCGGCCGCCACACGGATCTCGTCGCCGCGCAGGGCCTCTACGCCGAGCTGTACGAGAGGCAGCAGCGCTTCGAGGACGACCGCCTCTTCGATCGCGGCGAGGACGATGAGCCCACGCAGAAGCTCGCCCTGCCCGCCGGCGCGGGCGAGGAGCCCGTCGCCATCCAGGTGCCGAGCATCACGTGACCTTGCCGGAGACCGAGGCCGTCCATGGAACAGCGCGCCATCGTGGTTGCCATCGCGGCCAGCTTCACCGCCGATCCCATCGAGCGACCTCTGCGGATGCTGCTCGATCGAAGCGGCATCGAGCATCGGGTCGCGCTGGCCGGCTACGATCAAGTGCAGCGCGAGCTCTGCGATCGCGCAGGTCTCTTCGCGCAGAACCGCGACGGCGTGGACGTCGCGCTCGTGCGCCTCGTCGATCTGAGCCACGCGCGAGCCCACGGGCAACCGCCGAGCATCGAGGCCGTGCGCCGAGGCGCGCGCGATCTCGCCGATCTCGTCGCTGGGCACACGGGACGCGCGGGCGCGCCGCCGTTGCTCCTGGTGATCGGCCCCGATCCCCGCGCGCTCCTCGGCGACGCGGCCTATGCGCAGGCCGCCGCCGCGACCGAGGCCACGCTCGCGGAGGATGCGCGGGCCGCCGGCGCGCAGGTGGTGACGAGCGCGGAGCTCGCGGCGCTGTACCCAGTCGACACGCCGGATGATTCGGCCGCCGATGCGCTCGCGCACATCCCCTACTCGGCGGAGATGTTCGCGGCCCTCGGTGCCACAGTGGCCCGCAAGGTCCGCGCGCGCGTGGCCCCGCCCTACAAGGTGCTCGCGCTCGACGCCGACAACACGCTTTGGACAGGCGTCGTCGGCGAGGACGGCCCGGAGGGTGTGATCCTCGACGAAGGACGCCTCGCGCTGCAGCGCTTCGCGCGCGCCCAGCACGAGGCCGGGCTGCTGCTCTGCCTTTGCAGCAAGAACGCGCCCGAGGACGTGGAGGAGGTCTTCCGCCGCCGCGAAATGCCGCTGGAACGACGGCACTTCGCCGCATCACGCGTGAGCTGGCGCCCCAAGAGCGAGAGCCTCCGCGCGCTCGCGAGCGAGCTGTCGCTGGGGCTCGACGCGTTCGTCTTCGTCGATGACAGCGCCCTCGAGTGCGCCGAGGTCCGAGCCTCGTGCCCCGAGGTGCTCACCGTTCATCTCCCGCAGACGAGCGCCGAAGCGGCAGCGCTGCTCCAACACGTGTGGGCCTTCGACCGGTGGGGCGTGACCGACGACGATCGGCAACGCGCCGAGCGCTACCGGCAGAGCGCCGAGCGCGATCGCGTCCGCCGCGAGGCGCCGTCGATGGCCGAGTTCCTGGCCTCGATGAGCCTCGAAATCCGCATCGAAACGCCCTCCCCCGCGGACTTGCCGCGCCTCGCGCAGCTCACGTTCCGCACCAACCAGCTCAACGTCACGACCGGGCGCCGATCGGAGGCCGAGCTCGCCGCTCTCCTGCAGAACGGACACGAAGCGCTCGTGGTCGAGGTGCGCGATCGCTTCGGCGACTACGGGCTCGTCGGCTTGATCCTCTTCGAAGCGCGCGAAGATGCGCTCGTGGTCGACACGTTCCTGCTCTCGTGCCGCGTGCTCCAGCGCGGGGTCGAGCACCAGATGCTCTCGCACCTCGGCGCGACGGCGCTGGCACGCCGCCTCGCCCGCGTCGACGTGCCGCTCGCGTTCACGGCGAAGAACCTGCCCGCGCAGGCGCTCCTGCGGTCGCTCGGCAACCGTTGGCTCACGCCTCGCGAGGGCGGCTTCGTGGTGCGCTTTCCAAGCTCGGAGGCCGCCGCGCTCACGTACGTGCCGGAAGAAGGACCGCCCGCCGTCGCGCTCCCCGACGAAGGTCGCCCGAAGCCCATCGATGCAGCGGCCCACTCGATCGATCGCATCGCCGCGCTGACGGCGATCGCCCACGACTTCTCCACGGCAGCGGCCATCGCCGCACGCGCGACACCGACAGGCACGCGCCGTCCGCGCCCCTCGCTCCGCGGCGCGATGACGCTGCCTCGATCCGAGCTCGAGCGCACCATCACGAGCCTCTGCGAGGACGCGCTCGGGATCTCCGGGATCGGCGTCACCGATGATCTGTTCCTCGATCTCGGCGCCGACTCGTTCGCTGCAGTGCGCATCGCGGCGGAGCTGCGACGGAAGCTCGGATGCGACGCCGAGGTGGTGACGGTGCAAGAGGCCCGCACCGTCGAGCGACTCGCGCTGTGGGCCGATCCCACGGTCCGCGAGCGCTCGGCCCGCGTCGTTCGGAGCGGGCGTTCGCCCTCGATTCACGCGCTGCGGGCGGAAGGAAAGAAGCGCCCGCTCTTCCTCGGAAGGCCCGCGACCCGATCGGGCGGCGGCCTCTCGTACGTCGCGCTGGCGCGCCACATCGATCCCGATCGGCCCATCTACGTGTTTCAAAATCGCCCTCTCCTCGATGGCGCGCGGCCCTATGGGAGCATCGAAGAGATGGCCGGCGAGTACCTCGCTGCGATGCGCGAAGTGCAGCCGACCGGGCCCTACTTGCTCGCCGGCTGGTGCCTCGGCGGAAAGACCGTCTTCGAGATGGCCAATCGACTGCTCGAGCGCGGCGAGCGCGTGGAGCGGCTCATCCTCTTCGATACGGCCGCTCCGCGCGGGCTCTACGCTCGCATCGAGCTGCTCGCACGCCGGGCCGTGACCCGCGCGGAGCTCAGGGTCTTCGCCCGCCGTCCGTGGCTCACGCGCCTCGTGCCTTGGCTCCGCGTGGCGCGCGCGCCGTCGCTGCTGCGGCGCTTCGGGGTGCTTGCGTATTTCGATCACGACAACGACGACGTGGCCCTCATCGACTACGCGTTCCCCGGCCTCTTCGATCGCGACGCCCTCCGCGCCCTGACGCCGGACGATCGCTGGCAGCACGTGTACGCGACGCTCTGCGCCGCCGAGCCGAACGCCGACGTCGGTGACGGCATCGACGCAGTCTCCGTGCGCCGCGGCTACAAGTACTTCGCGTGGGACCATTGCCTCGACGCGGCCTACTCGCCGCGTTGGGTCTACCCCGGTGACGTCACGATGCTCGCGGTGCGCGGCACCTCGCTGGCCGCGGGCTGGGAGAAGCTCCTCGCGCAGCCGCCCGAGGTCTGCGAGCTGGACATCCGCGGCACCCGATCGACGCCCGATCCGCACAGCGCCATGATGGCGGAGGAGAACGTCACCCTCGTCGCTCCCGAGCTGAATCGCTGCCTCGGCGACGCCTGAGCGCGGCAGCTCACGAGGCGCGCGCAGCGGCACGCTTCGCGGCCATGCTCGGAGCCTTGGCGCCGTGCTCCTGCGGCACGCGGGCGCACGGGCGCACGGCGTCGGCCGCCATCTGCTCGTGCGCCGCATCGAGCACATCGCGGACCTTCCGGCTGAGGACCGGCGCGTGCTCCGCATCCATGAACGTCATGTGATCACCGCCGATGAAGTGGATGTCGACGCCGCCCGCGGTGCGGTTGCCCCAACCGAGCTCGGGATCGTCGATGCGGAAGTAGTCCCTCGTGCGGGTGCGGAACACGTCGATGTGCGCCTCGACCCGCGGCGGCACGAAGCTCGGGCCCGGCCATAGACGCACGTCCCAAGCGCCCCCTTCGACGCCGATCGGCGCGCTCGATCCTTCCGCGTGGACGCGCGCGATCACACTGCGAACCACGTCCCCGGCTCGCGCTCGCACGTAGCGAAGAAGCTCGTCGGGGCCTTCGCCCCACGCGGCGCGCAGCGCGCGCTCGTGAACGAAGACGCGGTGCCAGAAGCGCACGCTGGTGTTCTCCTCGGGCCAAGCATCGAAGACACCGAAGAAGCCGACGCGCTGCCCTTCATCTTCGAGGCGCCGCACCATGTCGAACGCGACGAGCGCGCCCTCGCACATACCTGCGACGAGGTACGGCCCCTCGGGCTGCATGGCCTTCATCAGCGTCAGGTAACGCGTCGACCAGGATCGCCGCTCCTCCAGCGTGTACGGGCGCCCGAGCTTCGCCTCCTCCGGATAGCGAGCTTGGAGAGCGTACACGGGTTGATCGGGATCGAGCGCGGACGCCAGCGAGAGGAACCGGCTCGCGTCGACGTTGGGCGGAGCCACGAGGAACAGCGGCCGGCGCTTGCCATTCGGGCGCATCGGCACGATCGCCGGCCACTCCGCATCATCGAGATCCCCGCGGCGCACCAGCCGAGCCAGCGCCTCGATGGTGCGTGACGCGACGAGCGCCGCCGGCTCGATCCTCGTCCCAAACGTCCGATTGATCTCCTCGATCATGCGCACCGCCAGCAAGGAGTGACCGCCGAGCTCGAAGAAGCCATCGGTCACACCGAAGCGATCGATACCGAGCAGCTCGCGCCAAATGGCGGCGATGCGAACCTCTTCCTCGTCGCGCGGCATCACGACGCTCTTCGTCTCGACGTCAGCGCGCAGCGCCGCAAGCGCGCGCCGATCGACCTTGCCCGCCGGCGACGACGGGAGCGCATCCATCATCACGAAGACCGGCGGCACCATGATCGCGGGGAGCTCGGCCGCGAGCACCGCGCGCAATTCCTCCGCCGTAGGCAACGCGGCGCCATGCGGAACGACATGGGCCACGAGACGCAGATCCATCGGCCCGGCCTCGTGCGCCGTCACCACCGCTTGCCGCACGCCCGGAGCGCGCGCGAGCGCGGCTTCAATCTCGCCGAGCTCGATGCGGTGACCGCGGATCTTCACCTGGTCATCGAGCCGGCCGAGGATCTCGAGCCCCCCTCGGCGCGCCACCGCGCGCGGTCCCCGGTGCGATAGAGACACGCGCCCTCGCAGTTCCCGAAAGGATCCGGAACGAAGCGCTCCGCCGTCAGCTCGGGCCGATCGAAGTACCCATCCGCGAGGCCCTCGCCGCCGATGCACAGCTCACCGGGCACCCCCACGGGCGCGACGTCGCCGCGCGCATCGAGCACGTAAGCCTGCGTGTTGGCGATGGGCTTGCCGATCCGCACCGGCGCGCCCTTTTCGAGCCGCTGCATACAGGACCAGATCGTGGTCTCGGTGGGCCCGTACATGTTCCACACCGATCCGGCGCGCTCGATGAGCGCATCCGCGAGGTCGCGCGGCACGGCTTCGCCGCCGACCAGCAGCTTGATGTTGCCGTCGCCCTTCCAACCAGCGTCGACGAGCATCCGAAACGTCGAGGGCGTCGCTTGCATCACCGAGATCCGGTGGCCGAGGAGGCGCCGCGCGAAGGCTGCCCCATCACTCGCTGTGGCGTGGTCTCCGATCTCCACCCGCGCCCCCACCGAGAGCGGCAACCACAGCTCGAGCCCCGCGATGTCGAACGAAAGGCTCGACAGCGCGAGGAGGCGATCGGTCGCACGCATCCCCGGCTCCTTCGCCATGGAGACGAGAAGATTCACCACCGCTCGATGCGGGATCCGCACGCCCTTCGGCTTGCCCGTCGAGCCCGACGTGTAGATGACGTACGCGAGCGACGCGGACGTGATCCCGGCGTCGATCGGCTCGACGCTCTCGCTCGCAATGGCCGGCGCCTCGGCGTCGATCCGCACCGTGCCACCGGCAGACTCGGGCACGACGCCCTCGAGCTTCTCTTCGGTCACAAGCAGCGCGATGCCGGCATCCTTCGCCATGAAAGCCGAGCGATCGCGTGGGTACGTCGGATCCAACGGCACGTACGCACCGCCCGCTTTGAGGATGCCCAGCAGCGCGACGACCATCGCCTCGGTGCGCTCCACCGCGAGGCCGACGCGCGCCTCGGGACCGACTCCGCGCGCGCGGAGGTAGCGCGCCAGCTGGTTCGATTGCGCGTCGAGCGCGCGGTAGGTGAGCGCCCGCCCGAGGCACGAGACCGCCACGGCCTCCGGCGTGCGCTCGGCCTGCGCCGCGACGAGGCTCGCAATCGTGGCCTCGCGTGGATACGGCGCCGCCGTCGCGTTCCACGTCGTCGTCAGCAGCGCGCGCTCCGCCTCGGGCAGGATCGAGATCGCACGAAGCGGTCGATCCGGCGCCGCCACGACGCCGTGGAGCAGCGTCACGAGGTGCGCGCCCATGCGCTCGATGGTCGCAGCGTCGAAGAGATCCGTCGCATACTCGAGCACGGCCGACATCCCGCGCGGCGACTCGAAGACGAAGAGCGTCAGGTCGAACTTCGCCGTCGAGAGCGGCGCGCCGACGCGGCGGCGGCGCACACCCGTCATGCCGGTCTCGCCGTCACCGCCCCCCTGGAGCGTGAACACGGCTTGAAAGAGCGGCGTTCGCGAAGGATCGCGCTCGGGCGCGAGCTCCTGCACGAGCCGCTCGAAAGGCAGGTCCTGATGCGCATAGGCGCCGAGGCAGGTCTCGCGCACGCGCCGCACGAGATCGCGAAACGACCCGTCGTCATCGATCTGCGCGCGGATCGCGAGCGTGTTGAGAAAGCAGCCGATGAGGCCTTCGGTCTCGGCACGCGTGCGTTGCATCGCGGGCGTTCCCACCACGAAATCGTGCTGGCCCGACCAGCGCTGGAGCAGCACTTCGAAGGCCGCGAGCACCGTCATGAACAGCGTCGCGCCCTCGCGCCGCGACAGCTCGACGAGCCCGCTACGCAGCTCGACCCCGAGCCCGAACGCGTGACGCGCGCCGCGGAAGCTCTGCGTCGGCGGCCGCGGTCGATCGGTCGGAAGATCGAGCACCACCGCGCCCGCGAGCGTGGATCGCCAGTAGGCGAGCTGCTTCTCGAGCACCTCACCGGAGAGCCAGCGCCGCTGCCACGCGGCGAAGTCCGCATACTGCACGGGCAGCTCCGGAAGCGGCGAAGGCTCGCCCTGCACGAAGGCGTCGTAGAGCGTGCCCAGCTCGTCGTGCAACACGCTCTGCGCCTGCGCGTCGGAGACGATGTGGTGCACCGAGAGCAGGAGCACGTGCGCGTCGGCGTCGAGCCGCAGAAGCTTGGCGCGCAGGAGCGGACCACGCGCGAGATCGAACGGCGTCGCGGCCTCCTCGGCGGCGGCCGCACGCACGCGGGCCTCGCGCTCGGGCGGGGGCAGCGCGCCGAGATCGCAGATCGTCGGCCGGACATCCATCCGCTCGTGGATCACCTGCACCGGCGCGGCGCCGCGCATCGTAAACGTCGTGCGCAGCACCTCGTGACGGTGAACGACCTCCGCGAGCGCACGCGAGAGCACCTCCACGTCGAGCGGCCCGGAGAGCCGCACGGCGCCGAGCACGTTGTACACGCTGCGATTCGGCTCCAGACGATCGAGCAGCCAGAGCCGCTCCTGCGCGAACGAGAGCGGCAGAGGCCCAGCGCGCCGCGCCCGCTCGATGGGCGGAGCCACGAGCGCGCCGCCCTCGCGTCTCCACGCCTCGATGCGCTCGCCGAGCTCCGCGATCGTCGGCGCCTCGAAGATGGCGCGCAGCGGGATCTGCAGATCGAACGCGTCACGCGCCCGCGCGATGATCTGAATCGCCAGAAGCGAGTGGCCGCCGAGATCGCCGAAGCGCTCGTGCACACCAACCGACGCGCGCTCGAACACGTCGGCCCAGATGCCCGCGAGCACGTCCTCCACCGGGTTGCGCGGCCCGACCTCCACCTTGCGCTCGGAGCGCGCCTCGACGGCGGCGAGCGCCCGGCGATCGACCTTCCCATTGGGCGTCAGCGGCAGCGCCTCGAGGATCACGAAGGCCGCCGGGATCATGTACGCAGGCAGCCGCTGCTCGAGCCACGCCGTCATCGTCGCGATGCTCGGCGCCTCTCCGGATCGCGGCACCACGTGGGCCACGAGCCGCAAGCCCCCTGCCCCATCGTCCAGCGCGAGCACCACCACATCCTGCACACCGGGATGCGCCCGCAGCGCGCTCTCGATCTCCCCGAGCTCGACGCGGAAACCACGGATCTTCACCTGAAAATCAATGCGCCCCAGGAAGAGCAGGCTTCCATCGGACAGCCACCGCGCGCGGTCGCCGGTCTTGTAGAGCCGCGCGCCCGGCGACGTGTCGAAAGGATCCGCGACGAAGCGCGCGCGCGTCCGCTCCGGATCGTTCAAGTAGCCACGCGCCACGCCTCGGCCACCGATGTAGATCTCACCGGGCACGCCCGTAGGCGCCGGCTTCATGTGCGCGTCGAGCACGTAGACGCGGCAGTCGGGCAGCGGCTGGCCCAGCGGCACGATCGGCGCCACGGGCCGCGTCCCGCGCGCCACCGGATACGTCAGCACGCCGACCGTGGTCTCCGTCGGCCCGTAGTGGTTCATGATCCGACAGTCGGGCGCGAGCCGCTCGATGCGATCGACGAGCTCGAAGCTCGACGCCTCGCCGCCGAGCACGAGGAGCCGGCGTGGGATCACGCGCTCCGGATGCGCGCCGGAGAGCAGCGCCGAGAGATGCGACGGCACGATCTTCATGACGTCGATGCCCGCGCGCTGCACGTACGCGCCCAACCGATCCGGATCGGTCTGCACGTCCTCCGCGACGACGTGCAAACATCCACCGCCCGCAAGCGACGGGAAGAGCACGGTGTGGCCGAGATCGGCCGCGAACGTCGACACGTACGCGTACGCCGCGCCCGCAGGCAACGCCATCCGCTCGCTCACGCCGCGTACGTAGCTCACCAGGTTCTGGTGCTCGATCGCCACGCCCTTGGGCGTGCCCGTCGATCCCGAGGTGAAGAGCACGTACGCGAGATCGCGCGGCGTCATCTCGATCGCGGGCCGCGCTTCGCTCTCCGCGGCGAGCGCGATCGCGTCGGCGTCGAGCTGCACCACCGTGACGCCGGGCGCGCTCAGCTTGCCAGCCCAAGCAGCCTGCGTGACCACCATGGAGATGCGAGCCTCACCGAGGATCTGCTCGATCCGCCGCGCCGGATGGCCGGGCTCGATGGGCACGTACGCGCCGCCGGCCTTGAAGATCCCGAGCACCGCGACCACGAGATCCGCCGTCCGATCCGTGCACAGCCCAACGAGCACGTCGGGCCCGACCCCAAGCGCACGCAGCCGATGCGCGAGCCTGTTCGCGCGCACGTCGAGCTCGCGATACGAGAGCCGTTCGGCGCCGGCCACCAGCGCGATCGCATCGGGCGTTCGATCGACCTGGGCCTCGAAGATCTCGTGATAACAAGCGGTGATGGGCTCGCGCGTCCCCTTATCGTTCCACGTCACGAGCAGGCGGCGGCGCTCGTCGTCGGGCAGTACTTCGAGCTCGCGGACGCGCGTTTGCGGCGCACGCACCGCGGAGGCGAGCAGCGTCTCGAGCTGCCGCACGAAGCGCTCGATGGTCGCCCCCTCGAAGAGATCGGTGGCGTAGTCGATCCGCCCGGCCAGGCCCCGCGGCGTGTCCGTCATGATGAGCGCGAGATCGACCTTGGCGGCCCCGCCGTCGGCCACGGCCCCGCGGATCTTCACGCCACCGAGACCAATCCCCTCCCGCGGCGCATTCTGCAGGTTGAAGATCACCTGAAACAGCGGCGATCGGCTGGGATCCGGCTCCGGCGCGAGCTCCGGCACCAAGCGCTCGAAGGGCATGTCCTGGTGCGCGTAGGCCCCGAGCGCGGTCTCTTTCACGTGCGCCAAGAGCTCCTTGAACGTCATGTCCGGCGCGAGCCGGGCACGCATCACGAGGGTGTTGAGGAAGAAGCCGACGAGCCCTTCCGTCTCGGCGCGCGTGCGACCAGCGATGGGCGTGCCCACCACGATGTCGTCCTGCCCGCTGTAGCGATGCAGGAGCACGTCGTACGCCGCGAGCAACGTCATGTAGAGCGTCGCGCCCTCGCGGCGCGCGAGCTCCTTCACGGCCGCCGTCAGCTCGGTTGGAAGCACGAAGTGCCGCGTCGCGCCCCGGAACGATTGGACCTTGGGCCGCGGGCGATCGGTGGGCAGCTCGATCGCGCTCGGCGCCCCTTCGAGCGCGCTCCTCCAGTACGCGAGCTGCTCGTCCAGCACCGCGCCCGCGAGGAAGCCGCGCTGCCAGACCGCGTAGTCGGCGTACTGCACCGAAAGCTCCGGCAACGGCGACGGCTCACCCTTCGTGAACGCTCCGTAGAGCACCGACAGCTCGCGATGAACGACGGCGCTCGTCCAGATGTCGGAGACGATGTGATGCATCGTCAGGAGCAGCACCGTGTCGTCCTCGTCGACCTCGAGGAGACGCGCGCGGAGGAGTGGACCACGCTCCAAATCGAACGGCCGTCGCGCCTCCGCCGTCGCCTCGGCGCGGATGCGTTGCTCGCGCTCGTCGCCCGAGAGCGCACCGAGCGTGGCACGCGGCAACGGCACCGGAGCCGGCGGATGGATCACCTGCGCGGGCCGGCCGCCTTCGCTCACGAACGTGGTGCGAAGCACCTCGTGACGGCGCACGATCTCGCTCAAAGCGCGTGCGAGCGCGTCCACGTCGAGGCGCCCCGAGAGCCGGAGCGCCAGCGGGACGACATACGCAGGGCTCGACGGATCGAGCTGATGGAGAAACCAAAGCCGCTCCTGACCGAACGACGGCGGCATCCGCTCGGCGCGCGGCACCGGCACGATCGGCGGCGCAATCGGACGCGCGCCCCCTGCGATCGCAGCCTCGATGCGCGTCGCGATCGCCGCCGCCGTCGGCGCCTCGAACAGCGCACGCAGCGTCAGATCGATCCCGAACGCCGCGCGGATCCGGGTCAACGCCTGCGTGGCCAGGAGCGAGTGCCCGCCCAGCGCAAAGAACCCATCGGTCACGCCCACGCGCTCGGCGGGCACCTTGATCACGTCGGCGAAGATGCCGCACACCGCCTGCTCGACCGGAGATCGCGGGGCCACATGCTCGCTCGCAACCGTAGCCCCCGCGTCCGGCGAAGGCAGCGCGCGCCGATCGATCTTCCCGCTCGGCGCCCGCGGCAGCGCATCGAGCATCACGTATGCCGACGGCATCATGTGCTCGGGCAACCGCGCCCGCAGCGCCGCATCGAGCGCCGCCGTGCTCGGCCGCTCCCCCGCCGCCACCACATACGCCACGAGCCGCACGTCACCGGGCGCGTCCTCGCGCGTCGCCACGACAGCCTCGCGCACCGCCTCGTCCGGCACGAGCAGCGCCTCGATCTCACCGAGCTCGATGCGGAAGCCTCGTAGCTTGATCTGATCATCGGCGCGGCCGAGATACTCGATCACCCCATCCTCACGGATCCGACAGCGATCCCCGGTCCGATACATCCTCCCCCGGCGCTCGAACGGATCGGCGACGAACCGCTCGGCCGTGAGCTCCGGCCGCCCCAGGTAACCGCGTCCGACGCACGCGCCGCCGAGGTACAGCTCACCGGGCACGCCCACGGGGACGCGCTCTCGCTGCGCATCGAGCACATACGCCTTCACGTTGTCGATGGGCCGCCCGATGGGCTCCATCACGCCGCTCGCGACCTTCGCGGAGGTCCACACCACCGCTTGCACGGCGCACTCCGTCGGCCCGTAGAGGTTCACCACCTCGACGTCGACGCGCGCGCGCAACCGCTCGACCAGCGATCGGGAGAGCGCTTCTCCTCCGGCAAAGACGCGCGCCAGCTCGGTGCAACGCTCGAGCTCCGGCTCGTACACGAGCGCTTCCAACATCGAAGGCACGACCTGCAGGTCGGTGATGCGATGCGCGCACGTCGCCTCGACGAGGTAGCGCGGATCGCGGTGGCCATCGGGTCGCGCCATCACCAAGCGCGCCCCGCTCATGAGCGGCAGCCAAATCTCCCACACCGACGCGTCGAAGCTGATCGGCGTCTTCTGCAGCACGGCCCGCCCCGCGCCGAGCGGGTAGGCCCGCGCCATCCAGCGCATGTGATTGACGATCGCGCGGTGCGGAATCATCACGCCCTTCGGCCTGCCGGTCGATCCCGACGTGTAGATCACGTACGCGAGATCCTCGCCGCTCATCGCCGCCGGCGCCGGCCGCGCCTCACTCACGCTCTCCTCCTCGTCATCGACGAGGATCACCTGCGCGCCCTCCGCCGCCATCACCGCACGCGCCCGCCGATCCGTGATCAGCACGGGCGCCTCTGCGTCGCGCAGCATGTCGGCGATGCGATCCTTCGGATAGGAAGGATCGACGGGCACGTACGCGCCCCCGGCCTTGAGCACACCGAGCATCGCCGCCGGCAAATCGAGTGATCGATCGAGGCACACGAAAACGAGCACGTCCGGCCCCACGCCCAGCGCACGCAGCCGATGCGCCACGCGGTTCGCGCGCGCCTCGAGCGCCCGGTACGTGAGCGAATGGTCCTCGAAGACGACGGCCACCGCCTCCGGCGTGCGATCGATCTGCGCTTCCACGAGCTGATGAAGCAACGCCTCGCCCCCGTGCGACACGCTCGTCTCGTTCCACGCCACGAGCGCACGAAGCTCCGCCGTCGTCAGCATCGGAAGCCGTCCGATAGCCGTCTGCGGCGCGGCGACGATGCCCTCGAGCAGCGTCACCAGGTGATCGCACATGCGCTCGATCGCACCCGCCTCGAAGCGTTGCGCATCGTATCCGAGCCGGATCAGAAGCTCTTGCCTGAGCGCGACCACGAGGCTCAAGGGATACGCCGGCCGATCCTCCGCGCCGCCGTCGCTCACCGCGAGGGCTCGATCCGCGCCCTTCGCGGCAACACCCGCACCGCTCGCCGATTCCGCGAGCGGAACATTCTCGAAGACGACCAAGCTCTCGAAGAGCGGCGTCCCTCGCGGCACCGCGCTCTTCGTCTGCACCTCCGCGAGCGGGCTGTGCTCGTGCTCGCGCAGCTCGGCCTCGTGCCGCTGCAACGCGATCAAGAAATCGATCGCCGACTGCACCCGCGACACGCGCACACGCACGGGCAGCGTGTTGATGAAGAGCCCCACCATCTCCTCGATGCCCGCGATGGGCGCCGAGCGCCCCGACACCGTGCTGCCGAAGAGCACGTCCTCCTCACCGCTGTAGCGCGCCAGCAGCATGGCCCACGCCCCATGAATCACCGTGCTCGACGTGAGCCCATGCCGTCGCGCGAACGCTGTGATTGCGGTGCTCGTCGCCTCCGGCACGAGCCGCCTCACCTCCCCGAACCGCGGCGCGCCCGCATCGGCAATCGATTTGCGATCGATCCCGAGCGACGTCGGTGCAGCGAACCCCTCCAGCTCGCGCGCCCAAAACGCCGCATCCGCCGCCGCATCCCGCTTCGCCAGCCAGCGGATGTACGCGCCGTAAGGCCTCGCCGGCGCGAACGCCGGCACGGGCGCGCCGGCCGCGTGGGCCGCATACCGCGCGAGCACCTCCTTCACCACGATCTGCATCGACCAGCCGTCGAGCACGAGGTGATGCATGCAGAAGACGAAGCGCCACGCATCGTCCGCGAGGCGAAGCAGCCCGAGCCCGAACAGCGGCGCCCGCGTGGGATCGAAGCCCTTCTCCCGAGCCTCGCTCGCGTAGCGCGCCGCGCGCTGCACCCGCTCGATGGGCGGCAGCGCCCGCAGATCCTGCTCGTCGAACGCGAGCTTGATCCGCTTCCACACGATCTGCACCGGCGCTTCCAGCTTCTCCCACGCGAAGGCGCTGCGGAGCGCCGCGTGCCGATCACAGACCTCCTGCCACGATCGCTTCCAGGCCTCGACGTCGAGCGCGCCGCGCAGGTTCCACGACACCTGGAGCACGTACGTCCCTGCGTGCGCCGCGTAGAGCGAATGGAACAGCATCCCCTCTTGCATCGGCGAGAGCGGATAGATGTCCTCGATGTTGCTCGACTTCATTCGCTTGCTCCCGCGTTGGGATCCAGAGCCGACAGCATGTCGATCGCGTCCTTCGACAGGCCCGCGTCCTCGAACGCGGGCAGCGCAGGCTCGTCACCTTCGAGCACGCCGGCGCTCGCCGCCGCGCCGAGCGCCGCGATCGTCGGATGCTGGAAGATGAGCCGCGGCGCGATGCGGATCCCCTCCGCTCCGGCGCGCGTCACCACCTGAATGCCGAGGATCGAGTCACCGCCCAGCGCGAAGAAGTTGTCGTGTCGCCCCACGCGCGGGACGCGCAGCAACGCCGCCCAAATCCGCGCCAACGTGCGCTCCACCTCGGTCTCCGGCGCCGCGTACACGGCCCCGCTCTCCGCGCGATCCCCATCGTCCGGCGCCGGCAGCGCGCGCCGATCGATTTTCCCATTCGGCGTCAGCGGCAGCCGCCCCATCCGCACGAAGGCCGCCGGCACCATGTATTCGGGAAGCCGCTCGCGCACGAAGCTCCCGAGCTCCGCCGCCGTCGGCATCGCCTCGTGCGGCACCACGTAAGCGACGAGCCGTTTGCCACCACCATCCTCGCGGGCCACGACCACCGCTTCACGCACCGCCGGGCACGCGCCGATCGCCGCCTCGACCTCGCCCAGCTCGATCCGGTGCCCGCGAATCTTCACCTGGAAGTCGAGCCTCCCGAGGATCTCGATCGATCCCTCGGCTCGCCATCGCGCGCGATCCCCCGTGCGATACAAGCGCGCGCCCTCGCGCGACGAGAAAGGATCGGGAACGAACCGCTCCTCCGTCAGCGCGGCTCGATGGAGATACCCGCACGCCACTCCATCGCCGCCGATGTACAGCTCACCCGGCACGCCGATCGGCAGGAGCCCGCCTTCGTCATCGAGCACGTACACCTGCGTGTTCGCGATCGGCCTGCCCACCAGCACCGGCGTCCCCTTCGCGAGCCGCGCCACGCACGACCAAATCGTCGTCTCGGTGGGCCCGTACATGTTCCACACCGATCCCGCGCGATCGATGAGCTGATCGGCCAAGTCGCGCGGCACCGCCTCGCCGCCGACGAGCACGTCGATCTTCCCATCGCCTCTCCACCCCGCCTCGACGAGCAACCGGAACGTCGTCGGCGTCGCTTGGATAACGGTGATGTCGCCCGCCTCGATCCGCGCTGCGAGCGCCGCGCCGTCGGCGGCCGTCTCACGCCGCGCAATCTCGACGTAAGCACCCGTGACGAGCGGCAACCACAGCTCGAGCCCGGCGATGTCGAACGACAAGCTCGTGACGGCAAGCAACCGATCGCTCACAACGAGCCCCGGCTCCCTCGCCATCGACGCCAAGAAATTCACCACCGCGCGATGCGGAACGGCCACCCCCTTCGGCGTGCCGGTCGACCCCGAAGTGTAGATCACGTACGCGAGCGACTCCGGCGATACCCCCGCATCGAACGGCGCCTCGCTCTCCTCCTCGATGCGCGCCGCATCCGCATCGAGCCGCACGACGCCACCGGCCGGCGCCGGCAAAGCCTCCGCAAACGCCTCCTCGGTGACCATCGCCGCGAGCCCCGCATCCGTCGCCACGAGCCGCAGCCGATCGCGCGGATAGCTCGGATCCATCGGTACGTACGTGGCCCCCGCGAGCAAGATGCCCAAGAGCCCGATCACCATCGCCGGCGATCGCTCCACCGCGATGCCCACGAGCGCGCCCGGTGCCACGCCGCGCCCGCGCAGATGCCGCGCGAGCTTACGCGCGCGCCGCACGAGCTCGCCGTACGTGATTCCATCACGCCCCTCGATCGAGACCGCGACGACATCGGGCGTGCGCTCCGCCTGTGCCGTCACCAGCTCGTGCACGCACGCCGCGCGTGCATACGCCGCCCGCGTATCGTTCCAGCCCTCGACGAGCAACCGTCGCTCCTCCGGAGGCAAGATGTCGATGTCGCACAGGCGCGCATCCGGCGCGGCGATCACGCCCGCGAGCAGCGTCGTGAGGTGCAGCGCCACGCGCGCCACGGTCGCCTCGACGAACAGATCGGTCGCATACTCGATCCCGCCCGCCAGCGCGCCGCTCTCCGTTTCGCCCATGGCCAGCGCGAGATCGACCTTGGCCGCCGTCGTCTCCGCCATGCCGGCCCGCACGCTGAGCCCGCCGCCGCGCGCCTCGACCGACGGCGCCGCGTGGAACGTGAACAGCACCTGAAACAGCGGCGATCGGCTCAAATCCCGCTCGGGATCGAGCTCCTGCACCAGCCGCTCGAACGGCGCATCCTGATGCGCATACGCGCCGAGACAACGCTCGCGCACGTCACGCAGCAGCTCCCGAAATGATCCGCGCGCCTTCGGACGCGCCCGAATCAAGAGCGTGCTCAAAAAGAAGCCGACGAGCCCCTCGGTCTCCGCGCGGCTCCGGTTCGCGACGGGCGTGCCGATGACCACATCCTCTTGCCCCGTGTAACGCTGGAGCAGCGCCGCGAACGCTGCGAGCAGCGTCATGAAGAGCGTCGCCCCCTCGCGCCGCGAAAGCTCGCTCACCGCCCGCGAGAGCGGCACCGGCAGCGTGAACGCGAAACGCGCCCCGCGATGCGAAGCGATCGCCGGCCTCGGCTTGTCGGTTGGCAGCTCGATGACCCGCGCCGCATCCCCGAGCTCCGCCCGCCAATACGCGAGCTGTCGCGCCTCGACCTCGCCCGAAAAACACCGGCGCTGCCAAGCCGCATAGTCGGCGTACTGAACCGAAAGCTCCGCGAGCGGCGACGGCCGTCCCTCGCGAAACGCCGCGTGGAGCGCCTCGATCTCGCGTGTGATCACCCCCTGCGACCACGCATCGACCGCGATGTGATGGACCGTGAGCGCGAGCACGTGATCCTCGTCGCCGAGCACGAAGAGCCGCGCCCTCAGCACCGGCCCCCGCGCGAGATCGAAGGGCCGGCTCCCCTCCTCGGCCAGCGCCGCACGCAGCGCCTCCGCGCGCCCTTCGATCGGGAGCCCGCGCAGATCGTTTGTGCTCAAACGAATGTCGGTGTCCTCATGATGAATTACCTGCACCGGCCGCCCGTCCTCGTCGGCGAACGTCGTACGCAGCACCTCATGTCGCCGGCAGAGCTCGCGCACGCTCCGCTCGAGCGCATCCACGTCGACCGATCCCGTGAAACGCAGCGTGAACGGGACGACATACGACAAATCGTCGGGCTCGATCCGATGCAGCACCCAAAGCCGCTCCTGCCCGAACGACGCCGGCATCGGCCCGCCTCGCGGCACCCGCACGATCGGCGGCGCCGCGTCGCTCTCCGCGCCCAGCTCGACAGCCACACGCGCCGCGAGCTCCGCAGGCGCCGGCGCCTCGAAGATGGCCCGCAACGGCAGCTCGACCCCCAGCACCGCCCGCAACCGCGCCACGACCCGCGTGGCCGAGAGCGAGTGTCCCCCGAGCTCGAAGAACCCATCATGCGCGCCCACGCGCGGCACGCGCAGCACCTCCGCAAAGACGCTCGCAATCGCCTCCTCCACCGGCCCCCGCGCCGCAACGTACGCCCGCTCCTCCAACCCCAAAGACTCCGGCGCCGGTAACGCCCGACGATCGATCTTCCCATTCGACGTCAGCGGCAGCGACGGCAGCGCCAGATACGCCGAAGGCACCATGTACTCCGGCAATCGCTCCTTCAAGAAGGCTCGCAGCTCGCCCGCCGAGACCGGCGCCCCCGAGAACACCACATACGCGGAAAGCCGCTTGTCCCCCGCCCCATCATCGAGCGAAAGCACCACCACTTCCCGCACCGATTTGTGCTCCGAAAGCGCTGACTCAATCTCTCCAAGCTCGATCCGAAACCCTCGAATCTTCACCTGATGATCGATTCGACCGAGGTACTCGATATCCCCGTTCCCGAGCCTCCGCCCCAAATCACCCGTCTTGTACAGCCGGCCCTCACCACGATACGGGTCCTCCAAGAACCGCGCCGCCGTCAGCTCCGGCCGTCGTAAGTAACCCCGTGCCACACCGGCGCCACCCACATGAAGCTCGCCCACCACCCCCACGGGCACCGGACGACCACGCTCGTCCAACACGTGCACCGACAAGTCCGGAATCGGCACCCCAATCACGCTCGACCACGACCGCTCCAGATCCGCTCGGCACAACGGCCGATACGTCACGTGCACCGTCGTCTCCGTGATCCCGTACATGTTCACGAGCTGCGGAGACACGTCCCCATGAAGCTCCCACCAAGGTCGAAGCGCGCCGACGTCCAACGCTTCTCCTCCGAAGATCACGTATCGAAGCGCCAAAGAATCTCGCGCCGCCTCATCCGCGTTCGCATCCGCATGCATCAATTGCCGGAACGCCGACGGTGTCTGATTGAGCACCGTCACCCGCTCCGACACCAACAGCGCATGAAACGACTCCGCGAACCGGCTCACCCAATACGGCACGATCACCAAACGGCCGCCGTAGAGAAGCGCGCCCCAGATCTCCCACACCGAAAAGTCGAACGCGTACGAGTGGAACATCGTCCACACGTCCGAGGCCCCAAACCCATACCACCCCTCCGTCGCCGCGAAGAGACGCACCACGTTCCCGTGCGTCACCAGCGCCCCCTTCGGCTTCCCCGTCGAACCCGACGTGTAGATCACATACGCAAGGTCCTCCGGCGACGACGCCGCCGCCAACGCATCCACCGACTCGCGCCCGATCTCCTCGGCATCCACATCGAGGCAAAGCACCGCCGTCGTCGTCGTGATGAGTGACGCATGCCGCGCCTCCGTCACCACCAGCGCGACCTCGGCATCCTCCAACATGAACGCGAGCCGCTCGCGCGGGACCTCCGGATCGAGCGGCAGATACGCACCGCCCGCCTTCAGGATGCCGAGCATCCCCACCACCATCGCGAGCGTTCGATCCATGCACAGGCCGACCAGCACCTCGCGCCCGACACCGCGACGGCGAAGCGCACGCGCCACCTGATTCGATTGTTCGTCGAGCGCGCGATACGTGAGGCTCTGCCCCTCGCACGTCACCGCCACTGCCTCGGGACAGCGCGCCGCCATCGATGCAAACCACGCATGCAAGCTCGCATGCGTGGTAAACGACTGACTTCCTCCGGCCGCCGCAATCAAACGTGCTTCCTCTTCGTCCGAGAGGATCGGCAGCTCGCTGACAGCGCGATCGACGCCCGCCCCGAGGCCCATCAACAACGTGCGGTATCCGGCCAGCATCCGATCGATGGTCTCGACATCGAAGAGATCGGTCGCGAGCTCCATCCCGCCGCTGAGGCCGCCTTCACGATCCGCCAGCGTAAGCGTGAGATCGAACTTCGCCGTCCCGCTCTCGATCTCGAGGCCACCGCCGGCGCTCTCGGTTCCATCCCCGAGCGCCGTCTGGAGCACGAACATCACCTGGAAGATCGGCGATCGGCTGGGATCGCGATCGGGCTCGATGGCCTGCACCAGTCGCTCGAACGGCAAGTCCTGGTGCGCATGGGCGCCAATCGCATCCTCGCGCACGCGGTGGAGCAGCTCGCGGAACGACATGCCCTCGGCGATCTCGGCGCGCATCACCAACGTGTTCACGAAGCAGCCGACGAGGCCCTCGATCTCCGTGCGCGTGCGGCCCGCGATCGGCGTGCCCACCACGATGTCCCTCTGCCCCGACCAGCGGTGGAGCAGCACATCGAAGGCCGCCAGAAGCACCATGAAGAGCGTCATCCCCTCACGTCGTGCGAGGTCACGCAGCGCTGCCGTAGCCGCGGCATCGAGCGAGAAGCGCCGCAGCGCACCGCGCCGCGACGGCACCGGCGGTCGCGGGCGATCGGTGGGCAGCTCGATCATGCGCGCCGCCCCCGCGAGCCGCTCCGTCCAATACGCGAGCTCGGCATCGAGGACCGCGCCCGAGAGGTAGCTCCGCTGCCAAGCCGCATGATCGCGAACCTGGATCGGCAGCTCCGCCAGCGGCGACGCCTCACCACGCGCATGGGCCGCATACAGACGAGAAACCTCGCGCGCGATCACCCCGATGCTCCAACCATCGCAGGCGATGTGGTGCATGACCACGAGCAGCACGTGCTCCTCGGGTCCCAGCGAGAACAACGTCGCCCGCATCACAGGCCCCGCCGCGAGATCGAAGGGCCGTCTCGTCTCCTCGCCGATTGCGTCACGAAGCGCCCGCTCGCCCTCGATCGCGCGCCGCACGATGGGCACCTCGGCCGCCTCGTGAATCACGGCCACCGGCCCTCCATCCGCTTCCCCGAACGTGGTGCGCAGGATCTCGTGACGCCGCACGACCTCACGCAATGCCCGCCCGAGCGCCTCTGCATCGAGCCGCCCGAGAAGCGCATCGGGAACGGCACAGCATACGACGGGGCCGCAGGGTCGAGCTGATGTAGGAACCAGAGCCGCTCTTCCGCGAACGACACCGGCATGGCCGGCTCGCGCGTGACGGCGACGAGCGGCGGCGCATCGAGACCACGCCCCGCCGCGAGCGCATGCCGTGTCCGCTCCGCGAGCGCGGCCACGGTGGACGCCTCGAACACCGCGCGAATCGGCAAGTCGACACCGAGCACCGCGCGCACCCGTGCCACGAGCTGCGTGGCCAAGAGCGAGTGCCCGCCCAGCGCGAAGAACCCATCCTGCGCGCCCACGCGCTCCGGCGCGACGCGCAGCACCTCGGCAAACAGACCGGCCAGCGTCTCCTCGATGGGACCGCGCGGGGCAATCGTTTGAGCTCCAACGATCTCGCCGGCCCCCAGCGCCCCGAGCGCCCGCCGATCGACCTTCCCATTGGGCGTGAGCGGCAGCGCGTCGACGATCACGAACGCCGGCGGCACCATGTACCCAGGCAACCGCGCCTCGAGGAACGCGCGCAGCTCGGCCGGCGCCGGCCGCCTCTCCCCCGCAGCCACGTAGCCGACGAGCCGCGGCTCGCCGGGAACATCCTCGCGCAGCATCACCACCGCCTCGGCAACATCCGAGTGATGCGCGAGCTGCGCCTCGATCTCGCCGAGCTCGATGCGGAACCCTCGAAGCTTCACCTGGAAGTCGCGCCGCCCCGAGAACGCGATGGTTCCATCGGGCAGCCAACGCGCGCGATCCCCGGTCCGATACAACCGCGCGCCCGGCCTGCCGTCGAACGGATCGGGAACGAAGCGATCGCTCGTCCCCTCGTGCGCTCGCACGTACCCGCGCGCCACGCCGTCGCCGCCCGCATGAAGCTCACCCGGCACACCGATGGGCACGGGTCTCCCGCGCGGATCGAGGATGTACACGGTGGTGTTGGCGATGGGCCTCCCGATGGGGATGCTCCCCTCGAGATCCCCCTCCGTGACGACATGACACGTGGTGAACGTGGTGTTCTCCGTGGGCCCATATCCATTGATGATCTGCACGCCGGGCAGCGCGGCCATCGCCCTTCGCACATGCGGCACGCTCAGCGCTTCACCGCCCGCGAGCACGCGTCGCAGCGGGCGGAGCGCCTCCGGATGCGCGTCGATCATCGCGTTGAACAAGCCCGCCGTGAGCCACGACGTCGTCACGCCGCCGGTGCGGATCAGCTCGCCGATCTGCGCGAGCGACGGCACCTCCGGCGGCGCCATCACGAGTCGCCCGCCGGAGAGGAGCGGCCCCCAGATCTCCAGCGTGGAAGCATCGAACGCGATGGGCGCGAGCTGAAGGAAGACCTCGCTCGCATCGAAGGGCAAATAGCTCTGCGCCTTCACCAAACGCACGACCCCGCGATGAACGACGGCGACCCCTTTGGGCGTGCCCGTCGATCCCGACGTGTACATCACATACGCGAGGCCCTCCGCATGTCCCGAAGGCTCCGGCGGAGACTCGCTCGCAGCCGCGATCCACGCCGACGCGGCCGCGAGATCCAACACCCGGACCTCTCCGATCGCGCGCCCATCGAGGCTCGCGCCGGCCGCCACCACGATGCCAATCGCCGCATCCTCCACGATCCACGCGAGCCGCGCATCCGGCATCTCGGGATCGAGCGGCACGTAGAAGCCCCCCGCCTCGAGCACCGCCACCAGCGCCACGACGAGATCGATCGACCTTCGCGCATACACGCCGACCGCCGTCTCGGCCCCGACGCCCATCTCCCGCAGCCGATGCGCGAGCCGATGCGCCCTCACCAGAAGCTCTCCATAGGAGATCGACTCGTCTCCACGAACCAACGCCGTCGCATCCGGCGTCCGCGCCGCCTGCGCCTGAAAGAGCGCATGAATCGTCGCCTCCCGCGGATACTCGCTACGCGTCGCGTTCCACGTCGTGACCACGCGCCGAAGCTCTTCCTCGGGCAAGATCGTCAGCTCTCCAATGGGCCGAGTCGGCTCCGCGACAGCCGCGGCGAGCAGCACTTCGAAGTGCCTCGCCATGCGCGCGATGGTCGGCGCCTCGAAGAGATCGGTCGCGAATTCGATGCCTCCAGCGAGGCCGGAAGCCGTCTCCACGAGCGTGAACGTGAGATCGAATTTCGCCGTCCCGCTCTCGGCCGCGAACCCGCGCCGCCCAATCTCCGAAGGCTTCGCGCCCGCGACCGGCGCATTCTGCAGCACGAAGACGATCTGGAAGATCGGCGATCGGCTGGGATCACGCTCGGGCTCGAGGGCCTGCACCAAGCGCTCGAAAGGCAGGTCTTGGTGCGCATAAGCACCGAGACAAGCCTCCCGCGCACGCGCGATCAGATCGGCGAAAGGCAGCTCGGCCGACAGCTCCACGCGCAGCGCCAGCGTGTTGACGAAGCACCCGATCAAGCCCTCGACCTCGCTCCGCGTTCGGCCCGCGATGGGCGTGCCCACCACGAGATCGGTCTGCTCCGTGTAGCGATGCAGGAGCACCTCGAAGCCGGCGAGCAGCGTCATGAACAACGTCGCGCCGCGATCCCGCGCGATCCGCCGGAGCCCTTCGGTCACCGCCTCCGGGACCGCGATGGGCACCCGCGCACCTCGATGCGAAGACACGGGCGGCCGAGGCTTGTCGGTGAAGAGCTCGATCGTGCGCGGCGCGCCTGCGAGCCGATCCTTCCAATACGCGAGCTGCCGCGCCTCGCGCTCGCCGGAGAGGGTGCGGCGCTGCCAAGCCGCATAGTCCGCATACTGAATCGACAGATCCGCGAGCGGCGACGGCCGCCCCGCAACGAAAGCATCGTAGAGCGCCCCCATCTCGCGCGTCAGGACACCAATGCTCCACGCATCGGAGACGATGTGGTGCAAAGCCACCACCAGCACGTGATCGTGCTCCGAGAGCCCAATCAGCCGCGCACGCATCACGGGTCCACGCGCGAGATCGAACGGCCGCAGCGCCTCCGCTTCGATCTCGCGCCGCGCCGCCCCCTCGCGCTCGCTCTCGGGCAGGTCGGCCAAGCTCGAGAGCGCCAACGTCACCTCGGACACGTCATGAACGACGGCCACCGGCTTGCCGCAAGCAACGTCGTACGTCGTCCGCAGCACCTCGTGCCGGCGCACGATCTCCCGCAGGGCCCGCTCCAATGCGCCCGCATCGAGCGCGCCGGAGAGCCGTATCGCGACGGGCACGACATACGACGGATCACCGGGCGCGAGCTGATCGATGAACCACAATCGCTCTTGCACAAACGACAGCACGCGCGGCACGCCGGGAGGCTCCACCGTGATGGCCAGCGCCTCCGCGCCCGCCACATCTCCCAACCGCCCCGCGAGCCCAGCCACGGTGGGCGCTTCGAACAGCGCTCGCAACGGCAGCTCGACCCCCAGCACCGCCCGCAACCGCGCAACGACGCGCGTGGCCGAGAGCGAGTGCCCCCCCAGCTCGAAGAACCCATCATGCGCGCCCACCCGCGGCACACGCAGCACCTCCGCAAAGACCCTCGCAATCGCCTCCTCCACCGGCCCCCGCGCCGCAACGTACGCCCGCTCCTCCAACCCCAAAGACTCCGGCGCCGGCAACGCCCGACGATCGATCTTCCCATTCGACGTCAGCGGCAGCGACGGAAGCGCCACATACGCCGAAGGCACCATGTACTCCGGCAGTCGCTCCTTCAAAAAGGCTCGCAGATCGACCGCCGGCACCGGCGCCCCCGAGAACACCACATACGCGCAAAGTCGCTTGTCCCCCGCCCCATCGTCGAGCGAAAGCACCACCGCTTCCCGCACCGATTCGTGCTCCGAAAGCGCTGACTCAATCTCTCCAAGCTCGATCCGAAACCCTCGAATCTTCACCTGATGATCGATTCGACCGAGGTACTCGATATCCCCGTTCCCGAGCCTCCGCCCCAAATCACCCGTCTTGTACAGCCGGCCCTCACCACGATACGGGTCCTCCAAGAACCGCGCCGCCGTCAGCTCCGGCCGTCGTAAGTAACCCCGTGCCACACCGGCGCCACCCACATGAAGCTCGCCCACCACCCCCACGGGCACCGGACGACCACGCTCGTCCAACACGTGCACCGACAAGTCCGGAATCGGCACCCCAATCACGCTCGACCACGACCGCTCCAGATCCGCTCGGCACAACGGCCGATACGTCACGTGCACCGTCGTCTCCGTGATCCCGTACATGTTCACGAGCTGCGGTGACACGTCCCCATGAAGCTCCCACCAAGGTCGAAGCGCGCCGATGTCCAGCGCTTCCCCTCCGAAGATCACGTATCGAAGCGCCAAAGAATCTCGTGCTGCATCACCCGCGTTCGCATCCGCATGCATCAATTGCCGGAACGCCGACGGTGTCTGATTGAGCACCGTCACCCGCTCCGACACCAACAGCGCATGA
This sequence comes from Minicystis rosea, assembly GCA_001931535.1. GTDB lineage: Bacteria > Myxococcota_A > Polyangia > Polyangiales > Polyangiaceae > Minicystis > Minicystis rosea. The sequence goes on from CP016211.1 coordinate 3,317,402, forward strand.
AACGACTCCGCGAACCGGCTCACCCAATACGGCACGATCACCAGCCGGCCGCCGTAAAAAAGCGCGCCCCAGATCTCCCACACCGAAAAGTCGAACGCGTACGAGTGGAACATCGTCCACACGTCCGAGGCCCCAAACCCATACCACCCCTCCGTCGCCGCGAAGAGACGCACCACGTTCCCGTGCGTCACCAGCGCCCCCTTCGGCTTCCCCGTCGAACCCGACGTGTAGATCACATACGCAAGGTCCTCCGGCGACGACGCCACCGCCAACGCATCCACCGATTCGCGCCCGATCTCCTCGGCATCCACATCGAGGCAAAGCACCGCCGTCGTGATGAGTGACGCATGCCGCGCCTCCGTCACCACCAGCGCGACCTCGGCATCCTCCAACATGAACGCGAGCCGCTCCCGCGGGACCTCCGGATCGAGCGGCAGATACGCACCGCCCGCCTTCAGGATGCCGAGCATCCCCACCACCATCGCGAGCGTTCGATCCATGCACAGGCCGACCAGCACCTCGCGCCCGACACCGCGACGGCGAAGCGCACGCGCCACCTGATTCGATTGTTCGTCGAGCGCGCGATACGTGAGGCTCTGCCCCTCGCACGTCACCGCCACTGCCTCGGGAGAGCGCGCCGCCACCGATGCAAACCACCCATGCAAGCTCGCGTGCGTGGCAAACGACTCCGTGCCTCCCGCCGCCGCAATCAAACGTGCTTCTTCTTCCGTCGTGAGGATCGGCAGCGTATCCACCGAGCGCCCCGGATCGGCCGCGACGCCTTCGAGCAGCGTCGTGAAGCAACCGATCATCCACTCGATCGTGGCCCCATCGAACAGATCGGTCGCGTATTCGAAGGTGCCGTGAATGCCTTCGTTCCCTTCGACGAGCGCCAGGTTGAGATCGACCTTCGCCGTCCCCGTCCCCACGGCGATCGCGCGCCGCCGCGTGCCCGTCATCTGCGTCGCCTGCCGCGGCGCGTTTTGCAGGGCGAAGAGCACTTGAAACAAGGGATGACGGCTGGGATCGCGATGAGGCGCGATCTCCTGCACCAGCCGCTCGAACGGCAGATCCTGATGCGCATACGCGCCCAGGCACGTCTCCTTCACCTGCGCGAGCAGCGCTCGAAAAGGCGCCGCCGGATCGATGCGCGCCCGCAGCACCAGCGTGTTCACGAAGAAGCCGATGAGCTCTTCCGTCTCCGGCCGGCTGCGCCCGGCGCTCGGTGATCCGACCACCACGTCGTTCTGTCCCGTGAGCCGGTGCAGCAGCGTTTGAAAGGCCGCGAGCAACAGCATGAAGAGCGTCACGCCCTCACGCTGGGCCACCGCGCGGAGCCCCTCGGACACTGCCGGCGCGATCGCGAACGCTCGCTGAGCACCGCGATAGCTCTGCGTCGCCGGGCGCGGGCGATCGATGGGCAGATCGATCGACGCCGGCGCACCATCGAGCTGCCCCGTCCACCATGCGAGCTGATCGGCGAGCGCTTCACCCGAGAGGGCTCGTCGCTGCCACGCCGCGAAGTCCGCATACTGAATCACGGGCTCGTCGAGCGTCGACGGCTGCCCCTTGATAAACGCGTCGTACAAACCACCCAGCTCGCGCGCGAAGATCGCCTGTGACCATCCATCGAAGACGGCATGATGAACGGTCGCGCAAAAGACATGATCCTCCGCGGCCATCCGAAAGAGGCGCGCGCGCAGGAGCGGCCCAACCTCGAGCGAGAAGGGCCGGCGCGCTTCCGTCGCGAGGCGATCGCGCAACACGCGATCACGATCCTCCGCGGGAAGTGCCGTCAGATCCTCCACCGGCAAGTCCACCGGCGCGGGGGCGTGAATCACCTGAACCGGTACGCCATCCGCGAGCGCGAGCGTCGTGCGCAGCACCTCGTGCCGGCGCGCGATCTCGCCGAGCGCGCGCCGCAAAGCATCCTCTTCGAGCGGCCCTTCGATGCGCAGCGCCGAAGGCAGTACGTACGCAATCCCACCGGGCTCGAGCTGCTCCAGGAACCAGAGCCGCTCTTGCCCGAACGACGCCGGCAAGGCCCCGTCGCGCGCCGCGCGTGGGATCGTCATCGCGCTCGAATCACGCCGCGCCGTGCGCTGCAGAAACGTGACGATCGCCTCCTTCCGCGCGCGCAGGCGCTCCTTCATCTCCTCGGTCAGAGCCCCTTTGGGCGCGCTCCATTTGAGCGACTCGCCCTCTGCCCAGAGGCGCACACCGAGCGCCGACAGCTGCCGAATCAGATCCAGATCGGTCACGGCTCACCGCCCTCCCCGCGGCTCGTGCGCGTCATGCGAGATCGTCGTCGACGCTGCCCACGAGCATGTCGACGGCGTCCTGTGAAAGGTTCGCGTGCGCGAAGTCCGACGGCGTGTGCCCTCGTGCTTCGGGTGAAACGCAATGCTCGACGAGCGCGCGCAGCGCCGTCAGAAAGCGCGCCCCGAGCGCCTCGATGGTCGAGCGACGATGGCGGCTCTCGCTGTAGCCGAGCCACACGTGGAGCCGTCCCTTGACGACGCGCGCCGTCACGTCGACGAGGTATCGCCGCGCCGCCCGCGGGCTGCGCATCGGCCCCATCGGCCCCTCGGTCCAACGAAACGGCGTATCCTCCGACGACGCGCGATCGGTCTGCCCGAGGTAGTTGAACGACACCTCCGCAGCCGGCAGGCACGCGAGCGCCGCCGCCCCCTCACCTCCGCGCAGATACCGCAGCAGCCCATGCCCCATGCCGCGCCCCGGCACCGCTCGAATCTGCTCCTTCACCGCTTTGATGGCCGCGCCCGGGCCGCCCGCATGCGGCAGCTCGATCGCCAGCGGATACACGCTCGTGAACCACCCGACGGTGCGCGTGAGGTCGACGTCCTCGAAGATCTCCTCGCGCCCATGCCCCTCGAAATCGAAGAGCGCTCCAGGCGCGCCCGTCCACTGCGCGAAGGCTTGCGAAAGCGCCGTGAGGAGAAGGTCGTTGATCTGCGTGCGGTACGCCTCCGGCGCGTGTCGGAGGAGCTGCTCCGTCTCCCCAGCACCGAGCGACGCGAGCACCGTGCGCGCCGATCCTTCGTCGTTGTCGCCGCGAACGTGATCGATGGGCAACCGCGCCCCCACCGCCGCGGGCCGCTCCATCCAATACCCGATCTCGGCGGCCACGGCCGCGCTCGCGGCGTGCTCCACGAGCTTCTCCGCCCAGCGCTTCCACGACGTGGTCTTGGCCCGCAACACCGGCGTGGCCCCACGCTTCGCCTGGGCATACGCCGTCCCAAGATCATCGAGGATGATCCCCCACGACACCGCATCGACGGCGACGTGATGCGCGATCAGAAGAAGCCGGCTCGGCGCGCCTTCCCCGGCGTCGAACAGCACCGCGCGCACGATCGGCCCCTCGGCCAGATCGAGGCTCGCCTGCGCCTCCGTCGCGGCCCGCTCCATCGCCGCTCGCCGCACGTCGGCCAGCGTCTCGGCGAGATCGACGACCCGGAGCGGCGCCTTCCGCGAGGGCGCCGCAATCGTTTGAGCTCCAACGTTCTCCGCGATCACGAGCCGCAACCGCAGCGCATCGTGATGATCGATCACAGCTGCCAGAGCCTGCTCCATCGCAACGGCATCCACGCGCTCGCGCACCTCGACGAACACGCCTTGATTCCAGTGATGTGCATCGACGCGCGGGATCTCGAGCCACCAGCGCTCGATGGGCGTGAGCGGCACCGGCCCCGTCACCGGTCCCTGCTCCGCCGCCGCGACACGCCGCGTCCCCGCCACGGCCGCGAGCGCGGCGATGGTCGGGTGCTCGAAGATCTGCCGCAGCGAGATGTGGATGCTCTCTCGAAGCGCGCGCGACACGATCTGAATCGAGAGGATCGAATCACCGCCGATCTCGAAGAAGTTGTCGTGCACGCCGACACGCGGCAGCTTCAACACGCCTGCCCAAATCCGCGCGAGCGCCTCCTCGATCGCGCTCGCCGGCGCCGCATAGATGGCCTCCGTCGCCGCGTGCTCCCCGTCCTCCGGCGCGGGCAACGCCCGCCGATCGACCTTGCCACTCTCCGTCAGCGGCAGCCTCTCGAGCAGCACGAAGCTCGCCGGCAGCATCGCCTCCGGCAGCCGCTCGCCGAGAAATCCCCGCAGCGCCGAGGCCGTCGGCCTCCCCCCATCAGAACACACCAGATACGCGACCAGCCGATCCTCACGCACGACGACCACGCTCTCGCGCACCGCGGGATGCGACACCAACGTCGCCTCGATCTCGCCCAGCTCGATGCGGACGCCCCGCACCTTCACCTGACAATCGGCGCGCCCCAGGTACTCGATCGAACCATCCGAGAGCCGCCGCGCGAGATCACCGGTCCGGTACATCCGCGCCTCGGCCTCGTCGACGAACGGATCGCGCACGAACCGCTCGGCCGTGAGCTCGGGCCGGTTCAAGTACCCGCGCCCGACCTGGACCCCGGCGATGTAAATCTCCCCGCGGATCCCCTCCGGCACCGGCTCGCGCGCGTCGTCGAGCAGATAGATGTGCGTGTTGTGGATGGGCTTCCCGATCGGGACCACGCTCGCGCCGGGCCGGCACACGTGGGCCGTCACGTCGATCGCGGCCTCCGTCGGCCCATACAAATTGTGGAGCTCCACGCCCGGGAGCCGCGCATGGAACCGATCCACGAGCGCCGGCGGGAGCGCCTCCCCGCTCGCGATCACGCGCCTGAGCGACGCGCACCGCCCGAGGTTCGCCTCGTCGAGGAAGACCGCGAGCATCGAGGGGACGAAGTGCATCGTGGTGATGCGCTCGGCCTCGATCACCTCGGCGAGATACGCCGGATCCCGATGCCCGCCCGGCCGCGCCATCACGAGCCTCGCCCCGAACATCAGCGGCCAGAACAGCTCCCACACCGAGACGTCGAAGCTCGCAGGCGTCTTCTGGAGCACCCGATCGTTTGAGCTCAAACGATATTCGTGCTGCATCCACAAGAGGCGATTGAGCATCCCCCGATGCGTGTTCTCCGCACCCTTGGGCCGCCCCGTGGACCCGGACGTGTAGATCACGTACGCGCGATCGTCGAGCCCGAGATCTCCACGCTCCGGAGGCGCATTCGGCTCGCCCGCGATCCTCGCGCCCCCATCGGCATCGACGCGAATCACCTGCACGCGGCTCTCCGGAAGCGCGGTCGCGAGATGCGCAGTCGTGAGGATCACGGACGGCGCGCAGTCCTCCAGCATGAACGCGAGCCGCTCCCTCGGGTGCTCCGGATCGAGCGGCACATAGGCGCCGCCCGCCGCGAGCACGGCATGCATCGCGACCACCATCTCGATGGATCGCTCCATGTGCACGCCGACCAGCGAACCCCGCCGTACGCCGGCCTTGCGGAGCGCTTGGGCCAAGCGATTCACCCGCTCGTGGAGCGCGCGATACCCGATCTCGGTCCCTTCGAACGAGACCGCAACAGCATCGTTTGCCTCCATCGCCTGCGCCGCGAGCAGCTCGGGAACGAGCCGATCCGTCGGGTGCGCGAACGCCGTCGCGTTCCACTCCACGATGGCGCGACGCCGCTCGGCCTCCGTGAGAATGGGGAGCGTCGCGACCGCTCGATCCGGCCGCCTCACGATGGCTTCGAGCATCGTTTGCAGGTGGCCGAGCATCCGCTCGACCATGGCTTCGCCCACCCGCGCGGCATCGAATCCGATGCGCAGCAACAACGTGCCTCGGAACGAGCTCTGGAGCGTGAGCGGATACGGCGGTCGCTCCACCGCGCGCGCGTCGGTGAGCACGAGGCTGCCCGAGCCCTTCCGCAGCGACGCCTCGATGGGCTGATTCTCGAAGACCACGAGGCTCTCGAAGAGCGGTGTCCCCCGCGGCACCTCCGACACCGCCTGCACTGCGGAGAGCGCGCTGTGCGAGAGCTCGCGCAGCTCGGCCTGCTGCTCTTGAAGCGCCGTCAGGAACGCGATCGCCGACCCCTGCGGATCGATCCGCGCCCGCACGGCCAGCGTGTTGATGAAGAGACCGACCATGCGATCGATCCCCGCCACCGGCGCCGTTCGCCCGGAGACGGTGGATCCGAAGACCACGTCACGCTCTCCGCTGTAGCGCCCGAGGAGCAGCGCCCACGCGCCCTGCACCAGCGTGCTCATCGTGATCCGCTGCCGCCGCGCGAACGTCGCGAGCGCCACCGAGGCCTCGTCCGAGAGCCGCGCCCGCCGCTCGTCGAAGCGCGCCGCGCGCGAGCGATCGATGCGCCCGTCGTCCCCCGGAAGCGGCGTGGGCGCCGTGAAGCCCGCGAGCTGCCGCCGCCAAAACGCCTCCGCACGCGCCGAGTCCTGGGCCGCGAGCCAGCGCGCGTACGTGCCGTACGAAGGCGCGCGATCCATCTCGATCGCCCGCCCCTGCGCGCGCGCCTCGTAACGCCGGAGCGCTTCGTCGAGCAGGATGGGCATCGACCATCCATCGACCGCGATGTGATGCGACCCCCAAATGAAGCGCCACGTCACCTCGCCGAGCCTGAGCAGCGCGACCCGCATCAGCGGCGCGCACCCCAAATCGACGCCCCGCGCGCGATCCTCCATCGTGAAGCGCTCGACGGCGCGCGCCTGCTCTTCCGGCGCGAGCCCACGCAGATCCCGCTCCACGAAGGGCAACGTCGCCCGCGCCGACACCACCGCGATCGGCCGCTCCACGCCTTCCCACACGATGGACGTCCGCAGCGCCTGATGCCGCTCGACCACCTCTTGGAACGCCCGCTCGAACGCCGCAACGTCGAGCCGCCCCTCGATGGTCCACGCGAGCTGCACGTAATAGACGCCGGGCTCCGTGGCGTAGAGCGCATGAAACAGGATCCCCTCCTGCATCGGCGAGAGCGGATGGATGTCCTCGATCCGCCTTTCCACGCGCCCCGCCAGCGCATCGAGCGGCCCTTGCTCGAGCCGCACCAACGGGAAGTCCGAAGGCGTGACGCCATAGGCTTCCGGCGACGTGCAATGCGTCACGAGCGCGCGCAGCGCGCCGGCGAATCCATCTGCGAGCGCCTCGATGGTCGCGCGGCGATGGACGGCCTCGCTGTACGTGAAGCGCACGTGGAGCCGCCCATCGATCACGCTCCCGTGAACGTCGATGAGATACGGCCGCCGATTGCGCGGCCCATGCGGCGCACCCGCCGGCTCGCGCGCGCGCCGGAACGGCGTCGCACCTACCGGCACGCTCCCTTCGATGCGGCCCAAGTAGTTGAAGCTCACCTCGGCACGCGGCAGCGCCGCGAGGCGCGCACCGATGTCGTCTCCGGTCCTCAGATATCGGAGCAGCCCTTGGCCGAGGCCGCGCCCGGGCACCGCCCGAATCTGCTCCTTGACGGCCTTGAGCACCTCACCCGGTCCACCGTCGATTGGTTTGAGCTCCAACGAATGGATCGTCGTCAACCACCCGACCGTGCGCGTCAGATCCACATCGGAGAAGACGTCCTCCCGGCCATGTCCCTCGACGTCGACGAGCACCGGCCCCATGCCCATCCATCCCACGAACGCCTGCGCTACCGCGGTGAGGAGCACGTCGTTGATCTGCGTGCGATAGGCTTCGGGCACGCGCCGGAGCAGCGCCTCGGTCTCCTCCGGCGCGAACGACACCAGCACCGATCGCGCTGATCCCTCGGTGTTCTCTCCACCCGCCTGATCGATCGGCAACGCGCGCCCGAGCGCCCGTTTCCCATCGAGCCAATAGGCGCTCTCTGCGGTCATCTCCGCCGACGCCGCGTGCGCGGCGAGGCGCTCGCTCCACTGCCGATACGACGTCGTCTTCGGCGGAAGCGCGGCCCGCTCCCCGCGTCGCGCCGCCGAGTACGCGCGCCAGAAATCCTCCATCAAGATGCGCCACGAGACCGCATCGACGGCGAGGTGGTGCGCCACGAACAGCACCCTTCCAGGTTGCTCGGCACCCGCCTCGAACAGCACCGCCCGCAGCACCGGCCCCGACTCCACATCGAGGCTCGCCTGCGCCTCCGTCGCCGCCTTCGCGATCACGGCAGCGCGCTCGCTCTCGCTCACATCGCGCAGATCCACGCGCCACATGGGCACGTCGCCCCCCGGCTCCACGAACCGCTGCTCCCACCACGAAGCCTCGCGCCGCACGCGCAACCGAAGCGCATCATGATGCTCCAAGATCGCGGCAATCGCCGCTTCGACCGCGCCCCCTTCGAGCGGCCCTTCGGCTTCGAGGAAGAACGATTGGTTGTGATGATTCGGCTCCGGCTGTTCCTGCTCCAGCCACCAACGCTGGATGGGCGTGAGCGGCGCCGGGCCGACGATCGATCCCTGCTCGGCAAAGGCGGTCTGCTCTCTGCCAGCGACCGCGGCGAGCTCCGCGATGGTCTGGTGTTGGAACATCTGCCGCGGCGTGAGATGGAGGCCCGCGGCCTGCGCGCGCGACACGATTTGAATCGACAGGATCGAATCGCCGCCGGACGCGAAGAAGTTGTCCTCGATGCCGACCCGATCGACGCGCAGCACCTCTGCCCAGATGCGCGCCAACGTCTCTTCGGCCGCCGATCGCGGCGCCACGAACGCCTCTCCCGCATCGAGCCGCGCGCCGGCCTCGGGCGCCGGCAGCGCCCGCCGATCGATCTTGCCGTTCTCCGTCAGCGGCAGCGACTCGACGAGCACGAAGGCCGCCGGCACCATCACCTCGGGGAGCTTCTGCTTCACATGCGCGCGCAGCGCGAGCGCCGTTGGCACCGGCGCGCCCGCGGCCGGGACGATGTACGCGACCAAGCGCTTGTCGCCCGGCACATCCTCGCGCGCCACCACCACCGCGGTGCGCACCGAAGCATGTTGATCCAGCACGGCCTCGATCTCGCCGAGCTCGATCCGGAACCCGCGAATCTTCACCTGCTGATCGATCCGGCCGAGATACTCGAGCTCTCCGCTCGGCAGCCTGCGTGCCCGATCTCCCGTCTTGTAGAGCCGGCCCCCCGGCTGAAACGGATCGTCGATGAAGCGCGCGGCCGTGAGCTCCGGCCGATCGAGATAGCCACGCGCCACCCCCGCGCCGCCCACGTACATCTCCCCTGCCACACCGATGGGCACGAGCTGCCGGTGCTCGTCGAGCACATGTATGGCGAGATCGGGAATCGCTCGACCGATGACGCTGGACCACGGTCGCTCCAGATCCGCACGACTCACCGGGCGATACGTCACGTGCACCGTCGTCTCCGTGATCCCGTACATGTTCACGAGCTGGGGAGACGTGTCCCCATGACGGTCCCACCACGGCCGTAGATCACCGATGTCCAGCGCCTCCCCGCCGAAAATCACGTATCGCAGCGACAGCCGCATACGCGTCGCCTCATCGATGCGCTCCTCCGCGTGCACGAGCTGCCGAAACGCCGACGGCGTCTGGTTCAGCACCGTCACGCCCTCCTCCACCAGCAAGCGATGGAACGCGTCCGGTGCCCGGCTCACCCAATACGGCACCACCACCACCCGACCGCCGTAAAGCAGCGCGCCCCAAAGCTCCCACACAGAGAAGTCGAACGCATACGAGTGAAACAGCGTCCACACGTCCGATGGGCCGAATCGATACCAAGCCTCCGTGGCGTCGAAGAGACGAACCACGTTGTGGTGCGTCACCATCGCTCCCTTCGGCTTCCCCGTCGATCCGGACGTGTAGATCACATAAGCCAGATCCTCGGGCTTGCTCGCGCTCGCCGGCCGATGCGTGCTTTCGGTCGCAAGCGTGTCCTCGTCGATCAAAATCGAGGTCACCTCCGGCATCACGGGCAGCTTCTCGGCCGCAGCAGCCTGCGTGACGATCACGGGCACCTTCGCGTCGAGGGCCATGAAAGCCAAGCGTTCCTGCGGATAGTCCGGGTCGAGCGGCACGTACGCGCCGCCGGCCTTCATGATGCCGAGCAGCGCCACCACGAGATCGATGGACCGCTCCACACAGAGCCCCACGAGCACGTTCGGCCCGACACCGGCGCGCCGCAGCACATGCGCGAGCTGATTTCCGCGTGCATCCAATTCTCGATACGAAAGACACCTTCCCTCGAAGCGCACCGCCGGCGCATCGGGTGTGCGATCGACCTGAGCTTCGAAGCGCTGATGAAGCGTGAGCCCCGGCGCATGAGTCACCTCTGCGCGTCCGGCCCCGAGGATCGCGGTCTTCTCCGCCTCCGGAAGGATCGGCAGGAGGCCAATCGGCTGATCGGGTGCGGCCACGATGCTTTCGAGGACCACCGTGAAATGCGCGACCATCCGATCGATCGTGGTCGCGTCGTAAAGGTCGCTGTTGTGCTCGATCGATCCCACGAGCCCGTGCGGGCCTCTCCCCATGCCCAACGTGAGATCGAACTTCGCCGTGGTGGTCTCGGCGGCGACGCCGGACAGCGAGAGGCCGGGCAAATCCAACACCGAAGGCGGCGCGTCCTGGAACGTGAAGAGCACCTGAAACAGCGGCAAACGGCCGAGATCACGGTCGGGCGCGACGTCGGTGACGAGGCGCTCGAAGGGGATGTCTTGATGCGCATAGGCACCGAGACATGCTTCTCGCACGCGGGACAGGAGCTCGACGAACGGCGTCTCTCCGCTCATCTTCGCGCGGATCACCAGCGTGTTGACGAAGAAGCCGAGGAGCAGCTCGATCTCCGGGCGCGTGCGACCCGCGATGGGCGTCCCCACCGAGATGTCCTTGTGCCCCGACCATCGATGCAACAGGACATCGAACGCGGCGAGCAAGGTCATGAAGAGCGTGGCGCCCTCACGGCGTGCCAGCGCCTCGAGGGCGCGGCTGAGGGCCGCGGAGATGACAAATCGCCGCCGCCCACCGCGCGTGCCGAGCACCGCCGGGCGCGGCCGATCCGTGGGTAGATCGAGCGTCGCGGGCGCGCCCGAGAGCGTGCTCTTCCAATAGGCAAGCTGACGTTCGAGGACCTCGCCCGACAGCCACGCACGTTGCCAAGCCGCATAGTCGACATATTGAATCGAGAGCGGCAACAACGGTGACAGGCGGCCGGCGTGAAAGGCTTCGTACGATGCCGCCATCTCGCGGAACAAGACTCCCTTGGTCCACGCGTCGGAGACGATGTGATGCATCGTCAAGAGCAGCACGTGATCCTCGGGCGCGACGCGGAGCAACCGCGCGCGCCACAGCGGGCCGCGCGCGAGATCGAAGGGAACGGAGAGCTCGTGTGCGGCCGCCGCGGACACGGCCTCTTCGTCGCCGGCGACATCCTCGGCTTCGAGGTCGAAGGGCACCTCGTCGTGGATCACCTGCGCAGGCTTGCCGCCCACGGTGGCGAAGGTGGTGCGTAGCACCTCGTGGCGATCGACGACGGCGCCGAGCGCACGCGCGAGCGCCGCCACGTCGAGCGCGCCGGTGAGGCGGAGGCGCGCCGGCAGGTTGTACGCCGTGCTGCCCGGATCGAGCTGATCGAGGAACCAGAGCCGCTCCTGCGCGAACGAGAGCGGCAGCGTCCCCTCGCGTGACACGCGCACCAGCGGCGGCGGCGGCGCCGCACCCGCATCCTCGCGGACGATGGCGGCGACGCGCTCGGCGAGGCCGGCGATCGTGGGCGCCTCGAAGAGGGCGCGCAAAGGCACCTCCCCGCCCACGGCCTGCCTCACGCGGGCCACGATCTGAATGGCGAGCAGCGAGTGTCCGCCGAGTTCGCCGAAACGATCGTGAATGCCAATCCGCTCGCGCCCGAAGACGTCGCAGAAGATGCCTTGAATCACCTCCTCGATCGGCGTCCGCGGGGCCGTGTAGACGTCGCCCTGCGCGGCGGCGCGTCCCAGCGCGGCGAGCGCGCGCCGATCGATCTTGCCATTCGGCGTGAGCGGCAACGCGCCGAGGACGAAGATGCCCGTCGGAATCATGTGCTCGGGCAGACGCGCGCTCAACCACGCTTGGAGCGCCGCTGAATCCACGTGCTGTACGCCGCGCGGGACCACGTAAGCCTTCAGCGCGGGACCGTTCCCGTCGTCGTCGGCGAGCGCCACCGCATCCTTGATGGCGACGTGCGCGCCGAGCACGCTCTCGACTTCGCCGAGCTCGATGCGATGTCCGCGAATCTTCACCTGCGCATCGAGCCGGCCGAGGAACACCAAGGTTCCATCGGGCAGATAGCGCGCGCGATCACCCGTTCGGTACAGGCGCGCTCCCGGCCGGCCGGAGAAGGGATCCGGCACGAAACGCTCCTTGGTCCGCTCCGGTTGCCCGAGATATCCGCGCGCCACGCCGGCGCCGCCGATGTAGAGCTCACCAGGCACGCCGAGCGGCACGGGCGCCATGCGGGCATCGAGCAGGTACACCTGTGTGCCGGGCAGTGGACGCCCGAGCGGCACCATGGGTGTCGCCGGCTTTCGGCCCCGTTCCACCGCATGCGTGATGACACCCACCGTGGTCTCGGTCGGACCATAGTGATTCAGAATCCGCATCTCGGGGGCGAGCCGCTCGATCCGATCGATGAGCTCGAAGCTCGAAGCCTCGCCGCCGAGGACCAGCAAAGCGCGCGGCAAAACCCGCTCCGGATGCGAGCCGGCGAGCAACGCCGAGAGGTGCGACGGAACGATCTTGAGGCAGTCGATCCGGTGCTCCGCGAAATAGGCCCCGAGCCCCTCCGGATCCGTGGTGAGCGGCTCGGGGATCACATGCAACGTCCCGCCCAGGCAGAGCGGCGGGAAGAGCACCGTATTGCCGAGATCTGCCGCGAACGTGGAGACGTGCGCGTAGCGCGCGTCCGCCGGGAGCGCGAGGCGCTCAGCCACGCCGCGAACGTAGCTCACGAGATTCCGATGCTCGATGGCCACGCCTTTGGGCGTGCCCGTCGATCCTGACGTGAAGATCACATAAGCCAGGTTGCCGGCGCTGATCTCGCTCTCGATCCGCGCCTCGCTCTCCGCGGCGATCGCGGCCGCGTCGCGGTCGAGGCAAACCACCGTCACGCCGGCGAGCGCCTCGGAATGGCGCGCCTCCGTGACGGCCACGCGCGCGCCGGCCTCGGCGAGAATCTGCGCGAGGCGCGCGGGTGGATGGCTCGGATCGAGCGGCACGTAGGCCGCGCCGGCCTTCAGGATGCCGAGGATGCCGACGACGATGTCGACCGATCGACCATGGCAGAGGCCGACCACCGACTCGGCCCCGACACCGTGACGGCGGAGGTGGCGCGCCAGCCGATTGGCCCTCTCCTCCAGCGCCCGAAACGTGAGCCGAGTCGATCCCGACACCACCGCGATGGCCTCCGGCGTCGCATCGGCGACCGCTTCGAAGAGCTCGTGCACGCACTCGTCGGCCGAGTACGAAGGCGTCGTCTCGTTCCACGCCATGAGCAGCGTTTGCCGCTCGGCGTCGGGGAGCATGGGAATGTCTTGCACCTCGCGGGAAGCATCGCGAGCCACGGCCTCGAGGAGATTGCCGAGGTGGCCCAACATGCGATCGATGGTGGCGCCGTCGAAGAGATCGACGTTGTAGTCGATGGAGATCCCGAGCGCCCCGTCGCGCCCCTCGCCCATGAGGAAGGTGAGATCGTATTTGACGGTGGACACGTCGCGGGGCGCGCCGCGCAGCGTGAGCCCGGGCAGGCTCAGCGCTTCGGCGGGCGCGTTCTGCATGGTGAAGATCACCTGGAAGAGCGGCGCCCGGCTGGGGTCGGGATCGGGCTTGAGCTCCTGCACCAAACGCTCGAACGGCATGTCTTGGTGCGCGTAGGCGCCGAGGCAGACATCGCGCACGCGCGCGATCAGCGCCGTGAAGGGCAGCTCGTCGTCGACCTCCGTGCGCAGCACCAACGCATTGACGAAGAAGCCCACGAGCCGCTCGGCGTCGGCGCGGTTGCGGCTCGTGACGCTGGTCCCGATGACGATGTCGCGCTGCCCCGTCCACCGATGGAGCAAGAGATCGAGGCCCGCGAGGAGGACCATGAACAGCGTCACGCCTTCGGCGCGCGCGAGCTCCTTCAGCGCCTTTCCGATCGCGGGAGAAAGCGTCGTGAAGCGGTTCGCGCCGCGATACGTCTGCACCGGCGGACGCGGGCGATCGGTGGGCAGATCGAGGGCGGGCGGCGCGCCGTCGAGCTGCTTCTTCCAATAGGCCACCTGCCGTTCGAGCACCTCGCCGGAGAGCCGGCGCCGCTGCCAAGCGGCATAGTCGGCATATTGAATCGGCAGCTCGGGGAGGCTCGGCTCCTTGCCCGCAACGAAGGCACGATAGAGCGTGGCGAGCTCGCGATGGAGGATGCCGCGCGTCCAGCCGTCGGAGACGATGTGATGCATCGTGAGGAGCAGGACGTGCTCCTCCGCGTCGATCTCGAGGAGACGCGCGCGAAGCAGCGGACCTCGTTCCAAATCGAACGGTCGCCTCGCCTCTTCAGCGGCCTCCCTGCGAGCATTCTCCTCGCGCGCGGCGATCGTGAGATCGGGCCAGCGCGTGACGGGCACCTGCACGTCGAGCGCCTCGTGAAGCACGGCCACCGGCTTGCCATCGACGGCGGTGAACGTGGTGCGCAGCACCTCGTGACGATGGACGATGGCGTGGATCGATCGCGTGAGCGCCTCGATATGGATCCGCCCCGTGAGCCGCAGCGCGCTGGCCACGTTGTAAAAGGGACTGCTTGGCTCGAGCTGGTGGAGGAACCAGAGGCGCTCCTGCGCGAACGACAGCACCATCGCTGCATCACGCGGCACCCGCTCGATCGGCGGCGCAGGCGTGCCCTCCGCATCGTTCATCGCCGCGGCCACCCGCTCGGCGAGGCTCCCGATCGTCGGCGCTTCGAACACCGCGCGGATCGGGAGCTCGATCCGAAACGTGTCGCGGGTCCGAGCGACGATCTGGATGGCGATCAGCGAGTGTCCGCCGAGATCCGCGAACCGCTCGTGGACCCCAATCCGATCCTTGCCAAACACATCTCCCCAGATGCCGGAGAGCACCTCCTCGATGGGGTTGCGCGGGGCAACGAACGACTCCTCCTCTTCCTCCACCCGCTCTGGTACGACGGCCGCGAGCGCCCGGCGATCGACCTTGCCATTGTTCGTGAGCGGCAATGCCGGGAGGATGCTCCACGACGAAGGAATCATGTGCTCGGGCAAACGCTGCTCGAGAAAGGCGCGAACCTCACCGGTGGTGACGCTCTCGGGCTCGTGTAAAACGACATAGGCCCCTAGGTGCTTGTCGCTCGAGGCATCGTCGTGGAACAGCACCACCGCCTCGCGGACGGCGGGATGGGCCGCGATGGCCGACTCGATCTCGCCGAGCTCCACGCGAAAACCACGGATTTTGACCTGATGATCGGCTCGCCCCAGAAAGACGATGGTCCCATCGGCGAGGAGGCGGCCGCGATCGCCGGTGCGATAGATGCGCTCTCCGGGCCGGAAAGGATCGGGAAGAAAACGCTCCTCCGTGAGATCGGGCCGGCCCCAATAGCCACGCGCCACGCCGGCGCCGCCGATCCAAATCTCGCCGGGCACGCCGGTGGGCGTGGGCCATCGATGCTCGTCGAGGAGGTAGATCCGCGCGTGCGGAAGCGGCCGGCCGAGAGGCAGCCCCGCGAGGCCAGGGATGCGCCGCCCCCGCTCGACGGGATGGGTGATCACGCCGACCGTGGTCTCGGTCGGTCCATAGTGATTGAGGACTCGCAGATCGGGAGAGAGCGACTCGATACGATCGACGAGATCCCATGAGGTCCCTTCGCCGCCGAGGACGAGCAGCTTCCGCGGCAAAACGCGCTCGGGATGCGCGCCCGCGAGCAGCGCGGACAAGTGCGAGGGAACGATCTTGAGACAGTCGATGCCCTCACGCGCGAAGTAGGCGCCGAACGCATCGGGATCGGTGGTCAGCGCCTCGGGGATGACATGGAGGGTCCCGCCGAGGCAGAGCGGTGGGAACAATACCGTGTGACCGAGATCGGCCGAGAAGGTGGAGACATGCGCGTAGCGTGCGTCCTCGGGCAGCGCGAGGCGCTCGGCCACGCCGCGAACGTAGCTCACGAGATTCCGGTGCTCGATGGCCACGCCCTTGGGCGTCCCCGTCGACCCCGACGTGAAGAGCACGTAGACCAGGCTCGCCGGTGCGGCGCCCCCCACGGGACGAGCGTCGGGCTCGGCCGCAATCACCGCGGCATCGTCGTCGACCCGCACGAGCGCGATCCCCTCTCGCTCAACGGCGCTCGCGAAGGCCCCGCGCGTCACCACGATCCGGGCGCCGGCCTCGTCGCGGATCTGCGCGATGCGCTGCGGTGGATACGCTGGTTCGATGGGCACGTAGGCGCCGCCCGCCTTGAGGATGGCGAGCATGCCAATGACGAAGTCGGCCGATCGATCCAGGCAGAGCGCCACCGGGACGTCGCGATCGACACCGAGCTTGCGCAGCAGGTTGGCGAGGCGATTGGCGCGCGACTCCAGCGCTCGATAAGTCAAACGTGCTTCGCCCGCGACCAAGGCCAGTGACTCCGGCGTCGCATCGACCCGCTGCTCGAAGAGGTGATGAACGCACGCCTCGACCGAGAACGTCGCGCGGGTGTCGTTGAGGCCGTGCACGAGGCGCGCTTTCTCGTCCTCGGGAGGATGGGCAGCTCCCACACGTGGCAGTGCGGCATGCGCGCCATCGAGGCGAGCAGCGTGGCGAGGTGCGCGAGCATGCGATCGATGGTGGATCGATCGAAGCGGCGTTTGTCGTACGCGATGCGCAGGCCGAGCGCCCGGCGCGAGGCCGCATTGAACGTGATCGGATAGTGGCTCTGAGACGCCATCCGCGTCTCCGTCACCTGGAGCCCGCCGCCGGCCTCGCGCAGCGTCTCCGCGGAGGGGTAGTTCTCGAAAGCCGCTTGGCTCTCGAAGAGCGGCACGCCGCGCGGCACGTCGCTGTAGCCCAAGAGCTCCACGAGCGGGCTGTGCTCGTGCTCGCCGATCTCGGCCTGCTGCGCTTGGAGCCCCTTGAGCCACTCGAGCACGCCGATCCCGCGCGGGACCTTCACGCGCACGGGAAGCGTGTTGATGAAGAGCCCCACCATGCGATCGATCCCAGGCACGGGCGCGGAGCGGCCCGAAACGGTGGCGCCGTAAAGGACCTCGTCCTCCCCGCTGTAACGCGCGAGCAGCAGCGCCCACGCGCCCAACACCACCGTGCTGATCGTGAGGCGGTGCCATCGGGCGAATGATTGGAGCTCCAACGATTCGGCCTCGGGGACAAAGGCCACACACTCCTCGAAGCCCTGCTCGGCCCCGACGTCGAGGCGCTCGACACGAAAGGGCGTGGGCGCGCCGAAGCCCGCGAGCTGCCGCCGCCAAAAGGCCTCCGATCGACTCGGATCCTGCTGCGAGAGCCAAGCGAGATAGTCGCCGTAGGGGCGCGGCGGATCGAGCCGAATGACACGACCGTTCGCGTGCGCCTCGTAGAGCGTGAAAGCCTCGCGCACCACGATGGGCAGCGACCACCCATCGAGCAGGAGATGATGCGAGATCCAGACGAGGCGATGCACACCATCCGCGAGGCGCAGGAGCGCGAGCCGCATCAAGGGCGCGCGGGTGAGGTCGAAGCCGCGGCAGCGCAGCTCTTCTTGAAGACGGGCCGCGTGCTCGGCCCGCTCGCCTTCCGGCACGGCGCGGAGATCGACCTCCTCGATCGCCATGGAAACGCGCTTCCGCACGACCTGGAGCGGCTTTTCGAGGCGCTCCCAGGCGAACGCCGTGCGCAGGACGGTGTGCCGATCGACGATGTCCTGAAAGGCACGCTTCAAAGCCGCGACGTCGAGAGAGCCGCGCAGCGTCCAGGCGAGGGCCACGAGGTACGCGCCCGGCGCGTCGTCGTGGAGCGCATGAAACAGGATGCCCTGCTGCATCGGCGAGAGGGCATGAATGTTCTCGATGTTCTTGCGGCTCATCGCGGCGCTCCTACGCGTCCTCGTCGGCCACGCCCGAGAGCATGTCGATGACGTTTTGGGAGAGGCCCTGCGCCTGGAAATCCGACGGCGTGTAGCCGCCGGCCTCGGGCGAGAGGCAATGATCGACGAGGGCGCGCAGCGCCGTCAGATAGCCCTCGGCGAGCGCCTCGATGGTCGCGCGTGCGTGGCGCGCTTCGCTGTACGTGAAGCGAACCGAGAGCTTGCCCGCGGTCACGCTCGCCACCACGTCGACGAGATGACGCCGCCGCGCACGCGGACTGTGCACGGACCCCGAAGGCTCCCGCGCAAAGCGGAACGGCGCCTCCAAAGGCCAAGCCTGATCGAGCTGCCCCAGATAATTGAAGCTCGCTTCGGCCTCGGGAAGGGCCGCAAGATCTACTCCCGCGGCCCCGAGATAGCGAAGCACGCCGTAGCCGACACCATGCCGCGGAACCGCGCGAATCTGCTCCTTCACCGATTTGATGACGCGGTCCGGACCGCCGTCGGGCAGCTCGATCACGAGCGGATGAATCGCCGTGAACCACCCCACCGTGCGCGTCAGATCGACGTCGTCGAACAGCTCCTCGCGACCATGCCCTTCACGATCGACCACCGTGACCGGAGATCCGGTGAAGCCTCCCCACGCCTGCGCGAACGCGGCGAGGAGGATGTCGTCGATCTGCGTGCGATACGCTTCCGGCACGGCGCGGAGCAGCGCTTCCGTCTCCATCGGGGTGAGCGCCGCCACGATGAACCGCGCGGTTTGCTCGGTGTTCTCACCGCTCGTGGCATCGACGGGCGCAGGCCGTGCGCGCCGGCGTGAAGCGCCGTGCCAATGTGATCGCTCACGTTCGATGGCTTCGCTGCGCGCGTGCTCGACGAGGCGCTCGCTCCACCTTTGGAACGAGGTCGTCTTCCGTGGAAGCGTGATGCGCTCGCCGCGCCGATGCTGCTCGTAGGCGGACCAGAGATCGTCGAGCAGGATGCGCCACGAGACGCCGTCGACGGCCAGGTGATGCACGATCCAAAGGAGCCGGCTCGCGCGGCCCGGTCCGAGATCGAAGAGCACGACCCGCACGATTGGGCCGGCCTCGAGGTCGAGGCTGCCCTGCGCCTCCGCCGCGATCGGCTCGATGGCCGATGCGAGATCCGCATCACTGACGTGCGCGAGATCGACCACGCGGACGGGCACGGGCCCACCGGGACGCGCGATGGTCTGATGCGGCTCACCGTCCACGCGGGCGAGCCGCAGGCGGAGCGCATCGTGATGATCGAGGATGGCTTCGAGCGCCGCTTCGAGCGCCCCTGCATCCATGCGCTCACGAACCTCGAGGAAGAAGGCTTGATTCCAATGGTGCGGATCGATCGGATCCTGCTCCAGCCACCACCGTTGAATCGGCGTGAGCGGCAGCGCGCCGACCACGGCGCCTTGATCGGCGACCACGCGCTTCCCCGTCCCGACGACGCTCGCCTGCTCGGCGATCGTCGGGTGCTGAAAGATCTGGCGCGGCGTCAAACGGAGGCCCGCCTGCTCGGCGCGGGCCACGATTTGGATCGAGAGGATCGAGTCTCCGCCGGCCGCGAAGAAATTGTCGTGAATGCCAATCTGCTCGACGCGAAGCACGCTGGCCCAGATGCGCGCGAGCTGCTCCTCGATGGCGTTTGCCGGCGCGACGAAGGCCTCGCCGAGCGCCGCGCGGTCGCCCTCCTCGGGCGCGGGGAGCGCGCGCCGATCGACCTTGCCATGATCGGTGAGCGGCAGCGCCGCGAGGAAGACGAAGGCCGCCGGCACCATCACCTCGGGGAGCTTCTGCTTCACGTGCGCGCGCAGCTCCGCGACGGTGGGTCTCGGCACGTCGTGCGCCACGAGATAGCCGACGAGCCTCTTGTCTCCCGGCCCATCCTGCCGGGCGATCACCACCGCTTCGCGCACCGCCGCGTGCTGCTCCAGCACCGCCTCGATCTCTCCGAGCTCGATCCGGAAGCCCCGAATCTTCACTTGATGATCGATGCGCCCGAGGTACTCGATGTCACCGTTCGGAAGGCGGCGCGCCAGGTCCCCCGTCCGATAGAGCTTGTTTCCAGGCCGATATGGATCGTCGGCGAAGCGCTCGGCCGTGAGCTCCGGCCGCGCCAGATACCCGCGCGACACCCCCGCGCCCCCCACGTACATCTCACCCGCCACACCGATGGGCACGAGCTGGCGATGACCATCGAGGATGTAAATCCAGAGATCGGGAATCGCTCGGCCGATGACGCTGGACCACGGTCGCTCCAGATCCGCACGACTCACCGGCCGATACGTCACGTGCACCGTCGTCTCCGTGATCCCGTACATGTTCACGAGCTGGGGAGACGTGTCCCCATGACGGTCCCACCATGGCCGTAGATCACCGATGTCGAGCGCCTCACCGCCGAAAATCACGTATCGCAGCGACAGCCGTGCGCGCGTCGCCTCATCGATGCTCTCCTCCGCATGCACGAGCTGCCGGAACGCCGACGGTGTCTGGTTCAGCACCGTAACGCCTTCCTCCACCAGCAAGCGATGGAACGCGTCCGGTGAGCGGCTCACCCAATACGGCACCACCACCACTCGACCGCCGTAGAGCAGCGCGCCCCAAAGCTCCCACACAGAGAAGTCGAACGCATACGAGTGGAACAACGTCCACACGTCCGATGAACCGAATCGATACCAAGCCTCCGTGGCGTCGAAGAGACGAACCACGTTGTGGTGCGTCACCATCGCTCCCTTCGGCTTCCCCGTCGATCCAGACGTGTAGATCACATACGCGAGGTTCTCGGGCCCTGCCGTCGGCTCCGGTCGCGAGGCCGGCTCGGCGGCGATGGTCTCAGCGTCGGCGTCCATCCGAATCAGCTCGGCGCGCCCTTCGGGGAGCGCGGCGGCAGCGCTTCCCGTCGTGACGATGACAGGGACCTTCGAGTCCTCCACCATGAACGCGAGGCGCTCCGGCGGATAATCGGGATCGAGCGGAAGATAGGCGCCGCCGGCCTTGAGAATCCCGAGCAGCGCAATCACGAGATCCAGAGACCGCTCCATGCACAGGCCGACCAGCGTCTCCGGCCCGATGCCTCGCTTCCTCAATGCATGCGCGACCCGATTGGCCTGCTCGTCGAGATCACGATAGGTCAGCGTGCGGCCCTCGAAGGTGACCGCCGGTGCGTCGGGCGTGGCCGAAACCCGAGCCTCCAAGCGCGCCGTCAGCGTGGTGCATGGCGGAGAATCGAGGGCCGGAACGCCCTCGCCGGCGAGCTGTCGACGCTCCTCTTCGCTCAGGATGGGCAGCTCGAAGACCCGCGCCTCGGGGCGCGCCACCGCGCCTTCGAGGATGGTGCGGAGCTGCGACGCAAAACGATCGATGGTCTCGCCGTCGAAGAGATCGGTGTTGTGCTCGAACGACGCCACGAGCCCGGCCGGCGACTCCCCCATCACCAACGTGAGATCGAATTTGGCCGTGACAGTGTCGGTGGCGAAGCTCTGCACCGTGAGGCCGGGCAGCTTCAGGGCCGCGGCGCCCGCGTTCTGCAGCGCGAACATGACTTGGAACAGCGGTGTCCGCGTGAGATCGCGATCGGGGGCGAGCTCGGTGACCAACCGCTCGAAGGGCATGTCTTGATGGGCGTAGGCGCCCAGGCAGACGTCGCGCACGCGGCGGACGAGCGCGCGGAACGAGATGCCCTCCTCCACTTTCACACGGAGGACGAGCGTGTTCACGAAGAACCCGACGAGGCCCTCCGTCTCGGCGCGCGTGCGCCCCGCGATGGGCGAGCCGACCACGATGTCGCTCTGCCCCGTGATGCGGTGCAGGAGCACGTCGAACGCCGCCAGCAGCGTCATGAACAAGGTCGCGCCCTCGCGCCGCGCGAGCGCGTTCACCTCCGCGAGCAACGCCGCCGGGAGCACCACCGTGCGCCGGCCCCCGGCGTGCGTCTGCACGGGAGGCCGCGGGCGATCGGTGGGCAAATCGAGCGCGGCCGGCGCGCCCGCGAGCTGCGCTCGCCAATACGCGAGCTGCCGTTGCTCCATTTCGCCGTGGAGAAAGGCGCGTTGCCAAGCCGCGAAGTCGGCATATTGAATCGACGGCTCCGCGAGCGGCGACGGGCGCCCAGCGGCAAACGCTTCGTAGAGCGCGCCGAGCTCCCGGGCAAACACCCCCTGTGTCCACGCGTCGGATACGATGTGATGCATGGTCAACGAGAGGACGTGATCGTTTTCGGAGAGGACATGAAGCCGCGCGCGCAGGAGCGGGCCGCGCGCGAGATCGAACGGAAGGCGCGCATCGGCGAGCATTTCGCGGCGCACGGCGCGCACGGCCTCCTCGCGCTCGACCGGCGTGAGCGCGGGCCAGCGCTGGATGGGAATCGCCGTCGGCTCGGCGGGCAGAAGCACGCCGACGGGCCGAGCCGCGTCGTGCGCGGACAGCTCCGGTGCGTGCGCCGTGAAGAAGAGCGCGTGCCTCGAATCCGGCGCGGCCGCGAGCGTGAAGGTCGTGCGCAGCACCTCGTGGCGGCGCACGATCTCGCTCAGCGCGCGAGAGAGCGCGGAGACATCGAGCGGCCCCTCCAAGCGAAGGGCCATGGGGACGATGTACGAGGCATCGCCTGGATCGAGCTGGTCGAGGAGCCAGAGTCGCTCCTGCGCGAAGGAGATGGGGAGATGTCCGCCGCGCGGTACACGCGTGAGCGGCGGCGCCGTCGCGCCCGCGCCGCGTTCGAGCGCGGTTTGCACGGCCGCGGCCAGCGCTGCGACGGTGGGCTCCTCGAAGATGGCGCGCAGCGGCACCTCGACACCGAAGGCCTCGCGAACCCGCGCCATCGCTTGGGTGGCGAGGAGCGAGTGACCGCCGAGCTCGAAGAAGCCATCATGCGCGCCCACCTCGCCGGCGCGGAGGACATCGGCATAGATGCCGGCGATCACCTCCTCCACCGGACCACGCGGCGCCACGTGCAAGCGCGCGGCGGAGGCGTCCTCGGGCGCAGGCAGCGCGCGGCGATCGATCTTGCCGGTAGGCCCGAGCGGCAGCGCATCGAGCATGACGAACGCCGAAGGCACCATGTATTCGGGGAGGCGTTGCGCGACCAAGGCACGCAGATCGGCCGGAGAAGCGGCCCCATCGGCGAGCACGACATACCCGACGAGGCGCTTGTCGCCGGGCCGATCCTCGCGGGCGATCACCACTGCTTCGCGCACCGCCGCGTGCTGCTCCAGCACCGCCTCGATCTCCCCGAGCTCGATCCGGAAGCCCCGAATCTTCACTTGATGATCGATGCGCCCGAGGTACTCGATGTCACCGTTCGGAAGGCGGCGCGCCAAGTCCCCCGTCCGATAGAGCTTGTTTTCAGGCCGATATGGATCGTCGACGAAGCGCTCGGCCGTGAGCTCCGGCCGCGCCAGATACCCGCGCGACACCCCCGCGCCCCCCACGTACATCTCACCCGCCACACCGATGGGCACGAGCTGGCGATGACCATCGAGGATGTCAATCCGCAGATCGGGAATCGCTCGACCGATGACGCTGGACCACGGTCGCTCCAGATCCGCACGACTCACCGGCCGATACGTCACGTGCACCGTCGTCTCCGTGATCCCGTACATGTTCACGAGCTGCGGCGTCGTATCCCCATGACGGTCCCACCACGGCCGTAGATCACCGATGTCGAGCGCCTCACCGCCGAAGATCACATAGCGGAGCGACAGCCGCATACGCGTCGCCTCATCGATGCTCTCCTCCGCGTGCACGAGCTGCCGGAACGCCGACGGTGTCTGGTTCAGCACCGTAACGCCTTCCTCCACCAGCAAGCGATGGAACGCGTCCGGTGAGCGGCTCACCCAATACGGCACCACCACCACTCGACCGCCGTAGAGCAGCGCGCCCCAAAGCTCCCACACAGAGAAGTCGAACGCATACGAGTGGAACAACGCCCACACGTCCGATGAACCGAATCGATACCAAGCCTCCGTGGCGTCGAAGAGACGAACCACGTTGTGGTGCGTCACCATCGCTCCCTTCGGCTTCCCCGTCGATCCAGACGTGTAGATCACATACGCAAGGTTCTCCGGCGTCGATCGCGCGCCGATCGGCGCAGTGGGACCGGCCTCGACGGGCGTGGCATCACCGTCGATGCAGATCGTCGAAGCATCGGCTGCAATGCCGGAGAGCATGTCGGCATGGCGAGCCTGGGTGACGATCACCGAGACGTCGGCGTCCTCGATCATGAACGCCAGGCGATCGCGGGGATACTCGGGATCGAGCGGGAGATACGCGCCTCCCGCGGTGAGGACGGCGACGATCGCGACCACGAGGTCAATCGATCGATCCATGCAGAGACCGACGAGGACGTCGGGGCCGACACCACGATCGATGAGGAGCCGGGCGACGCGGTCGGCACGGGCCTTTAGCTCGCCGTAGCGAAGGCTCTCTCCTTCGCAGGTGACGGCCACGCGATCGGGCGTCTCGGCGGCGCGCTTCGCGAAGATCTCGTGCAGGCAGGCGCGCTGGGGAAATGTGATCTCGCCGTCGTGGAAGGCTCGCGCGAGGAGGTGTTGCTCCGCTTCGGGCAGCACGGGGAGCTGACAGATGGGTTGTGCGGGATCGCGCGCGACGCCCGCGAGGAGCGTGGCAAAGCGGGCCGCGAGCCGTTCGACGGTGTCGCCGTCGAAGAGATCGGTGGCGAAGGCGATGCTCCCGTTGAGCCCGGATGCGGATGCGGAGAGCGAGACGACGAGATCGAACTTCGCGGTCGTGCTCTCGGCGCCGACGCGCCGGACGGTGAGGCCCGGCAAAGCGATCGCGGGCGGAGGCTCGTTTTGAAGGGTGAGCGTGACTTGGAAGATCGGTGCGCGGCTGGGATCGCGATCCGGCAGGATCTCCTGCACGACGCGCTCGAAGGGGACGTCTTGATGGGCGTAGGCCGCGAGGCAGGTCTCGCGGACGCGCTGGAGGAGCGCGACGAACGGCAGCGCATCGTCGACGTCGGCGCGCATGGCCAGCGTGTTGGTGAAGAAGCCAATCAGACCCTCGGTCTCGGAATGCGTGCGGCCCGCGATGGGCGCGCCCACCACGATGTCGCGCTGGCCGGTCGTACGCTGGAGGAGCGCCATCAACGCGGAGAGCACCGTCATGTAAAGGGTCGCCCCCTCGTGACGTGCGATGGTCTCCAACGCCGCGAGGACCTCGGAGGAGACGTGGAATGAACGGCAATCTCCGCGCTGCGACGGCGTCTTCGGGCGCGGTCGATCGGTGGGGAGATCGAGCCCGCGCGGCGCGCCCGCGAGCGCGCTGCGCCAGTGGGCGAGCTGCGCATCGAGGATTCCACCTTCGAGCCACCGTCGCTGCCAAACGGCCCAATCGACGTACTGCACATCGAGGTCCGCGAGCGGTGAAGGCTCGCCCCGCGCGAAGGCGCCGTAGAGCACCGCGATCTCGTGGAGGATGACGCCGAGCGACCAGCCATCGGTGACGACGTGGTGCATGGCGAAGAGCAGCACCCGATCGCTCGCGGAGAGCCGGAGCAAACGAGCACGGACCACCGGTCCGCGCGCGAGATCGAACGGAGTCTCGGCCTCGCGGGCTGCCTCGCGTGCGACCGCGGCCTCGCGATCGGAGACGGAAAGGTGGGTCACATCCTCGATGGTGAGCGGAAGCGCCGCTTCGTGAACGACGGCCAGCGGCTTGCCGGAAGCCCCTGCGAAGGTGGTGCGGAGAACCTCGTGGCGGCGCGTGATCTCTTGCAGCGTGCGTGCGAGCGCATGCTCGTCGAGCGGGCCCGAGAAGCGGAGGCCGAGCGGAACGACGTACGAAGCGCTCCCCGGCTCGAGCTGATCGAGGAACCAGAGTCGCTCCTGCGCGAACGAGAGCGGGAGCTCCGCCTCGCGTGAAACTCGCTCGATGGGCGTCCTCCCGACGGCGCCCCGCTGTGCTTCAACGATGGCAGCGAGGCCCGCCGGTGAGCCCGCATCGAACAGCGCGCGCAAAGGCACCTCGAGGCCGAACAGATCTCGAATGCGAAACACGACACGGGTGGCGAGGAGCGAATGGCCACCACGCTCGAAGAAGCCATCGTGCGCGCCCACGTCGCCGACCTTCAACACCTCGGCGAAGATGCCCGCAATCGCCTCCTCCACCGGCCCACGAGGCGCCACGAATGCGCGTTCCTCACGCGCCGGCAGAGGCAGCGCACGACGATCCACCTTCCCATTCGGCGTGAGCGGCATCGATGCGAGGGGCACGAACACCGACGGCACCATGTGCGGTGGCAACGTCGCTTCCAGGAACACCCTCAATTCCGTGGCACTCGGTGCTGCCCCCAAATGAGGAACGATGTACGCCACGAGCCGCGAGGTCCCCTCCTCTTCTCGAAGCACCGTCACCGCATCCAAAACACCCGCGTGACCGCGCAGCGCCGCGTCGATCTCCCCCAGCTCGATTCGGAAGCCACGAAGCTTCACCTGCTCATCCACGCGACCCAGGAACTCGATCGCCCCGTCCGCTCGGTAGCGCGCGCGATCACCGGTCCGATACAGCCGCTCGCCAGGCACGAACGGGCTTGCCACGAGCTTCTCCGCCGTCAGCTCCGGCCGGTTCAGGTAGCCGCGTGCCACGCCGACACCGCCGATGCACAACTCACCCGCCACGCCGATGGGCACCGGCTGCAGCAATGCATCGACGATGTAGATGCGCGCATTGGCGATGGGCTTGCCGATGGTCGGCTTGCCCGAGCCCGCGAAGCACTCCGCTTGAGTCGCGCAGATCGAGGCTTCCGTCGGGCCGTACGCATTGAAGAAGCGGCGACCCTGGGCCCAGCGGTCGACGAGGTCCTGCGGGCAGGCTTCGCCGGCCACGACGATTGTTTCGAGGTCCAACGATTCGAACCACGGCAGCGCCGAAAGCACGCTCGGGGGCACGGTCAGGATCGAGACGCGGTTCTCCACCAGCGTGCGGACGAGGTCCGGCCCAGGGAGCAGCGCCTCCTGCGGTGCGAGCACGAGCGTCGCGCCGTTGAGCAGCGCCATGACGATCTCCCACACCGACGCGTCGAAGTTGAGCGACGAGAATTGCAGGACGCGTGTGCCGGGGCCGACGCCGTAGGTCGCGCGATGAACGGCTGCGACGTTGCCGAGGCCGCGATGCTCGACGACGACGCCCTTCGGCCGCCCCGTCGAGCCCGACGTGTAGATGACATAGGCCGCGTTGCTGGCCGTAGCGCCGGATACGGGTCTTTGGGGGCTCTCGACGGCGATGAGAGACGCGTCGACATCGAGGCGAACCACCTTGGCCTCGGCGGCGGGGAGATCGATGCCTGCCTCGGTGAGCAACACGGAGAGGCCGGCGTCGGCGATCATGAATGCCAGCCGATCGCGTGGATATGCAGGATCCAGCGGCACCCACGCGCCGCCAGCCTTGAGCGTGCCGAGGACCGCGATGATCATCTCCGGCGACCGACGCAGCGAGATGCCGACGCGCGACTCGGGACCGATGCCCACACGGCGCAAGTGGTTGGCCATGCGATTGGCACGCTCGTCGAGATCGCGATAGGAAATCTCGCGACCTTCGAAGAGGAGCGCGCCGGCTTCTGGAGCAAGCGCGGCCTGGGCCTCGAAGAGCGCGTGAATCGTGGCGTCTTTGGGGTATGGCGCCGGGGCCGTGCTCCAGGTCTCGACGATGCGATATCGCTCTTCCTCGGAGAGGATGGGCAGGGTGTCGACGCGCGCATCGGGATCTCGGGCGATGGCTGCGAGCAGCGTGCCGAGGTGGGCAATCAGACGATCGATGGTGGAAGCGTCGAAGAGGTCGGTGGCGTATTCGACCACGCCGCCGAAGGCGTGTGCGCCGGCGTGCATCGCCAGCGAGAGATCGAGCTTGGCCGTGGGGGCGGCCGTGCCGAGGCGCGAGGCTTGGAGGCCAGGGAGGACGAGCGCTTCGCGGGGCTCGTTCTGCAGGGTGAACATCACCTGGAAGAGCGGCGCGCGGCTGAGATCGCGCTCGGGGGCGAGCTCTTGCACCAGGCGCTCGAAGGGCACGTCTTGGTGGGCGTACGCAGCGAGGCAGACGTCGCGGACGCGGCACACGAGATCGCGGAACGCGAGCTCGGGCGCGACCTCGACACGGAGCACGAGACTGTTGATGAAGAAGCCGACGAGGGCCTCCGTCTCGGCGCGCGCGCGGCCTGCGACGGGCGTGCCCACGACGAGGTCGCGCTCGGCGGTGAGGCGATGAAGGAGGACCTCGAAGGCCGCGAGGAGCGTCATGAACAAGGTCGCTCCCTCGCGGCGCGCAAGCGCTGAAAGTGCGGTGAGGGTGTCGATCGGGAACGAGAACGGGCGCCGATCGCCGCGGTACGAGGGGACGGGTGGACGCGCGCGATCGGCGGGCAGATCGAGGGCTCGCGGTGCGTCGCCGAGGGTCTCTTTCCAAAAGGCGATCTGACGATCGAACGTCTCGCCGCCGAGGACGGCCCGCTGCCACGCGGCGTAGTCGACATACTGCACGGGAAGCTCGACGAGCGGTGACGCGCGGCCGGCGGCGAAGGCCTCGTAGAGCGCGGCGAGCTCGCGGTGGATCACGGCTTGGGACCAGCCGTCGGAGACGATGTGATGCATCGCGAGCACGAGCGCGTGATCGTCTGCGGCGAGGCGAAACAAGCGCGCACGGAAGAGCGGGCCCCGTTCCAGATCGAAGCGCGCGAGCGCCTCCTCGGATACCGCGATGCGGGCGGCGTCGAGAGGATCGAGCGCGACGCTCAGATCGATGATGGAGAGGTCGATGGGTCGCGGCGCGTGAAGCATTTGCGCGGGGCGACCGGCGCGAACAGCAAACGTGGTGCGCAGCGTCTCGTGCCGGCGGACGAGCTCGGTGAGCGCCTGCGAGAGCGCGCCGACGTCGAGCGGGCCGCGGAGACGCGCGGCGGACGAGATGACGTACGCGGGATTGTCGGGCTCGAGCTGGGCGAGGAACCAAAGGCGCTCCTGGCCGAACGAGAGCGGGAGATCACCGTCCCGCGACACGCGCTCGATGGGCGGGACGGCGACGCCACGATCGGCCTCGATCCGCGCTCGCACGACCGCGGCGAGCGCGGCGGGCGTGGGCGACTCGAAGAGCGCGCGCAAAGGCAGCTCGATCCCAAAGGCATCACGAATGCGCGCCACGGCCTGTGTCGCCACGAGGGAGTGGCCACCCAAGACGAAAAAGCCATCGTGCGCGCCCACGTCGCCGACCTTCAACACCTCGGCGAAGATGCCCGCAATCGCCTCCTCCACCGGCCCACGAGGCGCCACGAATGCGCGTTCCTCACGCGCCGGCGCAGGCAGCGCACGACGATCCACCTTCCCATTCGGCGTGAGCGGCATCGCGCCGAGCTGCACGAATACCGCCGGCACCATGTGCGGTGGCAACGTCGCTTCCAGGAACACCCTCAATTCCGTGGCACTCGGGGCTGCCCCCAAACGAGGTACGATGTACGCCACGAGCCGCGAGGTCCCCTCCTCCTCTCGAAGCACCGTCACCGCATCCAAAACACCCGCGTGACCGCGCAGCGCCGCGTCGATCTCCCCCAGCTCGATTCGGAAGCCACGAAGCTTCACCTGCTCATCTTCGCGACCCAGGAACTCGATCGCCCCGTCCGCTCGGTAGCGCGCGCGATCGCCGGTCCGATACAGCCGCTCGCCAGGCACGAACGGGCTTGCCACCAACTTCTCCGCCGTCAGCTCCGGCCGGTTCAGGTAGCCGCGTGCCACGCCGACACCGCCGATGCACAGCTCACCCGCCACGCCGATGGGCACCGGCTTCAGCAATGCATCGACGATGTAGATGCGCACATTGGCGATGGGCTTGCCGATGGTCGGCTTGCCCGAGCCCGCGAAGCACTCCGCCTGGCTCGCGCAGATCGAGGCTTCCGTCGGGCCATAAGCGTTGAAGAAGCGACGGCCCTGGGCCCAGCGATCGACGAGGTCCTGCGGGCAGGCTTCGCCGGCCACGACGATTGTTTCGAGGTCCAACGATTCGAACCACGGCAGCGCCGAAAGCACGCTCGGGGGCACGGTCAGGATCGAGACGCGGTTCTCCACCAGCGTGCGGACGAGGTCCGGCCCAGGGAGCAGCGCCTCCTGCGGTGCGAGCACGAGCGTCGCGCCGTTGAGCAGCGCCATGACGATCTCCCACACCGACGCGTCGAAGTTGAGCGACGAGAATTGCAGGATGCGCGTGCCGGGGCCGACGCCGTAGGTCGCGCGATGAACGGCTGCGACGTTGCCGAGGCCGCGATGCTCGACGACGACGCCCTTCGGCCGGCCCGTCGAGCCCGATGTGTAGATGACGTAGGCTGGGTCATCGGCAGCGACGTTCACCGTGGGGCGCGGCGAGGGTGCTTGCGCGACGACGGGCGCGTCGGCGTCGAGGCGAACCACCTTGGCCTCCGAGGCGGGGAGATCGATGCCCGCCTCGGTGAGCAGCACGGAGAGGCCGGCGTCGGCGATCATGAAGGCCAGCCGATCGCGTGGATACGCGGGATCCAGCGGCACCCACGCGCCGCCGGCCTTGAGCGTGCCGAGGAGCGCGACGATCATCTCCGGCGACCGATGCAGCGAGATGCCGACGCGCGACTCGGGGCCGACGCCGAGCGAGATCAGGTGATGCGCGAGCTGGTTGGCGCGGGCGTCGAGATCGCGATAGGTGGTTTCGCGACCTTCGAAGAGAAGAGCCGTGGCGTCGGGGGTGCGATCGACTTGGGCCTCGAACAGATCATGAATGGTCGCGTCCTCGGGCCAAGGTGCGTCGGTTCGATTCCACTGCTCGACGATGCGATTGCGCTCTTCGTCGGAGAGGATGGATAGCTCGGCGAGACGGCGCTCGGGGGCGCGCACGGCGGCGGTGAGCAGGTTGACGAAGTGGCCCGCCATGCGCTCGATGGTGGAGGCGTCGAAGAGGTCGGCGGCGTGCTCCAGCATGGCGACGAGGCCCGAAGGGCCATCGAAGAGCGCGAGGGTGAGATCGAATTTCGCGGTGGTGTTCTCCGCGGGGGCGCGGCGCACCGCGATGCCGGGGAGCGCGGGCAGCGGCGTGGGCTCGGCCTGAAGCGTGAACGAGACCTGGACGAGCGGCGCGCGGCTGGGATCGCGCTCGGCGACGAGCTCGCGGACGAGCTGCTCGAAGGGCATGTCCTGATGCGCGAAGGCGCCGAGGGCGCTCTCCTTCACACGCTGGAGGAGCTCGCGAAACGCGAGATCGGGTGTGGCCTCGACGCGCAGGACGAGGGTGTTGACGAAGAAGCCGACGAGCCCCTCCATCTCGGTGCGCCCGCGGCCCGCGCTGGGCGTGCCCACGAGGAGATCGGTTTGCCCGGTGTACCGATGAAGGAGCACCTCGAAGGCGGCGAGAAAGGCCATGAAGGGCGTGACGCCCTCGCGCCGCGAGAGGTCTTTGACGGCTTTGACGAGATCGGCTGCGATGGTGAAGGAATGACGACCACCGCGGTGCGAAGGAACCGCCGCGCGCGGGCGATCGGTGGGAAGATCGTGCGCGCGCGGCGCACCCGAGAGGCGCTCGCGCCAATAGGCGAGCTCGCGATCATAGGTGTCGCCGGAGAGCCAAGCGCGCTGCCAAGCAGCATAGTCGCGATATCGAATCGGAAGGTCGGGGAGACGCGCGGGTGCGCCGGAGAGACGTGCTCGATAGAAGGCGGAGAGATCGCGGTAGAGGACGCCGAGCGACCAGCCGTCGGACACGATGTGATGCATCGTGACGAGGAGTTGAAAATCGTCCTCGCCGAGCACGAGTAGCACGGCGCGGAACGGCCGGTCGATCGCGAGATCGAAGCCGCGCCGCGCTTCCGCGAGGGCCTCGCGACGCGCAGCGGCCTCGCGATGGGGCAGCGCGCCGGCATCGAGGTGCCTCACGTCGAGGACGACGGGCGTGCACTCGTGGGCGACGGGGACCGGGCGACCATCGATGGATGCAATCGTGGTGCGGAGGACCTCGTGACGGTCCGCGAGATCGGTGAGGGCGCCCTGCAGCGCATCCACGTCCAAGCGACCTTGAAGGCGCAAGGAGAGCGGGATGTTGTACGAAGGATCGCCGGGATCGAGCTGCGTGAGGAACCAGAGCCGCTCCTGCGCGAAGGAGAGCACGGCGGTGTCGGCATCCGACGCGACGAGCGGCGGCGAGGCCGCGATGGCGCCGGCGCCGAGGGTGGCTTGCACGACGGCCGCGAGGTGTGCGGGCGTCGTCGACTCGAAGATGGCGCGCAGCGGAAGGTCGAGGTTGAAGGCGGCGCGAATGCGGCCCATGGCCGCCGTGGCGAGGAGCGAATGACCGCCTAGATCGAAGAAGCCGTCGTGCGCGCCGACGCACGCCGGATCGAGGCGCAGAACGTCCGCGAAGATGGCTGCGATGGCCTCCTCGATCGGGCCGCGGGGGGCGACGATGACACGCTCGATGTCGGCGCCGTC
Organism: Minicystis rosea; assembly: GCA_001931535.1. Classification (GTDB taxonomy): domain Bacteria; phylum Myxococcota_A; class Polyangia; order Polyangiales; family Polyangiaceae; genus Minicystis; species Minicystis rosea. The sequence continues at coordinate 3,349,709 of CP016211.1, forward strand.
GGGCGCAGGCAACGCGCGACGATCGAGCTTGCCGCTCGGGGTCGTGGGGAATGCGTCGAGGATCGTGATCGACGACGGCACCATAGGATCGGGCAAACGATCCTTCACGAAGGCTCGCAGCGTGGAGGCGCGCGGCGCTTCGTCGCCGGAAACGACGTAGGCCGCGAGCCGGCGATCGCCGGATCGATCTTCGCGCACGACGACAGCCGCGTCGCGCACGGTGGCATGCCCCCGCAGCACGGCTTCGATCTCGCCGAGCTCGATGCGATGGCCGCGCAGCTTGATCTGATGATCGAGGCGGCCGACGTAGGTGAGCACGCCGTCGGCATCGCGGCGCACGAGATCTCCCGTGCGGTAGAGGCGCGCGCTCGGATCGGCGCTGAAAGGATCGGGCACGAACCGCTCGGCGGTGAGATCGGGACGCCCGATGTAGCCGCGCCCCACCGCGGCTCCGCCGATGCAGAGCTCGCCCATGACGCCGATGGGCACGAGGCGCATGCCGGCGTCGAGCACGTACGCGCGCACGTTGTCGATGGGAAGGCCGATGGGCGACAGCGGCCCGCGCGCGACGGCATCGGTCACCCACACGATCGACTGCACGGTGCATTCGGTGGGGCCGTAGAGGTTCACAACCTCGATGTCGCAACGGGCTTTGAAACGCTCGACGAGCGCGCGTGGGAGCGCCTCCCCACCGGCATAAAGACGCTTCAAGCTCGTGTGCTGCGCGAGGGCCGGCTCCTCCACGAAGAGCGCGAGCACGGAGGGGACGAGCTGGAGATCGGTGATGTGATGGGTGACGACGGCGGAGGCCAGATAGGCCGCGTCGCGATGGCCGCCCGGACAAGCCATCACGAGGCGCGCGCCGCCCATGAGAGGCGCCCAGAATTCCCAGACGGAGGCGTCGAAGGCGATGGGGGTCTTTTGCAGGACGGCGTCGCTCGGGCCGAGCGGGAAGCGCCCATGCATCCAGGCCATGTGGTTGACGATGGCCCGGTGCGGGATCATCACGCCTTTGGGCGTGCCCGTGGAGCCCGAGGTGTAGATGACGTAAGCGAGATGGTCGGGTGTCGCGGACGCCGTCAGGCGCACGGGGCTCGCGGCTGCCAGGCTGGCGTCGGCGTCGACGGCGACCTCGCGAATGCCCTCGACGGCGAGCTCGCCGAGGAGCGGTGAGCAGACGAGCAACACCGATGCTCCCGCGTCGACCAACATGGTCTTCAAGCGGTCTTTCGGGTACGAAGGATCGAGCGGGAGATAGGCGCCACCGGCCTTGAGCACCCCGAGGAGCGCGACGGGCAGCTCGAGCCCTCGGTCCATGAAGACGCCGACACGCGCGTCGGGGCCGACGTCGAGAGAGCGCAGGTGATGCGCCACTCGATTGGCACGCTCGTCGAGATCACGATAGGTGAGCGCCTCGCCTTCGAAGGTCACGGCGACGGCGTCGGGGGTGCGGTCGACCTGCGCTTCCACGAGCTGATGCAGGAGCACGCCGGGCGAGCGGGCGACGGTGGTGTCGTTCCAGCGGTGCACGAGGTCGTCGCGCTCCTCCGGGCCGAGCAGGGAAAGCTCGCGCAGCGGCCGGTGCGCGCCGGCGACGAGGCCGAGCACCAGGTTGCGGAGGTGATCCATCCACCGCGCGATGGTCGCGTCGTCGAAGCGACGACGGTCGTAGCCGAGGCGGAGCGAGAGTCGGCGGCGGAAGGCGGCGACGACGGTGAGCGGATAGTGCGTGCGCTCGCGGGTGCGATCGCGCCGGATGACGAGGCCCGCGGGGCCCTCGCCGCCGCTCGCGTCGAAGGGAAAATTCTCGAAGACGAAGAGGCTTTCGAAGAGCGGTGTCCCGCGAGGCACGTCGGAGAGGCGTTGCAGCTCGACGAGCGGGAGATGCTCGTGCTCACGCATTTCGGTCTGTTGCGCATGCAGCGCGGTGAGGAACGAAAGGGCCGTCTCGTCCTCGGGCACGCGGACCCGCACGGGGAGCGTGTTGATGAAGAGGCCAATCATCTTCTCGATGCCTGCGAGCGGCGCGGAGCGGCCCGACACGGTGGCGCCGAAGAGCACGTCCTCCTCGCCGGCGTAACGCGACAGCAAGATCGCATGGGCGCCGAGGACGATGGTGCTCGGCGTGAGATGATGGCGGCGGGCGAAGGCGGCGAGACGCTCGGAGTCGTCGTCGGAGAGCTCGAGGCGGAGATCGGCCGCCGGATCATCCTCGCTCGAAACAGGGGCGGCGCGATCGACGCCGAGAGGCGTGGGCGTGTGGAAGCCGTGGAGGAGCGCGCCGAAGAACGCATGGGCGCGCGCGGGATCCTGCTTTTGCAACCAACCGATGTAATCGCCATACGGCCGCGGGCGCTCGAAGCGGATCGGCCGATCGCAGAGGTGAGCCTCGTAGCCGGCGAAGAGCTCGCGCGTCACGAGGGGCGTCGACCAGCCGTCGAGCAACAGGTGGTGCACGCTCCACACGATCCGAAAGGCGTCGTCGCGGAGCCGGATCACGGTCACGCGCAGGAGCGGCGCGCGCTGGAGCTCGAAGCCGCGCGCGCGATCGGCGGCGAGGATGGCCTCGGTGCGAAGGGCCTTGTCGGCGTCGCTCGCGGCGCGCAGGTCTTCGACCGCGAAAGGCAGCTTCGCGCGCTCGCGCACGACCTGCATGGGGCGGTCGCGGCGCTCCCAGACGAAGGCGGTGCGGAGGATGGGATGGCGATCGACGACGTCTTGAAAGGCACGCTCGAAGCACGTGATATCGAGCGGACCCTCGATGAGAAAGCCGTGCTGGACGAAGTAGACACCGGGCTCGGTGGCGACGAGCGTGTGATACAGAATGCCCTGCTGCAGCGGCGAGAGCGGATAGATGTCCTCTACGTTCTTGCGGCTCATGAGCATCCCCGAGCGATGAGGCCGGACGCGAGGCGAGCGCGCGCGGCATGGGGCGCTACCACGGTGGTCATTGCGCAAACCATGCTCCAAACCGTCCTCGACGGGCGCGTCGTATCCTGTTGCGAAGGCGTGGAGCGCCCGCTGCTGGAGCCTTGTCGTCGAGGCATGCGCGCGTGTCGCGAAGCGCGGCGACAAGCATGCTCCCCTCGTGCGCGCGCCGAGCGCACACGGACCTCATCCGCGCGACGCGCGGATCCCGCCTCGTTCATGATGCGTGCTCCCCCCCACCACGACGAGCGCAGCACCGAACGACGTCCGGTCCCGGCCCGTGCAGGCGTGAGACTGCGAGGCGTGTGATCGCGCGTCAAGGGTGTGCAGGGGCCCCGGGACGCGCCCTGACAGCAGATTGGAAACGAGCACGAAGGTGGCTTAATCTCACTTCATGCGCATCGTTCGAGCCGCCCTGCTCTTCGCCGTCGTGCTCACGGGCTGCCCACGCCCCGCGAGCGTCACGGGTCCCGACACCGTCGCGCTCGCCAACGCCGACGCGCATCTCACCGGCACCTGGAAGCTGCAACGCTTTCAGCCCGAGAGACCGCTCGATGCGATGAGCCAAGCGTTCGTCGAGTTCCAATACGGAAACCTCACGGTGCGCTTCGATCGCGGGCGCTTCGTGGCCGAGTCACCGGGCGTGCACGTGGACCGCGCGTATCGGATCGTCGAAGCCCAAGGTGATCGGTTCAAGGTGGTTTCGTACGACGAGCAGGGTGTTCCCTACGATGCGGTGTGCACGTTCACGCAGCCGGACACGCTGGAGATCAACTCGTGGACGCCGCCGTGGCGCGGCGTGGCCACGCTCACGCGTGCGCCTGCTTGGAGCAACACGGGGCCGATTCCCCCGCCGCGGTGATCTCGACGGCGCGAGCGGCCCAATACCCCGCCTGACAGAGTGGCAGTCATGAGCTTGGTCTCGTGACGATTCGCCGATGGCGCGCCGAGGCATCTGCGGATTCGACGCGATTTTCGGGATGGCACCGTCATTGATGGGGCCCGGGCATGCTCGATCCCTACCGCGTCCCTGGGCCCGTCGAGCCCGACCTGCCGACGTCGTGCACCAACCCTCAGCAGGCGATCCGTTGCGCGGGCTTCGTTCCGGAGCCACCACGTTTTCCTGCTTCGATCGGCTTCCCTGCGCTGCCTCCGCCACACCCGCGCGTCTTCACGATCCCGAGGGCCGTCACCGCGGCGGCGACGGCGCTGCTCCTGGTCGCGAGCGCCTCGTTGTCAGCCGTGACATTCGCGGTGGTGACGCACCGGATCGACGCGAAACGACACAGAGCGCATGAGCGGGAGCTCGTGCAGTCCATGATTCCCCAAACCGCGCTGCCCATGCTGCCCGGGACGCCCGTTTGGGTGACGGACAGCACGTCGCACATGATCGACGATCTCTGGCGGAGCGCGGAGAACCTCGCCGCGGCGAACGCCGATGTCACGCTGGCGCGGGCTCGGTTGCCGCGCGCGCTCGCCGAGGCCGGCCTCACGGGCGGGGCGATGCGCGTGCGCTACGAGATGCACAAAGGCTACTCGGGCCTGCGGGTGCTCGCCGTCGGCGAGCGCTCGGCCGCTGCGCTCGCAGGAGTGCGCGCTGGGGATTTGATCACCGCGGTGAACGACATTCCGATGAGCTCTCCAGAGCTCGGGCGGCGTGCCTTCGAGACGGCGCGCGACGCCCACGCGCTGGTCGCGGAGATGCGGCGCGATGGCCATCGGGTGATGTTGCGCGTCGACTGGGACGAGTGACGGCGACGCGATGACTGCAGGGGCGGCGATCGCGCGGATCGTCGCCGTGCCTCACGGCTCTTCGGCGGCGAGCAGCCCAGCGAGGCGATCGCGCTCGACGCGGAGAACGAGGACCTTCTCGCGATCGACGATGACGAAGCCGGGCGCCGATCCCTTCGGCTTGCGTAGATAGCGGCGGGGCGTGTGCTGCACCTCGACGATGGCCTCCTCGCGCGCTTCGGAGAAATGCGCGGCGAGGTGGGCAGCGTCGACGAGCACGTCGCTCGGGCAAACCTGGTTCTTGTCGAGGGGCACGATGACGTGGGCGCCGGCACGCGCCTTGGCGTGGAGCCACAGATCGTGCGGGCGCGCGGTGTGGAAGGTGAGCGCGTCGTTGTGCGCGGCGCCGCGGCCCACGAAGATGCGGGCGCCGCCGCTGCCGGCGAAGGTGCGAAAAGGCCGGCTCGGCGCGGTCTTCGCGGTGCCCTTGCCGTCGCCGGCGCGCGCTTGGGCGAGCGCGAAATCACGCGGAGCGGCGCTGCGCAGCGCGGTGACGAGAGCCTCGATCTCCGCCGGTGTCGTCACCGCGTCGAGGTCGCCGGCGACGGCTTCGAGGCGCGCGGCGGTGGCTTCGGTCTCGGCGAGACGCTTCTCCGCGATGGCCGCGCCCAGCTTGAGGCGGCGCGCGCGCTTGAACATGGCATCGACTTGCTCGCGCGCGGATCGCGCGGGATCGAGGGCGAGCTCGATGGGCACGGGCTCGCCGGTCGACCAATCGGTGACCGCGATCTTGGTGGCGCCGCGCGGTGCACGCGCGGCCTCGGCCACGAACAGCGCGGCGCGCGCCGCGAGATCGTCGGCCTCGCCGATGCGCGCGAGATCGCCGCGAACTGCTTCGATCCGGCGCGTCACGCGGGCTCGGGCCTTCGCCAGCGCGCGCGTGACCTCCTGCCTGCGCGCGGCGAACGCGCCTTCACCGAGCTCGCGGCCGAGCCGCTCGCCTTCGGCGAGGAGCGCGTCCTCGTCACGGGCATCGGTGTCGAAGGCCTCGGCGGCCGCGGCCTCGCGGAGCACGATGCGCGATCCATCGGACATCGCGGCCTCGATCACGAAGCGTGATTCGCCCTTCTGGATCACGATCGAACGGGCGCCGAGCGCTTCGATGCGACCGCCCTCGAGCCGCGCGCGATAACGCATCTTCTCGCCGTCGGGCGCGACACCGCCGGGCAGGCCGGCGCCCTTCCAAGGCTTCTCCGCGGCCACGCCGACGCCGCCGCGCCGGCCGGAGGCGACGATGACGAAGCTCGTCGCCCCCGGCGCGCGCGCCCGAATCAGGACCACCTCGGGCCCGACGTCCACGCGCTGCACCGTGGCGCCGAGGAAGGTGGTCACGCGCTCTCGATCGGCAGCGATCCGGGCGCCGCGGGCGAGGGATCGTGCGGCAGCGTCCCCCGCGGCGGGCGGAAGTACGCGAACGGCGTGCAGAACAGGAAGTTCGACACGCGCGAGGTGTAGATGTCGGCCGATCGCTCGACCTGCCGCGCGAGGTGGCTCTTGTCGTTGCCCGCGCGCATCAACAGGCCCCAGCGCGGGTTCGACAGCTCGCTCGCGGCCTTGGCCATGGGGCTGATCTCGGCATCGAGCGTGGAGATCTGCGCGCGCAGATCGGCAAGCTTCTGCACGAGGTCCGCCTCCGACGCGTCGGGCTCCGGCCCGTAGTGATCGCGCACGCGCTGGAGCGCGAGGCGCACCCGGCAGTGCGTCTGCTCGAGCTGCTCTTTGTCCCGCATCAGCCCCGCGAGCCGCTCGTCCTTTTGGCGGGTCGCGTCCTCGATGGCGATCTCGCCCTCCAGCTCGCGCACGATGAGGCCCGTGCGCCAGCGCAGCATGCTCTTCGACACCTTGACGTCGCCGTAGATGTGATCGCCGACGTAGAGGAACTCGTCGCCCGAGAACCCGAGGTACTCCTCGACCTGCGCCGCATTGCCTCCGAGGAACGCGCCGCCGTCGCGCAGCCCGAAGGCCGGACGGAGGAGGCCGTCATCGCTCACGACCTCGAAGATCGGCGACCTCTGCGTGAAGAACTCCGGCTTGCGCGCGCCCACGATGATGACGTCGAAGACATCGCGAAACGTCATCCCCTCGGGGAGGAAGCGATCGAACGCATACGCCATCACCGCGCGCGTGTAGATCCACTCCGAGTTGGAGACGAGGAGCAGCTTCTTCCCGGCCTTGCGCTGATCGAGGAGCGCCAGCGGCGTCTCGGGATCGACGATGATGAAGCGCTCGGGATCGGCCACGATCTCGGCCTTGAGCGCGCCCTCCATGTGGGTGAGATCGAGCGCGTGCTTCACGCGCCGGTAGAGATCGGCGTAGCCGAGGACCTCGGGCAGGAGGCGCCGATCGAGCAGCTCCACGAGCTGCATGTACATGTGCGCTTCGGAGAGCGAGAAGAAGGTGTTGAGGAACACCCAACGCGGCTCGGCCAAATCGACGATGGTGCGGCCGTAGATGAGGCGCTGCTCTTCGTAGGAGAGCGGCGTCTGCCCGTGGAAGGCGCGCTTCACGTAGCCGAAGCGGTTGGCCTTGATGATGTTGCCCTTCTCGACGTCGAGGATGAGGCCGCGAATGGCGAACGAAGGATCGAAGTCGAGATCCTTGACCGGCCAGCCCAAGGCCGCGAGCCGCGTGCGCAGGTGCTCGTAGGCCCGCCGCTCCCACTCGCCGGTGGCGTAGTGGATGAGCGTGTAGTCCATGTCGTAGCCGATGGCGCGGATGCTGCGGAGGTTGAGCGTGCGGTTGCAGAACACCGACCGCTCCCGCGGGATGGGCTGGGAGACGAGCTCTTCGACGGTCGCCATGTTCTACGTCCGGGTCCGGCTGCTCTCTTCGATGAGCTCGACCTTGTAGCCGTCGGGATCCTGCACGAAGGCGATCACCGTGGTGCCGTGCTTCATCGGGCCGGGCTCGCGCGTGATCTTGCCGCCGGCCGCGCGGATGCGGTCGCACACCGCGTAGATGTCGTCCACGCCGATGGCGATGTGGCCATACGCGGTCCCGATCTCGTACTGCTCCACGCCCCAGTTGTGGGTCAGCTCGATCTCCGCCTGCTCGGGGTTCGCCGCGTAACCGAGGAACGCGAGGGTGAACCTGCCGTCCGGGTAGTCTTTGCGCGAGAAGAGCTGCATGCCGAGGACTTCGCGGTAAAACGCGATGGATCGTTCGAGGTCACCGACCCGGAGCATGGTGTGCAAGATCCGCATGAGGATCTCCTTGCCCCAGGCACGCGGCGGAAGCAAAGGGCCGCGTGAGACCGGCGAAGGGGCACGGCCACGCGCTCGTTTCTTGGGGACGCCTCACCTCTCGGGGCCGCGTGATCGGCGCGAAACGGTCCGGAAACGCGGGGCGGCGTAGCCTGCGAGCCATCTCGCAAGGAGCCCTCCGTTGCGCCTGCTCATCCAGCACCAGAGCCGCTACGTCTACCCGCGCCCCGCCACGCTCGGCCCGCACCTGATCCGCCTCCGCCCGGCGAACCACGCGAAGGCCAAGATCGAGGCGTACGGCCTCCACATCGAGCAGCCGTGCAATCTCCGCTGGCAGCAGGATCCCACGGGGAATCACGTGGCCCGCATCTCGTTCGACGAAGGGGTCCACATCGATCGGTTCGACGTGCTCGTTGAGATCGCCGTCGACATCCGGCCGGTCAATCCCTTCGATTTCTACCTCGACGGCCTGGCCGAGAAGACGCCGTTCGCCTACCCGGCGGAGACGGCGCGCGATCTCCTGCCGTTCTTGGACACGAACGATCCAGCGTTCGCCACCGGCCCCGAGTTCGCGCGCTTCGATGCCAATCTGCCGCGCACGGGCGACACCGTGTCGCTGGTCGTGGGCCTGAACCAAGCGGTGAACCGGCGCGTGCGCTACGTCATCCGCGAGGAGAGCGGCGTCTACACGCCGGAGGAGACGCTCGTGGCCGGCCGCGGGAGCTGCCGTGACTCGGCGGTGCTGTTGGTCGCGCTCCTCCGCGCGCGTGGGCTCGCGGCGCGCTTCGTCAGCGGCTACCTCGTGCAGCTCACCGATGAAGGCATGATCCCCGGCGCGCCCCGCGGCGTCGGGCGCGACGTGGTCGATCTCCATGCGTGGGCCGAGGTGTACTTGCCGGGCGCGGGCTGGCTCGGCCTCGACGCCACGAGCGGCCTCCTCTGCGGTGAAGGTCACATCCCGCTCGCGTGCACGGCGCATCCACCGCTCGCCGCCCCCATCGAAGGGTCGAGCGACGTCGTGGCCACCGAGGTGTCGTTCTCGATGACGGTTGGTCGCCTCGGCCACGAGCCGCGGCCGACCGCGCCGTACACCGACGAGATCTGGAGTGAGCTCGTGGCGGCCGGCGAGCGTGCCGATGCACGCCTCGAGGCGCTCGGGATCGCGCTCACGATGGGCGGCGAGCCGACCTTCAATGCCCGCGAGAACGCGGAGCTTCCCGAGTGGAACGGCGACGCGCTGGGCCCGGACAAGTGGAAGCACGGCGTCATCCTGGCGCGCGAGCTCAGCGATCGCCTCGCGCCCGGCGCCGCGCTCGTGCAGCGACAAGGCAAGCACTATCCCGGCGAGAGCTTGCCGCGCTGGGCGCTCGAGATCTGCGGTCGGTCCGATGGTGTGCCGCTCTGGAGCAAGCTCGCGATCGAGCCCGGATCCCAGCCTCCGACGCTCGCGGATGCGCGCCGCTTCGCGACCGCGCTCGCCGATCGCCTGGGCGTAGCCGGTCACGTCATCGATGCCTTCGAAGATCCGTGGCGCTTCCTGCAGGACGAGGAGAGCCTGCCCGTCGACGTCGATCCGCTCCAAGCCAACCTCTACGATCCCGAAGAGCGCCGCCGGCTCGCGCGCGTGCTCGGCCGCGGCCTCGGGCGCGAGGTCGGCTTCGTGCTGCCGCTCGCGCGCGCCGGCTCGGCGTGGGCGAGCGAGCGCTGGTCGTTCCGGCGCGCGCACCTCTTTCTGCTGCCCGGCGACAGCCCGATCGGTCTGCGCTTGCCGCTGCAATCGCTCGGCCCGGGCGTGTCGCTCACCATCGCCGAGGAGCCCGTCGATCCGCCCGATCCGCGCCGCTTCCCCGAAGGATCGGAGGAAGCCGCGCAGCACGCGATCGCCGCGGCATCCGTACGCGCGAGCGCGACCGCCGCGCATCCGATCCGCACCGCGGTCAGCATCGAGGCACGCGACGGTACGCTCCACGTCTTCTTGCCGCCGCTCGCTTCGGCGGAGGATTTCTTCGATCTCGTCGGTCACGTCGACGCCGTCCGCGTCGCGCTCGCCCTCGACGTGCAGCTCGGCGGCTACCCTCCCCCGTCGTCGCCGCGGCTGCGGCGCTTCGCGGTCACGCCCGATCCCGGCGTGCTCGAGGTCAACATCCCGCCGACGAAGAGCGTGCCCGAGTACGTGTCGCTGCTCGAGTCCGTGTTCGATGCCGCGCTGCACGCGGGCCTGCACGCGGAGAAGTATTTGGTCGATGGCCGCCAAGCGGGCAGCGGCGGCGGCAATCACCTCACGCTGGGCGGCGCGACGCCATTGTCGAGCCCCTTTTTGCGCCGGCCCGACGTGCTGGCTTCCTTCCTCACCTTCTTCCAACACCACCCTTCGCTCTCGTACATGTTCACGGGCCTCTTCGTCGGCCCGACGTCCCAGGCCCCGCGCCTCGACGAGGCGCGGAACGACGCGCTCTACGAGATGGAGATCGCGCTGCGCCGGGCCTTCGACAGCACGAATGACGCCGCTCCGCCGCCGCCGTGGCTCGCGGACATGCTCTTCCGCCACCTCCTCGTCGACGTCTCCGGCAACACCCATCGATCGGAGATCTGCATCGACAAGCTCTTCTCCCCGAGGGCGCGCACGGCCGCCAAGGCCTCTTGGAGCTCCGTGCCTTCGAGATGCCGCCGCACGTGCGCATGGCCGCAGCGCAGATGATCCTGGTGCGGAGCATCGTCACCGCGCTCGCGGAGGAGCCTTATGATCACCCGCTCTCGCGACACGGCCAATCGCTCCACGATCGGTATCTGTTGCCCTTTTGGATGTGGCGCGATTTCGAGGACGTCCTCGCCTTCCTCGCGGGCCGCGGCCAAGCCCTCCCCGTCGATGG